>CAWEUG010000001.1:0-500523 GCA_963812145.1 uncultured Solirubrobacterales bacterium
ACACCGCCGCCGGGGGCGTCAGCTCTTCGAGGTCCGTGTCGTAGGGCGGGATCTCGCGCAGTCCCTCGAACTCCACCAGCTCCGCCCCCGCGGGTAGCCGCTCGGCGGCCACCCGCAGCAGGGCGCTGTTGAGCGAGTCCCGGCGCAGGCTGCCGGATATGCCCAGGACCCGCATCGCTACTCGGCCTCCGCGACGAGCTCGAGGTCGACGGCGATCTCGACCGTGTAGTCGAGGACCTCGCCGCCGCTGGGCAGCTCCGCCTGCCAGTCGAGGCCGAAGCTGCGACGGTCGACGCTGGTCGCGAGCGAGAACCCGACGCGGGCGTTGCCGGCGAGGTCGGTCCCGAGCTGGCCGAACTTGCTGCTGGCCCCGACCTCGTGGGTGATGCCGCGGATCTCCAGCTCGCCGCGGAGCTGAAGGGCGCCGTCCTCGGCGACCTCGAACCCGGTCGAGCTGAACTTCAGCTGCGGGTAGCGCTCGGCGTCGAAGAACTCGGGGGAGAGGAGGTGGCCCTTCAGCATCTCCTCGGAGATGTCGACGGAGGCGACCTCGACCGTGCCCTCGAGCTTCGGCTCCTCGCCGCCCTCGAGCTTGGCCTCGTAGTCGCGGAAGCCGCTGCGGAAGGTCGAGACGCCGTTGTGGAGGACGGCGAAGTGGATCGTCGAGTGCACCGGGTCGACCTTGTAGGTCCCGGTCGGCACCTGTTGGGAGGCGGTCTGCGTGGTCATGACGAGCTCCTTCTCTGAAGACTGTTGTCGAATAAAAGATTGACGCAGAAACCATCGTAGCAGAAAAGCTTGTAGATACAACTATTGTCTTGGCAAGTGTCATCTGCGATGATCTTTGCGATGAGCAAGCAGGCGACCGCCTCCAGCCCGAAGCCGGCCTGTCCGGCCAATACCCCACACGGGGAGGCGTGGGGGGCCCTGGCGCGCACCCACGCCGCGGTCAGCCAGCGGCTGCAGGAGGCGCTCGCGCAGGGCGACTTCCCGCCGTTGCCCTGGTACGAGGTGCTCGCCACGGTCGCCGAGGCACCCGACCAGCGGATGCGGATGGGGGATCTGGCCGAGGCGCTGGTGATCACCCGCGGCGGCCTCACCAAGCTCGTCGACCGCCTGGTCAAGGCCGGGCTACTGGAGCGGACCTTCTGCGCCGACGATCGCCGCGTCAGCTACGCGACGCTGCTGCCGGCGGGCATGACCCTGCTGGCGGAGATGCGGCCGGTGATCGTCGGCGAGCTCGAGCTCGCCTTCTCGGCCAGCCTCAGCGTCAAGCAGGCGAACGAACTGCGCCAGACGCTCGACGGCGTCCGCACCAACGCCTGCGCCGGCGTCGCCTGAACCACCCGCCGACGGGCCGATTTCCCACGACAGACGTGGGTTTTCGGCCCGTCGGCCCTGCGGTTTAGGCCAGCGCCGCCGCGGCCCGCTCTTTGGCGGTCTCGACGATCGCCAGCACGCCGGCCTCCTGGCCTTCGCGCAGCAGCACGACCGGGTCGGGGTCGCCGTTGACGATCCCCTCGAAGAACTCCTTGCGGTCCTGGTAGGTCGGCAGCGTCCCCTTTGCCCAGCCGCGGGCGTCGTTGAGGATGATCGCCAGGCGCGCGTACTCCTCGCCGAACAGCTCCGCGACCTCTCGCTTCATCCGCTTCGCCAGAGCGGGGGAGGCGCCGGCGGTGGAGATCGCGATCGCCAGCGGCCCGGTGCGGACGATCGCCGGCAGGATGAAGTTGCACAGCGGCGGCACGTCGACGATGTTGACCAGCATCGCCCGCTTCTCGGCGTCGTCGAAGACGGCGATGTTGACGTCGGTGTCATCGGTGCAGGCGATCACCATGAAGACACCCTCGAGGTCGCCGGCGCCGGCGTACTCGCGCCGCTCCCAGGCGATCGATCCCTCCTTCGCCATGTCCTCCAGCTCGGGGTGGGCGACCGGCGCCAGCAGCGTCACGTCGGCGTCGCAGGCGAGCAGCCCCTCGACCTTCTCGAGGCCGATGTCGCCGCCCCCGACCACCAGGCAGCGCCGCCCCGTCAGTTTCAGGCAGGCGATGTAGAACGGCGTCTCCAGCATGTCCCTGACGCAGGACTGGTCGCAGATCCCCTTGCGGAACTGGCAGACGCACTCCTTGCCGGCGTAGGCCTGAGCGGGCATGGAGCGAAGGCTAGCGATCCGGGGTCGGTGGGCCTCAAACGTCCATATGGCGGACGCTTCAGGCCCGTCGGTCGCTAGATCGAGTCGAGGGTGAGGCGGAGGCCGTCGTCGAGGCCGGTCTGCGGGCGCCAGCCGAGCTCGCGCTCGGCGCGGGCGGCGTCGAGGGTGATCCGCTGCACCTCGCCGGTCCGGGCCGGCGCGAACTCGGGCTCGAAGTTCGCGCCGCCGCCGAGGCGGCCCAGGGCCTCGGCCAGCGCCAGCACGTCGGTCTCGATGCCGGTGCCGAGATTGACCGGACCGGTCACGGTGGACTCCGCCGCGGTCAGCGCCGCCGCGACGACGTCGCCCACATATATGTAGTCGCGGGTCTGGGTGCCGTCGCCGAAGACGGTCGGCCGGCCGCCGGACTGCAGCAGGCCGCAGAAGATCGCGATCACACCTGCCTCGCCGAGCGGGTCCTGGCGCGGGCCGTAGACGTTGCCGAGCCGCAGGGCGATGCTGGAGAGGCCGTAGAGGCGCTCGTACAGGGCCAGGTAGCCCTCGGCGGCGAACTTGCTCTGGCCGTAGGCGGACATCGGCGCGATCGGCGCCGCCTCGTCGAGCGGCAGCCGCTGTCCCTCGCCCTCGCCGTAGATGGCGCCGCCGGTGGAGACGAAGACGACGCGCCCGGCGCCGCCCGCCCGCGCCGCGTCGAGCACGTTGGCGGTGCCGCCGACGTTGACTTCGGCGTCGAAGGCGGGGTCCTCGAGCGACTTGCGGACGTCGATCTGTGCGGCCAGGTGGAAGACCTTCTCGGGGCGCCGCTCGGTAGCCAGCGCCGAGAGCGCGGCGGCGTCGCGGATGTCGAGCTCGACCAGCTCGGCGCCGGCCGCCAGGGCCCCGTCGAGGTTGCCGCGGCGCCCGGTCGAGAGGTCGTCGACGACCGTCACCTCATCGCCCCGCGCCAGCAGCGCGTCGACCAGATTCGAGCCGATGAAGCCGGCGCCGCCGGTGACCAGAGTCTTCATGACGCCGCCGATCCTACGGGGATCGGCGAATGCCAGGCACGAAGGAGCGGCCGGGCGCCCCTGCTACCTTGCTGCCCCATGCGACTGATCGTCACCGAGAAGAACAACAGCGCCAAAAAGATCGCCGAGGCCCTGAGCAACGGCAGCAACGGCTCCGACAAAACCTTCAAAGTCCCGTTCTACACCTGGAGCGACGCCGACGGCGAACACATGACGATCGGCCTCAAGGGCCACGTGCTCGGCCCTGCCTTCCCCGAGGGCTACTCGAACTGGCAGAAGACGGACCTGCACGACCTGATCGACGCCGAGCTGATCAAGGAGCCGACCGACAAAAACGTCGTCAAAGCGATCAAGAAGGTCGCCAAAGAGGCCGACGAGTTGGTGATCGCGACCGACTTCGACCGCGAGGGCGAGCTGATCGGGCTCGAGGCCCTGGAGGAGATGCTCGACTCCAACCCCGACCTCGGCTCCCGCGAGGGCACCGCCGACGGCAGCCTGGTGATCCAGCGCGCCCGCTACTCGGCCCTGACCAAGGAAGAGATCGAGCGCGCCTTCAACGAGCTCGACACGCTCTCCTACCCGCTCGCCAACGCCGGCGCCGCCCGCCAGGACATCGACCTGCTCTGGGGCGCGACCCTGACCCGCGCGGTCTCGCTGGCCAGCCGCCGCTTCGGCTCCAACTTCCTCTCGGTCGGCCGCGTGCAGTCGCCGACCCTGGGCCTGATCGTCGAGCGCGAGATGGAGCGTCGTGCCCACGTCGCCAAACCGTTCTGGGAGCTGTTCGCCAAGTTCGAGCACCCCGACGGCACCTTCGAGACCCACCACACGGTCGACAAATTCTGGGAGAAAGCCGAGGCCGACGCTGCCTTCGCCGGCACCAAAGCGCCCGGCGTGGTCAAATCGGTCACCGCCCGCAAGAACACGCGCCGCCCGCCGACCCCGTACAACACCACCGCCTTCAGCACCGACGCCTCCAGCCGCCTCGGCATCACTCCCGCCAGCGCGATGCGGATCGCCGAGGACCTTTATATGGACGGCTTCATCTCCTACCCGCGTACCGACAACACGGTCTACCCGTCGTCGCTGCCGCTGCGCGAGCTGGTCACCTCGCTGGTCAAGGTCAAGGAGTTCTCCGCCGCCTCCGGCCTGCTCGACGGCGAGCTGAAACCGACCCGCGGCAAAAAAGAGACGACCGACCACCCGCCGATCTACCCGACCCAGGCGATCCACCCGGGTGCCCTCGACGGCTCCAAGAAGCGGGTCTACGAACTGGTCGTGCGCCGCTTCCTCGCCACCTTCAGCCCGCCGATGATCACCGAGTCGACCCGGGCCGACATCGAGGCCGGCTCGGAGACCTACTTCGTCCGCGGCTCGGTCGTCGTCGACCCCGGCTACGCCGGCATCTACACCTACGCCCGCTCCTCCGACGAGGAGATCCCGGCGCTGAAGGAGGGCCAGGAGCTGGCGCTCGACGGCGCACCCTGGATCGTCGACAAGGAGACGCAGCCGCCCTCGCGCATCTCCCAGGCGAAACTGATCGAGATGATGGAGGAGCGCGGCCTCGGCACCAAGGCGACCCGCGCCGACATCATCCAGAAGCTGTTCGACCGCGGCTACGTCTTCGGCAACCCGCCGGTGCCCTCTGAGACCGGGATCGCCCTCTATGAGGCCTTCAAGAACTACGTGCCGGCGATGGCGACGCCGGAGATGACCGCCCAGCTGGAGGCGGAGATGGACCGGATCGCCGCTGGCGAGATGACCAAGGGCGCCGTCGTCGGCGAGAGCCGCGACCTCCTGCACAAGACCTGGACCGAAATCGACGGCAGCCGCGAGGACCTGGCCAAAGTGATCTGGAAAGGGATGGACGAAGACCGCGTCCTCGGCCCCTGCAAGGTCTGCGAAGAAGCCGGCCGCAAGAAGGACGACGGATCGCCCCACATGCTGCGGATCATCCGCGCCAAAAAATCGGGCAAACGCTTCGTCGGCTGCAGCGGCTGGACTCTCGACGACCCGAAATCGTGCGACCAGACCTTCCCGCTGCCCCAGCGCGGCGACGTCTTCAAGCTCGAAGACCGCTGCTCGATCTGCGAGCAGACGCCGCGGCTGAAAGTCGCAGCCGTTCCGCGGCCGCCCCTGGAACCTCTGCCTCAACGACGACTGCGAGTCGATGCAGGAGATGAAGAAACGCCGGGCCGAGCGCGAAGCCGCCAAAGCGGCGAAAGCGGCGATGGACAAGAAGCCTCCGGTCAAGGGCGACGAGGACGCGAAACCCGCCAAGACCAAAAAAGCGAAAGTCAAAGCGTCCAAAGCTGACACCGCCACGCGGGGGCGCAAACGCGCCAAAGCCGCGGCCAAAGGCTGAGGTCCGCGGCGTTGTTCATCTCCCTGGAGGGAGTGGACGGCTCCGGTAAGAGCACCCAGGCGCGCTTGCTGGTCGAGGCGTTGGGGACGGAGACGGTGGCGATCCGCGAGCCCGGTGGGACCGATGCCGCCGAGCGCATCCGCGACCTGCTCGCCGACCCCGCCGTGGCGTTGGAGCCGCTGGCCGAGCTGCTGCTCTTCCTCGCCGCCCGCGCCGACCTCACCGAGCGGGTGATCCGGCCGGCGCTGGAGGCCGGCCGCACCGTCGTCTCCGACCGCTTCTCCGACTCCAGCGTCGCCTACCAGGGCGCCGCGCGGGGACTGGGCGTGGGGGAGGTGATCGGCCTCTGCGACACCGCCACCGACGGGCTCTGGCCGGACCTGACCCTGCTGCTGAAGGTCGACCCGGAGGTCGGCCTCGGCCGCGCCGACGGCGAGGACCGCTTCGAGTCCGAGGGCCTGGAGCTGCAGCGGGCGGTGGCAGAGGCCTACGAGGAGATCGCGATCATCGCCAGCGACCGCGTGGCCGTGATCGATGCCGACGGGACGGTGGACGAGATCCACGAGCGCGTGATGGAGGCCTTGGATGAGCACCGTTCTCGACCAGAGCACTGAGCACCAGGCGCGAGCACGGATCTCGCTGACGGCAGCGCTCGCGACCGGTCCCTCGCACGCCTACCTCTTCCGCGGGCCCAAGGGCGCCGGCAAGCGGGCCGCCGCCCGCGCCTTCGCCGCCGAGATCCTGGCGAGCGCGGCCGCCGACCCCGACGACGTCCGTCGCCGCACCCTGCTCGATCCCTCGCCCCATCCTGACCTCGTCTGGCTGGCGCCGCGCGGGGCCCAGCATCTGGTCGAGGAGGTGCGCGAGCGGGTGATCAGAGCCGCCGCCTACCGCCCCTTCGAAGGCGGCAAGCGCGTCTTCGTCGTCGAGGCGGCGGAGGCGCTGCGCGACGAGAGCCAGAACGCGCTGCTGAAGACTCTGGAGGAGCCCCCCGACTTCGTCCACCTGATCCTCCTCACCTCCGAACCCGAGTCCCTCCTGGAGACCATCACCTCCCGCTGCCACCCGATCGACTTCACCCCCCTCTCAGCCGCGGTGCTCGAAGCCCAACTCCTGGCCGATGGGCCGATTTCCCACGATACGAGTGGCAAATCGGCCCATCGGCCCCCGGAGGATGAGGTCGCGGCGGCGGCGCGGCTTGCCGCCGGCGACCTCGAGCGAGCGCGGTTGCTGCTCGGGCCGCGGGGGCGTGAGCTGCGCGAAGACGCCGAGCGCTGCGTCGCCGCCGCGCTTGGGGGGGAGGTCGCCTCGGCGCCCTGGAAAGGGCTGCTCGACCGCGCCCAAGCCGCCGGCGAGGACGTCGAAGCGGCGACCCGCGAAGCGCTGGAGGAGGAATCCAAAGCGGGTCTCAAGCGCACGGCCCGTGACATCTCCGAGGAGTCCAAACGCGCCGGCCGCCGCCGCCGCACCGAGATCCTCGACCTCGGGCTCGAGCTCTGCGCCACCTGGTTCCGCGACCTCGCCGCGGTCGCCGCCGGCGCTGAGGAGGTCGCCTTCAACCGTGACCGCCTCGAGCAGCTCCGCTCCCAGGCCGCGGCTATCGGCCCGGGGCGATCCCGCCACGCCGCCGAGACCGTCCAGGAGACCCGCCGCGGCCTCGACCTGAATGTCTCGGAGGAGCTGGCGCTCGAAGCTCTGTTCTTCAGACTCGAGCGGCTCTTCGCCTAAGCGCGTTCGCGCTCGGTGCCCTCAGCGCTGCCGTTGCTGCGTTCTTCTGCCGCCTGCTCGCGCGCCTTCTCCAGCGCTCGCTCCTGCGCCAGCCGCGTTATCTGCGCCGCCTGGCGCGACATGATCACACTGAAGTTGAGCGCCAGCCCAAGCAGCAGCAGGAGCACGATCGAGAAGAGGGCGACGTTGGTGTCACGCACCCCCATCAGGTCGGCGACGAGCTCGAGCAGGCCGGGGAAGGCGGCACCGGCGAGCATGCCGAGGCCGGCGACGAACCAGATCACGCTGTAGCGCTCCTGCAGGCGGTCGCGGCGGATCAGGTCGAGGATCAGGAACATGAAGAAGACCGCGATGATCGCGGCGACGATCCGGGTCTGCGAGGTGAGGTGAACCTGGGTCGCCTCGGCGGCGAATGGCAGCGGGCTCACCGCTCTGCCTCCGCATGTTGCCGCGGCCGGAACTGCCCGACCAGCAGCACGACGACGCCCTTGAAGATGAAGAAGGCCGACCGCACCGGCGTCAGGAAGGAGCTGCCGCCGGCCCGCTCCAGCATCCGCACCGGCACCTCCTCGACCCGCAGGCCCTCGCGCACCGCCAGCTGCAGCGACTCGATCTCGGCGAAGTCGGGCGAGTAGTTCTCGCTGAAGAGGCTCATCACCCGCCGGTTCGCCGCCCGCATGCCGCTGGTGGTGTCGGTGAAGCGCTGGCGCGTCGCCAGAGTGAGGAAGAAGCGGAAGACGCCGGTGCCGATCCGCCGCGAGAAGGTCGGCTTGTAGTCGTCGCTCGCAACCGCCGCGTCGGGGTCCCGGTAGCGGGAGCCGATCACCAGGTCGGCGCGGTCGGCTTCGACCTCGGCCAGCAGCCGTGCCACCTCCGCGGCCGGATGCTGGCCGTCGGCGTCGAGGTGGGCGCAGCAGTCATAGCCCTCGCGCAGCGCGTAGAGGTACCCGGTCTGCAGCGCCGCTCCGAGCCCCTGGTTGAAGGGGAGCGTGGCGACGAGGACGCCGCACTCGCGGGCGCGTGCCGTGGTCGCGTCGGCCGAGCCGTCGTCGACGACGAGGATGTCGGCGCCCGCCACGTGCTCGCGGACGTCGGCGACGACCGCGGCGAGCGACGCCTCCTCGTTCCAGGCAGGGATGAAGACGAGAGTCCGCACGCCCCGATTCTCCCACGAAGGCCGCCGCCGCCCGCGCCGCTCCCCGGCGGCGAATGGATTGTGTTAGTAAACCTTCATGGGCTCTGTCGATGAGAAGTCCGCCGTGACGAGCGCGGCGACCCCCCGGATCGGCATGCGCCTCTGGCTGACCGGGGCCTTCGCCGCGGTCAGCCTGATCACCGCCGGCGCGGTCTACCTGTTCGGCGACAACGAGCAGGCGTTGATCGCCTCGGTCCTGGTCGGCGTCCTCGCCGGCTTCCTGATCGCGGTCGCGATCTCCCACCGCGTCGTCCGGCTCGCCCGCGCCGCCGCGGAGATGGCGGGAGGCTCCTTCGACGCCCCGCTCAACGTCTCCGGCCCCGACGAGATCGGCGACCTCGCCCGCGCCCTCGACTCGATGCGCGCCTCGCTGAAGGAGAGCTTCGGCGTGCTCACCGCCGACCGCAACAAGCTGGCGGCGATCTTCGACGGCCTCACCGACGCAGTGATGGTGGTCGACTTCGAAGGCCCGGTCCGCTTCTCCAACAGCGCCGCCGCGCGCCTGCTCGACGTCGCCGGCAAGCCCCCCGACGTGGTGCTGCCGCAGTTGCACCGGGCCTCGGAGCTCGGCTTCGCGGCCCACCCGGCGCTGCGGATCGGCGACCGCGCCTACGCGCTCAACGCCCGCTCCCTGCCCGACGAGCGCGCCGTGCTGGCGGTGCTGCGCGACCGCACCGACGAGCTGCGCCGCGAGCTGGCCGAAGCCGACTTCGTCTCCAACGCCGCCCACGAGTTGCGCAACCCGTTGGCCGGGATCTCCGGCGCGATCGAGGTCCTGCAGAGCGGCGCCAAGAACGAGCCGCGCGACCGCGACCACTTCCTCTCCCGCCTCGCCGACGACGCCGACCGCATGAGCCGGCTGACGCAGTCGCTGCTGACCCTGGCCCGGGTCGAGTCGCGAGGCGCGGCGGAGAGCGAGATCGTCGACGTGGTCGCCGCCATCCGCGACGTCGTCGCCGCGGTGCCGTCGCCGCCGCACATCGCCCTGGAGGTCGAGGTGGAGCCCGATCTCGCCGCCACCGGCGACCCGACCCTGCTGCGCCAGGTGATGATCGGCTTGCTGACCAACGCCTTCAAGAACACGCCACCCCCCGGGACCGTTACGGTTCGCGGCCGGCACGATGGGGAGGCAGAAGTCATCTTGGAGGTCATAGACACCGGCACCGGGATTCCGGCGGCGGAGATCGAGCGCGTCTTCGAGCGCTTCTATCGTCGCAGCGAGTCGCGCAAGCACGAGGGCTTCGGCCTCGGCCTGGCGATCGCCCGCCGCATGGTCGACGTGATGGGCGGCCAGATCGGCGCCGACTCCATCGAGGGGAAGGGCAGCACCTTCTGGGTCCGCCTGCCCGTCGCCCAACCGAGCCCGACCCCGGTGGCCTGACCATGTATAGAGAACGATTGTGAGCAGCGGCCGCATCCTCATCGCCGACGACGAGCCCTCGGTTCGCGACTCGGTCGGCTACGCGCTGACCCAGGAGGGCTTCGTGGTCAGCCCCGCCGAGGACGGCGACCAGGCGACGGCGATGCTCAGCGACAGCATCCCCTACGACCTGCTGATCCTCGACATCATGATGCCGGGGCCGAGCGGCCTCGACATCTGCCGCGACGTCCGCGCCCGCAGCGCCGTGCCGATCATCGTCCTCACCGCCAAGGACGCCGAGGTCGACAAGGTCGTCGGCCTCGAGGTCGGCGCCGACGACTACGTCACCAAGCCCTTCTCGGTCCGCGAGCTGCTCGGCCGCGTCCGCGCCCAGCTGCGCCGCCGCGAACTCGACCGCTCGCCGCTGGCCCAGGCGGTCAAGATCGAGTCCGGCCCGGTCTCGATCGACCTCGTCCGCCACGTCGCCACCGTGCGCGGCATTCCCGTCAACCTCACCCGCTCCGAGTTCCAGCTCCTGCGCCTCCTCGTCGGCCGCCCCGGCGAGGTCTTCTCCCGCGCCAAGATCATGGAGGAGCTCTGGCAGACCGAGTTCGACGGCGACGAGCGCGCCTGCGACGTCCACATCTCCAACCTGCGCCAGAAGGTCGAGCGCGACCCGCAGAAACCGGATCTGGTCGTGACCGTGCGCGGCTTCGGCTACAAGTTCAACGGCGACGGCACCTAGTTTCCGCCGGCCAGCCTCTGCTGTTCTCCCGCCGCCCCTGTGAGGGCGGCTTTTCCCTTTCTAGGGCCGTTTAACGCCTAGAAACAAATTTGTCCTTGACTTTTATAGAACCGTTTGTCTACCCTTGCATCGATTCAGGAAACACGAGTGTCCACCACCGGCATCCGAGCGACCTGAATCGCAGGGAACGCACCACAGGGACAAACCGAGCCCAAGGGGACCGCTAAGGGAAGCGGCCGGCAGAGGGGCTCACGGGACAAGGAGAGCAATACGTTGAGACGCCACGCGAAGGCATCGTCCGCGGGATCGAACTCGGGCCAGGCGCGCAGCCTCGGCTCGTTCCTCCGTGGAGCTTTCGCGACCCGTGGTGCCGCCGATGACGCCGCCGGGAGTGGTGCGCCCGCACACCGGACCGCCCGCCCGCAGACCCTCGCGCTCCTCTGCCTCGCCGTCGCCGCAGCGATGGCGCTGACCGCCGCTCCCGCGCTCGCCGTCAGCACTCACCCCTACACCGGCACCTCCTTCGGGCCCGACGGTGCTGCCGGCTCAGAAACCTTCACCAGCGTCCAGGGCGTCGCCGTCGATCAGATCAGCGGCAACGTCTATGTCTTCGACGCCGCCACCGGCAAGGTCTATAAGTTCGACTCCGCGGGCGAACCCGCCGACTTCTCGGCTCTCGCGGGCAATGTGATCGAAGGCGTGGGCGGCTCCGGCCGCGGCGAAAACGAGATTGCCATCGCCCCCCCCGGCGCCCCGGGAGGGACCGCTGGGAACATCTATGTCGCCAACATCGCCGGGATCCAGGTCTACGCTCCCAGCGGGGCGAAGCTCGGCGAATTCGCCGTCGGCATCGGCGAAGTCTGCGGTGTCGCCACCGATCCCGCCGGTCACGTCTTCGCCGGCATCTACCCGAGCGAAGTCAAGGAATACACCCCTACCACCAACCCGCCCACCGACGCCAGTCAGACCGGTGTCTCCAGCGCCGAACTGCCGACCATCTGCGGCGTCGCCGCAGATGGGCTCGGCAACGTCTACGCCACCAGCTATTTCGACGGGGGCGAAGGGGTGGTTAAGCTCGAAGGGCTGAGCGATCCCGTGGCGACGCTGATCTCCCCCGCCAAAACGATCGCGGTCGACCCCTCCAGCAACGATCTCTACGCCGACCGCGGCGATCTCGTCGCCCAGTACGACTCAGCCGGAAACCTGCTCGGCACCTTTGGCGCCGAACAGCTCTCCGGCTCCTACGGGGTCGCGGTCAACGGCGGCTCGGGCAAAGCCTACGTCGGGACCGGTGATAGCGGCCAGGTCGCAATCTTCGGTGCGGCAATCGTCGTCCCCGGCGTGAGCACCGGAGCCGCCACGGAAATAACCGGGATCACGGCGGATCTCAACGGCTCTGTCAACCCAGACAACCTGGCGGTCAGCGACTGCAAATTCGAATACGGCACCACGACCGCCTACGGATCTTCCAAACCCTGCGCAGGGGCGATCCCGACCGACGGCAATGACCACCCCGTCAGCGCTGCGCTGAATGCCCTGAACCCGGGCACCACCTACCACTTCCGGATCGTCGCCACCAACGCCAACGGGGTCAACAAAGGAAGTGACGAAACCTTCACCACCAAACAGCCCTCGGTCACCGGCGAAGCGACCGAAGTCAAAGGCACCAAAGCGACCCTCAACGGCACCGTCTTCCCCGAAGGCGAAGCGGTCAGTGAATGCTTATTCGAATACGGCGCCGGACTCGCCTACGGCAAAACCGCTCCCTGCGTGGGGGCGATCCCGACCGACAACGGCGAACACGCGGTCACCGCGGCGCTGACCCATCTCACCCCGAATACCCCCGTCCACTTCCGTCTTGTCATCAACCGCAACAGCGTCCCGATTCGCGGTGTCGACAAAAGCTTCAATACCGAGGTCACGGTTGTGACCGGTGCCGCCAGCACGATCGCTCCCCCCACCGCGGGCGTCGAAGGCACGCTCAACCCCGAAGGCATCCTCTACACGGCTTGCAGCTTCGAATACGGTCTCACCAGTTCCTACGGCTCCAGCGTCCCCTGCACGGAGTCCCCCGCCTCGATCGGCGAAGGCACCAGCCCGGTGGCCGTCCACGCCAACCTTTCTGGCCTCAACTTCGGCGCCACCTACCACTACCGCCTTAGTGGGACCAACGTCGACGGCACCTCGAGGGGTGCCGACCAGAGCTTCAACACCCCCGGCGCCGCGATCGAAGCCGCCTGGACCGACAGCGTCGGCCTCACCGAAGCGATCCTGAAGGCGAGGATCAATCCCAAAGGCTCGGCGACGACCTACCGGATCGAATACGGCACCGACACCTCATATGGGACCAGCACGCCGGAGACTCCGATCGGTGCTGAAAACGTCGGCCAGACGGTCACCGAGACGCTCAGCACCCTGACCCCGGCGACCACCTACCATTGGCGCGTCGTCGCCACCAACTCGGTCGGGGAAAGCAAAGGGCAAGACCGCAGCTTCACCACCTATGTGCCCTCGCCGGCACCGCAGACGGACTGCCCCAATCAGGTCTTCCGCACCGGCCTCTCCGCCGTCCTGCCCGACTGTCGTGCCTACGAGCAGGCGACGCCTGTCGACAAGAACGGGGCCAACGTCCAGGGCGATACCAACTTCGTCCAGGCCTCGGCCGCCGGCAACCGCGTCACCTTCGCCGACGCCGCTGGCCTGCCGACCACGGGTGGCAGTTCCAGCCCACCCGTCTACCTCGCTTCCCGCGGCACCGGCGCCTGGAGCTCCAACGGCCTCCTGCCCCTTACCGCACCGGGCGATAGGGCTGAAGTGTTGGGCTGGGACGATGAAATCGCCAGCGCTGCCAGCAGCCCGGGCAGTGGCGGCGTCTTCCTCGCCAACACCGCCACCAACACCTTCCAGCTCGCTGCCTCGACTCCCAGATCTCCCTTCCCCAACCTGGCCGGCTTCGCTGACGACACCTCTCATCTCATCCTCGAGAGCGCTCGCCCCTTCACCCCCGGCGCCATCGTGGGCAGTCAGAATCTCTTTGACCTCGATCATGGCTCCTTCAGCCTCGTCGGGCGCATTCCACCGGCTCCGGCCACCGTCTGCGATGACGCCGGCGCTCCGGCCTGCATCCCCGCCCCAGCCGGCTCCTTTGCCGGCTCCTACGAAATCGTGAACTCCAACACGGCCCTGGGCGGGGCCAGTCGCCAGTACTACACCCAGAACACGATCTCCGACGACGGCTCCAAGGTCTTCTTCACCGCCGCCGGCTCCGGTCAGCTCTACGTCCGCGAAGACGGCACCGCGACCACTCAAGTCTCCGCTTCCCAGGCATCCACTCCCGACCCCAATGGCCACAAGCCCGCCGCCTTCCTGGCGGCGACGCCCTCGGGGTCCAAGGTCTTCTTTGCCAGCTGCGAGAAGCTGACCGACGACTCCACCGCGGTCTCCAGCGCCGCCGACACCTGCACCGGCGCCAGCCAGGGTCAGGATCTCTATTCCTACGACACTGCCAGCGGCGAGCTGACCGACCTCACCGTCGACGCCAACGTCAGCGACGCGCAGCGCGCCGGCGTCATCGGTGCGGCGGGCATCTCCGCCGACGGCACGGACGTCTACTTCGTCGCCAACGGCGTCCTGGCGCCGGGTGCTTCTCAGGGGAACTGCGGTATCGCCGGCTTCGCCAGCACTCTGGGTACCTGCAACCTCTACCTCTCCCGCGCCGGCATCACCATCTTCATCGCTCGCCTCGACGCCAATACCGCTGATCTCAACATTTGGACTCCGCGTCACGACATTGGTCTCAGCAAATCAAAGGAATCTCGTGTCTCCGCCGACGGCACCCTGCTCTTCGGCTCGCCCCAGAACCTGACCGGCTACGACAACACCTTGGCGAGCCCGAGCGCCGATTGCACCGCCAGCGCCGGCAACCGCTGCCTTGAGCTCTACCGTTACAGCCCCATCGGGGGCGCGCTGACCTGCATCTCCTGCAACCCCACCGGCGCCCTCCCCACCGGGTCGGCGAGTCTGGAGAATCATCGGTTCGTCGAAGGAGGTCCCCACACCGCATTTCTGACCCGCAACATCTCCCCCGACGGCAACCGTGCCTTCTTCGACAGCCCCGACCCGCTCGTTCCTGCCGATACCAATGGCGTAATCGACCCCTACGAGTGGGAGGCGGAGGGCACCGGCTCCTGCCATTCGGCGGATGTCAACGGAGGCTGCCTCTACCTGCTCTCCAGCGGCACCAGTACCGAGCCCTCCTATCTGGGTGACGTCTCGGCTTCCGGCGACGACGCCTTCTTCTTCACCGGCCAGCCACTTCTCGTTCCCGCCGACACCGATGAGCTGGTCGACGTCTACGACGCTCGCGTCGGCGGCGGCCTCGCCTCCCAGCACCCTAGTGGCGCACCGGCCTGTCTCGGGGAAGCCTGCAAGGGCGCCTCTACCAGCGCTCCAAACGACTCCACGGCCGGCAGCGCCAGCTTCAACGGCCCCGGCAACCAGGCCAAGAAGCCGGTGAAGCGCTGCAAGAAGCAGAGCCAGAAGAAGTGCAAGAAGTCCAAGAAGCAGAAGAAGAAGTCGAAGTCCAAGCAGTCCCGAGGAGCCCACACCAACCGCGGAGGTTCGAAGTGATTACCGCCAAGCGACCGTTCCCGCGTGGGCTTCGCCGCGCCATCCTGCCGATCGCCCTGGCCCTGCTTCCCGGGGCCCTGCTTCCCGCTGCCGCCGGGGCCGCCACGGCAGCCCCGGCCTTCTCGATCACCTCTATCGTTTCGCCGACGCACCTCCTTCCCGGCGATGAATCCGGCCTTACCACGTACGCAGTCACTGTCACCAATATCGGCGGGATGCCTACCGACGGCACCTCGATCACGCTTACGGACGCTCTGCCTGCCGGCTTCAGCGTCGATCCGAACCCCAACGGCCTGCTCGACGGGCTCAAACTCATCGACGATCTAGGGGATGTGGCGCCGGGGTCTTCGTGTGACCCCGGTCCGCCCGCGGTTACCTGCACCGCCCCTGCGAGCACCTTGCAGCCGGGGATGAGGTTGATTATGTACATACCGGTCGATATTCCCCCCGGCGCCTCCGGGGTCGCCGTCAATCAGGTCAGCGTTTCCGGCGGCGGGGCCGCCGACGTTGCGGCCACCGAAAGCGCGCCGTTCAGCACCAGCCCCGCCGCCTTCGAATTCCAGAGCCTGCACACCGCGATCACCGCCGCCGATGGTGCCCCCTTCACCCAGGCCGGCGGCCATCCCTACCAGCTTCACACCGATTTTCAGCTCGAGCTCCACCCGTAGCCTCTCTGGAAACCCGATCGTCGGCAGCCTCAAGGACGTGGTTGCAAAGCTGCCCGTCGGCATGGTCGTCAACCCCAACGCAACGTCCGTCCGCTGCACCGAGGCCCAGCTCGAGGCCAGCGTCAACAGCGAGTGCCCCGACGGCTCTGCGGTCGGCGTCGTCCATACCGTCATCAACGGCCTCGGCTTCGCCAACCCCGGCCTCAGCGAACCGCTTTACAACATGGTGCCGCCGCCGGGCTATGCGGCCGCCTTCGCCTTCAACGCCGGTGGTTTCGGCATCTTCGCCCACCTGCTCGCCGGTGTCGACTCCGCTGGGGATTATCAGCTCACCTCCGATACCAGGGACATCCTCCAGTACGGACAGATCTCGGGCATCGGCGTCGACCTCTGGGGAAATCCCTCCGATCCGAGCCACGACTACCGGCGCGGGCAGTGCGCCTACCCGAACGAATTTGGTCACGCTTGCACGACTGAATTCGTCAACGCGCCGCTGCTGACGATGCCGAGCGCCTGCTCGGAAAATCCGCCGACGTTGACGATCAATGCAGCGTCCTGGGAGGACCGGGCCAACCCTGTCAGTGGCTCCTCCTTCACGCAAGACTCCGATGGCAACCCGGTCGGCATCAACGGCTGCAACGCGCTCGAGTTCAAACCGACGATCTCGTCGCAGCCCACCACCAACCTCGCCGACAGCCCGACGGGCCTCGACGTCAGCATCCACGTCCCCCAGGCGCCGGCGGTCAAACCAGGAGCGGGTGTGATCGAGGTCTGCAGCATCGGCGCCTGGTCGGGCTCTCCGACCGAATACTCCTACCAGTGGCTCGGCAACGGCACGCCGATCCCCGGCGCCACCTCGCGCTCCTACGTGATCCAGGAAACCGACGCAACCCACTCCCTGCAGTGCGAAGTTTCCGCCACCAACCCCGCGTCGGGCGTCGGTCACGCGGTCAGCGCCCCGATCGTGGTCGCCCCGGCGCCGGCGAGTACGCCGCCCAGCCCGGTTACGCCGACGATCAACGTCACCAACGTCAGCGAAGAAATCGCCACCTGTGACCCCGCCGGCTGGGGTGGGGAACCGAGCTTCGCCTACCAGTGGTTCAAGAACGGCTCCGCCGTCCCGGGACAGAACTCGAACACCTACGTCATCGCCCCCGGGGAAGCGCCGCTGACCCTGCAGTGCCAGGTGATTGGATCGAATGCCGGCGGCGCCGTCGTCGCCTTCAGCACCAACCTGACCAGCAGCCCGCCGCTGGAACCGGCCCTGCCCAACGCCACCAGGGCGCCGCAAGCGTCTCTGGACGAAAGCAGCGTCCCCCTCGCCACCGCCAACCTCAAGGACGTCAGGGTCACCCTGCCTGCCGGCATGAGCGTGAACCCGTCGGCCGGTAACGGCTTGGCCGCGTGCTCAGAGTCCCAGATCGGCTACCAGCCCTCCGGCGGGGAGATCCACTTCTCCGAAGCCCCCCAGAGCTGCCCCGACGCGGCCAAGGTCGGGACGCTCGAAGTCAACACGCCGCTGCTTCCCGACAAGCTCCCCGGCGCGATCTACCTCGCCCAGCCCTACGCCAACCCCTTCGGCTCATTTCTGGCGATCTACCTGGCGATCGAATCTCCGCAGCGAGGCATCGTCGCCAAGCTCGCCGGCAAGGTCGAGGCCGATCCAGTTACCGGTCAGCTGACCGCCACCTTCAAAGACAACCCGCAGCTGCCGATCGAAGACATCGAAACGCATTTCTTCAGTGGACCAAGGGGGGCTTTGAAGACGCCGCTTGCCTGCGGCAAATACACCACCACCACGACCCTGGTCCCATGGAGCACTCCGGAAGGCCTGGACGCAACGCCCACGGACTCCTTCCAGACCTCGGTCGCGGCCGGAGGCTCAGGCATATGCCCAACCTCCGAAACCTCTGCCCCCAACAAACCCGCCTTCACCGCCGGCACCATCGCCCCCCAGGCCGGCGCCTACTCACCCTTCGTCCTCAAGCTCACCCGCGCCGACGGCACCCAGCGCCTCACCGGCCTCGACGCCAAGCTGCCCAAGGGCCTGACCGGCAAGCTCGCCGGCATCCCCTACTGCTCCGAGGCCCAACTGGCCGTGGCCAAGAGCCGCGAAGCCCCCAACCAGGGCGCCCTCGAGCAAGCCAGCCCCTCATGCCCCGCCGCCTCTGAAGTCGGCACCGTCACCGTCGGCGCCGGCGCCGGCATCACCCCCCTCTACGTCCAAGGCCACGCCTACCTAGCCGGCCCCTACAAAGGCGCCCCGATCTCGATGGCGATCATCACCCCAGCGGTGGCCGGTCCCTTCGACCTCGGCTCGGTGATGGTCAGAACCGCCCTGCAGGTAGATCCCGAAACCGCTCAGATCCACGCGGTCTCCGATCCCTTCCCAACGATCCTCCAGGGCATCCCCCTGGATCTAAGGTCGGTCACGGTCAACCTCGCCCGTCCCGAGTTCACCCTCAACCCGACCTCTTGCGATCCGGCCCAGATCACCGGCAACGCCCTGGCGGCAAGCGGTCAGAGCGCAGCTCTGACCTCTCCCTTCCAGGTCGGCGGCTGCTCGGCCTTGAAGTTCAAGCCGAAGATCGCGATCTCGCTCAAGGGCGGGACCAAGCGCAACAAGTACCCGGCGCTGAAAGCCGTCGTCACCTACCCCAAGGGCGGCTCCTACGCCAACATCGCAAGCGCCCAAGTGACCCTGCCGCACTCGGCCTTCCTCGAACAGGGCCACATCGGCACCGTCTGCACCCGGGTCCAGTTTGCCGCCGATCAGTGCCCCAAGGCCTCCGTCTACGGCTTTGCCAAGGCGATCACGCCGCTGCTCGACAAACCGGTCGAAGGCCCGGTCTACCTCAGATCCTCAAGCCACGAACTGCCCGACCTGGTCGCCTCCCTCGACGGCCAGGTCAATGTCGACCTCGCCGGACGCGTGGACACCGGCAAGGGCGGCGGGATCAGGAATACCTTCGAAGCGGTCCCCGACGCCCCGGTCTCCAAGTTCACCTTGGAAATGAAGGGCGGCAAGAAGGGCCTCTTGGTCAACTCCGAAAACATCTGTCGCAAGCCCCAGAAGGCGATCGTCTCCTTCACGGCTCAAAACGGCGATGCCTACTCGGCCCAGCCGTTGATCAAGAACGACTGCGGCAAGAAGGCGAAGAAGCGGGGGGCGAAGGGGAAGAAGGGCTCTAAGAAGGGGTCGGGGAAGCATCGCAGCGGGGGAAATCGATGAGCCCGTCGAGCCATAGGCGCTGAGGAGCAGGGCGCTCCGGAGGAGTTCGCGAGGGCTTTCGAGGCCGCCTTCGCTCGTCTGCAGGTGGCCATTCTCGACGCTTGTATGCAGACGGACGATTGGCCCGCGAAGGTCGCGGCCGGGGTGCGCGCCGGGCTCGAGTTCGCGGCTGATGATCCGGCCGCGACGCAATTGCTGACCAACGACGCCCTGGCCCGCGGCGCCGAGGGAATTGCCCGCCACGAACGGCTGATTGCTTACCTTCGCGAGCGGCTGGCCCCCGGTCGCGAGGAGCGGCCGGAGAACGAGCGCCTCCCCGACCTCACCGAGCGGGCTACCGCGAGCGGCGTCGTGATGCTGGTTGCCCAGCGCGTCGACCAGGGCAAGGCGCGGGAGCTGCCGGCGCTGACTCCCGAGGCGGTTCAGTTCGTCCTCACCCCGTATCTCGGAGCGAAGGAGGCCAGGCGGGTGGCAGAGGCCGACCAGTGACCCCACGGATTGCCGTTCGAGGGCTAACCTAGACCGATGGGGAGGGGAAGCATCCGCGGGCTTGCGCTGGCAATTGCCGCCGTTGTCGTCCTCGTCGCTGCCGCCACCGCGCTGGGCGGGGCGACCAAGGTCCGCATCCAGGCCGGCAACCTCCTCGTCATCGGCGAAGGCGGCTTCACGCCGACGGCGCTGCCGAAGAACTTCGACGCGCCGATCACAATCTTCGGCAAGGGACGCCTCGACACGGTCGACGGCACCCTGCCCCCGATCCTGAAGACGATCGAGTTCGAATTCGACAAGCACGGATCGGTCCAGACCGAAGGGCTGCCGATCTGCACCTCCGCCAAGCTGCAGACCACAACGGTGCCGCAGGCCCGCAAGCTCTGCCCGGGCGCAATAGTCGGCAAGGGCTTCGGCCACGCGGTCGTCAAGTTCCCCGAACAGGCGCCGATCCCGGTCTCCTCGCCGATCACCATCTTCAATGGCCCGCGCCTGGGGGGAGACCCGAGCGTCCTCGCCCACTTCTATACGACCGTCCCGGCCCCGGTCGCCTTCGTTGTCCCGGTCCGGATCGAAACGATCCACAACGGCCGCTACGGCTATCGCGTCCACGCCAAGATTCCCAAGCTCGCCGGGGGCAGCGGCATTCCCATCTCCGGCTCGATCCGGATCGGCCGCAAATGGACCTACAAGGGCAAGAAGCACAGCTACATCAATGCCCGCTGCCCCGACGGCCGCCTCCAGGCGATCGGCAAGTTCGGCTTCGACGACGGCACCCTGATGAAGGGCTCCTTCCTCAACCCCTGTCAGGTGCGCGGCTGAGTCAGCCTGCGGCGAGCCGGTTGCTCGCCGGAGCGATCGGGTCGGCCAGGGGGTCGCGGCCGTTCCAACTGCCCCGCGAGGCGTAGGGGCGGAAGCGGACGAAGGCCGATTCGTGGTGGAAGGGCCGGGAGCGGTCGGCTTGGACCGCTGCCCTGTGAGCGCCCCCCGCGCCGGTCGCGTACTCCCGCATCGCGGCGCTGCTGCGCCAGAGCGAGAAGGTCGCGACCAGGCGCGGGGGGCGTGCCAGGCCAGTCCCGGCCAGCAGCGCCGGGTCGTCGATCGCCTCGCGCTCGGCGGGCCCGGCACTGCGGCGGAACGCCCCGATTCGGCGCAGCCGCAGGCGTCCCAGGGTGAGGATCGCCACCGGCTCCTCCTCGGCGACAGGGAGCGGCCGCACCGGCAGTCCCGGCATCCCGGCCCATGAGCCGAAGACGCGCAGCGGCTGCAGGCGCACCTGCCAGCCGCCGGCAAGGCGCCGGGCGACGGGGTGGTCTCGGCAGAAGCGCTCCAGGGCGCCGTCGCTCTCCCAGGCGGCGATCATCCCCACCGGCCTGAGCTGACGCGGAGGCAGAAGCGGCTCCCCAAGCGGCGCCCTGGTGACCGTCTCGCAATAGGTGAGGCCGGGAACCCGACCTGGTTTCGGCGCTCGGAGAAGCACCTCCGCAGCCTCACGCAGCCCCAGATCGGCGATTTGCACCGAGACGATCATCGACTCCTCGAACCGTAGCGGGGGCATAGGCAAACGCTGTCCTTCGCTACGAAAACATCAACTTGACTTTATGAAAGACAGCGTTTACAGTCCTCACGGTCGACGCTCGCACAGGGAGCGGAGCCGGCAATTCACAGGGAAAGCGAGCCTCGAGCAGCCGCAGGGAGCGGCCGGCAGAGGGGCTCACGGGACAAGGAGAGCAATACGTGAGACGCCACGCGAAGGCGATGTCCGCGGGATCGAACTCGGGCCAGGCAAGCCGCCTCGGCTCCTTCCTCCGTGGAGCCTCCGTGACCCGTGGTGCCACCTATCAGGTCGACGGGAGTGCTGCGCCTTCTCCCGCTCCCGCTCGGCGCCGTTTTGCTCTCATTTCCCTCATTTCCATCGCGGCCCTTACGCTGACTGCAACTCCGGCTCTCGCTGCCCAAGCACATGTGTTCTCCTCGTCCTTCGGGGGTTCCGGTTCGGGCAACGGTCAATTCGCCTTGGCTCAGCACAGCGGTGCCGCGGTCAACGCCACCACCGGCAACCTCTACGTAGCCGACACCGACAACGGCCGAGTCCAGGAGTTCAATGCGGCTGGAACCTTTGTCCGCGCCTTTGGGACTCTTGCCGCGCCCACCTTCGTCGCGGTCGACAATTCCTCTGGCTCATCTGCAGGGGACGTGTATGTCGCCGATCGCGCCAATGCCACCATCTACAAGTTCGACGGGAATGGCGCCCTGCTCACCAGCTGGGGCACCGGTGGCGCCCTCAACGGCAGTGCGCTTAACAACGGCCCCTTCGGCTCAATCGCCGGCATCGCAGTAGATGCCACTGGCACCCTCTACGTTTACAACGAAGGCGCCCAGATATTCAAGTTCACTCAGGATGGAACTTTCATTACGGACTTCAATTCCTTCTTCGGCGTCACTCCCGCTGGCATCGCTGTCGACTCCTCGGGCAACCTCTATGTCGTTCGTGGCTCGGGTGCCGTCGCAAAACTCAACCCCTCCGGCGGGATACTCGTAGAAGAACTCGATCCCGGCCCCACTACCGGGCTGGCCGCCGCGAATGCCGACATCTACATCGCCCACCCCACTGGTGTAAATCGTTACGACTCTCTGGCCGCGCCCGTTGAGAGCTTTGGCTCTGACGACCTCACTTCGGCTGCGGGCCTCGCAGTCGGGGACGATGGGACGGTCTACGTCGCCGAGGCGGTCGCCGATGAAATAGATACCTTTGTCCTGGCACTGATACCAGACACCAGGACCGATGGTGCCACTGCAATCTCGCGGACGATTGCGACTCTGCACGGAACCGTCAGCGCTGCTGGTGGGCCCGATGCAAGCTGTCAGTTCCAGTACACCACGGACGGAAGCTTTCAAGCCGAAGGCTTCAAAGGCGCCACCTCGGTTCCCTGCGCTCCCTCAGGCCCCTTCACCGGTACCTCGGCAAACCCCGTCAAAGCCGACCTCAGCGGTCTCAGTATCGCGACGACCTATCGCTTTCGGGTTGTGGGAACCAACGAAAACGGGGCAAACCCAGGGCTAGCGCTGAGTTTTGAAACCACCGGCCCGGTCAGCCTCGCCACCGGTACGGCTTCGAACATAACTCCAGCCGGCGCGACCCTCAACGGGACCATCAACCCCGAAGGGGTCGAACTCGACGAATGCTTCTTTGAATTCGGCGAAACCGAATCCTACGGCCAGACGGTGCCCTGCGTGGAGAGTCCGGCGGCGGTCGGCAACGGCGCTGCCGTGGTCCCGGTTCACGCCAACGTCTCCGGCCTCACGCCCAATACTCTGTATCACTTTCGCGTTGCGGCAAGGAACTCGCTAGGTGAAAACAAAGGCGTCGATAGTTCCTTCTTTAGCTCTGGCCCTCCACGGATTAAAGGGGAGTCTTTCTACGGCGTTACCGTGACCGAGGCCACGGTCACTGGCCTGATCAACCCTAGTGGGGAAGCAACCAGCTACGTCGTCGAATACGTCTCCGACGAAGAATACGAATCGAGCGAATACGACAACGCAACCAGCGTGCCGCTGGGAGGCGAAGCGATTGGCGCGAGCACCGATTACACCGAAGCCACCCAGCTGCTCACCGGCCTGACCCCCGGAACCACCTACCACTTCCGTTTGGTCGCAACCAACGCCGCCGGCCCCCCCGTGCAGGGCCCGGGCACGTTTTTCACCACGCTCGTCAACGACACCGGCCTCCCAGACGGCCGCGCCTACGAGATGGTCTCCCCCGCGGCGAAGACCGGCGAGGTCTTCCCACCCAACTCCAGTGTTAATAGCTGCCCGTATGAATGCCTACCGGGCATTAACTCCTACATTATGCCGATGCAGGGCGCTCCCAGCGGCAACGCTGTCCTCTATCAGGGCCAACCTTTCTTCACTGGGTATTCTTCTGCTCCGAACGAGTACCTATCCGGCAGGACGGCGAGCGGATGGAAAACGCAGAGCTTCAGCCTGCCGGTGTTCGGCGGCTCGGAAGGCCAGGGCTTCCAGGCCTTCTCCTCCGACCTCTCTCGTGGGGTGCTTTACCAGGCTCTACCGGCAGTTTCCCCCGACGCGCCCGCGGACTACCCCAACCTCTACCTGAGGAATGCCGATGGAAGCCTTCGGCCGCTGGTCACGGAGACGCCGCCGCATCGTTCACCAGGCCGATACGACAATAGATTCGTAATCGCCCATCGAGGCAGTAACGCTGGCACGCCTTCAGCACCTGCTTTCAGCCACGTGATCTTCACTGCCAACGATGCGCTTACCGAGGGGAGCCCCGGCATCGCCCCTGCGGCGCCGGAAATCGCCAGCGGTGAAAACTGCTACCAGTACGCGGGTGAAAACTGCAACATCTACGAGTGGGTCGACGGTCAGTTGCGTCTCGTCAACGTCCTGCCGGGAAATGCCACTGCAGCCTCGGGCCCCGTGGTCGGCTCTGGGAGCCTGCTGGGACAGGGCGTCGAATATGAAAACACCCAGGTCGATCACGCGATCTCCGCCGACGGCAGGCGGATCTTCTGGAGCGACGGCAGTGGCCAGGCCTACGTGCGTATCGACGGCACCGAAACGCGGGAAATCAAAGACTCCGGCATCTTTCTCGACGCATCGGTCGACGGCTCCAAGGTTCTGCTGAACGACGGCTGTCTCTATGACCTCCAGACCGAGGCTTGTGAGGATCTGACCAAAGGCCAGGGGGGCTTCCAGGGAATCCTCGGCGCCAGCGAAGACTTCTCGCGCGTCTACTTCGTCGATACCGCCGAAATCCCCGGCTCCGGCGAAAACGACCAGGAAGCCGAAGCGCAGGCGGGCGAAAACAACCTCTACGCCTGGGACGAAGGGGTCGTCAGCTTCGTCACCACCCTCGGCGGTAACGACAACGCCTTCTTCCTTATCGGCTTCGGTAAAGGTAGCTGGAAGCCTTCATTCTCAGACCGCACCGCGCAGGTCAGCCCCGACGGGCGTTATCTGGCCTTCATGTCCAGGGCTTCTCTGACCGGTTACGACAATAGTCTCAAAGATGGTGGCGAATGTAGGGGCAGCGGCTCTTCGGCTTGTACGGAGGTTTTCGAGTACGACGCTGTCTCGGCGAACCTGACCTGCGCCTCCTGCAATCCAACCGGCCAGCGGCCGCTCGGACCGGGCCTGCTCAGCTTGATCAGCTCAGCCCACGCCAATCTTCCCCAGCCGGGCAACCTCACCACCGATGGCGAGGGGAGACTCTTCTTCGAAAGCCAGGACGTGCTCGCCGTCGGCGACGTCAACGGCCACATCCAGGACGTCTATCAGTGGGAGCCAGATGGCGTTGGGAGCTGTCGACTTCCAAATGGCTGCATATCGCTGATCTCCAGCGGCAAAAGCAGCAACGACTCCCACTTCCTCGACGCGAGCCCCAGCGGCAACGACGTCTTCATCGTCACCCGCGAGCAACTGGTGATCCGAGACAAAGACCAACAGCTCGACCTCTATGACGCCCGCGTCGGCGGCGGCTTTGACGAAAGCGAACAGCCGCCCTGTCTCGGGGAAGCCTGCAAGGGGCCCAATTCAAGCGCCCCGGCACAGCAGAGCCCGGGAAGCTCGACCTTCAACGGCCCCAACAACCAGAAGCAAAAGGCCCAAAAGCACAAGAAGCGCCATAAGAAGAAGCAGAAGAAGCAGAAGAAGCAACGACATCAGAAGCGATCGGCCAAGCACAACAGTGGAGGCTCCAAGTGAACGCCCGTAAGCAGCTGGCCGCCTGCCTCGGCCTGATCCTCGTCTCCATCGTTCTTTTCGTCCCCGCGGCGGCCCAGGCGGACTTCGGAATCAAAAGCTTCACCGTCGACGCAGAGGAATTCGACGGCACTCCTGATCTGCAGGCCGGCTCCCACCCCTACGGCTACACGGTCAGCTTCGAGATAACTCGGAATTCTGAAAACTATCCAGAAGGCTCGCTGCGCGAGGTCGTCGTCGACCTGCCGCCGGGCCTGGTCGGCAACCCGCAGGCCGTGCCCCGCTGTGAAGGCGATGATTTCGAGGGTCAGGAACCGAAGTGCCCGGGCGACACCCAGATCGGCATCGCCCACGTCGAATTGGGAGCAGGCCTCTACACCACCTCCGCCCTCTACAACCTGGTGCCGCCTTTTGGCGTCGCGGCTTCGATCGGCTTCAGCGCCGCCAACTTCAACAGCTTCCAGGAAGCGGCGGTGCGCAGCGACGGTGACTACGGCATCGCCGTCTCGGACATCACGATTCCCACCAGCTTGGAAATCAAGGCGTTCACGGAGACGATCTGGGGGGTTCCGGCGGACCCCAACCACGACGGAGAACGTCATTGCATCGCCGCCGGTGGCGAAGTCATAGAAGGCTGTAAAAGCAACGTCGCCCCGGCTCCCTTCCTGACCCTGCCGAGCGCCTGCGGGGGACCGCTGGAAGCGAGGCTCAGGGCCAGCTCGCTCGAGACCCCCGACGTATTCGCGCATAAAAGCGCCTTCTCACTCGACAGCAGCGAAGAACCCACCGGGCTCACCGGCTGCAACGCGCTCGAATTCAAACCGACGATCTCCTCCCAGCCCACCACCAACCTCGCCGACAGCCCCACCGGCCTCGACGTCACCATCCACCAGCCCCAGAACGAAGACCCTCAGGGCCTCGCCACGGCCGCGCTCAAAGACGCCAAGGTCACCCTGCCCCCCGGTATGACCCTGAACCCCTCTGCGGGCGCCGGCCTCGGCTCCTGCTCCAACGCCCAGATCGGTTACCAGCCCTCGAACGGTGAGATCCACTTCTCCGAAGTCCCCGAGAGCTGCCCGGACGCGGCCAAGGTCGGCACCGTGGAAGCCAACACGCCCCTGCTCGATCACAGACTCTCTGGGGCGATCTATGTGGCAAAGCCCTTTGAAAACCCGTTCGGCTCCTTGCTTGCCATCTACCTGGCGATCGAAGACGAGCAGACCGGCATCGTCGCCAAGTTCGCCGGCAAGGTCGAGCCCGACCCCAACACCGGCCAGCTGACCGCCACCTTCAATGACAACCCGCAGCTGCCGATCGAAGACATCGAAACGCACTTTTTCGGCGGGCCGAGAGCAGCACTGAAGACGCCGCTCACCTGCGGCACCAAGACCACCACCACGACCCTGGTCCCGTGGAGCACCCCCGAAGGCGCGGACGCCAACCCGTCTGACTCCTTCCAGACCTCGGTCGCGGCCGGAGGCTCAGGCATATGCCCGAGCTCCGAAGCAGCCGCCCCCAACAAACCCGCCTTCACCGCGGGCACGATCGCCCCTGAGGCAGGCGCCTACTCACCCTTCGTCCTCAAGCTGACCCGCGCCGACGGCACCCAGCGCCTCACCGGCCTTAACGCCAAGCTCCCCAAAGGCCTGACCGGCAAGCTCGCCGGTATCCCGTATTGCTCCGAGGCCCAGCTTGCCGTGGCCAAGAGCCGCGAAGCCCCCAACCAGGGAGCGCTCGAGCAAGCAAGCCCAAGCTGTCCGGCTGCCTCTGAAGTCGGCACCGTCACTGTCGGCGCCGGAGCCGGCATCACCCCCCTCTACGTCGGTGGCCACGCCTACCTCGCAGGTCCTTACAAAGGCGCCCCGATCTCGATGGCGATCATCACCCCGGCGGTGGCCGGTCCCTTCGACCTCGGCGCGGTGATGGTTCGCACCGCCCTGCAGGTAGATCCCGAAACGGCCCAGATCCACGCGGTGAGCGATCCCTTCCCGACGATCCTCCAGGGCATCCCCTTGGATCTGCGCTCGGTCACGGTCAACCTCGCCCGTCCCGAGTTCACCCTCAACCCGACCTCCTGCGATCCGGCCCAGATCACCGGCAACGCCCTGGCGGCAAGCGGTCAGAGCGCAGCTCTGACCTCTCCCTTCCAGGTCGGCGGCTGCTCGGCCCTGAAGTTCAAGCCGAAGATCGCGATCTCGCTCAAGGGCGGGACCAAGCGCAACAAGTACCCGGCCTTGAAAGCGGTGGCGACCTATCCCAAGGGCGCCAACGCCAACATCGCCAGTGTCCAGGTAACGCTGCCGCATTCGGCCTTCTTGGAGCAGAGCCACATCGGCACCGTCTGCACCAGGGTCCAGTTCGCCGCCGATGCTTGCCCCAAAGCCTCGGTCTACGGCTTTGCCAAAGCGACGACGCCGCTCCTTGACAAACCGATCGAAGGCCCGGTCTACCTGCGCTCCTCAAGCCACGAACTGCCCGACCTGGTCATGGCCCTGAGCGGCCAGGTCGACGTCGTCGTCGCCGGTCGCGTGGACACCGGCAAGGGCGGCGGCATCAGGAACACGCTCGAAGCCACCCCCGATGCCCCGATCTCCAAGTTCACCTTGGAAATGAAGGGCGGCAAGAAGGGCCTCTTGGTCAACTCCGAAAACATCTGCAAAAAGCCCCAGAAGGCGATCGTCTCCTACACCGCCCACAACGGCGATGCCTACTCGGCCCAGCCGTTGATCAAGAACGACTGTGGGAAGAAGGCGAAGAAGCGGGGGGCGAAGGGGGAGAAGGGGTCGGGGAAGTAGGGGCGGGGGAGGTAGGACCTGGAAAAAGCCAGGCAGCAATGTTTGCCCCTGGTCCTACATGCTGGTACTTTTAGCGAGCCGGGTTGTTTATAGATCAACCTGGCGGGGCAATTAGCCTCCAGGGACGCAGCATCAGGGAATCGCAGGGGAATAAAGGGACGAGGGACGATTACGTGATTTCGAATCTGCCAGGCCAAGGTGCGCGGTTGCTTACCGCCTTGGCTCTGTGTGCCGGTTTCTTCGGCGGCAGTGCCACCTTCGCTTCCGCAGCCGGCCCGCCGCAGATCGCCGCCTCATGGGTTGAAGCCGTTACCGCCACCTCCGCCGCTCTGCACGCCGAGATCAACCCCAACGGCCTCAGCACCACCTACCGCTTCGAATACATCTCCGAGGCCGCCTACCAGGCCAATCTCAAAGCCATCCCGCCTCGCGAAGGCTTCAGCGGCGCCGTCAAAAAACCGCTGAGCGGGGCCGGCGGCGTAGGCGCGGGTACCGCCAACGTGCCCGTTTCTCAGCAGGCCACCGGCCTCACTCCGGTCACCACTTACCGCTACCGGACCATCGCCACCAACTCCGCGTCTACCGCGATCAGCCCGGAACATAAATTCGGCACCGAGGAAGCGACGAACGTCGTTCGCGTATTGGACAACCGGGCCTGGGAGATGGTCTCGCCGATCGACAAAAACGGTGGCGCCATACAGGGCTTCGGTGGGAACTTCGGCGGCGACGTCCTCCAGGCTTCGGCCGACGGCAATACCGTCACCTACAGCTCCGCCGACTCTTTCGGCACCGCCCCCCAAGGCGCGCCGGCGGCGAGCCAGTACCTGGCCCGCCGCGGCGCCGGCGGCTGGGCGAGCGAGAACATCACCACGCCTCTGCTCTCCGGCAGCTACGGCGACAACCCCGACGGCGTGCCCTACCAGCTCTTCTCCACCGACCTCTCACGCGGCCTGCTCTCGAACGGGCAGCGCTGCCGTGGCTCAGAAGGCGAATGCCCGGTCGCCAACCCGCCCCTGCCCGGCACCGGCGCGCCTGTCGGCTACCGCGACTACTACTTGCGCAACAATTCCGCCGCGAGCTTCCAGACGCTCCTGCACGCGGCCGAACTCGCCAACACGACCCTCGGCTCCGATCAGCTCGAACTCGATTTCGTCGCCGCCACCCCGGACCTCGGTCACGTCGTGCTCTCCAGCTGCGCCGCCTTGACCGCCAACGCCACCGAAGTGCCGGCGGCGGGAGGCTGTGACGAGGCTGCCCAGAACCTCTATCAGTGGTCGGGCTCGGGGCTGACGCTGATCAACCTGCGCCCCGGCGACCTGCAGGGCACGCCGGGAGCCAGCGTGGCTGCGCAGTCGGGGGCGATCTCCGCCAACGGCTCGCGGGTCTACTGGAGCGCCGAAGGGAACATCTACCTGCGCGAAGGCACCCAGACCAAACTGCTGGGCGAATCGGCCGGCGCGAGCTTCCAGACCGCCTCCGCCGACGGCCGCTTCGCCTTCTTCATCACCGCCGCCGGTCACCTCGATCGCTATGACGCGACGAACACGACCTCAACCGATCTCACCCCCGGCGGCGGCGTCCTCGGGGTCCTCGGCGCTTCCGAAGACGGGTCCCACGTCTACTACCTGACCGCAGCCGGGCTTTTCCTCTGGAACGGTGGCGCGACCGTCAAAGTCGCCAACGCCGCTGACGCCGGCAACTACCCGCCCAGCACCGGCACCGCTCGTGTCAGTCCCGACGGGTCCCATCTCGCCTTCATCTCCGCGGCCGAACTGACCGGCTATGAAAACAACGGCGTCACCGAGGTCTTCCTCTATGGCCCGCCCTTCGGCGGCGGCGCGCCGACGCTCACCTGCGTCTCCTGCAACCCGACCGGCGAACGGCCTCAGGGCGCCTCCTCGATTCCGGGAGCGATCGCCAACGGCCAAGGCGCCGATGCCACCCGTTCCTACAAGCCGCGCGCCCTCTCCAATGACGGCTCCCGGCTCTTCTTCAACTCCAGCGACGTCCTGGCGGTAGGGGATTCCAACCAGCGTCCCGACGTCTACGAGTGGGAGGCAACGGGCGCCGGCGACTGCAACCGCGAAGGCGGTTGCGTCGCGCTGATCTCCAGCGGCCGCAGCTCCGAACCCTCGACCTTCATCGACGCCAGTGCCGACGGCTCCGACGTCTTCTTCTTGACCGAGGCCTCGTTGGTCTTCGGAGACCCCGGCTCCTTCGATCTCTACGATTCCCGCGCCGGCGGTGGCTTTGCAGTACCGCCGCTGCCGATCCCCTGTATCGGCGACGCCTGCCAGAGCCTGCCCGAAGCTCCCGAAGATCCGACTCCCGGCACCCTCGTGCCCAACTCCGGCAATCCGCCGCTGCATTTCAACCAACAGCCGACCAAGAAGAAAAAACATAAGAAGAAGCACCACAAGAAGCATCCGAACAAGAAGAAGAACGCCGGCAACAAGCGCGGAGGTGGGAAGTGAGTCGCCGCATCTCCCTCTGCCTGACCCTGGCGATCGCGATGGTCTCGCTGACGGCCTCCTCGGCCCAGGCGGCGTTCGGGCTGCTCCCCGGCGCCGAAGGCCTCGCCTCCACCGCCACTCTGGAAGGCGGCGCCCCGGATCTGCAGGCCGGCTCGCACCCGCTCGCCCTGACCACGGAGGTCAACTTCAACCTCGGTCCCGGCTCTCCCGGCGAACCCGGGGTTCCCTTCACCGACGGCGACGTCAAGGATCTCGAAATCGACCTGCCTGCCGGCCTGATCGAAAATCCCGCCGCGGTGCCGCAGTGCAGCCTGGCCCAGTTCCACACCCCGCGCCAATCGCCGTTCGAAGACAGCTTCTCCGGGGAGAGCTGCCCCGCCCGCAGCCAGATCGGCACGGTCGAGATTCGCTCCTCCTTCGGCGGTGGCACCACGCGCACCTTCGGCGTCTTCAACCTCGACCCGCCGCCCGGCGCACCCTCAGAGCTCGGCTTCAACCCCTACGGAGCGCCGATCACCTTCATCCCCCACGTACGCCAGGCCGACGGCGAATACGGCCTCACCCTCGCTGCCCGCAACATCCCGCAGCTGTTCAGCCTCTACGGCTTCACGCTCAACATCTGGGGCACTCCGTGGAGCATCGTCCACAACGCTCAACGGGGCAACTGCCTGAACGAGCTCGAGCCGACCTTCGGCTGGGCCAAATGCTCGGTCGGACCGCCGAAACTCAATCCGGCAACCGCCTACCTCACTATGCCGACGGCCTGCGAAGGTCCGATGCCCTTCACGGCGCGCGTGGATTCCTGGCAGGCCCCGGCCACGGTTCTCAGCCGCACCTACAAAGGCCAGAGCCTCGAAGGCTGCTCCGCGATCGCCTTCGAACCGAACCCGGTCGGGTTCGTCACCGACCCCAGGGCTTCCTCGCCCAGTGGCTTCGACTTCGACCTCAACGTCGACAACAGTGGCTTCCTGAGCCCTAAGCGCCTGGCCCCGTCGCCGGTAAAAAAGGCGGTGGTCGCCCTCCCCGAAGGAATGACCATCAACCCCTCTGTCGGCGCCGGACTGGGAGTGTGCACTCCGTCGCAGTACGCGGCAGAGACGGTCAGCTCACCGCCGGGGGCGGGCTGTCCGAACGTCTCGAAAATCGGTGACTTCACGGTCCAGAGCCCACTCTTCGAAGAGACGGTGTCCGGTGCGCTCTTCCTCGCGGCGCCCCACGACAACCCCTTCGGAACCCTGATCGGCGTCTACCTGGTCGCCAAGGCCTCGGATCGGGGCATCTTGGTCAAAGTGGCCGGCAAACTCGATGCCGACCCCGCCAGCGGTCGCCTGGTCGCCAGCTTCGACAATCTTCCCCAGCTTCCCTATACCAACCTAAAAGTTCACTTCCGCGAAGGTCAGCGCAGTCCGCTGGCTACGCCCGCGACCTGTGGCACCTTCGCCACCGAAATGGACCTGACCGCCTGGCGGGCCGGCACGGTTCGCCACCGCAACTCGCCGTTGACCATTGCCGCAGGGGTCTCCGGGGGGCCCTGTCCAGAAGCCACGATCCCCTTCCGTCCACAGGCCCAGGCCGGCACCGTCAACTCCAATGCCGGCTCCTACACGCCCTTCTACCTGCACCTGACCAGGACCGACATAGAGCAGGAGATCACCTCCTACTCAGCGGTCCTGCCACCGGGCCTCACCGGCAAGCTGGGCGCGATCCCGTACTGCTCCGAGGCGGCGATAGCGGCGGCCAAGGGCAGGAGCGGCTTCGCCGAGACCGCAAATCCATCCTGTCCACCGGCCAGCGAAATCGGCCACACCGTGGCCGGCTACGGGCTCGGTCCGGTCCTCTCCTTCGCCCCGGGCGGCCTCTACCTCGCTGGCCCCTTCAATGGTGCGCCGTTTTCGATCGTGGCGATCGACTCGGCCACGGTGGGCCCCTTCGACCTCGGCGTCATCGTCGTGCGCTCGGCGATCAAAGTCGATCCCCTCACTGCGCAGGTCTCGGTCGATTCCGCCGGCTCGGACCCGATCCCGCACATCATCGACGGCATCCCGATCCACCTGCGTGACATCCGCGTCTACATCTCGCGACCGAACTTCACCCTCAACCCGACCAGCTGCGAACACTTCTCCGTTGCCTCGTCGCTGAACGGCTCCGGGCAGCGCTTCGGCGATCCCTCCGACGACTCTCTCGCGAGCGCCACCAGTCCCTTCCAGGTCTTCAACTGCGGCGCCCTCGACTTCGCGCCCAAGCTCAAGCTGACGCTGAAGGGAGGCACCAGGCGGGCCGACTACCCCGCCCTCCGTGCTGTCGTCACCCCCCGTCCAGGCGATGCCAACATCGGCAAAGCCGCGGTCAGCCTGCCGGCCTCGGAGTTCCTCGCCCAGGAACACATCGACACGATCTGCACCCGCGGCCAGTTCGCCCGCGAAGCTTGTCCCGGGGGCTCGGTCTACGGCAACGCCAGGGCTTTCTCGCCGCTGCTCGCCGAGCCGCTCGAAGGCTCGGTCTACCTGCGCGCCTCCGACAATCCCCTGCCCGACCTGGTGGCGGCGCTGCGCGGCGGCGGCCACAACCTCGCGATCGACGTCGTCGGGCGCATCGACTCCATCCGCGGTGGCCTGCGCGGCACCTTCGACGTCTTGCCGGACGCCCCAGTATCCAAATTCGTGATGAACCTCTTCGGGGGCAAACGCGGGCTCCTCGTCAACGCCGAAAACCTCTGCAAGGGGTCGCATGCCGCGACTTCGCGGATGATCGGCCAGAACAACCGCGGCGACATATCCAAGCCGACTCTCATCGCCAAGTGCAAACACAAGAAGGGGTCTGGCAAGCACAAGAAAAAGCAGCACGCGGGTAAGGGGAAGAATCGATGACGGAGCAGTCAACAGCGCTTCGACCGAGCCTCCGCAGTCTCTGCCTGGCAGCCCTCTGCGCCGCCGGTATGGCGCTGGGCGCCGCGTCGCCTGCTGAAGCCAACCGCCCTCTGATCAAAAAAAACGCCGTCGAAACCAAAAGCGTTCCCGGCGGGGGAATCGAAGGCGCCTGCGGCGTGGCCCTGGCGGGGGGCAACATCTACGTCTCCGACTACTACCACCACGCGGTCGACGTCTTCAGCAACAGCACCGGGGCGTATCAGTCCCAGATCCCCGGAAATCCGCTCAACGGGCCCTGCGGCCTGGCGACCTCGGCGAGCGGCGTCCTCTATGCCAACGACTGGCACGAGAGCGTCAGCCGGGTGTCTCCCTCCAACCTCAGCTTCGACAGCGAGGAATCGACCGGCGTCGCGGTCGATCAGGCGACCGGCAACGTCTACGTCAACGACCGCTCCTACGTCGCCGTATACGAACCATCCGGCGCGGCAGTGTTGGATGGCGGCGAACCGTTGAAAATCGGCCTCGGGACGCTCGAGGATGGCTACGGGGTCGCGGTCTTCTCTGGCAAGGTCTACGTCCCCGACGCCGCCGACAACACGGTCAAGGTCTACGAGCCGGCCACCGACCCGGTCAACCCGTCCAGCGTCATCGACGGTGCGGCTCTGCCGGGGGGCGGCTTCAAATCTCTCGTCGACGCCGCGGTGACGATCGACCCCGGCAACGGTCATCTGCTCGTGCTCGACAACCTGCAGCCCGGCTTCGAACATCCCGAAGGAGCGATCGACGAGTTCGGCGCCGCCGGCGAATTCCTGGGCCAGGTCTCGCAGAGGGTCGTCCACGGAGAACCGTCGGGCCTCGTGGTCAACGGCAGCACGCTCTACGTGACCAGCGGCAACGACGAAGGGGCCAACGTCTTCACCTTCGGGCCCTACACGTCCTCCGGGCTGCTGGCAACCGAATCGGCCCCGCTGCTGGGCTCTCAGCAGGTCGCGGCCGGCGCCGAGCAGAGTGGGGCCGCGGTTCCGCCTAGCCCCACGGTCGCCAAGCAGCCGCTGCGACTGTCCTCGGCATCAAGCGCCAAGGGATCTAAGGCGACGATCGACGTGGTCCTGCCGGGCCCGGGCACGGTCGCGATCGCCGGCACGGGCCTGCGGGCGCAGCCCACGCTGGCGGCTGAGGCGGGGCAGAGGGTCGTGCATCTCCACCTCAATGGTGCCGGCAAGCGGGCTCTCGCCCGGTCCAAACTTCGCAAGCTCAAGGTGAAGGTGCTGGTCACCTTCACCCCCAACGACGGCGCCGCTCTCTCGGCGAGCACGATCGTGACTTTCAAGGCCAAGAACAGGGGGATGCAGTGAGGAGAGCGAGAATCAACTCGGCGAGCTTTGCGCTGGCCGGGATCCTGGCGCTGATGGTGGGTGCGGTGGCGCCGGCGCTCGCCGTCGAAACGACCCGGACCGACTACACCGCCGCCGTCGAACCGATCTGCAAGGCCAACACCGCGAGCAACGAACGGATCCTCAAGGGCGTCAAAGGCAAAGTCAAAGCGGGAGAAGCTCGATGCGGCGGCCGCCCAGTTCGCCAAGGCGTCGACGGCGCTGAAGAAGGCGCTTGCCCAGCTGCGAGCCGTCCCCCAGCCCGCCGCCGACCAGGCCAAGCTGACCAAATGGCTCGGCTACGTCGAGGACGAGGCCGAGCTGTTCGCCTCCGCAGCCAAGAAGCTGAAGGCCGGTGACAAGGTCGGCGCGCAGGCGATGGTGGTCCGCCTCAGCCACAATGCCAACCTCGCCAACAACCAGGTGCTGGCCTTCGACTTCGACTACTGTCGCTTCGACACTTCGAAGTTCACCTAGACGATGCTGCGCAAGAAAATCGAGATGGCCCTGCTGGGCACCGCCCTGCTCGCTTTCGGGCTGGCCTCCCTGGCCCACGGCGAGGTGGTTCAGAGCGGCCATGTGCGGGTTACCTTCGACGGCCAGTTGAGCCCAAAGGCCTTACCGCGCCAGGCATTGGCGCCGGTCAACGTCTCGGTCGACGCCAAAATCTCATCGACCAACGGCGGCGCGCCTCCGCAGCTGCGCCAGATCTCGATTGCGATCAACCGCAATGGGCACTTCACCCCACGCGGCCTGCCGGTCTGCATCCTGCGCGAAATCCAGCCCGCTACGACCGCCAACGCGCTCGAGGCCTGCCGCGGCTCGCTCGTCGGCGAAGGGCGCTTCTCGGCCAAGGTCCTGCTCAACCAGCAGGCTCCCTTTCCGGCGGCGGGGAAGGTCTACGCCTTCAACGGCAGGCTGCACGGCAAGCCGGCGATCTTCGCCCATGTCTACGGCACCAATCCCGTCCCCACCTCGTTCACCCTGCCGTTCACGATCGAGTCCACAAAGGGCACCTTCGGGACCACCCTGCGGGCCTCCCTGCCGGCAGTCACCGGCAACTCCGGTTACGTCACCGGCCTGGCCCTGAACCTCGGACGCAATTTCAGCTACCACGGCAAGCGCCAGAGCTATCTGAGTGCCGCCTGCCCTGCTCCCTCTGGCTTCCCGGGCGCCGTCTTCCCGTTTGCCCGCGCCAGCTTCGGCTTCGGCAAGAAGACGCTCACCTCGACCCTCACCCGCACCTGCAAGGTCGGGGGCTGAGCGCGCCCGGCCCGAGCCGGGCCGGCTGGCGGGTGAGTCGCGGTCGCCGGCCGAGCACCCTTCCTGGATAAGGTCAAGGGCGCTGTCAATCCCCGAAACGGAGGCCCCATGCCACTGGTACCGATGGTCGTCGAGCAGACCGCTCGCGGCGAGCGCTCCTTCGACATCTACAGTCGCCTGCTCGCGCAGCGCATCGTCTTCCTCGGGGAACAGGTGACCGAGGATCTCGCCAACCTGATCATCGCCCAGCTGCTGCACCTCGAGTCCGAGGACCCGGACAAGGACGTCAGCCTCTACATCAACTCGCCCGGCGGCTCCGCCTATGCGGGCCTGGCGATCTACGACACGATGCAGTTCATCAAGCCCGATGTGCAGACCATCTGTTACGGGATCGCGATGTCGGCCGGCTCGCTGATCCTCACTGGCGGCGCCAAGGGCAAGCGGATGGCACTGCCCAACAGCCGCATCCTCATCCACCAGCCCAGTGGCGGCTTCGAAGGCCAGTCGGCCGACATCGAGATCCACGCCAAAGAGATCCTCGAGCTGCGCGAGCGGCTCGACGGAATCTACGTCACCCACACGGGCCAGACCCGCGAGCAGATCAAGCAGGACATGGAACGGGACAAATTCTTCCAGCCCCCCGCCGCAGTCGAGTACGGCCTGATCGACCGCGTGATCGAGTCGCACGACTTCAAACCCGATGCGGCGGCCGTCAGCTCGAACGGCAGCGACTAAGCAGGGGCCGGGCCGGCGGTCAGTAGCCGCAGCCCCACGTCCAGCGCCGTCGCCTCGCGCAGGGCGCCGTAGCGCTCGTCCCAGGAACCGCTCTCGAGGTCGGCCCGCAGGGCGGTGAGCCCGCGTTCGGTCTCCTCCGGCGCCAGCAGGTGCCAGACCGAGCTGGCCCGGCGCACGTCGGGGTCGAGGTGCATCTCCGGCCGGTCCCAGAGCGCGCAGAAGAAGCCGTCCTCGCAGCGGCTCGGAACCGGGACCGGCTCTACCGCCGTGCGGGGGCCCAGCATCGCCGCCAGGTCCTCGATCGGCGGCATCGCGCCGGCGTGGATCTCCAGCGCTCGCGGAAAATAGTCACGTACCAGCCAAAGCTCCGCGAGTGGGGCGGGGTCGAAGCTGAGGACGGCGACGCGCTGGCGCGCCACCCGTCCCATCTCCGCGAGGCCGGCCGCGGGGTCGGCCCAGTGGTGGACGGTGATGATCGCCATTGCGGCGTCGAAGCTGTCGTCCTCGAACGGCAGCTCTTCGGCGCTGGCCTGGACGACCGGCGCCGCTCCCGCGGGCCGCTGGTCGATCATCACCCGGGATGGCTCGACAGCGGTTACCTCGCGCTCGGCGGGCTCGTAGGAGCCGGTGCCGGCACCGACGTTGAGGACCGTGCGGGCGGCCCCGAGCGCCGCGTCGATCCGGGCCCCGATCCGCGGGTCCGGTTGCCGCACCTGCCGGTAGCCGACGCCGAGGCGGTCGTAAGCAGCGGCGTCCACGGACGCGGTCTAGTACTTGCCGCCCAGGCGCCGCCAGGCCCAGGCGCCGGTGATCGCCGCCGCCCCGCCGGAGACGAGACCGCCGAGCCCGGCGCGGCGGGCGACCGGATCGCGGGCGGCAACGCCGAAGGTGATCGCGTCGGCGGCGTCGACCGCCGCCGCGGCCAGCGCCGCGATGCGCAGCGCCTTGCGATCGTCGCGGGCCGCCAGGGCCAGGAGTCCGAGGGCGATGTCGCGGCCGCCGGCGATCCTGCCCAGGGCGATGCCCGCTGCGTCGGTCTCCGCGAACCCCAGCGCTTTCAGCGCCGGCCTGGTGACGAACACCGCGCCCACGCCGATCCCGACCCGGGCCGCCGCGAGTCCCAGCACCGTCCGGCGGGCAAGCGGGTCGATCCGTCGTTGAGGCACGGTCCCAATCTAGCCCCCGTCCCGGTTTGGTCGAAGCTTCGTGGGTCCCGTGGGCACTAAAAGTCTTCAGGGAGTCGGCGCCGGTCATCATGAATCGATGGCAGAGGGGGACACGATCCTGCGCACGGCCCAGCGAATCGACGCCGCCCTGACGGGGGAGACGGTCGCCGCCTCCGCCCCCAATCCGCGTGGGCGCGCCGCCGGGATCGAGCGGCTCGACGGCCGCCGCCTCGACCGGGTCGAGGCCCGCGGCAAGAACCTGCTGCTCAGCTTCGGCGACCTCGTCCTGCACAGCCACCTGGGGATGAACGGCTCCTGGCACATCTACCCCCGGGGCGGGCCCTGGCGCAAGCCGCGCCGCGCCGCCTGGGCGCTGCTGGCGGGGGAGAGGCAGGAGACGGTCCAGTTCGGTGGGCCGACCCTGAGGCTGATTCCGGCCGACCGCCTCCGCCGCGACCCCCAGCTCGCCCGCCTCGGCCCCGACGTCCTGGCGCCGGAGCTGGACCGCGACGCGGCCCTCCGCGGCCTTCGCGCCGACCCCGGCCGCGGCCTCGGCGACGCCCTGCTCGACCAGGCGCTCGTCGCCGGCATCGGCAACATCTTCAAGAGCGAGTCCTGCTTCGCCGCTCGCCTCGATCCCTGGCGCCCGATCGCCGACCTCGACGACGAAGAGCTGCTTCGCGTCCTGCTCGCCGCCCGCGAGCTGATGCAGCAGGCCGTCGCCGACGGCCGCCATGCCTATGCCGTCTACCGTGCCCGTCGCCCCTGCCCGGTCTGCGGCGGCCGCATCGCCTCGCGCGGCCAGGGCGACGCCAACCGCACCACCTACTGGTGCTCCCGCTGCCAGCTCTAGAAGACTGTGCCTCGATGGCGACCAATCTCTTCCGGCGGCGCAGAAGGGCACGCTCCCGGCCTCCGTCCCCACCCGTCCGCCCTCGTTCCTACTACGTCGTCGCCGGCGTTGCGCTGGACCGGGAGATGAAGAGGCTGCTGGCGCTGCCCGCCTTCGCCGGAGGCCCGCTTGCCGCGCGGCTGCCCGAGCTCAAGGTGCGCCGGGCCCGGACGCGCCCGAACCGACTCGGCTTCGCCGTCCCGGACGAGTTCCGCCTCTCCGTAACCGCCTATCCCGGCATCCGCCCCGGCGACGTCCTCGAGACCCTGCTCCACGAGCTGGCCCACCTCCACGTCGGCCGCGCCGCCGAAGCCCACGCCTGGCACGGCCGCACCTTCAAGGCGACCTTGGCGCAGGCCATGGAGCAGGCCTACGGAATCGCCGCTCCAGTGCCGGCCAGCACCCTCCACGGCATCTATGCCGAGGCAATCGAGCGAGAGATCGGCCGGGAGGGTTTCGTTTTGGCGAGCGGGGTGTAGAAAGAAACATGGAGCAGGCACGGAAAGACTGGGAAAGCCACTACGGCGAGTGAGACCGATCCGGATCTATCTTGCCCTTGGCTACGCGGTCGTTCTCGGCCTCTGGACGTACGCCGACCAGAAGTCGGTGGATCTGTCCCCGGGGTTCGACGACGATCTGGTGGTGCTGGGCTTCGTTGCGCTCACCGTCCTGATGGGAGCTGCCGTCGGTCGCTGGTGGGTGCTGATCTCATTGCTCGGCGGCCTGCTGCCCTTGGTCTACCTGCAGGAGACCGGCTATCTGGGTCACGGCTTCGACGGAGCCGATCCAATCGCGCCGAGCAGCATCTCTGATTTGGTCTGGTTCGGGGTTTGCCTCCTGGTTGGCGTCGGGGCCCGCCACACATGGGACTACCTCAGACCGAAGCTTCGAAGATCTGCCTAGAGCCGACGCCCGGACTTGAACCGGGGACCCCTTCATTACGAATGAAGTGCTCTACCAACTGAGCTACGCCGGCGGGGCCGGCCCATTCTAGGAGGGATCGGTTCGCGGTTCCGTCGCGCCCGGTGGCGATGATCCCCGGTGTGGCCAGGGAGAGGAACTCGAAGCGGCGGGAGGGAAACGAGATCGAGTTCTCGCGGATCGTCGCCTTCAGCGACGGCGTCTTCGCGATCGCGATCACCCTGCTGGTGCTGGCGATCGACATCCCGGCGCACCTGCACGGCGAAAGCGTCGGGGAAGCGCTCTGGGATCAGCACGAAAACCTCCTTGCCTACGCGCTCAGCTTCGCCGTGATCGGGCGTTTCTGGGTCGTGCACCACCGCTTCTTCAGCGAAGTGACCGGCTTCGACGGCCGTCTGCTCGCGCTCAACATCTTCTACCTCGCCTGGATCGTCCTCATCCCCTTCAGCAGCAAGGTGCTGGGTGACCACGGGGGCGACACCACCACCATCGTCCTCTACGCGGTCAACCTCAGCGGCGTCGTCCTCACCGGGCTGTGGATGGCGGCCGACGCCCGCGGCGCCGGCCTCACCTCGACCACCCCTGCCGCACACCACGAACAGCGCTACCGCTCCCTCTACATCGCGTCGGTCTTCCTCGCCTCGATCCCGGTCGCCTTCCTCGCACCGGGCATCGCCCCGTTCATGTGGCTGGCTCTCTTCTTCGACCCCGCCGCCCGCTTCGCCCGCGCCTCGCCCTAAACGCCCTTGGCGACGAAGGCGACCTATCCCCCCGCGGTCTCCTTGACCGGCTCCGCCGGCTGCATCTCCCCGCAGACCGGGCAGCCCGGCTCCGGTACCACCGGCTCGCGGTCGACGTCCATCGTCCGCAGGTCGTAGATGTGGGCGACGCCGAGCGTCGAGGGCTCGGCCAGGCCGGTCAGCAGGTGCATGATGTCGAGGCCGACCTGGCCGCCGATCAGCCCGCAGGCCGGCCCCAGCGTTGCCGCCGGCGAGGCTTTGGCCCGGCGCTGCTCGACCGCCACGTCGAAGAGCGGGTACTCGCGCCGGTAGGCGGTCTCCTGGCAGGCGAAGCAGCCGGTCCGCCCCGGCACGTAGAGCGGTCCGACCCGCGCGATTGGCGGGAAGTGGCTCATCGTGATGTAGGGGATGCCGGCCTCGAAGCAGGCCGAGTTGCACCAGCGCTCGATGTCGTGCGCCGGCCAGTCGGCGGCGTCGATGACGACGTCGGCACCGGCGATGAAGTCGGCGATCTCCGCCTGGCTCTCCAGTCGCCGCGCCGTCGAGGTGACGGTCATCGACGAGTTGAAGGCGCGCAGCCGCGCCGTCGCCGCCTCGACCTTGAGCAGCCCGATCTCCGCCTCGGCGAAGAGGATCTGGCGGTTGAGGTTGCTGGCCTCGACTCGGTCGCCGTCGATCAACCACATCTCGCCGACGCCGATGCTGGCCAGCCACAGTGCCGCCGAGCCACCCAGCCCGCCGACTCCCAGCACGGCCACCTTCGCGTCGCGGAGGCGTGCCTGGCACTCGGATGGAGTCAGCGCCTGGTTGCCGATGTCGCTGAAGTAGCGGAGTTGGCGGTCGAAACGCGCCAGCTCCGCCGCGGGGACGAGGTCGTCGTCGGTTGCGTCCTCGACGATCTCCAGCTCCTGCAGCTGGGAGATCAGGTCGCCGACGGCCTCCTCTCCGAACCTCTCGTGCAGCTGCTCGAGCGTGTGCTCGCCGTCGAGCGACTCGAGCAGCTGCCGTTCCTCTTCGTTTGGCTTCTCGATGCGGATGTCGCCGTCGGCGCTCGGTCGCATCAGGTAGACGTCGCCATCGGGCGAGTCGAACGGTTCAGTGGTGCGTTTTATGCGAGGCCGACTCATGCGTGTGGGCGTCAGCCCATCTTGTGGATCGAGACCATCGGGACTACTCGCTCAACCGTGATCGTCATCTGCTTCCCCCTGTTGGCTGGCCGGCCCAGGCCGGCAATGATCGTCATTGGTGGAGACCGATTCATTGCTTGAAATAGTTCCGGTAGTCGAGGAAACTATGAAAAGTACCTGCAATTGTTCAGCGAGCCCGGTATACAGCTAATACGATGGAGTGATCAGGAGACAACCCCCCTGTCAACCGCAGCAGATCGGAGATCGCCTTGACCCCCGCAAAGACGACCAAGACCACGCAGGGCGACGCGAAGGTGAGCCGTCACCGCGGCACGGTCGATCAGCGCCTAGTCCGCGCCATGGGCCACCAGGTGCGCGTCCAGGCCCTGATCATCCTCAACGAACGGGTCGCCAGCCCGAACGAAATCTCGAAGGAGGTGGGGGAGTCGGTCGGCCACGTCAGCTACCACATCAAAGTGCTCAAGGAATGCGAGTGCATCGAACTCGTCGACACTGCCCCGCGTCGCGGTGCGATGGAGCACTACTACCGCGCCACCGACCGCGCCTTCCTCAACGCCGATGAATGGGGCGCGCTGCCCGACTCGATCCGCCCCGGCTTGAGCGCGAGCGGACTTAAAACGGTCTTCAACGACGCCGCCTCCGCGCTCCTCGCGGGCACCTTCGACAAGCGCGCCGACCGGCACCTCAGCTGGACCCCGATGATCGTCGACGAGCAGGGCTGGGATGAGCTCAAGGCCCGGCTCGAAGGGATGCTGGAGGACGTCATCGAGATCCAGAGCTCCAGCGCCGAACGGCTGACGAAGGCCGACGCCGCCGGAATCCCGGTGACGGTGGCGATGATGGGGTTCGAGGCACCGCCCTCGGGCGACGGCAAGGTCGCACCCTCGAAGACCGACTAGCTGTAGTTCCTAGCCACGTTGTTCATCCGGACCTCCTTGGAGGCTGGCGGTGTCGAAGCCCCAGCAACAAGGAGGAACCGGATGAAGCTGCACGCTAACGCTCCCCTCGGCCCGAAGGGCAGGGCGACCATGGTCAGACGAGTGCTCGAGGAAGGGGTCGCACTCACGGAGGCGGCCGAGGCCGCCGGAGTGAGTGCGAGGACCGCGGGCAAGTGGGTGCGCCGCTACCGCGCCGAGGGCGAGGCGGGCCTGCTCGATCGCAGCTCCGCCCCTCACACCGTCCACAACGCCACCCCGCCCGAGCGCGTCGAGGCGATCGCCGCCCTGCGGCGACTGCGCCTGACCGGCCCTGAGATCGCCGAGCTCCTGGAGATGGCGACCTCGACCGTCTCCGCGGTGCTAAAGCGGATCGGCCTCGGCAAGCTCAGCCGCCTGGGCGCCGAGGAGCCGGTGCGCCGTTATGAGCGCGCTCGCCCAGGCGAGCTAATCCACATCGACGTCAAGAAGCTAGGGCGGATCGGCCAGCATGGAGCCGGCCACCGCATGCTCGGCCGCAGTTGGGCCAAGAAGACCGCCACCAGCACCGACGCAGCTGGCGTGCGACGCCTGCAAACCGGTTGGGATCGGGTGCACATCTGCGTCGATGACGCCACCCGGCTCGCCTACGCCGAGGTTCTGCCCGACGAGAAGACCAAGACAGTGGTCGCCTTTTTGCGGCGAGCCGTCGCCTTCTATGGCTCCCACGGCGTCGCGGTCGAGGGGCTGATGACCGACAACGGCCCCGCCTACCGCTCCGCCGCTCACTCACTGGCCTGCAGGGCGATGGGGATCAAGCACATCCGCACCCGGCCCTACCGGCCCCAGACCAACGGCAAGGCTGAGCGCTTCATCCGCACGATGTTGCGCGAGTGGGCCTATGCGGCCGTCTACGGCAGCTCAGCCGAGAGGGCCGCGGCCCTCTCGGGCTGGGTCGAGCGCTACAACTTCAGGCGACGACACGGCGCCCTCGGTCACCGGCCGCCCATTGCGCGGCTGCGGGAGCTGACCGGGAACAACGTGGCTGGCATCTACAACTAGCCCGCCGCCAGCTCCCTGGCCCGGGCGAAGACGGCGTCGATCATCGGCACGGTCAGCTTGCCGGTGAAGGTGTTCTGCTGGCTGGGGTGGAAGCAGCCGAGCAGGGCCCAGCGGCCGAGGTTGGCTTCGGCCCCGTGGCCGAAGCGCGGCTTGGGGCGCGGCACCTCGGCGCCGAGGATGCGGGCGGCGCGCAGGAAGCCGTCCCAGCCGAAGGAGCCGAGGGCGACGACGACGCGGCAGCGCTCGAGCAGCTCCAGCTCTCGCTGCAGATACGGCAGGCAGTTGTCGCGCTCGGCGACGGTCGGCTTGTTGGCGGGGGGCGCACAGCGCACGATCGCGGTGACGTAGGCGTCGCGCAGGCGCAGCCCGTCGCCGCGATGGTCGGACTCGGCCTGGTTGGCGTAGCCGGCGCGGTGCAGGGCCGCGTAGAGCCAGTCGCCGGAGCGGTCGCCGGTGAACATGCGGCCGGTGCGATTGGCGCCGTGCGCCGCCGGCGCCAGCCCGACGATCGCCACCCGCGCCGCCGGGTCGCCGAAGCCGGATGCCGGTTTCGCCCAGTAGTCCTCGCCGCGGTAGCGACGGGGCGGGTCGGCCGCCACGGCCTGCCGCCACTCGACCAGCCGCGGGCAGCGGCGGCAGGCGTGGACCTCATTCGCCAGCGCCCCCAGCGCTTCGGCGTTGTCTTTGCTCATAGGCTTGGCCGCCTCTCCATGACTGCGAACCCAATCACTTACAAGACGACCTCCTCCGCCGATGGGCCGATTCCGTCCCATATGCGGACGAAATCGGCCCATCGGCGGGGCGGTTGGCTCGTGGGGCTCGCTGTCGTGCTGGCGCTGCTCGTGGCTGTCGGCTGCGGAGACAGCGGTGGCGGCACCACCACGGCCGTGCCCGACAAGGCCGCCGATGCCGAGACCCTCAACAACGTCCTCGCCCGCGAGCAGGCGGCGATCCGCGCCTACGAGCGCACCCTGCCGCTGCTGCATGGGCCCGACCTGGCCTCCGCCCGCGAATTTCGCGCCCAGGAACAGGAACACGTCAACGCGATCGTCAAGGCGCTGCGCGGCCTCGGCGAAAAGGCCGAGCCGGAGGAGGAAGAGATCGAAAGCGAGGGGCTGAAGAACGAGGCCGACGCGCTCGCCTTCCTCTACGAAGTCGAAAGCGTCTCCGTTGCCTACGGCCTGCGCGCGATCTCCCACCTCAGCGCTCCCTGGCCGCGCTCGCTGCTGGGCTCGATCGTCGCCGACCAGGCGCAGCACCTGGTGGTGCTGCGGAGAGCGCTGGGGGCCGACGTCGCCGAATCCATCCCAGGCGCCTTCGAGGACGGCACCGCTCCTCTCCCATCGGAGATGATTGACGAATGACGGGGCCCCTCTACGCGATCGGTCGTTTCTGCTCGCGTCATCACTGGCCCGTGATCGCCATCTGGCTGGTCCTCGCGACTGCCCTCGTCCTGATCGGCCAGGCCGGTGGCAGCAAGACCAGCGAAAACCTGACCCTGCCGGGCAGCGGCTCGACGGTGGCGACGGAACTGCTGGAAGACAACCTGCCCGAACAGGCCTACGGCAGCAACCCGCTGGTGATGGAAGCGCCGCCGGGCGGCAAGCTGACCGAAGCCAGGTACAGCGCCGCCGTGGCCGAAACCGCCAAGAACCTGGAAGCGCTGGGCGACGTCAACTCGGCGACCAGCCCGCTCAGCCCGCAGGGCGTCAACTTCCTCAGCAAGGACCAGCAGGTCGGCTACATCCCCGTGGTCCTCGCCATCGGCCCCGGCGAAATCGACGAAGACGAGGCGCAGCGGATCCTCGACGCGGCGCAGCCGGCCCGCGCCGCCGGCCTGCACACCGCCGTCGGCAGCTACGTCGGCCAGCAGCTCTCCAAGCCCTCGACCGAGGTCAGCGAGGCGATCGGCCTGGCGGCCGCGGTGATCATCCTGCTCTTCGCCTTCGGCACCGCGACGGCGATGATGCTGCCGATCGTCTCGGCCCTGATCGGCCTCGCCTGCGCACTCTCGATCATCCGCCTGCTCGAGCACGTGCTGCAGGTGCCGGGCGTCGCCTCGACCCTGGCGACGATGATCGGGCTCGGGGTCGGGATCGACTACGCGCTGTTCATCGTCACCCGCCACAAACTGCAGCTGGCCGAAGGGATGGAGCTGCGCGAGTCGATCGCCCGCGCCACCGCGACCGCCGGCGGCGCCGTCGTCTTCGCCGGCTTCACGGTCGTGATCGCCCTCTGCTCGCTCGCCTTCGCCGGGATTCCGCTGGTCAGCACCCTCGGCTTCACCGCGGCGGTCGCGGTCGTCGTCGCCGTCTTCGCCGCGGCGACGCTGCTGCCGGCGATGCTGGGGGCGCTGGGGCCGCGGATCGACTCGCTCAGCATCCGCCGCGGCAAGGGCAACCCGGAGGACTCCGAGCCGCACGGCTGGCGGCGCTGGGCGGAGCGCGTTGCGGGGCGGCCCTGGCGCTCGGCGATCGTCGCCCTGATCGTGCTCGTGGTGCTGGCGCTGCCGATCTTCCAGCTCGAGCTCGGTCAGAACGACATCAGCGCCCTGCCCAAGGACACGACCTCGCGCCAGGCCTACGACAGCCTCAACAAGGGCTTCGGGCCGGGCGTCAACGGGCCGCTGTTGGTGGCCTCCGAATTCAGCTCGCCGGCGGAAGCGCAGCAGGTGCTGCCGGGGCTGGAGAAAGCGGTCGGCGTCGCCAGCGACGTCGAAGCGGTCAGCGAACCGACCCTGGACAAGCAGGGGACGGTGGCGGTCTTCACCGTGCTCTCGAAATCGGAGCCGTGGGCGGACGAGACCGTCGACCTGGTCGAAGAACTGCGCGACACGACGATCCCGCAGGCGTTGAAGGGGACCGGCGCCCACTCCTACGTCGGCGGCCAGACCGCCGGCTACATCGACCTCGGCTCCCAGATCGCCGAAAAGCTGCCGCTGATGATCGCGATCGTCGTCGCCCTCAGCTTCTTCGTCCTCCTGATCGCCTTCCGCTCGCTGCTGGTCCCGATCAAGGCGGCGGCGATGAACCTGCTCTCGGTCGCGGCTGCCTACGGGGTGGTTACCGCGGTCTTCCAGCTCGGCTGGGGCTCCTCGCTGATCGGGCTCGACCACCCGATCCCGATCGTCAGCTTCGTGCCGCTGCTGATGTTCGCGATCCTCTTCGGGCTCTCGATGGACTACGAGGTCTTCCTGCTGACGCAGATGCGCGAGCATTTCACCAAGTACGGCGACGAGAAGCGGGCGGTGATCGAAGGCCTGGCCAACACCGGCCGCGTGATCACCTCGGCGGCGGCGATCATGGTCTGCGTCTTCACCAGCTTCGTCCTCAACGGCGACCCGGTGGTGAAGGAGTTCGGGGTCGGCCTGGCGGTGGCGATCGCGATCGACTCGACCCTGGTCCGCTGCCTGCTCGTGCCCGCGGTGATGGTCCTGCTCGGCAAGCGCGCCTGGTGGCTGCCGCGCTGGATGGACCGGATCATCCCCCACATCAGCATCGAGGGCGAGGAGTTCTTCGCCAAGCGCGACGCGAAACTGGCCGCCGACGGGCCTCAGACGTCCACCATGCGGACGTCTAAGGCCCATCGGCCCCCGGATCAGCCAGACTGAGCGGCGATGTTTCCGCTGAACCTGCCTAATGCGCTGACGTTGCTGCGCATCTTGGCGGTGCCGGTGGTTGTAGTGGCGTTGTTGGGGGAGACGCCGAATGGGGATGCGCTGGCGGCGGTGGTCTTTGCGCTGGCGGCGCTGACCGACGGGCTCGACGGCTACTTCGCCCGCTCCCGTAACTCCGTCACCACCTTCGGCAAGCTGATGGACCCGCTGGCCGACAAGCTGCTGATCATCGGCGCCCTGGTCTCGCTGGTCTCGCTGAACCGGCTCGAAGCCTGGGTGGCGATGGTGATCATCGCCCGCGAGATCGCCGTCACCATCCTCCGCACGATCGCCGCCGAGCGCGGTCTCGTCATCTCCGCCAGCTGGCTCGGCAAGCTGAAGACGGGCCTGCAGATCGCCGCCGTGATCGCCCTGATCGTCGCCGACCCGGCGCCCCTCGGCGTCGACCTCCTCGTCTACGCAGCTCTGATCGTGACCGTGATCAGCGGCGCCGACTACTTCTTCGGCCTGCGCAAGCGGATCGAGGCTCAACAACGCGAGCGCGTCGCGGCGAAAGCCAACCCCGGCCGCATAGGGAGTCGGGGAGGACTCTGACGAGCCTCCCCGCTGTTGCTCGGCAGAGCCCTCCCCGACTCCCCTACGTCGTAGGTGACTCGAGCCAGTCCCGCATCGACTGGTGCCGTTCCACGTGGTCGCCGCTGGCCAACTCGGCCCGCAGCTCCCCGAGGGTCCCGTAGCGCTCGGCCACCACGTTGTGGCGGTGGATCGTCTCCAGGTTCTCCTGACGGGCCATCACGAAGGCGTCGTCCGGCAGGTCGGGGTAGCCCTCGACGACCTGGCGCACCATCTCGCGCACGCAGTCCTCGACGAAGCGCGGGTTTTCGTGCGCTTTGACGACGACCGCCATCTCGTCGGGGCGCTTCATCAGCTCGTAGATCTCCGAGCTCATCGAGCTCTCGACGATCCGCAGCAGCTCCGGCGCGTCGATCCAGGCCGGGCCGCCCTCGGGACAGCCGACGTGGAGGGTGCCGATGCCGCGCTGGTTGTGGGTCGCGATCGGGACGACGTCGACGACGCGCTCGATCTCCTCGGCGTCGAAGCCCTGCTCCGCCAGCCGTTCGCGGGAGAGCCCGGCGACCATCTCCTGGGCGCAGGGGCAGGCGGTCATGCCCTGGGCCTGGACGCCGGTCAGCGTCCGGGTGCCCTGCGCGGAGTCGACGGCGGTGCCGAAGAGGACGTAGATCTCCTGGGTGCTCTTGCCGCTCTCCGGGGTCGAGACCGTCTCCGGATAGCGGGCGGTGACCGAGACCTCGGCCCGCAGCCCGCCCTGGCGCTCGCGCACCTTCTCGGCGACGTGGGCGGCCAGCACCTCGGCCTTAAAGGCCTCGCGCAGGACCACCTCGTCGATCGCCTCGCCGACGATCTCCTCGAAGCGGGACATGTGGACGCCCGCCTGCTGCGGGTTGAGGTCGACGAAGCACTCGAACTCGGCGTAGAAGAGATTCTCGGTGCCGTCGGCCTTGACCCGGATCACCTTCTCGACCCCGGTGACGCCGACCCGCGAGAGGCTGACCTGGGTCGCCGGAATCGAGGCCTGGACGTCGGGTGCGGCTGGGGTGGAGGTCGGCTGGCTGGCCATCGGCTTATGAAGGGTAAGCGACGGCAGGGGTCGGCGTCTTACCCAATGCGGGAATTTTTCCGCCTATACTTCGACGCGGCCGGAGCATCAGGGCCGGCTCCATGGGAATGGGGAGAGAGACGCAGCGGAGGGAATGACCATCGAACCGTTGGAGACGGTCACGGACGTCATCGAGCGCGACGCGGCAGACAACCCGATCGGGGAGATCGAGGAGTTGCGCGGGCTCGTAGCCCTGGGCCGCGAGCGCGGCTACCTCACCTTCGAGCAGATCGCGTCCACCCTCGAGGAGGTCGAGATCACCAAGGAGCAGGTCTCCGGCCTGCATGCCCACCTCGTCGAGCACGGCGTCGACGTGATCGCCGAGGACGGCGTCAGCGCTTACAAGGAGCAGCGCAGCGGCGAGTCCAACGGGCAGGCGAAGAAGGAAGAGCTCGACCTCACGGTCGAGCCCAGCCTCGATTCGCTGCGCTTGTACCTGCGCTCGATCGGCCGGGTCGAGCTGCTCACCGCGACGCAGGAGGTCGAACTGGCGAAACGGATCGAGCGCGGCGACATGCTGGCCAAGCGGCAGATGGTCGAGGCCAACCTGCGCCTCGTCGTCTCGATCGCCAAAGGCTATCTGGGCCGCGGCCTCAGCTTCCTCGACCTGATCCAGGAGGGCTCGCTGGGCTTGATCCGGGCGGTCGAGAAGTTCGACTACCGGCGCGGCTACAAGTTCTCCACCTACGCGACTTGGTGGATCCGCCAGGCGGTCACGCGGGCAATCGCCGACAAGGCGCGGACGATCCGCATCCCCGTCCACATGGTCGAGAAGCTGAACCGGGTCGCTCACGTCGAGCGCCAGCTGGTCCAGAAGCTAGGCCGCGAGCCGGAGCCGGCGGAGATCGCCGAGGAGCTGCGCTGGCCGGTCGCCGACGTACGCGACATCCAGCGGGTCGCCCAGCAGCCGGTCTCGCTGGAGAAACCGGTCGGCGACGAGGACGAATCCGAGCTCGGCGACTTCGTCGCCGACGACGCGGTTCTGGAGCCGTTCGAGGAGGCCAGCGAGCACCTGCAGAAAGAGGGCGTTCAGAAGGCGCTGGAGGCGCTGCCCGAACGCGAGCGCCAGGTGATCGAACTTCGCTACGGCCTCGCCGGCGGCGAGCCGCTGACGCTGGAGGAAGTGGGGCGGACCTTCGGCGTCACCCGCGAGCGCATCCGCCAGATCGAGAACAACACGCTGAAAAAGCTGCAGCGCCTCCCGGAGGCGCAGATGCTCCGCGAAGCCAGCTAGCGCGGCTCCAGCACGAAGATCGAGGGCTCGCGGTCCAGCTTGGCCTTGTAGTCGTCGAAGCCGGCGTACTGCTCGTTGTGCTTGCGCCAGAGCTCGTCGTGCTCGGTGCCCGCGGCGATGCGGGCGCGGACGGGGCGCCGCTCGCGGCCGATCTCGACCTCGGCCTCGGGGTTGGCCCTGAGGTTGAACGACCAGGCCGGGGTCTTGGCGTTGCCGGCGTTGGTGTTGATCAGGCTGACGCTGTCGCCGTCGGCCAGGTAGACGACCGGCGCGGTGCGCAGCTCGCCGGATTTGCGGCCGGTGGTGGTGAGGAGCAGGACCGGCGCGCGGCCGACCTTGCCGCCGATCCGCCCCCCGCTGAGACGGTAGAGCGGGATGTTCAGCTTGCCGGTCCAGCGCAGCCCGGTGGCGCCGAGCGAGTTGGAGAGGCGGGCGTAGAAATGGTCGCTCGGCATGGGGCGTAGAGTAACCGCGATGGCCGAGCCGCACCCATTCCGCGTCGCCGCCGAAGCGAAGGACGTCGAGCTGATGACCGAGACGCTGCGCGAGGACGTCGTCCTCCACAGCCCGATCCTCTTCCGTGGCTTCGAGGGTCGCGAGATCGTCGGCCAGGTCCTGACCCACGTCGCCGCCACCCTCGAGGGCCTCACCTACGTCGACGAGCTGGTCGGCGAGAGGAGCGTCTGCCTCCGTTTCAAAGCCAAGGTCGGCGAGCGCGAGCTGGAGGGCATCGACTTCCTCGAGCTCGACGACGACGGCAAGGTCGTCGAGCTGACCGTCTTCATGCGCCCGCTCTCGGCGATCAACGCCTTCAACGAGCAGATGAAGCAGCGCCTCGGCGTCGCGTAGCGCTCCGGCGCCAGGCCCCTTTAGAATCGCGTCCCGAACGCCAGGGGGAGTGCCAGAGCGGTCAAATGGAGCAGACTGTAAATCTGCCGGCTATGCCTACAGAGGTTCGAATCCTCTCTCCCCCATATGAGTGAGCTCGACGGCCGCGTGATCGCCATCGCCGGTGTCGGCGGCGGCCTCGGGCCGCTGGTGGCCGCGAGGCTGGCGCAGGCCGGGGCGACGGTCGCCGGCACCGATCGCGACGCGGAGCTGCTCGGCTCGCTCGCCGCGGATCTCGGCATCCCGGCCGAGCGCTGGGACGGGCGCGCGGTCGACCTCCTCGACGAGGACGCGGTGCGCGGCTGGTGCGGGGCGCTGGTCGAGCGCTTCGGGCGGGTCGACGGGCTCATCCACCTGGTCGGCGGCTGGCGCGGCGGGCAGCCGCTGCACGAGGCGCCGCTCGCCGACTGGGATCTGCTCCACGGCCTGCTCGTCCGCACCGTCCAGCACACCACGCGCGCCTTCCACGATCAGCTGGCAGCGAGCGAGCACGGCCGCTTCGCCCTCGTCTCGGCCAAGCAGGCGCAGGCGCCGACCAACGCCAACGCCGCCTACGCCGCGGCGAAGGCGGCCGCCGAGGCCTGGACCCTCGCCTTCGCCGACGGTTTCGAGCCGGGCGGCGCCACCGCCAACATCGTCGTCATCGACGCACTGTTGACGCCGCGCATGCGCGAGGAGAGTCCCGGCAAGGAGTTCCCGACCTTCACTCCCGTCGAGCAGGTCGCCGAGGCAATCGCCTTCCTCTGCTCCGATGCGGGGGAGAAGATGAACGGGCAGCGCCTCTCGCTCTTCCCAAACGGCTAGCAATCCCCGGGCCGCCGCTTACCATGAGCGGGATGAGTCCCCGCCCCAAACGCCAGCAGGCCCCCGACGGCAAGATGACGATCGGGGAGCTGGCGCGGCGCACCGGCATGACCGTGCGCAACATCCGCGCCCACCAGACCCGTGGACTGCTGCCCCCACCCGACGTGCACGGGCGCACCGGCTATTACACCGAGGAGCACGTCGCGCGGATCGAGCTGACCCGCGAAATGCAGGCGGAGGGACTCAACTTAGAGGCGATCCGCCGCGTGCTCGACAGCACCGAGGGCTCCTCTTCGGAGATCGTCGACTTCGCCCGCGCCGTGCGCGCCCCGTTCGAGGACGAGACGCCGGAAATCTACGAGGCGGGCGAGCTGGCCGCGATCTGGGGAGCGAAGGAGATCGACCCGAGGCTGGTTCGCCGGGGCGAGAAGCTCGGCATCCAGCGCGAGCTGCCCGACGGCAAGATCGAGGCGATCAGCCCGCGCCTGCAGCGGGCCGGCGGCGCTCTGGTCGAGCTCGGCGTCAGCCCCAAAGCCGTCCTCGACACCGCCGACAAGCTGCGCCGCCAGGCCGACGCCGCCGCCCGCACCTTCGTCGACCTCTTCGTCACGGAGATCTGGGAGCCGTTCGACAAGGCCGGCCGCCCCGAGGAGGACTGGCCGAAGGTGCGCGAGGCGCTCGACCGGATGCGGCCGCTCGCCTCCGACGCGGTCCTGGCGATGTTCCAGATCGCGATGGGCGAGGCGACCGAGAAAGCCGGCGAACAGACCCTTCGCAACGCCGCCAAACCGGCGAAGTCGAAGCGCTCCAGGCGCCGCGCTCGCTGAGGCGCGAGTGCCCGCGCTATTGAGCTTCGGCGAGGAGGCCGGAGGCGACCCGCCACCGTCGCTGCAGGACGGGTTCGACCGAGGCGGTGGTGCAGGCGGCATCGGCGAGGCACCTGCCCCAGGCGTTGGCGGCGGCGATGTACTCGTTGAAGGCCCTCTCGCTCGGGGTGCCGGCGGTCGTCAGGCACTCGAGGGCGAGGCGATCGACGTCGATCGCCTCGTAGTCGGCGCGCAGGCCCTCGATCGCCCCGGCGTACTGCTCGTAGCTGAGTCCGACCGCGAGGCGGCTGCGCAAGCTGTCCAGCGATTTGACGAAGGCGTCGACCTGAGCCGGGCATGGTTTGCCGTCGCCGCCACTGGCCCTCGCCTGTTGCCCGGGCGAGGTGGCGGCGGTGCTCTCGGCGCCCGCCGCTCCCCCGCCGCCACAGCCGGGCAGGGCCAGTGCGGTGGCGGCTAAGAGCACGCAGCCGAGCGTCGAGAGCCGGCCGGCGGCGGGCGGTGGCGTCATCGGGGCGTAGTGTAGAAATCCGGCGATGCCGACGATCAGGCGGTTCGCGGCGATGGCGGCGGTCGCATTGGCGCTCGTGACGCTGGTGCCCGGTGCGCAGGCGGCGCCGCCGGGCGGGGTGCTGGTGGTCGGCGACAGCCTCGAGGAGCTGACCGCTCCCCACCTCGCCAAGTTCCTGCCGGGGATTCCGCTGACGATCAACGCGGTCGGCGGCTACAACAGCTACCAGATCCTCGAGCTGTTCGAAGAGAGCTACGAGCCGTCGCAGCAGGTGATCGTCTTCGACGCGGGGACCAACGACAACCCCAGCTATCCGCAGATCCTGGCGGAGAACCTCAGCAAGGTGGCGGCGGCGGTCGGCGGCAGGTGCATGGTCGTGCCGACGATCCACGGGCTCCATCCCGGCGGCGTCGACGACAGCGGCAAGAACCGCACCGTGGCCGAATTCGCCGCCTCGCGGCCGGGCACGCAGACGCCCGACTGGCAGGGGGCGGTCTTCCGCCACCCGGAGCTGATGCAGGCCGACAACCTGCATCCGATCGAAGCCGGCGCCGAACTGCGGGCGCGGCTGATCGCCCAGGGGGTGATGGCTTGCTTGGCCGGCGGCTCCGCTGCGAGCGCCCCGTCCCGGCCGGCCCTGAAGACCGCTCCGAAGCACTTGCCGCAGGTGGGGGAGATGGCCGAACGCGAGGAAGAGATCGCCGCCGCGATGGCCAACGAGGTGATCCTGCAGACCCTGGTCAGGGTGGCGGGAGGGAACCTGGCGCTGGGGCTGCCGCTCGGGGCAGCGATGTACGCGAACGTGCGCGCCGCCGACTAGGGATCGCCGGGCGACCCTCCTGGGCGACCCGCTACGCCCGCGCCGCAACGGCGCCGCACTCGGCCTCGCGCCCGGGCCGCAACGGCGGCGCCCCGACTCCGCAGCTGAAGTCCTCGCCGAGTCGCTCGGGCGTGCCGCCCCCCGGGTCGGCCTCGGCGTGGAGGACCTCGGCGCTGATCGTGAACCAGGCGAGGATGCCGCCGAGGGCGGCGAGGACGGCGCAGACGGCCATCCCCATGTGGAAGCCGTCGGTCATCTTCGCCGGGTCGTAGAAGCTGTCTCCAGTAAGGCCGGCGACGGCCGGCAGCACGGCGACCGCGAGCAGCCCGGCGACGCGGGCGACGGCGTTGTTGACTCCGGAGGCGACGCCGGAGTGGCGGCTGTCGGCGGCGGCGAGGACGGTCGCGGTGACCGGGGCGACGACCAGGGTGAGGCCGAGGCCGAAGACGATCACCGGCGGCAAGATCGCGGTCACGTAGCTGTCGCCGGGCTCGATCCGCGTCATCCAGAGCAGGCCGAGGGCGATCACCAGGGGCCCGACAGTGAGCGGCAGCCGCGCCCCGATCCGCTGGGCGAGCGCACCGGAACGAGCCGAGAAGAGCAGCATCAGCAGGGTCACCGGCAGCGAGGCGGCGCCGGCCTCGATCGGCGTGTAGCCGAGCGAGATCTGCAGGAAGGAGACGAGCAGGAAGAAGACGCCGCCGAGCGCCGCGTAGACGACGAAGGTGACCCCGTTGGCGGCGCTGAACTGGCGCGAGCGGAAGATCTCCAGCGGCAGCATCGGGTTGGCCCCGCGGCGCTCGCCGACGAAGAAGGCGACGAGCGCGAGCACGCCGCCGATGGCGGTGACCAGGATCGCCGCGGAGGCGCCCTGACCCGGCGCCTCGATCAGCGCGTAGGTGATGCCGGCGAGCCCGAGTGCCGCCAGCACGGCGCCGCTGAGGTCGAGGCGGCCGGTTGCCATCGGGTCGCGGCTCTCCGGGACATGCTTGGTCGCGGCCCAGGCGACGAAGATGCCGATCGGCAGGTTGATGAAGAAGATCGCCCGCCAGGAGATCGCCCCGATCAGGTAGCCGCCGACCAGCGGTCCCAGGGCGCCCGCGACGCCTCCCAGTCCTGACCAGGCGCCGATCGCGCGGGCGCGGTCGCCGGGCCGGAAGCTGGCCTCGATCAGGGCCAGGCTGCCGGGCGTCAGCAGCGCCCCGCCGATCCCCTGGATCAGGCGGGCGAAGATCAGCAGCTCGGTGCTCGGCGCGATCGCGCAGAGCAGCGAGGCGGCGGTGAAGAGCCAGACGCCGAGCACGAAGACCCGCCGCCGCCCGTAGCGGTCGCCGAGCGAGCCGCCGAGCAGGATCAGCGAGGCCAGGGTCAGCAGGTAGCCGTTGAGGATCCACTGCAGGGCGCTGGTGCTGGCGCCGAGATCGCGGCCGATGTCCGGCAGGGCGACGTTGACGACGGTGCCGTCGAGGAAGGCCATCCCGGAGCCGGCGACGGCGGTGGCGAGCAGCCAGCGACCGGCCGAGCTCTCGAAGGCGACGCCGGAGGAGGGCTCGGCTTGCACCACCTAAACCTAGTGCCCGCGACAGCTCGGGCCGGGGATTCAGCCGTCCAGCTCGGGCGGCAGCGCCCGCGGCCCGTCCGGGTACATCCAGCGCAGCTGCTCCTCGCTCATCTCCAGCGTGTTGGCGGGGCCCGGCGGGGCGCCGACGACGAGCCAGAGCTGGTCGGCCTCGGTGTCGTTGAAGAGCTGGCGGACCGAGCCAGGCTCGACCAGGAGCGTGTCCAGCGGCGCCAGGGTCAGCGGCTCCTCCCCCTCGATCCGGACCCGCCCGCTGCCCTCGAGCAGGACGTAGAGCTCCTCCTCCTCGGCATGGCGGTGCTTGGTCGAGGCCTGTCCCGGCGCCAGGCGCCAGAGCCGCCCCCCGAGCGTGGTCGCCCCGAGCTGCTTGGCGAGATCCGTGTTCTCGACGCGCATCTGGTTCGAGGGCCGCCAGAAGGCGTCTCCGGCTCTGAGCAGGCGGTAGGCCACGGCAAAATTATCCCGGCTCTGCTCAAGGTTGATGACTTGACCCCACTATGGGTGGGTCAAGTCATCAACCTTGGTTGGCGGGGGCAGCGTCTTCGGTGTGGAAGCGCTCGAGCAGGTCCTGCTCCGCCTCGCGCCTGGGGAAGAGGAAGAAGACGACAGCGATGCCGAGGGCGACCGCGATCATCCCCGCCGCGTAGGTCCAGTCGCCGCCTTCGAGGAACGAGTTGCGCGCCGCGGTGATGATCTGCGGCGCGTATTCGGGGTACTGCTCGGCGGTGCCGGCGGCGCTGGCAAAGGACTTGGTCAGCTCGTTCTGGACCTGCTCGCTGACCTTTTCGGACTGCGGCGAGGCGGCGATCTGGGAGCTGAAGCTGGCGGCGTAGCCGGCGGTGAGCAGGGCGCCGAAGATCGACTGCATGATCGCGCCGCCGAGGTCGCGCTGGAGGTCGGCGGTGCCGGAGGCCATGCCGGCCCGCTTCACCGGCACCGAGCCGGTCAGCGAGCGCGAGGCCGGGGTGCCGGCGAAGCCGACGCCCACGCCCATCAACAGGTAGCCGAATCCGACCACCCAGTAGGCGACGCCCTCGTCCCAGAACAGCAGCATCTCGAAGAAGGCGAGCAGGCAGAAGACGAAGCCGACCAGCAGGGTGAAGCGGGAGCCGTGCGAGGCGACCAGCTTGGCCGAGCGCGGGGCGACGACGATCATCCCCAGCGCTCCCGGCAGGATCGCCAGGCCGGCTTCCAGGGTCGAGTAGCCGAGCACGTTCTGGACGAACTGCTGGCCGATGAACATCGCCCCCATCAGCGAGCCGAAGACGATGATTCCGGCCAGCGCGGCGACCCAGAAGGTCGCGCGGCCGGCGATCTCGAGGTCGAAGAGCGGGATCCTGACCCGGCGCTGGCGCAGCACGAAGGCGCCCGCCGCCGCCACGGCGACGATGCCGAGGACGATCGCGGTCATGCCCTTGCCGGGTTCGGGGGCGAGGTTGATCGCCAGCACCAGCGTCGCCACCATCGCGATCGAGAGGATGCCGCCGAGGTGGTCGACCGGCTCGGTCGTCTCGTTGACGTGGGCGGGGATCAGCCTCCAGGCGAAGAAGAGGGCGATCGCCGCCAGCGGCGCGCTGATGATGAAGACCGAGCCCCACTCGAACCCCTCGAGCAGCGCCCCGGCGACCAGCGGGCCGAGCGCCGAGACGCCGCCGCCGAGCGCCGACCAGAGCGCGATCGCCTTGGTTCGCTCCTGCCCCGACCACAGCGCCGTGATCAGCGCCAGCGTCGTCGGGTAGGCCATGCCGGCGGCGACGCCGCCGAGCACGCGGGCGATGAAGAGCACCTCGGCGGTGGGGGCGAGGGCGGCGAGGACCGCGAAAGGGACGGTCAGCGCCATGCCGAGCAAGAGCAGCGCCTTGCGCCCGTAGCGATCGCCGACGGCGCCGAGGTAGAGGACGGAGGCTGCGAGCCCGAGCGAGTACCCGACCGCGATCAGGTCGACCATCGTCTGGCCGGCGTCGAAGGCCTTGCCGATGTCCGGCAGGGCGACGTTGGCGACGGCGAGGTTGAGGTTGGCGACCCCGGCGACCAGGATCAGCGTCCCGAGGACGAGCCCGGCGCGCTTGGGGGCGCTCGACTCCACCGGGCTTAGAGCTCGATCCAGGTGCCGGTCGGGCCGAGGTTGCGGACCGGCGTCGCGCCGATTTGGCTCTCGCAGCCCCAGGACTCGTGGATGTGGCCGCAGACGACGAGCCGGGGACGCTTCGCTTCGATCCCGCCCAGCAGCGCCGGGCTGCCGAACTCGGTGCCGTCGGCGCTGGCGTCGCAGTGGCCGCGCGGGGGGGAGTGGAGGACGAGCACCGCGCCCTCCGGGCAGGGCGCCAGCATCTCCGCCGCGGCGCCCTCGTCGAGGTCGAAGCTCCATTCCCAGGGGGTGACCGGGATGCCGGCGCCGAGGCCGAAGAACGAGGTGTCGGCGACGGTTATGCCTTCGCCGTGCAGCACGGTGGCCGCGTCCCAGTCAGCCGCGGCGGCGCGCAGGGCGTCGGCGGTCTCGTTGTTGCCGGGGACCAGCACGGTCGGCGTCTCGATTGCCGCCAGCGCCGCGATCGTTTCCTCCAACCCCTCGTGAACCGAGGCGAAGTCGCCGGCGCCGATCACGACGTCGGCGGCGGCCGCCATCTCGACCAGCTTCGCGCCCTGCGCGAGGTCGCGGTGCAGGTCGCTGAAGGCAAGCAGCTTCACAGGCGCCAACCTACCCGCTCGCGGCCGGCTGCGGTGCGGGCTCGGCGACCCTGCGGCCGAACTGGCGCGGGCGCCAGGGCCGCCAGGAGCGGCGCAGCTTCGCCGGCGTCTCCTCGGCCCGGACCTGAAGGTCGAAGTAGAGCAGCGTCTGGGCGATCACCGCGTAGGGGATCAGCAGGGAGAAGATCAGCGCCCCGAGCAGGTTGATCAGGAGGAAGGGCAGCGGCGTGAAGATCAGCCCCAGGGTCAGGACGGGGCCCGCGACGAAGAGGAGCGCGACGAGGAAGACGACGACCCGGACCGCGTGCCACCAGCGGCCGCGGACCAGCTCGGAGCTGCCGCGGAAGGACTCCCGCAGCGACTTGTCGGTGAACAGCACTTCCTGTCCGACGAAGGACCAGCCGACCAGCTTCCAGACCGCGAAGGGGATGCCGATCACGGTGAGGGCCATGAGGGCGATCCCCAGGGTGGCGAGCAGCAGGGCGGCGACGATGCGCCAGAAGCGCTTCCTCATCCCCTGCCAGCAGGCGCGGAAGCTGGCCGGCTGGGATTCGACCAGCAGGCGCATGAAGATGACGACGATCGCGGCGACGACCACGTAGGCGATCGGCCGCGCGATCGATTCGACCAGGTCGCCGAGGGCCAGGTTGACGCCCGAGCGCCCGGCCGCGTCGTCGGCCGAGCTGCCGCTGGCGAGCAGGCCGGCGAGGAGGTTGGTGCCGGCGACGATCACCAGTCCGGCCAGGGCGATCGTGATCAGGAGCGTCCAGTGGCGGCCGTAGAGCCGGCGGGCGGTGCGGATCAGCTGCCCGAACGAGCGCTTCGCCCGCAGCCGGGTGAGGTCGACGGGGCCCCAGCGGGTGAAGCCGACGAAGAGGGCGATCAGGGCCCCGAGGAAGATCAGCGTGCCGATCGCCAGCGGCCGCGACTTGGCCTCGAGGTTGATGAAGTCCGAAACCTGGGCGACGGCGCCGCAGAAGGCGCCGGTGATCTGCGGGCCGGCGATCGAGCCGCCGGGGAGGCGCGGGCTGGTCGTGCGCTGCTCGGCCATCCAGGCGAACGGTTCCCGCCAGACCGTCTTCGTCGGCGGCCCGGTCGGCCCGTTGTTGAAGCCCTTTTCCTTTTCGCCCCAGCGGCCGTCGTAGCTGAGCCACTTGAACGGGCCCTGCTCAGAGGCGGTTTCGGGCAGCAGCACCGGCCGCGGCCGCAGTTCCCGCAGTGGCTCGGAGGTGTTGTCGCAGCCGACGCCGGAGCCGCGCTGGCCGTTCTGGATGTAGACGGCCGAGTCGTAGAAGGTCGCGTGCGAGCCGGCGGCGGGGTAAACGATCGGGTGCGTGCCTTCCTTCTGCACCTTCGAGTCGCTCCACTCGGCGCGCTCGCCGCCGGCGTGCTGGAAGACGATGATCTCGTCCGGTTCTTCGCCCAGCGCTTCGGCCGTCGTTTCCGCTTCGAAGCTGAGCTGCATCCCCTCCCAGTCGCCCTCGTGGAGGTCGTTGAACTGGTTGAAGTACCAGAAGAACCAGTACTGGAGGACGAAGCCGGAGTGGTTCGGTTCGCGGGCGATGTGGGCGTAGGTGACCGCCGGCGCCCTGCCTTCCTCGACCAGCTTCTCGAAGCCCCTGGCGTAGACGCAGGTCTCGCCCAGTGCCTCGCCTTCGAGATCGAGGTAGTAGCCGTCGGGGAGGCCGGCGATGTCGGCCGCGGTCGGCGCTTTCTTCACCGCTTCCAGCCGCCCGGTCTGGAGGTCGTCGTGGGTGAGCGTGACCGTGGGGTTGCCGAGCACGGTCCCGGCGCTGGTCGGCTGGTACTGCTCGGCGCTGGTTTCGCAGGGCGGATCCTGCTGTTCGCGCAGCATCGTGATCGGCGCGTAGGTCTCAGCCAGCTTCTGCGCCGCCACTTCGCTGGGCGCGCGGGCCGGCCGTAGCCGGGTGTCGGCCGTATTCACCCCTGCCGCGGAGGCAGCGGCGGGCAGGCAGAGCAGCACGAGCGTCGCCAGCGCCGGCGCGACGTAGCGGAGCCGGGTGATCACCCGCGCGAACGTACCAGCGTCGGCGGCCCACAGCCAGTGATAATCTCGCCGCCGCATGCCCCCCGTCTTCTGGCTCGGCCTCGGAATCGCGGCCTTCATCTTTCTCGTCGGCCTCGTCGCCGGCGCCCGCTCGCGCACAGGCAGCCTCAAGCAGGGCGCGGCGACGGGCGCGTACCTGGGCGTGATGCTGGCCTTCCCGCTGCTGGCCATCGGCCTCGCCACCAGCTAGCGCCGCCTCCGCCTCGGGCGCATAGTCGGCGCCCCCTCGGGTACTCGAAGAGCTCGAGACTCGACAGGACGGAGTAGAGGAATGACCGACGTGACTTCGATCCCAGCCGTCGCCCTGCGCGACGGCGTGGAGATGCCCCAGCTCGGCTTCGGCGTCTTCCAGGTGCCACCCGAGGACACCCAGGAGACGGTCGAAGAGGCCCTGGCCGCCGGCTATCGCCACATCGACACCGCCGGCGCCTATCGCAACGAGGCGGGTGTGGGCGCGGCGCTCGCCGCCGCCGGCCTGCCTCGCGAGGAGGTCTTCGTCACGACCAAGCTCTGGAACTCCGAGCAGGGCTACGACTCGACCCTGGCCGCCTTCGAGAAGAGCTTGGAGCGACTCGACCTCGACTACGTCGACCTCTACCTGATCCACTGGCCGGTGCCGAGCGAGGACCGCTACCTCGACACCTGGCGCGCCTTCGAGAAGATCCAGGCGGAGGGTCGCTCACGTTCGATCGGCGTCTCCAACTTCCGCGTCGAGGACCTCGAGCGACTCGAAGCCGAGGCGGAGGTGCAGCCGACCGTCAACCAGGTCGAGCTGCACCCGCGCCTGCAGCAGGCCGAGCTGCGTGCCTGGCACGCCGAGCACGGCGTCGTCACCGAGGCCTGGAGCCCGCTCGCCCAGGGCGAGCTGCTCGACGACGAGACGATCGCGACGGTCGCCGCCCACCACGAGAAGACCCCGGCCCAGATGATCCTGCGCTGGCACCTGCAGCTCGGCAACGTCGTCATCCCCAAATCGGTCACCCCGGCGCGGATCCGCGAGAACATCGACCTCTTCGACTTCGAGCTCAGCGAGGACGACATGGCCGCGATCGCCCGCCTCGACGCCGGCGACCGCACCGGCCCCGACCCCAGCACCTTCGTAGCCCCGTAGCCCATACCCTCTCGGTCGATGGGCCGAAAACCCACGCATACCGTGGGAAATCGGCCCACCGGCCGGCGCCGGGTCTCGGAGCGGAGCCGCCGGATCAACACGATCTCGGCGACGGCGTTCGTCATCGGCGGCTCGCTGTTCGCGCTCGGGGCGGCGCTGGCGCAGGGCGACGTCGGCGGGCCGCGGCTGGCGGCGGGCGTCTACCTGGTCGGCGGGGTCTTCTTCAGCACTGGTGGCTACGCCTCGGTCCTGCAGGTGATCAACGGGCCGCACGACGGTGCCTGGCGCTGGTGGTCCTCGCAGCCGCAGCGGCCGGAGTGGCTCAGCACCGTCGTCCTCTTCGTCGGCACCCTGGTCTTCGCGATCAACCTGCTCGACTCCCTGCTCGGCGACCTCAGCCCGGCGCAGTACGACCGCCTGGTCTGGTCGCCGGACATGGTCGGCTGCGCCCTCTTCCTCGTCTCCGGCCACCTGGCGATGGTCGAGATCTCCGGCAGCTGGCTGCCCTGCTGGCGCCCCCGCGAGCTGGGCTGGCGGATCGTCGCCGTCAACCAGCTCGGCTCGGTCCTCTTCATGGTTTCCGCCGTCGCCTCCCTCGTCCGCGCCGACGGCGACATGATCGCCATCGGCATCGCCAACTGGGGCACCCTCACCGGCGCCCTCTGCTTCGCCGTCGCCGGCGTCATGCAGGAGTTCGAGCGCCCCTCCTAGGCGGCCGCTGCGCCCGAAACGTCCAAATCGCAGACGAATGAGGCGCGCCGGCCTGAGAGGATGTGGCGATGGCTGGGGAGGCACGGGCTAATGCGCCGCGGACGGAGAAGGTGCTGCCGGGGGTCTGGCGGCTGCGGCTGCCCTTGCCCTGGCCGGGGGTTCCGCATGGGAACGCCTGGGCCGTAGAGGCCGGCGAGGGGATCGTCCTCTTCGACACCGGCATGGGCGGCAAGGGGCGGCTGCGCCAGCTCGACCTGGCGCTGGCCGGGGCCGGGTTCGGCGTCGAGGACATCGGCCTGCTGGTCTGCACCCACTCCCACATCGACCACTACGGCCTCGCCTCCTCGATCGTCGAGGCGGCCGGCTGCGAGCTCTGGATGCACCCCGCCTGGGAGCACGTGCGGCTGCTCGCCGACGACCCGGCGGCGGCGCTCGAGCACCGGCTCGAGGTCGCCCGTCAGAGCGGCGTCCCGGTGGCGGCGCTGGAGCGCTACCGCGAGTCCCGCAGCGGCGACGAGGAGACCGGGATCGACGCGATCCAGGTGCCCGATCGCGAGCTGGTCCCCGGGGTCGAGGTCGAGACCGATCTCGGTCCCTGGGGGGTCTACGAGACCCCCGGCCACGCGCCCTCCCACGTCGTCCTCCACCAGCCCGAGCGCAAGCTGATGATCTCCGGCGACCACCTGCTCGGCCGCACCGTCCTCTTCTTCGACTACGGCCACACCCCCGACCCGGTCGGCGAGTTCCTCTCCAGCCTGACCGAGGTCGAGCCGCTGCAGACCGAACTCTGCCTGCCCGGCCACGGCCGTCCCTTCCGCGACCCTGAGGCGAAGATCGCCGAGGCGCGGCGGCAGGTGGAGGAGCTGCTCGGCAAGGTGCGCGAGGCGCTCGCCGGCGGCGAGCGGATGGCCTTCGAGATCGTCGCCGAGATCCTCGGGCCGGAGAACCTCGACAGCCCCGCCAGCGCCTGGGTGCTGCAGATCGTCCTCTCCTGCCTCGACCATCTGGCGCTCGCCGGCGAGGTGACGGCGGTCGCGGGGACCGACCCGCAGCGCTGGAAGCTCAGCTCCTAGACGTCCTCGGCCCGGCCCGGTCTATAGCCTTGCGCGATGGCCAGCTTCACCTACCGGCGTCAGGTCGCGGCACCTCCCGAGGTCGTCTTCGAGGTGCTGACCGATCATCGCCGCTACACGGACATCACGCCGCTGCGCAAGGCCGAGCTCGAGCGCGAGGGCGAGCCGGCGCCGAACGGGGTCGGCGCGATCCGCCGGCTGACCGCGGTCGGGCCGCCGATGCGCGAGGAGGTGCTGGCCTACGAGCCGGATACCCGCTTCTCCTACAAGCTGCTCTCCGGGTTGCCGGTGCGCGACCACGTCGGCACGGTCGAGCTGACCCCGAGCGGCTCCGGCACCCACGTCGTCTACGCGGTCCGCACTACGCCGACCCTGCCGCTGGTCGGCGGCGCCTTCCTGGTCGGGGTCAAGTTCGGGATCAGGCAACTGCTGGGCGGCATCGCCAAAGAAGCCGAGCGGCGCGCGGCGGATGGCTGAGGGCGGGCCTCAGGCCCGCCGCCGCCACGCATCGCTGCTGCGTGAAGCCGAGCATCTGCTGCACCGCAACCGCTGGGTGGCGGTCGCGCTGCTTGCCGCGGCGCTGGTCTTCAGCGCCGCCGCGGTCGGCTACGAGCTGCTGAAGCGGCCCGCCGACGTCCACAACCCCAACGCGACCTTCGTCCCGCAGAAGCCGCCGCCGCAGCCGAAGAAGGCGAAGACGGTCAACTGGCCGATGTTCGGACTCAACCCGGCCCGCACCCGTTACCTGCCGGCGAAGGGCGTCAGGCCTCCCTTCCGCAAACTCTGGCGCTACACGAACCGGCCGCTGCTCGAGTTCCCGCCGATCTACGTCGGCGGCAAGCTCTACGCGGTCAACAACAACGGCTACGCCTTCGCCCTCGACGCCGACACCGGCAAGGTCCTCTGGGAACGGCGGATCGGCGCGCTCAACGCCTCCTCGCCGACCTACTACCGCCACCGCCTCTACATCGTCAACCTCGTGCCGGGCCACATCGTCAAGCTCGACGCCAAGACCGGCAAGACGATCTGGAAGAAGCCGCTGCCGAGCCGAGCCGAGTCCTCTCCCGTCGTCGTCGACCGCACCGCCTACTTCGGCTGCGAGGACGGCGGTCTCTACGCGCTCAACACGATCAGCGGCGCCGTGCGCTGGGCGACTCAGCTGGGAGGTCCGGTGAAGTCGGCGCCGGCTTACTACGGCGGCCGCATCTACGTCGGCGACTACGGCGGCTACATGAACGCGGTCGACGCCAAGAGCGGCAAGCTGATCTGGCAGAGCGGCTCGCTGGGGCCGGGCTTCGGCGCCTCGGGCCAGTTCTACTCGACCCCAGCGGTCGCCTACGGCCGCGTCTACTCGGGCAACAACGACGGCCGCGTCTACAGCTTCGACATCAGCGACGGCGAGCTCGCCTGGAGCTACTCGACCGGCGGCTACGCCTACTCGGGGCCGACCGTCGCCAACACCCAGCACAGCCCGCCGACCGTCTTCATCGGCTCCTTCGACGGCAACGTTTACGCCCTCGACGCCAAGGACGGCGACCTGCGCTGGAGCCGTTCCGCCGGCGGCCAGGTGATCGGCTCGCTCTCGGCGGTGGGCGACATCGTCTACGTCGCCGAGTTCAGCGACAAAACGACCTCCGGCTTCATGATGAGGAGCGGCAAGCGGGTCTTCCGTTACGGCTACGGCACCTACACGCCGGTGATCTCCGACGGCCGCCGCATCTACCTGACCGGCTACTCGAGCATCACCGCGCTGCAGCCGTTCAAGCCGAAGCCGAAGGCCCCGAAGCGGGCGCAGAAGCAGGGCGGCGGCAAAGGTGGCCGCGCTAGCGGCGACTCGGCGCCAGGCCACCGGGCGGGGGTGGCGGTAGGCGCGGCGCACCCGGCGCAAAAGCCGGGAAGAGCCCGGAGTGCAGGCGGTCCTTGAGGACTTCGAGGCTGGCCGAGTAGTTCTGGATGCGGTAGCTGCTGGTGCTGCCGAAGTCCTGGTAGTAGACGAGCATCTTGCAGCGCGGGTGCTTCTCGACCCAGTCGAAGAGGCGGCTGACGAAGGCCGGGTCGTCGCCGGCTTCGACGCCCCACTCGGTCAGCGCGAAGGGCTTCTCGCCGGCGTAGCGGTTGTAGAGGCCGCTGAGGGATTTCCATTCGGGATAGGAGGCGTAGAAGTCGGTGCCGACCCAGTCGACCCAGCGCGAGCCCGGGTAGAAGTGACGGGGGCGGTTCTGGGGCACGGTTGGCGAGCCCGACGGCAACGGGCTCCAGACGATCGCCACCGGCGCTTTCGGCAGGCCGCCGACGGCGAACGTCAGCGGCGGCAGCTTCGCTTCGGCGAGGCGCCGATTGATCGCCGCCGCCTTGCCGCCGCCGTGGACGATCACGTAGATGCGGCGGAAGGCGAGCTTGTACCAGCGCGGCTTGTGGGCGGGATCGCGGCCGGCGCCGCCGCAGTCATAGGAGGCATAGACGTTGAGGCAGCGGTTGGGCTCGCCCAGCGGCCGCACGTAGGCGCGCATCTCCTTCTCGAAGAAGAGCCGGTTGAGACGGACCAGGTACTCGTCGCCGGCGCCCTGGGCGATCGCCCGCGGGGTGACGATCTCGTGGCCGTCGTTGTTGTCGGCGGTGGTGATGTGGATCAGCGGTCGCGCCCGCGCCGTCTGCCAGCGCTGGATCGAGTCCGGGAAGTCGCTGCCCCAGGTGCGGAAGGACTCGATCAGGGCCGGGTGCTTGCTGATCGCGGTGCTGAATTCGCCGAACTGGGCCGGATCGCCGGTGTCGGAGACCCCGAACCAGACCTTCTTGCCGCGCGGTTCGAGCAGCCCGGCGCCGGCCGGCGCGGAGAAGGCGAGCGCCAGCGTGGTCAGGGCGGCCAGGGCGCAGGCGGCCGCTTGGACCTTGTGTCCACGGGTCATCCGCGACCTTTTCGACTGGGTACGACCATGACCTTCACAACACGCCAAAAGCTGCGTATGCTCGGCGCCCGCTGCCACCGCCGCACTCGGGCCAGAGCTAGCCAGGGAGAGTGATCGGCAATCCACCGCTCGGCGTTCCCCGCGCCGAGCGGGCGGGAGGCGGGCGGTTTTTCTCGCGATCCCAGTGCTGATCACGTTTCGGACCTCGCTATTAGGGCAGAAAGGTTGTGTAAGCAACCTAGGAGGAGAGATGTCGACGCTGCTTGTGATCGTGATAGTCGTCGTCGCCCTGATCGTGATCGCGTTGCTGGTCTCGGCAGCACGCCGGTCGAACCAGCGCCGTGAGCTCGGCCAGACGCAGTCGGCGGCCCAGCACGACGACGTCCAACACCACCGCGAGAAAGCCGACGAGAGCCGGACCGAGGCCGCGATCGCCGAGGAGCGGGCGAAGCGGGCGAAGGTGGAGGCCGAGCTAGACGATGAGCGCGCCAGCGCCCGCGAGCGGGAGCTGAGCGAGTAGGCAGGGATCTAAAGCCAAAGGAGAGCCAGATGGCACAGACGAAAACGAGTCAGGGAAAAGCGAAATCGAAAGCAAGGACGAAATCGAAAGCACGGCCGCCGAGCAGGTCGAAAGCCGCCCGCCCGAGCAAACCGAAAGCGGGCGCGAACGGCAAAGCCAAAAGCACGGGCTCGACGAGCCGGCCGAAAACGTCGGTGGGCAAGTCGGCGCCGAGTAAACCGCAGGCTGTGCTGGAGACGGTCGAGGGGGCCACCAAGGATGCCGGTGGCAAGGTAGTCGGCGTCGTCAGCAAGGCGAAGGTACCGCTGCTGGCCGGGGGCGCCGCTCTCGCCGCCGGCGCGGGAGGGTTGGCGCTTGGCGCTCGTCAGGCGCACCACAAGAGTGGCCGCATGCATGTCAGCTCCAAGGATCTGGCGAAGGCGGCGCGGAAGGTCGGCGACGTCGGCGCCCAGGTCGGCGAAGTGGCGTTGGAGGTGCGGCGCGCCCGCGAGTCGGTGAATGGCAACGGCAAGGCGCACCGTTCGCCGATCGAGGTGGTGCTGCAGGGCCTGACCTCGAGGCGCCCGCAGGGCTGACGGCCGGGGACGCGCGAGCGGGAGGCGCGTCCCCGCTTCCTTGAGGCGCTGCCGCTAGGCGGCCAGGGCGGCGGGGTGATCGGCGACGATCGCCAGGACTTCCGGGGCGAACTTGGAGATGAAGGCGGGGCCGACGCCGCTGATCTCGATCAGGGCGGCGGGGTCGGCGGGACGCACCGCGGCGATCGCGCTGAGGGTGCGGTTGTTGGCGACCGTGTAGGCGGGTTTGCCGGCGGCGGCGGCGAGGCGCCAGGCTTTCAGCGCCTCGAACAGCGGCGCGTCGGCGGGGGAGAGGTCGGGCGGCGGCGCTGCGGAACCGCCGCTCTTCTTGGTCCGGCGGATCGCGATCGTCTCCGGGTCGGGTAGCCAGCTCTGTGCGTCGCAGAGGTCGCAGCAGCGCTCCAGCGGCGCCCCCGCGAGGCGGTCGCCGAAGTGGTCGAGCAGGGAGCGACGGCGACAGCGGTCGGAGTAGATGAAGGCTTTGATCGCGTGGTAGGCGCGCCAGCCGCGCTCGTGCGCGATCGCCAGCTCGGGGTCGCCGGCGCGCTGTTCGTTGAAGCGGACCAGGCGGCCGAGGTCCATCTTCATCGCCAGCAGCACGGCGCGAGCGGGGAGGCCGTCGCGCCCGGCGCGGCCGGCCTCCTGGTAATAGGCCTCGACGCTGGTCGGGATCGCCATGTGCCAGACCGAGCGCACGTCGGCTTTGTCGACCCCCATGCCGAAGGCGTTGGTGGCGACGATCACATCGACCTCGCCGCCCATGAAGCGGCGCTGGACCGAGGTCCGCTGTTCGGCCTCCATCCCGGCGTGGTAGGGCAGTGCGTTCTGGCCGGCTTCGCGCAGGAGCTGGGCGACCTCGTCGGTGTCCTTGCGGGTGCCGCAGTAGACGATCGCCGGCCGGTTGGCGGGGTCGCCGAGCCCGGCCTCGAGCAGCGCTTGGCGCCGGGCCTTGGAGCCGGTGCCCTCGAGCGGGACGACATCGAAGGAGAGGTTGGGGCGGTCGAAGCCGGAGCGCACCTGCAGTGGCTCCCTCATCCCGAAGCGCGAGGCGATCTCCGCCGCCACCGGCTTCGTCGCCGTCGCCGTGCAGGCCATCACCGTCGGCCGCCCGAGCTTGTCGGCGATCTGCGGCAGCCGCAGGTAGTCGGGCCGGAAGTCGTGCCCCCACTCGGAGACGCAGTGCGCCTCGTCGACCGCGATCAGGTCGATCCGCCGCTGCGCCAGCGCGTCGAGGAAGACCGTGGAGCCGAACCGCTCCGGCGAGCAGTAGACGATTCGCGCCTCGCCGCCGCGCACCATCCCCAGCGACCTGCGCACCGCCTCCCCGTCCATGTTCGAGGAGATCATCGCCACCGGGTGTTCCGCCGCGGTCAACCGCGTCCACTGATCCCGCATCAACGCGATCAGGGGGGAGACGACGATCGTCAAATCCTCAGTCGCAAGCCCCGGCAGCTGGTAACAGAGGCTCTTGCCGCCGCCGGTAGGCATGACGATCAGCGAATCGCGCCCTTCCAGCGCAGCTTCCACCGCCTCCTTCTGCCCCGGCCGCCAGTGCTCGAACCCGAGCTCCCCGAGCAGCTGATCAGCCCTATCTCCAGTCGCGACGTTCACCCGCCCAGGCTACGCACCCGACCGGCGCATCGTCCCTGGCCCAGCTGGAGTTTGCGGAGATCTCGGACCTAGGCCACCGTTGGAGTTCGCGGGCGTCCCTCCGGGTGGGTGGCGTCGGGGGAGAGGCCGAGAACGGACACCCGTGCCCGCCCGCAGGCCTCTCCCCCGATGACAGGACCCGCCCGGCCGGGTCGCCCCGTCTAACTCTGTTCGCCGCTGACGATGACCGCCGGAACCTGCGACAGCTTCTCCGCCAGCGTGTCGATCGACTGCGCCAGCTTGCGCGTGTCGGCCTTGGTCAGGTCTTCGTAGCTGACGAAGCCGTCGGCGGTTTCGTAGGGCTTCAACGCCGCGTAGACCTTCTTGAAATCGGCTTCGATTTCCTTGGCCAGCTCCGGGTCCCTCTTGCTGAGCAGCGGCTCGACCGCTTCGAACGCCGCCTCGGAGCCTTCGACGTTGGCCTCGAAGTCGACCAGGTCGATGTGCGAGTAGCGCTCCTCCTCGCCGGTGATCTTCGAAGCCGAGACCTCGCCCAGGAGCTCGTTGGCGCCATTGGCGATCTGCACCGCCTGCAACTCGACGGTTTCGACCTTCTGCGCCAGTTCCGCCACGTCCGCTTCCAGCTGCTTGGCGACCGGTGCCATGCCCTCGGCGGTGCCTTCTTCCCAGAGCGCTTTCTCGATCACGTGGAAGCCGCTCCATTCGCTCTTCGGAACGTCGTTCTCACGGGCGTCGATGCGGGGGTCGAGGCTGCCGAAGGACTCGGCCACCGGCTCGATCCGCTCGTAGGGGATGCGCGCCGCCGGGTAGGCGGCTTTGGCCGCGGCGACGTTGCCGGCGACGACGGCGGCGACGAACGGCTTCGTTTCGGCGACCAGCTCGTCGGTGTTCTGCTCGATGTATTCGCGGTACTGCTCCACCGCCGCTTCGACCTCGGGGCTGTTGCTGGCCTTCAGCTCACCGCTGACCGTGAGCGTGCCGGTGTCGTCAGAGCCGCCCGGGCAGTAGATGACGTATTCGCCTTTCTCCAGGGTCAGCGCGAAGCTGCCGGAGAGGCCGTCGGAGAGGTTCTCCTTCTCGCCGAGGATCGTTTCCCCGTCCATGATCTCCATCTCGGTCACCTTCGAGGTACCGTCGTTTTCGATTTCGAAGTTGATCGGGCCGGCGGGCGCTTTTGCGTCGTGCGGCGTGCAGCCCGCATCGGTCAGTTTGAAGGCCATCTTCTTGGCGCCGGCCGGGGCGTCGTCGCCGGAGCCGCAGGCGGCGGCGAAGACGGCCAGCAGGCCCACGGCGGCCGCGATCAGCGCGGCGCGAACGGGAAGTCGGTTCATCGGTGAGGTAGCTCCTTAGAGAGGTCGATGTCTCGGGACGAGAGTTAGGGAACCCTAAACGAAAAAGCCGAGTGATGAAGTCGGAATAGGTGCGGTAGGGCGTTGGGACGGATGGCGACCGAAGGCTCTGCCGCAGTGGTCAGCCGAGCAGCGCTTCGCCGACGTAGCCGCCCTTGCGCGCGCCGGGAGGGACCGCGAAGACGGCGCTGCCGACGTGCTTGATGTACTCGTTGAGCTTGTCGGCGGAGCCGAGCCGGCGCTGGATCGCGACGAACTGCTTCTCCGGGTCGCGCTGGAAGGCGATGAAGAAGAGCCCCGCTTCGAGCTCGCCGAGGCTCTCGTCGACGCCGTCGGTGAAGGAGTAGCCGCGACGAAGGATGCGCTCGCCGTCGTTGAACTGGGCGGAGGCGAGGCGGACGTGGGCGTCGACCGGGATCAGCGGCCGGCCGTTCTTCTCGGCCTCCAGCGGCAGTGGCTCGAACTCGTCGCCGCGGCCGAGCGGGGCGCCGCTGTACTTGGCGCGGCCGATCGTCAGCTCTTGGTCTTCGAGCGAGGAGCGGTCCCAGATCTCCAGCAGCATGCGGATGCGGCGGGTGACCATGTAGCTGCCGCCGCGCATCCAGGCTGGTCCTTCGCCGCCGACCCAGACGAACTTGCTCATCGCCTCGGTGTCCTCCGCCTTGATGTTGACGGTGCCGTCCTTGAAGCCCATCAGGTTGCGCGGGGTGTCCTGGGAGCGGGTGGTGCTGGCGGTGCGGCCGAAGCCGAGCTGGGACCAGCGCATCGCGACCGTGCCGCGCCCGATCCGGGCCAGGTTGCGAATCGCGTGGAAGGCGACCTGGGGGTCGTCGGAGCAGGCCTGGACGCAGATGTCACCGCCGCTTTCGCCCGGGTTGAGCTCGTCGGCGGGGAGCGGCGGGATCTCGCGCAGCGCCGCCGGGCGCTTCGCCGCCAGGCCGAGGCCGCGCTTCTCGAACAGGCCGGGGCCGAAGCCGAAGCTGACGGTGAGGTTGGAGGGAAGGTGGCCGACCGTCTCGCCGGTGTCGTCGGGCGGCGCCAGCTCGACGTCGTTGACGTCGCCGATCATCTCTCCCTCGGTCATTTCCGCCGCCGCCCGGGTCCACTCCCGCATCAGCTCGCGCAGCTCGGCGCGGTCTTCGCTCACGAGGTCGAAGGAGGCGAAGAAGAGACGGTCCTGGGCGGGAGTGTCGATGCCGGCTTGGTGCTCGCCGTAGAAGGGGACGCTGCCGGTCCCGCTATCGCTGGCCTCGGCCGTCTCCTGACCGACCAGGTAGCCGCCGGCGCCGAGGCTGATCCCGGCAGCGCCGATGCCGGCGGAGGTCAACAGGCGGCGGCGCGATATCGGGGTCATCGGCGGGAGGAGATGGGCACGGCGCTCATGCCGGGTTCTGGGCCGGCGCGCCCTGGCGGCCGGCGACGCTGCTCTCGCGCCGCCGCAGGCGGTCCGGCCAGAGGACGTAGAGCGTCATCGGTACCGCGTAGAGCAGGTACACGGCGACCTCGATCTGGGTCGGGGTCGGCTGCAGGCCCAGCATCCCGGTCAGCAGGGCGCCGCTGACCGTGCCCGGCTGGACCAGCCAGGTGAGGTCCAGCGCCTGGCTCTGGAAGCTGTTGATCCAGCCCGCCTCGTGGCCGGTGTGGGCGGCGGAGGCAAGCAGCCCGGCGGCGACGAAGACGAGGATCAGGCCGGTGAAGCGGAAGAAGCGGGTGAGGTTGATGCGGACGCCGCCGCGGTAGAGGCCGAGCCCGATCGCGACCGCCGCGATCAGCCCCAGCACCGCGCCGGCGCCGGCGGCGGTGGTGTCGGTCGAGTCCTGGAAGGCGGCGAGGAGGAAGACCGAGGTCTCGAAGCCCTCGCGCAGGACCGCGAGGAAGGCCATCCCGACCAGGGCGAAGGTCGAGCCGGTGGCCAGGGCCGAGGCCGCCTCGCCCTCCAGGGTCCCCTTGATGCTGCGTGCGTGGCGGCGCATCCAGACGATCATGTAGGTGACGGCGGCGACCGCGACGACGCCGATGACCGTCTCCAGCCCCTCCTGCTCCTTCTGCGGCAGCTGTTCGCCGATCAGGTCGAGGCCAACGCCGACGGCGGTGCAGAGAACGATCGCGATTCCGACGCCGAGCCACATCTGACGCATCGCATCCTGCCGCCCCTCCTTGACCAGGAAGGCGGCGATGATGCCGACGATCAGAGAGGCCTCGACGCCCTCTCGCAGGGTGATGACGAAGGTGGGAATCATGCTTAGGCACCCCTAATTAGGGGTGCCAAAACCTAGCAGGCGCTAGGAATTAGGCAACCAGGGGTCCGACCACTGGGCGATGCCGCGGGTCAGATCCTTGGCGGCATCCGGTCCCCAGGTGCCGGGGGCGTAGGGGAGGACCGGGCCCGGGTCGTCGAGCAGCGGCTGCACCACGCGCCAGGTCTCCTCGATCGCGTCCTGGCGGGTGAAGAGGGTGTGGATGCCGTCGATCGCGTCGCCGAGCAGACGCTCGTAGGGCTCGGGCTCCTCGCCGGGGCTCTTCTCGAAGAGCACCTCGAGGTCGGCCGGCTCGAACGCCTCCTCGCCCGCCTTCTTCGCGTAGAGGCGCATCCGCGAGCCGGGCGTTGGCTCGATCCGGATCGTCATCTGGTTCGGTTCCGGCGTGCGCCCGTGGCCGATGCCGAGCTGCGGCGGCCGCTTGAAGACGACCGTCACCTCGCTGGCCTTGGCCGGCATGCACTTGCCGGCGCGGATGAAGAAGGGGACGCCGCTCCAGCGCCAGTTGTCGACCTCGAGCTCGACCGCGGCGAAGGTCTCGGTCGTCGAGTCGGGGGCGACGTCCTCGACGCCGAGGAAGCCCTCGTACTGGCCGCGCACGTAGCGCTTTGGGTCGGCGGCCCGCATCGCCTTGAAGAATTCGAGCTTCTTGTCGCGAATCGAGTCGTGGTGGTTGCCGGTCGGCGGCCCCATCCCGACCAGCGCCAGTACCTGCAGGGCGTGGTTCTGGATCACGTCGCGCATCGCCCCGACCGCGTCGTAGAAGCGGCCGCGGTCGTCGACGCCGAAGTTCTCGGCGATCGTCATCTGCACGTGGGAGACGTGGGAGCGGTTCCAGACCGGCTCCAGGATCGAGTTGACGAAGCGCAGGTAGGTGATGTCCATCACCGGCTCCTTGCCGAGGTAATGGTCGATCCGCAGGATCTGGTCCTCGGTCAGGACCGCGCAGAGCTCGGCGTTGAGCGCCCGCGCCGAGGCGAGGTCGTGGCCGAACGGCTTCTCGATCACGACGTGGGCGTTGTCGGTCAGCCCGGCCTTACCGAGGCCGTCGACGACGGTCGCGAACAGCGAGGGCGGGATCTCCAGGTAGAAGACCGGGTTCCGGGCGCCGCCGAGCGCGCCCTTGACGCGCTCGAAGGTGGCGGCGTCGGCGTAGTCGCCCTGGACGTAGGCGAGGCGGGCGCAGAGGCGATCGAGGACGCTCTCGTCGGGGCTGGAGACGGTGGCGACGATCGCGTCGCGGGCGTGCCGACGCAGCTGCTCGTCGTCCCAGTCGTCGATCGCGACGCCGACGATCGGGCACTCGAGCTTGCCGCGGGCCTCGAGCCGGTAGAGCGCCCGGAAGGTCATTTTCTTCGCCAAGTCGCCGCTGATCCCGAAGATCGCGAGGACGTCGGCGGCGTCGGCGGTGTGGTCGGTGGCGCCCTTGCCCATTCGGCCGCTCAGGCTATCGCTCGCCGTCCCAGCGCCTAGGATTACCCTCCGTTTGTCCTTTGTATCCCTGTGGGTGACAAAGGACAAACGGAGCCTAGCTCGGCAGCGCCTACCAGTGGAGGTTTTGATGGAACTCGGAATCGTCGGCCTCGGACGCATGGGCGCCAACATGGCTCGCCGCCTGATGCGGGACGGCCACAGGATCGTCGCCTACGACGTCAACCCCGACGCGGTCGCGACGCTGGCCGGGGAGGGAGCCGAGGGCGCCTCCTCGCTGGAGGAGCTGGCCGCGAAGCTGAGTGCGCCGCGCTCGGTCTGGGTGATGGTGCCGGCCGGGGAGATCACCGAGTCGACCGTCGACGCGGTTGCCGCCGTGCTCGACTCCGGCGATGCGATCGTCGACGGCGGCAACTCCTACTACCGCGACGACATCCGCCGCGCCGCCAAGGTCGGCGAGCGGGGGATCGACTACGTCGACTGCGGTACCAGCGGCGGCGTCTTCGGCCTCGACCGCGGCTACTGCCTGATGATCGGCGGGCCCGACCGCGCGGTCGGGCGGCTCGACCCGATCTTCGCCTCGCTGGCGCCGGGCGTCGAGGCCGCCGAGCGCACTCCGGGCCGCTCCGGCGACGTCTCCGCTGCGGAGAACGGCTACCTGCACTGCGGCCCCAACGGGGCGGGCCACTTCGTGAAGATGGTCCACAACGGGATCGAGTACGGGGTGATGGCCGCCTACGCCGAGGGCCTCAACATCCTCAAGAACGCCAACGCCGGCAAGGTCCAGCGCGAGGCCGACGCCGAGACGGCGCCGCTGGAGCAGCCCGAGTACTACCAGTACGACCTCGACCTGCCGGAGGTGACCGAGGTCTGGCGGCGCGGCAGCGTGATCGGCTCCTGGCTGCTCGACCTGACCGCCGCCTCGATGCAGGAATCGCCGGACCTGGCCGACTTCGCGGGCCGCGTCTCCGACTCCGGCGAGGGCCGCTGGACCTCGATCGCGGCGATCGACGAGGGCGTGCCGGCGCCGGTCCTGACCTCGGCTCTCTACGAGCGTTTCGCTTCGCGCGGCAACGACGACTTCGCCGACAAGGTGCTCTCGGCGATGCGCAAACAGTTCGGCGGCCACGACGAGAAGCCGAGCTAGGGGGTCCGGCGATGGCGCTGGAGCTCGAGGTCGTCGGCGACGAGAAGGCGGCGGCGCGGCGCGCGGCAGAGCTGATCGCCGAGGCCGGCGCGGCGGCCGCGGCGGCGCGCGGCCCGTTCGGGATGGCGATGAGCGGCGGTCGCTCGCCCTGGGCGATGCTGGCGATCCTCGGCGAACTCGACGAGATGCCGTGGGAGGCGGCCGAGCTGTTCCAGGTCGACGAGCGGCTCGCCTCGCCGGGCAGCGAGGACCGCAACCTCACCCACATGGTCCTCGGCCTCTCGATGGACCACCAGTCGGCCCTGCGGCCGATGCCGGTTACACAGCGTGACCTCGAGGCGGCCGCCCGCGACTACGAATCCGCGCTGCCGGAGCGCCTCGACCTCGTCCACCTCGGCCTCGGGCCCGACGGCCACACCGCCTCGCTGGTGCCCGGCGACCCGGTGCTCGGCGTCGGCGACCGCCGCGTCGCCCTGACCGGCGGCGAGTACCAGGGCCATCGCCGCATGACCCTCACCTATCCGGCGATCGACGCCGCCCGTCAGATCCTCTGGCTGGTGACCGGCGCCGAGAAGCGGGAGCCGCTGGCGCAGCTTCTCGCCGGCGACGACTCGATCCCGGCGGGCCGGGTGCGGAACGAGAACATGTTCGTGGTGGCCGACGAGGCGGCGGCCCTCTAATTTGTTAGCGAATCCGCTAACATTCTTTTATGGATGCGGTTTCGCCCACCCGGGCGCTGAGTTCCCCGACCTCGTTGATCGGCGAGATACACCAGCGCAGTGGCCTCAGTCAGGCGGAGCTTGCGCGAAGGGCAGGCATCCCGCGGTCGGTTCTCAACGCCTATCTCCGCGGAACGCGGGAGCCGGGCGCTGACGCTCTGCTGAGGATTGCGGCGGCCGGAGGCATGGACCTCCGCATCGATCAGCGCCGGCCGCCAGTGGATCCTGACCGGGCGAGCCGCATCCTCGTGCAGGTGCTGGAGCTAGCCGAGGCTCTCCCGTTCCGCCCGCGCGCCGAGATGCAGTTTCCGCCGCTGGCGGAGCGCCTGGCAAAAGGGAGTGCCGCGTGAGCGAGCTCGTCGACAAGCTCTTTGCCGTGCACGACGCGCTCAAAGCGAAGTCGTTGCCACATGCTTTCGGCGGCGCCATCGCGCTCGCCTACTGCGTCGAAGAGCCGCGAGGCACGCGAGACCTCGACGTGAACATCTTCTGCGATGCCGCCGACGCGGAGCGGGTGTTGGGAGCCCTGCCGGACGGTGTAGTGGTCGGTGCCGACGATGTGCAGCGAGTCAAGCGCGACGGCCAGGCGCGTCTCTTCTGGGACGGCGTTCCTATCGACGTGTTCCTCAACAACCTCCCCCTTCACGACGAGGTTGCGACCGCGGTCGTCTGGGTGCCGATGGAGGGTCGGAAGGCACCGGTGCTCGACTGCGCCTCGCTGGTCCTCTTCAAGTCCTTCTTCGATCGGACCAAAGACTGGGGTGACATTGAGGCGGTGGCGATGGCGACTCCGGAGGACATCGAGACTGCGACGACCAAGCTCGCCGAGCTCGTCGGCGAGGATGATCCCGCCTACAAGCGCCTTGCGTCCGTTCGCAATGCGAACCCCGCCTGACCGCGGCGTCGGCGCCAGTTAGGGTGCCGACATGCAGATGCTCGAGGGGCTCGACGACCGGGCGCTGGCACTTGACGGGAGCAACCTGCAGATCCTGCGCTGGGGGTCCGAGCAGGACCGGGTGCCACTGGCGAGCCTGAGCCCGGCGAAGATCGAGCGCGACGACAAGCGCAGGCTCTTCGGTGCCGACGAGGAGCGGGTGCGGATCGGGTTCGGCGGCCTCCTCACCAACATCTGGGTGCCGCTGGCGCGGCAGGCCGAGGCCGAGGCGTTCGGCGCCGCGGTCGACGCAGCCCGCGAGTCGGCCTAGCCCTCGTTCTACGGGGCTGGTCTAGGAGGCCTCGTCGAGCGCCAGCGCGTGGTTGGCGACGATCGTGCCCTCGGGGTCCCAGGCGCGCTTGACCTCGGCCAGGCGGGAGCAGGTCTCGGCGGGGAGGATGGCGTCGACGTCGCAGGGGGAGTCGACGAAGTTGAAGTAGCCGCCCGCGGCTCGGAAGGGGGCCATCGCCTCCTCGATCCGGGCCAGGTCGCGGGGCACGGTCTCGCCCGCATCGGGGGCCATCAGGGCGCCGACCGCCGACATCACGAAGGGGAAGTCGAGCTTGTCGAGGGCGCCGGCGCCCTCGACCCGGCGGGACAGGGCACCGCCGAGGTTGCGCAGCTCGGCCAGCAGCAGGGTCGAGCCGGTCTCCGGCCCGGGGGCATTGGCGACGAAGGCCTCGATCGCCTCGTCGGTCAGCTCCGCGATCGGGGCGTGGCCGGTCAGCCCCGGCACCGGCTGCTCGGGGTCCATGTGGATGCGGGGAAGGCCGGCGGCCGGCATCGGGCCGAAGGTGTCCATGATCGGCCCGCCGAGCGCCCGCAGCGGTGCGATCAGCTCCTCGCCGGTCGCGGTGTCGCCGCTGAAGCAGGCGTCGATCGTGATCAGGGGCACGCCGCGCAGCGGCTCGGGCACGTCTGGGATCGGCGGCGGCCGCAGCAGACGGGCGATCGACGTGATCTCCTCCGGTGCGGTGGCGGCCCAGTCGCGGTAGGCGCGGAAGGCGCCGGCGCCGAGCTCGGCCGGGAAGATGAGGATGCCGCCGTAGACCTCGGCGATCGGCAACAGCGCCAGGTGCAGGGCGGTGACCACGGCGTAGCCACCGCCGCCGCCGCGCAGCGCCCAGAAGAGGTCGGGGTCGTCGCTGGCGGTAACGCTGCGCTGCTCGCCCTCGGCACTGACGACGTCGATCCCGGTGACGCTGTTGCAGGCGAAGCCGTACTGGCGGCCGAACCAGCTGAGGCCGCCGCCGAGCGTGTAGCCGATGACGCCGACGTCGGGCGAGGAGCCGGGCAGGGAGGCGAGCCCGTGCTCACCGGCCGCCTCGGCCAGCTCCAGCGAGAGCACCCCCGCCTCGACCCGGGCGGTCCGCTCCTCGGGGTCGATCGCGATGCCGCGCATGCGCTCGGTCTTGAGCAGGATCATGCCCTCGAGAGCCGGTAGCGGGCCCGCCCCGTGGCCGGTTCCCTGGGCGGCGACCTTGAGCCCGTTGGCGGCGGCGAAGCCGACAGTCGCCGCGACGTCGGACGCGCTCTCGGCGAAGACCACGGCCTCCGGCTGCTGGTCGACCGCGAGGTTCCAGGCGAGCCGGGCCTGGTCCCAGTCGGAGTCGGAGGGCACGGCGATGTGGCCGTCGATCTGGAGTCCGCTGAGGTCGCTCATGCCGGGCACCCTTTCATCACGCGGCCGTGGCTTCAAGCCCGGCCGCCACGGGTCGCCGGGCAGCTCAGTCGCGCAGGCGGATGTGCTCGACCTCTTCGCCGCGGGCGATGAAGACGTCGTGCACGAGTGCCGGCGGGAAGAGGCCGTGGGCGGCGAGGCCGGGGTCGGCCTCGAGCCGGGCGGCGAGCTCGGCGGGGTCGCCGATGGGTCCGCGGTAGTCGGCGATCGCGCCGCCGTCGGGGCTGGGGGGGACGTCGCGCAGCTCGACCTCGGGGCCGAGGCGCTCGAGGGCCGAGGCGAGGCCGAAGGAGAAGAGCTCCAGCGGCACCGGGCCGCGCAGGGTACCGACCGGCTTGCTCGAGTCGGCGATGACGACGAAGCGCTCGGCCGCCGCGGCGACGATCTTCTCGCGCAGGTGGGCGGCCCCACCTCCCTTGATCAGCCAGCCGTCCGGCGCGAGCTCGTCGGTGCCGTCGATGGCGATGTCGAGTCGTTGCAGGCTGTCGAACCGCTCGACCGGGATTCCCAGCTCGCGTGCCTGCTCTTCGGTGGCGATCGAGGTGGCGACGCAGCGGATGTCGCCGATCCCGCGCCGGGCGATCGCCGGCAGCAGGTGGGCAACCGTCGACCCCGTCCCCAGGCCAACCGTCATCCTCTCTTCGACCAGCTCCGCGGCAGCTTCCGCCGCCAGCCGCTTCTCCGTATCCGCCCCGCTCACCGCCTGAACCTTATCCACGCCACCCCCACGGCAACTGCATCAAATTCTTACCCTTCAGGGGTTAGAACTTGATGCAGTTCGGTCCGATCTATGCTCGTGACGCGATGGATGCGCGGATTTGGGTTTCGAGCGGTGGTGAGGCTCCGCGGTCGGTGACGCTGAGCGGGGAGCGAACCGTCGTCGGGCGCTCGCCCGAGGCCGAGATCCAGCTCGAGGACGAGGGGGTCTCCTGGAACCACCTGGAGATCGAGCGGCGCGGCGAGGTGCTGATGGCGACCGACCTCGACAGCCGCAACGGCACGGCCCTCAACGGCGAGCCGCTGGACCGGCCGCGGCGGCTGCGCAACGGCGACACGCTGATCGTCGGCGGCCACCGGCTCGAAGTCTCGGTCGGGCCGGCGACGCCGGTCGGGGCGACGGTGCCGAGCAGCGGGCCTTCGGTGGCACTGACCACGGACGAGCGGGCGACCGCGGCGGCACTGACCGCGCCGTACCGCAGCGAGGGCGCCTTCGCTGGCCGTCCCGCCACCCGGGCCGAGATCGCCGAGGCGCTCCATGTAAGCGAGCGCACCGCCCAGCGCCGCCTCGACTCCCTCGCCGCCAAGCTCGACATCCGCGGCGACGCCGGCCGCGACCGCCCGCGCCAGATCGCCGCGCGGGTGATCGAGCTCGGCCTCGACCGCTAACCGCCCGCCGACGGGCCGAAAACCCACGCATGTCGTGGGAAATCGGCCCGTCGGCCCCGATGTGCTGACCCGGACCGGGCCAAACGTGGCTCGGTGGGGGGCGGTGGTGGCGTTGGCGGGTGCGGGCGCGTGGCGCAGCATCGGTGGGGCAACGTCAACCCGACCGAAAGGTAGCCATGAGCTTTCGCCACGCACTGATCTCACTGTTCGCGCTTCTCGCCCTCGCCGTGCCGGCCAGCGCCGCCGCGGCCCCGTCCTCGGGCGCCGTCGTCTTCTCCCGCGTCACCCAGCACACGGAAACGAAAAAAGTCGAGGGCGAAACGCCGAAACCCGGCGAAACGCCGAAAACCGAAACGAAAACCGTCGTCGAAGGTGGCCTCTTCGCCGTCAAGGACGGGCGCCTCAACCAGCTGACCGAAGACCCGACCGACACCGAACCGGCCTTCTCCCCTGACGGCACCGCGATCGCCTTCGTCCGCGGCGGCCACCTCTTCTCGGTCCGGGCCGACGGCTCCGGCCTGCGCCAGCTCAGCAGCGGTGCCGGCCTCGACTCCAAGCCGGTGCTCTCGCCGGACGGGCGACTCGTCGTCTTCGAGCGCCGCGCCGCGGCCGGAGCGCCGGCCGACCTCTACACGGTCCGTGCCCGTGGTGGTGGGCTGCACGCCCTCACCACCAGCCCGGCCGACGACCACGACGCCGACTTCTCGGCCGACGGCCGCACGGTCGCCTTCGTCCGCAGCAGTGGCGGCAACGACGACGTCTACTCGGCCCGCCCGAGCGGCGCCCGGCAGGTGCGGCTGACCAAGACCGGCGGCCTCGACGAGTTCGAGCCCCGCTTCTTCGCCGGCGGCATCCTCTTCAGCCGCGGCGACAGCAGCGACACCCCGGCTGCCTACGCCGACGTCTACACGATGCGGGCCGACGGCAAGAAGCTGAAAGCGCAGGTCCGGGGCGCCGGCTCGGCCTACGTCGAAGACGTCTCCGCCGACGGGCACACCCTGCTCTTCCGCCGCGACCAAGGCCTCTGGGTGAAGCGGATTGGGCCGACCAAAGCCCGCAAGCTCTGCGACCTGCCCGATCAGTCGGAGACCAACGGCGTCTTCTCCTCCGACGGCCGCCGCGTCGCCGCCTTCGTCGCCAGCGACGAACGCGAGTCGCTGGTCGCGATCGACGTCGCCGACGGCCGCCAGCGGGACCTCGCCCAAGGCGCCGACCTGTCGGAAGGGGACGGGACGACGATCGGCCCCGTCATCTCCTGGCAGCCAGTGCGTTAGGGAGCAGCCCGCACCCCAGGTGCAAGCCGGCCCCGACACCCTGCGGCGTCGGGGCCGGCCGCCTTTCTGCATCAATTTCCAACCCTTGAGGGGTCAAAAGTTGATGCAGTTCGCTTCCCGGTAATCCGGCTCGCCCCGTATAAGTGGCGGGTGGCAGACCTTGTCATCGGCTCGACTCTCGCCGGCTACCGGCTCGACGCGCTGATCGCGCGGGGCGGGATGGGGGTCGTCTACCGGGCGACGCACCTGGGCCTGGAACGGCCGGTGGCGCTGAAGGTGATCGCCCGCGAGCTGGCCGATCGCGAGGGGTTCCGCCAGCGCTTCCTGCGCGAGTCCCGCCTCGCCGCCAGCCTCGACCACCCGGCCGTGGTGCCGATCTTCGACTCGCGCGAGGTCGACGGCGAGCTGATCGTGGCGATGCGGCTGGTCGAGGGGGGAGACCTGCGGCGGACGATCGATCGCGAGGGCGCGCTGCCGCCGGCCCGCGCCATCGCCCTGCTCGGGCAGGTCGCCGAAGCCCTCGACGCCGCCCACGCCGCCGGCATCGTCCACCGCGACGTCAAGCCTCACAACGTCCTGGTCGAAGGCGACCGCGCCTTCCTCTCCGATTTCGGCGTGGCCAAGGCGCTGGGGGACAGCGGCGTCCAGCAGAGCGGCACCTCGGTGGTCGGCACCGCCGAGTACATGTCACCGGAGCAGTGGCGCGGCGGCTCGGTGGGCCCGGCGGCCGACGTCTACTCGCTCGGCTGTGTGCTCTTCGAGGCCTTGACCGGGATCGTCCCCTACGCCCGCAAGGAGGCGGACACCGAGCCGGAGATGCCGGAGGGGCTGGACGCGGTGATCGAGCGGGCCGTCTCGAAGGACCCCGCCGACCGCTACCCGAGCGCCGGGGCGCTGATCGCCGCCGCCCGCGAGCGCGAGGGCGCCGGGCCGGCGGCGACCCGGGTGCTCTCGGAATCGACCGCGTCGGGACCGCGTCAGCGCCCGACCGTGCCGATCGAGAGCCACGACGGCGGCCGACGGAGCGGGTTGCGGCCGCCGCGGCGCAAGGCGGCGGCCGCCGCCGCCGCGGCGCTGGCGGCCGTCGTCGCGATGGTCCTGCTCGTCCTCTCCCTGGTCGGCGGCGATGGGGTCGAGGTCTCCGAGCCGATCCCGGTCGGCGGCGGCACGCTGCGCGTCGCCGCCGCCGCGGATGCGATCTGGGTGACCAGCGACGCCGACGGCACCCTGACGCAGCTGGACCCCGAATCCGGGGAGCCGGTCGGCAAGCCGCTGCAGCTTGGCGCCGGCATCTCCGGCGTGGCCGTCGGCGCCGGCTCGGTCTGGGTCACCTATCCACGCCGCGGCGAGCTCCTCCGCGTCGACCCCGAGCGCGGCAAGGTCCTCGCCACGATCGACGTCGGCGGCCGCCCCGGGCCGGTCGCCTTCGGCGACGGCAGCGTCTGGGTCGCCGACGAAGCCGGGGCGGGGGTCAGCGCGATCGACGCCAAGGGCGGCGAGGTCTACCGGCGCGGCCTGGTCCCGCACGCGGCGCCGCTGCGGCTGGCGGTGGGCGCCGGCGGCCTCTGGGTCAGCAGCGCCTCGACCGGGGCGGTGCGGCGCATCGACCTCAGCAGCGGCCACCCGGCAGGACCGATCGCGGTCGGGCGCGGGCCCGCTGGTGTCACCGTCGCCCACGGCCTGGTCTGGGTCGCCAATAGCCGCGGCGACACCGTCTCCAAGGTCGACCCCTCGATCGGGCAGGTGCTCGGCGACCCGATCGAAGTCGGCGGCAGCCCCGGTGGGATCGACGCCGGCACCAGCACGATCTGGGTCGCCAGCGCCGCCGAGGACGCGGTCACCAGGATCGACCTCGAGAGCGGCGAGCGGACCGGCGACCCGATCGAGGTCGGCTCCAGGCCCGGCGCCGTCGCCGTCGGCGAGACCGCCGTCTGGGTCGCCGACAACGGCGAAGGCGCGATCACCCGCATCGAACCCTGAGCGCGAAGCCACTCAACTCGCGCGTATCGCGGGCCGGCGGAGGCTCGAAAAGGGGGGCCGTGGCCCCGGGGCCGGTCCGCCCGGCGGTAGTGGTTAGGATCGGTCACCGCGCATGGCCCAGGACATCGATCAGCTCGCCATAGACACGATTCGCACGCTCTCGATCGACGCGGTCGAGAAGGCGAATTCGGGGCACCCGGGGACGCCGATGTCGATGGCGCCGGTCGCCTACGAGCTCTGGCAGAACCACCTTCGCTACGACCCGGCCGACCCGGTCTGGCCGAACCGCGACCGCTTCGTGCTCTCGGCCGGTCACGCCTCGATGCTGATCTACTCGATGCTCTTCCTGGCCGGGGTGCGCCGAGTCGACGCCGACTACAACGTGCTCGACGAGCCCGCCGTCAGCCTGCACGAGATCGAAGAGTTCCGCCAGCTGCACTCGCGCACGCCGGGCCACCCCGAGTACCGCTGGACCACGGGAATCGAGACGACCACCGGCCCGCTCGGCCAGGGGATCGCGACCTCGGTCGGGATGGCGCTGGCCTCGAAGTGGCAGGGCGAGCGCTTCGGTGCCGAGCTCTTCGACTTCGACGTCTACGCGCTCGCCGGCGACGGCTGCCTGATGGAGGGCGTCTCGCACGAGGCCGCCTCGCTGGCCGGCCACCTCAAGCTCGACAACCTCTGCTGGATGTACGACAACAACCACATCACGATCGACGGCGCCACCGACCTCGCCTACGGCGACGACGTGCTGAGCCGCTTCGAGGGTTACGGCTGGAACGTCCTCCGGGTCGGCGACGCCAACGACGCGGCGCTGCTCGCGCGCGCCTTCGACGGGTTCAAGGCCGAGGTCGGCCGCCCGACCCTGATCGTGATCGACAGCCACATCGGCTGGGGCTCGCCGAACAAGCAGGACACCGAGTCCGCCCACGGCGAACCGCTCGGCGAGGAGGAGGTGCGACTCACCAAGAAGGCCTACGGCTGGCCCGAGGACGCCCAGTTCCTCGTTCCCGACGGGGTCAGGGAGCGCTTCGACGAGGTAATCGGCAAGCGCGGCGCCGAGCTGCGCGCCGCCTGGGCGGAGAGGCTCGACTCCTACGGGGAGAGCAACCCCGAGCTGACCGCCGAGATCGAGATGATGCAGCGCCGCGAGCTGCCCGACGACTGGGACGCGGCGATCCCCTCCTTCGAGGCCGACGAAGAGAAGGGCCTGGCCACCCGCAAGGCCTCGAACAAGGTCCAGAACGCGATCGCCGAGCGGGTGCCGTGGATGCTCGCCGGGTCGGCCGACCTGACCGACTCGACCTCGGTCCGGCTCGACTTCGACGGCGCCGTCAACTTCGAGCCCGGCAGCTTCGGCGGTCGCCAGATCCACTTCGGCATCCGCGAACACGCCGCCGCCGCGGCCTGCAGCGGCCTCGCGCTCTCGAAGCTGAAGCCGCTCTGGTCGACCTATCTGACCTTCTCCGATTACGGCCGCGGCGCGATCCGGCTCTCGGCGCAGATGGAGCTGCCGGTAATCCACCTCTTCACCCACGACTCGATCGGGCTCGGCGAGGACGGCCCGACCCACCAGCCGATCGAGCAGCTGGCCTCGCTGCGGGCGATGCCGCACCTCGACGTGATCCGCCCCGCCGACGCCAACGAGGCCGCCGAGGCCTGGCGGGTCGCGGTCGACCGCACCCACAACCCGGTGGCGCTGATCCTCACCCGCCAGACCGTGCCGATCTTCGACCGCTCCCGCTACGCCTCGGCCGCGGGGCTGCAGCAGGGCGGCTACGTGCTCGCCGACTGCGAGGGGGAGCCGGAGCTCATCCTCATCGCCACCGGCAGCGAGGTCCAGCTCGCCCTCGGCGCCCACGAGACCCTGATCGCCGAGGGCATCCGCTCGCGCGTGGTCAGCCTGCCCTGCTGGGAGATCTTCGAACGCCAGGATGCCTCCTACCGCGACTGGGTGCTGCCGCCGGCGGTCACCGCGCGGGTGGCGATCGAGGAGGCCTCGACGCTGGGCTGGGAGCGCTACGTGGGAACCGAGGGTGCGATCATCGGCATGACCACCTTTGGCCAGTCGGCGCCGTTCGCGGACGTCGAGGCGGAGTTCGGCTTCACCCCCGAGCACGTCGCCGAGGTGGCGCGCGAGGTCGCGGGGCGCGCGGCCGACAAGACATCCACGACCTGAGGAGGTCGCTCGTGAAGGCAACCGCACGACTGCACGAGCTGGGGCAGAGCCTCTGGCTCGACAACATCACCCGGACGATGCTCGGCGACGGCACCCTGCAGGGCTACATCGAGGAGCTCTCGGTCACCGGCCTGACCTCGAACCCGACGATCTTCGACAAGGCGATCTCCGGCGGCGACACCTACGACGAGCAGATCGCCGAGGTCAGCGCTGCCGCCGACGCCGGCGAGGGCGTCGGCGCCAACGCCAACGAGCGCGTCTTCTTCGAGCTCGCCCTGGCCGACCTGCGCGACGCCACCGACCTCTTCGCCGGCGTGCACGAGCGCACCGCCGGCGTCGACGGCTTCTGCTCGCTGGAGGTCTCGCCGCTGCTCGCGGACAATGGCGGCGAGACGATCGAGCAGGCGGCTGCGCTCCACGCCAAGGCCGAGCGCGAGAACCTCTTCATCAAGATCCCCGGCACCGAGGCGGGTTGCAAGGCGATCGAGCAGTCGATCTTCGCCGGCATCCCGATCAACGTCACCCTGCTCTTCGACTCGGCTCAGTACCTCGGCGCCGCCGAGGCGTACATGCGGGGAGTCGAGCGCCGGATCGAGGCCGGGCTGAACCCCGACGTCGCCTCGGTCGCCTCGATCTTCATGAGTCGCTGGGACGTCGCCGTCGCCGAGGAGGTGCCCGAGGAGCTGGTCAACCGGCTCGGCGTCGCTGTCGGCGGCCGTGCCTACGTCGCCTACCGCGAGCTGCTCGACTCGCCGCGGATGCAGCGCCTGATGAACGAGGGCGCCCGCCCGCAGCGGCTGCTCTGGGCCAGTACCGGCACCAAGGACCCCGACGCCTCCGACACGCTCTACATCGAGGCCTTCGCCTCGCCCTTCACGGTCAACACGATGCCGGAGCCGACGCTGAAGGCCTTCGCCGACCACGGCGAGGTCGGCGACCTGATGCCCGCCGACGGCGGCAACGCCGAGCAGGTGCTGAAGGAGTTCGAGACGGCCGGGATCGACGTCGCCGCCCTGGCGGCGCGCCTCCAGAGCGAGGGCAAAGAGAGCTTCAACAAGTCCTGGGAAGAGCTGCTGAAGTCGATCGAGGCTCAGCGCGGGGTCAAGGCCGGGTGACGGACCTGGCGCCGCTGCGCGACGAGCCCGCCTGGGCCGACCTGCAGAGTCACCACGAGAAAATCGCCGGCATCCACCTGCGGGAGCTGTTCGCCGCCGACCCCGAGCGCGGCGAGCGCCTGATCGCCGACGGCGCCGGCCTCCATCTCGACTTCTCGAAGAACCGGATCACCGACGAGACGCTGCTGCTGCTCGGCGAGCTGGCCCGCCGGCGCGGCGTCGAGGCGCGCCGCGAAGCGATGTTCGAAGGCGAGCACATCAACGTCTCCGAGGACCGCGCGGTGCTGCACGTGGCGCTGCGGATGCCGCGCAACCGCTCGCTGCTCGTCGACGGCGTCGACGTCGTCAAGGAGGTCCACGAGACGCTCGATCGGATGGGCGACTTCTGCGAGCGGGTGCGCTCGGGCGAGTGGGTGGGCCACACCGGCAAGCCGATCCGCAACGTCGTCAACGTCGGCATCGGCGGCTCCGACCTTGGCCCGGTGATGGCCTACGAGGCGCTCAAGCACTACTCCCGCCGCGAGCTGACCTGCCGCTTCGTCTCCAACGTCGACGGCACCGACTTCGTCGAGTCGACCCGCGACCTCGACCCCGAGCAGACCCTCTTCGTGATCTCCTCGAAGACGTTCACGACGCTGGAGACGATGACCAACGCCCGCTCCGCCCGCGCGTGGGCGCTGGCCGGGCTGGGCGGCGACGAGGCGGCGGTGGCCAAGCACTTCGTCGCCGTCTCCACCAACGCCGACGAGGTCTCGAAGTTCGGCATCGACACCGCCAACATGTTCGGCTTCTGGGAGTGGGTCGGGGGTCGCTATTCGATGGACTCTGCGATCGGGCTCTCGACGATGCTGGCGATCGGCCCGGCGCGCTTCGCCGAGATGCTGGCTGGCTTCCACGCCATGGACGAGCACTTCCGCGAGACCCCGCTCGCCGCCAACCTGCCGATGCTGATGGGGCTGCTCTCGGTCTGGTACTCCGACTTCTTCGGCGCCCAGACCTGCGGCGTCTTCCCCTACGACCAGTACCTGCACCGCTTCCCGGCCTACCTGCAGCAGCTGACGATGGAGTCCAACGGCAAGCACGTGACCGTCGACGGCGCCCACGTCGACTACGACACCGGGGCGATCTACTGGGGCGAGCCGGGGACCAACGGCCAGCACTCCTTCTACCAGCTGATCCACCAGGGGACGCGGCTGATCCCCTGCGACTTCATCGGCTTCTGCAACTCCAACAACCCGCTCGGCGACCACCATGACTTCCTGATGTCCAACGTCTTCGCCCAGGGGGAGGCGCTGGCCTTCGGCAAAACGCCCGAGCAGGTGCGCGAGGAGGGGACTCCGGAGGCGGTCGTGCCGCACCGGGTGATGGAGGGCAACCGGCCCTCGAACACGATCCTCGCCGAGCGCCTGACCCCGTCGACCCTCGGGGCGCTGGTCGCCCTCTACGAGCACAGCGTCTTCACCCAGGGCGCCGTCTGGGGCATCGACTCCTTCGACCAGTGGGGGGTCGAGCTGGGCAAGGTCCTGGCGGTGAAGATCATCCCCGAGCTGCAGTCCGGCAGGGAGCCGAAGCTGCGCCACGACAGCTCGACCAACGCGCTGATCCGCCGCTACCGCAACGCCCGCAGGGCGGAGTAGGGTCACCCTCATGTTCCTGCTCGACGCGCTCCCAGTGGCCGCGTCGGCATCCAACCTGCTCGCCGCGCGCGAGCAGATGGCGTTCACGCTCGGCTTCCACATCGTCCTCTCGTGCATCGGCGTCGCCCTGCCGGCGACGATCCTGGTCGCCAACTACCTGGGCCTCAAACGCGGCGACAAGGACGCGATGGAGCTGGCCCGGCGCTGGTCGAAGGCGATGGCGGTCACCTTCGCGGTCGGGGCCGTCACCGGCACCGTGCTCAGCTTCGAGTTCGGGCTGCTCTGGCCCGAGTTCACCGGCCGCTTCGGCTCCGTCTTCGGGATCGCCTTCGCGATCGAGGGGATCTTCTTCTTCATCGAGGCGATCTTCCTGGCGATCTACATCTACGGCTGGAAGCGACTCTCCGGCTGGGTCCACTTCTGGTCGGGGGTGCCGATGGCGATCACCGGGATCGGCGGTGCCTTCTCGGTGGTCGCCGCCAATGCCTGGATGAACCAGCCGCAGGGCTTCACGCTGAACGCCGCCGGCAAGGTCATCGACACCGATCCGCTCGAGGTGCTCTTCAACCCGGCGACGGGCTACGAGGTGCCGCACATGATCCTCGCCGCCTACATGGTCACCGCCTTCCTGGTCGCCTCGATCTACGCGGTCGGGATGCTGAAGGGCCGGCGCGATCGCCTGCACCGTCTGGGGCTGCTGATCCCGCTGACGATCGGCTGCATCGTCACCCCGATCCAGCTCTTCGTCGGCGACACCGCGGCCCGCGAAGTCGCCGATCACCAGCCGGCCAAGTTCGCCGGCATGGAGTGCATCCAGGAGACCGGCAGCCACCAGACCGAGTACGTCGGCGGCATCTGCACCGACGACGGCGTCAAGTGGGCGATCCCGATCCCCGACCTCGACTCCTTCCTGGTCGGCTTCAGCGCCGACACCGAGGTGATCGGGCTGGAGGACATCCCGGTCGACGAGCGGCCGCCGGCCAACACCCTGCTGCACCTCGCCTTCGACGCGATGGTCGGGATCGGCAGCGCCCTGCTGGCGCTTGCTGCCTGGCTCGCCTTCGTCTGGTGGAAACGGCGCGACATCCCCCGGACGCCCTGGTTCCTGCGCGCGGTCGCGGTCTCCGGAGCGGGTGCGGTGCTAGCGCTCTGGTGTGGCTGGATCGTTACCGAGGTCGGTCGCCAACCGTGGATCGTCCAGGGTTACATGCGGACCGAGGAAGCGGTGACGCAGGCCGACGGGATCTGGTTCGGCTTCGGTGCCGTGCTGCTGCTCTACGCCGGGATCGGCACGATCGCGATCAAAGTCCTGCGCGGCATGTCGCGCCGCTGGCGCGAAGGCGCCGCCGACCCCGAAGGCACGCCCTACGCGCCCCCCGCGGAGGCACCATGAGGCCGATGGGCCGAAATCCCACGCATGACGCGGGAAATCGGCCCATCGGCCTCATGGAGGGGTGGGGCGTATGAGCAAGGCTGACGTTGCGGCGGGGATTCTTTGGGTGGGTGTGACGTTCTATGCGTTGTTTGGGGGGGCTGACTTTGGCGGCGGGTTCTGGGACCTGATTGCCGGCGACGCGGAGAAGGGGGAGCGGCCGCGGGCGCTGATCCAGCGCTCGCTGACGCCGGTCTGGGAGGCCAATCACGTCTGGCTGATCTTCGTCCTCGTCGTCCTCTGGACCGCCTTCCCGACCGCCTTCAGCGCCGTCTTCACGACCCTCTACGTGCCGATAGCCCTGGCCGCGGTGGGGATCGTCCTGCGTGGCTGCGGCTTCGCCTTTCGCAAGTCGATCGAGGGGCTGCAGGCGCGGCGCGCGGCGGGTGCGACCTTCGCCCTCTCCTCCGTCCTCACCCCGTTCTTCATGGGCGCCACGGTCGGGGCGATCGCCTCCGGCAACGTCCCGGCCGCCGGCAACGGCGACGCCTTCTCGAGCTGGCTGCAGCCGCTGCCGCTGCTGACCGGGGCGATGTTCGTCGCCACCGGCGCCTACCTCGCGGCCGTCTTCCTGGTCGGCGACGCGCGCCGGGCGGGGGAGGCGGACCTCGAGCGCTACTTCGTGCGGCGGGCGCTGGCCGCCGCGGCGGTCGCCGGCGTCGCGGCCGCGGCGGGCCTGGTCGAGCTGCACGCCGAAGCCCGCTACGTCTTCGACCGCCTCGTCGACCAGGGCCTGCCGCTGGTCATCGCCTCGGCGATCTGCGGCCTCGCCCTTCTGGCGGTGCTCCTGCGGGGGTCGATGGGCCGAAATCCCACGCATGACGTGGGAAATCGGCCCATCGGCCGGGGGTTTTTGCGGCCGCTGGCGGCGGGGGCTGTGGTGAGCGTGATCTGGGGGTGGGGGGTGGCGCAGTTTCCTTATTTGCTCCCGACCTCTTTGCGGATCGACCAGGCGGCGGCGCCCGACCCGACCCTGGTCACCGTCTTCATCGTCTTCGCCCTCGCCGCGCTGCTCGTCCTGCCCTCGCTGGGCCTGCTCTACACGCTCAGCCAGCGCGATCTGCTCGAGTCCGAGCACTAATACCCTCCTGTCCGGGCGCACCCAAAAATGGGGCCGGCCGGGGCGATCGGACCCCAAAAGTAGGGAGAGGTTGAAGGATTCCGGTCAATGTCAAGTCCGCCTGGACGATTTTCCGATGGGGCGACATGACCAAGACCAATGCCCTGCCGCGGCCTGCCGGCGCCATCGTCCTCTCCCTCCTCGCGATCGCCCTCGCCGCGCTCGTCCTACCGGCCTCGAGCCTCGCAGCGCCGCTGCCCGAAGGCGACCCGGCGCTGACGATCTCGCCCTCGCCGGCGGTCCTGCCGACGACGACGATCGGCAACCAGTCACAGACGCAGGAATTCGTCGTCACCAACGCGGGCGAAGCGGAGGCATGGATCGAAAAGACCCTGATCTCCGGCCCCGACGCGGGTGAATTCAACCTCGGCGGCTCCAGCTGCAACGGCGCTTCCCTGCAGCCCGGCCAGCAGTGCGCGGCCTGGGTCAGCTTCCTGCCGAGCAACGCCGGCGAACGGCATGCCGCGCTCGCTTTCCAGCTCAACGGCCACCCCGACCAGAGCTTCGAAATCTCGGGGGTCGGCGCTCGTCCCCACTTCTCCTTCCAGCCCGGCAGCCACGACTTCGGCCTGCTGCCGATCCACTCGGAAGCCGGGCGGACGACCTTCCAGCTCGAAAACGACGGCGAGGCAGCGGCGCAGGTCGGGTCGCTGAACTTCAGTGGCGGCAACTCCAACGGCTTCTGGTTCGGCAACAGCAATTGCTGGGGTCGCTGGATGCCGCCGGGCGATACCTGCTCGATCGAAGTCGGCTTCGGCCCGAACGAAGCCGGCTCTTTCGCGACGCAGATCCAGGTCAGCGCCAACGGCGAGAACTTCACCGCCAACCTCTCCGGAGAAGGCGGCCGCCCCGTCGTTGAAGCCTTCCCGAATCCCGCTGACTTCGGCGCGGTGACCGTCGGCTCGACCGGCGCGATTCAGACCGTCATCGTCCACAACAGCGGCAACGTCCCGACTTCCTTCTTCATCGGGATCATCGCCGGCGGTGACGCCGGCAGCTTCCAGCTGCTGGACGAGAGCTGCTCTGGCGCCCCGTTGATGCCGTCCGGCAGCTGCCTGGCCCATATTCGCTTCACCCCGCAGAGCGCCGGACCCAAGCTGGCTCGCCTGGCCTTCTTCGGCGATAGCGAAGGCGGCGCGATGGTGTCCCTGAGCGGCGAAGGCGTCGCTGCCGCGGTCACGCTCGCGCCTTCTGGCCATCATGACTTCGGCTCCGTTGCCGCGGGGGTCAAGAGCGCGCCGCAATCCTTCGCGGTCCGCAACGAGGGCGGCAGCTCGATCGACCTCGCAAGCGCGACGATCGTCGGCGCCGACCTCGACCAGTTCTCGCTCTCCGGCGAGGATTGCAGCGGCTCCACGCTCGATCCCGGCGACGAATGCGTGGTCCGCATCCGCTTCACGCCCGACAGTGCCGGAACCAAAACGGCCCGGCTCCGCGTCAAGGGCGACGCCGGTACCTTCAGCGCCGCGCTGACCGGCATCGGCGGCCCCGCCAACGCCGCCGCCGCGCTGCACGCGGTCGTCGGTAGCGACGCCGCCGCGGCGCTCGACCAGCCCGGCAAGCCGCGCCTCGGCCGCCACCGGGGCCGGCATCGCCGCTTCTCCCACGGCGACGCGGTCGCCTCGGCCCGGGGTCGGAGCCCGCGCCGCGCCCACCTGCGCGCCAGCAGCATCCCGCGCTAGGTTCGCCGTCGTGATCAAGACGGCCCTCTTCGACATCGACGGCACCCTTCTCGTCACCGGCGGGGCGGGCGCCGTCGCCTGGCAGCGCGCCTTCCGCGATCTGCACGGCATCGACGCCAACATCGAGGAGCACACCCACGCCGGCATGACCGACCCGGAAATCGCCGCGATCGTCTTCCGCGAGGTGATCGGCCGCGACGGCAGCGAGGCCGAGCGGGCGCAGGCGATCGGCGTCTACCTCAGCCATCTCGCCGACGCGGTCGCCGAGTCCGCGGGCTACCGGGTGATGCCGGGGATCGAGGCGCTGCTGCCGCGCCTGGTCGAGCAGGGGGTTCTGCTCGGCATCGTCACCGGCAACATCGAGGCCGCCGCCCAGATCAAGCTCGCCCGCGGCGACCTCAACCGCTACTTCGCCTTCGGCGGCTACGGCTCCGACTCCCGCGACCGCACCGAGCTGACCAAGCGGGCCCTGGAGCGCGGCGCCGTCGTCTCCGACAGCGCCCTCGACCTCGCCGCCACGATCGCGGTCGGCGACACCCCGCGCGACGTCAAGGCCGGCCACGGCGCCGGCATCCGCGTCGCCGGCGTCGCCACCGGCTCCTACACCGTCGAGCAGCTGCGCGGCGCCGGCGCCGACTGGGCCTTGTCTTCGGTCGAAGACGATTTCCCAATCTCCGCCTGACGCGCCTGGGCCAAGCAGATCAAGGACGCAGTGAGCGCCGCGTGCTCTGCACGCAAGCGACCGAGGACGCGGAGCTGCACCGCGCCCAGGCGCGTCAGACCGGTGGGGTTAGTTGCAGCTTTGTATCTAATCGTTGAACGGTTAGGCGAGGGCTCGTACCTTGCCTGCACTCGTCGCAGGGGCGGGTGCGGTTTCTTTTCGAAGTGCAAGGGAGAAAAGTGGAATCGGTTGGGGACAGCAGGTCGACGATCGGAAGGCACAACGCTCGGTACAGGGTGCGCGGCCGTTGCGCGCCGATCGCCATCGCCTTCGTCCTCACCGGCCTCCTCCTCGCCGCGCCGGCGGCCGCGGCGCCGCCGATTCTCGGCACCCCGGACCCGGTTGCGCCCGGGGTGCCCGGCTACGGCCGCGCCTGGGAGCTGGTGACTCCACCCGCAATCACCCCCGCGCGTATCTACGCCGGCTTCGGAGGAAATCCGATCCGGAAAATATCGCCGTCGGGGGATCGGCTGGCCTATGAAAGCATCAACGCCCTGGAAGGTGCCTCCTATGGGGGTGTGTTCACGGTCAACGTGGGTCAGCGCGGCGCCGGCGGCTGGGCGAGCGCCCCATTCGAGTTTCCGTACCCCGAAACCGCAACGGGCGTAGGCCTGCTCCTCGGATACGAAGGGCTGTTCGCGTTCGACCCCGAGATCACGATGTTGATCTCGGGGGCCACCCTTCCCCCGCCGTCGTCTGGCCTGGCTCTGTTCGCCAGCAGGATCGACGGAACCTCCACGCAGCTCGTCGTGATGGACGACCAAGTCCCGCCGGGCGAAGGGCAAGAAGGGGACGGCGAATTCCGCTTCGCCTCCGAAGACGCGCAGCGGGTCTTCTTTCGGACCAAAGCCCATCTGCTCCCTGCGGACGCGGCTCGCACCGAAGGTGCATCTCTCTACGAAAGCTTCGATTCGACGCTTCGCTTGGTCGACGTCAACGACGACGGCACCCTGGTGTCGGCATGCGGCTCTTTATACGGCGGCGGCGTCTCGACTGACGGGCAGCGGGTTTTCTTCACCGCCAAACCCGAATGCGGACCGAAACTGCGGGCCTACCTGCGAGCCGGAGGGCACACCACCGAGATTTCGGCCTCCCAGTGCACCCTGCCCGATCCAGAATGCGGTCCTGCTGCGGACGTCGAAATTTACCGTGTTACACCGAGCGGCTCCGCCGCGTTGCTCGTCACCGCCGAGCGGCTCACGAACGACGACGCAAATGCCGAACTGGACCTCTACCGCTACGACACTGCCAGCGGCGATCTCAGCCTGCTCTCCCTGCGGGCGCCGGGTGCCACCGTCCCCAGCCCGGACTTCAGGCTGCGCGCATCCGACGATGGATCGCGTGTCTACTTCTCCGTCATCGGACAGCTTCTCCCCGGACAGGGAACGGCGGAGGAATATAAACGGAACCTCTACCTGGCGGACAGTCAGGGGTTGCATTTCATCGCCTCCCCCTCGGACTCGGAACAGAGCTTCGAAGCGTCCGAGGACGGGCGCTACGTGCTCTTCGAGACGCCGTCGCAACTCGGCGTCGGAGACACCGATGCAAAAGTGGATCTCTACAGGTACGACTCCGTCGCCGACAGCTACACACAGGTGTCGACTGGCCTCGAAGGGCGGGGCAACGGCGCTTTCGACGCGCACCTGATCACCAGCGTCCCGAGTGGCCCCGACATCGGCCAGCGGATCTTCTTCCGCACCGCCGAGCAGCTCCTCCCCCAGGATCACAACGAAGCGGATGACGTCTATGAGTGGACGCAAGCCGGCGGCCTCGGTCTCCTCAGCGCCGGGACGCCGGGCTTTTCGGGCGAGTACCTCGGCGGCACGGCGGATGGCAGCACGGTGTTCGTCAGAACCGGGGCGACCCTGGGCACCCTTGATCGCGACGGCGGCGAACTCGACATCTACGCGGCCCGTGTCGGTGGTGGGTTCGCGGAACCGGTTGCCGAAGCCGTTTGCCAAGGAGCGGCCTGCGAGGAAGCTGCGAAACCCAGCCCAGCCCGCCGCCCGACGCCCACCGCGGACGCCGGCAAGGCCAGAATCGATCTCGCTGACATCGACGCGGTGGCCCGGCGGCAGCTGGTCGGCAACGGTCGCACGATGCTGCTGGTCGAAGTTCCGGCGGCGGGGAAGCTGTTGGCAAAGGGGCAGGCGCGAATCGGCTCGCGCAAGCAGACCGTCGTCGCCGGCAGCGCCAAGGCCAAGAGCGCCGGCGCCGTGCGCCTGCAGCTGCGGCTGACGGGAGCGGGACGGAAGAGCCTGACGCACGGGCACGATCTGCAGGTTCGCCTGGTTCTGCAGATGCCGGCGCAGCGGCTGACGAAGAAGACCGGATTCACCCTGAGGAGCGGAAAATGAACGTTCGCGCGGCGCGCTCTGCATTGATCGGGCTGACGGTGTCGCTGAGTCTCTGCGCCGGCGCGCCGGCCGCAAGCGCAGACGTGCCGATTCCTCCCGAGAATTTGAAGCTGGAAGTGCTCGACAGCGCCGGCAACCCGGAGAACCGAGCCGGCGCCCACCCGGACCGCATGATCACGAAAGTGAAGATCCCGGAAACCGGCGGAGTGCCGGAGAGCAGCAAGGACACGGTGATCGACTTCCCGCCGGGGATGAGCGGCGATCCGGGGAGCGTGCCCGTTTGCCCCCGAGAGCGGTTCGACCGCGCCAACAATTTCTTCGAAGAGCTCATCGGGGAAATAGAAGTGTGTCCGTTTCAGGCGCAGGTCGGCAACCTGGTCGCCATTCGCGATAGCGGAACGTCAGAAATTCCGGTCTACAACCTCGAACCGGCCCCCGGGGAGGTGGCCGCCTTCGGCGTCGTCAATCTCGGCCTTCGGTTGAAGTTCTCCGGTCGTCTGCGCCCCGCCGACTTCGGCTTGACGACGAGCCTCAATGGCCTGCCCGAGTTCAGTCTCGAAGGACCGGTCATCGAAAGCTACTTCGAATTCTGGGGTGTGCCCGCAGATCACCAGAAAGTGCCCGAAGGAGAGACTCCGGCCCCGCGACGGGCCTTGCTCACCCTCCCCACCACGTGCGATGGCCCGCTTGAAATCGGGATTCGCGAACGCACCTGGGAGCATCAGAACGAGTGGTATAGCGGCGTGGCCAGCACCGGCACGCCTCTGGTCGGCTGTCAGGATCTTCCCTTCTCGCCGGGGATCGCCTACCAACTGGAAAATCCGGTCGCGGACACGCCGACCGGCATCGACATCGACCAGACCTTCCCGCAGAACAACGACCCTGACGGGCGGGTGAACGCGCAACTCAGAAGCGCCCGCCTCGAACTGCCGGCGGGGATGGGCATCTCGCTCGGGACCGCCAGCCAGTTCAACGCCTGCACGGATGCCGAGTTCAAGCTCGGGAGCGACGAACCGGCCGTCTGCCCGCATTCGGCCAAAGTGGGCACGGTCGAAATCGGCGCGGCGCAGCTGGCCGAGCCGTTGATCGGTCGCGTCTACATCGGCGAGGAACGTCCGGACGCCCGCTTCCGACTTTTCGTCGTCGCCGCCGGCGAAGGAATCGAATCGAAGTTCGTCGGGGCGATGCGCCCGGACCCCGTCACCGGCCGGCTTACGACGGTTCTCAGCGACATGCCCCAGATTCCCCTCGACCATCTGCGGATGCACTTCGACGGCGGGCCCAGGGCGCTGCTCGTGACGCCACTGACCTGCGGTCCAACCACGGTGACCGCGACGATGACCCCCTACAGCGGCACCCCCCCGGTGACGGTCTCGGGCGGCGCCATGGTGGGCCCGCGTCCCGGCACCCGCTGCGGAGCGCCGGCGCCGTTCGCTCCCTCGCTGGACATCGGGCTCTCCTCGCGGCGCGCCGGGCGCCCGACCTCCTTCTCCACGGTCATCGGCCGCAAAGACGGCGAACAGTCGACCAGTCGCTTCAGCACCGCCTTGCCGGCGGGGCTGAGCGCCAGCCTGAGTTCCGTCACGGCGTGCCCCGAGGCCGCCGTCCAGGCCGGCTCCTGCACCGCCGCGAGCAAGATCGGCGATGCCTTCATCGACATCGGATCGGGCTCCCAGACCGCCGAGGTAGCGGGGGACGCGCACCTCACCGGCCCCTACCACGGCGATCCGTTCGGGCTCGCGATGATCTTCCACCTCAACATCGGGCCGTTTCACCTCGGAACCTTCGTCGTTCGCGCGGCGATGAAGCTGGACCCGCAGACGGGTCAGGTCTCGACCCAGACCGAAACTCTGCCGCAGACCTTCGAAGGCGTCCCGATCCGCTTTCAGCGGATCAGCCTGGATATCAACCGGCCGGGATTCCTCACCGCCCCCACCTCGTGCACGCCAAAGCGCGTGACCGCGACCATCCAGTCGACGGAAGGCGTCGTCGTCCACCCGAGCCGCGAATTCTCGGTGCGAGGTTGTATCGACCTGCCGTTCAAACCCTCCTTATCGCTGGCGCTGACCGACCGGACGCAGTTGCATCGCCATGGCCATCCCGGCCTGCGGATCTCGATGCGAGGCCGCAAGGGCGAAGCGAATATGCGCTCGCTCGGTCTCCTCTTGCCCGACGGGGTCAAATTCAGCGCCGCGAATCTGCGGGAACTCTGCCCGCGGGCAGAGGCCCTGAAGGGCGACTGCCCGAAGGGAGCGCGGGTCGGCACCGGCTTCGGCCGGACGCGGTTGCTGGACAAGTCCCTGAAGGGATCGGTGTATGCCGTGCAGCCGCGTGGAGACGGAGAACCCGACCTCTGGACGAACCTGAAGGGTGAAGGCACCGAATTCAACCTCCGCAGCACCGCCTCGACCAAAAACGGCCGGGTCGCGAACGGGTTCGAGGATCTGCCGGACATGCCGCTATCGCTCTTCACGATGGAATTCGCCGCCGGCAAGCGCGGTTTCCTCACCCTGGATCGAGACCTCTGCATCAAAGGAAAGGCGCAGCGACTCTTCGCACCCGCCACCTTCGAAGCGCACAGCGGCGCCTATCGCCAGATGCGCATCCCGATAACCACCCCCGAGATCTGTAAAAACGGTTGAGGATGGCGGGGTCGGCTCCTCGCCCGGCGCGCCGTCGCCGGACGCCGCTCGAGCGCGCCGCCGGACTGGTAACGCGGCGGCCGCGCCTGGTCGTCGTCGTCTGGTTCGCGGTGCTCGGGGTTTTGTCGCTACAGGGGAGTGGGGTCGGGGAGAAGGTCGCCTCCTCGCCGATCTTCGTCCAGGGCTCTGAGGCGGAACAGGAGCACACGATCTCGCTGCGCGAGTTCGGCAGCGACGCCACCGTCGTCGTCTTGCTGCACGGGCCCGAGGCGGCTGTCGACCGGCAGGGCCCGGCGTTGGTGAAACGTCTCGAAGCGATCCCGGACACGCTGGTCAACTCGCCGTGGGGCTCCGGCCGGACGATCGGTGGCCTGAGGCCGGAGCGGGGAGCCGCGGCGCTCCTGGTCAGCGTCGGCCAGCCTCGGAACCCGACGTCCGACAACCCGCTTCAAGAAGTCAATCGCCTCGTCCGCGAGACCTCGCCGCCGGTTCGGAGCAGCATCGCGGGCGGCCTGGTCCTCGGCGACGCTCTGCGGGTCGCCGCTGACGACGCCTCGAAGAGCGCTGAGCGATTGGCCATTCCGGCGCTGTTGATCGTCCTGCTGTTCGTCTGCCGCTCCTTCCTCGCAGCGGCGCTGCCGCTCGTCATCGGCACCATGGTCGTCGGTGCGACCAAAGGGGTGCTGGATCTCTCCACTGAGGCGATCCGGATCGACTCCTTCGCCGTCGGCGCCGCCGGCATGTTCGGGCTGGCCCTCGGCGTCGACTACTCGCTGCTGGTCGTCTCGAGGTTCCGTGAAGAGCTTGAGCGTGGCGGCGATATCGAGGCTGCGGTGCAGGGGACCGTAGTCGCCGCCGGTCGCTCGATCGTTCCGGCGGGGTGCGGGCTGGTGCTGGCCATGGCAGTCGCCTGGCTGGCGCTCTCGAGTGCGACCATCAGCTCGGTTGCGCTCGCCGTCTCGGCGGCCTCGATCCTCAGCGTTCTCTCGGCGCTCTTGACCACCCCGGCGATCCTGATGATGGCGGGGAAGCATCTCGATCGCTGGTCGCTGCCGCCGCGCAAGCGCGAGGGCGGCCTGTTCGTGCGCTGGAGCGGGCGCCTGGCGAGCCGGCCGGCGATGGTGCTCGGTGTCGCCTTTGCCCTCTTCCTCTGTGCCGTTTGGTCGTTCACTCTCAAGACCAAGATCGGCGCTGCCGTGGAGCTGCCGGCGGACAACCCGAGCCGGATCCAGCATGAAGACGTCCAGCGCACGCTCGGGCCGGGTTGGGTCGCGCCTCTCGAAGTGGTGATGACGACCGACGACGGCCCGGTCACGACGCCCAAGCGAATGCGAGCGCTGGCCGCCTTCCAGCATCGCGTCGAAGCCGATCCCGGTGTGGCGACGATGGCTGGTTTCTCACCCCTTTACCGCACCACCAAACAGTTCGGAAAGCTCGGGCCCGGTCTCGACGCCCAGCAGCGTGGCCTGGCCCGGCTCGGCAAGGGCGTTTCCAGGGTCAAGACCGGCTCGAAGGCCAGCAGCGAGGGGCTGTTCGGGGCCAGGGAAGGGGCCCAGCAGATCGACTCCGCGATAAGCGAGACGCATCAGGGCTCGGGGCTCCTGGCCAATGGCCTGCGGGACTCAGCTCAGGGCTCCGAAAAGCTCGACGGAGGGCTCGAACGAGCCGGCGCCGGGAGTGGGAAGTTGGCCGCGGGGACGACGAAGTCGAGCAACGGTGCGGGCAAGCTCGCGAAGGCGCTGAAGGAAGCCGAGGAGCAGGCGGGCGAAGCGGCGTCGGGTTCGCGCGTGCTCGAAAACACCCTCAACGTCGGCGAAGAGGACCTGACCGGGCTGCCCGAAGCGGTGCGCACCAGCGTGGAACGTCTTGCCGCGGCGCAACTGGCGCTGCAGCGGATGACGGCAGGTCGCGACGATCCGCAGTACGCCGCCGCGGTCGCCGCGGTCGCCGAAGCGAGCCAGGGCCTGGGCGCAGCGCCCCCCGGGGCTGAAGAAGGGACCGAGGCCTCCGGAGTCCAGGCGGGAATCGAGCACGCCCAGCACCAGTTCAACCTCGGCCTCTACCTGGCGGCGCGTCAGGCCAAGAGCGGTCACAAGAGCGAAGAGGGCATGGCCAAACTCGCGAAAGCCGCGAACAGCCTCGATCGCGGGCTGCGCCGGCTGGCGGCCAGCAGCCACGACGTCTCCGACGGGATCATCGAACTCTCCGAAGGGGGGGAGCAGCTCTCGCCCGGGCTGAGGAAGCTGACCGACAGCGCCGAGCGCCTGGCGGGAGGCTTGGGTGAAATCGGCTCCGGCGCCGAGGAGCTGGTCGGCGGTCTCGGCCAGGGGGCGCAGAAGTCGACGCAGCTGACCGATGCCCTGGGCGGGATCGACTCGGGGGTTCAGCGCCTGCAGGGGCCCGACGGCAAGGGGCAGTTCCATCAGCTGGACGTGCAGTCGCCGGGCCTGTTCAAGTCGGGCTACTTCTACCTGGCTGGCCTGGAGGGCAGCAAGGAGAAACAGCGGGAGCAGGTCGGCTTCCTGCTCAACCTCGGCGACGGCGGCTCGGCGGCGCGGATGCTGATCGTGCCCAGCGACGACCCCAATGCCGGGGCGGCCCAGGACACCCAGGATCGCCTCCACGTACACGCCGACGAACTCGAGAAGGAAGCCGGCGCCGAGGTCCTCGTCGGTGGCGTCGCCCCGACCGTGATCGACCTCAACACCCATCTGCGCAGCCAGGCTCCGATGGCGCGCCTCGTCCTCTCGATCGTGACGATCGTGATCCTCCTCTTCGTGACCCGCTCGCTGGTGCTGCCGGTGATCGCGGCGCTGCTCAACCTGCTCACCGTCAGCGCCACCTTCGGGCTGCTGTCGCTGCTCTTCAACGACTCCCTCCTCGGTGGGCCGGGCTACATCGACACGATCCTGATCCCGGTCTCGATCATCCTCATCTTCGGCCTGGCGATCGACTACGAGGTGTTCATCTTCGCCCGCATGCGGGAGGAATACCTGCGCACCGGCTCCACCTCTCTGGCGATCTCCGAAGGGCTCGCCCGCAGCGCCAACGTGGTCACCGGCGCGGCGCTGATCATGATCGCCGTCTTCCTGGCCTTCGCCATCTCGCCGCTCTCGACTCTCAGGGCTTCCGGCATGGCGCTGGCCCTTGCCGTATTCATCGACGCCTTCCTGATCAGGTTCGTGCTCGTGCCGGCGACGATGAAGGCACTCGGCGAGCGCAGCTGGTGGATGCCCCGGTGGCTCGACCGACTGTTGCCGGGGGGTGCGTCGCCGGCCATAGTCGCCGAGGAGGGGTAGATGGGCTCTTTCGGCTGCGCGCCTCTCTCAGTCCTCCAGGCCGCGATCCTCGAGGTGGCCCGCAGCGATCCGGATCGGATCGCGATCAGCGACGGCAGTGTCACGCGCACCTACGCCGACCTCGCCCAGCTGTTCGTCATCGAGCCCGGCTCGTTTGCCGGGAAGCGTGGGGTGTGCGTGGTCGGCGATCCCGTCACCGACGTCGAGAGCATCGTCTCGGCGGGATGGCTCGGCAGGAGTCTGCTGCTGGCGGACGAGCATGCGACCGCCGGGGAGATCAGCCGCGTCGAGGAGATCTTCGTGCAGGCGGGCGAGGACCCCGACCGCCCCGAGCTCGTGTCGATCGGCCTCTGCACCTCCGGCAGCAGCGGCCTACCCAAGGTCGTCGAGTTGGACTGGGCGAGCCTGCTCGACAACGCCCGCCATCTGGCGCGGGCAGCGGGATACGGCGAGGGAGACGTCGTCTGGTGCACGACCCCCCTCGCCCACCTCTACTGCTTCGGCGCCGGGGTGCTCGCCGGGCTGCTGAGTGGCGCGACCGTCCTGCTGACCGGCTCGGCGCTGGACCCGGGCGAGTTCAGGCGGATCGCGCTCGAGTGGCAGCCGGCCTTCCTGCTTTCCGTGCCCTTTCTCTTTCGGCGCTATCTGGAGATCCTCGAGGCGGATGCCGAGCTGGCCGACAGCTGGAGCATGCCCGGCTGCATCGCCGCGGGCGAGCCGGTCCCGCCCGAGCTGGTGGAGGGCTGGCGGCAGCTCGCGGGCAGCGGGCTGCGAGCGCACTACGGCCTCACCGAGGGTGGCCAGATCACCCTCGCGTCGGGCGGCGTCGGAGAGGGGGTCGGCAAGCCGCTCGAGGGGGTCGAGGTAGAGGTGGACGAGGCCGGCGCGATCAGGGTGCGCCGTTCGACACCGGGACGTGCCTACCGCATCCTGGGCCAGGAGCTCGACCCCGAAGGGTGGTGCGAGACCGGCGACGTCGGCCATCTCGACGAGGACGGCAACCTCCACGTCACCGGCCGGGCCGACCGCAGGATCAACGTCGCCGGCAAGAAGGTCGACCCGGTCGAGATCGAGGAGATCCTGCTGTCCTGTGACGGCATCGAGGACTGCGCCGTCGCCGGTATCGAGGGGGCGGACGGAGAACGGGTGACGGCATTCCTCTGCGCCGGGGAGGGGGTCACTGTCTCCGACGGAGCTGTCCGCGAGCAGCTCGCCGCCGTCCTCTCCCCCCACAAGCTGCCGAGGCATTTCGTCCGGGTCGAGACCATCCCCCGGACGCTCACCGGCAAGGTGCGGATGGGCGAGCTGATCGCCGCGCTGCCCGAGGACTCGGCCCAGACGCCGGCATCGATGCTCGAGCTCGTCCGCGGCCAGGCCGCCGCCGCGGTGCTCGGCCACTCCTCCGCCGAGGCGATCGACGCCAAGGTCGCCTTCAAGGATCTCGGCTTCGACTCGCTCGCCGCGGTCGACCTCCGCAACCGGCTTGCTCGCGCCACCGGGCTGGAGCTGCCCGCCACGGTGATCTTCGACTACCCCAATCCCACCGAGTTGGCCTCCTTCCTGCACGACCGGGCCGCGGGAATCGAGCGTCACCACGCCGTTCCCCTCGCTGCGGCTCGGGATGGTGACCCGATCGCGATCGTCGGCATGAGCTGCCGCTACCCGGGTGGCGTGGCCTCCGCGGAGGATCTCTGGGAGCTGGTCGCCGCGGGCGCCAACCCGATCGCGCCCTTCCCCGAGGACCGCGGCTGGGATCTCGAGCGGATCTATGACCCCGACCCCGACCAGCCCGGCACCAGCTACGGCCGCGAGGGCGGTTTCCTTCCCGACGCCGCCGAGTTCGACGCCGGCTTCTTCGGGATCGGCCCGCGCGAGGCGCAGGCGATGGACCCGCAGCAGCGACTGCTGCTGGAAGCGGCCTGGGAGGTTCTGGAGGATGCGGGAATAGACCCCGGGTCCGTTGCCGGCAGCGCCACAGGGGTCTTCACCGGAGTGATGCGCCAGGACTACTGGCAGGGTGGGGCCGGCCCAGCCGAGCTGGAGGCGTTCCAGGGTGTGGGCTCGGCCGGCAGCGTCGTCTCGGGCCGCATCGCCTATGCCCTCGGTCTCGAAGGGCCGGCGATGACCGTCGACACGGCCTGCTCCTCCTCGCTGGTGGCGATGCACCTGGCCGCGCAGGCGCTGCGCGGAGGCGAGTGCTCGCTGGCGCTGGCCGGCGGCGTCACGGTGATGTCGACGCCGTGGCCGTTCATCGAGTTCAGCCGCCAGCGGGGTCTAGCCGCGGACGGCCGCTGCAAGTCGTTTGCCGGCGCCGCGGACGGCACCGGGTTCTCGGAGGGAGTCGGCCTGATCCTGCTCGAGCGGCTCTCCGACGCGCGGCGCAACGGCCACGAGGTGCTGGCACTGATTCGCGGCTCGGCCACCAACCAGGACGGCGCCTCCAATGGGCTCACCGCCCCCAACGGCCCCTCGCAGGAAAAGGTGATCCGCCAGGCCCTGGCCAACGCCGGCCTGGAGCCGGCCGAGGTCGACGCGGTCGAGGCCCACGGCACCGGCACCACCCTCGGCGACCCGATCGAGGCCCAGGCGCTGCTCGCCACTTATGGTCAGGGTCGCGCGCAGGGCGAGTCGCTGCGGCTGGGCTCGATCAAGTCCAACATCGGCCACACCCAGGCGGCGGCCGGCGTCGCCGGCGTGATCAAGATGGCGATGGCGATGCGCCACGGCGTCTTGCCGAAGACGCTGCACCTCGACGAGCCGAGTCCGCACGTCGACTGGGACGCTGGAGCGGTGGAGCTGCTGAGCGAGGCGCAGCCCTGGAACCCGGACGGCCACCCCCGCCGGGCGGGGGTCTCCTCGTTCGGGATCTCCGGCTCCAACGCCCACCTGATCCTGGAAGAGGCGCCGGCCGAGGAGGCGGGGAAGCCGACGCCGAGCGACGCCGCTCCCGCCCTGCCGCTGACTCCGTTGCCGCTCTCGGCGAAAAGCCCCGAGGCCCTGCGCGAGCAGGCGGTGCGCCTGGCCGCTCACCTACAAGCCGACTCCGAGCTCAGCCCCACCGACGTCGGCTTCTCCCTCGCCACCACCCGGGCGACGCTCGAGCATCGCGCCACCGTGCTCGGCGAGAACCGCGAGGAGCTGCTCGACGCGCTTGCCGCCCTGGGCGCCGGCAAGTCCCACCCGGGCCTCGTCCAGGGCCGGGTGAGCGAGGGCAAGCTCGCTTTCCTCTTCTCCGGCCAGGGCGCCCAGCGCCCGGGAATGGGCAAGGAGCTCTACGAGTCCTTCCCCGCCTTCTCCGCCGCCCTGGACGAGATCTGCGCCGAGCTCGACCCGTTGCTCGGCCGCTCCCTGAAGGAGCTCCTCTTCGCCAAGGAGAAAAGCAAGAAGGCCGCCCTGCTCGACCGCACCGAGTTCACCCAGCCGGCCCTCTTCGCGATCGAGGTCGCGCTCTTCCGCCAGCTCCAAGCCTGGGGCCTGGAGCCCGATTACCTGCTCGGCCACTCGATCGGCGAGCTCAGCGCCGCCCACATCGCCGGCGTCTTCGATCTTCCCGACGCCTGCAAGCTGATCGCCGCCCGCGGCGCCCTGATGGGCGCCCTGCCGGAGGGCGGGGCGATGGTGGCGATCGAGGCTGGCGAGGCGGAGATCTCCAAAAACCTGCCCGCGGGCCTCTCGATCGCCGGGATCAACGCCCCCAACTCGGTCGTCGTCTCCGGCGAGGAATCAGCCGCTTTGGAGCTAGCCGAGCACTGGAAGCAGAAAGGCCGCAAGACCACCCGCCTGCGGGTCAGCCACGCCTTCCACTCCGAGCTGATGGAGCCGATGCTGGAGGAGTTCGCCGCGGTCGCGAAGGACATCGACTACCAGCCCCCGCAGCTCCCGGTCCTCTCCAACCTGACCGGCGAGCTGCTGACCCCAGAGCAGGCCACCGACCCCGCCTACTGGGTCTCCCAGGTAAGAGAGCCGGTTCGCTTCGCCGACGGCGCCGCCCACCTCGCCGAGCAGGGCGTTGCCACCTGCTTGGAGCTCGGTCCCGATGGGGTGCTCTGCGCGATGGCCGAGGGCAGCTTCGCCGCCGCCGGCAAGGAGGCGGTGACGCAACCGTTGCTGCGCAAGGACCGGCCCGAGGCCGCGACTTTGCTCGGCGCCCTCGCCGGTGCTCAGGCCAACGGAGCGCCGCTGGAGTGGGCCAGGCTCTTCGCCGGCCAGGACGCAAGCCGCGTCCCGCTTCCGACCTACGCCTTCCAGCGCCGGCGCTACTGGCTGGAGTCCAGTGCCTCCGCCGACGCCAGCGCGATTGGCCAAAGCGTCTCCGACCACCCGTTGCTCGGCGCCGCGATCTCGCTGCCGGGCGGGGTCGACGGTGACGGGGGCTGGCTGCTGACCGGCCGCCTCTCCCTGCAGACCCACCCCTGGCTGGGCGACCACCGGGTCCACGGCAGCGCGATCCTGCCCGGCGCCGCCTTCGTCGAGATGGCACTTAAAGCGGCCGAGCAGTGCGGCGCGGAGGCGATCGAGGAGCTGATCTTCGAGGCCCCGCTGGTGCTGCCCGAGCAGGGCGCGATCCAGGTTCAGGTCAGCGTCGGCGCGACGGATGAGGCCGGTAGCCGCTCGCTCCTGATCCACTCCCGCCCGGAGGACCGGGATGATCCCGACCGCGAGTGGGTCGCCAACGCCGCCGGTGTTCTCGGCGCGGCGGCACTGGCAGAGTCCGAGTCGTTGCAGGAGTGGCCGCCTCCCGAAGCCACGCCCCTGGAGATGGACTCCATGCACGAGCGCGGCGGCGAGCTGGGCACCGACATCGACCCGGCGTTCCCCGGAGCGAAGGCCGAAGCGATCGAGCGTCTCTACGAGCTGACCGCCGACTTCGGAATGGACTACGGCACCGCCTTCCAGCGAGTCAGGGAAGTCTGGTTCAGCGAGGGGGAGATCTTCGCCGAGGTCGAGCTCGGCGAAGAGCAGGCTCGGGAGGCAGGGCGTTTCCTGCTGCACCCGGCGCTGCTCGACGCCGCCCTTCACCCCGCGCTGATGATCGCCGGGGAGGAAGAGGGCGCCCAGGGCCCGAGCATCCCCTACGCCTGGAGGGGGATGCGACTGCTCCGGGCCGGTGCCACCAAGCTGAGGGTCGCCATCGCCTACTCGGGCACGGACACGATTAGCGTCAGGATTGCCGATTCCGCCGGCGAGCCGCTGGCGAGCACGGTGTCGCTGGCCTCGCGCCCCGTTTCCTCTGAGGTCTATGCGGCCGCCACCCTCGACGAGCATCGCGATTCCCTCTTCGTCGTCGAGTGGGTCGAGCAGACCCCGGCCGCGGGTGGGGCCGATGGAACCGGGGTCGTGGAGCTCGTTCCCGACCCCGAGCTGGACGCCGCCGGTGCCGCCGCCGCCCTCTGCGCCGAGGTTCTGGCCACTCTGCAGGAGGCGATCTCGGCGGGCGAGGAGACCCGTGTCGCCTTCCTCACCCGGGGGGCGGTTGCCGTCACGGCCGCGGAGTCCCCCGACCTCGCTGCCGCCTCCGCCTGGGGCCTCGTCCGTTCGGCCCAGGCCGAGCATCCGGGTCGTTTCCTCCTGGTCGACACGGATGACAGCGGGGCTTCGCGGGCTGCGCTCCCGGCGGCTCTCGCGATCGATGCGGAGCCCCAGCTGGCCCTGCGCGAGGGGGTGGCCCTGGCCGCGCGTCTGGTCCGCGCCGAGCGCGATGAAGCCGAGCCGGAGCCTCTCGACCCTGAGCGGACGATCCTCGTCACCGGTGGCACCGGCGCCCTCGGCGCGCTCTTCGCCCGCCACCTCGTGGCCGAGCACGGCGCCCGCCACCTACTGCTGACCAGCCGCCGTGGCCCCGAGGCGCCCGGCGCGAAGGAGCTGGCGGCGGAGCTCGAGCAGCTGGGGGCGGAGGTGCGGGTCGCCGCCTGCGACGTCGCCGAGCGCGAGCAGCTGCAGGAGCTGCTCGACTCGATCCTGCCGGAGCATCCGCTCGGGATGGTGCTCCACGCGGCGGCGGTCTTCGACAACGCCCTGGTCGAGGCGATGAGCGCCGAGCAGCTCGATCGGGTGCTCGACGCCAAGGCCCAGGCTGCCTGGAACCTGCACGAGCTGACCCGCGAGTCGGAGCCCTCTGAGCTCATCTTCTTCTCCTCGATCGCCGGCACCTTCAACAATCCCGGCCAGGGCAACTACGCCGCCGCCAACGCCTTCCTCGACGCTCTCGCCCAGCGCCGCGAGATCGAAGGGCTGCGGAGCCGCTCTGTCGCCTGGGGCCCCTGGGAGTCGGAAACGAGCGGGCCGGCCGATTCGCTCGGGGAGGCCGATCTGGCGCGCCTCGGCCGCGCCGGCTTTCTCTCGATCTCGGCCGCACAGGGGCTGGAGCTCTTCGAGCGCGTCCGCGCGCTCGCCCAGCCCTGGGCCGTCGCCGCCCCGCTCAATCTGACCGCCTTGCGGGCCCTGGCCCGCAAGGGCGAGCTGTCGCCGCTGCACACGGGAATCGTCCGCAGGGCGCCCCACCGGGAGGCGATCGTCAAAGGTTCTCTGGCCAGCCGCCTCGCGGAGGCTGCCGAAGCCGAGCGCGAGGGCATCGTCATGGCGCTGGTGGCCGAGCACGTCGCCGCCGTCCTCGGCCACACATCGGCCGAGGCGATCGACCCCAGGGCCGCCTTCAAGGACCTCGGCTTCGACTCGCTGGGCGCGGTCGAACTCCGCAACCGGCTGAACGCCGCCACCGAGCTGCAGCTGCCCTCGACCCTGCTTTTCGACCGCCCCACCTCGGCCGCGCTGGTGACGTACCTGCGCGAGTTGGCCGAAGGCGTCGGGACCGCCGCTTCGGCCCGGGTCGCGGCGGTCAGCGACGAGCCGCTCGCGATCGTCGGCATCGGCTGCCACTACCCCGGCGGCGTGCACTCCCCCGACGACCTATGGCGCGTGCTCGTCGCCGGCACCGACGCGGTCTCGGACTTCCCAGAGAATCGAAACTGGGACATCGAGGCTCTCTACGACCCCGATCCCGCCAACCGCGGCACCAGCTATGTCCGCCGGGCCAGCTTTCTCGAGGACGTCGGCGGCTTCGACGCCGAGTTCTTCGGCATTGGCCCGCGCGAGGCGCTGGCGATGGATCCCCAGCAGCGATTGCTGCTGGAAGCCGCCTGGGAGGCGTTGGAGGACGCGGGCATCGACCCGGAGTTGCTGCGGGGCACCCAGACGGGGGTCTTCGCAGGGGCGGGCCTCGCCGGCTACAACAGCAGCGCCACGTTCTCGGAGGAGCTGACGGGCCACTACCTGACCGGCGATGCGCCAAGCGTCCTCTCCGGCCGCATCGCCTACTCGCTCGGTCTCGAGGGGCCCGCGGTGACCGTCGACACGGCCTGCTCTTCCTCGCTGGTGGCGATGCACCTGGCGGCGGCGGCGCTGCGAACCGGCGAATGCAGCTTCGCGCTGGCCGGCGGGGTGACGATCCTCTCCGACCCGGCCCTCTTCGTCGAGCTCAGCCGCCAGCGCGCCCTTTCCCCCGACGGCCGCTGCAAGCCCTTCGCCGCCGCCGCCGACGGCACCGGCTGGTCGGAGGGTGCCGGCCTGGTCTTGCTCGAGCGCCTCTCCGACGCCCGGCGCAACGGCCACGAGGTGCTGGCGCTGATCCGCGGCTCGGCCACCAACCAGGATGGCGCCTCCAACGGCATCACCGCCCCCAACGGGCCCTCGCAGGAAAAGGTGATCCTCCAGGCCCTCGCCAACGCCGGCCTCGAGCCCGGCGAGGTCGACGCGGTCGAGGCCCACGGTACCGGCACCACCCTCGGCGACCCGATCGAGGCGCAGGCGCTGCTCGCCACCTACGGCCAGGGCCGGGGCGAGGCAGAGCCGCTGCGCCTGGGCTCGGTCAAGTCCAATCTCGGCCACACCCAGGCGGCGGCGGGAGTTGCCGGGGTGATCAAGATGGCGATGGCGATGCGCCACGGCGTCTTGCCGAAGACGCTGCACGTCGACGAGCCGACCCCGCACGTGGACTGGGACGCGGGAGCGGTCGAGTTGCTTGCGGAGGCGCAGCCTTGGGAGCCCAACGGCCACCCGCGCCGCGCCGGCGTCTCCTCCTTCGGCGTCAGCGGCACCAACGCCCACCTGATCCTCGAGGAGGCGCCGGCCGAGGAGCCGGTCGAGGCCGAGCGACCCGAGCGAGGCGTTCCCGCCCTGCCCGCCGTCCCCCTGCCGCTCTCCGCGAAAAGCCCAGAGGCCCTGCGCGGTCAGGCGAAGCGCCTCGCCTCCCACCTTCGCGAGCATCCCGAGCTCGACCCCGTCGACGTCGGCTTCTCGCTCGCCACCACCCGGGCCACCCTCGAGCACCGCGCCACCGCGCTCGGCGCCGGTCGCGAGCAGCTGCTGGAGGCGCTCACGGCCCTCGGCGCCGGCAAGCCCCACAACGGCGTCGTTCAGGCCCGGGCCGGGCGCGGCAAGCTCGCCTTCGTCTTTCCCGGACAGGGCTCCCAGTGGCAGGGGATGGCCCTGGAGCTGCTCGGCGAGTCCGCCGCCTTCGCCGAGCAGATCGAGGCCTGCGCCCGGGCCCTCGACCCGTTCCTCGACTTCTCCCTGGAGGACGTCCTGCGGGGAGTCGAGGGCGCGCCTGGCCTGGACCGCGTCGACGTCGTCCAGCCGGCGCTCTTCGCGACGATGGTCTCCCTCGCCAGGCTCTGGCAGCTCCACGGCGTGCAGCCAGGGGCGCTCGTCGGCCACTCCCAGGGTGAGATCGCCGCCGCGCACTTGGCCGGCGCCCTCTCGCTCGAGGACGCCGCCAGGGTGGTCGCCCTGCGCAGTCGGGCGCTCACCCAGCTGGCCGGCAAGGGCGGGATGGTCTCAATCGCCCTGCCCAGCGAGGAGGCGCTCGCGCGCATCGAGCCCTGGGGGGAGCGCCTCTCGCTGGCCACCGTCAACGGCCCCGCCGCGACCGTCATCAGCGGCGAGCCCGAGGCCCTGCGCGAGCTGCTCGCCGCCTGCGAGGCCGACTCGATCCGCGCCCGGGCGATCTCCGTCGACTACGCCTCTCACTCACCGCAGGTCGAGGCGATCCGCGAGCAGCTGCTGAGCGACCTCGCCCCGATCGAGCCCCGTCCGGCGGCGACCCCCTTCTACTCGGCGATGAGCGCCACCCCCCTGGAGGGCAGCGAGCTCGGGCCCGAGTACTGGTACCGGTCGCTGCGCGAGCCGGTGCGCTTCGAGCAGACCGTCCGGGCCCTGATCGGCGACGGCTTCGACGTCTTCGTCGAGGCCAGCCCCCACCCGGTCCTGACCCTGGCGGTGCAGGAAACGGCCGAGCGCGGCGGCGAGGAGCACGACCCGGTGGCGACGATCGGCTCCCTGCGTCGCGGTGAGGGAGGGCTCGCCCGCTTCACCACTGCCCTCGCCGAGGCGCATGCCCACGGCGCCCCACTGGATTGGCAACGGCTCTTCGCCGGGCAGAGGCCAGAGCGCGTGCCCCTACCCACCTACGCCTTTCAGCGCAAGCGCTATTGGAACGAGCCCACCATCGCCGCCGGCGACGCGAGCGCCAACGGCCAGAGCGCCTCCGACCATCCCCTGCTCGGCGCCGCGATCTCGCTGCCGGGCCAGGACGGAGAGGGGCGGGGCTGGCTGCTGACCGGCCGGCTCTCGCTGAAGACCCACCCCTGGCTGGCCGACCACGCCGTCCACGGCAGCGCGATCCTGCCCGGCACCGCCTTCTTGGAGATGGCGCTGAAGGCCGCGGAGCAGAGTGGCGCCGAGGCGATCGAGGAGCTGACCCTCGAGGCTCCCCTGATCCTGCCCGAGCAAGGCGCGGTACAGGTTCAGGTAAGCGTCGGCGAGGCGGACGAGGGCGGCAGCCGCTCGATCCTGATCCACTCTCGCCCCGAGGACCGGGGGGACACCGACCGCGAGTGGACCGCCAACGCCGGCGGCAGTCTCGGCCCAGCTTCCTCCCAGGGGCCTCGGGGACTCGGCGAGTGGCCTCCCTCGGGGGCTCGGCCATTGGAGATCGACTCCCTCTATGGGCGCAGCGCCGCTCTCGGCCTCGACTACGGCCCGGCCTTCCAGGGAGTGAAGGCGGCCTGGCAGCGGGGCGACGAGGTCTTCGCCGAGGTCGAGCTGGGCGAGGAGCAGGTTCGGGAAGCCGGGCGCTTCGGGATCCACCCGGCGCTGCTCGCCGCCGCGCTCGAGGCGGGCGTTCCCGGCGAGGAGATCGAGGGCGAGGTGCGCACGCCCGTTTCCTGGAGCGGCGTTCGCCTCCACCGCGGGGGGGCGTCGAAGCTGCGGCTGGCCCTGACGCGGCACAGCGCCGACACGTTCGCGGCGACGATCGCCGACCCCGCCGGGGAGCTGCTGGCCTCGGTGGGTTCCCTCGCCACCCGTTCGCTGCCCCCGGCCCAGCTCGTTCCTCGGGGCGAGCGCGACTCCCTCTTTGCCATCCAGTGGGTCGAGCAGAGGCTGCCCGAGGGAGGAGGGGAGGAAATCGAGGTGGTGCGGCTCGCCCCCGAGCCCGAGCTGGATGCCGCGAGCGGCGCCGTCGGTCTCTGCGAAGAGGTCCTGGGAACGTTGCAGGCAGCGATCGCCGAGGGCGGGGCAACCCGCATCGCCTTTGTCACGCAAGGGGCGATGGCCGTCAGGGAGGGGGGGTCCGCCGACCCGGCCGCTGCCTCCGTCTGGGGCCTGGTCCGCACCGCCCAGGCCGAGCATCCGGGCCGCTTCGTCCTCGTCGATACGGATGGCTCCGACGCCTCGGAGGCGGCGCTCGAGGCAGTGCTCGCGATCGAGGCGGAGCCCCAGCTGGCCCTGCGCGAGGGGGTGGCCCTGGCGGCGCGGCTGTCCCGCACCGGGACCGAGGCGCGCGCGCCGAAGCCACTCGACCCCGAGGCAACCGTCCTCATCACCGGCGGCACCGGTGCCCTCGGCTCGCTCTTCGCCCGTCACCTCGTGGTCGAGCACGGCGCCCGCCACCTGCTGCTGACCAGCCGCCGCGGCCCCGAGGCACCGGGGGCGAAAGAGTTGGCGGCAGAGGCTGGAGGAGCTCGGGGCGGCGGTACGGATCATCGCCTGCGACGTCGCCGAGCGCGAGCAGCTGCGAGAGCTGCTCGAGTCGATCCCCGCCGAGCACCGGCTGGGTGCCGTCATTCACGCCGCCGGCGTCCTCGACGACAGCACCGTCGAGTCGCTCAGCCCGGAGCGTCTGCGGACCGTGATGGCGCCGAAGGCCGGGGCGGCCTGGAACCTGCATGAGCTGACCAGGGAGATCGAGCTGACCGAGTTCGTCCTCTTCTCCGCGGGGGCGGCGACCTTCGGCAATGCCGGTCAGGGCAACTACGCCGCCGCCAACTCCTTCCTCGACGCCCTCGCCCAGCGGCGGCACGCAGCGGGCCTCGCCGCCACCTCGATCGCCTGGGGGCCGTGGGAGGGGGAGAGTGCGATGGGCCACCGCCTCGGCGAGGCCGACCGGGCCAGGATCGCCCGCGGCGGGGCCAGGACGATCGCCGCGCCCGAGGGCCTCGAGCTCTTCGAGCGCAGCCGCGAGCAGCCCCTCCCGTTCATCGTCGCGGCTCCGCTCGACACCGCCGCGCTGCACGCCCAGGCGCGCACCAGGGTCCTGGCGCCGCTCTTCTCCGGCCTCGTCCGCATCCCCGCCCGTCGCAGCGCCACCGCGGCCGGCTCCCTCGCCCGCCGCCTGACCGAGGTGCCCGAGGGAGAGCGCGAGAAGATCGTCGTCGCTCTGGTCGCCGAGCAGGTCGCCGCCGCCCTTGGCTACGACTCGGGGGGCGAGGTCGACCCCAGGGTCCCCTTCAAGGACCTTGGCTTCGACTCGCTCAGCGCGGTGGAGCTGCGCAACCGGCTGGGGGCTGCCACCGAGCTGCAGCTGCCCTCGACCCTGGTCTTCGACTACCCGACCGTGGTGGCAGTCGCTGGGTACCTGCGCGGGCAGGCAGAGGGGGCCGGCCGCGCCGCGCCGGCGACCGGGCCCCCGCTGGTGCGCAGCGAAGAGCCGATCGCGATCGTCGGCATCAGCTGTCGCTACCCGGGCGGGGTGCGCTCGGCCGGCAATCTCTGGGAGTTGGTCGTCGCCGGCACCGACGCGATCTCGGACTTTCCCGAGGATCGAGGCTGGGACCTCGAGCGCCTCTATAACCCCGAGCCCGGCCACCCCGGCACCACCTATGCCCGCGAGGGTGGCTTCCTCGCGGACGCCGCCGAGTTCGACGCCGGCTTCTTCGGGATCGGCCCGCGCGAGGCGCTGGCCATGGACCCCCAGCAGCGGCTGCTGCTGGAAGCGGCCTGGGAGGCGTTCGAGGACGCGGGGATGGACCCGGACTCGGTGCGCGGCACCCACGCCGGGGTCTTCACCGGCTTCGTCCCTTCCGAATACAACAGCGGCAGCGCCTTCTCGGCGGAGCAGGACGGCTACTACCTGACCGGCACCGCCCCGAGCGTCCTCTCCGGCCGGGTCGCCTACAGCCTCGGCCTCGAGGGCCCGGCGGTGACCATCGACACCGCCTGCTCCTCCTCGCTGGTGGCGATGCACCTGGCCGGCCAGGCCCTGCGCAGCGGCGAGTGCGACCTGGCTCTTGCCGGCGGGGTGTCGGTGATGCCGGCGCCGGTGCAGTTCGTCGAATTCAGTCGCCAGCGCGGGCTCGCCCCGGACGGGCGCTGCAAGCCCTTCGCCGCCGCCGCCGACGGCACCGGCTGGTCGGAGGGCGTCGGCCTGGTCGTGCTCGAGCGGCTCTCCGACGCGCGCAAGAACGGCCACGAGGTGCTGGCGCTGGTGCGCGGCTCGGCGACCAACCAGGACGGTGCCTCGAACGGGCTGACCGCCCCCAACGGCCCTTCCCAGGAGCGGGTGATCCGCCAGGCTCTGGCCAGCGCCGGGCTGCGGCCGGAGGAGGTCGACGCGGTCGAGGCCCACGGTACCGGCACCACCCTCGGCGACCCGATCGAGGCGCAGGCGCTGCTCGCCACCTACGGCCAGGGCCGGGGCGAGGCAGAGCCGCTGCGCCTCGGCGCGATCAAGTCCAACCTCGGCCACACCCAGGCCGCGGCGGGCGTCGCCGGCGTGATCAAGATGGCGATGGCGATGCGCCACGGCGTCTTGCCGAAGACGCTGCACGTCGACGAGCCGACCCCGCACGTGGACTGGGACGCGGGAGCGGTCGAGTTGCTTGCGGAGGCGCAGCCTTGGGAGCCCAACGGCCACCCGCGCCGCGCCGGCGTCTCCTCCTTCGGCGTCAGCGGCACCAACGCTCACCTGATCCTCGAGGAGGCCCCGGCGGTTGAGCCGGCCGAGAACGACGAGCAGCCCGCTGACGAGGCTCCCGCCCTGCCGCTCACTCCGCTGCCGCTCTCGGCCAAAGGCGAGGACGCCCTGCGCGAGCAGGCGGTGCGCCTCGTCAGCCATCTGCAGTCAAACCCCGACCTCAGCCCCGCCGACGTCGGCTTCTCCCTCGCCACCACCCGGGCGACGCTCGAACATCGCGCCACCGTGCTCGGCGCCGATCGCGAGGAGCTGCTCGAGGCACTCGCGGCCCTCGGAGCCGGCAAGCCCCACCCGGGCCTGGTCCAGGGCAAAGCCGCGACCGGCAAGCTCGCCTTCCTCTTCTCCGGCCAGGGCGCCCAGCGCCCTGGAATGGGCAAGGAGCTCTACCAGTCCTTCCCGACCTTCGCCACCGCCCTGGACGAGATCTGCGCCGAGCTCGATCCGTTGCTCGGCCGCTCGCTGAAGGAGCTCCTCTTCGCCAAGGAGAAAAGCAAGAAGGCCGCCCTGCTCGACCGCACCGAGTTCACCCAGCCGGCTCTCTTCGCTCTGGAGGTAGCCCTCTTCCGCCAGCTGCAGGCCTGGGACCTCACCCCCGACTACCTGCTCGGCCACTCGATCGGCGAGCTGTCTGCAGCCCACGTCGCCGGCGTCTTCGATCTTCCCGACGCCTGCAAGCTGATCGCCGCCAGAGGCGCCCTGATGGGCGCCCTGCCGGAAGGTGGAGCGATGGTGGCGATCGAGGCCGGCGAGGAGGAGATCTCCCCCGATCTCCCCGCCGGCCTCTCGATCGCCGGCATCAACGCCCCCGACTCGGTCGTCGTCTCCGGTCCCGAGGGTCCGGCTCTGGAGCTGGCCGAGCACTGGAAGCAGAAGGGCCGCAAAACGACCCGCCTGCGAGTCAGCCACGCCTTCCACTCCGAGCTGATGGAGCCGATGCTCGAGCAGTTCTCTGAGGTCGCGAAGGGCATCGCTTACTCGGCGCCCCAGCTCCCGGTCCTCTCCAACCTCACCGGCGAGCTGCTCACCCCAGAGCAAGCCACCGACCCCGCCTACTGGGTCTCCCAGGTAAGGGAGCCGGTGCGTTTCGCCGACGGCGCCGCCCACCTCGCCGAGCAGGGCGTCGCCACCTGCCTGGAGCTCGGTCCCGACGGCGTCCTCTGCGCGATGGCCCAGGGCGCCTTCGCGGCTGCCGAGAAGGAAGCGATGGCGCTGCCACTGCTGCGCAAGGACCGGCCCGAGGCAGCGGCGCTGCTCGGTGCCCTCGCCGGCGCCCAGGCCAACGGCGCGCGCTTCGAATGGCAGCGCCTCTTCCCCGGCGCGACCCGCGTCCCGCTCCCCACCTACGCCTTCCAGCGCCAGCGCTACTGGATCGAGGCACGGGCAGGGAAAGCGGACGTCGGCGCGGCCGGTCAGAGCGCCTCCGACCACCCCCTGCTCGGCGCCGCGATCTCGCTGCCGGGGGTCGACGGGGACGGGGGCTGGTTGCTGACTGGGCGCCTCTCGCTGCAGACCCACCCCTGGCTGACCGACCACGCCGTCCACGGCAGCGCGATCCTGCCCGGCACCGCCTTCGTCGAGATGGCGCTGAAAGGGGCCGAGCAGAGTGGGGCGGAGGGGATCGAGGAGCTGACCCTCGAAGCTCCCCTGATCCTCCCCGAGCAGGGCGCGGTCCAGGTCCAGGTCAGCGTCGGCGAAGCGGACGAGGCCGGCAGCCGCTCGCTCCTGATCCACTCTCGCCCCGAGGACAGCGACGACCCCGACCGCGAGTGGGTCGCCAACGCCGGCGGGACGCTCGGCGGCGCCGGCAGCGACGAGCCCGAGCCCCTCGCCGAGTGGCCTCCTGCGGGAGCCGAGCCGTTGGAGGTTGAGTCCTTCTATGAGCGCATCGCCGCGATCGGGGTTGACTACGGCCCCGCTTTCCAGGGAGTCAGGGCGGCTTGGCGCCGCGGCGATGAGCTCTTCGCCGAGGTCGAGCTGGCAGAGGAGCAGGCCTCCCAGGCCGAGCGCTTCGGGATCCATCCGGCTCTGCTCGACGCCGCGGTGCACGCCGGGATGCTCAGCGAGGACCCGGAAGGGGAGGCGCTGGTGCCCTTTGCCTGGAGCGGGGTTCGCCTGCGCCGGCTGGGCGCCGCAAAGCTGAGGGTGCACCATTCCCCGGCCGGCCCGGAGGCGATCTCGTTGCGAATCGCCGACGCCGACGGCGCTGCGGTCGCCACGATCGAGTCGCTCGTCTCGCGCCCGATCTCTCCCGAGCAGCTCGGCGGCGCCCGGGGCTCCCAGCGCCACTCTCTCTTCGAGCTCGAGTGGGTCGAGCAGGCTCTGTCTCCGGCCGCGGCTGAGGGGATGGAGACGGTGGAGCTGTCCGCCGCGGAAGGCCTCGACCCCGTTGCTGCGGCGAACCTCCTCTGCGACCAAGCCCTCGCTGCTCTGCAGAAGACGATCTCCGAGACAGAGGCGACCCGCATCGCCTTCCTCACCCAGGGCGCGGTCGCCGTCGGTGCGGGGGAGTCCCCCGACCCGGCCGCCGCCTCGGTCTGGGGCCTGGTCCGCTCTGCCCAGGCCGAGCACCCGGGCCGCTTCCTCCTGATCGACAGCGATGACAGCGATGCCTCCGCAGCCGCGCTTGCCTCAGCCCTGGCGATCGAGACAGAGCCCCAGCTGGCCCTGCGCGACGGCGTGGCCCTGGCGCCGCGCCTGATCGACAGCAACAGCGAGCTGATCGAGCCGCAAGCTCTCGATCCCGAGCGCACCGTCCTCGTCACCGGCGCCACCGGCGGTCTCGGCTCCCTCTTCGCCCGCCACCTCGTGACCGCGCACGGCGCCCGCCACCTCCTGCTGACCAGCCGCCGCGGCGCCGAGGCTCCAGGAGCGTTGGAGCTGGCGGCGGAGCTGAGCGAGCTGGGGGCCGAGGTCGGGCTCGTAGCCTGCGACGTCAGCGAGCGTTCTCAGCTCGAAACGCTGCTGGGCTCGATCTCCGCCGAGCACCCCCTCGGCGCCGTCGTCCACGCCGCCGGCGTCCTCGACGACGGCCTGGTGGAGTCACTCGCCCCAGCGCGCCTGGAGACGGCGATGGCTGCGAAGGCGAAGGCGGCCTGGGACCTGCACGAGCTGACCAGGGACGTCGAGCTGACCGACTTCGTCCTCTTCTCCTCGATCGCCGGCAGCTTCGGAGGTCCGGGGCAGGCCAACTACGCTGCCGCCAACGCCTTCCTCGACGCTCTCGCCCAGCAGCGCCGGGCCGAGGGACTGCCCGCCACCTCGATCGCCTGGGGACCGTGGGCGCAGGAGAGCGGGATGACCCGTCGTCTCAGCGAGACCGATCACGCTCGCTTCGCCCGTAGCGGCGTCAAGGCACTCGCCACCGACGAGGGCCTGGAGCTCTTCGAGCGCAGCCGCACGATCCTCGCCCCCTTCTTCGTCGCGACCAGCCTTGATCCCGGGGCCCTGCGCACGCTCGCCCGTGCCGGGGTGCTGGCGCCGCTCTTCTCGGGGATGGTCCGCGTCCCCGCTCGCCGCGCCGCCGGCGAGGCCGGCTCGTTCGCCGGCCGGCTCGCCGAGGTTCCCGAGGCGGAGCGGGACCCGTTCGCGGTCGAGCTGGTCCGCACCCATGTCGCCGCCGTCCTCGGCCACGCTTCGGCGGCGGCGATCGACTCCAAGGCGGCCTTCAAGGATCTCGGCTTCGACTCGCTGGCAGCGGTGGAGCTGCGCAACCGCCTCAATGCCGCCACCGGGCTGCAGCTGCCCTCGACCCTGGTCTTCGACTATCCGACCGCGGCAGCGGTGGCGGGGTTCCTGCGCGAGCAGGCCGAAGGGGCTCCGCGTTTCGCCGCCGCCCCGACGCGGGCGCCGGTCCGCAGCGAGGAGCCGCTGGCGATCGTCGGCATGAGCTGCCGCTACCCGGGCGGGGTGGAGTCGCCCGAGCAGCTCTGGCAGCTGGTCGCCTCCGGCGGCGACGGCATCTCGGCCTTCCCCGAGGATCGCGGTTGGCCGCTCGGCCGGCTCTTCGACCCCGACCCCGCCCACCGCGGTACCAGCTACGTCAGCGAGTCCGGCTTCCTGCACGACGCCGGCGAGTTCGACGCCGGCTTCTTCGGGATCAGCCCGCGCGAGGGGCTGGCGATGGACCCACAGCAGCGACTGCTGCTGGAAGCCGCCTGGGAGGCGCTCGAGGACGCCGGCGTCGACCCTGTCTCGCTGGCCGGCAGCGAGACCGGCGTCTTCGCAGGGGTCATGTATCACGACTACGGGCGGGGGATCGCGGAGTCGGTCGAGCTGGAGGCCAGCCAGAGCATGGGCTCAGCGGGCAGCGTCGTCTCCGGCCGCATCGCCTACAGCCTCGGCCTCGAGGGCCCGGCGGTCAGCGTCGACACCGCCTGCTCCTCCTCGCTGGTGGCGATGCACCTGGCGGGCCAGGCCCTGCGCAGCGGCGAGTGCGATCTCGCCCTGGCGGGGGGCGTGACCGTGATGGCCTCCCCATCGACGTTCGTCGAGTTCAGTCGCCAGCGCGGGCTTGCCCCGGACGGCCGCTGCAAGCCCTTCGCCGCCGCCGCCGACGGCACCGGCTGGTCGGAGGGCGTCGGCCTGGTCGTGCTCGAGCGGCTCTCCGACGCGCGCAAGAACGGCCACGAGGTGCTGGCGCTGGTGCGCGGCTCGGCGACCAACCAGGACGGCGCCTCCAACGGGCTGACCGCCCCCAACGGCCCTTCCCAGGAGCGGGTGATCCGCCAGGCCCTGGCCAGCGCCGGGCTGCGGCCGGGGGAGGTCGACGCGGTCGAGGCCCACGGCACCGGCACCACCCTCGGCGACCCGATCGAGGCCCAGGCCCTGCTCGCCACCTACGGCCAGGACCGGGGCGAGGCGCAGCCCCTGCGCCTCGGCGCGATCAAGTCCAACCTCGGCCACACCCAGGCCGCGGCGGGCGTCGCCGGCGTGATCAAGATGGCGCTGGCGATGCGCCACGGCGTCTTGCCGAAGACGCTGCACCTCGACGAGCCCAGCCCGCACGTCGACTGGGACTCGGGAGCGGTGGAGCTGCTGGGCGAGGCCCAGCCCTGGGAGCCAAACGGCCATCCCCGCCGCGCCGGCGTCTCCTCCTTCGGGATCAGCGGCACCAACGCCCATCTGATCTTGGAGGAAGCGCCCGCGCCACCCGAGGTGGAGGAAGAGCCGGCGAAGGAGTCACCCCTCTTGCCCGTAGTCCCGCTGCCGCTCTCGGCCAAAGGCGAGGACGCCCTGCGCGAGCAGGCGGTGCGCCTCGTCAGCCATCTGCAGTCAAACCCCGACCTCAGCCCCGCCGACGTCGGCTTCTCCCTCGCCACCACCCGGGCGACGCTCGAACATCGCGCCACCGTGCTCGGCGCCGATCGCGAGGAGCTGCTCGAGGCACTCGCGGCCCTCGGAGCCGGCAAGCCCCACCCGGGCCTGGTCCAGGGCAAAGCCGCGACCGGCAAGCTCGCCTTCCTCTTCTCCGGCCAGGGCGCCCAGCGCCCTGGAATGGGCAAGGAGCTCTATCGAGTCCTTCCCGACCTTCGCCACCGCCCTGGACGAGATCTGCGCCGAGCTCGATCCGTTGCTCGGCCGCTCGCTGAAGGAGCTCCTCTTCGCCAAGGAGAAAAGCAAGAAGGCCGCCCTGCTCGACCGCACCGAGTTCACCCAGCCGGCTCTCTTCGCTCTGGAGGTAGCCCTCTTCCGCCAGCTGCAGGCCTGGGACCTCACCCCCGACTACCTGCTCGGCCACTCGATCGGCGAGCTGTCTGCAGCCCACGTCGCCGGCGTCTTCGATCTTCCCGACGCCTGCAAGCTGATCGCCGCCAGAGGCGCCCTGATGGGCGCCCTGCCGGAAGGTGGAGCGATGGTGGCGATCGAGGCCGGCGAGGAGGAGATCTCCCCCGATCTCCCCGCCGGCCTCTCGATCGCCGGCATCAACGCCCCCGACTCGGTCGTCGTCTCCGGTCCCGAGGGTCCGGCTCTGGAGCTGGCCGAGCACTGGAAGCAGAAGGGCCGCAAAACGACCCGCCTGCGAGTCAGCCACGCCTTCCACTCCGAGCTGATGGAGCCGATGCTCGAGCAGTTCTCTGAGGTCGCGAAGGGCATCGCTTACTCGGCGCCCCAGCTCCCGGTCCTCTCCAACCTCACCGGCGAGCTGCTCACCCCAGAGCAAGCCACCGACCCCGCCTACTGGGTCTCCCAGGTAAGGGAGCCGGTGCGTTTCGCCGACGGCGCCGCCCACCTCGCCGAGCAGGGCGTCGCCACCTGCCTGGAGCTCGGTCCCGACGGCGTCCTCTGCGCGATGGCCGCCGGCAGCTTCGCCGCCGCCGAGAAGGAGGCGGTGGCGCTGCCGTTGCTGCGCAAGGACCGGCCCGAGGCAGCGGCGCTGCTCGGTGCCCTCGCCGGCGCCCAGGCCAACGGCGTCCCGCTGGATTGGGCCAGGCTCTTCGCCGGCCAGGGTGCCTCCCGCGTCCCGCTTCCCACCTACGCCTTCCAGCGCCAGCGCTACTGGCTGGAGTGGAGCGCCGGCGGCGACGCCAGCGCGATCGGCCAGAACACCCTCGATCACCCCCTGCTCGGCGCCGCGACCTCGCTGCCCGGCGAAGCGGGCTGGCTCTTGACCGGTCGCCTCTCCCTGCAGACCCACCCCTGGCTGGCCGACCACCGGGTCCACGGCAGCGCGATCCTGCCCGGCACCGCCTTCGTCGAGATGGCGCTGAAGGCCGCGGAGCAGAGTGGGGCGGAGGCGATCGAGGAGCTGACCCTCGACGCTCCCTTGATCCTCCCCGAGCAGGGCGCGGTCCAGGTCCAGGTCAGCGTCGGCGAAGCGGACGAGGCCGGCAACCGCTCGGTCCAGATCCACTCCCGCCCCGAGGATGCCGACGACCCCGACCGCGAGTGGGTCGCCAACGCCGCCGGTGTGCTCGGTGCGGCCGGCGCCGTGGAGCCCGAGCCCCTCGCCGAGTGGCCTCCAGAAGGAGCCGAGCCGCTGGAGGTCGACTCTCTCTATGAGCTGAGCGCCGATCTCGGCCTCGACTACGGCTCCGCCTTCCAGGGAGTCAAGGCGGCCTGGCGCCGCGGCGAGGAGCTCTTCGCCGAGGTCGAGCTGGACGAGGAGCAGGCTTCCCAGGGCGAGCGCTTCGGGATCCATCCCGCCCTGCTCGACGCCGCCCTTCACACCGCCCTGCTCGACGAGGATTCGGCGGGCGGCGCGCTTGTGCCCTTTGCCTGGAGCGGTGTCCGTCTGCACCGGGCCGGCGCCGCCAAGCTACGGGTGGCGCTCACGCCCGCCGGTCACGACACCCTCGCCCTGCGGATCGCCGACGCTGCCGGGGCGCCTCTCGCCAGCGTCGGGTCCCTCGCATCACGCCCGCTCCCCACCGAGGCCCTTGCCGGCGCCGCCGAGCACCGCGACTCCCTCTTCGCCATCGCTTGGACCGAGCAGAAGCTTCCCGCTGGCCAAGACCATGAGACCCGGGTGGTCGAGTGCTCACCCCAAGGGGGCCTCGACGCCGCCGCAGCGGCGAAGGCCCTCTGCGAGGAGGTCCTGGCGACCCTGCAGGAGGCGATCTCGGCGGCAGAGGAGACCCGTATCGCCTTCCTCACCGAGGGCGCCGTCGCCGTCGGGGCGGGCGAGTCCCCCGATCCCGCCGCCGCCTCGGTCTGGGGCCTGGTCCGCTCTGCCCAGGCCGAGCACCCGGGCCGCTTCCTCCTGATCGACACGGACGGCCGCGAGGCCTCCGAAGCCGCGCTCGCCTCGGCCCTGGCGATCGAGGCCGAGCCCCAGCTGGCCCTGCGCGAGGGAGCCGCCCTGGCGGCGCGCCTGGCCCGGGCCGAGAGCGAGAGGACCGAGCCAAAGCCGCTCGACCCCGAGGCAACCGTCCTCGTCACCGGCGCCAGCGGCGGCCTCGGCGCGCTCTTCGCCCGCCACCTCGTCGTCGTGCACGGCGCCCGCCACCTCCTGCTGGCCAGCCGCCGCGGCCCCGCGGCCCCCGGAGCGAAGGAGCTGGCGCAAGAGCTGAGCGAGCTGGGGGCCGCGGTCGACGTCGTCGCCTGCGACGTCGCCGAGCGCCCCCAGCTCGCTCAGTTGCTTGACTCGATCCCCGCCGAGCACCCCCTCGGCGCCGTCGTCCACGCCGCCGGCGTCCTCGACGACGGCGTCGTCGAGTCGCTCACCCCCGAGCGTCTGCAGACCGTGATGGCGCCCAAGGCAGCAGCCGCCTGGAACCTGCACGAGCTGACCAGGGAGTTGGAGCTGTCCGACTTCGTCCTCTTCTCCTCGGCCGCCGCCACCTTCGGCGGTCCCGGCCAGGCGAACTACGCCGCCGCCAACTCCTTCCTCGACGCCCTCGCCCAGCAGCGCACTGCCCAGGGCCTGCCTGCCAGCTCGCTCGCCTGGGGGGCCTGGGCACTGGAGAGCGGGATGACCGGCCAGCTCGGCGAGGCCGAGCGTGCTCGGATGGCCCGCGGCGGCATCGAGGCGATCGCCGACGCCGAGGGCCTCGCGCTCTTCGAGCGCAGCCGCAAGCTCTCCGACCCCTTCGTCGTCGCCGCGCCGCTGCAGCCCGCAGCGCTGCGGAGCCTGGCACGAGCCGGGGAGCTGGCACCGCTCTTCGCGGGCTTGGTCCGCGTCCCCGCCCGCCGCTCGCGTACCGCCGCCGGCTCCCTGGGTCGCCGCCTCGCCGAGGCGCCCGCCGCCGAGCGCGAGGACATCGTCATCGCCCTGGTCGCCGAGCATGTCGCCGCGGTCCTCGGCCATGCCTCGGGAGAGGCGATCGATCCCGGGGCCGCCTTCAAGGATCTCGGCTTCGACTCGCTCGCCGCAGTCGAGCTGCGCAACCGCCTCGGCGAGGCGACCGGCCTGCGGCTGCCCTCGACCCTGGTCTTCGACTACCCGAGCGCGGCGGCGGCGGCCTCCTTCCTGCAGGGGCTGGCGGAAGGGCAGAGCAGCGCTCCCGCCGCCGTTCGCAGCATCGCTCGCAGCGAAGAGCCGATCGCGATCGTCGGCATCAGCTGCCGCTATCCCGGCGGGGTGACTTCGCCGGAGGGCCTCTGGCAGCTGCTGGCCTCCGGCGGCGACGGCATCTCGGCTTTCCCGGAGGACCGCGGCTGGCCGTTGGACCGCCTCTTCGACCCCGACCCCGACCACGCCGGCACCAGCTACGTCAGCGAGTCCGGCTTCCTGCACGACGCGGGCGAGTTCGACGCCGGCTTCTTCGGGATCAGCCCGCGTGAGGCACTGGCGATGGACCCGCAGCAGCGACTGCTGCTGGAAGCCGCCTGGGAGGCGTTCGAGGACGCGGGGATAGCCCCAGCCTCGCTGCAGGGCACCGCGACCGGTGTCTTCGCCGGGCTCATGCACCATGCCTATGGGCAGGGAGCTGCCGCGTCGGCCGAGTTGGAGGCCTTCCAGAGCATGGGCTCGACCGGCAGCATCGTCTCCGGTCGGGTCGCCTATGCCTTCGGCCTCGAGGGGCCGGCGATGACCGTCGACACCGCCTGCTCCTCCTCGCTGATCGCGATGCACCTGGCGGGGCAGGCCCTGCGCTCCGGCGAGTGCTCCCTGGCCCTGGCCGGCGGGGTGACGGTGATGCCGGAGCCGACCCAGTTCGTCGAATACAGCCGCCAGCGCAGCCTCGCCGCGGACGCCCGCTGCAAGCCCTTCGCCGCCGCCGCCGACGGCACCGGCTGGTCGGAGGGCGTCGGCCTGGTCGTGCTCGAGCGGCTCTCCGAGGCCCGGCGCAACGGCCACGAGGTGCTGGCGCTGATCCGCGGCTCCGCCACTAACCAGGACGGCGCCTCCAATGGGCTCACCGCCCCGAACGGCCCCTCGCAGGAAAAGGTGATCCGCCAGGCGCTCGCCAACGCCGGCCTGGAGCCGTCCGAGGTCGACGCGGTCGAGGCCCACGGCACCGGCACCACCCTCGGCGACCCGATCGAGGCGCAGGCCCTGCTCGCCACCTATGGCCAGGACCGGGGCGAGGCGGAGCCGCTGCGGCTGGGCGCGATCAAGTCCAACATCGGCCACACCCAGGCGGCGGCCGGAGTCGCCGGCGTGATCAAGATGACGATGGCGATGCGTCACGGGGTGCTGCCGAAGACGCTGCACCTAGACGAGCCGACCCCGCACGTCGACTGGGACTCCGGAGCGGTGGAGCTGCTGGGCGAGGCTCAGCCATGGGAGCGTGGAGAGCGGCCCCGCCGCGCCGGCGTCTCCTCCTTCGGGATCAGCGGCACCAACGCCCATCTGATCTTGGAGGAGGCGCCGGCCAAGGAGGTGGCGGAGCGGACGACGGAGGACGCAGGTGGCGATCTCGGCCCCGCACCTGCAGTTGTTTCCCTGCCGCTCTCGGCCAAAGGCGGGGACGCCCTGCACGGGCAGGCGGCGCGCCTCATCAACCACCTGCAGGCCAACCCCGATCTCGACCTCGCCGACGTCGGCTACTCCCTCGCCACCTCGCGCGACTCACTCGAGCACCGCGCCACCGCGATCGGCGCCGATCGCGAAGAGCTGCTCGGGGCGCTTGCGGCCCTTGCCGCCGGCAAGCCCCACCCGGGTCTGATCCAGGGCCGGGCGACGCAGGGCAAGCTCGCCTTTGTCTTCCCCGGCCAGGGCTCCCAATGGCAGGGAATGGCCCGGGCGCTGCTCGATGAGTCCACCGCCTTTGCTGAGCAGATCGGCGCCTGCGCGCAGGCGCTGGACCCATTCCTCGACTTCTCCGTCGAAGCGGTCCTGCGCGGAGACGAGGGCGCGCCCGGGTTGGACCGGGTGGACGTCGTCCAGCCGGCGCTCTTCGCGACGATGGTCGCCCTGGCGAGGCTCTGGCAGCTCCACGGCGTCCAGCCCCGGGCCCTCCTCGGCCACTCTCAGGGCGAGATCGCCGCCGCGCACCTGGCCGGTGCCCTTTCGCTCGACGACGCCGCCCGCGTCGTCGCGCTGCGCAGCCGGGCGCTCACCCGGCTGGCCGGCGAGGGGGGAATGGTCTCGGTTGCGATGCCCAGCGAGGAAACGCTCGAGCGCATCGAGCCCTGGGGCCGGCGGCTCTCGCTGGCCGCGGTCAACGGCCCCGCCTCGACCGTCGTCAGCGGCGAGCCCGAGGCTCTGCGCGAGCTGCTCGCGGCTTGCGAGGCCGACTCGGTCCGGGCTCGGGCGATCTCGGTCGACTATGCCTCCCACTCGCCGCAGATCGAGCTGATCCGCGAGCAGCTGCTGAGCGACCTCGCCCCGATCGAGCCGCGCCCGGCGGAGATCCCCTTCTACTCGGCGATGAGTGCCGGCCCGCTGGAGGGCCGGGAGCTCGGGCCCGAGTATTGGTACCGCTCCCTGCGCGAGCCGGTGCGCTTCGAGCCGGCCGTCCGGGCTCTGCTCGCCGACGGCTTCGACGTCTTCGTCGAGACCAGCCCCCATCCGGTTCTAACCCTGGCGGTTCAGGAAACGGCTGAGGCGGGTGGGGAGGATCGCGAGTCCGTGGCGACGATCGGCTCCCTGCGCCGGGACGAGGGAGGCTTCGCTCGCTTCACCGCCGCCCTCGCCGAGGCGCAGGCGCACGGCGCCGCGCTGGACTGGCGGGGCCTCTTTGCCGGGCGGAAGCCAAAGCGCGTTCCCCTGCCCACCTACGCCTTTCAGCGCAAGCGCTACTGGCTGGAGTCCGCCGCCGCCCCCGGCGATGCGGGCGCGATCGGCCAGAGTTCCTCCGATCACCCCCTGCTCGGCGCCGCGATCTCCCTGCCGGGAGAAGCGGGCTGGCTGCTGACCGGACGCCTCTCGCTGCAGACCCACCCCTGGCTGGGCGACCACCGGGTCCACGGCAGCGCGATCCTGCCCGGCACCGCCTTCGTCGAGATGGCGCTGAAAGCGGCCGAGCAGGCAGGCGCCGAGGCAATCGAGGAGCTGACGATCGAGGCGCCGCTGATCCTGCCCGAGCGAGGCGCGGTCCAGGTCCAGGTCAGCGTCGGCGCGGCCGACGAGGCCGGCAGTCGCTCGCTCCGGGTCCACTCCCGGCTCGAGGACCAGGAGAGCCCCGATAGCGAGTGGATCACGAACGCCGATGGGGTGCTCGGCACGGCGTCCGCCCCCGTGCCCGCGGGAGTCGCCGAGTGGCCTCCCTCGGGAGCCCGGTCATTGGACGTCGACGCTCTGTATGAGCGCGCCGCCGAGCTCGGCATCGACTACGGCCCCGCCTTCCAGGGCGTCAAGGCGGCTTGGAGCCGCGGCGAAGATCTCTTCGCCGAGGTCGAGCTGGGCGAGGACCAGGCTTCCCAAGCCGAGCGCTTCGGCCTGCACCCGGCGTTGCTCGATGCTGCGCTCCATGCCTCGTTGGGCGCGGATGGGAAGGAAGGGGAGGATGCGACTGTCCCCTTCGCTTGGAGCGGGGTGCAGCTGTACCAGGCGGGTGCAGCCAAGCTGCGGGTGGCACTCACCACCGCGGGCGATGACGCCCTCAGCCTGCGGATCAGCGACTGCGCCGGTGAGCCTCTGGTCGGCGTGGGATCCCTGGCCGTCCGGCCCCTTCCTGCCGAGGCGCTCTCCGGCGCGGCTGCCGACGAGCACCGCGACTCGCTCTTCGCGATCGCGTGGGCCGAGCAGTCCCTGCCCGAGCCCGAGGCAGAGGGGCCCGAGGTCGTGGCGCTCACTCCGGACCCCAGCCTCGACCCCGCCGCCGCCGCGAAGGCCCTCTGCGAGCAGGTCCTGGCGACCCTCCAGGACGCGATCGCCTCCGGCGAGGAGACCCGCATCGCCTTCCTCACCGAGGGCGCCGTCGCCGTCGGGGCGGGGGAGTCCCCCGACCCCGCCGCCGCCTCGGTTTGGGGCCTGGTCCGCTCTGCCCAGGCCGAGCACCCGGGCCGCTTCCTCCTGATCGACACGGATGGCAGCGAGGTCTCCGAAGCCGCGCTTGCCGCCGCCCTGGCGATCGAGTCAGAGCCCCAGCTCGCCCTGCGCGAGGGCGCCGCCCTGGCGGCGCGCCTGGTCCGTGCCGACACCGAGGCAGACGAGCCGCAGCCGCTCGACCCCGAGGCGACCGTCCTCATCACCGGCGCCACCGGCACCCTCGGCGCTCTCTTCGCCCGCCACCTCGTCGTCGCGCACGGCGCCCGCCACCTGCTGCTGAGCAGCCGCCGCGGCGCTGAGGCTCCCGGAGCGTTGGAGCTGGCCGAGGAGCTGAGCGAGCTGGGGGCCGCGGTCGACGTCGTCGCCTGCGACGTCGCCGAGCGCTCCCAGCTCGCTCAGTTGCTCGACTCGATCCCCCAAGAGCACCCGCTGGGCGCCGTCGTCCACGCCGCCGGCGTCCTCGACGACGGCGTCGTCGAGTCGCTCACCCCCGAGCGCCTGGCGACCGTGATGGCGCCCAAGGCAGCAGCCGCCTGGAACCTGCACGAGCTGACCAGGGAGCTGGAGCTCTCCGACTTCGTCCTCTTCTCCTCGATCGCCGGCTCCTTCGGTGGTCCCGGTCAAGGCAACTACGCCGCCGCCAACTGCTTCCTCGATGCCCTCGCCCAGCAGCGCAGCGCCGAAGGCCTTCCCGCCTCCTCGATCGCCTGGGGCCCCTGGGAGCAGGAGAGCGAGATGACCCGCGGGCTCGGCGAGACCGACCGGGCGAGGATGGTCCGCGTGGGCGGCGGGACGATCGCCGACGCCAACGGGCTGGAGCTCTTCGAGCGGATTCGCGGCCTTCCCTTCGCCATCGCCACGCCGCTCGAGATCGCCACCCTGCGCTCGCTTGCCCGTTCAGGCGAGCTGGCGCCGTTCTACTCCGGCCTGGTCCGTGTCCCCGCCCGCCGTGCGGCCGCGGCCGGCGGCTCCTTGGCACAGCGCCTTGCCGAAGCACCGGCGGCGGAGCGCCAGGGAATCGTCGAGACGCTGGTCGCCGAGCACGTCGCCGCCGTACTCGGCCACGCCTCCGGCGCCGCGATCGACACCAAGGCCGCCTTCAAGGATCTCGGCTTCGACTCGCTCGGTGCGGTCGAACTCCGCAACCGGCTCAACGCCGCCACCGGCCTGCGGCTGCCCTCGACCCTGGTCTTCGACTACCCGAGCGCGGCGGCGGCGGCCTCCTTCCTGCGGGAGTTGGCGGAAGGGGAGAGCAGCGCCCCCGTCGCCGTTCGTGCTTCCGCCCGCAGCGAGGAGCCGATCGCGATCGTCGGCATGAGCTGCCGCTATCCGGGTGGGGCGAAATCCCCGGAAGGCCTCTGGCGGTTGCTCACCTCCGGCGCCGATGCGATCTCCTCCTTTCCGGAAGACCGCGGCTGGGATCTCGAGCACCTCTTCGATCCCGATCCGGACCACAGTGGCACCAGCTATGCCAGCACCGGCGGCTTCCTTGGCGATGCGGCCGAGTTCGACGCCGAGTTCTTCGGCTTCGGCCCGCGCGAGGCGCGGGCCACGGACCCTCAGCAGCGGCTGTTGCTGGAAGCCGCCTGGGAGGCGCTGGAGGATGGCGGCCTGGATCCGGCTTCGCTCGCCGGCAGTGCCACCGGCGTTTTCGCCGGAGTCATGCTGCATGGATACGGGCTCGGGGCTGGCGACGAGACCGAGGGCACGATCTCCGGTGGCAGCGTCGTCTCCGGCCGCATCGCCTACAGCCTCGGCCTCGAGGGTCCGGCGGTCACCGTCGACACCGCCTGCTCCTCCTCGCTGGTGGCGATGCACCTGGCGGGCCAGTCCCTGCGCAGCGGCGAGTGCGATCTCGCCCTCGCCGGCGGGGTTTCGGTGATGGCGGAGCCGACGTCCTTCGTCGAGTTCAGCCGCCAGCGCGGGCTCGCCGCGGACGGTCGCTGCAAGCCCTTCGCCGGTACGGCGGACGGCACCGGTCTTTCCGAGGGAGTCGGCCTGGTCGTGCTCGAGCGCCTCTCCGACGCGCGGCGCAACGGCCACGAGGTGCTGGCGCTGGTGCGCGGCTCGGCCACCAACCAGGACGGCGCCTCCAACGGGCCCACCGCCCCCAACGGCCCCTCGCAGGAAAAGGTGATCCGCCAGGCTCTCGCCAACGCCGGCCTGAGCGTCGCCGAGGTCGACGCCGTCGAGGCCCACGGCACCGGCACCACCCTCGGCGACCCGATCGAGGCCCAGGCGCTCTTGGCGACCTACGGCCAGGACCGGGGCGAGGCCGAGCCCCTGCGCCTGGGCGCGATCAAGTCCAACCTCGGCCACACCCAGGCCGCGGCGGGCGTCGCCGGCGTGATCAAGATGGCGCTGGCGATGCGCCACGGCGTCTTGCCGAAGACGCTGCACCTCGACGAGCCCAGCCCGCACGTCGACTGGGACTCGGGAGCGGTGGAGCTGCTGGGCGAGGCCCAGCCCTGGGAGCCAAACGGCCATCCCCGCCGCGCCGGCGTCTCCTCCTTCGGGATCAGCGGCACCAACGCTCACCTGATCTTGGAGGAAGCGCCCGCGCCACCCGAGGTGGAGGAAGAGCCGGCGAAGGAGTCACCCCTCTTGCCCGTAGTCCCGCTGCCGCTCTCGGCCAAAGGCGAGGACGCCCTGCGCGAGCAGGCGGTGCGCCTCGTCAGCCATCTGCAGTCAAACCCCGACCTCAGCCCCGCCGACGTCGGCTTCTCCCTCGCCACCACCCGGGCGACGCTCGAACATCGCGCCACCGTGCTCGGCGCCGATCGCGAGGAGCTGCTCGAGGCACTCGCGGCCCTCGGAGCCGGCAAGCCCCACCCGGGCCTGGTCCAGGGCAAAGCCGCGACCGGCAAGCTCGCCTTCCTCTTCTCCGGCCAGGGCGCCCAGCGCCCTGGAATGGGCAAGGAGCTCTATCGAGTCCTTCCCGACCTTCGCCACCGCCCTGGACGAGATCTGCGCCGAGCTCGATCCGTTGCTCGGCCGCTCGCTGAAGGAGCTCCTCTTCGCCAAGGAGAAAAGCAAGAAGGCCGCCCTGCTCGACCGCACCGAGTTCACCCAGCCGGCTCTCTTCGCTCTGGAGGTAGCCCTCTTCCGCCAGCTGCAGGCCTGGGACCTCACCCCCGACTACCTGCTCGGCCACTCGATCGGCGAGCTGTCTGCAGCCCACGTCGCCGGCGTCTTCGATCTTCCCGACGCCTGCAAGCTGATCGCCGCCAGAGGCGCCCTGATGGGCGCCCTGCCGGAAGGTGGAGCGATGGTGGCGATCGAGGCCGGCGAGGAGGAGATCTCCCCCGATCTCCCCGCCGGCCTCTCGATCGCCGGCATCAACGCCCCCGACTCGGTCGTCGTCTCCGGTCCCGAGGGTCCGGCTCTGGAGCTGGCCGAGCACTGGAAGCAGAAGGGCCGCAAAACGACCCGCCTGCGAGTCAGCCACGCCTTCCACTCCGAGCTGATGGAGCCGATGCTCGAGCAGTTCTCTGAGGTCGCGAAGGGCATCGCTTACTCGGCGCCCCAGCTCCCGGTCCTCTCCAACCTCACCGGCGAGCTGCTCACCCCAGAGCAAGCCACCGACCCCGCCTACTGGGTCTCCCAGGTAAGGGAGCCGGTGCGTTTCGCCGACGGCGCCGCCCACCTCGCCGAGCAGGGCGTCGCCACCTGCCTGGAGCTCGGTCCCGACGGCGTCCTCTGCGCGATGGCCGCCGGCAGCTTCGCCGCCGCCGAGAAGGAGGCGGTGGCGCTGCCGCTGCTGCGCAAGGACCGGCCCGAGGCAGCAGCGCTGCTCGGCGCCCTCGCAGGCGCCCAGGCCAACGGCGCGCCCTTCGAATGGCAGCGCCTCTTCCCCGGTGCCTCCCGGGTCCCGCTTCCCACCTACGCCTTCCAGCGCCAGCGCTACTGGCTGGAGCCCCGGGCGGCGGAGGCGGACGTGACCGCCGCCGGCCTCGGCACCCCCGACCATCCGCTGCTCGGCGCCGCGACCTCGCTGCCCGGCGAAGCGGGCTGGCTCTTGACCGGTCGCCTCTCCCTGCAGACCCACCCCTGGCTGGCCGACCACGCCGTCCACGGCAGCGCGATCCTGCCCGGCACCGCCTTCGTCGAGATGGCGCTGAAGGCGGCCGAGCAGAGTGGGGCGGAGGGGATCGAGGAGCTGACCCTCGAAGCTCCCCTGATCCTGCCGGAGCAGGGTGCGGTCCAGGTCCAGGTCAGCGTCGGCGAGCCCGACGAGGCCGGCAGCCGCTCGGTCCAGATCCACTCCCGCCCCGAGGATGCCGACGACCCCGACCGCGAGTGGGTCGCCAACGCCACCGGCGTTCTCGGCACGGCCGCAGCCGCGCAGCCGCAGGGTCTCTTCGAGTGGCCACCCGCGGCAGCCGAGTCGCTGGAGGTCGAGGATCTATATGAGCACGCCGCCGATCTCGGCATCGACTACGGCCCTGCCTTCCAGGGAGTCAGGGCGGTCTGGCGCCGCGGCGAGGAGATCTTCGCCGAGGTCGAGCTGGACGAGGAGCAGGCTTCCCAGGCCGAGTCCTTTGGGATGCATCCGGCCCTGCTCGACGCCGCTCTGCACCCGATCCTGACGGTCGCGGACGCTGACGGACAGGCGGGCGCCCAGGTTCCCTTCTCCTGGAGCGGTGTGCGCCTGTACCGCGCCGGTGGCGTCAGGTTGCGGGTGGCGCTCAGCCCCTCCGGCGAGGGCACCCTCGGCCTGCGGATCGCCGACTCCGCCGGCGAGCCGCTGGCCGCTGTGGAATCCCTCGCCTCGCGCCCGCTCCCCGCCGAGGCGCTTGCGGAGACCGAGGACGACCGCGACTCGCTGTTCGTCATCGCGTGGGCCGAGCAGTCCCTGCCCGAGCCCGAGGCAGAGGGGCCCGAGGTCGTGGCGCTCACTCCGGACCCCAGCCTCGACCCCGCCACCGCCGCCAGGGCCCTCTGCGAGGAAGTCCTGGCGACCCTCCAGGAGGCGATCGCCGCCGGCGAGGACACCCGCATCGCCTTCCTCACCGAGGGCGCCGTCGCCGTCGGGGCGGGCGAGTCCCCCGATCCCGCCGCCGCCTCGGTTTGGGGCCTGGTCCGCTCTGCCCAGGCCGAGCACCCGGGCCGCTTCCTCCTGATCGACACGGATGGCAGCGAGGTCTCCAAAGCCGCGCTTGCCGCCGCCCTGGCGATCGAGTCAGAGCCCCAGCTCGCCCTGCGCGAGGGCGCCGCCCTGGCGGCGCGCCTGGTCCGCAGCGACGGCGAGGCAAACGAGCCGCAGCCGCTCGACCCCGAGGCGACCGTCCTCATCACCGGCGCCACCGGCACCCTCGGCGCTCTCTTCGCCCGCCACCTCGTCGTCGCGCACGGCGCCCGCCACCTGCTGCTGAGCAGCCGCCGCGGCGCTGAGGCTCCCGGAGCGTTGGAGCTGGCCGAGGAGCTGAGCGAGCTGGGGGCCGCGGTCGACGTCGTCGCCTGCGACGTCGCCGAGCGCTCCCAGCTCGCTCAGTTGCTCGACTCGATCCCCCAAGAGCACCCGCTGGGCGCCGTCGTCCACGCCGCCGGCGTCCTCGACGACGGCGTCGTCGAGTCGCTCACCCCCGAGCGCCTGGCGACCGTGATGGCGCCCAAGGCAGCAGCCGCCTGGAACCTGCACGAGCTGACCAGGGAGCTGGAGCTCTCCGACTTCGTCCTCTTCTCCTCGATCGCCGGCTCCTTCAACAACCCCGGCCAGGCCAACTACGCCGCCGCCAACGCCTTCCTCGACGCCCTCGCCCAGCAGCGCACTGTCGAAGGACTGCCCGCCTCCTCGATCGCCTGGGGCCCCTGGGAGCAGGAGAGCGAGATGACCCGCGGGCTCGGCGAGACCGACCGGGCGAGGATCGGTCGCGGCGGCGGCAAGGCAATCGCCCCGCGCCGGCGGGACTGCGGCTCTTCGAGCGCAGCTCGTGCGGTTCCGCGCCCCCTTCGTCGTCGCCGCCCCGACTCGACCCCGCCGTCCTCCGCGGCCGGGCTCGGCCGGGAGAGCTGGCGCCGCTCTTCGCCGGCCTCGTCCGCATCCCCGCCCGCCGCGGCGGTGTCGAAGTCCGGCTCTCTCGCTCGCCCGTCTCGCCGCGGTGCCGAAGGCGGAGCGCGAGGGCGTCGTCCTGGCGCTGGTCGCCGAGCACGCCGCCGCCGTGCTCGGCCACGCCTCCGGCGCCGCGATCGACCCTAAGGCCGCCTTCAAGGATCTCGGCTTCGACTCGCTCGCCGCGGTCGAACTGCGCAACCGGCTCAACGCCGCCACCGGGCTGCGACTGCCCTCGACCCTGGTCTTCGACCACCCGACGACGGCGGCGACGGCCTCCTTCCTGGTCGGGTTGGCGGCTGGGCAGAGCAGCGTCGCCACGGTCCGGGCGGTGACGCGCAGCGAGGAGCCGATCGCGATCGTCGGCATGAGCTGCCGCTATCCGGGTGGCGTCGTCAGCCCCGAGGGCCTCTGGGCTCTTCTCGCCGCGGGCAGGAACCCGATCTCACGCTTCCCCGAGGATCGCGGCTGGCCACTGGAGACGCTCTTCGACCCCGACCCCGATCACGCCGGCACCAGCTATGTCAGCGAATCCGGCTTCCTCCACGACGCCGCCGAGTTCGACGCCGAGTTCTTCGGCATCGGTCCGCGCGAGGCACTGGCAATGGACCCGCAGCAGCGGCTGCTGCTGGAAGCGGCCTGGGAGGCGTTCGAGGACGCCGGCCTCGACCCCGCCTCGCTGGCCGGCAGCGAGACCGGTGTCTTCGCCGGGGTCATGCACCAGGGCTACGGCCTTCGAGCCGATGATCCGGAGCTGGAGGCCTATCAGGGCGTCGGCTCCGCCGGCAGCGTCGTCTCCGGCCGCATCGCCTACTCGCTCGGCCTCGAGGGCCCGGCGGTCACCGTCGACACCGCCTGCTCCTCCTCGCTGGTGGCGATGCACCTGGCGGGCCAGGCGCTGCGCAGCGGCGAGTGCGACCTGGCCCTGGCGGGCGGGGTGACGGTGATGCCGGAGCCAGGGCAGTTCGTCGAATTCAGCCGCCAGCGCGGGCTCGCCGCGGACGGGCGCTGCAAGCCCTTCGCCGCCGCCGCCGACGGCACCGGCTGGTCGGAGGGCGTCGGCCTGGTCGTGCTCGAGCGCCTCTCCGACGCGCGGCGCAACGGCCACGAGGTGCTGGCGCTGGTGCGCGGCTCGGCGACCAACCAGGACGGCGCCTCCAACGGGCTGACCGCCCCCAACGGCCCCTCGCAGGAGCGGGTGATCCGCCAGGCCCTGGCCAACGCCGGCCTTGACGTCGCCGAGGTCGACGCGGTCGAGGCCCACGGCACCGGCACCACCCTCGGCGACCCGATCGAGGCCCAGGCCCTCTCGCCACCTACGGCCAGGACCGGGGCGAGGCGCAGCCGCTGCGCCTGGGCGCGATCAAGTCCAACCTCGGCCACACCCAGGCCGCGGCGGGCGTCGCCGGCGTGATCAAGATGGCGCTGGCGATGCGCCACGGCGTCTTGCCGAAGACCCTCCACCTCGACGAGCCCAGCCCGCACGTCGACTGGGACTCCGGAGCGGTGGAGCTGCTGGGCGAGGCGCAGCCCTGGGAGCCGAACGAGCCATCCCCGCCGCGCCGGCGTCTCCTCCTTCGGAATCAGCGGCACCAACGCCCACCTGATCTTGGAGGAGGCGCCGCGCCACGGAGCCGTCGAGAGCGGCGAGCCCGCCGAAGCGAGCCGCCTGCCTCTTGCCCGCTAGTCCCGCTGCCGCTCTCGGCCAAAGGCGAGGACGCCCTGCGCGAGCAGGCGGCGCGCCTGGCCGCTCACCTGCAGTCCAACCCCGAGCTCAGTCTCGCCGACGTCGGCTTCTCCCTCGCCACCACCCGGGCGACGCTCGAGCACCGCGCCACCGTGCTCGGCGCCGATCGCGAGGAGCTGCTCGAGGCCCTGGGCGCGCTGGGCGCCGGCAAGCCCCACCCGGGCCTGGTCCAGGGTCGGGCCGCGACCGGCAAGCTCGCCTTCCTCTTCTCCGGCCAGGGCGCCCAGCGCCCGGGAATGGGCAAGGAGCTCTATGAGTCCGAGTCCTTCCCCGCCTTCTCCGCCGCCCTGGACGAGATCTGCGCCGAGCTCGACCCGTTGCTCGGCCGCTCCCTGAAGGACCTTCTCTTCGCCAAGGAGAAAAGCAAGAAGGCCGCTCTGCTCGACCGCACCGAGTTCACCCAGCCGGCTCTCTTCGCTCTGGAGGTAGCCCTCTTCCGCCAGCTGCAGGCCTGGGACCTCACCCCCGACTACCTGCTCGGCCACTCAATCGGCGAGCTGTCTGCAGCCCACGTCGCCGGCGTCCTCTCGCTCCCCGGCGCCTGCAAGCTGATCGCCGCCCGCGGTGCCCTGATGGGCGCCCTGCCAGAAGGCGGCGCGATGGTGGCGATCGAGGCCGGCGAGGAGGAGATCTCCCCCGATCTCCCCGCCGGCCTCTCGATCGCCGGGATCAACGCCCCCAACTCGGTAGTCGTGTCGGGTCCCGAGGGTCCGGCTCTGGAGCTGGCCGAGCACTGGAAGCAGAAAGGCCGCAAGACCACCCGCCTGCGGGTCAGCCACGCCTTCCACTCCGAGCTGATGGAGCCGATGCTGGAGGAGTTCGCCGCGGTCGCCCAAACCATCGACTACAAAGCGCCCCAGCTCCCGGTCCTCTCCAACCTCACCGGAGAGCTGCTGACCCCGGAGCAGGCCACCGACCCCGCCTACTGGGTCTCCCAGGTAAGAGAGCCGGTCCGCTTCGCCGACGGCGCCGCCCACCTCGCCGAGCAGGGCGTCGCCACCTGCCTGGAGCTCGGTCCCGACGGCGTCCTCTGCGCGATGGCCGCCGGCAGCTTCGCCGCCGCCGAGAAGGAGGCGGTGGCGCTGCCGCTGCTGCGCAAGGACCGGCCCGAGGCAGCAGCGCTGCTCGGCGCCCTCGCAGGCGCCCAGGCCAACGGCGCGCCCTTCGAATGGCAGCGCCTCTTCCCCGGTGCCTCCCGGGTCCCGCTTCCCACCTACGCCTTCCAGCGCCAGCGCTACTGGCTGGAGCCCCGGGCGGCGGAGGCGGACGTGACCGCCGCCGGCCTCGGCACCCCCGACCATCCGCTGCTCGGCGCTGCGACCTCCCTCCCCGCCGAAGCGGGCTGGCTCTTGACTGGGCGCCTCTCGCTGCAGACCCACCCCTGGCTGACCGACCACGCCGTCCACGGCAGCGCGATCCTGCCCGGCACCGCCTTCGTCGAGATGGCGCTGAAGGCGGCCGAGCAGAGTGGGGCGGAGGGGATCGAGGAGCTGACCCTCGAAGCTCCCCTGATCCTGCCGGAGCAGGGTGCGGTCCAGGTCCAGGTCAGCGTCGGCGCCGCCGACGAGGCCGGCAGCCGCTCGGTCCAGATCCACTCCCGCCCCGAGGATGCCGACGACCCCGACCGCGAGTGGGTCGCCAACGCCGGGGGCCTTCTCGGCGCGGTTGGAGTCGCGGAGCCGCAGGATCTCCTCGAGTGGCCACCCGCGGGGGCTGAGTTGCTGGGGATCGACGAGCTCTACGAGCGCGGCGCCGATCTCGGCCTCGACTACGGCCCTGCCTTCCAGGGAGTCAAGGCGGCCTGGCGCCGCGGCGAGGAGATCTTCGCCGAGGTCGAGCTGGACGAGGAGCAGGCTTCCCAGGCCGAGTCCTTTGGCATCCACCCGGCCCTGCTCGACGCGGCGCTGCACCCAACCTTGATGGTCGCGGACGAGGTGGCAGCGGAGGGCCCCAGGGTTCCCTTTGCCTGGAACGGCGTGCGGCTGCGCCGCGGCGGCGCCTCGAAGTTGCGGATCGCCCTCGCCCCCGCAGCTGACGAGACCCTTGGCCTGCGGCTCGCCGACTCCGCCGGAGAGCCGCTGGCTTCGGTGGCGGCCATCGCCGTGCGCTCGCTCCCGGCAGCCCAGCTCGTCCCCCAGGGCCAGGGCGGATCGCTCTTCCGGCTCGACTGGGCCGAGCAGTCCCTGCCCGAGCCCGAGGCAGAGGGGCCCGAGGTCGTGGCGCTCACTCCGGACCCCAGCCTCGACCCCGCCACCGCCGCCAGGGCCCTCTGCGAGGAAGTCCTGGCGACCCTCCAGGAGGCGATCGCCGCCGGCGAGGACACCCGCATCGCCTTCCTCACCGAGGGCGCCGTCGCCGTCGGGGCGGGCGAGTCCCCCGATCCCGCCGCCGCCTCGGTTTGGGGCCTGGTCCGCTCTGCCCAGGCCGAGCACCCGGGCCGCTTCCTCCTGATCGACACGGATGGCAGCGAGGTCTCCAAAGCCGCGCTTGCCGCCGCCCTGGCGATCGAGTCAGAGCCCCAGCTCGCCCTGCGCGAGGGCGCCGCCCTGGCGGCGCGCCTGGTCCGCAGCGACGGCGAGGCAAACGAGCCGCAGCCGCTCGACCCCGAGGCGACCGTCCTCATCACCGGCGCCACCGGCACCCTCGGCGCTCTCTTCGCCCGCCACCTCGTCGTCGCGCACGGCGCCCGCCACCTGCTGCTGAGCAGCCGCCGCGGCGCTGAGGCTCCCGGAGCGTTGGAGCTGGCCGAGGAGCTGAGCGAGCTGGGGGCCGCGGTCGACGTCGTCGCCTGCGACGTCGCCGAGCGCTCCCAGCTCGCTCAGTTGCTCGACTCGATCCCCCAAGAGCACCCGCTGGGCGCCGTCGTCCACGCCGCCGGCGTCCTCGACGACGGCGTCGTCGAGTCGCTCACCCCCGAGCGCCTGGCGACCGTGATGGCGCCCAAGGCAGCAGCCGCCTGGAACCTGCACGAGCTGACCAGGGAGCTGGAGCTTCTCCGACTTCGTCCTCTTCTCCTCGATCGCCGGCTCCTTCGGTGGTCCCGGTCAAGGCAACTACGCCGCCGCCAACTGCTTCCTCGATGCCCTCGCCCAGCAGCGCAGCGCCGAAGGCCTTCCCGCCTCCTCGATCGCCTGGGGCCCCTGGGAGCAGGAGAGCGAGATGACCCGCGGGCTCGGCGAGACCGACCGGGCGAGGATCGGTCGCGGCGGAATACAGCCCCTGCCCCGCGCCGAGGGCACCGCGCTCTTCGACCGCAGCCGCACGATTGCCGCCCCCTTCCTCCTCGCCGTCGATCTCGACGCCGCCGCGCTCCGCAAGGCGGGCCGAGCCGGGGAGCTGGCGCCGCTCTTCTCCGGCCTCGTCCGCATCCCCGCCCGTCGCCTGGGCGCCGGCGAGTCCGGCGCCCTCGCTCGCCGCCTCGCCGAGACGCCCGAAGCCGACCGCGAGGCCGTCGTCCTGGCGTTGGTCGCCGAGCACGTCGCCGCCGTGCTCGGCCACGCCTCCGGCGCCGCGATCGACACCAAGGCCGCCTTCAAGGATCTCGGCTTCGACTCGCTCGGTGCGGTCGAACTGCGCAACCGGCTCAACGCCGCCACCGGGCTGCGACTGCCCTCGACCCTGGTCTTCGACCACCCGACCCCCGAGGCGGTCGGGGGGTATCTGTGGAGCCTGGTCTCCGGGAGCGCAGCCGCTGGCCCGGATCTCGACCGGGATCTGGGCCGGATCATGGAGATCGTCGAGTCGATCGGCGTCGAGGAGAAGGCGCGCGTGATCTCGCGCCTGCAGGCCCGTCTGGCGACCGTCGCAAGCGAACACCGCGGCGTCGGCGACGAGGCCCTTGACGTCGACCTGGAGACGGCTTCCGACGAGGAGATCTTCAAATTGATCGACGCCGGGGAGCTCGACTCCTAACGCCATGTTCGCCAGGGTGAAAAAACTGCACAGAGGCCGGGAACGGACACCGAGCCTCGTCGAACGACACTTCGTCATGCAGGACGAGCGCCCCGCCGGCATCGGCGAGGTCGGAGTCGAAGCCCTCGACGCATTTCTCCGCAATCTCCTCTTCACGGACGGGACGGTCACCCGCACCCTCGCGGCGCAGATGCTGACCTCGATCTCGGTCGAGCAGATCGATCAGCAGCCGATCGCGGTGCCGGCCGACGTCGCCGAGTACCTGGAAACCCCCGTCGCGGAAGAGTCGATCAGGCGGCGGGTCGGCATCGGCATCGGATCGCCGCCGGCGCCGGTCCTCTGGGCCGAGTCGTTCCTGATCCCCGAGCGGCTGCCGCCGGGCTTCCTCGGGCTGCTCGAGACCGCCCCCGATGGCATTGGCCAGTCGCTGCAGCGGGTCAGCCTGGAGAGCAGCCGCGAGCTCTGCTGGTACGGGCTGGACGCCGTGCCCGAGTGGGCCTCGGCGCAGCCGTCCGCGGCCGATGGAGCCGTCCGCAGGCTGTACCGGATCGTCAGCAACGGCATGCCGGCGATCTTGATCTCCGAGTACTTCGCCGTCGAGCAACGCTCCGGCGTTTACCACCTCGCGGGTGTGCTCGCCCACGAGGCCCGCCACCAACGATCGAAGGAGCTGCCAGGTGACTGACAGGGACAAGCTCAGCAAGTACCTGAGGAAGGTGACCGGCGACCTCCGCGACGCGAACCTCCGGATCGGCGAGCTCGAGCAACAGGTCTCCGAGCCCCTGGCGATCGTCGGCATCAGCTGCCGTTACCCCGGCGGCGTGCTCAGCGCCGAGGATCTCTGGCAGCTGGTCGCCGCCGGCACGGACCCGATCTCGCCCTTCCCCGAGGACCGTGGCTGGCCGCTAGAGACGCTCTTCGACCCCGACCCCGACAACCTCGGCACCAGCTACGTCGACGAATCCGGCTTCCTCCACGACGCCGGCGAGTTCGACGCCGGCTTCTTCGGGATCAGTCCGCGCGACGCCCTGGCGATGGACCCACAGCAGCGGCTGCTGCTGGAAGCGGCCTGGGAGGCGTTCGAGGACGCGGGTCTCGATCCGGTCTCGCTGGCCGGCAGCGACACCGGCGTCTTCGCCGGGGTCATGCACCACGGCAACTACGGGGTCAACGCCGATGACGCGGAGCTCGAGGGTCACCGAGCCGTGGGCGCCGCCTCCAGCGTCCTCTCCGGCCGAGTCGCCTACACGCTCGGTCTCGAGGGCCCCGCCGTGACCATCGACACCGCCTGTTCCTCCTCGTTGATCGCGATGCACCTGGCCGGTCAGGCCCTGCGGGCGGGGGAGTGCTCGCTGGCCCTGGCGGGAGGCGTGACGGTGATGTCCGGGCCGCTGCAGTTCGTCGAAACCAGTCGGCAGCGCAGCCTCGCCAAGGACGGGCGCTGCAAGCCCTTCGCCGCGGCCGCCGACGGCACCAGCTGGGCGGAGGGGGTTGGCCTGGTCGTGCTCGAGCGACTCTCCGACGCCGAGCGCAACGGACACGAGGTGCTCGCCCTGGTCCGTGGCTCCGCGACCAATCAGGACGGCGCCTCCAACGGCCTCACCGCGCCGAACGGTCCTTCCCAGGAAAGGGTGATCCGCCAAGCCCTCGCCAACGCCGGCCTGGGGCCGGCCGAGGTCGACGCGGTCGAGGCGCACGGCACCGGCACCACCCTCGGCGACCCGATCGAGGCCCAGGCGCTGCTCGCGACCTACGGCCAGGACCGGGGCAAGGACGGCGCGCCGCTGCGGCTCGGCTCGATCAAGTCCAACTTCGGCCACGCCCAGGCGGCGGCCGGCGTCGCCGGCGTGATCAAGATGACGATGGCGATGCGCCACGGGGTGCTGCCGAAGAGCATCCACCTCGACGAGCCGACCCCGCACGTGGACTGGTCGGCGGGCGCGGTGGAGCTGCTGGACGAGGCGCACCCCTGGCCGCAAAACGGGCGCCCCCGCCGGGCTGGCGTCTCGTCCTTCGGGATGAGCGGCACCAACGCGCATCTGATCCTCGAGGAGCCGCCCGCGCGGGAGCCGGCGCCGGCGGCCGAGGACGACGACGCCTCTCCCACCCCTGCCGTCGTGCCCCTGCCGCTCTCCGCCAAAAGCCCGGAGGCCCTGCGCGGCCAGGCCAGGCGCCTCGCCGCCCATCTTCGTGAGCATCCCGAGCTCAGCCCCGTCGACGTCGGCTTCTCCCTCGCCACCACCCGCGCCGAGCTCGAGTACCGCGCGGCCGCGATCGGCGCCGATCGCGAGGAGCTGCTGGAGGCACTCGTCGCCCTGGCCGCCGGCAAGCCCCATGCCGGTCTCGTGCAAGGCCGGGCGACCCGGAGCAAGCTCGCCTTCCTCTTCCCCGGCCAGGGCCTGCAGTGGCAGGGGATGGCGCTGGGGCTGCTCGGCGAGTCGCCCGTCTTCGCCGAGCAGATCGAGGCCTGCGCGGAGGCGCTTCACCCGTTCCTCGGCTTTTCCGTCGAGGACGTCCTGCGCGGGGTCGAGGGCGCCCCCTCGCTGGAGCGCATCGACGTCGTGCAACCGGCGCTCTTCGCGGTGATGGTCTCCCTCGCCAGGCTCTGGCAGTCCCACGGCGTGCAGCCGGACACGGTCGTCGGTCACTCCCAAGGTGAGATCGCCGCCGCCCACCTGGCCGGCGCCCTCTCGCTCGAGGATGCCGCCCGGGTGGTCGCCCTGCGCGGCCAGGCGATCGTCTCGCTGGCCGGCAAGGGGGGGATGGCCGCGATCGGGCTGTCCGCGGAAGCGGTGCGCGAGCGGATCGAGCCCTGGAGCGGGCGGATCGCCCTGGCGGTCACCAACAGCCGCTCCTCCTCGACCGTCGCCGGTGAGGCCGAGGCGCTGCGAGAGCTGGTCGCGGCGTGCGAGGCGGACGGGATCCGCTGCCGGGAGATCTCCGCCGAATACGCCACCCACTGGGATCGGGTCGAGGCCGTCCGCGAGTCGCTGCTGAGCGACCTCGCCCCGATCGAGCCCCGTCCCACCGAGATCCCCTTCTACTCGTCGATGAGTGCCGGCCGGATCGAGGGCGAGGAGCTCGGGCCCGAGTACTGGTACCGATCCTTCCGCGAACCGGTGCGCTTCGAGCAGACCGTCCAGGCGCTGATCGCCGACGGCTTCGACGCCTTCGTGGAGACGAGCTCGCACCCGGTCCTGACGCTGGCGGTGCAGGAGACGGCCGAGGACTGCGGGGAGGATCACGACCCGGTGGCGACGGTCGCCTCGCTGCAGCGAGGCGAGGGAGGGCTTGCCCGCTTCACCACCGCCCTCGCCGAAGCCCACGTCCACGGCGCCCCGCTGGACTGGCGGCGGCTCTACGCCGGGCGGAGCGCAAAGCGCACCCCCCTGCCCACCTACGCCTTCCAGCGCAAGCGCTACTGGCTGGAGTCCGGGGCGGGGGAGGCCGACGTCACCGGCGCCGGCCTCGGCGCCGCCGGCCACCCGCTGCTGGGGGCGGCGATCTCCCTGCCGGGCCAAGGCGATGCGGACGGTGGCTGGCTGCTCACCGGCCGCCTCTCGCTCAAGACCCACGCCTGGCTGGCCGACCACCAGGTCGGGGGCATTCCGATCCTTCCCGGCACCGCCTTCGCGGAGATGGCGCTGAGGGCGGCGGAGCAGGCCGGCGCGGAGGAGGTCGAGGAGCTGCACCATCGAGGCGCCCCTGGTCCTCCCCGAGCAGGGCGCGGTCCAGGTCCAGGTCAGCGTCGGCGCGGCCGACGAGACCGGCAGCCGCCCGCTCGCGATCCACTCCCGTCCCGAGGATCGGGACGACCCCGATCGCGAGTGGGTCGCCAATGCCAGCGGCAGCTTGGGCCCCGCCGGTGCCGAGAGCTCCCAGGGCCTCCTCGAGTGGCCGCCAGAGGGAGCTGAGCCACTGGAGATCGACGATCTCTACGAGCGCCTTGCCGCGCTGGGCATCGAATACGGCCCCGCTTTCCAGGGGGTCAGGGCGGCCTGGAGCCGGCAGGGGGACGTCTTCGCCGAGATCGAGCTGGGCGAAGAGCAGGCGCAGGATGCCGGGCGCTTCGCGATCCATCCGGCGCTGCTCGACGCCGCCTTCCACCCGATCCTGATGGCGACGGAGGAAAAGGAAGGGGGAGCCCAGGGCCCGCGGGCCCCCTTCGCGTGGAGCGGGATCCAACTGCAGCGCGCCGGCGCGGCGAAGCTGCGGATCGCGCTCACGGCTCTGAATACCGACGCGATCGCGATGGTGCTCGCCGACCCGGCCGGGCAGCCGCTGGCCACCGTCCGCTCTCTCCTCGCTCGGCCCCTGGCGATCGAGGCGCTCGCAGATGCTCGGGGGGACGAGCACCGCGACTCGCTCTTCGTCGTCGACTGGGTCGAGCAGAGGCTGCCCGAAAGCGAAGGAGAGGGAGTCAAGGTTGTCGAGCTCGCCCCCGACCCCGAGCTGGACGCCGCAAGCGCGACCAGCGCCCTTTGCGAATCGACCTTGGCGATCCTGCAGGAGGCGATCGCCGCAACGGAGGAGACCCGCATCGCCTTCCTCACCAAAGGCGCGGTTGCCGTCGCGGAGGGCGAGTGCCCAGACCTCGCCGGCGCTTCCGTCAGGGCTCTGATCCGCTCCGCCATCGCCGAGCACCCGGGCCGCTTCCTGATCGTCGACAGCGACGACAGCGACGCATCCCGGGCGGCCCTGCCCTTTGCGCTGGCGACGGAGGCCGAGCCGCAGCTGGCCCTGCGCGAGGGAGTCGCCCTGGCGCCACGCCTGGCCCGCAGCGACCGCGAGCCGGTCGAGCCAAAGCCACTGGACCCGGAGGCAACCGTCCTCATCACGGGCGGCACCGGCGCCCTCGGCTCGCTCTTCGCCCGCCACCTGGTCACCGCGCACGGCGCCCGCCACCTCTTGCTGACCAGCCGCCGCGGTCCCAGCGCTCCCCGCGCGAAGGAGCTGGCGGCGGAGCTCGAGGAGCTGGGGGCGGAGGTGCAGATCGCCGCCTGCGACGTCGGCGAGCGCGACCAGCTCGAAGAGCTGCTCGGCTCGATCCCCGCCGCGCATCCGCTGGGCGCCGTGATCCACACCGCGGCCGTCTTCGAGAACGCCCTGATCGAGACGCTGAGCGTCGAGCGGCTCAACCGGGTGCTCGGCGCCAAGGCCGCGGCTGCCTGGAACCTGCACGAGCTGACCAGGGACGCCGAGCTGTCCGAGTTCGTCCTCTTCTCCTCCGGCGCCAGCATCTTCGACAACCCCGGCCAGGCCAACTACGCCGCCGCCAACGCCTTCCTCGACGCCCTCGCCCAGCAGCGTGCGGCTGCGGGCCTCGCCGTCAACTCGATCATCTGGGGCCTTTGGGCAACGGGGGTCGGCGGACCGAACGAGCTGATGATGGAGACCGATCAGGCGCGCCTGGACCGCGGCGGCTTCCTGCCGATGTCGGCCGATCTGGGGCTGGAGCTCTTCGAGCGAACCCGGGTGCTCTCCGACCCGGTCGTCGCTGCCGTGCCGCTCGACCTCGCTGCCTTGCGGAAGTTGGCGCGCGAGGGGGAGCTGACGCCGATCTACTCGGGCCTGGTCCGCATTCCCGCCCGTCGCGCCGCCGCCGAGGCCGGCTCCCTCTCGCTGCGCCTGGCGGAAGCGCCGGAGGGCGAGCGCGACGAGATCGTCGTAGCCCTGATCGCCGAGCACGTCGCCGCCGTCCTCGGTCACGCCTCGGGGGCCGAGATCGACCCCAAGGCCGCCTTCAAGGATCTCGGCTTCGACTCGCTGGCGGCGGTCGAACTGCGTAACCGGCTCAACGCGGCAACCGGCTTGCGGCTGCCCTCGACCCTGGTCTTCGACTACCCGAGCGTCAATGCCTCCGCCTCCTTCGTGCGGGGGCTGGCCGAGGGGCAGGGCGGCGCTGCCGCTCCCGTCCGCCTCGCCCGGCGCAGCGAGGAGCCGATCGCGATCGTCGGCATGAGCTGCCGCTATCCCGGTGGGGTCGAGTCGCCCGACGGCCTCTGGCAGCTGGTGGCTTCCGGCGCCGACGTGATTTCGGCCTTTCCCGAAGACCGTGGCTGGGATCTCGAGCGGCTCTTTCACCCCGACCCCGACCACCCCGGCACCAGCTACGGGCGCGAAGGCGGCTTTCTCCCCGACGCGGCCGAGTTCGACGCCGAGTTCTTCGGCATCAGCCCGCGGGAGGCAATGGGGATGGACCCTCAGCAGCGGCTCTTGCTGGAAGCGGCCTGGGAGGCGCTGGAGGACGCGGGCATAGACCCGAGTTCGCTGCGCGGCGCGACCACCGGCGTCTTCGCCGGCGTGATGAGCCACGATTACGGGCTCAACGTAGGGGGCCCGGGCCAGCGCACGGGCTACGAAGGCGCGACCTCCGGCGGCAGCATGGTCTCCGGCCGGGTCGCCTACTCGCTCGGCCTCGAGGGCCCGGCGCTGACGATCGACACCGCCTGCTCCTCCTCGCTGGTGGCGATGCACCTTGCCGGCCAGGCCCTGCGCAGCGGCGAGTGCGATCTTGCCCTGGCGGGTGGGGTCACCGTCGCTTCGACCCCCGGGATGTACGTCATGTTCAGCCGTCAGCGCGGGCTCGCCCCGGACGGGCGCTGCAAGCCGTTCGCCGCGGCCGCCGACGGCACCGGGGTATCCGAGGGAGTCGGCCTCGTGCTCCTCGAGCGCCTCTCCGAGGCCCGGCGCAACGGCCACGAGGTGTTGGCGCTGATGCGCGGCTCGGCGACCAACCAGGACGGCGCCTCCAACGGCTTGACCGCCCCCAACGGCCCCTCGCAGGAGCGGGTGATCCGCCAGGCGCTGGCCAACGCTGGCCTCGAGCCGGCCGAGGTCGACGCGGTCGAGGCCCACGGCACCGGCACCACCCTCGGCGACCCGATCGAGGCCCAGGCCCTGCTCGCCACCTACGGCCAGGACCGGGGCGAGGCGCAGCCGCTGCGCCTCGGCGCGATCAAGTCCAACCTCGGCCACGCCCAGGCGGCGGCCGGCGTCGCCGGCGTGATCAAGATGGCGCAGGCGATGCGCCACAGGGTGCTGCCGAAGACCCTGCACCTCGACGAGCCGACTCCGCACGTGGACTGGTCGGCAGGAGCGGTCGAGCTGCTGGGCGAGGCCCGGCCCTGGGAGCCCGACGGCCACCCCCGCCGCGCCGGGGTGTCGTCTTTCGGCCTCTCCGGCACCAACGCCCACCTGATTCTCGAGGAAGCGCCGGCGCAGAAGCCGGTCGAGGACGCGCAGGAGCCGCCTGCTCTCCCACTGACCCCGCTGCCGCTCTCGGCCAAAAGCGAGGACGCCCTGCGCGAGCAGGCGGCGCGCCTCATCAACCACCTGCAGTCCAACCCCGAGCTCAGCCCCGCCGACGTTGGCTTCTCCCTCGCCACCACCCGGGCGACGCTCGAGCACCGCGCCACAGTGCTCGGCGCCGATCGCGAGGAGCTGCTGGAGGCGCTCGCAGCCCTCGGAGCCGGCAAGCCCCACCCGGGCCTGGTCCAGGGTCGGGCCGCGACCGGCAAGCTCGCCTTCCTCTTCAGCGGCCAGGGCGCCCAGCGCCCCGGCATGGGCAAGGAGCTCTACGAGTCCGAGTCCTTCCCCGCCTTCTCCACCGCCCTGGACGAGATCTGCGCCGAGCTCGACCCATTGCTCGGCCGCTCGCTGAAGGAGCTCCTCTTCGCTAAGGAGAAAAGCAAGAAGGCCGCCCTGCTCGACCGCACCGAGTTCACCCAGCCGGCCCTCTTCGCGATCGAGGTCGCCCTCTTCCGCCAGCTCCAAGCCTGGGGCCTGGAGCCCGACTACCTGCTCGGCCACTCGATCGGCGAGCTCAGCGCCGCCCACGTCGCCGGCGTCCTCTCGCTCCCCGGCGCCTGCAAGCTGATCGCCGCCCGCGGTGCCCTGATGGGCGCCCTGCCGGAAGGTGGAGCGATGGTGGCGATCGAGGCCGGCGAGGAGGAGATCTCCCCCGATCTCCCCGCCGGTCTCTCGATCGCCGGCATCAACGCCCCCAACTCGGTCGTCGTCTCCGGCGAGGAATCTGCCGCCCTGGAGCTGGCCGAGCACTGGAAGGAGAAGGGCCGCAAGACCACCCGCCTGCGGGTCAGCCACGCCTTCCACTCCGAGCTGATGGAGCCGATGCTGGAGGAGTTCTCTGAGGTCGCCCAGAGCATCGACTACAAAGCGCCCCAGCTCCCGGTCCTCTCCAACCTCACCGGCGAGCTGCTGACCCCAGAGCAGGCCACCGACCCCGCCTACTGGGTCTCCCAGGTAAGGGAGCCGGTTCGCTTCGCCGACGGCGCCGCCCACCTCGCCGAGCAGGGCGTCGCCACCTGCCTGGAGCTCGGACCCGACGGCGTCCTCTGCGCGATGGCCGCCGGCAGCTTCGCCGTCGCCGAGAAGGAAGCGGTGGTGCTGCCGCTGCTGCGCAAGGACCGCGCCGAGGCGAACGCGCTGCTCGGTGCCCTCGCCGGCGCCCAGGCCAACGGCGCCCGCTTCGATTGGCAGCGCCTCTTCCCCGGCGCGACCCGCGTCCCGCTCCCCACCTACGCCTTCCAGCGCCAGCGCTACTGGCCGGAGTCCCAGATGGGAGAGGCGGACGTCATCGGCGCCGGCCAGAGCGCCTCCGACCATCCCCTGCTCGGCGCGGCGATCTCGCTGCCGGGTGGCGTCGACGGGGACGGGGGCTGGCTGCTGACCGGCCGCCTTTCCCTGCAGACCCATCCCTGGCTGGGCGATCACGTCGTCCACGGCAGCGCGATCCTGCCCGGCACCGCCTTCGTCGAGATGGCGCTGAAGGCCGCGGAGCAGAGTGGCGCCGAGGCGATCGAGGAGCTGACCCTCGAAGCTCCCCTGATCCTGCCGGAGCAGGGCGCGGTTCAGGTCCAGGTCAGCGTCGGCGCCGCCGACGAGGCCGGCAGCCGCTCGCTCCTGATCCACTCCCGCCCCGAGGACGAGGACGACCCGGATCTCGAGTGGGTCGCCAACGCGACCGGGGCACTCGGCTCAGCCGGCGCCGATCAACCCCAGGTACCCGCCGAGTGGCCGCCCCAGGGCGCCGAGCCGCTCGAGGTCGACACGCTCTATGAGCGCGTCGCCGAGCTGGGTGTCGACTACGGGCCGGCCTTCCAGGGAGTCAGGGCGGCCTGGCGCCGCGGTGGGGAGATCTTCGCCGAGGTCGAAGTGGACGAGAGCCAGGTCTCCCTCGCCAAGCGCTTCGGGATTCATCCGGCCCTGCTCGACGCCGCCCTGCACCCGATCTTGACGGTTGCCGATGATGAGGATGAGAAGGGGGAGGCGGAGGGCCCCAAGGTTCCCTTCGCCTGGAACGGCGTTCGCCTGTCCCGTGCTGGCGGCTCGAAGCTACGGGTGGCGCTCACCTCTCTCAACGCCAACACCGCCGCCATTGCAATCGCCGACCCCGCCGGAGAGCCCCTTGTCTCGGTGGCGGCGATCAACGCGCGCTCGCTTCCGGCGGATCAGCTCGCCCCGCAGGGCCAGGGCGAGACGCTCTTCACCGTCGACTGGATCGAGCAGGGCGTTTCCGACGACCAAGGTCAGGAGACCCGGGTGGTGGAGTGCTCGCCGCAGGAGGGGCTCGACCCCGCCGCCGCCGCCGAGGCTCTTTGCGCGGAGGTTCTGGCGACGCTCAAGGAGGCGATCGCCGCGGCAGAGGAGCCCCGCATTGCCTTCCTCACCCGGGGCGCGATGGCGCTCGGCGAGGGCGAGTCTCCCGACCCCGCCGCCGCCTCCGTCTGGGGCCTGGTCCGCTCCGTCCAGGCTGAGCACCCGGATCGCTTCGTGCTCGTGGACAGCGATGGCAGCGAGGCCTCGCGAGCGGCCCTCGCGGCTGCGCTTGCGATCGCGACCGAGCCTCAGCTCGCCCTGCGCGAAGGCGTCGTCCTGGCGCCGCGCCTGGCTCGCGCCGCCGCCGAGACGATCGAGGCGAAGCCGTTCGATCCCGAGGCAACCGTCCTCCTCACCGGCGGCACCGGCGGGCTCGGTTCTCTGTTCGCCCGCCACCTCGTCAGCGAGCACGGCGCCCGCCACCTGCTGCTGACCAGCCGCCGCGGTCCCGAGGCCCCGGGCGCCAGGGAGCTGGTCGCGGAGCTCGAAGAGCTGGGGGCAGAGGTCGACGTCGTCGCCTGCGACGTCGCCGAGCGCTCTCAGCTCGAGGAGCTGCTGGGGTCGATCCCCGCCGATCGTCCGCTGGGAGCGGTGCTGCACACGGCCGGCGTCACCGACGACGGCGTCGTCGAGTCGCTCAGCCCGGAGCGCCTCGAGACCGCGATGGCCCCCAAGGCGAGGGCCGCCCTGCATCTGCACGAGCTGACCAGGGAGGCGGAGCTATCCGACTTCGTCCTCTTCTCCTCGATCGCCGGCACCTTCAACAGCCCAGGCCAGGGCAACTACGCCGCCGCCAACGCCTTCCTCGACGCCCTCGCCCAGCAGCGCCGGGCCGAGGGTCTCGCGGCCACCTCGATCGCCTGGGGGGCATGGGGACAGGAGAGCGAGATGACCAGCCGGCTCGGCGAGGCCGACCGCGCGCGGTTCACGCGCGGGGGGATCAGGCCCCTTCCCGCTGCCGAGGGCCTCGAGCTCTTCGACCGCGCCCGCACGGTCCCGGCCCCCTTCCTCCTCGCCGTCGGCCTCGACAACGCGGCGCTGCGCAAGGCGGGCCGGGCGGGAGAGCTGCCGCCGCTCTTCTCGGGCCTGGTTCGCATCCCCGTTCGCCGCAGCGCCGGCGACGCCGGCTCGCTCGCCCGCCGGCTCGCCGCGGCGCCCGAGGAGGATCGGCAGGGCATCGTCGTGGCGCTGGTCGCCGAGCACGTCGCCGCCGTCCTCGGCCACGCCTCGGGCGAGGCGATCGATCCCAAGGCTCCCTTCAAAGACCTCGGCTTCGACTCGCTGGGGGCGGTCGAACTGCGCAATCGCCTCGCCGCGGCGACCGGCGTGCGGCTGCCCTCGACCCTGGTCTTCGACTACCCGAGTGTCGAGGAGGTCGGGGCTTACGTGTGCACTCTGGTGGACCCGCAGGCGGCCGCCGGCGCCGAGGTCGAGGAGACGATCGACCGCCTCCAGGAGATGCTCGAGCGGCTTGCCAGGGAGGAGCGGGAGCAGGCCAACGCCCGGATTCGCTCGCTGCTCTCGAGGGGATATGCGGCGGATGCCGACGCCGACGCCGTGGACCGGATCCGCTCGGCCAGCGCCGAGGAGATCCTCGAAATCGTCAACGACGAGATAGGAACGAAATGACCGCCGACGACAAGCTTCTCGATTCGCTGAAGCAGGTGACGATCGAGCTGCGGGGGACGCGCGAGCGGCTTCGTGAGCTCGAAAAACGCGACGAGGAGCCGATCGCGATCGTCGGCATGAGCTGCCGCTACCCGGGCGGGGTGCTGTCGCCGGACGACCTCTGGGAGCTGGTCGCCTCGGGCCGGGACGGGATCTCCGGCTTCCCGACCGATCGCGGCTGGCCGCTGGACAGCCTCTTCGATCCCGACCCCGACAACCCCGGCACGACCTACGCTCGCGAGGGCGGCTTCCTCGACGAAGCCGCCTGTTTCGACGCGCCGTTCTTCGGTCTCGGCCCGGGCGACGCGGCGGCGATCGACCCACAGCAGCGACTGCTGACCGAAGGGGCCTGGGAGGCCTTCGAAAGCGCCGGCCTCGATCCGGCCGCGATGCGTGGCAGTCGGACGGGGGTGTTCGCCGGAGTGATGTACCAGGACTACGGGACCGGGGGTGGATCTGCCGGCGGCGAGCTCGCCCCGATCACCGGGATCGGCGGCTGTGCGATCTCCGGTGGGGTCTCCTACGCCTTCGACCTCTCCGGCCCGGCGATCAGCATCGACACCGCCTGCTCCTCCTCGCTGGTAGCGATGCACCTGGCCTGCCAGTCGCTGCGCTCGGGCGATTGCTCGCTCGCGCTTGCCGGCGGCGTGACCGTCCTCTCGAGTCCGGCCGTGTTCGTGATGATGAGCCGCCCCCGCGGGCTCGCCCCCAATGGCCGCTGCAAGCCCTTCGCCGCCGCCGCCGACGGCACCGGCTGGTCGGAGGGGGTCGGCCTGGTCCTGCTCGAGCGCCTCTCCGACGCCCGCCGCAACGGCCACGAGGTCCTGGCGGTAATCCGCGGCTCGGCTGCCAACCAGGACGGCGCCTCCAACGGCATCACCGCACCCAACGGCCCCTCGCAGGAAAAGGTGATCCGCCGGGCCCTCGCCAACGCCGGGCTCGGCTTCGCGGACATCGACGCGGTCGAGGCCCACGGCACCGGCACCACCCTCGGCGACCCGATCGAGGCCCGGGCTCTGCTCGAAACCTACGGCCAGGGCCGCGACACGGACCGGCCCCTGCGCCTCGGCGCGATCAAGTCCAACCTCGGCCACACCCAGGCCGCGGCGGGCGTCGCCGGCGTGATCAAGATGGCGATGGCGATGCGCCACGGCGTCTTGCCGAAGACGCTGCACCTGGACGAGCCGACCCCGCACGTGGACTGGGCCTCGGGAGGGGTGGAGCTGCTGGGAGAGGCGCAGCCCTGGGAGGTCAACGGGCACCCTCGCCGTGCCGGCGTCTCCGCCTTCGGCGCCAGCGGCACCAACGCCCACCTGATCCTCGAGGAAGCGCCGCCGGCCGAGCCCGGCGAGAAGTCCTCCCGGATAGCGCCCGCACCCGAGGGGTCGATCGCTCCCCTGATCCTCTCCGCGAAAGGGGAGGCGGCGCTGCGCGCCGGCGCCGAGCGGCTGCGCTCGCACCTGCTCGAGCGCCCCGAGCTGGACGGCGCCGACGTCGCCCGGGCCCTGGCTTTCGAGCGCCCCCGGTTCGAGCACCGCGCGGTGGCAACCGGGGCGGACCGTGAGCAGCTGCTCGCCGGCCTCGCCGCGATTGCCCGCGGCGAGGAGGCGGAGAACGCCGCCGTCGCCGGGGCGACCGACGCCGGCACCGGGCCGATCTTCCTCTTTCCCGGCCAGGGCTCGCAGTGGCGCAGCATGGCGCTGGAGCTGCTCGCTTCCTCGCCGGTCTTCGCCGCCAAGATCGACGAGTGCGAGCAGGCGCTCGAGCCCCACGTCGAGTGGTCGCTGCGGAGCATCCTGCGCCGCGAGGAGGGTGCCGCGGACCTGGAACGAGTCGACGTCGTGCAGCCGGTGCTGTTCTCGATGATGGTGGCGCTGGCGTCCCTCTGGCGCGCCGCCGGGGTCGAGCCGGCGGCGGTGGTCGGCCACTCCCAGGGGGAGATCGCGGCCGCGCACGTCGCCGGCGGCCTCTCGCTCGAGGATGCCGCACAGCTGGTCGCCCTGCGCAGCCACGTGCTCGAGTGGGGATCGGGACAGGGCGCCATGGCCCTGGTTGCGATCGGCGCCGAGGAGCTCACCGCCCGGGTGCCGGTCTGGCAGAAGCGGGTCACCCTCGCCGGGATCAACGGCCCCTCGTCGATCGTCATCTCCGGCGGCACCCAGGCGATCGAAGAGGTGCTGGCGCTCTGCGAGGAGCAGGGGATCTGGACCTACAAGATCCGCGCCGCGGTTGGCGCCGGCCACTCGCCGGCGGTCGAGGAAGCCCGCCCGCTGCTGATCGAAACCGCGGCCGGCATCGTCCCTCGCTCCGGCGAGGTGCCTTTCTACTCCTGCCTCACCGCCGGTCTCCTCGATACGGCGGAGCTCGATGCCGAGTACTGGTACCGCAACGCCCGCGAACCGGTCCACTTCGGGCCGACGATGAACCTGCTGCTGGAGCAGGGGGCCCGCCACTTCGTCGAGGTCAGCCCCAACCCGATCCTGATGGTGCCGCTGAACGAAGCCTTCATGCACGAGCTCGGCGCCGCCGCCGAGGCGGCCAGCTTCACGCCGACGCTGCAGCGCCACCGCGGCTCCCTCGAGGACTTCGCGCTCGCGGTCGGGACGGTCTGGGCGCACGGGGTCGAGGTCGACTGGGACCGGGCTCTGGCACCGGCGCGCAGCCGCGTTCCGCTGCCGACCTATCCCTTCCAGCGCGAGCGGTTCTGGTTCGAAGCCTCCGAGTCGAACGGCAGCGACGTCTCGATGGCGGGCCAGGCGTCCGCCGAGCACCCCCTGCTGGCCGCCGTGGTGCGCCCCGCCGAGGGCGACAGCTGGCTCTTCACCGGGCGGCTCTCGCTCAAGACCCACCCTTGGCTCGCCGACCACGGCGCCATGGGAGTGGCGCTGGTTCCGGAAGCCGCGTTCGTCGAGTTGGCCCTGCGCGCCGGCGCCGAGGCCGGTTGCGACCTGCTTCGCGAGCTGACCCTGGAGGCGCCGCTGCCGCTGCCCGACCAGGGGGCGGTGCAGATCCAGATCTCCGTCTCCGATCCCGATCAGGAGGGGCAGCGCTCGGTCGGATTCCACGCCCGCCCGGAAAGCGGCGAGGACTCCGAGGAGCAGGGCTGGACCAGGCACGCGACCGCGGTGCTGGCCCGGGGCGGGGCGGAGGAGGGCGCCGACGGCGCCGCGCGCGAGGGCGAGGAGTGGCCGCCGGCCGGCGCCGAGCCGCTCGACCTGGACCGCTTCTACGACGACCTGGCTGCCCTCGGTATCGACTACGGACCAGCCTTCCAGGGCTTGACCGCGGCCTGGCGCCGCGACGACGACGTCTGTGTGGAAGTCGCCCTGGGCGAGGAGGAGATCGCCTCGGCGACCTCCTTCGGTTTGCACCCGGCGCTGCTCGGAGCGGTGCTGCAGGCGACCGCGGGCCCACTCTCCGGCCGCGATCGCGAGCAGGCTGCCGCCGGCCCGCTGCTGCCGGCCTCCTTTGCCGACGTCCGCCTGCAGGCGGGCGGGAAGTCGCGGTTGCGGGCGTTGCTGTCCGGGCACGGCGACGGGGAGTTCTCGGTCCGCATCGCCGACGACGCCGGCGCCCCGGTCGCCTCGATCGGCTCGCTCGCCCTGCGCCCGCTCCCGGCCGAGCGCCTCGCCGTCGCCGGCGCTCACGATTCACTGCTCTCGCTCGACTGGCTGGTCGTCGAGCCCGACGTCGATCCGGCGCCCGGCGACCCGATCCTGGTCGGCGCCGGCGCCCCCGCGCTGGCGGCGGCGATCGGCGGCGTCGAGGCCCACTCGGACCTCGACGCGCTCGCGGCGGCGCTGGACGCCGGCGCCCCGCTTCCCGAAGCCGTGGCCTTCGTCGTCCCCGGCGCCGAGCAGGCGGAAGGGGACACGCTCGATGCCGCTCACGCGAGCGTGACCACCGCCCTCGAGGCGGCTCAGGCCTGGCTCGGTGAGGAGCGATTCTCCGCCTCCCGCCTGGTCTTCCTCACCGCCGGCGCGGTCGACGCCCAGCCGGGGGACTCGCTGGCGGGCTTGAGCCAGGCACCGGTCTGGGGCCTGATCCGCTCGGCCCAGAGCGAGCACCCCGAGCGGCTCGCTCTGCTCGACCTCGACGGCGAGGATGTCTCGCGGGCGCTGCTGGGCCGGGCGCTGGCGCTGGCCGCCCCACAGCTGGCGGTGCGCGACGGGGAGCTGTTGGTGCCGCGCCTGCGCCGGGCCGGTCCGGCGGATGCCGCTTCGACGCCGCAGATCGACCCCGAGGGCACCCTGCTGGTGAGCGCCGGCGCCGGCGCCGCGGCGGGCCCCGTCAGCAGCCACCTCGTCGTTGCGCACGGCGTCCGCCACGTCCTCTTGGCAGGGCTCCCGGGAGAGGACGAGGCGAGCACGGCCGAACTGGGAGCGGAGCTGGAGAAGCTCGGCGCGGAGGTCGCGATCGCGACCTGCGATCTCGGCGACCGGGCTCAGGTCGCGGCCCTGCTCGAGTCGATCGACCCCGGCCACCCGCTGGCGGCCGTGGTGCACACGGCGACGGTCCGCGACGACGGCGTCTTCGCGACGATGACGCCGCAGCGCCTCGACCGCGTGCTCGTCCCCGGGGCGGACGCGGCCTGGCATCTGCACGAGTTGACCGCCGCGATGGATCTCGACCTCTTCGCGCTCTTCTCCTCCGTCGCCGGCACCTTCGGCCGCGCCGGCCAGGCCAACCGCGCCGCGGCCGACGCCTTCCTCGGCGGGCTCGCTGCTCACCGCGCGGCGCGCGGGCTCGCCGCCGACGCCCTCGCCTGGGGGCTCTGGGAGCGCACCCTGGAGGGAGCGGGGGTGACCCTGGGCGAGGAGGAGATGGCCCTCGTCCTGCGCTCGGGCTTCGCGCCGATCTCCGACGAGGAAGGGCTGGAGCTGTTCGACGCCACCCTCGCCGACCCGCGGCCGGCGCTGTCGGCGGCGCGGCTGCACCTGCCCGCGTGGCGCGCCCAGGCGCGGGCCGACGTCCTGCCGGCGGTGTTGGAGGAGCTGGTGCGCCTGCCCGCCAAGCGAACCGGCGCCGGCGCCGAGAAGTCCCTGCCCGATCTGCTCGCGGGCCTCGCCGAGGAGCAGCGGGGGGAGGCCGTGCTGGCCTTCCTGCGCGAGAAGCTCGCCGAGGCGCTCGGCTACGAGTCGGGGGCCGACGTCGACCCCGAGAAGCCGCTGCTCGAGCTCGGCTTCGACTCCCTGACCGCGCTCCAGTACCGCAACCGCCTCAATGCCGCGACCGGCCTGCGCCTGAGCCCGAGCGTGGCCCTCGACCACCCGACCACCGCGGCCCTCGCCGAGCATCTGCTGAGCGAGATGGAAGTCCCCGACCGCGGCGCCGGCGGGGCCGAGGGAGGCCTGCTGCTGACGACGCTGATGCGCAACGCTCACGAGTGCGACCGGATGGCCGAGTTCCTCGGCTCGCTGAACGCGATGTCGAGCTTCCGCCCTGCGTTCGAGAGCCTCGAGGAGAGTGCCGTCGAGCCCTATGCGGTCCGGCTCGCCGAGGGCCCGGCGGCGCCGACGCTGATCTGCGTGCCCTCGGTGATGCCGTTCTCGGGCCCGCACGAGTACGCGAAACTCGCCCGCCACTTCCGCGGCTCGCGCGACCTGATGGCGCTTCGCTGGCCGGGTTTCGCCGCCATGGACGAGAAGCTGCCGGCGGCTGCCGACGTCGCGATCGAGCTGCAGGCGGCGGCAGTCGATCGCGCCGCGGCAGGGGCGCCGGTCGTCCTCGCCGGACACTCCAGCGGCGGCGCCTTCGCCCATGCCATCGCTCGCCGACTCGAACAGCAGGGCCGCCCGGTCGCCGCCGTGGTGCTGATCGACAGCTACCACCCCGGCCAGCTCGAGCTGGCGGCCAGCGGCGAGGGGAGCTTCGGCGCCGCCGGCCTCGGGTTCCTCGGCGGGATGTTGGAGGGCGGTGCGGCGGGCATGGTCATCGACGACGCCCGCCTGACCGCGACCGCCGCCTACATGCGGCTGCTCACCGAACTCGAGGTCGCAGCGATCAAGGCCCCGATCCTGCTGGTCAGGGCCGACGACCCGATTGCGGAGGGCCTCGAGGACGCCGATCTGCGGCCGCGCTGGGAGGTTCCGCACGACGCGGTCGACACTCCCGGCAACCACCTTTCGATGATGGATGCGCACGCCGAGGCGACCGCCGCGGCGATCTCCGGCTGGCTGGAAGAGACGGTTGGCGAGGCACCCGAAACGCAAACAAACAAGGGGAAAGAGGTACACGGATGAGCACTCTGGAGACAGTTCACGACAGCTCGGCTGAGGACGTTCTGGCGGCCGAGATCCCGTCCACCTACAAGGCGGCCTACGTCGAGAAAGAGGATGCGGTTCGGCTCTGGGAACAGCCGGAGGAGACCCGGCAAAGGGCTGACGTACGGGACACGCTGAAGGTGGGCGAGATCCCGACGCCGGAGCCGGCCCCGGACGAGGTGCTGGTCGCGATCATGGCCAGCGCCCTCAACTACAACACCGTCTGGTCGGCCCGCTTCGAGCCGATTCCGGGTTTCGTCTTCCTCGACTTCCTCGGCAAGACCGGGGGCTGGAACGAGCGCCACAACCAGGATTACCAGGTGCTCGGCTCCGACGCCGCCGGCGTCATCGTCAAGACCGGCTCCAACGTGACTCGCTGGAAGGTCGGCGAATCGGTCGTCGTCCACACCGGCTGGGGCGACCTCGAAGAGGGCGTCAACCACCACGACATCGTCAAATCGACCGAGACCCGGGCCTGGGGATTCGAGACGAACTACGGCGGCTTGGCCCACTACTCGGTCGTCAAGAGCGCTCAGCTGATGCCCAAGCCCAAGCACCTAACCTGGGAGGAGGCCGCCTGCAACACGCTCTGCGGGATGACCGCCTACCGGATGCTGGTCAGCGAGAACGGCGCTCCCTTCAAGCAGGGGGAGCTGGTCTTCATCTGGGGCGCCGCCGGCGGCCTCGGCAGCTACGCGGTGCAGCTGGTCAAGAACGGGGGCGGGATCGCGATCGGCGTCGTCAACTCCGAGTCCAAGCAGCAGCTGCTCGAAGAGCTCGGCTGCGACCTGGTCATCCGCCGCGACCAGATGGACCTGGATGGCCTCGAGCAGCGCAAGTTCGGCAAAGCGTTTCGCGAAGTCGTCCGCGCCGAGTTCGGCGAAGACCCGCATGTGATCTTCGAGCACGTCGGCGAGAAGACGTTCTGGGCCTCCGTCTACCTGGCCCGCAACGGCGGCCGGATCGTCACCTGCGGCTCCAGCACCGGCTATGAACACAGGTTCGACAACCGCTACCTGTGGATGAAAACGAAACGGATCATCGGCAGCCACGGCGCCACCCTGATGGAGGGGAAGGAGTTCACCCGCCTGGTCGCGTTGGGCAAGATCCAGCCGGCGCTCTCGAAGGTGATCGCGCTCGACGACGTCGCCCAGGGTGCCCACGAACTGGACGCCAACGAGCACGTCGGCAAGGTCGGAGTGCTCTGCTTGGCCGAGGAAGAGGGCCTCGGGATCGAAGACCCGGAGCTGCGGGCCAAGATCGGCGAGGCGAAGGTCGAAACGTTCCGCAAGTACGCGTAGCGACGGGCGGGCGATGCGACTGCACACGAGATCATGGGGCTCCGCTGGGGCGGAGCCGGTCCTCTGTATCCATGGGATCGGCCAGCACGGCGGCATCTACGAGAACCTCGGCAAGCAGCTCGCCGAGGACCGCCGTCGGGTGGTCGCCGTGGACCTACGTGGCCACGGCGCCTCCGGCCACGAGCCACCGTGGAATCTGGAAACGCACGTCGAGGATCTGCTCGAGACCCTGGACGCCGAGGAAGTCGATTCCGCGAGCGTGATCGGGCACAGCTTCGGCGGCGCCGTCGCCGCGGCGCTGGCGGTACGGGCGCCGGGACGGGTGGGCCGGCTGGCGCTGCTCGACCCGGGATTCGGCATCCCGCCCGAGCACGCCCTCAAGTCGGCCGAAATGGACCGGCTGGACTGGAGCTTCGGGTCCGTCGACGGCGCGGTCAACGCGCTGCTGGCGGCCGACACGGTGCTCGCCGCGCCGCGGGAGACGGTCGCGGCCTTTGCCGCCGGCGACCTCCGCCGCGGCGCCGACGGGCGCCTGCGCTTCAGCTTCTGCCCGGCCACGGTGGTGGTCGCCTGGAGCGAGATGACGATGCCGCCGCCGCCGATCGCCTCGCTGCCGACACTGATCCTGCGGCCGGTCGGCTCGCAGTTCAACAGTGCCCCCCAGGACAAGCGCTACCGCGAGGTGCTCGGCCCGCTGCTGACCCTGAAGGCGGTTCCCCACGGGCACAACGTCCTCTGGGAGTCGCCGCAGGAGACCGCCGCCGCGATCGCCGAGTTCCTCGCCGCTACGGCGCAACCGCTATCGCCGCGATGACGAGGCCGTCACGGACCAACCAGCGGCCGGCGAAGCCGCTCACCTCGGTGCCGGCGAGGAGCGGGCCCGGCACCAGCAGCCGCGCCGTGAAGGCCCGCTGCCGCGGATCGATCGCCAGCACCGCGTCCTCGAAGCCGAGCCAGCGTTCGGCCAGCGGGAACCAGGCCTTGTAGACGGCCTCCTTGGCGCTGAACAGCAGTCGGTCCCAGTGGATCGCCGGGACCGAGCTCGAGAGTTCCCGCAGCATCCGCACCTCCGCCGGCCCGGCGACGTCCCCGAGCAGTCCCTCCGGTAGCGCCTCGTGGGGCTCGGCGTCGATCCCGATCGTCACCAGGTCCGCCGTTCGCGCCACCGCCGCGCCCCGGTAGCCGCGGCAGTGGGTGATGCTGCCGGCGACGCCCGCCGGCCAGAGCGGCTCGCCGCGCTCGCCCGCCGGGACCGGTCCGGGAGGCAGCCCGAGCTGCACCAGCGCCCGGTGGGCGCAGCCCCGCGCGGTCGCGAACTCGCGGCGGCGTTTCGCGACCGCCTTGCCGACCGCCGCCTCCTCCTCCGGGAAGAGCGCCGCGTCCTCCGCGTCCTCGAATGCCTCCACCGCGACCGCGGCGGCGGGCAGGATCTCCTCGATCACGCCCTCTCCTTCTCCGGCAGGATCATCCGCAGCCCGGGCTGCAGCCAGCTGCGCCGGGCCCACTCGCGCGGGTAGCCGAGCGAGACCTCCTCGAACCTGACGCCGTCGTACCAGCTGGTGACGGGGATGTGGAGGTGCCCGTAGACGACCGCGGCGGCGTCGAAGCGGCGGTGCCAGTCGGCGGTCAGCCTGGTCCCGCACCACTGCGCGAACTCCGGATGACGGAGCAGCCTGGTCGGCCCGTCGAGCAGCGGGAAGTGGTTGACGAGGACTGTCGGCAACCCGGCGGGGCGGCCCTCCAGCCTCGCCGCGGTCTCCCGCACCCGGGCGTGGCACCACTCCTCGCGGCTCGGGTAGGGATCGGGGTGGAGCAGGAACTCGTCGACGCAGACGACCCCGGCCTTGTGCGCGAGCCGCAGCGACTCCGCCTTCGTCGCCGCGACGTTGCTCCCGAACGAGTAGTCGTAGAGGAGGAAGAGCGGCGCCACCAGGGCGGGTCCGCCGGCTCCCTCCCAGACCGGGTAGGGGTCCTCCGGCGTGACGACGCCGAGGCGCCGGCAGAGCTCGACCAGCAGCCGGTAGCGGGCGTCCCCGCGGGGCTCGCCGCCCTCGCCGCGCTGGGTCAGCAGCTCGTGGTTGCCCGGCACCCAGAGCAGCTTCGCGAACCGTGCCGCCAGCAGCGCCAGCGCCCACTCGACGTCCTCGAGCGAGTCGGCGACGTCGCCGCAGACGATCAGCCAGTCCTCGTCGGACCGCGGCTCGATCGCCTCGACGAACTGGCGGTTGCCGGCGTGGTTCACGTGCAGATCGCCGATCGCGAAGAGGGTTCCCATCTGCGGCCGTCAGGCGAGCCGGCAGCGGGCTTGGTAAATCGAGGTGAAGCCGTTTTCGAAGCCGTTGCGGGCGGCGCGCAGGTAGAGCCGCCAGACCCGCACCCGTTCGGGGCCGGCGAGGCGGATCGCCTGCTCGAGGTTGTCGTCGAGCCGCCGCGCCCAGTGGCGCAGCGTCTCCGCGTAGTCGGCGCCGAACCCCTCGACGTGGTGGGTGACGAAGCCGGCCCGTTCCAGCGCCAGCAGGTTGCGCGAGAGGTGCAGTGGCGCCGCGTCGGGGAAGACGTAGCGCTCCGAGAACGCCCCCGCCTCGCCGTCGCTGTGGCGGAGGCGGGTGATGCCGTGGTTGAGCAGTCGCCCGCCCGGCTCCAGCAGCCCGGCCAGGGTGCGCGCGTAGACGTCGATCTGGGCGGCGCCGACGTGCTCGACCATGCCGATGCTGGCGATCGCGTCGAAGCGCTCGCCGGCGAGGTCGCGGTAGTCCATGACGCGGATCTCCACCCGGTCGCCGAGGCCGGCCTGCTCGGCCCGCCGGCGCGCCTCCTCGGCCTGGGGAGGGGAGAGGGTGATGCCGACGACGCTGGCGCCGTGCCTGCTCGCCGCCCAGAGCGGGAAGGCACCCCAGCCGCAGCCGACGTCGAGCACCCGGTCGCCCGCCTGCAGCTCGAGCTTGCGGGCGACGGTCTCCAGCTTCTCCTCCTGGGCCGCCTCCAGGGTCTGCGCGCCGCCCGAGAAGATCGCACAGCTATAGGTCATCGAGTGGTCGAGGAAGAGCGCGAAGAACTCGTTGGAGACGTCGTAGTGGTGGCGCACCGCGCGCGCGTCGCGCTCCTTGCTGTGGCGGCGGCCGCTGGGGCGCAGCTCGGCCTGCGGCCTGGGGGGCGGCTTGGTCAGCCCGGTCGCGCGGGCGGCGCCGAGCAGCAGCGCCCGCTTGTCGGCGCCGTCGAGCGCGGGGGGCTGCCAGCCGTCGAGCAGCGCGATCACGGCGTCGATGTCGTCGACCTCGATCTCGCCGCTGACGTAGGCGCGGCCGAGGCCGAGCTGGCCGGGCGCCCGCAGCACGTGGGCGGCGGCACGGGGAGAGCGGACCGAGAAAGTGGGCCCGTCGCCGGTGGTCGAGGGAAGCGTCGTCCCGTCCCAGAACTCGACCGTGAACGGCCGCTCCGGTATGCGAGTCTCGATCTCGCGTCGGAGCGGAGCCGTGGTCGCAAAAGCCATTTCGCCGCACCCTAACAACCCCCCGTATGATCGCCAGTAGATGTCCTCCACCGCCGGCCCACTTCCTTCTGACATCCAGCCGGTCGCCAACGAGACGCGCGATCGCATCATCACCGGCCTGGTGACGCTGATTCCCTTCGTCGCGCTCGGCCTGGCCGCCTGGCAGGTCTGGGGCAGCGCTCTGCACTGGAGCGACGTCTTCCTCTTCCTCGGCCTCTATCTGCTGACCGGCCTGGGAATCACCGTCGGCTTCCACCGCCACCTCACCCATCGCGCCTTCAAGGCGAAGCCGTGGCTGCACGGGCTGTTGGCGATCCTCGGCTCGGCGGCGATCGAGGGCCCGGTCATCTCCTGGGTCGCCGACCACCGCAAGCACCACGCCTTCTCCGACGAGTTGGGAGACCCGCACAGCCCCCACGTCGACCATGGCCACGGCTGGTCGGGCGCGCTGAAGGGCCTCTTCCACGCCCACATGGGCTGGCTCTTCATCCACACCCAGCGTGGCAACAAGGAGCGCTTCGCGCCGGACCTGCTCAAGGACCCGATCGTCAGCTGGGTCGACCGCACCTTCATCTGGTGGGCGATCGGCGGCCTGATGCTCCCCTTCGCGCTCGGCTGGATCATCGGCGGCACTCTCTTTGCCGCCTTCACCGGGCTGCTCTGGGGCGGCCTCGTCCGGGTCTTCGTCCTCCACCACTTCACCTACAGCATCAACTCGCTCTGCCACGTCTTCGGTGGGCGCGACTTCGAGACCAGCGACCAGTCGCGCAACCTGGCGCTGATCGCGATCCCGACCCTGGGCGAGGCCTGGCACAACAACCACCACGCCTTCCCGACCTCGGCCACCCACGGCCTCGGCCGCTACCAGCTGGACCTCTCGGCCCTGGTCATCGACGGCCTCGAGAAGCTCGGTCTGGCCTGGGACGTGGTGCGGGTCTCGCCGGAGCGGATGGCGGCCAAGGCAACCGGTTCGGAGTAGGGCTTTGGCGAGCAACGTACGCAGCCGTCCCGCGGCGCCCGGGCAGCGAGAGCGCCTGATCGAAGGCATGACGCAGGCCGCCGCTCGCTACGGATACGGGGAGGCGAGCGTCGCCCGCGTGGTCGAGCAGGCCGGGGTCTCGCGGGCGACCTTCTACCAGCACTTCGCCGACAAGGAAGCCTGTTTCCTCACCGCCTTCGAGCAGGCTGCCGAGCGGATCGAGGTCGCCCTGGCGCGCATCGACGCCGAGGTCGCGCCGGCGCGACGGGCGTCCGACCTCCTCGACGACCTCCTGCTCAACGCGGTCAACGACCCCGCCGCCGCCCGCCTCCTCCTGGTCGAGGCGCTCGCCGGCGGGCCCGAGGTGCGCGAGGCCCACGAGCATTTGATGCTTGCCGTCGAGGCGACGCTGGAGCGCTGGCTGCAGCAGCCCGACGACAACGGCGTCCAGCTGGCGATCACCGGGCGGGCGGTCACGGAGGCGATCGTCGGCATCCTCGGCAGGCGCGTCTTCCGGGGCGAAACGGCGGGGCTGACCGAGCTGCGGGGGGACCTCCTGGCCTGGCTCAACGCGCACGCCGTGCCGGCGGACGGACGCCGGCTCGTCACCGCCGAATGGCGCCGGCTCGGGGCTGGCCTCCTGACAGCGCCAAGGTCCGAGCCGCGCGCCGCCGCTCCCGCCCGGCTGCTGCCGCGGGGAAAGGGGGCCGTCACCCCCGAGGCCGTGGCGGGGGAGCACCGCGAGCGGATACTCGCGGCGGTTGCGCAGCTGGCGAAGACGAAGGGGTATGCGGCGATGACCGTGGCCGACATCGTCAAGACGGGCTCGGTCACCCGCGAGGCCTTCTACGAGCTGTTCAGGAGCAAGGAAGACGCCTTCCTGGCGGCTCAGATCGCCAGCTTGGAGAACAGCATCTCGATCGCCGCCGCCGGGTTCTTCGCCGGCAACGACTGGCCGACGCGGGTCTGGGGCGGTCTCGAGGCGCTGCTCGGCTACTTCACCACGCAGCCGGACCTCGTCTACCTCGACGTGATCGAGGGCTACGCGGCGGGCGCCGCCGCGATCCGGCGCTCGTTCGACAACCGGATCGCCTACCACCTCTTCCTCGAGGATGGCTACCGGCAGAGCCCGGCGGCGGCCCGCCTGCCGCGCCTCAGCTCGGAGGCGGTCGGCGGCGCGATCCTGGGCCTGATGCGCTGGCAGGTCATGGAAGGCCGTACCGAGCGCACCCTGGAGGCGCTTCCGGAGATCGCCTACCTGGCCGTGGCGCCGTTCATCGGGCCCCTGGCGGCGATGGAGCTGGTCGAAGCGAAAGTCGCCAGCGAGGGCGGCGCGGCAAGCGTCTGAATCTCCGTCGCCGGCGTTTCCCGCGCGAATCCCGGTTCCTCGAAGACCGAGCGGACGCTCTCCTGTACGTCGCTGGAGAGGCTGAAGCGAGCCGCCGGGCGGCCCGGGGTTTCGCCGTCGCTCTGGGCGGGGTGTTCATGGATGACGCCGAGTGACACCAATGCTTCGAGATGCCGGCGCAGTGTTTGGCTACTGGCCTGGCTCCAGGTGGCCAGGTCCGAGGCCGTCGCTTCCTCGATTCGGCTGAGCGAGCGCAGGATGCCAAGCCGAATCGGATCGGCAATCACTTCCAGCCATCTCGCGGCCCCGGCAACAGCCGTCGCCTCCGAAGGTTCCCTCACCTTTGACCCCCTGCGGTCTATGAACAACGATGGTTGAAGAACTACTCCCACATCTGAACAGGAAATCGCTGGCCGAGCGTTGAAGAAACTATCTGTTTATTTCCTGTAGGAAGCCATGTATACCGGTCTTGGGGCAGATAAGCAAGCGACGACACGACCTCCGTCCAGGGGCTCCTTGAACAAGACCGGTTTTTTTGCCTGCTACGCGCCGTTTACGGCTCAGGGCGCGGCGGCCGACTCATACCAGTCGATCCAGCCGTTGCAGGCGGCGGCCAGGGGGACGACGCGGCGCGGCCCGGTGGGCACGGCGACGAGCTCGCCGACGTAGGCCTTGCCGGCGTAGCCGCTGAGGCTCTGCAGGGTGCTGGCGGCGGCCGTGGCGAGCGTGAACTCGACCTTGCCGCCCGCGCTCTCGTAGCGCCCGGCGGGCCAGAACTGGCCGTTGCTGCCGAGGCTGATCGTGTTCGGCCGCTGGCCGTCGAGCGCCGCCTCGAGCGGCTCCCGGAAGCCTGGCGCGGAGAGGGTCAGGTCGAAGGGGGAGAAGTACTGGATGGAGAGGTTCCAGCTGCCCGCCGGCAGCTCCAGCGACTGCGACGTCTGCGCCCCGGTGCCGAGGATGCTGCCCTCCTCCCAGGAGCTTTTGGGCCCGATCACGGCGCCGCGGAAGAGCGAGGCCCGCCCGGGGTTGGTGAGCAGGATGCGGACCTCCGGCGCCGCACAGCCGGCGAGTGCCGCCGCCTCGGTTCCCTCGAGCAGGACGTGGCGATCCGCCGGCGTCGGGCCGGTCCGCCTCCAGAGCAGGTAGGAGGGCGTGGCGGCGATCCGCTCGAAGTTGGCCGGGGCCTGGCTGTTCCAGGCGGCGCGGCCGGTGATCACGAATTCGAAGCGGTCCAGGGTCCCCCGCGAGAAGGAGTCGAAGTCGATCGGACCGTAGGCGTCGCCGGTGTCGAACGGCTTCTCCGGGCTGGGGGAGACGTCGGTGTCGGGAAACTCGACCAGCGGCACATGCGTGTCCGCTCCGAGCAGGCCGTAGGCCGCGTAGCGATCCTGCCCCGCGTAGAGCACCGGCTTGCCGTGCACGATCGGCAGGAAGGCGCGCAGCTCGCTGCCATGCCCTGGCGGCCCGACCGGCGCATCCCGCAGCACCAGCAAGCTCGAGTACACCGCCCCTCCGACAAAGAGCACCGCCAGCACCGCCCAGCCCACCCGTGCCGCACCGGAATGCCCTCCCTCCCCCACCCAGCGGAACTCCGACAGCAGCGGCCGGATCGCGACGAGCATCGCCAGCGGCGCAGCGATCATCAGCGCCTTCGCCTGGGAGTAGTCGCCGCTGAAGGGGAGGGAGACGAGGTAGAGGACCGCGCAGGCGCCGAGCGCGACCGGGACCGTCAGCTCGCGGCGGCGCACCCACCAGGCGACGCCGGCCAGCAGCGCCAGCACCGCGATCGCGCCGGCGAGGCCGGCCAGCGGGGCGCCACCGGCGGCGTCGAGCCGATAGTTCGCGGCCGGCCACACTCCCAGCGCCTCGATCGGGGAGACGGGGCCGTAGGTGTTGCTGCCGGCGACCTTGTTGAAGCTGGCGGCGAAGCCGAACGGCCCGACCACGGTGGCGACCACGGCCAGGGCGCCGAGCACGACGATCGCCGCCAGCACGGCCGGCCGCAGCAGGAAGCGCAGCAGCGCCCGCGGCCTCAGTGCCCGCCGCACCGCCGGCTGGGTCAGGCTCCAGAGGACGGCGATCGCGATCGGCCAGGCCAGCCCGGCGAAGCTGTAGGAGAAGACGAAGCCGCCGGCCAGGGCCAGCAGCGGCAGGGCCTCCCGCACCCACCCCCAAAAGCCCGCCGATGGGCCGATTTCCCTCGCCGTAGGTGGGATTTCGGCCCGTCGGCGTTCGTGGTCCCAGAGGTAGAGCGCGAAGGCGAGCACGAAGAGCGCCTCGGCGGTCTCCTTGAAGGCGGCCTGGGCGAAGTAGGAGGCGGCGAGATAGGGGAGGGCGACCATCGCCGCGGCGAGCGTCCGCCGCCCGCCCGCCAGCTCCCGCAGCGCCCCCAGCGCGGTCAACCCGGTGAGGACGCCGATCGCGATGATCTCGCCGACGAACGCCTGTCCCAGCCCGATCCCCGGGAATGCCGCGGTCGCCACCGCCAGCCCGTGCGGGCCCAGGGGGTAGCCGGTGTCCGGAGCCGGCCCGAAGCCGCTGCGCAGCCACTCGGCCCAGGCCAGGTGCAGGCCGAGGTCGTTGTTGAAGCCGACGCCGAGCAGCCCCCAGCGGCCGCTCACCGCGAAGGGGATCGCCAGCGCCAGGAGCAGGGCGATCGCCACCGGCAGCCCCGCTCGCAGCGCGCCCGGGGCCTCGTAGGGAAGCCACCAGACTGCCAGCGCCGCGACGACCAGCAGCGCCATGATCCCGAGGGTGACGCTGGTCCCGTGTCCGGGCGCCCGCGCCAGCACTCCGCTCACGGCCAGCACCGCGGCGAGGCCGACGCCCGGCTCCAGCCAGGACCAGGACCGTCGCCCGGCCAGCGAGAGGATGGCGCGCCCGACCAGCAGCGAAGCGGCGCAGATCAACGCCACCGAGGCGTAGGTCCCGATCATCAGGAGGGCAACTTATGGCAGCCGGGCGCGCGATGCCGCCCGCGCCGCGTCGCCGTGCCTCAGTACTTCTCGGCCGCCCGTTCCAGCGTCTCGCGCAGGCTCTCGGCGCGCAACGGCTCCTCATGGCCGGTGCCGAGCACCTGCGGGTCCAGGGCCGCCAGCTTGCGCACCGACTCCTTCGCCATCTGGTGGTTCCAGCCCCAGGCGGGGTGGGGGACGCTGGCCTCGCCCTCCGGCAGCGGTTTCAACCGGCCCGAATCGACCAGGTAGACGACGTCGCTGACCAGCGCCACCCGGTCGCTCTCGCGCCAGAGCCCGATCAGTCCCGGTGCGTGGCCGGGGAAATGGAGGACGCGGAAGCCGGCGACCTCGTCGCCCTCGGCGACCGTGCCGGCGATCTTCACGGCGCCGCCGTCCCAGCGCCGCAGCAGGGTGGGGTAGATCCAGCGCACCGGCGCCACCGGCAGCTGCGCGAGGTCGAGGTAGGGCCAGAACGTGTCATCGCTTTCGGCGTCGGCGACTTCGTCGGGGTGGCAGAAGACCGGCGCTCCCATATAGGGAGCGGTGCCGCGGTGGTCGGCGTGAGCGTGCCCGAGCACCACCCGCTTGATCCCGCCCAGCTGCTCTCCCGCCGCCCGCGCCTTCTTCCGCATCCCCTTGGTGCCGGCGTCGAACTGGACGACGCCGTCGCCGTCCTCGAGGAAGTAGATGTTCATCGCGCCACGGAAATCGCCGCGCAGCAGCCAGACCCCGTCGGCCACCTTCTCCAAGCCCATGTCCCAAGCTTATGCCCGGCTAGGGTTCGGCGCGTGCCTTGGATCTGGAAAGCGGGGATGCTGGTGCTGATCCTCTGCCTCGTCGCCTCGATGGCGATCGCGATCGTGCGCCTGGCGACGACCCCGACCGAGATCCTCGGCGCCGGCTTCCGCGGCCTCCCCGAGCAGCCGGCCGGCCATCGCGCGGTTCCTTAGCCAGGCGACGGCTCGGCAGCCGAGCGTACGATCCGCCGGTGAACGTCCGGAGCATGCGTCCCGATGAGCTCGATGCCGCGGTCAGCGTGTGGCGCGAGGCGAACATCGCCCGCGGCGCCCCGCACGGGCCGGAGCGCACCGCCCGCATCCGCGCGAAACTCTCAGCCTCAGATGCCCTGCCGTTCGTGGCGCTGCGACCAGGCATCGTAGGCATGGCGCTGGCCGAGCCGGGACGGTTCGACGACGGCGCGGGCGACCCCGATCCATCGCTCCTGCACATCTCAATGGTGTTCGTGCGTCCCCCCGCGCAACGCACGGGAGTCGGGCTCCCCCTGGTCCTTCACATCCTCGACGTCGCGCGCTCGCTGGGCTACCAGCGGGTCGACGTCTGGACCGCCCGGGAGAACACCCCCGCCCGCAGGCTCTACGAGCGCGCCGGGATGACCCTCACCGGCAAAACCGCTCCCCTCTGGTCGAGCCTGGCCCTCCAGTACGAAAGCTTCCTCAACGACGGGGAAGCTTCACGGAATCCCCGAGAGCGGGAGCAGACCGGAGCCAGCGGGCGCACCATCGCGGCGATTTCTGACGCAGCGCGTCGCTCCTATGTCAGGGAACGCCTCTGAGAATTGACGGCGCTTTCGGGATATCCACGGAGAAAGAGAGAAGGAAGACAAAAGAGGTATGGGCGCATCAGGACACTCCCGAAGCAAGAACCAGATCGCAGTAGCTGCCGCCGATGAGGTCGGCGTCGTGGATGCCAAGCGAATTGCTAAGGTCCACTAGCAACGCCTCCAAGCGCCCACGGTCAGCGTCATCTGGTGCGACGACGCCCTCGAACTCGATGAAGCTTCCGAGGTCTTCAACGCGATCGAGGTGAATCCTCACGCCCTCGTAGAGGAAAAGCTGTCGTGCTTTTTGGACCACAGCCTTAATGCCTAGCGCGCTGGCAAGAGCAGCTTCCAGCTCGATGTCATCCTCGATCTCAATGATCCGGTAGCGGCTCTCTCTTTGGCCGGAGTCGTTGGAACGCTCATAGGCGATCAGGTGGGCAGGCGCGCCCCTCTCCCGACGTAGCTTCAAACGGCCCCGAGGGACATCGAAATAGATGTCCTCCTGATGCAGGATGCCCCTGTCCTCCGCGCCTAATCTTTCACAGATCTCGCGTGATCTTCCTTGATCACGGTCAATGGCTTTCAACTCTAGATTTCGACGCGCCGGACCCATAGAGCCACCCTAATCTCATCCACAGGGGCTAAGAGACTGTCGCTTCCACGGCCGGAGGGCTGCTCCTGCAGGGCCCTTCCAGACCGAGCACGAGGTATTTTGACGCCGCGAAACGCCTCGGCTTGGCGTCCTCAACGCCGCGGGCTGACTCCGCATATCTCGTCGCCCTCCGGCGGTGATCACCGAGGAGCTGACGGTTCCCGCCACAGTCGAGGGCGCAGAGCACCTTTACGCCTGAGCCCACCGGCTCGCCGATGGCGAGGCGCTGCGCTTGCCTCGGTGGCCGGGCGTGATCGCCACCGAACTCGAAGGCATGGACCACCCGGTCGATAGTGCATCACTAAGGAACCACCCGTGGGAGGCGCGTTAGTATCGGGCCCGTTCAGCGACCGAGCAGAGGGAGACGGCGTGTTCACTCGCATCGTGGTTGGTACCGATGGGTCCGAGACTGCCGCCGAGGCGGTCCGGCAGGCTGTCGACCTCGCCAAGCTGGCGGGCGCGACGCTCAGCATCGTTAGCGCCTACGCGCCGATCCCCGAGCGCAAGGTCAAGGACCAGCAACGCGACGCCCCGGCCGACGTTCAGTACGAGCTCGGCCCGCGCGAGGACGTCAACCTCGTTCTCGACGCCGCCGCCGCGGACGCCCGCAAGGAGGGGATCGAAGTCCAGACCCACCCGGTCGAGGGCGATCCCGCCGAGGCGATCCTCAACGTCGCCGAAGCGACCAAGGCCGACCTGATCGTGGTCGGCAACAAGGGCATGACCGGCGCCCGCCGCTTCGTCCTCGGCAGTGTCCCCAACAACATCTCCCATCACGCTCCATGCAGCGTGATCATCGTCCGCACTACCTGAGCCGCCCTTAGGGGACCGGGACGGGGCCCCAGGGTTCGGTGGCGCTGCCGGCGTCGATCAGGCCTGCGCCCTGTTGCTCGGGCGGCAGGGCGAGGTCGCGGGCGGTGCGGCGCAGCTGTTTGGCGACTCCGTTGACGCGCGGCTTCGCCCCGGTCCCCGTTTCCGGATAGAAGCGCGGGCCGGCGTAGGTGTCCGCGGCGAGGACCATCGCGGCGGCGCCGCTGACGTGGGCGGCCGCCATCGAGGTGCCGACGTAGTTGGAGGGGATCGAGAAGATCCGGGTCGTGTCCGGTTTCAGCGTCACCTGGTAGATCGGCCGCGCCGAGACCGAGGGGCAGCCCGCGACCGGCGTGCCCCCGCCCGGCGCCAGCAGGTCGATCCCCTTGCCGGCCAGCGCGTAGTTGCCGAGGCAGCCGCCCTCGGTGGTGCCACTGACGCCGATCACCCGTGGCCCGGTCGCCGGCTCCGAGACACAGGTCTCCGAGCCGATGTTGCCGGCCGAGGCAACGGTGACGACACCGCGCTCGTAGGCCTCGCGCAGCGCTTCGTCGATCTCCGGCACCTTCTTGCCGCAGCCGAAGTTGAAGCTCATGTTGATCACCTGCGCGCGGTGGGCCACGGCGAAGCGGATCCCCTTGGCGATGTCGCTGGCCTGGCCGCGGCCGTGCTTGTCGAGCACCCGCACCGGCATCAGCTTCGCCCGGTAGGCGAGCCCGGTGACCCCGACCGCGTTGTCGGTCTTCTCGCCGATCGTCCCGGCGACGTGGGTGCCGTGCCCGTTCTCGTCCAGCGGCAGGCGGTCGTCGTCGATGAAGTCATAGCCCTTGACGAACTGCCCGGCGGCGAAGTCGGGGCTGCGGACGAAGCGGCTGTCGAGATCGCGGTAGGCGATGCCGGTGTCGAGGACGGCGACGGTGACGCCTTCGGCCCCGGGGCGGCCGGCTTCGTCGAGGTTGCGCCAGGCCCCGACCGCATCGATGCCGCCGGCGGAGGTCGGCAGGCGGGTCGTCGCTTCACCCTCCCAGGGCAGGAAGTTCCACTGCTTGTAGGCCCAGTCGCCGACGCTGGCCACGGCTTCGGAGGCGCCGTCGAGGGTGCCGGGATCATTGGGGAGGACGAAGCCGGTGCCCGTTTCGGTCGCCGAGGCGGTGGCGACGTAATCGGGCTCGGCGTAGGCGACCCGCGGATTGCGCCGCAAGGCCGCCGCCGTCTGCCGTACCCCGGCGCCCGCCGGCAGTGCCACCGCTCTCCCGCTCGGCTCGCCGTCGAACTTGACGATCAGCCGGCGCGGGGCGAATTCGCGGGCGGGGGAGACGGTCGCCGCGGCGCCGGCCGTCGCCGCGTCGGCGGCGAGCGCGGCGAGCAGGGCCACGGTGGCGAGTATCTGCAGCAGTCGTCTCATCTGGTTGGTTGGGCGCCGGAATCCCTGCATTCGAGCAAGCTCTAGAGCTAACACCGTCAGGCCCGCGAAGTTGTCGGGGGACATACTCCCGGATCGATGACCGAACCCCCCGGATCGACGAGCCTTGGCGACTCCGCGCCCGCGCACGAGCTGGCGATGGGCCTGGCGATCGAGCAGGCGCGTCTGGCCGAGGCCCACGGCGACGTCCCGATCGGCGCCGCGATCCTCCGCGGCGGCGAGCCCCTCGCCCTCGCCGGCAACGAGCGCGAGCTGCGCCACGACCCCACCGCCCACGCCGAGATCCTCGCGATCCGCGCGGCCGCCGCGGCCCTCGGCGGCTGGCGGCTGCCGGGCACGACCCTCTACGTCACCCTCGAGCCCTGCGCGATGTGCGCCGGCGCGATCGTCCTCGCCCGCATTCCCACCGTCGTCATCGGCACCCTCGATCCCAAGGCGGGTGCGGCGGGCAGCGTCCTCGACGTCCTGGCCGAGCCGGCGTTGAACCACCGGCCCGAGTTGATCGCGGGAGTTCGCGAAGAGGAGTGCGCCACCCTCCTGCGCGAGTTCTTCAACGCCCGCCGGGGCTGAGAGCCAATACTCTTGGAGGCACCTGGAGAGGTGTCCGAGCGGCTTAAGGAGCGCGATTGGAAATCGCGTGGGCGGGGTTAACCCGCCTCGAGGGTTCGAATCCCTCCCTCTCCGCTCCCGGCCGTATAGCGGCGCCTGACGGCGTTCTCGGTCGCTCGTGTGCAGAGCACACCACGCTCCCTGCGTCCTGGTCAGGCTTGCTCTACGGCCGGGAGAGGCAATGGGGACACCTCTCGGTAGTCGTCGAGGGAGACGACGATTGCTTCGGACTCGGGCAGTGGCGCCACGGCTGGGCGGTGGCCGCGCAGGCGCTCGTGGCTGCAGACGACGTAGCACCACTCCATCAGGCGCAGGCGGGAGTCGGGGTCGATCGCGGCGATCGTGGCCCCGACCAGGAAGCTGCCCTCGGCCTCGCGGCAGCTGCGCACCTCGACCTGGGCGCTGACCTCGTGCACGGCGCCGGTCGCGTCGGCCAGCTGCAGAAGCACCGCCGGACGGGCGCCGATCGCCAGCGGCGCCTCGGCGACCAGCCCGACTCCGGAGGCGCTGGCGTCGACCAGCCGCGCTGGCACGTGGCCGTCGTCGGAGAAGCAGTGCGCCTCGGCGTCGCCCTCGAAGCGGTAGACGAGCCGCCGCTGCCGCCGCCGCCCGACCGCGTGGATCGTCTTCAGCAGCCGCCGCAGCTCGAACAGCCCCAGCAGCGGCACGATCACGGCGGCGATCCCCGGCATATCCGGCAGCGGCCCGACGCCGGCCAGGTCGAGCAGTCGCATCAGCGTCCCGGTGGCGAGCAGCAGGGTGCAGAAGAGGACCAGGTGGAGCTTGCGCAGGGCGTCGAAGCCGCCGCCGTCGGCGCCCTGCTTCGGCGTCACCTTGAAGGCGGTCCTCCCTGGCCGGACGATGCAGCGCAGGGCGCGGCTGTAGATCTCCATCGTCAGCAGCTCGTAGTGGGCGGTCTCGGGGATGCGCATGTAGCCGCGCGCCAGCGCCGCGCCGGCGCCGAGGTTGAGCAGCAGCGAGGGCAGCCAGAGCGCCGCCAGGGCAGCGATGCTGATCTTCATCGGCAGCGCCCCCGTCCACAGCACCAGCCCCAGGGTCACCAGCAGCAGCAGCCGCATCGGCGGCGCCAGGTAGGCGAGCAGGCTGGCCAGGTAGGAGAGGCGCTGCAGCGGGCTCAGCTCGCGGGCGCGCAGCGGCGACTCGGGCAGGGTGAAGACGGCGAGGTTGCCGCGGGCCCAACGGTCGCGCTGCAGCAGGTAGCCGTCGAGGTCGTGCGGGGCCAGGCCCTGGACCAGGACCTCGTCGTGGTAGCGGCTGTGCCAGCCGTCGCGCAGCAGCCGGATCGTCGTGTGGAAGTCCTCGGCGATCGTCTCGGTGGCGACGCCGCCGATCGCCAGCAGCGCGTGGCGGTTGATCAGCGCCGCCGAGCCGCACCAGTAGGCGGCGCCGTGGCGATCCTTGCCGGGGCAGACGACGCGGTAGAAGAGCGACTGCTCGTGGCGGCCGACGGCGTAGTGCTGGGCCGAGTCGTGGTTGAAGAAGTCGTGCGGGGTCTGCACCAGGGCCATCCGCTCGTCGTCGAAGTAGCCGACCAGGGCGTCGAGCGCGTCCGGCATCGGCACGTGGTCGGCGTCGAGCATCAGCACCAGGTCGCCCTCGGTCCGCGGCAGCGCCGCGTTGAGGTTGCCGGCCTTGGCGTGGGAGTTGTCCTCACGGGTCAGGTACCGGGCCCCGGCCAGCTTCGCGATCTCCTCCATCTCCGGCCGCCGCCCGTCGTCGAGCAGCCAGGTGGTGTGGGGATAGGTGAGGGCGCGGCAGCCGGCCAGCGTCGCCATCACCACCTCGGCCGGCTCGTCGTAGGTGCAGACGTAGACGTCGACCGAGCGCCCCGGCGTCGTCGCCGGCCGCAGTGCCGGCGGTCGCGACCAGGAGAACCAGGTGAGGATCGCCAGCGCGTAGATCCCGTAGAGCTCGGTCGCCAGCAGCATCGCGAAGAGCACCGGGTTCGCCCCTTCGCCACTCCAGCCGACCCGCCAGGTCAGGTAGCCAAGCCCCCAAAGCAGTGCCCCCAGCGCCAGCCCGCGCAGCAGGCGGGGGTGGCGGTCGAAGAACCGCCCGGCTCGGGTCTGCGCGCCGCTGTCCACCCGGGTTCATCGGCAGCAGCGGCCGCGCCTTTAGGCGTGGGGCGCAACACGCCGGTGCGAACGGAGGGGGTGGGATTCGAACCCACGAGCGCCTTGCGACGCCAACAGTTTTCGAGACTGCCCCGTTCAACCGCTCCGGCACCCCTCCGGGGCCCAGCGGGCCAGATTCTACGAACTACCCGTTGCCGGGGGCGATGGCCCAGATCGCGATCGGCGGCGGGGCGAGAAGCAGGGCCAGGGTGACGATCTCGGCGATCGCGTCCCCGGTGCTGAAGCCGGCCAGGTGGCCGGCATGGAAGAGCAGGTGGATGGCGGCGGTCAGCAGCCAGGCGACGCAGACGGCCTGCACCAGGGTCCGCTCCAGCGTCCACGCCGCCCAGGCGAAGAGCACGGCGAAGCCGAGGTAGAGGCCGCCGACGTCGGTGACCAGGTGCTCGTTGTAGGGCGGCAGCAGCTCGACCCAGTGGGCGACGAAGGGAAAGTCGTCGTAGAAGGTCCGCGGCAGCACCGCTGCGGTCAGCCCGATCACCACCGCGGCGACGAAGAGGAAGCCCAAGGCGCCCCTGGCACTCGTCTCCGACCGCATGCTCAGAGCATAAACCTGCCTGCAAATCGCGGACTTCCGCACCCCATACCAATGCCGTACCTTGACAATTACAAACCAGTATGTTTACCTTCCATCGTCGCTTTGGGAACTGGTTTGTTGGTTCAGGGAACGTTCCCGTTTGGAAGGCGATAAAGCACCACCACAGGGAAAACGGAGCCTCGAGGACCGCTTAGGGAAGCGACCGGCAGAGGGGCCCACGGGACAAGGAGAGCAATACGTGAGACGCCACGCGAAGGCGATGTCAGCCGCACTGGGCCTGTCGATTCTGCTCGGGGCCCTTTTCGCGTCCTCGGCGCTCGCAGCGGCGGTGATCGAATCGACGCGGGCCGTCGACGTCGGCCTCGAGGAAGCAACGCTGGAGGCCAGGATCAACCCTGGAGGCACCGCGACCACCTACCACCTCGAATACGGCACCGACACCTCCTACGGCACCAGCACGCCGGAGGCCGCGATCGGCGCCGAAAGCGTCGGTCAGACGGTGACCGACACGCTGAGCGGCCTGTCCCCCGCGACCACCTACCACTGGCGCGTCGTGGCGACGAGCCCCGGCGGCGGCGCCGTCAGTCCCGACCGCACCTTCACCACCTACGCTCCCTCGCCCGCGCCGGAGACCGATTGCCCCAACCAGGCCTTCCGCACCGGCCCCGGTGCCGATCTGCCCAACTGCCGCGCTTATGAACAGGCGACGGCGGTCGACAAGCACGGTGCCAACGCCGAAGGCACGTACACCCTCGTCGAGGCCTCGGTCGCCGGCGATCGGGTCACCTTCGCCGCCTTCGGTGGCCAGCCCAGCTCGGGCGGCAGCTCCCGGCCGTACCCGTTCGTCGCTTCGCGCGGCTCGGCGGCCTGGAGCACGAATGGGTTCCTGCCCCTCACCGACCCCGGCTTCGCGGTTTCCTTGGCCGGCTGGAGCGACGATCTCTCCGTCAGCATCAGCAGCGGTGGCAGCAACAGCGGTGAAGCCATCTACCTCGGCGACACCGCCGCCGGCACCTGGCAGGCGATTCCAAGCTCGGTCTTCCTCGGGGAACTCTACCCCGCGGACTTTGCCGCTGACCCGTCTCACTTGACCTTCGAGAGTTCCCGGCCTCTCGCCCCTGGCGCCGTCGACGGCCTCCAGAACCTCTACGACCTCGACCACGGCGCCCTCACCCTCGCCGGCCAGGTTCCAACCTTCCCGGCGACCACCTGCGACGACGTCAACGGCCCCGCCTGTGTCGCCCCCGCCGGCGGCTCCTTCGCAGGTCCCTACCACTGGCTGGAATCCAACCTCAACCGCGGCGGTGCCGAATCGGGCTTCTACACCCAGAACACGATTTCCGCCGACGGCTCCAAAGTCTTCTTCACCGAGGGCGGCACCGGCCGCCTCTACATGCGCGAGGACGGGGTCGCCACCACCCAGATCTCGGCCTCCCAGGCCGCCACCGCCGACCCCAACGGCCCCAAGCCGGCCGCCTTTGTGGGCGCCACGCCCTCGGGCTCGAAGGTCTTCTTCACCAGCTGTGAGCAGCTCACCGACGACTCCACGGCGGTCTCCATCGCCGGCTCTGCCTGCGACCACAGCGCCGGGCAGGGATCTGATCTCTACTCCTATGACACGGGCAGCGGCGAGCTCGCCGACCTCACGGTCGACTCCAACGTCGGCGACCCCCTTGGCGCCGACGTCGTCGGCTTCGTCGGCGCCTCCGAGGACGGCTCCGACTCCTACTTCGTCGCCAATGGCGTCCTCGCCCCCGGGGCCGCGCCGGGCGATTGCGGAATCACCTTAGTGCCGCAGGACGCCACCTGCAATCTCTACCTCGCCCACGAAGGCACCATCACCTACGTCACCTCCCTGACTGCCAACGCCTCTAGCCTGGGTTTCGACGCGCGGAATTGGCAGCCCGTCCAGGGCGAATACCCCAAGACCTCTCGTGTCGCCGCCGATGGCACCCTCCTCTTCTCCTCAGACCTGCAGCTGACCGCCTACGACAACGCCGGCAGCGGCGAGCTCTACCGCTACCAGCCCGGTGACGCCGCTCCGACCTGCGTTTCCTGCAATCCCACCGGCGTCCCGCCCACGGGCGACGCGGAGCTGGTGACCAAACGGGGCTTCTTCATCAGTGTCCCGCGCCTGAGCTTCCTCACCCGCAACATCTCTCCCGACGGCAACCGGATTTTCTTCGACAGCCCCGATCCCCTTGTCGTTGCCGACGTCAACGGAGTCAACGACGTCTATGAGTGGGAGGCCGAGGGCTCGGGTTCCTGCCGGACCGCTCCCGGCTGCCTCTATCTCCTCTCCACCGGCACCAGCCCCGATCCCTCCTACTTCGCCGATGCCTCGGCCTCCGGCGAGGATGCCTTTTTCTTCACCTTCCAGCCTCTCGTCCCCCAGGACGAAGACGGTCTCAGCGACGTCTACGACGCTCGCGTTGGCGGCGGGCTCGCCTCCCAGCACCCGTCTTCCCAGCCCCCGTGCCAGGGCGAAGCCTGCCGCGGTGCCGGCACCAGCCCGCCGCCGGCTGCCGGCGGCGGCAGCGCCACCTTCCAGGGGCCGGGGAACCAGGTGAGCAAGCCTCACAAGAAGCGCCATCACAAAAAGCGACACGCCAAGAAGCGCCATCACAAGGGGTCAGACAAGGCAGCCGGCCACAAGCGCGGGGGTGGCAAGTGAACCCGCTCACCCACAGCCACCGCACCCGCACCCTCGCCGCCCACAAGGAGACCTTCACCGTGACCTCGCCGCGCCGCCTCTTCGCCCACCTTCTCACCGCCGCTCTGACCCTGGTCGTCGCCGGGCTGCTCCCCGCCGCCGCCTCCGCGGCGACGGCGACTCCCGCCTGGACGATCACCTCCACCAGCTCGCCGACCAATTTTGCTCCCGGCGACAGCTCCGGCAACGCCGTCTACGCGATCCGCGCCGTCAACACCGGCGGCGCTGCCACCGACGGCACTCCGATCATCCTCACCGACGTCCTCCCGCCCGGCCTCACCCTCGACCCCAACGGCGCCGAACTGTTCGTCTCCTTCAACGCCTACCAGGGCAATGGCGACGAATCCCAGACCATCTGCGATCAGGGTCCGCCCGCCAGCTGCGTCATCTCCAACGCGATCGTCCATCCCGACGAGGCGGTCTACATGTATGCCCCCGTCAACATCGACGCCGACGCGCCCGCCAGCGTCACCAACCAGGTCACCATCTCCGGCGGGGGCGCCGGCGAGGCCTCGGTGAGCGAGCAGACCGCGATCACTCCGGACCTCCCTCCCTTCGGCTTCCAGGACATGAGCAGCTACTTCAGGGGCCCGGAAGGCGCCGTCGAGAGCCGCGCCGGCTCCCACCCCTACCGCTTCCACGTCGGTTTCCAACTCAACACCGTCTTCAATGAAGTCACCGTCGTGGCCGCTGCTGTCGGCAGCCCCAGAGACGTCACCGCGAAGCTCCCAGCCGGCATGGTCGTCAATCCCAACACTGCCGTCCGCTGTACGGAGGTCCAGCTCACGACTATCGACAACTTCGGTAATAGCGGCTGCCCCGATGCCTCCGCGGTGGGCCTGGCTCATCCCGCCATCGGGGTCTTCGGTTTCGTCACCCCGAACGAAGCCAACCCCCTCTACAACATGGTTCCCCCGCCTGGGGTTCCCGCTGCCTTCGGCTTCAACGCCGCCGGCCTTGGCATCTACACCCACCTCTTGGGCGGCGTCAACTCAGCGGGCGAATACGAACTCACCGCCGACGTTAAGGACATTCCCCAGTACGGATTCCTCTCGGGCTTCAGCGTCGATCTATGGGGCGACCCCTCCGACCCCAGCCACAATTCGACCCGCGGCAACTGTGGTAGCAATGAAGCGGGCGACGTCTGCCCGGTCGCGCCCGGCGATAAGCCGCTACTGACGATGCCGAGCTCATGCTCAGCCGAGCCGCTGAGGACCACGCTCAGCATCAATTCCTGGGAGGAACCCGGGAACGTCATCACCCGCTCCTCCATCACCCGGGACCCCGACGGCAACCCGGTCGGCGTCAGCGGCTGCAACGCGCTCGAGTTCAAACCAACGATCTTCGCGCAGCCGACGACCAACCTCGCCGACAGCCCCACCGGCCTCGACGTCACCATCCACCAGCCCCAGAACGAAGACCTCGACGGTCTCGCCACCACCAACCTCAAAGACGCCAGGGTCACCCTGCCTGCCGGCATGAGCGTGAACCCCTCCGCCGGCAACGGTCTCGCCGCTTGCAGCGAGTCTCAGATCGGCTACCAGCCCTCCGGTGGCAAGATCCACTTCTCGGCGAGCCCGCAGAGTTGCCCTGACGCCGCCAAGGTCGGAACCCTGGAAGTCAACACGCCGCTGCTTGCCGACAAGCTCGGTGGCGCGATCTACCTCGCCAAGCCCTACGCCAACCCCTTCGGCTCGCTCCTGGCGATCTACCTGGCGATCGAAGACAAGAAGACCGGGATCATCGCCAAGCTCGCCGGCAAGGTCGAGCCCGACCCCAACACCGGCCAGCTGACCGCCACCTTCAATGACAACCCGCAGCTGCCGATCGAAGACATCGAAACGCACTTCTTCCTCGGGCCCAAGGCTGCTCTGAAGACGCCACTTGCCTGCGGCAAATACACCACCACTTCGACCCTGGTGCCCTGGAGCACCCCGGAAGGCGCTGACGCCAACCCGAGCGACTCCTTCGAAACCTCGGTCGCGGCCGGCGGTGCCGGCATCTGCCCGACCTCCGAAGCAGCCGCTCCCAACAAACCCGCCTTCACCGCCGGCACCATCGCCCCTGAGGCAGGCGCCTACTCACCCTTCGTCCTCAAGCTCGTGCGCGCCGACGGCACCCAGCGCCTCACCGGCCTTAACGCCAAGCTGCCCAAGGGCCTGACCGGCAAGCTCGCCGGTATCCCGTATTGCTCCGAGGCCCAGCTTGCCGTGGCCAAGAGCCGCGAAGCCCCCAACCAGGGAGCGCTCGAGCAAGCAAGCCCAAGCTGTCCGGCTGCCTCTGAAGTCGGCACCGTCACTGTCGGCGCCGGAGCCGGCATCACCCCCCTCTACGTCCAGGGCCACGCCTACCTCGCAGGTCCTTACAAAGGCGCCCCGATCTCGATGGCGATCATCACCCCGGCGGTGGCCGGTCCCTTCGACCTCGGCGCGGTGATGGTTCGCACCGCCCTGCAGGTAGATCCCGAAACGGCCCAGATCCACGCGGTCTCCGATCCCTTCCCGACGATCCTCCAGGGCATCCCCTTGGATCTGCGCTCGGTCACGGTCAACCTCGCCCGTCCCGAGTTCACCCTCAACCCGACCTCCTGCGATCCGGCCCAGATCACCGGCAACGCCCTGGCGGCAAGCGGTCAGAGCGCAGCTCTGACCTCTCCCTTCCAGGTCGGCGGCTGCTCGGCCCTGAAGTTCAAGCCGAAGATCGCGATCTCGCTCAAGGGCGGGACCAAGCGCAACAAGTACCCGGCCTTGAAAGCGGTGGCGACCTATCCCAAGGGCGCCAACGCCAACATCGCCAGTGTCCAGGTAACGCTGCCGCATTCGGCCTTCTTGGAGCAGAGCCACATCGGCACCGTCTGCACCAGGGTCCAGTTCGCCGCCGATGCTTGCCCCAAAGCCTCGGTCTACGGCTTTGCCAAAGCGACGACGCCGCTCCTTGACAAACCGATCGAAGGCCCGGTCTACCTGCGCTCCTCAAGCCACGAACTGCCCGACCTGGTCATGGCCCTGAGCGGCCAGGTCGACGTCGTCGTCGCCGGTCGCGTGGACACCGGCAAGGGCGGCGGCATCAGGAACACGCTCGAAGCCACCCCCGATGCCCCGATCTCCAAGTTCACCTTGGAAATGAAGGGCGGCAAGAAGGGCCTCTTGGTCAACTCCGAAAACATCTGCAAAAAGCCCCAGAAGGCGATCGTCTCCTACACCGCCCACAACGGCGATGCCTACTCGGCCCAGCCGTTGATCAAGAACGACTGTGGGAAGAAGGCGAAGAAGCGGGGGGCGAAGGGGGAGAAGGGGTCGGGGAAGGGGCGCTGATCTGGAGACCTCGACAGCTGCCGACGCTCAGCGCACCGCGACCGTCAGCTCCTCACTGGCGGCCTCGTGGCCCTCGAAGGGAAGGACCAGGAAGTACATCATCGAGGGCAGGAGGGAGTCGAGGTCGTCGAGCTCGCCCTTGTTGAGACGGGAGTAGAGAAGCGCTTCGACACCGCCGACCATTCCCGCCGCGGTGATCGGCGAGTAGGAGGGGGCGTCGGGGAGCAGCTCCCGGACCTGGCTGTCGATGCAATCGGCGAAGTGGTCGAGCAGCTGGTCGCGGCGCATCACCGCGTCGGCGCTGGCCGCGCGGGCCTCGACGATCAGGGTGCGGGCGGCCTCCGGTTCGGTCGCGGCGAAGTGCAGCAGCGTTTCCAGCCCGAACCGCAAGCGGTCCCTGAGGTTGTCGCCCCCCTTGCGGGCGGCGGCGCCGACCCGGTCGCGCAGCCGCGCGGCCGTTGCGTCGAAGGCGGCAAGGAAGCAGGCTTCTTTGTTGGCGAAGTGCTCGTAGAAGGTGGGGCGGGAGACACCGGCCCTCTCGATCACGTCCTGGACGTTGGCTTCCCGGTAGCCGAGTTCGGAGGCGGCGCGGAGCATCGCCGCGAGCAGGCGCTCGCGTTGCACCGCTCTGACCAGGTCCGAGGGGAGCTTGCGGATGCCGGAGGGGAACTTTCCGTCGCTGCTGCTGAGCAGCTCCACGGCGGCGTCCACCTGGGCCGACGGCCACTGATCGCCGATCGCGGCCAGCAGCTTCTCCTCGCTCAGTTGAATTCGATCGAATGGCACTGGAAAACCCCTACGTTTCCAATAAGAACGGCTGAAGTTTCCTTAAGGTACCAGAAGAGTTGCTGCCATGCGCGCTTTTTTCATCGCCACGGCTATTCTTCACGCCATGCTCCCACCCTCAAGCAAGGGAGCCCAGGTGAAGCCGACTCGGCCCGTGCTTCCACGAGAGTTCGTCGCTGTGCGTAAGCGTCGCCGGATCATGGATGCGATGGCGGAACTGAGCGCGGAACAGGGCTACGAGGCAACCAAGATCGCCGACATCGTTCGGCGTGCCGGGGTAGCCCGCAAAACGCTATATGACAACTTCGACGGCAAGGAAGAGGTGTTCCTCGCCGCTTTCGACAGCGCCGTCTCCGAGGTGTCGAACCAGATCGAGGAGTCCTGCGCGACCGCCGGCGATTGGTCCGACCGCGTTACCACCGGGCTCCACGCCTTCCTCACCTACGTCGCCGAGAACCCCGCGACGGCGCGCATGTGCATGGTCGAGGCGATGTCGGCGACGCCCGCCGCTTCGACACGGTACGACGAGGCGACAGAGCAGTTCGTCGATCTCCTGCGTCGGGCCGCCCCGGCCGAGACAGGGCTTCCGGACACGATCGAGGAGACGCTGGTCGGAGGTGTGGCCTGGATTCTGCACCAGCGAATCCGCCGCGGCGGAGCCAGGCAGGCGCTCGACCTGATGCCCGAACTGACGGACTTCATCCTTTCTCCGTACCACGGTGTAGGCAAGCTCCGGCCGTAGCCGGGAGGCGAAAGTAACAGTACGGTGACAGACTCCAATAGTTAATGGAGCGACTTCCCCGCGGACGCCACGGCCTTTCCCCCGAGTTTGTTGCACAGAATCAGCGCCAAAGGCTGATCGCCGGGCTGACCGAAGCGCTCTATGAGGTGGGGTATCAGAAAACCACTGTGTCATTGATCGGCGAGCGTGCGTCCGTCTCCAAGAGTGACTTCTACAAGCATTTCCAAAGTAAGGATGACTGCTTCTTTGCCGCCTACGAAGCGGCGATAGAGCAGATCCGCAAGCAGGTCGTCGATGCCTGCGCCGGCCACGAGGAGTCCGAATGGTCGTCGCGGGTGCGGGATGGAATCAGCGCCCTCCTCACCTTCCTCGCCGCCGACCCCGCCCTCGCCAGCCTCTCCCTGGTCGAGGGGCTGCGCGCCGGGCGCGGCGTCTACGACCGCTACCAGGCGGCGGTCGAGAGCTTCGTCCCCTACCTGCGCCAGGGCGCTCCCCGGGCGCCGGACGGGGACCGGGTGCCGGCCGCGACCGACGAGGCCGTGGTCGGCGGCATCGCCTCCCTGCTGGGCCGCCGCGTCCTCGCTGGCGAGACGGAGCAGATCGACCAGCTGCTTCCCGACGTGCTCGAGTTCGCGCTGACGCCCTACCTCGGCGCCGCCGAGGCGAGGCGAATAATCTCTGCTGGATGAGCGAGCCGACCCCGGGCGTCTTCCCCTCGCAGGAGCTGAACCGGGCGATCGAAGCGGAGTGGGTCAGCTCCGGCGACTACCGCATCCGCCCCGAGGCGATCCAGCCCGCCAGCATCGACCTCCGGCTCGGCGACTTCGCCTGGGCCCTGCGCTGCTCCTTCCTCCCCGACGTCGACTCCACGGTCGAGGAGAAGACCGAGGGCCTCGCCTTCCAGAAGGTCGACCTGCGCGACGGCGCCGTGCTCGAGCGCGACCGCCCCTACCTGGTGCCGCTGATCGAGGAGCTGGCTCTGCCCGAGGACGTGCGGGGGAAGGCCAACCCGAAGAGCTCGACCGGCCGTCTCGACGTCTTCACCCGCGTCATCACCGACCGCCACCACCGTTTCGACGACATCCGCCCCGGCTATCGCGGCAAGCTCTACCTGGAGATCGTGCCGCGCTCCTTTGCGATCCAGGTCAAGACCGGGCTCTCGCTCAACCAGCTGCGGCTCAGCCGCGGCGACGTTCGCCTCGGCGATGCCGAGATCCTCGACCTGCAGGACGAGTCGCCGCTCCTCTACATGGGCTCGGAGGCGGTGCCGCGCTCCGACCTCGCCCTCTCCGACGGCCTCTTTCTCAGTCTCGACCTCTCGGGGCCGGGCGACCGCACCGTCGGCTACCGGGCGAAGAAGAACAGCCTGCCGATCGACCTCTCGAAGATCCGCGCCTACCGCTGGACCGACTTCTGGGACCCGGTCTTCCCCGAGGCGGGGGGGCGGGTGGTGCTGGAGCCGGAGATCTTCTACCTGCTGCTCTCGGCCGAGGGCGTCTGCATCCCACCGCGGATCGCCGCCGAGATGATGGCCTACGACCCCACGGCCGGCGAGCTGCGCACCCACTACGCCGGCTTCTTCGACCCGGGCTTCGGCTATGACCCGGCGGGCGGGCGCCATGGCAGCAGGGCGGCGCTGGAGGTGCGGGCCCGCGACGTCTCCTTCATGGTTGAGCACCGCCAGCCGGTCTGCAAGCTCGGCCTCGAGCGCATGGCCGCCCCGGCCGAGCGCCTCTACGGCGCTGGCCTCGGCTCCAACTACCAGGGCCAGGTGACGATGCTGAGCAAGCACTTCGAGGAGCAGACAGCTTCGGGAGGCGGGGACACCCCCTCCGAAACGCGCGGCGGGAGCCGCGCTTGAGTGTTTCGGAGGGGGTGTCCCCGCCTCCCTCTCGGACTTGGCTGGTGTATCTGGCTGGGGAGATTCATTCGGATTGGCGGGGGCGGATCGAGGCCGGGACGCGCGAGGCAGGACTGCCGGTCTCCTTCTCCGCTCCCGTCACCGACCACCCTGCCTCCGACGCAGCTGGCACGGGCACCCTGGGGGAGGAGAGCGACTCCTTCTGGCGCGACCACAAGGGCGCTGGCGTCAACGCGATCCGCACCCAGACGCTGATCCGCGCCGCCGACCTGGTCGTGGTCCGCTTCGGCGACAAGTACCGGCAGTGGAACGCGGCCTTCGACGCCGGCTTCGCCGCCGCCCTCGGCAAGCCGATCGTCACCGTCCACGACCCCGACCTCGACCACGCCCTGAAGGAGGTCGACCGGGCTGCCCAGGCGACCGCCCGCGAGGCCGAGCAGGTAGTCGACGTCCTCCGCTACGTCATCCGCGGCGAGCTCCCCGACCAATAGGGCATAGGGTGGTGGGCGCGATGTCCGCCGAGGTCAACAACGCCACGATCGAGCGCCTCTACGAGGCGTTCGGGAAGTGCAACGGCGCCGCGATGACCGCCTGTTACGCGCCCGGCGCCCACTTCCGCGACCCCGCCTTCGGCGATCTCGAGGGCGACGAGATCGGCGCGATGTGGCGGATGCTGACCGGCCGTGCCACCGACCTGAAGATCGAGCTGCACGAGCACGATGCCAACGAGGAGACCGGCAGCGCCCACTGGATCGCCCGCTACACCTTCTCCACCGGCCGCGCCGTGGTCAACGACATCCAGGCCAGCTTCCGCTTTGCCGCCGACGGCAGGATCAGCGACCACGTCGACGACTTCGACTTCCGCCGCTGGGCCAAGCAGGCCCTCGGCCCCAAAGGCACTCTGGTCGCCTTGCTGCCGCCGCTGCGTGCCAAGGCCCGTGCCCAGGCCCTCGGCCAGCTCGAGGACTTCAAGCGCGACGAGACCGGCTCCAGCCTCTAGCCGCCCCCTTTCCGTCGGGGCAGCGTGCGAACGTATGTTCGTGCGCTGGGACGAACAGCGAGTCGAGAACGATCTGCGGTTGCCGGGAGTCGGCGACGGCACCGTCACCCGCACCTTCGACGCCCCCGAGGCGATGGGCATCAACTTCCACGAGGTCCGAGCCCGCTCGGCGCTCAACCACGTGCCGGGAGGGCGCTACGGATTCAGCCACACGATCAACCAGTACAGAGGATGCACTCATGCCTGCATTTTTTGTTTTGCTCGAAAAAGTCATACCTATTTAGGCTTCGACGCCGGCCGCGACTTCGAGCGTGAGATCGTCGTCAAGGTCAATCTGCCGGAGCTGCTGCGGGCGGAGCTGGCGCGGCCGAGCTGGAAACGAGAGCTGGTGGCGCTGGGGACGAACACCGATCCCTACCAGTGGGTCGAGAGCCGGTACCGGATGATGCCGGAGATCCTCGCGGCGCTGGAGGCGGCGGAGACGCCGGTCTCGATCCTGACCAAGTCGCCGCTGGTGATGCGCGACGTGAAGATCTACGAGCGGATGGCGAAGCGCTTGCCGGTCTCGGTCAACCTCTCGGTCCCGACCCTCGACGAGGACGCCTGGCGGGCGACCGAGCCCCACACGCCCAGCCCCGCCGCCCGCCTCGACGCCGTCGCCGAGCTGCGCCGCCGCGGCATCGACTCCGGCGTCCTCATCGCCCCGCTGATGCCCGGCATCAACGACCACCCCGACCAGGTCCGCCCGATCGTCGAACGCGCCAAAAAAGCCAACGCCACGTTCTTGGGAGGTGTGGCCCTCCACCTCCGCGACGAGGTCAAAGACGTCTTCTTCGCCTGGCTGGAAGCCAAACGCCCCGACCTCCTCCCCCGCTACGAGCAGCTCTACCACGACCGCGCCTACCTGCGCCCCGCCCAGCGCAAACAGACCACCCGCGCCGTCCGCGGCTGGGGCCGCAACCGCCTCCGCAAAGCCCTAGTAGACCGCTCCGGCGACGCACCTCCACCGCCACGCGCAACCCCCGACCCCGGTCCCGAAGACCCTCCCCAGGGCGCGCTCTTCTGAGCGCTAGCCGAAAGCACTTCTCCCGGCCTAAGTGCCTTCGTCCAATTGCTCAAATCTGCAGTCCCGCGGCGCTTTGTCGTCCCTGAAACTGTGAAATCGCGCCCCGTGCCTGATCCTGCCCGACGCCGCATGGTCGTACCCGACCTCGATCACCAGCTCCGGCCGCAGCTCCACCCACTCGAGGTCGCGCCCGCCCGTCCACCGACTCGGCTCGGCGCTGCCGCTCTCGCCCGTCTCCAGCGGCGCCAGCATCGCCCGCATGCTCCGTTTCGCCGCCGCCGAGAAGCCGGAGATGTGGCCGACCGACCGCAGCTCGCCGCCGTCGTAGAGGCCGAGGATCAGCGAGCCGACGGTGCCCTCCTCTTTGCCCGGTCGCCAGCCCATCACCACGCAGTCGATCGTCCGCTCCCGCTTCACCTTCGCGAAGCCCTTGCGTTTGCCGGGGATGTAGGGGGCGTCGAGCTGCTTCGCCATCACCCCCTCGATGCTGCCCAGCCACTTCTCCGCCTGCCCGGTGTCGGCGGTCAGCGGGGTCAGCTCCAGGCCGGCAGTCGCGGCGATCGCCTCGAGCCGCGCCCGCCGCTCGGCCAGCGGCTTCTCCAGCAGCGACTCGTCCCCCTCGGCCAGCAGGTCGAAGGCGATGTAGCCGGCGGGGATCTCCTGCGAGAGCCGCTCGATCCGCGACTGGGCCGGGTGGATGCGTTCCTGCAGCGAGTCGAATTCGAGGTTGCCCTCGGCGTCGCGGATGACCAGCTCGCCATCCAGCACCCAGCGACCGGGCGCGAACTCCAGCTCCGGGAAGTAGCGGGCCAGCTCTTTGCCGCCCCGCGACTGGATGTAGGCCTTCTCGCCGTCGACGAAGACGATCGCGCGGAAGCCGTCGAGCTTTGGCTCGTAGGCCCACTCCTCGCCGACCGGCAGCTGTTTGCGGGTCAGCGCCAGCTGTGGCTTGATCGGCGGCGAGAGGGGGAGGGTCACTGGGCTGATGCGGCGCGCTGGCGTCGAGCCCGGCTCTCGCGCGGATCGGGAATCGGCACCGCCGCCAGCAGCTTCTTCGTGTAGTCGTCGCTCGGGTGCTCGCAGACCTGATCGGCGGTTCCCTGCTCGACGATCTTGCCGTCGTGCATGACCGCGACCCGGTCGGAGATGTGGCGGACGACACCGATGTCGTGGGCGACGAAGACGTAGGTCAGCCCGAGCTCGTCCTGGAGGTCGTCGAGCAGGTTGACGATCTGCGCCTGGATCGAGACGTCGAGGGCCGAGACCGGCTCGTCGGCGACGATCAACTTCGGTTTCAGCGCGATCGCGCGGGCGATCCCGATCCGCTGCCGCTGCCCGCCGGAGAACTCGTGCGGGTAGCGGTCGTAGTGCTCGGAGGCGAGTCCGACCCGCTCCAGCAGCTCCTGGACCTGCTTGCGCAGCTCTGAGCCGGAGGCGACGCCCTGGAGCCTCAGCGGGCTGCCGACGATCTGGCCGACCCGCTGCCGCGGGTTCAGCGATGCGTAGGGGTCCTGGAAGATCATCTGCATCTGCCGCCGCAGCGGCCGCATCTGCCGCCGTGAGAGCCCGGCGATCTCCTGCCCCTCGAAACGGACCGAGCCCGAGGTCGGCTTCAGCAGCTGCAGCAGCGCCCGGCAGGCGGTCGACTTGCCGCTGCCGGACTCTCCCACCAGGCCCAGCGTCTGGCCGCTGGCGACGCTGAAGCTGATCCCGTCGACGGCCCGCACCTGATCGACCTCGCGATCGATCAGCAGCCCCTCCTTGATCGGGAAGTGCTTGACCAGGTCGGTCACCTCGATCAGGGGATCGCCGCTCGCCATCAGGCCGGTGCCTCCAACCCGATCTGCCCGGCCACCTGGCGCTTGTCCCGCTTGGCCTCCGGGGTCAGCCAGCAGCGGTCGGCGTGGGCGGGGGCCTCGGGCAGTTTCGCCTCGAGCGGCGGCTGCTGGGCGCACTTGGCGAACTCGTGCGGGCAGCGAGTGCGGAAGGCGCAGCCCTCGGGCAGCGAGATCAGCGATGGCGGGACGCCGCTGATCTGCGGCAGCCGATCGGGCCGCGGCCGGTCGATCCGGGTCAGCGACCCAAGCAGGCCCCAGGTGTAGGGGTGCTGGGGGTCGTAGAAGATCTCGTCGAGCGTCCCTTCCTCGATCACCCGTCCCGCGTACATCACGATCACCCGGTCGGCGACCTCGGCGACGACGCCGAGGTCATGGGTGATCAGGATCGTCGCCAGGTTGCGCTCGCGGTTGAGGCGCTCGAGCAGGCGCAGGATCTGGGCCTGGATGGTGACGTCGAGCGCCGTGGTCGGCTCGTCGGCGATCAGCACTTCGGGCTCCAACGCCAACGCCATCGCGATCATCGCCCGCTGGCGCATGCCACCGGAGAATTCGTGGGGGTAGTCGTCGACGCGGCGGGCGGCGTCGGGGATGCCGACCGACTCCAGCAGCTCGACCGCCCGGGCGCGCGCCTCGGCCTTCGAGACGCTGTCGCGGTGGGTGCGAATCGCCTCCGAGATCTGGGCCCCGATCCGGTAGACGGGGTTGAACGAGGTCATCGGGTCCTGGAAGACCATCCCGATCCGCTCGCCGCGGACCTGGCGCAGCTCGGCTTCCCCGGCGTCCAGCAGCTCGCTGTCGCCGAGCCGGACCGAGCCCTCGATCGTCGCGTTGTGGGAGCGGGTCAGCCCGAGGATCGTCTGCGCGGTGACGCTCTTGCCGGAGCCGGACTCGCCGACGATTGCCAGCACGCCTCCCGGGGGCAGGTCGAAGCTGACCCCGTCGACTGCCTGCAACCGGCCGGCTTCGGTCGCGAATCCGACCCGCAGGTCCCTGACGGAGAGAAGCGGTTGCGCGGTCATTGCGCCGAGGTTCCGAGCCTGATCCGGGGGTCCAGATAGGCATAGGTGATGTCGATCGCGGCGCTGAAGAAGACGACGAAGAAGGCGCCGAACATGGTGATCGCCATGATCGGCGGCAGATCGAGGTTGGTGATCGATTCCGCCGCGTACTGACCCACCCCGTTGAGGCTGAAGATGGACTCGATGATGATCGCACCACCGCCGATCGTCGCGGCGAAGTCGAGCCCGAACAGGCTGACGATCGGGATCAGCGAGTTGCGGAGGACGTGGCGAACGGTCACCTGGCGCTCGTTCAGCCCCTTGGCGCGGGCGGTGCGCACGTAGTCCTCCTTCGCCACGTCGAGCATGTTGGAGCGCAGCACGCGGCTGTAGAAGCCGATGTTGAGGATCGCCAGCGTCAGCCAGGGCAGGATCAGGTGGTAGGCCCACTGGGCTGGGTTCTCGGTCAGCGGCACATAGCTGCTGGCGGGGAACAGCTCGAGTTTGTAGGTGAGGAAGTAGAGGAAGACCGCCGCCAGCAGGAAGGAGGGGAGCGAGATGCCGGCGACCGACACCACGGTTAGCAGGCGGTCGTGCCAGCCTCCCGGCTTGAGCGCGGAGAGGTAGCCGAAGAGGATGCCGAAGAAGAGCCAGATCACGGCGGCGCCGATGCAGAGCGAGAAGGTCGCCGGGATCCCTTCGACGATTTTTTCGTCGACGTTGAGCGATTCGCTGTAGGAGATCAGTTCGCCGGTGAAGATCTTCTTCATCGTCTCCCAGTACTGGACCGGCAGCGATTCGTCGAAGCCCCAGTCTTCTTCGATGCTCTTGACCAGGGTCGGGGTCGCGTTCTTGCCGGCCAGCCGCTGGGCCGGATCGGAGTTGGGGATCACGTTGAAGATCGCGAAAGTGACCAGCGAGACGGCGAACAGCACCAGCACCATCCCGCCCAGACGTCGGACCACGAAGCGCGCCATCAGATCGCGGTCCCCTCGGGCTCGGCGAGGCCGGCGCGCGCCTCCAGGCGCACTTTCGATTTCGGGTCGAGGGCGTCGCGCAGGCCGTCGCCGAAGAGGTTGAGCGAGAGCACCGTGAGCAGGATCAGCACTCCAGGGGCGAAGGCCAGCAGCGGCGAGGTGTAGATCGATTCGTAGCCGAGCGAGACCATCTTCCCCCAGGAGGAGTTGGGCGCCTGCACACCCGCGCCGAGGAAGGAGAGCGACGCCTCCAGCAGCATGTCGTTGGCGATGTTGAGGGTGAAGAAGACGATGATCGTCGAGGCCAGATTTGGCAGGAGCTCGCCGAACATGATCCGCAGCGGACCCGCGCCCTGGGCGACCGCGGACTCGACGAACTCCTTCTCGCGCAGGGCCAGCACCTCACCGCGGATCGGTCGCGCCATATAGGGCGTGTAGACGATGCCGATGATCAGGATCGGTATCCAGATCGAGTTGCCGGCCAGTTCGAGCGGCCCGATCTTCAGCCCGCCGACGGCGAGCGCCGTGCCCAGAGCGATGCCCAGCAGGACGACCGGGAACGACCAGATCAGGTCCAGGATGCGTGAGATCACGCCGTCGGTCCTGCCTCCGAAGTAGCCGGCGAGGAGTCCCAGGACCGTCGCCAGGATCGTCGTGATCAGCGCCGAGGTGAGCCCGATGAAGAGCGAGGTGCGCCCGCCGTACATCAGCCGCACCATCTCGTCGCGGCCGAGGTTGCCGTCGGCGCCGAGGAAGAACTTGCCGCCGGCCCCGAACCAGAGCGGGCCGATCGGCTCGCCTTCGACGCTGACGACGTCGCGCTTTTCCCCGTCGACGGTGACCTTTTCCGTCGTGTGGGTCGTGTTCGGCCCGGTGTCGGCGACGTGGTTGGCCCAGATCGGCGCCGCGAGGACGAAGACGACGATCAGTAGGAAGACCCCGAGCGAGACGAGGGCGAGGCGGTTTCTCCGCAGGCGCCTGTAGGCGAGGTACCAGGGGCTGTGGCCTGCGACCGCGACTCCGGCCGGCGCCGGCGGGAAACCGTCGTCCGGCCCCCCCGTCGGGAGGGCCGGATCGGGCTGGGCCTCGAGCGCCACGCTCCTATTGTGGCGCGGCCCTCGGGCGGCCTACTTGAACTCGAAGCTGGTCAGATCCTGGCCGAAGGTGAGGTTGAAGATCACCTTGTCGAGGTCGACCGCGTCGGAGACGAAGGTCGAGACGGCGCGGTTGCCGTAGGGCGCCCACGGGGCCTGTTCCATGTATTCCTTGTCGAGGGCGGCGTACGCCGCTTCCTCGTCGGGACCGAGCGGGACTTCGCCGAGCTTGGAGATCTTCTCGTTGAGTTTCGGGTCGTCGATTTCGGCGAGGTTGCCGTTGTTGGTCGGCAGGATGCTTTCGCCGGAGAGCAGCGGTTGGAAGAAGTCGTTCGGGTGCGGGTAGTCCTGGAACCAGTCCGACCAGCCGGTGTCGAGTTCTGGGGTCGACTGATTGCCGATCACCGTGAAGTAGTTGTCGGGATTGAGGATTTTCAGCGTCGTGTTGAAGCCGATCTGCCCGAGCACGTCGTTGTAGTACGTGGCGGCCGCTTCGTTTTCGCTTTCGCTGTCGCCCCAGACGGTGATGTCCATGTCGTCGGGGTCGGCTTCCTTGATCATCGCCTTCGCCTTGGCGAGGTCATGCGGGTAGAGCTCGATCTTTTCGTAGCCGGGCATCCCGGGCGGCAGGATCTGCTGAGTGCCGAGTAGCGAGCCGACGTAGATCCGTTCCAACGCCGCCGGGTCAACCGCGTAGTTGACGGCCTGGCGAACCTTGACGTCGTCGAACGGCGGCCGGTTCGTGTTCATCCAGAAGTAGTAGGTGCTGATCGTTTTCTCGACCCGGAACTGGGTGCCCTCGTATTTGCTTTTCAATTCCGGGAGGCGGTCGGGCGGCGGCTGCGACTGCATCCAGTCGAACTTGCCCTGCTCGGTTTCGTTGACCTGGGTCGAGGGGTTGCGGACGATCGTGATGTTGATCTTGTCCATGTGGCCGCTGGGCAGATCCGGCATCGCCTTCGAGTTGGCTTTTGCCCAGTAGGGGTTGCGCTCGTAGTTCCAGCCCTTGCCGGGATCGGCTTTGGTGATGACGTACGGGCCGGTCGCCGGCGGCGGGCTGGTCGACTGGTTCGTGTTCGGCGTGTCCGGCGGCACCGGCGCGACGAACATCAGCCCGAGCTCGTTGGTGAAGGTTCCGCGCGGCTTGGTCAGGTGGATGACGATTTCGCCGGTCTTGTCGTCGGTTTCGATGCCGGGGATGCCGCCCTGTTTGGTTTCCGCGAACTTTTCGGCGCCGACGATGCCGGTGTAGAAGGGCGAGCCGCCGGAATTCGTCTTGAAGGCCCGTTCGACGGCGTAGGTGAAGTCGGAGGCCTTGACCGGAGTGCCGTCGGAGTATTTGAGGCCGGGGCGGAGGAAGAGCGTGTAGGTCTTTTCGCCGTCGGTGATCTTCGGCATGTCTTTCGCCAGCCCGGGGATCACTTCGCTGCCCTCCGCGCCGCCGGCGTGCTTGTAGGTCAGCAGCGGGATGTAGCTGTTGTACATCGCCGTCCAGCCTTCCGCCGTGTAGGAGAGCGCCGGGTCCAGGTAGTCCGGGAAGCCGGCGAAGGTGCCGTTGAGAGTCCCGCCCTCTTTGCCGCCAGAGCTGTCACTGCTGCCGCAGGCGGCCAGTCCAATTGCTGAAAGCGCTGCAAGTCCGAGCATCGCAAAAAACACGCAAAATTTTCTCAACGTAAAACCTCCGGTTCGGACTGGACGGACCTGGCGGACCTGCTCCCTGGAATCAACTCCAGCACAACGTCGTTACCCCCGTCAAGGTCATATGGACTAGAGGTTGCGAGGCGTTCAAACCAATTAGTCCCAAGTATGGGAGTAACGACGGCGACGATTGCGAGGATGCCCAAACCCGCGCAGAGGAAGGCCATGCGCGGGCTGGCGATGGTGGCGATCAGGCCACCGAGGGCGATCCCGATGCCCGGCATCGCGGCACCGATCGACTCGAGGACGCTCATCACCCGTGCTTGCATCTTCGCCGCGGTCAGCTCCTGCACGGCGCTGACCGTCGACACCCACTGCACGCCGTTGCCGGCGCCGCCGAAGACCGAGGCTGCGCAGGCGACCGCCAGCGTCGGCGCCGCCGCCAGTCCGAGGTAGCCGCCGCCGACCGCGAGGGTGCTGAAGAAGAGCAGGTAGGGAAGGGGTGCCCGCCGCACCGCGGCGAAGACGAGGCTGCCGACGACCATTCCCACTCCCCAGCTGGCGAGCATCAGGCCATAGCCGGCGTCGCTCGTCCCCAGCGTTTCCTTGGCGTAGAAGACCTCGATCGGGATCACCGCGGCGAAGAAGACGAAGGCAGCGCCCTGGGCGATCAGCAGCCGGCGCAGGGATTTCTGCTCGCGCAGGTAGGCGATCCCCGCCCGTACGCGCTCTCGCATCTTGCCGGGTTCGGGCTCGGCTTGGGGAAGGGGCCCGGCGGTCAGCAGGAGCAAGGCGATGACGTAGAAGGAGGCGGCGTCGAGGAGCAGCGCCGTCTGCACGCCGAAGGCGCCGACGATCAGCCCGGCCAGGCCGGGCCCGAGCGCCGCCCCGGCGGTGAAGGCGATGTTGAGCAGGGCGTTGCCGGCGCGCAGCTCGCCGGCCGGCTCGAGCAGCGCCGCCACCACGGCGCGGGTCAGCGAGCGGCCGGTCAGAGCCAGGGCTCCGTCCACGGTCGCGACCGCGATCACCCCCACCAGGGAGAAGTTGCCGGCCAGCAGGGCGAGGGCGCCGAAGGCCGTCGCCTCCCCGCAATAGATGACCGGCAGCGCAAAGCGCGGCGGCGGCCGCTCGCCGCGGGTGACCAGGATCGGCGCTAGCAGGGCGGGGAGGAAGCGAGTGCCGAGGAAGAGGGCAGCCGTCGCCAGGGCGCTGTCGGTCTGCTCGAAGACGAGCACCGAGAGGGCGACGATCCCCATCCAGTCGCCCATCTCGTTGACCGCGTACGTCGCCCCGAGCCGGCGGAAGGCCCGCCGCCGAAGGGGGTCGATCAGGCTTCGATTACGCATAGATAGTCGGGCGAACTACTGCATTTATGCACAACTTTTCCTGCAGATGCACAAGTTTCCGCAAAGTTGTGCTACAACGTGGACAAGCATTTCACGAGTTCAGATGGCAGGTGTTCATCTGTGGGCTTCCTCTAAAGAAGGGATCGAGCATGGCTTACAAGCACTAGATCTTCTAAAGCGAGCGCAGTTTGACAGCGCTTGCATCTCGATTTTCGAAGGGCGCCCTTGGGCGCCCTTCGCCTTTTTCGGGCTCCAAACGCCGGAACCTGCGCGTCTCGGAGCGCCGATGATGCTCGTTGCACGCTGCCCGTCATACGGCTAGCCGGCTTGTCAGGCGTCATGGGGATGGGTAATTTCCCTGCATGTGCGATTTGCACCGAGGCCGCGAATCCGTGGCGCAGGGAATAACGATTTCTCGCGGAATCCCCAGCCAGGGAAGGCGCCACGGAGCGTCTGACCGGTAAGCAGATGGCCAGCAACCGCCCCAGCAACCTGAGCATCGCCGTGCAGGTCGGCGGCCTGGTCGCTGCCATCGCCGTCGGGATCTTGACCGCGGATACCGCCAACTGGGACCTGGCTCTCTTCGGGATCCTGCTGGCCTTCTCGATCTTCAGCGATCTCACCGCGATCACCACCACCTCGAAGGTAAAGCTCTCCGGCAGCTTTCTGCCGATGGTCTTGGCGATGGTCCTGCTGGGCGGTCCGCCGGCGGCGCTGATCGGCGTCCTGACGATCTTCATCGGCTGGCTGGGCGGCCGGGAGGCTCTCCATTTCCTGCTCAACAACCTCCTCACCTTCGCGACCTTCCCCTTGGTGACGGGCCTCGCCTTCCACTGGGTGATCACCAGTGCCGGCATCTCCACCTCCCAGCCCCTCTTCTACGCGCTCATCTTCGCGGTCTTCATGGTCGCTCTGGCGATCAATTTCACGCTGATCGCCTCCTACTCGTGCTATCTGGACGGCAGCTCGTTCCTCAGGAAGGTCCGCACCGCGCTGGTCCCGTTGCTTCCGTCCGAGCTCGCCGCCGCGCTGATGGCGGTCGGCGTCGCCTATCTCTATATACACGTGGGCCTGGCGGGGATTGCCCTGTTCGGCGTGGTCCTGGTCACCTTCCAGTACTTGCTCGGCGCCCTGCTCGTCTCCCAGCAGCGGGCCGAGGAGCTGGAGCTGCGCAGCAAGCAGCTGGCCAGCTTCCAGGTCGGGATGTTGAGCGCGATGCTGCGCACGCTCGATCTGCGGGACCAGATGACCGCCCGCCACAGCGCCGCCGTGGCGCGCTACTCGCGGGCGATCGCCCAGCGGGCCGGCTACTCGCGCCGCGAGGAGGAGCTGGTCCACATCGCCGCCCTGCTGCACGACATCGGCAAGTTCATCCTCCCCGATCGCATCCTCAAGGCCAACGTCCCGCTCACCGACGAGGACTGGATGCTGATCAAGCGCCACCCGCAACAGGGCGCGCGCGTTGTCTCCTCGCTCGACGGCTACGGCCCGGTCGCCGAAATCATCCTCGCCCATCACGAGCGCATCGACGGCAAAGGCTATCCCCGCGGATTGGCCGGGGACGACATTCCCGAGCTGTCCCGGATCATCTCCGTCGCCGACACCTACGACGTGATGACGGCGCGCGACTCCTACCGCACGCCGATGTCGAGCCACGATGCGATCGTCGAGCTGCGACGGGTCGCCGGCAAACAGCTCGACGCCCGCTTCGTCGAGGTCTTCATCGAGCTGCTCGAAGGTCAGGACGTCTCCTTCGCCCACGGCGAGGCGGCCGACTTCGAGAAGGAGCTGGCACTGGAATCGCGGATCGCCGAGACGGCCAGTCCGGACGGCGAGACCAGCCGCTTCCAGGTCGCCGGCGTCAGCTCCTGAGCATCAGGGCGATACGGTTGCGGCCGGATGCGCGCCGTCACCTTCCAGGCCCCTGAGCAGGTTCGGATCGAGGAGAAGCCCGATCCGGAGATCGTTGCTGCCGACGACGCGGTGATCCGGATCGAGGCGAGCGGCATCTGCGGCTCCGACCTCCACATCTACCACGGCCGCGTGCCGGTCGAGCCCGGCTTCACGATCGGCCACGAGTTCGTCGGCACCGTGCTGGCGGCCGGGAAGGACGTCGATCGGATCGCCGTCGGCGATCGCGTCCTCGGGACCTTCCACACCGCCTGCGCGACCTGCGTGTCCTGCCTGCGCGGCGACTACCACCGCTGCCGCAACGGCCAGACCTTCGGCCACGGCGCCAACCTCGGCGATCTCCAGGGCGCCCAGGCCGAGCAGTTGCTGGTGCCGCGCGCCAACCTCACCCTGCGCCGGGTGCCGGAGGGGATGTCGGCCGACGTCGCCCTCTTCGCCGGCGACGTGATGGGGACCGGCTACCACGCCGTCGCCCACGCCGGCATGCGCCCCGGCGACACGGTCGCCGTCCTCGGCCTCGGGCCGGTCGGGCTCTGTGCCGTCCAGGCCGCTCTTGCCGGCGGCGCCGTCGCGGTCTTCGCGATCGACTCGGTACAGGAAAGATTGGATATGGCCGCGTCCTTCGGGGCCACGTCCCTCCACCTCGAGGAGCAGGAGCCGAAGCGGGAGATCCGCGCGGCCACCGGCGGCCTCGGCGTCGACGTCGTCGTCGACGCGGTCGGCGATCCGGGCCCGTTGGCGCTGGCGATCAGCCTCGCCCGCGACGCCGGCACCGTCTCCGGCATCGGCGCCTATGCCGGCAAGGGAGAGGTGCCGCTGGGGCTGGCCTGGCTGAAGGGACTCGACCTGCGCCTGGGCCTGGCCAACGTGATCGCCCACGTCGACCGCGTGCTGGCCCTGCTCGAGACCGGCAAGCTCGACCCGGCGCCGCTGGTCACCCACCACATGGCACTCGACGAGGTCAGCGAGGCCTACGCGCTCTATGACCGCCGCGAAGCGCTGAAGATCGTCCTCACGCCCTGAGCCCATTGGCTGTTTGTAAATATGCGGGTTTCTCTCTAGGCTGAACCGGTGCGCGGGGGGCGCGTCGCAATCGCAGCAGTCTCCGTCGTGCTGTTCGGCCTGGTCTGCGCCGGCAGCGCGCTCGCCTGCTCCTGCGCCCCCTCGACGCCGTCCGAATCGCTTGCCGGGTCCGACGCGGCGATCGCCGGCCGCCTGCTCTCGGTCGAGCCGCATGGGACCACCCGGGCCGAGTACCGCTTCGAGGTCCTGCACGTCTACCGGGGCCGGGACGAGATCGAGCGCGGCACGACCCTGGCGGTGATCAGCCCGCGCGGCTCGGCGGCCTGTGCGCTGCCGGACCGGATCGGCCGCAGCTTCGGTCTCTTCCTGCTTGGCGGAGGCGGGCGTTGGGCCTCCGGCATCTGCGGGGTGATCTCGCCCCAGCGCCTCTGGTCGGCGGCGCAGAAGCCGGGCAACGGCCATCCGACTGGGGCGGTCAGCTGTACTAGTTGACTAGAACAGTGATCATGGCTACTGTGTCGCTTGATGACACAGCAAGACGTCGCCGCGCGGGCCGAGCCCAACCCCTTCGCGACCGATCCCAGCGACGAGCTGCCGGTTGGGCTGCAGCTGACGTGGCGCCTGCGGGCGTTGATCTCCACCGGCCAGCTGGCAAGTGGCGAGCGTCTGCCCAGCTTTCGCCGCCTCGCCGAGTGGGCGGGAGTCAACCTCAACACGGTGCGGGCGGTCTATGAGGGCCTCGAGGCCGACGGCCTCGTCGTCAGCCGCCAGGGCCAGGGGACCTTCGTCGCCGACGGCGTCGAGGCGGCTCCCGAGCTGGAGGAGATCGCCGCCGAGGCGCTGCGTCGCGCCAGCGACGCCGGCCTCAGTCCACGTGATTTCGCGGTCGTGGCGATGGCCTGCGCAAGCATCCCCGGCAATGTTGGGGGAGAGGCGCCGGCGCCACCACCGCCGGGCCTCCCCGACCTCGAGGAAGAGAGCGAGGCGATCGAGGTGCGCCAGGAGCTGCGCCGGCAGATCGGCCGCCTGGAGGCCGAGCTGGCCAGCTACACGCGTGACCTCAGCGCCGAGCTGCCGACGGCGCCGCGCCGCGCCGTAGCCCACGTGGCCGGCGTGCTGGAGCTGGAGCAGACCCGCGACACCCTGATCGCCCAGCTCTCCGAAGCGCAGAAGGCGGCCGAGCAGCGGGCGCGGCAGGAAGCGCAGACCCGGGCCCGGCGACAGCGGGCTCGCAAAGACGAGAGCGGGCCCGGCCAACCCGGCGGTCCCCTCGGCAGGGCGATGAGCTGGTGGCGTTCGAAGCCCTAGCGCGCCGAGCCGGGCCCCTCGGCGAGTTCTTCGTCGAGGTGGGGACGATGGTGATCCTCACCGTGAAGACGCTGATCTCCGCGGTGAGGTCTCCGTATCCCTACGGCGAGGAGCTGGTCTGGCAGTTCCTCTTCGTGCTGAAGCTCTCCTGGTTCCCGCTGCTGATCTCCACCTTCGCTCTCAACCTTGGCGCCCCCGGGCTGCAGGCGGCTGGAGTGCTCTCGCTGATCGGCTCCCTCGATCGGCTCGGCGGCTTCTTCGTCGTGATCGCGATTCGCTGGATCGCGCCGCTGGTCACCGCGGTTGTGGTGGCGGGAGTGGCCGGCACCGCGATCACCGCCGACTTGGGAGCCCGGAAGATCCGCGAGGAGCTCGACGCCCTACAGGTGCTTGGGGTCGACCCGGTCAAGAACCTCGTGGTGCCGCGGTTCCTGGCGCTGATGATCGTTACCGGGCTGCTCGACATCTTCGCGATCGTCTTCGGCCTCGCCGCCGGGATCGCCGCCGAGCTCCTATACAACCAGCCGCTCGGCGGCTTCTTCGCGACGCTCTTCTCCAACGCCACGATCACCGACCTCTGGTCCTCGGTGCTGATGTGCACGATGTTCGGCGCGATCGTCGCGGTCGTCTGCTCCTATAAGGGGATGGCGGCTTCGGGCGGTGCCGCGGGGGTCGGGCGCGCCGTCAACCAGGCCGTGGTCATCTCCCTCGTCGCCGTCTTCTTCTTCCAGTTCGTCGTCAGCTCGGTCCTGCTCGCCACCAACCCCGAGCTGCAGGCGGTCCGGTGATCGGCTGGCTCGACGTCCCGCGCGGCTGGCTCGACTCCTTGGGGAGCTCACCCGCTTCGGCCTGCAGGTATCGGGACAGGTCTACTCGGGCCGCGTGTTCAAGTTCTTCGGCGAGAGCCTGCGCCAGGCCGGGATCCTGATCTTCGGCTCGGGCCTGATCATCCTGGCCTTCGTCTTCATCCTCGGCCTGCAGTGCGGTCTTCAGGGCGCCTACTTCAATCGCTCGATCGGCGCCCCGTCGTTGGCCGGTCTCTTCTCGGCCTATTGCGATCTGCGCGAGGGGCTGCCCTACGCCTTTGGCTACATCCTCGCGGCCAAGGTCGGGACCGGGATTGTCGCCGAGATCGGGGCGATGCGGATCTCCGATGAGATCGATGCCCTCGAGGTGATGGGGATCCAGCCGATCACCTTCCTTTGCGCGACCCGGCTGCTCGCCGCCTGGATCGCGATTCCCTTCCTTTATCTGATCGGGATCGGGGTCGTATATGCGGCCAGCTACCTGGCGGTGGTCAACCAGGTGGGCGACGTCTCGTCCGGTGGCTATCTGCTGATCTTCTGGATGTACCAGAGCCCACTTGATCTGATGTTCAGCCTGATCAAGGGGATGGTGATGGCCACGACGATCATCGTGGTCGGTTGCTATTACGGCTACACCGCCTCGGGCGGGCCGGTTGGCGTCGGGACGGCGACGGCCCAGTCGATGGTGGTCAACATCGTCATGGTCCACATCATCGGCATGCTGGGGACCGTGGTCTTCTGGGGGGCCAACCCCAGAGCGCCGATCGGGGGGTGAGCTAGGCGCGCGCGCTCGCCGCGGCCGCCGGGGCCGGATGGCGATGGCGGCGGAACGTCTCTTCGACCCAGCGATAGCCGGGTCGATCGCCGATCTCCGCCCGGAAGCGTTCGAGGGCGGGGGGAGTCGGGGTATCGGCCGGCAGCGGTCCCTCGTCGGGCCCGACCACCGGGTAGAAGAGCGAGGCCGCGGTCAGGTCGGCGACGCTGAAGCTCTCGCCGACGAGGAACTCGCCGTCGCCCGCGGCGAGCTCGGCGTCGAGCCGGTCCAGGGCGGCGACGATCTTCTCCCGTGCCGTCTCCGCCGCGGCCTCGTCGCCGACGCCGAAGCGCAGCCCCGTGTAGGCGCGGGCGTAGAGGCCGACCAGGCCCTTGGCCCTGCCGAGCGGGCCCGGCACCGCCGCCGCCGCGACCTCGGCGAACATCGCCGGCTCATTGGTCAGCTCGTGGAAGGGGAGCAGGCGTGCGTGCGGTCCCAGCTCCTCGTCGAAGAAGTCCTCCAGCGCGAGCGCGCGGCGGCGCTGCTCGGGGTTGGTCGGGTAGAGGGGCGGGTCCGGGTAGCGCTCCTCGAGCGCGGCAATGATCGCGGTCGAGTCGGAGATCGTGCGGCCGTTGATCTGCAGTAGCGGCAGGTAGACGCTGTTGCCGCGGGTGAGCCCGAAGGAGATCGGGATGTGGGTTCCCGGCAGCGGCGAGCGGCGGACGTGGGGGACCTGCTTGAAGTCGAGCGCCCAGCGCACCTTCTCGCTGTAGTGCGAGATGTCGAGCTGGATCAAGGTGGGTTTGCCGTCGCTCATTGCACCTCCTCGGTCGTCGTGGCAGCATAAGGCGCGATGGCGCTCCTGAGCGATTCCGAGGTCGAGGCCAAGCTCGCCGGGCTGTCCGGATGGGAGCGCTCGGGCGCGGCGATCGCGAAGGAGTTCGACCGTGGCGACTTCGTCGGCTCGGTCGGGTTCGTCTCCAGCCTGGTCGAGCCGGCCGAGGCGATGGGCCATCACCCGGATCTGGAGATCTCCTGGGCGACGGTGACGGTGACGATCTCCACCCACTCCGAGGGCGGTCTCACGGCTGCCGATTTCGAGCTGGCCGCGAAGATCGACGCGCTGGCCTAGGCGGCCCGATGGCGAAGCGCAAGAAGCAGCGCCGCAACCGGCAGAAGGCGCCGACCTTCGACTACGTCGACCCCGACGGCAACATGCTGACCCTGCGGCAGTCGCTCAGCGCCGCCACGATCGCCAAGATCGGCGAGCCGCCCGCCGGCGACGCGGCCTCCCTGGAGGACGCCTGGCGCCGCCGCTCGGAGGCCCTGTTCGAGCGTCTCGCGGTGCGCTGGGAGATCGCCGGTCTGCCGCTGACCGACCAGAAGATGCTGCTCGGCCGCTACCGCATGGCCGACGCCGAGACCCAGCGCTGGGTGCGCCAGACGCTCACCGAGCACGTCGAGCGCCACCTCCCCGAGCTGGCCGGATAGCGGTGCCCGACGAGCTCCGCATCGACGATCGCTTGGCGATCCCGCTGGCGGAGATCGAGCTGCGCGCCAGCCGCTCCTCCGGCCCCGGCGGCCAGCACGCCAATGTCACCGCCTCTCGGGTCGAAGCGGTCTTCGACGTCGAGGCCTCGCGCTCGCTCGGCGAGGTCGAGCGCGAGCGTCTGCTGACTCGCGCCGGCGCCACCGTCACCGCCGTCGCCCAGGACGCCCGCGGCCAGTCCCGCAACCGCGAGCTGGCTCTGCAGCGCCTGGCCGCGAAGATCGCCGCCGCCCTGGCGGTGCCGCGCAGCCGCCGATCGACCAGGCCGACCAAGGCCTCCCGCCGCCGCCGCCTCGAGCAGAAGCGCCGCCTCGGCGAACGCAAGCGCGGGCGCCGCCGGCCGGGTGGGGAAGGGGAGTAGCCGCGGCCGGCCGATGAGTTTTCGGTGCTCTCGCGGTCTAATGGGTAGAGGAACCAGACCCGAGCGAAAGGACCGAATCATGCTTGCGAGTTCCAAGGCATTCAGCGGCTTCGCGGTGGACGACCTCGACCAGGCCCGCCGGTTCTACGGTGAGACCCTGGGATTGGACCTGGAGGTGCTCGACGAGGAGAACGGCCTCCTCACCTTGCACCTGGCTGGTGGCCGCGACAGCCTGGTCTACCTCAGCCCCGGCATGACCCCGCCCAGCTACACGATCCTCAACTTCCCGGTCGACGACATCGACCGGGCGGTCGACGAGCTCGGCTCACGCGGGGTCGGCTTCGAGCAGTACGGGAACGACCAGATGCCTCAGGACGAGAAGGGGGTGATGCGCGAGGGCGGCCCGTTGATCGCCTGGTTCAAGGACCCCGCCGGAAACACCCTCTCGGTGCTGCAGGAACGCTAGGCCTGGGTGTCGAATTCGAGCCGCAGATCGTGCTCGAGCGCGGAGAGGGCGCGGCCCAGGCGTGCCTCGCTCGCCCGCAGGCTTCGCTCGACGGCGCCGAACCCTGCCACGTCGCCGGCCCGGGCGCTCTCGGCGAGCGCGCCGTAGTCGCGCGCCAAGGCGGAGATCGCCGTGCGGGTCGCGTTCACCCCGGCGGCGAGGATCGGGCTGACCTCGAGGCGGCCCAGGCGCCGGTCGGCCCGGTCGTAGGCTCGCGCGAGGCGCTCGGCGGCCGTCGCCTGCGCCGCCGCGGTCTCCGCCCGCAGGAGCTGCCGCCGCCCTGACCTGCGCTCGCGATCGAGGCGGGCGATCGATCCGACCAAGCCGCGCTCGGTCCGCTCGCTCGGGGCCAGCGGGAAGGGCTGCCCACGGGTCAGTTCGAGCGTCTGGGCGATCGACTCGCAGGCGCCCTCGAAGTCCGCTCCGCCGGCCAGCGAGTAGCAGGCCACGGTCGCGACGCCCCCCGTCGAGGGAGCCGCGTAGAGCGTCACTTCCCGGTCGAAGCCGTGGAGATCGACCCCGCGGTATCGCAACGCCTCGAGATCGCCCAGCTCGACCGGTCTTGCCGCCGGCAGCTCGCCGACCACACGGTCGACCAGCTCGGCGGGAAGGAGCTGTGCGCCCTCCGCGCCGGTCGCGCCGGCGGTAACGCCAGTGCCGCTGCTCGCGCCGGGCGCCGCCCCGATCGCATCGCGCAGGCCCAATCCCGGTATCGCCAGGAGCTCGTCCGCCGCCGTCGCCGACCAGCTGCTGGGGGCACGCAGCGAAACCGCGGCGCCGGAGACCGACGTGGTCAGCTCCGCCGCCTCCTCGCCGCCGAGGCTGCGGCCGGCGAGCAGCGCGACGACGGCGACGGTGGCGAGCCCGGCGACGGCGAGGACGGGCGCGATGATCCGCCGTCGCTGCTGGACCCGGGTCGCGGAGCTCGGCCGCCGGCGGCCGCCGCGGGGAGGCAGAGCGGCTTTCGTGGTGCCTCCCCGGTCCCGCCCGGTCCCGCCCGCCGCCTTTCCGATCCTCCCCGCCGGCACCTGCGGGACGGCCGGCGGAAGATCAATCCCCACCTCGGCTGCGGCCGCAGCGATCAGCTCTCCGGCGCTGGCCGGACGGTTCTCCGACTCCTTGGCCATGCCCCGGGCGATGACCACGTCGATCCCCGGCGGTAGATCGGGTTTGACGGTGCGGGCGCTCGGTGGCTCGCGGTTGATGTGGGCGTAGATCACCGCGGCGTCGGTCGGCATCGCGTACGGGACCGATCCGGTCAGGCACTCGTAGAGGACGCCACTCAGCGCGTAGATGTCGCTGGCCGCCTCCGCCGGCTCTCCCCGCAGCTGCTCGGGGGATATGTAGTCGGTGGTTCCGACGATGTGGCCGCTCTGGGTGTAGGCCGTCTGCCCGCGGCTGCGGGTGAGCCCGAAGTCGGCGAGAAAGGGGTGGTCTCCCGCCCCGATCAGGATGTTCTGGGGCTTGACGTCGCGATGGACGAGGCCGTCCTCGTGGGCCACGTCGAGGGCGTTGGCGACCGGTGCCAGGAGTCGGATCGCGCGCCCGGGGTCGATTCCTCTCGCGGCGATCAGCTCCTTCAGCGTCCTGCCGTCGATCAGCCGCATCGCCAGGAACAGGCCCTCCTGGATTTCCCCGGCCTCGTAGACCGTGACGACATTCGGGTGCTCGAGCGCGGCCTGCAGCCGACCCTCGCGGCGGAAGCGCTGCCGGAAGCCGTCGTCGTCGACCAGGTTGGAGTGCAGGACCTTGAAGGCGACGCGGCGTCCGAGCTCGATCTGGGTGGCTTCGTAGACCTCACCCATCCCGCCCCGTCCGAGCAGGCGCTCGATGCGGTAGCCCTCGATTTCGGCGCCGATTGCGAGCATGAGGACGGGAAGGGTAGAGCCGCACCGGTTTCGAGGTCGCAGCCGCCGTCGGCAGAGCCCGGCGCTGGCGCCGCGGCCGGAGTAGGGCCAGATGCCCTAGGGATCGACTCTCGCACCCTCGGCAGGACCGCCACCATTGGCTTATATTGGCCGGGGAGATGGGATCGGCGGACCGATTGAAGCTCATCGTCAACAGTGTGTTGGCCGCGATGGCACTTGCCCTGATCTCGAGCGCGTCCGCCACTGCTGCGGCCCCCTATGACGACCTTCCGGGTGAGTCCCTGGGCGACTCGCCCTACGCCTCGGCGGCTGTCTTCGACCAGACGACGCCGCTCTTCGACACCAGTGCCTTCACCGTCCAGCAATCCGAGATCAATGCTCCCGGCGCCTATCTGGCCTGCGGCGGCTGGGGCTCGAAGGACGGTTGGGTGCGGTTCGCGACGGCTGTCAAAGGCAACCTCGTCGTCAACGTCTCGAAGACCACCCCGGGCGACCTCTTCTACAGGATCTACACCGCCTCGACGACCAATCCGACCTTTGCGGACCTCAGCGAAATCGGCTGCAGCGATGGGCTCTTCGGTCCGGAGGAGACCTACTCCTTCGGGTACGAGGTACCGGCGAGCAAGGTCGTCTTCGTCCAAGCGCTGATGGAGTGCCGGCCGATCGAACCGGCGTGCAGCGAAGGCGAGCGCGACGCCGCCGAAGGGGGCCCGACCAAAGTGCGGTTCCGGTTCACCCCGAGCAACGCCGACGGGGACTCCGCTGCGGACTCGCTCGACGGATGCCCCGCCGTCTCCGGCGCCTTCAGGGGTTGCCCGGACGGCGACGGCGACGGCATCGGCAGCGCCGACGACTCCTGCCCGGCGATCTTCGGGAGGGGAACGGATGGCTGTCGCCGCCCCGACGAAGACGGCGACGGCGCCGCCGCCGTGGCCCGCGGCGGTGGCGACTGCAACGACGACAACCCGGCGATCGGGCCCAGCGCGCGCGACAGGCCCCAGAACGGCGTCGACGAGAATTGCGACGGCCGCGACAGCGCCTACCCGCGGGTGCAGAACGAAGTCGAGCGGGTGTTCGCCTACTCGACCAGCGCCCACCGGACCGTCGGATTCCTCAAGCCGTTCAAGGTGGCGGGTCCGCTGGTCAAGGGGATGGTGGTGAGGTTGCGCTGCAAGGGCCGGGGCTGCCCCTTCTCCAGGCTCGCGGTGGCGGTGGCGAAGACCCAGCGCGGCGGCCTGGTGATCGGCGAGGGCCTGGTCCGCAAGAGGCTGGATCCGGGAGCCAGCGTGACGCTGATCATCACCCGGCCGGGATACGTCGGCAAAGCGCTCCGCTTCACGACCCGCAACCGGGGCAGCATGAAGATCGAGACCCTGTGCGTCCCGGTGGGGACGACGGCTCTGAAGCAGAGCTGCGCGTGACCCGTCGCCGGGCTCCGCTCTGGGCCCTTGCCGCTGCCGCGATCGCCGCCGTTGCCCTCGCGGTCGGGTTCGCCACCGCGCCGGAGGAGGCCGTTCCCAGCGCCGCCACCGTCGCCGTGTCTCCCGGCCCCAACCTGCCGCGGCTCGGCAAGGTGGCACCCCTCCCCGATCTTCACGAAGAAGTCGTGGCGGCAGAACCCGAAGTGGGCTCGACCGTCACCGAAGCGCCGAGCGTCGAAGAAGAAGCCTACGAACCTCCGGTGGAATCGACCGAACCGGCTCCCCCCGTCGAACCCTCCCCCTCGGACGGCGGCGGCGGTGGGGATCTCGTCCCCGAAACCTGAGCCGGCGTGGCGAGGGTCCGCGGCGTTGTGCCGCGGACCCTCGCGCCTAGTGGGATTCTCGAGGGTGCGCTACCACCTGAAGTGCCCGCTGCACCTGAGAGTGATCGTGCTGCACGAGTGGTTCCGAGATGCCCCCGGAACTCGGTTGAAGACCAGGTAGCTCGACATTTTCACGTTGGCGATGCGGCCGGTCCTGGTCAGGCCGATGTTGTCTTCAGTATTGATCGTGTAGTACTGCCAACCGCTCGCCGAATAGCTCGGGTAGAGCACCAGAGCCTGGTACGTCCAACCGCGGGACCATGGCGTCGTGTAGTAGAAGCCGACCCGATAGGAGCCCCCTTTTGCTTTGATCGCGCTGTCTGAGATGGCGATCGTGCCGCTGATGCCGCCGTGGTTGCAGCGATCGTAGACCGCTACGTTCATGTAGAGGCGCCAGGGCACGTAGCCGACCCCCGAGGCCGTCCAGTACGTACCGAACTGATTTTCGGACCGGATCGAGGTCCGCGCGCAGTTGCTGTCTATCGATGCAGAGGCGGGACTGGCGCTGGACAGTTGCACCGCGAAAACCATCGCCAGCATCGCGGCGATCACGGCGAGGGATCGCCGGCTCCTGTGCTTGGGGTCGAGGGCGGCCGGGCGGTCATTCGAGAGGCGTGCGTTCATCAGAGGCTCCTTGGTGTTGGTTGGATGAGACAGGAGCACTCTCGGTCAGAAGCATGGCTGCGGATAGGCGCCCTTGGGTGCTACTCGGCTATCCCTCCCGGCAGGAGGATTCTCGCCCGGGTGGGCCGTCTCACTGCGTTCCGGCCGCGCCGGAGCTGTACTCGACCGGGACCTCGACGTGCCCGATTTCGTAGTCCGACGGGATCGAGCCGTCTTCGTTCAGCGCGACATAGTCGATTTCGACGGGAGTGCCCGAGCTGACGCCATCGAGGGCTTCGCAGTAGGCGGCACCAGTCGGGGTTTCATAGCCATTTATGCCCAGAATCAGCGTCGGCACGTCTCCGAAGCCGACTTCCGCCGCCTCCGATCCCTCGACCGCTTCCCCCTTGCCGACTGTCAGGCCGATGGGTTCTTCTTCATCGTTGAAGAACACGTCCCCGAGGAAGAATCCGAGCCACTTCTGCGAGTGACCTTCGGCAAGCTTGGGGACGACCTGCCTGACGCGATCGACGCCGATCGCGTACGCCTGGTTCTCGTGTTCTGCGCCTGAGCCGACCGAGTTGACTCCCACGAGCTCCTTGTCCTCGTTGACCATTGGCCCCCCCGAGTTCCCGTGGTTGATCGCGGCATCGGTCTGGAGCACGTTCGGGTAAGCGGCGTACCCGAGGTATTCGGGCTCCTCGGGGTCGATACTCGTTTTCACCACCGAGACGGAGCCGACGGTGGACACCAGCTCGTGGGCGGTTGAGGCATTGCCGGGATAGCCGACGACGAAGACGCGGTCGCCCTGCTCCATTCCGGCCTGCGAGCCGAGGGAAAGCGTTTCCATGCCCGCCGTATCCTCGACTTCGAGAACCGCAAGGTCGTCGCAGGGGGCGACTCCGACGACCCTCGCCGGCTGCAGATCTTCGTCGCCGAAGCCGACCTGGAAAGTCTTCGCAGCCGAGGCGACGTGGGCGTTGGTCACGATCAGGCCCCGGTCGGCAGCGTAGACCCAGCCGGTCCCGGACTCGTAGGATTCGCCTTCTTCATTGGCTTCGATCGTGCCTTTGATGAAGACAGTCGAGGGAGTCACCGCCTTGATCACCGAGCTGGCGCTGACCGGGCCGCTCGACTCGAACGCTCCCGACGCCACCAGGGCGATTCCCGCGACGACCAGGACCCCGACGACACATGCGATGACGGTCAGACGGCGGACCGAGCGCTGCAGGACGATCCTCTGAATCGCCGATTCGGAGCGCTTGCCTTCCCGGGAACCGGTCGATTCGCGCGCCTTGGGTGGCTTGGGCGCGACCGCGGGCTCAGTCGGCTCGGCGGGTTCGCTCGGCGGTTCGACCGCGATCGGGGGCTCCTCCTCTGGCGGCAGTGGACTCATCACCGTCGGCGAGCCGCCCAGGGACGCCTCCGCGTTGATCACGGTGCCCCCGATCCGGATCTTCTCGCCCCCCTTGAGCACCGCCGAACCCTCGATCCGGGTGCCGTTCAGGAACGTACCGTTGCGCGAGCCGAGATCCTCGAGTTCCACGGTTCCGTCTGCAAGCTCTCGCACGACCGCGTGCCGGCGCGACACCTCTTCGTCATCGAGGAAAAGCGTCGAAGACGGATCGCGACCGATGGTCAGATCGCCGGAACCTACGGTGACTTTGCGTCCCTTATGCGAACCAGACTCGATACTCAGGTCCATATGTCGCCTCTTCCTCGCAGGCTCGACAGCAGAGCGGGAGTTCTACACGATCTCGCCGGTTTTCCAGCCTATGATGGGTTTCGAGTTGATGAACGGCCCCCTCTCCGATCCGCACCGGTTCTCCGCCGTCGATCTGCAGCAGCGGCTCGCGGCAGAGCGCGCCGGTACCGCTTTCGTCTTCTATCGGGATGGCGCCGGTGACCAGCAGATCCTGCCTCTCGCCGATTCCACCCCGACGGTCACGATCGGGCGCAGCGCCGGCAGTGGGGTGGCGCTCGAGTGGGACGTGGAGGTCTCCCGCCTGCACGCCGAGATTGCCCGAGTCGGCGAGCACTGGACCCTGGTCGACGACGGGCTCTCCAGCAACGGCTCGTTCGTCAACGACGATCGGGTGACCGGGCGGCGGCGACTGCACGACGGCGACGAGATCCGGGTCGGCTCCACGGCCATCGTCTTTCGCAGCGCGGGCGGCGGGTCCTCGGCGGCGACGCGCATCTCCAGCCAAGGCGCCGCCGCACTATCGATCTCCCAGGCGCAGCGCAATGTCCTCGTCGCGCTCTGTCGTCCATATAAGGACGGTGGGGCTTACGCAGCGCCGGCTACGAACAGGCAGATCGCCGACGAGCTCGTCCTCAGCGTCGCCGCGGTCAAGGCGCACCTGCGAGCCCTCTCGACCAAGTTCGAAGTGGGGGAGCTTCCGCAGAACCGCAAGCGTCTGCGCCTGGTCGAACTCGCGTTCCAGTCCGGCGTCGTCACCGAACGCGACCTCTGAGCCACTCGCGAAGGAGGGATAGCCGCCTGGTACCCAAGGGTGCCTAGCCCGGCCCGACGGCTTGCTCGAAAGTGCTCCTGTCTCTCCAACCGATCACCAAAGGAGCCCCTTATGCACCCACGTCCGATGAAGAGAATCCGCCGCGCCGCTCTCGGCCTGGCCTGGGCCGCCGTAATGATCTTCTGTGCGGCCCACTCGATGGACGCCACTCGCGCCCACAGCGAGCTGCCGTCCTCGACCTCCCTCTCGGAATCGCTTCGGCAGGTGACCTCGGAGTCGAATCGGGAAGTCGGCTCGGCCGACCTCTCGACCGCCGCTTCGACCGCGGAGTTGCCCGAAGTCACGACCGAGCTGCCGGAAGGAATTCCGCCGCTGCCCGAACCTCCCTCACTGCCTCCCGAAGGGTTCTAGGGGCGAACGGACGATGGAGCGAAGCGTGCAACTCCGTGCCAAGCGGCCCTACCTGGGGCTGCTTGGCCTGTCCCCCCATTATCGTCACCCCCTCGCCTCCGTCCCAACCCTGGAGATATCGGTGAGCAAAGGTCCCGTCCATGCCTGATTTCACCCCCGGCACCGAGTTCGCGGGCTATCTGATCGAGGCCGAGATCAAGCGCGGCGGCATGGGCGTCGTCTACCGCGCCACCGACCTGCGGCTGCAGCGTCCGGTGGCGCTGAAGGTGATCGCCCCGGCGCTCTCGCGTGAGGCCGACTTCCGCGCTCGCTTCGAGCGCGAGTGGAGTCTCGCGGCCTCGATCGACCATCCCAACGTGATCCCGGTCTACCACGCCGGCGAAGAGGACGGCGTCCTCTACACGACGATGCTCTGGGTCGACGGCCTCGACCTCGGCGACCTGATCGCCCGCGAGGAGACCCTCTCCCTGGCCGGCACCGCCGGCATCGTCGCCCAGGTCGCAGCCGCGCTCGACGCCGCTCACGCCCGCGGCTTGATCCACCGCGACGTCAAGCCCGCAAATATCCTCCTGCGCTCCCTCGGCGACGGCACTTACCACGCTTACCTCAGCGACTTCGGCCTGACCAAGCAGGTCGATGGCCGCACGGCACTGACGATGTCGGGGATGTTCGTCGGCACCGTCGACTACGTCGCACCCGAGCAGCTGTTGGGTGCCGAGATCGACGCCCGCTCCGACATCTACTCGCTCGGCTGCGTCCTCTTCCACGCCCTCGCCGGGCACGTTCCCTATCGCGGCCAAAGCGACTGGGTGACGCTGAAGGCCCACGAGGCCGGCGAGATCCCCTCCCTGGCCGCCCATCGACCCGACCTGCCACCCGAGATCGACGTCGTCATCGCCCGGGCGCTCGCCAAGTCGCCCGCGGATCGCTACCCCTCCGCCGGCGACCTCAGCCGGGCGCTGGCCGCGGTTGCCGAAGGCGGCGCGGTGAGCCTGCCCGAGGCCAGCGTCGCCAAGGGGGAGGCGGCGGCCCAGGCGCCGCCGCCGGGAGAGACCAAGGTCTCCATCCCCCTGCCCGAGCCCGGCGGTGAGACCAAGCTCTCGCTTCCCCTGCCCGAGCCGGCCGAGACCAAGCTCGCCGAGCCGGAGGCAACCAAGCTCGCCGCGGGTGGCGAGACCAGGGTGGCCCCGGCCCCGCCCGGCAAGCCCGCAGACGCTGGCCGGCGGACCGGGCTCTGGGTCGCTGCCGGTGCCATCGGCGTGGCGCTGCTGCTCGCGATCCTGACGGTGGCGGGGGTGTTCGGAGGGGACGAGCCTTCCTCCTCCGGCGGGGCTGGATCTTCCTCGTCCAGTGCGCCGGAGCCATCCTCGTCCAACCAGGTCGCCCGCAGAGTGGTGCTCGGAAGGACCGCTTCGACGCCCGACCCCTCGTGCCCGGCCGATCCCTGCCAGTCCGTCGGAAGCGTTACCGGGTTTCAGGTCAGCAGCGGGAATGAATCCCATCCCTTCCTGGTTCCCGCAGACGGAACCATCAGGGCTTGGACCCTGGATCTGGCGCGACCAGAAGGTTCTCAACGCTCCTTCTTCAACGGCCTCTACGGCTCCCCGCCGGAGGCCCGGCTGGCGATCCTGCGGCGAGTGCCGGGAACGAGGCCCCCGCGCTTCGAGCTGCGTGCCCAGGGTCCGATCGAGGTCCTCAGTCGCTATCTGGGCGAAAAAGCCAGGTTCGCCGTCGCTCTACCCGTCCAAAAAGGCGACATCGTCGCGCTCACGGTCCCCACCTGGGCACCGGCTTTCGCGCGGGGCCTGAGCTTCGACAACAGCTGGCTCGGAAGCCGACCAAGCGACAAGTGCTCTGCCGCAAAGGGCCGACCGGGCGTGGTGCCGCAGCAGACGAAGGGCAGCGAGACCACGTACGGCTGCCTGTACGAGACCGCTCGCCTCCTCTATACGGCGACCCTTGTCGAGGACTAGCGGAGTAATGGGCACGGCTGGTTTCGAACCAGCGACCTCTCGCGTGTGAAGCGAGCGCTCTCCCACTGAGCTACGCGCCCGGGCGAGCCCGGATGTTACGTGGATTCAGAGCCGGCTGCCGCCGGCTCTGGGTGGACGGACGGTCCGTCCGGACATCGAACGATGGTCCATAAAAATAGGTAGAAAGTTTGAAAGTTTTAAGTAAGTGGGTTCTATGGGAAGGGACAGGGACCTACGAAAGGAACATCGTGCTTCGACGTCTCAAACCCCAATCTCAATCGATGCTTGGCTTCTGCAGTGTGGTGGGGGCAACCCTGCTGGTGTTGCTGAGCGCGGGACAAGCCAGGGCCGCAACTAGCACCTATCCCGCCGGGGGCAGTACCTTCACCGGCGGCGCTCAGGGCTGGGAAGCCACCGAAGCCAGCTGCAACGTGCCGGCCCTCTGCACCGCCTCGGGCGGGTATGACGGCGCCAACGGCAACCCGCCCGGCTCGATCGCGGCCAACACGACCATCGGCCTCAACCTGCTGACGTTGTTCAAATCGACCGTGACGCTGCAGTCGCCGGACTTCACGGTCACCGGCGCCGGCGATGCCACGCTCCACCTGGACCGCCAGCTCGCATCCGGCTCTCTGGTCGACTTGGCACCGCAGGCCACCTATGACGTCACACTGATCGACCGCACGGCGGGAGCAAAATCGGAAGTCCTCACGGAGGCGATACCGGCGGCATCCGAATTCGTTGGCAAGGATCACGCGGCGACGGTCAAAGCCGGACACACCTACGCGCTCTCGATCAGAACGGAAACGAGCTCGACCGTTGCCGGAACGGCACTGCTCGGGGGCACCACCAGCCTCCGCTTCGACAACGTCTCACTGGCCGTCGACACCTCGGGCGGTGGTGGCGGCGGCGGTGGCTCCGGCGGCAGTCTCACCGACCAGCAGCTGCGGTCCCTGATCGGCGCCAGCCTGATCGGGCCGGCGGTGCTGAAGGGCAACAAGATCACGGTCAAGGCCAAGTGCCCCGTCAGGATCGGCGTCACCTGCCGGATCACCCTGCGGGGGATGCTGAGCAAGAAGAAGCCAGCGACCTCAAGCCGCAAGGCGAAGGTGGCAAAGGGCAAGACGAAGAAGTTCGTCCTCAGGGTCAAGCCCCAGGGACTGAAGAAGGTGTCCCAGAGCAAACGCCTCCTGTTCAAGGAGACCGTACGTGCGGGCAAGGCGAAGGCGACCGTCTACAAGCGCCTGAAGCTGGTCAAGCGCTAGCCGGTAAGGCCCGGCCGGCCGGGCCCCTCTCCGAGTGGGGAGGGGCTCACGTCCGGCGGGCCGATCTCCGGCTCCTCTTCCTCCTCGCTCCCTTTACGCAGGGCGAGGCCGACGAAGGGGAAGACCAGGGTCGAGAGCATCGCGGCGCCGACCAGTCCTGCGGCGGTCGACGTTTTCATGTGGCCGGTCTCGGTCGCGATCGTGGTGATCGCGACGACGAGGGGGAGCTCGGTCGCGGAGTAGAAGGCGAGGGCAGCGCGGTCACGGGTACTCAGCACGCCCCGGTAGAGCAGCATCGCCGGGGCGCCGCGGACGACGAGGAAGAGGACGAAGAACAGCACCAGCTTCGCCATCGCGCCGACCGACCCGAGCGCGCCGAGGTCGAACTCGATGCCGCTGGCGACGAAGAAGAAGGGCACGAAGAAGCCGAATCCGACCGCGGTCAGCTTCGACTCGAACACCTGCAGCTCACGACCCTGCAGCGCCACCCGCACGATCATCCCGGCGACGAAGCCGCCGAGCAGAAGGTCGAGGCCGAGCTTGCTGGCGAGCAGGACCAGGCCGAAGACGAGGACGACGGTGATCCGCACCGCCAGTTGGCTGCTCGACTCGAGAGTCCGCTCGAGCGCCGGCCAGCCGCGCCAGGCGTAGCGCACCGAGAGCAGCGCCAACACCAGGGCGAGGAAGATGAAGCCGAGCAGGATCACCGACTCGTGCAGCGGGTTGGCGGTCGAGAGGACCAGCGTCACCAGCAGGATCGGTCCGAACTCGCCGGCGCCGCCGGCGGCCAGCAGGTAGGTGCCGAACTTGGTCTTCAGCTCGCCGTTGTCGCGGAGGATCGGGATCAGGGTGCCGATCGCCGTCGTCGCCATCGCCGAGCCGGTGTAGAGGAAGGAGAGCACGATCCCGGCCGCCGCGAGCGCGCCGCCGATGCCATAGGCCAGCGCCACCGAGAGCAGCCAGCCCCAGGCGCCGAGCTTCATCGGCCTGCCTTTGATCCGGTTGAAGTCGATCTCGTAGCCGGCGAAGAAGAAGAGCATCCCGAGGCCGAGGTTGGAGAAGAATTCGACGAAGTCGTCGGAGTGGGCGAGACCGAGGAGTTCCGGCCCGATCACGATTCCGAGCAGGAGCTCGAGGACGACGACGGGCGGCGCCAGGCGTTTCGGCAGCGCGGCGACCGTGACTGCGGCGAGCGCGGCGACGACGACGATCGCGAAGAAGGAACCGCTGTCGACTTCGATCGCGGCTGTCGGCAGGGCGATCAAGGAGCGTGATCCTATGACGAGCAGAGTAGGATCGTCAGCGGACCGTGCTAGGCGGGGAATTAGCGGTGCCTTGTAACCCGCAATCCGCTCTAGCGGGGCCGAATTCCGTTCCGAGGAGCTGGCCGTCGGGGTCAGTGCGTCGCGGCGGCGTTGACGGCCGGGTCCTGCGCGACGTGGGCACGCGAATCAGGTCAGGTCCGGAAGGAAGCAGCCTTAAGCGGATGCCGCGGGTGCCGCAGGTGAGCCCGGCAAGAGCCAAAAACGACGGACACGCCCGGTGACCACGCTTCGAAGGCGGTGCACGGTCCATACCTTCGCCGTATCCAAGTTTGTCCCGGCTGTGGCGGGGACAAACTTGGATACGCGTCGTTCTCTAGTCGATCAGGCGCTTGGACATGCGGCTGATCGCGACGCGCCAGGTCAGCAGCGCCACGGCGACCAGGAAGGCGAAGCGGGCGATGTCGACGGGCTCGTAGCCGAAGGCGCCGCCGCGGACCAGTTCGACCAGCTGGTGCAGAGGGTTGAGCTGGGCCACCAGTTGCACCCCCTCCGGCAGGCCGGAGATCGGGAAGAAGGTGCCGGCGACGAGGAAGAGCGGCGTGATGCAGAGCGCCGTCACGTAGTTGAACTGGTCGATCTTGGCGACGGTCGCCGCCATCGCCACCCCGAAGCCGGCGAAGCCCAGGGCGGTGACGAAGCAGAAGAACGGCACCAGCAGCATCCCCCAGGCCGGATCCAGTCCGAAGGCGAAGGTGACGAGGAGCGGGAAGCAGCCGTAGAAGCCGGAGCGCAGCGCGATCCACAGCATCTCGGCGCTGACCAGCTCTTCGACGTCGACCGGGGCGGCCAGGATCGCTTCGTAGGTGTTCTGGAAGCGGTGCTTGACGAAGGTCCCGAACATCGCCGGCAGGGCGCTGGAGAAGATCACCGCCGTCGCCACCATGCCGGTGCCGACGAACTGGATGTACGGGACGCCTTCGACTTCGTCGACCAGGGTCGCGCCGAGGCCGAGGCCGAAGGCGAGCAGGTAGACGATCGGTTCGAGCAGGCTGGAGAAGGTCGTGCCCTTCCAGTAGGTGCGGAAGTTGGCGACCTCGCGGCTCATCACCCCGGCGATCGCCGCCGGTTCCAGTCGCCTCATCGTGCGGGGGCGAGCTTGGGTCTCGACGCTCACTCCGCCTCCTCGCCGGTCAGCAGGACGAAGACGTCCTCGAGCGTGGCGGCGCGGATCACGGCGTCGGCGGGGACGATGCCGTCGCCGGCCTGCTCGGAGCCGACGATGGCGATCGCCGGGCCGGCGGGGCGCACCCGCAGCCCACTCTGCTCGGCGCTCGCGCGCAGCTCCGCGAGGCGCTCCGGTGGCGCGTAGACCTCGGCGGTCTCGCGGCCGGCATGCTCGGCGATCAGGTCGCTGGGGCGGCCGCGGCTGATGATCCTGCCCTGGTGCATCACCGCCACCTCGTCGGCGAGCCGCTCCGCCTCCTCGATGTAGTGGGTCGACATCAGGATCGTCGTGCCGCGGGATTTGAGCTCGCCGATCAGGGTCCAGAGCTCGGTGCGGATCTGCGGATCGAGGCCGACGGTGGGCTCGTCGAGCAGGACCAGCTTCGGTTCGTGGACGAGGCCCCGGGCCAGCAGCAGCCGCCGCCGCATCCCCCCGGAAAGCTCGTCGACGGCGTCGCCGCGGCGGTCTCGCAGGCGGGCCAGGTCGAGGCAGCGGTCGACGGCGCCGCCGACGTCCTTGACCCGATAGAGGCGGGCGTAGACGGCGAGGTTGTCCTCTACGGTGACGTCGACGTCGAGGTTGTCGAGCTGGGGGACGACGCCCATCTTGGCGCGGGCCGCCTTCGAGTCGCCGGGCAGCTCGTGTCCCAGCACTCGCAGCTCGCCGGCGTCGGCGATCGCCTGCCCGGTCAGCAGCCGCATCGTCGTCGACTTGCCGGCGCCGTTGGGCCCGAGCAGGCCGAGGCAGATGCCCGTCGGCACCTCGAGGTTGAGCCCGTTGACGGCCGTGATCGAGCCGAAGCGCTTAACCACCCTGCTGAGTTCGATCGCCGCCATCGGCGCTGATGCTTTCACGGTGGCGGTGCCGGCCTCGGAGCGGTGGCTCAGGCAGCGGCGAGGCGCTCGGCCAGCCAGAGGTCGCAGAGCCAGTCGCGCTGCTCGCCTTTCTTGCGGACGACGACGATTCCCTCGCCATCGCCGCTGACCTCCAGCCGTTTCCAGCGAGTCGAGTTGGGGACCGCCGCCAGCGCCGCCTCGATCGCCGCCGGCGCCCCGTCCTTCGACCTCACCCGACCGTCGCGGGAGCGAGCGCTGAACTCGGCCGCCGCCCCGCTGACGTAGACCTCGCTGATGCCGGCGTCTTCGTGGCCGCCCAGCCGCACCGCCACCTGGCGGCCGTGGCGCTCGCCGCTGAGCACGGTCCAGCCGCGCAGCCGGTAGTCGAAGCCGGGCGTCGCCGGCATCCGCATCTCGAACCCGCCCGTAGGGCGCTCGCTCACCTGCAGCCCGAGCGGCTTCATCGCCCGATCGGTGCGCTCGTAGCTCTGGCCGATCTCACCGCCGGGGCCGATCGCGCGGAAGGCGCCGTAGAGGGCGGCGATGACGATCAGCGGGCCGCCGATCAGCAGCGGCACGAAGCTTTCGGTCAGGTAGATCGTCGGCACCGTGAGGAAGATCAGCAGCGTCACCACCATCGCCAGGCCCTGGCTACGGCGGCTGACGTCCCAGACCTCGTCGCGGGCGCCGATCGCATCGGCGTCGATCGGGGCGATCGCCAGCGCCGCCCAGAGCTCGGGCTCGGACAGCGTCGTCGGGTTGTCGACCCGCTTGCCCCCTTCGGCGGCGGCGCGGCCGGTCGCGACGGCGTCGCCCCCGGCGGCCCGGGTCAGGTCGGAGCGCTGGAGGGCGAAGAGGACGAGGCAGAAGAGCGCGATCACGCCGAAGATCAGGCCCAGGGTCAGCTTCGGGTTCGCTTCGCCCTGGCCGGTGGTGGTGGCGATGACGATCACCAGGGCGACGACGACGAAGACGCCGATGATCCCGAACACCCCCGAGCGCTTGAACCCCCCGGACACGGCGCCAGCCTAGCCGCGTGGAACACTGCCAGCGTGCTGGACGAGCGCTGGATCAGATCGCTGCACGTGGAGTCGATGCGGCGGACCGACCTGCACGCCGAGCGCGACCCGCACGTCCTCTTCCAGGCCTCGACGATCGGCGCCCTGCTCGACGGCGCCTTCGATGGCGACCTCAGCTTCGCCGAGCTGGCCGAGCACGGAGACCTCGGACTGGGGACGCTGAACCGGCTCGACGGCGAGATGATCGCCCTCGACGGCGAGTTCTTCCGCGCCGACGTCGACGGTGCCGTGAGCCCGATTCCGGCCGCGGCGAAGACGCCGTTCGCGGTGGTGACGAGGTTCGAGCCGGAGGTGGAGGCGCGGATCGAGGGCCGGCTCGGCCACGCGGAGCTGCTGGCCCGCCTCGACGACCTCGCCCCGGCCGGGGCCTCCTCCTGCGCGATCCGCCTCGACGGCCGCTTCGAGCTGGTCCGCGCCCGCTCGGTTCCGGCCCAGAGCCCGCCCTACCGGCCGCTGTCCGAGGTCGTCGCCGACCAGCACGTCTTCGAGCTCGAGGACGTCGCCGGGACCATGCTCGGCTTCCGCTTCCCGGCGTATGCCGAGGGGATCGAGGTCGGCGGCTACCACCTCCATTTCATCAGCGACGACCGCGGCCGCGGCGGCCACGTCCTCGATTCGCGCAGCGCCGGGGAGCTGCGCGCCCGCCTCGACCCTTCCAACGATCTGCATGTGGAGCTGCCGCCGGCCATCGCCCTCACCGACCCCGATCTGGCGGCGGCGACGCACGCGGCGATCGTTCGCGCCGAGGGCGGTTAGGCCGGCTCGGCCGCGTCCACGTCGAACTCAAGTTCGTCGGCCCCCTTTTAGGAGGGACTAGTCAGCAGCGCCGGTAGACCTTCCAGGAATCGTTCGAGGCGACCTTGCGGAAGCCGTTCGGGACGGCGAGATCCAGCTCGGTCGGGTCGTTGGGATCGAGGATGAAGTTGTGGGTCACGAAGGGACTAGCCGGGGCGACGAAGTAGCCGCGCGCGGGCACGCCCTCCTCGCTGGCGCTGATGATTCGGGTCGGCCTGACGTCGAGGCCGAAGGCGAGGCGGGGGACGGCGCGGTGATTGGGGACGGCGATCGGGCCGCAGAGCGGCTCGAAGGCGCCGGCGTCGACGAGCTCGGTGAGGTCCCCCTCGATCCGAGCCTGGTTGGTGAGGTCGGTGTCGACGCGGGAGTCCAGGTCCCACTGGTTCGGCAGCCAGATGAGGAACATCAGCGCGACCAGGCCGGCGAGCAGCTGCCAGCGCCGCCGCCAGGGATGGTCGCTGTCCAGCAGCCGCCAGCCGAGCAGGGCGAGGGCGGCGAAGATCGCCAGGATCGCCGCCGCCAGCATCGTGTAGCGGGGGAGGATCGCGAGGCCGCCGCAGGCGAGGATCGCGAAGGCGAGCAGGGCCAGGACCGCGGCGGCGACCCCGAGGGCTGAGCGGCGGCGCAGGAAGGCGAGCCCGAAGACGACGCCGACCGCGGCCCCGACCATCCCCGGCCACTGCAGGACCTCGCCGAGCCGGCGCGGTCCGTAGAGGATGAGGTCGACCGGCCCGGTCTGACGTTCCAGCGCCTCGACCGTCTCTTTGGTCCCGGTCCAGGAGTACAGCGGGTCGCCGGCCGTGATCGCGTCGAAAAGCACCCAGAGCACCGGCCCGGCCGCCGCAAGTGCCGCCAGCCAAACCAGCTCCGCAGCCGCCCGCTCCCCCCGCCACCGCAGGCCGATGGGCCGATTTCCCACGTCCTGCGTGGGTTTTCGGCCCATCGACCCCCAGTCGAGCGCGAGGTAGAGCCAGTAGACGCCGGCGAAGAGCCAGGCCTCGGGGCGCAGCAGGCCGGCCAGGGCCAGCAGTGCCAGTACGGGCCAGCCGGCGCGCGGGCGCTTAGCCTCGATCAGCAGCGTCCCGAGGCAGAGCGCGATGTAGGGGAGATCGATGTAGGCGCGCAGGCCGTTGGAGAGGAAGGGGGCGCGGGTGAGGACGATCGCGGCCGCAATGGCGCCGATCCAGCGGTCGAACCAGATCGCCCCGAGCCGATAGACGAAGAAGCCGATCAGGCCCAGGGAGGCGTAGGCGAGCACCATCGTCACCGTGATCGCGCTGTCGCCGAGCGGCGTCATCACCAGCCCGATCAGCTCCGTCAGCGGGTGTGGGGTGGGGGGCAGGGCGGAGCCGACGTCGGGACTCATCCCGTGCGCGAGTTCGCGCCCCCAGACGAGGGCGTAGATCGTGTCGTAGTTGGGGAAGCCGACCGGGAAGACGAGCAGCAGCACCGCCGTCACCGCGGCAACCCAGGCGGCCGGCGTCAGCCAGCTAGAGACCCTCGATGGCACCGGCGCACGGTATCGCCGGTACCCCAGAGGGGCGTGTCTGACCTTAAGGCCCCTCTGGGGTACCTAAGGTCAGACACGCCCCTCTGGGTGGGCACAGGCCCGTGGATACACTGGCTCGACTCCCCCGATGACCGAGTCGACCTCTCTATATAGACGCCACCGCCCGGGCTCCTTCGACGAGGTCGTGGGCCAGCAGCACGTGGTCCGCACCCTGCGCAACGCGGTCGAGCAGGACAAGGTCCACCACGCCTACCTCTTCGTCGGTTCGCGCGGGACCGGCAAGACCTCGATGGCGAAGATCCTCGCCCGCTCGCTCAACTGCGAGCGCGGTGGCCCGACGGTGACGCCCTGCGGGGAATGCGAGTCCTGCGTGACGATCGCCGCCGGCACCTCGATCGACGTGATCGAGATGGACGCCGCGTCCAACCGCTCGGTCGACGACGTCCGCGACCTGCGCGAGCGGGTGGCCTACGCCCCGGCCGGCGGCCACTGGAAGGTCTACATCCTCGACGAGGCCCACATGCTGACCAAGGAGGCCTGGAACGCCTTCCTGAAGACGCTGGAGGAGCCGCCGCCGAAAACGGTCTTCGTCCTCGCCACGACCGAGTCGCACAAGGTGATGGCGACGATCGCCGACCGCTGCCAGCGCTTCGACTTCCAGCGGCCGTCGCTGGAGCAGATCTCCGAGGTGCTGAACCGGGTCGCCGCCACCGAGTCGATCGAGGTCGACGAGGGAGCCGTGGCGACGATCGCCCGTTCCGCCTCGGGCAGCTTCCGCGACGCTCTCGGCACGCTCGACCAGCTGGTCGCCTTCGGGGGCAGCAAGGTCGGCCTCGACGAGGTGCTGGAGATGCTCGGTGCCGCCGACGCGGAGCTGCTCTTCGAAGCGGTCGACGCGGTGGTCGCCGAAGATCCCAAGGCGGTCCTGCTGGGAGTGGAGAAGATGGCCCGCTCCGGCCGCGATCCCTCCCAGTTCGCCCGCGACCTGCTCGCCCACCTGCGCTTTCTCCTGGTCACCCAGACGACCGGCGAGGTGCCGACCTCCTTTGTAGTGACCGCCACCGACTCCGCCCGCCTGCAGTCGCAGGCAACGGCGATCGGAACGGCATCGCTGATCCGGACGATCGACGAGCTGGCAACGGCGCTGACCGCGGTCCGCGAGGGCGACGACGCGCGCATGGCGGTCGAGATCGCGCTGCTAAAAGCGGCGCGGCCGGATCTGGATCCCTCGACCGAGGGGCTGCTGCGTCGGATCGAGCGGCTGGAGGGACAGCTTGGGGACCGTGGCGGTCGGGCCGCGGGCCCTGTCGCGGCAGGAGACCCCCCAGCCCCTGCGGTAGCTAAAGCTTCCTCGGGGGTGGCCTCCCCTACCGTGCCATCCGCGGCAGATTCGCCTCCGCAGGACGCTTCTGAGCCTTTGGCGCCGGAGCCGACTCCGGCGCCAGAACCTGAGTCATCTGACGAAGAGTCCTCTTCGGCGGGTGGCGGTGAGGCGGGGGTCCCCCGCGGCGCGGAGCATCCGAGCATCGTGGGGGATGCCGCACCGACAGGACCCGCCGGCCTGGACTCCCTCGATCTCGAGAAGCTGAAGCAGGTGTGGCCGGCGGTCTTGGATCAGCTGGCGACGACTGCCCCGGCGCTGGCGGCGTTCTTCGAGGAGGCGAGACCCGTTGGATTCGAGGGAGAGGCCGTTGAGATCTCGTTTCCGGCCGGCGCCACCTTCAACAAGCGCAAGGCTGAGACGCCGGAGAATCGGGAGCGGGTCGCCGAATCGCTGGCGACCGTCACCGGGCGGAGCCTGAAGCCGACTTACGTCCTCCTCGATGGTGAGAGTGAGGACTCGGAGGAGGCTCAAGAGCCCGCGCCGGCGGCGTCGGAGGAGGGCTTGAGCGAGGAAGAGCTGCTGGAGCGGCTGAAGAGTGAGTTCGACGCGGAGGAGGTCAGTTAGGTGGCAAGAGGAGGCGGACCCGGGGGCTTCGACGTGAACGCCCTGATGAAACAGGCGCAGCAGATGCAGGACCAGATGCTGCAGGCGCAAGAGCAGCTCAAGGACGAGACGGTCGAGGCCAGTGCCGGGGGCGGCATGGTCAAGGTGAAGATGGGCGGCGACCTGACCCTGCGCGAGATCTCCATCGACCCCGAGGCGATCGATCCCGAGGAGGCCGAGATGCTGGCCGAGATGGTCCAGGCCGCGGTCAACGAGGGCCTGCGCGCCGCCCAGGAGCTGGCCAGCTCGAAAATGGGCGGGATCACCGGCGGCCTCGGCGGCCTGCCGGGAATGTGAGTACCGAGGGCCCGGCGCCGCTGGCGCGCCTCGTCGCCGAGCTCTCGCGCCTGCCGGGGATCGGGCAGCGGACCGCCCAACGGCTCGCCTTTCACCTCCTGCGGGCGCCCGACGACGAGGCCTTCGCGCTCGGTGACGCGATCCGCGAAGTGAAGGAGAAGGTCGGCCTCTGCGAGGAGTGCTTCAACCTCGCCGAGGGGCCGCTCTGCCGCATCTGCGCCGACCAGAACCGCGACCGGGCGACGATCTGCGTGGTCGAGGAGCCGGCCGACGTGATCCCGATTGAGCGCACCCACGAATACCGCGGCCTCTACCACGTGCTCGGCGGCGCCCTTTCGCCGATCGACGGAATCGACGCCGAAGATCTGAAGATCTCCGAGCTGCTCGCCCGGGTCGATCGCGGTGGGATCGGCGAGGTCGTGCTCGCCACCAATCCGACCACGACCGGCGAGGCGACGGCGCTGCACATCGCCGACCAGCTGCGGGGCAAAGTCGCGGTTACGCGCCTGGCCAGCGGCCTCCCCGTCGGCGCAGATCTCGAGCATGCGGACGAGGTCACGCTCGGCAAGGCCCTGGCGGGCCGCCGTAGTCTCGATTAGCCCAAACTGGATATTCGTCCTGGACGACCGTCGGGCCGCAAATAGCGGCTTTACGCAGCGCCTACGTCCGCCGCTTTCGCGAAGGTCACGGCGTGGCGGGCCAGTCGAACTCAGGCAACGGATCGAACCGGGGCTCTCCGGCGGGCCGCATCGCCCTTGAGGTGTCAGCGCTGCAGGCTTCGCTGCTGGACAAGCTGCGCCAGGAGCTGGACGGACAGGAGCCGGAGCAGTTCGCTGCCGCGGCGCAGCGCCTGGCCACGGATTTTGGCTCGGTGGCGTCGACCGCGGTCGACGCCGCGTACGAGCAGGCCACGAGCCGGGCATCCTCGCCCCCGCAGGACCATCGCGAGCTGACCAGCCTCTACCAACCCGGCCACATGCGCCGACGGCTCGATCAGATGGCCGAGACCAACCGTCGCTACGGCCACCCGTTCGCCCTTGCCGTCTTCGACGCTTCGGGGCCGGGGACGCGCGACGGCGACTCCGGCGGCGGCCAGGAGACGGTGCTGGCGATCGTCGGGGCGGCGCTGCGGGACAGCATCCGGCTCGTCGACGAGGCGTTCCGGCTCGAGGAGGACGCGATCTGCGTCCTCGCCCCCAATCTGCAGACGGTCGAAGCGGTGCAGATGGCCGAGCGGCTGCTGGGCCGGCTGGATGATCTGGAGCGAGCGGGGGGGCTGCGCATAGCGGTTTCGGCGGGCGTCGTCGCCTGTCCGGAGCACGGCGCCGACGTCGAGCTGCTGCTGCAGAAAGCCGACGCGGCGATGTGGCGCGCACGTGCCGTGGGGCAGCCGCTGGGCGTCGGCGCGCTGCAAGATCGCTGACAGATTCCGGAAATCTGTCCATAACTGGTGTAAACCCGCATTTGAGGTGGGAGACTGGCGCTCGCGCGTCGAATCAACTGCGCGACCAACCCTTTTCTCAGATGCCCGGAATCCGAACCAACGCAGCAGCCGAAGTGCTCGGCGTCAGCCCCAACACGCTCCGCAGTTGGGAGCGTCGCTACGGCTACCCGACGCCCAAGCGCACCGTCGGCAACCACCGCAACTACGAGCTGATCGAGTTGCAGACGTTGCGCGACGCCCTCGCCCAGACGGGCAACATCTCCTCGGCGATCGCCCTGGCCCGCCAGCGCCAGTCGGCGCCGGCCAGCGGCGGCGAAATGCTCGCCGCGCTCGAGAGCTTCGACGAGGGGGCCGCCGACCGCGCGATCGAGGAGAGCCTGGCGCTGCGACCGCTGGAGCGAACGGTCGAGGAGCTGCTGCTGCCGGCGATCGACGAGCTTGCCGCCGACCCCGACCGCGAGGCCGAGCTGGAGTTCGCCTCGCGCTGGGCGACCGGCTGGCTGCACGGTGCGCGCCGCCTCGCCTCCGCCGCCTCGCGCCCGGCCGGGATACTGCTGCTCGATGCCAGCCATGGCCAGAACGCCGAGGAGGTCCATACCCAGGCCCTCGACCTGGCGCTGCGGCGGGCCGGCTTCCGCGTCCTCGTCCTCTCCAACGACCTCGGCGACGAGCGGCTCGAGCGCGCCCTCGGCGCCCTCGACCCCACCGCGATCGTGCTCTGCGGCCCCGGCGCCGACACTCAGAGCGCGGTGAAGCTGGTGCGCAAGGTCCGCGAGGTCGGCTTCGACGCCCCCCTCTTCGGCTTCCGCGCCAGCGGTCTGATCGGTGACGCCGTGCCCTCTGCCGGCGAGAGCCCCAGCGAGGTCACCGGCATGCTCAACGCCGACCTGCGCCGCCGCGCCGCGCAGGCCTTCGCCTAGGCGCCGACTCACGGCAGCGGGCGGTTCAGCGCGAGCCTTTCGACGGCGACGCCTGCAACTACGAGACGTCGAGCAGCAGCGCCAGCTGTCGCGACTGCGCCAGCAGGGTGCCGTCGGCCGACCAGAGCTCGCCGTCTTCCTCGAAGAACCCGTGGCGGGCGATATTCGACTTGAAGGAGACGAGGTAGGGGTCCTCGGGCGTCGCGCCCGCCGGCGGCAGCGGCGAGCGGAAGTGAACGGTGTAGTCGATCGTCGGCGCTCCGCACGGGCGTTCGAGGCGGACGAAGGGGGCCGGGAACCAGGTGTCGAGGAAGGCCGCGACCAGCGGCGCGTCGAGCAGGCGTGGCTCGCGACTGCGAATCCAGGCGCCGGTGTAGGGGGCGCCGCCAGAGAAGGCGGGCTCGCCCAGGGCAGGTCGGGCGCGGTAGTTCTGGAGCATCCGCGGCGCTCCGGCGACGGTGCCGGGGTCGAATGTGTGCAGCTCCCCGGGCTCGCCCGCGTCGGGCATCGTCAGCTCGGAGAATCCGCCCTCGCTCCAGTTTTCCGAGAGCACCGCCTGCGCGGTCGCCTGCACCTTCCCCTCCTGTGTCAGCCGCGCTGAGAGGAAGGTCACCCGGCCGCCCTCGCGCTCGACCTCGACGCTCACCTCGACCGGACCGGCGAGCGGTGCCCGCTGGTAGTGGATGGTCAGCGACCGCGGCGCCCGCTCGGCGTCGGCCATCGCCTGGATCGCCCGTAAAATCACCGCCGCGACGTAGCCGCCGTTGGGCCCTTTGCCGACCCACCAGCGCTCGCTCATCGTGGCCGCGAAGCGCCCCTCGCCGAGATCCTCGACCGCCGTGTCGGCGTCGAACCCGGGCAGCTGCGTGGCCTCGGCCGTCTCGCTCATACCCGCTCCGGCACGGGGGGCGCCTGCTCGCTAATCCCGAAGCGCTCGTGGAGGCGTCGCAGCGGCGCCGGCGCCCACCAGTTCCACTTGCCGAGCAGCTCCATCAGCGACGGCACCAGCAGCGCCCGGACGATGCTGGCGTCGATCAGCACCGCCAACGCCGTACCGACCCCGTTCTCCTTGATGAAGATGATCTGCGAGGTGGCGAAGGCGCCCATCGCGACCGCGAAGAGCAGCGCCGCGGCGGTGACGATCCGCCCGGTCCGCTCCAGCCCGATCGCCACGCACTCCGAATCCGAGGCGCCGCCGTCGCGTGCCTCCTTGATTCGAGAGAGGAGGAAGACCGCGTAGTCGGTGGAGAGGCCGAAGGCGACGGCGAAGAGCAGGATCGGCATCGTCTGCTCGATCGCCCCCGGGCTCGTGTAGTCGAGGAATCCCTCCAGCCTGCCGTCCTGGAAGATCAGCACCAGCAGGCCGAAGACGGCGCTGAGGTTGAGGAAGTTCATGATCAGCGACTTGATCGGCAGGATCACCGAGCCGGTCATCAGGAAGAGGATGACCAGGGTGGCGACGATCACGATCGCCAGGGCGATCGGCAGGTGCTCGCTGAGACTGCTCTGGAAGTCGACGAAGTCGGCGCTGGCGCCGCTGACCAGGACGGTCGTCCCCGGCGGTGGCTGGATCTGCCGGATCTCCTTCACCGTCTCCTGACTGGCGTCGGAGACGAAGGGGTTGGCGGAGACCACCTGGATCGCGGTGACGCCGCCGCGCAGCGGCTGGGGAGGGAGGACTTCGGCGACTCCGGGCACGCGCTTCACCCGGGCGGCGACGACCGCCGCCGCCTTCGGCCCGCCGCCGTCGACGTCGATCCAGATCGGCGTCTCGTGGAACGGCGGGAAGCGGTCGCTGACCGTGTCATAGGCCTGGCGCGCGCTCGCCGACTCCGGCAGCACGGTGGGGTCGACGGTGTTGAACTTGATCCCCAGGAAGGGCAGCCCCATGACGATCAGCAGCAGCGCGCTGAGAGTGGCCACGGGCAGTGGGCGCCGCATCACGAAGCGCGAGAGGCGGTACCAGAAGCCGTTCTCGTCGGGCCTCGCGTCGGCCTCGGCCCGGCGCTGCAGGAACTTCGGCGCGCCGGCGTTGACCCGCGATCCGAGTAGCGTCAGCACCGCCGGCAGCACGGTCAGCGAGATCAGCGCCGCGAACAGCGCCACCAGTGCCCCACCGAGGCCCATCGAGTAGAGGAAGCGCTGCGGGAAGACGAGCAGCGAGGCCAGCGCCGCGGCGACCGTCAGCGAGGAGAAGAAGACGGTGCGCCCCGAGGTGGCGAGCACGCGGCGCATCGCCGTCAGGCCGGGTCCGCTCTTGGCAATCTCCTCGCGGTAGCGGGAGACGATGAAGAGGCTGTAGTCGATCGACAGGCCCAGCCCCAGGGCCGTGGTCAGGTTGAGGGCGAAGATCGAGATCGACCCTAGTTCGCTGGCGACACGGAGGATCAGGAAGGTGCCGACGATCGCCAGGCCGCCGATCATCAGCGGCAGCACCGCGGCGACGAGGCTGCGGAAGAACAGCAGCGAGAGCAGGAAGAGCAGCGGGAAGGCCAGCATCTCGGCCATCCGCAGGTCTTTCTCGACCTGCTTGTTGACCTGCTCCTGGGCGATCGCGAAGCCGCCGACGACGACGCCGGGGTCGGCGGCGAGCTGGTCGGCGATCTCGGCGGCAGCTTCCTGTAGCGCTTTGTCCCCGGTCGGCTTCAGCGCGACGACGAAGTAGCTGGCCTGGCGGTCGCGGGAGACGAAGGCGGGGGAGCGGGTGTCGTAGTAGCCGGTCACCGACTTGACGTCGGCGCGGCGACGCACACCCCGCTCGAGCGATTCGATCCGGGCTCGGCTGGAGGCCTCGGCGATCGGCGCGTCTTCGACGACGGCGAAGACCGCCGGCACCCGCAGGCCGGCGTCCTGCAGCTGTTCCTTCGCCACCACCGTCTCCGTGGACGGGTCGTCGGCGCCGTAGGGGTCGAGGCGGCTGGCGACCGAGCCCCCGACCGCCCCGGCGAGGAGGAAGAAGAGGATCGCGATGATCCCGATCCGGCGGGCGCTGCCGTCGGCAAGGCGGGCGAGGGCGTCAAACATCACTGCTCCTTTTGTCGGGAGCGGAGTCGAGGATCTGCGCCTCCATCCGCTCGCACCAGTCGGCGAACCACTCGGTGAACTCGATTCCACCCTGCAGGACGATCAGCGGGAAGGGGTCGCCCTTCTCCCGAGTCGTCGGCTCCATCGTGTGCAGCTCCGCGGCGACCTCGAGCCGGTGGGCGCGCATCGCCCGCAGGGTCTCGACCGCGTCTCGAGGCGGCAGGGCGTCGGCAAAGAACAGTTTCAGCAGGCCTTCCTCGCGCATCTCATAGGTGACGGGCGGCTGTCGCAGCCAGGCCTTCAGCTCCTCCTTGCCGTCGGCGGTGATCTCGTAGACCGTCCGCCGCCGGCCCCCGGTGGGCGCCTCGACGCCGGTCACGAGTCCCGCTTCGGAGAGGCGCTTCAGCTCCGGGTAGATCTGCCCGTAGCTGGCCGCCCAGAAGAACCTCGTCGAGCCGTCGACGGCGGCCTTGATCTCATAGCCGGAGCGCGGCTTCTTGAGGATCATCCCGAGGATCACGTAAGCGGTGGCGCTCAGCTGTTCCATCTCCCTATATATATCGCTGCGATATATCTTCGCGTGTGATTTGGATCACATATGGTCGCCCCACAGGGCTCTCGTGCCCATACCCCCGAAAAGGAGCTTCAGAATGGCACTTGACCAGAGCAAGATCGGCCAGGTCGTGGCCGAGCAGATGGAGGCAATCGAAGGCGACTACGGCGACGACTGCGAAATCGGCGACGTCTGCACGATCGTCGAGGTGGTCGGCCCGCATGGCTCCCACGTCCGTGTCCGCAGCAGCGACATGCGCCCCCACAGCGGCCTCGGCCTGGTCCGCATGGCCGAACAGGCGATGCTCGGCAACCTCGGCGGTTCCTAGGCGGTAGCGCGGCAGCTCCTGCCTTCGGGCCCCGACTATCCTCAGATACCCATGAGCGGGAGCGATTCCGACATCGTCGTGATGAAGTTCGGCGGCACCTCTGTCGCCGGGGCCGAGCAGATCAAACGGGCTGCGGGGCGGATCGTCGCCGCCCGCGAGGCCGGCAACCGGGTCGTCGCCGTGCTCTCGGCTCGGGGCAAGACGACCGACGAGTTGGTCAGCCAGGCACAGGAGATCTCCGACCGCCCGGTGGCGCGCGAGATGGACATGCTGCTCTCGACCGGGGAGCGGATCTCCTGCGCGCTCTGCGCGATGGCGATCCACGACATGGGCCACGAGGCGATCTCGTTGACCGGGTCCCAGGCGGGGATCGTCACCGACTCCTTCCACACGAAGGCGCGGATCGTCGACGTCCGCGCCGACCGCATCGAGGAAGCGCTGGGCGAGGACCGGATCGTCCTCGTCGCCGGCTTCCAGGGCGTCTCCACCGAGAGCCGCGACGTCACCACGCTGGGGCGGGGCGGTTCTGACACCACCGCCGTCGCCCTCGCCGCGGCGCTCGACGCCAGCGTCTGCGAGATCTACACCGACGTCGCCGGCGTCTTCAGCGCCGATCCTCGGGTCGTCCCCGATGCCCGCAAGCTCTCCCGTGTCTCCTTCGAGGAGATGCTCGAGATGTCGGCCTCGGGGGCCGGCGTCCTGCAGCTGCGCTCGGTCGAGTACGCCCGCAACCACGGCGTCCGCATCCACTGCCGCAGCAGCTTCGAAGACGGCTCCGGTACCCTCGTCGTTGCTGAGGATCAGACCATGGAGCAACCCTTCGTAACCGCCGTGACCCACTCCAACGCGGAGGCCCGCGTGACGCTGACCGGCGTCCGCGACGAGCCCGGCGTCGCCGGCCGCATCTTCCAGGCCCTGGCCGACGCCAACGTCAACGTCGACGTGATCATCCAGAACGAGCCGGTCGGCGGCGACCAGCTCGCCGACCTCTCCTTCACCGTCGATCGCGCCGACCTGCCGACCGCCAAGGACACGATCGCCGCGCTCGGCGACGTCTCGCTCAAGGTTCGCGCCGACGAGCAGATCGGCAAGGTCTCGATCGTCGGCGCCGGGATGCGCTCGCACCCGGGGGTCGCCGCCAAAGTCTTCGAGGTGCTGGGCGCCGAACGGATCAACATCGAGATGATCTCCACCTCCCCGATCAAGATCTCCTGCGTCATCGCCGCCGACCGCGTCCCCGATGCGGTCAAGGCGCTGCACGCCACCTTTGAGCTGGGCGAGGACGCGATCCGCCCCGAGGACCCGACTGGGCCCGAGCACCGGCCCACGGTCGCCGGCTGAGCCGCCGTTCATAATCGGGCGATGGCGGGCGACGGATACAGAGTCGGGGTCGTGGGCGCGACCGGGTTGGTCGGGACGACGATCCTCGAGCTGCTCGCCGAACGCGATTTCCCGGCCTCGGAGGTTGTCCCCTTCGCCTCGGCCCGCTCCGCCGGTCGCGAGCTGGAGTGGAATGGCTCGGCGATCGTCTGCCGCGAGCTCGCCGAGGATTCGATCCAGGGGCTCGACGTCGTCCTTTCCTCCGCCGGCGGCGCGATCAGCGCCGAGTGGACGCCGCGCCTGGTCGCGGCCGGCGCCGCCGTCGTCGACAACACCAGCCATTGGCGCATGCACGACGACGTGCCCCTGGTCGTGGCCGAGGTCAATCCCGAGGCGCTCGATGCCCACAAGGGAATCGTCGCCAATCCCAACTGCTCGACCATGCAGATGGTCGTCGCCCTCAAGCCGCTCTACGACGAGGCCGGGATCGAGCGCCTGGTGGTCTCCACCTACCAGGCCGTCTCCGGCACCGGCAAGGCCGCGATCGACGAGTTGATGGAGCAGTCGCACGCGATCCTCCACGGCCAGGCGGCGGAGGCGGCGATCTACCCGCATCCGATCGCCTTCAACGTGCTCGCCCAGGCCGGCAGCTTTCCCCCCGGCGACGACCACACCGACGAGGAGCGCAAGCTAATCAACGAGACCCGCAAGATCCTCGGCGACGAGGGCATCCGGGTCAGCGCCACCTGCGCCCGGGTGCCGGTCGTCAGCGGCCACTCCGAGGCCGTCAACGTCGAGACCAGGCAGCCGCTCAGCCCCGAGCGGGCGCGCGAGCTGCTCGCCGCCGCCCCTGGCGTCACCGTCGTCGACGATCCCGCCGCCGGCCGCTACCCGATGGCGATCGACGCCGCCGGCAAGGACGACGTCTTCGTCGGCCGCATCCGCCGCGACCCCGGCAACGAGATGGCCCTGGACATCTGGGTTGTCAGCGACAACCTGCGCAAGGGCGCCGCCACGAACACGGTGCAGCTGGCGGAGCTCCTAGTCGAGCGCGACCTGCTCGGCTAGCGGTCGCGGTCCTCGGCGATGACGCCGAAGCGGCCGACCAGCTCCGAGAAGAAAGCGTGCCGGGTGATCACGGCGTGGACCTTGCCGGCCGTGGCGATCGGGACGATCAAGACGCGATGGTGGAGGAAGATCTCGACCAGCTGGGTGTCTGAGTAGTCGTCCTCGACCAGCACGTGATCGGTGGTCAGGTAGCGGCGGATCGGCTGTATGGCGCAGTCGCTGCGGCGCTCGATCGTCTCGTCGACCGAGCGCGAGACCATCGCCGCCGAGGCCAGCTCGCCTACATAGCCCGGGAACAGAGCCGCCATGAACTCTCGCTCGCCGAAGATGCCGGCGAAGCTACCGTCCGGCTCCACCGCCGGCAGGGCGGGCAGGCTCTCGTCGATTACACGCCGGGCCGCCGGGCCGATCAGGTCATCCGCTCGCAGCGGCTCTATCTCTTGGAGGATCTCGTTGACGATCGAATTGGGCATGTCTTTCCTCAGATCAGGATGTAGCGGATCGCGATATAGGCAGTGGCCAGAAGGATCGAGATGAAGGTAACCGGCAGACCGATGCGGAGGAAGGTCATGAAGCCGATCGGCGTTCCGGCCCGCTCCGCCATCCCGGCGGCGGCAACGTTGGCGGCGGCGGCGATCATCGTCGCGTTGCCGCCGAAGCAGGCGCCCAGGGCCAGCGACCACCAGTAGGCGTCGTCACCGGTCGCGCCGGCCGACTCCTGCAGTTCCTTGACGACCGGGATCATCGCCGTGGTGAAGGGGATGTTGTCGACGACCGCCGAGCCGATCGCGGCGACCCAGACGATCCCCAGCAGCTCCGCCGTCCGCTCTCCTCCGGTCACATCCTTGACCGCCTCGGTGATATGGCCGATCGCCCCGGTTGCCTCCAGGGCGCCGACCATCACGAATAGGCCGATGAAGAAGAAGAGGGTGGTCCACTCGATGTGCGACAGGGCGTCCTCGAGTTTCACCTTGGTCACCAACAGCCCGATCGCGGCCCCGGTCAGGGCCACCGTCGCCGGCTCGACATGGAGGGCCTGGTGGGCAAAGAAGGCGAGCACGGTCAGCGCCAGCACCGGGCCGGTGCGGCGCAGCTCGGCAGCGTCGCGGATCGAGGCAGCGGCATTCAGCCCCATCACCGCTTCCCGATTGCGCTCGTCCACCTGCAATCGCTTGCGGAAGACGAGGTAGAGCAGCGGCACGACGACAGCAAAGGTGACAATCACGATCGGTGCCAGGTTGACGATGAAGGCGTTGAAGCTGAGGCCGGTGGCGCCGGCAATGATGATGTTGGGTGGGTCCCCGATCAAGGTCGCGGTGCCACCGATATTGGAGGCGATCACCTCGATGATCAGCAGCGGCACTGCCTCGATATCGAGCGCATCGGCGAGCAGGAAGGTGATCGGCGCGATCAAAAGGATCGTGGTCAGGTTGTCGAGAAAGGCCGAGAGCAGGGCCGTGATTCCCGCCAGGCTCATCGTCACCGCGAACGATCGGCCGCCCGAGATCTGCCCGGCGCGGATCGCGACAAAGTCGTAGACGCCGGTCTGCTGGGTCAGGTAGACGAGGATCATCATCCCGACCAGAAGGCCGATCGTGTTGAAGTCGACCGACTCGATCGCCTGCTCCTGTGAGAAGTCGCTGACCAGGAGAACGACGATCGCGGCACCGAGCAGAGCGACGTTGGTGCGGTGCATCCTCTCGCTGGCGATGATCGCGAGGGCGATGAGGAAGGTGCCTACGGCAATTGCCATATGGGCCTTTCAGGGTCGGCGACGAGTGTTGCCGACCAGTCTTCCCGGCGCACCGGGACCCAGGCTATCGGACGAGCCCCGGGGCTATGCCGGAACAGCGGCCAGGCGATCCTCGACCCAGCCGGTCGAGGCGATGTGCTTGCTCATGCCCAGTTCCTTCGGCTCGGCGCCGAGCGCCAGGCCGACCAGCTGGGGGAGATGCAGGACGGCGAGGCCGAGGTCGCGGTTGACGACCTTGGCCGCCTCCGGCTGCTGCATGTCGAGGTTGAGGTGGCAGAGCGGGCAGGGCGTGACGAGGCAGTCGGCGCCGGCGTCGATCGCGTCGCCGACATGGGTCCCGGCCTGTTTGAGCGAGGTCTCGCGGTTCATCGTGATCACCGGGAAGCCACAGCATTTGCGGGCGCCGTCGTACTCGACGACCTCGCCGCCGAGGGCGACGATCACCTGCTCCAGGTAGACGTCGCGGTCGGGGAACTCGTCGTAGCCGAGGCGCTCCTTGGGGCGGACGATGTAGCAGCCGTAGAAGGGGCCGACCTTGAGGCCGGAGAGCGGGCGCTTGACCTGCGCGGCGAGGCGGTCGAACCCGTAGTCCTCGACCAGCAGCCAGAGGAAGTTCTTGTTGGTGAAGCCGTTCTTGTCCTTCTCGTAGGCGAGGCCCTGGCCCGAGAGCGCCTCGTTGACGTGGGCGCGGTAGGAGGAATCGGCGTCGAGCCGCTGCTGGCACTCCGACTGGGCGCCCTGGCAGGTCGAGCAGATGTTCATCATCGAGAGCCCAGTCTCCTGGGCGAGCGCGAAGGTGCGGGCGTTGAGCGTGTCGGCGAGCTCCTGGTTGTGCTCGGCGATGACGCCGGCACCGCAGCAGTTGGCGCGATCGAGGGTGACCAGCTCGATGCCGAGCTTCTCGGCGACCAGCGCCATCGAGCCGTGCAGCTCGGGCGTGAAGCCGCGCGAGACGCAGCCCGGCCAGTAGGCGACCTTGATCTGCCCGTCACTCATGCGCTCTCGCTTTCCGCGGCCGCGGCGGCCGCCTCGTCGCTAAGGATCGCGTCGGTCGGCTCGTCGGGCTCGGGTTCGACGTCCTCCTCGCCCTTGATGTACAGGTTGAATTCCTCGTTGTGCTCCTCGGCGTGCTTGTAGATCGCCTGGACGTCGTCCTGGGCGTCTCCCGGGAGCTTGTGGTGGATGCCGGGGATCAGCTTCGGCAGCGAGCGCATCTTGCCCGTTTTGATGCCGCGGATCGCCGTCGGGATCGAGCCGAGCATTTCCTTGATCGCCCGTTTGCTCGGTTTCAGCTTGCCTTTGACGCCGGGGGCGAAGGACTCCTGCAGCAGCAGCGACTCGTCCAGGGTGCCCTTCTTCTCGATGATCTTGACGAAGGCCATCTCGTGGCTGTGGCCGCTGTTGGGGTCCTCGATCCCCTCTTCGCCGGCCTTGCGGCGCAGGCGCATGATCTGGTCCATCGGCGCCACGTCCTTGGGGCAGGCGTCGATGCAGCTGAAGCAGTGGGTGCAGTCGTAGATCCCGTGCGGGTCCTCGGCCAGGTCGTGCAGGCGCTCCACGGTCTCGGCGTCGCGCGGGATCGCCGACGAAGCGGTAGGCCTTGGCCAGCGCCGCCGGGCCGATGAAGTCCGGGTCGGCTTCCATCGAGAGGCAGGAGGAGACGCAGGCGCCGCACTGGATGCAGGCCATCGACTGGGTGATGTCGAGCATCGATTCCGGGTCGACGACGTACTCGCGCTCCGGCGCCTCGCCGTGGGGGAGGAGCCAGGGGGTGACGCGGCGGATCTTGGTCCAGTGGGTCGACTCCATGTCGGTGACCAGGTCCTTGATCACCGGCATGTTGCCCATCGGCTCGATCACGATCGTGTTGGCGCTGGTCTCGCCACCGACCGCGCTCGCCACCTTGTCCGCTCAGCTCCTGAGCCTCGCCGATCTGGGTCTTGCAGCCGAGTCCGGACTGGCCGTTGATCTTCATTCCGCAGGAGCCGCAGATCGCGGCCCGGCAGGAGCAGCGCACGGCGAGCGAGCCGTCCTCGCGGTCCTTCGCCTGCAGCAGCGCGTCGAGGACCGAGAGCGACGGCTCGAGGTCGACGTTGAACTCCTCCCAGTACGGCCCCTGGCCGCTCTCGGGCTGGAACCTGCGGACTTTGATCGTGTAGTCGGCCATCAGTAAGTCCTCGCTTCCGGTTCCCACTGGGTGATGGTCACCTCGGAGTATGAGATCTCGGGCCCGTCGTCGGTCTGCTCGAGGTCGATGTGTTTGAGCCACTCATCGTCGTTGCGCTCGGGGAAGTCGGTCCGGTACTGGGCGCCGCGGCTCTCCTTGCGCTCCAGCGCGGCGAGGGCGGTGCACTCGGCGTTGTCGAGCATGTACCCGAGCTCGATCGCTCCCAGCAGGTCCTGGTTGAAGATGCTGCCGTGGTCGTCGATGTAGGCCGTCTTCGCCTCCTCCCGCAGGCGGGCGACGATCTCGATCGCCTCTTTGATCCCGGCCTCGTCGCGGAAGACGGCGACTTTGGCGTCCATCGTCTGGCCCAGCTCGAGCTTGATCTCGGAGACGCGGCGGCCGGAGCCCTTCTCGCGCGAGTTGATGTCGGCGATCATCGCCTCCTCGTCCTCGAGCACCTTGCGCGAGGGCCGCGATCCCTCGGTCCGCTTGGCGCGGGCGGCGGCGTCGACGCCGGAGCGGCGGCCGAAGATCAGCGTGTCCAGCAGCGAGTTGGCGCCGAGGCGGTTGCCGCCGTGGACGGAGACGCAGGCGGTCTCGCCGGCCGAGTAGAGGCCGGGGATGTCGGTGCGGCCGTCGACGTCGGTCTTGACCCCGCCCATCGTGTAGTGGTTGCCCGGCTTGATGTGGATCGGTTCCTTGGTGATGTCGACGCCGGCGAAGTCGCGGCCGACGAGGACGATCTCCCGCAGCGCCTCGTGCACGCGCTTTTTCGGGACCACGGTGATGTCGAGAGCGACGGTGCCGTCGGGGAAGCCGCGGCCCTCGTTGATCTCGGTCTGCTCGGCGCGGGAGACGACGTCGCGCGAGGCCAGCTCCATCTTGTTCGGCGCGTACTTCTCCATGAAGCGTTCGCCGTTGGCGTTGAGCAGGTGGGCGCCCTCGCCGCGGGCGCCCTCGGTGATCAGGAAGCCCTTGCCCGCCAGCGTCGTCGGGTGGTACTGGATCATCTCCATGTCCATCAGCTTGGCGCCGACTCGGTAGGCCATCGCGATGCCGTCGCCGGTGCAGATCAGGGCGTTGGTGGTCGGCTTCCAGACCTGGCCGTTGCCGCCGCAGGCGAGGATCACCGATTTCGCCTCGAACAGCTCCATCGAGCCGTCGGCGACGTTGCGGGTGACGGCGCCGCAGCACTCGCCGTTCTCGTCCATCGCCAGCGCCGTCGTGAACCACTCCTCGTAGCGGGCGACCTGCTCGGAATACTTCATCAGCTGCTCGTAGAGCACGTGCATGATCGCCTGGCCGGTGATGTCGGCGACGTAGTAGGTGCGGGCGGCGGAGGCGCCGCCGAAGGCGCGGGTGCCGAGCTTCCCTTCCTCGTTGCGGTGGAAGGTGACGCCGAGGTGCTCGAGGTGGAGGATCTCCTCCGGCGCCTCGCGGGTCATGATTTCGATCGCGTCCTGGTCGCCGAGGTAGTCGGAGCCCTTGATCGTGTCGAAGGCGTGTGACTCCCAGGAGTCACCGGGGTTGAGCGCGGCGTTGATCCCGCCCTGGGCGGCGTTGGAGTGGGAGCGGACCGGGTGGACCTTGCTGATGATCCCGACCGATACGCCTTCCTCGGCGGCGGCGAGGGCGGCGCGCTGCCCGGCGAGGCCGGCGCCGATTACGAGAACGTCATGGGTAGGCACGGCGCCGGACTCTATAGCGCGAAAATCCGACCCCGCAGTCGGAATTCTGATCCGTCGCGATGGGCGCAGAAGCTACCCGCATACCATTGGGGAATGCTGGGTGGCCGCTCCTTCACTCTCTTCCATGTGCGCGGGATCAGGATCTCGGTCGACTGGTCCTGGTTCCTGATCCTCTTCCTGGTCATCTTCTACACGTCGCAGACCTACGGCGACCTGCTTGGCGAGTCGAGCTCCTCCTCGACGCCGTTCCTGCTGGGCGTGCTCACCGCGGCCGGTTTCTTCGGCTCGATCCTTCTCCACGAGCTCGGCCACGCGGTGGTTGCGATTCGCAACGGGATCGGCATCACCGGCATCCAGCTCTGGATCTTCGGCGGCATGGCGCGGATGGACCGCGAAGCGGAGACGCCGGGAGCGGAACTGAGGGTCGCCCTCGCCGGTCCGCTCGTGACCCTGCTCATATTCCTCGCCCTCGCCGGCGGTGGCATCGCCGCTGCGGGGCCCGGCGAGTTCGGGGACGCGACGCTGCCCAATGCCAACACCGGCGTTTCGGGCCTGCTGGCGATGGTCGCCTGGCTGGCCACGATCAACCTGCTGCTGCTGGTCTTCAACCTGCTGCCCGCCTTCCCGATGGACGGCGGCCGCGTCGCCCGGGCGATCGCCTGGTGGCGGACCGGTGACCGCACCGCCGCGACCCGTTTCGCCGCCAACCTGGGGCGGGTGATGGCCTACCTGATGATGGGCGGCGGGCTGGCCCTGATCTTCGTCGGCGATCTCTTCTCCGGCATCTGGCTGGCCCTGATCGGCATGGTCGTCAACGGCTCCGCTCGCGGCGCCGCGATGCAGACCGCGATCACCAGCAAGATCGACAACCTCAGCGTCGCCGACGTGATGGACCGCGAACCGGTCGCGATCCCGGGCGACATCAGCGTCCAGCGGGCGCTCGACGAGTACTTCCTCCGTTACCGCTGGCCCTGGTTCCCCGTCGTTGACGCCGCCCACCGCTTCCTCGGCCTGCTCGAACGCGACCGTGCCGACGAGGTCCCCGAGGTGTCGCGGGCGAGCTCCAGCGTCTCGGACCTGATCGACCCCGACCGGGGGCTCTTCATCAGGGACGACACGCCGCTGGACTCGCTCCTGAACAACCAGAACCTGCGCCGGCTCGGGGCGCTGATGGCAGTGGACGCAGACGGCCGGCTCAGTGGCGTGATCACGGTAGAGCAGGTCGGGCGGGCTCTGCGCGACGCGACCTCACGGTAGGCGGGCGCAAGGGAGGACCGGGGTGGACTCGCCTGCGCGAACTGCGGGGAGGCTGGGCGAGTCCACCCCGGTCCTCCGGCCGAACCGCAGGCCGGGCTTGCGCTCAGGACTTATCCGGAGAGTGGCGCTCGATGATGCGCTTGAAGTCGGTGCCGGGCGGGAGGGTGCCGAAGGCTTGGCCCCAGTCGCCGGCGAGGCGAGACGAGCAGAAGGCGTCGGCCACCGCTTCGTCTCCGTAGCGGACGAGTAGGGAGGCTTGAAGCGCTAGCGCCATGCGCTCGACCACGCGGCGGGCGCGGACCTCGAGCGTCTCGACGTCGCCGGGGAGCTCGTCGCGCAGGGACTTGGCGTAGGCGTCGAGCCGGGGCTCCGACACGGCGCCCTCCTCGACCTCGACGAAGAACGCATCGAGGGCGGCGGGGCTCTTGATCATCGCCCGCAGCACGTCCAGGCACTGGACGTTGCCGGAGCCCTCCCAGATCGAGTTGAGTGGGCTCTCGCGGAAGAGGCGGGGCATGCCTGACTCCTCGACGTAGCCGTTGCCGCCGAGGCACTCCAGCGCCTCGCCGGCGTGCATCGGGGCGCGCTTGCAGATCCAGTACTTGAGCACCGCGTTGGCGATCCGCTTCAGATCGGCGGCCTCTTCGTCGCCGCCGATCGCCTCGTCGTAGGCGCGGGCCAGGCGCATGGCCGCGATCGTCGCCGCCTCGGACTCGACCGCGAGGTCGGCGAGAACGTTGCGCATCAGCGGCTGCTCGCTCAGCTCACGGCCGAAGACGGAGCGGTGGCTGGCGTGGTGGATCGCCTGGGCGACTCCCGCCCGCATCCCGGTCGCGCCGCCGATCACGCAGTCGAGGCGGGTGTGGTTGACCATCTCGATGATCGTCCGCACCCCGGCACCCTCCTCGCCGACCAGCCAGGCCGAGGCCGAGTCGAACTCGATCTCGCTGGAGGCGTTGGAGCGGTTGCCGAGCTTGTCCTTGAGCCGCTGCAGGCGGAAGCGGTTGCGGGCGCCGTCGGGCGTCCAGCGCGGGAAGAGGAAGCAGGAGATGCCGCCGTCGGCCTGGGCGAGAACGAGGAAGGCATCGCACATCGGCGCCGACATGAACCACTTGTGCCCGCTCAGCTCGTACTCGGCGCCGGGCCCGCCGCCGTTGACCGGCCGGGCAACCGTCGTGTTGGCGCGGACGTCGGTGCCGCCCTGCTTCTCGGTCATCCCCATCCCGGCCAGGGCGCCGGACTTCTCCGGCGCCGGCGCGTTGCGCGGGTCGTACTCGGCCGAGAGCAGCCGTGGCTCCCACTCGGCGGCCAGCTCCGGCTGGGTGCGCAGGGCGGGGATCACCGAGTAGGTCATCGAGATTGGACAGCCGATCCCCGCCTCGGTCTGGGACATGCACATGAAGGCGGCGCCGCGGGCGACGTGGGCCCCGGGGCGCGGGTCCTTCCAGGGGGAGGAGTGAAGTTCGTGCTCGACCGCCATCCCCAGCAGCTCGTGCCAGGCGGGGTGGAAGTCGACCTCGTCGACCCGGTGGCCGTAGCGGTCGTGGGTGCGGAGCTTTGGGCCGTTCTCGTTCGCCAGCCGACCGAGGGTCTGGGCGTGCTCGCCGCCGGCTACGGCGCCAACCGCGGAGATCCGCTCCTCCGCCCACTCCGCGCCCTCGCGGCGGACCGCCTCGACCAGCGGCCTATCGGCCTCGAAGACGTTGTAGTCGACGAGGGGGGGAGGCTGGTTGAAGACCTCGTGGGTCTCCTGCGAACCCGGTCGCTGAGCGGTTGCCACCTCGCCATTCTCGCAGGAGACCGGTCGCCGGGTCAGACCGCGGCGGCCTCCGGCCCTGGATCCGGACGGATCACCACCGTGTCGGCGACCTCGAGGACTTCGTCGGCGGGCATGCCCACTCGCTCGGCGTGCTTGCGAACCGCCTCCGGCCCGCTCGCCTGGTAGATGCAGACGGTGCCGAGGGTGCCGCCCGGCTCGGCGATCACGTAGCTGCGGATCCAGCTGATGTCGGTGGGGAAGTCGCTCTCGGCCACCTCTTTCGAGCGCCCGGCGGTCACCTCGAGCTCCTCGGCGTTCTGCCAGGCCTTCTCCCTGCGGATCACGTAGGTCTTCATCTTCGCTCCTTCGGTTGCGGCCGGTGTTAGTTACCGACTGTTAGTCGGTAATATACCCCCCGTGGAGGCAAGCCTTCGACAAGCCCGGGGGCGGCCCAGCGAAGGCGCGCGCGAGGCGCTGGTCGAGGCGGCGCACGAGCTCTTCATGGAGCGCGACTACGAGCGGGTCTCGACCGAGCAGATCCTCGAGCGCTCGGGGGTGAGCCGGGGAGCCCTCTACCACCACTTTCCGGCCAAGCTCGACCTCTTCAGGGCCGTTTTCATGGCCAGCGAGCGGCGGGTGATCGACCGGATCGCCGCTCGGACCTCCCCTTCCGCGAGCCCGTTCGAGGCGCTGCTGGCGCTCGCCAAGGGATACATGCGCGCGGCCGAGAGCGACGACGAGCTGCGTCGCATCGGCCTCGGCCAGAGCCGGGTCGTGCTCGGCTGGGAGGGATGGCGCGAGGCCTGCACCGAGCTCGGGGTCGGTCTCGCCCTGGCCGGGGTCACGGCGGCGATCGAGGCGGGGGAGCTGCCACCTCGCGACCCGGAGACGATGGCCATCGTCCTGCTCGGCGCGATGATCGACGCGGCGATGCTGATCGTCGTGGCCGAGGATCGGGTTGCGGCGCGCGAGCGCTCCGAGGCGGTAATCGTCGACCTGCTGGAGGGCCTGCGCCGGTAGCATCGCCCGCCGGTGTCCAAGATCCAGGTCAAGAACCCGGTGGTCGAGCTCGACGGCGACGAGATGACCCGCATCATCTGGTCGTTCATCAAGGAGCAGCTGATCCTGCCCTACCTCGACCTTCACCTCGAGTACTTCGACCTCGGGATCGAGAGCCGCGACGCGAGCGAGGACCAGATCACGGTTGACGCCGCCAACGCGATCAAGCGCCACGGCGTCGGGGTCAAGTGCGCGACGATCACTCCGGACGAGGCGCGGGTCGAGGAGTTCGGCTTGAAGGACATGTACCGCTCGCCGAACGGGACGATCCGCAACATCCTCGGTGGCGTCATCTTCCGCGAGCCGATCGTGATCTCCAACGTGCCGCGCCTGGTCCCCGGCTGGACCAAGCCGATCGTGATCGGCCGCCACGCCTTCGGCGATCAGTACCGCGCCACCGACCTGGTGGTTCCGGGAGAGGGCTCGCTGACCCTCACCTATACCCCCAAGGACGGCTCCGAGCCGGTCGAGCTCGACGTCTACGACTTCCCGAGCGGTGGCATCGCGATGGCGATGTACAACCTCGACGACTCGATCCGCGACTTCGCGCGGGCGTCGATGCGGTACGGGCTCAACCGCGGCTACCCGGTGTACCTATCGACCAAGAACACCATCCTCAAGCGCTACGACGGCCGCTTCAAGGACCTCTTCGCCGAGGTCTACGAGGAGGAGTTCAAGGCTGACTTCGAAGCCGCCGGCATTACCTACGAACACCGTTTGATCGACGACATGGTCGCGGCGGCTCTGAAGTGGGAAGGCGGCTACGTGTGGGCCTGCAAGAACTACGACGGCGACGTGCAGTCCGACACCGTCGCCCAGGGGTTTGGCTCGCTCGGCCTGATGACCAGCGTGCTGATGAGCGCTGACGGCAAGACCGTCGAGGCCGAGGCCGCCCACGGCACCGTCACCCGCCACTTCCGCCAGCATCAGGAAGGCAGGCCGACTTCGACCAACCCGATCGCCTCGATCTTCGCCTGGACCCGTGGCCTTGCCGCTCGCGGCCGGATGGACGAGACCCCGGAGGTGTCGGCATTTGCCGAGACGCTCGAGCGGGTGTGCATCGAGACGGTCGAGAGCGGCAAGATGACCAAAGACCTCGCGCTGCTCGTTGGCGAGGGGCAGGAGTTCCAGACCACGCAGGAGTTCCTCGCCTCGATCGACGAGAACCTCCAGCAGGCGATGGCGTAGTCCCAAACCCCCAACTCCGAGGAGACGATTTCGTGAGCACCCCCGTGAAGGTCACCGTCACCGGCGCCGCCGGGCAGATCGGCTACGCGTTGCTGTTCCGCATCGCCAGTGGCCAGATGCTCGGCCCCGACATTCCCGTCGAGCTGAGCTTGCTGGAGATCCCGGCAGCCATCGAGGCGGCGGAGGGAACGGCGATGGAGCTCGACGACTGCGCCTTCCCGCTGCTCAGTCGCATCGACATCACCGATGATCCCAAGCAGGCCTTCGACGGCTGCAACGTCGGTCTCCTGGTCGGTGCGCGCCCGCGCGGGCCGGGCATGGAGCGCTCCGATCTGCTCGAGGCCAACGGCGGCATCTTCAAGCCCCAGGGCGAAGCGATCAACGCCGGCGCGGCCGACGACATCAAGGTGCTGGTGGTCGGCAACCCCGCCAACACCAACTGTCTGATCGCCCTCTCCAACGCCCCCGACGTCCCGCGCGAGCGGTTCACGGCGATGATGCGGCTCGATCACAACCGGGCAATCTCACAGCTCGCCAGCAAGCTCGGCAAGCCCGTTTCCGCCGTTACCAACATGACCACCTGGGGCAATCACTCGGTCACGCAGTACCCCGATCTGGTCAACGCCAAGGTCGACGGCGCCGGCGCCTGGGACGCGGTCGACGACGAGGCCTGGATCGCCGATGAGTTCATTCCGCGCGTCGCCAAACGCGGCGCCGAGATCATCAGCGCCCGCGGTGCCTCCAGCGCGGCCTCCGCCGCCAACGCCGCGATCGACCACGTCCACGACTGGGTGCTCGGCACGCCGGAGGGGGACTGGGTCTCGATGGGCGTGCCGTCGGATGGCTCCTACGGCATCGGCGAGGGGATCATCTGCGGCGTTCCCTGCAGCTGCAGCGGCGGCGAGTGGACGGTCGTCGAGGGCCTCGATGTGCCCGACTTCTCACGCCGGCGCATCGACGCAAGTGTGCTCGAGCTCCAGGAGGAGCGAGACGCAGTCAGTCAGTTGGGCCTGCTCTAAGCACCCAACGAAAAGAGGCCGGCCCAAGGGGCCGGCCTCTCGAAGTAACGGTGAGGTGGGCTCAGCCGCCTGGGTAGTACTGGCGGCCCTGCTTTTTGACCCTGCCCTCTTTCTCGAGGTCGCCGAGCACCCGGTAGAGGTAGTTCGGCTTGATCTTCATCGTCTTGGCGACGTCTGACGCGCTGATTCCGGGCTGGCCCTCGATCAGACTCACGGCCTGGTCGGCGCGAGTGCCTCCGCGGCGTTTGCGGCGTTTGCGAGGAGCAGCGGCCGCGGCACCTGAACTGGCCCGGCCGGTGGACCCGGTCGAGCCGGATTTGCTTCCACGCGGGCGGCCCGGCGAGCGGCGGGCCGCTTTGCCGCCAAGCTCGGCCAGGGCGCGCTCGAGGCGGCTACGCTCGTCGTCGAGCTCGGCGAGGCGCTTCTGAACCAGCTCTCGAGCCTCGTCGAGTACGGTCGTCGTACTGGGCATCGGTCTTCCTCCATCCAAAATAAAAGTAGATTCTCTTAATTCGGAGTGTGGCACAGTGACACTCACTGTGACTCTTTATTTAGTCAAGATCGCTGCCGCGCTGGCCATTTGGATGAAATGAGGGTGGGTTGAGTATCGAATCGTCCAGCTAAAAGCACGATTCGGTTCAGGGTGATCTCGCACGGGAGCTGCGAGTACGGCGAGGCGGAGTGACGGCCGCAGGGCCGCCGGCTAGCGCTTGCGCTTGCGCGGAAGGGTGCGGAAGACCACGTCCCAGAGCGGTGAGGAGACGCCGTAGCCGAAGCGGTGATCCTGAAAGTGGTGGCGCATGTGCTGCTCGCGCAACGACTTGCCGAGGTTGGACTTCGGTACGAAGTGGTGCACGTAGTAGTGCGTGTAGTCGTAGACGAGGTAGCCAAAGATGAAGCCCCCGAAGAGCGGGAAGGCTGCCGGGCTGCCGAAGATCAGCCAGAAGGCGCCGAAGAAGAGGGCTGCCAGGGGGATGGATACGGACGGCGGCATCACCAGCCGCATCTTGTCGTTGGGGTGATCGTGGTGGATGCCGTGGATGATGAAGTGCATGCGGCGGCCGAAGGCGTTGTCGGGCTGCCAGTGGAAGACGAGTCGGTGCAGCCAGTACTCGGTCAGCGTCCAGATCCCGATTCCGGCCGCCGTCAGCCCGATCAGCGAGAGGGCACCGTAGCCCCGGTCGAGCCCCAGCCACTCCATCGCGACGACCACCGGCACGAAGATGACCGCCGGCACGGCGGGGTGCACGCGGGAGAAGAAGTTGAGGAATTCGCTCTTGAAAAGCGGCGGCGATGCCGAGAGTGCCTCGGTGCGGTCGTGGGCCTCCATCTGGTGCCAATAGTAGCGACGGCGTCCCGTGCCCCCGCAAGACGCGGGGAACCTGTGACGTGTCTGTGTCAAAGAGGTAGCGATTTGCGGAATTGCCCCTCACGGAAGCATCGCGACGCTGCCACTATGCCGCCCGTGCCGCGCAAGCCAAAACCGCCGACCTGCGACGACTGCTACTTCCACAAGAACATGCTCTGCGCACTGGAGCTGAGCGAGCCTTGCGCGACCTTCCGCCCGAACCGACCAGAGGGTCTGGTGCCACCGCGCCAGCCTGTGCTGCTAATGCGAGCCCCGCGCTGGGCTTCGCGTCCCGCGTAGCGCTCAGCTCTCTGCGGGCGCTGGGGAGGGGACCCCCGACTCCTCCCCGCCACACACCTCCCGACTCAGCCGCAGCTATGTTTTGAGCGTGCCCCAACGGGACCTATTTGCCGACTTCGCCAGGATGCGTCGTGAGATGGATCAGATGATGGGAGATGCCTGGGGGCGCACTCGTTATGTCACGCGGCGCACTTCCGGCTTCTCCCCGAACGTCGACGTCTACTACTGCGGCGATCCCCAGCGGGCCGTGGTCAAGGTCGACCTCGCCGGGGTCGAGCTGAGCGAGGTCGGGATCGAGGTCAGCGGGCGGCACCTGGCGATCGTCGGCGAACGGCCGGTGCAGGAGACCGAGGGCCGCGTCTACCAGCAGGTCGAGATTCCCTCGGGCCCGTTCCGCCGCGTCGTCGAGCTCCAGGTCGAGGTCGATGCCGACCGCGCCAAGGCCACCTACGAGGACGGGGTGCTGCGGATCGAGCTGCCGCTGCGCGATCCCGGCGAGACCAGCCGCCGGGTGCCGATCGGGCGGGAGTGATGGAGGGCGCACCGGTCCTCGAAGTGGTCGACTCGCCGCTCGACGCGGAAAACGCGATCCGCGCCGGCGAGCCGCTCCCGGAGGCGCTGCCGGTGCTGCCGCTGCGCGACACCGTCACCTTCCCGGAGACGCTGAGCCCCCTGGCGGTCGGGCAGGAGCGCTCGATCCAGCTCGTCAACGATGTGCTCGGCGGCGATCGGATGTTGGTGATGGTCGCCTCGCGCGACCCCGAGAACGAGACGCCCGGTCCCGAGGACCTCTACGACGTCGGCGTGGTCGGCTTCGTCGCCCGCATGGTCAAGATCCCCGACGGCTCGCTCCGCATCCTCGTGCAGGGGACCCAGCGGGTCCGACTCGACTCCTACGTGGCGGAGCAGCCCTATCTGGTGGCGCGAATCTCCGAGCTGCCCGACGTCAGCGAGCCCAACGCCGAGCTGGAGGCGCTGACCCGCAACGTCCAGCGCACCTTCTCGGAGATCGTCGAGCAGATTCCCTACCTGCCGGAGGAGCTGCAGATGGCGGTCGCCAACATCGACGATCCGACCGCCCTCGGCCACCTGATCGCCGGCGCCCTGCGGATCGGCACCGAGGAGAAGCAGAAGCTTCTGGAAGAGGTCGAGGTTGCCAAACGGCTGCGCCACCTCTCCCGAATCCTCGCCCGTGAGCTCGAGGTGGTGCAGCTCGGGACTCAGATCCAGACGCAGGTGCAGTCGGAGATCGACAAAGGCCAGCGCGAGTTCTTCCTCCGCCAGCAGCTGAAAGCGATCCAGGAAGAGCTCGGGGAGGAGGACGAGCAACTGGCCGAAGTGAACGAACTGCGCGAGCGGATCGACGGCGCCGGCCTGCCCGAGCATGCCCTCAAAGCCGCCGACCGCGAGCTTTCGCGGCTGGAGAAACTGCCACCCGCCGCCGCCGAGCACGGCGTCATCCGCACCTACCTGGAGTGGCTCGTCGAGCTTCCGTGGTCGGTCGAGACCGAGGACGACCTCGACATCGCCCACGCCCGCGAGGTGCTCGACGCCGACCACTACGACCTCGAAAAGGTCAAGGACCGCATCCTCGAGTACCTGGCGGTGCGCAAGCTCAACCCCGATTCGCCCGGCCCGATCCTCTGCTTCGTCGGTCCGCCGGGGGTCGGCAAGACCAGCCTCGGCCGCTCGATCGCGAAGGCGCTGGGGCGGGAATTCGAGCGGATCTCGGTGGGCGGCGTCCGCGACGAGGCGGAGATCCGCGGTCACCGCCGCACCTATATAGGGGCCCTGCCGGGGACGATCATCCGCGCCCTGCGCGATGCCGGCTCGCGCAACCCGGTCTTCATGATCGATGAGATCGACAAGATGGGCGCCGACTTCCGCGGCGATCCCGCCTCGGCGATGCTGGAGGTCCTGGACCCGGCCCAGAACGACTCCTTCCGCGACCACTACCTCGACCTCGAGTTCGACCTCTCCGACGTCGTCTTCATCGCCACCGCCAACGTCCTCGACACGATTCCCGGGCCGCTGCTGGATCGCATGGAGACGATCGAGCTAGCCGGCTACACGGTCGAAGAGAAGCGCCACATCGCTCGCCGCTACCTAGTCCCGCGCCAGATCGCGGCCAACGGCCTCAAGCCCTCCCAGATCGAGTTCGCCGACGCCGCTCTGACCGCGGTGATCGAGGAGTACACGCGCGAGGCCGGTGTCCGCAACCTCGAGCGCCAGCTCGGCACGATCTGCCGCAAAGTCGCCCGCGACGTCGCCGAGGGCAAGAAAGGCAAGGTCAGAGTCTCCGGCAAACGGGCACGGCAGCTGCTCGGCCGCCGCCGCGTCTTCGCCGAGCAGCGCCGCCGCACCAAACACCCCGGCGTCGCCACCGGCCTCGCTTGGACCCCGACCGGCGGCGACGTCCTCTTCATCGAGGCCACGGCGATGCCGGGCTCGGGCAAGCTGACGATCACCGGCCAGCTCGGCGACGTGATGAAGGAGTCGGCGCAGGCGGCGCTCTCCTGGGTGCGGGGTCACTGGGTCGAGATCGAGCCGAAGCTCGGAGAAAACTGGTTCGCCGAGCACGACATCCACATCCACGTCCCCGCCGGCGCGGTGCCCAAGGACGGCCCCTCGGCGGGCGTGGCGATGACGGTCGCCCTCTCCTCGCTGGCCAGCGGCCGCCCGGTTCGCAACGATGTGGCGATGACCGGCGAGGTCACGTTGACGGGACAGGTGCTGCCGATCGGCGGCCTCAAGGAGAAGTCGCTGGCGGCGCAGCGGGCGGGGATCAAGCGGGTGATCGTGCCGGCGCGCAACGAGGGCGACGTCGAGGAGATTCCCGAGCACGAGCTCGGGGGCTTGGAGTTCGTCTTCGTCGACGAAGTCGCCAAGGCGCTCGACGTAGCTCTCTCGTAGGCACCATGGAGGCGGCGACTCTCGAGCGGCGCGGCGCTGTGGAATACGCGCATTCCCTCCGCGAGAAGGCCCAGGCCCGGTCCCGGGCCTTTTGGATCATCGCCGGCCTGACGCTCTTGGCCGCGATCCTGCGCTTCGCCACCCTCGGCGTCCAGGCCTACCACCACGACGAGATCGTCACCGCCAGCCGCGTCCTCCGTGGCGGTTTCGGCCACGCGATGGACGCGGTCGGCTTCAGCGAGTCGGCGCCGCCGCTCTACTACGCATTGGCCTGGGTCTGGACCCAGGTGACCGGGACCGGCGAGTTCGGCCTGCGCTCGCTCTCGGCCGTGGCCGGGGTCGCGACCGTCCCGGTCGCCTACCTGGTCGGGATCGAGCTGCGCGGGCGCCGGACGGGGCTGATGGCGGCGGCGCTGGTCGCGGTCAACCCGATGCTGGTGTGGTATTCGCAGGAGGCGCGCGCCTACGCGCTCCTCGCCCTGCTCTGCACGATCTCGCTGCTCTACTGCGTGCGGGCGCTGCGCAGAGGGAGTCGCCGCGACTTCGTGCTCTGGGGGATCGCCTCCGGCCTCGCTCTCGCCAGCCATTACTTCGCGGTCTTCGTCGTCGCCGTCGAGGCGATCTGGTTGCTGCGACGCCACGGCCGGGCAAGTGCGCCGGGGCTGGGAATCGTCGCCCTCTTCGGCCTGGCGCTGGCGCCCCTGGCGATCCATCAGATGTCCTACGGACACGCCGAATGGATCGGCAACTTCACGCTCGGGCACCGCCTCTGGGAAACCGCGGCGACCTTCGTCAGCGGCGAGACCACGGACATCATCGCCCGCCCGCAGCGGCCGGCCCTGGCGTTCCCCCCGCTCGCCCTGGGTCTGATGGCGCTGGCCCTGCTCGCGCTTCGCGGCAGTCGCGATGAGCGTCGTGCGGCGGCGATCCCGCTGAGTCTGCTGTTGGCGGCGATCGCAATTCCCCTGCTGGTGGCGCTGAGCGCTCCCAGCAAGGACTTCTTGTTGGCGCGCAACGTGTTGCCGGCGCTGGTGCCGATGCTGGTCGCGATCGCGATCGGCGTCACCCTGCCCGGGGCCCGGCGCCTCGGCGCGGCGATCGGCGCGGCACTGCTCGCCTACTCGCTGGGCTTCTGCGTCTGGGCCGGCTTTTCCCCCGATCTGCAGCGCCCCGACTGGGATGTCGTCGCCGCCAGGATCGGCGAGCCGGAGGCGCCTCGGGCCACGGTCACCTGGGTCCTGGGCGAGGCCTCCCTGCGCTACTACCTCTCGACCGGGGCGATCCAGGTCACTCCCGCCGACGGCTATGACTGGCTGGTCCACGAAGTCGACTTCGTCTCCGATGGCAGGGTGCCGCCGCCTCCCGGGCAGCTGCTCGGGCCGGGCTTCCGCGAAACGGCGCCTCAGGACGCCGGTCGCCTCTACATCAGGCACTTCGAGCTGCCCGGGCCGGGCCTGGCGCCGCTGCGCCTGCGCCGCCTGCGCGACGCCGATCTCAACTTCCGCAACGTCGGCGTCCTCCTCGACGGCGTCGGGCCGGGCTGAGTCGCCTCCCCCGTGATCGGGTAGAGGGTTATCCTGCAACAGCCCCGGAATCCAGCGAGGAGATGGCATGAGCAAGACGACGGCGACGCGCGCCAGCGACATTTATGAGACTGCCCGTGAGAATCCCTACGTGCAGCGCCTGATCGAGGACGACGAGCTGCGCGACAGCCTTCGCGACGCCTTCGAGGCCGCCAAGGGCGCCTACGGCCGCGCGACCGGCAACGGCAAGGGCGCGGTCAAGGCCGTGACCAGCGACAAGAAGGTGCAGAAGGACCTGCGCGAGGCGGCCGAGAGCCTGCGCGAGGCATCCGAGCGCCTGCGCAAGCCGCCGAAGCGCAAGAAGGGCATCGGCCGCTTCCTCCTCGTCGGCCTGGTTGCCGGGGCGATCGCGCTGGTCCTCAGCGAGGGCGCCCGCAAGGCCGTGCTCGACACTCTCTTCGGTGCCGAAGAGGAGTTCGAGTACACCTCGAGCACGAGCATCAACGGCTCCTGACGACTTTGGGGACGCCATACGGCGTCCTCGGTCGCTCACGTGCGGAGCACGCCACGCTCCCTGCGTCCTTGCCTGGCGGCCCCAGAAGTCGTCAGGCCCAGCACTAGACTGACCTAGATATGGAGGCGGCAACCAAAGAGCGGGAGCTGAGCGGCGACAAGGCGCAGCGCATCGTCGACGCGATGCGCGACAGCGTCGCCCGCCGCGGCGCCGCCGGGTCGACCTTCGAGCACGTCGCCCGCGAGGCGGGTGTCAGTCGGGGCCTCCTGCACTACTACTTCGGGACCAAGGAGCGGCTGCTGGTCGAGGTGGTGCGCCGCGACGCGGAGATCCGCATCTCCCGCCTCGACGAGCGGCTCGCCAAGGCCAAGTCGGTCGACGACGTCCTCGACGTCCTCGTGGCCAGTCTCACCGACATGATCGAGAACGAACCGGGCTTCTTCCTGCTCCTCTACGAGCTGTTCAGCGCCGGCCGCCGCAATCCCGATATCCAGCATGAGGTCGGCCAGCTCTTCGAGCGCACCCGCTCCCACGTCGCCGAGGTGCTGGACGCAAAGCAGCGCGAGGGCGTGCTCAAGCTTCGCTTCGAGGCGGAGGCGATCGTCTCCTACCTGTTCGCGGTCGGCGACGGCTTCGCCCTGCAGGCCCTCTCCGATCCCGAGCGCGACAACACGGCAGCGCTGGCTGCCGGCGCCGCCTCGGCTCGGTACCTGCTCGTCGCCGAGTAGTTGCTCGATTAGCTCCGAGTGACGCCACTCACAGACCGCTGCGCGACGGTGCGAAAAGCTGGCCAACCAGCCAATGCGTAACGGAATGAACCGACTTGCGGGAGTACTCGGCCGGCGCCGGCGCTGGGTCCTCGCGATATGGGTGCTGATCGTCGTTGCCGCCCTGCCCTTTGCCGCACGCCAGACCGAACACCTCACCGGCGGCGGCTTCGACGTTCCCGGCAGCCAGTCGAAGGCGGTCGCCGACTCGATGCAGGGTGTCTTTGCCAGAGAGGCCACCGGGATCGCGGTGCTGCTGCGGGCCGAGCCCGACGCCGGCGCCGCCGAGCGGACCGCCGCCGTGGACCGGGTCCGGCGCGAGGTCGGCAAGGTCGAGGGCATCTCCCTGCCGCCGCCGATCGCGCGCCGCGCCGAGCTGGGGCTCCAACGCCGCGACAGCGCCCTGCTGCCGGTCTCCAGCGCCGTCGCCCCCGACGAGCTGATCGACCCGGCGGTCGACCTGCGCGAAGGCCTCGAGCCGGGCACCGCCGAGGGCGGGGTCACCACCTACCTGGCGGGGCAGCCCACCGTCTGGGCCGGGATGCAGGAGCTCTCCAAGGAAGATCTGGCCAAGGCGGAGGCGGGCGGTTTCCCAATCGTGGCGCTGATCCTGCTCGTCGTCTTCGGCTCGCTCGCCGCCGCGGCGCTGCCGCTGACCCTCGGCTTCGTCAGCGTCATGGTCACCGGCGCCCTCATCTACTTCATCTCGCTGCAGATGACGACCTCGGTCTTCGTTACCAACATGGCCTCGATGATCGGGATCGGCGTTGCCGTCGACTACTCGCTCTTCATCCTCGCCCGCTACCGCGAGGAGCGCCGCGATGGGCGCGATTGCGACGAAGCGCGCTCGGAGGCGCTGGCCACCTCCGGCCTCGCCGTCGCCTTCTCCGGCCTCGCCGTGATCGTCTCCCTGGCCGGCCTCTGGATGGTCGACAACCAGGCGCTGCGCTCGATGGCGCTGGGAGCGATGACCGTCGTCGCCGTCTCGATCCTGACCGCGACGACGCTGCTGCCGGCGCTGATCGCGATGCTCGGCGACCGGGTGATGCCGGGCGGGGTGGTCGCCAGGGTCCTGCGCTTCGTCAAGTACCGGCTCTTCCGGCGCCCACAGCCCGTGGCCGCTGCCCCCGGCGCCGAGCGGCCCGGCTTCTGGGATCGCTGGGCCCGCCGCGTCATGGCTCGCCCCGTCCTCGCCGCGACCGGGTCCGCCGCGGTCCTGCTCCTGCTTGCCTCACCGGTGCTGTCGATGGAGACCGGCACTGCCGCGCTCGAGCAGTTCCCCAAGAGCAGCGACGTCCGGCTCGGCAACGAACTCGTCGCCGAGCAGCTCGGTGGCGGTGCCGACCCGATCCAGTTCGTCGCCACTTTCCCCGGCGCTGCTGGCGCTGCTGCTGCCGACCGTCGTGCCATCTTCGAGTTCACCGATGAGCTGCGTGGAGAGGCTGGCATCAGCGGGGTCACCGCGCCCGTCTACGCCGGCGACAGCGTCCTGATCGAGGCGACCTCGGTCGCCGCCAGCGATACCGATGCCGCCACGGCGCTGGTCGACCGCCTGCGCGATTCCTTCGTACCGGCCAGTGCCCTGGCCGGCGTGGCGAGCATCGACGTCGGCGGCGAAACTGCCCGGACCAACGACGTCCGCCTGCAGATCTCGGGCTCGTTCTGGAAGATCGTCGGCTTCGTCCTCGCGCTCAGCTTCATCGTCCTGATGGTGATGCTGCGCTCTCTGGTGCTGCCGCTGAAGGCGGTGCTGATGAACCTGCTCTCGATCGGGGCCGCCTTCGGCGTCCTCGTTGCCATCTTCCAGTGGGGCTGGCTCGACAGCCTGCTCGGCTTCGAAAGCCTCGGCGCCCTCGACACGATCAACGTGCCGTTGATCTTCGCGATCGTCTTCGGACTCTCGATGGACTACGAGGTCTTCCTGATGTCGCGCATCCGCGAGCGCTACCTCGCCCATGGCGACAACGAGCGGGCGGTTGCCGAGGGCCTCTCCTCGAGCGCCCGCACGATCTCCTCCGCGGCGCTGATCATGACCTCGGTCTTCGCCGTCTTCGTCCTCACCGGCGTCCCCTCGATCAAAGAGCTGGGCCTGGGCTGCGCGGTTGCGATCGCTCTCGACGCGACCCTGGTGCGGTTGATCCTGGTCCCGGCGGCGATGAAGCTGATGGGCGACTGGAACTGGTGGATGCCAGCCTGGCTCGATCGCCTCCTGCCCAACCTCAGCTTCGAGGGCGGCGGCGACCCCGCGCCCCCGCCTGCACCAGCCCCCGCCGAGGCCTGAACCGCCGGCCGATGGGCCGAAATCCCACGCATGTCGTGGGAAATCGGCCCATCGACCCATAGGATTGCGGCGTGGCCGATCAGGACATTGCGTTTGCGGGGGCGGCGCGGCAGGCGGAGATGGTTCGGGCCGGTGAGGTCTCGCCGACCGAGCTGGTGCGCCTCTATCTCGAGCGGATCGAGCGGCTCGACCCGCGGCTGAACTCCTTCAGAGTCGTCTTCGCCGAACGGGCGCTGCTCGAAGCCGAGCAGGCCGAAGCGCGGATCAAGGGTGGCGACGAGTGTCCGCTGCTGGGTGTGCCGATCGCGATCAAGGACGAAGTCGACGTCGCCGGCGAGATCAACACCCACGGCACCGACGCCTTTACCGAGCCCGCCAAGGCCGACTCGGAGATGGTGCGGCGCCTGCGCGAGGCGGGGGCGATCGTGCTCGGCCTGACGCTGTTGCCGGAGATGGCGATCTGCGGCTTCACCGAGTCGGCCACCTATGGCGTCACCCGCAACCCCTGGGACCCGCAGCGCTCACCGGCGGGCTCGAGCGGCGGTAGCGCCGCCGCCGTGGCTGCCGGCCTGGTGCCGATCGCGTCGGCCGGCGACGGCGGCGGGTCGATCCGCCTCCCGGCTGCCTCCTGCGGCCTCTTTGGCCTGAAGCCACAGCGTGGCCGGGTCTCGCTCGCCCCAGTGCTCGAAGGCTGGCATGGGCTGGCTGTCAACGGCTGCATCAGCCGCACCGTGCTCGACACCGCGCTCTGGCTCGACATCACCTCCGGCGGCTCGGAGGAGCCGGGCGCGCCGCCGCCCCCGGATCGTCCCTTCGTCGAGTCGGCCAAGGCAGCGCCCGGAAAGCTGCGGGTCGCCTGGTCGACGCTCGCCCCCCGCGCGGTGGCGCCGCCAACCGTCTCCGAGGTGGTCAAGGCGGCGGTCGCCGACACCGCCGGGCTGCTCGGCTCGCTCGGGCACGAGGTCGTCCAGCGCGATCCCGAGTGGGGCGGGGTCGGCAACAACATCACCCCGCGCTTTCTGCGCGGGGTCTCTGACACCGTCGCCGAAGTTCCCCATCCCGAGCGCCTCGAACGCCGCACCCGTGGCTTTGGCAGGCTCGGCAGCCTGCTGCCCGACGCGGCCTACGAGCGGGCGATGCGGGGGCGCGAGGTGGACGCGCGGCGGATCAACGCGATCTTCGACACCCATGACGTGCTGATGACCCCGGCGATGGGCGGGACCGCGATCCCGATCCGCCGCTGGGAGGGCCGCAGCGCCCTGCACACCGTGCTCGGGATGAGCCGCTTCTATCCCTACTGCGTCCCCTGGAACCACCTCGGCAACCCGGCGATGGCGGTCCCGGCCGGCTTTGCCGCCGACGGGATGCCGCTCTCGGTCCAGATCATCGGCCGGCCCGGCGACGAGGCGACCCTGCTCTCCCTTGCCGCCCAGCTCGAGGCCGAGCGGCCCTGGGCAGACAAGCGCCCGCCGATCTCCTGAGCTTCTCCGTTCCGTGGTTCCCTTGGGACGCGATGCGTTACTGGGGAACCACGCGATCGAGGAAGGCTCTCAATCGGCGTTCGTAGAGCGCCGGGTCGACGTTCCAGCCCTCGGTGTGGCCCGCCTCAGGCACGCGGAAGTAGGTGACCCGGTCGGGCAGGAGCTCGGCGAAATCCTCGCTGGTCGAGATCGGCACCACCTCGTCCTCGGTGCCGTGGAAGAGCAGGGTCGGGAGCTGGAAATCGCCGGGGTGGCGGAGGGCATCGAGGCTTTCCCAGTCGGCGTCGATGCGAGTGCCGATCGCCCACTCGACGGGGAGGGCGGCAAAGGAGGGGAAGCCCATCTCGGTGGCGTTGAAGGAGAGGATCGCCTTCCAGTCGAGGGCGGGGGCGTCGAGCACGAGGCCGGCTACCCGCGGGGCGAGCGCTGAGCGCTCCATGAACTGACTGACGATCGCGCCGCCCATCGAGTAGCCGACCAGGACCAGGCGCCTGGCCCCGTGGGCGAGGGCGTAGCGGGCGGCGGCGGCGAGGTCGCGCCACTCGGTCAGGCCCATATGGTGAAAGCCATCCGGGCTGGGTGGGGCGCCGAGGTCCTCGCGGTAGGTGATCAGCAGCGTGGGCAGGCCGGCGCGGTGGAGCGCCGGCATCACGCGCAAGCCCGTCTGGGGGGTGCTGTTGATGCCGTGGACGATGATCGCCCAGGTGCTTTTGCGGCCGGGGACCAGCCAGGCCGGCATCGGTCCCAGCTCGCCGTGGATCGGAACCGTGGAGGACGGCACGCCCAGCGCCTCGGTCGGGTCGCCGGCGTAGACGTTCGGGTCGAGGGCGACCTCCATCCCCGGCGCCAGGTAGCCGTCGACCGCGCGCAGCCGCCGCGTCACCGTCTCCTCGTCCTCGCTCAGGACCGCGCCGGCGACCGCGCGTCCACCCAGCCACTCGAGCCCGTAGACCCCGGGGCGCCCGCTGTCGTCGGTGCGCTCGAGGACGATGCGGCCGGGCGGCAGCGCCTCGACGCCCGTCTCGGCCGGCCAGGCCGAGTGGTCGGGGACCAGCACCGCCGAGGAGAAATGCCACCCCGCGGCCGCCACCGCGATGGCGATGGCGACGAGTGCGACCCCGGCGAGGATTGCCCAGCGCTTGCCGGACATCGCTTCCGGCTAGGAGGGAAAGACCTTGCGCATCCGCGCCAGCTCGCGCAGGCTGCCACGCGGGCGAACTCGGCGCTGCAGCAGCATCTTCATCTGGTTGACGTCCGGTTTGCCGAAGGCGACCCAGTCCGCCCAGCTCGCCTCGAAAACCAGATCGGGGGACGGCGCCTTGCCCGGCTCGGCCCGGGTCGAGCCGTTGTCGATCGTCAGGTGCCAGGGGTCGGCATCGCTGAATTGCCACTGGTAGACCAGCGGCGAGCCGTTCGCGGCGCCGGGGTTGACGAAGCGGCTGATCACGTCGAAGTAGAGACGCTGCAGCTCCGGGGAGGCGTCGGGCTTGGGGCCGTCGGGTGGGCCCAGGATCCCGGCCATCATCAACTTGACCTGGTTGGCGGCGACTCCCTCCTCGGACATCTCGGGATCGAACGGGAAGACACCCGGTGGCATCTCCTCGGTCGGGAAGCCGATCGTGCGCCAGCGCTGGCGGATCAGTTTGAGGCCGAAGGCGAAGATGTCCTCGAGACTGAAGCCGTAGCACTCGGTGTACTCGCGGTCGAGGTTCGGCGGCGAGAAGACCGCCGGGCCGTAGGGGAGGACTTCGCGCAGCAGCTCGACCACGGCGGCGCGGTTCTCCTCGGAGCCGGGCGCGCCCTCGCTCAGCAGTTCGGAGAGGACCTTGACGCCGAAGCCGATGTGGCGCTGCTCGTCACGGGAGACGTTGACCATCCCCGCGCTGAACCCTGGCATCGTCTCCTCGCTGGAGAAGAAGTCCTCGATGAAATGCTGGCCGGGCTGGGCCAGGCTGCCCTCGACGATCAGGTGGTAGAGCGTTATCGCCTGTGCGTACTTGGGTATCGATCGGTCCTTGCGCAGTTCCTCGGCCATCAGGTCGAGGCGGTCGAAGACACCGCGGTAGCCCCAGTTGAGCTGAGGCAGGGTGGAGGCGAGAGTCGACTGCAGAGAATCGCCGCCGACCCCGATCACCTCCTTGAAGAAGCGATGGAAGAAGACCGAGTGGCGGACCTCGTCGACCTGCTGGGTGGCGAGGAAGTAGGCCTGCTCCTCGCTCGGGGCGGCGGTGATGTAGGGGGCGAGCGTGTCGGCGACCCGGTCCTCGCCGTAGAAGAACATCGAGTAGATCCACATCGCCGAGCGGCGCTGAATGTCGCTGAGCGAGTCCCAACCCTTGCGGTCGCCGGCGAAGTCGAGGTCGTAGGCGCTCCAGTTCCCCCCTCCCAGCGGCGGTAGAGATCCTCGTAGGTGATGTTGTCCATCAAGCTCTGGGAAGCGACGCTCATCTCTGCTCCTTTTGGTGTTGCATGCCCCGGTCGGGGGAGCCTAGCGCGAATCCTGGCTGGCTGGCCAAGCGTGGCCGGCGGCGTCGCTCAGGCGGGCTCGGGCGGGTCGATCTCGCGCTTGAGGATCTTCCCGGTCGGGCCTTTGGGCAGCTCGTCGACGAACCAGACGAGCCGCGGGTACTTGTAGGCGGCGATGCGTTCCTTGACGTAGGCGCTGACGTCTTCTGGGTCCAGCTCCTCGCCCTCATGGAGGACGACGGCGGCGCCGATCTCCTCTCCCCACTCGTCATGGGGGATGCCGATCACGGCCGCTTCGCGGACCTGCGGGTGCTCGTAGAGCACCTCCTCCACCTCGCGCGGGTAGACGTTGTAGCCGCCGCGGATGATCAGGTCCTTCTTGCGGTCGACGATGTAGAAGTAGCCCTCCTCGTCGACCCGGGCCATGTCGCCGGAGTGGAACCAGCCTCCGCGCATCGCCTCCGCGGTCGCGTCGGGGCGCTGCCAGTAGCCCTTCATGATGTTGTGGCCGCGGATCACGATCTCGCCGACCTCACCCTGGGCGACCTCGTTGTCGTCCTCGTCGACGACCCGCATCTCGACCCCTTTGATCGGCGTCCCGATCGAGCCCGGCTTGCGCTCCATGTCGGGGTGGTTGGAGGAGGAGACCGGTGAGGTCTCCGAGAGGCCGTAGCCCTCGAGCACGATCGCGTCGAAGGCGTCCTCGAAGCCGCGCAGGACCTCGACCGGCATCGAGGCCCCGCCGGTGACGCAGCTGCGCAGGGTCGAGGTGTCGAAGCTCTCGCGCTCGGGGTGGTGCAGCAGCGCCCCGTACATCGTCGGCACGCCCTGGAAGTGGGTGACGCCGTCGCGCTGGATCGTCGCCAGTGCCTCGCCGGGGTCGAATTTGGGCAGCAGCGTCAGGCAGGCGCCCATCCGTAGCGAGCCGTTCATGCTCACCGTCTGGCCGAAGGAGTGGAAGAGGGGCAGCGAGCCGAGGACGACGTCCCCCTCGCGGATCTCGGTCATCGTCTCACCGGAGATCTGGGCGTTGCGCAGCAGGTTGTGGTGGGTCAGCTCGGCACCCTTCGGCTTGCCGGTGGTTCCCGAGGTGTAGAGGATCACCGCGGTGCCCTCCTCGTCGCTGTCGGCCAGGCCGGGGGTGGGCTCATGCTCGGCCAGCAGCGTCGCGAAGCTCCCCGGCTCGACCTCGATCAGCTCGACGCCCGCGTCGGCCGCACCGCCCTCGGCCTCGGCGGCGAAGCCGTGCCAGGCCAGCAGGAGCTTCGCCCCGGAGTCCTCGAGGTAAAAGGCGATCTCACGCCGCTTTAGCAGCACGTTCATCGGCACCACCACTCCGCCGGCTCGGAGCACCCCGTAGTAGGCGATCGGGAACTCCGGCACGTTGGGGAGCATCACGCCGACTCGATCTCCCGGGCCCAGCCCCTTCTCGGCCAGCACCGTCGCCATGCGGGCGCTGAGGTCGTCGAGGGCGGCGTAGCTCAGCTCGGTGTCGCCGAGGCGGATGGCAGGGCTGTCGGGCACCTTCGCGGCGCTCTCGGTGACGATCGATGCGAGGTTCAGTCCCATTCCTTGCTTCCCGCGAGGGAGTCTAAGCGCTGGGCGCGTCCGCTAGGCTCGGCCCCATGGACGACCTAGGGGAGCCGAGCTCCTACCTCGCGGTGAGCAAAGGCGTGCCGGTTTACTCCAGCGACGGCGAGAAGCTGGGCCGGGTGGTGCGGGTGATGTCGGCGCCCAACCTCGACATGTTCGACGGCATCGTCTTCGACACGACCGCCGGCCCCGGCGGCCACCGCTTCGTCGACGCGCCCGAGGTGGGGCAGATCTACGAGCGCGGGGTGGTGCTGACGATCGATGCGGCCGAGGCGGCGCAGCTGGGCGCGCCCGAGGCCAATCCCGGCTCGCTCAAGGTCAATCCGGCGGATCTCGCCGGTTCCAAGCGCGGTGGACTCGGCCGCTTCTGGGACCGTCTCTCCGGCAAGGGCTGAACGATCAAGCAGAATTTTGCAACGCTGGGTAGGATGCGTGCCGTGAGCAGGGGACCGATGCTGATCATCGCGTTGTGCGTGGCGCTGACGCTGGCCGTGGCAGGCTGCGGCAGTAGCGACGACGACTCCTCCTCGACGCAGGCGTCGAGTGAGAACACCAACCTGAGCAAGAAGCCCGAGGTGACCGTCCCTAGCGGCGGCGCTCCCGAGGAGCTGGAGCAGGTCGACATCGTCGAAGGCGATGGCGCCGAAGCCAAGTCCGACGACGAAATCTCCGTCCAGTACGTCGGCGTCGGCTATGACTCCAAGGAAGAGTTCGACTCCTCCTGGAGCCGGGGCGAACCGTCCACCTTCAACCTCAGCCAAGTCATTCCCGGCTGGGAACAGGGCATCGCCGGGATGAAGGTCGGCGGCCGTCGCGAACTGCTGATCCCGGCGGACCTGGCCTATGGCCCGACCGGCTCGCCACCGATAATCGGCCCGAACGAAGCGCTGATCTTCGTAGTCGACCTGCTCGCGGTCAAGTAGCGCCCCCCTAGAGCGGGCGCCAGCCGCCATCATCGGGCCCGTGATGCGTGCGCCGATCGCCGAACGACTGACCGCCCAGGCGCTTGCGGGTGCGCCGCTGAAGCGACCGGTGGACGTCGCCGAGCGACTGCTAGCGGTGCAGGGACAGGACCCGCGCGGCGCCCGCCTGGCCGTCCGGGCTCGCACGACTGGGCTCCGCGCGGCCGACGTCGACCGCGAACTGAGCGAGGAGCGCTCGCTGCTGATCACCTGGCTCAATCGCGGCACCCTGCACCTGGTCCGCAGCGAGGACTACCCACTGCTGCAGGCGCTGACGACGCCACAGCTGCTGACCAGCAGCACCCGGCGGTTGCGCCAGGAGGGGGTCTCGGAGAGGGCGGTGGAGCGGGGCATCGAGACGATCGAACGCTCGCTCGCCGAGGAGGGGCCGCTGACCGGTATGCAGTTGAAGGAGAGGCTCGAGGCCGCCGAGGTGCGGACCGCGGCCCAAGCCTTCATCCACCTGATGTTCCTCGCCGCCCTGCGGGGGATATCGGTGCGTGGCCCGATGCTCGGCAAGCAGCACGCCTATGTCCTGGTCCACGACTGGCTCGGTCCGCAGAAGCCCGTCGACCGCGATGCGGCCCTGGCCGAGCTCGCCCGCCGCTACCTCGTCGGCCACGGCCCGGCCGACGATCGCGACCTGGCGAGATGGGCGGGAGTGCCGCTCCGCGACGCCCGCGCCGGACTCGGCGCGATTGCCTCCGAGCTGGTCGAGCGCGAGGACGGGCTGGTCGACCTCGCCAAGCGCCCGCCGGCCGAGCCGCACCCGGCGCCGCGTCTGCTCGGCGCCTATGACCCGCTGCTGCTCGGCTGGACCTCGCGCGATGAAGTCGTCGGCCCGCACAAGCTGTTGGTGACGATCAACGGCATCTTCCGTCCCTTTGCCCTCGTCGACGGCCGTGCCGTCGCCACCTGGAGGTATGCCGGGGGCAAGGTCACGATCGAGCCCCTCGGCAAGGTCAGCAAGAAGGCGGCCCCAGCGCTAGAAGCAGAGGCCGACGCGGTGGAAGAGTTCCTTGCAGCCCAATGAAATCGACGAAGGGAGAGTCATGGGACAGCCGGTGGTCCACTTCGAGGTAGTGGGGAAGGACGGCGACAAGCTGAAGAGCTACTACGCCGAGATGTTCGACTGGGAGGTCAAGGATGACAACCCGATGAAGTACGGCCTGGTCGACGCCGCGGAGGGCTCGGTCGGACCGGGCATCGCGGGTGGGATCGGCCAGGGCCCGGAGGGCTACGAGGGTCACATCACGTTCTACGTCGAGGTGCCTGACGTCGAGGCGGCGCTGGCCAAGGCCGAGAGCCTCGGCGGCACCCGGGTGATGGGGCCGGAGACGATCATGGAGAGCATCACCCTCGGCCAGTTCCTCGACCCCGAGGGCAACGTGGTCGGGCTGACGCAGTCGGCGACGTAGCGGTGGAGGACACGTACGCGCTGGTGCGCCGGGCGATCGAGGAGCGGCGGCAGGTGCACGCCACGTACGCCGGCCACCAGCGGCGTATGTGTCCCCACGTCATCGGCACCAGGGCCGGCCAGCAGCGGGCGCTCTTCTTTCAGTTTGCCGGTGGCAGCAGCCGTGGCCTGCTGCCCCTGGGCGATTGGCGCTGCCTACCGCTGGGCGGTCTCACCGACGTCTCGGTGCACGACGGGCCGTGGCACACCCGGGCTCACTCCGAGCCCCAGCGTTGCATCGATGAGGTCGACCTGGAGATCGAGTCCTGAGTCAGGCCTGCGGGGCCGGCGGCGGCATCTCCTCGGAGGCCGGCGGCGGCTCGTGGCCCGGCAGCGCCTCTGCCTCCTGCTCCCAGATGTGGTTCAGCGAGACCTGGAGGTAGGCCCACATCCCCGGCGCGAGAAACAGGTAGAGCAGCAGCGCGATCCAGCCGTTGACAGGCTCGTGTCCGGCGACCTTGGAAGCGCCCTGGACACGCTTGGTGCCGTTCCAATAGGTGACGAGCGCGGGGATGATGATGAGGCCGCCGGGGAAGAGCGCCAGCAGTGAGTTGGTCGGGTTCTGACCGAGGTCGAAGCCCTTGGCCTCGCCGTACGCTTTCAGCTCCTTGTTGATCTTGTACCACCAGACCAGGTGGTAGATGCCGAGCGTGATGATCGGCAGCAGGGCGACCGCCCACGGGCTGCGCACCTTCACCTCGTGCTCGGTGCCGCGGATTTTCATCTCGTAGGCCATGGTCTCCATTCATGCTCGTTAGAGGACAGGTGCGTACTGCTTCGACCGTAAGGGCATTGCCCCTTTAGGCGCAAGCCGCCGCCACCGCTTCGGGGCGACGCTCAGGAGCCCAGCTTGGGGCTGCGCCAGGGCTGGTTCAGGCGCCTGACCAGCTCGTCGCCCAGGCCCTCGATCGGGACCCGTGTCTGCTCCAGGGAGTCGCGGTCGCGGAGGGTGACGGTGTCGTCCTCCATCGTCTGGTGGTCGACGGTGACGCCCCAGGGGGTGCCGATCTCGTCCTGGCGCCGGTAGCGCTTGCCGATCGAGCCGCCCTCGTCGAACTCGGCGGGGAGCTTGCGGCGCAGGTCGCCGAAGATCTCGCGGGCCTTCTCGGGCATGCCCTCCTTGGAGACGAGCGGGAGGACGGCGACCTTGACCGGGGCAAGGCGCGGGTGCAGGCGCAGCACCGTGCGCTGGCGGCCCTCGACCTCCTCGACCTCGTAGGCGTCGACGAGGAAGGCGAGGGTGGCGCGATCGGCGCCGGCGGCGGGCTCGATCACGTGCGGGACGTAGCGCTCTTTGGTCTGCTGGTCGAAGTACTCGAGCTTCTCGCCGCTGAACTTGGCGTGCTGCTTGAGGTCGAAGTCGCCGCGGTTGGCGATCCCCTCCAGCTCCGACCAGCCGATCGGGAAGAGGTACTCGACGTCGCTGGTCCCCGACGAGTAGTGGGAGAGCTCGTCGGCGTCGTGCGGACGCACCCGCAGGAAGTCGGGGCGGATGCCGAGGTCGGTGTACCAGCGCTCGCGCTCCTCGATCCAGGTCCGGTACCACTGCTCGGCGTCGGCCGGCGGCACGAAGAACTCCATCTCCATCTGCTCGAACTCGCGGGTGCGGAAGATGAAGTTGCCGGGGGTGATCTCGTTGCGGAAGGACTTGCCGATCTGGGCGATCCCGAAGGGCGGCTTCTTGCGGGCGAAGCCGAGCACGTTCTTGAAGTTGATGAAGATCCCCTGCGCCGTCTCCGGCCGCAGGTAGACCTCGGAGCCCTCGCCGGCGACGGGGCCGACGTGAGTCTGGAACATCAGATTGAACTGGCGCGGCTCGGAGAGCTCGCCGCCGCACTCGGGGCACTTCAGCTCGGCGCTAGGGTCGCCGCCTTCGGCCTCGACCGCCTCGCGCAGGTGATCCTCGCGCCAGCGCCGCTTGCACTTGCCGAGGCACTGGACGAGCGGGTCGGTGAAGCCCTCGAGGTGGCCCGACGCCTCCCACACCCGCGGGTGCTGGAGGATCGCCGAGTCGATCGCGACAACGTCGTCGCGCTCCTGCAGCATCGCCCGCCACCACTCGGCTTTGACGTTGCCCTTGAGCAGGACGCCGTAGTGGCCGTAGTCGTAGGTCGAGCCGAGACCGCCGTAGATCTCCGAAGAGGGGAAGACGAAGCCGCGCCGTTTGCAGAGCGCGACGATCTCCTCCATCGAGACCTCGGTCGGGCGCGTCTCTGGCTCGGCGGCGGACATGCCGGAACCGTAGCGGCTGCGATAATCCCGCAGCCCGTGCCTATCTACGAGTACAAGTGCGACAACGGACACGTCTTCGACGTGATCCAGAAGATGGTCGACGATCCGCTGACCGAGTGCCAGGAGTGCGGCGCTCCGGCGGTGCGCGTCCTGCACTCGCCCGCCGTCCACTTCAAGGGCTCCGGCTTCTACAACACCGACTACGGCAAGAAGAAGAAGGGCGGCAACGGCGCGGACGGCTCGAAGGAGTCGAAGGGCTCCGACTCGGGCTCGGACTCCAACTCCAGCGGGTCCGACTCGAAGCCCGGCGAGTCGAAGGCGAGCGACTCCAAGCCCAAGGCCGCTGCTGCGGACTGACGATGTCTGAGTTTGGGACCCCAGAGGGTCCTCAACTCAGACCTCGGGTTGTCGACTAGCCGTTGAGGAGGCGGTTGACGGCCTGGCGCCGCACCGACTCTGGCACTTCCATGCTGCCGCCGGGACCGGGGGGGCAGGCGTTGGGATTGGCGCAGAGGACGTCGGCGGGGGTGCTGCCGCCGATTGCAGCGGCGAGGACCAGCTGCGGCATCGTCAGGAAGCCCATGTCGCTGACGAAGGCTTTCGGCGCGCTCCAGCCGATGATCGGTCCCTTGACGAAGTTGTAGGGGGCGCGGAGGGGATCGGTGAGGCGGCCCCTGATGCCGTTGATTACCGCCTGCTGGGCCTTCTCGCGGTCGATGTCGTCGTAGCCGAACGAGTAGGCGCTCTTGCCGGGGCCGGGGCATTCGCTGGGCTTGCGGATGCGCGAGTAGGCAAGCGCTTTTTCGCCGTCGAGGGTGTTCTCGCCCTTCTTCAGGTGCAGGGTGATACCACCCTGGCCGCCGCCGGAGCCGCCGGAGATGTCGGCGCAGAGCTTGTGGGGGAGGTCGACCTCGACCCCGCCGACCGCGTCGATCAGGTCTTCGAAGCCGGTGAAGTTGACGATCGCGACGTGGTCGATCTCGACGTCGAGGAACTGTTCGATCGTCTTGATCTGCAGAGCCGCGCCGCCGTAGGCGTAGGCGCCGTTGATCTTCTGCGGCGCCTGGCCGGGGATCTCGGCGTAGCTGTCGCGCGGGATCGAGAGTTTGCGGAAGGCGCCACCGCCGGCCCGGATCAGCATCAGCGTGTCGGCCCGGAATTCGCCCTGGCTGCAGGGGTCGTGAGGGGAGTCGCCGTTGGCCTGTTGCTCGAAGCACTGCTCCGAGGGCACGCCGACCGGCTCTTTGGTGTCGGGCGGGCGGGCGTCGGTGCCGAGGACGAGAATCGTCTGCGCGCTCGGCAGCAGCAGCGGGTTGCCGTGGAGGGCGTCCTTAGCTTCGCCGGAGAGCTTGAACGACTGCAGCTGGGCCGAGACCGCGAAGGCGAGGAAGCTGAGCAAGATCCATCCCAAAGCGGCGATCCCGACCCATTTGAGGACGCGCTTGACGCCGCCGCCTGGACGCGGCAGACGGCGCCCCTGGCGCGGCTCGCGATTCTTGCCAGGCCGCTTGCCAGGTAGCTTTGCGCGCTCTCGCAGGCCCGCAAGGTCGGCCGATCGCAGCCGCGAGAAGAGGCCCTTGCGGGACCGGTAGACCTTGTAGTCGGGCGGTCCTGAAGGCCGCTGCTCTCCACTGTCGGGCATAAAAGGGCTAGAAATCATGGCGATGTCTTCGGTCGCCCGCCTTCCAGCCCCCAATCGCCGATGAACACCGGCGTGACGATCGGGGTCGATCTGGGCGGGACGAAGGTGCTCGTCGGCGTGCTCGACGGAACCGAGGTCCTCTACGAGAGCCGCGAGGCCTCGACCGGGCAGGACGAGGACGAGCTGGTCGAGCTGCTGGTGCGCGAGGTGAGCGAGGCGCGCGACGCGCGTCCCGAGGCGATCGCGGTCGGCCTGGGGATCCCGGCGACGATCGACCATGACCGCGGGGTCGCCGTCTCAGCAGTCAACCTGCCGATCGACGACCTACCGATTCGCGACCTGGTCGGCGAGCGGGTCGGGCCTGCCGGTCTTCGTCGACAACGACGCCAACGTCGCGGCGCTGGCCGAGTACCTCTACGGCGCCGCGCAGAGCAAGCCGAACACGGTGATGCTGACGATCGGAACCGGCATCGGCGGCGGCCTCGTCCTCGGCGGCGAGATCTTCCGCGGCGCAACCGGTGCCGGCGCCGAGCTCGGCCACACGGTGATCCAGGCCGACGGCCCTCCCTGCCAGGGCAACTGCCCTAACCACGGCTGCGTCGAGGCGCTGGCCTCGGGCACGGCGCTGGGCCGCGAGGGGGCGGCGGCGGCGGAAAGCGCGCCGGACTCCGCCCTCGGCAAGCTGCTGGCGGCGGGGGAGAAGGTCGACGGAACCGCGGTTACCGAGGCCGCGCTGGCCGGCGATGAGACCGCGATCGCCGTCTTCGAGCTGATCGGCAGCCGGCTCGGCGTCGCCTGCTCGAGCTTCGCCAACATCTTCCAGCCCGACGCGATCGTCGTCGGCGGCGGCGTCATCGCCGCCGGCGACCTGCTGCTGGACCCGGCCCGCCGCGAGGTCCGCGAACGCGCTCTCAACCCGATGAACGCGACGCCGATCCTCGAGGCGACCCTCGGCAACGACGCCGGCATGATCGGCGCGGCGGCGATGGCGCGGGTCGAGCTCGAGCGGGGGCGGGGCTGATGCCGGGGATGCTGGTCGTCTGCCCGACTCCGATCGGCAACCTCGACGACGTCACGGCGCGGGTGCGGGAGGCGCTGATCTCCGCCGACTGCATCGCCTGCGAGGACACCCGTCGCACCGGCTCGCTGCTCGACAAGCTGGGCATCCGCCCGGCGCCGCGGATGGTCTCCAACCACGAGGGCAACGAAACCGCGCGGGCGACCGAGCTGGCGCAGCGGATCGAGCGCGGCGACATCGTCGCCCTCGTCTCCGACGCCGGCATGCCGGCGATCTCCGACCCCGGCTACAAGCTGATCCACCGCTGCATAGAACGGGACCTCGAGGTGACGGTCCTGCCTGGGCCCTCTGTCGTGCCGGTGGCGCTGGTCGCCTCCGGGTTGCCGACCGATCGCTGGCGCTTCGAGGGCTTCCTGCCGCGCCGTGCCGGCGAGATGGAGCGGGTGCTGCGCTCGACCGAGACCGTCGTCGCCTTCGAGTCGCCGCGCCGGGTGGGGGAGTCGCTGGCGGCGCTGGCCTCGCTCGCGCCCGATCGCCAGGCGGCCGTCTGCCGTGAGCTCTCGAAGATGCACGAGGAGGTCGCCCGCGGCTCGCTCGGGGAGCTGGCCCGGCGCTTCCGCGGTGACGTCAAGGGGGAGATCGTGCTGGTGATCGGGCCGGCCGCTTCCGACTCCCACGACAAAGACGTCGGCTTCGCGGTCGACGCCCTGCGCCATCTGGTCCAGTCCGGTGCCCGCCCGCGCGCCGCCGCCAGCGTCGTCGCGGCGCTGACCGGGACCCGCGCCAACGACCTCTACAAAGCGCTGACCGGGCGCGAGGCGCGAAAGTGAAGTCGACACCGACCTGCAGCCGGCGCTGACACCGCGCCGGCAAACGCATATGAGCTACTACGTCACCACGCCGATCTATTACGTCAACGCCGAGCCGCACCTCGGCCATGCCTACTCGACGATGGCCGCCGACGTGCTGGCCCGCCACATGCGCCAGCGCGGCGAGGACGTGTTCTTCCTGACCGGCACCGACGAGCACGGCGAGCCGATCGAGACGGCGGCCGAGCGCGAGGGCATCTCGCCGCAGCAGCTGGCCGACTGCAACGCCGCCAAGTTCGAGGCGCTGATGCCGATCATCGACGCCACCAACGACTTCTTCATCCGCACCTCCGACCCGCGCCACGCCGAGCAGGTGGCGACGATCATGCAGCGGGTCTACGACAACGGCTGGGTGACCAAGGGGGTCTACGAGGGCTGGTACTGCCCGCGCTGCGCCGACTTCAAAACCGAGCGCGAGCTGGGCCCCGGCAACACCTGCCCGATCCACGAGATCCCGCTCGAGAAGGTACGCGAGGAGAACTGGTTCTTTCGCCTCTCCGCCTTCCAGGAGCGCCTCGAAGAGCTCTACGAGAGCCGCCCCGACTTCGTCGTCCCCGGCTTCCGCCGCAACGAGGCGATCTCGTTCATCAAGCAGGGGCTGGAGGACGTCTCGCTCTCGCGGCCGAAGCTGAAGTGGGGGATGCGGCTGCCCTGGGATCAGGAGCAGCGCATGTACGTCTGGTTCGACGCCCTCCTCAACTACGTCACGGCGCTGACCTTCGCCCGCGAGGGGGAGGACCTGACCGAGCGTTTCTGGCCGGCCAGCCTGCACGTGATGGCGAAGGACATCCTCAAGTTCCACGCGGTGATCTGGCCGGCATTGCTGTGGGCGGCTGACCTCGAGCCGCCGCAGCGGATGGCGATCCACGGCTACCTGATGATGGGCGAGAAAAAGATGTCGAAGTCACTCGGCAACGTGCTCGACCCGTTCGCCGTGATCGACCGCTTCGGCGCCGACGCGCTGCGCTTCTACTGCTTCCGCGAGGTCAGCTTCGGAGGGGACGGAGCGATCTCCACCGCCGGCTTCGAGGCCCGCTACGAGACCGAGCTTGCCAATGACTACGGCAACCTGGCCAGCCGGGTGCTGGCGATGGTCGAGCGCTACCGCGACGGCACCGTCCCGGTCGCCGCGGTCGATGCAGTGCTGGCCGAGGACTTCGAAGGCGTCGTCGCGAAGTTCTGCGAGCTGCTCGACCGGGCCGAGTTGACCCAGGCATTGGAGGAGGCCTGGAAGCTGGTGCGCCGGCTCAACCGCTTCGTCGAGGAGACGCAGCCGTGGGTGCTGGCCAAGGACGAGGCCGATCCCGAGCGCCTCGACGAGGTCCTCTACAACCTCGTCGAGGGCATCCGGGTGACGACGCTGCTGCTCGTCCCCTATCTACCGCGCAGCGCCGAGACGCTGCTCGCCGCCCTCCGCGAAGAGGGCCGCGAGTTGGCCGAGCTGGGGTCCCGCCCCGGCGGCCAGGGCGTCGAGCGAATCCCAGCGCTCTTCCCGAAGATCGAGAACTAGGCGCGCGACGATCGAACTGCATCAATTTTTGAGGCTGGTAGGCCGGAAAAATTGATGCAGTTCAGGAGGCGAGGCAGTCCGGGCCGAGCTGGTCGGGGCTGGTGAGGCCGCAGAGGGCCATCGTCAGGTCGAGCTCGGCGAGGGTCATCTTCAGCACCGCTTCGACGCCGGCCTGGCCGGCGAGCGCAAGGCCCCAGACGTAGGGGCGGCCGAGGCAGACCGCGTCGGCACCGAGCGCGAGTGCCTTGAGGACGTCGGCGCCGCTGCGGACGCCGCTGTCGAAGAGGATCGCCAGGTCGTCGCCGACCGCGGCGGCGATCGGCGGCAGGGCATCGAGCGAGGCGAGGGCGCCGTCGACCTGGCGGCCGCCGTGGTTGGAGACGACGATGCCGTCGAGTCCGCGCCGCGCTGCCTCGCGGGCGTCGTCGACGTGCTGAATCCCCTTGACGAGGATCGGCAGTGCGGTCTGCTCGCGCAGCCAGGTGAGGTCGTCCCAGGCGAGGGCCGGGTTCGAGAGCACGCCGAGGTAGTGACCGGTGGCGGCCCCAAGGTCCTCCTCGGGCGTCTTCTCGAGGCCCTCGCGGAAGACCGGGTCCTGGAGGTAGTTGGCGTTGCCGGAGCCTTCGAGGAAGGGCAGCCAGGCCTGCTGCAGGTCACGCGGCTTCCAGCCGGGGAGGAAGGTGTCGACGGTGACGACGATGGCGCCGTAGCCGGCTCGCTCGGCGCGGCCGACGAAGCTCTCGACGAGCCGGCGGTCGTTGGCCCAGTAGAGCTGGAACCAGCGAGGGGCGCCCTCGCCGGCGGCCGCGGCGATCTCCTCCAGGGTGAAGTGGGAGGCGGTGCTGGCGATCATCGGCGTCCCGACCGCGGCCGCGGCGCGGGCGGTGGCCAGCTCGCCCTCCTCGTGGACGACCTTCTGGACGCCGATCGGCGCCAGCATCAGCGGCGCCAGCATCGCCGTTCCCAGCACCGTGGTCGAGATATCGCGGCTGGCGACGTCGCGCAGCATCCGCGGCACGATCCGGTGCCGGCGGAAGGCCGCGGCGTTGGCGCGGATCGTGTCCTCGCTCCCGGCGCCGGCACCGACGTAATTGGCCGCCCGCGGCTCCATCGCCGCTACCGCTTGGCGCTCCAGCTCGGCGACCGAGACCGGGATCAGCGGCGTCTCGCCGCCCAGCCCGCGCATGTAGATCTCGCGGTAGTAGTCAGCGGGGTCGGCCATTGGCGAAGGCTATTCGAGCCCGGGGGTGCAACAGAGGGACCAAATCGAACGCCGCCGGGGGACAAATATCCAAACTAGCTCGATCAAAGGTCTAATTCCTGATCTTTTGATTCTTTTTAGCCGAAAAGGGCGACATGAAGACGAACGCGGTACCTCAAGAACATGTCAAATCCCCCTGTCGCTCGTTCTCCCTCTTTCTCTCGCTGGCGCTGGTCGCCTCGATGTCGCTCGCCCTCGCCGGCAGCGCCGTCGCGGCACCGGCGCCGGGCCAGGACGGCAAGGTCCATGCCTGCTACCGGGTCAAGGGCAAGGCGAAGGGCGCGATGCGGGTGGTCCCGGCCAACAGGAAGTGCCGGCGCGGGGAACGCCAGCTCGCCTGGGATGTTGGTTCCACGGCCTCGACCGGCGCGCAGGGCACGAGCGGCGCGCAGGGATCTCAGGGTTCGCCTGGAGCGGTCGGCACTGCGGGAGCCAACGGCAGCGCTGGGCCCGGCGTGGCCACCCTGGAAACGAAAATCGTCTCCCTCACCTCGCAGGTCGGGGTTCTGGAAAAAGTTCTCGAAGGGGTCGATGACGGCGAGCTGTCGAATGTTCTCGCGACCCTTGGCGGACTCGACAACGAAGATCTGACGAAAGCCGTGGACAGCGTGCCTGCGCTCAATTCGCTCTGCACGCAAGCCTCGCTGCTGACCGGTGGCCTCAACTCGCTGAACAGCGGAATCGACGGCCTCGCCGTGCTCGGCCTTCCCGGCCTCTCGCTCGGCACCTCGAGCCTGCCGGCGGCGCTGAGTCCCTACGCCTGCCCCGCTCACTAGGGCGGGACCCAACGGACGGGCCCGCGCCCCCGCGCGCGGGCCCTCCTCGCTCCTAGACTCTCCCGGGTGATCGACTCCCACACCCACCTCGTCCTCTGCGACGGTGACGAGGAAGAGGTGATCGCGGCTGCGCGCGAGGCCGGCGTCGCACGGCTGCTCACCGTCGGCATGGACGCCGAGACCAACTCGGCGGCGATCGCCGCCGCCGAACGGCACGAGGGGGTCTTCGCCGCGGTCGGTCGCCATCCCAACGAGGCGAGCGGCTTCGACGACGCGGCCGCCGCCGAAATCGCCCGCCTCGGCGCTCACGGGAAGGTGCGGGCGATCGGCGAGACCGGCCTCGACTACTACCGCGACAGCGCCGATCCGGGCGAGCAGCGACGCGCCTTCGCCGCCCAGATCGAGATCGCCCGCGAGCTCGAGCTGCCGATCGTGATTCACGCCCGCGACCCCGAGGGCGGCAGCGAGGCGGTCGACGAGATCTTCGCCACCCTCGACGCCAGGGCGCCTGGCCACCCGGTGATCCTGCACTGCTTCTCGGCGCCGCAGCGGGTCGCCGACGCCGCCGAGCGCGGCTGGCACTGCTCCTTCGCCGGCAACGTCACCTACCCCAGAGCCGAGACGCTGCGCGAGGCGGCGGCGCAGGTTCCCGAGGACCGCATCCTGGTCGAGACCGACGCTCCCTACCTGACCCCACAGGAGAAGCGCGGGGCACGCAACGAGCCCGCGAACGTCGTCGCCACCGCCCGCCTGGTGGCTGCGGTGCGCGGCGTCTCCTACGAGGATCTGGAGCGCACGGTCGAGGCCAACGCCCGTGCTCTCTTCGGCTGGTAGCCACGCTCTTGGTGCGCCTCGGCCAGAACTTCCTCGCCGATCCCAATCTGCTCAACGCGATCGTCCGCGACGCCGGCCTGCCGGCGGATGCCGTGGTGCTGGAGGTCGGGGCGGGAGAGGGGGTGCTGACCGAGCGCCTCGCGGCCGTCGCCGCCCACGTCCACACGGTCGAGATCGACCGCGGCCTGGGGCCGGCGTTGGCGCCGATCGCCGCTCTGGCCAATGTCAGCCTGCACTGGGGCGACGCGATGAAGCTCGATCTCGCCGGCTTCGAGCCGGCGCCGACGGCGATGGTCGCCAACCTCCCGTACTCGGTGGCGACGCCGCTGATCCTGCGCACGATCGAGCGGCTGCCGTCGCTGGAAAGCTGGACGGTGATGGTCCAGCGTGAGATCGCCGACCGGCTGCGGGCGGCCCCGGGCAGCCGCACCTACGGCTCGCCGAGCGTGGTGGCGCAGCTCGCTTGCGAGGTCAAGCTCGTCCGCAAGGTCGACCCCGCGGTCTTCCGGCCGCGTCCCCGCGTCGACTCGGCGATCCTCGGCCTGCGCCGGATCGGGCCGGCCGCCGACCCGGCGACCCACGCCCTGGTGCGCGCCGCCTTCGCCCACCGCCGCAAGTCCCTTGCGCGATCGCTCGAGCACGGCGAGAAGGGCTCGTTGGCGCCCGCGCGGGCGGCGCTTGCCGAGCTGGGACTGGCCGAAGACGCACGGGCCGAGGCCCTGTCCCCGGAGCAGTTCGCCGCCCTGTCCGCGAAGCTCCAGGGGAACGCCTGACGCCACATGCCCGCCGCGATGTTCGTCCACGCCCCCGCCAAGCTCAACCTCTGCCTCTATCTCGGCGCCCGTCGTGACGACGGCCTGCACGAGCTCTGCTCGCTGTTCGAGCCGTTGGCGCTGGCCGATCTGATCGAGGTCCGCGAGGCCGAGAGCGACGAAGTCGTGTGTCCGGGCGTGGCCGGCGAGAACCTCGCCGGCCGGGCCTTGGCGGCGCTGCGCGAGCGCGGCTGGGAACGAGCCCCGCTGCGGGTCGAGATCGAGAAGCGAGTGCCGGTGGCCGCTGGGCTGGGTGGCGGCAGCGCCGACGCGGCGGCGATCCTGCGCCTTGCCGGCGACGAGGTCGGCGACCTGCAGGGCCTGGCGACCGAGCTGGGCGCGGACGTGCCCTCGCAGTTGCGGCCCGCTCTGGCCCTGGTCCGCGGTGCCGGCGAGTTGGTCGAGCCGCTGCCCGAGCCTGCTCCCCATGTGGCGGTCCTGCTCCCCGACGGCGGCGGCCTCAGCACCGCGACGGTTTTCGCGGAGGCCGATCGCCTCGCCGTCGGCCGTGAGCCGGAGGAGCTGGAGGCCCTCGCCGCTCGCCTGCGCGAGGCGGCCGGCGCCGGTGCCTCGCCGCTCGCCTATCCCGAGCTGCTCGTCAACGACCTCGAGGCACCGGCTCGCTCGCTGCGCCCGGCGATCGGCGACGCCCTCGACGAGCTGCGCGAAGCCGGCGCCCCCGTCGCCCTGCTCAGCGGCTCCGGCCCGACCGCGGTCGGGCTCTTCCCCGACCTCGCCGCCGCTCGCGCCGCGGCGGAAGCGATCGACCGCGACGACGCGATCGTCTGCGAGGCGGGCACGAGCGCGGGAGCGAATGAGCGAGATAGCCGGTGATGATGAACGCGATTGAGCGAAGCGCGAAGGGGGTGTTCCTGCCGTGAGGATGCCGGGCGAGGGCGGCGAGGGCAGCAGCCGCAAACACCTGCTGATCGGGATCGCCATCGCGATCGTGGCGCTGTTCTACTACTTCGTCAGTCGCGAGCTCGGCAGCCTCGATCTGCAGACCCTGCTGGAAGAGATCTCCAACGCCCTCGGCGCCTGGACCTACCTGCTGGTCGGCTTCTTCGCCTTTGCCGAGACCGGCGCCTTCATCGGCCTCGTCGTTCCCGGCGAGACGACGATGCTGCTCGGCGGCGCCGTCGCCGGCCAGGGCGCGATCGACATCTACCTGCTGATCGCGATCGCCTGGTTCGCCGCCTGGATGGGCGACACGACCAGCTTCTTCATCGGCCGCCGACTTGGGCGTGAGTTCGTGCTGCGCCACGGCCCCCGCGTCGGCATCAGCCACGAGCGCTTCGAGAAAGTCGAGGACTACTTCTCCCGCCACGGCGGCAAGACGATCTTCATCGGCCGCTGGATCAGCCTCGTCCGCGCCCTCGCTCCCTTCATCGCCGGCAGCTCGGGCATGCGCTACCGCGCCTTCGTGCCGTACAGCATCCTCGGTACCGGTCTCTGGGCCAGCGCCCACATCCTGATCGGCTACTTCTTCTCGCGCAGCGTCGAGACCGGGGCCGAGTACGCCGGCAAAGGCGCCTTCCTACTCGGCACCCTGATCGTCGTCGTCGGCGGCTCGGTCTTCCTCTACCGCCACTTCCGGGTCGCCGCCAACCGGGTCGCGGCGGCGCGCTGGATGGAGGGCCATGTCGCCACGCGCTGGCTGGTCGCGCTCGGGCGCCGCTACCGGCCGCAGTTCCAGTTCCTCTGGGACCGGGTCACCCCCGGCGGCACCTTCGGCCTCGAGTTCACCTCGCTGATGGCGGTTCTCGCCGTCTCCCTCTTCGTCCTCGTCGCCTATGCCGTCCTGGTCGGCCGCGAGCCGGGGCCGACCCCCGGCGACGTCACCGCGATGGAACTCGCCGAGCGCCTCCGCGCCGGCTGGTTCACCGACTTCTCCAAGGTCTTCGCCTTCCTCGGCTCCGGCGCCTTCACCTGGAGCCTGACCGTCGTCTGCGCGGCGCTTCTCCTCGCTCGGCGCCGCTGGGCCGAGTTCGGCGTGCTGCTGGCTGGGATGACGCTGACCCAGATCGGCATCCACGAGGTCAAGGACGCCGTCGACAGGCCGCGTCCCGAGGGCGCTCTGGCCTCCGCATCTGGCTCCTCCTTCCCCAGTGGCCACGCCGCCCACTCGGTCCTCTACATCTGGCTGGCGGTGACGATCGTCCTGCGCCTGCGACCGGGGATGGCGCGTGGCGCCGCCGTGGTCACGGCCGGGTTCGCGCTGACGATCCTGGTCGGGCTCTCCCGCGTCTACCTCAACGTCCACTACCTCAGCGACGTCAGCGCCGGCTGGGCGCTCGGCGCCGCCTGCTTCTCGCTCTGCGCCGCCTTCGGCCTCGTCATCTCCCAGGTGCGGCAGAATCCCAGGCAGTGATGCTCTACGCCCTGGCGAAAATCGACCACCAGTACTTCCTCTTCGGCGCCGCCGGCCTGGTCTGCCTGGTCGCCTTCGTGACCCTGATCCTGGCCCCGGCGCTGAGCGCCCACGGTCGCATCTGGGAGAAGGCGGCTGCTGGATTCCTCTCCCTCTTCGTGCTCGCCGCCTTGCTCGTCGTCGGGGTTTTGGTCGGCCTGGTGATCGTCTACTACTACCCCGACATCTCGAATTTCGTCAACGGCAAGTAGGGCGCCAATCCCCGTGTCACGTCCGGCAACGGTGCCGGGCTGGGGATAATGAGCCCATGACGGCAACGTCGAAGGGGGCTGAAATCCCTGCAAAAGCTGAAGATCTTGGCTTGCTCGACGCGCTCTCCGAAGCGGTCGAGTCGGGCGCCGGGCTGCCCGCGGTCGCGCGCGCGGCGGCGCGCCTGCTCGATGCCAGCGTCGCCCTGATCGACCGCTCCAGCGCCGTGCTCGCGGTGGCCGGGGCTTCGCCGGACCAGGAGAAGAAGCTGCTCTCGGGCGGCGAAGGGGTCACTTCAGTCGAGCTGCGAGTGGCGGATTCCGCCGTCGGCGAGCTTCGCTACCGGGCCAAGGCAGCGCCGGACCCCGCGATCGCCCGCATGGTGACGACCCTGCTGGCCCTGGAGCTGGAGCGCTCTCGCTCGCCCGGGTGGGAGAGCGAGGAGGTGGCGAGTGCCTTCGTCGCCGCCGTGCTCGCGCGGCAGGTGACCGACCGCGGCGACATCCTCGCCCGCGCCGCCGAGCTCGGCGCCGACCTCGAGCGCGGTGCCGGCGTGCTGGTGCTGCGAGTGGCGCCGCGGGCGGCGCAGACGGGCGAGTGGCGGCAGCGGGTCCTCACCCTGGCGCTGCGGGCGCTGCGCTCGCTGGCTCAGGGTTCGCTGGCGAGCGCCGAGGACGGTGAGGGGGCCGCCGCCCAGCTGGCCGTGATCGTCCCCGCCGAGGACGACGAGCGGCTTGCCCGCGCCGCCGCCGGGCTGGCGCGCGAGCTCGACGACAGCCTCTCCGGCTTCCACATCACCAGCGGCCGCAGCCGCCGCTGCGCCGACCCGGTCGACCTCTACCGGGCCGGCAGCGAGGCGCGGCTGGCGGTCAACGTCGGCGAGGCCGAAGGCCGGCCGCTGCTCGCCTTCGAGGACACCGGCGCCTACCGGCTGCTGCTGCCGGCGATGAGCGAGGACCCGGCCGAGCTGGAACGTTTCTACGCGGAGACGATCGAGCCGCTGTCCAGCTACGACGAGCAGTATGAGACCGAGCTGGTGAAGACCGTCGAGGCCTACCTCGACAACGACGGCAACGTCGCCGCCACCGCCAAACAGCTCTTCACCCACCGTCACACCGTGCGCTACCGGCTCGAGCGGGTGAAGGAGCTCTGCGGCCACGACGTCTCCGCCACCGAGGGCCGCGAGAAGCTCGGCCTCGGCCTCAAGGCGATGCGGGTGCTCGGCATCGCCTCGCCCCGCGGCCCGGCGCTGGAGCCCGGCAGCAAGGGCGGCAAAGTGGCCAGAACCGCGACGGAGGAGTAAAACTCAGGGCTCGCTGGGGAGTCGGCTAATGGTAGGCCACTGGCTTTTGGTGCCAGCCGTCCCGGTTCGAGTCCGGGCTCCCCAGCTTCGCCGTGCCCGGGGCGCGTCCGCGGCGGCGCTTAGGCTTTTCTCGTGGAGATCGGAGGAGCGTCGATGGACCCGGAGATACGCGCCGGCCTGGCCAGGAGCTGGAAGGCTCTGCTGACCGTCGGCGTGCTGGCGATCCTCGTCGGCTGCGTCGCGATCGTCGTGCCCGCCGTGGCCGCGGTCGGCACCGCGATCTTCATCGGCTGGATCCTCGTCGTCGCCGGCGCCTTCCTAGTCGCCGCGGCCTTCTCGGCCCACTCGATCGGGACCGTCGTGCTGCGACTGCTGTGGGCGGCGCTGACCGTGATCGTCGGCGTCTGGCTGATCGTCGAACCCCATAACGGGACGCTCACCCTGACCCTGGTGCTCGGCATCTACTTCCTCTTCATGGGCATCACCAGGGTCACCGTCGCTTTCCTCGCCCGCGGCCAGCAGAACGCTGGGCTGGTCGGCCTCAGCGGCGTCTGCGGCCTGCTGATCGGCATCCTCGTCCTCGCCAAGTTCCCCAGCTCCGCCGACTGGGCGATCGGCCTCCTGGTCGGCATCGACCTGATCTTCGCCGGCTGGACCCTCACCTCGGTCGCTCTGGTCGGCCGGGATTTGTCTCGCAGCGCCTGACCTTTCGACCGCGAGTGGCGCTGCGCTAATACGATCCGTGGGGTGACGTCCCCCACCGTCCTGGTCATGGCGGCGGGCGAGGGCACTCGGATGCGCTCGTCCACGCCGAAGATGCTGCACCCCGTTTGCGGACGGGCGATGGTCGCTTGGCCGATTCTGGCTGCCCGGGAGGCCGGGGCGGGACGCGTCGCCGCGATCGTCTCGCCCGGGCGAGACCTGTCCGCCGGTCTCCCCGAGGGCGTCGAGACGGTCGAGCAGCCCCAGGCCGACGGCACCGGCGGCGCGATCCGGGCCGCCCTGCCGCTGATCGAGGCCAGCGAGACCGTCCTCGTCCTCTCCGGCGACGTGCCGCTGATCTCGACCGCGACGATCGCCGCCCTGCTCGAGGCCCACGCAGCCTCCCCGGCAGCGGCGACGATGCTGACGATCGAGCTCGACGACCCCGCCGCCTACGGCCGCGTGGTCCGCGCCGCCTCCGGCGAGGTCGAGCGCGTGGTCGAGGCCAAAGCCGCGGGCGATGCAGACCCGGCGCAGCTGGCAATCCGCGAGATCAACGCCGGCACCTACGCCTTCGACGCGCCGCCGCTGGCCGCCGCGCTGGCCACGCTCGCCAACGACAACGCCCAGGGCGAGTACTACCTGCCCGACGTCTTCCCGGCGCTGCGCGCGGCGGGGCACACGGTCGCCGCCCACCTCGCCGACGATCTCGCGGTGACGATGGGAGTCAACAACCGGGTCGACCTCGCGGCGGTCGAGGCCGAGGCCCGCCGCCGCCTGCTCGAGGCCCACATGCTCGCCGGCGTCACCGTCGTCGACCCCGGCTCCACCTGGATCGACGCCGGGGTCGAGATCGGTGCCGATGTCCGCATCGAGCCCGGCACCAGCCTGCGCGGCGAGACCGAGGTCGGCGCCCACGCCGTGGTCGGGCCGCTGACCACGCTGATCGACAGCTCCGTCGGCATCGAGTCCACCGTCGTCCACTCCTACCTGGCCGAGTGCGACGTTCGCGACGGCTGCTCGGTCGGCCCCTTCGCCTACCTGCGGCCCGGCGCCGTGCTCGACGCCGGCGCCAAGGCCGGCACCTTCGTCGAGATCAAGAACTCGCACATCGGCAAGGGCTCCAAGGTTCCGCACCTGGCCTACGTGGGCGACGCCGACGTCGGCCCCGGCAGCAATCTCGGCGCCGGCACGATCACCGCCAACTACGACGGATTTCGCAAGAGCCGCACCACGATCGGCCGCGACGTGCGGATCGGCGTCGACACGATGCTGGTCGCGCCGGTTGAGGTCGGGGACTCCGCCTACACTGGCGCTGGCGCGGTGGTCAAGGACGACGTCCCCGAGGGGGCGCTGGCCGTGAGCGAGAACGCGCAGCGGAACATCGACGGATACGCGGCTGCCAAGGCCGCGAAGATGCGAGAGGAACAGAAGCCGTGAGCACGATCGAAGAGCGCCCGCAGGTGTCCAGCGCGATCCCTCACGACTACTCGAAGCGGATGATGGTCTTCGGCGGTCGCAGCTCGCTGGACCTTGCCGCCAAAGTCGCCGGCAAGCTCGATATCGACCTCGGGCAGGTGACCTTGAAGACCTTCGCCAATGGCGAGGTCTACTGCCGCTACGAGGAGTCGATCCGCGGCGCCGACGTCTTCATCGTGCAGTCGACCTGCGCCAACGAGCAGAGCGGCATGACCCCCAACGACTCGCTGATCGAGCTGCTGACGATGATCGACGCGGCCCAGGGCGCATCCGCACACAGGATCATCGCGGTGATGCCCTGGTACGGCTACGCACGCCAGGACAAGAAGTCGGCCCCGCGCGAGCCGATCACCGCCCGCATCGTCGCCAAGTGCCTGGAGGGCGTCGGGGTGGACCGGGTCCTGACCATGGACCTCCACGCCGGCCAGGTTCAGGGCTTCTTCCACGTCCCGGTCGACCATATGACGGCGATGCCGATGCTGACCCAGTGGTTCGTCGACCAGAAACTGACAGAGGAGCTGGTGATCGTCTCGCCGGACGCCGGCCGGGTCAAGACGGCCCGCAACTTCGCCCGCCGCGTCGGCACTCACTGGGCGGTGATGGAGAAGGAGCGCCCGGCCCAGCAGGTGGCCGAGATCGGCTACGTGGTCGGCGACGTCAAGGGTCGCACCGCGGTCCTGGTCGACGACATGATCGACACCGCTGGGACCCTCTGCGCCGCGGCCCAGACGGTGCTCGACGAGGGTGCCGCGAAGGTGATCGCCTGCGCCACCCACGGCGTCTTCTCCGGCCCCGCCTACGAGCGCCTCGCCTACGAGAGCTCCGGGATCGAGCGGATCGTCGTCTCCGACACGCTGCCGCTGCGTCCCGGCGCTCCCGACAACATCACCGTGCTCTCCACCGCCGGCACCTTCGCCGACTCGATCCGCCGCATCTTCACCGACGACTCGGTCTCCGAGATCTTTGCCGGCGAGAACCAGCTCTTCTAGGGCCCTGGCCGCCGAAGCACCCAGCAAGCTGCGACTGGTCGGCCACAAGGGCGCCGACCTGATCGCCCCGGGCAACACGCTGGAGAGCTTCCGCGCCGCGGTCGAGGCGGGGGTCGACACGATCGAGCTCGACGTGCTCTGGCTGCGGGACGCCCACCTGCCGCTGGAGCAGCGGGCGCCGCTGGTCGTCGCCCACGACTGGGCCGACGCCGAGCGGCGGACGCCGCTGACCCTGACCGAGGCCCTCGACGCCTTCCTCGAGCCGCCCCTGGACGGGGTCGAGATCGACCTCGACATCAAGCTGCCCGGCCGCGAGGAGGAGCTGGTCGACGCCCTGCGCGAGCGCGGCCTCAGCGAGCGCGCGATGGTCTCGACGATGGAGCTCTACTCGCTCGGCCGCATCCTCGAGCTGGCGCCGGAGCTGCGGCGCGGCTGGACCTATCCCAAAGTGACCAAGGACTGGACCTCGAAGCGCTGGGCGAAGCCGGCGATGCCGGTCGCGCTGGCGGCGATGCGCTATCGCCTGCCCGGCCTGGCGGCTCAGCAGCTGCCGAAGCTGGGCGTGGAGGCAATGTGGGTCTACCACCCGCTCGTCAGCTCCCGCCTCGCCCGCATCTGCAGGCTCGCCGGGGTCGAGCTGATCGCCTGGACGGTCGACGACGAGAAGCGGATGCGCCAGCTGGTCGCCGCCGGCGTCGCCGGCATCTGCTCCAACGACCCGCGAATATTCGCGCGTATCCAGAGTTGACCCCGCTATAGCGGGGAGAAGTTGGATACGCCGTCGTTTCAGTCGGCGACGTCGCGGCGGCAGATCGAGAGGATGCCGATCGCGACTAGGGTCGCTGCCCAGGCGGAGAGGACGAGGCCGCCGCTGACCTGGTCGAGGACGCCGTCGCCTTCGACATGGCCGTGGAGGGCGCCGAGCGCCTGGGCCGGGAAGTACTCGCCGATCGACCCGGGCAGCAGTTCGGGCAGGGGGGAGAGGACGAAGAAGAAGGCGATCGCGGCGATGATCGCGCCGACCTGGTTGCGGACGATCGCGCCGACGCCGAGGCCGAAGGCGGCGAGGATCGCGAACGAGGCGACGACGCCGGCATAGACCGAGACGAGGTCGCTGGTCGGAGGCAGATCGCCGCCCCGCTCAGCGATCAGCGGCAAGGTGAGGCCGCCGTTGACGGCGACGAAGGCGAGGCCGGCCAGCAAGCCGACGAGCAATGAGGCGCCGACCTTCGCCAGCAGCGCCGGGTAGCGCTTGGGCGAGGCGAGGAAGGTCGAGCTCGAGGTTCCGTGGCGGAACTCGGTGGTGACGACGAGGACGCCGAGCACGAGCATCAGCACCATCAGCAGGCCGACGCCGGTGGCGATTTCCCCGCCCCGCAGTTCGCCTTCGACCTCTCCGAGCGCCGTCAGACCGGTGTAGAGGCCGGCGAACAGGGCCTCCCCGAGCAGGCCTATCCCGAGCATCACCCAGGTGGTCCGCGTCGTCCAGAGCTTCAGCCACTCGCTGCCCAGGAAGTTCACGAGCCCGGCTCCTGCTCGCCCATCAACTCGAAGAAGCGCTCCTCGAGGCTGCGCTGCTGGGTGGCGAGCTCGTGGATCGCGATTCCCCGCGCCAGCGCCAGCTCGCCGATCTGCTCGCCGGCGAGGCCGCTGACCAGCAGCGCCTCGGCGCCGTCGCGCGCGATCGTCGCCCCCTGGGCGGCGAGCTCGACCTCCAGCGCGTCTAGCTTCGACGCCCGCACCCGGACCTGGCTGCCGGCGCCGGCGGTGAACTCGGCCAGCGAGGTCTGTGCGACCAGCTTGCCGCTGCGGATCATCACCAGCTCCTCGGCGGTCTGGGCGACCTCGCTGAGCAGGTGGCTGGAGACCAGCACCGTGCGCCCTTCCGCCGCCTGATCGCGCAGCAGGTCGCGCAACCAGCGCATCCCCTGCGGGTCGAGGCCGTTGGCGGGCTCGTCGAGGATCAGGATCCGCGGCTCGCCGAGCAGGGCGGCGGCGAGGGCCAGGCGCTGGCGCATTCCCAGCGAGTAGCCCTTGACGCGGCGGTCGGCGGCGCCGCTCAGCTCGACCATCTCCAGCACCTCCTCGACCCGAGAGCGGGGGATGCGGGCGGCGGCGGCCAGGGTGCGGAGGTGGTTGCGGCCGCTGCGGCCGGGGTGGAAGGCGGTGGCCTCCAGCGCGGCGCCGATGGTGCGCAGGGGGTCGCTCATCGCGAGCGGCGAGCTGCCCTCGACCAGAGCCTCGCCGCGGCTCGGGCGCAGCAGCCCCAGCAGGGCCCGCATCGTCGTCGTCTTGCCGGCACCGTTGGGACCGAGGAAGCCGGTGACCCGCCCGGCCTCGACCGCGAAGGAGAGGTCGTCGACCGCGACGGTCTTGCCGTAGCGCTTGGTCAGGCCGCGGACCTCGAGCTCGGGCACCGGTCTCCTCAGACGGTGCCGGGAGTGGCCGTGGGGGGCGCGTTGCGGCCGCCCTTCTTCACCTTCACGGCCGACTCCAGCTCCTCGGAGGTGAAGCCGCCGACGGCCTGGCCGTCGAGTGCGTAGCGGTAGAGGGCGACGCCGAAGACGCCGCTGAGCGCCCGCGAGACCAGCATCGCGATCGCCAGGACGAGGGCGCCGATCACCACCAGCAGGGCACCGAGGAAGGAGGCGGAGGACCAGAGGGCGACACCGGCGACGATCAGGACGACCGCGGGGAGCACCCCGATCAGGAAGACGGCGGCGCCGATCGCGATGTTGCCGGTGATCTGCTGACCCCAGCGCTGGCGGAAGATCGAGGCCGAGCGCTTCAGCGTTTCGACCGGTCCGGTGCCCTCGATCGCGATCACCGGCACCGCCAGGAAGGTGACCAGGGACCAGGCCATGCCGACCAGGCGCGCGGCGATGTTGCCGGCAATGCCGCCCTGGTTCTCGAGCACTCCCATCAGCACGCTGATCGCGGTCGAGATCGCCGCCCAGCCGCAGATCTGGCTGAAGTTGGCGCGGGCGACGGCGAGGCCGTCGGAGATCGTCGCCTCCTGGCCGTTGAAGATCATGTTCGCGGTGGCGGCGAGGCCGACGCTGAAGTAGAAACCGACGACGCTGAGCACGTAGACGCCGATCACCAGCAGCGGGATCGCGCCGGCCAGCGAGTCCTGGTCGAGCAGGTAGAGGCCGGGGCCGAAGAAGAGGATCGCCAGCGGCACGGTGGCGACCGCGCCATACAGCGGGAAGCGGATCAGCTCGCGGTGCCCGTTCAGCAGCGCCCAGCTCTTCTTCGTCAGTCCCCAACCGCGTTTGATTCTGCTCATCGTTCCTCCTCGAGTGGTTCCGGCCGGTCGTCTCAGCTGATTTCGGCCAAGCCCGGGGTCCGCTTGACTCCTCTTTCCTCGAAGTACTCCCATTCCTGCTGGCCGAGCTCGGTCGCCGGCGCGTCGGCGTAGACCCACTCGCGGAAGATCCGGTGCCAGTTGCGCTTGGCGCGGAGCTGCCCGAGCACCGCGACGACGCCGATTTCCATCCGTCGCCCCATCAGCTCCTCGGCCGGGATCGACTCGCGCCGCATCAGGTCGTAGTACTCCGAGCGCGGGTCGTTGGTCGACTCGATGATCTTCATCACCCGTCGGGGAGTGATCTCGATCTCGCGATCCTCGATGTACCAGCCGCCCACGGCGCCCATATGGTCCATCAGCCGCTGGGCGTCGAGCTTGGAGGGCTTCTTGATGAAGCCGAGGTCGTGCAGGGCCTGGCGGAAGGCCTCGGGGTCGTCGCGCGAGGCGGCGTCGAAGGCGCGCTGCTCGAGCACGATCTGCTCGCGGTCGAGCTTCTTGGTCATCCCGAAGTCGAGGAAGGCGACGCGGCCGTCCTCCATGAGGATGAAGTTGCCCGGGTGGGGGTCGGCGTTGAAGTGCTGCAGGTTGAACATCGAGCCGAGGCTGCCACGGAAGACGATCTCGCCGAAGCGGCTGCGCTCCTCCTGCGGCAGCTCCTTGATCTCCTCGAAGTCCATCCCCGTGACCAGCTCGGTGACGAGGATGCGCCGCCGCGAGAGCCGGGTGACGACTTCGGGGACGTAGATGAAGGGGTGGTCGCGGTAGGCGCGAGCGAAGCTGCGCTGGTTCTGCGCCTCGTACTCGTAGTCGAGCTCCTCCATGATCCGCTCGCGCAGCTCCTCGGCGATCGCCTTGGCGTCGAGGCCGGGGGCGATCGCCTTCGCCAGCCGCACGATCGTGCCGGCGTTGCGCAGGTCGGCATCGAGCGCCTCGGCGATTCCCGGGTACTGGATCTTGACCGCGACCTCGCGGCCGTCGAGCAGCTCGGCCCGGTGGACCTGGCCGATCGAGGCGGCGGCGAAGGCCTCGGTCTCGATCTCGGCGAAGAGCTCGGACAGCGGTTCGCCGTCGTATTCCTCCTCCAGCACCTTGACGACCTTCTCCCAGGGCATCGCCGGGGCGTCGGTGCGCAGTTTCGCCAGCTGTTCCTGGTAGACCTCGCGGTACTCCTCGGGGATGAACTCGGTGTCGATGAAGGAGGCGAACTGGCCGAGCTTCATCGCCGCGCCCTTCATCTGCCCCAGCGCCCCGACCATCTTCATCGCGGTTTCCAGGTGGCGCTGCTCGAGCTTCTCTTTGCCGCCCTCCTCGGAGCGGCCGACGTTGGCCGCTTTCGTGCCTGCGTAGCGGGCGCCCTGGACGCCGACGATCGAACCCAACTTGGCCGAGCGGCGAACCCTGCCCTTGGGGATCTTGGAGTCGTCGGACATGCCGCAAGGTTGCCACACGTTCCGATTTCCCTCGGTTCTCTATTCTCTCCCGTCCGATGGCCAGCGCACGTTCAACCCTGAAGGTCGCCCCCCGCGTGGAGTTCGGCTCCCGCACGACCCGTCGTCTGCGTGGCGAGGGGCTGGTGCCTGGCGTCGTCTACTCCGGCGGCTCGGAGGCGACGGCGTTCCAGGTCTCCGAACGGGAGGTGCGGGCGGTCATCAGCGAGGGAGCGGCGCTCTTCGACCTCGAGATCGAGGGCGCCAAAGCCGTCCCGGTGGTCGTCAAGGAGCAGCAGCTGCACCCGGTCCGCGGCAGCCTCCAGCACATCGACCTGCAGGCGGTCAAGCTCGACGAGAAGATCGAAGCCGAGGTCGCGATCGAGCTCGAGGGAGCCGACACGGCGCCCGGCGTCAAAGGCGGCGGCGTGCTCGAGCACGTCACCCGCGAGATCACCGTCGAGGCGCTGCCGACCGACATCCCCGACCGCATCGTCGCCGACGTCTCGGCGATGGAGATCAACGACACCTTCCAGCTCTCGGCGATCGCGGCACCCGACGGCGTCACCTTCGTCGCCGAGGACCCCGAGGAGGTCACGATCGTCACCCTCTCGCCGCCGCGGGTCGAGGAAGAGCCCGAGCCCGAGGTCGAGGAGGAGACCGAGCTGGTCGGCGAGGGCGCCGAGGGCGAGGGCGACTCCGAGGGCGACTCGGGCGACTCCGAGGGCGAGTAGCACCTGTCGCTGTTCCGCCGCCGTCACCAAGAAAGCGGCGAGGGGGGCGAGCGCATCCTCGTCGTCGGCCTGGGCAACCCCGGTCCCGAGCATGCCGGCAGCCGTCACAACGTCGGCTTCGCCGTCGCCGAGGAGCTGGCACGGCGCTGGGAGCTGGGGCGGCCACGGCAGAAGTTCAACAGCCTGATCGCCGAAGGCCGCGCCGGCGCCGGCGGCCCCCGGGTCGCCGTCCTGCAGCCGCTGACCTTCATGAACGACTCCGGCGCCGCGGCCGGCCCCGCCCGGGGCTCGCTGAAGGTGCCGCTCGAGCGCACGATCGTGCTCCACGACGAGATCGACCTGCCCTTCGGGGAGATCCAGGCCCGCCTCGGTGGCGGCCTCGCCGGCCACAACGGCCTCAAGAGCCTCAAGCGCGGCTTCGGCGACGCCGAGTTTTGGCGCCTCCGGGTCGGGGTCGGCCGGCCCGACTCGACCGACCCCGAGATCGTTGCCGCCTACGTCCTCGGCCGCTTCCGCGAGCCGAAGGCCGAGGTCGAGGCCTTGGTTGCAAGCGCCGCCGACGAGACGGAGCGCTTGGTCGAGCAGCTAGGTTCCGCCGCATGAACGAGCCCCACCTCCGAACTGCATCAATTTCTAACCCTCCAGGGATGAGAACTTGATGCAGTTGACCAGCTATTCGGTCGAGGAGAACGGGGTCGCGCTGCTGCGGCTCGAACGGGAGAAATCGCGCAACGCGATCAACACCGAGATGCTGGTCGAGCTGCTGGAGCACCTCGCGGTCGCGCGGGGCGACGACGCCGTGCGGGCTCTCGTCTTCAGCTCCGCCGACCACCTCGGCTTCTCCGCCGGTGCCGACGTCCGCGAGGAGCTGGACGAGGAGGGCGGGGTTCGCCGCATGCAGCTCTTCGCCGACCTCTACGACGGCATCGTCGCCTTCCCGAGGCCGACGATCGCGGCCTGCCACGGCGACGTCGTTGGCGGCGGGGCCGAGATCGCAATCGCCTGCGACATGCGGGTCGGCGGCTCCAACCTGCGGATGCGCTTCCCGGGCGCGGCTCTGGGCGTGCCGGTCGGCCCGGCCCGCCTGGTCACCCTCTGCGGTCTCGCGACCGCCAAGTACCTGCTGCTCTCCTCGCGCACCGTCGGGGCCGACGAGGCGCTGCGGCTGGGGCTCGTCAACCGCGTCGCCCCCGCCGCGGCGACCGAGGCCTCGGCCCTGGAGCTGGCCGGCACCGTCGCCGCCCACCCGCCGGAGGCGGTCGGGCAGCTGAAGCGCCTGCTGCACCAGTGGGACGACGTCGAGGGGCGCTCGAAAGCCGAGGGCATCGGCCAGGTCGACTGGGCCCGGACCGGCCCCGGGCTGCCCGCACCGGACTAGCTGAGCTCCCTCCCAGCGGTTAAAAACGCTTGCCTATCTGTCTAGAGACGGTTAGAGTCGCGCCGTGCTGGTTGGGGAAGCAGGGGGAAGATGTCGAGGCGCGGCCCTCGCCGCGGCTCTGATCGCGTTGGTCTGCGCGCTCGCGATGCCGGCGGTCGCCGGTGCCGAATTCACGGTCAACAGCACCGGTGATCAGCCCGACGCGACTTTGGGCGTCGGCTGTCTGCTCCCGGGCGAAGAATGCACGCTGCGAGCTGCGATCGAAGAGGCAAACGTCTCCGCCGAAGAATTCGAGCGGATCGCCTTCGATGAAGCTGTCTTCGACGGCGGGGCGACGAGCACGATCGCATTGGGCAGTTCCCTGCCGACGATCGTCCACCCGATGGTCGTCAACGGCCGTGAATGCCCCCGTGGGCCGGAACTCAGCGGTCCCTGTGTCGGTGTCGACGGTCCCGCAGCGGGTCCCGCGTTCGTCTTCGAAAACGCTACCGCGGCCGAAATTGAAGGACTCGCGATCGCCGGCGCGCAAACGGGCATCGAAGTGGTCGACACCGAACTCGTCGGTATCAGCGCCAACTGGATCGGCGTGAAGCTCGATGGCAGCGCGGGCGGCAATGCGACCGGGGTCGTCTTCGGGCCGGGGGCGGACGAAGGTCGCGTCGGCGGCGAAAGCCCTGGGCGGGGGAACGTCTTCGCCAACAACGCCGACGACGGAGTCGACCTTCTCGGCGGAGCACGCGTGCGGGTCCTGCGCAACAGCTTCGGGGTCGATCCCGACGGCTCCGACGCCGCCGGTGGCGAAGAAGTCGCCGTCCTGGCAGGCACCGAAGCCGAAGCGAGGATCGCCGGCAATCTGATCTTCGGCGCCGAAACCGCCGTCGAGGTGTCGGGGTCGACGGGAGCCGAAGGCAGTGCGATCGAAGGCAATCTGATCGAAGACGCCTCGGCGAGCGCGATCCTGATCGAAAACGACCTCAACGTGATCTTCGGCAACGAAATCGTCGGCACCGGCGGCGCCGGGATAAGGATCGACGGGTCGGGCGTGATCCCGTCGACTGGCAACCTCGTCGGCGGCGATACGGAAGAAGAAGAAAACGCGATCTTCGAAAGTGCCGGCGCCGCGATCGAGATCGTCGACGTCGAAGCGAGCGAGAACGAGGTGGCGCGGAACTGGGGCGCCGAAAACGACGGCCTCTTCATCGATCTGGTCGCCGCCTTTCCCGGTTCCGAACCGAACGGCCCGAACGGCGGCATCAAACCACCGTCCTTCTCGGCCTCGGCGCAATCCGGAGCCGCCGGCAGCGGCGCCAAAGCCGGCGCCAAGGTGCGCGTCTTCCGCAAGGCCGGCGCCGAAGCCGGGGAGCTCGAATCGTTCCTCGGCGAAGCCGTTGCCGACGCCGGCGGCGACTGGAAAGTCGCCTACGGTGCCGCGATCCCGACGGGGACGCTGGTCGTCGCGACGCAGACCAGCGAAGCCGGTGGCACCTCGGAGCTGTCGCCGACGGCGACGACCACCCCAGATCCGACTGGGGGAGGCGGTGGCAGCGGGGGCAGTGTCAGCAGCGGCTCATGCGCGTTCTCGAGCGGCTGCGTCGGTGGGGTCGCCAACGTCAAGCCTGCCGCCCCGCAGACCAAGATCGTCAAGGGGCCAGAGAAGAAGTCCGACAAGACCACCGCGACGTTCAAGTTCAACTCCGACGAGGCCGGCTCCAGCTTCCAGTGCAAGCTCGACGGCAAGCGGTTCGCGAACTGCAGATCGCCGAAGAGGTACAAGGGCCTGAAGCCCGGCAAGCACCTCTTCGAGGTCCGGGCGATCAATTCGGCCGGCGGCGTCGACACAACCCCCGCGAAGCGCAAGTTCACGGTCCTCGGATAGCTCGCCGACGGCCCGCGAGCTTCCGCTGTCAGCCCGTCTCGGGCCCGTCGACCCTGGACGCGGGTCACTCGACCTAGAATCGGGCGGCGCCCCGGATTTCCGGATCTGGGCGTTCCTGCTGCCATGAGCCTTCGTCCCCTGATCGAGATCGCCGCCGAGAACGAGCGCGTGCACGCGCTTGCCGGCCGCGTGCGCGATGCCGCGGGCGGGGGGGAGGCGGTCACCGTACGGGCCTCGACGATGTTGCGGCCGCTGCTGCTGGCGGCGCTGCTCGAGGACGACCGTGGCCTGGCCGGCCGCCCGGCGCTGCTGGTCAGCGCCGACGATCGCTCCGCCCGCGACCTCGCCGCCGATCTGCGCGCCTACCTGGCGCCGCGCCGGGTGCGCTTCTACCCCTCGCGGGGGACCGGCTACGCCTCCCACGTGACGCCGCCGCCGCATCTGGTCGGGCTGCGGATCGATGCGCTCGAGGCGCTCGGCGCCGAAGCCGACGCGGTCGTCGTCGCCAGCGCCGTCGCCCTCGCCGAGGCCGTTCCCGACGCCTCGCTGCGCCCCGCCGGCTTTGCCATCTCCAAGGGCGAGGAGATCGAGCTGGGGGCGGTCGCCGACGACCTCGTCGGGGCCGGCTACGAACGGGTCGAGCAGGTCGAGGAGCGCGGCCAGTTCGCGGTCCGCGGCGGCATCCTCGACGTCTACCCGGCGACCGAGGAGCGCGCCGTGCGGATCGAGCTGTTTGGTGACGAGGTCGAGTCGATGCGCTGGTTCTCGACCTTCACCCAGCGTTCGCTGGGGGAGTCCGAGCGGGTCGAGCTGGCGCCGGCTGCCGAGCTCGACACCGAGCACCGCGAGCTGGCCGAGATGGCGGCGATGGAGGCCGCCGAGGAGGGTGAGCAGCTCTCCAACCTGGCCGAGCTGCTGCCGCTCGACCGCTTTCGCGCCCCGCTCGATCTGATTCCCGAGAACGCCACGGTCATCCTCGCCGCCGCCGAGGAGATCGAGCCCGCTCTGCGCGACCACTGGGAGGACGCGACCGCGGCAATGCACGCCGACGACGCCCAGCACCTCTACGTCGACGTCGCCGCGCCGCTGGCCGATCGCGCCGCGCTCGCCCTGACCGCCGCCGGCGAGGATGACGAGGACGCCTTCCGCGCCGCCCGCGCCGAGTCCCCTGCCCGCAGCGTCAAGGAGGCCGAGGGGGAGCTGGAGAAACTGATCCGCTCCAGCTACCGCACCGTCGTCGCCTTCGACAACCGCGGCGAGGCCGAGCGCGCCCGCTACGGCCTCGACAGGGTCGATGCCCGCATGCTCGAAGGCGGCCGGATCTCGCCCGAGCCCGGACTCGCCTTCGTCGAGGCGCGCCTGCGCGAGGGCTTCGTCAGCCCCGAGCTGAAACTCGCCGTCTTCCCCTTTCGCCGTCTCGTCCACCGCCGCCGCACCGAGGAGCCCGCCCCCGGCGCCGGCAAGGGGCGACTCGCCTTCGGCGAACTGCGGGTCGGCGACTACGTCGTCCATGAGGACCATGGCGTCGCCCGCTTCGCCGGCTTCGAGACCCGTGACGTCGGCGGCGTCACCCGCGACTACCTCTACCTCGAATACAAAGGCGAGGACCGCGTCTACGTCCCCACCGACCAGCTGGCGAAGCTGAGCCGCTACGTCGGCGCCGGCGGCGAACCGTCGCTCTCGGCGCTGGGCGGCAAACGCTGGCAGAACATGAAGGCGCGGGCGCGCAAAGCCGCCGGTGCCCTGGCCGGCGAGTTGCTCAACCTCTACGCCGAGCGCCGCCAGCGCCGCGGCCACGCCTTCTCGCCCGACGGCGAGTGGCAGATCGCCATGGAGCAAGCCTTTCCCTACCGTGAGACCGCCGACCAGCTGGAGGCGATCGAGGCGGTCAAGGGCGACATGGAGTCGGAGCGGCCGATGGACCGGCTGGTCTGCGGCGACGTCGGCTTCGGCAAGACCGAGGTCGCGCTGCGCGCCGCCGTCAAGGCCGCAGCCGACGGCAAGCAGGTGATCGTCCTGGTGCCGACCACGATCCTCGCCCAGCAGCACTTCGGCACCTTCCGCGAGCGCCTCGCCGACCTGCCGTTCCGGGTCGAGGGCGTCTCCCGGCTGCGGCCGGCGGCCGAGGTGAAAGCCGTGCTCAAGGACTTCGAGGCCGGCAAGGTCGACGTCCTGATCGGCACCCACCGGCTGCTTTCGCGCGACGTCCGTGCCAAGGAGCTGGGACTGGTCGTGGTCGACGAGGAGCAGCGCTTCGGGGTCAAGCAGAAGGAGCTGCTGCGCCAGCTGAAGCTGAAAGTCGACGTGCTGGCGCTCTCGGCGACGCCGATCCCGCGCACCCTGCAGATGAGCCTGGCCGGGCTGCGCGACATCTCCGTGATCGAGACCCCGCCCGAGGGCCGGCGCCCGGTCCGCACCTACGTCGGCCCCTATGACGAGGATCTGGTCCGCAAGGCGATCAGCCGCGAGGTCGAGCGCAAAGGTCAGGCATTCGTCCTCCACAACCGCATCGACTCGCTGCCGGAAACGGCCGAGCGGCTGCGTGGCCTGGTCCCAGGCGCCCGCTTCCTCGAAGCGCATGGGCAGATGGACGAGCACACGCTGGAGGAGACGATGCTGAGCTTCCTGCGCGGCGATGCCGACTGCCTGGTGACGACGACGATCATCGAGTCCGGGCTCGACATCCCCACTGCCAACACCCTGATCGTCGAGCGCGCCGACCAGCTCGGCCTCTCCCAGGCCTACCAGATCCGCGGCCGGGTCGGCCGCTCTCGCGAGCGCGCCTTCGCCTATCTGCTCTACCCGTCGGCGGAGGCGCTGACCGAGGAGGCGGCAGCGCGGCTCTCGACCCTGGCCGACCACACCGAGCTCGGCTCCGGCTTCCGGATCGCGATGCGCGACCTCGACATCCGTGGCGCCGGCAACCTGCTCGGCGACGAGCAGTCCGGCCACGTCGCCGCGGTCGGCTTCGAGCTCTACTGCCAGATGATCGACGAGGCGGTGGCCGAGGCCGAGGCCGGGGGGGAGGACGACGAGCAGCGCGAGGAGGCGGCCGAGCCGGTCCGCCTCGACGTCCCCGTCGACGCCTACCTGCCGGCCACCTTCGTCCCCTTCGAGGCGGCCAAGATCGACGTCCATCGCCGCATCGTCGCGGCCCGCGAGCCGGGTCAGCTGCGGTTGATCCGCGACGAGCTCAGCGACCGCTTCGGAGCGCTACCGCCGCCGGCCGAGAACCTGCTGAAGCTGCAGCAGGCGCGGATCGAGCTGGGCCTGATCGGCGCCCGCAGCGTCGAGTTCCGCGGCGGCAGGCTCAGCATCACCGGGGTCGAGCTGGACTCCGAACAGGCCGGCGTGCTTGCCGAGCAGGTGGAGGGCGCGCTCTACGAATGGCGTGAGCAGACGGCCGCGATCCGGGTCGCCGGCGAGCCGGAGGAGCGCCTGGCCGCGGTGCTGTCGATGACCGCCGGCCTGCGCGAGGCGCGGCATCTCAGCGAGGCCGCGGCGGCCTGAGTCACCCCCGATCTCCCCCGCGCGAACCGATTTGACTATGCTGCCCGATTCGTGGGAGCGAAACCGGGGCAGAGCAGGAAGTCGGGTCGGCAGCGCCTTGCGCTCGTCCTCTTCGGCGCGCTCTTCGTGATCCTCTTCGCCGGCTACGCGATCGCCGAGGGCCTCGGGCATCCCAGCGTCCCCTCCGGCGACGTCGCGATCGTCGAGCACGTTCCCGACGATGTCGGCACGGTCAGCGAAGTCGACTTCAAGCGGGCGCTGCTGCAGCAGGCCGCCCAGGCAAAACTGAAAAAAACGCCAAAACCGGGCGACGACAAATACGAGGAACTGAAGACCGCGGCGCTGGGCGAACTCCTCGACATGATCTGGATCCAGGGCGAGGCGGAAGAACTCGGCTTCTCGGTGACGCCGAAACAGATCGCCACCGAACTCGCCCAGATCAAGAAAACGAACTTCAAAACCGAGGCCGAATTCCAGAAATTCCTCAAAACCTCGCGTTTCAGCAAAGCCGACGTTCTCGCCAAAGTGAAGCTGCAGCTGCTCAGCACCCAGATTCAGGAAGGGATCACGAAAGAAGCCCCGCCGCCGTCGAACCCCGAAATCTCCTCCTACTACGACACCGCCAAGGACACGCAGTACACGACGGCCGAGTCCCGCGATGTCCGCGTTGTCGTCAACAAAGACAAAGCGAAAGTCGAAGCGGCGAAGGCGGCGCTCGAAAAAGACGACTCCGACGCGAGCTGGAAGAAAGTCGCGGCGAAATACTCGAGCGACCCGACGACTAAAGACAAAGGCGGCCTGCAGCCGGCGCTGACCGAAGAACTCCTGCAGAGTCAGGCGGCGCTGAAATCGGCGGTCTTCGACAGTCCCACCGGCGTCGTCGCCGGTCCGGTTGACGTCGAAGGCAATTACTTCGTGATCGAGGTCGAGAAACTCAATCCGGAGAAAGTCAAAACCCTGGCCGAAGCCAGCAACGAAATCAAGACCCAGTTGACCCAGCAGCTGGCCCAGGAAGTCTTCTCCGACTTCGTTGCCGAATATCAGAGCAAGTGGCAGTCGCGGACCTTCTGCGCTGACGACTTCGTGATCGAAAGGTGCGCCAACTACGTCGGCTCCGGCCACCCGGCCAGCGCTCCGCCGGCCTGCTACGAAGCCGATCCCAAAGGCGGCCTGCCGAAAGAATGCCCTGCCCCGGTCGCCCAGGTGGCGCCGGCTCTGCCCGGCAGCACGACCCTGCTCAAACCGCAGGGAGAACGGCTCCCGCAGCGCCCCCGCCCCGAGGGGCTCAAAGAGGCAGACGAAAGCGCCCTGCCGCTGGGCGTGCCAGGCACCACCAGTACCCCGCCCCCCACGGGCGAATAGGCGCCGTTCCACCGCTGGGGTCAATAGACTCGCGCGTCCCGTGAGCGCCATTTCCTCCATCCACGCGCGGCAGATCCTCGACTCGCGCGGCAATCCGACCGTCGAGGTCGAAGTCGCGCTCGAGTCCGGGGCCCGCGGCCTGGCCGCAGTGCCCTCGGGCGCCTCGACCGGCGAGTTTGAGGCGGTCGAGCTGCGCGATGGCGGCGACGCCTGGGCCGGCAAGGGCGTCGCGCGCGCGGTCGCCAACGTCAATGGCGAGATTGCCGCGGCGCTGACCGGGGCCCGGGCCGCCGAGCAGGCCGCCCTCGACCAGACGATGATCGAGCTGGACGGGACCCCCAACAAGGGCCGCCTCGGCGCCAACGCGCTGCTGGGCGTCTCGCTCGCCGCCGCCAAGGCCGCGGCGATGGACTCCGCCCAGCCGCTCTACCGCTATCTCGCCGAGCTCTACGGCGGCGGCGAGCCGACGGTCCTGCCGGTGCCGATGATGAACGTCCTCAACGGCGGCGCCCACGCCGACAACTCGGTCGACTTCCAGGAGTTCATGGTCGTCCCGGCCGGCGCCTCCAGCTTCTCGGAGTGCCTGCGGATCGGGGCGGAGGTCTACCACGCGCTGAAGAAATCGCTGTCGTCGCAGGGCCTCTCCACGGCGGGTGGCGACGAGGGGGGCTTCGCCCCTGATCTCAGCTCCAACGAGGCCGCCCTTCAGGCCGTTCTGGCCGGCGTCGAGGCGGCCGGCTACGAGCCCGGCTCCGACGTCTTCATCGCCCTCGACCCCGCCACCAGCGAGGTCTTCGAGAACGGTGCCTACGTGCTCGAGCACGAGGGCCGCAGCCTCTCGCCCGAGGAGATGGCCTCCTACTGGGAGGACGCCTGCGCGCGCTACCCGATCGTCTCGATCGAGGACGGCATGGACGAGGAGGACTGGGACGGCTGGAAACTGCTGACCGAGAAGCTCGGCGACCGTGTGCAGCTGGTCGGCGACGACCTCTTCGTCACCAACCCCGAGCGCCTGCGCCGCGGCATCGAGCTCGGCGTCGGCAACTCGATCCTGGTCAAGGTCAACCAGATCGGCACCCTGACCGAGACCCTGGAGGCGATCCGGATCGCCCGCGAGGCCGGCTACACGGCCGTCATCTCCCACCGCTCGGGCGAGACCGAGGACACGACGATCGCCGACCTCGCCGTCGCCACCGGCGCCGGCCAGATCAAGACCGGCGCCCCCTCGCGCTCGGACCGCGTCGCCAAGTACAACCGCCTCCTCCGGATCGAGGAGGAGTTGGGCGATTCCGCGCAATTTCCCGGTCTGCAGGCATTCGTCCAGCGCCGTTCCTAAATGAAGGAATGCGGGGCTCGGCCGCAAAGGACCGGGCATGGCAGCGAGCGCCTACGCCGGGCGGAACCGATCGGCTCCCCGTCGCCGGCCCGCCGCCCGCAAGCGTCGCCCCGCGGCCCGCAGCGGCGCCAGTCGCGTCAACTGGGATCGCGTCGGCCGGATCGCGCTGACGCTCGTCCTCGCCGCCGTCCTCTATTCCTACCTCAACCCGGCGATCGACTTCGTCAAGACCTACACGGCGACGACCGCCGCCAAAGCGCAGCTGCACGAGCTGCAGCGCGAAAACACCAGGCTTCACACCCGCATCCAGTCCGCGGGCGATCCGATCGTGATCAACCGCATGGCTCGCGCGCAGGGGATGGTCGCCGAAGGCGAGACCCCGGTGGTCTTCCGCGGCCACAGCAACTGAGCCACCTCTCGAGCCCTCGCCATGCCTAGCCTCGGCTCCTACCTCCTGGGAGCCGCTGAGGTCGCCGTGGTGGCGCTCTCGCTGGGTTTCAGTTCCTATCGGCTGCGGCAGCGGCTGATGCCGGGCTGGGACGACGCACCGGCTCGCCTGGTGGAGGCGATCGTGGCTGTCGCTCTCCTCATCTGGATTTCAGAGATTCTCGGGACCTTCGCGCTCCTCTACGCTGGCACTCTCGTCGGCGCCTGCGTGCTGCTCGCTGCTGCCGTCGCGGCCTATCCGGTGGGTGGCGGTAGGGCTGGGGTCCCCCGCGGCGCGGAGGCGGCCCAGCCGCCGAGCACCGTGGGGGATGCCGCACCGACAGGACCCGCTGGCCTAGACGGTTGGCGCCTGCTGATCATGGTCGGGGTCATTGCTCTGGTGGTCGGGCACTGGGCCCTGACGACGAAGCACGCGCTGGACAGGGGGATCTTCAACTTCGATTCGCTCTGGTACCACATGCCGTTCGCGGCGGACATGGTTCAGAGCCACTCCGTGACCGGGATGCATCACGTGGACACGGTGTTCACGAACTGGTTCTACCCGCAGAACTCGGAGCTGCTGCATGCGGACGGGATGCTGCTGGTGGGACGGGACACGCTGTCGCTGTTCCTCAACTACGGGTGGCTTGTGGTCGCTTTCCTGGCTGCTTGGTGCATCGGGAGGCCGTACGGGCGGGGGGATCTCAGCGTCGTGGCCGTGGCGATCCTGCTCGAGGCGCACGTGCTGGTCGTGCGCGAGCCCGGGGCTGCCAAGAACGACCTCATGGCCGCCGCCCTGATCCTGGCCGCAATCGCGATCCTCGTCACGGCCTGGAACCAGCGCCGAGATCAACCCGACGCGAGCGAGAGGGCCGAACGGCCGGCCGATGGGCCTCAAACGTCTGCCATTTGGACGCCTGCGGCCCATCGGCTGGCGGTTGGGTGGCCGCTGGCGGCGGCGGGGCTCGCGGTCGGACTGGCGGCGGGGACGAAGGTGACGGCGCTGGCGATGGCGGCGGCGTTGAGCGTGGCCGTCCTCGTGTTGGCGCCCGTGGGGAGGAGGTGGGCAGCAGCGGCGTGGTGGTTCGTGCCCGCCCTGCTCGCCGGTGGCTTCTGGTACCTGCGCAACCTGGTCGTCGCCGGCAACCCGCTGCCGGCGGTGGAGAGCCTGGGGCCGCTCTCGCTGCCGCATCCGGAGCGGCTCCAGGTCGGCAGGCCCGATTTCAGCATCGCCCACTACGCGACCGACACCGACGTCTGGCGCCACTATTTCTTCCCCGGCCTCCACGACGCCTTCGGGGCGCTCTGGCCACTGGTTGTGGGAGGAGCGCTCTTGGCGGGCCTGCTGGCGCTTCTGAAGGGCCGAGATCGCGTTACCCGGGCGGTCGGCGCTGTCGTCGTCTTCGGCTTCCTCGCCTATCTCTTCACCCCGCTCAGCGCCGCCGGCGCCGACGGCGCCCCGGAGGCGTTCGGGATCAACCTCCGCTACGTCTACGGCGCCGTGCTGGGAGGCCTGGCGCTGGCGCCGCTGCCGCGCTTCTTCGACGGCAGGCACCGCCAGTGGGGGCTGCTGGGAGCGCTGGTCGTCGTACTCCTGCTCAGTGACCGCGCCGACGCCGTCGTCCGCGACCCGGATCGGCCCTTTGCCCTGCTCCTGGTGGTGCTCGCCGTGCTCATCCCGGCGGCGTTGCTGGCGGCACGGGGGAGGGGCGCCAGCCGCGGCATCGTCGCCGGTGGCTTCGCGGTCCTGGCGCTCGTCGTGGTCGCGATCGGCTACCCCGTGCAGCGCCACTATCTCGACGAGCGCTTCCGCAACGAGGTCGCCGACGAAAGCATCCCCGGGATGCGCCTCGACTCTGCCTACCGCTGGGCACGTGGCTTGGAGGACGCCCGCATCGGCCTCGCCGGCACCACCGCCGGCTTCGCCCAGTACGGCTTCTATGGCACCGATCTCTCCAACCGGGTCGTATATCTGGGCGCCGACGGCCCACACGGGGCCTTCAACGCGATCCCGACCTGCCGCGCCTTCCGCGCCGCCGTCAACGCCGCCGACCTCGACTATCTGGTCACCGCGCCCTTCCTCAACTTCCTCCACCCCGGCGACCCGATCCCCTCACCTGAGGCGCGCTGGCTGCGCGGCGAGCGCGCCGTTGCCCCGGTCCTTCACAGCGGCCCGGTGACGGTCTGGGAGGTCCACGGCGACCTCGACCCCGCCGCCTGCGGCCCCCGCAACGCCCCCCTGCGCGAAATCCCCGATACCTAGCCGGCCGATGGGCCGATATGTCGAGCCAGGGACGACATTTAGGCCCGTCGGCCCACCGGGCCCACGGAGTAATCTCGGCGCGATGAGCTACCCGCTTGCCAACGCGCTGTTTCAGTGGGAGGAGGGCTACCGCGAGCTACAGGCCCTCCGCGACCCGCGGGCCCGTCGTCTCGCCGATCGACTGATCGACGCGATCCGCGACGAGCTGCGGCGCCGAATCGGCGTCACCTTCACCGCTGCCGAGCTGGCCGAGCTCTATGGCCGCGGCACCGACTGGTGCCTGCAGGTCGCAATCGAAGTCGCTCCCGCGGCCGAGGGCGACGCGCAGTCGCTGGCCGATGCGGCGTTCTGGCTCTACCTGCGCGGGGCCGGCGATTTTGCCGGCGGCAGACAGATGGTCAGCTGACCGCCTAGGAGCCGTGGAAGCTAATCGTCTGAGTCTGAGTCCGAGCCCGAGTCATTGGGCTCGGGGGCGGGGGAGCCGACGCGGCGGATGACGATCTGGTCTGCATCGATGCGGACCGTGACCTCGCGCTGACCGGCCCAGTGCTCGGCGTAGAGGGGGTTGTCCTTGACCGCGGGGTCGAGCCAGAGCCCATAGCCGTCGGTCTCGCCGTGATCGAAGGTCGCCTCGAGCTCTTTGCGCCGGCCGCGCCCTCCGCGGCGGCCACGACGGCGCCTGCGTTTGGGGCGTGAGCCGGGGGAGGAGCCGCGCTCGGAGTCCTCGTCAGACCCCTCCTCGCTCTCCTCACCGTCTTCGTCTTCGTCCTCCTCGAGATCCTCCTGCTCGGCGGCCGCCGCCTCGATCTCGGCTTCGATCTCGTCGCGCAGGTCGATTTCGCTGGAGCCGGCGTTCTCGTCGTCGGCGGAGAGGTCGTACTGCTTGCGGAACTCGCGCAGCTCGGTGGCGCTGATTTCCAGCTGATGCGCGATCCAGGCGTCAGTCCGTCCCTGGTGCACCCAGGCGCGGATCTGGTTCAGCTGCGGCTTCAGTGAGCGTCGGGCCATCGGCGGGCGAGTCTATTCAACAGTGGCGGTAGTTCGCGGCTAGGCCATCAAAAAGGCCAGCGCCTCGAACATGGCGACGACGACCACGACGACGGTAACGGTCAGGCAGACGGCGAGGACGCTGAAGCGAACCTTGCCCTCCTGCTCGGTGCGGTTGATTTTCCGGGCACGCGAGCGGTTGGCGGCGCGCCTGCGCAGCTGCTCGCGCCGGCGGCGCTCCAATGAAGTCTCCTGCTCGAAGGCGTTCTCGAACTGGGAGATGCTCTGTCGCATTCTCATAAGGTGGGCCAAAAGGGCCGCGGGGCACCGTAGCAAAGCTGCAAGAGACGGTTCAGGGCGGACAGGCGCCCCAGAGGCCACGCCCGTCCCGCGCTGCCCGCAGCTCAAAGCGGCTAAAAAGCGCGCTGTGGAGCGTATTTGGCGGGATTGCCAGGGTCCGGGCGAACCCGTGACGCACGAGTTCGGCGTTGACGAACCTGCGACCGATGTACACGTAAGCGAGCAGGCGGCCGTAGGCGTCGCGGCGCTCGACCCCGAAGACCAACCGCACCCGCCGGTGCTCGACCAGGTGGTGGTTGTAGTCGGAGGCCCGGTGCCCGAAGCACTGCACCGGCGTTCCGGGCTTGACGGTCTCCGGGGTGTCGACGCCGATGTAGCGGACGTCCTCGACCCGCCCACCGATCCGGGCCTCGATCGTGTCGCCGTCGACCGCGCGGGTCACCAGGGCCAACGTGCTGCGGGGTCCGTCCGGGGCAGTCCCGAGCTGCTCCCAGGGACGCAGCAGTACCGCGGCGGCGATCAGCAGCAGCACCACGCTGCCGATCCAGCCGCCACGACGCGCGCCGATCCCCATCCCCGTTCAAGGGGCGGGGAGGCAGAGCTCTCCCCCTTACTAAGGGGTGCGCCGCACGTTGGAGAGCAGCGTCTCCTTGATCTGGTCGACGATCGCCAGGGCCTCGTTCCACTCGCGCTGCCAGACGTTGCGGCCGAAGATCACGCCGGAGCCGCCGGCCTCCATCACCTCGCGGGTGTTGAGCAGGACGGTGTCGTCGTCGGTCTTGGAGCCGCCCGAGAGGACGACCAGGGCGCGGCCGGCCGACTCGACGCACTGGCGGATCGCCTCGGCCTGGTCCACCTGCATTTCGTTGTAAGGGGCAGGGGCGTCCTTGTCCTTGTCCGGGTCGATCTTCGGCATGTTGAGCTTGACGATGTCGGCACCCATCTCCATCGCCATCCGCGCCGCGTAGTCGATCGCGTAGAAGGAGTTGGCGCTGCCCTTGGCGTCGACGTTTTCCCCGCGCGGGTAGGACCAGATCACCAGCGGCATCCCGAAGCGATCGCAGTCCTGGCGCACCTGGCGCAGTTGGGCGAGATCCTCGTCCTGGCGCGGCGAGCCGACGTAGAGGGTGTAGCCGATCGCGTCGGCACCCAGCCGCACGCCGTCCTCGACGCTGGAGTTGCAGGAAGAGAAGGACTTGGCGGAGGAGGGGATGTCGGTCTTGCCGTTGACCTTGAGGATCAGCGGCACCCGGCCGGCGTAGTCGGGGTAGTACTTCTCCGCCATCCCGATCTGGCAGGCGAGGGCCGAGTAACCGGCCTCGGCGGCGAGCCGGAACTGGTAATCGGGGTCCTTCGACGCCGGGTTGGGAAAGAAGTCGCGGGGGCCGTGCTCGATTCCCTGGTCGATCGGGAGCAGCATCAGGGTTCCGTTGCCGGGACCGAACTCGAACAGCAGCCGGTGCAGTCGGGCACGTTTGCCTGGCGGCAGGGTCGCGAGCAGCGATTTCTGCTCGGTCAGGCTCTTCAGCTCCACGTAAATTCCTCCTCGAAGACGGGTGTCCCGGGAGTATGCCACCGCAAACGAGCGCGGGGTGCGGGACGAGGGGGTTATTCTCGAAGGACTATGAGCGAGACTGAGCTCAGCGTCATCTGCAAGAACTGCGGCTCCGAGGTCAGTCCCTACGTAACCGAGTGCCCCTACTGCGGCACCAGGCTGCGCAAGCGGGCGCCGAAGCTGGAGCGCCGCGACGGCGGCCTCGAGGCGCAGCGCCCGCGCGGGCGCCGACCGCGACTGCGTCGCCGCCCCAGGGCGGGGGGCCCGCGCCCGTTCCGCCCCTACGCGACGCTTGCCGTGATCCTCGGCTCCGCCGTCCTGCTGCTGCTCCAGGAGCTCAGCGGCGACTCGATCGCGACCTTCGGCGGGCTGCTGATCCCGCTCGAGGGCGACTGGTGGCGCTACCTGACCGCCCCCTTCGCCTACGTCGACGTCGGCTACCTGTTCGTCGTCGCGCTCGGCCTGGCGATCTTCGCGACCGCGGTCGAGCGCCGGCTGGGCAATGCCCCGACCGCGTTGCTGCTGCTCGCCTGCGGCGCCTTGGGGATGCTCGCGGCCGGCGGCATCGCCGGCGCCCGGGACGACTTCGCCGTAATCGCCGGTGGCAACGGCATGGCCCTGGGGGCTCTCGCGGCCTGGTTCGCGATCCGCCGCGCCGAGGCTCGCGGAGCGATAGACCAGGAGTACGACGTGGTCGGCGTGGTCGTGGCGGCGGCGGTCCTGATTGCGCTGCCGCTGTTCGTCCCCACCGCGGACATCGTCGCCGGCCTGGTCGGTGGCGTCGTCGGGGGCCTTGCCGGGCTGATCGCCTCAGCCATGCACTCCTCCGACTAACTAGGCTGAGCCCGGTGCCAGACGAGAGCGAGTTGGAGGCCGCGATCGAGCGGCTGCTCGATCCGGAGCGTTTCTCCGAGGCCGAGCGGGTCGTCGCCCAGGCGGCGCCGCAGCTGCAGAAGGTCCTGGCCAGCGCGATGGCGGAGGGCGGCTGGTTCGGTGAGCCGCACGAGGCCGAGGCGCTGCGGGCCGCGACCGTCCCCGACTCCGACGAGCGAATCGCGGCCGTCCGCGCGCTGCTCGCCGAGGAGGCGCGGATGGGGATGATGGTGGGCGTCGCCGTCGGCTGGGCCCTGAAGGAAGAGATGACCCCGGGCCAAGAACAAGACAGAGACCGCAAGGGAGAGCACTGATGGAGATCAAGTTTCACGGCCAGTCCTGCTTCGAGCTGAGCGAGGGCGGGACGACCCTGCTGATCGACCCGTTCCTCAAGCCCAACAACCCGGCGGCGGTGGCGACGGCGGAGGAGGTCGAGCCGACCCACATCGCGCTCAGCCACGGCCACGCCGACCACATGGCCGACGTAGTCCCGGTTGCCAAGCGCACCGGTGCCTTCTGCGTCGCGATCGTCGAGCTGGCGGAATGGCTCAAGGGCCAGGGGATCGAGGACGTCAGCGACCCCAACCTCGGCGGCACCGTCGAGTTCGACTGGGGCTCGATCAAGCTGGTTCCCGCCTGGCATACGAGCACTCTCCCCGGCTCCGAAGAGGCCCCCTTCAGCGCCGAGCACGGGATTCCGCTCGGCACCGCGGCCGGCCTCGTGATCAAGCTCGGCGGCAAGACGATCTACCACGCCGGCGACACCTGCCTCTTCGGCGACATGAAGCTGATCGCCGAACGCGATCCGGTCGACCTCGCCCTGCTGCCGATCGGCGGCCACTACACGATGGATCGCCACGACGCGGCGGTCGCGGCCGAGCTCGTCGGGGCCAAGACCGTGATCCCGATGCACTACGACACCTTCCCGCCGATCGAGACCGATGCGGAGGCGTTCAAGGCCGACGTCGAGGCGCAGACGTCCTCCGGGGTCGTGGTCCTGAAGCCGGGCGAGTCGCACAGCGTCTAGCTCTCGGCTCGATGACTTGACCCACCTGGGGTGGGGTCAAGTCATCAACTAAAAACTGGCTGGCTGGCCAGTCGGCTGGTACCCTCGCTCGAACCGCTGCAGCCGACCCGAGGAGGAGAGCTGAAGATGGAGGCCAAAGAGGCATCTGGGACCCAGTCCAGGACCGAGCGCGCCGACTATCAGGAGACCGCCGACCCAGCCCTGATGAAGGCGGCCGACCGCACCGCCGACGTCAAGCTGCTCACCTACGAGGAGCTATACCTGCTCTGGGAGCGTCAGCAGTGGCAGACCCAGGAGCTCGACTTCACTCGCGACCGGGAGGACTGGCACGAGCGGATCAGCGAGGAGGAGCGCTTCCAGCGCATGTACGGGCTCTCCTCGTTCTTCATCGGCGAGCAGAAAGTGGCGGAGGAGCTGGGGCCGATCATGCGCGCCGCTCAGACCGAGGACCAGAAAATCTTCCTCTGCACCCAGATCGCCGACGAGGCCCGGCACGTGCGCTTCTTCGAGCGCTTCTACCGCGAGGTCGGCGTGCTCGAGGCCGACGGCCTCAGCGAGATGCTGAGCGAGACCTCCGCCCACCTCAACGACAACTTCGGTCGCCTCTTCGACGAGATGCTGAAGCAGCGGACCGACCGGCTATCGGCGGAACCCGAGGACACCGAGGCGCTGGTCGAGGCGGTGACGCTCTACCACATGGTCATCGAGGGGATGCTGGCGCTGACGGGGCAGCACTTCATCATGGACTTCAACGAACGCGAAGGGACGCTGCCGGGCTTCGTCGAGGGCTTCGGCAAGGTCGCCCGCGACGAGCACCGCCACGTCGCCTTCGGCTCCGTCTTCCTGCGCGAGAAGGCCCGCGAGGACGATCGCTACAAGCAGGCGATCCAGCGCACCCTGGAGGAATCCCTGCCGGTCGCCGACGGGGTGCTCTCGCCGCCCTGGGCCGAAGGGGAGGACTTCGAGCTGTTCGGCTATTCGCTCGAGGAAACCCGCCAGTTCGCCGGCACCTGCCTGATGCGGCGGCTCAAAGTCATCGGCCTCGGGTAGGGCCGGCGTCCTGCGGACGCCTTCCCCCTACGGCACCAGTTCAGGTGAGGCAGCAGCCGTTTCGCCATCCGCGGGAGGCGGTTCGGCCGGCGGCGCTTCTACTGCGGGCGCGGGAGTCGGAGCCGGTTCGGCGGCGGGCGCCGACGGCGGTGGGGGCGAGCCGCCGACCGTTACGACGACGGTGTTGCCGCTGCTGTGGACGCCTGCGGCGGCGCCGGCGGGCGGCGTGGCCACGGTGACGGCTTCGACGGCCGGGTCGCCGCCGCTGACGGTTTCTTCACCGGCATTGGACTGGCCGGCCGCACCCTCTTCGCTGGTGGCTGGGGCGGGAGCGGTTTCAACGGGGGGCGCCTCCGGCACGGCTTCGACTGCCGCGGGAGCCGGAGGGGCCGCTGCCTCGGTCTCGCTGGCGACCACCTTCGGCGCGCTCACCTGCGCCGGGGCCAGGGCGGGGCCGCCGGGCTGGAGCTTGGAAGTCCTGGAGATCGGGGCCGGAGGGTCGACCGGGGTTGAGCTGTTCTGCTTGACCTCGGCTGCGCCGACGGTGAGCACGGCGGCGGTGACGACGCCGGCGACGGCCTTGGTGCCGATCGCACCGCCGATCGCACCGATGCCTCCCGCGGCACTGCTGCCGCTGATCGCGGCGCCGACGCCACCGACCGCACCGGCGCCGGCTGCGCCGCCGGCAGCCGCACCGGCGCCCGTCGCCCCGGCCCCGGCCGATCCCGCGCCTCCGGCTCCGCCGAGGCCGAGCTTGGAGACGATGAAGCCCTTCAGGGCGACGAGCCCGCCCACCGGGAAGAGTGCAGCCAGGGCCTTCTCGTTGGAGCGGACCTGGGAGCGGAAGTTGGCGCACTCGTCGCACTCGCGGACGTGGCGGCGAACCGGGCCGGAGACCTTGCGCAGGCCCTCGGCGGCTTCGGAGAGCTCGACGTGGACCTCGCCGCAGGTCAGCAGCCTTGCCTGGCTGGCCTCGGCCAGTGAGATCCGTGCCCGCACCAGCAGTGACTTGACGGAGGGCACGGTGGTCTCCATCGCTGACGCGATCTCCTCATAGGAGAGAGCGTCCATCTCGCGCAGCAACAGGGCCGAGCGCTGGGTCTCGGGAAGTTTCTTGACGTCGACGAGGAGCTGGCGGAACTCCTCGCGGTTGTGGACGCGCTCCGCCGTCGAGGAGGCTTCCACCGCCGGCACCATGTCCATCGATTCCTGCGCGTCGGCGGTCGGTTTGCGGAGGTGATTGAGACAGCGGTTGCGGGCTATCCGGTAGAGCCAGGGCCGTAGGTTGATCTCGCGCTCGTCGCGGAGCATCGCTTTATAGGCGTTTACGAAGACCTCCTGCAGCACGTCCTCGGCATCCTCGGTGGAGCCGAGCATCTGCCGGCAGAAGCCGAGCAGCCGGCCCTGGTAGCGGTCGACGATCGTCTCGAAGGCGCCGGGGTTGCCGCCCCGCGCCATCGCGATCAGCTTCGCATCGCCCTGCAGCTTGAGCAGGGGAGAACGACGGGCTAAGAGTCCGCGGCGACTGGCGTGCGATAGGGCCGATGCCTCCAAGCTCTCCTCCAGGGAAGGCGTTGTTTCCTATGCCTAAGGACACCGTAACAGCGACGGAGTTGCGCATGGCGAACATTTATCCTCGCTTTACGGGGCTGCAAGCGGGATACCATCGGCGAGCCCGGGTGGCGAAACTGGCAAAAGCGGCGCCCTTAAAAGGCGCTGCCCCGTAAGGGGCTTGCGGGTTCGAGTCCCGCCCCGGGCACTCCTATATAGGCTCAATCGATGGAGGCGCACGGGGGGCGGATAGTCGCGAAGGTCCTGAAGTCGAGGGGCGCCAGCCACCTCTTCACGCTGTCGGGGGGACACCTGTTCTCCATATACGACGGCTGCAAGGAGGAGGGGGTCGGGATCATCGACGTGCGGCACGAGCAGACCGCGGTCTTCGCCGCCGAGGGGATGGCGAAGGCGACGCGGGGGCTGGGGGTCGCGGCGCTCACCGCCGGCCCTGGAGTGACCAACGGGCTCAGCGCCATCGCCGGGGCCCAGGCGAACAACTCGCCGATCAGCGTGCTCGGCGGCAGGGCGCCGGAGATGCGCTGGGGGTCGGGCTCGCTGCAGGAGATTGATCATCTGCCCTTCGTCTCGCCGCTGGTCAAGTCGGCGGAGACGGTCAAGGAGCCGGGACGGATCGCGGCGATGACCGCGGCGGCGCTGGACCTGGCGGCCGCGGCGCCAAGTGGGCCGACCTTCCTCGACTACCCGATGGACGTCGTCTTCAGCGAGGCCGAGGTCGAGATCCCGCCGCTGCCGGCGGCGCCCGCGGCTGCTGCGGCGGCGGGCGTCGAGGAGGCGGCGGCGCTGCTGGCGGCGGCCGAGCGGCCGGCGATCATGGCCGGCACCGGCCTCTACTGGGGGCACGGCGAGGAGGAGCTGCGGGCGCTGGCGGAGGCGCTCGGCATCCCGGTCTTCCTCAACGGCCTCGGTCGCGGTTGCCTGCCCGCCGATCATGAGCTGGCCTTCAGTCGCGCCCGTGGCACGGCGTTGCAGGGGGCGGACGTGGCGCTGGTGATCGGCGTGCCGATGGACTTCCGTCTCGGCTTCGGCGGCAGCTTCGGCGAGGAGACGAAGATCGTGCGCCTGGACGTGGCAGCCAACGCGCTCAGCGCGAACCGCACGCCCGCGGTCGACCTGGTCGGCGACGTGCGGGCGAGCCTGGCGGCGATCCGCGAGGCGGTGGGTTACGTCCCTCGCAGTGAGCGCTGGCTGGAGCAGCTGCGCGCGGTCGAGGCGGAGAAGCGGGCGGCGGAGCAGGAGGAGCTGGACGATTCGCGCTCGCCCCTGCACCCGGTTCGCATATACCGCGAGTTGGCCGCGGTCCTCGACCGCGATGCGATCGTCGTCGGCGATGGGGGGGACTTCGTCTCCTACGCCGGCCGCTACATCGACACCTACGAACCGGGCTGTTGGATGGACCCCGGCCCGTTCGGTTGCCTCGGCGCCGGGCCGGGTCAGGCGATCGGCGCCAAGGTCGCCCATCCGGACCGGCAGGTCTGCCTTCTGCTCGGCGACGGAGCCTTCGGCTTCGCCGGGATGGAGTTCGACACTATGGCGCGTCACGGCCTCGGCGTGGTCGGCGTGATGGGCAACAATGGGATCTGGGCACTCGAGCATCACCCGATGAAATTCCTCTACGGGTACTCGATCGCGGCGGAGCTGCGGCCGGAAACCCGCTACGACCAGCTGGTCGAATCGCTCGGCTGCGACGGCGTCCTCGTCCGTGACCCGAGCGAGCTGCGCCCGGCGCTCGAGCGGGCCTTCGAGTCGGGCCGACCGACCCTCGTGAACGTCCTCACCGACCCCGAGGTCGTTTACCCGCGCAAGTCAAATTTGGCTTAGGGAGCGGCAATTCGCTCCCCGGCTGCCGGTGGCGGTCAGCGCCCGGCCGTAAACGAGAATCGGCCGCCATCGCTGGCGACCGATTCAAGCTGGCCCCTCAGGACGGGCAGGGGTACGTCTTCAGGGACCATGTGTATTCGATGGGCTCAGACGGCGGGAGGCGCCATGATGCGGCAATCGCCTAAGCCCTGTAACCGGGATCTGAACTCTGGATGATCCACAGCTCTTCCCCGGTGAGGCGAGTATGCGCCCGACTATCCGCTGCGTCTAGTCGCTCACAATATCGATACTCAGAATCAGGTAGCCAGGGCATACCAACTTTTCTGGGTTCGGACTGCGCCCTAACCCATCTGTCCTGCCTCGGGGTACCAGCCTGTCCAGCCGGTACCGCGAAGTTCTTCGTGCGAAATACTCGGTACTTAAAAGCTATTCGAGGCTGCGGCGATCGCCGTTCCATAGAGGATGTCGTGCTCGGAAACCTCGATCTGCTCGAGGCCGAAAGCGCGCATCGTCTCGACCAAGATCACCACGCCAGCGACGATCGTTGGGGCCCGGTCGGGGTGCATGCCGGGGATCTCGACCCGCTCCGACAGCGGGATGGAGGCGAGCTGCGACAGCATCCGCTGGATCGAGGGGAGGGAGAGGACGTGGCCGTGGACCCGAGCCGGGTCGTAGGGCTCCAGCTCCATCTCCACCGCGGCCAGCGAAGTCGGGGTGCCGGCGACGGCGATCCCGGCCTTGGCTGCGATGCCGCCGCCGACCGCGGTTTCGATCAGGCCGCGCACGTCGGCGGCGAGGGATTCCAACTCGATCGCAGTCGGGGGGTCGGAGGCTATGTGGCGCTCGGTATGGCGGACGACGCCGGCCTGGAGCGAGGTGTGGAAGGAGATCTCGGCACCGGTGCCGACGATCAGCTCGGTCGAGCCGCCGCCGATGTCGACGATCAGGGTCGGCTCGGCCGGCGCCCGCTCCGAAGTGGCGCCGAGGTAGGTCAGGCGGGCCTCCTCCTCGCCGTCGAGGACGCGGGCGGAGAGCGCGAAGCGCTCCCGCAGCTCGGCGACGAAGGCGCTGCCGTTCTCGGCGTCGCGGACGGCGCTGGTCGCAATCGACTCGACGGTCTCGGCGCCTAGCTCCCCGTAGGCAGTGATGTATTCGCCGATCGCCTCGCAGGCATCCTCGATCGCTTCGGCTGACAGCCGCCCGGAGAGGTCGACGCCCCGGCCCAGTCGAGTCACCCGGCTGCGCCGCTCGACCGGCGTCACTTCTCCGCCGGCGACGTCGGCGACCAGCAGCCGCGCCGAGTTGGTGCCGACGTCGATCACCGCAACCCTGTGGGAGCTCTCTGACATGGATCGGCACTCTAGAGAGAGGCCGGCCGGAGAAGCCCTTTGCGCAAACGCCTCCCCAAGCCCGCGGTCAAGGCGCCATTGCTACCATCCGCTAACCGTCGCGGGGTGGAGCAGCCAGGTAGCTCGTCGGGCTCATAACCCGAAGGTCGCAGGTTCGAATCCTGCCCCCGCTATTTTACGAAAGCCCCGCAAATGCGGGGCTTTCGTCTTTCCAGGGCCGCAGACAAAGGGGTTCAAAATCGCCCATGGGGCAACGCCTGGGGCAACATGAGATCTAGGAGAGGTCAACCCAGCCTTCTCAGGGGCACCCGAATCCACCTATCGTTCCCGCGCGATATGAGAGCGATGCGGTCTGGCGTTAGAGCGCCCCGACGTCAGAGGCAAGCCTTGATGCGACGGACAAGCTGTTGGCGCGCGTCTTGTCACCGCCAACCGCTCGGGTTGCTACGAGGGCGTAAGTTGGATTGGGAGGGAAGGCCCGCGATGGGGAGTGCCCCAACGGTGTCCGCGTCGATGACCACAATGCCTCCGTGCCGTCCCTGACCTACACGGCTGTATCTCTCTACGCCGGGGCAGGGGGCCTCGATCATGGCTTCTCTCAGGCAGGTTTTGAGCTGCTCTGGGCGATCGACTCTGACCCTCATGCCGTCGCTACCTACAAGGCTAACCTCGGCGATCACATCGTTCAGGGGCAGCTGCCTGACGATGGTCCCCCCGAGAGCCTGAGACCTGACCTTGTCATCGGCGGCCCCCCCTGCCAGGGCTTTTCGGTGATCGGCCGCATGGACCCTGACGATCCCCGCTCGAGGCATGTGCATGGCTTCCTCGATGTCGTCGAGCGCCTCGAGCCGAGGGCCTTCTGCTTGGAGAACGTAAAGGCTCTGGCCCGGAGCCCACGATGGAAGACGGTGCGAGAGGCGCTGGTCCAACGTGCCAGGGAACTGGAGTACAGGGTCGAGCTGATGGTCCTAAGTGCTGTCGACTACGGCGTTCCACAAGCGCGTGAGCGAATGTTCCTGGTCGGCGTGCGTGGCGGTAGCCCGCTCTGCCCGGTGCCGACGACCAAGAGCACCCCGCCGACCGTGCGAGAGGCGCTTTCGGCGCTGCCGCCCATTGGGGAAGCTGGCAACGACACCGCCACCACCGCCAAGGTGGTGCCGGCGTCTAATCCCGTGATGCGCCCTGCGGCTCATCGGGGGAGCCTCCTTTTCAATGGATCGGGTCGACCACTGCAGCTCGACGGTCCGGCGATGACGTTGCCTGCGTCGATGGGTGGCAACGCGACGCCGATCATCGACCAAGAGGAGTTCGAGGACGGCGCAAGTCCATGGGTGGTCGACTACCACCGCCGCTTGCTGAATGGGGGGCGACCAAGGAAGACGGCGCCGAGGCGGATGCGAAGGATCAGCGTCGAGGAGGCCGCAGCGCTGCAGAGCTTCCCAGGCTACTGGGAGTGGCGCGGACCTCGAGGGGGGAAATACCGGCAGGTAGGGAACGCGGTCCCACCACTTCTAGCGGAGCGCGTGGCGATAAGCATGAGGGAGGCGCTTGAGGCGATCGATGGTCGGCAAGTCGCCATAACTCCAGCTGAGGATGACTTGGTCATGTCGCCCCAGCTGAAACAGCCGACTCCCGTTTGATCGAGGCGCCAGGCTGGCGTCTGCCTGCTTAGCAACTCGCCGATGAGCTTGGGGGCGTCGACGCACAGGCTCCATCGCAATAGGCCACATACCTCACTCAAGAAAGTCCAAGTCATCGGTAGGGTCTCGTCCGAAGTGGGCATTCGTATTCCTAAGCCTGACTTGGAGCGCGAGCTCGATGCCGCCCTCAGGGAAGCTGCGTCGGCTAGTGGTTCCGACCTTTGGGTGGAGCGCGTCGTCTGGCTGACCGAGCAGGTTGAAGAAGGCGACGGCAAGACCTATGTGGCAGCGCTAGGTGCCGCGTTACTAGCGAAGGCAACTAATCCCACGGTTGATTCTTTGACGCAGGCTTTAAAGGCTGGTCCCAATGGCTACAGCCTGCGGAGCGTTGCCGAGTTCCTTCAATCTCGCGTTCGGGGTCACGTTCACCTGGGCACGTTGAGCAAGAATCCCGTGAACAACTCACCGTTCTTGCGCGGCCCCGCACGGATCGATCGTTTCGACAGCATCGGCCCTCAGACGAGGCCTATTTACGACATGTTCGTTCGCTGGCTCGACGACCTGAACGGCTACGACAAAGCGGAAGCTCACGATGCGCTGGTTTCCTTTCTCCATGAGCGAACTCGCGTTCAGAAGTCCGAAGATGCAGCGAGTGCAGCATCACTCGAGTTCGGCGCGGCTTCCTCGCTCGAGGACTTGACGGAGGCTCTGCAGCTCTTTGCGATAGAGGATCCGGAAGGTGGTAGCAGGGGGCAGGCCGTCGTCGCAGCGGTGCTTGCGTCTGCGTTTCCCGACATCGAGGTAGTCCCCAAGAACCACCCGGCGCCATTCGACGTGAAGCGTGCCGGGTATCCACCGCCGTTGGTCTGTGAGGTTAAACAGCAGCTGGTTCGCCCAAAGGAAGTGATGGAGCTAACTCGTCGGGCGTTCGAGCATCATGCGGATCGAGCGATTTACGCGGCACTCGATCCCTCCCAGGGAGAGCTACCGGTCAACCGCCTGGTCGCGGACGCACTCGTCAGACATGGTGTGTTCCTGGATGTCTGCTACGACGTACGGGAGCTTGTTGCCCGGGTGGCTGTCTACTCGGACGTTGACGTCATCAGCCTTCTGGCCGAGCTGCCCGATCAAGCTGCTGGGCGATGCGAGCCGAGCGGCGTTGGGAAAAAGGGACGGCGCAGGTTGGAGGCCCTGCTCCGGGGAATCACTTGATGCGCGCAATCTGGTGCGCGACGCGCTCGATTACCGCGTCGTGTGATGCCTCGTGCTCCCAGATACGGATTACGGTCCAGCCAGCCTCTTCGAATAGTGCGTTGTGTTTGCGGTCTCGCTGGATATTGCGCTCCAACTTTGCCATCCAGTAGCCGGTATTGCGAGCCGGTTTGGTGCCGTGGTCCGGGCATCCATGCCAAAAGCACCCATCCACGAAGACGACGATCTTCGCTCGGGTAAACACGATGTCAGGGCGGATCGGGCGGATGCCGGCCGCCAGGCGAATCGGCAAGTCGACGCGGTACCGCAAGCCACGCGCGTGCAGCGCGGACCGGAGCGCCAACTCTGGGCGCGTGTCTCGACGTTGATTGCCCCGCATTGCAGCCCGGACAGCCGGGGTCGATGGTGGCGGTGGGGCTGGGAGGGGGGTCGCGCTCATTCCAGATCTGGCCGGCGTGGGCCTTCGGTCGGGAGTTGCGATCGTGCAAGCTTCTCAGAAAAGAGATCCCGACTTGATTTGGGCAACAAATGGGAGGACGGCGCCGCTAAGACATCCGATTTGGCGCCTAGTTTTAGTTAATGGCATCACGAGGTCTCTTCTATGCGCGTCTCGAGGATCGTGATTGGAACTTCCTCGCGAAGTTGGGCGACGACCCGCCGTTCGACGGTTCTGTGATTCGCGCCAACTACCTGGCCGAGTATCCCCCTGAGGAGCGTCGCCACGGGCAACAGCACGACCGCATTACGGAGGCTCTAGAGGAAAAGGGGTGGCCGTGGGCACTCGACCCCAACACTGCGCCGCATGCTCACCACCGTGCCCACGAATGGACTACTCCGCGAGCCCGGAGCTGCACGCTTGCCCAGGCACTGCCGCTTCCCTGGACTCTTGAGCGCATTGCCGACCCCGAAGCGCAGGGCGAGCTGATCGACCGCTCGGTCGCCCTCCAGGAATCCGCCGGCACGCTCGCGGCCCCCTACGTCGAGGTCGACCGCCGCGATCCACGCTCGATCCAAGTGAACAGTCAGCTGATCACCGCGACCGCTGAGCGGGCTGGTGACCAGCGCATCCTCGCCTACTTGCAGGCGCTACAGGGGAGCCTTCGAAGTGGCACCGCGGCGGAGGCCGCCAGGCGCTTCATCGACGCTGGCGCGGAAGCCATTTTTATCCGGATCAGGGGCTTCAACTCGGTGAACCTTGATCAACTCGTCGACTATCTCGAGCTGGTCGAGCTGATCGCGGCCGACGGCGCCCGTGCGGTCGCTGACTCGGCTGGCTACTTCGGCACCGTCGCGATTGCCGCTGGCGCCGATGCGATGACCGGTGGCGCCCGGTACTTCCGAACCGTCCCGGCGGCTCTGCTCACGCGACCGCCCGAGCCCCCCGAGGAGGATTCCGAGGACGAGGAGGATAGGAAAGGCGGTGGTCAACCTCTTCTCTATGAGCTTCCAGGGCTTCTAGAACGAGTGTCCCCCAGCGAGGAGCCGGCGGCACCCGAGGGCGAGCCGGCACTCATTCGCGCCCACAACTTCCGCGAGCTACGGCAAGCCTCGCGTCTCGCGGCGCAGGAAGGACTGCGGTTTGCGGAGACGCTGAGGGCGATCGGCTCACCGCAGGCGATGCTCTGGGCGGAAGCGCTGGATCAGCGCGCCGAGCGTCGGCGCGCGTCCTGAGCGAGGACCCAAGCCGCGAGAGCCTCCCCGGCTTCGACGGCTGCCGCTTCCCAAAGCAGCCTGCGGCGGGGTATGGCACTGAGGTGATGGCTGGCCCATGCCCCGAGCGGCATCTGGGCTTCAATCGCGGCGCGGCGCCATGCGCTCGCCGCATGTAGGGAAACGCTCGCCCGGATCGTGACCTCGTCTTCGTTGTGCGCTCGGAGCCTTGCGACTACCTGATCATTTTGAGGCCGCAGCGCGCGAACCGCGGCGGCAAAGCTGCTCGACCGTAGCGGCGCTCCGGGGAGGGGGGGAGGGGCTTCGCCGCGACCTCATCGAGATGTGTCCGCACATCTCCGACGTCGCCATCGGCCTGTGCTGCAAGCCGAACAGCCCGCTCGCTCTCGATCACGATCCCGATCCAGGCGTCCTCGCGGAAGCTTTCCTCGCGGGCGGCGTCTCCGATTGCAGTCGCCAGCAGTCCGGAGACCTTGAACGTGAGAGAGGACTGGCTGACTCCGGGCCGGGCCGGTAGCCGCCTCAGGTCGCGCTCGGGTGCCTCGAAGCGCTCGTGATTTGGCGACTCAACATCAATGAGATACAGGCTCATTATGGTTAAACCATAAACTCATCTTCGGATGGCGAAGGCAGGAAAGCCTGAAGATCGTGAAGAGGACGTGGTACCCGCCTGGTTCCTTGGAGGCAAGCGCCGTCGCTTGCTGTTGGAAGCGCTCATCACGAGGCCCAAGAGAGGCTGGACGGTGCAGGAGTTGATGGAACGCGCCGCCTGTGGTCAGGCCACGGTCTATGAAGTCGTACGGGTGCTCTCAGACCTCGGCTTGCTCCAGCCCCCCGATGAGCTGTACCGCTATCGCTTCGACGACAACCACCGGCTCGCAGAGCCTCTGCGGGGCTTGCTTCGGGCTCTGCGTCCCTATGCATCACGACCCGTTCAGCGCCCTTCTCGAGGAATGCGCCGAACCTAAGACCGAGCTATTGGAGCGGATCTCATTGCTGCGGCTTTGTCCAGACGCGCAGGTTCTCTATTGAGACGCTGAGATACCCGCCGCTCTGAGTATTAGGGTCTTTCAGCGCCGGGTTGGACTGCTCAACCTGGCGTTAGAGCGCCAGAAGACATTTTCAATTACTCGACTGCAAGGGTTGGGCAGAGCCATAGCTTTCAAACGGCGACTGATTTTTTATGCGTGGGCCGACACGAACGAGAATCACCCATTCCAGCGGGTCGCTGGGGCCGCGGCTCTCGGGGCCCTATCAGCCGACGAAGTTGTCTTGACTCATGGCGAGGACTACCTGACCGCAGTTGAGGTTGCTGATCCAGGGACCGATCGGACCCCGACGCAACTGATCCTCCACGCCCTGCACGGGCCCGGCAGCCGCCCGAGCCAGTGGGGACCGGGTGAAGGAGCGAAAAGCATCCGCATAGGCCGCGGTCGCTACACGGCCTTTTCAAGTCACGTCGTCCTGTGGGCGGACAAGATTGCTGCTCTCGACGCTCACGCAAATGCTCCGGGGCTGGGCCGTCTTTCGACCTACTTCATGCGACAGGCCACGGAGCGGGTTTGCTTCCGATCGCTCTACGAGCAAGAGACGGCGGACCGGCTCCGCGATCTCGACGGCATTCGTGGGGTGGAGTTCTCCATTCACGAGTCCACAAGATTCAGCGTGCCCGAGCCCGAGGGATGCTCGGCTCCGTTCTTCCGCGCCGGCACTTTCCTTCGGTCCACGTTTCGGCGGGGATGAGCCGCAAAGAGCCAGAGGACGCCTATATCGATGACGAGCTGGCTGAGGAGCTGTTTTCTCTTGCTGACGACGCCGAGCAGTACTTCGACAGGATCAAAATCCGAGGGCTCAGCAAAACGGAGAGAACCGCGACGGGGAAGAAGAAGTCGATAGAGGTCAACCTTCTGTCAGAGCGGCTACAGGTCGAGGATTCACTGGAGGAAGCTCGGGGCAATCCGAGCATGCCGGCGCAGGAGGCTGTTTTTGCGGCTCTCGATTCAGCCCGGCGTGAGTTGCAGCGAGGTGGCAGGCTTGCCGCAGCCGCCGAGGCGCGGCTGGCTTTGGATGCCGACTAGGGAGCTGCCCACCGCGAGTGGAAGCTGGCTTGATCGCCACCCCGCGCTGAGTATCAGCTTCGCTGCGGTCTTGATCTACGTCGGGCTGCGGATCTATTCAAGATTGCATGACGGGCCGGTCTTGCTGGCCTCCGCCGATCCCGAGCAACGGCTGGCTATCTACGGCCAGATAGCCAACAGCGCCGTAGCAATCCTCGGCATCGCCTTCACGGTTCTCGCCATCCTCTTGGCGTTGCCGGACCGGCCGATCGTCAAGGACGTTCAAGCCAGTGAAACCTGGCCCCGGCTTCGGGCGCTGCTGATGACGACGGCTCTACTGGCACTGATCGCCTTGGTTGTTTCTCATCTGGCGACGGCAATTGACAATGGTGTTGAGGGGCGAGAATGGCTTGAGCAGGCGATAATCGCCAGTTGCGTTTCTGCGGTCGTTGCGATCGCATTCGCTGGTTTGACCTTTTGGCTCATTCTCATTCGGATTGACGAGCCGGATGACCCAAGCCGTGGTAGGGGGGAAGGCTGACCGCGTTTGAAATCGAGCCACCCTCACCCAGGGTGAAGGGGACTGCTACCCCGCTCGACAACCGGTGTCAGCCACGCTGAAACCTTCGAGAAGTCGACCTCCTCGACTTCAGGATCAGACCGTAGCTTGCTGAGGCGGACCCGGCGCTGGTTCTTGCCGTCGAGACCGAAGCGGTCCTCCACGAGGGCACGGCTCGCTTTTAGGCCCTCAGTGACCCGGAAATCCTCGTCGAAGATGACCACGACTAGCGAGTCGTATTCGTCGTCGCTGATCGGCGAGAGAACGCTCGGATTGGACTCCGGCGTCCTGCGGCGGGACTTGACCTGGATCAGCTCGCCGTCGGGGGCCTTCACGTCCCAGCCCTTCTGGCTGAAGGAGGCCCGCTCCCCGCCGTAGTGGTCGCAGACGATTGCCTCGGCGATATCGCCAATCGGGTTGTTGTTCGTGCGGATTACCCCGAGCGTGCGGAGCTGGCGCATGATTGCGACCCAGTCGCTAAGGAGTTCTCGTTTGTCCTTGCTGCCCGCGTCGTAGCTCACTCGGTGGAGCCTAGATGTCTCTCTTCAGATGAAGCTTCGCGAATCTCGGTTTGCCTGGATCGGCTCCAGAACGGTCCAGCCTGCGCCATTCCCGATTGGGATCGCCTGGGGGATACTGGACGGGCGAAGGCTTGGGTGGCGACGTTCGTCGGTCGCGAGACCGCCGCTCCACGGTGACGTATGCACGAAGCCCAAAGGGCGACTACACGAGAAAGGGTGACTCGATGGCTAAGGCAGCGGCTGGCGCCGGCGGCGCAGATAGCTCAGTCGCGGACGAGCTCCGCAAACTCGGCGTGAAGGGTGTCCTCGTGCAGATGGCCGAGCGCGGCCAACTCCTCGACCTGAAGTGCGAGATGCCGCAGTGCTACCACCACAAGGGTCGCGCCGCATTCGATCCGGTTGCGAAGACGCGCACCGAGTGGGCGCCCTCGCCCGACCACTACCCGACCCTCAAGTCGGCCGGCGGGCACCTCGTCCCCGAGAACGTTCGGCTGTCCCACACGGAGTGCAACCAGCGGGATTACACCCGGCGGAAGCAGATCGGGACACTGCTCGCGAAAGGCAAGTCCCTCGCCGAGATCGCCGAGACTCTGAACCGCAGAAATGTCCTCCCGGCCCACGGTACGAACCGATGGACGGCCGCGATGGTGCGCAAGGCCTACGTGTCCTAGGTTGGCCGTAGAAAGACTGCTGCTTCGCGCGATATCCGGCTGTCTTCGGTGCGCTCAGGCTTCGAAGCAAGTCGTGTCTGCTGGGGCAACAAATGGGGCAACATGCCCCACAGATTCCAGCCGATCCCAGCCGATCTCGATCCCGCGAAAACCGCTTGAAACCGTGCCCCACAGTGCCCAGCCGAGTCAGCGGGCCGCGCTCATAACCCGAAGGTCGCAGGTTCGAATCCTGCCCCCGCTATAGAGAAAAGCCCCGGAAACGGGGCTTTTTTGTGCTCGAAGCTGAGATGTGATCCGGCGACGGGTACTAAGTGGGTACTAAGTTCGGCAGTCAACCTGCACCTTCGGCTTGTAGATAACGAATCCACACGGACTCCAAATCCGGCGATTCCAGGTCCGAGTCCTGGCTGCCCGTTCGATTGCTTGGCGCTACAGGCCGCATCCTGGCTCCTGATGCGGTTGTGGCCGCGCTGCCCCGGATTGGCCGAGGGGTCAACGGATTCAGCGAAAGTCGGAATAGGGCCGTTCTCGCCCCTTCATCCCCCGAAGCACCGTGGCTATTCATCGAGAAAGCTCGAGTTCCGCTTCAGGCGGACTCGCAACGGCATAAACATGTGATCTCGGTGGCGGCCTCGCGGTCCGGCGTCGCCGATGTTGAGTGGCCGCCGACTACTGCCTGATCGGATTTGCGGGTGCAGGTCTCTTCGCTGAACGGTCCGGCTCGGTCGGCTCGGGTCGGCCGAGGTGGAAGCCCTGGGCGTAGTCGACCCCGAGCTTGCGGACCGTCGCCAGCGTCTCCTCGTCCTCGACTCCCTCGGCAACCGTTTTCTGGCCGAGCCCGCGAGCGATCGAGACGATCGCCTGGACCAACTGCTGGTCGGCCGGGTTCTTCTCCAGCTCGCGGATGAACTCGATGTCGATCTTCAGATACTGAGCCGGGATGTGCTTGAGGTAGGTGAAGGAGCTGAAGCCGGTGCCGAAGTCGTCGAGCGAGAGGCTGCAACCGAGCTCGCGGATTCGCCGCGCAAACTCCTGCGCGTCGCTCATGTTCGCGACCGCGGCGGTCTCGGTGATCTCGAAGTTGAAGCGGCTCGGGTCGGACCCGTCGGCAAGCGTCGCTTCGAGCGCGATCAGGTAGCGCGGGTCGGTCAGGGTGCGGACGGAGACGTTGACGGCGACCGAGGTCCCGCCCTTGGCCAGCTCGATTGCCTTGGTCAGCACCAGCAAGTCGATCTCGTGGATCAGCCCGAAGCGCTCCGCGGCCGGCAGGAAGGAGGCAGGCGGGATCTTGTCGCCGTAGGGATCGACCATCCTCACCAGCAGCTCTTCGCGGGCCACCTCGCCGGTCTCGAGGTCAACGATCGGCTGCGAGTAGACGACCAGCCGGTCCTCGTCGAGGGCGCTGCGGATCCGCTCCACCCAGGTCAGGGCCTGACTGCTCTGGCCGGTGTAGAGGACGGTGGTGCCGCCGCCCATCTCCTTGGCCTCATACAGCGCGATGTCGGCCGCGACCAAGAGCTCGTCCGGCGTCTTCTCGCCGGCTCCGTCGAAGGGCGCGATTCCGACGCTGGCGCCGATCGTCGGCTTCGACCGCGCTCTGATCGCGGCGATCAGCTTTTTGGCGACCGCGATCGCCTCCAGCTCCGTCGCCTCGCGCAGCAGCACCACGAACTCATCGCCGCCGATTCGGGCGACCACGTCGGTGCCGCGGACCGTGGCGCTGAGGCTGGCGCCGACGTCACTCAGAACTTTGTCGCCGATTGGGTGCCCGTAGGAGTCGTTGACGAACTTGAAGGTGTCGAGGTCCATCAGCAGCAGGGCTCCCGGCCGCGAGTAGCGCTGGGCGTACTCGAGCTGGCCGGAGACCTCCTGCTCGAACCGGCGCCGGTTGAAGAGGCCGGTGAGGCTGTCGTGGTCAGCTTGGTGGCGCAACTGCTCCTTCATCTGGCGCTGGTGGGTGACGTCGTCGAAGACGGTGACCACGCCAAGTATCCGTCCGCCCTCGCGGATCGGCGTGCTGGTGTAGTCGACCGCGAGGCTGCTGCCGTCCTTGCGCCAGAAGAGCTCGTCGGTGATCCGGCGGGTCGCCCCCTCCGTCAGCGACTTTCGAGCCGCGCACTCGGTGGCCGGGTAGGCGGCGCCGTTGGCGCGGGTGTGGTGGAAGAGCTGGTGGGAGCGCCGTCCCAGTATCTCCTCTACTGAGTACCCGAGCATCGCCGCCGCCGCCGGGTTCGCGTAGGTGACCCGGCCCTCGAGGTCATTGCGGAAGATGCCCTCGCCGGCGGCGCTGATGATCCCTTCGTTGTCCTGAGCGAGGCGGTCATAGGCTTTGACCGCGGCGACGAGGCGGATCAGGATCAGGCACGGGACCAGCGCGGCGAGGGTGATCACGATCGGATCGCGGTCGGCGAGCATCTCGGTGATCAGGAGCCCGAAGGTGACGGCGAAGGAGAGGACGATCGCGCTGTAGAGAGCGCGACCGCGCAGGGCGCTGACGCCCTCCAGCCGAGTACCGAGGCGGGTGGCCAGGCCCAGCAGCAGCATCGCGACAGGCCAGCCAGCATCCAGCAGGGTTCCGGGCGCGTAGGTGCCGTTAGAGATCCCCCTGACGAGGAGGACGTCACTGAGCAGCATCACGAGCAAGCCGGCGCCGAGGGCGAGGTAGGCCTTGCCTACCCGTGCTCGGCTTGGCGCGCAGACGAGCGCCAGCATGAAAAGAACACCGAAATCGAGCACCGAATAGGAGAGCTGGCCACCAACCACGTCCGTAGCGACAGTGGTGTCGATCAAGGAGTTGAAGATCAACTCGTAGCTGATGGCGGCGATCGCCAGCGTGACGATCGCCGCGTCGAGGGAGACGGCGAGTCGGTCGGAACGGCGCTGTCCCCGCGCAAGGAGAATGATGGCCGCGACAACGAGGGGGTAAAAGGCGAGCCAGAAGAGGTCCGCCGTGCTCGGGAACGTCGTCAGGGTCTTGAGGACGAAGAAGAAAAGCAGAGAGCCGAGTGAGTAGCTCAGAATCCCGAGGCCGAGCAACAGCCAGGCGGCGCGGGTGCCCCGGGGCTGCCTGGCCGCGGTGAGCAGGGCGATCGCCGCGCCGGAGAAGCTGGCTGCCGTGACTAAGGCATTTCTCACCGTGATGCTTCCGAAGTCGAGGCTCACCATGGCGATCTCAGCGAGTACGGCGAAAAGGCCGATGCTGAATACGACCAGGATGGTGGGGCCTAGGGAGCTCTTGCGAACGCTTCCCTCCGCCTGCGTTTTGGTCTGCATCGGATTCATGGACTCCCCCTCCATCGTCGGGTGGGGAATCCGCTTGACCGCCAAACCTGACTCAGGCGCGGTTTACATAACGAACGTCCGTCGCAGGCGGCTCGGCCAGCGTCGCCAAGTTCTAGGCATCCCTCGCGCTCAAGCGCGCAGTCGAAGCACTTCCTCGAGACCGTCGACCAAAATGTCCACTATTTCCGGATCGAAATGGGTTCCCCGGCCCTCTTCGATGATCTCAACCGTCTCGTTCACGTTCATGGCCGGCCGGTAGCAGCGGTCGCTCAGCAGCGCGTCAAAGACATCGGCGACCGCAGTGATTCTCCCCTCGAGCGGGATCTCCTCTGCGGACAAGCCCCGTGGGTATCCGCTGCCGTCGTAGCGCTCATGGTGAGTCAGCGCGATCGATGCCGCGAGGCGGAGCAGCTCACTCTTGGAGTTGGCGAGAATTTCGTGGCCAACGACAGTGTGCCGCTCCATCACCGCATGCTCGTTCGGCGTCAAGGGGCCCGGCTTGCGAAGGATCTCGTCCGGGGTAGCGATCTTGCCGACGTCGTGCATCGGAGCCGCCACCCGCAGCAAGAGGACCCGCTCGGCATCGAGGCCCAGCTCCGTTCCCAGGAAGGCGGCGACCTTAGCCATGCGATCGACATGTTCCCCGGTCGAGAAGTCGTGCAGCTCGATCGCCTTGGAGAGCCGCTCGACCGTCTCTTGGCGCGACTGCCGCAGCTCCTCGATCGCCTGCTGCTGAGCGGTAGCCAGCTCGTCGCGAAGGCGCAATGCGTCCCGCTGTCCGGTCACGTCGATGGAGATCCCGCACACCGCGGTGGCCTGGCCTTTCTCGTTGAGGAGAGGGAACTTCACGGTCTGAAAGGTTCGCTCCACCCCGCCGATCTCGAGCGTTTCCTCGGCTCTATGCGTGGCCCCGTCGCTGAGAATCTGGCGGTCGTCGGCGCGAGTCTGCTCTAGCGCCTCTGGGGCCATGATTGCCTCATCGGTCTCGCCGATCAGCTGGCCCTCCCGACGGCCCGCGAGCTCATCCGCCTGTCCATTCGCGAAGGTGTAGCGGTAGGAACCGTCCTTGACGTAGATCGGCATCGGCGCCATGTCGATGATTTTCTGACGCCGCTCTTCGAGGTTGAGTCTGTAGGAGCGCTCGGAGACTTCAAGCTCGCGCCGCCGCAGGGCGTTCATCGCGGTGATCAACAGCTGGCCTGGCCAAAACGGCTTGACCAGGTAGCCGTGGACACCGTGGCCGCCTAGGCCGAAAGCCTTGCTTGCCAGCTCCGGATCATCCGTATCGGTGATCAGGATCAAGGCCGTGCCGGGGTGCTCTTCGGTGATCTCTTCGGCAAGGTCGAAACCCGACTCGCCCAGCATCTCGAGGTCACACAAAGCGAGATGGAAGTCGCTCGCGGCGAGCTTCTTGCGAGCTTGGTCGAGGCTGGCCGCGAACTCGCAGCGGTAGCGCTCGCCCAGCGATCGATCGACCAGCTGCAGGACCTCGGGGCGATCGTCGGTTACGAGGATGCGCGCCAGTCCCGGCCGCGCGGTTGGCGGGGGGCGGGACGGTGGTCTCGCTTCCGACGGGTTGACGGTCACGAGCTGATGCCTATGTCGGTTGGAAGCTCTTGCAAAACCCATGTGCTCCTCGAGCCCGGGTGGTGGCCGACGCCGGTGGTCCCTCGCTTCGCGCCGAGTCGGCTGGAGCCTTACCCCCTAGGTCGGCAGGGGATGGACCTAGGGGGCGCGAGGCAACCTGGATATACCAGCTGCGGGTGGGGCGGTGAGCACCCACTTCGCAGCTGCAACCTACTGTCATGGTTTCACCCAAAAAGCACAATCCCCCAGACGGGGGAAGCGGTCAATCTCCCCCAAACGGACTAGTAGCCTTGCGTCGGGGAGGACGTGTCCATTAGCGTAAGAGGTAGTGCGGTAGCAGGGCGAATGTAAGCCGAGAAATCGGAGGCACGGTGGCATCTCCCAATCTGCCCGGCGAGGAAGAAAACCCCCAGGTCTTTACGGACGGATCGCCTCATCCGCAGGATGCGTTGCGCCTGCGAACGGCTCTTGAGCGCTCCCAGCATCCAATGCTGATTGCCGATGACCAACGTCGATGGGTCACTGGGAATCTCGCTGCCTGTGACCTGCTGGGGATTGCTCACGAGGAGATTCCCTGGCGGACGATGGATGATTTCACTCCTCCCGACGAGCGCAAGAGGCTCGAGGAGACGTGGGCCGCGTTCTTGTTGGCCGGCGGAGCGGAGGGCTGGTACCAGCTATACGTTCCCGATCGCGGATCGGTGCCAGTCGAGTTCAGCGCAACGGCCAACGTGCTGCCGGCTCGCCACCTTTCGGTCTTCATCCCGACCGCCGAGGCCTCGGACGAGCAAGCAGGGGACCTGACTCGTCGAGAGAGGGCATGGGCGCCGGTCGTGAAAGAAGGGGATGCTCGCCTGCAGCTCACCGACCGCGAGCGCGAGGTCATGACGTTGGTCGCCTCCGGGCTGCAGAGCGGCGACATCGCCGAGTTCCTATTTCTCTCTCCGGAGACGGTTAAGTCTCATGTCCACAATGCACTGGAGAAGCTTGGGGCCCACACCCGAGCACATGCCGTCGCGATCGCGCTGGTTACGGGGCAGATCAGCTGGGAGATTTAACGTCGATCTGGCTCCGGCCCTGTTCAGGGTCGCCACCCGGCGTTAGATCAGGCAGGGCGTCCGCACTCGGGGACGATCGCGCCCTTGTCGATGACCGGAAACATCGGGCTGAGCCGGTTCTTCGAGTGCTCCAGCCCGAGCCAGTGGCCGTACTCGTGGACCACGGTCATGCACCGAAGCCGCTTCGAGAGGCCGAGTTCGATGGTCATCTCGCACGGTCCACTTACCGCAGGGTCGGGGATCGTCGCTTGGCCGAGTAGGGGGTCTGGTAGCTCGCCATAGCCGACCGCCTCGGTCGAGCAGCGCGCCGGCGCATTCTGGTGCCAGTAGGCAGCGGCAGCGTCGAGGTCGCCAGGCAGGGTGGCAGGCGCGGGGGCGGCAAGCGAAACGGCAGCGCTGGCGATCGCGGCGGCGACGATCATCGAGTGGTTCCCGCGAAGTCCATGAGGTCAGTGGAGCAGATGTTCGAACAGATGTTCGAGAACGCCCTTCATAGATTCGTCCAGGGAGGCCATAGGAGCTAAAGGTTGTTCGGTCCTCGGGCAACGAGGTCGGCCTGAGAAACAGTTCCGGTTCTGACAACGAACGTCGAGTTACGCCAGCGATGCTCAAGCCGCCCCAACCGGTGGGCGATGGAGTCGGACACCAGGGCAAGCCCCTTTCGACACAGGCACCCTCGTCGCGAGACGAATCCGCAAAGCCACGGAGCTCCGCCGGAGCGAGCCGGGCTACCGAAGACCTCATGACCCGAGCCGCCCCCGAGGCGGGAAGCGGCTGGGATCAGGAACGTCGTCAGGACTGCTCGACATATAGGGAGGACATCCATGTCCAACCGATTCGATCTCAGGCGTAGCCGGCTTATCGGCGTCGCCCTCGCGATGACCGCCGTCTTCGCGCTACCCGCCGCCGCCCAGGCCGCCCCAGTGGGGCTTGGCACCGCCGGTCCCTTCGTGGTCCTCGGCGGCACCAAGGTCACCAACGTCGGCCCATCGGTGCTCAATGGCAACCTCGGCATCTCGCCGGGGACCGAACTCGAAGGCTTCGGCCTGCCGGCCGTCATCAACGGCTCCACGCACGCGACCAACGAAGTCGCCGCCAAAGCGCAGCTCGATCTCACCACCGCCTACGACGTCGCGGCGGGGCAGTCGGTGCTACCGGTGAACGACCTCTCCGGCACCGACCTGGGCGAAAGGAAACTCTCCCCGGGCACCTATCGCTACAACGCGGCGGCTCTCCTGACCGGCGCCCTGACTCTCGACGCCGAAGGTGATCCCAACGCCGAATTCGTCTTTCAGATCGGCTCCCAGCTGACCACCGAATCGGCCAGCTCGGTCCTGTTGGTGAACGGTGCGTCCCCTTGCAACGTCTACTGGCAGGTCGGCAGTTCGGCCGACCTCGGCACCACGACCGCCTTCCAGGGAAGCCTGATGGCGCTCACCTCGATCTCGCTCAAAAACGGGGCGACGGTGCTGGGGAGGATGCTGGCTCGTAACGGCCAGGTCAGCCTGATCAACAATGTCCTGACCCGACCGCTGTGTGCGACCGGGCCGACCACGCCACCCGACGAAGAAACGCCAGGTGGGCCGGGAACCGTGTCGCCAAGCGCGCCCGGAACCACTGGCTCGGCACCGGCGCCGAGCAGCGGCTCCGCGGTCACCCCTGGCCGGACTCTGCCTGGTCGCGGCGGTCGCGGAGCGAAGGCCCCCCGACCCTCTCGGAACGGCACCGCACTCGTGCGGCCAGTGCCGCGTGAGGCCTGTACCGAGGGATTCCGCGCCACGGTCAGCGGCAAGATGATCGAGCGGGTCGTGTTCAGCATCGACGGCAAGGCGATTGGCAGCCGCACCGGCTCGCCGTTCGCGATGTCGATGCGAGCCGCGCCCGGTGCCCACCAGGTGAGGGTCCGGATCACGTTCAAGGACGCCACCCGCGCCAAGACGGCGACCATGCCCTACGAGGCTTGCGCCGCCGCCCTGCTCAGCCCGCCCGGCGGACCATCCACGTTCACCGGATGACCAACCGCGCCGCCGATGCCCCGACCCCCCGCGTTCCTAGCCGCGGGGGTTCGGCATTGGCAACGGCGTTGATCGCGGTCTCGATGGGGTGCGTTGTTCTCGCTTCGAGCGCGGTCGCCGCCCCCCGGGTCGCGGCCAGCCAGCCGCTGGTGGTACTGCTGCACGATCACGTCGCTCGATCGGCGCCCAGCGCCCACGCGGGTCGCGTCGAAGCCGTTGCCGCCCGCCGCCCGCTGACCCGCGCCCGCACCGTCCTTCCCGTCCTCGGAAGCACGAGTAGCCCCAGGGCCGGCTCCTGGCTGCGCGTCCGCCTTCCCGGGCGCCCCAACGGGCATGCCGGCTGGATCTCGACGAACCGGACGCGGCAGACCTCCACGCCCTGGCGGCTGAGGGTCAAGCTCTCCACTCGCCAACTCACTGTCTATCGCGGTGGCCACGTCAGACGCCAGTTCCGAGCGGTGATCGGCAAGCCCTCCACCCCGACTCCCCGGGGCGCGTTCTTCATCGAGGAGGGGCTGGCCCTCTCCTCCTTCGAAACCGGCGGCCCGTTCGCGCTGGCCACCAGCGCCAGGTCGAACGTCTTCCAGGAATTCGAGGGTGGACCGGGGCAGATCGGCATCCACGGGACCAACAACCTCAGCGGTGCTCCCGGCAGCGCCGCATCCCACGGCTGCATCCGCCTCCGCCCGCGAGCGATCACCTGGCTGGCGCGGCGCGTCGGCGCCGGCGTGCCGTTGACCGTGACGCGGTAGGCCAATCCCACAAGCAGCGTTATCCAAAGGAACGACCATGAAACATGTAGCCAAAAGACGCAGAACCCAACAGCGGCGATGGTGGCCGACCCCCTCGATCGTCCTCGCCACCGCGGCCGTCTTCGTCGTGCTGGGTGGCTCCGCGGTTGCCGCAAACGGCTTGATCCACGCTGGCGACATCGCACCCGGCGCGGTTACGAGCCAGGCGATCAGGTCGGGCGCGGTGGAACCCAAGGATCTGAGCACCGCCACGCGAGCACTGCTGGGAGGCAGCCCCGGCGCGGCCGGCGGCAAGGGCGACTCCGGCTCGAGCGGAGCTTCCTGGCGCCAACGGTCCTGTCGGACCTAGCGGAGCTGGGGGAGCCAAAGGCGCCGACGGTGCCAGCGGGACGAACGGCGCCAATGGCGCCAATGGCGCGAACGGTCCCAATGGCGCCAATGGCGCGAATGGTCCCAATGGCGCTAATGGCGCCAACGGAGTCGACGGCACCAAAGGCAGCGACGGCACCAATGGGGTGAACGGCACGAACGGCACCAACGGCACGATCGCGCCGCTGTCCGCCAAACAGGGCGAGACGCTTCTGCCGACCGGGAGTGCCTTGACCACGGTCGTCGAACTGGCGGTACCGGCAGGCAACTTCGTCGTCCTGGCCAAGACGCAGCTCTCGCATACCGGCGCCGGCGACAGCGTCACCTGCTTCCTCAAGGCCGGCACCGCGACCATCGACCAGATCGCGATGAAGACCTTGCCCGCGCTTGCCGCGATCCCGGCATCGCTCCAAGCGGTAACCACCACGACGTTGCCGACCCAGTTGAGCGTCCAGTGCAACGTGGCGGTGGCCAACGGGGCGGCCAACTTCAACAGCCTGATCGCGATCCCCACCGGTTAGCCATCAGCCCGACGAGGGCTTGTCCAGGCCTCCGTCGGTCGGTCGGCTATTGCTGTTTCGCTGGATCGTTGTTGGTAGTAGCCAGTTCGACGGAGCGCTCGGCCATTCATCGGCGGCTCCACCGATAGCGGCCCTCCCATAGGGCGATATAGGCTGACGGCGTGATCGAGTGGGGGAAGGTGCCGTGGTCACTTTGGGCCTATGTCGTCCTGACCACTGGGAGCATTGTCGTGGTGGTGCTTACGGCTTCGGTGCCCGTTGCGCCGTCGATCTTCTCCATCGTCCTCTTCCTCGTTTGGGACTTCTTCCTGTTGAGAGCGGTTCGCTGGCTCTGGATCGCCACGGTTGTTGTCGGGGCCCTGGAGCTCGTATTTAGTCTCGGCACCGGGGCTGGCACTTGGTATGGCTATCTCTTGGGCCTGATCGACCTCGCTTTGCTTCTCCTCCCGGCCACGCGCCAATTCTTCGGCATACGCGAAGCCGTGGCTGCGACCTAGCGACTCCGGCTCGTTGAATCGTGGCGGCGTGGTTCCGTTCGTGGTTCGATTCTGAGCAGAAGTAGGCGAACTGGGGCGAGCTGAACGGCTCTACGGAGCCAAGTAGAACCCAGCCGACCGTGCCTGGAGTGCCTCATAACCTGAAGATCGCAGGTTTGAGTCCTCACAGACAACAGGGTGCAAATCGGCCGTGGGGCAAGCGCTGGGCAAGATGAGGTCGATTTCAGTTCTTGAACAGGGCTCGGGTCTATCTATCCTGGGGCAATGTCTCGATTTGGCAGGGGCCTCGCTGCTACGGCGATCGCGGTGCTTGTGGTTGCCGCAAGCGCTTTGGCAGCACAGGAGCGGCAGGTCGGCGACGACGCTGCGCCGCCGCCAGTCTTCTCTTCCGACCGGGTAATCGTCGAGTGGGTCGCGGGTGCGAGCCCGACCGAGCGCCGTGCGGCACGCGAGGAAGCCGATGTCGACTTCGGGCGCGATCTTGGCAGTCGCCGCTTCCAGTTGGTCGAGATAGAGCCGGGACAGACGCCCCGAGAGGCGGTCCGCGAACTCGAGGAAGATCCGGCCGTCATCCTTGCCGAGCGCGACGGATACGCCGCTCTGGACTCGGTTCCCAACGACCCGCTTTTTGGCAAGCTCTGGGGGCTGCAGAACACCGGTCTGGGCATCGACGGCTTCGCTGGCGCGGTGGCGGGCGACGACATCAACGTTGCAAACGCCTGGAATCGAACGGTCGGCACGCCGAGCACGGTTGTCGCGGACATCGACAGCGGCTACCGGTTCGAACACCCTGACCTGGCCAACGTCGCCTGGACCAACCCCGACGATATCCCCGAAAACGGTCTCGATGACGACAACGACGGCGTAATCGACGACGTGAGCCAGGCCAGGTTTGACGGAGACCCAGAAACCAGGATTCCTACCTGGAAGAAGGGAACTCCCAAGCCATGCCACGACAGAAGAAATACCCTGATGAGCTGCTCGATCGCGGTGCCCGGATGGTCGCCGACTCCGGTCGCCCCATCGCCCACGTAGCTCGCGACCTCGGCATCCACCCCGAGACCCTGCGCAAGTGGGTGCGCCGGGCAGAGGCCGACGCCGGCGTCCGCAAGGACCTGCTGGACAGCTCCGAGCGCGAGGAGCTGAAGGCCCTGCGCGGCGAGGTGCGCGAGCTGCGCCGGGCCAACGACATCCTCAAGAGCGCATCTGCGTTTTTCGCCGCCGAGCTCGACCCACGCCGAACGAAGTGAGCTCCTATATCGAGGAGCACCGCGAGCGCTTCGGGGTCGAGCCGATCTGCAAGACCCTGGAGGTGTCGGCCTCCGCCTACTACCAGCGCGCCAAGGGCGAGCGCTCCGTTCGCGCCCTCGAGGACGAGCGTCTGACCCGTCGCATCGCCGAGATCCACGAGGCCAACTACTGCGCCTACGGCTACCGGCGGATGTGGATCGCCCTGCGGCGGGCCGGCGAGCAGGTCGGCAGGGGCCGGGTGGCCCGGCTGATGCGAGAGGCTGGGATCCAAGGCGCCAAGCGCCGTGGGCGCCCCTGGCGCACGACAACGCCGGATCCGGCGGCCCACCGCCGCCCCGACCTGGTCTGCCGCGACTTCAGCGCCACAGGCCCAGACCGGCTCTGGGTCGGGGACTTCACCTACCTACGCAGTTGGGAGGGGGTATCGTTCTTCTCCTTCGTGATCGATGCCTTCAGCCGCAAGGTCATCGGCTGGCAGCTTGCCTCCCACATGCGCACCGACCTGGTGCTCGACGCCCTGCGGATGGCGCTCGGCCAGCGGGCGCCCGGCGCCGACGTCGAGCTCGTCGCCCACACTGATCGCGGCTCTCAATACACATCCGCCGACTACACCCAGACCCTCACCGACCATGGCGTCCTCGCCTCGGTCGGGACCGTCGGCGATGCCTATGACAACGCAATGGCCGAGAGCTTCGTCGACACCTTCAAGACCGAGCTGATCGCCGACCGGGTCTGGCGCTCTCGCTCCCAGCTGGAGCTGGCCGTCGTCGAATACGTCGCCTGGTTCAACAACGAGCGCCTGCACGAATCCCTCGGCGACGTCTCACCCGCTGAGTTCGAGGACCTATACGTTCGACAGGGGGATCAACTGCTCTCCCTCAAGATGAAGATTGGATCCAACTAAACAAGTCTCCGTGGAACCTGGTCCGGCTCAACGTTCATGGCGCCGATTTCGTTGGCGCCGATACTCAACCACCCGCTATCGACGGCGATCCGACCGACGACAGTCTGTTCTCCAGGGGCCACGGGGTCCACACCGCGGGAATCATCGGCGCCCAGGGGAACAACGGCATCGGCGTCACCGGGGTGGCGCAAAACGTCACCATCATGCCCGTGCGGGCCTGCTTTGTTGAGTTGTGCTCGTTCTCAGCCCTCGTCGAGGCAGTCAACTACGCTGGCGCCCACGGGGCGCGAGCGGCGAATATGTCGCTTGGAAGTGAAGTCAGCAGCCTCGCGCTCGCCGACGCTATCGCCGCCAACCCGCAGACCCTCTTTGTGATCAGCGCCGGTAACGACGGCGAAAGCAATGAAGTCAAACCCAAGTACCCCTGCGTCTACGATCCGCTCGCAGAAGGGAAAAGTACGGTCGACAACGTGATCTGCGTCGCCGCGACCAACCAGGCCGACCAGCGGGCCGGCTTTTCGAACTGGGGCGTGAACACCGTCGACCTCGGCGCGCCGGGCACCGAGATTCTCAGCGTCGCTCCCTACCGGTATGTGGTCAAGGACGACTTCGAGCTCGACGACTTCGCCTCTAAATGGACCCCCAGTGGCCCCAACGGTGGCTTCGTCCGCACCAACGAGGCGCCGCTCGCCTCATTTGGGATCAGCGATTCGCCCGGCGCTCCCCCGGTCGCCGGCTCGGAACGGGCCTCGACGTCCGTCCCCGTCACGCTTCCGGCCGGATACCAGAGCTGCACCATCGACATAGTCCGCCCGTCCTCTGGGGGAGGCCCTTTCGTGGAAGTCCTGCTCGACGGAGAAAACGAATTCGGCTTCAGCGTCCCCCAGTCTGGGCGCGCCTCCCACAACCTCCTCACCGGTCTAAGCGCCGGCGGCGAAGTGGCGGTGCGCGTCAGCTACAAAGCCTCTGCCAATCCCGGTCCCAGCGCTGGCGCCTGGATCGAAGAGATCGATCTGAACTGCGTCGCAAAGGTAGGAGAGGCGGACGGATACCGCTTTGCGAATGGCACCTCGATGGCGGCCCCGCACGTGACCGGTGCCGCTGCCCTGCTGTTCTCCCTGAAGCCGAGTGCGAGCGTGACCGAAGTACGGCAGGGGCTGCTCAGGAGCGTCGATCCCGTCTCGTCGCTGGCTGGGAAAACTACCTCCGGCGGCCGCCTCGATGCTGGTGCCGCACTCGACCTCTTCGACACCGCTCCGCCGCCGACCCCAACCCTGAGCGCCACCAACCCAGTCTCGCCGTCCAAGAACAACCAGCCGCGACTGATCGGCTCGGCCCAGCGTGGGACCGGGGTCGACGTGTACGCAAACGCGAACTGCTCCGGCTCGCCGGTCGCGAGCGGCACCGCCGCCCAACTTGCGTCTCCGGGCATTGCCGTCACGGTGGGGGACGAAACCACCACCGAGTTCTCGGTTCGCGCCACCGACCTCGCGCCTCACACCTCTTCCTGTTCGGCGCCGATCTCCTACACGGAGGACAGCGACCTCGTGCCGCCGTCGGCACCGCAGCTGCTTTCCACCGACCCGGCCTCGCCAGGATCGAGCGGCGCTCCGCAGATCCTTGGGGTCGCCGAGGCGGGCTCGTTGGTGCGTGTCTACGGCGGTCCGGTTTGCGCCGGTTCCCCTGTCGCCACCGGGAGCGCCGCTGTGCTTGGCTCGCCTGGCATCTTCGTCCAGGTCGCCGAAGGCGTCACCGCCGTCTTCTCGGTGACGGCCACCGACCCAAGCACCAACACCTCGGACTGCTCGAACCCGATCTCATACACGCGCGTGAAAGCGCCGGCGGATCCAGGCGGAGGCGGGAGCGGAGGAGGTGGCGGGCCGACGGATGAGGGCAAAGACCCAGACCCCAGCCCCGCTTGCATCGTCCCTAGGCTGACCGGCAAGACGCTAGCCCAGGCGAAAGCGGCGCTGTCGGCGGCCGCCTGCACGCTTGGCACGGTGCGGAGGCCGCGGTCCCGCAAAGGCAAGCGACTGCCGCCCCTCGTCGTCAAGTCCTCGACCCCCGCCGTTGGCGCGAGCCCAGCCGGCGGCAAGGTCAACCTCACGCTTGGGCCGAAGCCGAGAAAAGCGCGTCGCTAGTTGGCGAGTTGGGGCTGGAGCGCGGAGTGCTTCTGCCACGTCCACGACGCTCGGACCTCATAACCCGAAGCTCGCAGGTTCGAATCCTGCCCCCGCTAAAGGACGAAAGCCTTGCGGCGACGGGGGCTATCCACCACGACGATGTCTCGGTCGTGGCGGCTTCGTCGGTATAGCTAGCGGGTGTAGTTCACTATGTCCTCGTGATCTTCTATTCCATGAGCCTGTCGGCCGACGGCTACATCGCCGGACCCGACGGAAGCTTCGACTGGGCGGTGCCCAGCCAGGAGCTGCACCGGTTCCACAACGAACGGGTCGCCGCGATCGACGCCCAACTGCTCGGGCGGCGCCTCTACGAGACGATGCTCGTGTGGGACACCGAGGAGTTCTCCGACCCCACGATGGCGGAGTTCGCCGAGATCTGGCGCCCGCTCGAGAAGATCGTGTTCTCGAGCACGCTGACGAGCGTCGAGGGCAGCAACCGCCTGGCCACGAGAACGCTCGAGGAGGAAATCGCCGCGCTCGGGGACCGGAGGATCGCGGTCGGCGGCGCCGGCCTTGCGGCGGAATGCATGCGGCGGGGGCTGATCGACGAGTTCGAGCTGTTCGTCGTCCCGATCGTGGTCGGTGGCGGCACGCCGTACTTCCCACCGGACGCGCACATCGACCTCGAGCTGGTCGAGACCCGCACGTTCGGCGCGACCGTGTACCTGCACTACCGCCGACGCGGCTAGAGGTCAACTAGCCGCAGCACGCGCCGGCCGCGTGGGGGTTCGAGCGCCGCCGGCTGGGGCAACAAATGGCCCGGATCGTCAGTCCTCCGCCCACAGCGATGCGCGCAGCTGACGGAGCCCCGCCTCGAGTGCGTCCATCGGCGCGGCACCGATCCTCTGAGCCCAGGCCTCGCGGACCTCGGCGATCGCTTCGCGGGCGGCCTGCTCGGCTTCTCGGGCGCGGGGGGTCGCGTGCACGAGCTTGGCGCGGCGGTCGGTGGGGTCGGGCTTCCTGGTGACGTAGCCGAGGCGTTCGAGCTCGTCGACGGCGTGGACCACGGTCGCCTTGGCCAGCCAGGCGCGCCCGGCCAGCTCGGTGATCCGCGTGCCGTTGCTGCCGACATGCTGGGCGACCGCCAGGAGGGCGGGCCGCAGGTCGGCGAAACCGCGCCGCGCGAGCTCCTCGGCGATCAGTTGCTGCATCGCCAGCGCGGTGTCCCGGAAGAGGTTGCCGAAGTTATCGGTCCCGCTCGGCGGCCGGCGGGGGAGGAAGCGGTCCCCTTGACTTTCGTTAGAGAGTCGAACCATAATGGTTAGATTGTCAAACTATCGCCGACGAAGGACGGACTCATGACCCCCGATCGCTCCGCATCCGCGCAGCCCCCAGCTCCGGCCGCCGACCTCTTGTCAGGGCGCTGGCTTCACAACCCTGCGACCGGCGAGGTCGCCCACCTGCTCGCCGCCGACGAGGACGGGCGCCGCATGGAGGTCGACCTCTGGCTGCAGCCCGGCGCCGCGGTCGCCGGCGCCCATGTACACGAGTACTTCGTCGAGCGGTTCCTGGTGCAGGAGGGCGAGGTCGGCTTCCAGGTCGACGGGAGCGAGCGCACGGTCCGTGCCGGAGGCGAGCTGGTCGAGGTTCCCGCGGGCGCCGTCCATGATTGGTGGAACGCCGGGGACGGTGTCGCCCATGTGCGCGTCGAAATCGCGGCGACGCAGGCGGCGCCCGGCGAGCCTGCCGCCCGCTTCGTCTCGATGATCGAGACGCTGTGGTCGCTCGGTGCGCTCGGCCGCGTCAACGACAAGGGCATGCCCGACCCTCTTTGGCTGGCGGCGATCGGGCGCGAGTACCGCGACGCGATTCATTTCGTCAAGCCGCCGACGGTCGTCCAGGCGATGGTCTTCGGGCCCCTCGCAGCGATCGCCCGCCGCAGCGGCCGCGACCCGCTCGCGCCCGAGCTTCACGGACCGGCGAGCGCCTGCGGGATCGCTGATCCCGGGGCGGAGGGGCTAGACGCGTTGCTCTCGCGGAAGGTCGGCCTCCGCGACGCGCGCCGTCAGCAAGGTGAGGTCTGAGAGAGGGTTGATTCTGCCTCTGACCTCGGCAAAGCTCGTCGAGTCAAAGCATGCCGTAGATCTCTGCGATCCTGAGCGGCGATGGCGGACGAAGCCCAGGGCATGCGGCACAAACCCTCCGACCGCGAGATCGCCGCCCGATTCGGTGCCTGCGTCGTCGGCCTCGCCGTTCCGCTCGGCTTCATCCTCGCGCGGTTGGAAAATGGACAGCCGCAGAACTGGGCGGAAATCGGCCTTGTTGCCGGGCTCGGCTCCGTCGCCGCGGTCTCTCTGCTCCTTGCCGTGAACGAGCTGTTGGACGCGACGAATCGGTCGCCTTGGATTGGCGGTGTCGCGTCTCTTGCCTTCGTGGCGATCGTGGTCTTCGCAATTCTCGCCGGCTTCTTCGCGGCTACCGCGCCGGCGGATGAGGAGTCGCGGACCGCCCATGGCTCGGCGGCCTACGCCGGGCACCTGCAAGTAGAGATCGACGAGGTGCGGAGGGTCGGCAGCCTGACGGACTGGGTGTCGCCACCCTCGCGCCAGCGATATGCCGAGCGGGCGCACGCGATCGGCAACGCGTATGGAGAAGTGGCCAAAGACCTTCGCCTGCTTGAAGTCGACCGCGAGGACCGCCTCGCTCACTGGCATCTGTTGCGCCGGGTGGCGGCGGCTGGGCGCGCATACCACTACCTCGGCAACGCGGTCTCTGAACGCTCGGCCGACACTGCCACGGTGGACGCTGCCCGTGCCGGGGTCGCAAAGAAGCTCGCCGCGGTGGGGGGCGCCTTGCGAAGGCTCGAGGCCAACGGCTACAGCATCAAGAGCTTCCCGCAATCGAAACAGTCCGGCTAAGCGGTCCCGTTAGACTTTCCGTCGATGGGGTCCTTCTTGGGAACGGTAGGGGTTCTCCAAGCGCTGGTCGGAGCACTGGCAGCGCTGTTGACCTTTGCCGCGACCGCCGCCGCCGCTCCTCCCATCAACGATGATTACGGCAACCGCCTGCCGCTTCAGTACGGCTTCGCCGACACCCGCGAAAACACCGAAGCGACGGTCGAGCCCGGTGAGTCGCTGACGCCGGAAGACCCCGCTGGCCTCGGCTGCAACAAACAGGGGGAAGTCGCTGTTGGCGCCATCCAGAGCGGCGGGACGATGTGGTGGGAATTCACCGGCACCGGTGGCCCGGTAACCGTCTCCACCCTCGCGTCCAACTACGACACGGTCCTCGCCGTATACGAGGTGGAAGGGGGTGACCTCGTTGCATGCAACGACGACCTCCAAGTCCACGACCCGACCCGCCCAATCCTCCAGTACCGGCTCGCCTCGGAGGTGCTGATCGACTCTGTTTTCGGCAAGCACTACGCAGTACAGGTCGGCCACTGCGTGCCCGACGAAAAATGCGGCAAAGCGAACGGCACGGTGACCGTGCGCGTCACGAAACCTCCCATCAACGACGATCGCGCGACTGCGACCACGATCACCGCCGGGGCGCCCCAGGTCGGAACCAACGTCGGAGCGACGACCCAGACCGGCGAGGTGACCGTCTGCGGCGACGAGCAGTACGGTAAGACCGTCTGGTTCCGCTATGTCGCACCCGCCATCGGCACTGCGGCCTTCTCGGCGGCCGGGTTCGACACCCTGCTGGCGGTCTACCGGGGCAGCTCGGGGGCCCCGCTCGGCTGCAACGACGACCTGATCGAGAAACAGTTCGGCAGCTCCCGCTGGCCGAGGCTCCAACCGGCCGAGCCACCCATTCTCCTAACTCCGGGCGAATACATGATCCAGGTGGGCGGCTTCTATGACATCGGCTTCGAGGAAGTCGCGGCGCGCCATGGCGACCTCACTGTCCAGGTGGAATTCACTCCCGATCTCGACCTCGACGACGACGGCGTCAATGCCGAACGGGACTGCAACGAGAACGATCCGGGCATCCGCCCCGGGGTACCGGAGGTTGCCAACAACAACATCGATGAGAACTGCGACGGTTTCAAGGGATTGGACCGCGACGGGGACGGGGTCTGGGCGCCGCCGCTCGGCAGCGACTGCCGCGACGATGATCCCAGGATCAACCCGCAGGTCGCCGAGGTGCGGGGCAACCGGGTCGACGAGAACTGCGACACGGAAACTCCCGACTTCCTCGTCCTGCCGACGCGCGCCTCGCTGGAATGGCGACAGCGGGAAAGCGGCGGGCCTGTGACCCGGATCGCCAGCTTCGTCCTCTCCCACGTCAAGGAGGACACGCGGGTCGAAATCCGCTGCCTCGGCCGGCGCTGTCCGTTCCGCGTTACGAGGCGGCGGGTCGCCAACGCCCGGGGCGAACTAAAGATTCCTGCTGGCTTCAACCTGACGGCGGGAGAAGAGCTGAACGTGCGCACGACCAAGCCGGAATGGATCGGGCACGAGCAGGCCTTCCGCATGCGTGAGCAGAAGCGGCCGGCCGCCCGCACCTCTTGCCTCGACCCCTCGGGGGGGCATCGGCCGTGCTGAGGTCGCGCCTGGTGGTCGGCGTAGCGGTCGTTCTCGCCGGCGTCGCCGCGTTTTTCGCCTCCCGGGCGATAACTGCGTCTCTCAGCGGCGATGGCGCGGAGAACGATCGCCCGGAGATCAACGCCTTCGCGATCTCTCCCGTTCCCCCTCCCCCCGCCTGGCCGCAACCCGAGCAAGCCACCGACGAGGAGAAGGGGGGACGGGATACCAGCGGTGACGCCTCGCCTGCCGGAACCGGCAGCGTTGAGGAAGAAACCGAACCCGCCGCGGAAGAAGTGCCGCCCAATTCGACCCAACCGGCGCCGCAGCCCCCTCGACCCCCGCCCGAAGGCGACGGGTCCGGGAACAGTGGCGGCGGTTCCGGCGGCGGCTGGGTAACCGGAGGCCAGGTTGGGGGCTAGGCGCCCTGGGGCAACATGAGGTCCGCGAGAGGTCGATTCCAGGCCTCGAACCGGCCTCCTAGGGGTACCTCGCTACCTGGCGCTAGTCAGCCCACCAGTCGCGCTGGCCTTCGACGTCTTCACGCGGAGCCTCGCCGAGATTGGGCGCGCCGATGACGAGGATCTCGAGGCCCTCCGGCCCGGCCTCGTAGCCTCGCCACGTACCGGGCGGGACGCGCACCGCGTCCCATTCCTTGAGCTCGACGATCTCGTCGTCGAGCTTCATCCGCCCGCTCCCTCGCAAGACCACGTACACCTCCTCCTGCTTTTTGTGCGTGTGGCCGTACGGAAAGCGATAGCCGGGTGGGACGCGCTGGTAGCCCAGGCCGGATTTCTCGAGCTCGAGCGCTACGGTCGCCAAGCGGAACTCCAGGTCCGGCGCGCCGTCGAAGTTGGACCCGACATCCTCCAGATCCTCCTTGAGGTTTTTGAGAGTAAACGGCACGACGCAATCGTATGGCACCCCTGGCGGGTCGCCGACCTGTTGCGTCAAGCGCCGCGGTGCCAAGTTCCTTTCCGGCGGCGCTCCGCGGTTCAGACAGTAGGTACTGCCTTTCCCATGCATTGCAGAGTTCTGGTGCCGGGCATCGCGCGTCCACTCCCGCGGGCGCGAGCCGGAGGCCTAGTCGACCACGATGGCGGTCGCACCTTTGCGGCCCTCGACCTTCAGCCAGTAGTGCCGGGCGGGAGGGCGCCGAGGGCTGGTTGCCGAAAGGCGATGGAAGGGCTCGAAGACGACCCCCAGGTATTCGTGCCGATCAGCGATCCGAGTGCCCGCTATGCCCTGGTGCCGACACTGAGTGAAGTCTGGACGACACCTGACGGGAAGGCGGATTCGGCCGCAGGTACATCTTCGATCCACGCACTTCCGAGATTCTCGCTGAGGCTGAAATGATCTTCAACGCGAAGGCCGCGGGCTACCCCGGGGTCCCCGACGAGCGCATGTTCCTCATCTCCGGGTCATCGACGGCTCCGGCGCCACTCATCTCCGCTACGCATCCGCCGGTGAGCGGCAGGTAGAAGGCTCGACGCGGTTCGAGCTCGCGATCAATCGGCTATGCCGGCTCTCGATCAAACGGCCCTACAGGGGACTCGGAACTTGGCGGTGCGCTCTCTATATCGGCTCTCGTCGCTTCGGCGGGCTCGACGACCAACGGAGCCGCTACGTCGTCCCTGAGCAGACAGCGCGGGCAGTTCTCGATCATCAGTCCGTGCTGAGTGGAATCTGCTGCTGCAGCGTTCGCAGTGAACCATCTCTCTCCCATCTCCCTCTAGCCGATTATTCGGGCGGCCCAGAGGCGTGGACATGGATGGAACCTGGTTCCTCGCAGTCTTCGCGTGCCACCCGACGGAAAAATACCCCGATCGGGTCGCGCGAAACCGCGCAGCTGCGCAGCTGGTTTCTCGTCGGGGCATCGGCGCGACGAGGAAGGCGAGTTGCACCGGATCGATGGTCCGGCGCGGGTCTACCAAACGGCCGGGAGGAATGGCTCCGCCACGGGCGCCTTCATCGCACCGACGGCCCGGCCGTGATCTACGCCAATGGCCCCGGACGGGCGCCGGGTCTGGTTCATCGAAGGCGAGAAGGTGCGGGAGGATGTCGCCCTGTCTTGTAGCGGGAGCTACGTTTTGCGCTGACCCCTGGGGGTAGAGACACTAGGAGGCCTAAGGGAGCGGTCCCCCGCTCACTCCTCGCCAATCCGCACCGGACCTACGCGAAGGCGAGACGAAAATGAGGGTAGTCGTCACTGGCGCGACGGGAAACGTCGGCACCAGCACGGTCAAGGCTCTGAGCGAGAGCCAGGACGTAGACGAGATCGTCGGTTTGGCTCGGCGCGAGCCGACTTGGACGCCGCCGAAGACGAGTTGGGTCGAGGCAGACGTCCTCACTTCCGACCTCGGTCCGATCTTCGAGGGCGCCGACGCGGTCGTCCACCTGGCCTGGGCGATCCAGCCCTCTCGGGACGCGGTGACCTTGGAGCGGATCAACGTCGAGGGCAGCCGGCGCGTCTTCGAGGCGGTGGCCGCAGCCGGGGTGCCGAAGCTGGTCCACGCCTCGTCGGTCGGCGCCTACTCGCGCGGTCCCAAGGACCGCGAGGTCGACGAGGGCTGGCCCACCGAGGGCACGCCGACCTCGTTCTACTCGCGCCACAAGGTTGCCGTGGAGCGCGAGCTGGACCGCTTTGAAGCCGACAGTCCCGAGACGCGAGTCGTGCGACTTCGCCCTGCCCTGATCTTCAAGGACGAGGCCGCGACCGAGATCCGCCGTCTCTTCATCGGACCGTTCCTGCCTGGCTTCCTCCTGCGGCGCGGCTTCCTCCCGGCGCTCCCCCGAGTCGAGCGCCTGCGCTTTCAGGCCGTGCATTCCGAGGACGTCGGCCGGGCCTATTTGCGAGCCGTCCTGGCGGATGTGGACGGCGCTTTCAACATCGCCGCCGAGCCGCCCCTCAGCCCCGAGGAGATGGCGGAGCGGATCGGCGTGCTCAGCTTCCCGGTGCCGGCGCGGGTCGTGCGGCGCCTCGCCGATCTGAGTTGGAGGATGCGCCTGCAGCCGACGCCGCCGGGTTGGCTCGACATGGCGCTGAACGTGCCGTTGATGTCGTCCGACCGAGCGCGCGAGGAGCTTGGCTGGGAGCCCCGCCACAGTGGGGTGGAGGCGCTGGAAGAGCTGCTGGCGGGCATGCGGGAGGGGCACGGCGCCGAGACCCCTCCGCTCGAAGCCGACAGCGCCAGCGCCCGGCTCGAAGACCTGAAGACCGGCGTTGGCGCCCGCCAGTGGGATCGCGATCGCGACGAGCAGATCGTCAAGTACCTGACCGACGTGCACTCGATCGAGCGGCAGGCACTGGCGCAGCTTCGCGCTGCGCCGAAGATCGCGGAAGACGAGCGCCTCAGCCAGGCGTTCGAACAGCACCTGGTCGAGACCGAAGACCAGGAGCAGCGCGTACGCGAGCGCCTGGAAGCGCTGGGCGGCAAGCCCTCGAAGCTGAAGGATGCGGCCGGAGTCGCTGGCGGCTGGGGGATGGTCGCCTTCGCGGCCTCGCAACCCGATACGCCGGGGAAGCTGACGATGCACGCCTACTCCTACGAGCACATGGAGCTCGCCGCCTATGAGTTGCTGAAACGGCTGGCCGAGCGCGCCGGCGACGAGGAGACGGCGCGGATGGCAGCCGACATCGCCGCGGAGGAGGGACAGATGGCCGAGCGCCTAGAGCAGTTCTTCGACACCGCGGTCGACGCCTCCCTAGCGGGTGTCGATCCCGATCAGCTTGGCTCCGTGCTGCTGGCCTACCTGCGTGACGTCCATGCGCTGGAGGGGCAGGCCGTGAAGTTGCTGGAGGCCGGTGCCGAGCGCGTTGGCGACGAGTACTTGGAGCTGGCTTTTCGCGATCACCTCGAGGAGACCAAACGCCACTTGGAGCGGATCGAGAGTCTGCTGGAGGAGCGCGGCGCCAAGCCCTCGCTGGTCAAGGACGCGATGCTCAAGGCCGGCGGCCTCAACCTCTCCGCCTTCTTCGGCGCCCAGCCGGATTCGACCACCAAGCTCGCCGGCTTCGCGTTCGCCTTCGAGCATCTCGAGGTCGCCGCTTACGAGCTTCTGCGGCGGGTCGCGGTCCGGGCCGGCGACGAGGGGGTGGTGGCGACGGTGGAGGAGATCCTCGCCGAGGAGCGCCACGCGGCAGAACGGGTTGCCGAGACCTGGAACCGGCCCGACGTGCCGCTCGGAGTGGCGTCGTGAAGACCGAATGACGAAAAGGGAGACTTGATGAGGACGAGACAGAAGAGGCGGCTGAGATGAAAGCCCTGACTTTCCACGGCAAGCGCGACGTGCGGGTCGACGAGGTCCCGGACCCCTCGATCCAGGACCCGACCGACGCGATCGTCCGCATCACCTCGACCGCGATCTGCGGCTCCGACCTCCATCTCTACGAGGTGCTGGGGATGTTCATCGACGAGGGCGACATCCTCGGGCACGAGCCGATGGGGATTATCGAGGAGGTCGGCCCCGAGGTCACCCACATCAAAGCCGGCGATCGCGTCGTCATTCCCTTCAACATCTCTTGTGGCTCCTGCTGGATGTGCGAGCGCAAGTACTTCGCCCAGTGCGAGACGACCCAGAACCGAGACACTGAAAAAGGCGCCTCGCTGTTCGGCTACACCAAGCTCTACGGCCAGGTCCCCGGCGGCCAGGCCGAGCTCCTGCGGGTGCCGCAGGCGCATTTCGGGCCGATCAAGGTGCCCGAGAGCGGCCCCGACGAGCGCTACTTGTTCCTCTCCGACGTCCTCCCGACCGCCTGGCAGGCGGTCGATTACGCAGCCATCCCCAAAGGTGGCAGCGTCGCCGTCTTCGGTCTCGGCCCGATCGGGCAGATGAGCGCCCGCATCGCCCGCCACCAGGGGGCGGAGAGGGTCTTCGGCATCGACAACGTCCCCGAGCGCCTGGAGATGGCCCGGCGCAACGGGGTCGAAGCGATCGACGAGGCCAACCACGACGACATCGCGGCGGCGCTGCGCGAGCTGACCGACGGGCGCGGCCCCGACAGCACGATCGATGCCGTCGGGATGGAGGCCCACGGAGCGCCGGGCGCCGAGATGGCACAGAAGGTCACGGGTCTGCTGCCCGACGCAGTGGCGGCGAAGGTGACCGAGAAGGCGGCCGTCGACCGACTCTCTGCCTTGCGCGCCGCGATCGACAGCGTCCGCCGCGGCGGCACGGTCTCGATCTCCGGCGTCTACGGCGGCCAGCTCGACCCGCTGCCGATGATGCAGATCTTCGACAAGGGCCTGCAGCTGCGGATGGGCCAGGCCCACGTGCGGCAGTGGACCGACGAGATCCTGCCGCTGCTGGAAGGCGACGAGGACCCGCTCGGCGTCGACGATCTGACTACCCATCAGGTGCCGCTGGCCGAGGCCCCCGACGCTTACTCGATGTTCCAGAAAAAGGAAGACGGGGCGATCAAGGTCGTCCTCAAGCCCTGAGCCGTTCCTGAAATCGCGGGCTGAGTTGGCCCCCCGCTCGGTAGGGCCGGGATGGGACGGCCCTCGGTTCGTCGCCGGCAAGGACCCGAAGCGGGATCTGCAAGCGCGAGCGCAGCTCCTCGACGCGCCGGTCCTCGGCGTATTGCTCGGGATCTTCGCCCCCCACCAGCACCACCTCGGTGGCCGGAAAGCTCCGCAGGGTGTCCTCGACCGCCTGTACGAGCTCCTCGTCCCCGGCGCGGGCGGCTGCGGTGATCCCGGCGGCGGCGAGGGCGGCGGTGCTGAGGACGAGGATCCCCTGCGCCTGCTCGCGGGCGGGTCCGAGATCGGAGGTCCAGCGATCGAGGAGCCGCGCCGCGCAGGGGGTGACCAGGAGGACGTCGGGCGCGAAGACGTCTGCCGCGCCGGTGCGGGTCGCTGCGACTGCGGCCTGGACTTCCGCTGGGCTCTGCAGCGGCGCCTCGAGCACGACGAGGATGTGGCGGCAGAGGTCGTTCGCGACCGGTGCGACGATCGGCCCCAGTGGTGGCTTGCGCGCGGCGAGCACGAGGATCGTGGCCGCCGCCAGCGCTCCGACCGCCATCCCGAGGCCCGGCCCGCCGAGGTAGAAGCCGCCGACGATTGAGATCGCGATCGCGGCGACGATCGGCGGCAGCTTCCACGCCGCCAGCGCCGGCTGATCGGGACGCCTCTGCACAGCACTCACCTCGCTCATCCCTCGCTCCCTTCCACGATCACCGTAGCGCCCTGCCGTCCGGGCGACAACGCCGCGCTCCGGGCTGCCGAAAATTCCCGTGACACGGCCGCCGGGGTTGCGGCTAGGGTCGTATGACCATCGAGACCGAGAGCTCTACGGAGACACACACTTCAGGACACCCGCGGATCGTCGCGGCAATGCTGGTCCTCGCCACCCTGGTCACCTTCCTGGCGATCTTCTCGATCTGGGTCAACCGCCAGGCGCTCAACACCGACAACTGGGTCGACACCAGCACCAACCTGCTCCAAGACGAGGAGGTCCAGGCTCGGCTCTCCAACTACCTGGCCGACCAGCTCTTCTCCGACGTCGACGTGCAGGCCGAACTGGAACAGACTTTGCCGCCGCGACTCGCACCGCTCGCCGGCCCCGCCGCCGGGGCCCTGCACCAGCTCGCCCCGCAGGTAGCCCAGCGGGCGCTGGCCACCCCCCAATTCGAAAGCTTGTGGAGTGGGGCCAACCGGACTGCGCACGAATCGCTGCTGAAGATCTTGAACGACGAAGGGACTGCCGTCTCGACCGGCGGCGGTGAAGTCACTCTCGACCTCAGCGCGCTGCTGTCGCAGATCGGCGGCCAGCTTGGCGGCGGCATTGCCTCGAAAGTCCCGCCCGATGCCGGCAAGCTGACGATCCTCAAATCCGATGAGCTCTCCTTGGCTCAGGACGTCACCAGCCTGATCAGGCGCCTGCCGATCGTGCTCACGCTGCTGGCGCTCCTGCTTTACGGGCTCGCCGTCTACCTGGCCGGCCCGCGCCGCCGCGAGGCGCTGCGCGCGGTCGGCTTCGGCTTTCTCATCGCCGGTGTCCTCGCCCTGGTTCTCAGGCAATTCGCCGGCAACATGGTCACCGATGCGCTGGCAAGCGGCGATGCGGTCAGGCCCGCCGTCGACGCCGTCTGGAGCATCGGTACCTCGCTGCTGCGGACGGTCGCGGTTTCCGCGATCAGCTTCGGCATCTTGGTCGTCATCGCGGCCTGGCTTGCCGGGCCGACCCGGCTCGCGAGGAACCTCCGCCGCGAGGCCGCTCCCTACCTGCGGGAGCGCCCGGGCTCCGCTTATGCGGTAGTCGCGCTCGTCTTCCTCGCGCTGATCCTCTGGGCGCCGGTGGCCGCCTTCCAGAAACCGATCGGCCTGATCCTGCTCGCGCTGCTGATGGTCATCGGCACCGAGGCCCTGCGGCGCCAGACCGCGGCGGAGTTTCCGGACGCCACCTTTGCCGACGGGCTCGCAGAGCGCATGCGGGCGTCCGTTCCTGGACGCACGGGAGCGGCGGCGCAGGCCCCGCCGAAGCAGACGAAAATCGACAAGATCGAACGTCTCTCGGAACTGAAAGAGAAGGGGGCGCTGACCGAGGAGGAGTTCGAGTCGGCGAAGGCCGAGGTGCTGGGTCCCGGTTAGAGAACGGGGTCCTGGGTCAGGTCGCCGGGAGGTAAGTGAGGAGGACCACTCCGGAGTCGAACCGCTTCACATCGTCGAGGTCCATCCGGATGGTTCCCCTGTCGCCGAGCACGTGCACGTTTCCCCCGCCCCAGACGATGGGGTTCAGGTAGATCTCGTACTCGTCGACCAGGCCCTTCTCGGCGAGGGCGTACGCGAACTCGCCGCTCCCGTGCATGAACAGGTCGCCATCGACCTCGTCCTTCAGCCTCGGAATCGAGTCCTCGAGGTCCCCCTCGAGCAGGGTTGCGTTCCACTCGAGATCGCCGGAGAGGGTGTTGGACCCGACGTACTTCGGCGTCGGGTTGACCATGTCCGCCCATTTGCCCGACTGGCCCGGCCAGTATCCCGCGAGCCCCTCGTAGGTCTTGCGACCCAGCACCAGCCCGCTGGATCTCGCCTGACGCTCGAACGAGTAATCGCCGTGGTCTCCGTCCGCCTGCACCCACTCGCCGACCGGGTCGATGACCCCGTCGACGGTGGCCTGCGTCGTCGCGATTAGCTTTCCCATCTCGATTCTCCTTTGGTCGGGGGGCTTCTCTGGGCCACCTCTACCCAGTAGACGAACGGGGACGCGCGGATTCGACGTTTTTTCGGATTCCTATTGGCGCTGCGTGGCACCACGAACCGACTGCGTTTCCACCACCTCGATCATCCCGAATTTGGCCAGTTCTCGAAAGTGGTAGGAGACATTCGGACCGGCTGATGGATGGAATCTGCAAATTCTTTAGGTGAGAGCCGCCGACTAGGAGTATTCAGCGCGGTCAAGATCCGAACCCGCATTGGGTGCGCCAGCGCTTTGCTAGCTGAACATGCTGCTCGGCCATCGGCGAATTCCCTTCGTTTGATCGGCGGAAGTAGATGTAATTGGAAGCTTTTCAACCTTCCAACGCACATTGCGCACTCGCGAATTCACCGGAGAAAACTTCTCCAGTAAAACTAGAGTCCACCAATTCCTAGGCAGAAAGGGGGTGAGGACCAAATGAAGATCGATGCCGCTGTTCGGGCGATGCCGACTCTCTCAGTAGTCAAGTCAGGCTGATCCAACTTAGATAGACGTCTCGACCCGGCGCGCAGTCGAGGCGACTAAAGGCACCGAATGCCTCGTGGCCAATTGAAAAGGGGTTGGCCCAATCTGAAGCATGGCTACGATCACCGGCTTGACAATCCCCCGTCTACATGAGCGATTCCCGGCCCTGGCCGAGACCCTCCCTCACCTGGTGCTGTCCGAGCGCCCGACGCCTGTCCGCGAGCTGGCCGGTCTCGGCATCTGGGTGAAGGAAGACGGCGCCTTCGGCTGGGGTGGCTGGGGCGGCAACAAGGTACGCAAGCTCGAGTGGCTGATCCCCGATGCCCGGCGCCGCGGCCGTCGCTCGATCCTCACCTTCGGCGGCCTCGGCACGAACTGGGGGCTCGCGACCGCGCTCTACGCCCGCGAACACGGTCTTGAGACCGCGCTCGCGCTTGTCGACCAGCCGATCGACGCTCACGTCAGGGCGCAGCTCGCCCGGCTCGAGGCTTCGGGCGCACGCGTCTACCGCACTCATACGAAGTCGCGCACGGTGGCGATGCTGCCGTGGCTGCTCGCCCGCACCGCCCGCGGTGGCCGGCCGCCGTACCTGCTGCCGGCCGGCGGCTCCTCGCCGGTCGGAGCGCTCGGCTATGTCGAGGCGGCGTTGGAGGTCGCCGCCCAGGTCGAGGACGGCTCGCTGCCCGAGCCAGCACATGCTGTCGTCCCGGTCGGCACCGGCGGTACCGCCGCTGGCCTGGCGCTCGGCTTCCAGCTTGCCGGTCTGCGCACCCGCGTCGTCGCGGTCGTGGTCAACGATCAGCTCCGCCTCGACGCAGCGGTGTTCGCCCGCCTCGCGCGGCGCACCGCCGCCTTGCTGGAGCACCGCGGAGCGCGTCTCGGCCAGCCCCGGATCGGGGCGGACATGGTCGACCTTACCCGCGACCAGATCGGAGCCGGCTATGGCCACGGCACCGAGGCCGCCACGCGCGCCGCCGCCCTCGCCGCCGAGGAGCGACTATCGCTCGATCCCGTCTACACCGCGAAGGCGATGGCCGGCCTGCTGGCACTGCGCGCGGAGGGCCGCCTCGGCGATCCAGTGCTGTTCGTGCATACCGACGGGCCGCGTTAGCTTCCGTCGGCGCGATCTACCTCGTCCGCTCGCTTCGACTCGGCCGGACGACTTCCGCGAAACCGCAAAAACCGCCTACCTAGCGATTCTCGTGGTTTCGCGGGCCGGTCCTATTCAGCAGCCCATTTTTTGCCCGCTTTGCCCCCCGCGAGCGCGTTGGAGTAGCTGGCCGTAAGCCTTACCGGCATTCCGCCCCACTGCATGCCGGCGCCGGCCGCCGAGTTGATTGCACTCGAGGTTTCAAACGTGTGTTCGGCTTGGCTGGTTTTCGCGGCGGCCATCCGCATCGCGAAGTTACCCGAGGCAGTGATGGGGAGGCCGGGGTTGTTGCAGTCGGCGCCCATGGTCCAGCCGAAGACGGTTTCGCCTGAGCTCGGGGTGAACTTCTCGTAGAGAACCCCTCCGACTTCGATCAGTTCGCCCAGGAGCGACGGATTGGTCACGGTGTTGAGGGTGCATTCTTTCCCCCCGCTGTAACGGAAGATGCATTTCGAGAGGGTTGCCTGCATGCCCCCTTTTCCACTCGATTTGATCGAGCCTTCGCTGAAGGTCACCACGCAGTTCCATTTGGTCAGAATCCCGGTTCCGGATGAGGTGTATTCGAACTGAAATTCCGTCGGTTTCGAGAAGCTGAGTTTTTCGCTCGCCAGCCCCAATTTCGTCAACGACGACCCTTCGATCGTCCATTCGTGGGCCTGGGCGGCCGAAACCGCCGTTGCGCTGAGTGCGACGGCCGCCAGTAGCGCGGTTCCCATCCGCGCGATTCGTGTCTTCATCCTGAACTCCCTTCTCCACCCGGTTTAGGGGTGGATTCGTACCCCTGTGTTTACGAGAACCATCCAACCTGCTGGGGGAACCGCGAGCATTAAGAAAGCCTGATGTCTGGACGAATGTCGGCGCCGCGCCGCGACGTGGCACGATCTCCCAGGTGACCGGCAGAGCCGCCGCGGCGCAGCACCTGCGCGATCTGGCGCATTTGCGCCGCGCTCGCGATCTGATCGATCGCGAGTACGCGCGCCCGCTCGACGTCGCCGCGCTCGCGCGGGCCGCATTGATGTCGACCGCGCACTTCTCGAGGCAGTTCCGCGCGGCGTACGGGGAGACGCCATACGCCTACTTGATGACGCGGCGAATCGAGCGGGCGAAGGCGCTGCTGCGCCGTGGCGACCTTTCGGTTACCGAGGTCTGCATGAAGGTGGGGTGCACGTCGCTCGGCTCGTTCAGCGCCCGCTTCACCGAGCTGGCGGGGGAGACGCCGACGGCCTATCGAGCCCGCGACCACGGCGGGTTCGCGGGCGTGCCGGGCTGCATCGCCAAGGACCTCACCCGCCCGAGCCGCAAGTCGAGCAGGATCGGAGAAACGCCGGTGGCACCGGCTCCCTAGCCTTGCGGGCATGAACCTCACTCTCTCCCAATGCTTCGTAATCGTCCATGACCCCGACCTCGCGCTGGCCTTCTACCGCGACGCGCTCGGCCTCGAGCTGCGCAACGACGTCGCCAAAGGGGACTTCCGCTGGCTCACCGTCGGCGCCGCCTCCCAGCCCGGCGTCGCGGTCGTCCTCACCAACTACCTGAACGGCAGCCCCGCCGATCAGGACGCGGTCGCCGCGCTGGTCGCCAAGGGCGCCCTCAACGGCGTCCACTTCCACAGCGACGACCTCGACGCCAGCTTCGAGACGCTGCGCGCCGCCGGCGCCGAGATCGTGCAGGAGCCGACCGACCAGCCGTGGGGCACGCGGGACCTCGCTGTGCGCGACCCCTCCGGCAACCTGGTGCGCATCGACCAGCCGCCCGCCGCGTAGAGCTTGGCCAAGAAGAAGAAAACGCAGTCGCCGGCGTCGCACGCCGCCGACAGCCACGACCTGATCCGCGTGCAGGGCGCGCGCGTGAACAATCTCAAGGACGTCAGCGTCGAGATCCCGAAGCGGCGGCTGACGGCGTTCACCGGCGTCTCCGGCTCGGGCAAGAGCTCGCTGGTGTTCGGCACGATCGCCGCCGAGTCGCAGCGGCTGATCAACGAGACCTACAGCGCCTTCGTGCAGGGCTTCATGCCGGCGCTGGCGCGGCCGGAAGTCGATGTCCTCGACGGGCTGACGACCGCGATCCTCGTCGACCAGGAGCGGATGGGCGGCGACGCCCGCTCCACGGTCGGCACCGCCACCGATGCCAACGCAATGCTGCGCATCCTCTTTAGCCGGCTCGGCAAGCCGCACGTCGGCTCGCCCCAGGCGTTCTCCTTCAACGTCGCCTCGGTCAAAGCGTCGGGGACGATGAAGAAAGGCGACGGGAAGTCCGAGCGGGTGAACTTCAGCCGCACCGGAGGCATGTGCCCGCGCTGCGAGGGCCGGGGCTCGGTCACCGACTTCGACCTCTCGGCACTGTACGACGAGGGCAAGTCGCTCAATGAGGGGGCGCTGACGATCCCCGGCTACAGCATGGACGGCTGGTACGGCCGCATCTTCCGCGGCTGCGGCTACTTCGATCCGGACAAGCCGATCCGCAACTACAAGAAGGCCGAGCTCCAGGACCTCCTCCACAAGGAGCCGACCAAGATCAAGGTCGATGACATCAACCTGACCTACGAAGGCCTGATCCCGAAGATCCGGAAATCGTTCCTGGCCAAGGACGTCGACTCGCTGCAGCCGCACATCCGCGCCTTCGTCGAGCGGGCGGTGACCTTCAGCACCTGCCCCGACTGCGATGGCACCAGGCTCAGCGAGGGCGCGCGCTCGTCGAAGATCGAGGGGATCAACATCGCCGACGCCTGCGCGATGCAGATCAGCGACCTGGCCGAGTGGGTCGGCGGCGTCGAGGAGCCATCGGTGGCGCCACTGCTGGCGGGGCTGCGGCACAACCTCGACTCGTTCGTGGAGATCGGGCTCGGCTATCTCAGCCTCGACCGCGCTTCGGGCACGCTCTCGGGCGGCGAGGCGCAGCGGGTGAAGATGGTCCGCCAGCTCGGGTCCGCGCTCACCGACGTCACCTATGTCTTCGATGAGCCGACCGTCGGATTGCATCCGCACGACATCGCGCGGATGAACGAGCTGCTGCTGCAGCTGCGCGACAAGGGCAACACGGTGCTGGTCGTCGAGCACAAGCCGGAGGCGATCGCCATCGCCGACCACGTCGTCGACCTCGGCCCGGGCGCCGGCGGCGGCGGCGGCGAGGTGGTGTTCGAGGGCAGCGTCGAGGAGCTGCGGTCCAGCGACACGACGACCGGGCGCCACCTCGACGACCGCGCCTCCCTGAAGGAGACGGTGCGGACCTCCTCAGAGGCGCTGGAGGTGCGCGGCGCCGACACCCACAATCTCCAGGACGTCGACGTCGACATCCCGCTCGGCGTCCTGGTCGTGGTGACCGGTGTGGCCGGCTCGGGCAAGAGCTCGCTGATCGACGGCTCGGTGGCGGGGCGGGACGGGGTGGTGTCGGTCGACCAGGCCCCGATCCGCGGCTCGCGCCGCAGCAACCCGGCGACCTACACCAAGCTGCTCGACCCGATCCGCAAAGCGTTCGCGAAGGCCAACGGCGTCAAGCCCGGGCTGTTCAGCGCCAACTCCGACGGCGCCTGCCCCAACTGCAATGGCGCCGGTGTCGTCTACACCGACCTGGCGATGATGGCCGGCGTCGCCACCCCCTGCGAGGAGTGCGAGGGAAAGCGGTTCCAGGCCGAGGTGCTCGAGTACGAGTTCGGCGGCCGCGACATCAGCGAGGTGCTGGCGATGTCAGTCAGCGAGGCCGAGGGGTTCTTCGGCGGCAGCGAGGCCGAGATCCCGGCGGCTCAAAAGATCCTGCAGCGGCTGGCCGACGTCGGGCTCGGCTACCTCGCCATCGGTCAGCCGCTGACGACGCTGTCCGGCGGCGAGCGGCAGCGGCTCAAGCTGGCCACCCACCTGGCCGAGAAGGGCGGCGTCTACGTCCTCGACGAGCCGACCTCCGGGCTGCACCTCGCCGACGTCGAACAGCTGCTGGGCTTGCTCGACCGGCTGGTCGACTCCGGCAAGTCGGTGATCGTCGTCGAGCACCACCAGGCGGTCATGGCGCACGCCGACTGGATCATCGACCTCGGCCCCGGTGCCGGCCACGACGGCGGCAAGGTCGTCTTCGAAGGCACGCCCGCCGACCTCGTCGCCGCTCGCTCCACCCTCACCGGCGAGCACCTCGCGGACTACGTCGGCGCCTGAGCCGCAGGGCGCTGTCTGCGCCGATTCTCGGGGTGCTATTTGTGACATATCTGGCGTAAACGCCTCTTTTTTTAAACTCGTGACGAGGCTATGCTCCCGTCGCATGGGGGGTGGAAAGAGGGCTGGTGTCTTCGGCTTGAGTGGCACTAGGCACCCGCGTCTGGCGGAGTTCGGAAGCCGCTTGGTCGCACCCGTGATGGAGCGGCTCGTCGCGCGCACCGGCCTCGTCGGCTCCGACAGCAAGATCGCGCACTCGCGGCTGACCGAGCTCGAGCGGGCGATCGAGGCGGGGCGCGAGGCCTACGTGCTCGGAGTGGGGATCGGCTTCCACAACTCCGGAGCGGCGCTGGTGCGGGTCTCCGACCAGGGAGAGCTGGAGCTGATCTGCAACGAAGAGGAGGAGCGCTACTCGGCGGTCAAGCACTGCACCGACTACCCGGAGCACTCGATCGAGGCGGTCAAGCGGCGGATGCACGAGCTCGGCATCGGGCCGGCGGACCTGGCGGCCTGCGTGAGCAGTTGGGAGTTCGCCAAGGCGATGGTCATGTTCGGCGTTCGCTTTCCGCTCGAAGAAGCTCCGCAGGGCCTGAAGAGACCGTTTGGAGACAATTCGAGCGAGGCGGTCAGCGAAGAAATGGGAAAGCTGATGAGAACCTCCTCGGCGCGCCTGGCGCGGCAGCTCGGGCAGGAGGGCCGGATGCCGATCGTCGGCATGCGCCACCACGACAACCACGCCTACTTCAGCTATGCCGTCTCCCCGTTTGCGAACGAGGACGGGCCGACGATGGTGATCGTCTTGGACGGGTCCGGCGACGACGCCTCCACTTCGCTCTATGAGGCGCGAGACGGCGGCCTGACGCTGCTGGAGGCGCGCGGCGCAAACGCGCTCGACTCGCTCGGCATGCTGTATGGCTTGCTCAGCTCCACCCAGGGCGGCTGGCCGATGTTGAGCTCCGAGGGCCGCTACATGGGCGCCGCCGCCTGGGGCAACGGCAACCGGCTCAGCAACCGCTTCTACCGCCGCCTGCGGCAGATCATCTACTTCGGCCCCGAGGGCGAGGTGCGGGTCAATCGCGCGCTTGCCAACTGGACCCGGGGAGGATGGTCCAAGCCCTACACCGCGGAGCTGATCGAGATCCTCGGCGAGCCGATCCCGTTCGAGCAGATGTGGAACCCCGACGCGGTTCTAAACGTCGAGGACGTGCGCCACCCGGAGATCACCCGCGACCGCATCGACAAAGCCGCCGCCGTGCAGATGGTGTTCGAGGACGCGCTCGCCCACATAGTCGAGCACCTGATCCGCCAGACCGGCAGCCACCGGCTCGTCCTCACCGGCGGCACCGCCCTCAACTGCGTCGCCAACATGCGCCTGCTGGAGTCCTTCGACGAGCGCTGGTACGAGCGCCAGCTCGGCCGCAGCGACACCTTCCTGCAGCTGTGGGTGCCGCCCACGCCCGGCGACGCGGGCACACCCGTCGGCGCCGCATACGCGTTCGCGATGAAGGCCGGGGCGCGACCGGGGCCGTCCCTGCAGCACGCCTTCTACTGCGGTTTGGCGCCGGCGAGCTCGCAGATCCGCGCCGCCGTCGGCGCCGAGCCGACGCTCGGGAGCATGCCGCTGGGAGATTGCTCAGAGCCCCAGCGCCGGGCCCAGGTGGCCGACCTACTCGCGCACGCGCTCGCCGAAGACCGCATCGTCGGCCTCTACCAGGGCGCTTCGGAGACCGGCCCGCGGGCGCTGGGCCACCGCAGCATCCTCGCCAACCCCTGCAATCCCGAGACCCGGCGATTGCTGAACGAACGGGTCAAGCACCGGGAACTGATCAGGCCGCTGGCGCCGATGCTCACCCGTGCCGCCGCCGAGCGCCTCTTCCAGTTGCACCCCGGTGCCGCCGCGGACGACTACAACGCCTACAACTACATGGTGCTCACCGCACCCGCCCGGCCCGAGGCGCACGAGCTGATCCCCAGCGTGATCCACCACGACGGCACGGGCCGCCTGCAGATAGTCCGCCCCGACGTGGACCCCTTCTGCCACGAGTTCCTGGTCGCGATGGGGCGCCGGGTCGGCGTCGAGGCCTCGGTCAACACCTCCCTCAACGTCGGGGCGCCGATCGCCCACACGCCCGAGCAGGCGCTCGACACGCTCAAGCGGGCGCGGGGGATGGACGGCTTGTTGATGATCGGCGAGGAGGGCGAGGCGACGCTGGTCTGGCTGCAGGATCGCGACGAGGCACGCGAGCGGCTGATGGAGTCGATCCACGGCTGGGCCGCCGAGACCGGCTTCGAGCTCCCCGAGGCGGAGCTGATGGGAGCGGGGCCGGCGTAGAGGTTGGGGATGAGGATGCGCGGCGAGGGCTCGTGGACGATGGCGCCGGGGCCCTGGGGATCGCCTTTTCTTAATGCGATCCGCCGTGATCGGCATTGCCGCCGCCGATGGCCTCGCTGATCAGCACGGTCGAGCCAAAGAGGAAGGCGATCGCGACGAGGGTGCCGACGAGACGGACTGGAGGGCCGCCGTGAATCCCGGTTTCGTGAACTGCCGCATGGCCTTTGCCGCGGGCGATCAGCCAGCGGTTGACCGGAAGCGCGAAGGCGCCGGCTATGGCCAAGGCGAAGAAAAGGGCGCCCCAAAAGAGGATGTCGCCGAGCCCGGCCTCCATCGCACCGGGAACGATCAGCATGATCGCGTTGTCGACCACCTCCATCACGGCGATGCTGAGCGTGTCCGAAGCGAAGGCGATCGGGACCACCGCCGACAGTGCGAGCCCCGCGCGCAGCAGGGGAAGGCTGGTCAGGGTGTAGCCGAAGAGGAAGGCCAGCGCAACGGCGAGGACGATGGTGCCGAGGTTCGAGAAGCCCAGCGCCGTGCCGATTGCCATGCCGGCGATCTCACCCAGAGCGCATCCGGTCAGGCAATGCAGCGTGGCGCTCAGGGCGATCCTCGTCAGCGCCGCCCCTTCGGTCGGCATCGTGCCAGCCCCCCGGCCAGCCTCAGCGGCCCTTGAGCAGCCGGCCGACCGCTCCCATCATCTCCGCGGTCCGTTCCTCGCGAACCTCCGGTGTGTCGGCGCCAACTACGCAATGGCGCGTGTGTTCGTCGAGCAGCTCCAGGGCCACCTTGTCGATCGCCGCCTGGACAGCTGATATCTGGGTCAGGATGTCGATGCAGTAGCGGTCCTCGTCGACCATGCGCTCGAGGCCACCGACCTGGCCGCCGATCCGCCGCAGGCGGTTCTTGACCTTCTCCTTGTTGTCGATGTAGCCGGGCTGATGCGTGTCCTTGGCCATCTCGATGTCCTTTGTCAGCGTTTCTGGATCTCGGATTATATACCCCTAGAGGGTATCTGCTACATTCCCCCTCTTGATACCCCCCACCCCTATTTAGAAAGAGGCCGAGAGTGAGCGGCAAGCTGCCGGAGGATTCATGAGCGCCGGGGTTGAGCTGCCGATCGAGGGCATGACCTGTTCCTCGTGCGCGAATCGAATCGAGAAGAGCCTCAACGAGCTCGACGGCGTCGAGGCGACGGTCAACTTCGCCACCGAGCGGGCCACGGTCGGCTTCGATCCTGAGCGGACCACGCTCGAGGAGCTGGCCGATGCCGTCGGCAAGGTCGGTTACACGGCTTCTCTGCCCGCCGTCGCGGACAGCGGCGAGACGGCGGAGGAGACCGATCCAACCGCCCAACTGCGCCGGCGCCTGATCGTCTCAGCCGCGCTCTCGCTGCCGGTCCTCCTGCTCTCGATGATCGAGGCGCTGCAGTTCGAGAACTGGCAGTGGCTTGCATTGCAGCTCGCCACGCCGGTCGTGCTGTGGGGCGGCTGGCCCTTTCACAAGGCCGCCTGGCAGAACCTCCGCCACGGCGCCGCGACGATGGACACGCTGATCTCGGTCGGCACGCTCGCCGCGCTGGGCTGGTCGCTCGTCGCCCTGTTCTTCCTCGACGCGGGGATGCCGGGGATGACGATGCGCTTCGAGCTGTTCACCGAGCGGGGCTCGGCCTCTGATCACATCTATCTGGAGGTGGCCGCCACCGTCACCACCTTCATTCTCGCCGGCCGCTATTTCGAGGCCCGGGCAAAACGCCGTGCCGGAGCCGCTGTCGAGGCCCTGCTTGACCTGGGCGCCAAGGACGTCGCCGTCCTCGACGAGCACGGCGATGAGCATCGCGTCGCGGTTGACCGGCTCGCCGTCGGCGATCGCTTCGTCGTCCGGCCCGGCGAGAAGGTGGCAACCGACGGCATCGTGGACAGCGGCTCCTCCGCGATCGACCAGGCGCTGATCACGGGCGAGTCGATCCCCGTCGAGGTTGGGCCGGGGGACGCGGTAGTCGGTGCCGCGATCAACGTCGGCGGGCGGATCGTGGTTCGCGCCGCCCGGGTCGGCGAGGACACCGCCCTCGCCCAAATCGCCCGCCTCGTCACCGAGGCCCAGGCGGGCAAGGCGCCCGTCCAGCGCCTTGCCGACCGGGTCAGCGGTGTCTTCGTCCCGATCGTCATCGCCCTGGCCATCGCAACCCTCGGCTTCTGGCTCGGCAACGGCGCCGGGCTGACCTTCGCTTTCACCGCTGCCGTCGCGGTCCTGATCATCGCCTGCCCGTGCGCGCTCGGCTTGGCGACCCCGACTGCCCTTCTGGTCGGGACCGGCCGGGGCGCACAGCTCGGCCTGCTGATCAAGGGCCCGGAGGTGCTGGAGGCGACGCGCCGGATCGACACGGTTGTCCTCGACAAGACCGGCACCGTGACGACGGGGGAGATGGCCGTGGTCGGCGCCTACCTCGCCGACGGAGCCGACGAAGGCGAGGTCCTGCGCTTGGCAGGCGCCGTCGAGGATGCCTCCGAGCACCCGGTCGCGCAGGCGATCGCTGCGCGGGCCAAGCGCGAGGCGCCCCGCCTCCAGGCGGTCGCCGACTTTGCCAGCCACTCGGGCTTGGGCGTCCAGGGCGTGGTCGACGGCCACGCCGTGATCGTCGGCCGAGCGAGCTTCCTGGCCGATCGGGCGATGCCTCTCCCGACCGAGCTGGAGAGTGCTCGCCGTGAGGCCGAGGGACTGGGACAGACGGCGATCGCCGCCGGCTGGGACGGGGAGCTTCGCGCCCTCTTCGTCGTTTCAGACACCGTCAACCCGGCAAGCGCCGTAGCGGTCGACCAGCTGGTGGGACTCGGCCTGCGCCCGGTGCTGCTGACCGGAGACAACGAGGCCGCTGCCAACGCCGTCGCGGCCGAGCTGGGGATCGAGGAGGTGATCGCCGAGGTGCTGCCGGCCGAGAAGGCCGCCGTCGTGGCGAAGCTGCAGGCGGAGGGCCGGATCGTGGCGATGGTCGGCGATGGGGTCAACGATGCTCCGGCCCTCGTCCAGGCTGATCTCGGGCTGGCGATCGGGACCGGGACCGACGTCGCGATCGAGGCCTCCGACATCACTCTGATCTCGGGAGACCCGCGGGCCGTCGGCGATGCGATCCGGCTCTCGCGGCGCACCCTGGGGACGATCAGGGGAAACCTGTTCTGGGCTTTCGCCTACAACGTCGCCGCGCTGCCGCTGGCGGCGGCCGGTCTGCTCAACCCGCTGATCGCTGGAGCGACGATGGCTTTCTCGAGCGTCTTCGTCGTCACGAACTCGTTGCGGTTGCGCAGGTTCGAAGGCGGAACCATCTCAAGCTAAAACATCTCCGCCGGGCGGGTTTGGCTCAGATATGGCACAAAAGGACGCGTGTTTAGGGGCTAGAGTCGCCCGGGATGGGGGGCGGAGAAGCGACCGGCGTCTTCGGCAGACGGGGCGCCAGGCATCCACGCTTGGCGGAGCTGGGCAGTCGCGCGGTCCTACCCGTGTTGAAGCGGATGATCGCGCGCAGGGGGCTGGTCGGCTTCGACAGCAAGCTGGGGCGCGCGCGACTCACCGGGCTGGAAGAGGCGATGCGAGAGGGCCGCGAGGCCTATGTGCTCGGGGTGGGGATCGGCTTCCACAACTCCGGAGCGGCCCTGGTGCGCGTCTCCCCGCAGGGAGCGGCGGAGCTGATCTGCAACGAAGAGGAGGAGCGCTACTCGGCGGTCAAGCACTGCACTGACTACCCGGAGCACTCGATCGAGGCGGTCAAGCGGCGGATGCACGAGCTCGGCATCGGACCGGCGGACCTGGCGGCCTGCGTGAGCAGTTGGGAATACGCGAAGGCGATAGTCACGTTCGCCGTCCGCCCCGTGTTCGAGGAAGCGTCGGCGGGCCTGGCAAGAGAGTTGAGAGAGCAGCGGGGCGAGGCGATCAGCAGCGACATCGCCGAACTGATGAGAACCTCCTCGGCGCGCCTGGGGCGGCAGCTCGGGCAGGAGGGCCGGATGCCGATCGTCGGCATGCGCCACCACGACAACCACGCCTACTTCAGCTATGCCGTCTCCCCGTTTGCGAACGAGGACGGGCCGACGATGGTGATCGTCTTGGACGGGTCCGGCGACGACGCCTCCACTTCGCTCTATGAGGCGCGAGACGGCGGCCTGACGCTGCTGGACGTTCAGGGCACCAGTCCCTTGGACTCGCTTGGCACGCTGTACGGCATTCTCAGTTCGACCCAAGGGGGCTGGCCCCCGCTCAGCTCCGAGGGCCGCTACATGGGCGCCGCCGCCTGGGGCAACGGCAACCGGCTCAGCAACCGCTTCTACCGCCGCCTGCGGCAGATCATCTACTTCGGCCCCGAGGGCGAGGTGCGGGTCAATCGCGCGCTTGCCAACTGGACCCGGGGAGGATGGTCCAAGCCCTACACCGCGGAGCTGATCGAGATCCTCGGCGAGCCGATCCCGTTCGAGCAGATGTGGAACCCCGACGCGGTTCTAAACGTCGAGGACGTGCGCCACCCGGAGATCACCCGCGACCGCATCGACAAAGCCGCCGCCGTGCAGATGGTGTTCGAGGACGCGCTCGCCCACATAGTCGAGCACCTGATCCGCCAGACCGGCAGCCACCGGCTCGTCCTCACCGGCGGCACCGCCCTCAACTGCGTCGCCAACATGCGCCTGCTGGAGTCCTTCGACGAGCGCTGGTACGAGCGCCAGCTCGGCCGCAGCGACACCTTCCTGCAGCTGTGGGTGCCGCCCACGCCCGGCGACGCGGGCACACCCGTCGGCGCCGCATACGCGTTCGCGATGAAGGCCGGGGCGCGACCGGGGCCGTCCCTGCAGCACGCCTTCTACTGCGGTTTGGCGCCGGCGAGCTCGCAGATCCGCGCCGCCGTCGGCGCCGAGCCGACGCTCGGGAGCATGCCGCTGGGAGATTGCTCAGAGCCCCAGCGCCGGGCCCAGGTGGCCGACCTACTCGCGCACGCGCTCGCCGAAGACCGCATCGTCGGCCTCTACCAGGGCGCTTCGGAGACCGGCCCGCGGGCGCTGGGCCACCGCAGCATCCTCGCCAACCCCTGCAATCCCGAGACCCGGCGATTGCTGAACGAACGGGTCAAGCACCGGGAACTGATCAGGCCGCTGGCGCCGATGCTCACCCGTGCCGCCGCCGAGCGCCTCTTCCAGTTGCACCCCGGTGCCGCCGCGGACGACTACAACGCCTACAACTACATGGTGCTCACCGCACCCGCCCGGCCCGAGGCGCACGAGCTGATCCCCAGCGTGATCCACCACGACGGCACGGGCCGCCTGCAGATAGTCCGCCCCGACGTGGACCCCTTCTGCCACGAGTTCCTGGTCGCGATGGGGCGCCGGGTCGGCGTCGAGGCCTCGGTCAACACCTCCCTCAACGTCGGGGCGCCGATCGCCCACACGCCCGAGCAGGCGCTCGACACGCTCAAGCGGGCGCGGGGGATGGACGGCTTGTTGATGATCGGCGAGGAGGGCGAGGCGACGCTGGTCTGGCTGCAGGATCGCGACGAGGCACGCGAGCGGCTGATGGAGTCGATCCACGGCTGGGCCGCCGAGACAGGCTTCGAGCTCCCCGAGGCGGAGCTGATGGGAGCGGGGCCCTCCTAGGCTTCCGCCGCCGCCCGAAGGTCACCTTGGGAACCGCGAGAGGCGACGGGAACATAGATTGGCGCGGTGAGCACGACCGAGTTCGCATATGTGGGGGCCGATCAGGCGAGCGATTTTCGCTTTGCCCACTGGGCCCTGGTGCGGCGCTGCGCGCTGGGCCTCTACTTCCTGGCGCTGCTGGGCTGGAGCGCGCGCTACGGGGTTCCCGTCCAGCGCGAACTGGTGATCGTCTGGACCTGCGGTGCCCTCGTCTGCGCCTCGCTCGGCCAGCCGCCGCGACAGATCCTCCAGATCGCCCTCGACTGGCTGCCGATCGTGTTGGTGCTCTGCGTCTACGACTTAACCCGCGGCGCCGCGGACTCGCTCGGGATCGGCGTCCACCTGCATCCGATGATCGATTTCGACCGCTTCCTCTTCTTCGGCCAGGCGCCCACCGAATGGCTGCAGGCCCGCCTGTACGAGCCCGGCGTCGTCAACTGGTGGGACATTGCCTTCACGCTCGTCTACACCTCCTACTTCATCGTCCCCTTCGCGCTTGCCGGCATCCTCTGGGTGCGCGACAGGCCCGCTTTCCTGCGCTTCACCAGGCGCCTGGTGTCGCTCGCGATCGCCGGCGTCCTCACCTACATCGCCTTCCCGGCAGCGCCGCCCTGGATGGCGGCCGAAATGGGCCTGCTCGACGGGGTCCATCGCACCACCTCGGAGGGCTGGGGAGTGCTCGGCGTCGGTACCGCCGGCCTCTTTTCCAAGGGTCAGTCGAGCGCCAACCTGGTCGCCGCCGTGCCCTCGCTCCACGCTGCTTTCACGGCCCTGGTGGCGATGTTCCTCTGGGGCCGCGTGCGCCCGCGCCTGCGGCCGTTGCTGGCGCTCTACCCGCTGGCGATGGGTCTGACCCTGATCGCGACCGGCGAGCACTACGCCTTCGACGTGCTGCTCGGCTGGCTCTACGCCGGCGCGGTGATGGCGGGCTGGGCCCGGGGGGAGCGGCGCCGCGGCGCCGCGGCGGCTGTGCCCTCAGGGTGATGGGCGAAACGGCGTCCAGCGCTCGGAGTCGAAAGGCAGCGCCGCCTTGTGCACGGTGGCGACGACCTTCGGAACGAGCCCGGCGGGGTCCTCGAAGATCGCGCGGACGAGCGTTTCGGCGTTTGCCCGCGGCCCGATCGCGAGCCTGGCCGCGGCGTCGAGAAGCTGCTCCTGACTCAGCTCCGAAGCGGTGCGGCCGTCGGCCGGGATCGCCGCCAGGGCGATCGGCTCCCCCTCGGGGCAGAAGGCGCCGAAGCGGGAGACGAAGACGAGCACCTCGTCGAAGCCGGCCGGGCTCGCATCGGCGTCGAAACGGGTCCGGAGGCTGCCCAGCCGGTAGCTGATCTCCGACCAGGTGAGCTGCGTGAACTGCGCCGCGGTGACCCAGAGGAGGGTGGCGCCGACCGCGGTTCCCGGACTGGGGAAGAGGGTGGCCGGCATCGAGCCGTACATCGTCGGCTGCGCGGCGACGCCGACGTCGAAGTCGTGCAGGCGGCCGGTCAGCGCCAGCACCGTGCGATCGTCCTCGGCGCTGAAGTGGGCGAACTTCCGCCCCAGCGCCTCGGGGGCGGCGTTCGAGCCGATCGAGAGAATCGGCAGGCGCCCGCCGGCGGCAGCGCTGTAGCGGGCGACGAGGCGGTTGCGGTCGGCCGCGGCCAGTTCCGAGAGCAGCTCGACGTCGCCGCCCGTCAGGAGGAAGGAGCTCTGCGGCCGGGCCCAGGGGTAGGCGATCGCGCGGGCGAGCGACGCCGGGTCGAAGGGACGGGGCGCGAGCTGGGCCATCAGGGAGTCGATGAAGGCCGCGAACTCCCCGTCGTCCATCGCCAGGCGCTTGCGCAGCTCCGGCTCGGCGATCGGGGGCCATCCTGAGGGGGATCGATCCATCGCCCTGCGCCCGACGCGACCTAGCGCGAATCCCCGACCAGGCGGTTGTGCCCAGGTCCGCCATTCAGCTGGTTCGGCCCGGGGCCGCCGAGCAGGACATCGTCGCCCGCGCCGCCGTAGAGGAAGTCGGTGTTGAACTGCGGGTTGGGGCCGCCGCGAAGGGTGTCGTCGCCGGCACCGCCGAAGAGCGAGTCGCCGCCCCTGCTGCCGATCAGGACGTCGTCTCCGCCCATGCCCTTGAGGGTGCCCAGCTCCGGGCCGAGCTTCGAGCCGGTCGGCTCCGGGCCCGCCCAGGACCAGGTCCGAGCCGCCGTGGCCGCCATTGGGCCCGGCATCGACGAGGTCGCTCCCCGGGCCCGCGCAGATCGCATCGGCGCCGATCGAGCCGCGGATGCGATCGTCACCGCCGAGCCCGAGGATCACGTCGGAGCGCCTGGTCCCGCTCAGCGAGTCCTCGGCCGGCGTGCCGATGATCGTCGCGGTCCGCCCGGCGCACTCCGGCAGGGAGTGCTCCCTGACGTAGACCGGCTGCCGCCTGAAGACGTCCGCGAGGCCATCCCGGTCGGCTCCGCTGAGGTTCGTGGCGCGGGAGTCGAAGGCGACGAAGCGCCCGTCGGCGGAGATCGACGGGTTGGCGGAGGGTCCGTCGCCGGGCACCCCGAGCTCGCCGGAAGCCCGCGACGCATCGACGGTCACCCGCCGCTGCATGTCGCGGACGAAGACGTCGACGCGGTTGGCGGCGTCGACCGCCGTCAGCCCGTTGCCGCGGGTCTGGAAGGCGACGTAGCGCCCGTCGGCGGAGATCGAGGGATTGCGCTTCGCGTCACCCGCCTGCTGCGCCTCGCCGACGCTGACGAGCTTGGTGGTGCCGGCGACGAGGTCGCGGACGAAGACGTTGCGCTCGAACCCCCTCTGACCGGTCAGCTTCGCGTCCGACTCGAAGGCGACGTGGAGACCGTCGGCGGAGATCGCCGGCTTCTGGGACTCGACTTCGCTCGCCGCGCCGGTCGCTCCGTTTGCGCGTGAGACCAGGGTCGTGGTGGCGGTCGCCCGGTCGCGGACGAAGACGTCCTGGGGGAAGCTGGGCTGGTCGGCGTCGTCGGCGGCGAGCGGTGCGGTCGAGCTGAAGGCGACGTAGCGCCCGTCGGCGGAGATCGATGGATCGAACGAGGTGTCGGCAGCACCGCCGGGGGCGCCTCCCGCGCCGCCCGCACGGGAGATCAGCTCGGTCACGCCCGTATCGAGATCGCGCACGAAGACGTCGATGCTCCCGTCGCTGTCTTCCGCGCTGAGGTTGTCGGCCCGGGATTCGAAGGCCACGTGCCGCCCGTCGGCGGAGATCGCCGCCGCGGTGGAGTCGCCGTCCGCCGCCGCCCCGCCGAGGCCGCTGCCCCGAGATACCAGCGTCGTCGTCGCGGTCGCCAGGTCGCGGACGAAGACGTCGCCGTAGCTGACGTCTTCGGCGCTGAGGTTCTCGGCGCCCGAGCTGAAGGCGACGTAGCGCCCGTCGGCGGAGATCGTCGGCGCCGCCGCGCCGCTCCCTTCGGCCGCCGCGCCGTCGACGCCGCCGGCACGGGAGACCAGCGTCGTGGTCTTGGCGGCGAGGTCGCGCACGTAGATCTCGAAGCGGCCGCCGCTCGCGCCGCCGAGGTTGCGGGCGCGGGAGGCGAAGGCGACGTAGCGCCCGTCGGCGGATATCGACGGCGTCACCGAGCTCGCGTCTGCGCCCGGCCCGTTCCCGCCGGCGCGCGAGACCAGGGTCGTGGTTGGAGCGGGGGAGTCTGCCGCGCCCGATGCCGCGGCGGCGAAGGCGGCCGCGGCGATCAGGATCGTCGCGAATCCCAGCCCGGCTCCGCGCCGAGAGCGGTTGGGACTCCTCCCTCTTGTCGAAAGCCCGGTTCGGATCATCCGGCCGAGCCTTGGGGGCTCGTCGCGAGCCAGCGCCGCTCCTTCGAGAGCATCACCGGCGTGGCGACGAGGCTGCCCAGGCGCCGCTGCAGCGCCCTTGCCCGCGAGTCGTCCCCCGCCGGCAGCAGCTTCGCGAGCTGGCGGTACTCGCGCGAGACCTGGCTGGTTCGAAAGACGGTCGCGATCGTGGTCAGCAGCTGCGAGGGCTCGGACACGGTCGTCCTCGCCAGCTCCTCGCCCTCGGCCACGATCCGCAGCTCCGCCGGGTAGCTGCGAGCCGGTGGGGGTCGCAGTGGCGCCGCCAGCGCGGCGCCGATCGCCGCGGTCAGCTCGGCGCGGACCGCGGCCGGGTCGTGCGAGCGGGCGCGCGCCCTTCCCTGCCCCTCCTTGGCCGCCACCAGGCGGGCGCTGCCCAGCTCCCCCTCGCCGAGCTCCTCGAGCATCCAGCGATCGCCGGCCGCGACGAGCACCGGGATGCCCTCGGCGGCGAGCCCCTGCGCGTAGACCTGCACCTCGTTCAGCGACTCGCCGTCGAGCAGCACCTCCATGTCCCAGACGAAGGTGTGGGAAGAGAAGCCGCGCGGATTGGGGGTGCTGGCGTGGTGGCCGACGAACACGACCGCGTCGAGGGGACCCCCGTGTGCCTTCGTGAGCGAGGGCTCCGCCTCGACCAGGGCCAGGTCGGCGATCGGGCGCACCTCGATTCCGGCCGGGATGCGCTCGCGCTCGACGTTGGTCCCGACCATGTGCCAATCCCCGACCGAGATGCGGCCGGCGCCGGCCCGCCGCAGGGCCTCGACCACGACCAGGACCTCGTCGGTCATCAGCCTGCGGCCGCGGGCGTAGGCGGCCGGATGGGAGGGCAGGCAGGCGCCGTAGTCGTCGATGCCGGCGATGCCCTCCATGTCCGCGGCGATGAGGACGTTCATGACGGCAGCCTAGATCACCCTGGATTGTCGGCCTGGGCTCTAGTCAGAATCCCCCGAGAGTGATTACGTGTCTTTTGCACCCGAACACGGAGGAGTCCGATGTCAAAGCTGAGGTTCGAAATCTCGATCTCGGTCGACGGGTACGTCGCCGGGCCCAACCAGGGCGAGGAGCACCCGCTGGGGGAAGGCGGGACGGGGCTGCACGAGTGGGTGGTCAAGCTCGACGCCTGGCGCCAGGCGCACGGCAGGGGGAGCGGCGAGGTCAATCCCAGCAACGAGATCGTCGCGGAGGCGATGGAGAACGTCGGCGCCGTGGTGATGGGGCGGAACATGTTCGGCGGCGGTCCGGGGCCGTGGGGAGACGACCCCTGGAAGGGCTGGTGGGGTGAGGATCCGCCATTCCACGTCCCCGTCTTCGTCCTCACCCACCACGAGCGCGAGCCGCTGGAGCTGGAGGGCGGCACGACCTTCCACTTCGTCAGCGACGGGATCGAGTCGGCGCTGGCGCGGGCCAGGGAGGCCGCCGCGGGCAAGGACGTCAGGCTCGGCGGTGGCGCCGAAGCCGCTCAGCAGTACCTGGCGGCGGGGCTGATCGACGAGCTGCAGCTGAACGTCGTCCCGATCCTGCTCGGGGCGGGCGAGCGGCTGTTCGAGAACGTCGGCGCGGACCTGGCGCTGGAGCAGGCGCGAGTCGTCCACACCCCCGAGGTCACCCACATTAGATATCGCGTCACACCTGATTGATCGGCGGTCGCGGCGATCGGGCCCCGCCGTCAGGGGCCCCAGATGCCGGCTGCTTTGCCGGAGCCGGGGCAGCCGCCGCGATTGGTGGTCGTCACCGTGCACGAGTAGGTGAGCGCTCCCGTGGACGCGCGGACGACTTTGAAGGTGCTGCTCGAGGCTGCCACCGTGGCGGTGATGGTGTAGCCGCGGGCGGGGGTGTTGCCCACCGGCGCGATGGTCACCGGCGCGCCCGCTGCCGGGATCTCCGGCGCGATTTTCCGCAGGGCGGCGAGATTGCAGGCGGCTGCAGGGTAGGTGCCTTTGTTGTCGCTCCCGCACGTCTCCATCGCTACCTGGGCGGTGTGGACGAGATGCTTTGCCTTGGCGTCCACCGCCTTGCTTTTCTGATTGAAGAACGCGGGCAAGGCGACCGCCGCCAGGATTCCGAGGACCAGCATCACGATGAGCAGCTCGACCAGCGTGAAGCCTGCCTCGCGGTCGGCGATCCTTGTGGCAACGGTGCGCATGCGCTCGCTATCGGCCGGGCGCCCGCTGCGGTCTCCTCCTGAACGGGATCTCTCAGGCGCGGTGCTCGAGCAGGCCGGCGACGGCCTGGGCCAGGCGCAGGCCGCGGTCGGTGAGCGTGTACTCGGTGTGGGGGGGACGGCCGGCGACCATCTGCCGCTCGACGATGCCCGCCGCCTCGAGCTGCTCCAGGCGCTCGGAGAGGGTCGTCGGCGAGACCCCCGGCAAGGACTGGCGGAACTCGTTGAAGCGGGCGGCGCCGCTGGAGCAGGCATAGATCGTCGCCATCGTCCAGCGGCGCTCGAGCAAGCCGGCGGCCGCCCGCAGCTCGGTCGGAACCGGGCTGCAGCTACGACATCGCGGCGACATCCGACCCCTTCTCGGCCGGCTCCAGGGCCAGGCCGATGACCTCCTCGATGCTCATCACCGGGTGGAAGGACATCCGCTCGCGCACCTCCTCGGGGACCTCGTCGAGGTCGCCGCGGTTGCGCTCGGGCAGGATCACCTCGGTCAGCCCGGCCGCGTGGGCGGCCAGCACCTTCTGCTTCAGCCCGCCGATCGGCAGCACCCGGCCCTGCAGGGTGACCTCGCCGGTCATCCCGACCGTGTGCTTCACTGGCCGCCCGCTCAGCAGCGAGACCAGCGCCGTGGTCATCGCCGTACCGGCGCTGGGACCGTCCTTGGGGATCGCCCCCGCCGGCACGTGGAGGTGGAACTCGCGGTCGAAGCGAGCCGGGTCGATCTCCAGCTCCTCGCTGTGGGAGCGCACGTAGGAGAGGGCGATCCGCGCCGACTCCTTCATCACGTCGCCGAGCTGGCCGGTCAGGACCAAGCCCTTGTCGCCCGCCATCGCGGTCGCCTCGATGAAGAGGACATCGCCGCCGCTGCCGGTCACGGCCAGGCCGGTGGAGACGCCGGGGATCGCCGTGCGCTCGACCGACTCCTGGAAGAAGCGCTGGCGCCCGAGGGCGTCGTTGACGGCGTCGGCGTCGATGACGATCTTCTCCGCCTCGCCGGAGGCGATCCGGGTCGCCGCCCCGCGTAGCAGCTTGCCGAGCTCGCGCTCGAGCTGGCGCACGCCCGCCTCGCGGGTGTACTCGGTGACGACACTGCGGAGGATCTCCTCGCTGACCTCGACCTCGTCCGGCTCCAAGCCATTGCGCTTGAGCTGGCGGGGCAGCAGGTAGCCGTGGGCGATCGCCAGCTTCTCGGCAGTCGTGTAGCCGTCGAAGGCGATCAGCTCCATGCGGTCCAGCAGCGGCGCCGGGATCGTGTCGGTGAGGTTGGCGGTGGCGAGGAAGACGACCTCGGAGAGGTCGACCTCGACGTCGAGGTAGTGGTCGCGGAACGAGTGGTTCTGCGCCGGGTCCAGCACCTCCAGCAGCGCCGCCGAGGGGTCGCCGCGCCAGTCGGAGCCGACCTTGTCGACCTCGTCGAGCAGGATCACCGGGTTCATCGTCCTGGCGTCGCGCAGGGCGCGGACGATCCGCCCCGGCAAGGAGCCGATGTAGGTGCGCCGGTGGCCGCGGATCTCGGCCTCGTCGTGGAGGCCGCCGAGGCTGATGCGGACGAACTCGCGCCCGAGGGCACGGGCGACCGACTCGCCGATCGAGGTCTTGCCGGTGCCGGGCGGGCCGACCAAGGTCAGGATCGCGCCGTTGGCGCGGCTGTCGTCCTCGCCCTTGCCGCGCTCCTGGCGCAGCTTGCGGACGGCGATGAACTCGGTGATCCGCCGCTTCACGTCGTCGAGCCCGGCGTGGTCGGCGTCGAGCACCTCGCGGGTGTGGAGGGGGTCGAGCTTCTCCTCGGAGCGCTTGGCCCACGGCACCGCGATCAGCCAGTCGAGGTAGCTGCGGATCATCGATGACTCGGGTGACTGCTCGCCCTGGCGCTCGAGCCGGCGCAGCTCCTTCTCGGCCTGCTCGGCGACCTCCTCCGGCATCCCTGCCTCAGCGATCTTGCGCTCGTACTCCTCGATCAGGTTGCCCTCGTCCTCGCCCAGCTCCTTGCGGATCGACTCCATCTGTTTGCGCAGGAAGTAGTCGCGCTGCTGCTTCTGGGCGCCGGACTCGACGTCGTCGCGAATGCGGCTGCGGACCTGCAGCTCTGCCAGCCGCTCGCGCTGCAGCTCGACCGCGACCTGGAGCCGCTCGCTGACGTCGAGGGTGTCGAGCAGGCGCAGTTTCTGCTCGGCGGAGAATTCAGGGCTGAGCCCGGCCGTGTCGGCCAGCGCGCCCGGCTCCTGCACCGAGCGCAGGAAGGCGGAGATGCGGCCGTCGTCGCCGCGCAGCTCGAGGATCTCCTCGACCACGGCGCGGTACTCGCGGGCCAGCTCCCTGGTGTGCTCGTCGTCGGGGTGGCCGTCGTGGAACTCCTGCACCTCGATGTGCAGGGCCTCGGGGTCATCCTCACCGGCGACGGCGGCGCCGGCCAGCCCGCGGTGCAGGCCGAGCACGGTCGCGACCGGGTTGCCGCGCCGCGATTCGCCGCTCTCGAGCACCTCGGCGACGACCCCGACGCGGGCGAACTCGCCGTCGCTGCGGGGGAGGAGGAAGACGCGGTCCTCGTCGCCGACGTCGATCGGCAGCGTGGCGGTGACGGTGGGGAAGACGATTGCCTCGTCGAGCGGGATTAGGAGATAGGCCATAACCAGGTCCACTTTCTGTAGTTAGTCCTCCAACAGGATAGCGCGCTCGCTATGCCGGCTCGGACGAGTCTGAGCCGGCACCCTGACCGGGACCGGCTTCCTGCTCAAGTACGGTGTCGAGATGGATTCAGAGCGCGCACGCCAACTTCTCGCCGCGGAGCGGACCAAACTCGAGCAGGAGATCGCCGCCCTCGAGCGCGATACCCCGGAGGAGGGCGACGAGCGCCGCGAGCCCGGCGACTTCAACTCCGAGGGGCTCTATCAGGACGAGTTCGACGCCGGCCGCGCCCAGGATCTGAAAGACCGGATGGCCGCGCTCGAGCGGGCCGAGGCCCGTCTCGCCGACGGCACCTACGGCCTCTCGGTCAAGAGCGGGGAGGCGATCCCCGACGCGCGGCTCGAGGCCAACCCGACCGCCGAGCTCACGGTCGCCGAGCAGGATCCGAGCAGCCGCGCGTCATAGCGGCTCGGCACGCAGACCTGACTAGCCGAGCAGCTTGGCCTTCTGCGCCGCGAACTCCTCCTCGGTGAGGATGCCCTGGCTTTTCAGCTCGCCCAGCTCCTTGAGCTGATCGATCACCGACTCGCCGGCCGGCGCCGCCGCGGGGGCCGGGGCGGCCACCGGGGCCTGCTGCTGGGGCGCTTCTTGAGCTTCCTGCTGGGCCCATCGCTGCCCTTGGCGCCGGGAGACGCGGTTGCTGACACTGGTTGCGGTGCCGGCGATGACGGCGGTGCGGGCGACGCCTCTGAGTAGTCCTGGCATCGGGTCTCCTTCTCTACGCCTCGGCCGCGTCGAGCGCGGCGAGGATGGCTTGGACGGGGATGCGGCCGCTGGCGACCAGCTGACCGCCGGAGCGGCGGACGGCGGACGCGAACGGCGCCGCCCAGGTGTTCTCGAAGACCAGCAGGGCGGCGGAGGTGCCCGGCTCCAGGGTGGCGCCGGCCTCGGCGATGTCGTCGTCGGAGAGCAGGCCCGACGCGGCACCCTCGAAGACCGCCAGCTCCGCCACCTGGCCGCCGACCTCGGCCAGCTCCAGCCCGGCGACCGAGCCGTCCTCGCCCTTGGCGATGAAGGCCAGGTCGATGATCCGGATCAGGCCGCGCTCGACCAGCTCGATCAGGTGCGGTGCGACCTCGCCGTTCGGCTGGCGCCCCGGCCACTCGACCAGGAGGTAATCGATCGGTCCCATCTCATTCAGGTCGTCGGCGTTCAAGCCTGATCCTTTCCTCATTGAGCAAACTCTCCGATCGGCTCACCCTACTGCGCCAGCGACGCCTATAGGCTCGCTTTGCGTCGACCGACGCTCCGAAACGACCAGATCGAGGACACATGCACAAGCCGCGCAGCGCCGAGGAGGCAGCAATGCTCTACGGAAACCGCTTCCTCACCGAGGACGCGCCTGACGGCGACTTCCCGGTTGCCGGCATGTCTGCCCTGGACGCGATGCGCCTGGTCGACGAGGAACTGGCGCTGGAGGGGGACCCGCAGCGCAATCTGGCGACCTTCGTGACCACCTGGATGGAGCCCGAGGCGCAGCGGATCATCGCCGAGAACCTCTACCGGAACTTCATCGACCACGCCGAGTATCCGATCTCGGCCGAGGTCGAGCAGCGCTGCATCCGCATGCTCGCCGACCTCTACCACGCCCCCGGAGAGACGACCGGCGCCCGTACCCAGGGCTCCTCCGAGGCGATCATGCTCGGCGCCCTCTCGCTGAAGTGGAAGTGGAAGCAGCGCCGCGAAGCGGCGTCGCAGCCGGTCGACAAGCCGAACCTGATCTTCGGCGGCGACGTGCACGTGGTCTGGGAGAAGTTCTGCCGCTACTTCGACGTCGAGCCCCGGATCGTGCCGCTGCAGGAAGGCAAGTACACGATCGGGCCGGAAGACGTGGAGCCGCTGGTCGACGAGAACACGATCGGTGTGGCCGCTGTGCTCGGCACCACCTTCACCGGCCACGCCGACGACATCGTCGGCATCAACAAGCTCCTGGTCGACCTCAAGGGCGAGCGGGAAATCGACGTGCCGCTGCATATCGACGGTGCCAGCGGCGGCTTCGTCTGGCCCTTCCTCTACCCCGATTCCGAGTGGGACTTCCGGCTCGAGCAGGTGCGCTCGATCAACGTCTCCGGGCACAAGTTCGGGCTCGTCTACCCAGGCGTCGGCTGGCTGATCTTCCGCGAGAAGAGCGATCTAGCCGAGGACCTCGTCTTCTACGAGAACTACCTGGGCAAAACCGACGCGACCTTCACGCTCAACTTCTCGACCGGCGCCTCGATGGTGCTCGCCCAGTACTACAACTTCGTCCGCTACGGGCGCGAGGGCTACGCGTACATCATGAAAGCGATGCAGCAGAACGCCGCGGCGCTCGCCGGCAAGCTCAGGGAGACCGGCGACTTCGAGCTGATCGGCGACGGCGAGGAGCAGTTGCCGCTGGTGGCCTTCAAGCTCGCCGGCGAGAAGGACTACGACGAGTTCGACCTCTCCTGGCAGCTCTCGGCCGAGCGCGGCTGGATGCTCCCCGCCTACACCATGCCGCCCAACGCCGAAGACGTGAGGGTGCTGCGGGCGCTGGTCAAGCAGACGCTCAGCCGCGAGCAGATCGACCGGCTGGCAACGGACATCCAGGAAGCCTGCGCGACCCTGGAGAAGAAGGGCGGCGCCCACGCCTCGGAGCGCAAGCAGATGAAGCAGAGCCCCGGCTACTGAACCCCGGCTCGCGACGGCCACCAGGTGCGCTCGCCGAGCCGGTAGGTGATCGCGGGGATCAGCAGGGCACGGACGACGAAGGTGTCGAGGAGGACCCCGATCGCGACCGTGGCGCCGATCTGGACCAGCTCCTCGAGCGGCAGCAGGGTCAGGGTGGCGAAGGTTCCGGCGAGGATCAGCCCGGCACCGGTGACGACGCCGCCGGTGTGGACGAGGGCGAGGAGGGTGCCGTCGCGAGTGCCGTGCACGGCCGCCTCCTCGCGCGCCCGCGCCATCAGGAAGATGTTGTAGTCGACCCCGAGGGCGACGAGGAAGAGGAACGAGAGCAGGACGAGGTTGAAGGCGATGCCTTCGGTCCCGAGCTCCGAGAAGACGAAGGTGCAGAGGCCGAGGGTCGCCGCGAAGGAGGCGACGACGGTGAGGATCAGGTAGGCCGGCGCGACCAGGGCGCGCAGGACCAGCGCCAGGATCAGGCCGACGACGAGCAGGACCAGCGGCACGATCAGCTTCGTGTCGGCGGCGTTGGTCTGCTCGATGTCGTAGTTCTCGGCCGGGATGCCGCCGAGCAGGCCGCTCGGGGCGACCGCGTGGAGGCGGTCGCGGATGCCCTCGACCGCATCGGCGGCCGCGCCCGAGTAGGGATTGCCGCGAAGGATGACGACGACCACGGTCTCGTCGGCGTCCCCGCTGGGCGGCACCGGCAGGGCCAGCTTGACCGTGTCGAGCTTCTTCATCGCCGCCAGCACCCGGCCCACCTCTTCCACCTTGACGACCGCGGTCAGCGGTGAGCCGATGCCGGGTGGGAAGTGTTCGTCGAGGACGGCGGTGCCGCGGCTGGAGTTGGTCGGGCGGGTCTCGCCCTGGCCGAACCCGATCGTGCCGTGGTGGGTGAGGTTGCCCAGCGCCAGCACGATCAGGAGGGCGAAGACGGCGAAGACGATCGTTCGCGAGCGCCGCTGCACCAAGCTCGCCACTCGCCCCCAGCCGTTGCGCGGTTGCTTTTGCACGAAATGCGTGGGCAAGGAACCGCGCGAGTGGCTTGCCGATCTCGTTCCCGGCCAGAAGGCGCGCTCGCCCAGTAGCGAGAGCAGGGCCGGCAGTAGCGTGAAGGCCGCGGCGAGCATCACCGCGATCCCGATCGCCAGGATCGGGCCGAGCCAGTGGGTCGACTGCAGGTCGGCGACCAGCAGTACCAGCATCGCCGCGATCACGGTGCCGCCGGAGGCGGCGATCGCCGGGGCGCTCTCGGCGAGCGCGGTGGGAAGGGCCTGCGGCGGGGCCTTGCCGCTCCGCAGCTCCTCGCGATAGCGGTGGACCAGCAGCAGCGAGTAGTCGGTGCCGGCGCCGAAGACGAGCACCAGGAGGAGGAAGGTGCCCTCGGTGTTAACGGTGATCGTGCCGGCCTCGATCAGCAGATAGGCGATGCCGATCGCGACCATGTACGCGGCGCCGACGGTGAGCAGCGGCAGCACCGCCAGCAGGGGTGCCCGGTAGACGACGAGCAGCAGGACCAGGACCAGGCTCAGGGTCGCGATCAGCAGCGTCTTGCCGGCTTCGTCGGCGACCCGCTCGAGGTCGGCGGCGATCCCGCCGGGCCCGGTGACGTAGGCGCTGACGCCGGCCACCCGGTGCTCGCTGAGGTAGCGGCGGATCGCGTGCACGCCATCGACGATCGCCCCGCGTTCACCGGCATCGATCGCCAGCACGACCAGCGCCGCTTCGCCGTCGCGGGAGAGCGGGCCGACGCCCTTGGCGACCTTCGCAACCTCGCCCAGCGACGCCGCCGTGTCGGCGGAGAAGGGATCGACGATCGGCGTAGCGCCGATGATCCGCAGTTCGCTGAGGCCGTCGCCGATGCGGCCGATCGCGTCGAGGTCGGCCCTGGTCAGTCCCCCGTCGCGCTTGAAGACGATGACGACCGGCACCTCTTCGCCGCTCTTCCGGCTGCTCTCAAGGACGTCGAGAGCGCGGGTCGATTCCGCATTCTTGGGCAGGAAGCTGCTCTGACCGGCGGCGGTGACGTCATTGATCTGGGAGCGGCCGGCGAAGCCGCTGATCCCGAGCAGGACCCAGACCGCGATCGTCACCCACCGTCCGCGTGGCCCGGTGACCGACGCGGCAAGGCGTCGGATCAAGGCTGGCTGGGTTCGACGGCGGCCACTCGCCGAAGCCTAGCCGCGACTCAGCCCTTCTCGACGACCTCGACCGTGCCGTGCATCGTCGGGTGGATCTCGCAGAAGTAGGGATAGGTGCCGGCCTGCTTGAACGTCTCCGCCTTGATCTTGCCGCGCTCGAGCGTGCCGGTGTCGAAGCTGCCGTTATCGGCGGTAGCCGTGTGCGGAGCGGTGTCCTCGTTCTGCCAGGTCACCTTGCCGCCGACCTGGACCGTGACCGGGTCGGGGCCGTAGGTGAATTCGACGATCTTGACTTTGGCGGCGCGCACCGCCTCGCCGCTGGGCGCGGGACCGTTGCCGCTCGGTTCGGAGGTCGTCTCGGTCGCGTCGCTCTCCGTGGACGTGTCGTCTCCCGAGCTCCCGCAGGCCACGAGGGCGAGGGCGAGGAGGATCAGGACGGGCGCGAGGAACCGCTTCGGCTTCATACGGAGCAGGCTACCCCGATCTGGCCGAGCGCCAAACGGAGCGGCTACTCGGCAGCCGGCGCGCAGCCGACGCCGCCGACGAGGAAGCCGGAGCCGAGGTGGGCGCCGAGGACGGCGCCGACCTGGGTGCAGAAGATCGGCTCGGTGCCGAAGATCGCCTCGCCCTCGGCGACGAGCGCCGCGGCGTCCTCAGGCAGCTGGGCGTGCTGGATGATCCAGCCGTCGGCGCCGCGCTCGTGCAGCTCGTGCAGGTAGGAGATCATCCGCTCCATCGCCCGCTTCTTGGTGCGCACTTTGCCGACCGGCACGATCTCGCTGCCGAAGGTGAGGATCGGTTTGATCTTCAACGCCGAGCCGACCAGGGCCTGGGCGGCGCCGATGCGGCCGCCGCGGCGCAGGTACTCGAGGGTGTCGAGGCAGAACCACATGGCGAGTCCCTGGCGGGTCCGCTCGACCCCGTCGACGACCTGCCGCAGCGACTGGCCCTGCGCGGCGGCTTCGGCGGCCCTCAACACGATGCAGCCCAGCGGACCGGCGCCGGTCTTGCCGTCGACCACCTCGACCTGGCCGCGCAGCCCTTTGTCGGCGATCACCCGCGCCGCCTCGAGAGCGCTCTCGTAGGTGCCGGAAAGACCGCTGGCGATGTGGATGGAGACGATGTCGCGACCGGCTTCGGCCAGCGGTTCGTAGCAGGCGAGGAAGTCCCCGACCGAGGGCTGGGAGGTCGAGGGAAGTTCGTCGGAGTCGCGCAGGCGCGCGTAGAACTCGTCGAGGTCGTACTCGTGCTCCGGCCGATGGTCTCCGGCCCAGCCCACGTAGAGGCTGACCTCCTCGATTCCCCAGCGCTGGATCAGCTCCGCCGGCAGGGAGGTCGTGCTGTCGGTGACGACGGCCACTCCGCCGCGATCGTCGCCTCCAGCTGCGTCTGGAGAGGTGCTCATCGACAAGAGACTCTATGTTGAGCCCATGAACGACGACTGGCGGTTGCAGATTGATGTCGAGGACGGGGGCAACGGCACCTCGCTGACCGAGCGGCTCGACGCCGCCGAACTGGAGCACGAGCTCAGCGAGGCCTTTCACGATCGCTTGATCGTCTCTGCGGACGGGCCGCGTGTCTTCGTCTACGCGGGCACGCGCGAGCAGGCCGAGCAGGCCCGCGAGCTGATCGCGAGATTGGCCGAGACGCACGGATGGACGGTCGCCACCGCGCTGACCCACTGGCACCCGGAGGCGGAGGAATGGGAGGACCCGGACCTGCCGCTGCCCGAGAGCGACGCCGCCAGGGTCGCCGAGCACGCACGGCTGATCGCCGCCGAGCGCGAGCAGCTCGAGGAGAAGGGTGCGCCGGAATTCGAGGTCCGCGTCGACCTGCCCTCCCATCGCGACGCCGTCCGCTTCGCCGAGCTGCTGCGGGCCGAGGGGCTGCCGGCTGTCCGTCGCTGGAAGTACCTGGTAGTCGGTGCCGCCGACGAGGACAGCGCCCGGGCGCTGGCGACGCGGCTCGAAGGGGAGGCCCCGCCCGCAAGCAGGGTCACGGTCGAGGGCAGCGGCAAGGTCGCCTACGCCGAGCGCCCGGCGAATCCCTTTGCGGTGTTCGGCGGCCTCGGCGGGTAGATGCCCGGCGGCGGCGAGGGGCGCGACGACCTGGCCGAGCTGCTCGCGCGCCGGGAGCTGACCGAGGACGCCGCCCGGGCCGCCGCCGTCGACCGCCGCCACGCCGCCGGCGCCAGGACGGCGCGGGAGAACGTCGCCGACCTGGTCGATTCGGGGAGCTTCGTCGAGTACGGGCGCTTCGCGATCGCCGCCCAGCGCGGCCGGCGCGAGCTCGAGGACCTGATCGCGAGCACGCCCGCCGACGGTCTGATCGGCGGCACCGCCCGGGTCAACGGCGATCTGTTCGGCGAGCGCGCGGCCTGCGCGGTCCTCTCTTACGACTACACGGTGCTGGCCGGGACCCAGGGGGCGCTCGGGCACCGCAAGAAGGACCGGCTGTTCGAGCTGATCGAGCGGATGCGGCTGCCGACCGTCTTCTACGCCGAGGGGGGTGGCGGCCGGCCGGGGGACACCGACTACCCGGTCGTCTCCGCGCTCGACACCCGCGCCTTTGCCCTCTGGGCCAAGCTCTCGGGCCTGGTGCCGCGGATCGCCGTCGTCGCCGGGCGCTGCTTCGCCGGCAACGCCGTGATCGCCGGCTGCGCTGACCTGATCGTCGCCACCGAGGGCTCCTCGCTGGGGATGGGCGGCCCGGCGATGATCGAGGGCGGTGGGTTGGGGAGGGTCGATCCCGACGAGGTCGGGCCGGTGGCGATGCAGGCGGGCAACGGCGTGATCGACGTGGTCGCCGCCGACGAGACCGAGGCGACGGCCGCGACCAAGCGCCTGCTCGGTTACTTCCAGGGGATGACGGCGCCGGGGCGGGCGGCGGACCAGACGCTGCTGCGCGAGGCGATTCCCGAGCGCGCCCGCCGCGCCTACGACGTGCGCCCGGTCGTCGAGACGCTCGCCGACGAGGGCTCGGTCACCTTCCTGCGCGAGCGCTTCGCGCCGGAGCTGGTGACGGCGCTGGCGCGGATCGAGGGGCGACCGCTCGGCATCGTCGCCAACGACTCCCGCCACGTCGCCGGGGCGATCACCAGCGACGCCTCCGACAAGGCGGCGCGGTTCCTCCAGCTCTGCGATGCCTTCGGGTTGCCGGTCGTCTCCCTGGTCGACACGCCCGGGTTCATGGTCGGTCCCGAGGCCGAGGCGACCGGGCTGGTGCGGCACGCCTCGCGGCTGCTGGTCGCCGGCGCGGCGCTGCGGGTGCCGTTGGTCGCGGTGATCCTGCGGCGCGGCTACGGACTCGGCGCCCAGGCGATGGTCGGCGGCAGCCTGCACGAGCCGCTCCTCACCGTCGCCTGGCCGAGCGCCCACCTCGGCCCGATGGGCCTGGAGGGGGCGGTGCGGCTGGCGCTGCGCAAGGAGCTGGAGGCGATCGCCGACGAGGCCGAGCGCGAGCAGCGCGTCCGCGACCTCACCGCCGCCGCCGAAGAGAACGCGAAGGCGCTCAACGCAGCGGCTCTGTTCGAGCTCGACGACGTGATCGACCCGGCCGAGACCCGGGCGCTGATCGCGCGGACGCTGGCCGCCGCGGGATCGGTGCGCTCCGAGGGGCCCCGCCGCTTCGTCGACACCTGGTAGCCGCGAATTCACTGTTTCGCAAGCGCCCGGATGGGAGACTGCCGCCAACCGGCGGCCGCGAGAGGAGACGAAGTGACTGAACTGACCGAGATGCAGGCTGAGCTGTGCGAGCGCAGCGAGACCGATTACTCCGACCTGAAAGCGTTCTTCGTCAACTGCACTTTGAAGCGCAGTCCCGAGGTCTCCAACACCCAGGGGCTGATGGACATCTCGATCGAGATCATGCGCCGCAACGGGGTCGAGGTCGACTGCATCCGCGCCGTCGACCACGAGATCGCCACCGGCGTCTGGCCCGATATGACCGAGCATGGCTGGGAGGTCGACGAGTGGCCGGCGATCTTCGAGCGGGTGATGGCGGCCGACATCCTCGTGCTCGGGATGTCGATCTGGCTGGGGGAGAAGTCCTCGGTTGCGACCCAGATCGTCGAGCGCCTCTACGGCAACTCGCACCTGCTCAACGACGACGGCCAGTACGCCTACTACGGGCGCGTCGGCGGCTGCTTGGTGACCGGCAACGAGGACGGGGTCAAGCACTGCGCGATGAACACCCTCTACTCGCTGCAGCACCTCGGCTACACGATCCCGCCCCAGGCGGATTCGGGCTGGATCGGCGAGGCCGGCCCCGGTCCGTCCTATCTCGATGAGGGTTCCGGCGGCCCGGAGAACGACTTCACCAACCGCAACACCACCTTCGCCGCCTGGAACCTGCTCCACCTGGCGCGGATCCTCAAGGACGCCGGCGGCATCCCCGCCCACGGCAATCAACGCACCGCATGGGACGCCGGCTGCCGCTTTGACTTCCCGAACCCCGACTACCGCTAGCTCACCAGACCGCGTCGTGCTCCTCCATCACGCCGAAGCCCTCGGCAATCTGCAGGCCGCCGAGGGAGCCGGAGAAGCTGCCGAAGCGGTGGCGGTAGCGGGAGCTGAGTAGGACGAGGTTCTCGTCGCGGGCGTGGCGCGACTCGGTCGCGAAGTCGAGGTGCTCGCCGTCGGCGAGATCGATGCCGTCCATGCCCCTGAAGGAGGCCGGGGGAGGCTCGATCGGTGCGCCGTCGACCCAGATCGCCCGCTCGCTGCTCGCAGCCGGGTCGTTGATGCCCTCGACCAGGTTCCAGGCGAGGGCGCGGCCGTCCGTCGCCCGGCCGACGCCCGCCGACCAGTGCCAGCTGGTGTGACGCTGGTGATAGCCGGCGGACTCGTCGTCGACGCCGTGCGCTGAGATCTCCCAGGCTCTACCGGGAACCTCGACCGTGCCCGCGATCGGCACCCCTGCTCGCTTGCGGGTCCAGCCCCAGCCGGAGCCGCTGGGGCAGATCGATTCGATCGGCGCGATCTCGCCGATGCGCAAGCTGGCACGCAGCCCGGGCGAGTCGATCTCGACGTTCGGGCCGTCCATCGTCACCTCCCTGCTGCCGGGCCGCAGGGTCGTGCGGGCGTCGTGGCGTTTGCCCTCGCGATCCCACATCACCCAGAAGGACTGGCCCAGGGGGCCGACCTCGGCGCGCGCCGCGCAGAGCATCAGCTCCTCTCCGAAGACGCCGACGTAGCGCCAGCGCTTGCGCGTCTGGCCGTCGCGGCGCAGGGGCATCGGGCCGGGGGGGAGGGGCAGGTCGGGCCGGTCGGTCCCGGGCCCGCGCCACGGGATCTGAGCCGGGGTCATCGCTTCACGGTACCCGTCGCTAGGAGCCTCGTTGCTCGAGCCGCTCGGCGAGCCGGTTCATGCCGCGCTCGCGGGCCGCCTCGGCGGCTCCCGGCCAATCGGTCGCGCGGTCCGGCGGCCGCTCGACGCCGGCGTCGCGCAGCGTCGCGATGTCCTTGAAGGCGAGCAGGTCGTCGCGGGCCTCGATCAGGGCGGCGCGCAGTTTCGGACGCTGCTCGCGGATCGCGCCGTCGAGCACCGCCTCCAGGGAGCCGTGGCGGCGCAGCAGCTCGGCCGCGGTCTTCGGGCCGACGCCCCTGGCGCCGGGGAGGCCGTCGGAGGGGTCGCCGCGCAGGGCGATGAAGTCGGGGACCAGCTCCGGGCCGATGCCATAACGCTCGCGCACCTCGTCGGGCCCGACCGCTTCTGCGCCTTTGCCGCCGGTGCGGACGTAGAGCACGGTGACCCGGTCGCCGGCACATTGGTACATGTCGCGGTCGCCCGTCAGCAGCAGCGCCTGGCCTCCGGCCGCGGCCTCGCGTTCGGCGTAGGTGCCGAGAAGGTCGTCGGCCTCGAGGTCGTCGCTGCTGGCGACGGTCCAGCCGAAGGCCTCGAAGAAGTCCCGGGCGGCGGCGAACTGCGGCGCCAGCTCGTCGGGCATTTCCGCCTCGCGCTCGGCGTGGTAGGCCGGGTAGAGCTCGGTCCGGTAGCCGGCGGCATCGGGACCGAAGCAGAGGACGACGGCACGCGGCCGGTGGATCTCGACCTCTTTGAGGATCAGGTTGGCCGAGCCCAGCAGCGCGTTGACGGGTTTGCCATCGGTGCCGACGATCTTGCTCGGCAGTGCGTAGAAGGCGCGGAAGAGCATCGATGGCGTGTCGACGGCGAGCAGCGGAGCGGCCACCCGGAGACTTATACGGGACGCTCCGATCTGGGGCTCCACGCCCCCTTAACCCGGGAGCCTTCCCGGGTCGGCTACGGTCCGCGCGTGGCAGCAGGGGGCAGCCCGCGGATCCGACCAGGCACTCGCCGCGAGATCGGCTGGCTCAACGCCGGCATCGTCAAGGTCGCCGGCTTCATGGTCGGTGGTTCGCCGCCGCACGTCTTCACCACGCTCGCCCGTCATCGGGTCCTCTTTCGCCGCTGGATGAGGTTCGCGGGGAAGCTGATGCCGGGTGGCAAGCTGCGGCGGGTCGAATCCGAGCTGGTGATCCTGCGGGTCGCCCACAACACGGGCAGCGAATACGAGTGGGTGCAGCACGAGCAGATGGGGAAGCTGGCCGGTCTCAGCGAGGAGGAGATCGCCCGGGTGAAACTCGGACCGCAGGCACCGGGGTGGTCGGAGCGGCAGGCGGCGATGCTGGCCGCAGTCGACGAGCTGCACGAGCAGAGCCGAATCGGCGACGAGGTCTGGGAGCGGCTTGCCGATCAGCTCGACGAGATCGAGCTGATCGAGCTCTGCGTCCTGGCGGGCCACTACACGATGCTGGCGATGACCCTGAACTCGCTCGCGGTCGAGCCCGACCCGATCTCCGAGCCTCCCCGGAGGCTGCGGTGGCTGGCGAAACGCTGAAGGGCAAGCGCTGCTTCCTGACCGGCGCCGCCAGCGGCATCGGCCGCGGGACTGCGCTGGCCGCGGCCCGGCAGGGCGCGGACCTCTATCTGACCGACGTCGATTCCGAGGGGCTCGAGCGGACCGCGGCGGAGATCGGTCGCGCCGGCGGCAAGGTGAGTCACACGAAGGCGATCGATATCCGCGACCACGGCGCCGTGGTCGCGCTGGCGGAGGAGATCCACACCGTGCACGGCAGCATGGACGTGGTGATGAACATCGCCGGGGTATCGACCTGGGGCACGATCGACCGGCTCGAGCACAGCGATTGGCAGCAGATGATCGAGGTCAACCTGGTGGGGCCGATCAGCGTCCTCGAGTGCTTCGTGCCGGCGATGATCGAGGCCGGCCGCGGCGGCCACGTCGTCAACGTCTCCTCTGCCGCGGGCCTCTTCGGGCTGCCCTGGCACGCCGCCTACAGCGCCAGCAAGTTCGGTCTGCGCGGCGTCTCCGAGGTGCTCCGCTTCGACCTGCGCCGCCACGGCATCGGCGTCAGCCTCGTCTGCCCCGGCGGGGTGCGGACGCCGCTGGTCGGCAGCGTCAAGATCGTCGGGGTCGACCGCCAGAGCCCGGGCATCCAGAGGCTCGTCGCTCGTTTCGAGAAGCGCGCCGTCAGCCCCGAGCACGTCGCCGAGAAGATCCTCGAGGGGATCGAGAAGAACCGCTACCTGGTCTTCACCTCGGCCGACATCCGGGTCGGTCACTGGGTGCAGCGTAAATTCGCGCCTGCCTACGAGCTGGCGATGCGCGGGCTCAACGACCACCTGACCAAGGTCGCCGGGCGCGGCTGAGCGGCCGCCGCCGGCCGCTGACTAGATTGGGCGCCATGAGCGACGACTCCCCGCCGGCCGGCTCCGCGGCCGCCCCCGACAAAGCGCTGCACGTCACCGACCTCGTCAAGCGCTACCCGACCGGGGTGGAGGCGCTGCGCGGGGTCTCGCTGGACATCGAGCCGGGCGAGTTCTTCGGCCTGCTCGGCCCCAACGGAGCTGGCAAGTCGACCCTGATCCACTGCACGACCGGGTTGGCCCAGCCCACCTCGGGCGCGATTGAGGTCTTCGGCAACGACGCGATCGACAACTACGGCGCCGCCCGCCAGGCCGTCGGCCTCGCCCCGCAGGAGCTCAACATCGACTGGTTCCTGACCGTCGAGGAGACGCTCGACTACCACGCCGGCTACTTCGGGATGCCCAAGCGCGAGCGGCGCGAGCGGACCAAGGAGCTGCTCGAGGTCTTCTCGCTGACCGAGAAGCGCGACGAGCGCACCCGCAACCTCTCCGGCGGGATGAAGCGGCGGCTGATCCTCGCCCGCGCCCTGATGCACCGACCGCGGCTACTGATCCTCGACGAGCCGACCGCCGGCGTCGACATCGAGCTGCGGCTGGAGCTCTGGCACTACGTCCAGCGCATCAACGGCGAGGGGACGACGATCCTGCTGACCACGCATTACCTGGAGGAGGCAGAGCAGCTCTGCAGCAAGATCGCCTTCATCAACGACGGCGAGATCGTCGCCCAGGGCAGCAGCCGAGAGCTGGCCAACCGCTACGGCGTCCCCAACCTCGAGGACGCCTACCTGGCCCTGGTCGGCCGCAAGGAGCTCTCGCGCTCCCACGTCGAGGCCGAGGTCGCTCCGTGAGCGCCGCCCAGATCCGCCTCTTCACGCTCTGGCGGCGCGAGGTCAGTCGCTTCATGAAGATCAAAAAGCAGACGCTGGGCGCGCCGCTGCTGGAAACCTTCCTCTACATCTCCGTCTTCGGCGCCGCCCTCGGCTCGCGGATCGGCGAGCTGCACGGGATCGACTACGTCGTCTTCGTCATCCCCGGCCTGATCATGATGGCCTGGTCGATCAACGCCTTCACCAACAACTCCTCCTCGATCCTGCAGCAGAAGTTCCAGGGGGCGATTCAGGACCAGCTCTCCTCTCCCGCCTCGCCGCTGGAGCTGCTGCTGGCCTTCTCGCTCGGCGGCTTCATGCGCGGGCTAATCGTGGCGCTGCTGACCTTCGTCGCCGCCTCGCTGCTGGTCGACCTGCCGGTCGATCACATCCTGGTCCTGATTCCCGGCCTCTTCCTGGTCGGCTTCTTCTTCTCCCAGCTGGGGGTGCTGATCGGGGTCCGCGCCGAGCAGTTCGACGACGTCTCCTTCGCCCAGACCTTCGTCCTGCAGCCGCTGATCTTCCTCGGCGGCGTCTTCTATTCGGCCGAACTGCTGCCGCAGCCGTTCGAGACCCTGACCCACTTCAACCCGATCTACTACATGATCAACCTCGTCCGCTACGGCTTCGTCGGCTACACCGAAGCCAGCATCCCGCTCTCGCTGCTGGCCCTCTTCGCGGCCACCGCAGCCCTCTTCGCCGTCAACCTGCGCCTCTTCGCGAGCGGCTACAAGCTGCGCGCTTAGCTCAGCCTGGGTCGGCGACCGGCACCGGCGCCGGCCCGCCGTCCTCGGGCACGACCAGGATCGCGCCCTCGCCGGTGACGTAGGCCTCCTCGCCATGCTGGACGACGTCCATGCCCTGCGCCTCCTCGCGATCGGTCGCGCGCAGCGGCGTCACGGCGCCGATCAGCTTCAGCAGGACGAAGGTGGCGACGAAGGCATAGACCGGCGCCGCCAGGGCTGCCAGCGCCTGATCGCCGAGCTGCGCGGCATTGCCGTAGAAGAGGCCGTCGGAGACACCATTCCAGGCGACCTCGGCGAAGAAGCCGATGAAGAGGATGCCGAAGAATCCCGCCATGCCGTGGGCGGCGAGCACGTCGAGCGTCTCGTCGACCCGGGTCCGCGTGCGCCAGACGATGATCGCGTAGCTGGGCAGCGCCGCGAGGGCGCCGAGCAGCATTGCCCAGCCGGGGCTGATGAAGCCGCCGGCGGGGGTGATCGCGACGCAGCCGACGACGATCGCCGTCGCGGCGCCGATCGCCGTGACCTTCCTGCCCCGGATCAGGTCGAGCGCGAACCAGACGACCAGGGTGCAGGCGGGGCAGAGCAGGGTGTTGGTGAAGGCGAGCACGCTGGCGTCGCCGGTCGAGAAGCCGCTGCCGCCGTTGAAGCCGAACCAGCCGAACCAGAGCAGGCCGGCGCCGAGCAGGACGTAGACGGCGTTGTGGGGGAGGAGGGCCTGGCGCCCGTAGTCCTTGCGCGCTCCGACCACCAGCGCCGCGGCCAGGGCCGAGAAGCCGGAGCCCATCTCGACCGGGATGCCGCCGGCGAAGTCGAGGGTGCCGCCGGCCTGCAGCCAGCCGCCGCCGAAGGCCCAGTGGGCGAGCACCGCGTAGACCAGGACCGACCAGAGCGCGGCGAAGACGAGGAAAGGGCCGAAGCGCATCCGCTCGACCACGGCGCCGGAGACGAGGGCGACGGTGATGATGCAGAAGGTCGCCTGGAAGGCGAAGAAGACCAGCTCGGGGATCGTCGTGCCGTCGCGCGGCGCGAAGTCGACGCCGCCGAGGAAGGCGTTGCCGAAGCCACCGACGATGCTGCCGTCGCCGTCGAAGGCGATCGAGTAGCCGACCGCCGCCCAGGTGACGGTGGCGACGGCGATCGCGGCGACGCACATCATGAAGGTGTTGAGGGTGTTCTTCGAGCGCACCAGGCCGGCGTAGAAGAGGCCCAGGGCGGGGGTCATCAACAGCACCAGCGCCGTCGCGACCAGCATCCAGGCGGTGTCGCCGGTGTCGATGCCGGCGGCCGCGGTGGGCAGTCCCGCGAGCCCGCTCATTTGCCCACCGGGGTGACGGCGCCGTGGTCGGTGTCGCCGGTGCGGATGCGCACCGCCCGCTCCAGCGGCAGGACGAAGATCTTGCCGTCGCCGACCTCGCCGGTGCGGGCGCCCTCGCAGAGCGCCTCGATCGTGGCGTCGACGAAGTCGTCGGAGACGGCGACCTCGAAGCGGACCTTCTCCGAGAGCCCCATCTTCACGGTGGTGCCGCGGTAGGTCTCGACCCGGTCGAGCTCGCCGCCGTGGCCCTGCACCCGGCTGATCGAGAAACCCCGCACCTCCGCCCTGTAGAGGGACTCCAGAACCTGGTTCGCCTGCTCGGGCCGGACGATGCCGATCACGAGTTTCACAACTCTCCTCTCTCCAAACCGCTCTCCCTTGAATGCCGCAGCGGCGCGAGCCTATCCGCTCGGCAAGCTGGATTGCGCCGCAGTCCACCGACCCGGGCCCAGAACTGCCCCTCTCTACAATCGCTGGCCCCGATGGCTACCCGTATTCGCAGGCGGCGGCGCAAGCCGCCCGCTTCCCGTTGGCACAAGTTCGCGATCCCGCTCGTCGTCATCGGGGGGATCGTCGTGGTCGCCGGCGGCATCGGCGCCTCCTGGGCGCTCAGCGTCTACAACTCGGCACCGCCGCTCTCGAGCCTGCAGCCGGTCCAGAAGGGCCGCTCCTCGGCGATCTACGCCGCCGACGGCAGTCTGATCGGCTTCATCCGCTCCGACAACATCCGCCAGCCCGTGCCGACGCGGGCGCTGCCGCAGATGCTCAAGGACGCGACGATCGCGATCGAGGACAAGAACTTCTTCAAGCACGGCGCGATCGACCCCGAAGGCATCGCCCGCGCCGCCTGGAAGGACCTGCTCGCCGGCGGCAAGCCGGTCCAGGGCGCCTCGACGATCACCCAGCAGCTGGTCCGCAACCTCTACATCCAGGACCCCGAGCACACGATCAAGCGCAAGCTGATCGAAGCGCACCTCGCCCAGGAGATGGAGGAAGCCCACGACAAGGACTGGATCCTCACCGCCTATCTCAATACGTCGCCCTACGGCACGGTCGAAGGTCAGACCGCGGTCGGGGCCGAGGCGGCCGCGCAGACCTACTTCAGCAAGCCGGCCAAGGACCTCAACCTGACCGAGTCGGCGCTGATCGCCGGCCTGCCGCAGGCCCCCTCCGAATACAACCCCTTCCTCGACCCGGCCGCCGCCACCGAGCGCCGCAACGAGGTGCTGGGGACGATGGAGGAACAGGGCTACATCACCACCTCCGAATACAGCGAGGCGATCGACAAGGGCCTCGGCCTCGACCCCGGCGACAAGTACCAGGTGATCCACGACGCCTTCCTCTTTGACCTGGTCCAGCAGCAGCTGATCGAGCGCTACGGGATCAACACCGTCCGCAACGGTGGCCTCAAGGCGTACACGACGATCGACCCGGAGCTGCAGGCCAAGGCCGAGGAAGCGGTCGAAAACTCGTGTTACGTCTGCTATCCGGAAGGGGGGCCGGCGGCCGGCCTCGCCTCGGTCAATCCCGAGACTGGGGAGATCGTCGCCCTCGCCTCGACCGAAGGCTACGCCTCCGAAGAGCAGTTCAACTACGCCTGGCAGGCGCACCGCCAGCCCGGCTCCTCGTTCAAGACCTTCGTCCTGACCACCGCGATCAAGCAGGGGATCGACCCTGACAGCACCTACTACGACGGCAGCTCGCCGAAGACCCTCTCACTGCCGGGTGGCGGCACCTGGACCGTCAACAACGCCGAGGGCGACGGCGGCGGCACGATGGACCTGGTCAACGCGACCGTGCACTCCGTCAACACGATCTTCGCCCAGCTCGACCTCGATGTCGGTCCCGAGAACGTGACCCAGACCGCGCAGGAAATGGGGATCACCTCCTCGCTGGAATCGGTGCCGGCCGAGGGGATCGGCGGCCTCGCCGAAGGGGTGACGCCGCTGGAGATGGCCGACGCCTACGCAACCCTGGCCAACGGCGGCATCCACCACGACCCAACCGCGATCAGCAAAGTCGAGTTCCCCAACGGCAAGATCGACGAATCCGGCGCCGACGACGGCGAGCGGGTGCTGACCGAGGGCCAGGCCTACGAAGTGACGAGGATCTTGGAGGGCGTGATCACCTCCGGGACCGGCGCCGGCTACACCTCGATCGGCTGCTCCGCCGAGGCCGGCAAGACCGGTACCTCGGAGGAAGAGTCCGATGCCTGGTTCGTCGGCTACACGCCGATGTTCTCGACCGCCGTCTGGGTCGGGCACCCGCAGTCACGCGAATACACCGGCTACGGCGGCCCGACCGCGGGCCCGATCTGGCAGTCCTTCATGTCGGCCGCCCAGGAAGGCGAGTGCCCGGAATTCGAAGTGCCCGAGAGCCTGCCCGAGCTCTCCGAACTCGACAGCGAACACACCTCTTCGTCGTCATCGCCCTACTCCTACGAAGCCCCGAGCGAAGAAGAAGAAACGCCGCAGGCGGAGAAGCAGCCGGCCGACGAGGGAGACGAGGGCGAATCGGAAGCCGAAGGCGAACCGGACCCAGAGCCCGCGCCGAGCCCTGCTCCGGCACCCGCTCCCGCCGCCCCGCCGTCTTCGGGGGGTGGTGGTATCAGCCCCGGTTAGGGCTGCCCACCCGCTACTCGCCGATCAGCTCGATCCGGTAGCCGTCAAAGTGCCGACCGATCTAATAGCTGATCCCGATACGGTTGAAATCCCCTTGCAATGCGGAATGTGAGGGGGTCAGGCAGTGGCGTTTATGGAGGTGACCCCTTGGCAGAGCACGAAGGATGGCCCAATTTGCGGATAGACTGGCCAATCGGATTCGATCACTCTGGGGGGACGAGGATATGAAACGTGTCATTGGACTGCTGTTAGGGACTGTTCTCGTTGCCGGGATCGCGCTCGCGGGCTCTGCGTCGGGTGCTAAATCGGTCACGCCAAAGCTAGGTGTCTATAAGAGCGGCTCGAGTGCGGTGGTCGAAGTGGTCCGGGTCGGCAGCCGTCAAGGTGCAACGTTTCAGCTCGCTCCTAGCAAACCCCCAACGTGCGTCGATAGCAGCGGAAAAACCTCCACGCTGCCTGGGGAGTTAGTTGTGGTAGAAGACAAGCCCGTTCCAATCAAAAACGGAAAATTCACGTTCGAACGCACGACGCACTCAAAAGTCACCGGGAATGTTGGATCGGGGACGTTCACGACTAAGGTCTCCGGGGTGTTTAAGTCAGCTAGCAAGGGGGTGGTAGAGCTGTCTTCGAAGGTCTTCCTCGAATATCCAGAGGGATTCCTCCCAACGGGAACGACGCTGGATTGCGAAGGCAATTACATCTTCGTCACCCTGCACAAATAGAGCCGCTCAAGGCCGAAGGAGTTCTTTAAGGCTTTGACGGCCACCTTCCAGCTTCGGAAAAAGCTGGCACAGGGGAGTTCGTCCGGATCGCGGACGAGATCCGCGCGGTATCAGCCCAAGTTCAGGTCCCACTCCCAGAGCCCCAGCTCGGCTCCGAGCAGGCGGACGAGGACGAAAGCCGCCCAGAGGACGTTGACGGTGCAAAAGAGAGCCAAGAGGCCAACGGCGAGTCCAACGACGCCGAGCAACGCCCACTTGGCGATCGGCTGCAGGCGCTTGATCCAGACGGCTCCCTCGGTCATAGCAATCGAGTACCCCCATGCCTGCGCAAAAAACACAAGTTCTGCGGGGGGAGACCGCCGCCTGCCCCAGCCGGGCTCAATTCCCAATTATCTCAATCCGGTACCCATCCGGGTCGCGGACGAAGCAGATGCGGTGGCCCTCGGTGCGAGCGCCCGGGCGATAGGGGGGCTTCTCTGGCTCGATGCCTTCGGCGGCGAGCCGCTCCAGGGTGCCCTCGAGGTCGTCGACGGCGAGGGCGATGTGGTTGTAGCCGCTGCCGAGATCGTATGAGTGGACGCCGTGGTTATAGGTCAGCTCCAGGCGCGGGTCCTCGCCGGGCATGCCCATGAAGACGTTGATTGCCTCGTCGCCGATCGGCATCCGCGCCACCTCCTCGAAGCCGAGCTTTGCGTAGAAGGCCACCGAGCGGTCGATGTCGCCGATCCGGTAGCAGGTGTGGAGGAAGCTAGCCATCGCGGGGGAGAAGGCTACAGGCAGCCGCCATTGGCTCTGGAAAGCGCTTGAACTACGCCGGGCCTACCACTACCTTTGCAACTTCGTCACAACCTTTGAAAGGAATCTCTTGAAAAAGCATCTCGTCCTGGTGGTCGCGGCGGCCATCGCAGTCATGCTCACCGCCTTCGGTCCGGGTCTGGCCGGCGCCGCGGTCACGCCGACCGGAACGACCGACACGATCTACATGAAAGACGAGAAAGGCGCCCTGAAATTCGTCGCTCCGGCGACGGTTCACCAGGGCGACGAGCTGAACATCGTCAACGAAACCAACCCGAAGAAGGTCGGTCCGCACACCTTCTCGCTGGTCACGCAGGGCTTGCTGCCGAAAACGCCGAAGGCGCGCAAGAGCTGCTTCACGCCGAAGCACATCTGCATGTCGATCGCCAACTGGCACGGCTTCGACCCGAAAACCGAAAAGATCACGATCAACCCGGTCGAAGCCGGTCCGGAGGGCTGGAGCACGCTCGGCGACAACAGCAAGAAGGGCGACTCCTGGTTCACCGGCGAAAAGAAAGCCGGTACCTCGTTCAGCCAGCAGGTGACCGCCGAGCCGGGCACGCTCTACTTCCTCTGCGCGGTCCATCCCTGGATGCAGGGCAAGACCACGGTCCTGCCGGCCGGCAGCTAGCGGCACGTCTGGGAAGCTCCACATCTACGCCGCGCCTGGGGCGCCGAGCTTTCCTCGGCGCTCTCGGCGGCGGCGCGCTGGCGCTGGCGGCGCCGCAGCGCCGGCAGCTCGAAAAGCTGCTCCCGTTTGGGGATGAGACCCCGAGCGCCGTCGCCGCGGTGCCATTCCAGGCGCGGCTGCCGATCCCGCGGGAGCTGACCGGCTCCGAGATCGAGATCCCGATCCGCGAGGCCGAGGCGCAGATCCTTCCCGGCCGCAGGACGAAGCTCTGGACCTATGGCGGCACCTTTCCCGGCCCGACCGTCCGCCGCCCCGCCGGCGAGCGCACCGAGGTCACCTTCCACCACGAGCTTCCCGGCACAGGTCGGCGAGCTCTCGGTCCATCTGCACGGCGGCCACAACCGCACCCAGTTCGACGGCCAGCCGGGCGGGTTGACCAAGTCGCACCCGATCTCCTACTTCTGCCGCATTCCGAAGGGGCTCTCCGCCCGCGAGTCGGGCAACGACCTGCTGCTGGCGCCGGGGGCGAGCAAAACGTACGTCTTCGATCTGCGCGAGGACGGCAGGCCCGAACGGGCGGGGTTCCAGTGGTACCACGACCACCGCCTCGACAAGACCGCGCCGCACAGCTGGCGCGGTCTCGCCGGGATGTGGATCATCGACGACGAGCTCGAGCAATCGCTGCCGCTGCCGCGGGGCGAGCGCGACGTCCCGCTGATGATCGCCGACCGCACCTTCGACCGGCACAACCAGCTGACCGACCCCTTCCGCGGCGGTCTGCAGCCGCCCGCCGACGGCATCGCCGGGCAGAGCGTGCTCGTCAACGGCGCCTTCATGCCCCACCATCGCGTCGAGCCCTGCCGCTACCGGCTGCGGGTCCTCAACGTCTCCCAGTTCCAGTCCTACAACTTCCACCTCTCCCACGGCGTCCCGATGATCCAGATCGGCAGCGACAGCGGCCTGATGCCTCGACCGATCCGCCGCAACCAGATCCTGATCGGGCCGGCCGAGCGGGCCGAGGTCCTCGTCGACTTCGCCGCCGCCGGCGAGTCGGTGGAGCTGCGCAGCAGCCGGCACGGGGGTCGCAATCCCGACGGTGCCCGCGCCTACATCGGCGCCCTAATGCAGTTCCGGGTCAGCCGCGGACGGGTGCTGGACCGGACCCGCGTGCCACGCCGGCTGCGACCGTTGCCGGAGTGGGCGCTGAAGTCGAGGAAGCGGCGTGGCGGCAAGCCCGACCACGTCTGGGAGATCACCGTCGGCGGCCTCTTCCGGACCACTTGGCTGATCAACGGCAGAACCTTCAATCCCGCCCGCGCCGACGCCTTCCCGGTGCTCGGCACCACCGAGGTATGGGAGTTCGTCAACCGCACCGGGGTCGCCCACGTGATGCACCTGCACCACAGCGACTGGTACCTGTTGTCCCGCGACGGCCGACCGCCGCCGCCCTGGGAAGACTGCCTCAAGGAGACCTTCTTCGTCTATCCCGGCGAACGGATCCTCCTCGCCGGCCACTTCTCCGACCACACCGGCAAGTTCGTCATCCACTGCCACATGTTCGATCACGAGGACCACGGCCTGATGAGTCAGTTCGAGGTCGTGCGGTCCCGGCCCTAAAGACCCGGCCCCCACTGCCGATGTCTACCGGGCATTGGCAGCGATACCCAAGAAGCAAGAGGCATTGCGAGCGCCCGGACGTTCGGAGGCGCGCGCCGTCGGGGCCCTGCTGGGGGCGGGCGCCGGTCTGGTCGCACTTTCCCTCTCCCTGCCGCATCCGGGCGGCGCCAACACCTCGGGGCTGATCGCCACCGCCGCGGCGATGTCGATCGCCGGGCTGCTCTGCTGGCTCTGCGCCCGCCGCATCCCGCTTGCGGTGACCCATCTCGTCCTCGGCGCCGCCGCGGTCGTGACCGGCCTGCTGATCTGGGAGAGTGGCGTCGCCGCCGGCCAGTACGGCTCGATCTTCGTCTGGGCCACCCTGATCGCCGCCTACTTCTTCCCGCGCAGGCTGGCGATCGCCCACCTCGCCTGGCTGCTCGGCGTCTACGCCGTCACCCTGGCCGTGGTCGAAAGCACCGCCGGTTACTCGCCGCTGACCCGCTGGCTCTTCACCGCGGTCTCGCTCACGGTGGTGACGGCTCTGACCAGCGCCGTCGTCGCCCGCCGTAGCAAGGCGGACCGGCGGGCACGGCGCTTCTTCGACCTCTCACAGGACATGCTCTGCACCGCCGACATGGAGGGCTATTTCGTCGAGCTCAACTCGGCCTGGGGAGACTGCCTCGGCTACAGCGTCGAGGAGCTGAGGGCGGCGCCCTTCGCCGAGCTCGTCCACCCGGAGGATCGCGAGCGCACCGAGGCCGAGGCGGCCGGTCTCTTCGACGGAGACGGGTCTGCAGGTTTCGAAAACCGCTATCTCGCCAAGGACGGTAGCTGGCACTGGCTGCGCTGGAGCTCGACGCTGGCCGCGGACGAGTCCCTGATCTATGCCCGCGCCACCGACGTGACGACCCTGAAGCGGGTCGAGTCCGAACGCGAGAACCTCCTCACCGAGGTCGCGGCGCTGGCCCGCAGCGACGCCCTCACCGGGCTGCCGAACCGGCGCGGGCTCGACGAGCAGCTGCCGCGGGAGATGGCGCGGGCCCGGCGCGCCGAATCGGAGCCTCTGCCTGGCGATCGTCGACCTCGACCACTTCAAGGCCTTCAACGACGACAACGGCCACCTGGCCGGCGACGCGATGCTGCGCGAATGCGCTGTCGCCTGGGACTGCCAGCTGCGTGGCGAGGACACGATCGTGCGCTTCGGCGGCGAGGAGTTCCTGATCCTCATCCCCGACACCGATCTCGAGCGGGCGGCGGAAATCGTCGAACGCCTGCGCGCGGCGACTCCGGACGAGCAGACCTGCTCGGCCGGTCTCGCCTGCTGGGACTTCAGCGAGAGCGCCGAGGATCTGCTCGACAGGGCGGACAGCGCTCTCTACAGGGCTAAGGCCGAGGGGCGCGACCGGCTGGTCCAGGCTCCGCGGATCGAGTCATGATGGCCAGATGGGCAACCACGAGCTCACGGTCCGCTTCCGCAAGGCGCGGCGCGACCCGCAGCTGACCGTCGTCGAGGGCTTCCACGCCCTCAAGCACGCGCTGCGCTTCGGCGCCGAGCTGGTCGAGGCGGTGGCAGTCGACCCGGAGGGGCTCGAGGAGCTGGCCCAGGACCTGGCCCCGGACCTGGCCGGGCGACTCGGCGGCCAGGTGGAGAAGATCGACGCCGAGGAGCTGGCCGAGTTGACGCCGCTGGTGCCGCGCACGGGGGTGGCGGCGATCGCCCGGCGCCCGCCGTTCGACCTCGCCCAGGTGCTCGCCGACCCGCGCCCGACCCCGGTGGTGCTGCTCGAGCAGCCGAAGAACATGGGCAACATCGGCGCCTGCATCCGCGTCGCCGCGGCCGCCGACGCGGCGGCGGTGCTGACCACGGGCGAGAACGACCCCTGGTACCCCGACGCCGTGCGGGGTGCCGCCGGCCTGCATTTCGCGCTCCCGGTCAGGTCGATCGAAGCGCTGCCGGCGAGCGACCGGCCGCTGCTGGCGATCGACCCGGAGGGGGAGGAGCTGCACCCCGACCGGCTGCCGGCCCGCGCCGTGCTCGCCTTCGGCACCGAGCGCCACGGCATCAGCGACGAGCTGCTCGAGCGCGCCGACGCGCGCGTCGCGATCCCGATGCGCGAGGGAGTCTCCAGCCTCAATCTCGCGACCTCGGTCGCCGTTGCGCTCTTCTGCCAGCGTCTCGGCTAGCGTGGGGATCACGAAATGCGGCAATGTGCCGCTAATGCCGCTTTTTACCGAAAGGAAGCACCTTGTTGCCGTTCGCTGACATCAGCCTCGGGGAACTTCTCCTCGTCACCTTCGAGATCTTCTTCTTCGTGATCTGGATCTGGATCCTGATCACGATCATCTCCGATCTCTTCCGCGATCACGAGCTCTCGGGATGGGCGAAGGCCGCCTGGGTCCTGTTCCTCGTCTTCATCCCGTTCCTGACCGCCCTGATCTACCTGATCGCCCGCGGCAACGGCATGCGCGACCGGACGATCAAAGCGCAGGCAGACGCGAAAAAGCATTTCGACGAATACGTGCAGACGCAGGCCCACAGCACCCCCGCCGACGAACTCCACAAGCTCAACGACCTCAAAGAAAAGGGCGCGCTCTCGTCCGAGGAGTTCGACAAGGCGAAGGCCAAACTCCTCGCCTAACCGCCGGCCGACGGGCCGATTTCCCACGAATCGCGTGGGAAATCGGCCCGTCGACCCCTCGGGGCACTCGCCTCGACTCCTGCAAAGTGCCCGATTTGCAAGGGAAGTTGCAGGTTATTAGCAACTCCTCATAGTCTTTAGACGACTTCGCTAGCCTGCGCGACCCGTGCCGAACCCTTCTCGGGAATGGCGCGGATCTCGATGCGGGCTTTCTTCCTCGACACTCATCCGAGCGCGTCCAAGAGGCGTGCACTGCTCTTCGCGGCCCTTTTGCTGGCGTCGATCTGTGTTCTGGCGCTGACCGAGGCGAGCGCGCCGGCGAAGACGCCGCAGGAAAAGCTCGAGGCGACCCAGGGCAAGCTGGACGACGTCCACGCCGAGCAGAGCTCGCTGGCGGACACGATCGCCGAACAGAACGCCGCGATCGACACGATGATCGGCGAAGTCTCGGCGCTGCGCCAGAAGCAGGCCGCGGTCGAGGCCGAACTGGCCGAGAAGCAAGGCGAGCTGGAAGCCGCCACGGCGGCGCTGAAGAAGGAAAAGGCGCACCTGGAAGAGGTTCGCGAACAGCTCAGCCGCGCCCTCGGAGTGCTGCGCGAGCGCCTGGTGGCGATCTACGAGACCGGTTCTCCGGACGTAGTCAACGCGATCCTCGCGTCGGAGAACTGGTCCGAGATGGCGGCCCAGACCGAATACCTGAACCGCATCCAGAGCTACGACGACTCGGTCGTCGACCGGGTCAAGACGCTGCGCGACGAGGTCACCGGCGCGGTCGCCAAGCTGGCCGACAACCGCGCCAAGGTCAAGGACGCGCGCGACTCGATCGCCGCGATCGAGCGCGAAGTCGCCGCCGCTCGGGCCGAAGCCGAGTCCCGCTTCGCCGAACTGAAGTCGGCCCAGGCCGAGCGCCGCGAAGCGATGGCGGCGCTGGAAAGCCAGGACGAAGCGCTCAGCAACAACCTCGCGTCGATCTCCAACCAGATCGCCGAAGAAGGTGGCGAAGCGACCACCGGCCAGGTGCCCGCGCCGCTCAACCCCGGCGAATCGGCGCAGGTGATCAGCGAAAGCGAAGCCAGCGCCCCGAGCGCGGCGCCGCAGGCGGTCAAGGACGCGATCTCCGCCGCCAACTCGATCGCCACCACCCCCTACATCTGGGGCGGCGGCCACGGCTCCTTCGAATCCTCGGGCTATGACTGCTCGGGCGCGGTCAGCTTCGCCCTGCACGGCGGCGGCTTCCTCGAAAGCCCGCTCGACTCGACCGGTCTCGAGACCTGGGGCGAAGCCGGCCCCGGCAAGTGGATCACGGTCTACGCCAACGCCAGCCACGCCTGGATGGTGATCGCCGGCATCGCCTTCGACACCGTCGGTGGCCCCGGCCCGCGCTGGCACGACCCCTGGGTCGATTCACCAGAAGGCTTCATCGCGAGGCATCCCGCCGGCTACTAGGACGCGCCTGACGCTGCGCATATCGGTGTCCTCGGTCGCTCGTGTGCAGAGCACACTTCGCTCCCTGCGTCCTTGATCTGCTTGGTCAGGCACGCCCTAGGGTAGGTTTGAAAAATGGGTCTTGAGCAGGAGCTGGAGGAGCTGCTCGCGGTCGAAAAATTCGAGCCGCCGGAGGAGTTCCGCGAACGTGCTCTGTGGCATGACCCGAAGGTCTACGAGGAGGCCGCGGCCGACCCCGAGGGCTGGTGGCTGAAGCAGGCGAGGGAGCTGCTCGACTGGGACGTGGAGCCGACCCAAGGGCTGAACGACTCCGACCCGCCCTTCTACAAGTGGTTCGAGGATGGGCGGCTCAACGCCAGCGCTAACTGCCTCGACCGCCACGTCGCCGCCGGGATCGGCGACCGCGTCGCCTACCACTGGCGTGGGGAGGGGGGTGAGGAGCGCGACGTCACCTACGCCGACCTGCACCGCGACGTCCAGCGCTTCGCCAACGCGCTCAAGGACCTCGGCGTCGCGAAGGGGGACGTGGTCGGGATCTACCTGCCGATGATCCCCGAGGTCGCGGTGGCGATGCTGGCCTGCGCCCGCATCGGCGCCATCCACAACGTCGTCTTCGGCGGCTTCTCGGCCGAGTCGGTGCGGGAGCGGATGGAGTTCTCCCACGCCAAGGCCCTGGTCACCGTCGACGGCGCCCGCCGCAAGGGCAAGACGGCGCCGATCAAGCCCGCGGTCGACGAGCAGATGGGCATGCTGGAGAGCCTGGAGACGATCGTCGTCGTCCGCCACACCGGCATCGAGTGCCCGATGAGCGAGGGGCGCGACGTCTTCTACGACGAGATCGTGGCCGCCGCCGACCCGGAGTGCCCGGCCGAGCCGATGGAGGCCGAGCACCCGCTCTACATCCTCTATACCTCCGGCTCGACCGCGAAGCCGAAGGGGATCCTGCACACCACCGGCGGCTACCTGACCGGTGTCGCCGCCACCCACCGCTACGTCTTCGACCTGAAGCCGGAGGAGGACGTCTACTGGTGCGCCGCCGACGTCGGCTGGGTCACCGGCCACTCCTACATCGTCTACGGGCCGCTCGCCAACGGCGCCACCAGCGTCATGTGGGAGGGTGCGCCCGACTACCCGAGCAAGGGGATCTGGTGGGAGCTGGTCGAGCGCTACCGGGCGACGATCCTCTACGCGGCGCCGACCGCGATCCGCACCTTCATCAAGTGGGGAGCCGAGATCCCCGCCAAGTCCGACCTCTCCTCGCTGCGCCTGCTGGGATCGGTCGGCGAGCCGATCAACCCCAAGGCCTGGCTCTGGTACCACAAGGTGATCGGCGGCGAACGCTGTCCGATCGTCGATACCTGGTGGCAGACGGAGACCGGCGCGATCATGATCACGCCGCTGCCGGGGATCACCGCGACCAAGCCCGGCTCGGCGACGACGCCGTTCCCGGGGGTCGAGGCCCAGGTGGTCGACGAGAAGGAGGGCGAGCCGACCGACGAGGGCCAGGGCCTGCTGGTTCTGGAGCGTCCCTGGCCATCGATGCTGCGCGGCCTCTACAAGGAGGACGACCGCTTCGTCGAGACCTACTTCTCGAAGTTCGGGGTGGAGCGCTACCTGGTCGGCGACGCCGCCCGGCGCGACGGCGACGGCTACTTCTGGGTGATCGGGCGGATCGACGACGTCGTCAACGTCTCCGGCCACCGTCTATCCACGGCCGAGGTCGAGTCGGCGATCGTCGCCCACGAGAAGGTCGCCGAGGCGGCGGTGATCGGCCAGTCCGACGAGGACACCGGCCAGGCGATCTGCGCCTTCGTCACCCTTCGCGGCGACACCGAGCCGAGCGATGAGCTGATCGAGGGGGTGCGCGCGACCGTCGCCGAGCGGATCGGCAAATTCGCCCGTCCGAAGCGGATCATCTGGGCCGACGACCTGCCCAAGACCCGCTCCGGCAAGATCATGCGGCGTCTCCTGCGCGACATCGCCGAGGGGCGGGCGCTGGGCGACGTCACCACCTTGCGCGATCCGGACGTGATGAAGGAGCTGGAGGCGAAGATCGCGGCGGAGGGCGACGAGGAGTAGGGATGAGGGGCTGGGGGGAGGGTCGGGTGCCCCTCTACCTTCGCTGGGATTTTCGCCTTTAACTTTGCATCTCTCGCCGAGCTGGCGCGGCGAAAATCAGGACGCCGCTCGTACGAGGGGCACCCGACCCTCCAGCCGAGCCCCGTCCCGATCCGAGCTACCGTGGAAGCTCGCTGTATCTCGGAGCTGCCGTCCCTAGGAACCTCTCCTCCACGGAAGCTGCACACCCTGGGAAGTTCCGGTGAGTTCTCGTGGGGAGGGGTTGGGTGTCCCTGGAGCGCGCGGCGTCCGATTTTCGCCCCGGCGACTCAGCGAGAGGGACGAGGCTCCCGGCGAAAATCCCAGCAAGCGGAAGGGGCACCCAACCCCTCCTCGCCAGCCCCACCCCAGAACCAGCCCCTAGTCCTGCCGCTGGCTCGCCATGCGCTCGACCGCGACCTCGAGCGCCTGCAGCTGCGCCTGCACGCTGCGCAGTTCCCGCAGCGCCACCGCCTCGGCGGAGAGTCCCTCCTCGGCCAGCTCCTGCTCGATCTCGGCGATTTCCGGGGCGAGGAAGCGCTGGGCGAAGGAGCCGGTGAGCAGGGCGACGAAGCCGATGCCGACGATCAGGACGGCGGTGGAGACGATCTCGCCGCCGGTGGTGGTCGGGGTGATGCTGGAGCCGAGCGTGGTCATCGTCGTGATCGCCCAGTAGAGGTCGTCCCAGAAACTGAGGTCGCCTTGGTGGCCCTCGAAGGCACCGAAAAGGGCGGCGCCGCCGACCGCGGTCAGCACCGCCAGCAGGGCGGCGTAGCGAAGGCCCTCCAGCGAGAACACCTCGCGTGAGAGCTGGGCCAGGCGCAGCAGGCGCAGGAGGCGGAGCAGGCGCAGGACGCGCAGGCTCTGCAGCCCGGCCGGCAGCACCGGTGGGGTGAGGAAGACGATGATCACGTCGAGCGGGTGGCGGCGCACATAGGCCCAGCGATTGGGCACGACCGACATCATCACCACGAACTCGATCAGGAAGGCGGTCCAGGTGATCCAGTTGAGCCCCGCCGCGACCTTCTCCAGAGTCCCGCCCGGATGGGACTCGGTGATCGCCACCGTGGGTATCGTCAGCGCCGCCGCGATCAGCATCGGCGTGTTCAGCCTCGCGGCCACCCGCGCACTGCGGGCGTCCATCCCCGGTGGGTAGCGCCCGGGCGTCGTTGCCGCTTCAGAGCTCACGGCGACTTGTTTCGACGCCGCCCGGCCGACCCCCTTTGCGTACCATGACCGAGCAATCAACTAACCCAGGAGACGCTTACTCGTGACCGTCAGCACCGCCACGCAGGACTACAAGGTTGCCGATATCGGCCTCGCCGACTTCGGGCGCAAGGAGATCGCGCTCGCCGAGGTCGAGATGCCCGGCCTGATGCAGACCCGCGAGGAGTTCGCCGACGCGCAGCCGCTGAAAGGCGCCCGCATCACCGGCTCGCTGCACATGACGATCCAGACCGCCGTGCTGATCGAGACCCTGGTGGCGCTCGGCGCCGAGGTGCGCTGGGCCAGCTGCAACATCTTCTCCACCCAGGACCACGCCGCCGCCGCGATCGCCGCGGCGGGCATCCCCGTCTACGCCTGGAAAGGCGAGACCCTGGAGGAGTACTGGTGGTGCACCGAGCAGGCGCTGGTCTGGCCCGACGGCGAGGGCCCGAACATGATCCTCGACGACGGTGGCGACGCGACCCTGCTCGTCCACAAGGGCACCGAGTTCGAGGCGGCGGGCGCGGTTCCGGACCCGGAGACGGCGGACTCGGGCGAGTTCAAGATCATCCTCGAGACCCTGCAGCGCTCGCTCGCCGAGGACCCCCAGCGCTGGACCAAGATCGGCGCGGGCATCCAGGGCGTGACCGAGGAGACGACCACCGGCGTCCACCGCCTCTACCAGCTGGCCGAGGCCGGCGAACTGCTGTTCCCGGCGATCAACGTCAACGACTCGGTCACCAAGTCGAAGTTCGACAACCTCTACGGCTGCCGCCACTCGCTGGTCGACGGCATCAACCGCGGCACCGACGTGATGATCGGCGGCAAGGTCGCGGTCATCTGCGGCTACGGCGACGTCGGCAAGGGCTGCGCCTCCTCGCTGCGCGGTCAGGGCGCCCGTGTGATCGTCACCGAGATCGACCCGATCTGCGCCCTGCAGGCGGCGATGGAGGGCTACGAGGTGAAAACCCTCGACGACGTGGTCGAGACGGCCGACATCTTCGTCACCGCCACCGGCAACAAGGACATCATTACCGCCGAGCACATGGCGCGGATGAAGCACAACGCGATCGTCGGCAACATCGGCCACTTCGACAACGAGATCGACGTCGCCGGGCTCGAAGGCGGCGCCGCCGAGCGGATCAACATCAAGCCGCAGGTCGACGAGTGGCGCTTTCCCGACGGTCACTCGATCGTCCTGCTCTCCGAGGGCCGGCTGCTCAACCTCGGCAACGCCACCGGGCACCCGAGCTTCGTGATGTCGAACTCGTTCACCAACCAGGTGATCGCCCAGATCGAGCTCTTCGGCAAGAGCGTCCAGTACGAGGCGAAGCAGGTCTACGTGCTGCCCAAGCATCTCGACGAGAAGGTCGCCCGCCTCCACCTCGAGGCACTCGGGGTGAGACTGACCGAGCTCAGCGCCGACCAGGCGTCCTACCTCGGCATCCCGGTCGAGGGCCCGTACAAGCCGGACCACTACCGCTACTAGGGCCGGCGCCGGCCGCGGTCCGAGACATGCCGACCGCGGTCGTCACCGGGGCCTCGAGCGGGATCGGGGCCGCGACGGCGCGGGCGCTCGCCGCCGATGGCTACGCGGTCGTGCTCGGCGCCCGCCGCCTGGAGCGGCTGGAGGAGCTGGCGGCTGAGATCGGTGGGCGGGCGATCGCGCTCGACGTGACCGACGCCGGCTCGGTCGAGGCGTTCGTCGCCCAGGTCCCGGCCTGCGGCGTGCTCGTCAACAACGCCGGCGGGGCGCTGGGCCTGGAAGCGCTCGGCGAGGCCGACGAAGAGCTGTGGCGGACCATGTACGAGTCGAACGTGCTGGGGACGATGCGGATGACCAGGGCGCTGCTGCCGCGATTGATCGAGTCCGGCAACGGCCACGTCGTCGGCGTCACCAGCATCGCCGCCTTCGAGACCTACCGCGGTGGGGCCGGCTACACCGCCGCCAAGCACGCCCAGCGGGCGGCGCTGCGGACCCTGCGCCTGGAGCTGCTGGGCGAGCCGGTCAGCGTCACCGACGTCGCTCCCGGCATGGTCGAGACCGAGTTCTCCCTGGTCCGCTTCGAGGGCGATGAGGAGGCGGCGGCCAGCGTCTACGAGGGGATGGAGCCGCTGCGGGCCGAGGACGTCGCCGAGTGCATCCGCTGGGCCGTCGCCCAGCCCGCCCACGTCAACGTCGACGAGATCGTGGTGCGTCCGCGCGACCAGGCGCGGGCGACCGAAGTGCACCGCCGGGGTTAGGCGGGGGCTAAAATCGCCCCATGTGTAGAAACATTCGCACCCTCCACAATTTCGAGCCAGCCGCGACCGAGGACGAGATCCAGGCCTCCGCGCTTCAGTTCGTGCGCAAGATCAGCGGCTCCACCAAGCCCTCCCAGGCCAACCGGGAGGCGTTCGACGATGCGGTCGAGGAAATCGCCGAGGTCACGGCGAAGCTGCTCGACCGCCTGGTCGCCTCGGCGCCGCCGAAGGACCGCGAGGTCGAGGCCGCCAAGGCCAAAGCTCGCTCCGAAAAGCGCTTCGCGGCCTGAGCTGATCTGGGGCGCAGCTAGCGCCCCAGAAACGACAAGACCCGCCGGAGCGGGTCGGGTCTGCTTCGACCTGCCAGCCGGGTGTTCGCAAGTTGGCACAGAGAATTTACGGTCTCGTGGCGATGTGCCAGGAAAGTAGTTTGCTAAACTAATTACCAAGGCTAATCAATGACTCCGAAGACCAATTCCAACACCTCCCTCACCGACGCCGCCGCCCGGCTGCGGATGGGGATCGTGCGGACGGCGCGGCGGTTGCGCCAGGAGGCGGCGGCGGAGGCGACCGGGCTGACCCCGACCTCGACCGCGGCGCTGGCGACGATCGAGCGGCACGGACCGCTGACTCCGAGCGAGCTGGCGAAGCTGGAGCGGGTGCGGCGGCCGACCGTGACCCGCACTCTCGGCTGCCTCGAAAGGGAGGGGCTCCTCGCGCGCACTCCCGACCCCGCCGACGGCCGCAGCTCCCTGGTCAGCGTCAACGCCGCCGGGCGCGAGCGCCTGCGGCGCCTGCGCGGGCGCAAGAACGCCTACCTGGCGCGGCGCATGCGCGACATGCCCGCCGCCGACGTCGAGGTGCTGGAGCGGGCGGCGGAGATCCTCGAGGGCATGCTGGAGGATGAGCGCGGGTGAGCACCGCCCTGCGCCGATCCTTCAACTCGCTCGAGGTTCCCAACTACCGGCGCTACTTCGCCGGCCAGCTGATCTCGCTCTCCGGCACCTGGATGCAGACGGTGGCGGCGATCTGGCTGATCCTGACCCTGACCGACAGCGGCGTCGCCGTCGGCCTGACCACGGCGCTGCAGTTCCTGCCGATGCTGCTGATCGGCGCCTGGGGAGGGCTGCTGGCCGACCGCATCCCCAAACGGCGGCTGCTGATCGCGACTCAGGCGCTGATGGCGATCCCCGCCATCTTCCTCTTCGCGGTCACCGCGACCGGCGTCGTCGCGCCTTGGATGGTCTACCTCGCCGTCTTCGCGATGGGCTCGGTCAACGCGATCGACAACCCGGCGCGGCAGAGCTTCGTGATGGAGATGGTCGGGCCCGACCGGGTCGTCAACGCGGTCAGCCTCAACAGCGTGATCGTGCAGATGGCGCGGATCGTCGGGCCGGCCCTGGCCGGGCTGCTGATCGCCGGCTTCGGCGTCGTCCCCTGCTTCGCCCTCAACGCGCTCACCTTCGTGGCGATGATCGTCGCCCTCTGGGGGATGGACCCGCGCGGCCTGCACACCGAGCCCGTCGCCCCGCGCGAGCCAGGCGCGATCCGCGCCGGCCTGCGCTACGTCCTCGCCACCCCGGAGCTGGCGGTGCCGCTGGCGTTGATGGCGCTGGTCGGGACGCTCGGCTTCAACTTCCAGGTGGTGCTGCCGCTGCTGGCCAAATTCAGCTTCGACGGTGGCGCCACGACCTACGCGGTGATGGTCTCGGCGATGGCGGTCGGATCGATCGCCGGCGCCCTCGTCAACGGCGCCCACGGCCAGACCGGCCCGCGCCTGATCGCCGGCGGCGCGCTCGCCTTCGGCATCCTCGGCCTGCTCGCGGCCTCGATGCCGACGCTGGCGCTGGAGATCCCGATGCTGGCCCTGCTCGGCGCCGCCGCCGTCACCTTCGCGGCGACGATCAACTCGACCCTGCAGCTGGCAGTGGCGCCGAAGATGCGCGGCCGAGTGATGGCCCTCTACTCGGTCGTCTTCCTCGGCTCGACCCCGATCGGCGGCCCCCTGACCGGCTGGCTGGCGGAAACCTACGACCCCCGCGTGGCCCTGCTCCTAGCCGGCATCACCGGCCTCTCCGCCGCCTGGGCCGCCCACGTCTCCTTCTCCCGAATCCGCGACCGCGCCAACCCCACCACCGAGGAACTGGCCGCCATCGGATGACCTGAGCCCTCGGTCTCTCAAGGCTCAGGCCAACCTGACCGAGCGACACCGCGCGCTCGTTGGGGGGTCGGGGGAGGGGTTCACCGGAGCCTCCCCGCTGTTGCTCCGGCGAACCCCTCCCCCCGAGCCCTACTGCTAGCCCGTGTACCCGGCGCTCTTCAGATAAGCCGCCGCCGCTTCCTTCGGCGTCTGCTTTTCGAGTTCGACCCGCGCGTCGAGCTCCTGCATGACCGGCAGCGTCAGGCCTTCCTGGACCTGGACGATGGTCTTTTCGTAGTCGGGCCCGGCTTTCTCGGCCGTCGACTTCTTGGTCACGAAGAGGACGTTCCCGGACGGGAAGACTTTCTTGTCGTCTTCGAGGATCACGAACTTGTCCTTCTCCGCCGCGAGCTGCGGGTCGGTGGTGAAGAGGATCGAGAGGTCGGCCTGCCCCTTTTCGAGAACCGTGTAGCGAAGGCCGATGTCGACCGGTTTGAAGGACTTGAATTTCAGCCCGTAATACTGTTCGAGCCCGGCCAGGCAGTCGATCCGCTGGCGGCACTCGGGCGATCCGTAGAGGGTCAGTTTTTCCGACTGCCCTTCGAGGTCGGAGATCGTCTCCAGCCCGTACTTTTCGGCCGTCGTCTTCAGGGTCCCGACCGCGTTGGCGCTGGCGAACGGGGTGGGGGGGAAGGCCGTCAGGTCTTCCTTTTCGAATTCGGCTTTGGCTTTTTCGTAGGCGCCCTGGGCGTCGGCGGGGACGTCTTCGGGTTCGAGCCCGAAGAAGGAGGTGAGGGCCGTGCTGGCGTACTCCGGGTAGCCGGAGATCGCCCCCGATTTGACCGCGCGCAGGGCGACGATTTCGGGGCCGAAGTTGAGGTCGGTCTTGACCTTGTAGCCGGCCGCGGACAGGGCCTGCGCGTAGATTTCCCCGAGGATTTCCTGTTCGGGGAAGTTCTTCGAGCCGATCGTCAGGCTGACCTTGCCGTTGTCGGGATTGGAGACGATCGCGCCGCCGCCCTCGCTGCTTTCGGTCGAGCTGCTGTCGTCGTCGCTGCTGCCGCAGGCGGCGACGCCGAGAGTCAGCGCCAGCGCCGCCAGCACCAGCATTCCCGCCCTCAGTCTCGTCTTCTTGGTCCTCACTTACTGCCTCCTTCGTTGGTGGACAAGATCAAGCATTGCTCAGCTTCAGACCCTTCGAGGTGAGCAGGCGCTGCACCCCGGCGAGCGAGAACTCGAGCGTCAGCGCCAGCAGCGCGACCACGATCGCCCCCGCCAGCACCCCGTCGTCGCCGTAAACGTTCTGGTTGATGATGAAGTCACCCAAGGTCAGAACCCCCGCGATCGGAGCGATCGTCGCCGTCGCCACGATCGCGATCGCCGCCCCGCGAATGCCGGCGAAGATGGTCGGGATCGCCAGCGGGATCTCGACCCGGCGCAGGACTTCGAACTCGGTCATGCCGATGCCGCGGGCGGCGTCGACGCTGGCACGGTCCACCTGGTGGATGCCGACGAAGGTGTTGGCGAGGATCGGCGGGATGCCGAGAATCGCGAGGGCGATGGTGAGATTGAGGACCCCGACCCCGATCAGCGCCGCCATAAAGGCGATCAGGGCCAGCTCGGGGATCGCCCGGCCGAGGTTGCCGATCACGATCGCCAGCGATTCCCCGGTCCCGCGATGGCCGAGGAGAAGGCCGAGCGGGAACGCCACGATCATTGCCAGCGTCATCGCGAGGACCGTCAGTTCGATCTGGTTGAGCAGCAGTTCCAGGACCTGGTCGATGCCGCCGACGGCCTTGCCGCCGGTCACGTTCGAGGTCTGCGGGGTGAAGATGAATTCGATCGCGCCCTCGATCGAGGCGAGCACGGGGTGAGGGAGGAGGGCGGCGATCATGCCGTTGCGGCCCGCCGCCAGGGGGTGAGGAGGCGCTGGACCCCAAACAGGATCAGCCCGAAGGTGATCGCCATCAGGAAGGCGAGGCCGCCGGCGATGATGATGTTGGTCAGGAAGCCGATCCCCTGACGGAGGATCGGTTCGCCGAGGCCGCCGCCGCCGACGAAGGCCGCCAAGGTTGCGATCGCCACCGTGCTGACCATCGCGATCTGCAGCCCGGCGAAGATCTCCGGCGCCGCCAGTGGCAACTCGACCTTCCAGAGGATCTGGCGCTCGGTCAAGCCCATGCCGCGGGCGGCGTCCTTGACGGCGCCGGGAACGTTGGCGAGGCCGACGACAGTGTTGCGGTAGATGATCTGCAGCGTGTAGGCGCTGAGGGCGATGATCGCGGTGTCGCGACCGCGGCCGGTGAACGGTTCCAGCAGGAAGAAGAAGGCGACGCTGGGGATCGTGAAGAGAATGCCGGTGGCGGCCAGCAGCGGCGGCTGCAGCCAGCGCCGCCGGTGGGCCAGCAGGGCCAGGGCGAAGGCGACGGCGAAGCCGAGCACGACCGAGATCAGGACGAGTTCGACGTGCTGGATCGTCGGCGTTTCGTAGCGGTCGATGTTTTCCTTGGCCCAGTCCCAGCAGAAAAAATTGCTGTTGTCGGCTTGACAGGGAAGGGTCTCGGAGCTGCGTTCCTGGATGAAGCCCTTGCCGACTTCGCCGACCGCGGCGAACAGGGCCGGGTTAGCCATGGGGCCGCTCCACGGCGCTGTGCTCCTCCGTCTTCGCCCGCGGCGATTTGAGGAACTCGGAGATGATCTCGACCGAGAGGACGCCGTCGATCCGGCCTTCGTGGTCGACCACCGCCGCGTACTGGGCCTCGCCCTGGAGCAGGTCGGCGAGGGCGTCGCGCATGACGTCGTCGCGGTCGAGCAGGGGGCCGAGGGGGGAGTCGGGCCGGCTGGGAACGGTCTCGGCACCGAGGTCGCGCTCGGAGAGCCAGCCGAGCGGGCGGCGCTCGGCGTCGACGAGCAGCGGGTAGGGCACTTCGACGTCGGGCTCGGCCAGCTTCGCCCGCACCTCGGCGGTCGCCTGACCGACATGGGCCAGAGGCGCCTCCCAGAGGTCGATGTCGGCGACCCGCATCAGCGCCAGCCGCTTCAGCGCCCGGTCGGCGCCGACGAAGTCCTCGACGAACTCGGTCGCCGGGGCCATCAGCACCTCGGCCGGGGTCGCGTACTGCTCGACCCTGCCGCCCTCGCGCATGATCGCGATCCGGTCGCCGATCTTGATCGCCTCGTCGATGTCGTGGGTGACGAAGAGGACGGTCTTGCGGACCTGCGCCTGCAGGCGCAGGAATTCGTTCTGCAGGCGCTCGCGGCTGATCGGGTCGATTGCCCCGAAGGGCTCGTCCATCAGCATCACCAGCGGGTCGGCCGCGAGCGCGCGGGCGACGCCGACGCGCTGCTGCTGGCCGCCGGAGAGCTGGGCCGGGTAGCGCTCGCCGAGCTCGGGGTCGAGCCCGATCAGCTCCAGCAGCTCGCTCGTGCGGGCCCGGGTGCGGTCCTTCTTCCAGCCCAGCAGCTGCGGCACCGCGGCGATGTTCTCGGCGATCGTGCGGTGGGGGAAGAGGCCGATCTGCTGGATCACGTAGCCGATCTCCCGCCGCAGCTGGGCCGGGTCCTTGTCGCGCACCGACTCCCCGCCGACGAGAATGTCGCCCTCGCTCATCTCGACCGTGCGGTTGACCATCCGCATCGCCGTCGTCTTCCCACACCCCGACGGCCCCACCAGGACGCAGATCTCGCCGGCCGGGACTTCGAGCGTGAGCTGGTCGACGGCGGGAGCGGCGGAGTCACCGTAGCGCTTGGTGGCGCCCTCGTAGCTGACGGAGGAGGCTCCGGGCTGGGACTGCGATTCGCTAGTGGCCTTTGCCTCGGACACTTGAAGCGAGCCTATACCCCCGTGTTCCCGAATCCACTCATCTGCTGGCCGGAATGCGCGGCCCAGTGCGAAGCAATGGGCTCGTCCCGCGGATGCCCGCGCCTAGAGGCCAAGGCGGCGGGCGCGCTCGCGGGCGCGCTCGACGATCTCCTCGATGCCGACGATCTCACCGCCCCGCATCAGCACCCGGCCGCCGACCACGGTGGTGTCGACGATCGAGCCCGAAGCGGCGTAGACGAGGTTGGAGGCGAGGTCGCCGATGCTGAGCTCCGGGGAGTGGGGGCGCAGCAGCAGGAAGTCGGCAGGGGCGCCGGTGCTGAGCGGTGCGGCGGCGCCCAGCAGTGGTGCCCGGGTGCCGCTGGCAATCGCCCAGGCCTCGGAGGCGGCGATCGCGCCCGGGTCGCCGGCGGCGTGCTTCTGGGCCAGGGCGAAGAGCTTGAGGTCGGCGAAGAGGTCGAGCGAGTCGTTGGAGCCGGCGCCGTCGCTGCCGAGGGCCACGGCAACCCCGGCTTCCCGCGCCGCCGGGTAGGGGAAAACGCCGCCGACCGCGAGCTTCATGTTGGCGACCGGGTTGGTGACAACGGTGCAGCCGCGCTCGGCGATCAGCTCCAGCTCCTCACGGTCGAGCCAGACGCCGTGGGCGAGCACGGTGCGCTCGCTCAGCATCCCGAGGCTGTCGAGGTAGGCGGCCGGGCGCAGGCCGTGAGCCGCGAGGCAGTCCTCGACCTCCTGCTCGGTCTCGGAGAGGTGGATCTGGATCGGCACCCGACGCTCGCCGCTGAGCTCGCCGATCCAGCGCAGCGAGCTTTCGCTGACCGTGTAGATCGAGTGCGGGGCCAGGCTGGGCACGACCGCCGGCCCCAGCTCGCCCAGCTGGTCGAGGCTGCCCAGTGCCGCCTCTCGCATCCCGGCGACATCGCCGCTGGCGTCGAAGAGCGGCGCCCCGATCGCGGCGTCGATGCCCGCGTCGGCGACGGCGCGCGCGGTTGCCTCGGGATGCCAGTACATGTCCCAGAACCGGGTCGTGCCGGTGCGGATCATCTCGGCGCAGGCGAGCCGCGCCGCCCAGTAGACGTCCTCGCCGTCCAGCTTCACCTCGACCGGCCAGATCTTCTCTTCGAGCCAGGGCATCAGCGGCAGGTCGCCGCCGCTGCCGCGGAAGAGCGTCATCGCGGCGTGGGTATGGCCGTTGACCAGGGGCGCGACCAGGGGCGCCCCGCCGGCATCGATCGTCTCGTCGCCGATCCTGGCCACGACCTCCGGCCCGAGCGCCGCGATGCGCCCGTCCTCGCAGCGCAGACCGACGGTCTCGCCGTCGAGGACGGCGCCGGTCACGGTCAGCGCCACGGTCTCGCTCATCGGCCCACCGCACCCAGCTGCGGCAGCACCGCGGCGAGGCCGTCGCGCAGGCGGGCAGCGTTGTTGATCCGGTCGTCCTCCAGCCCGGCGACGTCGAGCTGTCCCGCGCCGATCCCGTTGGCGAGGTTGTCGACGACGCAGAGCGCTGCGTAGTCGAGCCCGAGCTCGCCGGCGACGACGCACTCGGAGGCGATCGTCATCCCGACCACGTCGGCGTGGGCGGCGATCAGGCGGATCTCGGCCGGGGTCTCGAAGCGGGGCCCGGGGGTCTGCCAGTAGACGCCGCCGTCGCGCGGCGCCTGTCCCCCGGCCGTCCAGGCGTCGATGACTTCGCCGCGCCAGCGAGGGTCGAAGCCGGGGGCGGTGTGGGCGCGGGCGTCGGCGAAGATCGAGGGGCCGAGGTGGAGGGAGATGAAGTCGTCGGGGCAGATCAGGCTGCCGACCGGCAGCTCGGGGCTGAGCGAGCCGACCGAGCCGATCGCCAGCACCCGGTCGCAGCCCTGCTCGGTCAGCGGTCGCAGGTTGGCGGCGTGATCGATCTGGTGGGGGAGGGCGTAGGGCGCGTCGGCGCCGCCGTGGCGCTGGACGATCGCCGCCCCGTGCTCGGCCGCCGCCGCCGCGATCTCCTCGCCGCCGGGCCCCAGCGCGTTGCTGCCGAGGATGACTGCGAGCCGTCCCATGCCGCGATCCTAGAGCGCGGCAGTCCTTTGGTCCGCATAGCGACACAAAGGACTGCCGCGCTCATTCGCGATGCGCCCTGAAGGCGGCGGCCGCCTCGTCGTGGTCGACGATCGGCTCCGGATAGTCGAGCCGCCCGAAGCCCTCCATCCGCCAGGGGCGGAAGATCGCCTTGCCCCGAACCTGCTCGAGCTCGGGCAGGTAGCGGCGCACGTAGACGCCGTCGGGGTCGAAGCGCTCGGCCTGGCGCACGGGGCTGAGGACGCGATTGGGGCGGGTGTCGTTGCCGGTCCCCGCCACCCACTGCCAGTTGCCGGCGTTGTTGGCGATCTCGCCGTCGCTGAGCAGGTCCCAGAAGTGCCAGGCGCCGGCCCGCCAGTCGATGTAGAGGTCCTTGACGAGGAAGGAGGCGGCGGTCATCCGCGCGCGGTTGTGCATGAAGCCCTCGGCGGCCAGCTGGCGCATCGCGGCGTCGACCAGCGGGTAGCCGGTGCGGCCCGCCCGCCAGGCCTCCAGCGCCCGCTGCGAGCGCGACCAGCGGTCGCCGCGCGGGCGGTAGTCGCGGTGGGGGAGGGAGGGGTTGGCGGCCAGCACCTGGTGGTGGAAGTCGCGCCAGCAGAGCTGGCGCACGAAGGGCTCTCCGCCCCGGCGGTCGCGCGCTGCCTGCATCAGCGCCAGCGGCGAGACGCAGCCGAAGCGGATGTGGGCGCTGAGCCGGGAGGTGCCGTCGCCGGGGAGGTCGTCGTGACGCTCCTCGTAGCGGCTGAGGTCGTCGCGCAGGAAGGCGCGGGCCAGCCGGCGCCCCTCGGTCTCTCCCCCCATGGCCCGCTGGGGGGAGGGAGTGCCATCGGTCAGCTTCGCGAGCGCGGGCAGGCGTCCGGCCCGGAGCCCGCCGGGGACCGTGAGTTGGCGGGGCGGGCCGGCCCGCCGCCGCAGCGGCAGCTCGCTCCAGGCGCGGTGGTAGGGGGTGAAGACCTTGAAATGGTCGCCGCCGCCGGGTGTGACGCCTCCAGGGGGGACGATCGTCGTCCCGGGATGGGCGCGGAAGGCGATCCGCTCCTCCTCGCAGGCCGCTGCCAGGCGCCGCTCGCGCGCCTTCGCGTAGGCGCTGTAGTCGGCGCTGACGTGCAGCTCGTCGGCAGCGCACTCGCGCGCCATCGCGATCGCCTCCTGCACCGGGTCGCCGCGCCGCAGGTAGAGCCGCCCGCCCGCCTTGCGCAGCCCCTCGTCGAGGTCGGCCAGCGCCTCGCGCATGAAGGCGACGCGGTTCGGCGCCGCAAAGCGGGAGCCGAGCAGGCGCTCGTCGAGCACGAACAGCGGCACCGTGCGCTCGGCCCGCGCCGCCGCCGCCAGCGCCGGGTTGTCGTCGACCCGCAGGTCGCGGTTGAAGAGGATCAAGGCGGTGTTCATGTGCAGACCCCGAGGGTAGGGTGACGCCATGGGAGAACGGCCGTCAGGGCGAGAGGAGACCGAGGGGGAACGCCTCGACCGCAACCTCGGCGAGCTGCTGCAGGAGCTGCGGGTGGCACTGCCCGGCGTCCAGGTCCTCTTCGCCTTCCTGCTGGCGGTCCCGTTCCAGCAGAACTTCACCAAGATCACGCCGTTCCAGGAGAAGGTCTACTTCGCCACCCTGCTGCTGACCGCGATCTCGGCGGTGCTGCTGATCTCGCCCTCCGCCTACCACCGCCTCACCTTCCGCATGCAGCAGAAGGATCACCTGATCTTCCTCGCCAACCGTTTCGCGATCGCTGGCCTGGGAGCGCTGGCACTGGCGATGACCGGGGCGATCGTGCTGATCACCGACGTGCTCTACGGCCCGACCGCGACGGCGGTGACCGGCGGCCTCGCCCTCTTCACCTTCGCCCTGTTCTGGTATCTGCTGCCGTTGAAGCGGCGGTTCAGCTCTGAGGAGGAGCCGGACCCGCCGACGGAGTCGAAGTAGCGCGGGTCTCCCGCAGCCTCGCCAGCTCGGCGGCGAGCTCCTCGACGAAGGGAAGGTCGGGCGCCCGGCGGCGCAGCATCTCCAGGTCGTCCGCCCAGACCCGTTCCTTGACCTCCAGCGGGGCCTCGAACTCTTCGCCGGCTGACTCGCCTTCGCTGGCGAGGGTGCGGCGGAGGACGCGGATGTTGGAGAGCTTGTCGGCGGCGTAGATCGCCAGCGCGTCGCCGCCGGCCTCCTCGACGTGGCGGCGGTGCGCGCTCTTGCGGGGCTCGAAGGGCTCGATCGATTCGTCTTCGGTCAGCGCCGCGACCAGCTTCGCGACCGGTTGCTCGAAGCGCGCGGCGACGTCGTCGACGCTGGCGGCGCTGTCCTCGACGACGTCGTGCAGCAGGGCCGCGGCGACCGTCGACTCCTCGAAGCCGTGCGCGGCCAGCAGCTCGGCGACGGCGACCGGGTGGTGGATGTAGGCCATGCCGCCGCTGCCGTTGCGGGTCTGGCCGGCGTGCGCCGCTTCCGCCATCTCCAGGGCTCTGGAGATCAGCTCCGACTCGGCTGCTGCGGCCTCGATGGCGGGAGGAGCGGGAGACGGCATTTTGCCAAGCCTAGCGCGCAGCAGGCGTCGCTCAGGCGGGGGCGGCGGCCTGCGGGGCCCGGGTCGGCAGCTCGTACTCGACCCGCTCGGCGCCCAGCTCGATCGCCGCCGGATCGCCGCCCAGGGCGGCCCAGCGCTCCCGCGCTTCGACCCCGAAGCGATCGAGGAAGTCGTCGGAGTGCATCGGATCGTGGTGGAAGAGCACGGTGCGCTCGGCGCCGGTGCGGCGGGCGAAGGCGAGCGAGTCGCGCAGCGGCGAGTGGCCCCAGCCGACGTGCTGGGGGTACTCGGAGTCGGCGTACTGGCCGTCGTGGATCAGCAGCGAGGTCTCGTGGGCGAGCGCGAACCCGGAGATCCAGTCGTCCTCGAGTCGGTCGAGGTCGGCACCGAGCCCCGGCTCGTGGTCGGGGATATAGGTGAGCGAGGAGTCGCCGTCGTCGATCCGGTAGCCGAGCGTCGGCCCGCGGTGGGAGACCGAGGCGGCGCGGATTCGGGCCGGGCCGATCTCCCACTCGGTCTCCGGGCAATGGCGGAAGGAGACGTCGCAGGGCAGCTCGCGCACCTCGACCGGCGAGAGCGGCGCGGAGATGTAGCGGGCGATGCGATCGCGCAGCGAGGCCTCCGGTGAGGCCGGCCCCCAGATCACGATCTCGGTCTGCGGGCGGAAGACGGGGGCGAAGAAGGCGAGGCCGAGGATATGGTCGAGGTGGAGGTGGGTGAGGAGGATGTGCAGGCGCGCCGGATCGTCGCCGACGGCCAGGCCGAGGCTGCGGATGCCGCTGCCGGCATCGAGCGCCAGCAGCGAGCCGTCGGAGAGCGTGACCCCGACGCAGGAGGTGTTGCCGCCGTAGCGGATCGTCTCCGGCCCCGGGGAGGGAATCGACCCACGCGTTCCCCAGAGCTTGACCTTCATGCCGGGCGCGCCCCGTTCTTGCCGTTGAGCTGGGTCGGCCAGAAGACGGCGATCGCGCCCTGGGAGCCGTGCGCGGTGAGGATCGGAAAGGCGGACACCTCGACCTCGTGGCTGGCGCCGTCGGTCGAGTGGATCTCGAATTCGCCATGGGCGGGGCGGCCGTTGCGGACCGCGGTGACCAGCGGCAGCTCGTCGTAGGGGATCGGCTCGCCGCTCCGGTCGAACGGCCCGAAGAGCGAGCCCCACTCGTCGGCGCCGACCGTGCCGAGCTCCTCGAAGCGTTTGCCGAGCATCATGCCGGCCGCTTCGTTGTAGAAGACGAGGAGGCCGCCCTCGTCGACCAGGAAGGCGGGGGTCGAGAGCGCCGACATCAGGTTGCGAGCGAGGATCAGCTCTAGTGGCCGCTGCGTCACAAATGACACTTTAGATTGTCGAGTGCATAGTGCTAGGCATTGGCCGGGATTGCCCTGCGATGAGACAGACGGGCAGCCTCTTCGGCCTCGCTACCCGGATGAGTGACTTTGATCACACCCGGGCGAATTTCGAGCCGCTCTTCGGCCTCAGCCGGCGGCTTCAGCGCGGCGCAGGCCGCCCCGCGCCCAGAGCGCGAAGAGGACCGGCAGGGTGACGCCGATCGCGAAGGCGAGGGCGATCACGGTCGGGTCGCCGGAGATGAAGCCGCGGCCGGCCTCGAGCAGGGCAGTGACCGGGTTGACCGAGGCGACGGCGTGGATCCAGCCGCTGAGCAGGCTTAGCGGCACGTAGACCGGCGCCAGGAAGAGGATCAGGAAGACGGGGAACTGCATCAGCGGCCCGCCCTGGATCGAGCGCACCCGCATCGCCACTCCGGCCGCCCACATCGTCGCCGCCAGGTTGACCAGCACGGCGAGGCCGAAGAGGCCGACCAAGTCGACGCCGCTGCCGTCTATGTTCATCCCGAAGACCAGCGCGACGACGGTCAGCAGCGTCCAGGTGACGAAGGCGCGGATCAGGGCGGCGAATGCGTAGCCGGCGACGATTCCGTTGCGGTTGCTGGCGGCGAGCAGGTAGCGCTGGGCAAAGCCGGTCTCGAAGTCACGGGCGATCCCGAAGCCGGTGAAGACGCCGCCGAAGGCGGCCGACTGCAGCAGCACGAAGACGAACTGGAAGGCGGTGTAGCCGCTCGGGAAGTCGAAGCCGGGCACGTCGGCGATCGCCGAGAGCCCGCCGGCGAAGGAGACGAAGAAGAAGAGCGGGAAGACCAGGGCCGGGACCAGGAAGGCCGGGTTGGTGAGGAAGTTGTGGATGCTGCGCCAGGCGACCGCGCGGGCGATCGTGCGGAAGCCGGCCGGCCGCTGCGCGCTCACGTCCGCACCAGCCTCGTCTTCAGGGCGGCGCTGGCGGCGTACATGCCGATCAGCAGGATCATCACCGCGATCCCGAAGCCCAGCGCCAGCTCGCCGAGGTTCCAGCCTTCGATCAACAGCGAGCGGAACGCCTGCAGCAGGTAGGAGACCGGGTTGGCAGCGGCGATGGCATGGAACCAGTCGCTCTGGATCAGGTTCAGCGGCAGGGCCATCGAGGAGAGGAAGAGGAAGACGAAGAAGACCGGGAAGAGGCTCTGGACGGCCTCGCCGGAGCCGGTCCGCAGGGCGGCGAAGAGGCCGACCGTGCCGAAGGCGACCGTGATCGTCACCGAGAGCGCGACGATCGTCAGGGCGCCGCCGAGCCCGGCCGCCAGGTCAGCCCCGGCGGTCAGCCCGACGACCAGGTAGGTGACTGCCTGCAGCAACCCGAGCACGACGGAGCCGGCCAGCAGGCCGCTGAGCAGCGCCGCGCCGCGCAGGGGCGTCAGCGCCAGCCGGTTGAGGAAGCCGGTCTCGATGTCGCGGGCGAGGTCGGTGCCGGAGTTCATCACCGAGAACAGCGCCCCCTGCATGAAGGGGACGGCGAGGGCGAAGGTGAGGTAGGAGTCGGTCGGGAAGCCGGGCAGGTTGGTGGCGTCTTTGAGCCCGCCTGAGTTCACCGCCAGCAGGAACATCGGGAAGATCAGCGCCGGGACGATCTGGGCCGGCTGGCGCAGGGTGCGCAGCACCGAGCGATGGGCGAGCTGCCCGACCTGGGTGCGGAGGTCGCTCACGCCGAGCCGACCGCCTCCGCGGCGGCGTCCTCCGCCTCCTCCTCGGCCTCCTCGGCGCCCTCCAGCGAGCGGCCGGTCTTGGTCAGGAAGACGTCGTCGAGCGAGGGTGCGTGCAGCTGCAGGTGCTCGATCGCGATCCCCTCCGCGTCGAGGGCGCGGACCACCTCGGCCAGTTCGGACTCGCCGCCGGAGAGGCGCACCGCAGCGCCTTTCGGCGAGGCGCCGGCAGGCTCGCCGAAGCGGCCCAGGACCGCGACCATGCGCTCGTGCTCGGCCGGGTCGCGCGGCATCGCTTCCACGGTGGGCCGGCCGATTTCGGCCTTCAGCGCCGCCGGCGTGCCCTCGGCGACGATCCTGCCGTGGTCGATGATCCCGACCCGGTTGGCGAGCGCGTCGGCCTCCTCTAGGTACTGGGTGGTGAGGAAGACGGTGACGCCGTCGTCGTGGGCCAGTCTCGCCACCTCCTCCCAGAGCGCGGTGCGGCTCTGGATGTCGAGGCCGGTGGTGGGCTCGTCGAGGAAGAGGATGCGGGGACGGTGCGCCAGCGCCAGCGCCAGATCGAGGCGGCGCTTCATCCCACCCGAGTAGCCGCCCACCTTGCGGTCGGCGGCCTGGGAGAGGCCGACCCGTTCGAGCAGTTCGGTGCCGCGGGCTTCGCGCTCGGCCTTGGCGATGCCGTGGAGGGCGGTCTGCAGGCGCATGTGCTCGCGACCGCTCAGCAGCGGGTCGAGCGCCGCCTCCTGCAGGGCGGCGCCGATCGTCGAGCGCACGCGCGGGCCTTCGGTGACGATGTCGAAGCCGGCCACGCGAGCCGTGCCCGCGGTCGGTGGCAGCAGCGTGGTCAGCATCAGCACCGTCGTCGACTTGCCAGCGCCGTTGGGGCCGAGGAAGCCGTAGATCTCGCCGGGTGCAACCCGCAGGTCGATGCCGTCGACGGCCCTCGGGCCGTTCTTGAACTCGCGCACCAGCCCGTCCACTTCGATGCCGCTGCGCTCCGCCATGTCTGCTGACATCGTTCCTCCCAAGGTAGCGGAAAAACTCAATAGTTGAGGTTAGCAAAAGTTGGGGTTACAATAAATCTCATGGGGGCTGAGACGGACAAGCGAAGAAACGGGATCGGAGGGCGGGAGAGGGACACTGCTCGCGAGGCCTGGGGCCTGCTCGCCGGGCTCGTCTACCCGCCGCCGTTCCTCGCCATCGCCCGTCAGCTCGGCCTGCGCCCAGCCTCGTTCGGGGCCCTGCGGGCGCTGGACCGGCCGCGGACGATGAGCGAGATCGCCGCCGTCTTGCACTGCGACAACTCCAACGTCACCGGCATCGTCGACGGGCTCGAAGAGAAGGGCCTGGTGACGCGCGAGCCCTCCGCGGGCGACCGCCGGGTGAAGCTGATCGCCCTGACCGCGGACGGGCGCAAGGTCCGGGCCCGGCTCACCCGCGCCGTCGAGAAGCCGCCGGCCTGGGTCGAGCGACTCGCGGAGGACGACCGCCGCACCCTGCGCGACGTGCTCCAGCGGGCGGTCGACGCCGGCGGCTGACCGGCGCGACCCGCAATCGCGTAGAACTCACGGCGCCGATGCGCGAGCGAACCCGCACATACCGAGCTGCGATGGCCCTCAACCGGCCGGTTGCGCTGTGGGGGCGGATGCAGGTGGAGGGCCTCGAGGCGCTGCCGGAGAGCGGGCCGCTGCTGGTGCTCGGCAACCACGACAGCCACTGGGATCCGATCATGGTCGGGATGGCGGCGGTCAAGCGCCGCCAGATCCGGGCGCTGGCGAAATCGGACCTCTGGAAAGTGCGCGGGCTGGCCCCGATCCTCAACGGCATGGGCCAGATTCCGATCGAGCGGGGCAAAGGCGACAAGCAGGCGCTGGCGCGGGCGATCGAGGCGCTGCGAGCCGGGGTCTGCATCGGCGTCTTCCCCGAAGGCACCCGCTCGCGCGGCAAGGTCCTGCGCGCCCGCAGCGGCGTCGGCCGGCTGGCGCAGGAGGTGCCGGAGGCGCACATCACCCTGGTCGCGATCACCGGCACCTCGGACCTGACCGGCTTCCCGCGCCGTCCCCGGCTGCGCGTCCACTTCTTCGACCCGGCCGGCGGCCAGCCGCGGCCGGACGAGGACCCCGGCGAGCTCTCGTCCCGGCTTCTGGCCGAGATCCGCGAGCTCGTCCCGCCCTCGATCTCCTACCGCAAGCGCTCCTAGCTGCAACGAAGGAACCACGGAGCGGGAAGGGGCGCTCAGTCCTCGGCCTCCTCGCCGCTGCCCTGCAGGGCGTACCACTCGGCGCCGAAGGAGTCGATGTCGTTGCCGTTGGCTTCGCCTGGTTTCTCGTCGGCGGCGTAGGTGTAGAGCGGGTGGCCGGCGTAGGTGACCTGGACGGTGCCGTCCTTGCGCTTGGTCGTGCCCAGCTTCGAGGCGGTGGCGCCTTCCCCGACCTGGGGCGCCCCTTCGGTGATCACCGGCGGCCAGACTCCTTCGCAGGCCCCGTAGCAGGACGAGGTGGCGCCCTTGTCCTTGTGGAAGTCGTAGACGGTGAAGCCCTCGGAGTCGACGAGGACGGCGCCGACCTTGGGGGCGCTGGCGACGGTCAGCACGGCGGCGCCGCTTTCGGCGCCGGGAGGCGACTCGGCGGCGGCGGTGTCGCCGGAGCTTTCCGCGCCCCCGTAGATGCCGCCGGAGCTGTCGTCGCTGCTGCCGCAGCCGGCGATCGCCAGTACCGCGGCAATCGCCAGTACCGCCAATGCGTAGGTGGTCCTGGTCCTGGTCACGTCACGTCCTCCTGGTTAGAGATGGCCCTTGCCGTCGCCCCGTCGACGTCGACCGGGGCGACAAAAGCTCGGTTGCCGGCCTGGACGCCGATCGCCTCGGTGCGGGAGAGGTCGAGCGCCGAGCTCAGCACCGCCGTCGAGTCGTCGCCCCAGCGGTAGGTGAAGGTGCCGGCGGAGACCCGTTCGCCGCGCGGGCCGCGCAGGTAGACGCGGCAGAGCGTGCCCGAGCGCACGCCCTTCACGTACATGTGGATCTCGGTTCCGTAGGCGTGGGGCGCCAGCGTCGCGTAGATCTCGACGCCGCCCGGCAGCTTGCCGAACTGGACGTGCTGCTCGGGGTTGGCGCTGCCACCGCCCGGCAGGATCACGAGCGCCAGCACCGCCGCCGCGGCCGCCGCCGCTCCGCTCAGCGCCAGGCCGAAGCGCCAGCGCCGCCGCTGCACGGTCACCCGCTGCTCGCGGCCGATCGTCGCCGCTATCTGCCTGCCCAGGTCGGGGGACGGTTGCGGCGCCGGCCGGCTGAAGCGGTCGGGGTCGGCGAGTGGCAGCAGTCGCGCCAGCGCCCCCAGCGCCTCCGCCTCGGTGCGGCACTCTGGGCAGCCGTCGAGGTGGGCCTCGAGGGCTGCGCGCTCCTCGGGCGGGAGGTCGCCGAGCGCGTAGGCGCCCAGCGAATGGCGCCAGTCGCGGCAGTCCTCAGTCTTCATAGCCCATCTCCTCGAGCACGACGCGCAGGGCTCGCAACCCGTAATAGACGCGGCTCTTCACCGTTCCCTCGGGCACGCCGAGCTCTTTCGCGACCTCCGCATAGGGGCGGCCGCGGTAGTGGGTCTCGACCAGGACGCGGCGATGGTCCTCGCCGATTCGCCGCATCGCCTCCTCCACCTGCCAGGCGAGCAGCGCCTCGTCCAGCGGCTCGACCGAGGGCTCGACGCCGCTCGCGGCAACCACCGGGCGGGCGGCGCGGGCACGGCTGAGGTCGATGACGACGTTGCGCAGGATCGCGAACAGCCAGGTCCGCAGCGAGCCGATCTGGGGGTCGAAGCGATCGCCGGCACGCCAGGCGCGCACGAAGGTCTCCTGCACCGCCTCTTCGGCGAGGCCGGAGTCGCCGAGCGAGCGCAGTGCGAACCCGAACAGCTCGCCGGAGTGCGCGGCGTAGGCCTCACGCACGTCCCGCTCGCGTTTCAATGCCCCGGGCTGCATCCGCCTCCATCTACGGGACGGACGCAGCCCGGGTTCAAGCTCTAGCCCTCGAGTTTCCCGATCTTGAAGATTTTCGTCCCGCAATCGGGGCACAGGCCCTGGATCGCCGGGCGGCCATTTTTCATGGTCACCTGTTTGGCGTCCTTGATCTCGACCTTCTTCCGCTCTTTGACGCAGTAGCCCTCGGGCATAACGCGCCCTCCTTTCGCTGCCGTTTTGCGGCAAGGCTCGCGTTGCACGCGAGGTGGATTGAGGCGAATGTAACGCAGGTGGGGGACACGACGCGTGCGTATCGTGCGTTTCCGCACAAAACGGCGAGCTGTCCGGTCAACTACCCTGCGGCCCGCACTGCAGCACTCACCAAGCGCGCAAGGAGACCCCGCATGCCCGAGGCAGTTATCGTCGACACCATCCGCACGCCGATCGGCCGTGCCTTCAAGGGGTCGCTCGCCCAGCTGCGCCCGGAGGAGATGGGCGCCTTCGTCGTCGACAAGCTGCTCGAGCGAAACCCGGAGGTCGACCCCGCTTCGATCGAGGATCTGTTCTGCGGCTGCGGCATGCCGCAGGGCCTGGAGGCGTTCAACATCGGCCGCATCATCTCGCTGCTCTCGGAGCGGCTGCCGCAGACCGTCAACGGCGTCACCGTCTCCCGCTACTGCTCGTCCAGCCTCGATGCGATCCGCCACGCCGGCAACGCGATCAAGGCCGGCGAGGGCGACGTCTACCTCGCCGCCGGGGTCGAGTGGGTGAGCCGCTTCAACGAGCGCACCGAGCCGGCCGGAGCCGACGATCGCAACCCGAACCTGATCGGTGAGAACGGCCAGCCCAACGCCTACATCGACATGGGCCTGACCGCCGTCAACGTCGCCAACCACTACAAGGTCAGCCGCGAGGACATGGACAAGTTCGCCCAGCGCTCCCAGGAGCTGGCGGTCAAATCCCAGGAAGACGGCTTCTTCGATCGCGAGATCGTCCCGGTGACGCTGCCCGACGGCACCGAGGTCGCCAAAGACGACGGCCCCCGCGCCTCCTCGACCCTGGAGAAGCTCGCCTCGCTGCCGGAGGCCTTCGGCGGCGGCGGCGTCACCGCCGGCAACTCCTGCCCGCTCAACGACGGCGCCGCCGCGGTGCTGCTGATGAGCGACACCAAAGCCAAGGAGCTGGGCCTGACCCCGCGCGCCCGCATCGTCACCGCCGCCACCTGGGGCAACGAGCCCGAGTACATGGGCGTGGCCCCGATCGGTGCGATCAAGAAGGTCCTCGACCGGGCCGGGATGTCGATCGACGACGTCGGCGCGGTCGAGCTCAACGAGGCCTTCGCCGCCCAGGTGATCCCGATCATGGACGAATGCGGAATCGAGGAAGGCAAGCTCAACACCCACGGCGGCGCGATCGCCCTCGGCCACCCCTTCGGGATGACCGGCGCCCGGATCATGGGCACCCTGCTCAACGTGATGGAGACCGACGACCACCAGGTCGGGCTGGAGACCATGTGCGTGGCGGGTGGCCAGGGCAAGGCGATGATCGTCGAAAGGGTCGGCTGAAAGTACGCCTCGAAAGCCCCGCGCACGTGTCCGGCGGCGGCGGACGCGGCGCGGGGCGGCGTCCTCGGTCGCCCGAATAGCGCTGCTATTCGGGCTTCCTGCGTCCTTGCCCCGCTTGGTCCGGCGCTCGCCGACCACGCACGCGTGCCTCTCGAGTCGCACTTCCAGCCCAGCGGGAATAGGGTCGGGATATGGAGACGCTCACGTATGAGGTTGACGGGCGGATTGCGCGGATAACCCTCGACCGGCCCGACCGGGGCAACGGGATCACGCCGCGGATGCCGGTCGAGCTGGCCGCCTGCGTGGAGCGGGCGAATCTCGACCCGGAGGTGCATGCGATCGCGCTGGCCGGCAACGGCAGCGGCTTCTGCGGCGGCTATGACCTGGTCGCCTCGGCCGAGGGGGAGATGAGCGAGCTGGGTGGGGTCGAGGCGCCGCCGGGCTCGCCGCTGGACCCGGCGACGATCGGCGCCAACCATGCGCCGGAGTCGAACTGGGACCCGGTCACCGACTACCAGTTCATGGCCCGCAACGTGCGCGGCTTCATGAGCCTCTTCCACTCCGAGAAGCCGGTGCTCTGCAAGGTCCATGGCTACTGCGTCGCCGGTGGCACCGACATGGCGCTCTGCTCCGACCTGCTGATCGTCGCCGACGACGCCAAGATCGGCTATCCGCCGGCGCGGGTCTGGGGCTCTCCGACGACGGCGATGTGGGCGCTGCGGCTAGGGGCGATGCGGGCCAAGCGGCTGTTGCTGACCGGCGACTCGCTGACTGGGGCCGAGGCGGCGGAGTGGGGCCTGGCGACCGAGGCGGCCGCGCCCGAGCACCTCGACGAGCGCTTCGAGCGGCTGCTGTCGCGGGTCTCGCAGATGCCGATCAACCAGCTGGTGATGATGAAGCTGCTGGTCAACCAGACCCTCGAGAGCCAGGGCCTGCGGCAGGCCCAGACCCTCGGCACCTTCTTCGACGGCATCGCCCGCCACACCGAGGAGGGCCACGCCTTCGTCCGCCGCGCCGCCGAGTCCGGCTTCCGCGAGGCCGTCAGGGAGCGCGACGAGCCCTTCGGCGACCACGGCCTCGACGGCTTCGGGCTGGGCTGAGATGGCGCCGCGGGCCGTGGACCTGTCTTCCGTCACCGTCGAGAACGCTCGCTCGTTCCTCGCCGGCAGCTTCCCCGGCGACCTCGCGATCGAGCCGCTCGAAATCGAGGACACCCACGCCCGCGGGCGCATCGTGGTCGGCCGGCGTCACCTGCATCCCGGTGGCTTCGTCCACGGCGGCGCCTGGACGGCGCTCGGCGACACCGTCGCCGCCTGGGCGACCTTCCGCAGCATCCCGCCCGGGCACGATTTCACGACGATCGAGCTCAAGCTCAACGTCTTCGGCTCCGGACTTCCGGGGGACGAGATCGTCGCCGTGGCGACGCCGCTTCACGTCGGCCGCGCCACGGTCGTGATCGAGGTCAGGATCGAGCGGATCAGAGAGGAGCAAACGAAGCTCGCGGCAAATCTGGTCGTGACGCAGTTCGTCCTGCCGCCGCGCGAGTCCTAGGTCAGGCGCCGGCCACGAATTCTGCAGCCAGCAGACCGACGAGACGAGGCAGGGAACCGAGCGTCGCCGCTTGCTCGAGTTGACGCTGAGCGCCGGTGCGCTCGCCGAGGCGGATGACGTCGTCGAGTTCCGGCACACAGCCAAGTACCTCGGCGTGGGGTCGGCAGACGGTCACCAGATCGGCCAGCAGCTCGCGGGCCGACAGCCGCCGGCCCAGCTCCGGCTCGATCAACTGGGCATCCATGCCGTCGCGTGCGGCGAGGAAACGGTTCTCCTCCAGCACCTCCTGTGGCATCGCCCGTTCGAGATGGTCCTCGCCCTCAATCTCGGCCCTGACGATGCACTGCACCAAGGCGGCGATCGCGGCGGTGTCGGCGAGGGTCGTCTGCGCGTCCATGATCCGCACCTCGACGGTGCCGAAGCGCGGCTGCGGGCGCACGTCCCACCAGAGGAAGGTCGGCTCCGGCACGGCGTCGCAGCGGATCAGCACGTCGATCGCCTCCACGTAGTCGGCGTAGTCGGCGAAGGCGCGGGGGATGCCGACGCGGGGGAAGGCCTGGAAGAGCGGCGTGCGCGCCGAGGCCAGCCCGGTGTCGCGCCCCTGCCAGAAGGGCGAGTTGACCGAGAGCGCCAGCAGCAGCGGGATATGGGTGCGGAGGCGGTTGGTGGCGTGGATCGCCGCCTCGGTGCCGGGGACGCCGACGTGGACGTGGAGGCCGAAGGTTGGCTCGCGGCGGGCCAGCTCACGCATCGAGCCGTAGACGAACTGGTAGCGCTCGCCGGCCGAGACGACGATCTCCTGCCAGACCGCGAAGGGGTGGGTGCCGGCACTGGCGGCGCGCATCGAGAGCGGCTGCAGGGTCGCGTCGAGCTCGCCGCGCAGGGTCGCCAGCTCCGCGACGGCGTCGCGGATGCGGGGGTGGACGCCGGTCTGGATCTCTAGCGCCGAGCCGTGGGTCTCCGCCGTGAAGCTCTCCGTGCCGGCGCGCGGGAGGCGCGGCAGGACGCTGTCGATCCGGTGCGCCAGTGCCCAGCTGGTCGCGTCGAGCAGCATCACCTCTTCCTCGATCCCCACCGTGTAGGGGCCGAGCTCGTGCGGCTGCGCCCAGGTTGCCCAGGCCGGCGCGGTTGCGGCCGAGGCGCCCTCGCTCACGCGACCTCGCGGCCGCTGCGGCGCTGGAACTCGGCGCCGTCGTCGCGGCAGGCATCGACGAAGTTGTGGAACAGGGCCGCCTCATAGACCCGGTGGACCAGGGTCTCGGCGTGCCACTGGACGCCGATCAGGAAGGGACGGCTCGGGTCCTCGACGCCCTCGATCGTGTCGTCGGGGGCGCGGGCGCTAACCACGAGGCCCTCGCCGACGCGGTCGAGCGCCTGATGATGGAAGGAGTTGACGTCGATCACGTCGATCTCGGTGCCGCCCAGCGCCGCCGCCAGCTTGCTCCCGGGAACGACCTCGACCGGGTGACTGGTCTGGTTGCCGGGGGTGCGCTGGCGGTGGGCGATCTCAGTCGAGATCTCCGGCAGGTGCTGGTGCAGGGTGCCGCCGCGGACGACGTTGATCGCCTGGGTGCCGCGGCAGATCGCCAGGATCGGCATCTCGCGGGCGTCGGCGCGGCGTGCCACCGCCAGCTCGAAGCGATCGAGGTTGGGCTCGATCGGGCCCAGTTCGGGATGCGGCTCGGCGCCGTATCCGGCCGGGTCGAGGTCGGGGCCGCCGGAGAGGCAGATGCCGTCGAGGCGGTCGAGCAGCGGCTCGATCGCGTCCTCGCCGAGCGGTGGCATCACCAGCGGCAGCGCCCCGGCCGCCTCGAGCCCGCGCAGGTAGGGGAGGCCGAGCGCCATCTCCAGCCGGGTCGGCGGCTCGCCCTCCGGAGTCGGGTTGAGGCTCTCGGCCCGTCGCATCTCCGAGGTGGTGACGCCGATCAGCGGCCGCTCGCGACGAGAGGCGAGGGAGCGGGTCTTCATCGTCCTTCCCTCGCCGGGGCGTCGATCACCCAGGTGTCCTTGCAGCCACCGCCGCGGGAGCTGTTGACGATCATCTCGTTGGCGCCGCGGGCGTAGCGGGTGAGGCCGCCGGGCATCGCCGCAACGCCGGCCGCCGAGCTGACTACGAAGGGGCGGAGGTCGACCCGGCGCGGGCGCAGCCGCCCCTCGCAGACGGTCGGGTGGCTGGAGAGCTGCACCGCCTCCTGGGCGACGAAGCCGGCGGGCCGCCGCCGCAGCAGGCCGATAGCCCGCCGCCGCTGCGGCTCGGTCGCCCGCGGCATGATCGTCACCCCCTTGCCACCGAAGCCGTCGCGGGGCTTGATCACCAGCTCGTCGAGGCGCTCCATCGCCGCCTCGCGCGCGCCGGCCTCAGAGAGGTCGAAGCTGGGGACGGAGCGCAGCAGCGGCTCCTCGCCGAGGTAGAAGCGGACCATGCTTTCGGTGTAGGCGTGGGCGAGCTTGTCGTCGGCGAGGCCGGTGCCGAAGGCGTTGACGCAGCGCAGCCGGCCGGACCGCAGCGCCGGCAGCAGCAGCTCGCCGAGGCTGGTCAGCGCCCCCTCGGGCGTGCTGAGGCGGTCCTCGTCGAGGCGCCGGTAGACGACGTCGAGCTGGTGCCGCTCACGGCTGTGGCGGGCGAAGAGCCGGCCCCGCTCGACCTCGAGATCCCGCGGCAGCACGACCGGGATCCCCAGCTCACGGCCGAGCCGGCGGTGCTCGTACCAGGCCCCGCTCTCGGGGCCGTCGGAGACGATCGCCGCCGCCGGGTCGTCGCGCCCGTCCGCGGCGGCGGCGCGGATCGCGGCTCCCAGCGCCTCGACATGACCATCCAGCGGCCGCGGCCGCTGCGGGAGCTCGAGCGCCGGCTCGACCGCTTCGCGAACGGCGCGTGCGTAGCTGGCGCCGGAGGGCATCCGCAGATTGTCCTCCAAGACCAGCAGCCTGCCATCGGCATCCCTGACCAGATCGAGGCCGGCGACCGTCGCCGGCGGCACCGTGGGGTCGAGCAGGCCCCGCATCCGCGGCTCATACCCGGAGGAGGTCTCCAGCAGGCGCCGCGGAACGACGCCGGCGTCGAAGATCCGCTGGCCGCCATAGGCGTCGAGCAGGAAGGAGTTGAGAGCCCTGGCCCGCTGCAACAGCCCGGCCTCCACCGCCTCCCACTCGGCTGTCTCGATCACCCGCGGCACCGGGTCCACGGTCATCGGCTGCCCCGGCCCGAACTCGAGCCCGAGCGCACCGGCGGAAGCTTGGGCGCGCTCGCGCAGCAGCGATAGATCCTGCCGCGCGAGCGCGTCGAGCACCGCCGCGTAGGGAGGGCGCGGGGTGCCGTCATGTACGAACGCCTCGTCGAAGCGACCCGGGTCGAGCGGGTACTTCCCGGCGCCGGGAGAGGGGCGGGCCGGATCCAAGGTCGTCGCCATCTGTGGAAGCTACCCGCGGTTCGGGGGCTCCCAACATGGCCCGGAGTCGAAAAACGAGCCTCCCTGCTTGGACAATCGTCAGACGGCCGCTTCCGGCTCCTCCGGCGGCGCTTCCAGGCGTTCGATCTGCGGCAGCTTCCAGAGGGCGCTGGCGATCGTCAGGCCGACCGCGGCCGAGATCAGGGACAGGAACCACTCGGTCGCGGTCAGCAGCTCCATTTCGAAGAAGTCGCGCAGGGGGGCGATCGCGAGGATGCCCGCGTAGAGGCCGGCGAGCCCGACCACCAGGGCCAGCATGTAGCTCTGGATCGCGATGTGCTCGCGGCCGGGACCGCGCTCCAGCAACAGCACGAAGGCGAGCCCGAGGACGATCAGGGTCGTCGTCGCCGCCGTCCGGCCGGCCTCGAGGTTGCCGCCGAAGACGGTGTCGACGAGGAAGAAGGAGAGGATCGAGCCGAGCGCCGTCGCCAGCCCGGCCGGGACCGCGAAGGCCGCCAGCGCCCGCAGCAGCCGGCCGCGGTAGAGCGGCCCGTCCGACGGCGCCAGGGCGAGCACGAAGGAGGGGATGCCGATCGTCAGGAAGGCAGCCAGGGTGAGGTGGCGGGGGAGGAAGGGGAAGGCGAAGCCCGGGACCGCGACCAGCAGGATCAGGGCGGCGGCGTAGACGGTCTTGGTCAGGTAGAGGCGGCCGAGGCGGTGGATGTTGCGGGCGATCCGCCGGCCCTCGCCGATCGCCTCCGGCAGGCGCGAGAACTGGTCTTTGAGCAGGACGACGTCGGCGACGCCCTTGGTCACCTGCGTGCCCGAGCCCATCGCCACCGCCATCCGCGCCTGCTTCAGGGCCGGCACGTCGTTGACGCCGTCGCCGATCATCGCCACGTAGCGCCCGGCGGCGACGAGGGCAGCGACCAGCGCCTTCTTCTGCTCCGGCTTGATCCGGCAGAAGATCGTGTTGGCCAGCGCCACCTCGCCCAGCTGCTCGGGGTCGTCGGGCAGCTCCGAGCCCTCGACCACACCGGCGTCGCGCGGGACCCCGACCGCGTAGGCGACCGCGGTGACGGTGGCGCGGGCGTCGCCGGAGATCAGCTTCAGGTCGACTTCCTCCTCGCGCATGTAGGCGATCGTCTCGGCGGCATCGGGGCGCAGGGTCTCCTCCAGCACGACCAGGGCCAGCGGCGTCAGCTTCGGCGGCGCGGCCGCGGCCGCGTCCGCGGGCAGCGCCTCGGCGGACTCGCCGAAGGCGACGACGCGGCGCCCGGCCGCGGTCTCCTGCTCCAGCTTGCGGGCCAGGCCGGGGGGGAGGCTCAGCGCCCCGGCCTCGGCCAGCACGTCCGGCGCGCCCATCACGTAGGTCGAGCCGCCGGAGAGCGCCGCCCCGCTCCACTTCCACTCCGAGGAGAAGGGGACCTCGGCGCTGACCCGCTCGGCTTCGGCGGGGAAGCGCTCGGCGATCACCTCGAGCGTGCGGTTGCGGTCGCCGGCACTGGCCGCGAAGCTGCCCAGCGCCGCCTGGGCGGCCGCGGCCTCGACGCCCTCGGCGAACTCGACCCTGGTCAGCTGCAGCTCGCCGGCGGTCAGGGTCCCGGTCTTGTCGACGCAGATCGGTGTCGACCGCGGCCAGGCTCTCGCTGGCGCTCATCTGCTGGACCAGGGTGTCGCGTTTTGCCAGCCGCACCGCCGCGACCGCGAAGGTGACGCTCATCAGCAGCACCAGGCCCTCCGGGATCAGCGTCACCAGGCCGGCCGTCGCCGTCTGCGCGGCCTCCTCGAGACCGACGTTGCGAACGCTGAGGCTGAAGACGAGGATCGCCGCCAGCGGCAGCATCACGTAGGTGGAGGCGACGATCACCCGGTTGACCTCTTTCTGCAGCGGCGAGGGCGGGTGGCGGAAGGCGCGCGCCTCGCCGGCGAGCTGGCCGGCGTAGCTCTCCTCGCGCACCGCGTCGACCAGGTAGTGGCCGGAGCCAGAGATGCAGAACGAGCCGGAGAGCAGGCGGTCGCCCTCTCCCTTGCGGATGCCGTCGGCCTCACCGGTCAGCATCGACTCGTCGAGGGTCATGCCGCGGCTGGCGATCGCCTCGCCGTCGGCGACGAGCTGGTCGCCGGGCTCGACCCGGACCACGTCGCCGGGGACGATCTCGGTCGCCAGCACCTCGGCGACGTCGCCGTCGCGGACGACCTTGGCGCGGGGGGCGACCAGCACCGCCAGCTCGTCCAGGGTCGCCTTCGCCTTCAGCTCCTGGCGGATGCCGATGTAGGAGTTGACGACGGCGATCAGGCCGAACAGCGAGTCGGCGTAGAGCCCGAGCCCGAGGTCGAGCACGAAGAAGACGCCGATGATCGCGTTGAAGAGCGTGAAGACGTTGCCGGCGACGATGCTCGAGGTCGAGCGCGAGGAGGTCGCCGCCGGCGGCCCCAGCTTGCGCAGGCGCTTGGCCGCCTCGGCGCCGGAGAGGCCCTGCTCGGTGGTTGGGGGGGCGGTCGCCATGGCATCTATTCAATAGGGTGCGGTTCGGATGGCTCTAAAGCTTGGATTGAACCTGGGTTACTGGGGCATCGGCCCGGCCGGCGAGGATGCGCTCGAGGTCGTCAGCGCGGCCGAGCGGCTCGGCTACGAGTCCGTCTGGGCGGCCGAGTCCTACGGCTCCGACGTGGTCAGCGTGCTCGCCTGGCTGGCGGCGAAGACCGAGACGATCAACCTCGGCGCCGCGATCCTGCAGGTGCCGGCGCGCCCGCCGGCCGCCGCGGCGATGGCCGGCGCCACGATCGACAAACTCTCCGGCGGCCGCTTCCTCTTCGGCTTCGGGCCCTCCGGCCCGCAGGTCTCCGAGGGCTGGTACGGCGTCCCCTACGCGAAGCCCTGGGGCCGCACCCGTGAGTACATCGAAGTCGTCCGCGAGATCATCGCCCGCAAGGGGCCGGTGGAACACGAGGGCGAGCATTACCAACTGCCTCTACCCGGTGGCGAGGGAAAGCCACTCAAGCTCAACTTCCACCCGCTGCGCAACGAGATCCCGGTCTTCGTCGGCGCGATCGGCCGCAAATCGGTGGAGCTGGCGGCCGAGATCTGCGACGGCTGGATCCCGATCTTCTTCAGCGTCGATGCCTTCGAGGCGACCTGGGGGGAGCACCTCGAGGCCGGCTTCGCCAAGGGCGGCCGCCAGCGCTCCGACCTCGAGGTCAGCCCCTCGCTGCAGGTGGCGATCGACGGCGACCTGGAGGCGGCCAAGAGCGTCGTCAAGGCCGGCCTCGTCCTCTACTTCGGCGGCATGGGCAGCCGCAAGACGAACTTCTACGTCGACCTCGCCCACCGCTTCGGCTTCGGCGACGTCGCCGACGAGGTTCAGCGTCGCTTCCAGGACGGCGATCGCGACGGTGCCTTCCAGGCGATGCCGGACGAGATCGTCGAGGCCACCTCGCTGGTCGGCACCGAGGGCGAAGTCGCCGAGCGGATCGAGCGCTTCCGCGGTGCCGGCATCGATCGCCTGATCGTCTCCCCGGTCCACATGGACCGCTCCGAGCAACTGCACACCCTTGATCGTCTGGGCGCCATATCCGGCGTGCAGACGCGCTCCTGACCGTTTCCCATAATCTTCCGCGCCGCGTGAAGATCGGAGTGCCGAAAGAGACTGCTGCTGGGGAGCGCCGCGTGGCGCTGGTCCCCGACGTGGTCAAGTCGCTGAAGAAGAACGAGCACGTCGAGGTGCTGGTCGAGCGCGACGCCGGCGATGCCGCCGGCCATCCCGACTCCCAGTACGCGGAGGCCGGGGCCGAGGTCGTCGAGGGCGAGGTTACGTGGGGCGCCGATGTCGTCCTCCGCGTCGCCGCCCCCTCCACCGCCGAGATCGCCAAGCTCGACGCCAACCAGATCTTCATCGGCCATCTCGCCCCCTGGACCGCGGCCGAGTCCAACAACGCGCTTGCCGCATCCGGCGTCACTAGCTTCGCGATGGAGGCGATCCCGCGCACGACCCGCGCCCAGGCGATGGACGCGCTTTCCTCGCAGGCAGCCGCCGCCGGCTACGCGGCGACGCTGATCGCCGCCCGTGAGTCGGGCCGCTTCTTCGGGATGATGACCACCGCCGCCGGCACCGTGCCGCCGGCCAAGGTCCTCGTCCTCGGCGCCGGCGTCGCCGGCTTGCAGGCGGTCGCCACCGCCAAGCGGCTGGGCGCGATCGTCACCGGCTTCGACATTCGCCGCGCCGCCTGGGAGCAGATCGCCTCGCTCGGCGGCCGCCCGCTGGAACTGGACTTCATCCCCGACGCCGAGGGCGAGGGCGGCTACGCCCGGCCGCTGACCGATGAGGAGAACGCGCAGGTGCGCGACGCCCTCACCGACAACGCGGCGAAGCAGAACATCATCGTCACCACCGCGGCCATCCCCGGCCGCCCGGCGCCGCTGCTGATCACCGCTGACGCCGTGCGCGGCATGGCGCCCGGCTCGGTCATCGTCGACCTCGCCGCCGAGACCGGCGGCAACTGCGAGCTGACCGAGGCGGGGGAGACGGTGGTCGAGAACGGCGTCAAAGTGATCGGCCCGCGCAACCTCGCCAGCGAGATGCCGGCGCCGGCATCCCAGCTCTACGCCAAGAACCTCGAGAACCTGCTCGGCCTGCTGGTCGACGACGAGGGCGCGGTCAATGTCGACTTCGAGGACGACATCGTCGCTGCCGCCTGCATCACCCAGGGCGGCGCGATCAAGAACGAGAGGGCCGCCCAGTGAATGCGCGTGAGAGAGGTGCTCTATGAGCCTGATGACCGAGATCACGATCCTCGTCCTTGCCGCCTTCGTCGGCTTCGAGGTGATCTCCAAGGTCCCGACCACGCTGCACACGCCGCTGATGTCGCAGACCAACGCGATCCACGGCATCGTCATGCTCGGCGGCCTGATCGTCGTCGGCTACGCCAACGACCCGCTCGAGTACGTGATCGGCACGATCGCGATCGCCTTCGGCGCGATCAACATCGTCGGCGGCTTCATGGTCACCGACCGCATGCTCGGCATGTTCTCCAAAAAGCCGAAACCGAAGGCCGACGCTGACGGGAAGGGCAAGTCCTGATGCTCCAAGCCGTTTTGCAGCCCGGTGGCGACGGCGCCACCGCCCTCTACATCGTCGCCTTCTCGCTCTTCATCATCGGGATCAAACGCGGCACCCACCCGACTACGGCCAAGCAGGGCAACCTGGTCGCCGCCGTCGGCATGGCGGTCGCCGTGGTCACCACGCTGCTGCTCGACGGAATCGGCAACTGGGGCCTGATCGCGCTCGGCCTCGGGATCGGCACCGCGATCGGCGTGATCGCCTCGGTCCGCGTGCAGATGACCGAGATGCCGCAGATGGTCGCGCTCTACAACGGCGTTGGCGGCGGCGCCGTGGCGCTGATCGCCTGGGCGGAGATCCGCCACGGGATCTCGCTCGGCGAGACGATCCCGCTCGACACCCTGATCCCGATCCTCTTCTCCGCGGTCGTCGGCTCGATCTCCTTCTGGGGTTCGAACGTCGCCTTCGCCAAGCTCCAGGACCTGATCCCGACCCGGCCGCTGGCGGTGCCCGGCCAGCAGGTGATCAACGTCGTGCTGCTGCTCGGCATCCTCGCTGCCTGCGTCAACATCGCCGTCAACAACGACGACCCCTCGCAGGCGATCTTCATCCTCATCCTGCTCGCCGCCGGGCTGCTCGGCAACCTCGTCGTGCTGCCGATCGGCGGCGCCGACATGCCGGTCGTGATCTCACTGCTCAACGCCTTCACCGGCCTCTCCGCCGCCGCTGCCGGCTTCGCGCTCGACAACGTGGCGCTGATCGTCGCCGGCACCCTGGTTGGCTCGTCGGGAACGATCCTGACGATGGAGATGGCGACGGCGATGAACCGCTCCGTCGCCAACGTCCTCTTCGCCGGCTTCGGCGGCGCGCCCGCCGGGGGCGGGGGCGGCAGCACAGAGGAGCGGCCGCATGTCTCGATCGGGGCCCAGGACGCGGCGATCAAGCTCGCCTACGCCGACACGGTGGTGATCGTGCCGGGCTACGGCCTCGCTGTCGCCCAGGCCCAGCATGCGATCAAAGAGGTCGGCGACGAGCTCGAGAAGCGCGGCGTCACCGTCAATTACGCGATCCATCCCGTCGCCGGCCGCATGCCGGGGCACATGAACGTCCTTCTCGCCGAGGCCGACGTGCCCTACGAGCAGCTGAAGGAGATGGAGGAGATCAATCCGGAAATGTCGCGGACCGACGTCGCCGTCGTGGTCGGGGCCAACGACGTCACCAACCCGGCCGCCAAGAATGATCCCGACAGCCCGATCGCCGGGATGCCGATCATCGAGGTCGACCAGGCCCAGCAGGTGATCGTGATCAAGCGCTCGCTCAGCCCCGGATTCGCCGGCATCGACAACGACCTCTTCTACGAGTCGAACACTTCGATGCTGTTCGACGATGCGAAGAAAGCGGCGGCTGACATCGCGGCGGAGATTCAGAACCTCTAAGGGGTAGGCGGGGGAGGGGTCGGGAGACCCTCGCCCTCACGAACTGCGGGAGGTTCGGTTGAGGGTCTCCCGACCCCTCCGCGCGTAGCCGGGGGAGAGACTCCTTGGTGAGGGTCCTTATCTCGCGGTGCGGGATGAGCAAGGGCAGTCGACGGTGGAGTGGGTGGGGACGCTCTGCGTCGTGGCGCTGTTGCTCGTCGGGTTGGTGGCGGCGGGGGTGCGGGTGCCGGGGGCGGAGTTGGCGCGGGCGGTGGCTTCGCGGATGCTCTGCGCGGTGGCTCTGGCCGATGGGTGTGGGGACGAGCCGGTGTTGATCGCCGCTTACGGGACGGAGGTCGGGAAGCTGGTCCGGGACTACATGCCGATGCTGGCGTTCGAGGAGGGGTCGCGGGGGCTGCCGGTCGATTTCAGGCGCTGTCGCAGCACGAGCTGCGGCGACGGGTCCGAACGCGGTCTCGTCCACCGGACCGACGCGGGACTGCCGGTCACCGCCTTCGTGCACGTGATCGATTGCCGGGCGGGGGAGGCCGAGCGCACCGAGGCCGACGGAGCCGACTGCTCCGGCCCGCGCGCGGGCAACCTCTACCTCCAGTACTGGACCTACTACGCCGACTCCGCCACCCTGCGCGACGTCCCGATTGCCGGCGAGGCGGGCTTCCATCTCGACGACTGGGAGGGGGTGCAGCTCCGCGTCCGGCCCGACGGCAGCGTCGACGAGCGAGCCTCCTCGCATAATGGCTACAACTACGCGCTCAACGCGGTCAACTGGGGCTCCGACGCGGGGCTGGACGTGATCAAGGACGCGACCGAATCGCTCGGCGCCCGCGCCGCCAACGGCTGGGGCCCGGCCCGCGGCCTGCTGCTCGTCTCCGGCGGTAGCCACGCCGGCAATGCCGGCGGCATCACCCACGTCGACCGCTTCACCCCCGGCCGTCGCGTGCACCTGATCCCGCTGGCGCCGATCGCCGCCACCGACACCTCGGCCTTCGCCGTCAACCCGCCCTGGCGCAAGCGCGTCTGGACTGACCCCGAAGCGGAGGGAACTGACTAATTCATCACGAACGATGCGTTGTCCGGCTTAGGACGGAAGACGCATCGCTCGTGCCCGTCACTTCGGCGGCATCCGCAGGGCGCCGTCGAGGCGGATCGTCTCGCCGTTGAGCATCGGGTTGGCGACGATCTCCAGCACCATGCGGGCGTACTCCTCGGGGCGGCCGAGGCGCGAGGGGAAGGGGATGCCGGCACCGAGCGCGGTGCGTGCCTCCTCGGGCAGGGCGGCGAGGAGCGGGGTGTCGAAGAGCCCGGGGGCGATCGTCATCACGCGGACGCCGCGGGAGGCCAGGTCGCGCGCCGCCGGCAGGGTCATCCCGACGATGCCGCCCTTCGAGGCGGCGTAGGCGATTTGGCCGATCTGGCCGTCGTAGGCGGCGATCGAGGCGGTGTTGACGCAGACGCCACGCTCGCCCTCGGCGTCGGGCTCGTTCCCGCTCATCGAGTCCGCCGCCAGCCGCAGCACGTTGAAGCTGCCGATCAGGTTGACCCTGACCACGTTGGCGAAGTGTTCGAGGTTGTGGGGGCCGCCTTTGTGGGCCACCCGCTCGGCCCAGCCGATGCCGGCGCAGCAGACGGAGACACGCAGGCCGCCCTCGGCGCTTGCGGCCCGCTCGACGGCGGCGCTGACAGCATCGGCGTCGGTCACGTCGGCGGCGACGAACGTGGCGCCGATCTCACTCGCCAGCGCCTCGCCCTTCTCGGCGTTGAGGTCGGCGATGACGACCCGCGCCCCCGCCTCGGCCAGCGCCCGCGAGGTCGCCGCCCCGAGCCCAGACGCTCCACCCGCAACCAGCGCTCCCGCTCCCTCGATCCGCATCGTGCAGGACCCTACAGCCCGAACTGCATCAAGTTCTCACCCTTCGAGGGTTGGGATTTGATGCAGTTCGGGTGGGGTGTCTCGGGTGGGGAGTTCACACCCCGGTATCCCGACCTGTATAGGGTTTTCGTATCGCCACCGAGGTGACGGCAAACTCCAAGGCAGCGATCGCGGGACGGCTTGCCGAGGCGCGTGAGCGCACTCTGGAGCTGATCGAGCCGCTCGACGACGAGCAGCTCAACACCGTCTACTCGCCGCTGCTCAGCCCGCTGGCCTGGGACCTCGGCCACATCGCCAACTTCGAGGAGCTGTGGCTGGTGCAGACGATCGGCGAGCACGAACCGATGCGGGGTGACCTCGGCCGCTTCTACGACGCGATCGAGAACCCGCGCAAGACCCGGGGCGAGCTGCCGATCCTGCGCGACGCTGAGCTGCGCGCCTATATGGCCGACGTCCGCAAGCGCGCCCTCGACGTCCTCGACTCGGTCGACGTCTCCGCCGACGCCGAGCAGCCGCTGCTGCGGGAAGGCTTCGTCTACGAGATGCTGCTCGCGCACGAGCTCCAGCACAACGAGACGATGCTGCAGTTGCTGCAGCTGGTCGACGGCTACGAATCGCCCCTGGTCGACTCCCTGCGTGCGGTCGAGCCCGCTCCGGCCGGTCCCGAGACGGTCGCGATCCCGGCCGGCGAGTACGAGGTCGGCGCTCCCGAGCGCGGCTTCGCCTACGACAACGAGCGCGGCCGCCATCGCGTCGAGCTGGCCGCCTTCGAGATCGATCGAACCCCGGTCGGCAATGGCGCGTATGCCGAGTTCATGGAGGAGACCGGCGCCGAGCCGCCGCAGTACTGGGAGCGCGACGGGGCCGGCTGGGTGAGCACGGCGATGGGCTGCGGGGCCCCGATCGATCCCGATCACCCCGTCGTCCACGTCTCCTGGGATCAGGCCGACGCCTTCGCCCGCTGGGCCGGCAAGCGACTCCCGACCGAGCAGGAGTGGGAGGCGGCGCGGCCACGGCTGGAGGGCTGCGGACACGCCTGGGAGTGGACCGCCTCCGACTTCCTCGCCTATCCGGGCTTCGAGGCTTTCCCCTACCGGGAGTACTCCGAGGTCTTCTTCGGCGACGAGCACAAGGTGCTGCGCGGCAGCGCCTGGGCCACGCACCCCGACGTCGCCCGGCCCAGCTTCCGCAACTGGGATCTGCCTCAGCGCCGTCAGATCTTCTCCGGCCTGCGCTGCGCGAGGGACGCATGATCGCGATCGACGTCCACCTCGACGCCGATGCGGCGGCGACGATGGCGCGCGACGTCCGCGCCGGCCTCAGCTCCTACCCGAAGGAGCTGGCACCCAAGTACTTCTACGACGAGCGTGGCTCGCAGCTGTTCGAGCAGATCACCGAGCTGCCCGAGTACTACCCCACCCGCGCCGAGCGCGAGATCCTCAGCGAGCGCTCGGCCGAGATCCTCGTCGCGGCCGGCGGTCCGTGCACCCTGGTCGAGCTCGGCTCCGGCTCGGCGGCGAAGACCCGTCACCTGCTCAGCGCGATGCGCGCGGCCGGTCGCCTCGACACCTACGTCCCCGTCGACATCTCCGAGGAGATCACCCACGCGACGGCGGCCTGTCTGGTCGACGAGTACCCGGGTCTCGCCGTGCGCGGCCTCGTCTGCGACTTCGAGCACCACCTCGAGCGCATCCCCGCGGGCGAGGGAGCCAGGCTGATCGCCTTCCTCGGCGGCACCGTCGGCAACCTCTATCCGCGGCCGCGCCAAGCCTTCCTGGAGCGGATCGCGGCGCTGCTCGGTCCCGGTGACCAGTTGCTGCTCGGCACCGACCTGATCAAGGAGACGGCCCGCCTCGAGGCCGCCTATGACGACGCGGCCGGCGTCACCGCCGAGTTCAACAAGAACGTCCTCGAGGTCCTCAACCGCGAGCTCGGCGCCGATTTCGACCTCGACTCCTTCGAGCACGTCGCCCGCTACGACGCCGAGGCGGAGCGGATGGACATCCGCCTGCGCTCGCTTGCCGACCAGGACGTGCGCATCGACGGCCTCGAGCTGGACATCTCCTTCGCGGCCGGCGAGGAGATGCGAACCGAGATCTCGACCAAGTTCACCCGCGAGCGCCTGGAGTCCGTCTACGCCGGTGCCGGCCTCGAGATGTGCGGCTGGTTCACCGACTCCGCCGGCGACTACGCGCTCTCGCTGGCCCGCCTCACAGACTAGGCAGCCGCCGGCACCTGCTGGGTGATGCAGTGGACGTTGCCGCCGCCGAGCAGGATCTCGCGGGAGGGAATGCCGACCACCTCGCGCTCCGGGAAGCAGCCGCGCAGGATCTCTGTCGCCTGGTCGTCGTAGCGCTCGTCGAGCAGGGGCATCACCAGCCGCGAGCTGCCGAGGTAGAAGTTTGCGTAGGAAGCGGCAAGGCGGTCGCCGGCTCGGCGCGGCAGCGTGCCCTCTCGGTGGAGGACTCCGGCTGCCTCCTCGGTCGTGGCCAGGAGCGGGCCGGGGGAGGGGAGCTTGACTACCTCGAGGGCACGGCCGCGGGCGTCGGTCGCGGCTTCGAGTCGCTCCAGCGCGTCGCGGGAGATCGCCCGCTGTGGGTCGGACTCGTCCTCGCTCCAGGTCAGCAGCACGACCCCCGGCCGGGCGAAGCAGGCGAGGTTGTCGACATGCCCGTCGGTCTCGTCCTCGTAGACGCCGGGCCCCAGCCAGACGACCTTCTCAACACCGAGGTAGGCACGGAGTGCCCGCTCGATCTGCTCCCTGCCCAGCTCCGGGTTGCGGTTGGGATTGAGCAGGCACTCTTCCGTGGTCAGCACCGTGCCCTCGCCGTCGACGTGGATCGAGCCGCCCTCGAGCACGAGCGGGGCGCGGTAGCGGTCGGCGCCCTCGACCTCGAGGACGCCGGCGGCCACGCGTTCGTCGCGGTCCCAGGGCGAGTAGATGCCGCCCCAGGCGTTGAAATGCCAGTCGACCCCGCGCCGCTCGCCGGCGCCGTCGATGACGAAGGTGGGGCCGATGTCCCGCATCCAGGCGTCGTCGGCGCCGATCTCCACCACCCGGATCGCCGGCGAGAGCAGTGAGCGGCAGCGCTCTATCTGGGCCGGGGATGCAGCCATCGTCACCGGCTCGGTGACGGCGATCGCCTCCGCCACCGCGGCAAAGGCCTCCTGCGCGGGGCCCGCGCCCAACCGCCAGTTGTCCGGCCGCTCCGGCCAGGCCATCCAGCAGCCGTCGTGGGGCTCGAACTCGCCCGGCATGCGGAAGCCGTCGGCGGCGGGAGTCGAGTCGAGCGGGGCGCTCATCGCCCGTCAATCATCCTCCTCGGGGTCCGGCGAGGGCTACAGTCGAGCGATGGAGGAGATCCGCTTGATCGTCGCCACGGACCCGCCTGAATCGCCGGCCCGCACGCGCCCACCCACCCGCGAGCCATTTCGGGTCGCCGCAGTCCAGCAGCGCTGGCATCCCGACCGCGACGAGCACGAGGCGGCGCTCGCGGTCGGGATCGAGCTCGCCGTCCGCGAGGGCGCCCAGCTGATCTGCCTGCAGGAGCTGACCCTGAGCCGCTACTTCGCGATCGATCCCGCCGGCCCGGAGGCCGCCGGCGCCGAGCCCGAGGAGCTGCCCGGCGGCCGCACCCACCGTTTCGCCAGCCGCATGGCGGCGGCGACCCGAGCCCACATCCACGCCTCGCTCTACGAGCGCGCCGACGGCGAGGACGGGCTCGGCTTCAACACCGCGATCGTGGTCGCCCCCGACGGCGAGCTGGTCGCGCGCACCCGCAAGCTGCACATCCCGGTCACCGCCGGCTACCACGAGGACCGCTACTTCCGGCCCGGCCCCGCCGGCCCCGACGCCTTCCCGGTGCTCGCCCTCGGCGAGGCGCGCTTCGGCCTGCCGACCTGCTGGGACCAGTGGTTTCCCGAGGTCGCCCGCGCCTACGGCCTCGCAGGGGCCGAGATCCTCGTCTACCCGACCGCGATCGGCTCCGAGCCCGACCATCCCGACTTCGACACCGAGCCACTCTGGCAGCAGGTGATCGTCGCCAACGGGATCAGCAACGGCACCTTCATGGTCGCCGTCAACCGCACCGGCGAGGAGCCACCCCTCAGCTTCTACGGCTCCTCCTTCATCTCCGACCCCTACGGCCGGGTGCTGGCGCAGGCGCCGCGCGACGAGCCCGCGGTGCTGGTCGCCGATCTCGACCTCGACCAGCGCCAGGACTGGCTCGAACTCTTCCCCTTCCTGGCGACGCGCCGCCCCGATGCGTACTCGGGCCTGACCGATGGTCCGGGCGAGGCGGCCGGCTAGACCGGCGCCAGCGCCGCGATCGTCTCGCCGAGCTTGTCCGGCGTCACGATCGGGGTCAGGATCGGCAGCGTGATGCCGCCGGCGACGAAAGCGGCGAGGCGCTCCTTCATCTCGTCCGCAGTGCCGAAGACGAACATGTCCTCGATCAGCTCCCATGGTGCCGCAGCCGCAGCGCCCTGGCGGTCGCCGGACTCCCAGGCGGCGACCATCGGGTCGATCTGCTCGCCGTAGCCAAGCCAGCGGTAGAAGGCGGTGTAGACCGGGACGGTGATGTAGGAGGAGAACATGAAGCGGGCCAGCGGCTCGGCCTGCTCGCGCTCGCCGGGGATGCAGAAGAAGCGGCAGAGGAGCTCGAAGCCCTGCGGCGCGTCCTCGAGCTGGGCGGTCACCTTGGGCAGTCCTCCCAACGGCAGGAAGTTGGTGAAGGCACCGGCGGCCCGCTCAACCGCAAGCTCCAGCATCTTGCCGCGCAGCGCCGCCAGCACGATCGGGATCGGCTCCTCCGGGGGCGTTTCCAGCTTGAAGCCGGTGCTGGTCCGCTCGCCGGCGAGCGCGGCATCGAGGAAGTCGAGCGTCTCGCGGACCTTGCTCAGCGGCTTCTCGAAGGGGATCTTGTTCCAGCCTTCGACGATGCGGTCCGAGGAGGAGCCGAGGCCGAGCACGAAGCGGCCGCGGGAGGCGCCGGCGAGCGCCGCCGCCTCCTGGGCCAGCAGCGCCGGGCCGCGCTGGAAGACGCCGACGATGCCGGTGCCGAGTCGCATCCGCTCGGTCCAGGCGGCGCTCAGGGCCAGCGGCGTGAAGCCGTCGGGTCCGGCGGTCTCACCGGTCCAGAGGTCCGTGTAGCCGGCGGCCTCCGCCCGCGCCACGTGCTCCTCGTGGTCGGCCAGCGTGATGCCCGGCAGTGGCAGGGTCAATCCCCAACGCTGAGACATGGCGCGACCCTATAGCCTGCGGCGCCGATGCCCGAGACCTCTCAGGCCAAGCCGGACCGCAACCTCGCCCTGGAGCTGGTGCGGGTCACCGAGGCGGCAGCGCTCGCGGCCGCCCGCTGGGTCGGGCGCGGCGACAAGCTCGCCGCCGACGGCGCCGCCGTCGACGCGATGCGCTTCGTGCTCGACTCGGTTGCGATGGACGGCGTCGTCGTGATCGGCGAGGGCGAGAAGGACGAAGCGCCGATGCTCTTCAACGGCGAGCAGATCGGCGACGGCAGCCCGCCCGTAGTCGACATCGCCGTCGACCCCCTGGAGGGGACGACGCTCTGCGCCCGCGGCATGCCCAGCGCCCTGGCCGTGATCGCTCTGGCCGAGCGCGGCTCGATGTTCGACCCCGGCCCCTGCGTCTACATGGAGAAGATGGCCGGCGGCGAGGAGATCGCCGACCTGCTCGACCTCGATCGGCCGCTGCCGGAGACGCTGAAGCTGGTCGCCGAGCGCAAGGGCGGCAGCGTCGGCGATGTGATCGTCGTCATGCTCGACCGCCCGCGCCACGAGGAGGCGATGCGCGAGGTGCGCGAGGCCGGCGCCCGTATCCGCCTGATCAGCGACGGCGACGTCTCCGCCGCCTTGCTCGCGGTCAGCGAACGCTCCCCGGTCGATCTGCTCTGGGGGATCGGGGGCACCCCCGAGGGCGTGCTCTCCGCCGCCGCCCTGAAGTCGATGGGCGGCGAGCTGCTGGGCCGCCTCTGGCCCCGCGACGCCGGCGAGCGCCAGGCGGCGATCGACGCCGGCTACGACCTCGACCGCGTGCTCACGGCCAACGACCTCTGCTCCGGCGACGACGTCTTCTTCTCGGCCACCGGCGTCACCGACGGCGACGTCCTCCAGGGCGTCCGCTACCGGGGCAACGGCGCCACCACCGAGTCGCTGGTGATGCGCTCCCGCTCCGGCACCGTGCGCCGCGTCCACGCTCGCCACGATCGCTCGAAGTTGCGGGAGATCATCGGCGAGAAATACGGCTGAGGCCCGGGGCGGCTGCAAACCGGCGCCTGGCGGTGTCCTCGGCCAGGCTTGGTTTTCGCCGCCTGGGGTAACTGCTAAGGAGTGATTGCTGTTGCCGGGGCTACCGGCTACGTAGGTGGCAAGCTCTGCGCGCGGTTGCGTGAGCGGGGCCTCGAGGTGCGGGCGCTGGCGCGGCAGCCGGAGCGGGCCTCCGATCTCGAGGACATCGGCTGCGAGGTTCGTCAGGCGGACGTGCTGGACCCGGAGACGCTCGAGCCGGCGCTCGAGGAGATCGAGGTCGCCTACTACCTGGTCCACTCGATGGGCCGTGGCTCCGACGGCGACTTCGCGCAGCACGACAAGGAAGGCGCCGAGAACTTCGCCGCCGCCGCGGCGGCGGCCGGGGTGCGGCGGATCATCTACCTGGGTGGGCTGGGCGAAGGGTCCGAGCACCTGGCCAGCCGCCACGCGACCGCCGAGACCCTGTGCGCCGGCGACGTCCCGGTCACCTACTTCCGCGCCGCCGCGGTGATCGGCGCCGGCAGCGAGTCCTTCCTCACGGTCTTCTACCTGGTGCGGCGACTGCCACTGATGATCACCCCGCGCTGGGTCACCACCCGCACCCAGCCGATCGCGATCGACGATGCCGTCGCCTTTCTGGCCGCGGCTTCCGATCTTGCCGCGCCCCTCGATCGCGAGATCCAGATCGGTGGTCCGGACGTGACTACCTACGGCGGCATGATCGACGAACTCGCCCGGGCGCTTGGGCGCCGGCCGCCGCTGCGGCTCACCGTCCCGGTTCTCACCCCCGCCCTCTCGTCCCTGTGGATAGGCCTGGTCACCCCGGTCGACGCCGGGGTCGCCCGGCCGTTGATCGAGGGCCTTGCCACCGAGACCGTGGTCACCGACCCCTCGGGCATGGAGGCTCTATCCGGAATCGTTCGCACGCCCCTGCCCAGAGCCCTGGACGAAGCGGTCGAGAGCCTCACCGACCGCGACTAGCGGGCCCCTGCCCGGCCCCATGGTCGGCGCGCCAGGGGCTCCCGACTCAGTCGGAGGCGACGGCTGCCGCGGTGGCGCGGGATTTCTCCGCCCGAGCCGCTTCTTCGCCGACGAAGGGCACGAGCAGCTCGTAGGTGAGCTCCGGCAGCAGGCGCGGCAGCTCGGCCGTGCGGTCGCGGACGACCTCGCCGTGGACGCGGGCGAGGACGCCGCCGACCGCCAGGGCAGTCGCGTGCGGCATGCCGGGGACCGGCTCGTCCCCTTCCAGGCCATCGTCGAGCAGGTCGATGAAGCGTCTGAAGTCGGTCTGGAAGAGATCTCTCGAGTCGGTGCCGACGGCGGCGGGCTCGACGACTACGACCTTGGCTGCCGCAGGGTCGGCGGCAAACCAGCCGAGCATCGCCGCAAGGCTGTCCCGGACCCGGCCGGCCCACGGCCCCGGCTCGTCATAGGCAGTGGCGATTGTCCTCTCGAGGTCGTCGACGAGGATGCCGCGGGCGGCCAGCAGGCAGTCCTTTTTGTCTTCGAACAGCTCGTAGAAGCTCTCCCTGCCGACCCCGGCCTCGCCGAGGATGTCGGCGACGGAGGTCGACTCGTAGCCCCTGGCGGCAGTCACCCGCACCACAGCCGCCAGCAGGCGCTCGCGCTGGGAGCGGGTGACCAGCTCGCGCGGCAGGCCATGGCGGCCTCGCGGCAGCCGCCACCGGCGCAGATCGCTCTCGTTATCGGTCACCGAGCCCCGGCGGGACGTCGCTGTCGGCCAGCCGCGCCTGCTTCAGTGCCTCCTCGTGCCCGGCAAAGGGAAGCAGCGAGATGTAGACGAGTTCGGGCAGGAGCTCGGGAAGTCGCTCGGTGTTGCCGGCGATGATCTCGTTGTAGATCAGCACCTGCGCGCGCCCGAACGAGAGCCGGGGGTCGGTATGGAATTGCCGTGGCTCTCCGGCGCCGTCCCAGAGGCCCTCTAGGGCCGGGATCAGCAGCCTGCGGTAGCGCCGGATCACGCTCGGTTCGACCATCACCGCTTCGCCCATCACCAGCTGCGCCAGCCCCGGCCTCGCGGCCAACAGCTCGAGGGTCGCGGCTGCCGCTTTGCGCACGGCTTCGGGGGGCAGGTCGGACGCAGAGTGAGAGTCGGCAGCCGCCGCCCGCAGCTCGCCGATGCACCAGTCGAGGGCCGCGTCGAAGCACTCGCGCTTGCCCGGGAAGCGTTTGTAGAAGGTGGTTCGGGAGATGCTCGCGCGGCTGACGATGTCGGCGATCGTGGTCGCCGCGTAGGTCTTCTCGGCGCAGCTGGCGATCATCGCGTCGATGATGCGCTGGCGCTGAGACAGCACTCCTACGTCGATCGGGACAGTTGGCTCCAGGACGCTTCGCACAGTCTCAGTACCCCGCTGTTTTTGCATCAAAGCGATTGTTTCAATGTCTCTCGCCGCATACCCCGCGCTCCGCTCGACAAACTCTCTGCGATCGCGAGGGCCGGGGCGCTGATCGCGACATCAAAATATGACAGTTTTTATTGAAGACCAGTGGGCGCAGAGCGCTCGGCGCCTGGGTCGGGCGAGTCTGGGCAGCCGCAGGGCCGTTTGATGTCGTAGGGCAGCTCACCGGTGTCGTGGACCTCGAAGCGCAGCGAGTTGATCACCGCCCCGGCCAGAAGCGCCAGGCTGAGCACGTAGAACCAGAGCAAGGCGATGAGGATGAAGCCGAGGGTCGAGCCGAAGTGCGAGAGGCTGGAGACGTTGGAGAGGTAGATCGGGAAGAGCCAGTTGGCGAGCCCGGCGGCGAAGGTGACGAAGGCGGCGCCGGGCCAGACCGCGCGCCAGGGCATGTGCCCTTTCGGCACCGCCCAGAAGATCACCGAGCAGATCGCGAAGGTGACGAGCAGGGCGGCGCTGAGCAGCAGCAAGGTGTCGATTAGCTTGATGTCGGAGAGCCCGAACGGCAGCCGGTCGGTGCTGGAGATCAGGCCGCTCTCGATCGCCGGGACGAAGATGCTGGCGGCGATGAAGAGCAGGACCACTCCCAGCATCGCGAAGGAGAAGCGCTTCTGCTCGACCCAGCCGCGGCACTCGACGTGGTAGATGCGGCAGAAGGCGGTGTCCATCGCGCCCCAGAAGGAGGCGCCGATCCAGAGCGAGCCGACGAAGGCCGCGATCCCGATCGTCGTCGAGTTGTTCTGGATGCGGTTGAGGACGTCGGTCAGCGTCTGCTGCTCGACGCTGGGGAAGAGGCGCTCGAGATCGTTGACGACGCTGGTCTCGACGCCGCCGATCTTCAGCACCTGGCCGAAGACGAAGAGGACCAGCAGGGCGAACGGGAAGACCGCCAGCATCAGGTTGTAGGCGACCATCGCCGAGAGTCCGGTGACGTTCTCGCGGTAAGCGCGCTGCCAGAAGGCGCTCAACCAGGGTCGGGGATGGCGTATCGCGTTTAGCATTGACTTCACAAACTGAAGCGACTACGATACGAACAAGCGTTTGACGAAGTTTCGACGCACGCCCTCCGGGCCACATTGCAGTTCAGATGTTGATGCTTTCTTCGCGGACCAGGTCGCCGGTCCGCTTTTTCATCGACCGGCACAACTTTCGGTTCGCAGCGGCATTTCATTGCCAGGACTAAACACGAAGCGCTAGGGAAACGAGTAGATCGGATGCTGGTAGCAGAGCTTCAGGAGTTGGAGGAGGTCAAAGGCCTCATCAATCGTGGGCAGCAGCTAGGCGTGCTCACCTTCGGCGATATCGCCTCGGCCGTGTCCGAGGTGGATCTCGACGAGTCGGATGTCGAGGACCTCTACGGGCACCTCGAGAAGTCGGGGATCGAGCTCGTCGAGGACATGGACCCGGCCCAGAAAGCGGCCGCGGACGCGATGCCCGCCGACACCGGGAAAAAAGGCCGTCGTCGCCCGAAAGCGGCGCTCGACCTAAAACCGGACATGACCACGGACTCCCTGCAGTTGTTCCTCAAGGACATCGGCAAAGTCCGTCTGCTGACCGCCGCCGAGGAGGTCGAACTCGCCAAGCGAATCGAGCGCGGCGACCTCGACGCGAAGCAGAAAATGGTCGAGTCGAACCTGCGCCTGGTCGTCTCGATCGCGAAAAACTACCGAAACCAGGGGCTCCCGTTCCTCGATCTGATCCAGGAGGGGACGCTGGGCCTGGTCCGTGCGGCCGAGAAGTTCGACTACCGCAAGGGGTTCAAGTTCTCGACCTACGCGACCTGGTGGATTCGCCAGGCGATCGCCCGTGCCCTGGCCGACAAGGCGCGCACGATTCGCATCCCGGTCCACGTGGTCGAGAAGCTGAACAAGATCGGCCGCGCCGAGCGCAAGCTGGTCACCGAGCTGGGCCGCGAGCCGACTCCGGAGGAGATCGCCGAGGTGACGGGGATCGATCCCGAGGAGGTCGACTCAATCAAGCGCTCCGCCCAGGCGCCGGTCTCGCTGGAGAAGCCGGTCGGCGACGAGGAGGAGTCCGAGTTCGGCCAGTTCATCGCCGACGAGAAGGCCGAGTCGCCGTTTGACCGCGCCGCGGACCTGCTCACCAAAGAGGCGCTGAAGGAAGCCCTGGAGAACCTCTCCTACCGCGAGCGCCGCGTTTTGGAGCTGCGCTACGGCCTCGGCGGCGAGCATCCGCGCACGCTCGACGAGGTCGGCCGCACCTTCAACGTCACCCGTGAGCGGATCCGCCAGATCGAGAATCAGAGCCTGAAAAAGCTCCAGTCGCTGGGCGAGGCGCAGAAACTGCGCGAGGTCGCCTAGCCCGGTTTGCCTGCCACGGCCCGTTATGGGCCGTGGCACGGAAGGTCTGGTGGGGGAGGGGTCTGGTCGCCCTCCATTCGAATTTGTCGCTCCGCGCCCTATGGGCGCGTTACTCCGGATATGAGAGCGCGACCTAAAGGTCGCGCAATAGACAGATTGCATATCGCGGCCGTTCGGCCACATTCGAATGGAGGGCGACCAGACCCCTCCAACGACACAAGTGCCGGGGCGGCCGAAGGAGCAGAATCTCTAGGCGGGGAGCCGAAATCCGACCCGCTAGGGAGAGCTGGAACGGGCGCGATGCTCTCGTGTTTCTCCGTCTGCTGCAGGCTGCTGTGGGAGGGCTGCTGATACCCCTCTCCGGGAATGTCGCGAAGCGGTTGCTCCTATGTCAAGTGGCCACCGCAAACTGCGGCGCCAGCGTGCCTCTCTGAGTGTCGACAGGTGTCGGGGATATCTCCCTTTCGGAATCAATCAACAGCCGCCAGACCCGGCGGGCCAGGTGGCGTTTGAGGCAGCGAAGGGCTTCGCGCCTTGACTTCCCCTCGGCCTGCTTTCGCTCGAGGAACTCCTGCGCCGGGGGGTGGACGCGTCCCTGGCAGACGGCGATCCGGTGTAGGGCGCAGTTGAGCTGCCGGTTGCCGCCGCGATCGAGGCGATGGCGGACGCGCTTGCCCGAGGAGGCGGGAACGGGAGCGACTCCGGCCAGCCGGGCGAACTTGGCGTCGCTTGCAAGGCGGGCCGCGCCGGCGGTCTCGGCCACGAGCTTGGCGGCGATCAGCGTGCCGCAGCCCTTCAGCTCCAGCAGCTCGGGCGCCCGGCGAGAGACCAGCGCCGCGATCTCGCCTTCGAGCTCTTTGGCCCGGCGAGCGCGCCGGCGGATCTCCACCACCAGCTCGCGGGCGACCCTCACGCGGGCGCCCTGCTCGGCCCTAGCCAGCTTGCGGGCGAGGCGATCGAGCCAGGTGGGCCGGTCAAGGCAGCCCGCCGGCAACTCCAGCTCGGGCCAGAGGTCGTGCAGGTGCCAGCGCAGCCGCTGCTGGTCTGCGGAGCGGGCCTTGACGATGTCCTCGCGGTGGTCGAGCAGGAGCTTCAGCTCCAGTGCGGCCTCGTCGAGGTGTGCGGCCGGCAGGGCCTCGGGGCCCTCGCGCAGAGCGGCCCTGGCGACTGCGAGGGCGTCGATCGGATCCGACTTGCCGGCGCTGCGCTCGCCGCGGCGGCTTTGGCCCATCAGCTTCGGAGGGACCCGCACCACCCGCTCTCCCGCCGCGACCAGGAACCGCTCCAGGGCGCCGGAGACATGACGGCAGTCCTCGATTGCCCAGACCCGGTCCGGATCGAGCTCCCTAGCCCAAGCGAGCAGCTCGATGAATCCCGGCTTCCTCGCCGCCACGGTCAGCTCGCCGGCGAGCTGACCGGTTGCCGCAGCCACCGCCGCGCAGGTGTGGGTGGCCTTGTGGGTATCCGCTCCGATCACGATCATCTGGTCTGTCCCTTCGATTGTCATTGCCTTCGATCGGACCTCCGGCTGACGAACCTCACTTGGGGCGGTGCCACGCTCCTATTAGGTCAAGCCGGGGTCCTCGGATGGCGGCGAGCGACACAACCGCATGAGGTCAGACCGAAGGCCGACAGCGATATGCAGAGTCAGCTCGCCGCCGATCCGGGACCAAACCGGCTGGGCCGGACGTCGCCGCCGGCCTCAGCTCACGTTGACAGTGAGCGATATGCAATCTGATTCCTGCTCGCCACAGGCGAGCAGCAACATCTGGAGCCGTCCGCGAAGCGGACGCGACTCAATTCACGGAGAGGGGTATCAGCAGCCCTCCCGCAACGCTATGCACCACGGTTAAGGCCTGGAACATCCCCGCCGATAACAGCCGGGATGTTCGACATCGACTCAGCCCTGCGCACCCTCGTCGAGCGCGAGGGGTCCGATCTTCATGTGAAGGTCGATTCCCCTCCGGTCGCGCGCATGCATGGCGAATTGATCCCCCTGGAGGGGTTCGGCGAGCTCAATGCGGAGGACACGGAGGCGGCCTTCAGGACGATTGCCGGGGCGCGGTCCGTGGCTGAATTCGAGGACGACGGCGAGGCCGATTTCGCCTATGCGCTGTCTGGGGTCTCCCGTTTCCGCGTCAACTGCTTCAAACAGCGCGGCGCGATATCGATCGTCTGCCGCGCGATTCCCTTCGAGATTCGCTCGATCGACGATCTCGGCCTGCCCGAGGTCGTCCGCACCCTGGCCGAAGAGCAGCGCGGGATCGTCCTGGTGACGGGCACCACCGGCTCGGGCAAGAGCACGACGCTGGCGGCGATGATCGACCACATCAACCAGACCCGGGCGCGGCACATCATCACGCTCGAGGACCCGATCGAGTACCTGCACCCCGACAAACGCTCGATCGTCAACCAGCGCGAAGTCGGCTCCGACACCAAGGGTTTCGGCCGGGCGATGAAACGCGTCCTGCGCCAGGACCCCGACGTGATCCTGGTCGGCGAGATGCGCGATGAGGAGACCGTCCGCACCGCGCTCTCGGCGGCCGAGACCGGCCACCTCGTCCTCTCCACGGTCCACACCCTCGATGCGACCGAGACGATCAACCGCATCATCGACTTCTTCCCGCCCCATCTGCAGCAACAGGCGCGGGTGATGCTGGCATCGACCCTGAAAGGGGCGATCGCCCAGCGCCTCGTCCCCGACATCACCGGCGAGGGGCGGGTGCCCGCCTCGGAGGTCCTCGTCGTCACCGGCCGGGTCCAGGACCTGATCCTCAACCCTGAGGAAACCGGCAAGATCACCGAGGTCATCGGCGAAGGCGAGTACTACGGGATGCGCACCTTCGACCAGGCGCTGCTCACCTACGCGATGGAGGGTCGCATCACCGAGCAGACGGCGATGGACTACGCCTCCAGCCCGCACGACTTCAAGCTGATGCTCGCGGCCGGTGGCCAGCGCGCCAGCGGCATCGAGCAGCTCGCAGAGGCGCCGGTGGCCCAGTGAGGGAGAAGATCAACAGCGATCCGAAGTTCCAGATCGGGATCATCGTCGTGCTCCTCCTCGCGGCCGGCTACATGCTGCTGGGCGGGATGGGTGGGGGCGAAGAAGGCGAAGAAGCGCCACCGACGGAAGCGACGGTCTCGGTCGCCGGCACCGGCGCCACGGGCACCGCCACGGGCGCCACCCCGGGAGAAGCCGTGGAAGGCGCGATCGAAGGTGCGATCGCCTCAGCCGCCACGGAAGCTTCGGCCTCGTCGATCGCCGCCTCGATACCGGCCCCACCGCTGCCCCACCCCGTCGCCGCCGCCTACGACTCGGACAAGACCGTGGTCCTGCTGGTCGTCCGCGACGGCGGCATCGACGACCGGCTCGTGGCCACCTCGACCAGGCGGCTGGCCGACGACCCCGGTGTCGCCGTCTTCGTCGTCCCGGTCAAGCAGGTGGCCCGCTATGGCGCGATCACGCTCGGCGTCGACGTCCAGCAGGTTCCGGCGCTGGTCGTGATGCGCCCGCGTCACCTCAGCGACGGCACTCCCCAGGCCACTGTCAGCTATGGCTTCCAGTCCGCTCAGAGCATCGATCAAGCGGTGCGGGACGCCTCCTACGAGGGGCCCGAAGCGACCTATCACCCGAACTAGCTATGAGCCTCGACCAACCGCCGACCCATCTTCGCCCCGTCCCCGACTCCGGAGGCTCGGCGGCGCCCGCCTTCGAGGGCTCTGAGTGGGAGAGCACGCCTGGCCTGACCTCGCCGATTCGACGCGGGCACTCGCACGGCTTTACCACCGACGTGATCGTCGAGCTCGGCTATGCGACCCAGGAGGAGGTGAGGAAGGCGATCGAAGCGGCGCGGATCGCCGGCCGTACCCCAGAGTCGGTGCTGGTGGCGGATGGGACCGTCACCTGCGATCAGCTGGCCCGCGCCACGGCTGAGCGCTATGGGCTCGACCATGTCGATCTCACTGCCTACCAGGTCGATTTCGGCGCCGCGGCGCTCTTCCCGGTGACGGTTGCCCGCCGCTACAAGGCCGTGCCGGTCGGCTACGTCGACAAGGAGACGCTGCTGGTCGCCACCGCCGACCCGGCGAATGTCCTCGCGGCGGACGACATCCAGATCGCCACCGGGCTCGACTGCCAGATTGCCGTCGCGGCCGAAGACGACGTGGATGCCCTGCTGGCTCGCCTCGGCACCCTCCAGAGCGCGGCCGCCGAGGCGATAATCGAGGACGAGGCAGAGCAGGAGGCGGTCGCTGACCCCGATCTGGTCGGCGGGGTCAGCGAGATGCAGGTGAACGCCGAGGACGCCCCCGTGATCAAGCTCGTCTACAGCCTCCTCGCTCAGGGGGTGGAGGAGGGCGCCTCCGACATCCACCTCGAGCCCGAAGAGGGCGAGCTGCGCGTCCGCTTCCGCATCGACGGCGTTCTCAAGGAGGCCGCCCACGTGCCGAAGCGGATGATCGGCGCCATGATCTCGCGGCTGAAGATCATGAGCGAGCTCGACATCGCCGAGAAGCGCGTGCCGCAGGACGGGCGCGTCGGCGTCGCCGTCGAGGGGCGCCGGGTCGACCTCCGGGTCACCACCCTGCCGACCCAGCGCGGCGAGGGAGCGACGATCCGCATCCTCGACGAGGGCAACACCCAGCGGACCCTCGACGACCTTGGGATGGACGGCTCGGCCCGTGCCGGCTTCGAGAGCTCGTTTAGGCGAGCCTACGGCGCCGTCCTCGTCACCGGACCGACCGGCTCCGGCAAGTCGACGACTCTCTACGCCGCTCTGGCCGAGTTGAACCAGATCGAGAAAAAGATCATCACGATCGAGGATCCGGTCGAGTACCGGATCGGCGGCATTAACCAGATCAACGTCAACCGCAAGGCCGGGCTCGACTTCGCCACCGGCCTGCGCTCGATCCTCCGCGCCGATCCCGACATCGTCATGGTCGGCGAGATCCGCGACGCCGAGACGGCGCGGATCGCGATCGAGGCGGCGCTGACCGGGCACATGATGCTCAGCACGCTGCACACCAACGATGCCCCAGGGGCGATCGCCCGCCTCAACGAGATGGGGATCGAGGCCTTCCTCACCGCCTCCGCGGTCGACTGTGTGGTCGCCCAGCGCCTTGCTCGCCGGCTCTGCCCCCAGTGCAAGCGCCGGACCGTGATTCCGACCGAGGCTCTGGCCGAGGCCGGGGTATCGGCGGCGGCCCCGATCGAGGCCTACGAGCCGGTCGGCTGCGCCCGTTGCGGACAGACCGGCTACCGCGGCCGGGTCGGCGTCTACTCGGTGATGAGCCTGAGCGAACGCCTGAAGGAGCTCACCGTCGGGCACGCGTCCGAGCCCGAGATCGCCGCCGTCGCTCGCGAGGAGGGGATGTTGACCCTGCGCGAGGACGGAGTGGTCAAGGTCCGGGGCGGGCAAACCAGTCTCGAGGAGGTGCTCCGTGTCACCGCATGAGTTCGACTTCTCGGAGGTTCTGCGCCAGATGGTCGCGGCGAACGCCTCCGACGTCCATCTCACCTCGGGTTTTCCGCCGGCGATCCGCGACAAGGGCAAGATCCGGCCGATGGAGGGATTTCCGACGCTGAACCCGCAGCAGACGCGCGAGGTGGTCTACAGCATCCTCAACGACGATCAGCGCAAACGCTTCGAGAACGACCAGCAGCTCGACTTCGCCTACGCGATCCCGGGCGTCGCCCGCTTCCGCGTCAACTGCTACTTCCAGCGCGGCTCGGTCAGCGCCGCCTTCCGCTTGGTCCCGCAGGAGATCCCCGCCCTTGACTCGCTCGGGGTGCCGCCGGTGCTGCGCGAGATGGTCAACAAACCGCGCGGCTTCGTCCTCGTCACCGGCCCGACCGGCTCGGGCAAGAGCACGACCCTGGCGGCGATGATCGACGTGATCAATCAGGAGCGCGACGACCACATCCTCACGATCGAGGATCCGATCGAGTTCCTGCACCAGCACAAACGCTCGATCGTCAACCAGCGCGAGGTCGGCTCGGACGCGCCGGATTTCGCGCTCGGCCTACGGGCGGCACTGCGCCAGGACCCCGACGTGATCCTGGTCGGCGAGATGCGCGACCTGGAGACGGTTTCGACTGCGCTGACCGCGGCCGAGACCGGCCACCTCGTCTTCGCCACCCTGCACACCCAGTCGACCGCGCAGACCGTCGACCGCATCATCGACGTCTTCCCGCCCGAGCAGCAGGGGCAGGTGCGGACCCAGCTCTCGATCGCCCTACAGGGAATAGTCACCCAGCAACTGCTGCCTACCGTGGACGGGCGCGGGCGGGTCGTGGCCTGCGAGGTTCTGGTCCCGACCCCGGCGATCCGCAACCTGATCCGCGAAGGCAAGACGCACCAGATCTACGCCGCGGTGCAGACCTCGGGTGCGGTGGGGATGCAGACCATGGATGCCGACCTGGCGCGGCTGGTGCGCGCGGGAAAGATCGACCGCAAGCTGGCCGAACAGCGCGCCTCGGTTCCTGAGGAGCTGAAGCGCCTGCTGGGCGGAGCCGGGGCGCCGATGCCCGGCAACGGCCTCGTCAGCGAGACCAGTGCGCCGCCGCCACCCGTCTACACCACGGAGGGATAGCTCGCGATGACCGGTGGCACCACTTTCGCCTTCAAAGCAATGGATCTGGCCGGCTCCCCGTCGGTCGGCGAGCTCGACGCCGAGTCCAAGGCCCAGGTCTCCGAGCAGCTGCGCCAGCGTGGCCTGATCGTCCTCGACGTCTCCGAGAAGAAGGAACCGTTCAACATCGAGGACGCGTTCAGGCGCTGGCAGGGCATCGACATGCGGGCGCTGTCGGTCTACTCGCGCCAGTTCGCGACCCTAGTCGCCTCAGGGATGCCGATGCTGCGCACCCTGCACACGCTCGAGGAGCAGACGCAGGAAGAGCAGATCAAAGCCGCGACCGCCTCGGTCCGGGCGGACGTCGAGGCTGGCAGCACCCTCGAGCAGGGGATGGAACGCAACCCGAAGGTCTTCGACCGTCTGTTTCGCGCAATGGTCCGCTCCGGGGAGCAATCGGGCCGGCTGGAGGACGCGCTCGACCGGATCGCCTTCCAGGTGGAGAAAGCCGACGTTCTGCGACGCCAGGTCAAATCGGCGCTCATGTACCCGGCGCTGGTCTTCACCGTCGCGGTCGTGGTGCTGGTCGCGATCGTCGCCTTCGTGATCCCGGTCTTCGTCGGCATCTTCGAGGAACTAGCAGCCGAACATCCGGAGGAAAGCTCCGCCTTGCCGGTCCCGACCCAGATCTGCATCAAGGCTTCCGAGATGATCACCGGCTATTGGTTCGTGATCGTCCCCGCGCTTGCGCTTTTCGTCTTCACCCTGGTCAGATTGAAGAAGACCGAGCGCGGGCACGAGCTCTGGGACCGGTTCAAACTGCGCATCCCGTTCAAAATCGGCGACGTGATCCAGAAAGTCGCCTTGGCCCGCTGGTCGAGGACCTTCTCCGGCGCGGTCTCCGCCGGCGTGCCGATGCTGCAGGCGATCCAGCTGACCGGGCAGACGGCCGGCAGCGTCGTCGTCGAGCAGGCGATGGAAGACGTCTATGACTCGGTCAAGCGCGGCGGCTCCCTGGCGGCCCCGATCGAGGCCAACCCGATCTTTCCGCCGATGGTCGGTCACATGATCGCGGTCGGCGAGGAAACCGGACAGCTCGAGCACATGCTGACCAAGATCGCCGACTTCTACGAGGCCGAGGTCGACGCCAAGGTCAAGGCCCTGACGGCCCTGATCGAGCCGCTGATGATCGTCTTCGTCGGCGGAATGGTCGGCTTCATCGTGATCTCGATGTACCTGCCGATGTTCAGCATCTACGAAAAGATCCGCTGACCGGTAACACACACGTACCACGCCGATAGGGACGTAGACATTCGTATGGCGGGTGGCATCGGTAATTCTCGTGTTACCGACTTGGATTGGCATTTCTTTCTGGTTGACGACCTCAGTTTTCGTCGGTTAAAAACCAAAATTGGAAATTGGCGAATTTGTCCATGCAAGGGCTAAAGGTGGGGGCTTAGGGGTCGATGAGGAGGGGGTAATTGCCAGTGTCTCGGTGCCCCAAGCCCGGGCAATGGCGCAAACGATAGGTCCACTAGGAGGTACCTATGTTGCTCCAGAACATCCGGGCGAAAATCGGAGCCCGACTCAATGGCGACAGCGAGGCCGGCTTCACGCTGATCGAGCTTCTCGTCGTGATGCTCATCCTCGGAATCCTCGCCGCGATCGCGCTGCCGGCGTTCTTCAACCAGAAGAACAAGGCAACCGACGCCAAGGCGAAGGAGAACGCCCACTCGGCGCAGGTTGCGATGGAGACCTGTGCAAGCGAAAGCACCACCGGTTCCTACGTTGGCTGCAACACCGCTGCGTTGAAGGCGATTGAGCCGACGTTGCCGACCGAAACGGCGGCGGCTAGCACCGAAAGCATTGCGGTCACCCCCAGCCCCACCGCTACCACCTATGAAGTCGTGATCACCTCGAGTATCGGCAACACGTTCGCGGTGAAACGGGTGGGGGGCGTCACCACGTTCCCCTGCACGGTGCCGGCAGCGGCTACCGACCGCGGCGGTTGTCCTTCGACCAATAAATGGAGCAGCTAGCGCATCGTTTGGCTGCGGACTCCGCTCAGATCAAATGGGCGATACGAGGGGCGGGCATCGTGCCCGCCCCTCGTGCGTTCGTCCAGCGAATTGCGAAGTCCTCATCGAAAATCTCGCCGATGCCGACTCACCACTGATGTCTCCGTCTTCGTTTGACCTGCGCTCGGGCGGCCTGATTCTCAGGTGCTCTCTTGCTCTTTCGCTTGTCAGCCTGCTTCTGCTCGGCTTTGCCGGCTCCGCAGAGGCGCTTCCCAAAGTGCCGAAATTGGGAGGGACCTATCCCTCCTCCCCGGGTGTCTCGACCACGCCGCGGATCTACGGCTGGGCCGACGAAGTCTTCATCTCCCGATTGGGTCGAGGGCAAAGCGGCGGCCCATTCACCGCCGCCGGCGGTGAAGAAGGGACGATCACGCTCTACGCGCAGCCTGATTGCGCCGGGCCCGAACTGAAGACTGGCACCGCCTCTGAATTCGAAAATTCCGGCATTCCGGTGACCGTCGCCCTGGGCTCGACCACCACCTTCTCCGCAACCAACACCGACCTCAGCGGGGTGTCCGACTGCTCTAACAGCATCGACTATCGGCAGGTGAGCGATCCACCCACCGCCCCGACCGTCTCTGCGGTCAGCCCCGCCTCAACGGCCGACGACAACCATCCCCGCATCATCGGCAGCGCCGATGCGGACTCAACCGTCGCCATATACGTCAACGCCGGCTGCTCTGGCGGCCCGGTCGGCAGTGGTCCGGCAAGCACCTTCACGGCGCAGGGAATCCAGGTCGACGTCGCCGACAACTCGACTACGACCTTCTACGCGCGAGCGTCCTGGGCGGAGCTTCCCTCGCCTTGCTCGGCCACCTCTGCGACCTATCAGGAGGTTTCGGTCGCTCCTCCCGGTGGAGGCGGGGACGAGAGCGGTTCCGGGGGTGGAGCTACCGGCGGGAGCGACGGGCCGTCCGGGCAGTCAGCCCCGGCGCCGCCGAAACTTCACACGGTGCCGGGGGGGAAGGCGAACAACCAGTTGCCGCTCGTGCTTGGGAGCGCCCCCGGCGCGGCCAGGGTCCAGATCTACAGGAACTCGATCTGTGGCGGCCGTCCCGCCGCCTCGGCGCCGGCCTCTCAGCTGAGCGATGGCGTCCCGGTGTCCGTTGCGGAGAACACGACGACGCGGTTCTACGCCGAGGCGATCGACGACGCCGGTAGGACCTCGGAGTGCTCCGACCCAGTCGTATACGTCGAGGACTCGAGCCCGCCGCTGACCCGCATCACCTTCGGGCCCGGCGTGAAAACGCGCAAGCGAGTCGCGGTCTTCCGCTTCACCGACGTCGCCGGCGAAGCGCCCGGCACCACCTTCTTCTGCAAGTTCGACCGCCGTCCCTGGCGGGCCTGCCAGACCCCGTTCCGGGTCTCACGCCTGCGCTTCAAGGTCCACAGCCTGCGAGTCAGGGCAACCGACGGGGTCGGCAACGAAGAGACGACCGGGGCCAGTCGGCGCTTCAAGGTGATCCGCGCCGGTCTCTAGTCGGCCGGCGGCGACGCCGCCGGCGTCGGATACAACTCCGCCCCAATGGTTGCCGTCGCCGCTGTCGCGTTCGTATTCGGGCTGCTTGCCGGCAGCTTCGCCACCGCCGTGGCCCATCGCGTACCGCGGGGGATGTCGATTGCGGGACCGCGCTCGCAGTGTCCCGCCTGCGGGGCCCAGATCGCCGCCTACGACAACGTGCCGGTTTTCTCCTGGCTGCTCCTGCGGGGCCGGGCTCGGTGCTGCGGCGTCCGCATTTCCCCCCGCTACCCGCTGACCGAGCTGACGGTGGGGCTGCTCTTCGCCGCCGCAACCGTGATCGAGTGGGACGACGCCGCCCTGATCGCGATCGACCTCGTCTTCGTGACGATGCTGGCAGCGGTCACCCTCACCGACCTCGAGCGGCGCGTCATTCCCAACAAGATCCTCCTGGTGGGGGCGATCCTCTGCGTTGCGATCGCTCTGCCGACCGACCCCGGCGGCCTGGCCGAGCGCGCGATCGCAGCCGCCGGCGCCGGCGGGCTGTTCTTCCTTGTCGCGCTTGCCTATCCGCGGGGCATGGGCCTGGGCGACGTCAAGCTGGCCGCGACGATGGGGCTCTTCCTCGGTCGGGCGGTTGCGCCGGCGATTCTCGTGGCGCTGCTGGCCGGCAGCCTGGTCGGCTTGGCGCTGATCGCCCGTCACGGCCAGTCGGCGCGAAAGACGGCGATCCCGTTCGGGCCCTTCCTCGCCTTCGGCGGCGTCGTCGGCGTGCTCGCCGGCGACGCGCTCCTCGACCTCTATCTCGGCTAGCCCTACTTGCCGGGCTGCTGCGACTGCTTGGGCTGCTTCGGCTTGCCGAGCGCGGCGCGGTTGAGCTGATCGCTGGTGAGGATCTGGATCTTCAGCAGCTCGATCCGGAAGGTGCGTCCGCGCGGGCCGAAGACCACGGTCTCCGGGGCCCCGGGCTCCAGCGCGAGCAGCTGGCAGGACTGAGAGCCAAGGACGCAGTTGGAGTCGCCGAACAGTGCCGTGACGTCGTCTGAGACGAGCATGATCGCCTTCTTCTCGTCTCGGCTCGGGCCGACGTAGGTGAGCGCGGGGGTGTCCCGGCTCGGCAGCATCACCAGCGGCGGCAGATCGTGGCGGACGGTCGGCTCGGCCTGGCTCGGCTTGCCGTCGCCGGCGGAGACGGGGACGACTCTGACGTCGATCGCGTACGTGAAGAAGGTGACATCCGCTTCGCCCGGGTTGGGGGTCGAGTCCGGCGAGGCGCCACCGCCGGTTTCGGCCGTGGTGCTTTCGGTCGTCGTCGCCGTGACTTCGGTTGCTTCCGTGGTGCTCGCCGACGAGGTCGAGGCTCCGGTCTCTTCCGTGTCGCTACCCGTGTAGTGGGGCTTGAAGGGGTCCTTCGGCTGCAGGTGATCGAGACGGCGGCGGTAGTCGCGCAGTCGCGGGGTCGCTTTGGCGATGACCATCGAGCTCGGTTTTGAGCTGGGCGCGACGCTCGCGCTGGCGCCCGCTTCGGCCGGGGTTTCGGAGGCAGAATCGGAGGCGCCACTCAGCAGCAGAGGGATGGCGATGATCGCGACGACCAGGATCGCCACCACGGGGATTAGGTGCCGTTCGTCGAGGTCGTAGTAGAGGTCGGCCAGCGGCTTCGGCACCTTCAGGTCCGGCATTTTGATCTCGGGGCCTTTGAGGCGTTTCATCGTGCCGATTCGGTCGAGTAAGAGGACGGGGTGCTGGTCGCGGTCGTGGTTTCCGTTGCCGCCGGAGTTGCCGGGCTGGTTGGAGTGGCGCCGGCGGTGATCCCTTGATCGGGTGGCACCAGATAGGTGGTAACCGCGAAGTTGGCCGTCAGGGTGGGAAACCCTGCAACGGTGTCCTCGGTGAGGGAGAAGCCGTCGAGGGTGACGAGCCGGCCGTCGACGCTGACCCCGGCCTCGCCGGGTCGGATCAGGGCGTCGATCCCATGGATGAAGTCGGCGACCTGGAAGAAGCTGCCGGTGAAAACGAGGTTGTACGGCATCACCCCGAGATTTGCCGATCCGATCGTCGCGCCCAGCGGCAGTAGGGCCGCTTCCGCCTCGGTTGGGGGCAGGGTTGCCGTCGCGGCAACCGCAGAGGTGGGCCCTGCGGCCGGCGCCACGCTGGCAGCGGCTTCTGCGCTACCGCCGCCCGAGTTCAGATCGAGGCTTTCGAATTTGACTCCCGCCCGGTCGGCGACGCGATTCAGCTCGACCAGCAGGGACGCGGTTTCGTCATTTGCCGGCACCGCCTTGCCGAGCACGACCAGCTGGTGGTAGTCGTCAGCGAACTCCGCCTTGGCGGCGGTTGCTTCGGCGACGCGATTCTGGGCTTCGCCCAGAGCCAGCTGCTGTTGTTCCACTTCAGTTGCGAGACCGTCGGCCTGCTGTCGCTTGGGGCTGAGAACCAAGACCCAGAACGCAGCCGCCAGGACCGCTACGACCAGCATCCCGACAATCGCTCTGCTCGAGCCGGAGGAGGTCACCTCATTCACCTTCCCCTGCGGCCGGCGGCGTTTCGCTGCCTTCTGCTTCGCTGCTTTCTTCCGGCGCTGCGGCGGCAACTTCGACTTCGCCTTCGCCGGTGGAAGCCGCTGGGATCGGCGCCGCGTCAAAGGCGACGACGATCTGGAACTGGGCGATGAATTTGTGGGTCTGGCAGCCGCCGCTGGCCGAGACGGAACCGCTTTCCTCGCCGGCGGCGCTTGAGTTGGGAAGTTTCGAGGACTGCACGCCGACCCGCGTGACCCCGTCGATGTCCCTCAGCACGGTCACGAAGCCGGCTACGGCCTCCTGTCCGGAGGCGCAGCCCGCCAGCGACAGCGCCGGGCCGGGGACGGCCTGACGCAGGGCGATGTTTTCGCCGCCGCCAACCGCGACGTCCGGGCGCACCGAGCCGGTGAGGTTGGTCAGCCAGACGTCGCTGGGGAGGACCAGCGACAGCTGCTGCATGACCTGGTCCCAATCGAAGCGGCTGTCGGCCAGGTTGGCCACGGTCGCGGTGCGCTGAACGCTGATCGCGTGTAGCTGGGTGTAGGGGGCGAGTCGGTTCGCTTGGGCTTCGGCCCTCGCGGTCTGTTCGCTGAGTTCGGCGAGTTCGGACTTCTGGTCGGAGATCTGGTTCTCGGTTACGACGAGCAGCGTCACCGCGCCCACGGCGAGCAGCAGGGCTCCGAGCACGATGTAGGCCAGGGGCCCACCGCGCATCGGGCGACGAGCGTCACGGCGTTCCTCGGCGGGGATCAGATTGACCGGGCGCATCTCTACTCCTCCAGGGCGAGGCCGTAGGAGAGGGTGAGGCGGGCCGCGGAGGCGGGGTCCAGGCCGGCCAGCACCGGCGGCCGGCCGAGCTCGATCGGCAGTCCGAGGATGGGCGCCATCCGCTCAGCGAGCCCGGGGATCGCGCTGCCAGGGCCACTGAGCACGATCCGCTCGACCGGGAAGGCGCCCTCTTGAGCGCCATAGAAGTCCAGCGAGAGGCGCATCTCGTCGAGCAGGGAGGAGGCGCCTCGCTCCAGTGCGTCGCGCACCCTGGCGACGAGGCTTGGATCTCCCTCGATCGCCTCGACCGGCTGCGCCAGGCCGACGTGCGCGAGCCAGAGCCGTGCGTGTTCTTGGGCCAGGCCGGTGGTGGCCGCCAGGTCCGTGGCAATGCCCTCGACCCCGACCGGCGCAACGCGGGTGAAGAGGCAGGATTGCCCTTTCGCGACCGCGAGGTTGGTGCCGTCGCCGATGTTGCCGTAGAGGATGGTTACCGGCGGAGCCTGGGTCTCGCCGGCTCCCTGCGCGGTCCCGGTAGCACTGAGAGCGCGGATCAGGCCGAAGGCCGAGAGGTCGACGCCCACCGGCTTCAAGCCGGCGTCGTGAAGCGGCTTCAGGGAGGCGGCGATCATGTCGCGGCGGGCGGCGACGACGACGACGTCGATCTTTGCCGCCTCGTCCTCCGTAGCCGGAACTCCGCCAACCACACGATGATCGAGAATCGCCTGGTCGAGCGGCATTGGGATCCGCTCCTCGGCCTCGAAACGCACGGCGGCGTTCAGCTCCGCGGGGTCGTCGATCGCCGGCAGCCGCATCGTCCTCACCACCACCCGCTGGTTGGCGATGCCGAGTCGCACCCGCTTGGAGAGCCCGTGGGCGGCGAAGGTCGCTTTCAGGGTCTCGGCGATGGCATCGGAATCGACCACCTCGCCGTCGTCGAAGGCACCCGGCGGGAGCGGTGCGATTGCCGTCGAGGTCAGCTCTGAGCGACCGTTGACGCGGACCTCGGCCGCGGCAATGCTGCCCGCCTCGATCTCGAGTCCGACGACGGACTTCTCGTTCCTTTTTCTTCTCAGCTGAAGCATTTGGAGGCTGCGTGCCCGCTTGGAGGCCCGTGCTCTTCCTAGATCGACAGGAATTCGAGAAACCTTTGCTTTTGGGCGCAAAAATGCCCAAAGCAGGCTTCGCTCGGGGCGAGCGAGCCCTGCTTCAGCCGATCGTCTCGCGGCCGATTACCCAGTTGGAGGGTTTCGGGTCGATGAAGTAAGGGGGCTCCTGGTAGTGGAGCCGATCGTCATAGACGTAGTTCTTGACGTATCCGGACGAGCTGCCAAGTGCGACCGGCCCACGGTATTTCTGCGCCAGCGCCCCTTCGACGTTGAGCGTTCCGAGCGTGGCCCCGCAGTCGTAGTGATCGACGATGAAGGAGTGTTCGATCGCCAGGATCGCGGCGTCGATTTCAGGGCTCGTCAGCGAATCGCTGGCATTCTGACCGCCGTTGCAGTCTTCGTGTTCGGTCTCGCCCATTTCGGTCGTGCAGCTCGTCACGCCTTTTTTGCAGAACGGGTGATAGATGCGGACGAAGTTGTTGGCGATCAATCCCAGCATGCCGTTGCTGGATCGGGTGAGGTTGCCGTTGATGATGATGTCGTTCTGGGCGGCGATCGTCAGCTGGCTCGAGTAGTTGCCTTTGATGTAGACGTTGCCGCACCCAGACGTTTCAGGGTAGGTGGCGTTGAAAGGCGAGTAGGGGGGGTCGCTGCAGGTGTCGTTGGAGACGTAGATGACGCCGTTGGACGGGATCGATCCGGAGTAGAGGCCGGTGCATTTGCCTTCTTTGTTGCCGACCGTCATTTCGCTTCCGCTGAGGCAGATCCGGACCTGACCCGTGTATCTGAACGCGGGTTGGGCGATCGTAGCCAGCTGCGAGTTGCTGGCGGGGGGGATCAGTACCGGCGCTTTCATCACGAAGGTGCCAACGAAGTTCGGTACGCTGCCGGTCGAGGTCGGATACCAGCCGGGCGATTCCGCACCGACTTCGATCTTGTCTGCTTTGCCGACACGCCCGAGCGTAGGGGTGCCGTTGATGGCCATCGCGTCGTTGGTGTGAACTGGGCCTTTGATCTGATCGCCGGTGGCGAACGAGATTTTGAAACAGTATTCTTTGATCAGTTCTTTTTTGCCTTTGGAGTTGGTCACGTAGTATTCCCTAATCGGCGTGTCGTAACGTCCCTGCTGCCAGGTCAGCCAGCACTGCGAATAGGCTTTGAGGAGTTCTTCCGAGCCCGCTTCGAAGCCATAGGAGACGGGGTCGAGCGTCTCGCGCTGGGTGAAGTAGACGTAGTCGAGGAAGCTCGGTGGTTTGAAGGTGGCGACGATCGAGGCTTTCGTGGGGCCCGAGAACCCGATGGAGCGAATCCGAAATGACCCTGGAAGCGTTTCACCGGTCTCGATCATGGTGTTGGTCGCGGTCTGGATCGTGGTCGGGTCGCATTGCGTCTGCCCGGTCGCCGGCAGCAGTTCGATTGCGTAGGTTGCTCCGGTGCCGCCGGGGACAGACCGTTTCTTTGCGGTCGAGTTCTGCTGGTTGACAGCGCTGAATTCTTCCGGGGCTGCGCTTTTTTCTCCGGCGCATTCCGACCAGTAGCCGCTGTTCGAAGCGAGATGGTAGGCGTAGTCGTCGATCCCGGCTTTGGCAGCCTCGAAGGCCTGTTTGTTGTCCAGGTCACGGGCGGTGAGGTGCGTGTCGCTGTTGACGGCGGCGACCGCGACTGCGGCCAGCAGCATCACGATCGACATCGCGATCACGGTCGCGATCATCGTGAACCCATCCTCTTGATGCGGATTTCTCACTGGCATGGCAAGTTGGCGGTGGTCGAGCTGTAGCCGGGCGGAGTTAGCCGCAGCAGGGCGGCGTTCTGGATCTCGGTCTGGGCGTTGGTATCGCCCGCGATCGTCCTCGCCGGGGTCGTCTCGAAGGCGACGTTGACCTGAACGGTGCTGCTTGCGTTTGCGCCCAGTGGAGCCGCCGAAAGGGGGGTCGCGGAGACTTTTCCGCTCGCGTAGGCGTAATAGCGGAAGACGGGGACGCTTGCCGAGATCGGGCTGACCCCGGTCATCAGCTGGACGGTCGACGAGGGGGTGCTAGAGAAGGTCCAGTCGGGAGCAGCGCCGCCCGTCGCCTGGTAGTCCGACTGGCTCAGAGTGGTTCCGCTGAGGCTGATCCGGCTGAGCACGGGGGTCGGCGCCACGGTTGCGCCCGACTGGTGCAGGAAGCTGAGCATGGTGCCGGTGCTGTCTTCTCGCACGGGGGCCACCTGCGGTGCGACGCAGGCGGAGTGCAGCTGGTTGATGATCTTCGTCATCGTGATGCGCGCCCGCTGGTTCGCGTCGACGTGACTGGCGACCCTGTTGGTCTCCCGCATCGTCACGATCATCGCCAGGACGACGCCGGTCATTACGACCACGCCCGCGCTCATCGCGACTAGAAGCTCGACCAGGGTCATGCCGCTCTCGTCTTCGGACAGGGTGACGTGGTTCATGGGCAGCTGTTTTGCGTGGCGTTGTTCGGGATCGTCATCGTCAGCGTGGTACCCGTGAGGCTTTTGACCACCGCGGTGGTCTTGACGCGCCTCACCTTGGTGTTGACGGTGGCGGAGGCGCAGAGTTCGTAAGTGCTCCAGGTGAGTCCGGGGTCGGGCAGGTTGCCGGTGCCGTTGGTGGTGTAGGAGCGCATGACCGGCGTCGACCCGACCGAGCATTGAGTGTCGGTTGCGGTGACTTTTGCGCCGCTGATGGCGTTGCCGTTGCCGTCTTTGACGGTCAGGTACAGCGCCGGCAGCTGAATCGTCGCACTCGTGCTCGCTCCCGCCGGTGCTTGGACGCTGACGCCCTGGCCGGCTTCGGGCTTGTTCGCTTCACACGAACCTGCGTAGAAGTAATAGCTGTAGTTGAACGGATAGAGAGGAGTGGCTTTGACGCCGGCGACAGGGGTTCCCCCCGGGGTCCCAAACTTTTTCAACCCACCGGTGAGGTCCGTGGCCGAGGCGGTGACCGAGTCGGCCGAGGAAGCTCTGACGACTCCATCGCTGCCCCTTGCGGTGAAGCCGAGTTCGACCGTCCCGGCTTTGTCGTACTCGAGCACGACCGGGGTGGTGGTGCCGGACGTGATCCCGACCGTGATCGGCGACGGTGCTTTGCCGTTCTTGTCGACGTATTCCGAGCCCAGGGTCGGGGTCAGCGTGTAGTTACCTTCGGGCTGGCCGCCGAAGAGCGCGCAGCCGTTGGAGTCGGTGGAGCCGCTGAAGGAGCCCGGTCCGGCCCCACTGAGGCCGACGCCGGAGATCGGCACGGCCGGAACCGAGGCGTTGTTGACGACGACTGAGAGGTTGCCGCTGGTCGGGTCGAGAGAGCCACTCACCGGCGAGACGACGCTCTCGATTTCGGCGGCAGCGGCGCCGCTGCGCATGCTCGGCCAGGTGACTTTCGAGCGGAGTTTGACGTAGTCGGCCCGGGCTCCCGAGCCACAGGTGGTGGCGCCCGTTTTGTCGGCGACGAAGGTCGCGTTGGAAGTGACTTCGTAGGCGACCCCGTTTAGCGTCACCGACCGCGGCGCGACGGCGGTGGCAAGGTCGGCGACCCGCGTCGATCGCAGGCGCGTCTGGTCTTCCTGGGCGACGGAGTACGCCTGCGAGCGGTGGCGCTCCTCGGCTCCGGTCTTCCCGGTCGCGCTGACGAGACGGATGACCCCGCCCGTGACCGTGGCCAGGATCAAGGCGCTGACCACCACCTCGATCAGGGCGAAGCCGGCCTGATTGCCGGGGGTCATGCGCGCAGGGGGGAACTTCATGCCTTAGGCATCGGACGCCCGCGCCCGCGGCTTTAGCCGGTGCGGGTGGAAATCCCGATCGGGCCTGACTTTGCCCAATGCTTCAGTTAGTGAAGCCATGTGGCTACACTTGATGAAGCGAGGCGTTTGAAAACTCCGCCTCGATTTGACGATGAGCGCACTGAGCAACTCCACCTGCCCCGTTTGCCGCACCGCCGAGGTTGTCTGCGGCAAGTGGACGCTGCTGCTGATCCGCGATCTTGCCGACGGCAGCAGCCGCTTCTGCGAGCTGGAGCGCTCTCTCGAGGGGATCAGCCCGCGCACGCTCTCGTTGCGGCTGCGGGCGCTGGAGGAGGAGGGGATCGTCGAGCGGCACACCTATCCCGAGGTCCCCCCGCGGGTCGAGTACGCACTGACCACAAAGGGCGAGGCGCTGGTGCCGCTGATCGACGACATGCGCAAGTACGGCACCCGCTGGCTACTGGCGGCCGACGCCGAGCCCGCCGCCGTCTAGGACAAACGTCCAAAACCGGCGCGTTTGCAATGCGTCGTGCAGGCGCAGGAGCGAGGGGTGGGGGGCGGAAGCCTGAGCCGTGCGTGACTTCCTGCTCAACGAAGCGCTGAAGCGACTGGCCACCGAGGCCGCGACGCGCTTCAGCAGCCTGGTCGCCAGCGGCGACCAGATCCCCTTCGACGTTTCCGCCGATGACGGCGACGACTCGGCCTTCTACAGCTACGTGCCACTGACCTCGCGCTTCGTCGAGGAGCGGGCCAAGGAGCTGTGCTCGCTGCCCAGCTTCGGCCCTGCCCGCGAGGCGGCGGTCGAGGTCGGTGTGGCCGCCACCTACCTGGAGGCACGGGGCGAGGCCGTTCCCGCCGATCCGGGTGAGCGGGCCGAACGGATGCTTACAGTCTTCATTTCCGCGCTCTGGGAGGGGTCGACCGAGTTCTCGCTCGACCGGGCGCGGCTCGACAGCGCCCTCTCGATGCTCGATGCCGAAGCCCGCGGTGCCGACGACGCCGAATTGGTGATCGTCCCCGTGGTCGGGCTGCGGATGTCGATCGCCCGGCTGCAGCTGCCCCACGGAGTGCGCGTGGTGCGCTCCGACGCGATCGACGCCCCGATCGAGGCGATGCGCAGCGAGGGCATGGGCCGTGCCTCCTGGGAGCCCCAGTACCTGGCCGTCGCCGAGCAGCACGAGCAGGAAGGCGCCGAGGCGGCTCTCAACCAGCTGCGCGAGCTGATCAGCGTGATGAGGCTCTTCAAGGGCGGCGGCATCGGCCTCGGTCCTTACGCCTTTGCCCCGACCGGTGAGGGCTGCTGGCGGCGGATCGCCACCGGCGCCCCGGCGACGCGTGCCGGCGGCTACCGCCTCAACGAGGACGAGGCGAGCGAGCTGGTCGAGCTGGCGAGCACGTTGGAGGCCCGTCCCGATCCCGACAGCGCCCTCACCTGGGCGGTCGGCCGCTTCGAGATGGGCTGCGAGCGCGAGAGCACCCTCGACGGGCTCAGCGACTACCTTCTGGCTCTGCGCGCCGTGCTCGAGGGCCACGGCCCCGTCGGTGCCTCGCTACCGATGCGCGCCGCGGCGCTGATCTCCGATGACTCCCTCGACCGGATCGAGGCCCGCGAGAAGGTCGAGGACACGCTCGAGCTGGAGCGGGCGCTGATGAACGGCCGCTCGCTGGAGAACGGCGTGCAGCTGGCCGGCTGGGCCGAGCAAGGCGTTCGCAGGCTGCTGCTCCAGGCCGCCCTCGGCGAGCTCGGCGACGACCTCAACACCACCGCCGACGAGACCCTCATCACCGCCGGGCTGGAAGGTGGCGACGCCGAGATCGCCTTCACCGCCGGCGATGAGATCGAGGCCGTCGTGGCAGCGGTCGCACCTGTCGAGCCGGTTGCGCCCCAGGCCGAGATCAAGATCGAACAGCTTCCGCCTCCCGCCGTGCCCCCCGAGCCCATCGATATCGCATCAACCGAGGAGACCGACATGGAGCAGGAAACCCGCATCATGGAGCCGATCCCGGCCGAGGACGAGATCAAGATCACGGCCACGCCGTGGCTCGAGGAGGTCTCCGGTGATCGCCGCGGCGACTCGCTCGAGTGGCCCGCCGCCAGCGAGCGCGACATCGAGCATCGCGAGCGCATCGACACCCCGCGCGTGCGCCACCTCTTCCCGGTCCCCGAGGACGCCGACTGGGAGGTCAGCCACCTCGAGTTCGAGTACTCGCGCAACGCCAGCTAGGCGCGGCCGGCCGCCATCGCCACCCGCTCTTTACCCGTGGCGAACAGGTAGCGGTTGATCTCGGCTAGGCCGGCGAGGTCGTGGACGTCCTCATCGAGGTAGGGGACGCGGATCACGCCGCGGGTGCGCAGCTCGGTCGCCAGGCGCTTGATGTTGCGCTCATCGCGCTCGGCCAGTGCCTGGTAGTCGGAGAAGTTCGCCGCCACCCGCTTCGCCAGGTCCTCGTCGCCGAGCTTCTCGGCCAGGGTCGCCGGCAGGTCCTCGACGTCGCCGCTCAGCTTCTCCGCCGGGTAGTGGACCTTGTTGACGATGACGCCGCCGAAGGGCAGCTTCGCCTCGACCAGTTTGCGGTGGAAGTAGACGGCCTCGTCGACCGGCTCGCCCTGCGGGCCGCAGACGACCAGGAAGCAGGTGCCGGGATCGGCCAGCAGCTTGTTGACCCGCTTGGCCCGCGCCTGAAAGCCGTCGACCATGCCGCTGAAGGCGTTGAAGAACTCTGCCAGGTCGGCCAGCAGGTCGAAGCCGACGATGCGCTTGAAGACGCTGAGCGCCACCGAGGCACCGCGCCCGGCGACCTTCGCCGCCAGTCCGGTCGGCTTCATGAACATCCGCAGCGAGCGCCCCTCGATGAACTGGGTGAGTCGTTTGGGGGCGTCGAGGAAGTCGAGGGCGTTGCGGGTCGGCGGCGTGTCGAGCACCAGCAGGTCGAACTTTCCCTCGGTGTGCAGCTCGAACAGCTTCTCCATCGCCATGTACTCCTGGGAGCCGGCCAGGGCGCTGGAGATCTGCTGGTAGATGCGGTTTTCGAGGACGCGATCCCGCGCCTCCTCGTCCGGCGCCTGGCGCGCCACCAGCTCGTCGAAGGTGGCCTTGGCATCGAGCATCATCGCCCACAGCTCACCCTTCATCTCGACGCCCTGTTGCTCGAACAGGGCCGGGTCGACGCGGCGCGCCTCGTTGCCCAGCTCCTTCAGTCCGAGCGAGTCGGCAAGGCGCTTGGCCGGGTCGATCGTCAGCACGCAGACCTTCAGGCCCCGCGCCGCCATCCCGGTCGCGATTGCCGCCGAGGTGGTCGTCTTGCCGACCCCGCCGGAGCCGGCGCAGATGCAGATCTCCTTGCCCTCGAGGACGTCGCTCAGCGTCGGCATCAGGAGAGCCTCTTGGAGAGACGGCGGGCCGCCTCGGGCCCGAGGTCGGGCTCGAAGAGGAAGGGCAGGGTCTTGACCGGCGCCTCGACCCGTCGTCGCAAGCGGGCCAGCTGGGCCCGTTGCGAGCGGGCGCGACCCTGCTCGGAAAGGGCCGCCCGCGCCGCCGCCCTCAGCGCGCCCTCCCCGGTCGTGGCCAGCGCCTCGAGGCGCTCGGCCTCCGGTTTGGAGAAGCGCTCCGGGTAGAGGCCGTTGAGGTAGATGCGGTCGACCGCGACCCCGACCTCGTCACGCAGATCCTGCTCCAGCGCCGCCGACTCGTTGACCGGCATCTCCTCCGGCAGGGCCACGATCGCGGTGCCGGTGTGCTCGTGGTCGGTGATGAAGCGGTCGAGGGTCTGCGCCTGGGAGTGGATCGGGCCGACCCGGGCGATGTTGGCGAAGGTGCGCGGCGTCTGCAGGAAGCCGATGCCGTGGCCGGTGGCAGGGGCATCGACGATCACCAGGTCGTACTTGCGCCCCTTCTTGACCTTGCGGTCGAGCTGGGCCAGCTCCCAGATCTTGCCGATCGTGACCAGCTCCTTCAGCCCGGGGGTGGCGGCGGCGAGGTAGTTGAAGATGCGGCTGCGGAAGAGCATGTCGCGCATCGCCCGCACCTTCAGCTGCAGCAGCACGTACTCGCGCATCGACTCGTCGGGGTCGATCGAGATCGACCAGAGGTTCTCCTCCATCTCGACCTCGTGGAAGCCGACCTCGGTGTGGTCGAACATCCGCGAGGCGTTCTCCTGCGAGGCGACCTCGCAGACGATCGTGCGCTTGCCTTCGGCGGCGGCACGCAGCCCGAGCGCCACGGCGACCGTCGTCTTGCCGACGCCACCCTTGCCGGTGACGATCACCAGTCGCTTGTCGAGGAGCTCGGGGATCGGGCAATTCCTAGCAATTTCGAGGGCCGGCAGGAAAAGCGGCCCCCCATACGAATATCGGCGCAATGGGATTTCTAAGCCGCAAGCCGAAGCCAGCTCCTATACAGGTCGACGAGCAGCATCCGATCGTCGAAGAGCTCCAGCGTATGGAGGAAGCGGTACCCGAGCGCTCGGGTGCTGACACCTGGAAGGGGGACGACGACCTCGGGACCAAGGAGCCACGGCCCGCGGGTCCTGTCGCGGAGGACGACTCCTCGTCCTCGCAAGCTGCGGGCGAGGAGCCATCTTCCACGCCGCCCGCGGGAGGGGCGCCTGAGGCTTCGGGACCGGCCACGCCGATTGAGTCAGCACCCGCTGCGCCTGAGGCACGAGTGGCTGTCGCCCCGGCGCCGGCCAAGGCTGAGCCGGAGGAGCCGGCGCGGATGATGCCCAGGGACCTGATCGCGCCGAGCCGCCTCGACGTGGCGCGGGAAGCGGCCGAGCCGGAGGTTCCGGTCAAGCACGCCGACGTCATCGCCTTCGCCAACCAGAAGGGCGGGGTGGCCAAGACCACCACGACCCTCAACCTCGCCGTCGCCTTCGCCGAGTCCGGCTACCGGGTGCTCTGCATCGACCTCGATCCTCAGGGCAACCTGACGATGAGTCAGGGAATCGACCCGGACAAGGTCGAGAAGAGCCTCTATGACGTGCTCGTCAACGACATGCCGATCAGCGAGATCATCGTCAAGCGCGAGATCGACATCGCCGTCGCCTCGATCGACCTGGCCGGCGCCGAGATCGCGATGAGCACCAAGATCGGCCGCGAGCGCTCGCTGGAGAAGGCGCTGAAAGAGGTTGCCGGCGACTACGACTTCGTCTGCATCGACACGCCGCCGAGCCTCGGGCTGCTGACCATCAACGCTCTCACCGTGGCGAACAAAGTGATTGTCCCCGTCCAGTGCGAGTATCTCTCGATGCGCGGGCTGGTCCAGCTTCAGAACACGTTGAAGATGATCCAAGAGAACCTCAACCCCGACGTCAAGATCGAGGGCATCCTGCCGACGATGCTCGATGCGCGGACCGTCCACGCCAAGGAGGCGGTGGAAATCCTCGAAGAGAACTTCGGCGACCTCGTCTTCAAGTCCCGGATCCGCAAGGCGATCAAATTCGCCGAGGCTCCCGTCAAGGGCGCCAGCGTCCTCAAGTACGATTCCGGCAGCAGCGCCGCGAACTACTACCGGGAGTTGGCGAAGGAGGTTCTGGCGAATGGCTCGTCGCAATAAGCGCGCAAGCATGCGTGAGGGTCCCCTCTCCGACCTCTTCCGCTCGACCGCGGAGGACGCCCCCGCCGATCCGCCGGAGGCGCCCCGCTACGGCAGGGAAGACCCGGCCGAGGCCAAGAAGGAGGCCGAAGCGCAGGAGCCTCAGGCCGCGGGTCCTGTCGCGGACGAGCACTCCTCGTCCTCGCAAGCTGCGGGCGAGGAGCGTCCATCCGCGCCACCCACGGCGGAGACGCCTTTGTTCGACCAAGATTCTGCGGGCCCGATAGGCGAAGGACCTCCGGCCGAGACTCCCCCGGAGCGCCTCAAGCGCGTCTTCTCCGAGGAACCGAAGCCGCGCTATGAGCGCCATGAGGAACCTTCGGTGAGCAACCCGCGCTACGGCCGCGAAGAGCCGGCCTACGAGCCGCCCGGCAGCGGCGAGCCGCACCAGCCGGTGATCAAAGTCGTCGGCGTCGGCGGTGCCGGCGTCAACGCGGTCAACCGCATGGTCGACGCCCGCATCCCCGGGGTCGAGTTCATGGCCGTCAACACCGACCTTCAGTCCCTGCAGCTCTGCGTCGCCGACGTCACCGTCCACATCGGCGACGAGCAGACGCGCGGCCTCGGCGCCGGTGCCGATCCAGAGGTCGGGCACCGCTCCGCTTTCGAGGAGCAGGACAAGATCAAGCGCCTGCTCAAGGGCTCGGACATGGTCTTCGTCGCCGCCGGAGCCGGCGGTGGCACCGGCAGCGGCGCCGCCCCGGTCGTCGCCCGCCTCGCTCGCGAGGTCGGTGCCCTCACCGTCGGCATCGTCACCAAGCCGTTCACCTTCGAGGGCAACCGCCGCGGCAGTCAGGCCAACAAGGGGATCGAGGAGCTCGCCGCCGAGGTCGACACCCTGATCGTCGTCCCCAACGACCGCCTGCTCGAGGTGCTCGACCAGCAGACCTCGATGGTCGAGGCCTTCCAGGTCGCCGACGACGTCCTGCGCCAGGGCGTCCAGGGCATCTCCGACCTGGTCACTTTGCCGGCCGTGATCAACCTCGACTTCGCCGACGTGCGGACGATCATGTCCGACGCCGGCCGCGCCCTGCTCGGGATTGGCATGGCGCATGGCAACGAGCGCGCCATCCTCGCCGCCGAGAAAGCGATCTCCTCGCCGCTGCTGGAGACCTCGATGGAGGGAGCCCGGGCGATCTTGCTCTCGATCACCGGCGGCTCCGACCTCTCCCTGGTCGAGGTCTCGGAGGCAGCCAAGGTGGTCGGCGAGGCCGCTCACCCCGACGCCAACATCATCTTCGGCGCCAACGTCGACGACGAGCTCTCCGACCAGATCTGGGTCACCGTCGTCGCCACCCGCTTCGACGGCCGGCCCAACCCGCCGCGGCGCTCCGCCGAGCCGACCATCCGCCGCACCAAGGACAGCGGTCGCGGCCGCCCGCCCGAGCGCTCCGGCGAGCTCGGGATCGACGTTCCCGAGTTTCTCCCCGGCTAGAACAAGCTGCGCCCGATGAGAGGGGTCGTCGCCGCCGGCCACCCGCTCACCGCCGAGGCCGGCGCCGGCGTCCTGCGCGATGGCGGCAACGCCGTCGACGCCGCGGTCTGCGCGGTACTCGCCTCGTTTGCCGTCGAGAGCCCGCTTACCGGGTTCGGCGCTGGCGGCTACATGATGGTCCACCGCGGCGAGGAGACGGCGCTGATCGACTTCTTCGTCGCCGCCCCGGGCCTGGACGGGACCGAGCGCCGCACCGAGCTGGCCCCGGTCCCGGTCCACTTCGACGCCGAGACGGTGCAGACGTTCTACGTCGGCCCGGCTTCCTGTGGGGTGCCGGGCACCGCCGCCGGGCTGGTGCGGGCGCTGGAGCGCTTCGGCTCGGTCCCGCTGGCCCACCTCGTCGGACCCGGCATCCGGCTGGCCCGGGAGGGGGCGCCGGTCAACGCCGAGCAGGCCTACATCCTCGACATCCTCGCCCCGATCCACGAGCGCCTGGACGGCACCCGGGAGCTCTACGCGCCGCATGGCGAGCCGCTGCGCGAGGGCGACAGCTTCCGCTTCGGCGAGCTGGCGGAGGCGCTGGAACGGTTCGGGGCCGAAGGGGCGGAGCCGTTCTGCCGCGGCGAGGTGGCGGCCGCCCTCAGCGACTTCGTCGTTGCCAACGGCGGCACCCTCGGCCGCGGCGACTTCGCCGCCTACGAGGCGATCGAGCGCAAGCCGATCCGCGCTCCCTTCCGCGGCGCCGAGGTGCTGACCAACCCGCCGCCCTCCTCCGGCGGGATCCTGATCGCCTTCAGCCTCGGGTTGCTTGAGCGCCTCGGCGAGCGCAGCGACCCCGAGCAGCTGGTCGCGGCGATGGACGCCGCCAACCGCCAACGCGGCGCCGAGTTCGCCGAGGCGCTGTATGAGGAGGGGATGGAGGCTGGCTTCCTCGAGCCGGCCGGGCTCGACCTTGCCGCCGGCGACCTGCTCGGCTCGACCACCCACATCTCGGTGCTCGACGGCGACGGGATGTGCGCCAGCGTCACCTGCTCGAACGGGTCCGGGTCCGGGGTGCTGGTGCCGGGGACGGGGGTGATCCTCAACAACATGCTCGGCGAGGAGGACCTCAACCCACTCGGCTTCCATCGCATCCGGCCGGGCCGCCGGGTGCCCTCGATGATGGCTCCGACCGTGGTCCTGCGCGACGGCGAGATCGTGCTCGGGGTCGGCAGCGCCGGCTCCAACCGCATCCGCTCGGCGATCCTGCAGACGGTCGTCCGCGCCGTCGAGCAGGGGCTGCCGGTGGCGGCGGCGGTCGACGCGCCGCGACTGCACTTCGAGGGGGGCCTCCTCCAGGCCGAGCCCGGGATCGACGAGGCGGCGCTGGCGCGGCTGGAGGCGCGCGGGCTCGCGGTCGCCCGCCGTCCGGCGATCAACCTCTTCTTCGGTGGCGTCCAGGCCGTCGCCCGCGACCCGCGCAGCGGCGTCCTCAGCGGCGCCGGCGATCCCCGCCGCGGCGGCGCCGTCGCTTACGCCGATTAGGCGAGAATGCGGCGATGGCCACCGCTCCCGAGATCGATTTCGAGGCCGAGGGACTGCTCGACGACCTCGAGGGCGCGGCGCGCGCGGCGCGGCTGAGGTTGCTGGAGGAGATGGCGGCCGAAGGGGTGCCGCTGGAGGAGCTGCGCGATGCGGTCAACGCCGGGCGGCTGGCGCTGCTGCCGGTCGAGCGCGCCCTGGCCGGGGACGGGCGCCGCTACACGGCGCGGGAAATCGCCGAGATCGTCGGCATCGACCTCGAGCAGTTGCGGCGCTTCAGCGCCGCGCTTGGCGTTCCCTACACCGATCCCGACGAGCCTCGGGGCACTGAGGCCGACCTCGACGCGGCGCGGCGGATGAAGGCCTTCCGCGATGCCGGCCTGCCGGAGGAGGGGATGCTGCAGGTCGCGCGCACGATCGGCATGGGCACCTCGCGGATCGCCGAGGCCAACCGCGAGCTGGTGATCAAAACCCTGGCCCAGCCCGGCGACAGCGAGCGCGACCTGGCGCTGCGCTTCGCCGCCGCCGCCGAGTTCCTGATGCCGCTGGTCGGTCCCACCATCGTCCACGCCCTGCAGGCGAACATGCTCGAGCAGATCCGCCGCGACGTCATCGCCACCGCCGACCTCGCCTCCGGGGGCCTCGGCGGCACCGTCAACCTCACCGTCTGCTTTGCCGACCTGGTCGAGTTCACCCGCCTCGGCGAGGAGATCCCGGCCGAGGAGCTGGGCCTGGTCGCCGGTCGCCTCGAGGAGATGGCGACCGCCGTCGCCGAACCGCCGGTGCGGCTGGTGAAGACGATCGGCGACGCGGTGATGTTCGTCTCCACCGAGGCCGAGTCGATGCTGAGCGCGAGCCTGGCCCTGATCGCCGCCGCCGAAGCCGAAGGCGACGAGTTCCCGCTGCTGCGGGCGGGCTTGGCCTGCGGCGCGGTGCTGCCCCAGTCGGGCGACTACTACGGCCGCCCGGTCAACCTCTCCAGCCGCATCACCGGCGTCGCCCGCCCCGGCAGCGTCGTCGTCGACTCGGCCGTCAAGGAGGCGGCGGGTGAGGATTTCGCCTACACCTACATCGGCGAGCGGCGGCTGAAGGGGATCGACTCCAAGGTAAAGCTCTTCCGGGCCAGGCTCGGGCGGGCTAGCTAGAACGACTTACTTCGGGGGGTATGCAGGGGAGGGGCCGGGGTACCTCTCTACCTTCGCTGGGATTTTCGCCTGGGAGAAGGCGGCTGTCCGAGATCGAGTCCTCGGGCGAAAATCTAACGCCGCTCGTACGAGAGGTACCCCGACCCCTCCTCTCAGACCGCGCCAAGGGTTCGCCAGCAGGAACGGTTGCCCGCCCGATCCCGGTCCTTCTCGGTTGAGAGGTGACCCCGATTGCTAGGAGGGTGGGGCATCCTCCGTACGAGCGGCGTTAGCTATTCGCCCGAGAGGGCAATCTAGGACTGCCGATGTCTCTCCAGGCGAATAGCCCAGCGAAGGTAGGAGGATGCCCCACCCTCCTCAGCCTTCGAGGTAACCGAGCTAAGCCGGCTTCCGCGCCGACACGAGCAGGTTGTAGAAGAGCTCCGCCGGCAGATAAGGCTCGAGCACCCGCGTGTCCACCTTCTGCAGGGCGATGTAGCTGCGGAAGGCGAAGTTGCGCCAGCCCCACGGGACCGAGTCCGGCTCGGCGCTCGACTCGACCGTGCGCAGGCCCCAGCCCCAGGCGTTGGAGAGCAGCTCCTCGCCGCCGACGTGGCGCTGCTCGAAGCCGCCGTCGCGCAGCAGCTTGCGTAGATCGGCGGGGGCGAAGGCGTGGACGTCGACCTCGCCCTCCAGCGAGTGGCCGTTGGAGAGGTCGGCCTCGGCGACGGCGCGGCGCTGGGCGCCGGTCAGTCGCCGCCAGGCGGGCGCGGCCAGCATTCCGACCCGCTTCGGCAGCGCCGCCAGCCGGTCGCCGTAGCGCGAGGGCTCGCCGGCGAAGGCGATCGCGCCGCCCGGCCGCAGCACGCGGTGGAATTCCGCGAACGCCCGGTCGAGGTCGGGGATGTGGTGGAGGACGGCATGGCCGAAGACGAGGTCGAAGCTCTCGTCCTCGAAGGGCAGCGTCTCCGCCTCGGTGGCGACGGTGGTGACGGCCTCGACGCCGAGCGCGGCGGCGGTGGCCTGCAGCCGCTTTAGCATTCCCGGCGAGATGTCGGTCGCGGTAAGGCGATCGATGACGCCGAGCTGGACCAGGTTGAGCGAGAAGTAGCCGGTGCCCGAGCCGATCTCCAGGGCGTCGCCAAAGGACTCGCCCTTGCGCCCGCCCAGTGCCTTGACCAGCTTCAGCCGCACCTGCTCCTGACCGGTGTCGCCGAAGTCGATGCCCCACTTGGCGTCGTATTCGTCGGCGGCCGCGTCGTGGTAGCGGGTGTTGGCGTCCTTGATGTGCTCGGGGGTGGCGGTCGGGGAGGCTGGCATCGGCGCGGAACTCTACGCAATACGGTCCAGAATTCGATGGAGCGCGAATACGTCCAGCTGAACCAACCCGATGGGGTGCCGCCGTTGCCGCTGACCGGGGAGCGGACGCTGCCCGACGTCCCCGAGGAGAACTACTGGTACCGGCGCCACCTCGTCGTCTACGAGTGGATCGCGGCCCGGGTCGCCGGCAAGCGCGTCGTCGACATGGCCTGCGGCGAGGGCTACGGCTCCAATGCCCTCGCCGGCAGCGCCGCGACCGTGGTTGGCGTCGACGCCAACCCGGAGGCCCACGAGCACGCTCGGCTGCGCTACACCCGCCCCAACCTGCGCTTCGAGCGCGACCTGGTCGAGAGCTTCGCCGAGCCCTGCGACGCCGTCGTCTTCCTGCAGACGATCGAGCACGTCGAGGACGCGGGCGCGATCCTCGAGCACTTCAAGTCGATGCTCGAGCCCGGCGGCGTCGCCTTCGTCTCCACCCCCAACCTGCTAACCCTGGCGCCCCCCGGAGCGGAGAAGTCCGACAACCCCTGGCACGTCCACGAGTACCGCGCCGAGGAGTTCCGCCGGCTCTGCGAGGACCACTTCGGCAGGGTCGAGCTCTACGGCCTCTTCCACGCTCGCAAGCTGCGCGTCCACGAGCTGGCGATCAAGCTCGGCTGGGACACGGTCCACAAGCGTTTGGGCCTGACCAAGCCCTTCTACGACCGCTTCACGCCGGCGATCGCCGCCTCCGACTTTGCTCTCCGGAAAGGGAACCTGGACGCGGCATTGGATTTCGTCGCCGTCTGTCGCACGGGATGAGCCGATGAGTGGGGCGAGCCGGGGCGGGAGCACCGGCGACCTGGCGTTGGTCCTCCACTCCCACATGCCCTACGTGGAGGGGTTCGGGACCTACCCGTTCGGCGAGGAGTGGCTATTCGACGCGGTGATCCGGTCCTACTTGCCGGTGCTGGAGATCGCCGAGCGGCTGACGATGACGGTGACGCCGGTGCTGGCGGATCAGCTGGAGGACACGGGAGTGGCGGAGCGCCTGCGCGAGTTCCTGGTCGAGTGGCGGATCGGGGCGGCCGAGGCCGACATCCCGGAAGTCCCGGCCGAGTGCCGGCCGGCTTGCGAGGGCGAGCTCGCCCGCTACCAGCACGCCCTGGAGCTGCTCGATGCGGCCGGGGGCGATCCCCTGCTGCCCTTCCAGCGGGCGGCCGCCGAGGGCCGTGTGGCGCTGGCGGCCTCATCGGCCACCCACGCCGTCCTGCCTCTGCTCGCCACCCGCGCTGGGCTGCGCCTCCAGCTCGACGCCGGCATCCGCTCCCACCGGCGCCGCTTCGGCTGGGACGGCGGCTTCTGGCTGCCCGAGTGCGCTTATGCGCCCGGCCTCGAGTGGCGCCTGGCGGAGGGGGGGGTGGGCTGGTTCTGCGTCGATCAGAGCGCCCACGAGGCGCCGCTGGAGGCTCTGGCGCCGGTGCAGACGCCGGCCGGCCCGGTCGCCCTGCCGATCGACTGGGAGTCGATCGGCTGGCTCTGGTCGCTCGACGGCTACCCCTCCGACCCCGCCCACGCCCAGTTCGCTGGCAAGTCGCTGCGCGGGGTGCGGCTGTGGAAGGTGGGAGGGGGGGCGTACGACCCCGCCGCGGCCGAAGCGGCCGCCCGGCGGCAGGCGGGCGAGTTCCTCGCCGCCGCCGCCGACCGCCTGCGCCGCTACGCGGCCGAGCGCGGCCGCCGCGGCCTGCTCGTCTTCGCGATCGACACCGAGCTGCTCGGCCACTGGTGGTCGGAGGGCCCCGTCTGGCTGCGAGCGGTGCTGGAGGGGGCCGAGGCGGCGGGGGTGCGGACGGTCACCGTGCCGCAGGCGCTGGCCGAGCACGAGCCGGTCGAGCGCGAGCTGGCCGCGTCCACCTGGGGGGAGGGGAAGGACTTCACGACCTGGAATTCGCCTGCCGTCGCCGACCTCGCCCGGGGGGCGCGGCGGATGGAGCTGCGACTGCTGCGGGCGCTTTCCGCCGGCCTCGATCGCGACGCCGCAATGCGCGCCGCTCGCGAGCTACTGGCGGCCCAGGCCAGCGACTGGGCCTTCCTCGACAAGCGCGGCCAGGCCGGCGACTACGCCTACCAGCGGGCGACCGACCACGCCAGGGCCTTGTTGGAGGCCATAGACTGCGGCTCTGTCACCGATCCGCGTATGCGCTCTCTCGCCCCGGACCTGAGCCTCGCTCCCCTGTTGGAGCCGTAGCGCCCGCTCGCGATGACCCGCGTCCTGATCCTCTCCTGGGAGTACCCGCCGCTGATCGAGGGCGGGCTGGCCCGCCACGTGCGCAAGCTCTCGGAGGCGATGGTCGAGCGCGACGTCGAGGTCCACGTGCTGACCCGCGGCGGCGAGGAGTCACCGGCGCGGGGAGCTCGCCAACGGCGTCGTCGTCCACCGCATCCGCGAGCCGAAGCGCCCGACCGACCTCGGCGAGTTCGTCACCTGGGTCGAGCGCATGAACTCCGACATGCTGGCCGCCGGCGTCGAGCTGGGCGATCGCTACGAGTTCGACCTCGTCCACGGCCATGACTGGCTGGTCGCCAACGCCTGCGACCACCTCGCCAAGCGCTTCGAAGCGCCGCTGGTGACGACGATCCACGCCACCGAGCACGGCCGCCACCAGGGCTGGGTCGACAAGCACCCACAGACCTACATCCACGGGGTCGAGCGCTGGATAACCAACCGCTCGCAGCGGGTGATCGCCTGCTCCCACTACATGCGCGAGCAGATCGTCGACATCTTCGGCGTCGCCGAGAAGCGGATCAGCGTCATTCCCAACGGCATCGACCCCGACGACCTGCAGGCGCAAAGCCCGGCCGAGCTGGAGCGGCTGCGCGCCGAGTTCGCTGCCCCGGAGGAGAAGCTGGTGCTGCTGATCGGCCGCCTCGTCTACGAGAAGGGCTTCCAGCTGGCGCTGGAGGCGATGCCGCGGGTGATCGAAGAGGCTCCGGGCACCCGCTTCCTGGTCGCCGGCTCCGGCACCCATGAGGCCGAACTGCACCGCCAGGCCGAGGAGCTGGGCCTGATGGAGCACGGCACATTCCTCGGCTGGATCGGCGACGACGTGCTGCACTCGCTCTACCGGATCGCCGACCTCACCGTGGTCCCCTCGATCTACGAGCCCTTCGGGCTGGTGGCGCTGGAGGCAATGGCCTCCGGCTGTCCCTGCATCGTCGCCGACACCGGCGGCCTGCGCGAGGTAGTCGTCCACGAGGAAGGCGGCCTGCGCTTCCGCGCCGACGACCCCGACGCCCTCGCCGACGTCGCGATCCGCGTCCTCTCCGACGACGAGCTTGGCCGCCGCCTCGTGGCCGACGCCTACGAGCACGTCCGTCGCTTCGACTGGGGCGACGTCGCCGAGCAGACCGCCGCGGTCTACGCCGAGCTGGCCGGCGCCCCGCTCGGCCCCGCCTGAGCGCCTAGTCCTCGCGGATCTTGAAGCGGCCGGCCTTAGTCCTGCCGGGCGTCCAGGCCACTCCTTTGAGCAGATCGCCGGGCGGGATCGAGAGCGAGCCCGCGAGCTTGACCAGGGTGTCGATGCGCGGCAGGCGGACTCCCCGCTCCAACTGGCCGATCTCGGTCCGGTGCAGCGAGGCGCGGAACCCCAGCTCTTCCTGAGAGAGGCCCGCTCTGCGGCGATAGACGGTCAGGTTCTCCCCGAAACGAGCGGCAATGTCCACCTAGAGAATCCTTTTGTCTGCCAGACAACACATCTACATCCTCCTGGCTTCCACCCAAGCCAGTGCAAATGCATTGCGCCACCTGGCAGACGACTCCCCTCTCTTTATAGCGCAGACAATACATTTCGAACCTGCTACTCTGCGTGCGAATGGTGGAATCGATCTAAAATTCCACCATGGCACTCAACATCAAGAACGAGGAGGCCGAGAAGTTGGCGGCGGAGGTGGCATCCCTTGCTGGCGAGACCAAGACCGGCGCGGTCAGACAGGCGCTGCGGGAACGGCGCGATCGGCTCGTGCTCGAAGCGGGTCGCGACAGACGTGAGCCCGGCAGCCTCCTGCGTTTCCTTGAAGACGAGATTTGGCCGCAGATCCCCGACGCACTACTCGACAAGCCTCCGATGACGAAGGCCGAGCGGGAGGAGATCCTCGGCATCGGAGCGGAGGGATATTGATTCTCGACAGCTCAGCGGTGATTGCCGTGCTCTTTCGCGAGCAGGGGCATCGGCGACTTGCCGGCGCGATGGACAGCGCCGATGCCATCGGCATCGGCGCGCCTACCCTGCTGGAGACCGGGATGGTCATGGTCGGCAAATTCGGTCTGGGCGGTCGAGCGCTCGTTTCTCGGTTCTTGGAGGAGAGGGGCGCGGTGGTGATCTCGTTCGACGACCGTCATTGGCGCTCTGCCTCGGACGCCTTCATCCGCTACGGCAAGGGCCGGCATCCCGCTGGGCTCAACTACGGGGACTGCATGACCTATGCCACGGCCCGGCTCTCCGGCGCCCCGCTTCTCTTCGCCGGCGAGGACTTCGCAAAGACGGATCTGACCGCGGCGCTCGACTGACGCCGGAAGGCACGAGAAAAGCCCTTGCCTAGCCGGGCTGCTGCAGGGTGGTGTGGGCCTCCGGGTCGGGCTCGACCGGGTTCGGCCAGCTCAGCCGCTCGGGGGCGTCGCGCATGCGGATGACCCGGGCGGGGCTGCCGGCGACGACCGCGTTGGCGGGGACGTCTCTGGTCACCACCGCGTTGGTGCCGACGATCGAGTTGTCGCCGACGCTGACGCCGCGCAGGATGCAGGCGCCGTAGCCGATCCAGACGTTGGAGCCGACCTCGACGTCGCGCATGTAGATGCCCTGGACGCGGATCGGGCGCTCGACCTCGACGACGCCGTGGTCGAAGTCGATGAACATCGCCCGGTCGGCGATCACGCACTGCTCGCCGATCCGCACCCGGCGGTAGGCGGAGATCGTGCACTCCTGGCCGATCACGGTCTTCTCGCCGATCTCGACCTCGCCCTCGTGGCAGCGGACCTTCGAGCCGTCGCCGATCCAGACGAAGCGCCCGAAGCGGACCTCGGCCTCGCGGCCGATCTGGATTTCCAGTCGGCGGCCGAAGAAGACGAAGCCGTCGGTGCGCCAGCGTCGGCCGGCCCGGGTCAGCAGGCGCCGCCATAGGTAGCGCCAGAGCAGGCGGCCGTAGCGGTGGTTCAGCATCCGTTGGTGGGCGAGGAATTGGATCGAGCGGATCACGGCGGGCCGCACTTTAGACTGACCCGCCCATGCCCGACGCCGCCAAAGCAGCCCCCCTCGCCGAGCGCCTCGTCGCCGGCGACAAGCGGGCGCTGGCGCGGGCGATAACGCTGATCGAGTCCGACGACCCGGCCGGCTGGGATCTCGTCCGCGAGGTCTACCCGCGCACCGGCAAGGCCCGCATCGTCGGCTTCACCGGCCCGCCGGGAGTCGGCAAGAGCACCCTGATCGGGGCGCTGACCGCGGAGCTGCGCAAGACCGAGCGCGAGGTCGCGGTGCTCTCGATCGATCCCTCCAGCCCCTTCACCCGCGGCGCCCTGCTGGGCGACCGCATCCGCCTCTCCGACCACTTCCTCGACCCCGGCGTCTTCATCCGCTCGATGGCCTCGCGGGGCGCCCTCGGGGGTCTTTCCGAGGCTGCCTTGCAGGTGGCGCTGGTGATGGACGCGGCCGGCAAGGACGACGTCCTGATCGAGACCGTCGGCGTCGGCCAGGCCGAGATCGACATCGTCGACCACGCCGACACGATCGTGCTGGCGCTGATGCCCGGCTCGGGCGACTCGATTCAGGCGCTGAAGGCCGGGGTGATGGAGATCCCCGACGTGATCGTCGTCAACAAGGCCGACCACCCGATGACCGACACGATGGTGCGGGAGGTGCGCAGCGTTCTCGCGCTCTCCCAGGAACCGGGCGCCTGGAAGGTGCCGATCCTGCGCACCGAGGCCGCCCGCGGCGAGGGCGTCGAGGAGCTGGCGACGGCGATCGACGAGCACCGCACCTTCATCGAGACGGCAGGCACCCTGGCCGAGCGCCGGGCCCGCAACCTGCGCAGCGAGGTGCTCGGCATCGCCACCGCGAGGATGCGGCGGCGGCTCGAGTCGACTGCCGCCGAGGACCCTCGCACCGCCGAGCTGCTGGAGCAGGTGGTGCGGCGCGAGCTCGACCCGGCCAGCGCCGCGGCCGAGCTGCTGGAGCGCCAGACCGATGGCTGAGGTGGGGGCGATGCCGTCGCTGTCGGAGGCGCGGAAGTGGATCGGCGCCGAGCTCAGCGAGATCGACGGCGCCGCGGTGGGCCAGGTCGAGGGCTTCTTCGTCGATTCCGAGACCGGCGAGCCGGCCTGGCTGATCGCCCGGGTCGGTCGCCGTCGCCACGCCAAGCTCGTCGCCGCGCCGCTGGCCAACTGTGCCGGCGCCGCCTTCGGCGTCTGGGTCGCAGAGGACGCCGAGGCGCTGAGCACGGCCCCGGTCGTCGACCCGGCGCGGCCGCTGCAGCGCGAGCACGAGCTGACGATCTGCTCCCACTTCGGCATCGGCGAGGGAGTGGGGCGGGCGGCCGAGGTCGTCGGGCGTTCCGAGGGCGAGGCCACCGCGGTACCGCCGGGCACCTGAGTCGACTGGTTGGCGCGGATTCTGAGCCGCGGCCGCCATCTCCCCGTAGTCCTCTATTGGGAAGGTTGACGAGATGGCACTGCTGATCCTCTTCGGGTTCCTCGCCGGCGCCGCCACGGCGTTGTCGCCGTGCGTGTTGCCGGTGCTGCCGATCGCGCTCTCGGCCGGTGCGACCGGCGGGCGCCGCCGCCCGCTCGGCATCGTCGCCGGGCTGGCGGTCTCCTTCAGCTTCGCAACCGTGGCATTGGTCTACGTGATCTCCGCCTTCGGCCTGCCCAACGACTTCCTGCGGAAGCTGGCGATCGTCGTCCTGCTCGGCTTCGGGATAACGCTGATGATCCCACCGCTGGCAGCCCGGCTGGAGGCCTGGATCAGCCAGTTCGCGAGCCGGGCCGGGATCATCCGCTCGCGCGGGGACGGCTTCTGGTCGGGCACCGCGATCGGCGCCAGCCTCGGCCTCGTCTACGCGCCCTGCGCCGGCCCGATCCTGGCCGGCGTCATCACCGTCTCCGCCTCGCAATCATTCAGCGCCGGCAGGCTGGCGGTCGCGCTCAGCTACGGGATCGGCTCCGCGGTCGTCCTCTACTTCCTGATGCTCGGCGGGCGCCGGGTCGTGGCGCCCCTGGCCCGCCGCGGGATCGGCCTGCAGGTCGCGATGGGCGCGGTGATGGTCGTCGTCGCCCTGGCGATGCTGCGCGACTACGACATCCGCTTCCAGAACACGATCGCCAGCGACCTGCCGAGCTTCCTGGTCAATCCCAGCGAAGGGCTCGAGGACAGCGCCGCGGCGCAGTCGGCGTTGGCCGACATCCGCGGTGCCTCCGCTCACGGGATCGGCGCCAGGGCGGCGAGCGCGCCGGCGCCGGCCGCGGGCCCCGGATCGGGTTTGCCCGTTCTCGGCAGGGCGCCGGAGTTCATCGGCAACGAGCGGTGGTTCAACACGTCGGGCGACCGGCCGCTGACCCTCGCCGGCCTGCGCGGCCGGGTCGTGCTGGTCGACTTCTGGACCTACAGCTGCATCAACTGCATCCGCACCTTTCCCTACCTGAAGGCATGGGACCGGCGCTACCGCAGGGACGGGCTGACGATCGTCGGCGTGCACACGCCCGAGTTCCCGTTCGAGCGCGAAGCGGGCAACGTCGAGACGGCGATCCGCGAAAACGAGATCCGCTATCCGGTCGCCCAGGACAACGACCAGGCGACCTGGAACGCCTACGGCAACCAGTACTGGCCGGCCGAGTACTTCGTCGACGCCCAGGGGCAGGTCCGCTACGCCCACTTCGGCGAGGGCGAATACGAGGAGAAGGAGAGGGTGATCCGCGAGCTCCTGGCCGCAGCGGGCAGGACGGTGGCGAACAAGGAGACGCGCGTCGAGGCGATCGAACCCTCGGCGAGGGTGACGACGCCGGAGACCTACCTCGGCGCCGCCCGGGCCGAACGCTTCACCAACGCGATGCTCTCGCCGGGCCTGCATCGCTTCATTGCCCCGGACTCGCTGCCGCCGAACGAATTCGCCTACCGCGGCAGCTGGCGGATCGCGCTCGACTCGGCGACGGCGGCGGGCGAGGCCTCGCTCGACCTCAACTTCGGGGCGCGGCGGGTCTATCTAGTGCTCGGCTCGCCTGGCCACAGCCGCCGGATGCGGGTGCTGCTCGACGGCCGGCCGATCGCGGCGGCCGACGCCGGCTCCGACGTCCAGGGCGGCGTCGTCACCGTGACCGGGCACCGCCTCTACAGCCTCGTCGACCTGCCGCGGGTCGGCGACCACGTCCTCACCCTGAAACCGGAGACCGGGGTGGAGGGCTATGCCTTCACCTTCGGCTAGCCGGGGCGTCCCTCAGCAGCCGAGCTGGCGCGCGATCACCATCTGCTGAACCTCGTCCGTCCCCTCGCCGATCGTGAGGATCTTGGCGTCGCGGTAGAAGCGGCAGACCGGGTACTCCTCGATGAAGCCGTAGCCGCCGTGGATCTGCACCGCCTCCTCCGTCGCTTTGACCGCGAGGCGGCCGGTGATCAGCTTCGCCTGGGCGGCGGTCAGGGTGAACGACTGGCCGGCGTCCTTCTCCAGCGCCGCCCGCCAGGTCAGCAGCCGCGCTGCCTCGATCTGGGCCGATAGGTCGGCGATCTTGGCCTGGATCGACTGGAACTTGGAGATCGCCTGGCCGAACGCCTGGCGCTCCTTGGCATAGGAGATCGCCTCGTCGAGGGCGCCCTGGGCGAGGCCCACGCCCATCGCAGCGACGCCGATCCGGCCTCCGTCCAAGATGTGGAGGAAGTTCTTGAAGCCCTCGCCGCGGCGGCCGAGCAGGCTCGACTCCGGCAGCCGGCAGTCCTCGAAGGAGAGCGGGCGGGTGTCGGAGGCGTTCCAGCCCATCTTGCGGTAGCCCTCGCCGACCTCGTAGCCGGGGGTGCCGTTGGGGACGATCAGGTTGGAGACCTCCTTGCGCCCGTTGGTCTCGCCGGTGACGGCGGTGATCGAGACACAGCCGGAGATCTCGGTGCCGGAGTTGGTGATGAACTGCTTGGCGCCGTTGACCGTCCACTCGCCGTCGACCAGCGTCGCCCGGGTGCGGACGTTGCCCGCATCGGAGCCGGCCTCCGGCTCGGTCAGCCCAAAAGAGGCCAGCCGCTCGCCTCTGCACAGCCGCGGCAGCCATTCCTCCTTCTGCTCGTCGCTCCCCCAGAGGTAGATCGGCATCGTCCCCAGCGACGTGTGTGCCGCCATCGTGATGCAGACCGACGAGTCGATCCGCGCCAGCTCTTCCACGGCGAGGACATAAGAGAGCGTGTCGGCCCCGCCGCCCCCGTACTCCTGCGGGAACGGGATCCCCATCAGCCCCAGCCCGCCCAACTTCTCGACGATCTCGTAGGGGAAGGACTTGGTCCGGTCCAGCTCCTCCGCCACCGGGCGCACCTCTTGGCGGGCGAAGTCGCGAACGGTGTCGCGCAGCAGGCGCTGCTCGTCGGAGAAGCTCGAAGTTCACGGCGAGAACCCTATGCCGAACTAGAACTGCAGGCTCTTGACCTGCAGCAGCTCCTCGAGCCCGTAGCGACCGTTCTCGCGTCCATGGCCGGACTGGCCGTAGCCGCCGAACGGCGCCAAGGGGTTGAAGGCACCGCCGTTGATCTCGATCTGGCCGGTCCGCATCCGACTGGCAACGGCAATGGCTCGCTCTTTGTCGCCGGACCAGACGCCGCCGGCGAGTCCGTACTCGCTGTCGTTGGCGATCCGCACCGCGTCCTCCTCGCCGTCGTAGGGCTGGATCGCCAGCACCGGGCCGAAGATCTCCTCCCGGGCGATCGTCATCTCCGATGCCACCTCGGAGAAGACGGTGGGGCGGACGAAGTAGCCACGGTCGAGCCCCTCGGGCGCCGCGGCGCCGCCGGTCACGAGCTTGGCGCCTTCGGCCTCGCCCTTCTCGATGTAGCCGCGTACCCGCTGGCGCTGCGTGTCGGACACGAGCGGTCCGAGCCGGGTCGAGTCCGCGAACGGGTCGCCCGGGGTGAAGGCCTCGGCGGTGGCGGCGGCGATCTGCTCGGCCTCGGCGAGCTTGTCGCGCGGAACCAGCATCCGGGTCAGCGCGCTGCAGGTCTGGCCGGAGTTGAGGAAGCACTTGGCGACTCCATCGGGCACCGCCTGGGCGAGGTCGGCATCGTCGAGGATCACATTCGGAGACTTGCCGCCGAGCTCCATCGCCACCGGCTTGACGGTCGCCGAGGCCAGCTCGCTGACCCGCTTGCCGGCCCGGGTCGAACCGGTGAAGGAGACCATGTCGACGCCGGGGTGGGCGGCGATCGCCTCGCCGACCACGGGCCCGGTGCCGGTGACGAGGTTGAAGACACCGGCGGGCAGGCCGGCGGCCTCGATCACCTCGGCGAGCAGGAAGGCGTTCAGCGGCGTCACCTCGCTGGGCTTGAGGACGACGGTGCAGCCGGTGGCGAGGGCGGGGGCCACCTTGCAGGCGATCTGGTTCAGCGGATAGTTCCAGGGGGTGATTGCGCCGAGCACGCCGACCGGCTCGCGCAGCACGCGCGAGTTGCCGATCTCCTCCTCCCAGGCGATCTCCTCCATCAGCTTCGGCATCGCCGCGAACTGGGCCGTCGGCAGGCCGACCTGGATCATCTGGCTCAGCTTCAGCGGCATCCCCAGCTCCTGGCTGATCGTCGCCGCGATCTCCTCGCTGCGCTCGCCGAGGCCGGCGGCGATCGCCGCCATGTACTCGGCCCGCTCCGCGCGCGAGGTGCGGGACCAGGAGTCGAAGGCCCCGCAGGCGGCTCGTACGGCGCGATCGGCGTCCTCCGGAGCGCAGGCGGGAACCGTGCCCATCACCTCCTCGGTGGTCGAGTTGACGACCTCGATCGGCTCGGTCCCGGACGGCGCCACCCATTCGCCGCCGATGAAGACCCTGTCTCGAACCTGAAGCTCCGCCGCAGTCGCCATTCCCACTCCTCCTCAACGCTCGCTCACCCGATTGGCTATGCAGCCAACGCTAGCGCGACGACGGCGACGGCGGGCGATCAAAGTGCATAGCGGATATGCGATTAGTGCATATAAGCTATATCTATGTCTCCAGGACAGCTACTCAAAGATGCCCGCGGTCGACACGGGGTCAGTCAGCACGAGCTGGCGATCAGGGCGGGCACGACCCAATCGGCGATCTCCCGCATCGAGCGCGACCGTGTCTCACCCTCGATCGAAACCCTCCGCGAGTTGCTCTACCTGCTTGGGGAGGACCTCACATTGAGTTCCGAGATGCGCGATTTCGGGATCGACCCAAGGACAAGCTGATGGTCGAGGAGTACATCGTCCTCGCTGACGAGCAGAAGAAAGCTGGCGGGGGATGAGAACGGCGAGGGCTAGATCGACTCGCCAGCGCCGGCTGCGGCCAGGGCCGCGGTTCGGCCCGGTCCTGGCACCTGAATCGCGTCGCGGGCGGTCAAGGTCTGGCCGCACTCTTCGCAGACGCCGCGATCGCTGACGCTGCCGCCGCAGATCTTGTGGCGGATCAGTTTCGGTGGGCCGCCCGGACTGGGGGAGTAGCGGTCGCCCCAGTTGAGCAGGGCAATCAGGGTGGGCCAGAGATCGAGGCCCTTCTCGGTCAGGAAGTACTCGTAGCGGAGCGGGTTCTCCTGGTAGGGCCGCCGCTCGAGGATGTCCTCGTCGACCAGGCGCTGCAGCCGCGCCGAGAGCACGTTGCGGGCGACCCCGAGCGAGGTCTGCATCTCGCCGAAGCGGCGGTTGCCGTTGAAGACGTCGCGGACGATCAGCAGCGACCAGCGCTCGCCGATCACCTCCAGCGAGTTGGCGATCGAGCAGAGCTGATCCGGATAGTCGCGACGCAGCACGAGTGTGATCTTGGCACACATGGTTGCATCAAGCAACTCACTTGGGTAGGCTTGCGGCGTAGTCAGTTGCGTGAAGAAACCATGTTCACCGCCCGAATGGAGGCGACCCGATGAGGCTGTTTCACCGACATAGGCATTACGGCCGCGGGAAGGCACCGCGGATCTCGATCAGTCAGGCCGAGATCACCGCCGACCTGCGCTATCCGGCGCCCGCCCGCCGGCAGTGGCAGTCGGCCGACGGCACCAGGCGGGGCGGCCGGTGAGCGGCTCCGAGGGCGTCGTCCTCGCCCCCGACGGGACCGCCGCCGACGTCGCCGAGGCCTTTGCCGCCTCCAGTCCCGAGACCTCGCGCAGCCGCACCCTGGTCTGGCAGGACCCGGTGGCGACCGCGGCGGCCGGGGCGACGATGACCGGGATGGAGTACATGACCGCCGTCGTCACCGGCGAAGTCCCACCGCCCCCGATCGCGGTGACGATGAGCCTGCGGCCGGTCGAGCTGGAGGAGGGGCGGGTCGTCTTCGAGGGCGAACCGGGGGAGGAGCACTACAACCCGATCGGCGTCGTCCACGGCGGCTATGCGGCGACGCTGCTCGACTCCACCCTCGGCTGCGCCGTCCACACCACGCTGCCGGCGGGCGTCGCCTACACCTCGCTCGGCCTCGAGGCCAAGTACGTGCGACCGATCACCCGCGACACCGGCCGCGTCCTTTGCGAGGCGACGGTGCTCTACCGCGGCCGCAAACAGGCGACTTCAGAGGCCACCCTGACCGCCGCCGACAGCGGCAAGCTGCTCGCCTCCGGCACGGCGACGTGCATGATCCTCGGGGGCGAGTAGGCGTTTGATGCATTCACCCCACCCCAGTGGGGGAAAAGCATCAACCGGCAGCATGAGCGCGGGCCAGCTCGACCAGCAGCCGCACGCCGAAGCCGCTGGCTTCGTTGCCGGTGTACTCGCGGCCGACTTCCCAGGCGGTGCCGGCAATGTCGATGTGTGCCCAGGGCGTCTCGCCGACGAACTCCTCGAGGAAGGAGGCAGCGGTGATCGTGCCGGCCTTGCGCTTGGAGGCGAGGTTGGAGAGATCCGCGACCTTGCCCTTCATCAGCGCCTTGAACTCGGGGTGGAGGGGGAGGCGCCAGGTCAGCTCGCCGCTGTCGGTGCCGGCCCGCGCGACCGCGGCGGCGAGGTCGTCGTCGTTGGAGATGACGGCCGCGAAGGTGGAGCCGAGGGCGATCGTGACGGCGCCGGTCAGGGTGGCGAGGTCGACGATCTGCTCGGCCCCGAGCTCGACCGCGTAGGCGAGCGCGTCGGCGAGGATCAGCCGTCCCTCGGCATCGGTGTTGTTGACCTCGACGGTCACCCCGTTGTATTGGGTGATGACGTCTCCGGGCTTGATCGCCGACCCCGAGGGCATGTTCTCGGTCGAGGGGATGACGGCGACGAGGTCGACGGCGAGGCCCAGCTCGGCGACCGCCGCGACGGCCTCCAGCACCGCCGCCGCTCCGGACATGTCGTACTTCATGTCCTGCATGCCGGCGCCGGGCTTGAGCGAGATCCCGCCGGTGTCGAAGGTGACTCCCTTGCCGACCAGGCCCAGGGTCGGGCCGGCGCCGCCGCCGGCGTAGCGGAGCACGATCAGCCGCGCTGGCTCGCCGCCGCCGCGGCTGACGGCGACCAGCCCGCCCATGCCTTTGGCGGCGATCTGCTCGGGCCCGAGGACGTCGACGGTGACGGCGTCATGGCCGGCGGCGATCTCCTCGGCGCGCCCCGCCAGGAAGCTCGGCGTGGCGACGTTGGCGGGGGTGCTCTGCAGGTCGCGGGCGCGGTTCTGCGCCTCGGCGTAGACGCGGGCCGTCTTCGCCGCCGCGGCTACCGCGTCCGCGGCGAGCAGCGTCAGCGACTCGATGGCGGGCGCCGGGGAATCCTCGCGATCCGGCCCCTTGCCCTTGAAGCGATCGAAGCGGTAGGAGCCGAGGATCGTGCCCGTGACCAGGGCTTCGGCCGCTGTGCCGTCGTCGCCGGTCTCCGGCAGCGCCCAGGCGATCGAGCCCGCCTCCAGTCGCAGCGCCTCCTGCGCCGCCACGGCCGCGGCGACGCGCAGTCGCTCGACGTCGAGCTCCTCGTGCTTGCCGAGGCCGACGACCAGGACCCGGGTATCTCCGGCGTGCAGCAGCAGCTTCCTCTTGAAGATGCCCTTGGCGTCCGCGGCGCCGGCGAGCTCGGCGAGCGCACCCGGCAGCGTCCCCTCCTGGAGGAGGCCGACTACCGCGAGCCCGGTCCCCGCCTCGAGCGGATCGTCCTGGCTGACCATGACCTTCATCGGGCGCGAGTCTATGCATTGAACGGAAGCCGGTCGGTATCGTCACCGGCCGGCCTCCACGCCCACTCGACCGAACCCAACGACCCGCAGAAGAAAGGCAGTAGATGCCCAGCTCAGTGATCCTCGGAACCGCGCGCACCCCCTTCGGAAAGATGGGCGGGGCCCTCTCCTCCCTCGGCGCCACCGACCTCGGCGGTCAGGTGATCGAGGCGGCGCTGGAGCGCTCCGGCGTCGATCCCGCACAGGTCCAGCAGGTCGTCTTCGGCCAGGTCCTGCAGGCCGGCCAGGGGCAGATCCCCTCGCGCCAGGCCCAGATCAAGGGCGGCATCCCGAGGGAGGTTCCCTCGGAGACGGTCAACAAGGTCTGCGCCTCCGGCATGCGCACGCTCGGCATCGCCGACATGGCGATCCGTGCCGGCGACACCGAGGTCGCGGTGACCGGCGGTATGGAGTCGATGAGCCAGGCGCCGTACCTGCTGCCCGGCGCCCGCTTCGGCTTCCGCATGGGCGACGTCAGCGCGATCGACGCAATGACCCATGACGGCCTCACCAACCCCTTCACCGAGAAGCAGATGATCAACGAGGCCAGCGAGGTCTCCAACGAGCTGGAGATCAGCCGCGTCGACATGGACCGCTTCGCCGAGCGCTCGCACCGCCTCGCCGCCGAGGCCACCGATGCCGGCCGCCTCGCCGACGAGATCGTCGGCGTCACCGTCAAGTCCCGCAAGGGCGAGAGCACGGTCGAGGCCGACGAGGCGATCCGGCCCGACACCACCCTGGAGACGCTCGCCAAGCTGCGCCCGATCGGTGGCGAGGACGCCACCCATACCGCCGGCAACGCGCCCGGCGTCAACGACGGCGCCGGCGCGATCGTCGTCGCCTCCTCGGACTGGGCCGAGCGCGAAGGCCGCACCCCGCTGGCGCGCGTTCTCTCCTACGGCATGGTCGGCGACGATTTCGCCTACCTGGCGAAAACCCCGGCCAACGCCGCCAAGCAGGCGCTGGAGAAGATCGGCAAGAGCCCCGAGGACGTCGACCTCTGGGAGATCAACGAGGCCTTCGCCTCGGTCGCCCTCAACTCGGTGCGGATGCTCGGCGTCGACGAGGAGAAGGTCAACGTCAACGGCGGCGCGATCGCCCTCGGCCACCCGATCGGCGCCTCCGGCGCTCGCATCGTCGGCGCCCTCGTGCACGAGCTGCAGCGCCGCGGCGGCGGCCTGGGCGTAGCGGCCATCTGCTCCGGTGGCGGGCAGGGCGACGCGATCGTGATCGAAGTACCCGGGGCCTAGCTTGAGCCGCGGCGCGGCTTTCTTCGATCTCGATAAGACCCTGATGGCGGGGTCCTCGGGGATGCAGTTCGCCCGCGTCGCGGCCCAGCATGGGATCATCCGCCGCCGCCAGCTCGCCAGCTGGGGCTTCGAGCACCTGCGCTACCGCCTGCGGGGGACCACCGATGAGCGCACCGGCGAGGTGCTGCGGGCCGCCCGCGAGCTGATCAAGGGAGTGCCGGCGAAGACAGTCGAGCGGATGGGCCCCGAGGTTATGGCGGCGGTCCTGCCCCGCGTCTTCCCGCAGATGCTCGCCGAGGTCCACGCCCACCAAGACGCCGGCCGTCCGACCTTCATCGTCTCCGCCGCCGGCAACGACATCGTCGAGTCGCTGGCCCAGGTGCTGGGGATGGAGGGCGGCATCGGCACCCGCTACGAGGTCGATGCCGAGGGCAGCTTCACCGGTCGCTTCGAGGGCCCCTTCGTCTACGGGCCCGGCAAGGTCGAGGCGATGCAGTCCTTCGCCGACCGCCACGAGATCGACCTCGAGGCCTCCTACGCCTACTCCGACTCGCTCTCGGACCTGCCGATGCTGCGCGCGGTCGGCAATCCGGTGGCCGTAAACCCCGACCCGCCCCTGGCCGAGCTCGCCAAGCAGGAGGGCTGGCAGACGATGCGCTTCGAGCGCCTCGGCCGCCGCCTGGTCGCGATCGTCGTCACCGTGCTGGCCACCGTCGCCGGCTTCGGCGCCTCGCGCGTCGCCGCCCGCCGCAAACCGCCGCCCCGCCGTTTCGCCAAGCGGCCCTAGACTTCTCCCATGGCGGCCGAGCCGGGTTCGAAGCCCGAGTTCAAACAGCGCGAGGCGAGCTTCACGACCATCTCCGGCAAGGAGATCGAGCCGCTGTACGGCGAGGAGGACCTCGACCCCGGCCTCGAGGAGCGCGTCGGCCGGCCCGGCGAGTACCCGTTCACCCGCGGCCCCTACCCGTCGATGTACCGGGGCCGGCTCTGGACGATGCGCCAGTTCGCCGGCTTCGGCACCGTCGAGGAGACCAACGAGCGCTTCCACTACCTGCTCGACCACGGCCAGACCGGGCTCTCGACCGCCTTCGACATGCCGACCCTGATGGGCTACGACTCCGACCACGAGCGCAGCCTCGGCGAGGTCGGCCGCGAGGGGGTCGCCGTCGACACGCTCGACGACATGGAACAGCTCTTCGCCGGCATCCCGCTCGGCGGCGTCACCACCTCGATGACGATCAACGCCCCGGCGGCGATCCTGCTCGCCTACTACGTGCTGGTCGGCGAGAGCCAGGGCGTGCCCGCGGAGAAGCTGGGGGGGACGATCCAGACCGACATCCTCAAGGAGTACATCGCCCAGAAAGAGTGGTGCTTCCCGATCGAGCCGGCGATGCGGCTGGTCACCGACATGATCGAGTGGTGCACCGAGACGATGCCGCGCTGGCACCCCGTATCGATCTCCGGCTACCACATCCGCGAGGCCGGGTCGACCGCCCAGCAGGAGCTCGCCTTCACGCTCAAGGACGGCTTCACCTACGTCGAGCGCGCGCTCGAGCGCGGCCTCGACGTCGACGATTTCGCCCCCCGCCTCTCCTTCTTCTTCAACGCCCACGTCGACTTCTTCGAGGAGATCGCCAAGTACCGGGCGGCGCGCCGGATCTGGGCGCGTGAGATGCGCGACACCTATGGCGCCAGGCGCGAGGAGTCGATGCGGCTGCGCTTCCACACCCAGACCGCCGGCGTCTCGCTGACCGCCCAGCAGCCGCTCAACAACATCGTCCGCACCTCGCTGGAGGCGATGGCGGCGGTGCTCGGCGGCACCCAGTCGCTGCACACCAACTCCTACGACGAGGCGCTGGCGCTGCCGACCGAGGAGGCGGTGCGAGTGGCGCTGCGCACCCAGCAGATCATCGCCAGCGAGTCCGGGGTCACCGCCACCGCCGACCCGCTCGGCGGCTCTTGGTTCGTCGAGAAGCTGACCGACGAGATGGAGGCCGCCGCCTACGGTTACTTCGCCCGCATCGACGAGCTGGGGGGGATGGTCGAGGCGATCCGCCGCAACTTCCCCCAGCGCGAGATCGCCGACGCCTCCTTCACCTACCAGCAAGAGCTGAACGAGCGCAAGCGGATCGTCGTCGGCGTCAACGACTTCGTCCAGGAGGACGAAGAGCCGACCCCGACCCTGAAGATCGACCCTTCGCTCGAACGCAAGCAGACCGATCGCCTCGCCGCTACCCGCGCCCGCCGCGATGGCGCCGCCGTCGAGAGCGCCCTGGCCGAGCTGAAGCGGGTCGCCGCCGGCGACGGCAATCTGATGGCCCCGATCATCGCCGCCGCTCGGGTCCGCGCCACCGAGGGCGAGATGATCGCGGCGATGCAGGAGGTCTTCGGGACCTACACCGAGTCGCCGGTGTTCTAGGCTTCCGCCGCCGATGCCCACCGCCACCGCCCGCAAGATCCGCGTCGTCGTCGCCAAGCCCGGCTTGGACGGGCACGACCGCGGCGCCAAGATCATCGCCCGAGCTTTGCGTGACGCTGGCATGGAGGTCATCTACACGGGCCTGCACCAGACGCCCGAGCAGATCGCCGAGACGGTGATCCAGGAGGACGCCGACGCGGTCGGCCTCTCGATCCTCTCCGGCGCCCACATGACCCTGGTGCCGCGGGTGGTCGCGCTGCTGAACGAGCAGGGCGTCGACGACGTTCTGGTCACGGTCGGCGGCACGATCCCGGCCGACGACATCCCCGAGTTGAAGCGGCTCGGCGTCGCCGCGGTCTTCACCCCGGGGGCCGGCACCGAGGAGATCGTCGACTTCATTCGCGCCGGCGCGACCGAGCGCCACGAGCGCGGCGAATAACTTCCGCGCGCAGCGGGTATCATCGCCCCCGATTGACTGGTCAATCAACCAGTCGCTCGCAACCGATAACATGCCCGGCCGCTACCGGCTCGCGAGGCGCAATCCGCAGCCCGCGACCACCTGAGAATCGTTTCCCCAAGGAGGCTTCACTTGAAGATCTGCGTCCTGGTCAAGGAGGTTCCGGACGCCGCGGTACAGAAGCGCATCGATCCGAACACGATGCGTCTGGACCGTGGCGGCGAGAAAAACCTCAATCCCTTCGATACGCACGCCCTCGAGGCGGCCATGCAGATCAAGGAGGGTGGAGCGATCCCGGTCGAGGAGGTGGTGGCCGTCACCATGGGCCCCGGCTCCGCCGTCCGCGCTCTGCACAAGGCCGTCGCCCTCGGCGCCGACCGCTCCGTGCACCTCTCCGACGACGCCCTACAGGGCTCCGACGTCTGCGCCACCGGCTACTCGCTGGCCAAGGTGCTCGAGTCCGAGAGCCCCGACCTGGTCCTGCTGGGTCAGCAGTCCGATGACGGCGAGTGCTACACGATCGGCGCCGTCGTCGCCGACCACCTGCAGATGCCTTCGCTGACGCAGGTGATCCAGATCGACGTCAACGACGGCAAGCTGCGCTGCGAGCGCCAGGCCGAGTACGGCTACGACACCGTCGAGATCGAGCTGCCCGCCGTGATCAGCGTCGGCGACGCGATCAACGAGCCTCGCTACCCGAGCCTGAAGGCGATCATGGGCGCGAAGAAGAAACCGCTCGACACCAAGGCGACCGGCGACGTCGGCATCGACGGCGGCATGGTCGGCGAGTCCGGCTCCAAGACCAAGGTCCTCGCGCTCAACCCGCCCCCCGCCAAGGTGGCCGGCGAGATCATCGAGGACGAGGACACCAACGAGACGGTTGAAAAGATCGTCGCCTGGCTTGACGAGAGGAAGCTGATCTAGATGGCAGGCATCCTGGTTTACGCCCTGCACGACGACGAGGGCAACTTCAACAAGAACTCGCTCGGCGCGATTTCCGAGGCGGCCAGGCTGGCTGGCGAAATCGGCGGCGAGGCCGCCGCGCTGGTGGTCGGCGACATCGCCGACGACGCCTGCGCTTCGCTGGGCAACTGGGGCGCGGCCAAGGTCTACCGGGCCAAGAGCGTCCCGGAGGGCCTGGCCCAGCCGATCGTCGACGCGATGGCCAAGGTCATCACCGAGAACGACGTCTCCTACGCTCTGTTCGGCGGCGGACTGCTCGGCTTCGAGATCGGCGCCGGACTCACCGCCCGCCTCAACGCCGGCGTCACTATGGAGGTCACCGAGGTCAAGGTGCAGGACGGCAAGCTGGTCGCCGAGCGCCCGATCCTGCAGGACTCCGAGATCGCCGACGTCGGTTACGTCAGCGAGCCCGGCATCATCATCAGCCGCCTCAACGCCTTCGACGCCAAGGAGAGCGGCGGCACGGCTGAGGTCGTCGACGTCGACGTCGAGCTGTCCGCATGGTCGACCAAGGCGACGATGGTCCAGCGCGGCGAGCAGCGTGGCGCCGACGTCAACATCGAGGACGCCGACATCCTCGTCGGCGGCGGTCGCGGCCTCGGGGCCAAAGAGGGCTTCGAGCTCGCCGAGGAACTGGCCGAGTCGATGGGCGGCGCTGTCGCCGCGACCCGCGCGGTCGTCGACGCCGGCTGGTACCCCTACGCGGCCCAGATCGGCCAGACCGGCAAGACGGTCGCGCCGAAGCTCTACCTCGCCGCCGGTGTCTCCGGCGCGATCCAGCACAAGGTTGGGATGCAGAACTCGGAGAACATCCTTGCGATCAACAAGGATCCGAACGCCCCGATCTTCGAGTTCTCCGACCTCGGCGTGGTCGGCGATCTGCACAAGATCGTCCCCAAGCTGACCGAGGCGATCAAGGCGAAGAAGGCAGGCTGAATTACCCGGGGGGCTTCGGTCCCCCGGTTGCCGTTCCCCCTGACGAATTGACGGAATTGGAGTCGAGATGCCCGTAGCACCGAGCGAGTTTCCGCCCCCGTTCGATCCCGCCGAGGCGATCGGTCCTCCGACCGACGCGCCGGACGAGCGCATCGAGGTAGGAGTCGCGATCGTCGGCGGCGGGCCCGCGGGCCTCGCCTGCGCCAACAAGGTCATGCAGCTCCTCGAGAACGAGCCGGAGCTGACCGAGAAGCTGGGCGAAGTACCGGTAGCGGTGATCGAGAAGGGCAAAGTCGCCGGTGCCCACCTGCTCTCGGGGGCCAACATGAAGCCCTCGGCGATGGAAGAGCTGTTTCCCGACCTGCCGAAGGAGGAGTGGCCGGTCTACCAGGAGGTGACCAAGGACGCGGTCTACCTGCTGACCTCGAAGGCGGCGCTGCCCCTGAAGCCGATGCCGCCGAACTTCAAGAACCACGGCAACTACGTCACCTCGGTCTCGAAACTGGGCCGCTTCCTGGCCGAGAAAGCCGAGGAGGCCGGCGTCTACATCCTCTCCGAGACCGCCGCGACCAAGCTTCTGGTCGAGGACCGCGTCGTCAAGGGCGTGCGCTCCGGCGACCGCGGCCGCGGCAAGGACGGCGAAGAGCTCGGCAACTTCGAGCCGGGCTCCGACGTCGTCGCCAAGGCGACCGTGCTCGCCGAGGGCACCGTCGGCCACCTCACCTACGCCGCCTACGACTACTTCGACATGCACGGCGCCGACCCGATGCGCTGGGAGCTCGGGGTGAAAGAGGTCTGGGAGGTGAAAGAGCCGCTCGACCGGGTCATCCACACGATGGGCTGGCCGCTGCGCAAATCGCCGCGCTTCAACGAGTTCGGCGGCAGCTTCATCTACCCGATGGGCGAGGACAAGCTCTGCATCGGCCTGGTCGCCGGGCTCGACTACACCGATGCCACCTTCTCGGTCCACGACGCCCTGCAGCTGCTGAAGACCCACCCCTTCATCAAGAATCTCCTGGACGGCGGCAAGCGGGTCGCCTGGGGGGCGAAGACGATCCCCTCCGGCGGCTACTTCGCGATGCCCAAGCGCCTCGCGGTTCCGGGCATGATGGTCGCCGGCGACGCCGCCAGCATGGTCAACGTGCCGACCCTGAAGGGCGTCCACTACGCGATGCACGCCGGCATGTACGCGGCGGAGACGATCGTCGACTCGCTCAAGCAGGACATCGACGCGGTCAACTTCGAGGCCTACGACGAGAAGGTCCACAACTCGATGATCGAGAAGGACCTCTACGAATCGCGCAACATGCGCCAGCCCTTCTCCAAAGGCTTCTTCCTCGGCGGCGCCTTCGCTTCGGCGATGACGGTCACCAAAGGCAACTTCCCCGGCGGCCACTGGAAGCAGGAGCACGACTCAGAGGTCGAGATGAACCTCGGCAAGGCCGGCGACACCTACCTCAAAGCCGACAACGAGCTGACCTTCAACAAGCTCGACTCGGTCTTCCTCTCCGGCAACGCCACCCGCGACGACGCCCCCAACCACGTCCGCATCCAGACCCGCGTCCCCAAGGAGATCGCCCAGACCTGGGTCTCGATGTGCCCCGCCCAGGTCTACGAGATCCCCGAGGAGCAGCTGGAGAACGGTGCTGCCGAGGTTGACGTCCACGTCACCGCCTCCAACTGCGTCCAGTGCGGCGCGATCACGGCGAAGGGCGGCAGGCTGACGCTGCCCGAGGGCGGCGACGGGCCGCTGTACCAGGAGACCTAGCTGAGCCTTTTGCTCATGCTCGTTGCGTAGCCGGCACGAGCTGCGCGCCCACCTGTGTGCTCGAGCTTCTTAGGGTCGGCTGGTGGTCGAGGGCACCCTTGTCAGCAGCGCCGCGACTGGCATCGGCCTGATGGCGGCGGCGATCGCCGTCTCCGACTTTCTCGCCCACGCGTGGTCAGCTCTAGTCGGGAAGGACGAGATCGCCCTGAGGCGAGCAACCGTAGTCGGAGGTTTAGGTGGATTCGTCGCTGCGCTCGCGCTGATAGCGGTGTCTAGGGTTGCGGGGTAACTTGTTGTCTGCAAATATCGAGGCAGATAAGAGATGACTGAAGCCAAGGCGATCGTCCTGATTTTTCTAGCCATATGCATCGTGATGACCGGCGCCTGCGTCGCCCTCGGAGCCATGAACGCGAGTGGGACCGCTTACGCAGTGGCATTGGTCCTCGTTGGCGGTGCCGCGGGCCACGCGTCGTCTCGCGTCATCGTGCATTACGCGCCTTCAAGGCGACAGAGCCAGCACTGAGCTGCCGCCCAGGCGGCGAGTAAGGTCGCGCCCGTGTTAGCGCTTGGGATTGCTGCAGCGGTAGGGGCTTCTGTTCTCTACAACACCTCGATCGCCCTGCAGGCGCTGGAGGCGCGGGACGTGCCGCACAAGCACTCGTTCCGGGTCTCGCTGATCGGGAAGCTGGTGCGCAATCCGAAGTGGCTGGGGGCGACGGCGCTGGGACTGCTGGGCTGGCCGCTGGAGATCGTGGCGCTGTTGCTGGCTCCGCTGACGGTGGTGCAGCCCTGCCTGGTCAGCGGCCTGATCGTACTGCTCTGGCTGGGGGCGACGAAGCTGGGCGAGGCGCCGGGCAAGCGCGAGTTCGTCGCGGTGACGGCGATCGTCGCCGGCGTCGCCGGGGTCGCATTGGTGGCGCCGGATCGCACCACCGACCATGCCGGCACGGCGGCGATCGCGATCGCGCTGGCGCTGGTGGCGATCCCGATCGCGGCGCCCTACGTCCTCAACGGGCGCACCTCCAGGCTGGGGCTGCTGGCCGTGCTCAGCGCCGGCTTCGGCTACGCCTGGACGGCGATCGCCAGCAAGCTGCTGACCGACGAGCTGGCGGCGGGGACGCTGCTCGTCGCGGTCGTATGGCTGGTCACGGCGCTGGCCTCGGAGGGGCTGGCGCTGCTGAGCGAGATGAGTGCGCTGCAGCGGCGGCCGGCCACCCACGTGGCGCCGGTTATGTTCGCGGTCCAGGTGCTGATACCGGTGATCCTGGCGCCGCTGATCTTCGAAGAGAAGTGGTCGACGACCCCGCTCGACGGCGCCGTCCTGGTCGCCTTCATGGCTGTCGCTCTCGCCGGCACCATGCTCCTGGCGGGCTCGAAGGTGGTCGGAGCAGTAATCGAGAGCGCTCACGCCGGGGACTGAGAGAGCGCTCACGCCGGGGACCGATTTCGGTCCGGTCCGGGCCTGGACCGGGTATTTGATCCGGTTCCGCTGGTAGCCTTGCGCCCGCCTTAGGCGAATAAATCCGTCGACTCACCGCCAGGCGACAGTCAGTCACGCCACCAGAGGAGCCACCGTAGGGCCCGCAGAGACAACCCGGCCCGACGCGACCAAGTTCGCGATCGGGTTCGATCACCGCGACCGTGCCAGGCTTTTCGAGCTCTGGACCGAGGTGCTTGACTCCGAGCAGTGGTCCGAGGGCGCCAAGCTGGAGGCGTTCGAGAGCCGCTGGGCCGAGTGGAACGGGCTGCCGAGCCTCGGCCTCTCCAGCTGGGCCGGCGGCGCCCTCGCCGCGCTGGAGTTCGCCGGGGTCAAGGGCGAGACCGTGCTCTGCCCCTCCAACACCTTCATGGCGACGCCGCTGGCGGCGATCGGCGCCGGCGCCTCGGTCGAGTTCGTCGACTGCAACCGCGAGGACCTCTGCATGTCCTTCGACGACTTCGAGAAAAAGGCCGAGCGCTTCAGGCCGCGGGCCGCGATCCTCGTCCACGTCGGCGGCCACATCGCCTTCGACGCCGAGCGCATCGCCGCCTACTGCCGCGAGAACGGGATCTTCCTGCTCGAGGACTGCGCCCACGCCCACGGCGCCGACTGGAACGGCGATAGGCCGGGCGGCTTCGGCGACGCCGGCGTCTACTCGCTCTACGCGACCAAGACGGTGTCGACCGGGGAGGGCGGCGTGCTCGTCTCCGCCAACCAGGAGCTGATCGACTTTGCCGCCAAGTTCCGCAACTACGGCAAGTTCGAGCACGAGGTAGACGGCCTCAACTTCAGGATGAGCGAGTTCACCGCCGCTCTGGCGCTGGTCCAGGCCGAGCGGATGGAGGAGATCGTCGCCTGGAAGAACGAGTACGCCCGCGAGCACCTCGACCCGGTCCACCCGGCCCGCCTGGAGCTGCCCGAAGGGATGGCCTCGGGCTACTACAAGTACATCGTCTTCGAGCAGATCGAGAAGTCCACCGGTCGCGTCTACGACCAGCCCTGTCATCGCATCATGGGCCGTTCCGAGGAGCTGCCGAACACCGACTGGGTGGCCGAGAACCACTGGTGCGTGCCGCTGTACTACCGCCCCGAGAGCCGCGAGGCGGCCCTATCCAAAGAGGAGGCTGCATGAGGGTCTTGGTAACCGGCGGCGGCGGCTTCATCGGCTCCCACGTGGTCGATCGCCTGCTCGACCGCGGGATCACGCCGCGGATCTTCGACCTCAGCGCTTCGCCGTACCACTCGCCGCTCGAGGTCGAGACCTTCACCGGCTCGATCACCGACCCGGCCAACCTCGACCTGGCGATGCGCGACTGCGACGCCGTCATCCACCTCGCCGCCGTCGCCGACGTCGGCCACGTCCTCGCCGACCCGGTCCTGGCCGAGGAGGTCAACACCCGCGGCACCCTCAACGTGCTCGAGGCGGCGGCCGGCGCCAAGGTCGGTCGCGTCGTCTACGGCTCGACCACCTGGGTCTACAGCGACTGCGTCGAGCAGGACGTCTCCGAGGAGACGCCGATCCCGGCGCCGCGTCACATCTACACCGCGACCAAGCTCGCCGGCGAGACCTACTGCGCCGGTTACTCCGAGCTCTACGACCTCGACAGCACCATCCTGCGCTTCGGCATCCCCTACGGCCCCCGTGCCCGCGCCGCCGGCGTCGTCGCCAAGTTCACCGACCTCGCCTTCGAAGGCAAGTCGCTGACGATCGCCGGCGACGGCAGCACGACCCGCAGCTTCATCTACGTCGAGGACCTGGCCGACGGCATCGTCGCCGCGCTCGCTCCCGAGGCCGCCGGCCGCACCTACAACCTCTCCGGCGACGAGGTCGTGACGATCCTCGAAATCGCCGAGCGGGTGCAGGAAAACACGGACAACTGCGAGATCGTCCACACGCCGCCGCGCCCGGGGGACTTCCCCGGCAAGGCGATCTCCAACGAGCGCGCTCTCGCGGAGCTCGGTTGGAAAGCCGAGACCAGCTTCCGCGAAGGGGTCAAGAAGTACGTCGAATGGGTCCGTGGCAGCGTTCGACCACCCGACCCGATTCCGGGCAAACAGCCCTCGCTGAACGGCAACGAACACGCCGCCGGCGCCCTCCTCTCGGGCGCTGCTCGGGCCGAGCAGCGCCCGCCGCGGGTACTGATCCTCACCGCCGACATCGGCGAGGGCCACGACCTGCCGGCGCGGATCATCAAAGCCGACCTCGAAGAAGAGGTCCCCGGGGCCGAGGTGGAGATCGCCAATGGGCTCGACGCGATGGGAAAGATCTGCGCCGCCGTCCTGCGCAACGGCTCCAAGGTCACCTTCCGCTGGATGCCCTGGCTGTTCGACGTCCAGTACTGGCTGATCACCAAGTTCGCACCGGCGCGCTGGCTCTTCCACCACATCGGCTACCTGATCGGCGGCCGGGGCCTGATGAAGCTGATCGCCGAGCATCATCCGGATGCAGTCATCTCCACCTACCCGGGGGTCACCGCGGTGCTGGGGATGCTGAGGGAGAACCGGCGCTTGGAGATCCCGGTGCAGTCGGCGATCACCGACCTGGCCGGGCTACGCTACTGGGCGCACCCCGGGGTCGATCTCCATTACGTCACCCATCCGGAGTCGATCGAGGAAGTCGAGAAGCTGGTCGGCCCGGGCACCGTCGAGTGGGTGCGGCCGCCGATCTCGCGCGAGTTCCTGATGCCGCGCACCCGTCGTGACGCCCGCGAGGCGCTGGAAGTCCCCGCGCACGCACGGATCGTGCTCGTCTCCGGCGGCGGCTGGGGGATCGGCGACCTCGAGGGCGCGATTCGCTCGGCGCTCTCCACCGAGGACACCCTGGTCGCCTGCATCACCGGCCGCAACGAGGTCGCCCGCGAGAAGCTGGAGAAGAGCTTCGGCGACAACGAGCAGGTTCGCATCCTCGGCTTCACCGAGCAGATGAGCGACTGGATGGCCGCCGCCGACGCGATGATCCACTCGACCGCCGGCCTGACCGTGCTCGAGGCCCACATCCGTGGCTGTCCGGTGGTCTCCTACGGCTTCTCCGCCGGTCACCTGCGCGCCAACAACGCCGCCTTCGAGCGCTTCGGCCTGGCCGAGGTGGCGCGCTCCAGCCACGAGCTGGAGTCGGTCCTGCGCCACGTCACCCGGGAGCGCCAGTCGCCCGATTCCTCGTTCGCCTCGCTGCCGTCGATCGCCTCCCGCGCACTCAGCGTGCGTCCGCGGGTGAAGCCGCAGCCGGTCTGGCGCCTGCGCACCGAGCGGGTCGCCGCCGCCGCCGCCCTGGTCGTGCTGGTGTTGGTGCTGGCCTTCGCGGTGGTCGATCGCGAAGCCCCCTACAAGGTGATCGCCAAACCGCTCAACGGGCGCATCCACTTCGGCCAGGAGAGCGAGAACCCGGCCACCTCCAGGGCCGTGCAACCGCTGCCGGCGCGCCCGGTCGCCCACCGCGCCGAGGCGAACAGCTCCGCTCCTTGATCGCGGGACTCGCCGGCGCCGGCCTTGCCGCGACCGCCGTCGCCTATGCGGGCCCGGCACTGGCGCCGGTGGTGCCGGCGATCGGGAAGGCGCTCCCGGTCGTGCTGAGGCAGGACGGTGCCGAGGGTGTCGCCCTCACCTTCGACGACGGGCCGCACCCACGGGGTACGCCGGCGATCCTGGAGACGCTGCGCGAGGCGGGCTCGCCGGCCACCTTCTTCCTCGCCGGCGAGCAGGTGCTGCGGCGGCCGGCGCTGGTGGCCGAGATCGTCGCCGCCGGCCACCGGGTGGAGCTGCACTGCCACCGCCACCGCAACCAGCTGCGGCTCGGCGCTCGCCGGCTGCTCGAGGACGCCGACCGGGCGAAGGCGGCGATCGAGGAGGCGGGCGGCCAGGCGGTCAGCGACTACCGGCCCCCCTACGGCATCTTCAGCGCCGTCGGCCTGCGGGCGGTGCGAAGCCGCGGCTGGCGACCGGTGCTGTGGTCGCAGTGGGGGAGGGACTGGGATCGCCGGGCGACGCCCGCGTCAATCGCCCGCCGGGCAACCGCCGGCACCCGGGCCGGGGACGTCCTGCTTCTCCACGACGCCGACTACTACAGCGCGCCGGGTTCCTGGGTGCGCACCGCCGCCGCCCTGCCGATCATCCTCGAGGAGCTCGAGGCGCGGGGGCTGAAAGCGATGCTGCTGCGCCGCGGCGCAGCCACCACGGTCCACTGATCGCATCCGGCGAACGCTTCGTCGAGTTGCTGCGCCATGATGCTCTTCGGTCGTGCCTGGTCGAAGATCTGCTTGGCCACTAGCTCTCCGTCCTCCTGGTAGGGGGTTGGGGAACATTCCCCCTCCGGTCGGACGAAAAAGCTGCACTTTGCGGTTTTCTGGGAACGCCTGTTCGCTTTACGTGCTCGCGACGAACTCGGCGATCTCCTCGCTCAGCCGCTGCGGCTGGTCGAGCGACACGAAGGTGCCGGCGTCCGGGATCTGGACGATGCGCGCGTTGCCGGCCTCGGCGGCGAGGCGTTCGGCGCCGGAGATCGGGAAGAGCTTGTCTCCGGGGGCCCAGGTGAGGAGGATCGGCAGTTGCGAGCCGCGCAGCTTCTCGGCCGCCTCCAGGGTGTAGCGCTTGTTCATGCCCACGGTCACCTTCTTGAGGTCACGGCGCACCCCGCTGTCGTTCATCCCGGGCGCCATCCAGGATGCGACCAGCTCCGCCGGGATCGGCTTCCGGGTGAAGGGCTTGAAGGCGGCGCGGGCGACGGCGCCGGAGCGGAAGGGGAGCGAGAGCAGGGTCATGCCGCCCGGCAGCTTCGCCAGCGGCGGCATCGCCTTGAAGATCCCCGGGGGGAAGTTCTCGTAGGTGTCGCAGTTGGTCAGGACCAGGCGGCCGATGCGCTCGGGATGGCGGGTGACCAGGACCTGGGACATGGCACCGCCGGAGTCGTTGCCGACGATCGTCACGTCCTCGAGGTCGAGCGCCTCGAGCAAGGAGGCGATCGTCGCCGCGACGCCGGGAGGGGAGAGGTCGGCGTCGGGCTTCATCGCGATCTGCTGGGCCCCGATCGGCCAATCCGGTGCGATGCAGCGGCAGCGATCGGAGAGCCGGTCGACGACGCCGTCCCAGAGGCGCCCGTCGACGAGGTAGCCGTGGACGAAGACCACCGGCTTGCCGCTGCCGGCCTCGCGGTAGCGGATCCGTCCCGCGGGAAGGTCGATCTCTTTGCGTTGACTCGTCTCGGCGCTCATGTTTCCGCCCTCCTTTAGGGATAAGATACATACAGTATGCATGTAAACCGCAATAAAGGTAAAAGGCCAAAACCGGCGAGGGCCGGCTTTGGTTCAAAACCGGCCGCCTCTGGACGCCGTACCCAGGCGGCGCGGGCAGAGGCGACGCGGGCCGCGCTGATCGCCGCCGCCCGCCGCCTCTTCACCGATCGCGGTTACGACGACGTCGGGACCGAGGAGATCGTGCGCGCGGCCGGCGTCACCCGTGGCGCTCTCTACCACCACTTCGGCGGCAAGGCGGGATTGCTGGACGCCGCCTACGAGCAGCTCGAGGCGGAATCGACCGAGCGGGTGGCCCGGATCGTCCTCGGCTCCGATCTGCACAGTCCACTGGAAGCGATGAAGGCGGGGATCGAGGCCTTCCTCGACGAGTGCGCCGAGCCCGAGCTGCGGCAGATCGCCCTCCACGACGCCCCCGCGGTGCTCGGCTGGGATCGCTGGCGGGAGATCGGCGCCGCCAACGGCCTCGGCCTGATCGAGGCCAGCCTGACGGCAGCGATCGAGGCGGGGGAGGTTCGCGAGCTGCCGGTGAAGCCGATGGCGCACCTGCTGCTGGGCGCGCTCGACGAGGCGGCGATGCTGGTCGCTCGCTCGGAGGACCCCGCCAGCCGGGCCGAGGTGAGCGCCGTTCTACTGGCCTTGCTCGAGAGCTTCGCCGTCTCGCGCTCCGTGTGAGCGCACCGCGACCCGGTCGCCGTCGATCTCGATGGTGTCCTCGTTGGATAGGCGCCGGGACTCCTTCTGCGCATACATCCGTACGTCGGCCAGCTGCATCGCGGTGGCCGGAACGTCGGCTTCCTCGGGGATCAGCACCGTGCCCCAGGCCGCGCTGAGCTCGAAGCCCTTACCGCTCGCGGTCAGCGCTTCGGCCGCTCGCTTGGCAACCTCGCCGTGGCGACCGTCCTCGCCCGCGGTGAGGACGGCGAACTCGTCACCGCCGATCCGGTAGGCGGAGCCGTCGGCTCCCACGGCCTCGCTCAGCTGACCCCCCATGCGCGCCAGCATCGCGTCCCCCGCCGGGTGGCCGAAGGTGTCGTTGTAGCGCTTGAAGCCGTTGAGGTCGAGCAGCAGCAGCGTCAGCGGTTCCTGTCCGGCTCGCTGGCAGCGCGCTGCCAGGTCGACCTGCAGCCGCCCTTGATTGCCGAGGCCGGTCAGGTAGTCGGTCCGCACCTGCTCCAGCAGCCGCTTGTTCTCCCGCACGCTGAGGCCGAGGCGGGCAATCACGGCGATCAGCGTCGCCGCCCAGAGCGCCGTCGTCAGCCCGCCGGCGTGGTTGAAGTACTGCATCGTGAAGAGGCCGATCATCACCGCCGCGAAGAAGGACGGAACCATCAGCTCGCGCCAGCCGTCGAAGCGGGCCATCGGCTGGATCGTGTCGGCCCGGACCTGCCAGGCCTCGGCGCCGATGCAGACGGCGGCGAGCAGGTAGATCGGTTCGATCCAGTCGCCGCCCGGCAGGCTGACGCCGGTCGATTGCAGGGTGTAGGCGACGTCGGCGACGACGAGCGCGGCAAGTCCGGCGAGCAGCAGCGACCAGGTGCGTCCCGGTCGCCAGCGGGTCAGGGCGACGACCCCGACGACCAGGGCCAGCATGAGGATGTCGCCGATCGGATAGGCGAGGGTCGTCGCGATCTGGATCGGGGTGCCGGTGGTCCGGTCGGCGACGAACTCGAAGACGAGCGCCGCTCCCAGGGCCGCCGTGCCGAGGGCGGCGATCAGCCCGTCCATCCAGAGCCGCCAGTCCAGCTCCTGCGCGCGGGCGCGGATCAGCAGGTAGACCCCGGCGCCCGCCAGCGGGTAGAAGGCCAGGTAGCCGATATCGGCGGGCGACGGATAGGGGGGCGACGGGTCGTCGACCAGGAACGCGGTCCAGTAGATCTCCGAGGCGCCCCAGCAGAGCACCGCTGCCGCCAGGGCCAGCCAGGCCCCGCGCTCGCGCCCGGCCCCGCGCGCTTTGAACAGACAGGCCAGGCCGCCACTGACCACGACCGCGTCGTATAGAGGTCCATTGATCGTGTCGGTGAGCTCGGCGCCGCCGAGCCCGAACCAGTCGTGAAGCGCGACCACCAGGGCGCCGCCGAAGAGCACAGCCCCGATTGCAGTGCGCAGCGCGCTCCTCTCGCCGGTTTCTCGTGCCGAGCTCGCGGTCTCCACAAGAGGGGTATCGGCAAGGCTTGACCAGTTCTCTAGACTGGAGGAAGAATGAAGGCAGGAATTCACCCCGAGTACACGCTTGCCAACGTGCACTGCTCGTGCGGCAACCAGTTCTACACGCGGTCGACCAAGGACGACCTGCATGTCGAGCTCTGCTCCGAGTGCCACCCCTTTTACACGGGCAAGCAGAAGCTGGTCGACACCGGTGGCCGCGTCGAGCGCTTCCAGCGCCGTGCGGCCAAGCACCGGGCCGGGAAGTAATTCGTGAGCCCGCCGGTGGGCTCGGCACAGGCATCGTCGCCCTCTCCGCCTGACGGCGGGGCAGCGCTGCGCATGCCCGACGGAGCTCTGGTCGCCAAGCGCGACGCGCCGGTCGGCGGCCAGGCGGTGCTCGAGGGCGTGATGATGCGCGGCATCGCGGTCTGGGCCGTGGCGGTGCGGACCCCCGAGGGTCAGATCGAAATCGAGTCCGAGCCGCTCGTTCCCTGGGCCCAGCGCCACCGGATTTGGAGGCTGCCGGTGATTCGCGGCGTCGTCGCTCTCGGCGAGTCGATGAAGATCGGCTTCAAAGCCCTGGCGATCTCCGCCAACGCGCAGATGGAGGAGGACGAGGAGGGCGAGAAAGAGGAGATCGGAGGCTGGATCTGGGGCCTGACGATCGTCTTTTCGCTGCTGCTCTCGATCGGGCTCTTCTTCGTCGTCCCGGTCGGGTTGACCAGCCTGATCAAGGATCAGCTCGGTTCCCCCCTTCTCTTCTGGCTCGTCGAGGGGATCCTGCGGACGGCAATCTTCATCGGCTACATCCTCGCGATCAGCAAAATGCCCGACCTGCGGCGCGTCTTCGAGTACCACGGCGCCGAGCACAAGACGATCTCCTGCTACGAGGCCGAAGACGAGCTGGTGCCCTCGCGGGCCAAGCTCTACTCGCGCCTGCACCCGCGCTGCGGGACCAGCTTCCTGCTGATCGTGATGGTGCTGGCGATTTTCGTCTTCGCGCCGATCGGGCTGCCCGCCTGGTACTGGCTGGTGCTCTCGCGGATACTCGGCATCCCGCTGATTGCCGGCCTCTCCTACGAGGTGATCAAGTGGGCCGGCAAGAATCGGCGTAAACGTTGGGTGCGGGCGGTGATGTGGCCGGGGCTGATGCTGCAGAACCTGACCACGCGGGAGCCCGACGAAGAGCAGCTGGCGGTGGCCATCGCCTCCCTGAACGCGGTGCTGGCTCGGGAGAATCCCGAGGAGGCCGCTAAACAGCAGCACATCGAGATCGTCGCCTAGACGGCTGCAAACCGGCGCATCTCGGGGTCTTCGGTCGGTCGGCTGCGGGTCACGCACTGATGTGCGCTCCCCTTGCCGGCCTCCCTGCATCCCCCGACCTGCTTGGTTTTCGCCGTCTAGGGTTGTGTCGGTGATCGAGCAGTTGATGGAGCAGATTCAGGCGCGGTTCGCCGACCTCGAGGGGCAGATGTCGGACCCCGCGGTTATCGGCGACCGCCAGCGCTATGCCGAGGTCGGGCGCGAGTACCGCGACCTGGGGCCGGCGCGCGAGCTGGCGGTCGAGTACGCGACGTTGAAGGACGACCTCGAAGGGGCGCGGGAGCTGCTGGAGGAGGGCGAGGACGCGGAGATGCGCAAGGTCGTCGAGGAGGCGCCGGGTCGGTTGGAGGAGCTGGAAGAGGAGATCCGCCTGGCGATGGTCGAGCGGGACCCGAACGACGCCAAGAACGTGATCGTCGAGATCCGCGGTGGCACCGGGGGGGACGAGGCGGCACTGTTCGCCGGCGATCTCTACAAGATGCTGACCCGCTACGCCGAGGAGCGCGGCTTCTCGACCGAGGTTCTCTCGCAGTCGGCTTCGGAGGTCGGTGGCTTCAAGGACGTGACCTTCGCCGTGAAGGGCGATGGCGCCTACTCCGTCTTCAAGTTCGAGGGCGGCACCCACCGTGTCCAGCGGGTGCCGGAGACCGAGTCCCAGGGCCGC
>CAWEUG010000002.1:0-748769 GCA_963812145.1 uncultured Solirubrobacterales bacterium
AACGAGCACGACATCTCCCCCGTGCCCCCCATCCCCGCCATCGGGCCCACCCCTGGGCACATGCGCCTCGCGCCTGAAGCTCACGCAGCCATTTCCACCGGCCCCGCCCTCAACCCAGATCTTCGCTTTGTCGTACATGGAATCCAGAGACTAGATGCCCTCCGCTTGTCCTTAGCCACCCTCTGGGTGACAAAAGTCAAGAGGAGCCGGACCCTGCGAGGAGGGATTGGGTGCCCCTCTGGCGCAGCGGCGCTCCCTTTCTCGCTCGACCCAGCTCAGCGAGAGCTGCATGCTTCCCAGCGAGAAAGACAGCAAGCAAGAGGGGCACCCGACCCCTCCCCCCACGTCCAAGGAACGTCAGTCGTCTGCGAGAACGCGAATCATCCGCCCCTTGCGGGCGGTCAAGAAATCCACTTTTCCAGCGCGCGTCGCAAAAATCGTGTGGTCGCGCCCTAGCCCCGTGCCCTCACCGGGCCAGAACTTGGTCCCGCGCTGGCGCACGATGATCTCGCCGCCGCTGACCTGCTCGCCGGCGAAGACCTTGACCCCGAGCATCTTCGGGTTCGATTCGCGCCCGTTGCGACTGGAGCCCAGCCCCTTCTTATGAGCCATCGGTCTCCTCCTTCTTCGCAGCGGATTTTTTCTCAGCAGCCGGTTTTTTCTCGGCGGCCTTTTTCTCGGCCGGCTTCTTGGCGGCCGATTTGAGCAGTTTGACCTCGGTCACCTCGAGCTTGGTCAGCTCGGAGCGGTGGCCGGCGCGGCGGCGGTAGCCCTTCTTGGCCTTGTATTTGAAGACTTTGATCTTCGGGCCCCGCAGGTGCTCGGCGACCTTCGCCTCGACTTTGACCTTCTCCAGCTCCTTCGGCGCCGCCAGGACGGTGTCGTCGCGGAACATCACCGCGCGCAGGGCGACTTTGTCGCCCTCCTTGACATCGAGACGATCGACGAGCAGGGAGGTTCCCTGCTCGACCTTGTACTGCTTACCGCCGGTTTCGACTACTGCGTACATGCTCAGCTCACTCGTCCTTGCTTCCTTGATTGGCGCGCGAACGTCCCCGGCCGCCTCGGCGGCCACGACTGCGTTTACGCGAAGCAGCGGCGGAGTCTAGCTCGGCGCCGCCTTCCTCGGCGCCCGCGGCCCCGTTGGGGGAATCCGAGCCCAGCAGGGAAGCGATCGCGGCGGAGCGCTCGACTTCCTCGATCCGGACCAGCTTGCGCTCACCGACGAAGCGACCGCCGCCGGTGATGCTGACGATGTAGGAGTCGATCCGGGCGACGGCATCGTCGGCGTTGTACATGTGCGGCTCGTCGATCTTGACCAGCACCTCCTCGCCGACCTTGAACGGCAGCGCCCGCTCCTCGATCTCCGCCCGGGTCCCCGACTCGACCATGTCGAAGGTGTCGATCGCCAGCGCGTCGCCGCCCTCGAAATGGAACTGCTTGCCGGTTTCGGACTCGAGCTCGGGCAGGCCGCTGTCGGAATCGGTCAGCGCGGCGGCGACTTTCGGGTTGACTCGCATCAGGAAGGCCTCGGTGCCGGCGTGCTCGGCAGCGATGTCGCGCATCTTGCGCAGCCCCTCCAGGGCAACCGTCTCGGCCGAGAGAACGACGCCCTCGCCGTGGCAGGTCGGACAGGGGGCGGTGAGGATCTCGCGGACGCCGTCGGTGACGTTCTGGCGGGTCATCTCGACCAGGCCGAGCGGCGAGACCTCGACCACATAGCTCTTCGACTTGTCGGCGTCGAGCGCTTTGCGCATCGTCTTCAGGACTTTGTCGCGGTTGCTGGCCCGGGCCATGTCGATGAAGTCGATGACGATGATGCCGCCGATGTCGCGCAGGCGCAGCTGCCGCACCGCCTCCTCCGCCGCCTCGGTGTTGACTTTGGTGATCGTCTCCTCGAGGCCGCCTTTGCCGCGGCCCGTGAAGGAGCCGCTGTTGACGTCGATCACCGTCAGCGCCTCGGTGTAGTCGATGATCAGATAGCCGCCCGAGGGCAGGTCGACGCGGCGGTTCAGCGTCGACTCGATCTCCTCGTCGATCTTCCATTTCTCCAGCAGCGGCTTCTGCTCGGTGTAGAGCTCGACCCCGGCAACCAGCTCCGGCGCCGTGCGCTGGAAGAAGTTGGTGACCCGCTCGAACTGCTTCTCGGAGTCGATGATCGCCTTCTCGAACTCGCTGAGGAAGACGTCGCGCAGGACCCGCACCGAGAGGTCGGCCTCCTGGAAGACCAGGGACGGCGCCTTGGTCGTCTCACTGCGCCGCTGCAGAACCTCGTTGAGGCGCTGCAGGTAGCCGATCTCCCGCACGAAATCGGATTTTTTCGCGCCGTGGGCGGCGGTGCGGACGATCAGCCCACCCGGCCCTTTATAGGTGCGGTCGACCATCTTGCGCAGGCGGTCGCGCTCGGAGTCGGTGAGCCGGCGGCTGACGCCGACGCCGCTGCCCTGCGGCGCGAAGACCAGGTAGCGGCCGGCGATCGAGACGTTCATCGAGAGCCGGGCGCCCTTCGTCTTCAGCGGGTCCTTGACCACCTGGACGAGGATCTCCTGGCCGGGTTTGATCAGCTCGTTGATCCGGCGCCCGGAGCCGCGGCCGCGCTTGGGGGCCTGCTCGCCGCCCGGGAGGACGATCTCGTCGACGTGGAGGAAGCCGTTGCGCTCGAGGCCGATGTCGACGAAGGCGGCCTCCATGCCGGGCAGGACGTTGTCGACCTTGCCCTTGTAGATGTTGCCGACGATGGATCGCTTGCCGCGGCGCTCGATGTAGAGCTCGGCGACGTCGCGCTTGCCGCCTTTCGTCTTCGACTCGAGGACGGCCACACGGGTCTCTCCGCGCTCGGCGGAGACCAGGATCGTTTTTTTCATGCTTATCTCAGTTCGGTTGGGTACGCACCGCCGGGGCCCCTTTCAAGAGGCATCACCAGGCGAACCTTCCCCTCTGACTGAGACGCGCTTGGATGTTGATGCTCTGAAGTACTCCGACCGCTAGGAAAGTAGCGATCACTGAGGACCCTCCGTAGCTCATCAACGGCAAGGGGATGCCCGTGATCGGCATGATGCCGAGGTTCATCCCCACGTTGACGAAGACCTGGAACAGCAGCGAGACGGCGATGCCGCCCGCGACCAGGGTCCCGTAGGAGTTCTTCGAGAGTGTCACGATCCGCAGCGCCCGCCAGAAGAGCAGGGCGTAAAGGGATAGGACGAACGCGGCGCCCATGAACCCGTAGCGCTCACCGATCACCGCGAAGATGAAGTCGGTGTGCCGCTCGGGAACGAAGTCGAGCCGCGTCTGGGTGGCACGGTCGCCACGCCCGGTCTTCTCACCGGAGCCGATGGCGACCACTGATTGGTTCTGCTGATAGCCCGCGCCGCTGGCGTGCTCGCTCGGGTCCAGGAAAGAGGTGAGCCTCTGCTCCTGGTAGCCCTTCAGAACGGGCACCCCGACAGAGGGGGCCGCAACGAGGACGAGCGCGATCAATGCGACGAGGGTTGCGCCGATAACGGCGAAGTGGGTCCAGGGAACACCACCGAAGTACATCACGGCGAGGGTGGCGACCGCGAACACCATCGAGGTGCCGAGGTCCGGCTGCAGGAAAACGAGCGCCGCCGGGGCCAGCCCGAGGCAGAGGTAGCGCACCGTGCGCTGCTTGGCCGAGCCCCTCCTGGCGCCGTCGATGACGAAGCCGGCAAGGGCAAGGACGAGCAGGAGCTTGCCGAGCTCTGACGGCTGGAAGCTGAAGAAGGGAAATTCGAAGGCGCGCCGCGAGCCGCGAGCGGCGAAGCCGAAGACGAAGACGAGCGCGACGCTGGCGCAGAGGAAGGTGTAGATCCCGACCCGCAGCTCGCGGAAGCGCGAGTAGTCGATGCGGGTCATCAGCAGCATCCCGACCAGGCCGAGCACGCAGTAGATCGCCTGCCGATCGACGAAGTAGTGGGGGCTACCAGGGACATCGTTGAGGGTCGCCTGGGAGAGGGTGAAGACGCTGAAGGCGGCCAGGGCCACGGTGGCGAGGGTCAGTGGCCAGTCCATATGGGCGAGGCCGAGACGCTCGGCGATCCCGACGCGGATCGCGAACGGCTCGGGGCGGGCTTGCCTCGTGCGGGTGGCGTACGTCATTCGGCGAGCCCCGTCCCGGATGCCGACACCGAGCTCGCGTGCTTGTCGAAATACGCTTCGAGGATCTGCAGCGCGGCCGGCGCCGCGGATTCGGCCCCAAAGCCGCCTTCCTCCATCGTCACCACGGTGACGATACGGGGGTCCGGATACGGGGCGAGGACCGCGTACCAGGACTGATCGGCGTGCGGGGGGCGCTGCGCCGTGCCGGTCTTGCCGGCGACCTCGATCGGGAAGCCGCCGAAGATGCCGTACGAGGTGCCCTCCGGGCCCTGAGCCGCTTGGTGAAGGCCTTCCATGATCGCCGTCCGGGAGGAGGGATCGATCTTGATCCTGCGGCGCGCCGGCGGATCGAATTCCTTCAGCACCCGACCCGCCGCGTCCTCGACTTCCATGCCCACGTGCGGGGTCACGATCGTGCCGCCGTTCCCGAGCGCCGCGTAGGAGATCGCCACCTGCAGCGGGTTGGTCTGCAGGTCGCCCTGGCCGGTCGCCAGCTGGACGTTGTCGCCGGCCGACCAGGGGCGGTCGGTGTTGCCTTCCTTGTAGAGCTGGTTGCGCCAGGTGCGGCTGGGCACAAGCCCTTCCGTCTCGCCGGGGAGGTCGAGTCCGGACTCCTTGCCGATCCCAAGCTTGGCCGCCCAGCGCTGCAGCTGGCCGGTGTCCCACATGTCCAGCCCCAATTCGTAGAAGAAGACGTCCGAGGACACTTCGAGGGCCGGAACCAGGGTCAGCGGCCCGTATTCAGCACCGCCGGCGTTCTGGAAGCTCTGGCTGCCGATCGTGAGTTTGCCGCCGTCGAAGATCGAGGTCGAGGGCGTGATCACCTTCCCTTCCAGGGCTGCCAGGGCAGTGACGATCTTGAAGGTCGATCCCGTCGGGTAATAGCTTTCGGTGGCGCGATCGGTCAGCGGCGCCAGCACCGGGTCCCGAATCAGTTCGTCCACCTGGGCCTGGGTCATCGGTTCGGTGAAGACCGTGGGGTCGTAGGTGGGGAAGGAGCCGAGCCCGAGCAGCTGGCCGTTGTCGACGTTCATCGTCACGAAGGCCCCGGGGAGCCCTCGCGAGGCGAGCGCGCTCTCGCCGGCCGCCTGCACATCAGGGTCGATCGTCAGCTTCAGATTGTCGCCGGGCGCCGGTGGCTCGGAGACCAGCTGGCCGCCGGGGGTTGGCTGGCCGAGCGCGTTGACCTGGATCTTGGTCAGGCCCGGCTGGCCGCGCAGATAGCGGTCGTAGGTGTACTCGACGCCGCCCTTGCCGACCTCGTCGCCGGGCTCCAAGCCCTCGTACGGCGCTTCCTTCAGCTCCTCTCCGGAGACCTCGCCGACGCTGCCGAGCACGTGCGCGGCGCGGCTGCCGCCCGGGTAGTCGCGGACGAAGACCCGCTGTACGGCGACGCCCGGGAAGCGGCGCTGGTTCTCTTCCAGGTAGTAGACGAGGTCGTAGCCGACGTCCTTGCGCAGCGTCACCGGCGCCCCGGCGGCGACCTCTTCCTGTTCTTTGATCGTCCGCCGCACCTTGCGCAGGGACATGTGGGCGAGTTTTCCGAGTTGAGCCAGCTCTGCCTTCTGCTCGGCCGGGTCCTGGGGCAGTTTCTGGGTGTTGAGCTGGAGCGCCAGGCTGGTGCGGTTGTCGACCAGCACGTTGCCGTCGCGGTCGAGGATGTCGCCGCGCGGCGCGATCACCTTGTACTCACGGGTGCGATTGTTCTTCGCTTCCACCAGGTACTGGGCACCGGACAGCACCTGGAGATCCCAGAGCCTGAAGAACAGCACCGCGAAGAGCGCGACCGCGACGCCACCGAGAACCGCGACGCGCAACGAGAGGCGAGGGCCGGGACGATCGTTGGAGCGCTGGTACACGGTCGCCCCTAGGCTCCCAGCACCGTTGGCCGCTTGGCACGCCGGACGGCGTGCTCCTCGACCAGGGCCGGGCGCAGAGCCCGCCGCAAGCCGAGGTAGATCGGCCAGCCGAGGATGAAGGCGAAGACGCCCTTGACGAGGATGTCGCGGATGACGAGGCTGCTGACCGTCGCGTCGACCCCGAGCATCAGCTCGATCGCGCCGAACCCCAGCTCGGCGAAGATGGTCAGGCCCATGCAGAGCAGCGGCGGCACCAGGGCGCTGCGGATCTCGAAGCGCTCGCGGACGAGCCCGGCCAGGTAGCCGGTGGCAAGCAGGACCAGCGAGGCGCCGCCGAGCGGCTCGACCAGCAGGCAGTCGAGCAGGATGCCGACCGAGAAGCCGGTGACGACGCCGGTCATCGTGCCGCCGAGCAGGCCCAGCGAGACCACCAGCACCGGCAGCAGGTCGGGGCTGACGTGGAAGAGCGCCACCTGCGAGAAGAAGGAGAGCTGCAGGAGCACGCCGAGGACGACGATCGCGACCAGGCGGGCGAGGATCTTCGCGGTGAGGATCATCCGCGCGAGCCTCCGGTCAGGACCTGGACCAGGTCGAGGTCGCGCAGGTCGGCGTAGGGGCGCACGTGAACCTGCTGCTGGGCCTCCTGCTCGACGAGAGGGGCCTTGGTCACTTCGCCGATCGGGATGTTGCGCGGGAAGCCCGACTCGATCTCCTCCGAGCGCCAGCCGGCGGTCACCACGTTCTGGCCCTTGTGGACGTGCTTGGCCGAGTCGATGAAGTCGAGGATGAGGTCGTCGGGATCACCGACGTTGGGCCGGATCAAACCCTGGACGGCGAGTGGCACGACCTTGGCCGTGACGGCGCTGGAGTGGTCGGCGATCAGCGTCACCTGGGCGGAGCCGCCGGTCACCGCCGAGACGGTGCCGACGAGGCCGTCGCCGTTGACGACCGGGTCGTTCACCTCGACGCCCCGGTCGCTGCCGACGTCGATCGTGACGTCGGAGAACCAGACGGTCGGGGAGCGCGCGATCACCTCACCCGTAACCGGCTCATAGCCCGAAGGGATCGCTCCGCTGCGGTCGAGCGAGACCAGCTTGCGCAGCTGCGCGTTTTCGGCCAGCGCCGCGCTGGCGCCGACGGCCTGCCTCCTCGCGTCCTGGAGTTCGGACTGCAGGCGGCTGTTGCGGCCGCGCGCGTCGAGGGTCTGATCGAACCAGTTGACGAGGTCGCGGGCAGGCTTCAGCGCCCCGTCGGCAACCGACTGGATCGGGCTGAAGATGGCGCTGACACCGCGCTGCAGGCCGTTCGACCCCGACCCATAGGTGATCGTCAGCAGCACGAAGGAGCCGACGATCAACAGCGCGAGCACCGCCCTGCGGCGGCGTACTTGCTTTCGGTACACGTGGGAGACCTAAATTCGTTGCTTTTTTTCGGCGCGGTGGATCGCCTCGAATTCCTCGAGCGAGATGCCCGAGCCGACCGCCACGCACGTCAACGGCGACTCTGCCAGTTGACAGGGCATCTGGCACTCGTCGCGTAGGCGCTGCTCCAGTCCTTGCAAGAGCGCGCCGCCGCCGGCGAGGGTGATGCCACGATCCATGATGTCACCCGCCAGCTCCGGGGGCGTGCGGTCGAGCGTCTCTTTGACGGCGTCGACGATGTGCCCGACCGTCTCCTCCAGCGCCTCGCGCACCTCTTCGGAGTCGAGGGTGACCGTTTTCGGCAGGCCGGAGACGAGGTCGCGGCCGCGAATCTCGGTCCGCACCTCCTGCGAGAGCTTCGAGGCCGAGCCGGCCTGCAGCTTCACGTCCTCAGCGGTCTGTGTGCCGATCGCCAGTTTGTGCACCCGTTTGCAGTGGCTGACGATGGCATCGTCGAGCTCGTCGCCGCCGATCCGGATCGATTGCGAGACGACGATGCCGCCGAGCGAGATCACCGCCACCTCGGTGGTGCCACCGCCGACGTCGACGATCATCGAGCCGGTCGGCTCGGCTACCGGCAGGCCGGCGCCGATCGCCGCCGCCATCGGCTCCTCGATCAGATATGCCCGGCGGGCCCCGGCGACCAGGCAGGCCTCCTCGACCGCCCGCTTCTCGACCCCGGTCACCCCGGAGGGCACGCAGACGACGATCCGCGGCCGGGCGAACCGGGTGGAGTGCACCGCGTGGATGAAGTGGCGCAGCATCTGCTCGGTGACGTCGAAGTCGGCGATCACGCCGTCCTTCAGCGGCCGGATCGCCGTGATCGTCCCCGGCGTCCGCCCCAGCATCCGCTTCGCTTCGGCGCCGACCGCGTGGACCTTGCCGTTGCGAGAGTCGATCGCCACCACCGACGGCTCCGAGAGCACGATGCCGCGCCCTCGCACGTAGACGAGAGTGTTCGCCGTGCCCAGGTCGATGGCCATGTCGCGGCCGCCGAGCCCTCTCAGGTAGCTAAATAGGCCCATGTGGGATTTCCAGGGGGAATCATCCCAAACGCACCAAATCAGCCGGCGCTTTTCGATCAGGCCGGGCCGAAGAGAGCGGGCGCAAGCTCGGTCAGCAACCCGACCGGCAGGCCGACCACGTTCGAGACGCTCCCCTCGACCCGCTCGACCAGGGTCGACCCCAGCGTCTGAATCGCGTATCCGCCGGAGCGCCCCCGCCACTCCCCAAATCGGACATAGCGCTCCTTCTCCGTCGCGGTGAGAGGCTTGAACACCACCGAGGTCCGTTCCAGCCCGGAGCGCTCCTCCCCGTCCTCAAGCACCACCAACCCGCTCAGCACCTCGTGCGCCCGCCCCGACATCCGCTCGAGGTACTCCCGGGCCTCGACCTCGTCTCGAGGCTTCCCCAGCGCCTTTCCGTCCAAGACCACGTCGGTGTCGCAAGCGATCACCAGCGAATCGGCCGCCGTCGCAACCGCCCGGGCCTTCATCCGCGCGTTCTCCAGCACCTCTACCTCCGGATCGCCCCCCGAGAGCTCGTCCACCCCCGGAGCAACGACCTCGAACTCAACCCCCAGCTTCTGAAGCATCTCCCGCCGCTGCGGCGAACTGGAGGCAAGGATGACCCGCAGCCGGGAAGCCCCACCCTGGCTTCCTGTGCTTACAGCTCCGGGAACCAGATCCCGATCTCACGCTCGGCCGACTCATCCGAGTCGGACCCGTGGACCATGTTGAAGGTCATCTCCAGGGCGAAGTCGCCGCGAATCGAGCCGGGCGCCGCCTCGACCGGATTGGTGGCGCCGATCAGCTGCCGGGCAGCCGGCACCGCTTCGGCTCCCTCGAACACGATCGCCACCAACGGGCCGCCGGTGATGAAGGAGACGAGCTCGCCGAAGAACGGCTTCTCGGCGTGCTCGGCGTAGTGCCGGTTGGCGATCGACTCGTCGGCGACCATCGACTTCAGGGCGACGATGCGCAGGCCCTTGCGCTCGAAGCGGGCGATCACCTCGCCGCTCAGGGCACGCTCGAAGGCGTCAGGCTTGACGAGGATCAGGGTCCGGCTCACGACGGGGGCTCCTTTGGTCTGGTTCAGGGCTTGTGGCCTCTTGCGAGGCGTCGCGGGCCGGCTCTTTGCGGGCGGCTTTCGCGGCAGCTTTCCTCGGTGCATCGGCTTCTTTGTTGCGGCGGGGGGGCTGTCGTTTCGGCGCCGCCTCCTGCTCGGGCTCAGCCTGGCGGCGAGCGGAGCGTCGCTGCTCGGACTCGGGCCGGCGCTCCTGTTTCTGGGGGCGGCGCGCCCTCTCGCCGCCGGCCAGAGTCGTCTCGCAGTAGGGACAGAGGCCCCAGCGCGGGTCGACGGGCTTGCTGCAGGTCGGGCAGGGGTCCTTGAGCCGGCGCTGGCAGTTGGGGCAGCGGAGGAAGTTCTTCTCGACCGGGTACTCGCAGTTGGGGCAGGTCAGCTCGCGCAGCTGGCGCACCTTCAGCTCCGCCGCCTTGATCTCCAGCTCGCGCTCATGGGCGTCCTCGAGGAACTCCGGCGGCCGCACGATCGCGTAGACCGCGGTGCCGATGTACGGGAAGAAGGAGGCGACGGTCGCGCAGGCGACGAGGAAGGGGTCGGCGATGCGGCGGCGCGCGTCGAGGTAGGTGTAGACGATCAAAGCCAGCCAGAGGACGACCAGCATGAGGACAAATAGGGTCGCGACCAGGTTGAGGGCGCTGTTGGTGATGCCGAAGATCGCTAGTGCCATGGGAGGGTCCCGCTAGGGAGCGGGGCAGTCTACTTCTCCACGCGGGCCGCGAACCCTGTCAGCCGTGCCTGGGCGATGCCCGTCAAAGAAACAGGCGTCCGAACAGGTAGCCGATGCCGAAGAAGACGAGGATCACGACCGCGACGACGGCGGCTACCAGAGCCATCATCGAGAGCAGTTGGGAGCCGGCGCCTCGATCCATTGCCGAATCCTCGCAGAACCCGCAGCAAACTCAGGCGGTGGGGCCGTCGGGCGCGAGCACGGCACGGGCGGGCGCGATCGCGTAGTTGGAACCGGCGACCAGCAGAACGCCCTCCGGCGGCTCCGCGGCGAGCGCGGAGCCCCGCCGCAACGCCACCTCGAAGTCCGCCTCGACCTCCGCCCCCAGACCAGCCCCGCGGCAAAACGCGACCAGCTCCTCCGCCGGAACCGACGGTCGATGGGCCTCAGACGTCCGCGATTTGGACGCTTGAGGCCCATCGGCGGGCAGTTGGGTGCAGATGGCGTGGGTCAGGGCCGGGGCGAGGGCTTGGATCATGGCCGCGGCGTCCTTGTCGGCGAGAATTGCGAGGCAAGCGACGACGCGGCGGCCGCCGGCGACTGCCGGCAGTGCTTCGGCCAGGGCGGCGGCGCCGTCTGGGTTATGGGCGGCGTCGAGGAAGGTGGGCGGTCGCTCGCCGATCCGCTCGAGACGGCCGGGAATCGGCACGCTTGCCGCCACCTCGGCCACGAGCTCACGATCGAGCTGGCCGAGGAAGGCCTCGGCGGCCGTGCAGGCGAGGGCGAAGTTGCGCCGCTGGAAAGCACCCGGCGCACGCAGTCGCAGATCCCGTCCCGGGTCCTCCGGCGCCCGCAGCAGGCGCGCCCCGTGCGCGGCCGCGGCGCGCTCGGCCAGCGCCTCGACCTGCGGCGAGACCCGGCCCAGCACCAGGGTCGTCTGGTCGCGCAGGACCGCCAGCTTCTCCGCTGCGATCTCCAGCTCGGTCTCCCCCAGCCACTCGGTGTGGTCCAGCCCGATCGAGGTCAGCACGGTGACCCGCGAGGGGATCGTGTTGGTCGCGTCCAGCCGGCCGCCGAGACCGGCCTCGATCGCCGCCGCCTCGACCCGCGCCGCGGCCAGGGCGACGAAGGTGGCCGCCGTCGCCGCCTCGAACTGAGTCACGGCTTCGCCCTCCTCCAGGGTCCGGTTGACGCCCTCGGCGGCCAGCGCCACCCGTTCGACCGCGGCGGCCCACTCCTCCTCGCCGACCTGCTCGCCGTGGATCAGCGTCCGCTCGGCCCAACGGGCGGCGTGGGGCGAGAGGCAGGCACCGCAGCCGACCCCGTGCGCCTCCAGCAATGCGGCCGTCATCCGCGCCACCGAGGACTTGCCGTTGGTGCCGACGACGTGGATCGAGGCGAAGCGGTGCTGGGGCAGTCCCAGCGCCGTGGTCAGCTTGTGCATCCGCTCCAAGCCGAGCCGCCAGCCGATCGGCTCCAGCGCGTCGAGGTAGGCGTCCGGATCGAAGTCGGGCACCTGCGCGACTAACCCAGCTCGGCGAGTTCGGCCCGGTAGCGCTCGAGCTTGCCGCGCTCCTCCTCGACCACCTCGGCCGGGGCCTTGGCGACGAAGCCCGCGTTGCCGAGCTTGCGCTCGCCCCGCTCGACCTCGGCCCGCAGCTGCTCGCGCCGCTTGCCGAGCCTTTCGGCGACCGCGCCCGCGTCGAGCTGGTCCGACGCGAGCACACGCACCGGGCCGACCGAGGCGACCGGCTCAGCCCCGACGCCGTCGAACTCGAAGCGCGAGAGGCGGCCGACGAACTGCGGCGGCTCGACCCCGTCGATCACCGCCACCAGCACCGCGCCAGCCGGGACGTCGACCAGATCGCGCCAGGCGCGCAGGCGCTGGGTCAGCCCGATCCCGCCCTCGACGTCTTCCTCGGCGGCGGTGTCGAAGAGCGACTCGTCGGCTTCCGGGAACGGGTGGACAACGAGGTGTCCGCGGCGGGCCGGGTGGAAGGACCAGATCTCCTCGGTCACGAACGGCATCGTCGGGTGCAGCAGCGTGAGCACTCGTTCCAGCGCGTAGAGCAGCGTCGCCGAGACCTCCGCCTCGCCGTCGTAGAGGCGCGGCTTGACGATCTCCAGGTACCAGTCGCAGAGGTCGCGCCAGAAGAACGAGTAGGCCTCCTGGACGGCGTGGGCGAAGTCGTAGGACTCGAGCTTCGCCGTGACCGAGGCGATCGTCCGCTCCAGCCGCGAGAGGATCCAGCGGTCCTCGACACGTATCGGGTTGGGTCGCGGCGAGATCGTCCCGTCTCCCGCCGCCGCAGGGACTTGGCCCTGCGGCGCATTTATGTGCGACTCATTTTGCTGAAATTCGCAATTCAGCAAAATGAGTCGCGAGGCGTTCCAAAGCTTGTTGGTGAGGTCGCGGCCCTGTTCGACCTTGGCGTCGGAGAAGCGCACGTCCTGGGTCGAGGACATCGCCAGCAGGCCGAAGCGCAGGGCATCGGCGCCGTGGACGTCGATTTCCTCCAGCGGGTCGATCCCGGTGCCGAGGCTCTTCGACATCCGCCGCCCGTCGCGGGCCTGGATCACCGAGTGCACGTAGACGTCCCGGAAAGGCACGTCGCCGGCGAACTCGATCCCGGTCATCACCATCCGCGCCACCCAGAGGAAGAGGATCTCGCGGGCGGTGGTGAGGAAGCTGGTCGGGTAGAAGGCGCGCAGCTCGGCGGTGTCGTCCGGCCAGCCGAGCGTGGCGAAGGGCCAGATCGCCGAGCTGAACCAGGTGTCGAGCACGTCCTCCTCCTGGCGCAGCTCGCCACCGCAGGCGCCACAGCGCTCGGGCGTCTGCTCGGCGACGTAGGTCTCCTCGCAAGCATCGCAATACCAGACCGGGATCCGGTGCCCCCACCAGAGCTGGCGGGAGATGCACCAGGGGCGGATCTCCCGCATCCAGTTCAGGTAGACGCGCTTCCACTGCTCCGGCCTGATCCGCACTTCGTCGCGCTCGACCGCCTCGATCGCCGGCTTCGCCAGCTCGTCCATGCGGCAGAACCACTGCAGTGAGATCAGCGGCTCGATCCGCTCGCCGGAGCGGTGGGAGAAGGGGACCGAGTGGGCGTAGGGCTCCTCGGCGCCGAGCAGCCCCTGCTCGCGCAGCGCCGCCACGACCGCGGCCTGCGCCTCGGCGGCGCTCATTCCCGCGAAGTCGCCGGCCTCCTCGGTGAGGCGGCCGTCGGGACCGATCACGACGATCTCCTCGAGCCCGTGCTTGCGGCCGATCTCGAAGTCGTTGGGGTCGTGGCCCGGCGTGATCTTCAGCGCCCCGGTGCCGAACTCGGGATCGACGTGCTCGTCGGCAATGATCGGCAGCCGCCGGCCGACTAGCGGCAGCAGGCAGAACTGGCCGACCAGGTCGGCGTAGCGCTCGTCGTCGGGGTTGACCGCGACGGCGGTGTCGCCGAGCATCGTCTCCGGCCGCACCGTCGCCACCGTGAGGACGCGGTCGGAGCCCTCGACCGGATAGTCGATCGAGTACAGCGTGTCCTCGACCTCGCGGTTCTCGACCTCGAGGTCGGAGATCGCCGAACGCGAGCCCGGGTCCCAGTTGACCATGTAGTAGTCGCGGTAGATGTAGCCCTTGTCGTAGAGCTGCTTGAAGACCTTGTAGACGGCGCGGACGTAGTCGGAGTCGAGCGTGAAGCGCTCGCGCTCGTAGTCGCAGGAGGCGCCGAGACGCTTGTACTGCTCGACGATCCGCGAGCCGTACTCCTCTTTCCACTCCCAGACCCGCTTCACGAACTCCTCGCGGCCCAGTTCCTGGCGGCTGCCACCTTCGGCCACCAGCCCCTTCTCGACCACCGACTGGGTGGCGATGCCGGCGTGGTCGGTACCGAGGATCCACAGCGTGTTCTTGCCCCGCATCCGGTTCATCCGCACCAGCGCGTCCTGCATCGACCCGTTCAGCGCGTGCCCCATATGCAGCACCCCGGTCACATTGGGCGGCGGTATCGCCACCGAAAAATTCTCCGCCGCCGAGCCCTCCGCCTGAGGATGGAAGTACCCCCCCTCCATCCACTCCGCAAACACCCTTGCCTCGACCTCCGAAGGGTCGTAGCGAGTCGTCTCCTCCAGCTTTTTCCTCTCCCCAGCGCTCATCGCCGCGAGTCTAGATAGCCGCGTACGTGCGTGGGGGTCGGGTGACCCTCAACCGAACCTCCCGCTGTTCGTGAGGGCGAGGGTCACCCGACCCCCACCCGCCCTACGCGCTTTCCTCGGAGAGTCCCTCGTCAGCGCCGCCGATGTCCTGCGGCTGCGCCTCAGTCACAAGAGTCGGGCGGCGTCCCTGGGAAATCGTCTCCCTGGTCACCACGCACTTGGTGACGTCGCGGCGCGAGGGCAGCTCGAACTGGACGTCGAGCAGCGTTTCCTCGAGGATCGAGCGCAGGCCGCGAGCGCCGGTCTCCCGCTCCAGCGCCTTGTCGGCGATCGCCTCGAGGCTGTCCTCGGCGAAGACCAGCTCGATGTCGTCGAACTCGAAGAAGCGCTGAAACTGGCGCGTCAGCGCGTGGCGCGGCTCGGTCAGGATCGTGGTCAGATCGTCGCGGCTGAGCTGGTGGATCGCCGTGATCACCGGCAGGCGGCCGATGAACTCGGGGATCAGTCCGTACTCGATCAGGTCCTCCGGCAGCACCTGCTCGAACCATTGGCCGGCGTCCTTCTCGACCCGCGAGGAGATCGCCGCGCCGAAACCGACGCCGCGGTCGCCCACCCGCCGCTCGATCACCTTGTCGAGCTCGGCGAAGGAGCCGCCGCAGATGAAGAGGATGTTGGTCGTGTCGATCGTCAGGAACTCCTGGTGGGGGTGCTTGCGCCCACCCTGCGGCGGCACCGAGGCTGTCGTCCCCTCGAGGATCTTCAGCAGCGCCTGCTGCACGCCTTCGCCGGAGACGTCACGGGTGATCGAGGGGTTGTCGGCTTTGCGCGCGATCTTGTCGATCTCGTCGATGTAGATGATCCCCGTCTCGGCTTTTTTGACGTCGTAGTCGGCAGCCTGGATCAACTTCAGGAGGATGTTCTCGACGTCCTCGCCGACGTAGCCGGCCTCGGTCAGCGCCGTCGCGTCGGCGATCGCGAAGGGGACGTTGAGGATGCGGGCCAGGGTCTGGGCGAGCAGCGTCTTGCCGCAGCCGGTCGGGCCCAGCATCATGATGTTCGACTTCTGCAGCTCGACCTCGGTCTCTTCGGACTGGGCGATCTGGACCCGCTTGTAGTGGTTGTAGACGGCGACGGAGAGCGACCGCTTGGCGGCCTCCTGGCCGACCACGTACTCCTCCAGCACGTCGTTGATCTCCTGCGGCTTCGGCAGGTTCTCCAGCTCGAAGGCGGGTGCCGCGGTCAGCTCCTCGTCGATGATCTCGTTGCAGAGGTCGATGCACTCGTCGCAGATGTAGACGCCGGGGCCGGCGATCAACTTCTTGACCTGACGCTGCGACTTGCCGCAGAAGCTGCAGAGGAGCTGCTCGTTCGAGTCTGTGGGACGTGCCAGCGGAATCCCCTCCTAACGGGACGATCTTGACCTCCGGCAGCCCCAACAGCTTAATCGGGGCGCCAAACCGGGTTGTGGGGTCGTTTACTTCGCGAGGGTCGCGGTCCCTGCTCGTGACTCTCGGCTTGCGTGAGGGCGCTACGGTGGATGAGGTGCCAGCCGAGGTCCAGATCGCCCCGATAGAGGCTGCCGAGCTCGAGTCGCTGCTGCCCCTGATCGCCGCCTACCAGCGCTTCTACGAGGCCGACGGGATCGACGAGCGGCGCAACCGCTCCTTCTTCCGCCGCTTCCTCGCCCCCAGCGAGGACGGGATGCTGCTCGGCGCCCGCGCCGGCGAGAAGATCGTCGGCTACGCCTGTCTCTACTGGCACTTCTCCTCGACCCAGGCGGTCGAGACGGTGCTGATGAACGATCTCTTCGTCAGCGAGTCCGCGCGCGGGCAGGGCGTCGGCCGCGCCCTGATCGAAGCCAGCTCCGCCGTTGCCCGCGAACGCGGCGCCGCCCAGCTCGAATGGGCAACCGCCCCCGACAACCACACCGCCCAGCGCCTCTACGACAGCACCGGCGCCGAGCGCTCGGAATGGGTCGAGTACGAGCTCGGGCTTTGAGGGCCTCCACGAACGCCGCATTTGCCATCCGTGGGACGTAAAACGCAGCGCTCGTGCTGACCTTCGACCGGGTGCGACCCGACGACCCCGAGGTGGCGCCACTCTTCGCCGCCTTCATCCGCGAGGCGGACGGACCACTGGACGTCGACCTCGACATCGAGGCCGAGATCGCGGCCGGCCCACCGCGGGATCTGACCCCGCCCGGCGGCGTGCTGCTGCTGGCCCGGGTCGACGGCGAGCCGGCGGGGCTCGGCGGCGTCCGTCATCTCGACACCGACGTCGCCGAGGTGAAGACCATGTACGTCGACCCGGCCCAGCGCGGGCGCGGGCTGGCCCGCGCGATCCTCGAGGAGCTCGAGGGGATCGCCGCGGAGCGCGACTGCCGTGCCACCCGTCTCGACACCTCCGACTACCTGACCGGCGCCGTCGCCCTCTACCGCGCCGCCGGCTACCACGAGGTGCCGTCCTACAACGAGAACCGCAAGGCAAACCTCTGGTTCGAACGCCCGCTCCAGCGAACTGGCTGATCAGCTGTAGCGGTCCCAGCGGCGCAGGCTGGGCAAAGGGTCGACGGGGACGCCGGCGACGTGGATCTCGAAGTGGAGGTGGCAGCCGATCGTGATCGCGTTGCCGGTCTTGCCGACGGCGCCGACCCGCTCTCCCTCCCAGACCCGCTCGCCGTTGCGGACCAGAGCCGGGCGGGGCAGGTGGGCGTAGAAGTAGCTGCGGTGCTCGGCTTCGCCGTGGATCAGCAGGTAGTTGCCATAGAGGACGGGGTCGTAACCGGCCTTCAGAACGCGGCCGTTGCTGACGGCGACCAGCTCGGTCTCGCAGGCGGCGACGATGTCGAAGCCCTCGTGGGTACGGCCGCCGCTGCGACCGGCGCCGAACTCGCCGACGGCGCCGCGCACCCCGTGCGGGCCCTGAACCGGGAAGACGTGGCCGTAGTAGGGGGCCCCGCCGGCGGGGCTGGAGATGCGAGCCGCCGCCGGGGCGGCCAAGGCGAAGAGCAGGACGAGGGCGAGAAGGGCCGGGCGCTTCAGTGGTGCTCGATGACGCGGTCGACGATGTTGTACTCGACCGCCTCCTCGGCGCTCATGAAGTAGTCGCGATCGGTGTCTTTCGTGACCTTCTCGAAGGGCTGGCCGGTGTGGTGGGCGATGATCTCGTCGAGGCGGCGGCGGACGTCGATGATCTCTTTGGCGTGGATCTCGATATCGGTTGCCTGGCCCTGGAACCCGGCCGAGACCTGGTGGATGAGGATCTTCGAGTTGGGCAGCGCCATGCGCTTGCCGGCGGCACCGCCGCTGAGCAGCAGCGCCCCCATGCTCATCGCGACGCCGGCGCAGATCGTCTGCACGTCGGGCTTGATGAACTGCATCGTGTCGTAGATCGCCAGGCCGGCGTAGACGGAGCCGCCGGGCGAGTTGATGTAGATGCTGACGTCCTTGTCGGGGTCCTCGGACTCCAGGTGCAGGAGCTGGGCGACGATCAGGTTGGCGATGTCGTCGGTGACCGGGGTGCCGAGGAAGATGATCCGCTCGCCCAGCAGGCGCGAGTAGATGTCGAACGCCCGCTCACCGCGCGACGTCTGCTCGACGACCATTGGCACCAGAGGACTCACGCGAGCCACTCTATAGAAGGCATCTCTGCGTTGATCATGCCCAGCGAGGGAGGGGTCTGGTTGCCCTCCGACGACACGAATCACCGGGACGATCCAGGGTCCGGAATCTTTCAGCTAAAGACGGGCAGCCCGGGCGCTTTCACAGAAAGCTTCCGAACCCTCAGCGCCTACCGAAGTTCGCTGCGCCGGAGGGAGGTCGGTACCCCTCCAGCAGAAGCTCAAGGAACCACGCTTGAACCCTCGGGGCTCGACCCAGCTGCGCGACGGCTTCTGATGGAGGGGTACCGACCTCCCTCCCACACCGCGTTCTACGAGTCAGGCGTCCAGAGGTCGCCGGCTTCCTTGCGCTCCTTCTCCGGCGTCCAGATCTGCTCCCGCGCCTCGGCCTGCTCGAGCGGGATCGGCACCGCCGACTCCGCGACCAGCTCGATCGCCTTGCGCGCCCGCAGGTCGTCGACGACCATCGCGTCGCGGCCGTTCTCGCGCAGTCGCGCGAGCAGCTTCTCCGGCGTCGTCCGTTCGTGCTCGGCGCTGTGGGCGAGCGCCTCGACCAGCTCCTCGTCGCTGACCTCGATCGCCTCGGCCTCGGCGATCGCGGTGACCACCGCCTCGCGCTTCAGCTCCCGCGAGGCGTCCGGCTTGGACTCCTCGATCAGCTCCTCGCGAGTTTTGCCCTGCATCTGCAGGAAGGCGTTGGGGTCCATGCCCCGCTGGGCGAGCTGACGTTCCATCCGCTCCCAGCGTTCGGTAGCGCGGGCGGCGACCAGCTCGGCCGGGACGTCGACGGTGGCGGCGTCGACCGCGACGTCGATGGCGGCGATCCGGAAGTCTTCCTCGGCGCGGCTGCCGAGCGCCTCGCCGACTTTCTCGGCGATGTCGGCGCGCAGCTCCTCCAGCGTCTCGAACTCAGAGGCGTCGGCGGCGAAGGCGTCGTCGAGTTCGGGCAGGATCTTCTCCCGCACCTCCTTCACCTTGATCTCGAAGACCGCGTCCTTGCCGGCCAGGTGCTCGGCCTGGTAGTCGTCGGGGAAGGCCACCTCGACGGTCCGATCCTCGCCGGGCTTGGCGCCGGTGAGCTGCTCCTCGAAGCCCTCGATCAGCTGGCCGGAGCCGAGCCCCAGCAGGTAGTCCTCGGCCTTGCCGCCCTCGAAGGCGGTGCCGTCGATCAGCCCCTCGAAATCGATCAGCAGCGAGTCGCCCTCGGCAGCCTCGCGCTCGACCGGCTGCAGCCGGGCGAAGCCCTCGCGCAGCCGCTCGACCTCGGTGTCGACGACCTCGTCGGGCGCCTCGGTCTCCGCCTTGCCCACCTCGAGGCCCTTGTACTCCCCCAGTTTCGCCGGCGGCCGCACTCCGACCTCGAACTTGAACCTCAGCGGTTCGCCCTCGCTCTCCGGGGTCGAGACCATCTCGATGCTGGGATCGCCGATCGGGCTGACTCGGGCATCGAGCAGCGCCCCTTCGTACCACTCGGGCAGGGCCTCGCGAATCGCCTCCTCCAGCACCGGGCCGAAGCCGAGCCGCTGGATCACCAGCGACGGCGGCGCCTTGCCCTCGCGGAAGCCCGGCAGCCGCATCTCCTTGGCCATCGCCCGGGCGGCGCGGGAAGTCGACCGGGCGACGTCCTCGGCGGCGACGTCGACCTCGACCCGCACCCGCGAGTCGGGCAGCTCTGTGAGGGAGGTCTGCATCGGAGCGAGACCCTAGCGAGAGACGAGGGTGCGCAACGCCGCGGCGAAGTCGATCGCGAAGGAGAGGCCGCGACCGAGGGGACCGGTGACGAGCCATGCCTGCAGCCGCTCCAGGGGACTATTCATCGGCGTATTCCAGCAGGGAGCTGTCGACCAGCCACTCGACCGGGGCGCGGTCGTCGGTGAAGACCTCGCCGCCGGGCAGCCGCGGCGACAGCCGGGCGGCGGCGCTCAGGGCGAGGGGCCGCAGCTCCGCCGGCAGGGCCTCCGCGTTGGCGCGCAGGCGGGCGGCGGAGAAGCTGCCGTCGCCGCCGACCAGCAGCGTGTTGGTCGGCTCGATCGGGTAGCGCCGAACGCGGGGGAAGACGGCCGCCAGCGTCCGGCCCAGGACCCGCTCCAGCTCGTCGCCGCCCTCGGGATGGCCGACGTTGACGATCGTGATCCCGCCCGGGGCAAGCCGCTCCCGCGCCAGCGCGAAGAACTCCCTCGTGGTCAGGTAGAAGGGGATGTAGGGCTGGCGGTAGGCATCGACCATGATCGCGTCGTAGCCGCCGGCCGAACGCTCGAGCCAGGGCCGGGCGTCCTCGGCGAAGGTGCGCATGCGCGGGTTGTGCAGGCCGAGGAAGCGGCGGCCCAGCTCGGTCAGCTCGGCGTCGATCTCGACCGCGTCGACGGCGGTGCGTGGGAAGAAGTGACCGAAGGCGCTGGCGACGGTGCCGCCGGCATTGCCGAGGATCGCGATCCGCGCCGGGGGCCGCCGTCGCGAGGCGGCGGGCAGCACCAGATGACCGTCCCAGTAGTCGCCGGTCAAGTAAGTGCCGGGGCGCCAGAGGGAGTGCACCGCCTGGCCCTCGTTGAGCTCGAGGACGCGGCTGCCGTCGGGCCGTTCGACCACGCGGGCGTACTGGTGGGTGGTCTCGGCCTCGTAGAGGACGCGGCCGCTGTCCGCAGCCTTGATCGTCCCGACCGGGATCAGCGCCAGCGCCAGCGCCAGCACGGCGGGGACGAGCGCGTAGCGCCAGCCGACGCCGACGCTCGCCACCAAGGCGAGAGCGAGAGCGAAGACGAAGAAGGTCCGCTGGGTGCCCAGCAGCGGGATCAGCAGCAGCGCCGAGAGCATCGTTCCCAGCAGCGAGCCCGCGGTCGAGATCGCGTACAGCCGCCCGACGACCTCGCCGGAGCGATCCAGCTCCCCCACCGCCAGCCGCACCGCCCAGGGTGCGGCGGCGCCGAGCAGCGTGACCGGGACCGCGACCAGGACCAGGACGCCGAACAGCGAGCCGGCGAAGCCGCCGACCGAGACGGTGTCGAAGGCGTCGACCGAGAAGGCGAGGAAGGGGCGGGCGGCAAAGGGCACGACGGCGATCAGCAGCGAGGCGACGAGGACCAGCAGGCAGAGCCCGCGCAGGTGCGGGTGGCGGTCGGCGTAGCGCCCGCCGAACCAGTAGCCGACCGAGAGGGCGACGAGGACGACGCCGATCGTGTTCGCCCAGACGATCGTCGAGGCGCCGAAGTACGGCGCCAGCAGGCGGGCCGCGGCGATCTCGACTCCGAGGCTGGCGGCGCCGACGACGAAGACCAGCGCCGCCAGCAGCAGCCGCTCAGGTGGCTTCGGCCTCAGGGTCTCTCCCGCTCGCGATCAGCTGTTTCTCGAGGCGGTCGCCGTGGCCCGCCGCGACGGCGCGCTGGGCTCGCTCGTCGTCCAGCTCGACGCCGCGCTCGCGGGCGAGGTCGAGCAGGCGCTGCTTCTCGATCCCCTCGCGAGCAGCCTCGAAGAAGACCCAGGCGAGCAGGCCGAGGGCGAGGAAGGTGCCCTCGACCATCATCACCACGCCGGCGGTGCTCTGGTCGGCGATCGGCGAGATGCCCCAGTAGCGCTCGCCCGGCGCGTAGATCGGGTAGAGCACGGTGCCGGACCACATCAGCACGTTGCCGAGGATGGCGCCGGCGAAGCGAACGGCGATCACGTAGCCGACCTTCCAGGCGGCGGTGAACCACTGCGGCGTCGGCAGCGGCCCGAAGACCGGCATCCACATCAGGCAGCCGAAGAAGATGAACATCGAGTGCTCGACCACGTGCATCGCCGCCGTCCCGTAGGCGGCCTCATAGAGCGAGGGGATGTGCCAGACGTAGAAGTTGATCGCCCAGAGTGGGAAGGCGACGAGCGGATGGGCGAGCACCCGCAGGCGGTCGAAGACCGGGATCGCCAGGATCGGCTGCAGCAGCGGCCCGGTCAGGCCCAGGACCAGCAGCAGCGTGGCGAGGTCGCCGAGCAGCAGGTGCTCGACCATGTGGGCGATCACCAGCTCCTCGGAGATGTGGCCGATCGGCGAGAACAGCGCCGCCACGATCATCAGCAGGCCGCCGCCGAAGCAGGCCTGGCGCCAGACCGGCACCGGCCTTCCCTTGCGGGCCAGGGTCGAGGCCCGCTTCGCGTAGAGCGCCCCCACGGCCAGCAGCGGCAGCAGCTCCAGCGGTGCGAGGACGCCGGCCACGTGGGCAAACGGCAGGGTCATGGAGTCAGCGTAGCGACGCCGATCGGCTTTCTCGGTGCCCGCGAGCGCTGCTAGCTTGGGCGATGCCGTGAGCGCCCTCGACGACCGCTTTCCCACGATCGGCAGCTACGGCTTCCTCTCCGATTGCCACACCGCCGCCCTGGTCTCCTACGACGGCGCCGTCGAGTGGCTCTGCCTCCCCCGCTTCGACTCTCCCAGCGCCTTCGGGGCGCTGCTCGACCGCGACGCCGGGCATTTCAGGGTGAAGCCGCGCGGCGTCGTCGTCCCGATCGGCCGTCGCTACGAGCCGGGGACGCTGGTGATCGAGACCACCTGGGTGACGGACACCGGCTGGGTCGTGGTCCACGACGCGCTGACGATCGCCGAGTGGGCGACCTCCGACGGCCGCGGCAGCCGCCCCGACACCAAGCACGAGTCCGACCGCTCGCTGCTGCGGACGATGACCTGCATCGACGGCGAGGTCGAGATGGAGATGGAGTGCCTGCCCCGCTTCGGCTACGGACTCGAGGGGGCGACCTGGAGCGGCGGCGAGCTGGGCGAGGCGGTCGCCCGCGCCGGCGACGGGACCGAGCTGCGGCTGACCAGCGACATGGAGCTGACGATCGAGGAGGGAGCCGTCCACGGCAGCCTCAAGCTGCGCGAGGACGAGAGCGGCTTCTGCGCCGTCACCTGGGGCAATGACGATCTGGGCGGCCCGCGCAGCGCCCCCGAGACGCTGGAGCGACTCGACTCGACCGAAGAATTCTGGCGCGACTGGCTGCGCGACGGCCAGTTCCCCGACCACCCCTGGCGCATCCACCTGCAGCGCTCGGCGCTCGTCCTCAAGGGCCTCACCTACACCCCCACGGGGGCGATCGTCGCCGCCCCGACCACCTCGCTGCCGGAGACCCCGGGGGGCGAACGCAACTGGGACTACCGCTTCAGCTGGATCCGCGACTCGACCTTCAGCCTCTGGGCGATGCACACGCTCGGCTTCGACCAGGAGGCGCGGGACTTCATGCGCTTCATCGTCGAGGTCTGCAAGGACCATCCCGACCTCCAGATCATGTACGGGATCGGCCACGAGAGGGAGCTGACCGAGAAGACCCTGGACCACCTCGGCGGCTATGGCGGCGCGCAGCCGGTGCGGATCGGCAACGGCGCCTACGACCAGCGCCAGAACGACGTCTGGGGCGCCCTGCTGGACTCGATCTACCTGCACGAAAAAGCGCTCAGGGGGCGCGGGACGCCGGCCGACCGGGAGCTGATCCGCTATCAGGTGGAGGCGGCAATCGAGGCCTGGCCCGAGCCCGACCAGGGAATCTGGGAGGCGCGTGGAGAGCCCCGGCACTACGTCTCCTCGAAGCTGATGATCTGGGTCGCGGTCGACCGCGGCGTTCGCCTCGCCCGCAGCGTCAGCTTCGACGAGCTCGCCGAGAAGTGGCAGGCGAAGGCCGACGAGATCCGCGAGGAGATCCTCGACCGCGGCGTTCGCGACGGCGTCTTTCGCCAGCACTACGAGACCGATGCGCTCGACGCCTCGTTGCTGCTGATCCCGTTGCTGCGCTTCCTCCCCCCCGACGACGAGCGCGTGATCGCCACCGTCAACGCGATCGCCACGGACCTGACCGAGCACGGGCTGGTCCTCCGCTACGAGGTCGAGGAAACCGACGACGGGCTGCAGGGGAAGGAGGGCACCTTCCTGATCTGCTCCTTCTGGCTGGTCTCGGCGCTCTCGGAGATCGGCGAGTGCAAGCGGGCCCGCGAACTCTGCGAGCGGCTGCTCGAGGCGGCCGGCTGGCTCGACCTCTTCGCCGAGGAGCTGGACGCCGATTCGGGGCGCCACCTCGGCAACTTCCCCCAGGCATTCACCCACCTGGCGCTGATCAACGCGGTCTCCCATGTGATCGCCGACGAGCAGCGGGACGGCGACGGCGCAACTGGCGTCTTCAGCGAGATGGGCGGCATCCGCGAGGACGCCTGAGACACGCTCGCGGCGCAGCGGCTGCAGGAATCTCTCTGCAGACAGAAGCATTACAGACAGAACATTTCGTTTTGCTCTATATTGCCCGGGCCGCAATGACGAATCTCAACCGTTCGGACGACAACGATCTTCTGGTGGCGCTTCGGCATCCGCTGCGCCGCGACATCCTGCGCGAGATGGCGGGCGAGGAGGCGATCAGCCCACGCGAGATCGCCGGCGCCCTGCGCCAACCGCTCAGCAACGTCAGCTACCACGTCCGCGTGCTCGCCGACTGCGGCGTGATCTCCCTGGTCAACACAAAACCCGTCCGGGGGTCGATGCAGCACTTCTACTGCACCGCGATCGAGGCGCCCTGGGCGCGCCAGGTGCTGGGGCTCGACGAGAAGGACGCGGGCGCGGCAGGGGAGAGTTCGGCCGAGCCCGGGACTTAGCGGCTGGGGAATGGACGAGATCGAGCACAGCTGGACGCCCGCGGCAGCCGACGCCGCCACCGAATCCGCCGTGCTGCAGCACCTTCTCGACCTTCACCCCGTCCTGGTCACAACTGCCGAACTCGTGCGCGAGATCGGCGGCGAGTCGCCGGACTTCGCCGCGAGGGACGCGATCGAGCGAGCGGTCCGCGACCTCAGCGGTGCGGGCCTGCTGCATGACCATGGCAAGTTCGTGATCCCGACTCGCGCCGCACTTCGCTTCAACGAGCTCCTGGACCGCTGAGCGCCAGCCACCGGAACTCGATTCGCAACCGCCGCTCCAGCTCCGTTGCCGCGGCCTCGCCCGCCGGGTCTTCCGCGGAGCCGCCGGTGACCAGGACCACGGCGGTCGCGGCGAAGGTCTGAAGCTGGTCCTCGACCGCCTGGACCAGATCCTCGTCGCCGACCCTGGCCTCCGCGAGAACGCCGGCCTTGGCCAGCGAGGCGACCGTGAGCACCAACCTCTCCTGGGCCTGGCGCCGCGCTCCCTCGAGATCGGAGGCCCAGCGATCGAGAAAGCCGATCCGCGCCGGTGCGAGCACGAGAACCTCGGCGGCGGCGGCTGCGCCGGGATTGGCCAGCTCGGCGATCTGACGGATCGCCTCGGGCTCCTCCAGCGGCCAGCTGACGACCACCAGCAGCCGGCGGGGCGCGATGCCCGGAAACGGCTCGCCGATCGATCCTCGCGGGCAATCGCGAACCGCCAGAACGACGATCGCCACCGCCACCAATGCGCCCACCGCCACCCCCACTCCGGGCCCACCGGCGTAGAAGGCGAGGGCAATCGGGACGGCGATCGCGACTACGACCAAAGGCAGCTTCCATGGTGCCACCGACCAAGCCTGCCACGCGGCCGCCGTCCCCTGCCGCTAAGAGCCCTTGCTGATGGCCTGCGGAGTGACCCGCTCCTGCATCGTTCCGATCTTCACGTTCGTCCCACCTCCCCTCGGTCTCCCCGACCGCTCCCTAGCGGTATCCGTGCAGACCGAAGTAATACTCTAAATATTTATAGCAATCAAGTCGAAGGCAGTAAAACCCGGTAATTAAACGAAGATTGCAGCACCGTTGTGGATTTCCTGAGTTTTGATCCCTAAAATATTTTGATCGGCCGCCACCCCGGGAAAACAACCGAAGGAAGCCACTTTGCCGAAGACCAAGAAGAAAGAGGGCGTCGAACAAATCGTCGCCAAAGCGTTCGCGCATCCACTGCGCGTACAGATCCTGATCATTCTCAACGAGCGGGTTGCCAGCCCCAACCTGCTCTCTCAGGAGCTGGAACAGAGCCTCAACCTGGTCGCCTACCACGTCCGGGTCTTGGAGAAATACGACTGCATCGAGCTGGTCGACACGAAGCAGCGACGCGGTGCCACCGAGCACTTCTACCGCGCGACCAGGCGACAGTTCCTCAGCGACTCCGAATGGGCCCGGATGCCGGAAGCGCTGCGGCCGGGGTTGTCCGGGGCAATGCTGAAAGCGATTTTCGACGACATCGAAGAGGCCGTCACCAAGGACAGCTTCGACGCGATCGAGGATCGCCACCTCAGCCGTACCCCGATGGTCGTCGACCAGCAGGGCTGGAATGAGACCGCCTCCCTGCTTAGCGACACCCTCGATCAGCTGCTGGCGATCCAGGCCGAGGCCTCGGAGCGGATCAGCAAAGGAGAGGACCCCGGTTTCCTCGCCAAAGTGCACATGCTGCATTTCAAGTCGCCCGAAGCGGAGGCGGACGCCGAGGCAAAGGCGGACTCAGAGCCGGCCCCGGCCGAGTAGTCGGGACCGGCGCCGACCCGGCGCCGCTCAGCAGCTGAGCGGCGCCGCGGTCTCCGGCGCCCTGCTACGCAGGAGAGCACTCCCCAACCCGCGGGAGACCGACCGGCCACGCCTCCGAGGGGGACATTTCGACGCCCCTCGCTATCTTGTTGGCACAGCCGCCGACCAGGCCGCTGGGCGCTGCACGGCTTCGTTTCAACGCCCTCAGGGCGGCGCCGGTGTAACTATCCGGCGAGGCATCGATGGCAGCGAAAAGCGAAGAGACCCGACCACTGCAAAACGAAGCGTCGCCGAGTCCCGGCGACGGCCTGGCGAGCGAGCGCGAGCTCTGGGCGCGCTTCGCCGCGAGCCACGACCAGGTCACCCGCGAGGAGCTCGTGCGTCGCTACCTCCCCTTCGCCAAGAACCTGGCGCTGCGCTACCGCGGTGCCAGCGAGTCCTTCGACGACCTGCTCCAGGTCGCCAGCCTCGGCCTGGTCAACGCGATCGACCGCTTCGACCCGAGTCGCGGCACCCCCTTCACCGCGTTCGCCTCGCCAACCATCCTCGGCGAGCTGAAGCGCCACTTCCGCGACCGGGTCTGGACGGTGCGGGTTCCGCGCGGCCTGCACGACCGCATGGCTGAAGTCGACAAGGCGATCTCGGCCCTGACCGTGGAGCTGCAGCGCTCGCCCGCGGTCAACGAGATCGCCGCCAAGCTGGAGATCGACCCGGGAGACGTGCTCGAGGTGCTGGAGGCCAACCACAACCGCCGCCCTCTCTCCCTCGACCGGCCCGTCGGCGGCGACGACGAGGAATCGCCGGCCTCGGAGTGGGTGGGCGACGAGGACGAGGGCTTCGAGCTGGTCGAGGACAAGCTGGCCCTGGAAGGCGCCCTGCCCCACCTCGACGAGCGCGAGCGCCTGGTCCTGCAGCTGCGCTTCGTCGAAGACATGACCCAGTCGCAGATCGCCGAGCGGATCGGCCACTCGCAGATGCACGTCTCGAGAATCCTGCGGCGCACCCTGGAGCGGATCCGCGCCGAGGTAGCCGAACAGAACGGCGACTAGAGGGGCTAAACGGAGAGCGAGGCGATGCCGACGACGAGGAAGTCGCCATCGTCGCCCTGCTCGACCCGCACCTCGTCCGCCAGCGTCTCCAGCGAGCCGCCCAGCCCTGGCAGGTCGAGGCTCTCGCGCAGCTGCGCGGCGCCGCCGTCCTTCATCGGGCCGACCCGCAGCTCGACGCCCTCCTCACGATCGGCGATCGCCAGGCAGACGTGCCCATCCTTGAACGCCCGCGGGGCGCCGGCGGAGATCGCGTCGCTGAGCAGCATCGCGTCGGAGAGACGGTCGACGGTTATCTCGCGGCGGGCGGCGAAGGCGCCGAGCGCGCGGCTGAGGATCGGGGCGACGAGGGCGGGGTCGCCGACCCGCATCTCGGTCCCATCGACCGCGGTCGGGGCAGGGGCGCGCTGCGCCTCGGCCTCGGTCTCGCCGGTCTGGAGCGGCAGGTGCATGCGGATCTCGGTCCCACGGTCGATGCCGCCTTTGATCTCGAAGCTCTTGGAGAGCGCCGCGATCAGGGTCAGGCCGATGCGCAGGCTGGGGCGATCGATGTCCGGGCGCGGCTGGATGCCCATTCCGAAGTCGCGGACGGCGACGGTGAGGCCGTTCAGCTCGGGCGCCGCCTCGACCTCCAGCAGGCCCGGCCCGTCGGCCGGATAGGCGTGCACCACGACGTTCATGCAAGCCTCCGTCACGACCGTCTTCAAGTCGGCGATGCCCGGTTCGTCCATCCCGATCTGCTGGGCCAGGCCGGCAATCGCGTGCCGCACCACAGCCACGTTCTCAGCCCTAGCGGGAAGGGACATCTGAAGCCCCGATCGGTCGTCGGTGGTCGTATTCACGTTTTAGCCAGTCCCCAAGCGCTGGACGCTCGTCGTCGGTATCGCGGCGAGCATAGCTTTCCGCGCCGCCGCTCAATTCCTACCCCCGACCGCCGGGTGCAAACCGCCGCCCGTGGGCAACCCGACCCCTGCGGTAGCATCGGCGCGTGAATCCGGCGCCCTTCGAGGCAACCGCCGCCCAGCTCGACGACGGTGTTCGCATCGTCGTCGTCCGCGGCGAGCTCGACCTAAGCACCGCCTCGGATCTGGAGGCGCCGCTCGAGGACGCGATCTCCTCCGCTGACGCCTCGGTGCTGATCGATCTCTCCGAGTGCGAGTTCATCGACTCGACCGGGATCGCCCTGATCGTGCGGGCCTGGCAGCGCCTCGACCAGGCCGCCGGCGGCGAGGGCAACGGCCGCGTCGTGATCTGCAGCGACAACGACCAGGTGCGCCGCGTCCTCGAGATCACCGGCATCGAGCTTTCGATCCCGATTCACAGCACCAAGGCCGAGGCCCTGGCGGCGCTGCGCGGCTGAGCTTCTCCCCCTGACGCATAGGCGTGGTGCACCCGGGTAGAGGTACTCGATGCCCTCTCCGCGCCGGCCCAGGCTTTCCCGCGATCTGTTCGAGACCCGCAGCCATGCGTGGCACTCGCTCGGCCTCGGCGACGAGCTGGCGCCGCGGCTGTCCCGGAGGGCGCTGGGAGGACTGCTGGTCGCGCTGCTGGTGCTGGCGGCGACCCTGGTCGTCTACTACAACCGCCACCGGCTGCTGCCGGGCTACGGCCAGTGGGTGCGGGCGGCCACCGTGGCGATCTTGATCGTGGTCGGCTCCGCCGCCTCGCACTGGCTCGTGCGCGGGCTCTCCCCTCCCCTCTACCGCCGCCTCGACCCGGCCACGGCCGGCACGCTCGGCTTCCTCGTCCGCCTCTTCGCGATGGCGGCAGTCGTGATCCTGGCCCTGCGGATCGCCGGGGTCAACGCCGCGACGCTCGCCCTCGGCGGCGCCTTCACGGCGATCGTGCTCGGCCTCGCCGCCCAGCAGACCCTCGGCGGCCTCTTCGCCGGCATCGTCCTGCAGAGCACCCGGCCCTTCAAAGTCGGCGAACGAGTGCGCCTGGTCGGCGGTGCCCTCGCCGGCTCGATCGAGGGCACGGTCAGCTCCCTCGGCCTCTTCTACGCGACCCTGGTCCAGGGAGCCGACCGCCTCCTGGTCCCCAACAGCGTCCTCATCAACCTCGTCGTCGTCCCCCTCCGCGAGCCCGAGAAAGTCGACGTCCGCGCCCGCTTCGATCTGGGGGCCAGCCCCCAGCAGGTGGAGGAGCGGCTGCTGCGGGCGATCACGGTGCCGACCCGCTACCGGCCCAGCGTCTCCCTGGAGGAGGTCGATCAGGACGGCGTCGTGCTGCGTGTCAACGCCACGCCGCTGCGACCGGAGGACGGATCGCAGCTTGCCGAGGAGGTCCTCGACGCACTGAGAGCCCCGGAGCGAGCGACGAGCTAGGCGAAGAGGAGGATCAGGAGGTTGACCAGCACGGCGGCGGGCGTGCCGATCAGCGAAAGGGTGCGGAACATCTTCGCGAAGCCGCCGTGGTAGCGCACGCTCTCGAAGAGGGTGAGGCCGACCACGTGCGCCATGTTGACCAGCGCGATCGCGATCGCGACGCCGAGGGCGACGGCGTGCCAGCCGGTCTCGGAATCGGCGCCGGCGGCGGCCGCAGCGGCAAGGACGATCGCGACGATCGTGCCGATGATCCCCATCGCCACCCCGGCCAGATCGGCGGGCGGGACCTGCGGCATGTTGTGGGAGATCGGGACCTCGACCTCGGACTCGCCCCGCTCGGCGATGCCGGCACCCGCCTCCTCGACCGCGACGACGTGCTCTCCGTCGGCGTCGCCGGTGTGGACGACGACCATCCGCAGCGGTGGCTGCAGCGATTCGCGGGCGCGATCGAAGAGACCCTCCTCGAACCAGCGCGCCTGGTCGGACTCGCGCTCGAAGATCAGCACTTCGTCGGCCGGCGCTTCCAGCAGGGCATCCTGCGCCGCCTGAACCGGATCGGGGTCGCCGACCCCGCCGGTCGCTTTCACGCCGCTACGGCTCAGTGAGTCGAGAGCCGCCCGCAGGCGCTCTTCCGCCTGCTGCTTCGGCTCGTCGATGTCTCCCAGGGTGTGGCGAAAGGAGGTCGCCTCGACCGCGGGCACGACGACCCGCACCTCGGCTCCGTCGCCGTTGCTCGCGCGGCGGATCTCGTCGATCGGCTCCGGCCCGTCGAGGGAGTCGGTGACGATCGCGAGCAGGCGATGCGGGGTCGCGGCGACCATCGCTAGCCGTCCGCCGGAATCGCCTGATCGGCCTCGCCGCGCTCCGCCTGCTCGCGATCCTCGGGGGGCGGTACGTGACGATCGGGAAAACGGTGTTCGTCGCCGTGGCTGGCGATGTCCGCGAGCTGCTTCTCGGCCAGCTCGAAGCCCTCCGACTCACCCTCGCCGGACTCGATCAGGGGCTGCTGGGAGGGATCGTCGCTCTCGATTGGCGCGTCGCCACCGACCTGACCGGCTTCGGCGGCGGCGGCTTCGGCCTCTTCCGCGACCCGCTGCCTGTCGGCGAGGAGCTCGTCGGTGTCCTTCTCGGGCGTGGTCATGCCTGACGGCTACCCCTCGCCCAGGCAGCCGAAACCCGGGCTGAGTCGAGGGTTCAGCTTGGGGCGGGCGGCGATACGGCCGAGCTGCGGGCGATCAGCCAGCCGGCGAGCCCGCCGAGCAGGCAGCCGAGGCCGAGCAGCGTCGTCGCCCGCAGCGGTTCGCGCTTCAGCTTCGATGCGGTCCCGTGCGCGGTGTGCTTCGCGGTCGACTTGACCGCCTTGCGGGCGAGTGCTCGCTTGATCGGCATGGCTGCCGGGTACCCGCCGTCGCCGTGCCCTACACCCCGTCCCCCTAGTCCCTCCTAGCTGAGCTCGGGCAGGATCTGGCGCTCGTAGAAATCGAAGAAGCCGTCTTGGTCGGGGCCGACCTGGTGCACGTAGACGTGGTCATAGCCGGCGTCCACGTACTCGGCGATGGCGTCGATGTGGCGCTGGGGATCGGGGCCGCAGACGATGCTCTCGGCGATGTCGTCCTCGTCGACCATCGCCGCCGCCTCTTCGAAGTGCGAGGGCAGTGGCAGCTCGAGGAAGTGGCTGCCGTTGAAGGCCGCGTTCGGCCACTGCTCCAGGGCGGTGCGCCTCGCCTCCGCCTCGGACTCGGCCCAGCAGACGTGGACCTGGCCATAGGTGGGCTTGCCCTGCCCACCCGCGGCGCGAAAGCGCTCGACCGTCTCCGCCACCGGGGCCGTGCCGACGAGGCCGTCCCCGGCCCTCGCCGCCAGCTCCGTCGAGCGCTTGCCGGCCACCGCGACCAGGATCGGCGGCGGCTCCTCGGGCAGCGTGTAGAGGCGCGCGTTCTCGACCGTGTAGTGACGCCCGCGGTGGCTGCGCAGGCCGCCCTCCCAGAGCAGGCGGATCACTTCGATCGCCTCCTCCAGGCGCTCCTGGCGCTGGGGAACCGGGGGCCAGCGTTCGCCGAGGATGTGCTCGTTGAGGTTCTCGCCGCTGCCGAGGCCGAGTGAGAAGCGGCCTGGCAGGAGGGTCGCGGCGGTCGCCGCGGCATGGGCGACGATCGCCGGGTGGATGCGGGCGGTGGGACAGGTGACGCCGGTCATCAACCGCAGCCGCTCGGTTCGCTGCGAGATCGCGCCGAGCACCCCCCAGACGAACGGGCTCTGTCCCTGGCGATCGATCCAGGGATGGAAGTGGTCGGAGATCGAGGCGAATGCGAAGCCCGCCTCCTCGGCGCGGGCCGCCTGGGCGACCAGCGCCGGAGAGTCGTTCTCCTCGCTCGAGAGGGTGTAGCCGATCTCGGCCAAGGGGCAGTCAGCCGGCCCCGGCGACGGCGTGTTGGAGTTCGTCCTTGCTCATCCTCGAGCGACCTTCGATCCCCAGCTTCCTGGCGTCGTTGTAGAGCTGCTCGCGGGTGCGACCGCCGGGGCCTTTGCCCGACTGCTTGCCACCGCGACTGCTGGCAGAGCGCCCGTTGGTCGAGCTGCGAGAGGAGGTCTTGGATTCGCCTGAGCGCGCCCGTTCCTTGTTGACGGTGCGAGCGGCGATCTCCTCTGCCCGTTTCTCGGAGCGGCCCTGTTCCTTCTCGCTCTTCTTGACCTCTTTGTACTGCCGGTCTCGTTTGCTGCCCTTCTTGACTCCGCGCGGCGGCATCTGCTCTCTCCTCTTCTCCCCGGGTTATTGCCCGCCGGGCCGATCGCCTCTCCGTTGGGGGATAACGGTTGGTCTTCTCACCCGAGCGGGAGCCGGGGCAAGGCCCGGTGGAAAGCCGCTGGGAATCGAGCCGGCAGGCTGTGTCCTTTGTCCTTGGAATCGGATACCCCGCGTGCCAGCGCACAAACCGGACTCACGAGACCAGCTCGAGGACGTCGCGCTCGACCCCTGCCCGGCGTCGCGGCGTCAGCTCGCCGCTGCGCGAGAGGCCGGCCTCGATCGTGATCCCGTCGCGGTAGCGGTCGAAGACGCGGGGGTCGATGTAGGAGCGGCGGCAGACCGCGGGGGTGTTGCCGAGCGCCGCCGCGACGCTCTCGACGGCGGCGGCGATCGTGCGCTTGGCGGCCGCCTCGGAGCGCGGCTTCGGCTCGCCGGCGAGCGCGGCGGCGGCGAGCACGGTACCGCTCCAGGTGCGGAAGTCCTTGGCCGAGAAGCCCTCGCCGATCTTCTCCTGGATGTAGGCGTTGACGTCGCCGGAGCGAACGTCGTGCCAACCGCCGTCCTCGCGATAGGCGAGCAGGTCCTCAGGACCGCTGCGGCGGCGGCGCATCGCCTCGATGGCGGCGATCGCGTCGGGGTCGCGGACCGACTGCACACGGCGCTGGCCGCTCTTGGCCGGGAAGTCGAAGACCATCTCCTTCCCCTGAACCGAGACGTGCCGGCGCTGGATCGTCGCCAGGCCGTAGCTCTCGTTCGCCTCCGCGTACTCCTCGCCGCCGACCCGGAAGAAGCCGAGGTCGAGCAGCCGCACCGCGCAGGCGAGCGAGCGCTCGCGGGGCATCCCCTCCAGTCCCAGGTCGCGGCCGACGGCTCGCCGCAGACGTGGCAGCTGCCGCGCAAACTCCCGTACCTCCTCGTACTTGCGCGCCGCCCGTCGCAGCTCCCAGCGGTCGTGGTAGCGGTACTGCTTGCGACCGGCAGCGTCGAACCCGGTGGCCTGGATGTGGCCGAGCGGGTCGGGACAGATCCAGACCTCGCGCCAGGCCGGCGGGATCACGAGCTCGCGGATCCGCTCCAGCGTCTCCTCGTCCTCGATCCGCCGCCCCTCGGCATCCTCATAGGAGAAGCCACGGCCACGCCGGCGCCGCTGGATGCCGGCACCGGCGCAATCGGAGCGGCGCAGCCGGCTGCCGCTACTCGACTTTTTTACGGGCTTCCTTCGCTTTCTCCGTCGCCTCGCGAAGCCGATCGGCTTCGCGTTTGGCGCGGACCGCCTGCTCCTCCGCCCCGAGGCTTCGCTCGCGAGCATCGAGCTTGGTCAGCTTGGCTGATTTCTCGCGTTTCTCGTTCTCGTCCTTCGCCTTCTTGGCTTTCCTCGCCGCCGCCCGCTTCTTGGCCGTGGCGGCTTTCTCCGCGCGCGCCTCGGCGGCCTCGCGCTTCTCGGCCGCCCGCCGGCGCTCGTCCTCGGCCTGCTCACGCAACCGCTCGGCCCGGTCGCGCTGCAGCTCAGCGGTTCGGCTCCCAGGGGACTGCCGCTTGATGCCGGCAGCCGTGAGCGCGAAGTCGAGCGGCACCCGGGTCAGCTTCAGCGAGCGGTCGGCGACCGTCTTCGGGATCGAGAGCAGGCTCATCGGTTCCGCTCCGGGTCCACCGCGTCGGCGGCGCGCTCGGCGCGGCCCGCCTCGCGGTCGAGCGTCGCCGCCTCACGGACTTCCTCGGCGTGGGCGGCCTCGGCCTGGCGCTTGTTCTGTTCGCGCTCGCGCTCGATGCGGTCCTCGTCCGACATCTGGGTCAGCTCCTGCTCGAGCTCACGGCGCTCGGTCTCGGTCTCCGCCTTGGCGATCGTCAGCTTGGCCTCGGCGTCTTTGCGATCCGCCTCCTGACCGCGCTCTATCGCCTCATCCTCGGCTTCAACCTGGACCTGCTGCAGGCGCCCCTCGCGATCCAGGGCGGAATTGCCCAGCGCTGAGCCGACTATCTCCTTGGCGCGACCGGCAGCCTTGCCCAGCAGCCCACCGGCGGTTCGCTCCTGCGTTTGCTCGTGCTCGGTCATCGGGTTACGCCTTTCCTGGAAGAGGAAGATCGCGAGGTGGGTCGATCGGCCTCGGATCATCGATCGGGACAACCTGTACCCGTTCCTCGTCCAGGGCCAAACCGGGCTTCTCCACCGTCGCAGTCGCGAGTGGCGGGCGCTCCTCGCAGTGCAGCCGCCACCTCTCCGCGGCGCCGTCGTCGCCCGGCCGGGGCCGGAAGCTCGCCGCCTCGGGCCGGGTCGGAGCACCGCTTCGCCGCTCGACCGCGACCATCACTTCCACGGCCATGGCGCTGAGGGCGCGCAGCGACTGGTGGCGGTTCTGGCGGGTGCCGAGGTCGACCTGGGCGAGCGCGTCGAGGCCGACCAGGCGCAGGCAGTCGATCAGCATCGCGATCTCGACCCCGTAGCCGACCGGGACCGCGAGCTGCCGGAAGAGGTCCCGCTCGATCGCGATCTCACCGGCCAGGGGCTGCACGAAGCCCGCCAGCGCCGGGAAATGGAGGTTGAGCAGGGGCCGGGCGACGAGCTCGGTGACGCGGCCGCCCTCGCCGGCGTGAACGGAGCCGCCACGGGCAAGGGGACGGTGGAAGGCGCCCTTGACCAGCTTCAGCGCCGGGTCGAGCAGGATCGGGCCCAGCAGGCCGGTGAGGAAGCCGGGCTGGAAGTCGGCGCTGTCGGCGTCGAGGAAGACCAGCAGCTCGCTCTCGACGGTGGCCGCCGCCCGCCACATCGCATCGCCCTTGCCCAGACAGGGACCGAGCTCGGGCGCCAGCGCCGACTCGCTGACCGCCTCGACCCCGCGCTCGCCGGCGATCGCCGCGGTGCCGTCGCTGGAATCGGCGTCGACCACCAGCAGCTCGTCGACCAGACCGGCGTCGCGAAGCGGCACCAGGCGGTCGAGGATCGGTCCGATCGTCGCGGCGACCTCGCGGGCGGGCAGGACCACGGCCACCGAGGAGCGCTTCGCCGCCAACAGCTGTCGCAGCTCATACTCGCCGCCGTCATAGCTGCGCGCGGTCAGCCAGTCGGCGAGCGCCAGGTCCAGCGCCAGGCCCCGCTCGGCACGACCGTCGGTCCGGGCCGAAGTCGTCACCCGGACCGGGCCCGGGCGATGGATCGGGATGCCCGACTCGGCCAGCCGGTCCTCCAGCTCCTGATCCTCGAGCGCGGCGAGCCAACCCATCCCGCCGGCGCGCCGGTAGGCCCGCGGCGTCAGGCCGATCGAGGCGCCGGCGAAATGAGCGTGCTCGGCCGGGCCGCGACGCTGGGCCAGTCGGGTGCGCTCGACCAGGTCGGCATCGCGTCCGCGGATCACCGCGGCCGGCAGGCGCTCGGCTTCGCCGGGGTCGAGCAGGATCTCGCCGCCGATCGCCTCGGCGCCGGCGGCGATCGCCTCCAACTGGCGGCTGATCCAGTCCGGCGCCACGACCGAGTCGGCATCGGTGGTGGCGAGCAGGCCGTCGACCCGGCCAATCGACTCGAGGCGAGCGCAGGCGACGTCCATCCCGGTCGCCCGCGCCGGGCCGGCGCCGCGACCCGGTCCCGGCAGCGTCAGCAGGCGCAGCGCCGGCCAGCGCCGCCGCGCTGCCTCGACCTCGCGCTCGGTGCCGTCGCCGCAGGCATCGAGGACGACGATCGTCTCGTAGGCACCCGGCTCGATCTCGACCTGGGTGGCGAGGGCGTCGAGGCAAGCGCCGATGCGCTGCTCCTCGTCGCGGGCGGGAACCACCACCACCGCTCTGAGATCGGTGGGTGAGGGGCCGAAGGCCGCCGGCCTGCGCCCCTCGCTCACCGCCATCGCGCCCGCTCCTCGATCGCCCTCTTGCCCTTCTCGTAGGCGCCGTCGTCGCCATGGGTGAGGACGGCGACCAGCCCGCCGTCCCTGCCGTAGGAGGCGGTGAAGCTCTCCCCCTCCCCCGGTTCGAAGCGAACCTCGTCCCAGCCGTCCCCCCAGCCCGCGTACTTGAGCGTGCGCCCGCCCAGCGTCGACCAGAACCCCGGGGTGACGTCCCAGCCCGCCTCCTCGCCGGCCAGGGTGCGACCGGCGATCTCGCCCTGGGCCCGCGCCTCGCCCCAGTGCTCGACCCGCAGCCGGCGGCCGGCGGCGCCGTTGCGGGCAAAGGCGACGTCGCCGGCGGCCAGCAGGCGCGGGTGCGAAGAGACCATCGACTCGTCGACCAGGACGCCCCCGTCGACCTCGACCCCCGCGGCCTCGGCGAGCCCGTCGTTGCGGGAGATGCCGAGTGCCAGCAGGGCGGCGTCGGCCTCGTGCTCGCGGCCGTCCTCGAACCGGGCGACGGCGCCTCCGGGCTCGGTACCGATCTCCACCAGCTTCGCCCCGGTGAGCAGGCTGACGCCGCACTCCTCCAGCCAGGCGACCAGCCGCTCGGACACGGCCTCGCCGAGCCGCTCGACCTGTGGGCTCTGCTCCAGCGTCGCCATCGTCACCGCGGCGCCGCGCAGGGCCATCGAGACCGCGGCCTCGCAGCCGATGAAGCCGGAGCCGACGATGAGCAGCCGGCTGCCGGTCAGGGCGGCGAGCTGCTCGGAGTCGGCGACGGTACGGATCAGGCGCACGTCGGGGCCGTCGGCGCCAGGCAGGTCCGGGGCCAGCGGTCGCGCTCCCGTCGCCAGCAGGCAGCGCTCGAAGCGCCAGGCCCGTCCGTCCTCGGCGCGCGCCTCTCCGGCCTCGAGGTCGAGCTCCGCGACGACCGCGCCCAGCTCGACCTCGATCCCCTGCTCGCGATACCAGCCGGCCGGCTCCAGGGCGAGGTCGCCGCGACTCGATTCGCCGCGCAGGTACTCCTTGGTCAGCGGCGGCCGTTCGTAGGGAAGCTCCCGCTCGGCGGCGAGGATCGTCACCGGAGCCCCAGCGCCCGCCTCCCGGTAGGCGCTCGCCGCCGCCTGCGCGGCCGGGCCGCCGCCGACGATCACCACCCCATCCCCGTTCATGGCGCGACCCAGCGGTCGAGCAGATACTCGGGTGCCTGCGCCCCGGCCTGCCAGCGCAGGCGGGTCTCGGTGCGAAGGATGCGATGTACGTCGTCGCCGTTCAGCTCTCGGCGCGGGTCGCGGCCGCGCCAGTGGACCGCAAGCAGGGTGCCGCCCGGCGCCAGCGCCCGCTCCATCCTGCCGAGGCCCTCCCGCACCAACGCCGGGCTCCAGTAGTAGAGGATCTCGGCGCAGACGATCGTCTCGAACGGGCCCCCGGGAGTCTGCTCGGGAAGGCGGCGCTCGGCGCAGCTCGACGTTGGCGGTTCCCTCAAGGCGACGCCTGGCGCGCGCTAAGCGCGGTCGGGCTGAAGTCGACGGCAAGCAGGCTCTCGCAGCGGGGGGCAAGCATCTCCGTGAAGACGCCGACCGAGCAACCCAGCTCGAGGGTGCGGCCGGTCCGGACTGGGAAGAGCGGCCAGCGTGCGCCGATACTTGCCCTGCTCGTAGGAGCTCGTCGCGTAGGCCCAGGGGTCCTCCGACCTACGCGCGAGATGCTCGAAGTGCTCGACCGGGGCGCGGTCGCGCTCACTCATGCCGGCGCTCATCCGCGTTTGAGCCGCGCCGCGCCGAGGCGGGTCAGCAGGGGGTCGAGGCGATGCTGGAGGAGGAAGGTCTCGAGATCGCGGCGGGCCCGGTCGAGGCGGCCGGCGGTGACGAACGGGTGCGATCCGCAGGCCGCCGCGGCGGCCTCGAGAATCGTTTTCGCGGCCCGGTCGATCTCCGCCCGCATCTGCACGCTCAGCGACCTCAGCTCGTGCCCCTCGTCGACCGCGCCGGCGGCCAGCATCAGCCAGGCGTCGACGGTGCCGCGCGCCGCTTCGATCCGTCCCGCCGCCAGCTGCGCGAGCGGCTCGGCGGCGCGGCGGGCGGCGAGGTCGGCGAGCGCCGCGTCGGCGGCGGCGTCGACCATCCCGGCCCAGCTCGCGGCGGTGCGCATCGCGTCGCGGGAGAACCAGGGCTCGCGCCCCAGCTCGCCGGGCTCGCCGAGGATGGCGACGATCGGGGCGTCGCGGAAGAGGACCCGGTGGCTCTCCGAGGCCCGCATTCCGGCGCCGCGATACCAGCCGCGATCGACCTCGACCGTCCCGTCGCACTCGACCAGGACCAGGCGCGGCGCCAGGCCACCGTCGTCGCCGACCATCACCAACGCCGCGTCGACTCCGCCGGCTCCCGAGCAGAAGGTCTTGACTCCGCGCAGCGCGGCACCACCGGCGGCATCGATGATCCGCGCGGGAGATCCCTCGCCGACGCCCGGGTCGGCACCCCAGACGCCGAGCAGACGCCCGGTGGCCTCGACCTTGGCCAGCTCGCGCGTCGCGCAGACCGGGCTCCGCCGCGACTTCGAGCCGCTCGATCGCGTTCAGGTGGCCGTCGAGGATGCGCCCGACCGAGGCGTCGGCGGCGGCGACCCGGCGCAGCAGCTCCCAGCCCGGGGTCACCGACGTCTCGGCGCGGACCGCCCCGATCGTCGCCGTCAGCGCGCCGGCCTCGCCGAGCGCGGCCAGCGCCTCGGCCGGGAAGCGCGGCTCGCGGTCGAGCGCCTCGGCGGCAGCGCCGATCCCGGCCAGAGCCCGATCGAGCAAGGCGGCCAGGGACAGGTGGAGCGCCGGCAGCTCGGCCTGGTCGAGAGACCCGGTCATGCCGCCTCCGCCGTGCCCGAGGCAGAGAGCGGCGCCGGTCGCAGGCCCGCGGCACGGGCCGCATCGAGCAGGGCCGCGGTCAGCCGCACCGTCTCGGCGCAGCCGTCCCGGCGCGCCCCCGGCCCGAGCCCGTCGTGCATCAGCGTCACCGTGCCGTCGCGGAGGCCGCCGCTCGCCCGCAGGGCAGTCAGCATCTCGTCGCGGTCGTCGCCGCGCCAGTCGTGGCTGTCGAAGCTCCAGTTCCAGAGCTCGCAGGTCGTGCTCGGCGGCCACTCGCCGAGTCGCCTCCGTCAGCGCCCCCCACGGCGTCCGCCAGGCCTGCGGCCTGACCCCGAGCGAGGCGAGCATCGCGAGACCCACCTCGACCTCGGCCTCGACCCCCTCGTCACCGAGATCGGCGTGGCGGACGTGCCGCACGCAGTGGAAGCCGACCTCGTGGCCGGCCCCGGTCATCGCCGCGATCAGCTCGGGCCGGGCCAGGGCGTGACGAGCGTCGACGAAGAAGGTCGCCGTCGCCCGATGACGCTCCAGCTCGGCGAGGACGCGGGCGGTCCAGACCGGGTCGGGCCCGTCGTCGAAGGTAAGGGCGATCGTGCCGGCGGAGGCGCGGGTCCTCGCCCGCGCCTCGATCCCGGTTGCGGCTGGTGCCATCCGGGCCCTCAGGCGTCCGGATCCTCGTCCGCGGCCAGCTCCAGGGAGCCCTCGCGAACAGTGGTCAGGTGCCGCTCCTGAATCGGCAGCGCCCACTCGACCAGCTCCCGCACGCCCTCCTCGCCGGCGCTCTCGTTGAGCTTGCCGAGAATCGCCCAGTGCCCGACCTCACCGGCCTCCGCCATGATCAGGAACTCGAAGCCGTCGAGCTCGTCGGAGTCCTCGCCGAGGTAGGTGCGCATCATCTCGGTCGCCTCGTTTTTCGTCTCCTGCGCCTTCTCGAGGATCGCCGTCTTCTTGCCGTCGCGCTCCTCTGCCACCTCGAGGCAGCGACTCTCGGTCTCCTCGGCCTCTTCGCGCATCTCGCGCAGGGCGTCGGCAAGGTCTCCGGAATCGTCCTCGAGCAGCGACTCGACCTTCGTCGTCGTCGCCTGCGCGGCGCCGGCCAGTCCGGTGACCTCAGCCAGCTTCTCCTCCAGGGTCGTCAAGTCTGCCATTGCGTCTCCTTCGTCGGTAAGAGCCCGTGAAGGCCCGGCTGGCGGCCGGGCGCTTCCCTGGAGGCGAGATGGTTGCTTGGGCTCTCCTTACCCAGTGCGCCATGGGTCGAATCCCGTTAGGCGGGCGGCTGATCGAGCATCGGCGTCACCGCGAGGATGGCGGCGTCGTCGTCGAGGGCACCGGCCGTAAAGAGATCGAGCGCGCCCTCGATCTTGCTGACCGAGATCGCCGGGCTCGAGGAGCCCGCCAGCTCGGCGCGCAGCCGCTCCTCGCCGAAGCGCTCGGTGGCGCCACCGGCCTCGGTGATGCCGTCGGTGACGGCGACGAGCTGCTGCCCCGGGCCGACGGCCGCCCGCTCGAGCTCCCAGCTGGCGTCGCTGAAAGCGCCGAGCACCGGCCCGGCCTCGGCGATCTCGGTCACCGCGTCGCCGTCGATCAGCAACGGCGGCAGGTGACCGGCGACCGCGAGGCGGACCGGCTGGGTGGCATCGGGGGAAAGCGCGAAGGCGACGACGGTGCAGAGGGCCGAGTCGGAGCGGGCGAGCAGGGCGCTGTTGAGGGTGGCGAGGGCGACCAGCGGGTCCCCGCTCAGCCAGGCGGCGGTGCGCAGGGTGTAGCGGGCCTGGGCGGTGACCGAGGCGGCCTTGGCGCCCCGGCCGGTGACGTCGCCGATCACCAGCATCCAGCCGCCGGCGATCGGGAAGGCGTCGTAGAAGTCGCCCCCGACCTCGTTCTCGGCCCCCGCCGGCCGGTACATCGCCGCGGTCGCCCAGCCGGGAATGTCGGGCAGCGGCGGCGGCAGCAGGCCGTGCTGGAGGGTCGCGGCGATCTCGTCCCGCTCCTGCTGAGCGTGCTCGAGGTCGGAGAAGAGGCCGGCGTTGTCGAGCGCCAGGGCGACGCGACCGGAGAGTACGCGGGCGAAGCGGACATCGTGATGGCGGTAGCGGCGGCGCGACCAGGCGGTGCCCAGGGTCACGGTGCCGATCAGGCGGCCGCGAGCGCGCAGGGCGACGGTGATCGCCGAGCGGACGCCAAGACCGCGCAGCCACTCGAGGTCGTCGGCGTCGTGGGCAAGTGCCCGCATCTGGGCCTCGTCCATGCGTTCGATGAAGCGCGGCTCCAGCGAGGCATCCTCCCCGTCGGAGAGCATCGAGGGCGGCATCGAGGGCTCGCGGTCCGCCAGCGCCTGCTCTGCCTCGGCGCCTCCCTGCGGGGAGACCCTGGCGGCGGCGCGCTCGACCTTGCCGTCGGCGATCACGTCGATCGTGCAGAAATCGGCGACCGCCGGGACGAGGACGTCGCAGATCGCGTCCAGCGTCGCGATCAGGTCGTCGGCGCCGTCGGAGACGCGGGCGATTTCGTCGAGCACGCGGAAGCGAGCCGCTTCGCGGCGCGTCCGCCGCAGCGAGACGATGAGCGGGCCCAGAGCCAGCATCGCCACGATGCCTCCGGCGACCGCGTACCAGTCCATCTCGCCCTTCCCCAACGGCAGATCGAAGTTTTCTTACTTAAAAGAGAGTATCTCTCCTAGAGGGGCGCCGCAAGGCCTGAAAAAGGGCATTTTGCAGCCTCAGAGCTGCTCGCGAACGACCTCGTCGGCGGGCTTGTCGTCACGCAGGCCCAGGTAGCGGGGGTGGCGCAGCTTGCCGTCGCGGGTCCACTCGCCGAAGGCGATTTGGGCGACCAGCCGCGGCTCCACCCAGCATGCCTGGCGCGGCAGGCCGCCGCCACGGGTGAAGGGCGGGCCGGCGATCTCCAGGGCCTCGATCTTGTCGCCGAGCTCGTCCAGAGTCCGCTCGCTGAACCCGGTCCCGACTTTGCCCGCGTAGCGCAGCTCGCCGTCCTCGTAGTAGCCGACGAGCAGCGCCCCGAAGCGCTTGCGCGAGCCCTGCGGGAGCGTGAAGCCGCCGATCACCAGCTCCTGCTCGAAAGAGCACTTCAGCTTCAGCCAGTCGCTGCTGCGAGAGTGGACGTAGGGGCTGTCGGCGCGCTTGGCGATCAGCCCCTCCCATCCCTTCGCACAGGCCTCGCGGAAGAAGTCCTCGCCGCGCTCGTTGCGGTGGACCGTGTAGCGGACGGGGCCGTGGAAGGAGAGGGCGCGCCGCAGCGCCGCCTTGCGCTTGCGCAGCGGCAGCCCGGTCAGGTCGTGGCCGGCGAACTCGAGCAGGTCGAAGAGGTAGAGGAAGACGGGGATGCCGCTCATCCGCGCCAGCCTCGGGTCGTGGATCCCCATCCGCCCCTGCAGCCGCTCGAAGCTGGTGCGCGAGCCCTCGAAGGCGACGATCTCGCCGTCGGCGGCGAACTCGCCGGCCGGCTCGGCCTCGAGCGCCTCGACCAGCTCCGGGTAGGCGTTGGTGAGGGGTTTGCCAGTGCGCGAGGTCAGCGTCACCCCGTCGGCGTCGCGGCGCACCGCGGCGCGGATGCCGTCGAGCTTGCGCTCGAAGACCCAGTCCGGATCGGTGAAGGGGTGGTCGGTGAGCTTCGCCTTCATCGGCTCGGCACGCTCCGCCATGACGGAGAATCTAACCCCATGAAGCTGTTCGCCCTAACCGCCCTCGCGCTCGCCGGGCTCCCGCTCGGCGCGACGGGACCGACGGCGACCGCCAGCATCTCCCGACCGCCGATCGTCAGCCACCCGATCCCCTTCGGCCCGAAACGCAAGCGCGAGATGGCCGCCTACTCCGAGCGCCACTACGGCCAGCACAGGTGGCGCCTGCGCGACCCCAAGGTGATCGTCGAGCACATGGCCCAGACCGGCAGCGCCGCCGCGGTCTTCAACACCTTCGCGCCGGACGTCGCCGACGTCGAGCTGGGCGAGCTGCCCAACGTCTGCTCCCACTTCGTCATCTCTCCCTCCGGCCGCATCTTCCAGCTCGTCAACCTGCGCACCCGCTGCCGCCACACGGTCGGACTCAACTGGACCGCGATCGGGATCGAGCACGCCGGCTACGGCGACTCCGACGTGCTCGACAACCCGGCCCAGCGGCGCGCCTCGCTCTGGCTTACCCAGTACCTGCGCTGCCGCTTCGGGATCGGCATCGGCGACGTGATCGGCCACAACGAGAGCCTCAGCTCGCCCTACCACCACGAGCTGGTGCCGAGCCTGCGACGGCAGACCCACGGCGACTGGAAGCACAGCTCGATGCGTGCCTACCGCCAGCGGCTGCGCCGCATGGGCCCCTGCTGAGAGCGCGGCCGGCGACGTCGAGCGCCAACAGTGGCGGGATAGACTGGGCGCATGGACTTCCGCCTGGAGCTGATGCAGGTCCCCGTCTCCGACGTGGACCGGTCCAAGGCCTTCTACGAGCAGGCCGGCTTCGTCGCCGAACACGACCACCGGGTCAGCGACGAGATCCGCTTCGTGCAGCTGACCCCGCCCGGCTCGCCGACCTCGATCGCGATCGGGACGGGGCTGACGGAGATGGCACCGGGCTCGCTCGAGGGCCTGCAGCTGGTCGTCGCCGACATCGAGGCCGCCCGGGCCGAGCTGAGCGGGCGCGGCATCGAGGTCGGGGATATCCAGGACTTCCCCTGGGGCTCGTTCCTCTTCTTCAGCGACCCCGACGGCAACGGCTGGGCCGTGCAATCCCTGCCGAGAGGCGAGGGCGAGTGAGCGACGCGATCGAAGGCTTCAAGGAGGGCGACAAGGTCTGGGTCCAGGATGCCGACGGCAACCATCACCCGGGCATCTTCGTCGGCAACAACGAAGCCGCCGGCTGGTTCGGCGGCGGCCCGAGCGCCTACGTCGCCCACCCCGAGGCGCACCAGGCCGAGGTCGTCTCGGTCTTCCGCATCACCCCGCGCGACGAGTAGTCGGGAATTTCCCCGACCTGTCGATTTCGGCGATGCTCGTTCGTCGTCGGGGTAGAGAGCGGCTTTAGAGCCGCGTGAACCCGAACAGCCAAGGAGGCGACGATGCGATTCATGATGTTCATGTACCCGGAAATCAGCGAAGAGGAGTGGAAGCCGAGCGCCGATGACGTGGCGGCGATGACCCGCTACAACGAGGAGCTGCGCAAGGCCGGCATGCTGCTCGGCCTCGACGGCCTGCACCCGCCCGCCGAAGGGGCCCGCGTCAGCTTTGGCTCCGACGGCAAGTCGACCGTCACCGACGGGCCGTTCGCCGAGGCGAAGGAGGTCGTCGGCGGCTACTGGCTGATCCAGGCGCGCTCGAAGGAGGAGGCGGTCGAGTGGGCCTCTCGCTGCCCCGGCGAGAGCTGCACGGTCGAGGTCCGTCGCGTCTTCGAGATGGAGGACTTCCCGCAGGACGTGCAGGAAGCAGCCGAACCGGCGTAGCCGCCATGAGCCGGGCCGCGACCAACGAGGCGATCGAGGCGGTCTGGCGGATCGAGTCGGCCCGCCTCGTCGCCGGCCTGGCGCGGATGGTGCGCGACGTCGGCCTCGCCGAGGATCTGGCGCAGGACGCGCTTGTCGCGGCGCTTGAGCGCTGGCCCGAGTCGGGCGTCCCGGACAACCCGGGCGCCTGGCTCATGGCCACCGCCAAGAACCGGGCGATCGACCTGGCCCGGCGCCAGTCGAGCTATCAGCGCAAGGAGGAAGAGCTGGCCCGGGACGTCGGCATGCGGATGGCGATGGAGCGCTCCGACTTCGACGCCGCCGTCGACGACGAGGTCGGCGACGACCTGCTCGGCCTGATCTTCACCTGCTGTCACCCGGTGCTGCCGCGGGAGGCGCGGGTGGCGCTGACCCTGCGGCTGCTGGGCGGGCTGACGACGCCGGAGATCGCCCGCGCCTTCCTCGTCAAGGAGTCGACGATCGCGCAGCGGCTGGTGCGGGCGAAGCGGACGCTGCGCGACGCGGGCGTGCCCTTCGAGGTGCCGCGCGGCGAGGAGCTCGACGCCCGCCTGCCCTCGGTGCTGGAAGTCATCTACCTCGTCTTCAACGAGGGCTACGCGGCGAGCGCCGGCGAGGACTGGATCCGGCCGGCGCTGTGCGAGGAAGCGCTGCGACTCGGCCGCATCCTCGCGGCGCTGGCGCCACAGGAGCCGGAGGCGCACGGCCTGATCGCGCTGCTGGAGATCCAGGCCTCACGCGCTCGCGCCCGTCTCGGCCCCGGCGGCGAGCCGGTGCTGCTGCTCGACCAGGACCGCTCGCGCTGGGACCTGCTGCTGATCGGGCGGGGGCTGAGGGCGCTGGAGCGGGCGGAAGCCTCGCGCGGCCCGCTCGGTCCCTATGGCCTGCAGGCCGCGATCGCCGCCTGCCACGCTCGCGCCCGCGCCGGCGCGGAGACCGACTGGGTGCGGATCGCCGCCCTCTATGACGCCCTCGCCCAGATCGCCCCCTCGCCAGTCGTCGAGCTCAACCGAGCCGTCGCCGTCGGCATGGCCTTCGGCCCGGAGGCCGGCCTCGAACTCGTGGACACGATCGCGGAGGAGCCCTCCCTGCGCGAGTACCACCTGCTCCCCAGCGTCCGCGGCGACCTCCTCGCCAAGCTCGGTCGCGGCGCCGAGGCCGCGGCCGAGTTCGAGCGCGCCGCCTCACTCACCGAGAACGAGCGCGAGCGCGAGCTGCTGCTGAGACGGGCGGCAGCGGACTAGGACTCAGTCGCCGGCGAGGCGGCGCATGCCGTCGACGTCGAGCCGGTGGGTGATCCAGTCGCCGAGCCGGGTGGCGCCGAGCTTCTCGTAGAAGCGCAGTGCCGGCTCGTTCCAGTCCAGAGCGGTCCACTCGAGGCGCACGTGGCCGCGCTCGAGGGTGAGGGCGGCGAGGTGCTCCATCACCGCCCGGCCGACTCCGTCGCGGCGCTTGTCGGGACGGACGTAGACGTCCTCGATCCAGAGGCCGGAGCGGCACTCGAAGCTGGAGAACGTGGTGAAGAAGATCGCGTAGCCGATCGCCTCGCCGTCGCGCTCGACGATCAGCGCCTCCGCCGCCCGCTGCTCGAACAGCGTGCGGCGCAGCACCACGGGGTCGCCGGCCACCTTGTCGGCGAGTTTCTCGTACTCGGCCAGCTCCAGGATCAGCCCGAAGAGCAGCTCCATGTCGGCCTCGGTCGCCGGCCGGATCCGCAGTCCCTCGATCGCGCCCACGCTAGCGCTCCGTGTCGCGGTCGAGGACCGGCTTGAGATCGAGGATCGGGGTGCCGTCGAGTGCCTCCAGGTCGGCCACCCGCAAGCGCGTACCGTCGACTTCGAGGATCGTGATCCGGTGCAGGCCGATCGGATTCGGCCGGTCGGGAGAGCGGGTGCTGAACACGCCCTCCTCGGGCCGGGCGAGGTCACCGCGGGGATGGACCGAGAGGACGCCGCGATCGGCCCGGTCGAGCCAGGTGAGGAGCAGCGCCTCCTCACCGACGGACAGGCTTCGCAGGCCGGCGCCGACCCCCTCCACGAATACCAGCGTCGCCTCCGGCGCTCCCTCGTCTCCCTGCTTGGGCGCCAGCGCGCGATCGGTCAGCGGCGACTCGACGCGACCGATCGGCACCAGCTCGTTTGCACCCGCGACATCGCTCACGACAGGAGCCTAGGCGACCCGCCCGGGGACCCCGTCAACTCCGGCTCGAGACCTCAGGCGATGCCCTCGACCTCGTACTCGCGTAGGAAGCCCTCGAAGAGGCGGCGATGGCCCTGCTCGTCGCGGAGGATCGCGATCACCATGTCCTGGGTGACCGGGTCGATGCCCTCGGTCTCCTCGATGATCCGGGTGTAGTGCTCAATCGCACCGGTCTCGGCCTCGATCACGCCGCGGATGACGTGGACGATGTCGGTCTGGTGCTCGGGTGGCTGCAGGAAGCTCTGCTCGGCGGCGAAGGCTTCGGAGCCGGGGACGACGCCGTAGAGCTCCTTGATCCGGTCGGCGAACTGGCGCGCGTGGCCGAGCTCGTCTTCGACCTCGCCGTTGAGCGACTCCTTGATCTCCTGGGCCCGTACCCCGTCGAGGTTGACCGACGCGGCGAGGTAGCTCATCACCGTCTCCATCTCCATCCAGTACGCCTTCGTCAGCAACTCGACCACCTGGTCGCGCTGGTCGCTGTTGGCACCGTCGAAAATGCCCTTGCTGGGGCTGCTGGCCTCCATCGTCTCTCCACTCCTCTGATCGGTTTTGCGGGTGCGCAATCCCCCTACCCGCCCACGCCGATCTCGAACTGCGACGCCCGCGGTGGCTAGGCTGCCCCGCCATGGACACGATCGACGAGCTGCTGGCGAACAACCAAACCTTCGCCGAGCCCCTGGCCGACCGCCACCTCGACGTGCAGCCGAGCCGGCGGCTGGCGATCGTCACCTGCATGGACTCGCGGCTCGACGTCTTCGCCGCGCTCGGCCTCGGCGACGGCGAGGCGCACGTGCTGCGCAACGCCGGCGGCGTCGTCAGCGACGACGTGATCCGCTCGCTGGCGATCTCGCAGCGGCGGCTGGGGACGCGTGAGGTGATGCTGATCCACCACACCGACTGCGGCATGGAGAAGATCACCGACGAGGGCTTCCGGATCGAGCTCGAGGAGGCGACTGGGATCGTCCCCGAATTCCCGATCGAGGCGTTCGCGAGCGTCGACGACAGCGTCCGCCTCTCGCTCGAGCGCGTCCGCCGCTCCCCCTTCATCCCCCATCGCGACTCGGTGCGCGGCTTCGTCTACGACGTCGACACGCACCGCCTGCGCGAGGTGGAGGCAGACGGCGAGGCCGAGGCCCCACCGCCCGCTTCCCAGTCCTAGCCGCCGGCTTTCGCGTACCTCAGCGAGCCGGGCGTGGTCAGCTCCTCCCCCGTCTCCAGCAGCGTCTTCAGGCCGGAGAGGATCATCGTCCAGCCGCCGAAGAGTTCGTCGTTGGCACCCTCGGCCAGCTGGTCGTGGGTGACGAGCAGCCGGCAGGAGTCCTCCACCTGCTCGATCTCCCAGGTCACCCGCGAGACGCCTTCGCGCTCGATCTCCTCGCTCCAGAACGCCTGGAAGCTCTGGACCAGGCGCCGCGGCGGGTCGACCTCGAGGTTCTCGCCGGCGACCAGTGGCGTCGGCAGCGCCGCGGTGCGACCCTCGTAACGGGAGCCGGGGGTCCACTCGGACTCGACGCCGATGCCGAAGCTGTATTTGCGCCTCAGCTCGGGGTCGACGATCGCCTCCCAGAGGCGCTCCGGCGTGGTCTTGATGTAGATCTCGAACACCTTTTCCATCGTTCACTCCTTCTCTAGATCCTGCTTCAGCTCACTGAGCCCTGCGGCCCAGGGCTCGGCGTACTTGCTCACCCAGCGGTCGTGGACGAGCCGGATCGGGACGGGGTTGAGGAAATGGAGCTTCTCCCTCCCCCGCCGCCTGCTGACGACGAGGCCCGCCTCCTCCAGCACCTTGAGGTGCTTCATCACGCCGAAGCGCGACATCTCGAAGCGGGCTTCGAGCTCGCCGAGGGTCTGCCCGTCGCGCTCGAACAGCTGGTCGAGCAGCTCGCGGCGGGTCGGATCGGCAAGGGCCTTGAACACGTCGTCCACGGCCCGGAACTATAGGTGACTATTTAGTCACATGTCAAGAGGAGCGCGACTACCCGCCCATCGTGCGGGCGATCACCACGCGCTGGATCTCGTTCGTGCCCTCGTAGATCTGGGTGATCTTGGCGTCGCGCAGCATCCGCTCGACCGGGTACTCGTTGACGTAGCCGTAGCCGCCGAGCACCTGGATCGCCTCGACCGTCACCTTCATCGCGTTGTCGGAGGCGAACAGCTTCGCCATCGAGGTCCACTTCGGCAGGCTCGCCGGGCGCTCGGCGAGGTCGGCCATCGAGCAGGCTTTGTAGAGCAGCTCGCGGGCGGCGGCGGTGCCGGTCTCCATGTCGGCGAGCTTGAACTGGATCGCCTGCAGGGCGTTGATCGGCTTGCCGAAGGCGATCCGCTCCTTCGCGTACTCGTTGGCGTAGTCGGTCGCCCCCTGGGCGATGCCGACGGCCTGGGCGGCGGCACCGAGCCGGGTCCGCTCGAGCGTGCCGAGGGCGACGCCGAGGCCCTTGCCTTCGGTGCCGATCAGGTTCGCGTGCGGGACGCGGACGTCGGTGAACGACGGCGAGCCGGTCGGCGAGCCCTTGATCCCGAGCTTGTGCTCGAGCTTCCCCGGGTCGAATCCCTCCCGCTCTTTCTCGACCACGAAGGCGCTGATCCGCTTGCTCTCACGGTCGGTGACGGCGAAGACGACGTAGAAGTCGGCGATGGAAGCGTTGGTGATCCAGTTCTTCTGGCCGTTGATCACCCATTCGTCGCCGTCGCGGACGGCGGTGGTCCGCATCGCCGCCGGGTCGCTGCCGGCCTCGGGCTCGGAGAGGGCGAAGGCCGGCGACCACTCGCCGCTGGCGCACTTGGGCAGGAAGCGCTCCTTCAGCTCGTCGGAGCCGAAGAGCTGGATCGGCAGCGTCCCGAGCTCCTGGATCATCAGGATCAGGGCCGAGGAGGCGCAGGCCTTGGCGATCTCCTCGACCGCCATCTGCAGGACCAGGGTGCCGGTCCCGGTGCCGCCGTATCTCTCGTCGAAGGGGAGGCCGAGGATGTCGTGCTCGGCGAGCAGCTTGCGCACGTCCCAGGGGTACTTGCCTTCGCGGTCGATGTCGCCGGCGCGCGGAGCGATCTTCTCCTGCGCCAGCCGGCGCACCATGTCGCGGAGGTCACGGGACTCTTGGGGGACTTCATAAGTGTTGGTCATCGGCGCGGCAGTCTATGGGCGCACCGGCCTCGGCGTTTGATGCATTGACCCCCCTATAGCGGGGTCAATGCATCAAGCGCCGTGGACCTAGACTGCGCCCGTGGCCTCCGTCGCTTCCTACGGTTCTTGGCGCTCGCCGATCAGCGCCGAGGTGGTGGCCGCGGCCGGGCGGCGGTTGGCGGCGCCGGCACTCGCCGGCGCTGGCGCTGTCTGGTGGGCGGAAGGCCGGCCGGCCGAGGGCGGGCGCGTGGTGCTGATGCGGCGCCCGGCAGGCGGCGAGCCCGAAGCGGTGACGCCGGCCGGCACCAACGTGCGCACGCGGGTCCACGAGTACGGCGGCGGCGCCTGGGCCCTCGCTGCCGACGACCTCGTCCTCTTCGTCGACTTCGCCGACCAGCGGCTCTACCGCCAGCGGCTCGGCGAGCAGCCGGTGGCGATTACGCCCGAGCCCGGGAGCCCCGGCGCCCTGCGCTATGCCGACTGCCGGGTCACTCCCGACGGGCGCAGCGTCGTCTGCGTGCGCGAGGTCCACGGCGCGGGTGAAGCGGAGAACCAGATCGTCGCCCTGGCACTCGACGGCTCCGGCGAGCCGGCGGTGCTCGCCGCCGGGCGCAACTTCTACTCCTTCCCCCGCCCCAGCCCCGACGGCGCCTGGCTCGCCTGGACCTGCTGGGACCACCCGAACATGCCCTGGGACGGGACCGAGCTCTGGGTCGCCCCGCTCGAGGACATGGCCGACGCCCGCCTGGTCGCCGGCGGCCCCGAGGAGTCGGTCTTCCAGCCCGAGTGGGATGCCGCGGGGCGGCTGCACTTCGTCTCCGACCGCGACGGCTGGTGGAACCTCTACCGCGACGGGGACGGGTCGGTCGAGCGGCTGACCGCGGAGGAGGCGGAGCTGGGCCACGCGCAGTGGCTCTTCGGCGGCTCCACCTACGCCTTCCTCGCGGACGGCTCGATCGCCCTCGTCCGCTGCGAGCGGGGCGAGGAACGGCTGTCCCTGCTCGAGCCCGGGGCCGAGCGCCCGCGCGACCTCGAGCTCCCCTACACCTCGTTCGGCTTCCCGGTCCTGTCGGCCCGCGGCTCGGAGATCGCCTTCGCCGCCGCCAGCCCCGCCAACGAGACCGCGATCGTCGTCTACGACGTGGCGAGCGGCGAGCTGGAGGAGGTGCGCAGCGCCAGCGACGAGCCGATCCCGGCCGGGTACGTCTCCGCCCCACGCGCGATCGAGTTCCCGACCAGCGGCGGCGAGACCGCGCATGGCTTCTACTACCCGCCGGCCAACCCCGAGTTCGAGGGCCCGCCCGGGGAGCTGCCACCGCTGATCGTGCAGAGCCATGGCGGACCCACCTCCCACACCACCCCGGCGCTCGACCGCGACTTCCTCTTCTGGACCAGCCGCGGGATCGGCATCGTCGACGTCAACTACCGCGGCAGCAGCGGCCACGGGCGGCCCTACCGCCAACGCCTGCGCGGCGAGTGGGGCGTGGTCGACACCGACGACTGCATCGCCGCCGCCCGCCACCTAGCGGCGACCGGCGATGCCGATGGCGGGCGCCTGGCGATCCGCGGCGGCAGTGCCGGCGGCTACGCGACCCTCTGCGCGCTGGTCTTCCACGACGACTTCGCCACCGGGGCCAGCTATTACGGCGTCGCCGACGCCGAGACGCTGGCGACCGACACCCACAAGTTCGAGTCCCGCTACCTCGACGGGCTGATCGGCCCCTACCCCGAGCAGAAGCAGCTCTACTACGAGCGCTCGCCGATCCACTTCGTCGAGCGGCTGCGGGCGCCGGTAATCCTCTTCCAGGGCCTCGACGACGAGGTCGTGCCCCCGAGCCAGGCGGAGACGATGGTCGCCGCGCTCGAGCAGAACGGGGTACCCCACGCCTACCTGGCGTTCGCGGGCGAGGCCCACGGGTTCCGCCGCTCGGAGACCGCGATCCGCTGCCTCGAAGCCGAGCTCTTCTTCTACGGCCGCATCCTCGGCTTCGAGCCGGCCGACGAGCTCGAGCCAGTCGAGATCGACGGTCCCGCGCCCGCCATCCCGTCGGGATGAGCGAGCGCGGGGTCCACCGCTAGCGGCGTTTTTTGCTCGGCGCTTTCGCTTTGCGCGAAGCAGCCGGTTTTTTCGAGCTGGCTTTGGCTTTTCTCGCCGCGGCTTTCGGTTTGCGCGTCGCGCTCGCTTTGGCTTTTTTGGCCGGTTTGGCTTTTCTCGCGGCGGCTTTTTTCGGTTTCGCGGCGGCTTTGGCTTTGCCGGTTTTCGCTTTGCCCGTCGCTTTACTGGCCGGCGCTTTTCTGGCCGAGCCGGCTTTGGCGGGGCGGCGCTGCGCGGCCGGGACCTCGGCCGAGGCGACGGCGCCGGAGAGCGACTTGATCTGGCCCTCGAGGAACTTCGCCATCCGTTCCTCCTCGCGGCGGATGCCGCGGGCGAGCTTCGCCGTCTCCTTGTCGGAGACCTTTTCGGCGAAAACCTCGATCGCCAGGTAGGTCGAGATCTCCTCGTGCTCGTTGAAGTACTCGGTCTTGGCGTTCTTCAGCATCTTCTCCTGCTCGCCGCTGCCGCGGACCGCGTGCAGCGGGCCCTTCGCGGCGGCGGTCGCCTTGGCGACGATGGTCTGCACCGCGTGCCCGCCGCCCCCGAGCTTCTTGATCCGGCGCTCGAGCTGCTTGGCGTGGGACTTGGTCTCTTTGAGGTGCTGTTTGAGACGCTTCCTGTACGGCGCCTTCGTCGTCATCGCGATATGGGCCTCGAGGGAAGTCTCCAGCTCCTTCTCCTTGCCGTAGGCCTCGTTCAGATACTGGACGAGCTTTGCGTCACGCTGATTCAAATCACTCATATGGGTGGTGGTCCTTCCTGTAGTGGGGGTGAATGGGCAACCCGTGCCCGATGTGTGGAAAAAGGGTGTCCCGGTCAGCTGACGAGGCAGTTGCCCCCGCCTTCGCTCTCGCCGGATGCGGGGAAGGCGTGGGCCAGCGCCTGCGCGATCAACTCGCTGCGGGCGGCGTAGCCGGGTGAGGTGAAGTGGATTCCGTCATCGATGAACCAGGCGTCTTTGACGTCGGAGGCCCAGTCGTAGACTCGCATGTTGGGATATCTGCGGCAGGCGAGGAGCAGTTCTTCGTCCCACTTCTCCATGTTCTTGGCCGCGTAGGGGTCGCCTGCTTTGACGAGGGAACGGACGTTGACCCACATCACCGGTTCGCTGCCGATCGTGTCCATCATGATTTCGATCCGTTCCATCTCGCCGACCGCGGAGCCGACGAAGACGTTGGCCGCCTCGTTGGTCCCGAGCGCCAGCACCCAGCAGCCGTGGAAGCCTTCGAGCTTCCAGGCTTCGGCCACTTCCTGGGCGTTCGGTTCGCCTTCGAACTGCTCTTCGATCGAGCGCGCGCCGGAGATCTCCATGTGCTGTTCGACGGCGCCGACGTCGGCGTACTGCGCTTCGATGCGCTGGCTTTCCAGCGGCAGGTAGTCGGGCGAGGTGAGTCCCTCCGAGGTCGAGTCGCCGATGTGGACGACGGCTTTGCAGGAAGAGCGCGTAGAGGCGTTGGCCTGCGCAGGGGTCAGCGGAGCCGGCTTGGTGGCGCCGGCGGCGACCGCTTCTTCCACCCGCACGTCTCTCCCTTCGGCCGCGACCGAATTGACCCCGGCCATCCCGGCGCAGGCGGCGACGAGGACGGCGAACGAGACCGCGGCGATCGCCCAGCCCTCGCGGGAGAGATTCTGCGGGCGCCAGCCGCCCGCGCGCGCCCGCTTCCAGATCCGGCCGATGGCGCCGCGGCGCACCGGCTCCTCGAGGTACTTCCAGGAGAGCGCCGAGATCGCGACGATCGCCGCGAGCTGCGCCAGCTCGCGCAGCGGTTCGGCGCCGTTGGCGACCCCGCCCGGAGTGGTGAGGACGATGATCGGGAAGTGCCAGAGGTAGATCGCGTAGGAGCGCACGCCGATCCAGCGCAGCGGCTTCCAGCCGAGGACCGGGCCCAGCCGGGAGGCCGGGTGCGCCAGCGCCGCGACGACCAGCACCGTCGCGATCGAGAGCAGCACGAAGCCGCCCCGGTAGAGGAACGAGGAGTACTGGTCGCTCTGCCAGATCATCAGCGCGATCGCCAGCAGGCCGGCGACGCCGAGCCCGTCGAGCGTGTTGCGGGCGCCGGCGCCGATCCGCGGACTCAGCTTGCGGCTCGGCCAGACCATCGCCAGGGCCGCCCCGAAGAGCAGCTCCGAGGCGCGGGTGTCGGTCCCGTAGTAGACCCGCGAGGGGTCGAGGCTCGGGTGGTAGAGGACCGCCATCAGGATCGCCGAGCCGATCGCCAGCGCCAGGGTGACGACGGCGAGGCGCGGCCGCACCCCGGAGGACAGCGGCGTCTCGCCGACGAGCTTGACGCCGATCAGCAGCAGGAACGGCCAGACGATGTAGAACTGCTCCTCGATCGCCAGCGACCAGAGGTGGTTGAGCGGCCCGGGCGGAGCGAAGCGGGCGAAGTAGGAGACGTCGCCGAGGATCAGCTGCCAGTTGCCGACGTAGAGCGCCGAGGCAACCACCGCGTCGCGGAACTGCTGCGGCTGGGCGGGGCCGAAGATCGTCACCCAGGCGACGACGACGATCAGCATCAGGAAGAGCGCCGGCAGCAGGCGGCGGGCGCGGGCGAGCCAGAACTTGCCGAGCCGGATATGGCCGCGACGGGACAACTGCGAGAGCAGGATGTCGGTGATCAGGTAACCGCTGAGGGTGAAGAAGATGCCGACCCCGAGCAGCCCGCCGGGAGCCCACCCGAACCCCAGGTGAAAGGCGATCACGGCGAGGACGGCGACGGCGCGCAGCCCGTCCAGCCCGGGCATGTAGCGCTGATTGCGCTTGACTGGTTCAGGCATCTCTCGCCCGCATGCTACGTATGGGCGAAGAGGTCACGAACGACTTGGGCCGACCGCCCTGGCTCAGGCTCGGGACAGCTCGAGGGCGAACGGGCTTCCCTCGGAGTCACGGCAGATCGCCCAGCGCTCGCCGGGGTGGACGATCGAGCCGCCGAGCTCCTCGACCCGCGCCAACGCCGCCGCCATCTCGGGCACCGGGAAGTAGGGCAGCGAGGCGGTGTCGCCCGGGCCCTTGCCACGCTCGTGCACCCCGAGCCGCAGCCCCTCGCCCTCGTGCACCCAGCCGGCGCCGGCGGCGCCGGAGCGCGGCGCCAGCTCGACCCCCAGCAGCCCGCGCCAGAAGCGCAGCGCCCGCTCGGCGTCGTCGGCCGGGAACTCGATCAGGGCAGAGGGCATGGCCTAAGTATCGAGGCTGGTCGCCCTGCTCGGGCCGCCGTGGCGGCCGAGGAACGAGCTCTCGGCGCCGATCAGCTGCTCCAGCTCGCCGCGGTCGAGGAAGATTCCATGGCACTTGGTGCACTGCTCGATCGTCACCCCGTTGCGCTTGTGGGTGCGCATCGGAGCCTGGCACTTGGGGCAGGTCATCTCGGCCACACCATCAAGGTACCGACCGGGTCACGGCCGCCCGCGCGCTTGTAGGGTGGCGACCCGGTGACCGGGCGTTGAGCCAGCCAGCGAACGAGAGCAAGCGCAGCCCGATCCTGTCTGGGCTGCTCGCCGGCATCTCGCTGACGGCGGGCCTGGGAAGCGTCGTGCTCAGCTTCGTGGTCGCGCCCTTCGCGCTGGTCGGCATCGGCGCCCTGGTGATCTACACGCTGGAGCGGTTCAGCGAGACCGCGCCGCGCTTCCCTCGCGACAACCCCTCGATAGGGGAAGTGGCCGACTACGTCGTCCGCTTCGTCGTCTGGGCGGCGCCCCAGGTCCCCTTTGTGGTCCCATTCCTCGTCTTCGTCGCCGTCACCTGGCCGCTGCCGCAGGAATCGTCCGGCTCGATGCGGTTTCAGGAACAGGCCAGCCAGATCATCCTCGTGCTGCTGGTCGGCTACGTGATCGAGGCCGGCGCGATCCGCTGGCGCCGGCGTTCGGTGAACTGGATCCTGAGCCTGATGACGGTCGCGATCCTGCTCGCCGGCGAGGTCTACGCGCTGGTCGACCTTGCCACCGATGATCCGGGCCACGCCGACGTCATCGCCGGCTCGATGGCCGCCGGAGTCGCGGCGATCCTGATCGCGGCGATTCAGGGCTCGGTCAAAGGCGACGAGGACGGAATCCCCGGCCCCGGTCCCAGCCCCGACTAGGACGGAGCGCCCCGCTCGTACTCATCGTGCAGGCGCCACCACTTATACGGGGGCGACTGCGGCCGGCCCGGCGGGCTGTCCTCCCACTCCTCCTGACGGCCGAGGGGGGTGCGGTCGAGCAGGGACCAGACGGAGCCGACCGCCTCGACGCCGCGGCCGTTGGTGGCGTAGGAGAGGAAGACTCGCTCGCCGTCGCGGAGGAAGACGTCGAGCGAGAAGTACTCGGTGGTGCCGCGAGCCTCCTGAAAGTCGTCGCCGACCGCCGTGTACCAGGGGATCGACCAGCCCAGACGGCGCTCGAGCGCCGCGATCTCCGCCTGGGGCGCGCGCGAGACCAGGGCGAAAGAGGTGTCGCGGGCGTGGAGGTGGGCGAGGTGGCCGATCTGGTCGGTGAACATCGAGCAGCCCCGGCACGGCTCGCCGCCCGGCGGAAACCAGAAGTGGTAAAGGATCAGCTGATCGCGGCCCTCGAAGAGGTCGAGCAGGCCGACCTCGCCGTCGGGCCCCTCGAAGGCATACTCGGCCGAGAACTCGGTGACCGGCTGCCGGCGGCGCTCGGCGGCGAGCGCGTCGGCCGCTCGGGTCGCCTCCTTCTCCCTCTCGCGCAGCGCCTCGACGGCGCGCTGCCACTCGCCTTCGCTGACGATCGGGGGAAGCTCCACGCCCCCCGTCTACCCGATCGCGACCGGGCTAACTCGCCCCTGCCACGGGCACCGCGGGGGCCTGAGCACCAAGTCGGTCGGGAACCGCACAGGCCTTGCCCTCGGAGAAGCCCTCGGGCGCGATATCGAGGGCGATGTTCATCCGCGCCCTGGTGTTCTCCCAGGCGATCAGCTGGACCAGCTCCAGCGTGCCCTTGATGCCGAAGCGCTCACGCACCTTCGCCATCAGCTCGTCGCCGACCTCGCCCGGAGTGCGGGTCATGCCGACGGCGAGATCGATGACGAGCAGCTCGTCGGCGCTGAACAGGTCCGACTGGTGGGCTTCGTGGAGGGCCAGCAGCTGCTCGTCACTGAGTCCGGCGCGGCGCGCGTGCTCGGAGCCGATGTCCATGCAGAACTCGCAGCCGACCATCGTCGCCGCCTTCAGCACCGCCAGCTGGCTCAGCCGAGCCGGCACCCGCTTGCCGCGTTCGGCGGCGCGGTTGAAGCGCATGTAGTCGACCATCAGCCGCGGGTGCTGGGCGAAGACGCCGGAGGACTTCATCTCGCGGCCGTAGGCGACGCGGCTGCCGCGGGCGACGAGGCGGGCGAAGATTCCCTGGCGTGGCTCGATCCTGGACATCGGTGGGGCCTCCTTCTCGAAGTGGGGCCAGGCAGCTTAAGCACGATGTGGCACCGCGATAAGGTCCAATCCAGTGGCTAAATCGGGGTCCACTTCCTCACTCGGCTCGCCCGAGCTGCTGCTGGCGCCATGGCAGCCGGACCAGCCGCGCCGGGCGCAGCTGGAAACCGGGCTGCGAGACGCGATCCGGACCGGGCGCCTGCGGCCGGACGCCCGCCTTCCCTCTTCCCGCGCCCTGGCGGGGGAGCTAGGCGTGTCGCGGCGGCTCGTGGTCGAGGCCTACGAACAGCTGGCAGCCGAGGGATACATCCTCGCCCGGCGCGGCTCGGGCACCCGCGTCGCGCCCCCCGCGCAGGCCGCCCGCAACGGCGCCGACGGCGCCCTGGAGGCACCCGCGCCGGCACCCGCGCCGGTGACGGGCATCGACCTCTTCCCCGGCGCGCCCGACCTCTCGCTGTTCCCGCGCCGGGCCTGGGGCCAGGCGCTGCGACGGGCTCTCGCCGAGCTGCCCGACTCCCGCCTCAGCTACGGCGAGTTCGCCGGCACCACCGAGCTGCGGGTCGCACTGGCCGAGCACCTGGGGCGGGTGCGCGCCGCCGCCGCCGAGCCGGGCCAGGTCGTCGTCACCGCCGGCTACCAGCAGGGCCTGCGCCTCTTCTGCCAGCTGGTGCGGGGACGGGGCGGACGCCGCGTCGCGGTCGAGGACCCGGGCTACCCGGTCGCCGGCTGGACGATCGAATCCGAGCGACTCGAGGTCGTCCCGATCCCGATCGACGACGACGGCATCGACGTCGCCGCCCTGGCCGCGGCCGCGCCCGACGCGGTCGTCGTCACCCCGGCCCACGCGCTGCCGCTCGGGGCGGTGCTGGCGCCGAGCCGGCGCCGGCGGCTGGTCGCCTGGGCGCGCGACAGCGGCGCCCTGGTGCTGGAGGACGACTACGACGCCGAGCTGCGCTACGACCGCGACCCCGCCGGCACGCTCCAGGGCCTGGCGCCCGACGTGGTCGTACTCGCCGGCACCACCTCCAAGACCCTGGCCCCGGCGCTGCGGCTCGGCTGGCTGGTGCTTCCCGCCGAGCTGATCGCGACGGTCGTCACCGCTCGCACCATGGCCGACGGCGGCGGGCCGCGCATCGACGAACGCGCTCTCGCCGACCTCATCTCCAGCGGCGCCTTCGACCGCCACGTCCGTGCCGTCCGCCAGCGCTACCGGGCCAAGCGAGCCACCCTCCTCGACTCCCTCGCCGCGGCCCTTCCGGGAGCGCGCGTCCGCGGCATCGCCGCCGGCCTCCACGTCGTCCTCGAGCTGCCCGCCGGCGCCGACGAGAGCGCCGTGATCGACCGCGCCAAGCGAGCCGGCGTCCACGTCCACGGACTCGCCCCCTTCACCCGCACCCACGCCCAGCCGCCCAGCCTGGTGCTCGGCTATGGCCTCGCGAGCGAGCGCGAGCTGCGCCAGGCGGTCGCGACGATCGCGGCGGCGATCGATTGAATCGGCCTCTCGAAAGAGGCCGCCCGTCCTCGACGATTTCGCGTCTTAGCTCATCGCTTGCGTTCGGCAAACCCTAAGAGGGGCCGATCCCAGATCTCTCAACGCTGAGCCGAGATCGGCCCGACACGCCACCCCTAGCCGTTCTTGTAGATATGCGCGCTCCGGATCAACGGCGCCACTTTGCCCATCTTCATTGACTCTTCACCCCCTTCCATGTTGGCCATGAGATGGGGCCGGTCCCGATCCTTAAAGCGTGGAGAGCCGAGACCGACCCCTATTGCCAACTGCGTTCCTACGCGGCCTTGATGACCATGCTCGTCACCTGAACAGAGGCCTCTTTCGTGACCTTCATCGATCTCACCTCCCCCTCCATCCGCCGCTGCTCATGCACCCTTGTAGATCATCTGCGACTCCGCGATTGGCACCACTTTCGTGATCTTCATCGATTCTCACCTCCTCCCCCGCCCCAGCCCTCGGCGCAGAGCCGCCGAGAAGACCGGGAATGCTAAAGGGAATCTAAGCGTTAGCCGCATACCTCGCTAGACAAGCCGAGGTTCTTGGGGCCGATCCCAGATCTCTGGACGCTGGTGAGCCGAGACCGGCCCTATTACATGCGCCGTGCTAGGCGTGCTTCATGATGCGCACGCTCGAATACGCGTGCGCAATTTGCGCGATCTTCATCGACTCCCACCCCCTCCCCTGTCTCAGCCCGGCGCAGAGCCGCCGGGAGGACCGGGAATGCTAAGGGGAATCTAAGTGTCAGCTGTTTACCTCGCGATAGAAATTCTCTGGACCGAAGAAGATCGTATGCTCGGTAGATGCTGACTATCCAAGGCGCATAAAGCGGGGAGAGGATGACGTTGCCAAAGCCGAGGACCAAGCCGGGGAAGGGCCGAAGTGTTGAGGAGGCCGTCAGTTACGCGGTCGGGCACCGCGTCAGGATCGAAATTCTGGCTGCTCTCAATGAACGGATCTACAGTGCTGCAGATCTCTCCCGCGTTCTCCGACAGCCCTTAAGCACGGTCACGCACCACGTCGAAGAACTTCGCAATTCTGGCTCCATCGAAGTCGCCTGCACGAAGAAAGTGCGAAACATAGAGCAGAACCTCTACCGCTCCACTGGATTGCCGTTCTACTCGGACGAAGACATCGCGGCGATGACGCCCGATCAGCGACAGGCTCTCGCTGGGCTGATCTTGCAGGCGTCGATGGCCGAGGCAATGGCCTCGCTGTGGGCCGGAAAGCTCAAAACGGACCCGCGCGTTGTCTTGGCGTGGCGCTGGTTCAATCTCGACGGTCAAGGTCGTGAGGATCTCGCCGACGAACAGGCTAGGTGGTGGGAGCGTGCCCAAGAGATAGAGGCTGAATCAGCCTCCCGCCGCGTGGAGTCGGGCGAGGACGTCGAGTCCATCATCGTCACCTTGCTCGCGTACAAGCGAAGCCGAAACTCACCACATCCCCCGCTCGCGTCCGACGGACGCTGTTCGTGAGGTAAACGCCGTTCTAGAAATCAGTATGGACTGCTGGGGTTCGATCTGGAACGGTCTACTACTCAACCGACATGGATTGCCTCCCGGGACTGGCCGGGCGGTATGAGCGCCACCCGGCCATACACCAGGACGACGGACTCCCCGCTGCACCTCATGGCCCGTTGTCCTGGTGGCCGGGGTCGGTTGGACTCCCCACCATGTGTCGAACTTCCTCCACCGCCACCCTCACAAGTTGTCTCCTGTCTGGCCGAGACCGGGAGGCATGACGATGGAGGGGGGCGGGCCGCCCGTCGACTGGGCTGTGCTCGCCCCCCACATCGGACATGAGACGGGCGAAAAGCTCTACTTCTTCGCGCTCCAGGCATGAGTCACACCATCACGGCGGCACAGCGGGACGCCCTGTATGACCAGATCCTCGACCGGCTGAGCGGGATCGGCGACATCGAGTTGGCGATCCAATCGGAGAACTACACCACTGCCGAACGCCTCGGCCGCGAGTATTCCGACGACCTGCGACTGCTGCTCGACGGCCTCGGAATCGGTGATGGGAATGGTGATCCAGTTGAGTTGACTGCGCCCCCGGAGGTGCTGCGCCGTGTCCTGCCTCGGTTGCGCAAGCAGGCCAGGAACCACACGGCCAGCCTGGAACCGGAGTTAATCGAGGCCAGCGAGGTAACGGAGCGGAACCGCCTCGTCTCGGAGGCGTGTGAGGCCGTCTTGGCCGGGCTCGATAAGGCGGAGACCCCCAACGCTTCAATGAGCCTATTTCGGTGCCTGCGCCAGGTTCGCCGAGGAGATCTCCGAAGGCCGGCGGGGGCCGCCTCTGTCGGCACCTTCCATGGGCAAGGGTCAATGGCGTCGAAAGGCGCACTCTGCGGACACTCATCGCTGGCAGGGGCGGCGAGTGCCCTGCAAGGCCAAGAGTCGCCATTGATGCTCAACCGCCTGTTTATCAGCGGCGTCCTCGTTGCCGACCCCCTGACGGACAGAGGACGGAACGAGGATCGAGTCACTCTCCTGCGGCACCCGACGCCAGGGAAGCGGAGGGGCGGCTCGAGACGGCAAGCTGCGAGGTCGAAGTTCCTGAGTGCGTCTCAGAGAAGCACGGTCGGAAGCTGCGGGCGGGCGAGTCGGTCTTCATCACCGGCCAACTGAGTGGCGGGGGTGGCGTGATCGCCACCGAACTGCACTCTGGGCCGCCGCCTGAGCAGGACACACGCCGTAAGACATCCTCTGAGGGCGGCCCTCCTTGAGCGCCTTTCTTAGGCAACGCTTCGGAAAGAACCTTAGAAGCTACCGAGAACGTGCCGGAGTATCTCAGGAAGAACTGGGGTTTCGGGCTTCGCTCCACAGAACCGAGATCGGCGATCTGGAGCGTGGGTTACACCTGCCAAAGCTCGACACGATCCTCAAGCTCGCCGCTGCCCTCTCGATTTCTCCCTCTGAACTAATCGAAGGGATGGCCTGGGTGTCAGGTGAGTTCGGGCCGTCGACTCCACTTGAAAAATGACTACCGGTGCAAATCGTGTTATCGACACGATTTGTTAAGCCAGCGTGTTCTCACCACTACTCCGTGAGCTGGATGTTGACAAACGTACGCTGCCTCATATAGGTCTAGGTGAGTGCTCCAACAGGGGCCGCCAAGGTTTCAAGTCACGTCCACATTCAAAGCAGGGGGAGAGATGCGCCGCACTACAACTTTTCGGGTGAGCGCCGCCATCGTCATGGTGTTCGCATTGATTGGCTCAAGCATCGCCCTCGCCTACGCTGATGACTCATCAAGCGCTGGGCCAGACGAAGCAACCCTAAGCGCGCCTCCCCAAGAGCCCGCCGGACCCGAACTCGAGAACAAGCGCACGGCAACCTCACAGACCTTCCGCCTCCCCGACGGGAAATTCGGCACCAAGATCTTCCAAAGCCCCGTCAACTTTCGAGACAGCGCAGGCGACTGGCAGCCGATCGAAGAAGGTCTGGAACGCGCCGCCAACGGCTCGATCGTCAACGGCGACAACCGCTTCGACGTTCAGCTCCCCCAGAGCCTCGACACCGGCTCTCCTGTCCGGATCTCGATCGGCGATGACTGGGTCTCAGAGCAGCTGCTCGGTGGCGCCATCAGTCCCGCGCAGCTGGCCGATGAAGCCGCCACCTACGCAGGCGAAGGCTCAGCCCCGAGCTTTGAATTCACCGGCCTGGCCACCGGCCTCAAGGAGAACATCGAGATCGATGGTCTCGGCGCGCCGTCGACCTTCCACTTCGCTCTCGATGCCTCCGCCGGCCTCCATCCGGTGCTCACCGACGAAGGCTCGATCGAGTTCCGCGACGCCGATGCCGAGGTGGTGACCGTCCTTCCGGCGCCCGTCATGTACGACAGCGGCACGGACCCGGCGATCTCCAAAGCCGTCCACTACGACCTCTCTCCGGGGAGCGACGGCACCTGGCTTCTCGACGTCGAAGCCGACCGCGATTGGCTGGCGCGATCCGATCGCGCCTGGCCGGTGACGATCGATCCATCCTTCATCGTCCCCAACCCCGAAATGGACTGCAACATCTATAACTGGCTTCCGGGGCAGCGGACCTGTGGGGCATCCGGGTTTCCGTATCTCGCACCGCAGGCCACCTACCAGCCAAGCGGCGCCGACGAAATCACGCGCTCGCTGCTTCGCTTCAGCACCGCGTCGATTCCCCCGAAAGTGGCCGTCCTCGGCGCCGAAATCAGTCTCTACGACCCTTGGACGACGCTCAACACCAAAGGCGTGGAAGCGCGCCGGATCACGCGCAACTGGAACGGCACGCTGGACTGGAGCCACTTCTCCCTCGACGGCGGGCCGGAAACGAACAAATGGACCAACCCCGGCGTCGATTTCACCAATGAGGGCGCCGAAATCCTGACGTCGACCCGTGGCACTGCACCGGGCTGGTGGCGGTTCATCTCCCCCGACATCACTCGGCTGGTTGATGGGTGGGCCGGCGGCTGGATCCCCAACTACGGCGTGCTGCTCAAGCTAATCGACGAGGGAACCCGCGAATGCGGCGGCTCACTCTGCTCCAGGCGCGAAGTCGACTTCAAGTCAAACGCCGCGCCGGTCGGCGAAAAGCCCTACCTCTACGCCGTCTATGAACCGCTTGCCCCGGTCGGAAGCAAAATCAGCTCTCCGACCGACGGGACTCGCTCGGCCAAGCGCTTCAAGCTCACCGCGAAATGGACCCACACGGGCGTCGCCGGCGTCACCTTCCAGTACCGCGACGGGGAAAAAGGCTGGCTGACGATCCCCGAATCGATGGTCACCAACCAAGACAACCAGACGGTCAAATGGCCGCTGCCGACCGAAGGCGCGAAATCCTCAACGCCGGTCTACTGGAACGCTGCCGGCCAGGCGGGGCTACCGGCGCCGCTCGCGAAACTCCAGATCCGCGCAAAGCTGACTGGCGCCGAAGCGGCCAGTGGCCGCACCGAAGCAGTCGAAGTTCAGCTCAACCGCGATCTCGGCGGTCCGAAAGACGCGATCGCGGGTGTCGGTCCCGGCAGCGTCGATCTCCTCACCGGCAACTTCACGGTCTCTAGGGCCGACGTCTCCCTGCCGAGCTTCGGTGCGGCGCTTGACTTCTCGCGCAGCTTCAGCTCGCGCGCCGCCAAAGCCGAAGAAAAAGGCCCGCTCGGCCCCGGCTGGAAACCGGGCGTCCCGATCGAAGTAGCCGGCGGCTCGGAATGGAAGGGCGTCCGCGAAGTCACGATCACCGAAGGCGAAGAAGGCGAAGAAGAAGCAATCAGCTACGCAATCGCGACGACCCTCGAAGGCGCCGAACTCGCCTTCGAAAAGGTGGGAGGGTCGTTCATCACCCCGCCGGAAGTGAGCGGCTGGGTGCTGGCGCCAGGCCTCGCGGGGAAGCTCACCCTCACCGAACCGAGCGGCAACCGCACGACCTTCTCAAACGGTGGCAGCGGCTCCGAATACCTGCCGAGCTCGGTGACGCAGCTCGGCGGCAGCAAGACGCAGATGGTCTACAAACTGGTCAACGGCAAGCGCCAGCTCGAAAAGATGGTCGCGCCGAGCCTCGGGGGAGTCTACTGCGACGTCAATCCTCAATTCACCCTGGGCTGTCACACGCTCGTCTTCAATTACGAATCGAAAGCCGAATGGGGCGGCGAACAGCGCCTCGTCTCGATCTCCTATTTCACGGCGCTGAACTCGTCCACGATGAACGCCTGGAGCGTCGCAAAATACGAATACGACTCCAAAGGCCGGCTGCTCGCAGAGTGGAACCCGCAGTTGCCCGGGCCACTGAAAGAGACCTACACCTACGCGGCCGGCGGCCAGATCGCGACGATCACCCCGCCCGGCCAGGAACCGTGGACGATGGAATACGGCTCGGTCGGAGGCGAAACCTCGGGCGAACGCCTGCTGAGGGTCAAGCGCGCGAGCCTCTTGGCGAGCCCTGCGACCGCGCAGACGACGATCGCCTACGGCGTGCCCGTGAGCGGTACCGGCGCGCCCAATCAAATGAGCAACTCCGAAGTATCCAAGTGGGGTCAGCAGGATCTTCCCACCGACGCCACGGCGGTCTTCCCGCCCGACCAGGTGCCGACCTCGAGCCCGCCCAGTTCCTACTCGCGAGCCACCATCTATTACATGGACGCCGAAGGGCAGGTATCCAACGTCTCCACGCCCTCGGGCGCCGGAGCCTCGATCACGACTACCGAAACCGACGAATTCGGCAATGTCGTCCGCGAGCTGAGTGCACAGAATCGCCTGCGCGCCCTGAGTAAAGCCTCGGAAGCCGAAAAGATCACGCGCTCCCACGAGCTCGAGACCAAGCGGATCTACTCGGCCGACGGAACCCAGCTCGAAGAAGAATGGGGACCACTGCATCAGGTGCGCATTGTTGAGACCGGCGAAACGAAACCAGCCCGGTTTTATCGCTTCCTCGAGTACGACAAAAACGCCACGACCCCACCGGCGGGCTACCCGATGCCCCACCTGCCGACCAGGGAAACGACCAGCGCCCTGGTGGGGGGCAACCTCCTCGACCGCAAAGTCACGGAAACCACCTACAACTGGCCGCTGCGCTTGCCGACCGAAACCATCGTCGATCCGAAAACCGAAGCCAACCCTAATGGCCTCAACATCAAGACGGTGACCGTCTACAACGGAGTCGGGCAGCCGATCGAGCAGCGCCAGCCCAAGAACAGCGGCGGCGGTGGGGCCGGGACCAACAAGACGATCTACTACTCGGAAGGGAACAGCGGAGCCCCTCAGTGCGAAAGCAAGCCCATCTACGCGGGGCTGCCGTGCATGGTCCTCCCAGCTGCGCAGAGCAGCGGCACCGGTCGCCCTAAGCTCCTCGTCAAACTGATCGGCGAATACGACTGGCTCGGCCAGCCGACCGAAATCAGCGAGAGCCCCGACGGCGAAGCAGGCAACGTCCGCAAGGTGCTGCTCACGTACGGCAGCGCCGGTCGCCAGTTGACGATGCAGATCAAAGGTGGTGGCGCCGAAGTTTCCAAGGTCGAAACCCTCTACAAAGGCTCGACTGGGGCACCGTATAAGCAGAAGTTCGTCTGCGAACCGAGCCCCTGTGCCGACGACCAGGCGACGACGACGACCTACGACGCCCTCGGCCGGGTCATCGAATACGAAGACGCCGACACCAACAAAGCGACGACGACTTACGACATCGACGGCCGTCCGATGACGATCAGCGACGGCAAAGGCACTCAGACGATGACCTACGATGCGAACTCGGGCCTCTTGGTCAAACTCGAAGACTCGGCCGCCGGTACCTTCACCGCAGCCTATGACGCCGGCGGCAACCTGATCGAACGAACGCTGCCAAACGGCCTCACCGCGACGACCACCTACAACGAGGCCGGCGAATCCGTTCACCTCACCTACACGAAGGCGTCGAGCTGCGGGACGAGCTGCACCTGGTATGACGAAGGGATCGAACGCACGGTCTACGGCCAGGATCTCTGGCAGACCGGCACTCTCGCCAACTACCTCTACGGCTACGACAAAGCCGGGCGTCTTACCTCAACGGCCGAAACTCCGGCCAGCGGCAGCTGCACGACCCGCTCCTACAGCTTCGACGCCGACTCCAACCGCAAGGAATTGACGACCCGCAACCCGGGGGTTGGCGGTATCTGCAGCTGGTCAGGCGGCACGCCCCAGAAATACAACTACGACGACGCCGATCGCCTCGAAGGCCCGACCTACGACAGCTGGGGCCGCATCACCAGCTTGCCGGCCGAATTCGCCGGCGGCAAAGCGTTGACGACCAAATACTTCTCGACCGACATGGTCGCCGAACAGATCCAGAACGGGGTGACGAACACCTTCCAGCTCGATGCGTCTCTGCGCCAGCGCCAGAGACTGCAGGCGGGTGGTCTTGAAGGCACCGAAGTCTTCCACTACGCAGGCGGGTCGGACTCGCCCGCATGGACGATTCGGGGATCTGTTTGGAATCGCAACATCGCCGGGATCGGTGGCGAACTTGCGGCTGTTCAGGACAGTGGGTCGGGCACCACGCTGCGGTTGACCAACCTCCACGGCGACGTCATCGCCACCGCCAGCCTCAGTCCGACCGAAACCAAACTGCTTGGAACCTATCGCTTCGATGAGTTCGGAAACCCCAAACAGGCCGGCTCGACGCGCTTCGGATGGCTTGGTGGAAAGCAGCGGCGAACCGAACTCGCCTCCGGCGTTATTCAGATGGGCGTTCGGAGTTATGTGCCGGCCCTTGGTCGATTCCTTTCGCCAGATCCGGTCTTGGGGGGCTCCGCGAACGCCTACGACTATGCCAACCAGGACCCGGTCAACAGCTTTGATCTCAACGGGGAATGCCCCAAAATTAAGCCAAGCAGTCCCTGTGGGAAGGGAGGGACGGCCGCAACCCCTCAGCAATTGAGGCGCGCTGCGAACAGGGCGAACGAAAGGGGTGCGATTGCGATGAAATTCAAGACTAAACGTAGCGCTGAACGGTTCGCCAGCTTTTTGGGGAGCAATCCCTTGTATCTCGAAAACCTGCGAAAGAAAGAATCTCAGTGGAAGGCATCGGACCTTAAAAATCTGGAAGCGAAGGCAACCGCTGAAGACTTTCTAAATTGGCGCTACGATACGCAGCATGAGTCGGAAGCCTGCGGCTGGGTTGGGTACGGTACGACTGCCGCAGGAGTCGGGCTCCTGGTTGCCGGGCCGCCAGGGGCCGCCGGGGGGGCTATGGTGACCATCGTTGGATTTGCAGTCGGAACGGGTGAGAAAACCGGCGTGTGTTAGTCCAAGATTTCAGAAAGGTCCATAATGACTAGGCGTAGTTATGTACGGAAAGCCCCGTGGACGCGCCTCGAAGTGGTGATCGGGGCGCTGACGGTAAGTGCCATGATTGTCGCGGGGGTTTTGCTTGTAACCAATGGAACTGGCTCTTGGGCGCCCTTGATCGGATCTGCGCTGGGTGTGGTCTTGGGCCTGCTTCGATATCGAGCGGAGCACAAGGTGGCGACGCTAGACGCTGATGATCAAGCCGAATGAGCAGCGCCGCTATCTGGCTGGTTACCGGCCAATTGTGTGCTCTGAGCTGCGATCTGTAGCTCGTCGAGGCGCCGCTGAGCATCTCTGACCCGGCGCTGAGCGCGGACCCGCTCGGCTCGTGCCGAAGCTCCGGCGGGTTGTCTGCCCAGCGCATTGTGGTTGGGATCGTTGACGGGGAAGGGTCCAAGCGTCGAGTAAATGACCTGAGAGGGATCGAGCTGAGAGGCGCGAACCTCCCGCCGGGCGTTTCGCTCGATCCGCTTCTCTAGCCTCGGCGACATTTCGGACAGCTGCTAATTCCAGATGTCATGATGGAGGCGAAATGAACAAGCCCGGTAATGCACAAAAGTGGCGGTGGACGCCCTTCCTAACAACGATCTGGTTAGCAGCGCTGATTGTCGTGCTCGCCGTGGTGATCTTGGTTGTCACGGGGGTAGTCGGATCATGGGCGCTGCTCGTCAACAGCGCAATCGTTATGGCCGTGATCTTGCTGGGATACCGAGAGGAGCGCAAGCCGGCGAAACGAAGCTCCCACGACTACGGTGAGTGAGCGGCGCTGCGATTGGTACCCGTACTGAGGTCAAGTTGGCGGTCAGGTAGTTACGATCTATGACCACACTCGCAAAAATATTGCTGCATCACCAGCTTGCCGGCCGAATTCGCCGGCGGCAAAGCGTTGACGACCAAATACTTCTCGACCGACATGGTCGCCGAACAGATCCAGCACGGAGTGACGAACACCTTCCAGCTCGATGCGCTGGGACGCCAGCGACAGAGGCTGCAGGCAGGGGGTCTTGAAGGGACCGAAGTCTTCCACTATGCAGGCGGATCGGATTCGCCCGCGTGGACGATTCGGGGATCTGTTTGGAGTCGCAACATCGTCGGGATCGGTGGTGAATTGGCCGCCGTCCAAAATAGCCTTGCCGGTGTAGCGCTCCAGTTGACCAACCTGCACGGCGATGTGGTCGCAACGGCGAGCCTAAGTCCGACCGAAACCAAACTGCTTGCGACCTATCGCTTCGATGAGTTCGGCAACCCAGTCGCGGGAAGCGCCGGGCGGTTTGGATGGCTTGGCGGGAAACAGCGGCGAACTGAACTGTCCTCCGGCGTCATTCAAATGGGGGCGAGGAGCTATGTCCCGGCACTGGGCCGCTTCCTCACGCCAGATCCGATTCTTGGCGGCTCAGCCAACGCTTATGACTATGCCAACCAAGACCCGGTCAACAACTTCGACCTGGAAGGAACCTGCTCAACCAAGAAGGGCTGTAAGGCTGCGCTCCGCAGGGCAGGGGGAAACGTGCGTAAACAGATGGCCCACATAAGGAGTCTCGTTCGACAGAAAAGGGCCGAAAGCATTCGCGGGCTTCCCGGTCTCGAGGGGGTCCATATACCCAACAAGTTCCCCTGGGAGGATGCTGTGGATGATGCGATGAAGAAGGCCGCGGACGCTTTGGTCTATATCAATGAAGCCACGTCCTGTACTGACACTGGGGGAGTCGTGGGGGGCAGCGGAGTCGTTGTTGAAAAAGCTGGAGGAAAGCTCGGGGAGGCAGGCGTGAAGATTGCTAGGGGGATTACCACGTTGGGAAGTAAAATGACCACCGCTGGGGCAATTTTGTTTTTAATGGGCGCAGCAGGGATGTGCTGATGGCATTGCACAGATGCCAGATGCGCTCTATCCTTTTAGATAGATGACGCTTGAAATAAAAGTGATGCTGGTTGTGGCGGTAGCCTGTATGGTTGCGATGGTGTATGCCCTAACTCAAGGAGAGTTGTGGTCTGCATTGCTTGGTGCATTTTTCGCAGTCGTGTTATTTGGTAATTACCGCAGGGCGAGGAGAGGCTGAGGCGACAGGCGTAAGGCTTTGCCACCCGACGCCGCCTGACTTTTCGGAGCAGAATGCCCTGCTCGCGGGTTGCTAGTCAATGGCTGATAGGTCGTCGCCTGGCTGTTTGCCTCGCTGGTCATCGGCCTACTGCGCGTTCTGTGCTGCGATCGGGAGGTTGGCGGAGGTACCGTTGCGCGTCCTCCACACGCCGCTGAGCGCGAGCCCGCTCGGCTCGTGCCGAAGCTCCGCGAGGCTGTCTGCCGAGCGGGTTGGCGTCGTCGTGAATATCGTGGCGATGACGGTAGATGGCGATCGTGTGGGCTCCGTCGTCCCACGCGACCGCCTTGTCGGGATCGTTGACGGGGAAGGGTCAAGCGTCGAGTAAATGACCTGGGAGAAGTATTGTGGTCAGCGCTCAGGATGAGACTAGGAGTCCGACTCAGGAGGGACAGTGGCTCGACTAAGTCCTCGGCTGCAGGCGCGATTTGGAATCAATTATCCGGTGACGGTCTTTGCTGCCGTCCTGAGAGGTTGCGTGCATGCGCGGCTTCAAGCTCGTAGGGTTGGATTCTCGCGGCAGCGTGCTTGGTAAGGCTACGTCACCCAAGCTTTTTCCTACCGAGTGTGGACGAACTTAGACTCCCTTCTCTTGACGCTAATAATGATTCTTGGAATGGGGGCGAGGAGTTACGTCCCAGCACTGGGCCGCTTCCTCACGCGAGATTCGATTCTTGGCGGCTCAGCCAATGCCTACGATTACGCCAATCAGGATCCGATCAATATGTTTGATCTGGATGGTACCTGCGCACGCATCCATAGGGCCGGACGTTTTATATGTGCGGGCGCACGGGTGACGGCTGCGGTCAAACATGCCAATGCCCACCACATTCTGCCCATCGCCCTTCACTGCCACTGCACTCGAACGAAGGCATTCTGGAACAGGCCGCGAACACTGTGTCGAAGTGGACGGCCCCGGTAAGAAATTTTACTGCTGACCGAGCTAAAGAATTGGGACACGCGGTATCCGGAGTGGTGTCCTCGATTCCTTGTCGAACCATAGGATTGGCCCTCGGCGGCTCTGGAGCTGTGATCGGCATGTCGGGTCTCGCCACGGTTTGGATCCCAGGCGTGGGCGAGACGCTTCTGCTGGTGGGGGCAGGCGTGGATTTGGCGGGTGTCGCCTTTGACCTGTCTCATGAGAGAGGGCTATGCTAGGTGAGTGCTCGTGTTTGCAGATAGTGTGGCAAGTGCCGCCATTCCGGTGGCGATCGGCGCCTTCCTCGGCGCGGTTGGGAGTGTGATCTTCCTGATGCGGGCTCGCGGCTTCGAGAAGATGGAGGCAGAAGCATTCGCAACGGGTGAGAAAGCCGGTGGCGTGTTAGTTCAGGATGTCAGAGGAGTCCATAATGACTAGGCATGGATATCTACGGAATCGTGGATGGACGCGCCTCGAAGTGGTGATCGGCGCGCTGGGGGTAGGCGTCCTGGTTATTGCGGGAGTTTTGATCGTCACTAGGGGACAACCTGGATCTTGGGCTACCCTGATCGGATGTGTGTTGGTCGCGGTTTTGGGCGTGCTGCGATATCGAGCGGAGCGCAAGACGGCGATGCTAGGCGCTAACAAACACGACGAGTGAGCATGCGGTTGGATTTCGTATGGGACGGGATCGCGGGCGTCTTGCTGGGTCCCGTAACCGGTGGTGAGGGCTACATCCTTACTATCTTGGGTGCCGGAGCGGGTACGGGCGAGAAAGCGGGACTGTGCTAATTTGAAGGCTATGGGGCGTTGGAATGGTAGACTCAGTTCTTTTCGGAATCGACGGTGGACGCGTGTCGAAGTGGCGATCTGGCTATTTGCGCTGGCCTTCGTGGTCATTGCGGGAACCTTGGCAGTCACCGGGGTCATTGACTCTTGGGCGCTACTTGTCGGAAACCTGATCGCTATGGGTACGACCTTGATGCTATATCGAGCCGAGCGGGCGAATGGCGAGGCTGACGAACATTGACGGATGAGCAGCGTGTTGGCTGGCTGGTTACCGGCTAACTGCGTGCTCCGCACTGCGATCAACGGCCTTCCCAATGCGCCGCTGAATGTCTTCAACACGCCGCTGAGCGCGAGCCCGCTCGGCTCGCGCCGAAGCGCCTCGAGGCTGTCTGCCAAGCGGGTTGGCGTCGTCGTGAATGTCGTGGCGATGGCGGTAAGTGGCGATCGTGTGCGCTGCGTCGTTCCACGCGACCTGCTTGCGACCTATCGCTTCGATGAGTTCGGCAACCCAGTCGCGGGAAGTGCCGGGCGGTTTGGATGGCTTGGCGGGAAACAGCGGCGAACTGAATTGGCCTCCGGCGTCATTCAGATGGGGGCGAGTTACGTCCCGGCACCGGGCCGCTTCCTCACGCCAGATCCAATTCTTGGCGGCTCAGCCAACGCCTACGACTACGCCGATCAGGATCCAGTCAACGCCTTCGACCTGGATGGAACCTGCTCGACCAAGAAGGGCTGTGCAAAGGCGCGCAGCAAGGCAGAAGCGAAGGTGCGTAAAGCGATAGCAAACGTTAAGAGGGAATTTCGGCAGGCAAGGACCGAAAGGGCTAGTAGCAGCGCCCAACTCCCGGGAGGAGGAAATTTCAGCATTCCGGGTGAAGGCATTGTGAAGGACGCGTGGCATAAGGCCGAGAACTTCCTGGTTGGTGTCAATGACGCGACGTCGTGTTCCCAAGGAGGTACTCTTTCGTTGGGCGGGTCTTACGTCCTTGAAAGCAGGGAGGGAACTTGCTGAGGTTGGGTCAGAGCTTGCCGGAGGGGTCAGTAAGATTGGAGAGTTGTTTGGCTATCTCGGGGTTATTCTGACCGGCGCGGCCGTACTTGGCCTGTGCTGAACGCACGACTCAAGCGCCGTAGTTTGCGGTAGGCTTCTTTAAGTCGGTGAGACTTCAATCAAGACGAGGGCTGGTTCTGGCGGCTGTCTATCTGCTCCTCATGGCATTCGCGCTAATCACGGGAGAGTTGTGGCCTGCGGGAGTCTGCGGATTAGGAGTGGCCTGGGCAGTGGGTGCTTACCGCAGAGACAAGCGAAGGTTGGGTTGATCGCCGTAGGGCTCTTCAACCGGCGCGGGAACGGGTCGTTGGTCATCGACCGATAGTGCGTTCGGCGCTGAGATCCACTGTTCGTCCAAGCGGTCAGAGGAGTCCATAATGACTAGGCATGGATATCTACGGAGTCGTGGATGGACGCGCCTCGAAGTGGTGATCGGCGCGCTGGCGATAGGCGTCCTGGTTATTGCGGGAGTTTTGCTCGTCACCAGGGGAACTGGCTCTTGGGCTACCCTGATTCGGATGTGTGCTGGGCGCGGTTTTGGGCGTGCTGCGATATCGAGCGGAGCGCAAGACGGCGATGCTAGGCGCTGACAAACACGACGAGTGAGCAGCCGCCGCTGGCTGGCGTCTGCAAAGCGGTGACGGTGCCTTTTAGTTTTCCCTGTTCATGATGGAGGCGAAATGAACAAGCCCGGTGCACAAAAGTGGCGGTGGACGCCCTTCGTAACAACGATCTGGTTAGCAGCGCAGATTGTCGTGCTCGCCGTGGTGATCTTGGTTGTCACGGGCCCTTGATGGGCTCGCAAAGAGGTCTGTCAACATGGGTTTTATCTCTGGCTGTGGCGTGTGGCGCCGCGCTTCTAATGCTTGGCATGGTCCTATTTCAGGCAGCGAAAGGTGACCTTGTTTTTCCAGATTCGAATGCAATTCCGCTTGTTATCCCATTCGTACCGATAGTGATCTGGGTTAATGTGCAGTTAAAGAAGAGGCAGTAGCGAGCGCCGCTCTCCGAGCCAGTAACTTTCGAATCCCATAATCAAGGGACTTATTTAAGGTTCATTAATGAAGAATTCGATGTCATCAATTGAAGTTCAGCGGGAAAGTCGTGGCTGGAGTGACTACCTACGTTCATTCAGCATCGTCATCGACGGAAAGGCGGTCGGTGGTCTTTACGCGGGGGGATCAAGCGCCATTGAGGTTTCACCAGGCTCGCATGAGGTCTTCTTGAAGATTGACTGGTGCCGGAGCGAGAAGATCAATGTGAACTTGGCGCCAGGTGAGGTGGTTCGATTTCTCGGCGGGTCGCGCGCGAATCCCTAACTATCTTCTACTGGATGACCGTTGGTCGTAGTCGCTACTTAACGCTGACTAGGATCACGGAGTATGGTCAGGGTAGTGAGGCATTTGGGGAATGATTGTTGCTGAGATCACCTCGATGGTTACTTTCCGTGAATAGCCAGCCTCCCAGTATTCTGCATTCGCATCCTCAGAAGACGAGGTGGGTCCGTGAGGCAGCATTCCTCTAAATTCGCAACGGGTGAGAAAGCCGCCGCGTGTTAACGCGAGATTTAAAAACAGGTCCATTCGGAAAAGGCCCATCGTGACTAGGCGTAGTTACGTACGAAAAGCTCCGTGGACGCGTCTCGAAGTGGTGATCGGGGCGCTGACGGTAAGTGCCATGATTGTCGCGGGGGTTTTGCTTGTAACCAATGGAACTGGCTCTTGGGCACCCTTGATCGGATCTGCGCTGGGTGTGGTCTTGGGCCTGCTTCGATATCGAGCGGAGCGCAAGGTGGCGAGCCTAGACGCTCATGATCAAGACGAATGAGCAGCACCGCTATCTGGTTGGTCACTGGCCAATTGCGTGCTCTGATCTGCGACCGGTAGCTCGACCAAGACTCCGCTGCGCATCCTGAACGCGCCACTGAGCGCGGGTCCTCTCAGCTTGCTGACGATCCGCGAGGCTGTCCGCCAAGCGCGTAAGCGTCGTCGTGAATGTTGTGGCGATGGCGGTAGGCGGCGATCGTATGCCCCCGATTAGCCGCCATCCTCGAGCCGATCGGTGGATGCCGCGAAGCGCCCATTGGCTGCCGACCGTGAAATTTGGACCAAGGGACAGCGAGGGGCGTTTTTCCTTGGATTCCTTCTCCTGAGCATGGTTTGGGTGGTTGCTGCCTGCAGACTCGCTCGTCCATCCTGGTGGGCGCACCGTTTCTATGGCCCAGAGAAGATACGGCGGGCATTAAATCGGTTCGAACCGGGAACATCAGCGGCATCGTGAATCGCAGCCGGTAGCGCGAGGGGCCGATCCCTCTTTGCCGCCGCGGCATATGCGAACATACGTTCCCATTCGCAAGTAGGCAAATGCAGGAGGCGGGCATGTCCCAGTTCGACGCATATGAAGACCTCGTAGGCAAGTGGCGCTGGCGACTGCTCGCTGGCGACGGCCGCACAGTGGCTACGTCGGGGGAGTCATTCGATTCCCATTGGCTGGCGCTGCGGGCAGCCGAAGACGTCCGCGGCGTCGCCTCGGCTGCCAAGATCTGCAGCGTTCCCGCCGCTGGAGTCGACGACGCGCTTGCGGCGCTGATCGATCGCGAGCTGGCGCGGGGCTAGAGGCTCCGCCCTCCCCCAGGCCGCCGTCAGGGCTGCTGGGGGGCCGGCTCGGCCAGCGCTGCCGCCTTGGGCTGGCCGAAGACGCGGGCGAGGACGATGCTGAGCTCGTAGAGCAGGATCAGCGGCGCCGTCTCCAGCAGCATCGAGACCGGGTCGACGCCGGGAAGCGCAGCGGCGAGGACCGCACAGGCGAGATAGGCGTAGCGGCGGTTCTGGGTCAGCTGTTCGACCTTGACGATGCCGAGCCTGGTCACGGCAAGAATGCCGACCGGGATCTGGAAGACGAGGCCGCAGGCCAGCAGCGTCTGCGCGAAGAAGCCGTAGTACTCCCGCGCCCGCACCTGGATGTTGAACTGGGCGTCGTTGAAGTTGAGCAGGAACTGGGTCGCGGCGGGCAGGACGACGAAGTAGCCGAAGAGGATGCCGGCGATGAAGAGGGCCGGGATCAAGAGCAGCAGCGGCAGGATCGCCCGCTGCTGCTGCCTGCTGAAGGCGGGCAGCAGGTAGGCGTAGGCCTGGAAGAGGATGATCGGCAGGGAGAGGATGATCGCCCCGTAGGCCGAGACGGTCACGGTGGTCGTGAACGGCTCGCTGATCCCGAAGGTGATCAGCTGGTCGTGGTCGGAGGGCAGCGGCACGCTCGCCAGTTCGAGCAGGAGCTGGTTCTGCCAGAAGCAGAGGGCGAGCGCGACGCCGAAGACCGCGATCGAGACGACGATGCGCGCGCGCAGCTCGTCGAGATGCTCGACGAGACTCATCTCATCTTCATGAGATATCGGCTTTACGCGGCGCATCGCTGCCTCAGACCTGGGTCTCGGCGGTGGCGCCGGTCTTGCTCTTCGGGGCAGGCGCCGGGGCGACGACGACGGGCGCCGGCTCGACGGCTGCGGGCGCGTCCGGCTCCGACTTGTCGCCGCCGATCGTGCCGCGGAACTCCGAGATCCCCTTACCGAGCGACTTGCCGAGCTCGGGCAGGCGTTTGGGCCCGAAGACGATCAGGGCGACGATCAGGACGAGTCCTATCTCCATTGGTCCGATGTTGGGCATGGTGCCTCCGATTGCGTTGGGTGCAAGGTCAGTTCGACAGGTCTACTGCAGGAAGCCGGTCGCTTCCACTGCCTTGAGGACTTCCGCCGCCGTGAACGGCGTGTCGAAGGAGCCGTCGGGGGCGATGTTGCCGGGGGTGGCCTTGAGCAGCAGGCCGGCCACCGAGGCGTGCCGGGCCTCGACCGTGAGGATCGAGAGAGCGGCCGCAACCGTCGCCGGAGCCTTGATGTTCAGCGCCTGGCCGGAGTAGGCGTGGACGCCGGTGTTCTCCAGCGCCACCGCGGTCTTGACGAAGGACGCCTCGCTGGAGGTCGTCGCGCCGAAGTCGACTTTGGGGGCGGCGACGGCCTTGCTGCCGAGCGCCTTCTTCAGGTAGGCGACGTGGGCGTTCTCGTCCGCGGTCACCGTCTTCAGGAAGACCTGGGCCTGCTTGTCCTTGATGAACGAGGTCTTCCTCTGGTTGGCGGTGGCCTCGTTGTAGAAGGCGGCCTCCAGGTACTCGAGGGTGAGGGCGAAGTTGAGGATGCCGACGTCGCCCTTGCCAAATTTGGCCGGCGGGCGGCCCTTGCCGGCGGCCATCGCTCCGGCCGGAGTCAAGGCGCCGAGCAGGGCTCCGCCGCCCATCACCGCACCGCCGGCGACGCCTGCCTTCTTGAGGAAGCCGAGGCGGGTGTCGCCGCTCTCGAGCCCCTCGGCCGCTTCGTGTGCCGTTTCGCGAATCGCGCCGTCGACGTCGACTCGCTCGAGGGAGATTTCCGGGTCCATGATGCTCCTTTGCGCAGGGGTTAGGTCCCCACTGATGCGGAGCGTGAGCGCAAATGGATCAACGGCCCCGGCGATCGAGGTGCCAGGTAGTGGGTCAGTTTTGAATCTGGGCAGCGCTGACGGCTAGGCTCTGCCTCAGAATGGTCATCAGGCACCCGAACATTTGGAAGTGGCTTCCGTTTATCGCTCTTGGACTGCTTCTCGTCAGCGATTTCGCTCCGATCTCCGACTCGTTGGATCAGATCTTGACTGGGGTGGCCATCGCGATCATGCTGACCTTCTCCGGCACCTACTTTTGGCAAGAGCGACGCTCGCGGCAGGCGGATCAATCCAACAGCGCCGCGATCTCTTCCAAAGACCAGACGTGATCCGCGACTCCGGCCGCGCCGACGCCGGTCTCCTCCAGGACTCTGCGGCGGAGCCCCGCGCCAACGGCGGCGGGGCCCCACGCGCAGGAGTCTCAGCCGATCCCGTATGTACCGGAGTTCGGCGCGTCGACCGTCCACGAGCCGAAGGTTTTGTAGCCGGCGATTTCACCGAGGAATTCCATTTCGGTGATCGCGCTGGGCGTGATCAGCGTGACTGTGACACTGCTGACCGTTTTGTCGATTTCGGTGGTCGCACAGCCGGCTTTGAAGGTGCGCCTGGTGTGCCAGCCTGTGATCACCAGATCGGTCGTTTTGACGTCGACGGTCCAGGGCAGGCCTTTCGATTCGGAAGCCGCCAGTTCGCATTTGGCGAGTTCGCCGGAACCGGTGCATTTTTTGGTTTCGTATTTGGTGATTTTCCCGGTACTGCCACCTTCGGTGGTGAGCGTCGCGTGCACTTCGCAGGACAACCGCTTTTCGCCGGCTTCCGACACTTCACCGCCGGTGAGGCCGATTTCGACGAATTTGGTGACGTTCACGCCTCCCATTTTCCACACCGCCGCCGATGCCGACGAGGTGGATACGGCCGAGAACATCGTGATCGCGACGGCCAAGCCTGCGAGCAGCAGGCGCTTATCGATCTTCATCTCTCCAGTGCCCTTTCATAGTTTTAGACAGAGTTCTTTACTATAGTCAAAAATCTATAACTGAACGTCGGGAGACTCTCCGGAAGGAAGGGAAGCCGACTGGTTCTGCCTTCCCCAAGCCGGGTACGGAAGGGCAGTGACGCCGGCTGAACACACGTCCACCCCGAAGGGGGCAACCCCGCAGGCGGGCGCCCTCGCGACGCTCAAGCGCACCGCGACCGAGTTCATGGAGGACAACCTCAGCGACTGGGCGGCCGCCCTCACCTACTACGGCCTGCTCGCCCTCTTCCCCGCGCTGATCGCGATGGTCTCGCTGATCGGGCTGGTCGGCGACCCGAAGAGCACGACCTCGAGCCTGACCGAGATCATCACCGAAATCGGCCCCGCCTCCGCGGCGGACACCTTCTCGGGGCCGATCGAATCGATCGCCTCCAACCAGAGCACCGCGGGCGTCGCCTTCGTTCTCGGCCTGGCGGTGGCGCTGTGGTCGGCCTCGGGATACGTCGGCGCCTTCATGCGCGCCTCCAACATCATCTACGAGACCCCCGAGGGGCGCGCCTTCTGGAAGCTGCGGCCGCTGCAGCTGGCGGTCACCCTGATCATGATCGTGCTGATGGCGCTGCTGGCCCTGGGCCTGGTCCTGACCGGGCCGGTGGTCGAAGCGGCGGCCGATCCGATCGGGCTCAGCGGCACCGCGATCGAGATCTGGAACATCGCCAAGTGGCCGGTGATGGCGGCGATCTTCATCCTCATGGTCGACGTCCTCTACTACGCCTCCCCCAACGCGAAGCTGCGCGGCTTCAGATGGGTCACCCCCGGCAGCCTGGTGGCGATCGTGGCCTGGGCGGCCGCCTCGGCGGCCTTCGCCTTCTACGTCGCCAACTTCGGCTCCTACGACAAGACCTACGGCACCCTCGGCGGCCTGATCGCCCTGCTGGTCTGGTTCTGGATCAGCAACCTGGCGATCCTCTTCGGCCACCAGCTCAACGCCGAGCGCGAGCGCAGCGCCGAGATCGAAGAGGGCCGACCGCGGGCCGAGCAGGAGATCCAGCTCGAGCCGCGCGCCGAGCCCAAGAACCAGCAGACCGCCTAACCCACGTCGTCGTCGAAAGCCCGAGACGCGGCGTCGAGGCGAAAGGGCTCGAGCCTTTCCCGCTGCGAAGTGGCTCGCTCGGCCAGCGCCTCGAAGTCGAAACCCGACAGTCCCTCGCCGAAGGTCCGTTCCATCGCCCTCCAGAGCATCAACTTGCCGGTGATCCCCCCGCAGAGCCCCTCCAGCTCGACGAGGCGGCTGAGTGGGGAGTAGCCGCGCAGCTGGCCGTTGAGCTTGAGCCGGCCGAGCTTCTCGCCCAGCCAGGCGCCGGCGGGCTTGACCCTGCTCTCGGCGATGCCGAGCTGCTCCATCAGTCGCCGCAGCATCGCCCGATCGGCTTCGATCTCGGCGCCGACCTCGGCGAGCGCACGGCCCAGCTCGGTCCCCTCGTTGCTCGCCGCCGCGCGGCGGGCAAGTCGAACACCCACCACCGACCCGGCGAGATGGTCGTTGAGGTAGATCGAGAGGAGCGGGCTCTGGGTCGAGGGCGCGGGCATCCTCCGCCCCATCTACCCCTGCGGGCTCGCGACGAATCCAGAGCGTCCGCTCGACTCGCCGCTCCCAATCGCCGAGAGGGGCCCAAGGGGCCGCCCTCCAAATAATGAACTAGCATGTTTTCCGGGAGTGATCACGGGGCTGCTGCGGTGTCGTCTGCGGTACGCGGTCCCTCAGTTCTGTCAGGGGAATAGCGCGTTTGGACACCATGTCTGAGAAGCAGGTCTCGGCCGACCTGGATGTAGAGCCCGGCACCTTGCCGGAGACGATGGCGGCCTGGGTGATCCGCGAGGAGCGCCAGGGCGAGCCCAAGGACGCCTTCCAGCTCGAGCAGATCGAGGTCCCCGAGCCCGGACCCTTCGAGGTGATCGTCCGGGTGATGGCGGCCGGCGTCAACTTCAACGGCGTCTGGACCGCGCTCGGCAAGCCGGTCTCGGTCTTCGGCTTCGGCGACCACCCCGAGCACGGCCACCACATCGGCGGCTCCGACGGCTCCGGCATCGTCTGGAAGGTCGGCGCGGGCATCACCCGCTGGAAGCCGGGCGACGAGGTCGTCCTCGGCAGCATCCAGGTCTCCTACGAGGACGTCGAGGTCCACGGCCTCGACACCCTGGCGGCGCCGAGCCTGCTCGCCTGGGGCTACGAGACGACATGGGGCTCCTTCGCCCAGTTCGCGAAGGTGCAGGCCCACCAGCTCTTCCCCCGCCCCCAGAACCTGACCTGGGCCGAAGCCGCGACATATGGCGTCGGCTATTTCACCGCCTACCGGATGCTGATCTCCCAGTGCGACCTGCGACCCGGCCACAACGTGCTGATCTGGGGCGCCGCCGGCGGCCTCGGGGTCTTCGCCGTACAGCTCTGCAAGCTGGCCGGCGCCAACGCGATCGGCGTCGTCTCCTCCGACGAGAAGGGCGAGCTGGTCAAGCAGCTAGGCGCCGTCGACTACGTCAACCGGGACGAGTTCGGCGAGATGATGCGCACCCGCGAGAACTTCGCCGACAAGGCCGCCGACAAGGAGCGCTTCAAGGCCACCCGCGCCTTCGCCAAGCGGGTGAAGGAGATTCTCGGCGACGCTCCCGACATCGTCTTCGAGCATGTCGGCAAGGCGACCTTCCCGACCTCGGTCTTCGTCGTCAAGTCGTTCGGCAAAGTCGTCATTTGCGGCGCCACCTCTGGCTTCCAGCTCGACTTCGACGTGCGCTACCTGTGGATGCGCCAGAAGCAGATCATCGGCTCCCACTACGCCAACCCCTACGAATGCATGAAGGCGAACCAGCTGATGGCCGAGGGCAAGGTGCGCCCGGTCGTCTGGAAGACGATGGGCTTCGAGGACGTCCCCAAGGCCCACCAGCTGCTGCACGAGAACAAGCACCTCGGCAAGATCTCGATCCTGGTCGGGGCCGAGTCCGAGGACCACGGCAGGAACGAGAGCGGCCTCTAGGTCAGTTGGCGCAGCGCGCGCAGAGGCCGCGCAGGACGATGTCGTGCTCGGAGATCGCGAAGGGCATCTGCGCGGAGACGCGCTCGATCTCCACCTCCAGGGCGCGATCCTCGAAGGTCTCCATGCGCCCGCAGCGGCGGCAGATCGCGTGATGGTGGTGATGCCCGCTGGGCTCGACCCGCTCATAGGCCGCGGTGCCGCGGGTGACCTCGATGCGCTGGACCAGGCCGAGCTCCTCGAGCTGGTCGAGGGCGCGGTAGACGCTGGCCCGCCCGACCGGAGGACGGCGGCGGCGTAGCTCGTCGTCGAGCTCCAGCGCCGTCACCGCGCAGTCGTGGCGGGCGAGCGCCTCGACCACGGCGGTGCGGGCGCCGCCACGGCGCAGTCCGGCGCTCTGCAGGGTGCCGAGCGCGTGCTCGACCCAGCCGCTTTTCGCAGCGGGTGCCATCAGCCGATCGTAGCCGCCGGGTGGGGCTCTCGCTCGGCCGGGCGCAGGGCCAGCAGGCGGCCCGCCGGCAGGGCGAGAAGGTAGGCCGCGACGATCGCCAGGGCGATCGAGGCACCGGCGGCGGTGCCCGCGTAGTAGGAGACGTAGAGGCCGGCGACACCGGCGGCGACGGCGATCGCCGAGGCCAGCAGCAGCATCGGCAAGATCCTCCTGGTCAGCCGGCGGGCCGCGGCGGCGGGGCCGACCAGGACGGCGACGACGAGGAGGTTGCCGAGCCCCTGCACGGCGACGACGGTCGTCGCCGCCAACAGGACCAGCAGAGCCGCCTCGATCAGCGCCGGCGAGAGCCCGAGGGCGGCGGCGGAGCCGCGGTCGAAGCCGCCGGCCAGCAGCCGGGCGTGCAGCAGCCAGAGCGCCACCGGGACCAACGCGGCGAGCGCAGCCGCAGCGATCAGGTCGGCGTCGCCCGGCCCGAGGATGTCGCCGAAGAGCAGCGACTCGACGCCGGGCGGCGACTCGGGAGAGAGCGCCAGCAGGACGCCGAGGCCGAACATCGTGGTCACCACCACCGCGACCCCGACCTCGCGCGTCGTCCCCGGCGCCCGCGCGGCGAGCGCGATCGCCAGGGCGGCGACGACGATCGCGGGGGTGGCGCCGAGCAGCAGGGGCACCCCGGCCAGGGCGGCGAGGACCAGCCCGGGGAAGATCGAGTGGGCAAGCGACTCGGCTGCGTAGGAGAGCTCGTAGAGGACGACCCAGCAGCCGAGCGCGCCGCCGGCCAGGCCGATCAGGGCGATCTCCAGGATCGCCCGCTGCATGAAGGATTCCTGGAGTGGCTCGAGCATCTCAGTGGTGATGGTGGTGGGAGGGCAGGATCGCCTTCCCCTCGCTGCCGGGGATCTCGACGATGGCGCCGCCGTAGGTCGCTTCCAGCGTCTCGCGGTCGAGGACGTCGGCGGGCAGCCCGGCCGCGATCTGGCGGCGGTTGAGGCAGAGAACCGAGTCGCTGCGCCGGGCCTGGTCGAGGTCGTGGGTGGCGACGACGATGCCGCGCCCCTCCCCCGCCAGCTCCGCGATCAGCGCTTCGAGCGCCGCCGCGCTGGCGTTGTCGAGGCCGGAGAACGGCTCGTCGAGCAACAGGATCACGGCGTCCTGGACCAGGGCCCGGGCGATCAGCACGCGTTGGCGCTGCCCTCCCGAGAGCTCCCCGAAGGTCTCCCCCGCCCGCTCGGACAGGCCCACCCGCTCGAGCGCGGCGAGGGCGCCGTGGCGGTCGGCGCGGCTCGGCCGGCGCCACCACGGCAGCCGCGAGAGCGCGCCCATCGTCGCCACGTCGAGGGCCGAGACGGGGTAGTCCAGGCGCGTGCGCTCGGTCTGGGGAACCGTGCCGCAGCGCCCGTGGACGGCCAGCGTGCCGGTCGCCGGCCGCAGCTCGCCGAGCACCGCGCGCAGCAGGGTCGTCTTGCCGCCGCCGTTGGGGCCCAGCAGCGCCAGGCGCTGCCCCGCCAGGAGCCTGAAGGAGACGTCGGAGATCGCCGGCGGGCCGGCGTAGCCGACCGCCAGCCGCTCGGCCTCGATCAGGGCTTGACCAGGCACCGGTCGTCCCCGTCGGTGAAGCCGCGGACCATCGCGTTCGCGTTGGCCGCCTCCATCTGCAGGTAGGTGGCGCCATCGGAGTCGGCCGGCCCGAGCGTGTCGCCGTACAGCGTCTGGTCGGCCGAGGCGCCGGTCTGGCGGGCGATCGCCTCGGCGACCTTCGGGCTCAGAGAGCTCTCCGGGAAGACCGCGCTGACGTTCTCGGCCTCGATCGTCGCGGCCAGCTCGCTCAGCTCCTTGGCCGAGGCCTGAGCCTGGGTGGTCTGGGAGGGCACGACGGCGCCGACGACCGCGATCCCGTAGCGGCGCGCGAAGTAGCCGAAGGCGTCGTGGTCGGTGACCAGCTTGCGCCGGGCGGCCGGGACCGAGGCCATGCAGCGGCCGATCCCCTCGTCGAGGGCGCGCAGCTCGGCCAGGTAGGCGGCCGCGTTGCGCTCGAACTCGCGTCTCCCGGCAGGCTCCGCGGCGGCGAGCCGGCGCTCGATCTCGCGCACCGCGGCCTCGGCGTTGCGGGGGTCGTGCCACCAGTGCGGGTCATACCTGGAGGCCTCCTCCCCGCTCGACTCGCCGGGAAGGCGCTCCGGCACGGCGGCGCCGAGGTCGACGATCTCGGCGTCGCCCCCACCCTCGGAGACGACGTCGTCGACCCACTCGTCGAGATCGTCGCCACTGGCGAAGACGAGCGCGGCGCCGGCGGCGCCCTCGACGTCGCTGGGCCGGGGCTCGTACTCGTGCGGATCGGTGTTGGGCTGGAGGATCTGGTCGACCGCGACCGCGCTGCCGCCGACCTCGCGCACGAAGTCGGCGACCTGGGTGGTCGTCGCGACCACCTGCAGCTGGCCGCTCTCAGCGCTGCCGGAGCCGCTGCCGCAGCCGGCGCCGAGCAGCGCCAGAGCGCCGGCGGTGGCGGCGATCGCGGCGCCGCGCGGGCGCTGCGCCAGCGCCCGCGCCCGCGCCAGGGCGACGAGGGCGAAGCCGGCACCGGCGACGCAGGCGATCGTCGCCCCCGGAGGGGCATCGGTCTTGACCGAGAGCCAGAGCCCGGCGCTGCCCTCGACCGCGACGAGGGCGACGCTGGCCAGCTGCCAGCTCAGCATCCGCCGGGTGAGCAGGCGCGCGGTGGCGGCCGGGACCACGAACAGGGCCGTCACCAGCAGCGCCCCGACCACGGTCAGGGCCGCGGTGCTCGCCAGGGCGATCAGGCCGAGCAGAGCCGCGTCGAGACCGTGCCGCTGCGAAGCGCTGCCGCCGGCGCCGGCCGGGTCGAAGCCGGCGGCCAGCCAGCGCCGGCCGATCAGGGCGGTCGCGACCAGCGTCGCCAGCGCGGCGATGGCGGCGAGGGCGATGTCGCCGCCATCGACCAGCAGCAGGCTGCCGAACAGCAGCGTCTCGACGTTGGCGCCAGAGCCGAAGACGTCGCTGGCGAGGATCACCCCGCCGGCCAGGCAGGCGACCAGGACCAGCGCGACGACGCTGTCGCGATCCTCGCTGCGGCGACCGAGGGCGGCGTTGCCGGCGGTGAAGGCGATCGCCGCCCCGAAGGCGCCCAGCGGTGCCGCGAAGCCGAGCCCGTCGGCGAGAACCAGGCCGGGAAAGGCGGCGGTGCCAACGGCGTGGGAGAAGAATGCGAGCCCCCGCAACATGATCCAGGTTCCGAGCAGGCCGGCCGGGATCGCCAGGATCAGGATCTCGATCAGGCCGCGCTGCACGAAGGGGAGTTGAAAGGGCTCCAGCAAGCCCGGGACTCTAATGAGAATGACTCTAGTTTGCATCGAGCCGCCGGCGCGGCGGCGCCGAGCCTTAGCTCATGCCGTCCCCAGCCGCACCGGCAGGGCGCCGATGCCCTGCAGGGTGTTGTTGCGGATGCGAGTCGGTGCGCCGGCGATCTCGATCGTCTCGACCTGGGCTACGAGGGCGCGCAGCAGCGCCGCCATCTCGAGCTTGGCGAGGTGGATGCCGACGCAGGTGTGCGGGCCGTGGCCCCAGCCGAGGTTGCCGCCGGGCGGGCGGTCGAGGTCGAAGCTGAGCGGGTCCGGGTAGCGCCGCTCGTCCAGGTTGGCGGCACCGACGAGGAGCACCGCCCGGTCACCGGCCGCGAGCGAGACGCCGCCGACCTGGGCGGCGCGGCTGACCTCGCGGGTGAAGCCGCGGATCGGCGAGCCGAGCCGGACCGCCTCGACCACGGCGGCGGGGATCAGCTCGGGCTCGCGGCGGATGCGCTGCCAGGCCTCGGGGTTCTCGCCGAGCAGCCAGAGCATGTAGGTGCTGGCGAGGATCGTCGTGTCGAGGCTCGGGGCGATGAAGTCGATGACCATGTTGCGCGCTTCGACCTTGTCGATCTCGCCGCGGTCGGCGGCGTCGAAGACGCTCGCCGCCCAGCTTCCCGGGATGACGCGGGAGCGGTTCAGGCGCTGGGAGTAGGCGAGCATGCCGAGCGAGTTCGGCACCGCCTCGAGGCCGCGCCGGTTGAGCGGGCCGAGCACGTCGAAGGAGATCGTGCCCCAGCTCAGCAGCCGCTCGGGGGAGACGCGGACGCCGACCAGGTCGGCGACCACCTGCAGTGGCAGGCCGCTGGAGAACTCGGGGACGGCGTCGAAGACGCCGCGTCCGACCAGGCCGGCGACGATCGCCTCCGCTTCAGAGTCGAGGCGCGCGGCGACCGGCGCCAGCGCCTGGGCCCCGAGCGAGCGCATCAGCACCTTGCGGCGGGCGACGTGGGTCTCGCCGTCGCTGAAGAGCGTGGTCTTGCGGGCGAGGGCATTGGTGATCGGGTTGGCGGCGACCCCGTGGCCGCTGATGAAGAGCTCGTCGTCGCGCAGCGCCGCGCGAACCTCGTCGAAGCGCCCCATCGCCCACATCCGCTGCCGCGGCAGCCAGACCACCGGCCCGGCCTCGCGGATCGCCGCGAAGGCGGCCGCCGAGTCCTCCGTCACCACGGGCGAGTAGAGGTCCACGTCCACCACCGGCGCGTCGCCCCCGCGACGACGCCCGAACCGCCGGCCGATGGGCCGATTTCCCTCGATATGCGTGGGTTTTCGGCCCATCGACCTCGTCAGGGGGCGGCGGTGGGGGTGATCTTGTTGGTGAGGGTGCCGATGGCGTCGATTTCGAGTTCGATGGTCTGGCCGACCTCGATCCAGCGGTCGAGCTCGAGGCCGCAGCAGCCGGGCATCGTCCCGGTCGTGATCACGTCGCCGGGCGCCAGCCGCTCGCCGGCCGAGGCGTAGGCCAGCATCGCGCCGATCCCGTGCGCGGCGCCGGCGGTCGTTCCCTCGCACCAGAGCTCGCCGTCGACGCGGACCCGGCCGGTCGCGGCCTGCCAGTCGGGCAGCTCGTCGGCGGTGATCACGTCGGCGCCGATCGAGTTGGCGAAGGTCTTCGACTTGACCGCAGGGCCAAAGGGGTTCTCACGCAGGTCCTCGGCCTGGACGTCGCGGGCGCTCCAGTCGTTGAGGACGAACCAGCCCCCCACCGCCGCGGCCGCCTCCTCGGGACCGGCGTCGGCGAGAGGCTTGGCGAGCACGAAGGCCAGCTCCAGCTCGAAGTCGAGGCACCGGGTGTGGCGCGGCCACCACATCTCCTCGCCGTCGGCCAGCGTGGCGGTGTGGTTGGCCACGTAGAAGGAGGGCGTCTCGTAGAAGCGCTTGTTCGGCTTCAGCTTGGGGAAGGTGCGGCCGGTCACCCGCTCGTAGCCGGCGACGGCTTTCGCCACCGGGGGCGGGAAGAAGTGCTTGACCAGCGCCCGGGCGGAGGCGACGTAGTGGGACTCCCAGAGCATGAAGGCGCGCATAGAGCGGGGCTGGAAGGGCAGGATCGCGGCGGCGGGATCGGCGCTCGCCGCCGCGGGGTCGGCGGCGGCGCGGTCGAGCGCCGCCTGCGCGGTGGCGCGAGCCTCCTCGCCCCGGGCGAGGAAATCGACCAGGTCGGTCTCCCCCGCCAGCGCGAACCAGCGGCCGTCCCCGGCCTGGGCAATCAGCCCCTCTGGGGTGCGCCGCAGCTTCATCCCAGCCAGTCCGGAGCCGCGTGGGCGATCGGGTGGCCGGCGAGGAGGAAGCGCGGCGGCGGCGGGCCGCCCCACTGGTTGATCGCGCCGAAGCCGCCCGGCCAGCGTTTCGCCTCGTAGTCGCCGTGCGGCGGCATCGCCGCCAGGTCCGCACAGCACTCGACCATCGCTCCGTCCGCGTCCTTGAAGTAGATGAAGAGATTGTGACCCGGGCCGTGGCGGCTCGGCCCCCAGGTCAGCTTCTGGCCGCGGGCGGCGAGCCGGTCGGCGATCCGGCCCATCGCGTTGAGGTCGGGCACCGACCAGGCGTAGTGGGAGAGCTCGTGGCGCGGGCCGAAGATCAGCGCCATGCCGTGGTGGTCGGCGTCGCAGTGCCACCAGCTCGCGGTCCGGCCCATGCGGTCGGAGAAGGCGAAGCCGAGGCCGTCCTCGAGGAAGCGCTCGGTCGGCCCGAGGTTGCGGGCCTTGACCGAGGCGTGCTCGAACCTGGTCGGGCGGTCGCCGGCGGGCGGTCGCGCCACGCTCTCCATCCCGCAGAAGAGCTTGTAGACGTGGCCGCCGGGACCGCGGACCAGCGCCGCCCGGTCGATCCCGGGCTCGCCGTCGTAGACCTCGCCGATCGCCTCGCCGCCGGCCCGTGCGACCGCGGTGCGCGCCTCCGTCAGGGCCGCGGCGTCCGCCAGCTCGAGGCCGATGTGGTCGTAGCCACGGCGCCCGGACTCGATCAGGATCAGCTCGTGATGGCGCTCGTTGCAGGTCAGGTAGGCGGCGCGCCCGCGACGCTCGGTCTCGACCAGGCCGAGGACGTCGGCCTGGAACTCGACGGCGGCGTCGAGATCCCTGACCCGCAGTCCCATGTGGCCGATCCGCGTGACCCCGTTCATCGAGCGATCCTAATCAGCCACGTGCAGCTCGAGAGCGTGGATCTGGCTCTGGCCATGGGAGCCGGTCTGGACCGGGCCGGCGGCGCTGATCAGGTCTCCCGGCCCGGGCAGCGGCTCGGGGCGCAGGCCCACGCGGACGTCGATCGCGGTCAGGCCGGGCAGGGTGATGCCCTGCGAGTCGGCGATCACGAAGTGGGCGTCGCCGTCGCCGTCGGGATCGACCCGCTCGACATAGATGATCCGTCCCTCGGCGCTGCGGCAGCTGGGCAGGCCGGCCGGGCAGCGGGATGGCGCAACCGTGGCCACAGGCGGTTTCTCCCGGGGCTGCGAAGCCGGGTGGCCTTCGGCTCGGGGCGGCGCGCCAGCGTCCGTCGTGCTCTGGCCATCGCCGCAGCCGGTGACGAAAGCGAGCGCCGCCAGACCTGCCCAGGCAATGATCCGGCCGCCTTTCCGCCTCCCGGGCACCTGACGGTCAGTTGAACTCGATGACGCTGCGGATGCCGTCCTGGGCCTCCATCAGCTCGAAGCCGCGGTTGACCTCGTCGAGGCCGATGCGGTGGGAGATGAAGGGCGCGACGTCGATCTCGCCGGCCAGCGCCCGCTCGATCAGGACCGGAACCTGGTCGCGGCCCTTGACCCCGCCGAAGGAGGAGCCGGCGACGCGGCGGCCGGTGATCAGGAGGCGGGGCACCACGTCGAGGGTCTCCCCCTTGCCGGCCACGCCGGCGACCGTGCACAGGCCCCAGGCCATCCGCGCCGCTTCGACCGCCTGGCGCATCACGGCGACGTTGCCGGTCGCCTCGAAGGTGTAGTCGGCGCCGAAGCCGCCGGTCATCTCGAGGATCTGCCTCGACGGCGCCCTCGCCACCTTCGAGCAGGTCGGTCGCGCCCTGGCCGCGGGCCAGCTCGAGCCGCTCGGCGGAGAGGTCGACGCAGACGATCCGCTCGGCGCCCTGCAGCCGGCAGCCGGCGACCGCCCCCAGCCCGACCATCCCGGCGCCGAAGACGACGCAGGTGCTGCCCGGCTCGACCGCGGCGGTGTTGATCGCCGCGCCGAGGCCGGTCGAGAGGCCGCAGGCGAAGAGGCAGGCGTGCTCGAAGGGCGCCTCGGGGTTGATCTTGGCCAGGGCGATCTCCGGCATCACCGTGTACTCGGCGAAGGTCGAGCAGCCCATGAAGTGGCGGATCCCTCGCCCTCGCGCGGGAGATGCGCGTGGTGCCGTCGGGCAGGAAGCCCTTGTTCTGCTGCTCGCGGATCGCCATGCAGAGGTTGGTCCGCGGGTCGACGCAGTGGACGCACTCGCCGCACTGGGGCGAGAAGAGGGTGACGACGTGGTCGCCCGGCGCGAGCGAGGTGACGTCGGCCCCGACCCGCTCGACCACGCCCGCCCCCTCGTGGCCGAGCACGGTCGGCGCGTAGCCGGAGGGATCGGCGCCGGAGGCGGTGTAGAGGTCGGTGTGGCAGACGCCGCAGGCGACGAGGCGGACCAGCACCTCACCGGCCCGCGGCTCGGCGAGCTCGACCTCCTGGACCGCGAGCGGCTGCCCGAACTCCTCCAGCACCGCGGCGCGCATCTTCATTCCCGGCCCCCCGCCATCCGCATCAGCCGCGCTTGAAGCGGGCGGCCTCCTCCGAGCCGCCCGTCGCGTCGCCCTCGCTGTAGGAGTGCGCGCCGGCGCCGGCGAGGCGTGCCGCCGTCGACGATCAGGTACTCCTCGCGGATCGGGCGCCCGTCGAACCAGCACTCGAGGATCTCGCGCGTGCCGGCCGCGTAGCGGGCCTGGGCCGAGAGGCTGGTGCCGGAGGTGTGCGGGGTCATGCCGTGGTGGGGCATCGAGCGCCAGGGGTGGTCCTGCGGCGCCGGCTGCGGGAACCAGACGTCGCCGGCGTAGCCGGCCAGCTGGCCGCTCTCGCAGGCGCCGCGCGACCGCGTCGCGGTCGCAGATCTTGCCGCGCGCGGTGTTGATCAGGTAGGCGCCGCGCTTCATCTTCGCCAGCAGCTCGGCGTCGAAGAGGTTCTCGGTCTCGGGGTGCAGCGGCGCGTTGATCGTGACCACGTCGCAGACCTCGACCATCGACTCCGACGTCGGGGTGGAAGGTCGACGCCCAGCTCCTCCTCGACCTCGGCCGGCAGGCGGTGGCGGTCGGTGTAGTGCAGGCCGACCTCGAACGGCTTCAGCCGCCGCAGCACCGCCGAGCCGATCCGCCCGGCGGCGACGCGTGCCGACCTGCATCCCCTCGAGGTCGTAGGAGCGCGAGGCGCAGTCGGCGATGTTCCAGCCGCCGTCGACCACCCGCTGGTAGGAGGGGATGTAGTTGCGGACCAGCCCGAGGATCATCATCACCACGTGCTCGGCGACGCTGATGCTGTTCGAGTAGGTGACCTCGGCGACGGTCAGCCCGCGCTCGATCGCCGCCTGCAGGTCGACGTGGTCGGAGCCGATGCCGGCGGTCAGCGCCAGCTTCAGCTTCGGCGCCTTGGCGATCCGCTCGGCGGTCAGGTAGGCGGGCCAGAAGGGCTGGGAGATGACGACCTCCGCCTCCGGCAGCTCGCGCTCGAAGACCGAGTCCGGGCCGTCCTTGTCGGAGGTGACGACCAGCCGGTGCCCGCGCGCCTCGAGGAACTCGCGCAGCCCCAGCTCCCCCGAGACGCTGCCGACCAGCTCGCCCGGGCGTGAAGTCGAGCGCCTCGGGCGTCGGCGCGCTCTGCCCGTCGGGGTAGCGCTCGATCGCCGGCACCTCGTCGCGCGCGTAGGCCGGCGGGTAGCCGTCGACCGGGTCGTCATAGAGCACGCAGAGAACGGTCGCCATGGTCAGGCCACCTTCTCACCGATCAGGCTACGAGCGCAATCGACGATCGTCTCCTCGACCGGGCGAGGCGACCACTCGAGCAGGCTCTCGGCCTTCTCGCTCGACAGCTCGACCTTCTGGCCGAGCTGGCTCGCGATCGCGCGGACCGAGGGGTCGAAGATCCCCATCGCCCGCACCGCGAAGTTGGGAAGGGTGCGCCTGGGAACCTTGGCGGCGCCCGGCCCGAGGCGGCTGCGCAAGAGCGCCGCGACTTCCGCCATCCACTGGAAGCGGGCCACCGCGATGAAGCGCTCGCCACCGGCCTCGGGGGTGGTCATGGCGCGGATCTGCAGGTCGGCGACGTCGCGGACGTCGACGATGCTGAAGCCGATCCGCGGCACCCCCGGCATCCCTCCCAGCAGCCGTTCGATCACCTGCAGGGAGTAGGAGCGGTCCGTGCCCAGCACCGGGCCGAGGATGGCGCCGGGGTTGACCACGGCCAGCCTCTCGACCTCATCGCGCTCGGCGACGAGGTCCCAGGCCGCCCGCTCGGCGATCGTCTTCGAGCGCGTGTAGGGCGCCAGCTCGAGGTTGTCCGCGTCGGTCCAGCTCATCTCGGTGAGCGGAGCCGAAGAGCTCTCGACGCCGCCGCGAACCGCGGCCACCGAGGAGGTGACGACGACGCGGTCGACGCCGGCGCCGAGGCCCGCTCTCAGCACCCGCAGGGTTCCCTCTCGCGCCGGCACGATCAGCTCGTCGGGGTCCTGGGGCTGGACCGGCGGGAACGGCGAGGCGACGTGGAGGATGTAGTCGCAGCCGTCCGCGGCCTGCTCCCAGCCCTCGTCCTCGAGCAGATCCGCGGCGTGCACCGAGAGCCGGTCGCCGGCGTCGACCTCGGGCTCGATCCTGGCCCTGACCTCAGCCTCCCGCGAGAGGTCCCGCACCGTCGTCCGCACCCGATAGCCGCGCCGCAGCAGCTCGACCAGGCACCAGCCGCCGAGAAAGCCCGAGCCGCCGCTGACGAGGACCGTCTTCATCTGTGCCTGTGAGTCGTTCAATTCGAACCCTCGCCGACCGTACCACCGCGCGCTGCGAGCGCTCGACGCCGACCGCGACGGGCGGCGAGACCGGGTAGGTAAGTTGGCAGGCGGGTAGCGAGAGGCGAAAGCAACCGAAGGGAACGCGATGACGACTCCACTCGACGGCACCGTGGCGCTGATCACCGGGGCCAGCAGCGGCATCGGCGAGGCCACCGCGCGGGCGCTGGCCGCCCAGGGCGCCAAGGTCGCGGTGGCGGCCCGCCGGCTGGAGCGGCTGGAGCGACTGGCCACCGAGATCGGCGGCGAGGGCCACACCGCCCTGGCGATCGAAGCCGACATCACCGACCAGGGACAGGCGATCGCCGCCGTCGACCGCACCGTCGACGAGCTCGGCCGGCTCGACATCGTCGTCAACAACGCCGGCCAGATGCTGCTCGGCCCGATCGAGGACGCGCCCACCGCGGAGTGGGACCGGATGATCGACCTCAACCTCAAGGGCCTGATCAACACCACCCACGCCGCCGTGCCGCACCTGCTCGAGGCCGCCGAGAGCTCGCGGCGCGGCTGCGCCGACCTGGTCAACATCAGCTCGGTCGCCGGCCGGATCGCCCGTTCGGGCTCCGGCGTCTACAACCTCACCAAGCACGGCGTCGGAGCCTTCAGCGAGTCCTTCCGCCAGGAGTTCGCCGCCCGCAAGGTCCGCTCGACGATCATCGAGCCCGGCGCCGTCGAGACGGAGCTCTCCGACCACATCCGCGACGGGGTGAGGGAGCAGGTGCGCAAGCGCTTCGCCGACATCCAGACCCTTGGCGCCGCCGACGTCGCCGACACGATCGCCTACGCGGTCACCCGTCCCTGGCACGTCTCCCTGAACGAGATCCTGATCCGGCCGACCGAGCAGCTGGGCTGAGCGGCGGCGGAGCGCTCGCCCGATGGCCTCGATTGCGACGATCGGCGTCTACGGCTTCGACCGCGACTCGTTCCTCGCGGCCCTGGCCGGAGCGGAAGTCGACCTCCTGCTGGACGTCCGCCAGCGCCGGGGCGTGCGGGGCAGCGAGTACGCCTGGGCGAACGCCCGCCGCCTGCAGTCCGCGCTGGAGGAGGCGGGCATCGGCTACTCGCACCTCAAGGAGCTGGCCCCGACCACGGAGCTGCGCCGCCTGCAGTACCGCGAGGACGACAGGCGCGGCGAGGGCAAGCGCTCGCGCACGGTCCTCGCTCCCGAGTACGCCCGTCTCTATGTCGAGCAGATCCTCGACCCCCTCGACCTGGGGCCGATCGTGAAGTGGGTCGGCGACAGCTCGGCGGCGCTGCTCTGCGTCGAGCGCGACCCGGAGGCCTGTCACCGCTCGTTGATCGCCGCCCGGCTGGAGCAGGAGTGGGGCTTCGGCGTCGCGCACCTGCGCCCCGCCGGCGCCAGTCGCGGTTGACGACGGATCAGGCGGCGGCAGCTTAGGCTCGAGCCATGAGCGAGAGCCCAGAGGACGGCCCCGCGAAGCGCTTGGCCAAGGCCGCCCGCCGGTTCAACCGGCATCCGAGGCTGGTCGAGACGGCGCGGCGGACGCGGGAGCGGACGATGGGGGACGACGAGTTCGTCGACCTGCTCTCGACCGCGCGCGGCCGCCCCGCCGATCTTGCTGCGCGGCGCCTGGTCGCGGTCAGGGGCGACGCGCACGGGGTGCTGGGGGAGATCGGGCTCTCGGCGCTGCAGGCCTGGCAGCGGCTGGCCGAGTCGCAGGACCGCGGCCGCGGCAAGGTCGACGTCGCCGTCCTCTTCACCGACCTGGTCGGATTCTCGAGCTGGGCCCTGGAGGTCGGCGACCGGGCGGCGATCGAGCTGCTGCGCGAGGTGACCGAGGCGATCGAGCCGCCCATCCGCGAGCGCCGGGGCGAGGTGGTGAAGCGCCTCGGCGACGGCTTGATGGCCGCCTTCTGGGACGCTCCCAGCGCGACCGAGGCGGCCTTCGCCGCCGTCGAGCGCGCGGCCTCGATCGACGTCGAGGGGCACCGACCGCGGCTGCGCACCGGCATCCACCTGGGCCGTCCGCGCAAGGTCGGAGGCGACTACCTCGGCGTCGACGTCAACATCGCCGCCCGGCTCTGCGCAGCGGCGAAGCCCGGCGAGATCCTCGTCTCCGACCGCGCCCTGGAGGCGCTCGACCCCGCCACCGTGACCGCTTCGAAGCGCCGGTTCAGGGCGAAGGGGGCACCGAAGGATCTCGCCGCCCACGTCGTCAGGCGGCCGGGGGCCGGCGACCGGAAGTGACGCCCGCAGCGGCGTCTATGCTCGCCGCCGAGCCCCTCTGCGAGCGCGATGCCCGTAGCGAGACACACCCGGCTATGCGCGCCCAGCCCACCCACCCCCGCCCTTCGCCCCTTCCGCTTGCCGCGTTGGCGCTGCTGCTGGCGCTCGCGCTGCCGGCGCCGGCACTCGGCGCGCCGAAGCCACAGAAGAGCAAGCCGCCGACGCCGGTCGGAGCGCTGGTGCAGCTGGCCGGAGCGAAGGGCTGCCTGGTCGACCGCTCGGCGCCGTCCGGCCCCTGCGGGGCGGCGCGCGCGCTCAAGGGCCCGGGCCCGTTCATGGGCTCGCGGGCGATCGCCGTCAGCAACGACGGCAAAAACGTCTACGTCGCCTCCTCCAAGAGCGACGCGATCGCGATCTTCAAGCGCGATGCCAGCACCGGCAAGCTGACCCAGCCGCCGGGAACCGGAGGGTGCGTCTCCGCCGAAGGCGCCGGTGGTTGTGCCACCGCGGTCGGACTCGACGGCCCGAACTCGGTCGCGATCAGCCCCGATGGCCGCAGCGTCTACGCGACCTCGCGCACCGCCAACTCGCTCACCGTCTTCAGCCGCAACCAGAAGACCGGCAGCCTCGCCCAGCTCCCTGCCGGGTTCGGTTGCATCTCCGGGCTGCCCGTCCCCGGCTGCGCCGGTGGCCGCGCCCTGGTCGGCCCGGACGTCGTCGTCGTCAGCCGCGACGGCAACAACGTCTACGTCGGCTCCTTCTTCGGCAACGCCGTCGCGGTCTTCAACCGCGACCACGCCTCCGGCGCGCTGGCGCAGCCGGGCGGGGCAACGGGGTGCGTCGCCGAAGCGATCGCCGGCTGCACCGTCGGCATCGCCCTCGGCGCGCCCGAGGGGATGGCGGTCACCGCCCGCGCCCTCTACGTGGCCAGCGCCCTCTCCAATGCCGTCGCCGTGCTGGCCCGCGACCCGGCGACCGGGACCCTGACCCAGGCGACCGACGGCAGCGGCTGCATCGTCGACGCGCCGCTCACCGGCTGTACCACCGGCGTCGAAGTGAACGGCGCCAACGCGGTCGTGGTCAGCCCCGGTGGCAAGAGCGTCTACGCCACCTCGCTGGTCAGCAACAGCCTCACCTCCTTCACCCGCGCGATCCCGGCCGGCGGCCTCACCCAGAAGGCCGGCACCGCCGGCTGCCTGGTCTGGCTGCGCGCCGTCGGCTGCTCCTTCGGCCAGGCCCTCAGCGCACCCGAGGGGCTCGCCGTCGCCCCGGACGGGGCGAACGTGTACGCCGCGGCGTTCGCGACCGGCGCGATCGCGGTCTTCAGCCGCAACAAGTCCGGCGAAGTCGAGCAGCTAGCGGGGCGAGCCGGCTGCCTGGCCCCGAAGTCGGTCCCCGGCTGCACCCGCGCCAACGCGCTGCGCGGGGTCAGCTCGGTCGCGCTCAGCGCCGACGGCCGCAATCTCTACTCGACCTCGTTCGCCAGCAACGCCGTCGACGTCTTCCGGAGGAGCAAATGAGTCGATCCGACGACCGCCAGAGCGGCCTCACCCGCAAACAGCTGCTCGGCTCGGGAGCTGCCGCAGCCGGGACGCTGCTGCTCTCCCAGGGCGCGGGCATCGAGCAGGCGCTGGCGGCGGCGAAGGGCAAGAAGAAGGACGTCGCCGGGATGAACATCATCCTCTTCCTCACCGACCAGGAACGGGCGATCCAGCACTTCCCGCCGAACTGGCTGCGCCAGAACCTGCCGGGGATGCGGCGCTTGCGCCAGCACGGCCTCAGCTTCGAACGCGCCTTCACCAACGCCTGCATGTGCTCGCCGGCCCGCTCGACCCTGATGAGCGGCTACTTCCCCGCCCAGCACGGGGTCAAATACACGCTGGAGGAAGACATGCCGGCGGAAAAGGGCTACCCGCAGGTGGAACTGCCGGTCGAACTGAAGAACCTGGCGACGGTGATGAAGGCCGCCGGCTACAAGGTCGTCTACAAGGGCAAGTGGCACTGCTCGAAGCCGGCGATCGAAGGGGAAGCCAAACCCTCCGATCTCGAAAAGTACGGCTTCGACCGCTGGAACCCGCCGGACGCCGGCGCCAACCAGAGCGTGCCCGAGGCGGGTGGCGGCTTCGTCGACAACGACGGCCGCTTCGTCGACTCGGTCGGCACGGGCGAAGACGAAGGGGTGCTGCAGTATCTGGACACGAACGCGGCGAAGGAACAGCCCTTCTTCATGGTGATCTCACTGGTCAACCCGCACGACGTCCTCTTCTACCCGAGCAAGACCTTCGCCGAAGCCGGCTACGACGAATCCTGGCTGGAGGGGAGCATCCAGCCGCCGCGGACCAACGAAGAAGACCTCTCGACCAAGCCCACGGTCCAGGCTGAATTCCTGAAGATCTTCAACCTCACCGGGAAGCCCGAAACCAAGGCCGAAAAGCAGGCCTACCTGAACTACTACGGCAACCTGATGCGCTCCTCCGACAGCTACCTGGTCAACGTCCTCGACAAGCTCGAAGCGGCCGGTCTCTACGAGGACACGCTGATCGTCCGCACCGCCGATCACGGCGAGATGGGCCTTGCCCACGGCGGCATGCGGCAGAAGAACTTCAACTTCTACGAGGAGGCGACCCGGGTGCCGCTCGTCTACTCGAACCCGAAGCTGTTCCCGAAGCCGGCCGCGACCGACGCCCTGGTCTCCCACGTCGACTTCCTGCCGACCCTGGCGAGTCTGGCGGCGACGCCCAAGAGCGCCCGCGCCAACTGGCAGGGCGTGGACTACTCCAAGCTCGTCCTGCAGCCGAAGAGCGCGAAGCCGGTCCAGGACTACGTCGTCTTCACCTACGACGATTTCCAGTCCGGACAGAAGAAACCGCCCTACCCGAAACCGCCGAACCACATCGTCAGCATCCGCGAAGGCCGCTGGAAGCTGGCGAAATACCACGACGTCTCCAACCAGAAGCGCAGGAAGAAGCCGCCGCAGTGGGAGATGTACGACCTCAAGACCGACCCGAACGAGGAAACCAACCTCGCCTACAGCGGCTACGAGCGCAACGAGGCGCAGGAGAGGCAGTTCCAGCGCCTCAAACGGAAGCTGGCCCGGGTCGAGAAGACCCGTCTGCAGCCGCTGTAGCGCCGATGACCTGAGCTCGACCGCGTCGAGGGCGTTCCCGATCTTGAGCTGCTCGGCGACGGTGTCGGCATTGGCCATCCAGGCGGTGGGCCGGGCGCGGCGCCGCGAACGAGTCGATCGTCCCCTCCATCACGAACCGCCCGGCGGCGTCATCAGCGCCACCGGCACGGTCAGGCCCGCGGCGCGGCGCAGGGTGGCGATGCGGCGGCCGGGCTGGACCGCCGGCCGGATCTCGCTGACGCGGTCCCCGAGCCCGGCGACGGTTGCGTCCAGATCGGGGGCGACGAAGGCCAGTCCCCAGAAGAAGGCGGGTCGGTCGCGCCCTGCCCGCTCGAGTGCCTCGGGGGGCTCCTGCACGACCTCCAGGATGTTCGCGCCGAGGCGGAAAAACGCCTGCCGCGGCGCGCCGGCGGGCGTCGGCTCCTCGCGGATGCGGCGCAGGTCGAGGCCGGCGCCCTGCAGCGCCGTCACCGTCCGCTCCAGCGCGGGCGTGATCGCGACGACGTGGTCGAGGGCGGCGACGCCGTTGGGGTGCGGCGGCGATTCGCTCGGCGCCGGGCGATCCGACCGCGTCGTCGGCAGCCCGTCCAGCTCGGTGCTCTCGACCTCGCGCAGCGACCACCCGCTCAGCCCCTTGTCCGTGCCCGTGCCCGTCAGCCGGATGCGCACGTCCCCGACGACGCAGGCGTCGCCGTCGAGCTCGAACCCGAGTGCCGACCAGGCCTCCGGCGGGTCGGCGACGGTCAGCTCGTCGAGTGAAGGCGGCACGCGCCAACGGTATCCGGGAATCCGCGACGCCGACCCGTTCGCGCGCGGATCGGCGACGGCGAGCTAGCCGGCGCCTTGCCGGAGCTGGTCGAGGGTGCTGCCGCTGATCACCGACTGCGGCCGCTCGGCGACCACGTCCGAGCCCGGGCGCGCATCCTCGTCGCGGCGCTTGATCAGCAGCCACTGGGCCTTCTCGCCGGGGCGGGTGCGCTGCAGGGCGAAGCCGCCGTTCAGCTTCTCGCCGTGGAGGACGAAGACGGCGTGGCCGCGCTCCAGCGCCTGCGGCCAGGCGACCCGCCCGCCCTGCTCGTAGCGGCCACGATCCCAGACGATCGCGTGGCCGTCTCCGATCGCCCCCTCGAAGGCGCTGTCGGAGATCGCGTGGTCGGCGACCTCGAGGGCGAGGCGCTTGACGGCCGGGTCGAGCGAGGGGCCCTTGGGGACCGCCCATGAACGCATCGCCCCACCGACCTCCAGGCGCAGGTCGAAGTGACGGGCGGTGGCGGCGTGCTCCTGGACGACGAAGGCGCCGGCGCTGACACCGCGGATCGCGAACTGCTCGTGGCCTTCGACCTTGGCCGGCTCGATCTCCACCTCCTCGACGCGCGCTCCCGGCGGGCCCTCGCGCAGGAACGCCGCCAGCTCCTCGACCGCCAGCTCGGGCCCCTCGGCGTGGACCAGCACGCTGCCATCGTCGCCGTTGCGCACCCAGCCCATCACGCCGCGCCGACGCGCCAGCCCCAGCGTCGCGTCGCGATAGCCGACCCCCTGCACCGCGCCGCGCACGACCGCGCGCAGCGCCGCCGCATCCGCGCCCGCCGGCACTACGCCTTCCCGGTCCTCGCCAGGTATTCGTCGAGCCGCCTGGTCTCTTCGGTGTCCTCGTAGACCTCGTACTCGCGCAGTTTCCCCCAGCTGATCCTGCCCCAGATCACGTAGCGGTTGTCGTAGACGCGCCCCTCCCCGGGGTCGTCGAGGTGGATGTAGCCACGGACGCAGATCGTCTGCCGCCAGGGGAACCCCTTGAGGATCACCTCGTCGGGGTAGATCTGCAGGCCGATCCGGGCGAAGCGGTCGAGCCACTGCTCCAGCTCCCGTTTGCCGCTCGCCCCCGGCGCGAACGAGCTGTCGCCGGGGAAGCTGAACTTGACGTCGTCGGCGTCCATCGCCAGGGTCGGCCCAGCGTCTCCGGCGCGCATCGACTCCATGTTGCGGGCGATCATCTTTCCGGCCAGCCACGAGAGCATCGGCCCTCCCTCCGCTAGTTGTCCCCGGGGAGGCTAGCTCGCGACCTGCAGCAAGACAGAGGCTCAGAAGAGCCGGGGCGAATCCTCGGCCGCTCCCGCGGGGGCCTCGAGGTCGAGCAGGAAACGCTTGCGATCAAGGCCGCCGGCATAGCCGGTGAGCTTGCCGTCCTTGCCGACCACCCGGTGGCAGGGGACGATCACCGAGAGCGGGTTGCGGCCGACGGCGCCGCCGACCCTGCGTGCCAGGGTCGGGTCGCCCAGCTCCCGCGCCATCTCTCCGTAGGTGGTGGTCTGCCCATAGGGGATGCGGTCGATCAGGCCCCACACGTTCCGCTGGAACTCGTCGCCGGCAACCGCGGTGTCGAGGTCGAAGTCGGTCCGCTCGCCGGCGAAGTACTCGGCCAGCTGCCGCTGAGCCTGCTCGAAGCCGCGCTCGGAGCGAACGCCGAACACCTCCGGATCGGGCATGTACCAGTGGCCCGGAAAGTAGAGGCCGCTCAGCACCCCGTCCCGGGCGACGAGCGTCAGCTCCCCGAACGGCGAATCGATGGTCGTGTGCGTCGCGGTCATCCGTTCACTCCTCTCCAGGTTGCCGGGCGTCAGACATATAACGCTGCGACCGGCGCGTTCGTGAGATCGGACGGCCCCGACTCGGAATCGGCCTACCGCAAGCTCGACCTGGCGAAGCGGGCCGCCAGGCCCCAGAGGACGTAGACGATCGCAAAAGCGATGAGGAGGAACTTGAGGCTTGCGCAGGCCGTCGCGATAGGAGGGCCGAAGCTGCCTCCGTGTCCCCCGAGGGTGAGGAGCAGGAAGACGTTCTCCCCGGCATCGAAGCCGGCTGCGGCCGCGGCCGCGATGGGCGCGGCGATGCCGACTGCGGCGAGCCTTCGCAAGCTGTTCTCCCTGGCGAAGTCACGGGTAGCGATCGCGGCGAGGGCGAAGAAGGCTCCGTAGGTCAGCATGAAGCCGAAATCGACCCACAGCGACCAGCGCGCGTAGTCGCGGCCGCTGTCTCCCCATTCGGCCATGATCTGCGCCGCCTTCTGCTCGCTGCCCGCGAACTCGAATCCGAGGATCGAGGGGCCACCGGCGTCTTTCAGCTTCTGATCGAGAAAGACGAGCGCGACGTAGAACACGGCCATCGCGATCCCGATCGAGATCAGCAGCTGCTTGCGGCTGGGGGAGGTCGACCGAGTCATGTGGTCCACGACCATCCTCACCTGAGCCGCGGCGCGAAAATGTGGCGTCCTGATATTCCGCACATGCCCCCAAGCATGGAAGGCTCCGAAGTCCGCCCGTTGCCAGCGTTCGGTGCCGGAGGAGCACAATGAAGGCATGGACGATGGCGTAGGCGCGAGGCTGCGAGAGGTCCGCATCCAGCGTGGGATCGACCTCGCCGAGGTCGAGGCTTCGACCAAGATCCGGGCCAAGTTCCTGCGCGCGATCGAGGACGAAGCATGGGACCTCCTGCCCGGTGAGTTCTACGCCCATTCCTTCATCCGCGCCTACGCTGCCCATCTGCGCCTCGATGGCGCCCAGCTGGTGGAGGAGCTCCCCAGCGCTCCGAGCCCCGACGTGTCCGCAGAGCGGCTGCCCCGGATCGAGCCCGCGCCGCCACGGGAAGCTCACGCAGTGCGCCGGAACCGGCTCTCACTACGCCGGCCGGCCGCGATCGCCACGTTGGCGCTGGCCGCCGCTCTGGTCGCGGTCGGGCTATCGAGCCTGGGCGACGATTCGACCGGCCCGTCGCCGGCTCGAGATTCAGGTGGCGGTGAGCGGCACCAGCCCGGGCCGAGCTCTTCGGAGCAGTCCCCGGGGCGAGGGACCGGCGCCACCCTGGCGCTGACGGCAACCGCCGAAGTCTGGGTCTGCTTGATCGACGAGCGGGGCCGAACGCTGATCGACGGCCAGATCCTCGACCCGGGATCGGAAGCGGGCCCATACCGCTCCGGCGCCTTCACCGTCGCGCTCGGCAACGGAGCGGTGGCGATGAGCATCGAAGGGCAAGCGGCACGCATTCCGAGCACCCCCAACCCGATCGGGTTCTCGATCGACGGCCACGGCACCCTTCGCCAGCTGCCCGAAGGGGAACGACCCACCTGCACCTGAGCGAGGAGGCCGGCCTGTCAGCTCCGGCACCCTCGCTCGCCGGTCATGGGCTCGCGGCCGCAATTCTTAGCGCGTTGTAGCGCAGATAGCTGGGCTTTTTCCCACACTTGGCGGACACCAGGCGTTCGGTCACGACGAAGCCCGGTGGCGCCTTGGTTCTCAGGCAGACGACCGTATTCGCTTTCGGATGCGTAATTCGGAATTCCCTGTAAGGGCTCGGCCCGCACTTGCCAAACCGGAGAGGAGCGTCGTATTCGCGCACTTCGGTGATGGCATAGGCCGGCGGCACGCTCGACCTGTCGCAGATGACGATGCCGTCGCGCGGCAGCTCGATCCGGTACGCATTCGGGGCGGGAGGGTTGCCCCCGTACACGGGACCGCACTTGCCGAACTCGAGAGGCCGGCCGGGCGGGGGGAGTTCGGTGATGACGTAGCCCTCCGGCACCCCGGACCTGTCGCAGATGACCATGCCGTCGCGTGGATGCTCGATTCGGTATGCGTTCGGGGCGGGAGGGTTGCCCCCGTACACGAGCCCGCATTTTCCGGGGTGAAGAGACTTACCGTACACAAGGGCTTCAGTGACGACGTAGCCTGGCGGCGCCGACAGGCTACAAGTCACGATGCCATCGGTGGGACGGTGGATGCGTATGCCGTTGTAAAGACCGTCGATGGCATTGGGCTGGCCGCATCGTGGGTAATTTTGCAGTTCGATCTTCAAGTAGCCGGACGGCGCGATTCTCCTGCATAGAATGAGATCGTCAGCCGGAAGACTAACCTGCACACACTTTCCTTCGGCTTTACTGACAAAGTATCCAGGAGGAATGGCCGGAGATCGACGGCCCGGGGCAGGGCATATGAGACGAGTCTGTGCTGCGGGCTGTGCAATCGGCTGCCCCGGGGTACTCGGCGTTGGCTTGCCGCCAACCGGGCCATATACGCCACCTCCGGGTAACCCAGTCCCCCCAGCCAACTCGGCATAGACGACCACTTGGCCTACATCGTCTACCGCTGCGCAGAACGACGCGGATGGGCACGACACTGCGTTGAGGATCTGACCGGGGTCGGCGCTCTGTGGACCGCTCCAGACCGAGCCACTATTCGTGAAGGCGCTCCCCTCCCAGTCGACCGCAGTGCAGAATGCGCTCGAGGGGCAGGAGACGTGCAGGGCCCCTGGATGTTCTGGTTCCGATGACGTGGTAATGTTGACCGGAGCACTCCAAGTCGAGCCGTTGTAGGTGAGTGCGTTGCCGTCCACGTCAACCGCGGCGCAGAACGAGCTCGACGGGCAGGACACCGAGCTGAGCCCTACCGTGCCATCGATGCTGACCGGCGCGCTCCAGGACAAGCCGTCGTAGGTGAGTGCGTCGCCCTGCGAGTCAACCGCGACGCAGAACGAACTCGACGGGCATGACACCGAGCTGATGCCGGTTGCGTCGATGTCCACCGGCGCGCTCCACGAAGCGCCGTCGTAGATGACGACTTCGCCATGCGCATCCACGATCGCGCAAAAGGAGCTCGACGAGCATGAGACCGAGGTCAGCGCCGTCGTGCCATTGACATTGACCGGCAGGCTCCAGGACAAGCCGTCGTAGGTGAGTGCGTTTCCCTGCCAGTCGACCGCGACGCAGAACGAGCTCGACGGGCACGAGACCGAGCTGATACCGGTGGCGTCGATGTCAAGAGGTTTGCTCCACACAACGCCGTCGTAGAAGACGACTTCCCCATGCGCATCCACGACCGCGCAGAAGGCGCTCGACGAGCATGCGATGTCCTGGCTGCTGGCCGCGTTCGCCACCAGCGGGGCAGACCAGCCCAAGGAAGCGGACGCTCCCTGCGGCACCATGGCCCCCAGGCACCACAGACCGAGCGCCACGACTATCGCTTGACCGAAACGAAGCGCCCGAGTGGAGCGAGAGTCCTGGTCTGGGCTGTGAGCGGTCATGTCATCGTGGAAAGGGGTGGACGACCGGGCTCGAACCGGCGACCGCCTGGACCACAACCAGGAGCTCTACCAACTGAGCTACGTCCACCGCGACGTCTGCAATTTAGCGGGCCGGGCGAGGTGGCATCGCCTCGCTCTCAGGCGAGGGCGGGAACTATCTCGCGGCCGAGGAGCTCGATCGCCTCGAGGTCGCGGTGGAGGAGGTGCTGGCCCATGATCCGGGTCAGGCCCGCCTGCTCCAGCTCGCGCAGCTGCTCGATCGCCTCCGCGGCGGTGCCTTTGATCGTGCTCTCGCGCAGGCCGGCGAGGAACGCCTCGCCGTCGTCACCCTCGCCTTTCCACTGGGCCAGGCGGCCGGCGCGGTCGTGGAGCTCGTCGGCGTCGGCGCCCACCAGCCATCCCGTCATCATCGAGAGCGGCAGGGTGGCGGGATCGCGCTCGGCCGCTTCGCAGGCCTCGTCGAGACGCTTGCGGACGTCGGCGATCTCCGCCGCCGTCGACATCACCGTGTTGTACTCGTCGGCAAGCGCGGCGGCCAGGCGCAGGCTGCGCGGCCCGCCTTTGCCGCCGAGGATCAGCGGCAGCCGCGGCTCCTGCATCGGCTTCGGCAGCGGGTTGAGGTTCTTGGCCCGGTAGTGGCGCCCCTGGTAGTTGAACGGCCCTTCTTCCCAGTAGCGATGGATCAGTTCCATCTGCTCCTCCAGCGCGTCCATCCGCGGCCCGACCTCGGGCAGGTCGAAGCCGTAGGCCTCGTGCTCGCGCTCCCACCAGCCGGCGCCGATCCCCAGTTCGACCCGGCCGCCGGAGATGTGGTCGGCGGTGACCGCCATCTTCGCCAGCACCGCCGAGTGGCGGAAGGTCGCCGGCGAGACCAGCGTGCCCAGCCGCAGCCGCTCGGTGGTCGCCGCCAGCGCCGCGATCGTCGCCCAGGCGTCGAGCGAGCCGCGCTCGCGGCGGTCGTCGACCGAGAGGTAGTGGTCGGAGCGGAACAGCGTCCCCACCCCGTGCTCCTCGCAGGCGGCGGCGATCGCCTGCCAGTCCGCCCAGTTCACATCCTCCTGGCCCTCGATCATCAGGCAGACGTCCACGGCGCTCCTCCTTCGGGTTCGGGCATCGTCGCTCTCACGCGACCCGACTACCCGTTTGCGGCGACAAGCTGCGCGAACGCCTCGAATCCCGGCGTCGTGCGCTCGATCAGCGCCGGCTCGGCGGCAGCCGCCCGCTCTGGCAGCGCCTGGGCGCCATCGTTGCCGAGCACCGCAACCGCCTCCTCGATCATCTCCGGGACGGCGAGCCAGGCCTCGACCAGGGCGAGGTCGGCCTCGGGGTGGAAGAGCACGCCCCAGGCGCTGCCGGCGCGGAAGGCCTGATGCTCGGTCTTGGCCGAGGACGCCAGGGACTGGGCGCCGGCAGGAAGGTCGAAGACGTCGCCGTGCCAGTGGAGGACGTCGGTGCCGGGAGCGAGGGCGCCGAGGACGGGATCATCGGGATCACTGATCTCGACCGGTGCGAAGCCGATCTCCGGGCCCTCCCCCGCGCTCACCTCGGCCCCGAGCGCGCGGGCCAGCAGCTGCGCGCCGAGGCAGATGCCGAGCAGCGGCAGCTCGCGCCGCAACGCCCCCGCCAGCCACTCACGCTCGGCCGCCAGCGCCGGGAAGCGCTCGACCTCGTCGACGTTCATCGGCCCGCCCATCACAACCGCACCGGCAATCTCCTCGTGCGGTGGCAGCGGCTGGCCGGCGAGGGGCTTCACCGTACGGACGTGGAGGGCACCGCAGGCGTCGAGGATCCGGTGCGGTCCCTCCCAGGGCGCGTGCTGGATCGCCAGCAGGGTGGGACGGTCATCCACGTTCATCGCCCGTCAGGCTAGCCTCAAGCGATGAAGATTCGCGTCGAAATGCCGGCCTGCCCGGCGCTCTCGATCAGAAAGGCTTCCTAGCGTGAAGCTCGACTCAGTCGCCTTCTTCAAGCCCGAGGTCCGCCCCGGGACCATGACCGGCGCCCAGATGCGCGGCGCCGTGGCGGTCGGGGCGCTCGCCGTCGGCGCCACCGCGATCGGCGCCTTCGCGATCGGCCGGCTTAGCGTCGGCCGCCTCTCCGTCGGCCGCGCCAAGTTCGGCAAGGTCGAGATCGAGGAGCTCGAGGTCGGCCGGCTGACGGTTCGCGAGTGGTCTCTCCCCCCGGACCGGCTCGATGTCTGAAGACCACGCGCTACCTGAGTTTGGGGTGCCCAGGGGTCCCAAACTCAGGACACGCCGTCTCCTCATGCTCTTCGCCGTGGTCGGCTGCGCCGCCTGGCTGCCCGCTCCCGCCCAGGCCGTCGGCCCCTACCCCGACCTCGGCTCCTGCCAGGTCTTCCCGGCGCCGCCGGCCTCGCTCTCGCCGCGCGCCCCGTCCCTCCCCAACCAGGCCGCCTGGAACCAGGACATCTCGAAGGCGCCGCGCGACCCGCGCTCGGCCGCTTACATCTCCTACATCAACGCCAACGGCGGCGACCACCTGCACCCGGACTTCGGTTCGCCCCGGCCCTACGGCTTCCCCTTCGCGGTCGTCGGACCCGGCCAGCCCAAGCTCCCGATCAACTACACCGCCTACGGCGACGAGAGCGACCCGGGCCCGTTCCCCGCCCCCGGCAACGCCCCGGTCGAGGGTGGCAACGGCAGCGACGGCGACCGCCACGTGCTCACCGTCGACAAGTCGAGCTGCCGGCTCTACGAGCTCTACCGCGCTTTCTACGCTCCGCGGCCCAAGCCGCACTGGAACGCCGACTCCGGCACCGCCTGGGACCTCACCTCGAGCGCCCTGCGCCCCGAGGGATGGACCTCCGCCGACGCCGCCGGGCTGCCGATCTTCCCCGGCCTGGTCCGCTACGACGAAGTCGCCGCCGGCAGGCTCGAGCACGCGATCCGCGTCACCTTCGACAGCACCCGCGACGCCTACGTCCACCCCGCCGTCCACTGCGCCGGCGACAGCTCCAGCGCCGCCGCGCCGCCGATGGGCCTGCGCCTGCGACTCAAGGCCGGCTATGGGCTCGGCGGCTTCGGCGGCCCCGCCAAGACGATCGCCGAGGCGATGAAGCGCTACGGCCTGATCGTCGCCGACAACGGCTCCAACTGGTTCTTCAGCGGCAGCAGCGACCGCCGCTGGGACGACGAGAACCTGAACCAGCTGAAGCGCATCCCCGGCAGCGCCTTTGAGGTCGTCAAGAGCGCCGCCGGCATCCACGCCTGCTGAGGACGGCGGCCTACCCGCGCGTGCCACCCCCAGTCCCATCCGGCGACCAGCCGGGGCCGCGGAACAGGTAGCCGAGCCGCTCCCGCCAGCTGCTGGCGCCGCGCACGTCGCGGGCGATCGCGGCGAACTCGTGGAAGGCCACCCGGTGCGGCTTGAAGGTGCGGAGGTTCTGGGTCAGGCCATACCGAACCCGCTCCGTCTCCCCCTGGAAGGTCCCGAATAACCGGTCCCAGACGATCAGGATGCCGCCGTAGTTGCGGTCGAGGTAGAGGTCGTTGGAGCCGTGGTGGACGCGGTGGTGCGAGGGCGTGTTGAAGAAGAACTCGATCGGCGCCGGCAGCCGCCCGATCCGCTCGGTGTGGATCCAGAACTGGTAGATCAGGCTGATCGCCTGCTGAGTGAGGATCATCCAGGGCTGGAAACCGAGCAGCGCCAGCCCGGCCCAGAACGGCAGCGAGGTCATCGGCGTCCAGGTCTGGCGCAGCGCCGTCGAGAGGTTGTAGTGCTGGGAGGAGTGGTGGACGACGTGGCTGGCCCAGAAGACCCGCACCTCGTGGTGGATGCGGTGAAACCAGTAGTAGGCGAAGTCATCGGCGAAGAAGAGGAGCACGTAGGTCCACCACTCGTCGGCCGGCATCCGCAGCGGGGTCAGCTCGTAGAGCCCGGCGTAGACGACGACCACAGCCAGCTTCCAGGCCGCGTTGATGACGACGTTGCCGGCGCCCATTGAGAGGCTGGTGCGGGTGTCGCGCGCCTCGTAGCCGACCAGGTCCTCGTCGGCCGCCAGGCGGAATGACCAGAGCTCGATCGCCAGCAGCAGCACGAAGGCCGGAATCGCGTAGAGGATCAGCTCTCCCATCGGAGCGGAACCTTAGATGGAGAGCGGGATCGGACCATCACGGTAAGCCCGCCGAGGGCGAGGTCGACGTGATCGTCAACTACACCAACTGCGTCCAGTGCGGCGCGATCACCGCCAAGGGCGGCCGCCTCACCCCGCCCGAGGGCGGCGACGGCCCGCTCTACCAGAACACCTGAGAGCGAACTGCATCATTTTCCAACCCTTCAGGGGTTAGAAAGTGATGCAGTTCGGCTGGCTATGTCGAGAGGGTGACCGCTTCGCCGATCGGCAGCCAGCGGACGCTGTCGCGGAAGGCCTGGGGAGCGCCGGCGAACTCGGCTTCGATCGCCTCGCGGCCCTGGCGGAAGTGCTTCCAGCCCTCGTAGTGGATCGGGATCACGGTGCGGGGCCGGATCTGACTGCAGAGCTCGACCGCCTCGGCGGCGGTCAACGTGTAACGCAGCGGGCCGGTGACCGGGAACTTGACGCCGCCGAGGTGGACCACGGCGGTATCGACCTCGAGCCGGTCGGCGACCTCGCGGACGCCGTCGTAGAGGACGGTGTCGCCGGAGATCCAGAGCACGCCGTGCTCCTGGCCTTCCCAGCGCAGGGCGAAGCCGACGACCTCGCCGACGATCGGGTGGCTCAGCGGCGGCCCGTGCCGGCAGGGGGTCGCGGTGACCTCGATCGGCGTCCGCCCCGGCGCCTCCAGGGTCATCGAGGCCCAGGCGGCGAGTCCGCGCGCGCCGCCGCCGAGGCGCTTCGCACCCGGCACCGTGGTGACGACGGTTCCGACTGAGGGCAGCAGCGCCCGGCCGGCGTCATCGAGGTTGTCGTCGTGGTGGTCGTGGGAGAGCAGGACCGCGTCGATCTGCCCGAGGTCGGCGGCGGCGATCGCCGGCCCGGCGAGCTTGCGCGAGCTCGTCCCCCAGCCGAAGTTGTATTTGCGGCCGGGCGCGTCGAAGGTCGGGTCGGTCAGCAGCCGCCAGCCGCCGACCTCGATCAGGACGGTCGGCCCGCCGATGTGGGTGATGCGGATTCCCTCCATGCGCGGGTCATTATGGTGTCCCGCGGTCAGGTTTGGTTATGGGACTCCTTCACAAAGCCGCGCTGCTCTGCGCCCTTGCCCTGCTGGCGCTGCCCGCGGCTGCGGCCGCCGAGCCGGCGCCGGCGCTCGGAACCGTCGGCAGCACCATGCTGACCGCGCTCGTCGCCTCGACCGGCGCCGACGAGGCGCTCGGCGCGCTCGGCGACGGACTCGCCCTGATGGAAGCCAGGCGCGAGCTCGAAGCGAAGCCGCCGCCCGCCTACGGCTCTTCGGTACCCGCCGCCCCACCCGGTCCGGCTGTCCCCGGGGACCCCGCGACGATGCCGCCCGCCTCGGCCGGCTCGAACGGCACCCAGATCGACGGCCACAGCGCCGCCGAACGGCAGAAGATCTTCGCCAACACCCGGGCCAGCGGCGGCGGCGAATCCACCTCGATCCTGCTCACCGGCATCGCCCTGCCCCCGCCCGACGCCCCCCAGGCGGTCCAGGACGTGATCAACAATGCCAACGCGATCGTCGGCCGTCCCTATATCTGGGGAGGCGGCCACGGCTCCTTCTACTCCTATGGCTACGACTGCTCCGGCGCCGTCAGCTTCGCCCTCTTCGGCGGCGGCATGATCCCGCGCCCACTCGCCTCCGGCGAGCTCGAGGGCTGGGGCGCCCCCGGACCCGGCAAGTGGATCACCGTCTACGCCAACGCCGGCCACGCCTACGCCGAGATCGCCGGCCTGCGCTACGACACCTCCGGCACCGAAAGCGGGACGGGACCGCGCTGGCACCTGGAAGAGCGCCCCTCCGACGGCTTCGTCGCCCGGCACCCGCCGGGCTACTGAACGCCCCCGGTTGGATTCGAACCAACGACCATCGGCTTAGAAGGCCGGTGCTCTGTCCACTGAGCTACGGGGGCCGGGCCGGATCTTTGTCGATCCAGAAGCTAGAAACAACCGATGTGCAGATCCTCCTGGACCGCACTGGGGACACCGCAACCGGCCGCGTGCAGGATGTGCGCGTGCCAGCGGCCGCGCTGGCGGCGGAACGAGGCGCTCTCGCTCTGAACCTGGCCCTGGTGGCCGCGCGCCGGGATGAAGTAGATCGCCGCCCAGTTGGAATCCACGGTGGAAACGCGAACCGATTCGCGGCACCATCCGTGCGGATAGGCATCGCAGGTCCATTCGTGACGTTCTGCGGCTTCGACGATCTGCGCACGCTCGTCGGCGCCGGCCCTGCGACTCGCGCCTGCCGTCGCGACCACCGAGCCGCAGAAGGCAAAAAGCACGACGGCAAGGCCAATTCGGGTCCGCAACCGCATCGCCGAACCCTATCCCGGCGATCTGCTTCGCGTAGCCTCAGCGCATGCCGAAGGTCGAGCTGGCGGGAACCGAGCTGCACTACGAGCGCGCCGGCGCGGGCGAGCCGCTGCTGTTGATCCAAGGAATGAGCGCCAACCACATGGCCTGGGGACGGCCGTTCTCCTCGCTGCTGGAGCGCGACTTCGAGGTGATCAGCTTCGACAACCGCGGCGTCGGGCTCTCGCGGCCGGTCGGCGATGCCTTCTCGATCGCCGAGATGGCCGCCGACACGGCGGCGCTGCTGGAGGCGCTGGAGATCGAGAGTGCCCACGTGCTGGGGATCTCGATGGGCGGGATGATCGCCCAGGAGCTGGCCCTGGCCGAGCCAGGGAAGCTGCGCTCGCTGACGATCGGCTGCAGCTACTGCGGCGGCGAGGGCTCGCAGCTGATGGACCCGGCCGACTTCCAGGGGCTGGTCGAGGCGATGGCCTCCGGCGATGCCCAGCGGGTCTTCCGGGCGATGTACGAGCTCAACCTCTCCCCCGGCTTCCGCGCCGAGGAGGGCCGCTACGCCGACTTCCTCGAGATGGCCGAAGCGCTGCCGGCGCCGCGCGAGACGATCGGCCTGCAGGTACAGGCGATCATGGCCCACGACACCAGTGCCCGCCTGCCGGGGATCTCCATCCCCACCCTCGTCCTCCACGGCACCGTCGACCGCGTGCTCGGCTATCCGAACGGGCCGCTGATCGCCTCGCTCATTCCCGGCGCCCGGCTCGAGACCTACGAGGACGTCGGCCACATGTTCTGGTGGGAGCGGCCCGAGCGCAGCGCCGAGCTGGTCCGCGAGCACGCCCTCGCCTGAACCGCCCGCCGATGGGCCGAAAACCCACCTAGAGGGTGGGAAATCGGCCCATCGGCCCCCTACGTGAGGCAGCCGGCGGGGTCGAGCTTGCCGTTGACCTTGAAGACGTAGTCGGGCTGGGGGACGATGTTGGGCTCGGCGATCACCAGCTTCAGCGCCGGATCGTCCTTCACCCAGTTGTAGATCGGGTACCAGTATTCGGCCTGGGGAGAGTCCTGCGTGGCTTCGCTCATGATCAGGTAGTCGTATCTGCCGGCGTTGATCTCGCGGCGGAATGCCTCGCAGGTCGTCGCCAGGCGGTAGGTGCCGTTGGGCCCGGGCACGCCGATGTATTTGACGCTGTTGGAGAGGTCGCCGCCATAGAAGCCGTACTGGCCGAAGATGATCTCGCTGGAGCCGACGATGCCGATCCGCTTGTCGTGCTGACGGCGGGCGAAGTCGTAGGCTTCCTGTGGCCCGCCTTCGCCGAGGAAGAGGGTCGACTTCGTGTAGTGGTGGTCGGCGTACTGGACCTCCTGCGCGCGCCCCAGCACGACCGCCAGCAGCAGCACCACGCCACCGATCGCGGCAACCATGCCGCGGCTGACCTGGCCGCGCGCCCGACCCAGGCCCAGCGCCGCCGGCGCCCAGACCAGGGCCAGCGTGAGGAAGATCGTGCCGACGATGAATCCCGGGTACCAGCGCGGCGTCGTCAGCACCGTGATCGCGTAGACGCCGGTTAAGAAGAGCAGCGTCTGCCAGGCGCGCCGGTCGGGCGCCCGCAGCGGCCGCGCGATCGGCAGCAGGGCCAGGGCCAGCACCAGACCCGGCACCAGGTAGCGGGTGTTGGTGAAGAAGCCGGTCGGCGAGCCGTCCTGGCCGGCCGCGGTCAGCGGCGTGAAGAGGTAGACGAAGGCGGTGGCGAGAGCGGCGGCGGCGATCACCTGGACGATCCGGTTGCGCGAGCGCACGACGATGAAGACGGCGGCGGCCACGGCCATGATCAGGATCAGCGGCCAGAGTGGCCCGAAGGCGTTGTCGAGCTCGGGGAAGAACCAGCGGCGGTAGATGCTCGGATCGGGCAGGTAGTGGGCGACGGCGAAGCGCGGCCGCGGGTCGAGTGGCATCTGGTCGGGCGTCGGCAGGTTGAGCGGCCCGAACTTGGTGATCGGGATCGGGTTGCCGCCGGTCTTGAGCGCCGCCCGCAGGTACCAATAGCCGCCGACCACGAGCATCGGCACGGCCATCACCCAGGCGGTGGTCCAGCGCCGGCCGCGGCCGCTGAAGAGGACGACCCCGATCGTGATCGCGGCCACCGGGATCAGGAAGGTGTACTTGACCGAGGCCGCGAGCCCGGCGGCGATGCCGGCCATCACCAGCGGCCCCATGTCGAGCAGCGGCGCGTCCTCCTCCGGCGCGTCGTGCACCGCTCCGGCCACGGGCGCCCGCCGCTGGTGGCCGTTGATCAGGAAGGCGACGAAGGCGAGCAGGAAGGCCAGTCCCATGATGTCGTTGCGCGCCTCCCCCGGCTGGGTCTCGATCATCACCCCGGCGTCGAGCACGATCGCCGCGGCGACCAGGGTCGCCGGGCCGACCTTGTAGGGGCGGCCGACGCACCAGGCGGCGAGCAGCGCGATCGCCAGCCAGAAGAGGTTCTGCAGCGGCGCCAGCCAGTCGCTCTTGAAGAGGACGATCGAGGCGCCGTTGATGAGCTCGGTGCTGGCCGGATAGAACCAGGCGGCCAGCCGCAGCGGATCGGTGAAGTGGAGCGGCACGGTCGAGTGCTCCTGGGCGATCGCCGCCGAGAAGGGCATGTGGTACCAGGTGGTGTCGCCGCCGAACATCCCCTGGTCGAGGCTGAGCTGGGTCGGGAAGGTCCACTCGGCGACGGTGAAGGAGGCCACCGCGACGGCGATCACCAGGGCGACCGTCTGCACCCGCGGCGGTGTCACTTCCTGGCGCTCCTGCGGCGCCTGGCGCCAGCCCAGCCAGGCCGCACCGAGCCCGACGGCGATGCAGAAGACGATGATCCAGCCGAAGTAGAGGATGCTGAGCGCGCCGAGGATCTGCAGCGAGACGACCAGCAGGGCGACCGCGATCGTGGCGTCGGCCAGCCGCGCCAGGGCGCCGGAGAATTCGGGCACGATCCAGCGTCGCAGCCAGTAGCCACCGAGGCCTAGCGCCGCAACGATGCCGATTACGGCGAGGCAGCCGCCTATGTAGGAGCCGAAGGAGGGTGCCACGGGCGCGAGATGCTATTCGCCGCGCCGGTGGACCAACCCCGCGGTCAGGAGAGATCAGGGAAACCCGGGTGCGTAACCGACGAGCGCCGGACCAAGCGGGGCAAGGACGCGGGGGGGCCGAATAGCAGCGCTATTCGGCCCCTCGAGGACGCCGCGCCGCGCCGTGTCCGCCGCCGCCAGGCGCGTGCCCGGGTTTCCCTGATCTCTCCTCAGGAGGCGGCTGCCGGGATGCGGCAGGAGACGCCGGTCCCGGCCAGGCCGCAGTAGCCGTTGGGGACCTTGTGCAGGTACTGCTGGTGGTATTCCTCGGCGTAGTAGAAGTGCCCGGCGGGCTCGATCTCGGTCGTGATCGCCTCCTTGCCGGCGGCACGCAGATCGGCGTCGTAGGCGTCGCGCGCCATCTCCGCCGTCGCTTTCTGCGCGTCGTTCAGGTAGTAGATCCCCGAGCGGTACTGGGTGCCGACGTCGTTGCCCTGGCGCATCCCCTGGGTCGGGTCGTGCTCCTCGAAGAAGACCTCGAGCAGGTCCACGTAGGAGATCTTCGCCGGGTCGAAGGCGACCAGGACCGCCTCCGCGTGGCCGGTCCGGGCCGAGCAGACCTCGTCGTAGGTGGGGTTCGGGGTGGTCCCGTTCTGGTAGCCGACCGCCGTCGTGTAGACGCCGTCGAGCCCCCAGAAGAGCCGCTCTGCCCCCCAGAAGCAGCCGAGCGCGAAGTAGGCGACCTCGATCCCCTCCGGGAACGGCGGCTTCAGCGGGGTGCCGAGCACCGCGTGGGTGTCGGGGACGTCGAAGGCAGGCTCGCTGCGACCGGCCAGCGCGTTCTCAGGTGCGGGCATCCGCGTCTTCTCAGGATTCAGCATCGTCATCAGCTTTCCGAGTCGGTTCATGTCGTTTCCTCCTGCCGTCAACGTTACGGCAGGCTTCTAATGGGCTTGCGAACCCAAGCCCTGGCGCGAACGGGCTTAGGCGAACTCGTAGGTGACGCCGGTCAGCTCTTCGGAGACGGTCCAAAGCCGCGCTGCCGTCACCTCGTCGCGCCCGGCCCTGACCGGGCTGACGACCTTCGGGTGACCGCGCCCCTCCTCGAAGCCGTCCGGCCCGATGAAGAGGCCGCCGCCGAGGTTGGGACGAGTGGCGGCGTAGAGCTCCGGCAGCGCCCCCATCTCGGCGCTCTGGGCGAGCAGGCGATTGGTCACCACCATCACCGCGCGGTCGAGCAGCGGCGGCGCCGCCGACTGCAGGTTGGTCGCCGAGTAGCCGGGGTGGGCGGCGAGGCTCTTGACGCCCGAGCCAGCGGCGCGCAGGCGCTTGTCCAGCTCACGGGCGAAGAGGACGTTGGCGAGCTTGGACTGGCCGTATGCCGTCCAGCGGAAGTAGCGGTGCTCGCCCTGCAGGTCGTCGAAGTTGATCCGGCCGAGTTTGTGGGCGGCGCTGCTGACGGTGACCACACGAGCGTCCTCACGCCCCTGCATCCCGCCGAGCAGCAGCGCGGTGAGGGCGAAGTGCCCAAGGTGGTTGGTGCCGAATTGCAGCTCGAACCCGTCGGCGGTCTCGCAGCGCGGCGGCGCCATCACGCCGGCGTTGTTGATCAGCAGGTCGAGGCCGTCGGGACCCGCGGCGAAGCGCTCGGCGAAGGCGCGAATGGAGGCGAGGCTGGAGAGATCGAGCTGCTCGAGCGCCACCGTGGCGGCCGGAACGTCGGCCTCGATCGACCGCACCGCCGCCGCGCCCTTCTCCATGTCGCGACAGGCCAGCACGACCTCCGCCCCGGCCCCGGCCAGTGCCCGTGCGGCGGCGAGGCCGAGGCCGCTGTTGGCGCCGGTGACCACCGCGGTGCGGCCCGCCTGGTCGGGAATGTCCTCCGCCGTCCACTTCTCGCCCATCGAAGCCCTCCGTCCCCGTGGCCTAAGCGCTCAGCTGTCGTAGGGCCCCGGCGAGGTCGACCTCATCCCAAGCCTGGGAGATCAGGCCGTCGCGGATGCGCAGGATCGCCGTCGAGGTGAACTCGACCCGCTTGCCGGTCGCCTCGACTCCGAGGAACTCGCCGCCATGGGTGCCGGCCCAGCGCTGATGGGCGGCGATGAGGTCGTCCTCGGCGAAAAGCAGGTCGATCTCGTGCTGGAGGTCGGGGAAGGCGGTGAGGAAGTAGTCGACGGCCTGGCGCTGGCCGGCGCGACCGCGCGGCTCGCCGTTGTGGACGAAATCGACGCTGAGCAGGCGCTCGCAGGCGGACGAGTCGCGCTCGACGATCGCCTCGCGATAGAAGCGGCGGACGAGCTCCTTGCCGGCGTCGGTCGACATCGCCGCCGACCGTAGCCGATTGCCGCCGGCCGAGCGAAGGGATACGGTTCTCGCATCGGTTGCCTGGTCGTCCTCTTCGCCTTCATCTCGCCACGCCTAGCGCTGTTCGCGCTGTGGTTGTTCTCGGATCTGCTCAGCCGCGCCTTCGACAGCTGGTTCGTGCCCCTGCTCGGCTTCTTCCTGCTGCCCTGGACGACCCTCGCCTACGCGGTGATGTGGAGCAGCTCCAACCACGTCGCCGGCTTCGAGTGGTTCATCGTCATCCTCGCCTTCGTGATCGACCTCGGCTCCTACGCGAGCCGCGGCCGTGCGAGCCGCGCCAACGCCTGAGCGGCGGCGGCCGCCCGAGCCGGGAGGGACTAGTAGGAGGGACTAGTGGGCGTAGGGATAGGAGAGCCGGACGTGGCTCTTGGAGATGACGATGAAGGGGCGCTCGCTGACCTTGCCGTCCATCAGCGAGGTGATCTCGACGTTCGTCAGTGAGACGAATTGGAGGTCGCCGCGATTCAACGCGTCCGAGAACCGGCTCTGGTAGCCGGCCGGCGGCAGGGTGACGTCGCCGACGATGTGGTGCCGGTCCGTTTCGAACACGGCCCGTTCGATGCGACGCTCGACGTTGTCTTGCTCGTTCATCATCCCCGCACCTATCGACACATTCCCCTCGAAGCCCACCGAACAAACGTCCAGTATGTGATCGGGGCGCCCGGATTCGAACCGAGGACCTCGGCCACCCAAAGGCCGCGCGCTACCAGGCTGCGCCACACCCCGACCCGCTCAGTCTAGAGCCGGCTCCCGCTGCAGTGCTAGGCGTGGCCGAGCTCACCCGTTAGCGTTGGCTGCGATGGCGGACGTCCAGCCCTTCAAGGCGCTGCACTACGACCTCGGCACGGTCGGCTCGCTGGACGCCGTAGCCGCCCCGCCCTACGACGTGATCGATGCCGCCGGACGGGCGCGGCTGCTAGAGCGCTCGCCGTACAACGCGGTCGCGATCGACCTGCCGAAGCCGTTCGGGGCCGCCGACCCGCCGAACGGCGCCGGTGATGATCCCTACGAGGAGGCGGCGAGGACGATCGACGCCTGGCGCGCCGAGGGGGCGCTGGTCGCCGACGCGGAGCCCTCGATCTGGGCCCTGACCCAGGACTACACCGCCCCCGACGGCTCCAGCCACAGTCGCCACGCGATCATCGCCCGAGTACGGGTGGAGGACTACGAGAGCGGCGGCATCCGCCCGCACGAGCGCACCCACCCCGGCCCGCTCCTGGACCGGCTCGAGCTGACTCGGGCGACCGGCTACAACCTCTCGCCGATCTTCTCGCTCAGCAGCGAGGATGCCTGGCCGCTGGTCGAGCCGGCGCTGGCCGCCGAGCCCTGGGGCGAGGCGACGGACGAAACCGGCACCGTCAACCGGGTCTGGCGGGTGACGGACCCGGCCGTCCACGCCGCCGTCGGCGAGCGCCTCGCCGGCGCCGAGCTGCTGATCGCCGACGGCCATCACCGCTACGAGACCGCCCGCGCCTATCGCGACGAGATCGGCGGCGAGGGCCCGCACAACTACACGCTGATGGCGCTGACCGGGCTCGACGACCCCGGCCTCACCGTCTTCCCCACCCACCGCCTGCTCTCCGGCCTCGCCGCAGACCCCGAGCGCCGGCGCCGCCTCGGCAGCGGCCTGCGCGAGCTCTTCGAGGTGACCGAGGTCGACCGCGAGCAGATCGATCCCGGCGGCGAAGCGGGGGTCGGCGTCTTCGGCCTCTACGACAGCTTCCACGAGCAGGCCTACCGACTGCGGCTGCAGGACGTCGACCAGCTCGACCGGCGCTTGCGCGGCAAGCCCGAGCCCTACCGCCGCCTCGACTCGGCGATCCTCGAGACCCTCGTCCTCAAGGGCCTGGCCGGGATGAGCGACGAGGACATCGACGAGCGGCGCGGGCTCGAGTACGCCAAGAGCGTCCCCGACGCCCTGGCCATGGTCGACGGCGGCGAGTTCGACGTCGCCTTCATCCAGCGCCCGGTCCCGGTCGAGCAGGTCAGGGCCGTCGCCGCGACCGACGCCAACATGCCCCCGAAGTCGACCTACTTCTTTCCCAAGGTGATGACCGGCTTCGCCTTCAACCCGGTCCGCTGAGGCGGCCCGTAGGATCGACCCGTGGTCAAGATCTACACCAAGAAGGGCGACGACGGGAGCACCTCCCTCTGGTACGGCGGCCGCGTGCCCAAGCAGCACCCCCGCACGCAGGCCTACGGGACCCTTGACGAGGCCTGCTCGCTGCTCGGCGTCGCCCGTGCCCTCTGCGCCCCCGAGCAGGCCGAGCTGGCCGCCGACGTCCTCCACCTCCAAAACGACCTCTTCGTCGCCGGTGCCGAACTGGCGACGGCGCCGGAGGCGGCGGAGCGACTCGAAGACGGGGTCAGTCGCGTCACCGAGCCAATGGTCGCCGAGCTCGAGCGCCTGATCGACCGCTACATGGACGAGGTCGAGCTGCCGCCGAAGTTCGTCATCCCCGGCGGCAACCAGCTCTCGGCCCAGCTCGACGTCGCCCGCGCCGTGATCCGCCGCGCCGAGCGCCACATCACCACCCTCGCCGAGGCCGGCGAGCTCAACGGCGAGACCGTGATCCATTTCGTCAACCGCGCCTCCGACCTCGCCTACGCGATGGCCCGCTGGGCCGACGTCGACGACCCGGCCCTGTTCGAGGGCCGCGGCAAGGGCTGACGGCGTGAGGATCATCGCCCGGCGGAAGGCGAGTGGAACGAGCCGAATCTTCGGCTTCGCCCACGAGGTCGACCTGGAAGGCGGCCACACCCTCGTCGTCGACGAGCCCGAGGACCGGGGCGGCACCGACACCGGCCCGCGCCCGACCCAGCTGCTCGCCGCCAGCCTCGCCGGCTGCACCGCGATCACGGTCGAGATGTACGCCGACCGCAAGGGCTGGGACGTCGGCGCGATCGAGGTCGACGTCGACGTCGCCTACGACGGCACCGTGCCCTCCACCTATGCGGTGGCGCTGAAGCTGCCGCCAGAGCTGGACGAGGAGCAGCGCCGGCGCCTGCTCAAGATCGCCGCCAAGTGCCCGGTACACAAGGTGCTGGTCGGCGAGGCCTCGGTCACCGTCTCCGAGCGCGTCGAGTCGCTCTGATGGACCTCGGGCTGACGGGACGCACCTGCGCGGTGACCGGCGCCAGCCGCGGCATCGGCGCCGAGACCGCGCGCCAGCTCTGCGCCGAGGGCGCCAACGTGCTGCTGATCGCGCGCGGGGAGGAACGACTGCGCGAGGTCCAGGAAGAGGCGGTCGGGGCCGGGGTCAAGGCCAGCGGCCGCGCCGCCGTGCTCGCCCTCGACGTCACCCTCGCCGATGCCGGCGAGCGCATCCTCGCCACCGCCACCGAGTACTTCGGTGGCCTCGACGTCCTCGTCAACAACGCCGGCTCCGCCAGCTGGCGCGACCTCGACGACGTGCCCGACGAGGACTGGCGCGCCCAGTACGAGCTCAACGTGATGGCGCCGCTGCGGGCGATGCGGGCCGCCGCCCCGGCGATGGCCGAGCGCGGTTGGGGTCGCGTCGTCAACGTCTGCTCGACCGCCGGCAAGCGCCCCTCCTCGGCGATGCCCGAGTACTCGGTCGCCAAGGCCGCCGAGCTCTCGCTCTCGCGCCTCTTCGCCGACCGCTACGCCAAGAGCGGCGTCCTCGTCAACGCGATCTGCCCCGGCCCGGCCGAATCGGAGATGTGGATGGAGCCGGGTGGCCTGCTCGACCAGTCACAGGCGCTGAGCGGCGCCGGCAGCCGCGAGGAGGCCCTGGCCGCAGCCGGTGCCAAGCGCCCGATCGGCCGCCTCGCCGATCCGGCCGAGATCGCCGCCGCGATCGTCTTCCTCTGCTCCGACCGCGCCTCCTACGTGAGCGGCGCCGCCTGGTCGGTGGATGGCGGCACGGTGCAGGTGATCATCTGACTCAAATGGCGCCTTTCTCGGCTATATGACCGATAAAGCGCCAGGCCCGCCGCTCGCGGATCGCCTTCTCACTCCCGAGGAGGCGTTTGCGATGGAGGCGCGTGGCGGCACCGACGCCGCGGTACTGCTGGCGCTCTACGGGTGGCCGGAGGAGCCGGGGCTGATCTTCACCGAGCGCCGGGCGGACCTGCGCCGGCACGCCGGCGAGATCTCCTTTCCCGGCGGGCGCCAAGACGAGATCGACGCCGACCTGGCGACGACGGCGCTGCGCGAGGCCCAGGAGGAGATCGGCCTCGCCCCGACGCGGGTCGAGCTGGTCGGCGCCCTGCCGCCGGTCTCGACCTTCGTCACCGGCTACCGCGTCCACCCCTTCGTCGGCCTCGTCGCCCACCCGGCCGAGCTGAGCCTGCTGCCCAACCCGACCGAGGTCGAGACCGTCCTCACCTTCTCCCTGGAGCTGCTGCGCGAGAGCTACGAGATGCGCCGCCTGGTCCGCCGCGGCGTCCCCATCCGCACCCCCACTTACGAGGTGGAAGGGCAGCTGATCTGGGGAGCCACCGCGCGGATCCTCGGCGACTTACTGCAGCGGCTCCCTTAGTTGGAGTCGCCGTTCGGCTGCGGCACTATCCGGATGTAGGGGCGGGGCTCCTCCCACCCGTCCGGGTAGATCTCCTTCGCCTGGTCGTTGGAGACCGAGCCGGCGATGATCACGTCCTCGCCCTGCTGCCACTGGGCCGGAGTAGCGACTTTGTGGTTGGCGGTGAGCTGCAGCGAGTCGATCACCCGCAGCACCTCGTCGAAGTTGCGCCCGGTGGTCATCGGGTAGACGAGGATGAGCTTGACTTTCTTGTCGGGGCCGATGACGAAGACGTTGCGCACGGTCTGGTTGTCGGCCGGGGTGCGGTCGCCGGGGTCGCCGGAGACGTCGGCCGCCAGCATCCCGTAGGCCTTCGCGACCTCGAAGTCGGCGTCGCTGATGATCGGGTAGTCCGGCCGCGAGCCTTGAGTCGCCTCGATGTCGTCCACCCACTCCTCGTGTTTGTCGAGCGGGTCGACCGAGAGGCCGATGATCTTGACGCCGCGCTTGGCGAACTCGGGCTCGATGCTCGCCATGTAGCCGAGCTCGGTGGTGCAGACGGGGGTGAAGTCTTTGGGGTGGGAGAACAGGACCGCCCAGGAGTCGCCGATCCAGTCGTGGAACTTGATCCGGCCCTCGGTCGTATCGGCCTCGAAGTCCGGTGCTACGTCCCCAAGTTGCAGAGCCATCGAATCGCCTCTCTCGCGTGTTTCAAATATCTACCTAAATTCCTATCCGAGTTTAGCTATTTGCTCTCGCCGGCCGGCGAAAGCAGTCCCAGAGCGAGATTCGCCATTTCCTGGGACCACTCGGAAGGATCATCGCGTTCCGCCTCGACCACGGCGACCGGGATGTGCCAGGTGCGTGAGGCCGCCCGGACGATCTCGCCACCGCCCGCGAGCACCGCGGCGTCGCCGCTGCCGGTCGCCTCGTAGACCACACCCCGGACCGGCGTGTCGACGAGCTTTTCGAGCAGCCGCTCGAGGCGCGGCCCGTGAATCGCGGCGACAGCCTCGGCATCCCCGTCCGCCGAGCCGAGTAGGTGGAAGACGACGGCGACGTCTCCGACCAGCTCCAGCAACGTCCCCACCCGGTCGGGATCGGCCCGCGCCGCCTCGATCCCGGCCGCCTCGATCGCCGCCAGGCCGTCCTCGCGGCGGCTGGTGCCGCGGACCGCCCAGCCCGCGTCGAGCAGCCGCTCCCCCAGCTCCCTGCCGCGACAACCGCAGCCGATGATCAATGCTCGCGCCAAGGCAACCGAATCCTGCCGTCGTGGCTTGCGAAATACAAGCCACTTGGATGAAAAGAGCCGGCCCCCAGCGTCCTGAGAGCCGGCCACGCCTATCTCACGACGACTTCACAACCGAAATCACCGGAACCATCTGCTCTATGGCAGCAAGCTTCATACCTTCACCTCCCCTCCTGCCTGGAATGCCTGTACCGGTGTGACCCGCGCGACCACTTGAATGGGTTCTAACGGTGGGGTCAGTTTCGGCAAAAAAAGCTCCGCACCGTTCAGAAATTCCCTTACGATGGCTGCGGTCCAGCGCTCTAGAACAGGAGGAGTAGATGGGATCCGTAAAGCAGTCCAGAGGACTCGACTCGACGCTCGGGGCGATAGTTGCCCATCCCCTGCGCGGTAAATGTCTGACGATCCTCAGCGACCGCACGGCCAGCCCGAACGAACTGGCGAGGGATCTCGGCGAGGACGTCGGCAACGTCTCCTACCACGTCAAGCAGCTGCTGAAGATGGAAGTGATCGAGCTCGTTCGCGAACGTCCGGTGCGCGGCGCGGTCGAGCATTTCTACCGGGCGATCACCCGGCCGCTGATAAGCGATGCAGAGTACGCCAGGCTGTCGGTCGAGGAGCGCCTGCGGTTCGTGCGGGTGAGCCTTCAGTTCGCCGTCGCCGACGCCGCGACTGCGGTCGAGGCGAACACCTTCACGCAGCGTCACGACCACTACCTCACCCGGCTGCCCCTCACGGTGGACGAGGAGGGCTGGAAGGAACTGAACGAGATCTATTCAGAGGCGTTCCAGCGGACGATCGAGGTCGAGGCAGCCAGCGCCGAGCGCATGAGCAACGACCCTGACGCCATCGGCATCCACGCCAGGGCGATTTCGATGTTCTTCGAGATGCCCCCGCGCGAGCAGGGCTAGGCGGACTCAAAAGGGCCGCCCTCGCGCAAGCGCAGGCGTTCGTCTTCGGCGACTTTCTCCTGCAGGTCCGCCTCGGTTATCTCGGGAGCACCGCGGCGGCGGCGCATCTCGTTCTGCGCCTCCATCATCTGGCGGATGTCGTCGATTTCGTTCTGGGCCTCGACGGCGGGCGAGCGGGTCGGCTTCCAGTCGACCAGGTCGGCGGAGGAGCCGGGATAGAAGTGCCCGACGACCAGCAGCACGCCGATCATGAACGCGAGCACCGCCAGGGTCCCGAGGATGTACAGCACCCGACAAGGATACGGTTCCGTCGATGCCCGAGGCCTATGTATTGGACGCGATCCGCACCCCGATGGGGTCCTATCGCGGCGCCCTCTCCGGCGTCCGTCCCGACGATCTCGCCGCCCACACGATCGGCGCCGTCGTCGAGCGCACCGGCGTCGACCCCGAGCAGATCGTCGACGTCTACTTCGGCGCCGCCAACCAGTCCGGCGAGGACAACCGCGACGTAGCCCGGATGGCGGCCCTGCTGGCCGGCCTGCCGCAGACCGTTCCCGGCGCCACCGTCAATCGCCTCTGCGCCTCCGGCCTCGAGGCGATCAACTGCGCTGCCCGCGCCGTCAAGCTCGGCGAGGGCGACCTCTACCTGGCCGGCGGGGTGGAGTCGATGAGCCGGGCGCCCTGGGTCGTCGAGAAGCCCGAGCGCGCCCTCCCCCGCGGTCCGCAGACGATGCACGACACGACTCTGGGCTGGCGGATGATCAACCCGCGGATGGCCGAGCTCGGCGTCTCGACCGAGTCGATGGGCGAGACCGGCGAGAACGTCGCCGCGCGCCACGGGATCAGCCGCGAGGACCAGGATGCCTTCGCCCTGCGCAGCCACCAGCGCGCCGTCGCCGCCGCCGAGGCTGGCTGGCTGGCCGAGGAGATCGTCGCGATCGAGGCGCCCAAGGGCCGCGAGACCGTGCTCGTCGAGGCCGACGAGGGTCCCCGCGCCGACGCCTCGCTCAAGAAGCTGGCGAAGCTGCGTCCGGTCTTCCGCGAGGGTGGCAGCGTCACCGCCGGCAACGCCTCCACCCTCAACGACGGTGCCGCCTGCCTGCTGATCGCCTCGGAGAAGGGAGCCCGACGGCTCGGCGCCGAGCCCCTCGCCCGCATCGTCTCCTTCGGCGTCGCCGGCGTCGACCCGGCCTATATGGGCGTCGGCCCGGTCGCGGCTGTGCCCCGCGCCCTCGCCGCCGCCAAGCTCAGCCTCGACCAGATCGACCTGGTCGAGCTCAACGAGGCCTTCGCCTCCCAGGTTCTCGCCAGCGCTCGCGAGCTCGGCATCGAGGAGGAGCGCCTCAACGTCAATGGCGGCGCCATCGCCCTCGGCCATCCGCTCGGCTGCTCCGGCGCCCGCCTCTCCGGCACCCTCGTCCGCGAGCTGCGCCGCCGCAACGGCAGGTACGGCATCGCGACGATGTGCGTCGGCGTCGGCCAGGGCCTGACGACGGTCTTCGAAGCCATCTGACCTTCAGGTAGCCTCGCCAGCGGTGACTTCGGGCTTCACAGAACTGGCCAGCGTCGACGGGACGGTGACTCCGACCGGCGAGGCGATGGTGCCGATGAAGGACGACGGGCTCTACCGTGGCGACGGCGCCTTCGAGGTGATCCGGCTCTACGACGGCAATCCGTTTGCGCTGGTCGACCACCTCGACCGTCTGGGCCGCTCGGCCGCCGCGATCGAGCTCGAGTTCGACCGGGCGGCGCTGGAGGCGGAGATCGCGGAGCTGCTCGAGCAGGCCGGGCCGGTCGACGGGCAGCTGCGGCTGATCGTCACCCGCGGCGGCCGCCGGATTGCCGCAGTGGAGCCGATTCCCAACCACGCCGAGTCGCTCACGCTGGCGACCGTCACTTACACGCCGTCCATCATCTTGAACGGGGTCAAGTCGCTCTCCTACGCCGCCAACATGCAGGCCAGCCGGCTGGCGAAAGGGCGCGGCGCCGACGAGGCGGTGCTAGTGCGGCCCAACGGCACGGTGCTGGAGCCGCCGACCTCGGCGATCTTCTGGGTCTCCGCCGGCGGCGAGCTGCGTACGCCGGCGCTCGACGACGGCGTGCTCGAGTCGATCACCCGCGACCGCCTGATCAAGGCGCTCGACGTCGCCGAGGACAGCTGGCAGGTCGACGACCTCCGCGCCGCCAGCGAGGCCTTCCTCGCCTCGACCACGCGGGAGATCCAGGCGGTCGCCGCGATCGACGGCACCGCGCTACCGGCGGCGCCTGGCTCGCGCACCAAAGAGGCGCAACGGGCCTTCGCCGAGACCCTGGGCCGCGAGCTGCGAGAACTGCGATGACCAACCGGCGCAGCAGTCTTTTGGTGCGGATAGCGACCCAAAGGACTGCCGCACTCGACGAGACAGGAGCGAGGTAGCAATGGACTTTCAGCTGAGCGACGAGCAGCGACTGATCTCCGAAGCGGCGCGCGAATTCGCCGACAAGGAGATCGAGCCGCGGGTCAAAGAGAACGACCGCGCCGCCCGCTTCGACCGCGAGCTCGCCAGCAAGCTCGGCGAGGTCGGCTACCTCGGCGCCCCGGTCGCCGAAGAGTACGGCGGCCGCGGCCTCGACTACATCGGCTACGGCCTGATCGTCGAGCAGGTCGGCCGCGCCGACTCCTCCGCCCGCACCGTCGTCTCGGTCCAAACCTCGCTGGTCGCCGGCTCAATCGAGAAGTGGGGCACCGAGGAGCAGAAGCAGCAGTGGCTGCCGCGACTCTGCTCGGGCGAGGCGCTCGGCTGCTTCGGCCTGACCGAGCCCGACACCGGCACCGACGCCGCCAACCTCCGCACCCGCGCCACCAAGACCGACTCCGGCTGGTCGATCAGCGGCCAGAAGATGTGGATCAGCCTCGGCAACTTCGCCGAGGTGGCGCTGGTCTTCGCCCAGACCGACCCGGCCAAGAAGCACAAGGGCCTGGCCTGCTTCCTGGTCCCGACCGCCAACGAGGGGTTCTCCAGCCAGGAGATCCACGGCAAGCTCGGCCTGCGTTCCTCCGACACCGCCTCGCTCGCCCTCGACGCGGTCGAGGTCGGCGAGGACGCGATGCTGGGAGGGATCGGCGACGGCTTCAAGGTCGCGATGAGCGCCCTCGACAACGGCCGCTACAGCGTCGCCGCCGGCTGCGTCGGCATCTGCGACGGCTGCGTCGACGCCTCCGTCAAGTACGCCCAGGAGCGCAAGCAGTTCGGCGTTCCGCTGGCCCGCTTCCAGCTGGTCCAGGAGATGATCGCCGACATGATCCTCAAGCGCGACGCCAGCCGGATGCTGGTCTACCGCGCCGGCGTGCTCAAGGACGAAGGCAAGCCGAACACCACCGAGACCTCGGTCGCCAAGCTGTATGCGACCGAGTCGGCGGTGGAATGCGCGAACCTGGCGATCCAGGTCCACGGCGGCGCCGGCTACGTCGACGACTATCCGGTCGAGCGCTACCTGCGCGACGCCCGCGTCACCACCCTCTACGAGGGCACCTCGCAGATCCAGAAGCTGATCATCGGCCGCGCCGCGACCGGGATCAACGCGATGCTGCCCTTCGAGCCGAGCGAATGAGCGAGGCGAAGAATTCATGAGCAGGGAGAGCTGAGCCCCTTGGCGCTCGTCGAGACCACGGTCGACGACTTCCACGTCGGTCTGCTGCGGCTCAATGATCCCGCGACCCGCAACTCGCTCTCGCATGAGATGCGGGAGGGAATTCTCGCCGGGCTGGAGGGCTTCGACGCCGACCCCGAGGTCCGCTGCATCGTCCTCGCCGGCTCCGACAAGATCTTCGCCTCCGGGGCCGACATCCGGGCACTGGCCGCACGGGCACTGGGCGAGCCCGCCGACGCCACCGGTGCGGAGTTCTGGCGCCGGATCGCGACGGTGCAGACGCCGCTGGTCGCCGCAGTCTCCGGCTACGCGCTGGGTGGCGGCTGCGAGTTGGCACTCGCCTGCGACATGATCGTCGCCGACGAGAAGGCCCGCTTCGGCCAGCCGGAGATCACGCTCGGAATCATTCCCGGTGGCGGCGGCACCCAGCGCCTGACCCGCGCGATCGGCAAGCAGCGAGCGATGGAGTACATCCTCACCGGCCGCGTCTTCGACGCCGACGTCGCCGCGGTCTGGGGGCTCGTCAACAAAGTCGTCAAGGCCGGCAAGTCGACGCCCGAAGCGATCGCACTCGCGCGCACGGTCGCCGAGCGCCCGCCCGTGGCCACCCGCCTCGCCAAGCGCGCCGTGCTCACCGCCCAGGAGGCCGGGATCTCCGACGGCCTCGCCGCCGAGCGCAGCATGTTCGACGAGGCGATGGCGACCGAGGATCGGGTGGAGGGCATGCAGGCCTTCCTCGAGAAGCGCGAGCCGGAATTCAAAGGCAAATGACAGTCGCCCGCGTCGGCATTCTCGGCGCCGGCACGATGGGCCGGGGCATCGCCCAGGTTGCGGCACTGGGGGGCTATGAGACGCGGCTCTACGACGCTTATCCGGCGGCGGCCGAGGCCGCCGCGGTGAAGCTCCGCGCGGCACTGGCCAAAGGCGCCTTCCGCGGACGCTGGAGCGAGGCCGAGGCCGACGCGGCCTCGAACCGGATCGGACCAGCCCACGAGATCGGCGATCTGGAGGGCTGCGAGCTGCTGATCGAGGCGGCGCCCGAGAGCCTGGCGCTGAAGCGGAAGCTGTTCATGGAAGTGGCGGCGGTCTGCGGCTCCGAGACGATCCTCGCCAGCAACACCTCCTCGCTGCGGGTCTCCGACATCGCCTCCGGCGTGCCCTCTCCGGAGCGGCTGGTCGGCATGCACTTCTTCAACCCGCCGGCATTGATGAAGCTGGTCGAGGTGGTCGCCGCGGAGAAGTCCTCCGAGCAGGCGCTGGCGGCGACCACCGAGGTCGCGGTGGCGATGGGCCGCACGCCGATCCGCGCCAAGGACAGCCCCGGCTTCGTCGCCAACCGGCTCGCCCGCCCTTTCGCCCTGGAGTCGCTCCGCATGCTCGGCGACGGGGTCGCCGACGCGCCGACGATCGACCGCATCGTCCGCCTCGGCGGTGGCTTCCGGATGGGCCCATTCGAGCTGATCGACCTGATCGGGCTCGACGTCAACCTGACGATCGCTCGCTCCTTCTTCGCCCAGGGCGGCGAACCGGAGCGTTGGCGCCCGAGCCCGATCCAGGAACGCCTTGTCGAGGAGGGCAGGCTCGGCCGCAAGAGCGGCCAGGGCTACTACTCCTACGACGAGGGAAACAGGCGCGAGCCCGACCCGGAGCTGGACGTCGAACCGCCCACCGTCGACCCCAGGCAACTGGCGAAGATCGATCCGGCCGCGAGCGCCATCCTTCCCCGCCTCTTCGCCCAGATCGCCAACGAGGCGGCCTTCGCCCTCGAGGAGAAGGTCGCCTCACCCGAGGACATGGAGACGGCTATGCGCCTCGGCCTCAACTGGCCGCTGGGTCCGCTCGGACTGGCTGAGAAGATCGGCGCCGGCGCCGCCGTCGAGCTGCTGGCCGAGCTGGAGCGCGAGCAGGGCCGCGCCTATGCGCCGGCGCCGCTGCTGCGCCGCGCGGCAGACCAGGGCATCGAGCTCGCCGCCGCCTGAGCCCAAAGCGGCTCGCCGGCCGAGGTACGGCTCGTCAGCCCTTCAACCGGAACATCAATTCATCCGGATAGCACCAGCTCCAGTCCTCGCCCGGCTCGGCCGAGCGGATGATCGGGTGGCTCGTCGCCTCGTAGTGGGCCGTGGCGTGCTTGCCGATCGAGTTGTCGCAGCAGCCGATGTGACCGCAGCTCTGGCACATCCGCAGGTGCAGCCACTGCGTCCCCAGGGCGAGGCACTCCTCGCAGCCCGCGACCTCGTCCGGGACCGCGAGGATCTCGACCGAGTCGAGATGGGCGCACGTTGGGGTCACGAAATAAAGAGTAGAGCCCAGACGACCGCGGCCAACAGGGCGACGGCGATGATCCGCACGCCGGTTTCGCGATCTTTCTGCATCTCGATGAAGCCGAGCAGGATCCCCACCGGCGGCAGCAGTACCGCGAGGATGAAGGGGAAGTACTCGGTGAGGCGCTCTCCCATCGCCCCAACATAAGCAAAGTCTTGAATCAGCGCAGGGCGATGCCGAATTCGAGCATGCTCCCTCTCGGGTTAGGGGGCGATCTCAATCGGCTCCCCGCCGGGCATCCAATGCGCCTCGACCGGGGGTGGGCTGTCGCGCAGGTAGCGCTCGGCGTCGAGCGCGCCCATGCAGCCGGTGCCGGCGGCGGTGACCGCCTGGCGGTAGGTGTGGTCGACGACGTCGCCGACGGCGAGAACGCCGGCCAGGTTGGTCCTGGTCGAGCCGGCCTCGGTGACGATGTAGCCATCCTCGTCGGTGTCGACCTGGCCGACGGCAATCTCCGATTTGGGGATGTGGCCGATCGCGACGAAGGCGCCGCTGGCCTCGATCTCCTCCTCGGCCCCGGTCTCGGCGTGACGCAGGCGAACCTTCTCTAGCTTGCCGTCCTCGCCGGCGACGAACTCCTCCGGTATGAACGGCGTCTTCAGGCTGATGTTCTCCTGCTCGCGGGCGCGGTCGAACATGATCTTGGAGGCGCGAAACTCGTTGCGGCGGCCGACGATCGTCAGCCGCTCGGCGTACTTGGAGATGAAGATCGCGTCCTCCATCGCCGAGTCGCCACCGCCGATCACGATCACGTCGTGACCCTTGAAGAAGGCGCCGTCGCAGACGCCGCAGGTAGAGACGCCGCGGCCCGCGAGCTCCATCTCACCGGGGAGCCCGAGCCGTTTCGGCTCCGCCCCCATCGCCAGGATCACGGTCTTGGCGCGATGCTCCTCGTCGCCGAGGAAGACCTTCTGGACGCCGCCGTCGGAGAGCTCGACGCGGTCGACGTCGTCGGTGACGAAGCGGCTGCCGAAGCGCTCGGCCTGGGCGCGGAACTGGCTCATCATCTCCGGGCCCATGATCCCCTCGGGGTAGCCGGGGTAGTTCTCGACGTCGGTCGTGTTCTGCAGCTGCCCGCCCCACTGGAACCCCTCGAAGACGAGCGGCTCGAGGTTGGCACGCGCCGTGTAGAGCGCCGCGGTGTACCCGGCCGGCCCCCCGCCGATGATGATCACGTTCTCGATTTTCTTCGTATCAGCCATTTATTTCCGCCTGGAGTCTATTACTTTACTTTTTATAGTAGCCCCCTTGGCGGCCCATCGCAAATCCGCCGATGGCCGGCTCGAGGTCCGATTCCGCGTTGCCACCGCGCCGTACCGGCAGCCCCTCCGTTTCCCAGCGATGCACCGTCTTGCGGAGCTGGAAGAAGGCGATTATGCCGACCGGGATCGGCATCCAGAAGGCGACCAGGCGGAAAACGAGGATCGCCGGGAAGACGGTGGTCTCGGGGATGCCGAAGAGGACGAAGGCGCCGATCATGCCGGCGTCGACCGCCCCGACGCCCGCCGGGGCCAAGGGAAAGAGGTTGGCGACCATGCCGAGGAAGAAGCCCTGGACGACGACCGCCAGCGGCACGTGGACGCCGAAGGCGTGGAAGGAAGCCCAGAGCACGCCAATGCTCGCCGCCCAGAAGCCGGCGGCGCCGAGCACCGCCAGGCCGCCGCGGGAGGGATGGGCGAAGAGCCCAAGCGCGAAACGGAACCCCTCCCCGACCGTCGCCGGCACCTTGGCGGCGCTCTTGAGGAAGGCCCGTGCCCGCTCGCCGTGGGCGAAGGGAGCCAGCCGGCGTTCGAGGTCCGACGGGATCAGCGCGATCAGGACACCGATCACGATCAGCAGCCCGGCGACGCCGGCGGGAACGATCGTCAGCTCGACCGAGCCCTTGCCCTCCAGCACCCCGGTCCTCAGCAACACCCCGAAGACGATCAGCGCCAGCGGGTAGAAGGCGTAGTGGAGGGTGACGAAGGCGACCATCCGCCGGGCGACGTCACGGCGCCCCATCCCGGCCTTGCGCAGCGCCCAGTAGGTGAGGGCGATGCCACCGGCCCCGCCGGCCGAGAAGAGCAGCGTCGCCGCGACCCCGGCCATGTTGATCTCGTAGGTCTCCTTCCACTTCAACCGCAACGCGTCGCCCCCGACCACCGCCTTGAAGAGGGCGATGTAGGTCGCGTAGGCGAGGACGTTGAAGCCGATCGCGATCGCGATCCAGAGCGGATCTGCCTCGTCGAGCCGGCCCAGCGCGTCGCCGAGACCGACCAGCTTCGGGAAGAGGAAGTAGATGCAGCCCAGCAGCAGCAGGACGACGATGACCGTCTGTACCAGCCGCCGCGTGGTGAGCAGCGGCATCTCGGTGGTCCCGTTGCCGTTCGCCGGGTCCTCGGACACTCCGTGGACGCTACCCGCTTGCCAGGCGCTCCAATCGACGCAGACCGCGGGTGACGCCATGCACGAGCGGCTCGGCAAGCGGCTCACCACGCCTGACCACGGCCACCAGGGCGGCGCCGGCGAGGAGGTCGGTGACGTAATGCTCGCCGAGGTAGACGAGGGCAAAGCCGAGCGTCCCGGCGTAGCCCCAGCCGATCGCCCCCTCGACCTTGCCGGCTTCCGAGAGCGAGAGGGCGGCGACGAGCGAGGTGGCGAAGTGCAGCGACGGCATCGCCGCCCAGGGGTTGCCGCCGAGCGCGTCGTACATCTTCGGCCAGGCCGAGCCCCAGGTGTCCTCGCCGACCTCGACCATGATCCGCCGCACCTCTTCGCCGGTCAGCCCCTGCTCCGAGGACCACCAGGGTGGCGCCGTCGGCACCGCGAAGTAGACGGCGCAACCGAGGTCGAAGACGGCGGCCATCTGGCGGGCGGCACGTGGGAAGCGCTCGTTCCTGCGGACCAAGATCAGGGCCAGCCCCACGTAGGGCTCGAAGAACCAGAGCCAGTGGGTCCAGGTGAGGACGCGGTCGACGAGGCCGACCCGCGGCAACCGCGCCAGCCGCTGCTGCAGGCGCGTGTTCGGCAGCCTGCCACCACCGAGAACGCGGTCGCTGACGATCGGGTAGTGGCTGCGCAGACGGGCGCGCAGGCGCTCGGGATCATCGAAGGGGATCTCGTGGACCATGATGAAAGCCCACATCTGCATCGTGTAGAGGGCGACGTCGCGCTTCTTCGAGCGCGGGTAGAGGACGGCCACGGCGAGCGGTCCGCCGGCGCAGGCGGCGACGGTCACCGGAGCCGGTATCCGCAGCCGCCGGCGCAGCAGCGGCACCGCGATCGCGGCGCCGAAGACAGCCGCTGCGCCCCCGCGCACCAGATGTCGAAGCGCGGGTGATGGCCGGGAGCGCCTCTTCATGAGGCCGGCGAGTATAGGTAGGCGCTCGAAAGCGGGAGCGACGGCGCGCCGCCGTTCAGAGGTTGCACGTGATTAGAATGGCCGCGCTTTGACGCCGCACTCTCCTGGCACCGACCAGATCGACACGTTGCTCCAGATTGGCTTCGTCGCCGCGGCGATAGTCGTCGTCGCGATCAACGTCGCCCTGATCTACGCCGTGCGCCGCAACCGGGCCCAGCGCGGCAGCGCCCCGAGCGCCGCCGGCAGCGGCCGCCGCGTGCAGTTCCGGGTCGGCGCCGTCCTCACTGTCTTCGCCGCCGCGATCTTCATCCTCAGCGTCGTCTTCACCGGCAAGGCGCGGGAGACGCCGGCTTCCGGCTCCGGCGGCCTGGCCGCCGCCAAGACCGCACCGCTGACGATCAAGGCAACCGGCCAGCAGTGGCTGTGGCGCTATGACTATCCCAACGGCTCCTTCTCCTACTACAAGCTGGTGGTCCCAGTCGATACCGCGGTCAAGCTCGAACTGCTCTCCACCGACGTCGTCCACACCTGGGACGTCCCCGACCTCTTCGGCAAGCGCGATGCCGTTCCCGGCAAGACCAACAAGGTCGTCTTCCGCGCCGACGAGGAAGGCGAATACGAGGGCCAATCGGCGACGCTGTCCGGCCAGGCGTACGCGGCGATGCGGACCGCCGTCGAGGTCGTCTCGCCGCCGGCCTACGAAGACTTCCTCAAACAGCAGAAAGCCGATATCGACGCCGCCCAGGACCACGTCGTCGGCCTGATCGAAGACGGAGAAGTGCCATGAGCGAGCAATCGCGCCCAGAGCTGGTCATCGATGGCCTCCCGGGCAAGCAGCGCCCGCGCTGGGCCGAGCTGGCGACTAGCGCCGACCACAAGGATCTCGGCCGCATCCTGATCGGCGGTGCGCTCGGCTTCCTCTTCATCGCCTTGGTCGAGCTGCTGTTGATGCGGCTACAGCTAGCGATTCCCGAGAACACCTTCCTCTCGCCGGTCGCCTTCAACCGGATGCTCTCCCTCTACGGCTCCACCGCCGTCTTCTTCTTCGCGATCCCGCTGGCGCTCGGCTTCTTCTATTACGCGGCGCCGCTGCAGATCGGCGCCCGCGGCACGGCCCTTCCCCGTCTCGGCCAGATTGGCGTTGCCCTCTGGGCGATGGGCGCCACGGCGCTCTACGCCGGCTTCCTCTTCACTCCCTCGGAGGCCGGGATCAACCCGCTGGCGCCGCTCAGCGAGCTCGCCTTCCTCTCCAACAACGGCGTCGACGCCTGGGCCACGGCCACCGGCCTCGCGACCCTCGGCTTCGTCTTCGTCGCGATCGATCTGCTGGCGACGCTGCGAAACATGCGGGCGCCGGGGATGGCCTGGCGGCGCGTGCCGGTCTTCTCCTGGGCCGCAACGGTCTGCTGCTGGCTGCTGCTGGTGATCGGCCCGGTGCTGCTGGCAGCGCTGACGATGCTGATGATCGACCGCAACTACGACGGCATCTTCTTCGCCGACGGCTCCGGCGGGGCGCCGCTGCTGTGGCAGCACCTGAGCTGGATCTTCTTCTCCGGCGCCTACATGCTGATCCTGATCTTCGCCTTTGCCGCGATCGCCGAAATCGTCGTCGCCTTCTCCGGCAAGCCGCTCGCCAACCGAGGCGTCGTGATGGGGTCGCTGGCGGCGATCGCCGTGCTCGGCACCCTGGCCTGGATGCAGAACATGCTCACCGCGCCGATCGGGATCGGCTGGATGTACTTCGCGATGCTGATGTCGCTGGCGCTGATCGTCCCCTTCGGCCTGATCGTCTTCAACCTGATCGCGACGATGATCGGCGGGGCGCTGCGGATGCGAGCGCCGCTGCTGTTCGCCGTCGGCGCGATCTCCGCGATCTCGATCGGCCTCGCCGCCGAGATCGACCACTCGATGGTGGCCGCCGCCTGGCAGCTCAAGAACACGACCGACTCGACCGCGGCCACCCACTTCGCCCTGGTCGGCGGCGCAGTCTTCGGCGGTTTCGCGGCGCTCCACTACTGGTTCCCGAAGATGACCGGCCGGACGATGGGCGAGAATCTCGCCCGGATCTCCTTCTGGACGATGGCGATCGGGGTCATCTTCGCCTTCGGCCCGCTGTTCCTCGCCGGCGGCGAGCAGGGCCAGGTGATCGACGCCTACAAGTTCTTCGACAGCGACGGCGTCAACGCCTACAACCTGATCGCCTCGATCGGCACCCTGGTCCTCGCCGCCGGGATCATGATGACCCTCGTCAACGCGATCCTCAGCCGCGTCAACGGGCCTGAGGCCGGCCACGACCCATGGGGAGGCGAGTCGCTGGAGTGGTTCACGCTCTCGCCCCCGGAGCCGCACAACTTCGACGTCCTGCCCGACGTCCGCAGCGCCCAGCCGATGCGCGACATTCGCGACGCGATCCGCCATCGCACCAGCAGCACCGAAGCGCCGGCTGACGAGCGCCAGCCGGTAGCCTGAGCGGCATGGAAGCCGGCGCCGGCGCGCAGACCGCGCCCACCCCGACGGCGACCACGGCTGCTCCGCGCTCCGCCGCGGTGACCGTGGTCCGCGACTACCTGACCCTGACCAAGCCGAAGGTGCAGTCGCTGCTGCTGTTCACGACCGTGACCACGATGTACGTCGCCGGCGACCCCTCGCTCGACCTGATCCTCCTCACCTGCCTCGGCGGCGCCCTCTCGGCCGGCGGCGCCGGCGCGATCAACCATGCCGTCGACCGCGACATCGACATCACGATGGCCCGCACCGCCGACCGCCCGGTCGCTTCTGGCCGCGTCTCCCCCGCCGCCGCGATCGCCTTCGGCACGCTCCTGGGCTGCGCCTCGTTCGCCCTGCTGGCGCTTACCGTGAACCCGCTGGCGGCGGCGCTCTCGCTCTCGGGCCTGCTCGGCTACGTCTTCGTCTACACGCTCTGGCTGAAGCGGACGACGCCGCAGAACATCGTCATCGGCGGCGCCGCCGGCGCTGTGCCCCCCCTGGTCGCCTGGGCGGCTGTCACCGGCAGCCTCAGCGGCATGGCCTTCTACCTCTTCGCGATCGTCTTCTTCTGGACGCCGCCGCACTTCTGGGCCCTCTCGATCCTGATGAAGGACGAGTACGCCAAGGCAGGCATCCCGATGCTGCCGGTGGTGCGAGGCGAGGACGAGACCCGCCGTCAGATCCTCCTCTACACCGTCCTCCTCTACGCCGTCACCCAGCTGCCCTTCTGCGCCGGCGGCCTCGGCGTCGCCTACCTGATCCCCTCGATGGCGCTCGGCGCCGTCTTCATCTACTTCTCGACGAAGCTGCTGCGCACCAAAGAACGCGCTTGGGCCCTGCGCACTTACCTCTTCTCCCTCGCCTACTTGGCCCTGCTGTTCCTCTCCATGGCGATCGCCGCCAACGTCTGATCCGCGATACGGGGTTGGCGGGTGGGGGTCGGGGTACCCCTCCTCACTCGCCTGACTGGCGGGGTCGCTTTCGGCCGTCCGAGTTTCCGGTCCGGCCAGCGGCGCAAAACGTTCGGAGGGGTACCCCGACCCCCACCTCACGAAAGCCGGAGTCGCGTCCAGGAGAAGCTCCGTACTTCGAAGGTTGCTGAAACTCGGGCGCTACCGCATACGGAAGCTCTCGGGACACGGCAGCTCTTGATGGCTGGGCGCGCTCCAGGGAGCCTCTCTGATGGGGCTGGGCCCGAGTTCGGAGCCCCAGGGGTCACTCCCGCGGAGACTCAGGGAACCGAGTTTGGGCCCTGGCCGGCAACCCAGCTGCGCGACGGTCTCCGCGGGAGTGACCCCTGGGGCTCCCCACGCAAGCCGACCCTCCTCTCAGCCTGATAGAAATCCCCCCGTGGACCGCGATACTGCACGTAAGAACATGAGCGCCGGCTTGGTCGCCGGGGGGCTCGCCGCCGCCGTCTTCGCGCTCTGCTTCGTCGCCGCCTTCCTCTACATCGCCCAGTAAGCGTGAGCGAGCACCGACACATTCCGGAGCCGGGCGAGATGGTCTACATGCCGAAGCCCTCCTGGGCACCGGTCTTCTTCGCGCTCGGCGCGCTCGGCTTGATCGCCGGCATCTACGCCAACGGCTTCATCTTCCCGGCCTTCGTCTACGCCGTCGTCGGCGCGATCTTCATCCTCGCCGCCTTCCGCGGCCTCGTCCGCGGCGCCATCCGCGGCTACTACGGCCTGCCGCGTAAGCAGCGCGTGCGCGGCGCGGCGCTGCCGGTCGAAACCATCGAGATCCCGAAGAGCTGATCTCAACCCTCGCTAGCCGGGAGTCATTCCCGAGGTAGCGCCCTCCGAAGTCCAGACGCGGACGATGTCGCGCATCGAGAGCACGCCGACGGCGTCGCCTTCGGCGAAGACGACGAGGTGGCGCACACCGCGCCGCGACATCTCCGCAGCCGCTCGCTCGAGGCTCCAATCGGGCGCGGCCGCAATCACCCGCTCGCTCATGTGATCGCCGACCAGCTCGACGTCCGGATCCTCGCCACCGCCGATCGAGATCAGCAGATCGCGCTCGGTGACGATGCTCGGGGTCGGCGACTCGGCATCGCTGACCAGGGCCGCCCCCGTTCCCTTCTCGACCATCATCGTGGCCGCCTCGCGCAGCGTGTGCGAGGGGCCGACCGTCAGCGACACCTCTGACATCCCGTCCTTCACCTGCATCTGCAGCCCCCTCTCGGCAACCCTGGAGATAGTGCGGATCGCCGCAAGACTACTCCAAACGCAACGCCCGACAGGACGCTTTGACGCGGCCTCGGCCTATAGACTCCGGCCCGCCGCCAGCCGTATGCACAGCCCCTCGCAACTCATCCGCCCGCTACTCGCCCTCGCCGCCCTCGCAGGCGTCGTCGTCGCCGCGTCCGGCTGCGGAACGACGACCGCCGACGAGACGCGCGGACGCGTCCTCTTCGTGCAGAAGTGCGGCACCTGCCACGCCCTCGCGCAGGCAGGGACGACGGCGCAGGTCGGGCCCGACCTCGACGCCGCCTTCGCCGCCGCTCGCGAAATCGGCGAGAACAGCGACACCGTGGAAGGGATCGTCAAGGCGCAGGTCGAGAACCCGCGGCCCGTCAACGACAACCCGGCGATCTCGATGCCGGCCGAGATCGTCACCGGCCAGGATCTCGACGACGTTGCTGCCTACCTCGGTATGTACGCCGGCGTGCCCGGCGCGGCACCCCCCACCGTCCCCGGCGGGCCCGGCGCCCAGGTCTTCGCCAACAACGGCTGCGGCGGCTGCCACACCTTCGCCGCCGCCAAAGCGGGTGGCACGGTTGGGCCGAATCTGGACGAAGTCCTGCCGGGTCAGTCGGTGACGATGGTCCACGAGGACATCGCCGACCCGAACAAAGAGATCGCCCAGGGCTTCCCGCCGAACGTGATGCCCAGCAACTACGCACAGACCCTGTCTTCGCAAGAACTCGACGACCTCGTCCAGTACCTGATCGAAGAAACCTCCGGCGGCAAAGGCTCCTCGCAGCCCGCCGGGTCGAAGTCCAAAGGCTGAGCAGAGGCGGCCCGCTGGCCGCTGCGATCATCTCCCGACGATGCGGCAACGCCTCCGAGACCGCCTCGAGATCTCCCCCCGGCGCTACGCGCAGGTCACCGCCGTAGCGCTCGCCGCCCTGGCCCTGATCGTCCTCACCGGCGCCGGCGTGCGGCTGACCGGTTCTGGCCTGGGCTGCCCGGACTGGCCCAAATGCTACGGCGGCACGGTGCCGCCGCTCGATACCCACGCGGTGATCGAGTACGGCAACAGGCTGCTGACCGGGTTCGTCGGCTTCGCGGTGATCGCGGCCAGCGTGCTCGCCTTCTTCCGCGTGCCCTACCGCTGGCACCTGGCGCTGTTCGGGGCCCTACTGCCGCTGGGGGTCGTCGGCCAGGCGATCCTCGGCGCCCTCGTCGTCAAGTACCACCTGGCACCGGGGCTGGTGATGTCTCACTTCATCCTCTCGATGATGCTGCTCGACGCCGCCTTCGCGCTGGCCTGGTGCTCGCGGTACGAGCCCTGGGAGCGGCGACGCTCCGAGGACCGCCTCGGAGTCTGGTCGGTGCGGGCGCTGATCCCGCTCGGCCAGCTGACGATCCTGGCCGGCACGATCGCCACCGCCTCCGGCCCCCACGCCGGCGCCCACGAGGGCCAGCTCGTCCACCGCTTTACCTTCGAGGGCGGCCAGACGCTGGAGTGGGTGGTCCAGCGCCATGCGGCGATCGCCACGGCCTACGGGCTCGCCGCGATCGCGGTCTGGTTCCTCCTACGCCGTCCAGGAGGCGACAGACGGGCCGTGAAGCCGCTGACGGTGGTCCTGGGCCTCCTCGCCCTGCAGGGGGCGATAGGAGGCCTCCAGTGGGCCCTGGAGCTGCCGAGCGAGGTCGTCTGGGTCCACGTCGCGATCGCCACCCTGAATTGGCTGGCGATGCTCTGGACCGTCGCCGCCGCCGGGCGGCTGCGACCGCGCGGCGAGGTCACCAGGCCCGGCGAGTCGGTCGAGGTCACGGCGGGGGCCGCCTAGGCCCCGCCGGTGCTCCCGTTCGCGATCTCGATCGGGGCGCTCAGCCTCCTCCAGGCGGCGCTGGTCGCCGCGCCCCGGCCCGCTTCCGCACCGCTGCTGGCGGGACTGACGAACCGCTCGTGGGCGCTCGTGCCACCGCTTTCGATCGCCGTCGTGGTGGGCGCGATCGCCCTCGACTCCGTCTCGGCCCAGTTCCTCACCTACCTCGCCCTGGTCACGGTGCCGCCCCTGGCGGCGCTGGCCCTGGCGCTCGTCGTCCGCGGCGGCCGGCCCTCGCTCGCCCTGCTGGTCATCCCACTCTTCGCCCTGGCCTGGGCCGCCAGGGGGTCGCTGAGCGGCGAGACGGCGGCCCTGGCGCTCTCGGCCCTCGCCTGCGTCAGCCTCGGCTGGCTGCTCGCCTGCGTCGTCCCCGCGCGCTGGCTCAAGCTCGGCATCTACGCGATGGCCGCGATCGATGCCTGGCTGGTCGGCTCCAATCTCCTGCAGGAGCCCAACGCGATCCTCAACGCCGCCTCCCCAGGCAATCTCCCGCGCCTGCAGGTGGCCGCCTTCGGCTCGGCGGTAATGGGCTTCGGCGACCTCTTCCTCGCCGCCACCCTCGGCGCCGTCCTCGCTTTCGACCGGCGCCTGCAGCTGACCGGCGCCGCTCTCGTCGCGATCGTCGCCCTCAGCTTCGACCTGCTCTTCTTCGCCGTGGACCAACTCCCCGCCACCGTCCCGATCGCCCTGGCGCTGGGCGCACTGGAGCTGATGGAGCGCCGGGCGACTAGAGCTTGGTCGCGATAAACGGCAACCATCGCACCAAAGCCGGCGATCATCGTCGACGACAGGGCGATCGCGCCAAACATCATCGCCCGCCCCACCGAGTCAAGACGACCATCGATCCGCTCGAGTCGCATGTCCACCTGCTCGAAGCGCTTGTCGACCTGCTCGAAGCGCTTGTCCACCTGCTCAAAACGGCGATCGACCTCGTCGAACCGTTCGTCAACGCGGTCGAATCGTTCATCCATCCGCCTGCCGAATTCGTTCAGTCGCTCGTCGGTCCAGCTTTCTCTCATCGTCTCCATGCTGCCAGACTACTGAGAGAAACGCAACGTATTGTCTACAGGATTTACAACTCTGAATCAGTTCTCACGCCGCTTGCGCGCAATCCACCGATACCCGTGCCAAGCGGCCGCACAGACCAGCACCAGCCCCCAGATCGCGCCCACCAGCGGCCGCGTCAACAAGGTCAGCGCAATGATCGAAGCCGCCGCGACTCCCACGATCACGACCCACCGAAACACCGCCTCCTCAGAAATCTTCATCCGTCCCTTTTTGTCTCACGCACGGGCGCGAAAACCAAGCAGGTCGGTGGACGCAAGGAGCGAGGTGAGGGGAGCGCACTCCCGTGCGTGACCCGATCCGAGTCGACCGAGGACGCCGAGATGCGCCGGTTTGCAGGGTCCGCCCCTAAAGGATGTAAACCGTTACGTAGACGATGATCCACATGACATCCACGAAGTGCCAATAGATGCCCGGCACCTCGACGCCGAGGTGGTCCTTCGCCTTTGGGCCGAAGTGGCCGCGGAAGGCGCGGATCGTCGCGAAGCTGAGTAGCAGCAAGCCGACGAAGACGTGGGCGCCGTGCAGGCCGGTGAGACCGTAGAAGATCGAGCCGAAGGCGAGATCGCGGGCGCTGAAGCCGATGTGGACGTACTCGTTGACCTGGATGAAGAGGAAGGTCGCGCCCAGCATCCAGGTCAGCACGAGGCCGAGCTTGAGCCCCTGCTTGTTGCCGCGGCGGATCGACTCCAACGCGTAGTGGATCGTGAAGCTGGAAGAGACGAGGATCGCCGTGTTGATGCCGGCGACGGCGACCGGGAGTTCGTATGGATCGGGCGGCCAGCTCGCCGGGTCGACGACGACGCGGAGAAAGAAGTACGACGCGAAGAAGGCGCCGAACAGCATGATCTCGGAGACGATGAAGAGCAGAATCCCGAGCGTCTGTTTGTCGATGCGCGAGCTCTCGTTGGCCTCGGGGGGGCCGTGATGCTCCTCTGCGTGTCCGTGCTCGAGGGCAACGGTTGCGCTCTCCATCCTAGTTTGCCTCTCCCCCGGCCACGGCAGCCGCCACCACTGACGCTGGGCGACCGACCTCGATGTGCTCGACCTGCTTCTCGGTGATCTCGCGCACCCGCCCGATCAAGTCCTCCTCGAGCCAGCGCGAGCCCTCGCCGGCGAAAGTCGAGATCAGGACCTCGTCGATCCGGTAGTGCTCGATCGCGTTCTTCACTGCCTCGAAGGGGTCGGGGCTCATCGGCTGGCCGGTCGCGTCGACGTCGGCGCGGTAGAGCTCAGCCAGCGTGGAGGCGAGATCGCGGACGATCTCCGCCTCGCTGACGTCATCGCTACGCGGGCAGACGATCGTGTAGCGGTGGGGTCGGTCAGCGGCGCGCTCCTTGAGCCGGTTGACGAGATCCGGGGCCGCCACGGTCTTGGTGGCCACCACCAGGGTGTGGATCAGATCCCAGCGAATCGCATCGTCTTCGATCCGGACCGGGATGTGGGTCAGCTTCGTGTCCGGTTCGACCTGGGAACGAGCCCACTCGACCAGATCCTTGCGAGTGAAGCCGAAGCGGGTGTCAGAGCGACAGGAGAGCAGCGCCTCACCGGGTTCGTGGGCACGAACGGCGTCGTCGAGGGCAAGCGAGGGCTCCGGATCCATCACCTCTCCCACCGACTCGATGCCGAACTCGGCGAACACCGCCATCGTCACCTCGACCCGGGCGCGGGCTGCCTCGCGGATCTCGCCGGAGTCGATCAGCTGACCCACCGACGGCTGGTTCTGCGGCGCCGCGACGACGATCTTCGAGACCTCCTCCTGGCGCTCGCGTACGGCCTGCAGCAACTTGCGACCACCTGCAACCTCGTTGAGGAAGACCAGCAGCGGCCGACGCTCCTCCACGGCGCTCACGTCGACCCCACCACGGTCGGCTCTTTCTTCGGCGCCTCGGTGCCTTCGCCGGCCATGATCGCGTGTTTGGCGCCGGGCACGCCGAACTCATACGGGCCGCCGACCACACGGGGGATCTCGTCGAAGTTGAAGATCGGCGGCGGCGAGGAGACCTGCCACTCGATCGAGTTGGCGCGCCAGGGGTTGCCCACGGCGCGGGGCCCGAAGCGCCAGCTGACGATCATGTTGTAGAGGAAGACCAGCTGCACGGCGCCGAGCATGAAGGCGAAGCAGCTGATCAGCAGGTTCCAGTTGCCGAACTGCTCGGCATAGTCGGCGACGCGGCGCGGCATCCCGTCCATCCCAACCCAGTGCATCGGCACGAAGGTTCCCCAGGTCCCGACCACGGTGCCCCAGAAGTGGACCCGGCCCAGTTTCTCGTCGTACATGCGCCCGGTCATCTTCGGGAACCAGTGGTAGATCCCGGCGAAGATCGTGAAGACCGAGCCGCCGAAGAGGACGAAGTGGATGTGGGCGACGATGAAGTAGGTGTCGGAGACGTGGATGTCGATCGGCACCATCCCCAGCATGACGCCGCTGATGCCGCCGATCGTGAAGGTGACGATGAAGGCGAGCGCAAATAACATCGCGGTCGAGTACGTGTGGATTTTGCCGAAGTAGAGCGTGCCTAACCAGGAGAAGATCTTGATCCCGGTCGGCACCGCAATCAGCAGCGTGGTGAGCATCATCGGCACCCGCAGCCAGCTGAACATGCCGGCGACGAACATGTGGTGGGCCCAGACCGAGTAGCTGAGGACGACGATTCCGATCAGCGCCAGGGCCATCAGGCGGTAGCCGAAGATCGGCTTGCGCGAGTGGATCGAGATGACCTCGCTGATAATCCCGAAGCCGGGCAACATCATGATGTAGACGGCTGGGTGCGAGTAGAACCAGAAGATGTGCTGGTAGCTGATCACGTCTCCCCCGGCCGCGAAGTCGAAGAAGTTGGTGTGGAGGACGCGGTCGAAGAGGACCATGAACTGGGCGCCGGCGATGAACGGGGTCGCGGCGACGACCAGCAGCGAGGTCGAGAGGTTGGCCCAGACCAGCAGCGGCATCCGCCAGAAGGTCATGCCGGGCGCGCGCATGGTGATGATCGTGACCAGGAAGTTGAGCGCGGTCGCAATCGAGGAGGCGCCCGCGAACTGGACGCCGAGGTTGAAGAACGACTGACCGAGCGGAGCCCCCGTCGACAGCGGCGCGTAGCCGGTCCAGCCGGCGTCGAAGGCACCGCCGGGGGCGAGGAAGCTGCTGATGAAGAGGATGCCGGCCATCGGCAGCATCCAGAAGCTGAGCGCGTTGAGGCGCGGGAAGGCCATGTCCGGGGCGCCGATCATCAGCGGCAGGACGTAGTTGGCGATCCCGGCGAAGACGGGGATCACGAAGAGGAAGATCATGATCGCCGCGTGGGTCGAGAAGAGGCTGTTGAAGGCCGCCGCGTCGACGATCTGGGTGCCCGGCTGGGCGAGCTCGGCCCGGATCAGCATCGCCAGCAGGCCACCGATGAAGAAGAAGAAGAAGGTGGTGACGATGTACTGGATGCCGATCACCTTGTGATCGGTGTTGAAGCGGAAGTAGTCCTTCCAGCTCTTGGCCCCGTGCTGGGAGTGATCGTCGGGGATCGTCGGCAGGCCGGCGGCCCAGCGCAGCCAGTAGTCGAAGCAGCCGAAGCCGGCGAGGAAGCCGAGCGGGGCGAGGATCAGCGGCACGACGACGTGCGGGTAGCCGGTCTGCTCGGTCTCATACAACGGCAGGTCGGAGATCGCGCGAAGGGCGATGACCAAGCCGAAGCCGAATGCCCCGGCGACGAGGGCGCCAAGCGCGCCTCGAATCCAGCCGGGTTGCTTGATCGCAGCCGTCATCGCGTCTCCTTCATTATGCCCCGCCCGTGCCGAGGGGCACCGGGTTCGCCTCCGTGTCCTGCACGACCGACTCCATCAGGGCGGGCGGCAGCTTCTGATCCAGGCCGGCTACCCATTCGCGGAATTTCGCCGGCGACTCGACCACGACCTTCGCCCGCATCGAGGCGTGGCCGAAGCCGCAGAGCTCGGTGCAGATCAGCTGGTAGGTCCCAACCTTGTCGGGGGTGACGATCGCCGTCGTCGTGATCCCGGGCACGTTGTCTTTCTTGATCCGCCACTCCGGCACCCAGAAGGAGTGGATCACGTCCTGGGCGTGCATTTTGAACTGGACCTGGCGGTTGACCGGCACGTGGAATTCGCCTTCCTCCCAGGCGTAGCCTTTGCCCGGGTAGGCGAAGCTCCAGGCGTACTGCTGGGAGAAGACCGCGACCGTGAGCGGATTCTCGGCCTTCTCTTCGATGTCGTTCAGGACCGACCAGCTGTAGCCACCGGCGAAGAGGACGATGACCGTCGGGATCAGCGTCCAGGCGACCTCGAGCCGGGTGTTGCCGTGGATCGGCTCGCCATCGGACTCGTCGCCCGGTTTCGCTTTGAATTTCCACAGCGCGTAGAAGAGCATCACCATGACCAGCGAGAAGACGAAGGACGAGAGCACGATCATCACCGTGAGCAGGTCGTCGATCTTCGGCGCCGCGGTCGAGGCCTGCTGACCGTCCCAGTTGATCGGGACCATCACCGCGCAGATCGCAGCGGTCAGCGCAACCGTGGCGGCGAGCATCTTCACTATCGGGAGGCGGCCGTACATGAGGCGGCGGGCATTCTATTGAAGCGGCGGCTGGAGGTTTTGCGGCCTCAGGTGACGGTTGGCACTAGCTAGACGGGCGAGGGCAGATCCCCGAGCTCTGCAGCCGAGGCGGCAAGCACTCCGCGGGCCACTCCCTCCCAGCTCCACAGCCGTCCGACCGCCTCCACGAGCGCCTGGCGCGCGCGCTCCCGCTCGGCCTCTGGAAGCGCGAGCCAGCCGCCGAGCCTGTCGGCGATCGCCTCGACGGCACCGAGCTCGACCGGGAACGAGGTGAGCCCGCCGGTCTCCGCCGGCAGCGATCCGGCCAGCTGCCGCGACACCTCGAGCATCCCCGAATGGCCGGCTGAGACCGGCAGGGCGCCGCAGGCAGCGGCCTCGACCGCGACCATCCCGAACGCCTCGGGGAAGGTGCTCGGCATCACCAGCGCCTCTGCCTGTGGCAGCAGCTTGGCCACCTGGTCGTGCTCGAGGCGACCGACGAGCTCGATCGAGCTGGAGAGGCCCCGGGCTGCCTCCAGGTACCCCGGCGGCGGATCGGCGAGGAACGCAGAGAGGATCGGCAGCGGCTTCTCCTCGCCGCCCTCCAGCGCCCAGCCCAGCCGGGCGACCTCACGAGCGTCATCGAGGTCACCGCGATCCAGCGCTGCCAGCAATCTCCGCAGCCCATCCTCGTACTCGCCGAAGCCGACGACCCGGAGACGCGCCTCGGGGTGCGCCGCCCTGAACAAGGGCCAAGCGGCCAGCAGCAGGTCGACCCCCTTGGAGACGATCAGCTTGCCGACGAAGACCACGAGACCGGCCTGGCGAGACCCAGTTGGGCGAAACTCGTCGACATCGACACCGGGAGGCCCCAAGCGGGTCTTCTCTTCGAGGTCCGGGAGATCGGGCAGCGCCGCCCAGAGCGACTCAGCCGTGTGGCCGGAGCCGACGAGGACTCCGGACGCGGCCTCCATCCCTTCGTAGGCGTAGGGGAGGAACCGCGGGTGCGGTTTGACGGTGTACTCGAGGGCCGAGCCGTGGATCTTGGCGGCGAAGGGGCCGACGTCGGCACGGGCGAGGATCGCCGGGCCCATCACCAGGTGGTTGGCGAGGGCGGCGTCGAAGCCCCCGGTCGCCGCGGCGACCTCGCGCACAGCGGCGACATTGGCGTCGACGTAGGAGTTGAGCTCTGCCTCGGTGAGCTCCGGAAAGGCCTTGACCTCGAACCCCTCGTAGGGGTCTTTGACGTAAACCGGCAGCAGGCCGCCGATGTCGGGATTGTGGATCTCGACCCCCTCGATCTTCACCTCGCGGTCCTGGCAGAGGAGGTGGACCTCGTGGCCGAGTCGGGCGAGAGCGCGGGCCAGGTTGACGTTGTAGATGTTGCTGCCGGTGCCGCGCAGCATGTAGCCGTGAAAGAGGAGGACGCGCATCGCTGCCGCCCAAGCTATTAGTCTTCGCGGCGATGAACGAGCGTCAGCTCTACAGGATGCGCGCCCCGGCCTCCGGCCGCGAGGCCATCGCCCACGCCGAGCCCGACCAGATCTACGTCGATCGCGAGACCGGCGAGGAGATGGAGCCGGTCGCAATGGTGCTGCCCTTGGCCCCGTCCGCGTCGTCGCTGCCGCGGACTCCCGCGAACCTGCGCTGCTGCCGCCGCTGCGACCAACTGATCGGCCTCGACGTCAGCGACTGCCCTTACTGCGGTCTGCGTCAGTCGGCTCTTTAAGAGACGGTTCGCAAAGGAGGCCTCGGTGGGTCCTCCTCTCTCGCCTGACTGGCGGAATCGCCTTCAGCCGTCCGAGTTTCCGGTTTGGCCAGCGGCGCAAAACGTTCGGAGGACCCACCGACGCCTCCCGCACGAAACCCATCTCTAAAAAGCGGCGGTCCCAGCGCGGACGGAGGGAACAGTCCCCGACCTCTCCCCGCTTGAGATCCCGAGGGACGTTGCCTTCAGTGCTTCCCGTGTCACGGAGCAACCGAGAGACGTCCCGAGGGCGGGAGCCGGGTGCCCCTCCGAACGTTTTGCGCCGCTGGCCGAGAGGCAATCTCGGACGGCCCTAAGCGATCCCGCCAGTCAGGCGAGTGAGGAGGGGCACCCGGCTCCCGCCCCTTGCGGCCGCTCTACGGTTTCTTGACCAGAGTGGCCGTGTAGAGCAGCCGCGCGTTGCTGTAGTAGCAGCCGTAAGTCTTAGTCTTGCCGACCCCCTGCTGGGGGTGGCCGCCCTGGATGTCTTCCTTGGAGGCGCAGTGCTCGGGCAGGCGGCTGCCACGCCAGGTGTTGTCGGCGTCGACGTTGAAGGCGAACATCGGCGCCCAGGTGGGGACGGTGAGCGCGACGACCTGGCCCTGCAGCACGGTCAGCGGGTGATCGAGAGCGAAGACGGGGGTGGTGCCGAAGTAGGGGTTGAGCACCTCGAGCGGGCTCTGCCTGACCAGCGTGTACTGGGGCGGCTTGGAGCCCTCGACCGGGCGCAGGATGCCGATCCGGGCCTGAGACGGGCGGCCGAGGAATTCGTCGAAGAAGCCGACCTCGTTGGAGGTGGTCGGCGATTCCACCGTCGAGGGCTTTGCCAGCGTGATCGACCAGGCGACGATCTTGCCTTCGAACGGCGCCTCGTAGGGACGAGCGACGCCACCGGCGATCGCCTGGAAGCCGCTCACGTGTCCCTCCACCCGACAGGGGGTGATCTCGACGTTGTTGACGATCTTGCCCGGACACGAGGCGGGCGGCGTTTCCGCGGTCTGGCCGAGGACGACGACGCGCAGCGGTGCCGAGTCGGCGTCGCCCGGGGCGACGACCGCGACCAGGGCCGCGAGAAGGCAGGCGGCGAGGGCGGCTGGCGCCCAGGCGCGGCCGGTCCGGCTTCTTTTCTTGGTCAAGGGCATGAACTTAGGCAACACGAGGCAGAGACCCCGGTTGCGCCCGGATTCTGCCTTCCGGGGCGAGGGAATGCCGCGGGGCGGCGCGGCTTGCATGATCCCGGCCATTCCCGCTCTGTAGGTTTCTGAGCGATGACAGCGATCGTGGTCGAAGGACTGGAGCGCGCCTTCGACGAGGTGCTTGCCGTGCAGGGGATCGACATCGCTGTCGAGGAGGGCGAGATCTACGGCTTCCTCGGCCCCAACGGCGCCGGCAAGACGACCACGGTGCGGATGCTGACCACCCTGCTGCTGCCGACCGGCGGCCGCGCCGCGGTCGCCGGACACGACGTGGTCAAGGAGGCGCGGGCGGTACGCGGCTCGATCGGCGTCGCCCTGCAGGAAGCGGCGCTGGACCCGCTGATGACGGGCCGCGAGCTGATCCGGCTGCAGGCCACCCTGCAGGGCATCCCCACCGCCGAGGGCCGCCGGCGCGCCGACGCCCTGCTGGAACGGGTCGACCTGGTCGCCGCCGCCGATCGCCGCGTCGGCGGCTACTCCGGCGGCATGAAGCGCCGCCTCGACCTTGCCGCGGCGCTCGTCCACGAACCGCGCGTGCTCTTCCTCGACGAGCCGACCACGGGGCTGGACCCGGTCAGCCGCAAGACGATCTGGGAGGAGGTGCGGGCGCTCAACGACGACGGCACCACGGTCTTCCTCACCACCCAGTACCTGGAGGAGGCCGACCAGCTCGCCGACAACGTCGGCATCATCGACAGCGGCAGGATCGTCGCCGAAGGCACGCCGGAGTCGCTCAAGGCGGAAATCGGCAACCCCCACATCCAGCTGCAGCTGGCCCAGGGCTCGGTCGCCGAGGCGGAGTCGATCCTCGCCCCGATTGGCACGCTGCTGCCGCCCAAAGACGGGAAGAAGGTCCTGGTCGAGGTCGAGAACGGCGCCGCCGACATTCCCCGCGTCGTGCGGGCGCTGGACGAGGCCGGGATCGCGGTCGAGGCGCTGGAGTTGGTCAAACCGACGCTGGACGACGTCTTCGTCGAGAAGACCGGCTACCACCTCGAGGAGGAGAGCGAGGAGAACGCCGAGCAGGCGCCGGTCGGGGTATGACCCAACCGCTTCGCACGAACCTCCGAGTCGTACGAGCGCTGGGCATGCGCTCGATCCGCCAGACCTTCCGGCGTCCGCAGCTGATCGCGCCGATCATCGTCTTCCCAACCATCCTGCTGGCGATTCAGACCGGCGGCGCCGGGGGAGCGGTGGAACTGCCGGGCTTCCCGCCGGTCCAGAGCTTCCTCCAGTTCATGCTGGCCGGGGCGATGATGCAGTCGCTGATGCTGGCCGGCAACAGCGGCGGCATCGCCCTCGCGGTCGACATCGAGATGGGCTTCACCGACCGCCTCTTCTCGGCCCCGATCCCGCGCTTCGCGATCGTCCTCGGGCGCCTCGCCGGAACCGCGGCGCTGGGCCTGTTCGGCGCGCTCTGGTTCCTTGCGATCGGGCTGATCTTCGGCGCCGAGATCGAGAGCGGGGTCCCGGGGGCGCTGCTGGCGATCGCCCTCGTCACCGCGGCGGCGATGGCGGTCGGCGGGATCGGCGCCGCGATCGCCCTGCGCACCGGCAGCGCCAGCGTCGTCCAGGGCCTCTTCCCCCTGGTCCTCGTCGTCCTCTTCGTCTCCTCGGCCTTCTTCCCGCAGGAACTGATGATCGAGCCGGCCAAGACGATCGCCGAGTACAACCCGCTCAGCTTCATCGCCGAAGGGGTGCGCGAGCCGATGATCTCCGGGATCGACGCTGCCGACACGCTCTACGCGGTGCTGGCGATCCTCGGCATCGTCGTCCTCGGGCTGATCCTCAGCGCTCGCGCCCTGCGCCACCGGCTGCGGGTGGGCTGATGGAGGCGACGCTCGCGAGCCCCGCCTGGCGCACCAACGTGGCGACGATCGGGGCCCTGATGGCACGCGCCAAGAACGAGTTGATCAGGGTGCCGGGGGCGGCGATCCCGGGGGTGCTGGCGCCGACGATCTTCTTCCTCGGCCTCAATGGCGTCTTCGGCGCCCTGACCCAGCTGCGCGGCTTCGAAACCGGGGCGTACGAGAGCTTCATCGTCCCGGTCAGCATGCTGCAGGGAGCCGGCTTCACCGGCGCCGCGGCCGGGGTCAACCTCGCCCGCGACATCGAACAGGGCTGGCTCGACCGGCTGCTCGTCTCCCCCGCCCCGCGCTGGGTCCTGCTGGCCGGAACCGTGCTCGCGGCCAGCGCCCGGGCGCTGATTCCCGCCAGCTTCGTGCTGGCGATCGCGCTGGCACTCGGGGCCGGCTGGCCCGGCGTCGACGGCCTCCTGATCTGCTTCCTGATGGTCGCGGCGATGGCCGCGGTTGCCGCCTGCTGGGGCTCGTTCCTGGCGTTGCGCTTCAAGAGCCAGTCGGCGGCACCGCTGATGCAGGCGGGGATGATGGCGCTGATCCTCACCACCACCGCCTACGCGCCGCTGGCGCTGCTGCAGGGCTGGCTCCAGGACATCGCCCGCGTCAACCCGGTGACCGAGGTGGTCGAAGCGGCGCGCCAGGGCTTCGTCGGCAGCGTCAGCTGGGCCGAAACCTGGCCGGGCCTGCTGGCGCTCGCCGGCCTACTAGCGATCCTCGGCACCCTCGCCCTGCGCGAGATGCGCCGCACCGGCCGATGACCCCCGGCCGACGGGCCGATTCCGTCCGGCATATGGACGTCTCAGGCCCGTCGGCCCCGGCGGTGGTTGCGGAGGCGGAGCGGGTGTTGCGGCAAAATTGGCAGGTCGGCGATCGCGATGGTGTTCCGTACGCGTACAGCCAGCCCAGTCCCGGGCGCTACCCCTGGCAGTGGTACTGGGACTCGTGCTTCGCGGCGATCGTCTGGCGGCGCTTCGAGCCGGTGCGGGCACGGGCGGAGCTGGAGAGCCTGCTCGCCGCCCAGCGGCCGGACGGCTTCATCGGTCACACGATCTTCTGGGACCGCAAGGTCTCGCTGATCCGCTCGCTCTTCTACAACGTCGCCTCGCGCAGCGCCTTCCAGACCGGGACGATCCAACCGCCGCTGCTGGCCTGGGCCTGGCGGATCGCCGTTGGCGACCCGGCCGCGGAGCCGCGGATCGGAGCCCACATGGACTGGCTCGCCGCCAACCGTGACCTCGAGGGCGACGGGCTGCTGTGGATCCTGCAGCCGGACGAGTCCGGGCTCGACGCCTCGCCCAAGTTCGAACCGGTCTGGGGCCGGCGCTCGAACGGGCGCCTCGGCTTCCCGCTGCTGGTCCGGCGCAACCGCAAGCTGGGGTTCGACGCGCGCCGGGCTCGCGCCGCCGGCCATCCGCTCCTCTGCGAGACCCTGGTCAACACGATGTGGTCGCTCTCGCTGCAGGCGATGGGCCGGCCCTCGGCGACGCCGGCCCTGATCGATCGGCTCTGGGACGAGCGTCGCGGCCTCTTCGTCGACGAGGCGCAGCCCGGCAGCATCCGTCCCGACGTCCTCACCTGGACCGCCTTCGCGCCGCTCGCCCTGCCCGACTTGCCGGAAGAGATCGGCCGCCGCCTGGTCGAGGAGCACCTGCTGAACGAGCGCGAGTTCCTCACCCCGGTTGCCCCACCCTCGGTGGCGGCATCGGAGCCCAGCTACGAGCCGGACGGCGGCCACGGCCCGATCCGCCGCTACTGGCGCGGGCCGACCTGGGTCAACTCGGCCTGGCTGGCCTGGCTCGGCCTGCGCCGGCTCGGCTACGAGGCCGAGGCCCAGCGCCTGGCCGACGGCGTCATCGGCGCGGTCGCCCGCGAAGGCCTGCGCGAGTACTACGACCCCCGCACCGGCAAGGGCCTGGGCGCCGTCGATTTCGCCTGGTCAGCGCTGGTGGCTGAGTTGGCAGCGCCTGACGAGGGCGCGAAGGCGAGCTATTTGTAGCGGTAGGTGATTCGCCCACGATCCAAGTCGTAGGGCGAGAGCTCGATCTTGACCCGGTCGCCGGGGAGGATGCGGATGTAGTGGCGTCGCATCTTGCCCGAGATGTGGCCGAGCACGTCGTGGTCGTTGTCCAGTTTCACCCGGAACATCGTGTTGGGGAGCGCCTCGGTGATCTCCCCCTCCATTTCGATCTTTTCCTCAGCCATCTGCCTACGAGCGTACCTGACGCGCGTATCGCAGGGCTCCGGCCCGGTCGGAGACCTCACCCGCGTACTGCGCCGCCTCCAGCTCGGACAGCAGCTCTCCCAGCTCCGGCCCCTGGTCGATTCCCAGCTCGGCCGCCAGCTCGTCGCCGCGCAGCAGCGGCGGCGGCGGGCCGTCGCGGCGCCAGTCGAGCGCGGCGCCGATCATCTGCCGGGCGAGGGAGAGGTGCGCCTCGACCATCTCCGGCCTGGCCAACGGCCCGGCGCCGCGGGCGGAGAGCCGGTCGGCGACCGTCAGCAGGGTGACGTCGACCCCGACCGGCTCGGTGGCGCGCAGATACTCGTGAACGCGGCGCGGCGGCAGCGGCGCCTCGGGGATGAGGAAGCCGAGCCGCAGATGATGGAGCGTCAGGCCCCGTAGATGCTGGGTGAGGCGGCGGCTGGCGCGCAGCCGAGCGCAGATCTGGGCGACGATCTCCGCCCCCACCTGGTCATGCCCGCGGAAGCCGACGAAACCATCGCGCTCGGCCCGGGTGGCGGGCTTGCCGATGTCGTGGAAGAGGGCGCCGAAGCGCAGGGCCGTGCCGCGGCTGACCTCGTCGGCGAGCGGCTCGGCCAGCAGCTCGGCCAGCTCGGCCGCGCGCTCGCCGGCGAAGCGGTCGAGGTCGCCCTCGACCTCGAGGGTGTGCTCGAGCACAGCCAGGGTGTGGCCGTGGACGTCGAGGTGATGGTTGGGCCCCTGTTCGACGTCGCGCAGGTTCTCCAGCTCCGGCAGGACGACGGCGGTCAGCTCCAGCTCGTCGAGCAGGGCGAGGCCGCGCAGCGGGTCGGGGCCGCCGACCAACTGGCGCAGCTCGGCCAGTTGGCGCTCGCCGGCGGGGTCGGCGGCACGGGAGGCGCCGGCCCGGGCCAGGGCAGCCGTGCCGGCGTCGACCTCGAGGCCCAGCTGGGCGGCGAGCCGCGGCGCCCGCAGCAGCCGCAGCGGGTCCGCGTCGAAGCTGGTGTCGGCGACGGCGCGCAGGACGCCGCGCTCGAGGTCGGCGAGGCCGGCGAAGGGGTCGATCGCCTCGCCGCCGGCGAGAGGTACGGCAACGGCGCCGATCGTGAAGTCGCGCTCGGCCAGATCGGCGTCGATGGCGCTGCCGCGCAGGGCGGTCGCGTCGACCTGCCAGTCGCCGCTCCGGGAGACGATCCGCCAGGTGCCGAACTCGGCCGAGAGCTCGAAGGCGTGCTCGCCCAGCTCGCCGGCGAGCGCCCGCGCCGCCACGCCGGGGTCGCCGGCGACGGCGAGATCGAGGTCGAGGACCTCGCGCTCCAGCGCCGCGTCGCGGACGGCGCCGCCGACGATCCAGACCTCTTGTCCAGCCAGGGCCCGTCTGGCCGCGGTTACCAGCGGCGAGGCGGCGAGGCGGTCGGCCAGGCTCATTCCGCGCGCCGCGGCACCCGAGCCGAGATCCCGCAGGTGACCTCGTAGTTGATCGTCTCGAGGCGGGCCGCGACCTCCTCGGCGAGGATCAGGTCGTCCCCCTGGGTACCGATCAAGACGGCCTCGTCACCGGGCTCGACCTCGGTCTCGGGGCCGAGGTCGATCGTCACGTTGTCCATCGAGATCGTCCCCACCACCGGATGACGGAGGCCGCGGACGAGGACGTCGGCGTTGTTGCTGAGGCCGCGGCGGACGCCGTCGCCGTAGCCAAGCGGCACCACCCCGACCCAGGTCTCCACCGTTGCCTTCCAGCGCTGTCCGTAGCCGGCGCTGACGCCGGGCGCGAAGCGCTTGACGTCGGCGACGTAGGAGCGCAGCGAGAGCGCCGGGGCCAGGCCGCGCTCCGCCGGGTCGCCCTGGAAGGGGTCGAGCCCGTAGACGGCGACCCCGCAGCGAGCCATGTCGAAGTGAGAGCGCGGGTCGCGGAAGACGGCGGCGCTGTTGGCGGCGTGGGCGATCGCCGACGGGAACTCGGCCTTGACCGCTGCCGCCACGGTCTCGAAGCGGCCGAGCTGCTCGTCGAAGAAGCGCGAATCGGGTTCGTCGGCAGTGGCGAAGTGGGTCCAGACGCCGGCCAGCTCGAGGCTGGGGTCGGCGTCGCAGGCGCGTGCCAGCGCCATCACCCCCTCGGCGCTCGGGGTGCCGAGCCGGCCCATGCCGCTGTCGTACTTGACGTGGACGCGGGCCGGCCGGCCCTGGGCGCGGGCGCGATCGGCGAGCAGGCGGCGGAAGCCATCGTGCCAGACCGCCACCTCGGAGCCGGCCGAGAGGACGACGTCGACGTCGGTCGCGGTCAGCGCGCCCATCGTCAGCAGGGGGATGTGCTGGAGGCGCCGGCCGATCTGTTCGGCCTCGGTCGCGGTCGCCACGGCGAGCCGCGTCGCCCCACCGGCCAGGGCCGCGTTGGCGCAGCCATCCGCCCCGTGCCCGTAGCCGTCCGCCTTGACCACCGCACAGAGCTCCGCCCCGTCGCGCAGCTCCGCCTTGAGCCGGGTGCAGTTTGCCCGGATCGCCTCGAAGTCGATCCGGGCGACCGCGCGCTCCATCGCCTACTCGTCGTCGACCAGCGCGGCGAGGGCGTCGGCCCTCGTGACCATGCCCGCCAGACGCCCGTCGTCATCGACCACCGGAAGGTGGTTGTGGTGCTTGTCGGCAATCTTCTTCGCCACCCGGTCGGCGGCTTCGTAGGTACGAGCCACGACCGGCTCCGCCGTCATCAGCTCGGCGACGTCGGTCGCGAAGGCCTTGTCGAGGCGCTTCTCGAAGCCCTTCATCGAGCCGACGAAGACGATGCCGCCCATGATGTTGAGGTAGTGCGGCAGATGCAGGTCGGACTCCTCGTCGCTGAGGACCAGGTCCGACTCGCTGACGATGCCAACCACCTGGCGGTCCTCGTCGACGACCGCGATTGCGCCCATGTCCGTCTTCGCGAGCAGGTCGATCGCGGTGCGAGCCTCGTCGTTCGGCGCGACACTGGGCACATCGGGGTTCATGATCTCGGCAGCGGTCTTCATGCCAGGCGAGATTATTCGACCGACTCGTCGAGAAGCAGGGCCACCGGGATCGAGTCGATCACGTCGCCGGCGATCACCGACTCGGCGGCGCCGATGCGAGCGGCGGCGGCGCGGCCGGCGCGAGCATGGGCGAGGACCGCCGCGCAGGCGGCCGCGAACGGCTCCAGACCGCGGGCGAGGAAGGCAGCCGTCATCCCCGAGAGGACGTCGCCGCTGCCGGCGGTGGCCAGCCCCGGCGCGGAGATCGTGTTGACCGCGAGCCGCTCGCCGTCGCTGACGATGGTGTCGTCGCCCTTCAGCACGACCACCGCCCCGGCCTGCTCGGAAGCTTCGCGGACCGAGGAGAGCCGGTGGGCGGCGATCGCCGCCGAGTCGCGGCCGAGCAGCCGCCCCAGCTCGCCGGCGTGCGGCGTCAACACGGTCGGCGCTTTGCGGGTGGCGATCTCGCCAAGCCGACCGGCAAAGGCGTTGAGGCCGTCGGCGTCGATCACCAGCGGCGCCTCGATCGCCGCGACGACCTCACGAGCAAGCTCGATCGAGCCGGGATCGGAACCCATCCCGGGCCCGAGCACACCCGCGGCGGCGCGCTCGAAGGTCCGCAGCAACGCCTTCGCCGAAGCCGGGGACAGGCAGCCGTCGCCGCCGGGACAGCCGACCGACATCACCTCCGGCTCGCCGGCTTCGAAGACGGCCTCGAGCTCGGCGGGCACCGCGACCGTGGCATAGCCGGCGCCGGCCCGGATCGCTCCCAGCGAAGACATCCGCACCGCCCCGGTGAGGCCGCGCGAGCCACCCGCGATCGCCACCTGACCGGAGCTGAACTTGGTCGACCGCGGCCCCCGGCGCGGCAGCAATGCCAGGACCGCCGGCTCGATCGTGCCCCCGGCGGGCTCGCTCGGGGCTCCGGCGGGGATGCCGATCGGCACCACCCGCAGCTCGCCGCTGTGCCACTTGCCGGGAGCGATCCGCTGCCCCAGCTTGGGCGCATGGAAGCTCACGGTGAGGTCGGCCTCGACCGCGATCGTCTCGATCTCCCCGCTCGAAGCGTCGACCCCGGAGGCGATGTCGCAGGCCACCACCGGCGCCCCGCAACGGTTCATCGCCTCGATCGCAGCGGCGGCCGGCGGCCGCGGCGCCCCCGAGAAGCCGGTCCCGAAGATCGCGTCGACGACCGCCCCCGACCCGGCCAGCCGGCGATCGAGATCGTCCCCAACCTGGTCGCCCCAGAGATCGACGGTCTCGACCACGAATCCCATCCCACTCAGGTGCCGAGCGGCAATCTTCCCGTCGCCGCCGTTGTTCCCCTTCCCGCAGACGATCTGCACCGTCCCCTGCGGCGCCAGCTCCGCGACCGCCTCGGCCAGCGCGGTCCCCGCCGCCTCCATCAGCTCCTCCGACGCGATCCCCTGACCCTCGATCGCCCAGCTGTCGACGGCCCGAATCCCTTCGGCGTCATACAGCGGGCTCAGCCACGCCTCCATCGTCCGGAGCCTAGCCGGGTCGCACTGGCCCGGGTCGCTAACGGGCCACGGCCACCGCGGCGGCGCTAGCCCGCGAGTGGGTCAAGGAGATATCGACCTCGCGGCCTGCCGCGGCCTCCTTGGCGCGGCCGGAGAGGCGCACCGTTGGGGGCTGGCCGGCGACGACCTCGATCTCGCCCAATCCGAAGCCCCCGCACATCCCGAGCGCCTTGACGACCGCCTCCTTGGCCGCGAACCGCGCCGCCAGGTGCCTGCCGGGCCGAGCCCGCGCCGCCGCGTACTCACGCTCCGCCGCGGTGAAGACCCGCTCGGCGAGGCGGGGGTGGCGCTCCAGGGCGCGCTCCAGGCGGTCGATCTCGAGCAGGTCGATGCCGACGCCGGCCACGGGGCGGCTACTTGCCGATGCCGGCGATCAGCTTCGCCGTCGAAAGCTCGCCAGCGGCGCCGGCCCCGATCGCCAGGTAGTCGACCTTGGTCAGATAGGGCTTGGCCTCGCTGAAGCCCTCTTCGTCGGAGGGAACCAGCGCCGAAGCCAGCTTCAGCGCCGCGGGGCCGTCGACGAAGCCGGTGATCGGCGTGCCGCCGAGGGCGCTGACGGCTTCCTTGTAGGCGGGGCTGTCGGCGAGCGTGTCGCCGGAGTCCGTGGCCAGCGCCCGCGTCGCCGCCGGCAGGCCGTAGGCGATTGCGATGCGCTCGCCTTGGGCGGCGATGACCAGCGGCTTCGGGCCGAGGTCCTCGCTGTGGATCGAGAAGCCGCTCGTCTCGCCGGAGATCGCGGTGATCCCTGGGGTGCCGGTGGCACGCAGCAGCAAGCCGATATTGGAGACGGTGTTGGTCGCTTCCTTGGAGTTCTTCGTCTCCAGCACGGCGGCGCCGGCGATACTGCTCTCGCTGTCGCCCGTGGCGAAGACGCCGAGGTCGCCGACCGAGGCGGCGATCTTCTCGACGTCGATGCCGGCTTCCTTCAGCCCGCTCTTGAACTTGCCGGCGGGAATCTCGCCGGGGATGCCGTTGGCGTCGATCTGGTCGATCGCTTCCCCGAAGCGATCGCCGAAGTCGGCGGATGCAACGGCGGCAAAGGAGTCGGCGGGAAGCGAGCCGAGTAGCTGCGAGGCGTCGCCGGTCGGCGGGTTCTCGCCGCTGAGATTGCTGCTGAGGTCGATCTCGATCTGGTCTGAGCCGGGGATCAGGCTGGCGACCGCCGTCGCTTCCTCGGGATCGATGCCAGCGCTGTCGAGGAACTGCTGCGCTTCGGGATCGATCGTGCCGCCGGACTGCTCGATCAGGCCGCCGATGTCGACGAAGACGTCGGCGAAGCTGCCGCTGGGGGCGGCGTCGACCGTGCTGGCGTAGGTCTCCTCGTCGGCCAGCGATTCGCCGTTGGAGGCGTCGACCATCGCTTCGAAGGTCGGCTTGTCTTCGGCGACCACGAGGAAGTCGCCGACGACCGCGACGAACTGGTCCTCTTCCTCGGTCTCAACGGTGTAGTCGATGCCCTCGTAGGAGCCTCGCTCGACCGGCTCCTCGCTTTCGGAAGCGAGATGGTCGATTAAATCCTGGGTCGCGCCCGTATCCGTGCTCTGGAGCGCAACGCCGTACCCCTGGAAGTCCTCACCATCGTATTCCTGCAGGAAGAGTCCGCCCTTTTCGCCCAGCCACGGCTCGACTTCCTTGGCGTAGTCGAGTTCTTCGTCGTCGTCTCTAGCCGAGCTTTCGAGCTCGGAGACGATCAGGCCACCGAGGTCGTCGACGCCGGCGATGCTCTCGGCCAGCGCCTCGACGTTCGACTTCAACTCGCCTTCGGGCTGCACGGCGAATTCGATGAAGACGGGCGCCTTCGGCGGCGCCAGCGTGGCCGGGTCGGAGCCGGAGTCCTCGCTGCCGCCACAGCCGGCGACGGCAAGGGCCGCGGTCGCGGCGGTGATCGAGAGGGCGAGGCGGGCCTGCACAGGACGGCGCATCCTAGCGGCGCGATTGAACCAAATCACTCGACCGTGACGGTCTTGGCCAGATTGCGGGGCTGGTCGACGTTGAGGCCGCGGGCCCGGGCGATTCCGTAGGCCAGCAGCTGCAGCGGCAGGATCGCCACGATCGGCTGCAGGATCCAGTCGGTGGCGGCCACCTCGACCGTCTCGTCGGCGACTTCGGCGGCGCGCTCGCCGCCCGCGGTGGCGATCGCGATCGTCTGGGCGCCGCGGGCGCGGACCTCCTCGACGTTGGAGAGCACCTTCTCCAGGACCGGGCTCGCGGTGGCGATGCAGACGACCGGCGTCGACTCGTCGAGCAGGGCGATCGGACCGTGCTTCATCTCCCCCGCCGCGTAGGCATCGGTCGGGATGTAGGAGACCTCCTTCAACTTCAGGGCCCCCTCGAGGCAGACCGGCAGGCCGATGTGGCGACCGAGGTAGAGGAAGAAGTTCTGCTCGCTGTGGGCGGCAGCGATAGCCGCGACCGGCGCTTCGACCGCCGCCAGCGTCTCCTCGACCTTGGAGGGCAGGGACTTCAGCTCCGCCACCAGCTCGGTGATGCGGGCCGGTGGTAGCGAACCGCGCAGCTCGGCCAGCCGCAGGCCCAACAGGTACATCGCCGCCACCTGGGCGAGGAAGGTCTTCGTCGCCGCCACCCCGATCTCGAGGCCGGCGCGGGTGTAGAGGACGGCATCGGCGTCGCGGGTTGCCTGGCTGCCCATGATGTTGGTCACGGCCAGCACCTTGGCCCCGGCCTCGCGCGCCAGCCGCATCGCCGCCAGCGTGTCGGCGGTCTCGCCGGACTGGGTGATGCCGACGACCAGGTCGCCGGGCCCGACCACGGGGTTGCGGTAGCGGTACTCGGAGGCGATGTCCATCTCGACCGGCACCCGCGCCCACTCCTCGATCGCGTAGCGGCCGATCAGGCCAGCGTGGTAGGAGGTGCCACAGGCGACGATCACGATCCGCTGCAGGCCGCGCAGGAAGTCGTCGTCGAGAGCGACGTCGGAGAGATCGACGCCGTCGTCCCCGGGCAGGCGATCGGCGATCGTCTCGGCGACGGCATCGGCCTGTTCGTGGATCTCCTTCAGCATGAAGGTCTCAAAGCCGCCCTTCTCGGCCGCTTCGGCGTCCCAGTCGACCTCCTCGGGCAGCCGCTCGATCGGGTTGCCGTCGAGGTCGGTGATCCGCACCTCGCCGGCTTCGATTTCGACCAGCTCGCCGTTTTCGATCGGCACCGCGACGCGGGTGTGGGCGAGGAAGGCGGGGATCGCCGAGGCGAGGAAGGTCTCCCCCTTGCCGACGCCGGCGACCAGCGGGCACTCCTTGCGGGCGCCGACCAGGCGCTGGGGCTCGTCGGCGTGCATTGCGACGAAGGCGTAGTGGCCGCGCAGCTCGCCGTAGGCGGCACGGACCGCGGCGGCGAGATCGTCGTCGTAGTGGGCGGCGATCAGGTGGGCGACGACCTCGGCGTCGGTCTCCGAGGTGAACCGCTCGCCGTCGGCCTGCAGCCGCTTGCGCAGGCCGGCGTGGTTCTCGATGATCCCGTTGAGGACGATGTGGACCTTGCCGGAGCTGTCGTCGTGCGGATGGGCGTTCTCCTCGGTGACGCGGCCGTGGGTCGCCCAGCGGGTGTGGGCGATGCCGGTGTGGGAGACGGCCATCGCCCCGGCCCCGTCGGCGGCGCGCTCGGCGACGGCGGCGCGCAGGTTGGCGATGTTGCCGACGGCATGGGCGCTGTCGACCTCGCCGGCCTCGATCACCGAGATTCCGGCCGAGTCATAGCCGCGGTATTCGAGCTTTTCCAGCCCCGAGAGCAGCAGCTCCTCGCAGGGGCGACCGCCCACGTATCCAACGATTCCGCACATAAGGGCGAGTAAGGGTAGAGGGCCGGGTGGGTCAGGCCAGCTCTTGGCGGACCAGCGCGACAAGGCGATTGCAGACCGTCTCGGCCTCCTCGGCGCTCGGCGCCTCGACCATCACCCGCACCAGGGGCTCGGTTCCAGAGGGTCGCAGCAGCACCCGGCCGCGGCCCTCGAGGCCCTCGGCCTCGCGCTCCACAGCCTCCCAGACCGGCGCCGCGCCGGCGATCGCCTCGCGCTCGGCGACCTCGACGTTGACGAGGATCTGCGGCAGCTTCTCCATCGGCACGGCGTCGGCGAGCTTGGCGCCGCCCAGCTCTCGCATCGTCATCAGCGCCGCGGCGATGCCGTCGCCGGTGGCGACGAAATCGGAGGAGATGATGTGGCCCGACTGCTCGCCGCCGAGGGTCCAGCCCCGGCGCTGCATCTCGTCGAGCACGTAGCGGTCGCCGACCTGAGTCACGGCGACCTCGATCCCCGCCTCCTCCATCGCCCGGTGGAAGCCGAAGTTGGTCATCACGGTGACGACGACACCGCCCTCGAGCTCACCCCGCGCTGCCTGGCCGCGGGCGGCCAGGGCGATCAGCTCGTCACCGTCGTGGACGCGCCCGTCGGCGTCGACCGCCAGCATCCGGTCCGCGTCGCCGTCGAAGGCGAAGCCGATTTCGGCGTCGCCGGCGGCGACACGCTCCGATAGCGACTCGAGGTGGGTGGAGCCGCAACCGGCGTTGATGTTGCGCCCGTCGGGCTCGGCGCCGATCACCTCGATCTCAGCGCCGAGGCGCTCGAAGATCGCCGGGGCGGCGCGGTGAGCGGCGCCGTTGGCGCAGTCGAGGATGACGCGACGGCCAGAGAGGTCGAGCGGGAAGGCGGCCTCCAGCTCGCGCAGGTAGTCGTCGAGGCCGCCGTTGAGCTCGCGCACGCGACCGGGCTCGGCCGCGGCCGGCGCCCCCTCCAGCAGCGACTCGATCCGCGCCTCCAGCTCGTCGCCGAGCTTCGTCCCCTGACCCGAGAAGAACTTGATGCCGTTGTCGCGGTAGGGGTTGTGGGAGGCGGAGACGACCGCGGCGAGGTCGAGCCCGAGGCGCTTGACGAGGATCGCGGCGGCGGGAGTCGGCAGCACGCCGCCGAGCAGGGCGTCGCCCCCGGCCGCGGCCACGCCGGCGGCCAGCGCCGCCTCCAGCATCGGCCCCGACTCACGGGTGTCGCGGACGATCAGGACCTGTGGACGCTCGGCCTCCAGCGAGGCGGTGGTCGCCCTGCCAAGCGCGGTCGCCAACTCTGCGTCGAGGAACGTCCCCGCCTCTCCCCGGACCCCATCGGTTCCGAAGAGCTTGCGCTCGGCGCTCACCAAACCCCCGTCAGCGCTTGCTGAACTGAGGCTTCTTGCGGGCCTTCTTGAAGCCCGCCTTGCGACGCTCCTTGACTCGCGCGTCGCGCGTCAGGAAGCCGCGCCGCTTGAGCTCGCCGCGCAGCTCGGGATCGATCTCGGTCAGCGCCCGGGCGATGCCGTGGCGGACAGCGCCGGCCTGGCCGCTGATGCCACCGCCGTGGACGCGGACGCGGACGTCGACGTTGCCCTCGTAGCCGGAGACGGTGAGCGGCTGGACCGCCATCGTCTGATGCAGGGGCCGCGGGAAGAACTCCTCGAGGCTGCGCTTGTTCACTTCGATCTTGCCGTCGCCGGGAAGCAGGGTGACGCGGGCGATCGAGCACTTGCGTTTGCCGGTGGCAAGGAAGCGAGAGCCGCTCTCCATCTTCGCCGGCTCGCGGCTGGCGGCCTCGGCGTCGGCGTCGTCGCCACCCACGAGCGCGGCCTCGCGGCGCGCTTTCTCCTCTTCCTCGGCTTCGAGCCGCGCTTTCTCCTCGGCGCTCAGCGGCTTCTCGGGCGCGACCGCGATCGGCTCCAGGTCGGCCCCGGGAATCGCGTCTTTCTTCTTCTCCTCAGCCTGCGGCTTTTCCGGAGCCTCCTCGGCAGCGGGCTCCTCAGCGGGAGCCTCCTCAACGGCCTCGGGCTCAGCAGTCTCGGCAGCAGCGTCCGAACCCTCGTCGCTCTCAGCAACGGGCTCCTCGACAGTCGGCTCGGAGGCTTCAGCCTCCGGCGCCTCTGACGCGGGTGGCGTGGAGGTCGGCTCCTCGCCCGCGGCTTGCGAGGACGAGGAGTCGTCCTCCGCGACAGGACCCGCGTCCTGAGGCGCCTGACCCTCGGTCGTCTCGTCCGGCTGCTCTGAAGTCTCTTTGTCGTGCTCGTCCGTCATCTATCTCTCGGTCTTCATCGGTTTCGGCAGCTGCGCCGCGTGCGGATGCTCGGGGCCGGCGTAGACCTTCAGCTTGGTCAGCTGCTGGCGGGCGAGGCGGTTGCGCGGCAGCATGCCCTTGACGGCCTTGCGGATCACTTCCTCGGGACGCCGATCGAGCATCTCGGCCAGCGTTCGCGACTTGATCCCACCCGGGTAGCCGCTGTGTCGCCAGTAGATCTTCTGCTCCATCTTCTTGCCGGTGACGCGGATCTTCTCCGCGTTGACGACGACGATGAAATCGCCCGTATCGATGTGCGGGGTGTACTCGGGCTTGCGCTTGCCGCGCAGCGCGTCGGCGATCTGGGTGGCCAGACGGCCCAGGGTCTGACCCTCGGCGTCGACGACGTACCAGTCGCGCTGGCGGTCGGATGGCTTGGCTACGTAGGTCTTCATCGTGGCTCGATTCGTGAAAAAGCCGCGCGGACTCGCCGACGCGGCCGGGGGATCATAGCCATCCCGCGCTCTATACTGCCGCGCCATTAATGCCGAATCCCGTTCGGGCATCCGAACGGGGGCGGAGGAACCGCAGAGGCCGAAGCAGGTCTCCGGGGCGAATCGGACGAAAACGTCCGTAGCGCATCTCTTTCAGCGCGAGCCCGACAGCTAACTCCGTAGGCGATCGAAAGAGAGGCTAGCGGTGCGCGACAACGAGTTGGTCCGGCCTGGCTTGGCGGCGAAGATGGGCGTCATCGTGGTGGCGATGCTGCTGCTGGCCTGCGGGGGCACCGCGGCGGCGATCTCGACCGGAGGCGCCCCCACCCCCGGCGGCAGCCCGCCGCCCCCGAGCAGCCCCGCCGGGGCGCCGACGGCCGCCCCCAGCGCCGGCATGCTCTCCCTCCTCGCCGCCGAGACGACCCCGCACAAGTCCTTCTACTTCGGCTTTCGCTTCCCCCGCCTCGGCTACACGATCGGCAGCAGCCAGGCCCAGAACGACCTGCGGATCGACGTCGTCGACGCCGCCGGTGCGATCGTCAAGACCTTCTACCGCAACGACGTCGCCCCCGATCTGCCCACCAGCATCCGCTGGGACGGCACCACGAACGAAGGGCGCCCGGCTCGCAACGGCCAGTACAGCTTCCGGATCGGGCCGCAGACTGAAGCGCCGGCGGCCCGCCGGGCGACCCAGTCGACCGCACTCAGCCTCAGCTTCGCCTTCTACGGCTATGCCTTCCCGATCCTCGGAGCGCATGAGCTCAGCCTCGACGGCGGCCGCTTCGGTGCCGGCAGGTCCGGCCACACCCACCAGGGACAGGATGTGATGGCAGCCTGCGGCATCCCGCTGGTCGCCGCCCGCGGCGGCGTCGTGCAGTACTCCGAGTACGAGGCCAACGCCGGCAACTACGTCGTCATCGACGGCAAGGGCACCGTCAACGACTTCATGTACGCGCACCTGGCCGAACCCTCGCCCCTGCAGGCCGGCGAAACCGTCCGCACCGGGCAGCCGATCGGCATCGTCGGCGACACCGGCGATGCCTCCGCCTGCCACCTCCACTTCGAGATCTGGGGCGCTCCCGGCTGGTACGAGGGGGGCAGCCCCTTCGACCCCCTCTCCTTCCTCGAAAAGTGGGACCGCTACAGCTGAGCGCCGCGAGGGCCGCACCGCGGCCGGGGATCGGCTAAATCTGCGTTAAGGCTGGTTAATACTCAAGAGGTATCGAGTGTGCAGATAACGTAGGGGATAGCCACCCCACACGAAGGAGCCACCGTCGTGCCAAACCGAAGCAGACCGATCGACCAGCGCCTGGTCAAGGCGCTGTCCCACCCACTGCGCGTCCAGATCCTCGAGGTCCTCACCGAACGGATCGCCAGCCCGAGCTGGCTCTCGGAGCATCTGGACGCGAGTCTCAGCGACGTCGCCTACCACACCCGCACGCTCGACAAGTGCGGCTGTTTGAGCCTGGTTGAGACGGCGCAGAAACGCGGTGCGACCGAGCACTTCTACAAGGCCTCTCCGGGCTCATTCGTGGGCAGCCGCATCTGGCGCGGCGTGCCGCGCACGGTCCTGGGCGGCGTCTCGGGCGCTGCACTGCAGACCTTCATGGACAAGGTCGTGGCCGCTCTGGAGGCGGGCACGCTCGACGGTCGCGACGACACCGTCCTCACCTGGATGCCGCTTCTCGTCGACCAGCTTGGCTGGGAAGAGATCGCGGCGATCATGGAAGAGGCCGCGGACCGGGTGCTGGAGGCGCAGAGGCGGAGCGCGCAGCGCCTCTCCGGCAGCGAGGGGTCGCGAGAGGCGATCTCGGCGGTCGCCGCCCTGGCCAGCTTCGAGACGGCGGGATCAAGGCCCACCTAGCGGCGAGCCGCTACTCCCACTCGATCGTCGCCGGCGGCTTCGAGGAGATGTCGAGCGCGACGCGGTTAACGTCGCGGATCTCGTTGATGATCCGGTTGGAGACACGCTCCAACAGGTCGTAGGGCAGCCGTGCCCAGTCCGCGGTCATCGCGTCGTCGGAGGTGACGGCGCGGATCACGATCGGGTAGGCGTAGGTGCGCCCGTCGCCCTGGACGCCGACCGAGCGGACCACGGGCAGCACGCAGAAGGACTGCCAGAGCTGCCGGTAGAGCTCCGCCGCGCGGATCTCCTCCTGCAGGATCGCGTCGGCGGCGCGAAGGATGTCGAGGCGCTCCTTATTGACCTCGCCGCCGACGATCCGGATCCCCAGGCCCGGCCCCGGGAAGGGCTGGCGCCAAACCATCCGCTCCGGCAGGCCGAGCTCGGCGCCGACGGCGCGAACCTCGTCCTTGAACAGCATCCGCAGCGGCTCGACCAGCTCGAATTCGAGGTCGTCGGGCAGGCCGCCGACGTTGTGGTGGGACTTGATCGTCGCCGCGTGGTCGCTGCCGCCCGACTCGATCACGTCCGAGTAGAGCGTGCCCTGCACCAGGAAGTCGACGCCCTCCAGCTTCTCCGCCTCCTCCTCGAAGACGCGGATGAACTCGCCGCCGATGATCTTGCGCTTGCGCTCGGGGTCCTCCTCGCCGGCCAGCTTGGCGAGGAAGCGCTCTTCGGCGTCGACGTGGACGAGCGGGATGCCGAACTCGCTGAAGGCCTCGACCACCTGCTCGGCCTCATTCATCCGCATCAGCCCGTGGTCGACGAAGACGCAGGTCAGCTTCTCCCCCACCGCCTTGTGAACCAGCATCGCCGCGACCGAGGAGTCGACGCCGCCCGAGAGGCCGCAGATGACGCGGCCGTCGCCGACCTGGGCCTGGATCTTCTCGACCTGCTCGGCGATCACCGACTGCGGCGACCAGCGCTGCTCGCAGCCGGCGACGTCCCGCAGGAAGCGGGTGAGGATCTCGGTCCCGTAGGGGGTGTGGACGACCTCGGGGTGGAACTGGATCCCGTAGAGGCCACGGTCGGGCAGCTCGCAGGCGGCGACCGGGGAGCTGGGGCTGGACGCAAGCGCGACGAAGCCCTCGGGCGCCGCGAAGACCGCGTCGCGGTGACTCATCCAGCAGCTCTGCTCCTCCGGCAGTCCACCCAACAGGCGGCCGCCGCCGCTGCGCAGGACCAGGTCGGTGCGGCCGAACTCCCCCGACTCGGCCGTCTCGACCCGGCCGCCGAGCGCCAGCACCATCGCCTGCATCCCGTAGCAAATTCCCAGCATCGGGATCTCGAGATCGAGCAGCTGCGTCGGAAACGCCGGCGCCCCCGGCTCGTACACCGAAGCCGGCCCGCCGGAGAGGATCAGCGCCTTCGGCTTGCGCTCCACGATCTTCTCCACCGAGGTGGAGGCGGGCAGCAGCTCGGCAAAGACGCCGCATTCGCGAATCCGTCTCGCGATCAGCTGCGAGTACTGCCCCCCGAAATCAAGGACCAGCACCTCCTCCAGCGCTCGCACGTCGTCGGCCGGCAACTCGGGCGCGCTGCCGACGACCTGCTCAGTCATCGCTTACGGCAACCCCCGCCGAAACTGCCGCCCGACCGTTTGACCCCATCCCCACCGACTGCTCGTTCTGGAGCTTCTTGCCCTCGCTCATCAGCGCCGGCGCGACCATCACCTCGGCCCGCTGGAAGGAGCGGATGTCCTCGTAGCCGCAGGTGGCCATCGAGGTTTTCAGCGCCCCCATCAGGTTGAAGGTGCCGTCGTTCTCCTGGGCCGGTCCGAGCAGGATCTCCTCCATCGAGCCGTCTTGCTTGGTCGAGACGCGGGTGCCACGGGGCAGAGACGAATGGAAGGTCGCCATCCCCCAGTGGAAGCCGCGGCCGGGAGCCTCCTTGGCACGCGCCAGCGGCGAGCCGACCATCACCGAGTCGGCGCCACAGGCGATCGCCTTGGAGATGTCGCCGCCGGTGCGCATGCCGCCATCGGCGATCACGTTGACGTACTCGCCGGTCTCCAGCATGTGCTGGGAGCGGGCGGCCGCGACGTCGGCGATCGCGGTGGCCTGCGGGACGCCGATCCCGAGCACGCCGCGGGTGGTGCAGGCGGCACCGGGCCCGACGCCGACGAGGACGCCGACGGCGCCGGTCCGCATCAGGTGCAGCCCGGTCGAGTAGGAGGCGCAGCCGCCGACCACGGTCGGCACCGGCACCTCGGCGATGAACTCCTTCAGGTTCAGCGGCTCGACCGTGGTCGAGACGTGTTCGGCCGAGATCACCGTGCCCTGGATGACGAGGATGTCGAGACCGGCCTCGACCGCCACCTCGTAATGCTCGCGCACCTTCTGCGGCGTCAGCGAAGCGCAGGCGACGGCGCCGCGGGCCTTGATCTCGGCGACGCGCTTGCCGATCAGCTCCGACTTGACCGGCTCTGTGTAGATCTCCTGCATCAGCCGCGTCGCCACGTGCTTGGGCGCGGCGGCGATCTGCTCCAGTCGTTCCTCCGCGTCCTCGAAGCGAGCCCAGATCCCCTCCAAGTTGAGCACGCCAAGGCCACCGAGCTCGTTGACCAAGACGGCGGTGTCGGGGCTGACCACCCCGTCCATCGCCGAGGCGACCAACGGCAGTTCGAAGCGGTAGGGACCGAGGGTCCAGCTGATGTCGATGTCGTCGGGGTCGCGCGTCCGACGGGAAGGGACGATGGCGATGTCGTCGAATCCGTAGGCGCGGCGACCCTTCTTGCCGCGGCCGATTTCGATTTCCAAGTGATTCCTCCAGGGCTGGCGTTGAAACAGCCAGACTACACTTCGGCCGGGACCTCCAAATCGTGCACCGCGACCTCGCCCAGCAGGCGCTCGACCTGGTTGCGGTCGACGGTGCCGGCGCCGAAGTGCTGGGTCGACTCGGCGCCACAGGCGACGCCGTAGGCGAGGCATTCCTCGGGCGAGCGGCTCTCGTAGCGGGCGGCGACGTAACCGGCCAGGAAGGCGTCTCCGGAGCCAACCGTGGAGACCGCCTCCAGGGGCTCGGTGTGGATCTCGAGCAGGCGCCGCTCGGCGCCCTCGCCGACCGCCGCCACACAGCCTTCCGGTCGCGTGATCGCCGCCTCGGAAGCGCCCAGGCGGACCAGCTCCTGCAAGCCCTGGGCGAGGTCACCACCGCCGTCGAACTCCTGGCCGACCAGCTCCTCCGCCTCGCGCTCGTTCGGGGTGACCATCGAGGCGCCGGCGCGGACGCCGGCCAGCATCGCCTCGCCCTCCGCATCGAGCACGACCGGGACGCCGCGACGGCCGAGGTCGGCGATCAAACGGGCGTAGAGGTCGTCACCGGCGCCTGGCGGCAGGGAGCCGGCGAGCACGCAGATCTTGGCGCCGCTGGCCAGATATCCGATTCGCTCGAAGAGCTTCTTGGTCTCCTCCGGGCTGACCGCCGGGCCCCGCTCGTTGATCTCGGTCTGGTCGCCGGAGGTGGGATCGATGACCGCGAGATTGATCCGCGTCTCGGCGGCGATCCGGGTGAAGTCGGTGAGGACGGACTCTTCGCGCAGTCCTTCCAGCACCCGCGTTCCGGTCGGACCGCCGACGAAGCCGGTGGCGATCACCGGACGGCCGAGCAGGCTCAGGGCCCGGGCGACGTTGATCCCCTTGCCCCCGGCGACGGTGCGGCTCTCGACCGCGCGATGGCGGCGACCGAGGCGGAAATTCGGCACCGCGACGGTGCGATCGATCGCCGCGTTGAGAGTCACGGTGAGAATCACTTCGCCTTCACCCTGATTCGCTCTCCTTGGTCGTTTCGGCCGGACGGACGCCGGTAGAGCAATACCCCGCCAATCAGTATCACGAAGACGGCGATAGCGATAGGAATCGGGTTGTCGCCGAGGAACTCGCGGGCGCGATCGAAAGTGCTCGCCGCGGGGATCGAGCGACCGGCGACCAGGGGCACCGAGGCGGCCGGGCGGCCATCGACGGAGACCGTCGCCAGGCCGAGGGGGGCGCCGCGGCGGATCGGGCCCTCGACCTCGTCCGGGGCGCGGACCTCGACGCTGAGACGCTGGCCACGGCGCAGGCCGAGGACCACGGCGCGGCCGGCGCGCAGCGGCAACTCACCACCGGAGTAGCGGATCATCGGGTCGGCGAGGTCCTGGCCGGCGTGGACCGGCAGTCGCCGCCGATACTGCGAGAAGCCGTATTCGAGCAGTTCGAGATTGTCGCTGTAGCGGGCTTCGTCGCTCGGCGCGCCGATCGCGACCGAGATCAGGTCGACCCCCTTGCGACGGCCCGAGCCGACCAGGACGTAGGCAGCGTCGAAGGTGTGGCCGGTCTTAACGCCGGTGACCCAGGGTGCCATCAGCAGCAGCTCGTTGATGGTCGAGATCCGCCGCGGCGGCCGCAGGCTGCGCAGGGTGGCGCTGCGCGAGTCGGCGATCTTGGCGAAGGCGGGAATGCGCAGCATCCGCTGGGTCAGCGTCGCCAGGTCGCGGGCGCTGGAGAAGTTGCCAGGCTGGTCGAGGCCGACCGGGTTGGCGTAGTGGGTGTCGGCGAGGCCGAGCGCGGCGGCGCGGCGATTCATCTGGGCGACGAATCGCGGCAGCGACCCGGCGACGGCGAGAGCGAGGTCGTGGGCGGCATCGTTGCCGCTGCGCAAGATCAGTCCGTAGAGGAGGTCGCGCACGCTGATCCGCTGACCGGTGCGCAGGCCCAGCAGCGACTCGCCGTAGATCGGGCGGTAGGGAGTGGCCCGCACGATCTTCTCGAGCGGCAGCTCCTGCATCGCCACATAGGCGGTCATCAGCTTGGTGGTGCTGGCGATCGGCAGCCGCCGGGCGGCAGCGTGGGAGTCGAGCACGGTGCCGGTACGGGCGTCGATCAGGGCCCAGGCGCGGGCTTCGGGCTGGGGCTCCGCCGCCGTGGCAGAGCCGACCCCCACCAGGCAGAGCATCGCGGCCATGAGCGCCGCCAACAGCACGACGCCGAGGCGGCGCCGGCTCATCTCAGCTTCAGCGTCTGGCCGGCGATCAGGATCTGCGGATCTACTTCGGGGTTCAGCGCGAGGATGTGAGAGACCGGGACCCCGGTCCTGTGGGCGATCGAGACGAGCGTGTCGCCGCTCTTGACCACGTAGGTCTTCGCCGTCGTCTTGGGACCGCCCTTGTGCGAGGAGTGGCCGTTGCCATTCCCGGGCTTCGTCGACGGGTCGGAATCGCCCAGCGAGCTCGAGATCGCGACGATGACTATCACCACCGCGCCCGCTAGGGCAATTGCGGCGAAGATCCGAGCGAGGGCGCTGGTGCGTTTTTCCATGGACTGGAGGGGAGATCGGTGGCGAGCCGGTGATCGTATAACCGCTGGAGGCGTCTTCAGGCGGTCGAAATCTCCCAGACGGTCGCCCGCAGACGCTCCGCGGCGGCGGCCGGGTCGGGATCGGCGCTGATCCCACGCGAGGCGGCGACGAGGGCGGATGCCCGCCCCGCCGCGAAGGCGGCGCCGAGCAGCTCCGGCTTGCCGCCCTGAGCGCCGACACCGGGGATGAGGAAGATCGAGCGCGGCATCAGCTCTCGCAGGCGGGCGATGTGCAGGGGCTCGGTGGCGCCGACGACAGCGCCCATGCCACTCAGCCCCCTCTCGCCCAGCAAGCGCCCGGAGAGGCCGTCGACCAGACCGGCAAGGCGCTCGTGCAGAGGCTGATGCGGCGCCGGCAGGTCCTGGACGTCGGCGGCGCCGGGATTACTGGTCCGCACAAGGGTGAAGATGCCCGCGCCGGCACTTTCGGCGGCGGCGACCAGAGGCTCCAGGGCGTCGAGGCCCAGCAGCGGATTGGCGGTGAAGGCGTCGGCGCCGAGGCCGGCGACCGAGCCCCACGGGGTCGGCGTCTCGCCGACCAGGGACTGGGCGTAGGCGGCGGCGGTGACCGGAACGTCGCCGCGCTTGCCGTCGGCGATCGTCAGCAGCCCGGCTTCTCCAGCCGCGGCACAGACCTCGGCCAGTGCGGCCCAACCGGGGGCGCCGAGGCGCTCGAAGCAGGCGAGCTGCGGCTTGACGGCGACGCAGGCGGGCCCGGCGCGGTCGATCAGCGAACGGCAGTGGGTGACCACCGCGGCGGCGGCCAAATCGGCGGCCAGCGTGCCGGGGCCGGAGGCCATCGGCCCCTCCCCGGCCAGCTTGGCCGGGTCGGGGTCGAGACCAAGGCAGATCTGGCTGCGACGCTCGTCTACGAGCGCCGCCAGCCGATCGGCGAACAGCGTCAGGAAATCAGCCGCCCTTGACCTTGGTCTTCAGGGCAGAGCCAGCGGAGAAGCGCGGCACCTTGCCGCCGGGAATCGTGATGCGCTCGCCGGTGCGCGGATTGACGCCCTGACGAGGGCCACGCTCGGCAACGTGAAATTTGCCGAAGCCGGTGAAGCTCACCTCGCCGCCGGAGCTCAGCGCGTCGGTGATCGCTTCGAGCACGGCGTCGACGGCGTCACTGGCAGCCTTCTTGCTGCCAAGCCGGTCATCGCCAGCCAGTTGATCCAGAAATTCAGCCTTGGTCACGTCGGGAATCCTCCTCGGGGGTTGAAGACGGGCGCCAATCTAACAGTGGGCTCGGCGTCAGCGTCACGCACCGCTGACGGCCATCGCCTCGATCAGCAGCGGCGGGGTGCGAACGGAGCCTCCGAAAGGGACCCATCGGGCCTCCGCGCCGGCGGCCCTGACAGCCCCCAGCATCGATACGAGATCGCCGGCGATGGTGAACTCACGCAGCGGCTCAGCCAGCTCGCCAGCGCGGATCTGCCGGCCCGAGGCGCCAACCGAGAAGACGCCGGTGACGGGGTTCACCCCCGAGTGCAGGCCGGCGACGTCGGTGACGAAGACGCCCTCGCCGGCCTCGCCGAGCAGCTCCGCGAACGCGAGCCGGCCGGTGGCGACGACGAGGTTCGAGGCCGAAACCGAGGGCTGCGAGCGGTAGCCGTGGCGGGCGGCGCTGCCGGTCGAGGCGCTGCCCTCGCGGTTGGCCGTGTAGGTGTCGTAGAGGAAGGCGCGCAGGCGCCCCCCCTCGATCAGCGCGGTGCGGCGGCGCGGCACGCCCTCGCCGTCGAAGGGCGCCGAGGCGGGGCCATCGGGATCGCGGCCGTCGTCGTGCAGCGCCAGCGCCGAGCCGGCCAGCTCCTCGCCGAGGCGGCCGGCGAATGGGGAGCGTCCTCGCTGCACGGCGTTGGCACCGAGGGCTGCGCCGATCAGGCCAGCGAAGCTGGCCGCCACGGTCGGGTCGAAGACGACAGGGCATGAGCGCGAGGCCGGCTTGGAGGCGCCGATCATCGCCGTAGCGCGATCGGCTCCTTCGGCCCCGATCGCCACCGGGTCGAGGCCGTCGGGCCCGCGGGCGAGGCCGAAGCCGAGGCCGGTCTCCTTGCCGCCCTCCCCCTCGGCGAGGGCCTGCAGGTAGGCAAAGCAATCGGAGGACTCGTACTCGCCGGCGAGGCCGGTCGAGGAGGCGATCGCGACCCGCTCGGCGGCATCGGCGTAGACGACCTGCTCCACCCCGGTCACGCGGGGGTCGGCGGCAAGCGCCGTCCGCTCCACCGCCAAGGCCAGCTCCGCCGCCTGCGCGGTGGTCCAGGCCTCGACCGAGGGATCGCTCAGTCCCGGCAACGCCTCGATCGGGGCGGGCCGGGGAGGGACCGCGAACTCGTCCTCGTCGGCCACCGCCGCCGCCCCGGCGGCGCGACCGGCGATCGCTGCGACCCCCGCCGCAGAGAGGTCGGTTCCGTAGGCGTAGCCGACCCGGCCGCCGATCCAGGCACGGACGCCGACGCCGCTCTGCGTCGCTGCGGTCAGGCTCTCGACCTCGCCGCCGTGGACGCGCACCTCGCGACCGCGCTCGCGCGAGACGTAGGCCTCCGCCTCGCCGGCGCCGGCGTTCAGGGCGGCCTCCACCGCTCTCCCGGCAGTCGCACTCAGATCCGTCATAGCCAGGTTCCGCTTCGCGTCATAGCTCGGTCCCCCCGACCGTCATCGCCCGCACCCGGACGTGGCCCTGGCCGGTGCCGACCGGGGCTTTCTGGCCACCCTTGCCGCAGATCCCGGTCTTCATGAAGAAGTCGTCGCCGACCGCGTCGATTTCCATCAACGCCTGCAGGCAGTTGCCGATCAGGGTCGCGCCGCGGCAGGGACGGGTCACCTTGCCGCCCTCGATCAGGTAGCCCTCGGAGACGCCGAAGACGAAGTCTCCGGTTGCCGGGTCGACCTGGCCGCCGGCGAAGGAGACCGCGTAGAAGCCCTGGTCGAGCTCGGCGATCATCGCCTCGGGGGTGGCCTCGCCGGGGGCGATGTAGGTGTTGGTCATGCGCGGGATCGGCAGGTGGCGGAAGCTCTCGCGGCGGCCGTTGCCGGTCGAGGCAACGCCGTCGCGCTCGGCGCTGAGGCGGTCGTAGAGGTAGGCGGTAAGACGGCCGTCCTCGATCACCTGGGTCTTCTGCGTCGGCGCGCCCTCGTCGTCGATCGCGTCGCTGCCCCACTCGTGCGGGAGGCGGCCGTCGTCGTAGGCGTTGAGCAGCGGCTGGGCGACCTGCTCGCCGAGCTTGCCGACGTAGACGCTGGCGCCCTTCTGGATGTGGTCGGCCTCGAGCCCGTGCCCGGTCATCTCGTGGAAGAGGACGCCGCCGAAGCCGCCGCCGACGACCACCGGCATCGAGCCCGAGGGCGCCGGGCCGGCCTCGAGCAAGGTCAGCGCCTTGCGGGCGGCCTGCTCGGCGATCAGGGCAGGGTCGTCTTCGAGCAGCTCGAAGCCGCGGTGGGCGCCGAGCGTCTCGGCCCCGGTCTCGACCGCGTCGCCGCGGCGAGCCACCGCCTGGGCACCGATCCGGGTGCGGGTGCGGTCATCGCCCGTCAGCAGGCCCTCGGAGTTGGCGACGGCGACCTGGCGTCGCGCCTCGGCGTAGGAGGAGGTGAACTGAGCGATCTCGCCGCCCTGCTCGCGAGCGCGCTCGTCGAGCTCGCGCAGCAGCGCCGCCTTGCGCTCGGCCGGCACTTCCTCGGGCCGGCGCTCGATCGCCAGCGGCAAGGTCGCCACCGCCCGCAACGGGCGCGGCTCGCGGCGCTCGCCACGCAGCGCCGCCGCGGCCTCGTCGGCGGCGCGGGCGAGATCGTCCGGGTCGAGCCCGTCGACGTGGGCGAAATAGGTGGTGCCACCGTCGACGACCCGCACCCCGGCACCTTGCTCGGCACCCGACTGGACAGCCTCGATCCGCGACTCGTCGATCGACATCGCCAGCCCCTGCCGACGTTCGGCGAAGACCTCGGCGAAGCGGCCGCCGTTGGCGAGCGCCCGCGCCAGGACGCGCTCGGCAACCGCCGGATCGAGCAGGTCGCTCATGCCCGCGGCCGTTTTCCGGCGACCTCGATCAGGCGGCCGGCGGCGACGAAGAGCTCAGCGCCGGTGGCCGAGTCGTCAGCGTGGTCGGCGCTGCGCCCGTTCGGGTAGTAGAGCCGGGCGAAGGGGCGACGAGCGACGCGGCGGCGGCGCATGTAGGCGGCGGCCTCGTCGGCGTAGCCCGAGACCCGGTCGAGCAGCACGCGGTGCGGCTTCGGAGGCATCAGCCCTCTCTCCCGGCGGCGAGGTCACGCAGGGTCGAGCGCATGTCGAAGAACATCAGCGAGGCGAGGGCGAAGCGCTCGGTGACGGCGACGGCGACCAGGCCGGCGTGGCGCAGGGCGAAGACCTCGCCCTGCTCGGTGGCGACGTGGACCTGCTCGACCGGAGCGTCGCCGGCGCCGTCGGCGACCTCGAGCAGCGCCGCCGCATCCTCGCGCCAGCGCTCGTCGTCGGCGGCAGCGGCGAGCACGGTGCCGCCGGAGTCGAGGATCGCCGCCGCCCGCAGGTCGGGCGACATCTCCCCGAGGAAGGCCAGCGCCGCCGCCGCGGCATCGCCCGGGGCGGCCTCTGAGGTGGCAGCGTCGGCCATGTAGGTGAAAATACCGACCGTGCCCCTCGCCCGAGCCTCATGGATCATCGTCGTCGCCCTCTGCGCGATCGCCGCGGTCCTCTTCGCCCTCAGCGGCTACACCGGCTACACGATCACCCTGATCGCCGTCGGCCTGGCCGCCGCCGTCAACCTGCTGCCGTCCCCCTAGCGCCTTCAGCCGGAGCGGAACGGACCCGAGTCGCTGTCGTCGGGCTCGCGAAACGAGGTCTCGGGCTCAGCGTGGATCAGCACCTCGGCCTGCGGGATCTCGGCCTCGATCGAGTCGCGCATCTGGTGGGCCAGCTCGTGCGCCCGCTCGAGGCTGGTCCCGGAGCGGTACTGGACGTGGAAGTCGATGTGGCGGCGGCTGCCGGCACGGCGAGCGCGGAGCTTGTGGTAGCCGGCAACCTCGGGCGTGCGGGCGGTGGCGATCGCCGCCTCGATCCGGTCCAGCTCGGCGTTGGGCAGCGTCTCGTCGACGAGCACCCCGGAGGAGCGCCTGATGATCCTGATCCCCGCCCAGACGATCGCCGTCGCCACCACCAGGGCCGTGATCGGGTCGAAGGCGGCGTCGCCGGTGACCTGGACCAGGGCCAGGCCGAACAGCACCCCGGCCGAGGTCAGGGCGTCGGTGCGCAGGTGGGCGGCATCGCCCGCCAGGGCCGGCGATTCGTGCGCCTCGGCCTGGCGTGCGAGGACGGTGGAAACGGCGAGGTTGGCGAACACCGAGAACGCCATCACGGCGATGCCGAGGCCAAGCCGCTCGACCGAGGAGCCGACGACCAGCTGGTGGGTCGCCTCATAGACGATGATCCCGGCGCCGACCAGGATCAGCATCCCCTCGATCGTCGCCGCCAGGCTCTCGACCTTCTCGTGGCCATAGGGATGCTCGGCATCGGCGGGCTCGTCGGCTTTGCGCACGGAGACGTAGGCAACGACCGAGGCGACCAGGTCGATCAACGAGTGGACCGCCTCGGTGAGGATCGCGATCGAGCCGGTGATCGCTCCAGCGGCGAGCTTGAGGGCGATCAGCACGGAGTTGGAGGCGATCGACAGCGCCGCCGCCCCGCTTTTGGTGCGGATCACGCCGAGCCGTCCACGACCAGGCCGAGGTGATCGGCGAGCAGCCGGGCCGCCCGGCCGCGGTGGCTGATCGCGTTCTTCTCGGCGGCGCTGAGCTCGGCATAGGTGCGCTGGTCGGTCGGCCCGGTGTCGTCAGGGACGAAGGCCGGGTCGTAGCCGAAGCCGCCGCTGCCGCGGCGCTCGGCAAGCAGGTGGCCCTGGCAGCTCGCTTCGAAGACGTGCTCGGCGCCGTCGGCGTCGATCAACGCGATCGCGCAGACGTAGGCGGCACGACGGTCGCCGCCGGCGGCGTCGACTTCGCGCAGCAGCTTGTCGAGATTGACCTCGTCGCTGGCGCCTTCGCCGGCGTAGCGGGCCGAGTAGATCCCCGGGGCGCCGCCAAGGTCCTCGGCGGCGATGCCGGAGTCGTCGGCGATCACCACCTCCGCGGTCGCGGCCCGCGCTGCCCGCGCCTTGATCAGCGCGTTGGCCGCAAAGCTGTCGCCGTCCTCAGGCGGCATCTCCAGGCCCGCCGGCAGCGGCTTCAGCTCGACCGACGGCAGCAGGTCTTCCATCTCGGCCAGCTTGTGACGGTTGCCGGTGGCGAGGATGAGCACTTGTTTAGTCATCGCTCCACTCGCGGAATCAGGTTGCGACGCTCGCTCGGCGATGGCTCATGCGACCCGCTCCTGCACCTCCCGCAGGCGGGCGATGCCGCCCTCCGCGAGGGCCAGCAGCTCGTCCAGCGAGGCGCGCGAGAGCGGCGTGCGCTCAGCCGTCGCCTGCACCTCGACCAGACCGCCGTCGCCGGTCATGACGACGTTGGCGTCGACCTCGGCGCCGGAGTCCTCGATGTAGTCGAGATCGCAGAGGGGGCGGCCGCCGACCATACCGACGCTGACCGCGGCGACCGAGCCGTTCAGCGGCATCGCGTCCAGCGCTTTCTTGTCCACCAGTTTCTGAAACGCCTGGCGCAACGCCACGTAGCCGCCGGTGATCGCGGCGCAGCGGGTGCCGCCGTCGGCTTCGAGCACATCGCAGTCGACGTAGACGCTGCGTTCGCCCATCGCCTTGAAGTCGACGACGACCCGCAACGCGCGGCCGATCAGCCGCTGGATCTCCACCCCGCGGCCGTCCTGCTTGCCCTTGGAGATGTCGCGCTGCTTGCGATCCCCGGTCGAAGCCGGCAGCATCGCGTACTCGGCGGTTACCCAGCCTTTGCCGCGTCCCTGCATCCAGCGCGGCACCGATTCGTTTACCGAGGCGGTGCAGATGACTCTCGTCTTGCCGATCGAGATCAACGCGGATCCGTCGGCGCTGGCGACGAAGCCGGGATCGATCGTCACCGGCCGGATGTCGGCCGGAGCGCGGTCGTAGCTGCGAGAGGCTGGCATCGCGCGAGTCTTTCACGGCAGCGGCCGGCACGCGAACGGCCGCTCAGGCACCCGGATGGACGCGCAGGCCACGCTGGCCGAAGTGGGCATCGAAGGCGAACGCCTCGCCACCGCCGTCACGCTCGATCAGCGCGAACGAGGTGGCGTCGACGTAGCTCCAGTGCTTGTCGACGTGGCGCTCGAGAATCTCCCAGGCGTCGTCCTCCACGTCCTCGTCGAGGCGGACCAGCTCGATCGCCCCACTGGCCCGGAAGCGCCTCCCCCACTCGATCGCCTCGCCGCGCCCCACCCTGACCAGCAGCGCCGTGTAGGTCTCGGCGAAGACGTAGTTCGAGGTGAACAGGGCGGCGCCTTCGGCCAGAAGGCCCGAGAGCGCCGTCCGTGCCGGCTCGTGCTCGGCCTCCGCGGCGTTGCGGAGAGCGACGAAGGCGCTGGTGTCGACGAAGACCGACCTCATCGGCCGTAGAGGTCGCGATCCAGCGTGGTGACGCTGGTGCCCTCCCGGCCGCGCCCCGGCGACTCGTCCACCAGGTAGCGGAGCAGAGGGTCCGCGGCCAGGTCCGGCCGGCGGGCCCGCTCGGCGTCGATCAGCTCGCGCACGACGGCGGCGATGCTGCCCGACTTCCCGGCTCGCTGCCGGAGCCAGCGGTGCTGGGCGTCGTCCAGATATAGCTGCGTCCGATGTTTCATGCTGTCATACAGCATACGTCGCAGGGGGGACGGAATCGGGGAAGCTGCGGCTTGTGCACTCGTCATCGCATTTCTCGCTTTCGGCCGAAGAGCAGGGAAAAAGGCGGCCGGTGGCCGCCTCACCCTTATTTGAAGGCGACCTTGTCCACCGCCTCCTTGATCTTGTTGACGATCACGTCGGCGAGCTCGGTTCCCTGCTTCCCGTTGAAGCCTTTCATCGCCGCGACCATCCCCACCATCAGCAGCGAGACCAGCAGGATCAGGCCGACGTACTCGACCGTTCCCTGCCCAGCCTCACCCGCCGCAAGCGTGCGAATGCGGCGAACCCGCCGCTCGACTGCGGCATGCAGATACCCCATCAGCGCATAGAACATCGAAGCCTCCTCTCTCGGTTGCAGGCCAATGCTCGGCTTCGACGGCGCACAGATCCAGACCCGAATGCCACAAGTTCGCAACGCCGCCGAGCCGAAAAAGCCACTCCGCGGCTCGCCCCCCGCGGCCGCCGTGGATACCCTCACCCGGGTGCGCGTCCTCGTCGTCACCAACTTCGAGCCCGACGACTCGGCGCCGCAGCGCGGGCGCTGGGTTCGCGACCAGATCGACGAGGTACGGCGGCGGGGAATCGACGTCGACGTCTTCAGCTTCCCCCCCGGCCGCAACGAGTACCTGCCCGCGACCCGACGGCTGCGGGCGCTGCTGCGGCGCGAGCGCTTCGACCTCGTCCACGCCCACTACGGCCTGCCAGGATGGTGCGCGCACCTGGCCGGGGCGCGGCCGCTGATCGTCACCTTCCACGGCACCGACGTCCGCCACGGCGTCGTCGGCCCGCTCTCGCGCCGCCTCGCCTGGCGCGTCGACCTGGTCGCCGCGGTCTCGCGGGCGCTGTTCGCGCCGGAGGACGGCCGGCCCGGCCTGCCGCCCGTGCCGGGCTCCGCGGTGCTGCCCTGCGGGCCCGACCTCGCGCGCTTCGGCCCGGTGCCACGGGCCGAGGCGCGGCGCTCGCTCGGCCTCGATCCCGCCGGCCGCTACCTCTTCTTCCCCGCCAATCCAGACCGGCCCGAGAAGCGCTACGACCGCGCTGCCGAGCTGGCCGCGGCCTGCGGCGCCGAGCTGCTGAGCGGCGGCTCGATCGAGCCGGAGCGGATGCCGCTCTGGATCAACGCGGCCAACGCCGTCCTCGTCACCTCCGACTACGAGGGTTTCGGGATGGCCGCAGTCGAGGCGCTGGCCTGCGAGGTACCGGTCCTCACGACTCCCGTCGGCATCGCCCCCTACGCCCTGACCGGCGTCGAGGGATGCCTTTGCGCGCACTTCGACGCCGCGGCGTGGAGCGCCGTGGCACGACCCCATCTCGACTCGGCGGACCCACGAGTGGCCGGAGCGAAGAGGGCCGCTTCGCTGTCGGCGACGAGGATGGCCGAGCGCGCCATCGAGGCCTACCGCGACGTCACCGGCATCCCGGTATTAGATTGAGCCCCATGAGCCCGCAGCGAGCAAGCGTGCATCTCCAAATTCTCGACACCGCGAACGCAACGCGATCGGTGGTCCGATGAGCTCGGAAACCAGCGGCGGCGAAAGCCTCAGCGCGCAAGTCGAGGAGGCCGAGCGCAAGCTGAGGGCGGCGGCGGACGTCGCCAGCACCGCCGAGCGGCGCGCCACCGCCGAGATCGAGGCTCTGGAGGCGGACCTGGAGCGCGAGCGGGCCGGTGCCGCGCAGGCTCGCGAGAAGCTGCGGCTCGCCCACGAGGAAGAGCTGCAGCGTGAGCGCGAGGCCAAGGAGCGCGCGATCGAGGCTGCCGAGAAGCGCCTCGGCGAGATCGAAGCGCAAGCGGACGCGGCGGAGAAGCGGGTCGAAAGAGCCGAACGCCGCACCGAGGAGGCGGAGGGCGCCGTGGCCGACGAGAAGGCCCGGGCACGCGAGGCCGCCGCCCTCTGGCTGCGCGAGCAGCTGGACTCGATCCGTCGAGAGGCTGAGGGGCGATAGCCGCCGCGAGCGGCGAGTTCGACGTCGCTGTCGTAGGTGGGGGCGCCGCCGGCCTCTGGACCGCACTGCGGGCCGCCGAGCAGGGCGGCAGGGTCTGCGTCGTCTCGCGCACCCCGCTCTCCCAGAGCGCCAGCTTCTGGGCCCAGGGCGGGCTGGCGGCGGCTCTCGAGCCGGGCGACTCGCCCGCCAGCCACGCCGCCGACACGATCGCCGCCGGACGCGGGCTCTGCCGGCCCGCCGCGGTGCAGGTGCTCGTCGATGCGGCTCCCGGTGCGGTCAGGGACCTGCTGGCGCGCGGCGTCGTCTTCGACCTCGACCACGAAGGCCGGCTGGCGCTGGGGCTCGAGGGGGGCCACGCGAGCCGGCGCATCGTCCATTCCGGCGGCAGCCAGACCGGCCATGAGCTGACCTCGAAGCTGGCGGCGATGGTCGCGACCAAGGCGGGAATCGAGGTCCGAGAGCGCACCTCGGCAACGGCTCTCTGGAGCGACGGCGAACGCTGCCACGGCGTGATCAGCGACGCCGGTCCGATCGCCGCCGCCGCGACCGTGCTCGCCACCGGCGGCGCCGCGGCGCTGTGGAGCCGCACCACCAACCCGCGCGGGGCGATCGGCGCCGGTCCGGTGCTGGCGGCGGCGGCCGGAGCCGATCTGGCCGATCTCGAGTTCTGTCAGTTCCACCCGACCGCGATTGCCCTTCCCGGCTCGCCCTTCGACGGGGTGCTGATCACGGAGGCGATCCGCGGCGAGGGAGCGAAGCTGCTCGACGCTGCGGGCGAGCGCTTCACCGACGAGCTGGCGCCGCGCGACGCGGTGACCGCGGCGATCCTCGACCGCATGCAGGCCGACGGCGCGCCGGACGTGAAGCTCGATCTGCGCGAGATCGACCCAGCGCGGTTTCCCAACGTCTTCGCCTCGCTCGCCGACGCCGGCCTGAACCCACGCTCGGAACCGGTGCCCGTGACCCCGGCGGCCCACTACATGATGGGCGGGATCGCCGTCGACCTGGACGGGCGTTCCTCGCTGCCGGGCCTCTACGCCGTCGGCGAGTGCTCCTGTACGGGCCTCCACGGCGCCAACCGGCTCGCCTCGAACTCGCTCAGCGAGTGCTTCGTCTTCGGCAGTCGCGCCGCAGAGGCGGCCGTGGAGGAGGTGGGCGGCGGCAAACGGCCGCCGCTCCCGACCTGGTCCTTCGACCCGCCCGGCCAGGAGGTCCGCGACGCCGTCTGGCGCCGCGCCGGCCCAAGGCGCAACCCCGACGACCTGGCGGCGCTGGTCTCCAATCCCTACCCCCTGGCGACCGCGATCGCCCGCTGCGCACTGAACCGGCGCGAGTCCCGAGGCGGCCACCTGCGCACCGACTGCCCCGCTACCGACTCCGAGCTGGACGGGGTCCACTTCGTCCTCTCCCCCGACGGCGAGGCCCGTCGCGAGGAGTGGCGGTAGCGTCAACCTATGCTGCTCGGAGTCGACGTCGGCGGGACCTTCACCGACGCCGCCCTCGTCGATGCCGGTGTCGTCCATACCGCCAAGGTGCCGACCACGCCCGGAAGGGAGTCGGCCGGGGTGATTGGGGCGATCGGCCAGGTTCTGGAGCGGGCCGGCGCCCGCCCCGAGGAGATCGACGTCTTCGCCCACGGGATGACGGTGGGGACCAACGCGCTGCTGGAGGAACGCGGGGCGCGCACCGCCCTGATCGCCACTCGCGGCTTTGCCGACCTGCTCGAGATCGGCCGCCAGGACCGCCCTTACCTCTACCGCCTCTGCGCACCGAAGCCGGCGCCGCTCGTGGACCCCGACCTGCGCCTCGAGGCCGACGAGCGGGTGGGCCCCGACGGAGTCGTCTCTCCCCTCGCCGACGGCGAGCCGGAGCGGCTGGCCGAGCTGCTGCGCGAGCGCGGCGCCGAGTCGGTAGCGATCTGCCTCCTCTTCTCCTACCTCGACCCCACCCACGAGCGCCGCCTCGCCGAGCATCTGCGCGAGCGCCTGCCGGGCGTCCACGTCTCCGCCTCGCACGAGGTGCTCCCTCGCTTCCGCGAGTACGAGCGCTGCTCGACGACCACGATCGACGCCTACCTGAGCCCGCTGCTGGGCCGCTACCTCGGCCACCTCGGCGACGCCGCCACGGAGGCGGGACTGCCAGAGCCGCTGGTCATGCAGTCCTCCGGCGGCGTCGCCCCGGCGGACGAGGCGGCACGGGCGGGTGCCTGGAGCGTCCTCTCGGGCCCGGCGGGCGGAGCCGTCGGCGCCGGCCTGCTGGCCCGCGCCAGCGGCGACGGCAACGCCCTCGGGTTCGACATGGGCGGCACCTCTTGCGACGTCTGCGTGGTCGAGGACGGCGAGGTCCGGCGCACCGACTCGCGCCGGATCGGCGGCCGCATGATCCAGCTGCCGATGGTCGACGTGCACACGGTCGGTGCCGGCGGCGGCTCGATCGGCTGGCGCGACAGCGGCGGAGCGCTGCGGGTCGGACCGCGCTCGGCCGGCGCCGAGCCGGGGCCGGCCTGCTACGGCCGCGGCGGCCGCGAGCCGACCGTGACCGACGCCAATCTCCTGCTCGGCCATCTCGCCGCCGACTCGAGGCTGGCGGGGGGAGTCGCCCTCGATGCGGCGGCCGCCGCAGAGGCGATCGGCGTCCTCGGGCGCTCGCTCGACCTCGACCCCTTGGAGACCGCCGCCGGGATCATCCGCGTCGCCAACCAGGAGATGGTGCGAGCGCTGCGGGTCGTCACCGTCGAACGGGGCATCGACCCGCGCGGCTTCGCCCTGCTGCCGTTCGGCGGCGCCGGCCCGATGCACGCCGCGGCGATCGCCGCCGAGCTTGGAATCGCGACGATCCTCTGCCCGCGGGCCAGCGGCGTCCTCTCGGCACTCGGCCTCTGCGCCTCCGACCGCCGCCGCGACACCGCCCGCACGGTGATGCTGAGCGGGGCCGCGCTGAGCGCCGAGCGCATCGCGGCCGAGGTCGGCGAGCTGATCGCCACGGCTGGCGCCGGCATCGTCGAAGCCCGGCCCGAGGTCGTCTACGAGATGCGCTACGCCGGCCAGGCCTTCGAGCTGCCCGTTCCCGGTCCGGTCGACCCGGACCCGGTCGAGCTGAGGCGCGGCTTCGAGCTGGCCCACGAAGAGCGCTATGGCCACCGGGACCCCGAGGGCGAAGTGGTCCTCGTCGACATCCGCCTGGCGATGGTGACTCCGGGGCCGCAGCCGCGCCCGACCGCCGCGCCCGCAGGGCGCACGGAGGAAAGCCACCGCCGAGTGCGCTTCGAGGGCAAATGGATCGAGACCCCAGTGCGGCGGGGCGAGCCGGGCGCGGGCACCCGGGCCACCGGCCCGGTCGTCTTCGAGCTACCGGAGGCGACTCTGCTCCTATCGCCCGGCTGGGAGGCCGAGGTCGACGACGCCGGCACCATCGTCGCGCAGTTCCAAACCCAGGAGATGCCTGAGCAAGGAACCAGGCGATGAGCGAGCTCGACCCGATCGCCCTCCAGGTCCTGATCGGCGGCCTGCGCGCCGCCTGCGACGAGATGGGCGCGACGCTGATCCGCTCCGCCTACTCGGCCAACATCAAGGAGCGCCACGACTGCTCCACCGCCCTCTTCGACGCGAGCGGCGAGCTGGTGATGCAGGCCGAGCACATCCCCGTCCACCTCGGCTCGATGCCCGATGCGGTCACCGCGGTGCTTGGCGAGGAGCAGCGGCGGGGCTCTGCCTGGATCCTCAACGACCCCTACCGCGGCGGCACCCACCTACCGGACGTCACCCTGATCTCGCCGGTCTTCGTCGCGGGAGAGCTGCTCGGCTTCGCCGCCAGCCGCGCCCACCACGCCGACATCGGCGGACCGACGCCCGGCGGGATGCCGGCCTTCTCGAAGGCACTCGAGGACGAGGGGGTCGTGATCCCCCCCACCCGAGCCGAGGACGCCGAGCTGGAGCGGCTCGCCGCCCAGATGCGCTCGCCGCGCCAGCGCCTGGCCGACCTGCGGGCGCAGCAGGCCGCCAACCGGATCGGCGTGCTGCGCCTCGCCGAGCTGGCCTCGCGGCATGGGCGCGCCGAGCTGCGCTCGGGGATGAGCGAGATCCTCGCCTACTCCGAGCGCCGCACCCGCGCCGCCCTGGCCGCCCTGCCCGATGGCATCTACGGCGCCGAGGACGTGCTCGAGGACGACGGCGAAGGCTCGCGCCGCGACGCGGTGCTCCGGGTCGAGGCGACGATCGCCGGCGAGAGCCTGCGGCTCGACTTCAGCGGCACCGACCCCCAGGTAAGGGGCAACCTCAACTGCCCGCTCTCGGTGACGAAGTCGGCGGCGTTCTTCGCCGTACGCGTCCTCACCGACCCCGAGGCCCCGCCCTCGGCCGGCGCCCACCGCCCGATCGAGATCCTCGCCCCGGAGGGCTGCCTGCTCAACGCCCGTCGTCCGGCCGCCGTCGCCGCCGGCAACGTCGAGACCTCCAGCCGCGTCGCCGACCTGGTGATCGCCGCCCTCGGCGGCGCTCGGCCGGTTCCGGCCCAGGGCCAGGGGACGATGAACAACCTGACCCTGGCAAACGGGGACTTCACCTACTACGAGACGCTCGGGGGCGGCCAGGGAGCCTGCCCGGACGCCGACGGCCCCAGCGCCATACACGTCGCGATGTCGAACACCCTGAACACGCCGGTGGAGGCGCTGGAGACCGAGTTCCCGCTGCGGGTGCGCGAGCTGTCGATCCGCCGCGGCAGCGGCGGCGCGGGGGGCCACCGCGGCGGCGAGGGGATGGTGCGCGAGATCGAAGCGCTGGCGCCGATGCACTTCACCCTGATCGGTGAGCGCCGTCGTCACCCGCCTCGCGGTCGCGGCGGCGGTGGCGACGGCAAACCGGGTCTGGATCTACTCGACGGAGAGCCCCTGGCAAGCAAGACCGAAGGCGATTTAAAGCCGGGAAACCGCCTTAGAATCGAGACTCCGGGCGGCGGAGGCAATGTTTAGCATCTTTAATTTTGAGATTCGACCCCGCTCGTCTAGAATGCGCGGCCTCGGGCAGGCAGGACGGTCTTTTACCGGCCCGGAGGCGCAGCTCCCCCCCTGTTTTTACGACTCACCACCTTCGCAGGTACTGATTCCACATGCCGATCGCTTTCAAGGAATGGGCAGTAACGGTCCGCGCTCTCGCGGAGGGCGAGCAGCTGCTCACTCTGCGCAAGGGCGGCATTCGCGAGGAGAACAAGAACTTCGAACTCGAGCACGAGCGTTTCTTCCTCTACCCCACCTTCGACCACCAGCAGAACGACCTGGTGCGCGAATCCCACCACCCGGAGCTGAGCCGCGCCCTCGAGGAGGGCGTCTGGCCGGATGAGGAGCCACCGCCGAAAGCGCTGATCCAGGACGGCGGCATCCCGCAGCCGGACCGAGTTCGCCTGCGAGCCTGGGCGGAAGTGACCGACCACGTCACGATCAACGACCGGCGCACCCTCGACAGCCTGTCTCCGTACTACATCTGGACCCCGGATTACGCCGAGAAGCGTCTCAGCTGGAAGCGACGTCACCCGCTTCACATTCTCCTGCTGCGGGTCCACCGCATCCCGCGCCCGGTCACGGTGCGCGTCCGCGACGAGTACCACGGCTGCCGCTCCTGGGTCGAGATCGACCGCGACCTGCCCTTCGAGGGCACCCCGGTGATGGCCGACGAAGAGTTCGACCGTGCTCGCCAAGAGATACGCGAAGTCTGCGGCAGCCCAGAGCCTGCGCTCGTCTGAGCTGCGCATACCCGCGTCCTCGGTCGCTCACGTGCAGAGCACGCTTCGCTCCCTGCGTCCTTGGTCTGCTTGCCCAGCCGAGCGTAGGTCTAATCTCGAAATATGAGTTGGATCGAGACCGAGTCGCTCAGCTTCACGGCGCGGCACGACACCGACGATTCGGCCTACGCCGAGCGCACGCTCGACCGCATGGAGGATCTGCGGCTGCGACTGGAAGACCGCTTCGAGCAGGTGCCGGGCGAGGTCACCGTGGTCATCCACACCAACCCGGCCTGGCTGACGATGGCCCATCCCTTCCTGCCCGCCGCCCGTTGGTCGGCGGCACCGGCCGGACGCCGCTACATGGCCGGCTGGGCGATGGCGACCGAGCTGCACGTCCTCAATGACCCCCACATGGAGCGCCGCGCCGCCGGCGAGGACTCCAAAGAGGCGCTGCTCGGCACGGCGGAGCGCCTCTACGCCCAGCTCGTGGTCGCCGCCAACAACCCCGCCCTCCCCCCCTCCTGGACGCCCCGTCGCTTCGCCCGCTACCTGCGCTGGGCCTGGTTGGTCGAGGGCGGCGCCCAGTACTTCGCCCGCCAGGTCGGCCTCTACCGCGCCGCCGTGATCCGTCGCCTGCGCGAGAGCGCCCGGCCCTCGTTCCCACCCTCGCGGCGCGACGCGGTGATCCTCGGCGGCACGATCTTCGACCTACTCGAGAACGAGCGCGGCCCCGAGGCCTGCGAGCGCCTGGTCCACGAACTCAAGCCCGGCGGCCCGATGCCGACGATCGAAGACGCGTTCGACGCCCGCTTCCGCGACATCGAGGGCGCCTGGCGCGATCACCTGCGCGCGATGACCCGCACGAGCGCGGTCGTCTGAGCCGCTTCAGAAGGCGCGAAGCAGCAGGAAGGCGCCGAAGGCAGTGGCCATGATCCCGACCGACCAGAACACGGCGCGGGCGTAGGCGCCGACGACGCCGTAGTTACGCGCTCTTCCAACTCGGGCGTCGTCCTCCGGATACGCGGCGTCGGCGATCTCCGGGTTCGCCCATTCGCCGTCCTCGACCATCGTCTCGGCCAACAGAGCGCGGGCCTGCTCGGCCCGATTCGCGTGGACCATCACCCGCTGCGGGCCGCCGCCGAATCCCTGCGACGCGAGGCCAAAGCCGAGTTGCGGGCCGTCGACGTTGAGTCTGGCCTGCTCCAAGAGACTGGGGATGCCAGCGTTCTCGAGCAGACCGTGGATCAAATCAGCCTCGACCCGATCCCTGGCGAAGGCAACTTTGACCAGCTCGCCCGCTCCCTCGCCGCTCACGATCAGCTCAGCTGGTAGAGCAGCCAGACGAGGACGACAGCCGCAAGCAGGGCGGCGCCGATCCAGAGCGCGAGCCGCGCCGGAGAGGTTTCGGTCGCCGCCCCGCCGCGGCGCAGCCGAGCTTCGTCGCGGAGCTCGGCTTCCTCGTCCGCCTCGTTCTCGGTGATCGTGTCGGCGAGCAGAGCCTTGGCCTTTTGGGCGTGGCTGGAGTCGACCAGCACGTCGTGCGGCCCGGCCGCCATGAACTCCGGCGCGTCGAAGCCGCGGGCGCGCTTGAGGACGCTGGGGATGCTCGCCTCGCCGAGCAGCCCCTGGATCATTTCGGCTTCTACCTGGTTGCGGGCAAAGGCGACCTTGACCAGCTTGCCACCGCCGCCGCCCCCTCCACCGCCGCCCCCGTGCGAGCCGCCTTCACCGCCGCCGCCATGGGCGCCGCTGTGGTGGGAGCCGCGCTTGTGGCTAGTGGAGGTCGATCTCGACATCGGCGATTTTCAGATCCTTCAGCAGGTAGGCCTTGACGTCCGGCGCGTCTTCGTCGGCAAGGGAGATGATCACGTAAATCTGTTCCGGCCAGGCAACCGCCTGGTTGACGTCGGTCTGCGAGGGATAGGCGGCGCTCTTGGTGTGCGAGTGGTAGATCGCCAGCAGCTCGCCGCCGCCGCCTTCGATCGACTTGAGCGCGTCGTACTGCTCCTGCGGGTCCATCTCGTAACGCAGCGGAGTCGCTGCGGCGTTGGCGACCCGGACCACCTCGGTCGCCTCCCCGTCCTTGCCGCCGACCATCCCACAGCACTCGTTCGGCAGGTCTTCGCGCGCGTGCGCGACCATCTCGTCGACAAGTCTCTGGGAGATGCGCATCGGCAAAGAAAGGCTGGCGCCTACCACCAGACGGTGGAATCCAGATTTTCGATCTCCTCGATCGGCTTCGTGTAGACGCCGGAGGAGAGGTACTTCCAGCCGTCGTCGGGGATCAGGAAGACGACGTTGCCGGAATCGAGCTCGCTGGCGATGCGCACCGCAATGGCGGCAATCGCCCCGGAGGAGACGCCGGCGAAGACACCCTCCTCGTCGAGCAGCTTCTTGGTCCAGACGATCGCGTCGCGGTTGGCGACCATGATCTTGCGATCGAGGATCGAGAGATCGATGATCGGCGGGATGAAGCCGTCGTCGAGGCTGCGCAGTCCCTGGACTTCCTCTCCCTGCATCGGCTCGGCGGCGACGATCAGGGTCTCGGGGTTCGCCTCCTTGAGGCGGCGGCCGTTGCCCATCAGAGTGCCGCCGGTGCCGAGGCCGCCGACGAAGGCGGTGACCTCGTCGAGCTCGTCGAGGATCTCCACCGCGGTGCCGTTGTAGTGGGCCAGCGGGTTGGCCTCGTTGCCGTACTGGTAGGGCATGTAGAAGCTTGGGTCATCGGCCAGCTCCAGGGCCACCTCGACGGCGCCGTTGGAGCCCTTGGCGCCCTCGGAGTAGACGATCTCCGCCCCGTACATCTTCAGCAGCTGGGTGCGCTCCTCGGTGACGTTGTCGGGCATCACCACCTGCAGCGGGTAGCCCTTGCGGCGGCAGATCATCGCCAGGGCGATGCCGGTGTTGCCGGAGGTCGGCTCGAGGATCGTCTGGCCCGGTTCGATCGCGCCCTCGGCCTCGGCCGCCTCGATCATCGACTTGGCGACGCGGTCCTTGACCGAGCCGGTCGGGTTGTGGCCCTCGAGCTTGGCGTAGATGCGGACGTCGGGCTTGGGCGAGAAGCGCGGCAACTCGACCAGCGGCGTATTGCCGATCGACTCGACGATGTCGCCGAAGCGTCCCCCGCAGGGTCTGTTGAGTAGCTCGTCGTGCAGCATCGCTCTCCCGTTACTTCAAAAAGTATAGCCACGCAGGGCGAGCGCATGGAAGCACCTTGCGCTGGGTAGGGGAGGCGAGTACTTTCGCTTGATACCGGCAATTCTCCATCGGAGGCAATCTTGAAGAGCAAGTCCCGGGTGTCCACTTTGCTCGCAGCCTTGGCGGTGTGCGCCATCGCGATGTTCGCCACCGGCTGCGGCAGCAGCGATGACGACGGCACCAGCGACGGGGGTAGTGGCGGCGAGAAGCTCACCGTCGGCTCCGACGTCCCCTATCCACCGTTCGAGGAATTCGGCAAGACCAAGACCGAATTCAAAGGCTTCGACATCGAGCTGATGGAAGCGGTCGCCAAGAAGATCGGTCGTGAAGTCGAATTCAAGGACACCTCGTTCGACACGATCTTCCGCGACCTCGCACAGGGCAAGTTCGACGCGGTCGCCTCGGCGACGACGATCACCGACGAACGCGAGGAATCGGTCGACTTCACGAACCCCTACTACCTGCCGTCGGCGCAGTCGATCGTGGTCAAAAAAGGCGAATCGGGCCTCAAAACGGCCAAAGACCTCGATGGCTTGGTCGTCGGAGTCCAGCAGGGCACGACCGGTCAGGAATACGTCGAAGAAGAAATCGACACCAAGGAACTCCGCACCTACCCGCAGGGCCCCGACACGATCCCGGCCCTCAAGGCGGGAACGATCGACGCCGTCGTGATCGACCGACCGGTCGCCGAAAACATCATCGCGGCCGACAGCGACCTCGAAATCTCGGGCGGAATCGAAACGGAAGAACAGTACGGATTCGTGGTCCAGCAGGGCGACGAAGAACTGCTCGAAGAACTCAACAAGGGCCTGAAAGAAGTCATCGATTCCGGGGAATACAAGACGATCTACACGAAGTGGTTCCACAAGCCGGTCCCGCCGGGAATCGGCACCACGACCCACGAAGCGGAATAACCCGGTCCTGACTTGCTCGAAACAGAAAGCGCAGAGATGGCGCCGGCCCGCCGCCGGCGCCTTTTTCTGTGATGTAGGCAGCCGGGAGGCGTTTCCCAGGAGGGCGAGATGAACGAGATCATCGAACAGTATTTCGACCTCTCGCAGATGTCGAAGCACTTCGACGAGGTCCTCAACGGGTTCGTGATCACCCTCGAACTCGCCCTCGTCGCGACGGTCCTGGCGCTGATCTGGGGACTCCTCCTCGCCCTGGTTCGCCAGCTTCCCGGCAAAGGCTTCCTGCCGCTTCGGTTTCTCACGATCGGCTACATCGACGTCTTCCGCGGCGTCCCCCTGCTGATCCTGATCCTGCTGATCTCCGGAAGCCTCGCCTTCCTGCCGCTGCCGGAGGCGCTCACCATCCCTCAATGGCTCGGCAAACCGGACAACTTCTGGTACGGGATCATGGCTCTGGTGCTGGTCTATGGCGCCTACTACGCGGAGGTGTACAGGGCCGGCATCGAAGCGGTGCCGAGCGGCCAGATGGAGGCGGCCCGATCCCTTGGCATGAGCCACGGCCAGGCGATGCGCAACGTCGTCGTCCCACAGGCGGTGCGCAAGGTGATCGCTCCGATGCTGAACGAATTCACGGCGCTGCTGAAGGACACGACCCTGGTCAGCGTGATCGCCCTCAACGAGGTGGCACTCGTCGGCAGGGATATCCAGTCCAAGACTTTCAACAGCTCGGCGCTGACCCTCGGCGCGATCCTCTTCCTGATCATCGTCCTCCCCCTCGCGCGGCTGGTCGACCGGCTGATCGCCCGCGAAAGGGCGCGCACCTCGCGCGGCGGCGCCCCTCCGGTCATGCACCACTAGACGCCGATGACGGAGGCGATGCTGAAGCTGGAGGGAGTTCACAAGCGCTTCGGCGAGCTCGAGGTGCTGCGCGGGATCGACCTCGAGGTCGCCCGCGGCGAAGTGATCTGCGTGCTCGGTCCGAGCGGATCAGGCAAGAGCACGCTGCTGCGCTGCGTCAACCTGCTCGAGCCTCCGGAGGCGGGCGAGATCTTCCTCGAAGGCAAAGACATCTGCAAGGGGTCTGGCTCCGGCAGCGGTGAGCAGAGCTGGAAACTGGATTTCGTCCGTCAGCGGGTGGGAATCGTCTTCCAGCAGTTCAACCTCTTCCCGCACAAGACGGCACTGGAAAACGTGACGATGGCGCCGGAAAAGGTGCTCGGCAGGTCAGCGCAGGAGGCGCGGTCGAAAGGCAAGGCGCTGCTGGAGCGCGTTGGCCTCTCCGACAAGCTGAGCGAGTATCCGGAACGCCTCTCCGGCGGCCAGCAGCAGCGGGTGGCGATCGCCCGGGCGCTGGCGATGGACCCACACGTGATGCTCTTCGACGAGGTCACCAGTGCGCTCGACCCGGAGCTGGTCAAAGAGGTGCTCGACGTGATGCGGGAGCTGGCGGCGGAAGGAATGACGATGCTCGTAGTCACCCACGAGATGAAATTCGCTCGCGAAGTCGGCGATCAGGTGGTCGTCATGGACGACGGCGTGATCGTCGAGCAGGGAAGCCCCGCCGACGTCCTCGACAACCCGCGCGAGGCACGGACCAAGAAATTTCTCGGCCTGGTGCTGGAGCGCTAGTCGGCGCCGCCGGCCATCGCCGGCAGGATCACGACCGTGTCGCCGTCTTTGACCGCGGTCTCGAGCCCGTTCAGGACCCGCACGTCCTCGTCGTTGAGGTAGACGTTGACGTAGCGGTTGAGGTCGCCGTCCTCGCCGAACAGCTGCACCTGGGTGTCGGGGTGCTCGGCGGTGAGGGTGCGCAGGACCTCGCCCACGTTCTCACCGGCCGCCTCGACTTCGGACTGGCCGCCCGTTTTCGGGCGCAGCACTGGGGGGATGCGGACGGTCGCCATGGGAGCGGTGATCCTAGTGGAGCAGAGGCCGGCTAGCGATCTCCGCCGGCGCCGGCGCAGAAGAGGTCGTAATCCGGGAACTGGCCCATCTCCGACGCGGAGATCTCGGGTGCGTTATCGCCGCAGATGGGGCAGTCGGGATCGCGCCGGACTTTGAGCTCGGTGAAGGTGGTGCCCAGCGCCTCGTAGAGGAGCAGGCGACCAATCAGCGGCTCGCCAACGCCGAGGACCAGCTTGATGACCTCGTTCGCCTGCAGGGTTCCCATCGTCCCGGCCATGACGCCGAGGACGCCGTTGGCGGAGCAGCTGGGCGCCAGCTCGGCCGGGGGCGGGGTCGGGTAGAGGCAGCGATAGCAGGGGCCCTCGAACGGGGCGAAGGTCGAGATCTGCCCATCGAAGCCGAGGATCGAGGCGGAGACGACCGGCTTGCGCATCCGCACCGAGGCGTCGTTCAGCAGGTAGCGGGTCGGGAAGTTGTCGGCGCCGTCGACGACGATGTCGTAGTCGCCGATCACGTCCAGGATGTTGCCGGCATCGAGCCGACCGTTGTGCTCGACCACCTTAACGTCGGGGTTGAGCGCTTCGATGAAGAGGCGGGCCGACTCGGTCTTCGGCATTCCGATCCGCTCGGTGTTGTGGATCACCTGGCGCTGGAGGTTGGAGGCGTCGACGACGTCGTCGTCGACGAGGCCAATCGTGCCGACGCCGGCGGCGGCGAGGTAAAGCGCCGTCGGCGCCCCGAGCCCCCCGGCCCCGAGCAGCAGGACCTTCGCGTTGAGCAGCTTGATCTGGCCGTCGACACCGACCTCGGGCAGCAGGGTGTGACGCGAGTAGCGGTCGCGCTGCTCGGCGGTCATGCCGCTGGCGACGACGACCGGCAGCCCCTGCTCCTGCCAGGCGAGGATGCCGCCGCTCATCGAGGCGACGTTCTCGTAGCCGAGCCCCTGCAGCTGCGCCGCGGCGATCGCCGAGCGGTTGCCGGAGCGGCAGTAGAGGATCGTCCGCGCAGATTTATCGGGGGCGGCCTCGGCGATCTCGTCGCCGAGCAGCCCCGGCGGCACCAGCTTGCCGTTTTCCAGATGGGCCTCCTGGTACTCGTGCGGCTCGCGGGTGTCGATCAGGACGACGTCGCCACTCGCGATCTCCTCGGACGCCTCGAACGGTTCGATCTCCTCGATCGTCTGGATACCTGCACCAGTTGCCATCGCCTAAATCTCCTAAATCCGGATCAGCATTACTTCAAAAAGTATAGCGACCCGGGGCCTGGGCAGTGGGTCAGTTTGAGCAGGGCTGGGCAGCCCGGCCCCGAAAGGAGTCTCATGAGCATTGAGCGCGTCTATTACTGCGACGGCCCGGACTGCGAGAACCACGCCCGAACGGCCGGCGACCTCCCCCCGACCTCATTTCTGGTCGTGAGGGAGGACGCGGACGATCAACATCACTTCTGCGGTTGGGACTGCCTCCTCAAGTTCGCGGCCCAGAAGCCGCCTGCGGAGATAGTCTTAGCTGCGGACTAGTCGTAGATCTTCGCCGAATAGGCGTTGTTCTTCACCACTTCACAGGCGTGGCGAGCGCTGGCCTTGGTGGCGTAGACCTCGGTGACGAACATGATCTCGTGGTTGCCGCCTCGGATACGAGCGCGGTAGCCACCGGACGCGGACACAATTTCAAAGTACATCCGTTCTCCATTCCTTCCCAGGGCTTCGCCTGCGGGCACAGGCTTTATTTGTAAACCCTAAGAGTCCTAGTGCGGAGGGTGACAAAGCGCCCGGACGCATCCGTCGCTTTTGAGAGGGTCGAACGGCGTCCCGTTGTTCTCCATGAGTTCCCGGCGACCCAGGGCGGGCACCCTGGGTCGCCTCAAACTCAGTCCAGCAGAGCTGCGATCTCTTCCAGCGACCAGACGTGATCGGTGACGCCGGCGGCCATCGCCGGAGTGCGCGGGTAGCGCTCCTTCAACGCCGAGTGCGGGCGGGCGAAGTTGTAATGCATGAAGTGGAGCGAGACGGCATCGGCCAGGTTCTCAACCTTGCGGCTGAATCCGTTCGTAAGGCGGGTGAAGCGGCGCATCCCCATCCGCATCGTGAGGTTCTGCCGCTCGACGTAGCTGGTTGAGATCCGGTCGGGGTCAGGGTCGCCCTTCCGCGTCAGCTTCTTGGTCCCCATGCAGACCGCCGGGCTGTATTTGCCCGGCTCCCGAGCCGAGGCGTAGGTCTTGTGGATCTGAGCCCAATCGACGTTCTGGCTGAACGCCGGCCCTACCACCCCTTCGTACATGCGGTGGCCATCGGTGCTGAGTTGGATGCGATTCGCCATCCGGCTGGCGAGGTCGCAGAGGAAGACAGAGGCGTCGTCTGAGGTCCGCTCTCCTACCAGCCATGACGGGACCAGCTTGGTATCCGCGCAGATCGCCGTGAAGGTCCAGACATCGCCGTAGCCGGGCGTCCCCTTGAACTGCTCGGGCACGTTCTTCTGCTTCGCGTAACAGAAGCTCCAAATCTCGTCGGCCTCGACCACCTCGCAGGGGAGATCGACCAGGACGCCGTCCTGGAACTCGGCGCAGGCGTTGCCGAGGTCGGCCAAGAGCTTGACGATGGTGTTCTTGGCGGCGCCGGTCATTCGGACCGTGGCACGGATGGAGTTGCCCTCGACCAGACAGCCGATGATCTGGGCACGCTTCTCAGTGGACAGCCTGTTCATCTTGACTATTTTGCTTGAGCGATCGGACGGGAAAGTGAGAGATACTGAGGGAAAGCAAGGTGTTACTGATAGTTGTCCGTTGATACTGATAGAACTTCCCGGGCGATGGCAGAGCTAAGTCAGACCGAGGTCAACGAGCGCCTTGCCATGTTGGGCGAGGTATTCCGTTCAAGCGCCCCTATTGATGACCAGGATCTCTTTGCAGGCAGGAATCATGAGCTTTTTAGCGTTATTGAGGCCATGCAATCGGCGGGACAGCATGCCGTGATTTATGGGGAGCGGGGCGTTGGAAAGACCAGTCTCGCGCGCGTCGCGATGAAAGTCGCGGAGGCGCAGTCGGCCCCACTGACGGCACGCGTCAATTGCGACGGCAACGACAGCTATGACTCGCTGTGGATCAAGGTGCTGGACGAGATTGAGATCCGCGCCGCAGAGGCACCCGCTGAGGAGCAAGAGTGGCTCCAAAATGCACTCGGGGAGTGCATTGCCCTCTTTGCCCCAGGAGACCTCAGCCCCAGCACCATCCGCCTCGGGATGCGCAAGTTCGCCCAGCGTAAGCCCGTCGTTCTCTTTTTTGACGAGTTCAATGAGATCGCCGATTCAGGGGCTATTGGGCTAGTCGCAAACACGATCAAGGCGCTTTCCGACCACATCGAGCCGATCACGCTGGTTCCTGTCGGCGTGGCAGAGGATCTCGACGCCTTGCTAGAGGGTCACCTGTCGGCGGTTCGCGCCATCGCCCAGATCAAGATGCCTCGCATGACGAGGGACGAGCTGGCAGACATCGTAAATCGCGGCTTGAATCGCCTAGAGATGTCCATCAGTGAGGACGCTATGCACCTGGTGCGCGTCATTCCTCGGGGTCTTCCGCAATATGCCCATCTTCTCGCCCAGGAGGGCGCTCGCCAGTCCCTGCTGAGTGGGCGCGACAACATTGAGCGCAAAGACGTCATGAACGGACTAGAGATTGGCCTGGCAAAGTTGGACCGCAGCCTGAGCCGCGCCTATGACGACGCGACCTACAGCCCGCGGAAAACCCGGCTCAAGGAGGTGCTTCTGGCCTGTGCCGTCGCCAAGCTGGGCGATATGGGCGACTTTTCCCCCGCCGACGTACGAGCGCCGTACTCGCAAATCATCGGCGCGGAGGTCGACATCGACCGATTCAATCCGCAGTTGACGCAGTTGGCCACTGGTCGGGACATCCTCGTTCGCGAGGGCGAAGAACGCCGCTGGCGTTATCGGTTCCGCGATCCGCTCATGGAGCCCTACGTGCTTCTACAGGGGCTTCAATCGGGGGCGATTACTCCCGAGAGCTTCCCGCACTAGAGGTCGTTGAGCGCGGACCCCATCTCGCTTCTGCAGCATTGCGCGCAATCTCTGAGCGCCGCTCAGGAGTGAGGCGTTTGGCCCTCTCAGCCCCCCCCTTGCGGCCACCCAAACGCCCAGCTTCGGCCTGCTGGCTCGCTGGCTCCGGCGTCGTTTCATCGGTCGCCTCGCCTACGATGGTCGCAGCAAGGCGGTTCAGATCCACAGGCTTCTTGGACTGCTTCGCCATATCTAGAGGCTAGCGTCCGGGTCAGAGAGCAGGAACCGGCCGGGCCGCGTCTTGCCCGGCTTCCACGCCACGCCTTTGAGCAGATCGCCGGGCGGCACTGAGAGAGCGCCGGCCAGCTTCACCAGCGTGTCGATCCGAGGGACGCGGACGCCCCGCTCCAACTCCCCAATCTCAGTTCGGTGAAGAGAGGCCCTAAAGCCAAGCTCTTCCTGAGAGAGGCCGGCACGGCGCCGGTAGATCATCAGGTTCTCGCCGAACCGCTCTGCGATGCTCACCACGCGTCGAGACGGTGGCAGCGGAAGGCGGCGTCGGTCAGAAGCAGGGTGTGGCCATGGAGCCGCACGAGGCCGTAGTCGCTCAGCCTCCGCACGGCGCGTTCGACGGCTTCCTTGGACCCGATCTCCCGACCCACTTCGGCCATCGTGCGGTGGTGCGGGTGGGTGGCCAGCACCAGGGCGAGGATCGCCCGCTGGGTTCTCTCGTCTTTGCTGAGCTTTCGCCCAATACGCTGCGCCTGCATCGGAAGGTTCCGCCTTTCGGTGCCAGGCGCCCGGACGTTCCACCGTCGCGGGCGCCATTTCGTTCTTGACTCGGCGGAAGCTAGCGCGAGATAAGCGCTGCGTGTGCCCCTATTTCAAACGGACCCACTGCCGGGGCCTGGCGCTTTATCTGGCTATATGCCGAGAAAAGCGCCAGGCCCTTAACCGAGGCTCGGGCGCATCTGGCGCAGCCTCTTGACCCGCTCCTCGATCGGGGGGTGAGTCGAGAAGAGGCCGGCGATGCCCTTGCCGGAGAAGGGCTTGACGATGTAGAGCGGCTCGGCCGCTTGGTTGACTTTCATCGGGATCGCTTCGGCTCCCTGCTCGAGGCGCAGCAGGGCGCTGGCCAGCGACTCCGGGTTACCGCAGATTTCGGCACCGCCGGCGTCGGCCGCGTACTCGCGCTGGCGCGAGATCGAGAGCTGGATGATGCTGGCCGCGATCGGCGCCAGCAGGACCATCGCCAGCGAGGCGACCAGGCTCAGCGGCGACTCGTCGTCGCTGCCGAACCACATGAACATGTAGGCGAGGTAGGTGATCGCAGCACCGATCGCCGAGGCGACCGACTGGATCAGGATGTCGCGATTGCGGATGTGGGTGAGCTCGTGCGCGAGCACACCGCGGAGCTCGTCCTCGGAGAGCAGCTTGGTGATGCCGCGGGTGACGGCGACGGCCGAGTGCTTCGGATTGCGGCCGGTGGCGAAGGCGTTGGGCTGGTCCTGGGGGATCATGTAGAGGCGCGGCATCGGCAGGTCGGCGCGGGTGGTCAGTTCGCGGACCATCTGGAAGAGGCGGGGGTTTTCGGATTCCTCGATCGGCTGCGCCCGGCTCATTTTCAGCGCCAGTTTGTCGCTGAAAAAGTAAGAGCCGAGGTTGATCAGCAGGGCGATGCCGAGGAAGAGGCCGGCGGTGCTGGGCCCACCGATCAGGGCTCCGATGACGACCAGCAGGCCCGAAAGGGATGCCAGGAGAATCGTCGTGCGCAGGGTGGCGCCGAAAGTGGATTGCTTGGTGGTCTTCATCGGATCGTCTCGCTCCTCGGTTCGCTTACCGCACCAGTATTGCGGCGTCTGGGGGCGTTGAACATAGGTGGCAGCCCCCATTCGTCCCGGTGAGCCACCCAGGGGCGCCTAGGCTTGGCCGATGACCCTGGTCGTGATCCTCATACTGGCGATCGTCGTGGTCGCCCTGGCGATCAGCCTGCTGCGGCTCAAACGCCGCTTTGCGCCGCTCGAGCATCTGATCGAGGAGATGGAGAAGGTCGACCTCGGTCGCCCCGGGCCGCTGCTGCCGGCCTCGATCGACGGCGTCGGCGAGACCGAGGAGGTGGAGCGGATCGAGCTCGCCTTCCTGCGGATGATGCGCCGCCTGGAAGCCGAGCGGCGGCGGGCGGGATCGGCGGCGTTGCAGGCCCAGGAGCAGGAGCGCACCCGGGTGGCCCGTGACCTCCACGACGAGGTCAACCAGTCGCTGACGGGCTTGCTGCTGCGGCTCGAGGCCGCCCGCGAGGCGGCGCCGCCGGAGCTCGAAGCCGAACTGGCCGAGACCAAGGCGCTGGCCAACCAGGCGATGCGGGAGCTGCTCTCGCTGGCCCGCCAGCTGCGACCGACCGCCCTCGACGACCTCGGCCTGACGGCGGCGATCGCGGGACAGGTCGAGCAGCTGGCCCGTGGTGAGATCGAGGCCACGATCGAGGTCGACGGTGACTTCTCCACCCTTGGCGACGACGCCCAGCTGGTCGTCTATCGGGTCGCCCAGGAGGCGTTGTCCAACGCTGCCCGCCACAGCGGCGCCGGCCGAGTCGAAGTGCGGCTGCGCCGGCTCGACGGCGACAGCGTCGAGCTGGCCGTCGCCGACGACGGCCGCGGCTTCGCCTTCGACGAGTCCGAGGGCGGGCTCGGGATCGCCGGCATGCGCGAGCGGGCGCTCTTGATCGGCGGCGAGCTGACGATCGAGTCGCGGCCGGGCCGCGGCACCACCGTCCGCCTCAACGTCCCCGGCTGAACTGCCGGCCGATGGGCCGATTTCCCACGAGCTACGTGGGTTTTCGGCCCATCGGCCACACTGGGCGGGTGCGGGTGCTGATTGCGGATGATCATGGGATTGTGCGGTCGGGGCTGCGGCTGCTCTTGGAGCGCCAGCCGGACATCGAGGTGATTGCGGAGGCGGCCGACGGGGCCGAGGCGCGGGAGCTGGCGGTGCGCGAGCGGCCGGACCTGGCGATCCTCGACGTGAAAATGCCGAAACTGACCGGGCTGCAGGCGACGCGGGAGATCAAGCGGCAGGCACCGGAGGTCTCGGTCCTGATCCTCTCCATGCACGATGACGAGCGCTACCTGTTCGAGGCGCTCAAAGCGGGCGCCTCGGGCTACGTGCTGAAGGCACAGGCGGACACCGACCTGTTGGCGGCGATCCGCGCGGTCGAGCGCGGCGAGCCCTTCCTCACTCCGGAGGCGCAGCGGTCGCTGATCAAGGACGTGCTCGAGCGCGGCTCCAGCGGCGAGGAGGAGCTGACCCCACGCGAGGAGGAGATCGTCAAGCTGGTCGCCGAGGCACACACGACCAAGCAGATCGCCGAGCTCTTGCACCTCTCCGAGAAGACGGTCGAGAACCACCGGGCTAACGCGATGCGCAAGCTCGGTATGCGCGACCGGGTCGAGCTGGTTCGCTACGCGATCCGCCGCGGCCTGATCGAGCCTTAGTCCACAAGTCTCCAGGCCGGCGACGGCGGTTTGATTGACTGGCTGACCAGTCCGATGACCAGTACCTCCGAGTTCCAAGAGAAACGCTGGCTCGCGCTCGTCCTGCTGGCCGCCGCGCAGTTCGTCGTCGTCCTCGACGCCTCGATCGTCAACGTCGCCCTGCCGACGATCGGCAAGGCGCTCGACTTCTCCCAGGAGAACCTCTCCTGGATCGTCAACGCCTACGTGCTCACCTTCGGGGGCTTCCTCCTGCTCGGCGGGCGCACCGCCGACCTGCTGGGCCGGCGCCGGGTCTTCATGGCCGGCCTGATGCTGGTCGCGGTCGCCTCGCTGGCGGCGGGCTTCGCCGCCACCGAAGCGCAGCTGATCGCCGCCCGCGCCGCCCAGGGCCTGGGCGCCGCGATCATCTCCCCCGCTGCGCTCTCGATCGTCACCACGATCTTCCGGGACGGCGCCGAGCGCAACAAAGCGCTCGGGGTCTGGGGCGCCGTGGCCGGCGCCGGCGGCGCCGCCGGGGTGCTGCTCGGCGGCATCCTCACCGACGGGCTCGGCTGGGAGTGGGTGCTGTGGGTGAACGTGCCGGTCAGCCTCGTCGCCTTCGCGCTGGCGCCGCGCCTGATCGCCGAAAGCCGGGCCAGCGAGGAGGCCCGCGCCTTCGACGTCGCCGGCGCGGTGACCGTCACCGCCGCCCTCTCGATCCTCGTCTACGCGGTGGTCGACGCCGAGAGCTCCGGCTGGGGCTCCAGCAAGACGATCGGCCTGCTGGCGCTCTCGGCCGCCCTGCTCGCCGCCTTCGTCGCGATCGAGCTGCGGGCGCGCAAGCCGCTGGTGCCGTTCTCGATCTTCCGCATCCGCACCCTGACCGGGGCCAACGTAGTCGGCCTGCTGGTCGGCGCCTCGCTCTTCTCGATGTTCTATTTCATCTCCCTCTACATGCAGCAGGTGCTCGGCTACAGCGCCATCCACGCCGGCCTCTCCTACCTGCCGCTGGCGCTGACGATCATCGCCTCGGCCGGGATCGCCTCCGGCCTGGTGACCAAGGTCGGCTACAAGCCGGTGCTGGCGATCGGCCTGCTCTTCATCGTCGCCGGGCTGACCTGGTTCAGCCGGGTCTCGGTCGGCGGCGGCTTCACCACCGACATCCTCGGCCCGTCGCTCTTGGCCGCCGCCGGGCTCGGCTTCGCCTTCGTGACGACGACGATCGCCGCCGTCGCCGGGGTGGAGGAAAAGGAATCGGGACTGGCCAGCGGCCTGATCAACACCTCGCAGCAGATCGGCGGCGCCCTCGGCCTGGCGGTGCTCTCCTCGCTCGCGACCTCCCACACCTCTGATGTCCTCGCCGACGGCTCGGGCCTGAAGAGCGCGCTGACCGACGGCTTCCAGGTCGCCTTCCTCGGCGGGGCCGCAATCGCCGCCCTCGGCTTCGTCCTCACCCTGGTCCTGATCAAGGGCAGCGACAGCCGCGCCCACGTCGAAATCGGCAAGGCCGAAGCCGAGGGCGCGGAGGCATAACCGACTGCTTCAGTAGGATTTAGGTAGATGTTGTTCTCGACCAAAGCCGAGTACGGAGTGCGCTTGATGGTCGAGCTGGGCCGCCAGCCCGGCTCGGCGCCGATCTCGCTCAACACAGTCGCCGAAGCCGAGCGGCTGCCGCTCTCCTACCTCGAGCACCTGGTCGCGAAGCTGCGCAAGGCGGACCTGGTCACCTCGACCCGAGGCGCCCACGGCGGCTACCGGCTAGCGAAGCCGGCCGAGGAGATCACCATGGACTCGGTCGTCGAGGCGCTCGAAGGGCAGATCGCCCCGATGGAGTGCTTCCACGAGACGCCCGAGGGCAAAGTGCTCTGCTCGCACGAGGACGACGGCGACCGCGCCTGTTCGACGAAGCTGCTGTGGACGCGCGTGCAGGGTGGCGTGACCAAGGCGCTGGCGGGCACGACGCTGGCCGAGCTGGTCGAGTTCTCCCGGCCCGGCGGCCGCAGCGAGGCCGCGATCGTCCGCGCCGCCTGAACCCCGGACTTTCGAAACCCCCAGAAACGGAGTGAGTGAATTGGCTGAGCTGGAGATACGCAACCTGCACGTGAAGGTCGAGGACAAGCAGATCCTCAAGGGTCTCGACCTCGACGTGGAGAAGGGCAAGGTCCACGCGCTGATGGGGCCCAATGGGTCCGGCAAGTCGACGCTCGCCAACGCGATCATGGGTCACCCGGCGCTGGAGGTGACCGAGGGCTCGATCGTCTTCAAGGGCGAAGACATCACCGAGGCCGACCCCGACGTACGCTCCCAGGCGGGACTCTTCATGGCCTTCCAGTACCCGGTGGCGATCCCCGGCGTCTCGGTCAGCAAGTACCTGCGGATGATCATCAACTCCCAGCGCGAGGCGCGCGGTGAGCCGCAGATCAAGATCAAAGACTTCGCCAAGACCGCCCAGGAGGCGATGGCGCTGGCGAACATCCCCAAGGACTTCTCCAGCCGTTACCTCAACGACGGCTTCTCCGGGGGCGAGAAGAAGCGGATGGAGCTGCTGCAGCTGGCCCTGCTGAAGCCGGAGATCGCGGTCCTCGACGAGACCGACTCGGGCCTCGACATCGACGCCCTGCGGGTCGTCGCCGAGGGCGTCAACAAGTTCGCCGGTCCCGACATGGGCGTCCTCATCATCACCCACTATCAGCGCATCCTGCACATGGTCAAACCGGACTTCGTCCACGTCATGTTCGAGGGCCGGATCGTCAAGGAAGGCGGCCCAGAGCTGGTCGGCGTGCTCGAGGAGAAGGGCTACGGCTGGATTCGCGAGGAGGTGGAGGCGGGCGCTGCTGCCTAGCCTCCTCGGGGACATGGAGCCGGCGACCGCAAAGAGCCCCTCCCCCGTCTCGGCGTTCCCGATCGAGAAGGTCCGTGCCGCCTTCCCCGCGCTGGAACGCGAGGTCCACGGCAAGCCGGTCGCCTACCTCGACAGCGGCGCCAGCTCGCAGCGGGTGCTGGCCTCGATCCAGGCGGTTGACCGCTACGAGCGCCGCCACCACTCCAACGTCCACCGCGGCTCCCACACCCTCTCGGCCGAGGCGACCGAAGCCTACGAGGGAGCGCGCGCCACGGTCGCCGACCACATCGGCGCCAGCGACCGCCGCGAGGTCCTCTTCGTCCGCAACGCGACCGAGGCGATCAACCTCGTGGCGCGAGCCTGGGGCGACGCCAACGTCGGCCGGGGCGACCGCATCGTGCTGACCGAGATGGAGCACCACTCCAACATCGTCCCCTGGCAACAGCTGGCCGAGCGGGTCGGGGCGGTGATCGAGTGGGTGCCGATCGACGGCGACGGCCTGCTCGACATGAGCGCCTTCGCCGCGCTGCTTGAACGGGGGCCGAAACTGGTCGCGGTGACCCACGTCTCCAACGTGCTCGGCGCCGAGAACCCGCTTGCGGAGATCTCGCGGCTGGCCCACGCTGCGGGCGCGCTGGTCCTCGCCGACGGCGCCCAGGCGGCCCCGAAGCTGCCTGTCGACGTGGCCGATCTGGGTGTCGATTTCTACGCGCTGACCGGTCACAAGCTCTACGGACCGACCGGGATCGGCGCCCTCTGGGGACGGCTCGACCTGCTGCGGGCGATGCCGCCCTTCCTCGGCGGCGGCTCGATGATCCGCAAGGTCGGCCGCGACGGCACCACCTACGCCGACGTCCCCGCCCGCTTCGAGGCGGGCACCCCGGCGATCGCCCAGGCGATCGGGATCGCCTCGGCGCTGCGCTGGCTCGACGGGCTGGGAATGGAGAGTGTCCTGGAGCACGAGCGCACCATCGCCGACTACGCGCTGGTGCGGCTGGCGGACGCGCCCGGCCTGCGTGTCTTCGGCCCGCCCCGCGGCCCGGAGCGGATCGGCCCGGTCTCGTTCGAGATCGAGGGCATCCACGCTCACGACGTCTCCGAGATCCTCGACCGCCACGGCGTCGCCGTCCGCGCCGGTCACCACTGCGCCCAGATCCTCATGGACCGCCTCGGCGTCGCCGCCACGGCGCGGGCCAGTTTCGGCGTCTACACCACGCCGGACGAGATCGACCGCCTGGTCGACGGCCTAGAAGACGCCCGCCGCGTCTTCGGCCTCTGAGTCGATTGGTGAGTTAGGGGGGCTATAGCGCCCCTAACCCGTCAGTCGATCGTCAGCACCTGCGATTTGGCGGCCTTGCACTTGCCGCGCTTGGCGACCGTCGCGTAGTAGGCGCCGGAGCTGAGGTTCTTCCCGACCGGCACCGCCCACTTGCCGTTGTCCTCGCTCGTGTCCTTGCCCAGCTGCTTTTTCTTGCCGGTCTTTTCGCGATAGAGCTTCACCGTGCGGCTGCCCAGGCAGCCTTTGCGAGGTGAGGTCAGCTTGCCGTGAAAGGCCGGGAATTTGAGGCTGACGACGATCTTCGTCGAGTTCTTCCCGGCCCCCTGCGCGAGAACCGGCAGCGAGGCGGCCGCGACAAGGACAAGGGCGAAGGCGATAATCAGGAGACAACGATTAATAGGCATCGGGCCACTCTATCCGCTTCGCTAGCCTCGGTGACACATGGACGAGCTCTACCGGGACCAAATCCTCGAGCACTACAAGCGGCCGCATAACTTCGGCCACGTCGCCGATCCCGACCTCGAGTTCGAGGACACCAACCCCTTCTGCGGCGACGAACAGCGGGTGACGATCCGACTCGACGCCGAGGACCGGGTTGCCGAGGTCGCCTTCGAGGGCAAAGGCTGCGCGATCTCGACCGCGGCGACCTCGTTGCTGACTGACGAGCTGGTCGGCATGTCGCGGGAGGAGCTGCTGCGGCTGCCGAAGGAGTACGTGCTGGAGTTGCTCGGGATCGAGATCTCGGCGACGCGGATGAAGTGCGCGATGCTGGGTCTGAAGATCGTCAAGAGCGCCAGCCTCGGCCAGCCTGCCGAATGGGAGGACGAGGGCGAGGCCGGCGACCCCAGCGAAGCGGTCGCCGACCTCGGTTAGAGCGTTAGCGCTGCGCGCCGTCGTCGGGCTGCTGGATCACGGCGAAGGCGGCGCCGTGGGGGTCGGTGGCGATGGCGAAACGTCCGGCCGGGATGTCGATCGGGCCGAAGGAGACGTCGCCGCCCGCGGACTTGACGGTCTCGACGGCGGCGTCGGTGTTCTCGACCGCGAAGTAGACGAGCCAGTGCGCCGGGATCTCGTCCGGGAGACGGCCGCTGACGTCCATCATGCCGCCGATCGAGTCCTCGCCGACCAGCCACTCGGTGTAAGTGCCCATCTCCCCCATGTCGTGCTCGCGGGTGCCCCAGCCGATGACGGCGCTGTAGAAGGCCTTGGCGGCCTCGGGGTCGCGGGTGCCGAGCTCGTTCCAGGCGAAGGCGCCGGGCTCGTTGACGAGCTCCGCGCCGGCGAAGGTGCCGGGCTGCCAGATGCCGAAGACGGCACCGGTCGGATCGGCGAAGACCGCCATCGTGCCGAGTCCGGCCACGTCCATCGGCTCAGCGATCTGCGCCCCACCGGCCTCGCCGACCTTCACCGCGGTCGCGGCGGCGTCCTCGACCGAGACGTAAGTGGCCCAGACGACAGGCTGATCGTCCTCCATCCGCGGTGAGACACCGGCGACGTCGCGGCCGCCGAGTTTCGCCCGTCGGTAGCCACCCATTTCGACAGAGTTCGGCAGCTCGGGCATCTCCCAGCCGAACAGCTCGCGGTAGAAGCTCTCGCTGGCATTGATATCCGGCGTCCCGCTCAGTTCGACCCAGCAGGGGGTGCTGGGGGCATAGCTGGTCCTCTCGCTCATCTCTCCGTCCTCTCTTTCAGAAGTGCTTACGCACATAAGACCACGTGAGCGGCGCGAACTCATCGCGATCTCGTAAACGAAGCCCACCCGGCCCGGCCGCTAAAATCCGACCGGAGAAGTAGGATTACGTCTCGATCCGCACTAACTGGCGCCAAGCGTGCCTAGGAGAACCGCCCCTCTTGACTGACACCGCTGGAACCACTATCGCCGTCTGCCCTGCCACCGAGCTTCCGCCCGGGGAGATGCGCTTGGTCGAGCACGACGGGGTCAAGATCGGCGTCTTCAACTGCGAGGGCACGCTCTACGCGATCGAGGATCGCTGCTCCCACGACAACGGGCCGCTCGCCGAGGGTGAGTTCGATCCGGCTGCCTGTACTGTCGAGTGCCCCCGTCACGGCTCCCTCTTCGACCTCAGCACCGGCAGGCCGAAGACGCTCCCAGCTTTCACGCCGGTGCAAACGTTCCCGATAGCCATCGAGGACGACACCATCACCCTGGAGGTCGACTAGACATGGCAACGCCCGAGGCAGTCGCAGAGAAACGAGATCTCGCCGGCATCAACTCCGATTACAAGGAGAAGTTCGGCTTCCACGATTCCGAGTCCGACTACGCCTACAAGGCGCCGAAGGGGCTCTCGCGCGAGATCGTCGAATCGATCTCCGACTACAAGAACGAGCCGCAGTGGATGCGCGACTTCCGCCTCAAGGCGCTGGAGCACTTCTACTCGCGCCCGACCCCGGAATGGGGCGGCAACCTCGGTCAGATCGACTGGGACGACATCCATTACTTCGTGCGCGCCTCGGAGAAGAACAGCCGCGACTGGAGCGAGGTCCCGGAGGACATCAAAAACACCTTCGACCGGCTCGGCATTCCCGAGGCGGAGCGCAAATTCCTCTCCGGCGTCGGCGCCCAGTACGAGTCCGAGGTCGTCTACCACCAGGTCAACGAGAAGCTCGAGGCCCAGGGCGTGATCTTCACCGACATGGACACCGCCCTGCGTGAGCACGAGGATCTGGTCCGCGAGTACTGGGCGACGATCATCCCGGCCAACGACAACAAACTGGCGGCTCTCAACTCGGCCGTCTGGTCGGGCGGCTCCTTCGTCTACGTGCCGGCCGGGGTCAAAGTCGAGATGCCGCTGCAGGCCTACTTCCGGATCAACACCGAGAACATGGGCCAGTTCGAGCGGACGCTGATCATCTGCGAGGAGGGCGCTGACGTCCACTACATCGAGGGCTGCACGGCGCCGGTCTACTCCAGCGACTCGCTGCACTCCGCGGTGGTCGAGATCTGCGCCAAGAAGAGCTCGCGGGTGCGCTACACGACGGTCCAGAACTGGTCGCAGAACGTCTTCAACCTCGTCACCAAGCGCGCCGTCGCGCACGAGAAGGCGACGATGGAGTGGGTCGACTGCAACCTCGGCTCGAAACTGACGATGAAGTACCCGTCGATCTACCTGATGGGCCCCGAAGCCCACGGCGAGATCCTCTCGATCGCCTTCGCCGGCGAGGGCCAGCACCAGGACGCGGGCGGCAAGATCATCCACGCGGCACCGCGCACCTCGTCCTCGATCTTCTCCAAGTCGATCTCCAAGGACGGCGGCCGGGCGACCTACCGCGGCCTGCTGGAAATCGCCGACGGCGCGACCGAGTCGCGCTCGAAGGTGGTCTGCGACGCGCTGCTGCTCGACGAGGACTCGCGCTCGGACACCTACCCGACGATCCGGATCGACGAGAACGACGCCGACGTCGGCCACGAGGCGACCGTCTCGAAAATCGGCGACGAGCAGCTCTTCTACCTGCAGAGCCGCGGGCTCGACGAGGAGGAGGCCTCGAAGATGATCGTCAACGGCTTCATCGAGCCGGTCACCAAAGAGCTGCCGATGGAGTACGCGGTCGAGCTCAACCGCCTGATCGAGCTGCAGATGGAGGGCTCAATTGGCTGAGGTCGCGACCGCACCCGCTTGGCTTTCGGAGAGGCGCCGGCAGGGCGCCTCTCTCGCGGAGAGCCTGCCGCTGCCGAATCACAAGTCGAAGGGCTGGGAATTCACCGACCTCTCGGACCTGGAGATCGATTCCTACGAGCAGGCCGACGCCGAGGCCGAGGTCAGCGGCGCCGAGGGCGCGACGGTGGTCTCGCTCGCCGAGGCCGTCTCCTCCCACGCCGAGCTGGTGCAAGAGCATCTTGGCTCGCTGGTTCCGGTCGAGGACCCCTTCGTCGCCCGCAACGAGGCGGGCTGGAGCGACGGCGTCCTGGTCCACGTGCCACGCGAGGTCACGGTCGCCGAGCCGATCCGGATCGAGGTCCCGGTCGACCGCGACGGCGCCGCGATCGGCTGGCGCACCCTGATCGTGCTCGAGGAGGGCGCCGAAGCGGAGGTCTGGGAGCACTGGTCCTCACCGAACGACGAGGTCGACGGACTGCTCAACTCGGTGGTCGAGCTGAGCGTCGGCCAGGCGGCGACCCTGCGCTACGTCAACACCCAGGACATCTCCGAGAAGGCTTGGATCTTCGCCACCCAGCGCGCCCAGGTCGAGCGCGACGCCCGCCTCGACTGGGCGGCCCTCGGCTTCGGCTCAGGGCGCGGCAAGGTGCGGATGGAGACCAAGCTCGCCGGCCCCGGCTCCGAGGCCCGCGTCACCGGCGGCTACGCCGGCGGCGCCGGGCAGCACCTCGACTTCGACACGATCCAGGAGCACGCGGCGCCCAACACCAACTCCGACCTCGCCTTCCGCGGCGTTCTCGCGGCCGGCTCGACCGCGGTCTGGCGCGGGATGATCAAGGTCGACCCCGGCGCCCAGCAGACCGACGCCTTCCAGGAGAGCCGCAACCTGCTGCTCTCCACCGACGCTCACGCCGACGCGATCCCGGGCCTGGAGATCCTCGCCGACGACGTCCGCTGCACCCACGCGGCGGCAATCGCCCAGATCGACAAGGAGCAGCTCTTCTACCTGACCTCGCGCGGGCTCGACCCGGCCGGGGCCAAAACCCTGATCATCGAAGGCTTCCTCGAGTCGCTGGTCGAACGGCTGGCCGAGGGGCCGGTGCGGGACGAGATCTCGGCCGCGCTCGAGCAGCGGCTGGCCGAGATCCTTTAGAGAGAAGCCGCAACCCGCGCCTGGCTCTGTCTCCAGGGCGCCACGATCGCCAGCTTCCAAGCGTCCTCGATGCGGTGCAGCACGACCGTGGGCACGCATACCTGTTCCAAGGAAGATTCTTCCGGGCCTGCCGAGCGCAGCGTCCAACCCGCGCAGCTCAACGCGACAGCTCCCACCGTGAGCATGTTGTCGACCTGAACCTGGATCTGTGTGCGACCGGCAATCAGCTGGGCCAGGATCGAACGGATGCCCTCGCGGCCACGGATCGCGGTCGCGCTTGGGGTCAAGATGTACGCGTCTCTGGCGAAGCAGGCGGTAGCGATGTCGAGCCGACCGCCATTGAGCGCCTCCGCGAAGGAGATCAGTGCCTGCTCGGGAGTTTCGAGAGGCGGTGACTCGCGATGGTGACTCACGGCACACCCTTCCATTCAGACTTACCTTCTCACCGTGCAGCGCCTCAGGAACGTCCCGCTGAGGACGGTGCCGTCGGCGAAGCTGAATTCGCCGCGGGCCTGCAGGCGCCCATTGGCGCAACGAGCATTGACATAGCTGTGGCGCACGCCTTTGTAGGTCCATTTGCGCGAAACCCTCAGCGAGCCGGAGACGGGATGGCCGTAACCATTGACGAGCTTGGGGATCTTCGTTTCGGTGCGGTACCCATAAATCCCGTTGCTGATCTTTTCGATCACCACCGGGATGACGACCGCCGACGGCGAGGGAACGCCGATGTACGAGTGAGCGAGGACGGTATCGTCGCCGTGCTTCTTCGGGCCGTTGAAGATCGTGATCGGCGAAGAGACGGGGATCGGGGGCTGTTCGGGGAACGAGACGACGGCACGCGCGAAGCCTTTGCCGACAATCGCGCCGCCGCAGGCTCGGCGGGCGGCGGCGGTGTCGGTGGACACGAGCTGCGCTTTGGTGCAAACCGGCAAGCCGGTCGTATCGACCGAGCCGTGGCGATCGAATTCAAAGTTTATTTCGTCCAAGGTCGGCGGCAGCTCGCCGGTGATCGTGGAGATCCTGCCGCCACCTTCGACGGTGATCGGAGCGTCATGGTCCTTCGGCAGCGCTTCGGGACGAAACCCGCCGTGGCCGTGGACCACGAGGTTCCCGGCTCGCAGCGTCACCCGTTCGATGCTGCGCAGGGCGCTCGCCGTGCCCACCGACGCGAGCAGCCCAAGCAGAATTCCCATCACCAAGACCCTGCGCATCGCCTCTCCTTTTCTTGCCCGATAGTTTGATTCCAACCGTACGGATCAAACGATGCGCATCGTAAGGTACGGTTCCACGGGTGTCAAGCTCGCGTCTTTCCGAGACCTCCTACATCGTGCTCGGCCTGCTGGAGATGAGCGAGCCGGCGACGCCCTACGAGCTCAAACGGTTTGCTCAGATGAGCGTCTTCAATGTCTGGCCGGTGCCGCATACGCAGATCTACACCGAGTGCACACGACTGACCGAAGCGGGATTGCTCGACGAAAACAAAGAAGAGAGCGGTCGGCGGCGGCGCTTCTACAGGCTGACGAAGCGGGGACGGAAAGTGCTCGCGGAGTGGCGTGCCCTGCCAACGGACCTGATGTACGAAGGTCGCGATCTTGCGGCGTTGAAGCTTTTCTTCGGGACCGATCCGGCGACCCTGGCGAAGGTGCAGCTAAAGGCGCATAAGGAAAGGCTGAGCGAACTGGAGGCAAACGCGGCCTTTCCCGCACTTCCGGAGGGAATACGCCTGACGACGGAGCTGGGGATCAATCAGGAGCGAGCGCTGGTTCGCTTCTGGTCGCGGTTGGCGAAGTAAGACAGCAAGTCGCGTCAGTCGTCTTTCTTCCTGCGCCTTTCTGAGAGCACGGTCTTGACGATGCCGGCGATCACGAAGAGGACCGGCAGCAGGTAGAGGACCCAGAGGTAGTGGCCGACGTGGGCCAGGGGCAAGGTCACCCGTTGGAGACTGACAGCAGGTAGAGGCCGAAGCAGGTGAAGGCGACCATCACCGCAAGCATCCAGTACTGGGAACGGGAGGCGTCGCGGTAGTTCGGCCAGTAGACGAGGGCGCGATCGTGGGCGAGGGTGAGGCCGAGGACGTGGCCGACGATGAGAGCACCGACCTGGACGTACCAGATGGCGTTGGCGCTGAGCAGGCGGAAGTCGATGCCGCCGGACGCCGTGCCGAAGAGGTCGGTGTGCGCCGTGCCGAGCGGGTCCGAAAGCAGGTAGGTGAACTGCGCCTGCTCCTGGAAGACGAAGAGGCTGAAGTAGTGAGCGACGAGGTAGGCGAGCGCGATCGGGATCAGGCTGTGGGCGAAGCCAGAGCGCAGCGTCGCCAGCGGGGGCGCACCGCGGATAGTCCGCATTCCGCGCACGCCGAGCAAGTAGACGAGGGCGACGCCGACGAAGCAGAGGGCGATGAAAAGGGTGTCGGTGAGGCGCAGCGCGGTCGTCAGGCCGAGACCGCGGTCGACGAACCACTCGAAGGTGCTTTCAATCGCGGACTTGAACGCCCCCTCCTGGGCGCCGTCGAAGCTGGTCGTGGCGATCGAGGCGATGACGACGGCGGCCGAGCCGGGGAGGGTCGCCCAGCGGGCCGCGGCGGCGAGGGGACGGCGGCGGCCGAGCCTGCCCTCCTCCACCCCGAAGCAGCCGAGCTGGGAGAACATCCCGAAGTAGACCGAGAAGATCTCCCCGCGCTCGCACCACTCCTCGGTCCCGAACAGGGCCATCATCGCCAGCGTGTAGCCGCTGTAGACGAGGGCGGCCGTGGCGGCCGCGTGGGGGTCGAGACCGACGGCGACGCCGCCGCTGGAGCCGTAGACGATCTCCAGCCAGACGACGGCGATCAGCCCGATCGCGGCCGGCCAGCGGCCGAGCTTCTCGGGGTAGGCGAGGTGCGCGGCCCGCTGTCCGGCGATCGCACGGAAGCTCGCCCCGGCGGCGCGGCCGACGGCGCGCCACGGGTTGAAGGGCCGGAAGATGTTCCCCAGCAAGGCGGAGAAGAACGGGAAGCCGAGCCAGGCGGTGACGAAGAGGAAGGTGAGGGCGAAATTGCGATCGGGCGCTTCGGTCCCATGCAGGCCGGCGTAGACGGCGACGGCGAGCAAGAAGACCCCGATGAGGCCGCACAGAACCTGCACCGGCCAGCTGACCAGCGCGCGGGACAGCCCCGCCCCGAGAGGGCGCCAGTGCGCCTCCTCGAGACGGGGCTTGCGCCAGGCCGCCGCGAGCGCGAAGAAGGACGCGATCAGGACGATCGACGCCCCCCAGGCGAACAGCCAGGCCGGGATCGGCAGGTCCTGCCGGGCGGCCAGCGCGTGCGCGAACGGCAGGAAGGTCACGGGTTGACCCGGATCTCCGCGATCTGCTCCTTGCGACCCTCGAGCTCGACCTCGAAGATGCCTTCGATTTCGGCCGGGAAGTCGAAGCTGACCGTGCCACCGGCGGCGACGTCCTGCATCAGGTCGTAGCCGTGCACGTGCACCTCGTCGGCAACGTCGGAGCTGACCTCGAAGCGAATCTGGTCGCCAGCGTCATATTCGAGCTCCTCGATGCCGCCGACCGGCTCGCCATTGCGGATGACGACGGTGGGGACCTTGCCGCCCATACTGGCGCTTTCGGGGTTGTCGCCCGGCTTCGAAGCGCTCCCGCCGCCTTCCAGCTCGGCGCAGGCGATCTTCACCGGGGCCGCCTCTTCCTCGTGATGGTGGCCCGCGTGGACGAAGATCGTTTCGACTTCGCCGCCGCCGGTGGAAGTCATGTGATCGGCCTCGGCTTCGTGCAGGACGACCGAGCCGGCCTCGCCGACCGGCACTTCCCTGTCGCTGGATGCTTCGGCTTCGCCGGCACCCTTGGCGTCCGAGCTGAACTCGAGGTGGATCTCGTTCGGCGGCTCATCACCACCGGTGGGGTCGAACTTGAAGTGTGGCCCGCCCGGTTCGGCCTGGTCGCAGCCTTCGGTGTGGAGGTGAGCGACGTACTCGGTGTCGGGCTCGAGGCCGCTGGCGACGAGCGAGACGGTGGTGGCGCCGCCGGCCCGTTCGAGCGTCGCCTCTCCCGACACCCCCTGGTCTTTGGCGGGAGCGCCGGAGACCAGTTCGAACTGGCCGCTGACCGCTTCGGACTTGTCCTCGTCACTGTTGCCGCAGGCGGCGAGGCCGAACGTCGCAGCGAGCGCGACCAACGCCAGAACCACTTTGCTTGCGTGCTTCATCAGTTGTCTCCTATCGATCGTGGGCGCGCTCGTGGGCGCCAACCGGCGATACCGGACGGCGGGACGAAACGCGGAAGCTTGGACCGGCGCTAAGCGGGCGGGGCGCGGCCGGAGAACGACAGCGCGAGCAGGAGCCCCCCGCCGGGAGCGAAGGAGCGGGGGCGGAGCGGGGCTCGCCGGGGTCCGGCACCGGCGCGGTGAGTGCGCGAGCCGGCGGCAAGCCGCTCGGAGAGACGGACGACCGCCTCGCAGCCGGGGTAGCGGCCAAACAGCAGGCAGACGAGCAGCGCCAGGAGCGGCACTGCCGGCAGCAGGAAGGCACCAAGCTCAGCCAAGGCGGCCCAGGATAACGTCCGGGCGTGCTCCCCGGACGCGACAACATCGCCGCTCCCGACCTGCCCGACGGCCTCACCTGGATCGGCACCGAGCCCGAGTCGATGCCGGCGCTGACGGCGGGCGGACCGGCGCTGGTCCACTTCATCGATTTCGCCCAGCTCAACAGCGTGCGGACGCTGCCCTACCTGAGCGAGTGGTCGCGCCGCTACCGCGAGGCCGGGCTCAGCGTGATCGGCGTCCAGGCTCCGCGCTTCCCCTTCGGCGCCGACGCGGCCACGGTCGGCGCCGGCCTAGATGCGCTCGGGGTCGAGTTCCCGGTCGCGATCGACGCCGAGCACCAACTCTGGGGCTCTTATGGCTGCGAGGGTTGGCCCAGCCTCTTCCTCTGGAGCCTCGGCGGCGCGCTGGCCTGGGTCCACTTCGGCGAGGGCGAGTACCTGGCGACGGAGATCGCGATCCAGGAAGAGCTGCGCGAGATCGACGCCCTGCAGCCACTGCCGGAGCCGATGGCATCGCTGCGACCCAGCGATGGGCCAGGTGCCTGGGTCACCGCCCCCACTCCCGAGGTGTTCCCGGGCGGTTCCTGGGAGCGCCCCTGGACCGCCGGCGAGGATGGCGAGGAGTTGACGCTGGACTACGCCGCTGGGGGCGCCTTCGCGACGGTCGAGGGTGCGGGCGAGATCGCGATCGAGCTCGACGGGAGGCAGACCGCGAAGATCGGCGTCACCAGGCCCGCTCTTTACCCCCTGGCCGAGCATCCGAGCCACGAGGCGCACGCCGTTACCCTCCGCCCCACCCCGGGTATGCGGATCTGGTCCGTCAGCTTCCCCGCCGCCACCCCCTGAAAAGGAGAACACCATGGTCACCAAGCTCGATTTCGTCGGCGTCCCCTCCAAGGATGCCGACCGCTCCCGCAAGTTCTACGTCGAGACGCTCGGGCTGCGCCCCGACAGCAAGTCCGACTACGAGTTCTGGGTCGACGAGACTTGCTTCGGCATTTGGGAGCCGGCCAAAATGGGGATGGAGTTCGCACCGCAGAAAAACGCCCACCCCGCCCTGCACGTCGACGACGTCGCCGCCGCCCGGGCAGAACTTGAGGAGAAGGGCGTCAAATTCAACGGCGACACCTTCGACACCGGCGTCTGCCACATGGCCCTGTTCTGCGACCCCGACGGCAACGACCTGATGCTGCACCACCGCTACGCGGATTGAGCCCCTGTAGGGGCCAAAAGCTCTAAGCGCGGGCCGCGAGCTCCTGCCGGATCTCCTTCGGCAGCATGAAGCGGACGTCCTCGTGGACGGTGCGCAGCTCGGAGACGTCCTCGGCGCCGCGCTCGCGGAAGAACTCGACCAGGCTCTCGACCAGCTCCTCGGGGGCGCTGGCGCCGGAGGTGATGCCGACGGTCTCGACGCCCGCCAGCCACTCCTCCTGGACCTGGGTGTGGTTGTCGATCAGGTGCGAGGCGGAACCGTGTTCCCGCGCCACCTCGACCAGGCGGTTGGAGTTGGAGGAGTTGGTGGAGCCGATCACGAGGACCAGGTCGCACTCGCGGGCCAGCTGCTTGACGGCGATCTGGCGGTTGGTCGTCGCGTAACAGATGTCGTCTGACTTGGAGCTGACGATTCCCGGGAATTTGGCCCGCAGGGCGGCGATCACCTCTGCCGTCTCGTCTACCGAGAGCGTGGTCTGGGTGATGAAGGCGACTTTGTCGGGGTCGGAGACCTCGAGCGACTCGACCTCGTCGGCGGTTTCGATCAGGACGATGCTGTCGGGAGCCTCACCGGTGGTCCCTTCGACCTCCTCGTGACCGTCGTGGCCGATCATCACGATCGTGTAGCCCTCGGCGGCGAAGCGGCGGGCGGAGACGTGGACCTTGGTCACCAGCGGGCAGGTGGCGTCGATCGTGCGCAGGTTGCGGGAGGCGGCGTTGTCGTGAACGGCGGGGGCGACGCCGTGGGCGGAGAAGACGACCATCTCCCCCTCCGGCACCTCGGTCTCCTGCTCGACGAAGATCGCGCCGCGCTTGGCCAGCTCCTCGACCACGTGCTTGTTGTGGACGATCTCCTTGCGCACGTAGACGGGGGCACCGTGCAGCTCCAGCGCCCGCTCGACCGTCTGCACGGCGCGGTCGACGCCGGCGCAGTAGCCGCGCGGAGCGGCGAGCAGAACCCGCTTGGGAGCGGCGGTGGCGGTGGCTGCCATGCATGCAGGGTAGCGGTGGCGAGGTTGCGGCTGCGACAGCGGACTGGCCCCGGCGGCCGGGCGAAGCTAGCCTTGCGGGATGAGCACCGACGGACGCCATCTCGACCGCCTGACCGCGGTCGACGCCTCGTTCCTGACCAACGAGAGCTCGAACAGCCACATGCACGTCGGCGCGATCCTGATCTTCGAGGGGCCGCCGCCGCGCTACGTCGACCTGGTCGAGCACGTGCGCGGGCGCCTCAGCCAGGTGCCGCGCTTCCGCCAGAAGCTGGTCGTGCCGCCCCTGGAGGCCGGTCGGCCGCTGTGGGCGGACGACGTCAACTTCAACCTGACCTACCACATCCGCCACACCGCGCTGCCGGAGCCGGGCGGCGAAGCGCAGCTGAAACGGCTGGCCGGGCGCGTCTTCTCCCAGCAGCTGGATCGCTCGAAGCCACTCTGGGAGCTGTGGCTGGCGCAGGGGCTGGAGCGCGACCGCTTCGCGATCCTGACCAAGACCCACCACGCGATGGTCGACGGCGTCTCCGGCGTCGACATCGGCACCGTCCTCTTCGATCTCGAGCGGGACCCGGAGCCGGCGGCGGTCGAAGACGCCTGGGTGCCGCAGCCCGAACCCGGGACCACCGAGCTGGTCGCACGCGGCATCAGCGATTTCGTCGCGACGCCGATCAAGCTCGCCGAGCGGGCGGTCGAGGCGGTGCGCAGCCCGGAGACAACGGCGCGCAAGGCGGTCGAGGCCCTGGAGGGAGTCAGCGAGATCGTCAGCGCCTTCGCCGACCCGGCGCCCGACGTGCCGCTCAACCAGCCGATCGGCCCGCACCGCCGCTACGTCTGGGTCCGCTCCGACCTCGCCGCCTTCAAACGGATCAAGGACGCGCTGGGGGGCACCGTCAACGATGTCGTCCTCGCCGTCGTCACCGGCTCCGTGCGCAGCTGGCTGCAGAACCGCAGCATCCGCACCGAGGGGCTGGAGCTGCGGGCGCTGGTCCCGGTCTCGATCCGCAGCGAGGACGAGCGCGGCAACCTCGGCAACCGGATCGCCCTGATGCGCGGGCCCCTGCCGGTCTACGTCGAGGACCCGGTGCGGCGACTGCGGGTGATCAGCGAGGAGATGGCGGGGCTGAAGCGCTCCAAACAGGCGCTGGGCGCCGAAGTGATCTCCCGCTTCAACGACTTCGCGCCGCCGACCCTGCTCGCCCAGGCCTCGCGGATCAACTTCTCGACCCGCCTCTTCAACCTGATCGTCACCAACGTGCCGGGCCCGCAGCTGCCCCTCTACGTACTGGGCAGGGAACTGGAGGAGGTCTTCCCGGTCGCCTTCCTGCCCCAGAACCACGCCCTCGCGATCGCGATCATGAGCTACAACGGCCACGTCGGCTTCGGCCTGCTCGCCGACTACGACTCGATGGAGGACGTGGAAGCGATCTCCGACGGGATCGACGAGTCGATCGCCGAGCTCGAGCAGGCGGCCGGCGCCGCCGCCAAGAACGTCGCCTGACCCCGCGGTGCGAGCGGGCCGACGCGCCCCCGTGGCTAGGCTTCGAGCATGCCCTTCCTGCTGATCGCTCTCTTCATCGTCGTCCCGATCGCGGAGCTCTACGTGATCATCCAGGTCGGCGAAGCGATCGGCCTCTGGCCGACCCTGGCGCTGCTACTGGCCGACGCCCTGCTCGGCTCGTTCCTGCTCAAACACCAGGGCCGCGGCGCCTGGCGGCGCTTCAACGAAGCCCTCGCCCAGCGCCGCTTCCCCGGCAAGGAGGTCGTCGACGGCCTGCTGATCGTCGTCGGCGGCACGCTGCTGCTGGCTCCCGGCTTCCTAACCGACATCGTCGGCCTCCTGCTGCTGATCCCACCGACCCGGGCGATCGTGCGCAGCGTGCTGCGCCGCTTTACGATCGGGCGCTTCGTGGTCGTGGGGATGCCGAGCGGCGGTGGGGCCGGCGACCGGCGCCCAAGCCGCGACTACGACTTCGACGTCGCTGCGGAAGAGGTCCCGGTCACGGGCGATGACGGTGCGCGTCAGCTACCGCGAATCGACGACGAATGATGCGGGGCCGCGTGCTGTGAACACCGGCCCCGTGGCGATCAGCATAGCTCTCACCTGGCCGTGTTGACGAGACTAGCACGTTATACTGTCGCCGTATGACGCAGAAAATGGGAGCAAAAGGGCAGGTCGTCATTCCCAAGGACTTGCGCGATCAGGTCGGTCTCGGTCCTGGCGCTGACGTGTCCTTTGAGCCAATAGACGACGGCATCGTCGTCCGGCGATCTAATCGACGCTCGAATCTACGCGGCAGGTTCGCGGGAAGCGGCATGGCCGAGCGGCTTCTAGAGGACCGCCGCGGCGAGCCCCGATAGTCAGTGAAGTCTTGTCTCGATTCTTGGGCCGTGCTGGCATGGCTCGACGGCGATGAGCCCGCGGCCACCGTGGTCGCCAAAACGCTCGACCGCGAACGGCCGCCGATGAGCTGGATGAATCTGGTCGAGGTCCACTACCGGACGATCCGTGACCACGGTCGCCAGGAGGCCGACGAGGTGCTCTCCGAGCTACGCCCACAGATCACCGAGCACTTGCCCGGCGTCTCTGCCATGCGCGCTGTCGCGGGCCTCAAGGCAGCGAATCCAATCGCCTTGGCCGATTGCTTTGCCATCGCGCTCGCGGATGCCGAGGGGGCGCAGCTCCTAACCGGAGACCCCGAGATTGTCGATCGGGCCGACGAGCTGCCCTGCGGCGTCGTAGACCTTCGCACCGCAACTGCCTAAACGGCGTCTAGCCTGAGCGCGGCCAAGTCCCAAGGCGCCGAGGATGCTGGTGCTTATGCCTGCGCACGCATCGCGCTTTGTCGCCCACACCTTTCCGGTAGGAACCCTTTCGACAGTGTCGGTGCATCCGGTGTGGCGACACCTGTAGCTGTGGGGGCGATGGTTGTAAGGGCGGCGTGGCGAGGGGTCTGGGCGCGACCGGATTAGGCACGACCGGTGGCAGTTATGGGAGAGGTTCCAGCGCCATATCCGCGTCGATTCCCGTCGTCGTGGTGCCCGCCGCGAGCAAGAGTGGAGCCGCTTTCATCCCAACTCGCCTTGTGGTCCCAGAACTGAGTCTGCCATTTGGGGTCGAGGGGCCAGAATTCGATCAGGTATTCGTCGGTTGGCAGTCCCGAAATCGAATAGCTCCCGCCCCCGCAGCACCTCTACTGATCGAGCTTCCCCGGGAAGTCGAGCCTAGCCAGTTTACAACGGAGTCCGAACCCGCTCAGAACCTCTATGACCCCGGAATCCCTGACTAGAAGCCGAGTGCGAACTTGGCGTCGTCGGTCATCATTTCCGGTGACCAGGCAGGATCGAAGACCATCTTCGGGTGCACCGCGTTGACGCCGGGGAGGTCGCCGACGAACTCCTTCATCTGTTCGGAGACCTGGGGGCCGATCGGGCAGGCCGGGGTGGTCAGGGTGAAGGTGACGTAGACGTCTTCCTGCTCGATCTCGACGCCGTAGACGAGGCCGAGCGAGACGAAGTCGAGGCCGAGCTCGGGGTCGATGACCTCCTCGAGGGCCTCGAACACGTCCTCCTCGGTGAGGACTTCGGCGTGCTGCTCTGGCGTAGCTGCCGGCTCGTCTGACATGGGCCAATGGTAGCCAGGTGAGGGTCGCGGGGCCCGGGTGGCGGTCCGACGGCTGGCGAGGCGGATCACGGTGCCGACTCATCGCGGTAATCCAGCCCCTCACCGCATAACCCTTTTCGCGCCAATAGGCTGGCGCCCGATGAGCGACCCGGGCCTGATCCTGCGACGGTCGATCGGCATCGTCTTCTCCGACGGAGGACTGCTGGCCCTGACCTCGGCCCTGCCCGCCGGCGCCCGCGAGCACGGCGAGGAGGAAGTCGCGGCAGTGCTCTGCGACCCCGATGCCGCCCCGGTCAGCTTCGACGAGGCACTGATCTCCACCGAGTACGGCGACGACGGGGTGCAGCGGCGGGTGACGCTGGAGCTGTGGCCGGACATGGAGGACGGCCGGCCGCTGCGCGGCGCCGGGACGCTGATCAGCTCGGCCTCGGTCCGGCGTCGCGGGCTCAATGCCGAGATCGCCTTCTTCCGCTGGTCGGTCGAGGGGCGCGAGGGACTGGGCACCTACGAGGTGGCGCGTCCCGTTGGCTGAGATCGAGGCGGTCGTCTGCGACTTCGGTGGCGTCCTGACGACGCCGCTGCTGACCTCCTTCATGGCGGTCCAGGACGAGATCGGGATCTCGCCCGAGAACCTCGGCAAGGCGATGCGCGCCGTCACCGACGAGGACGGCGAAAACCCCCTCTACGCGCTGGAGCGGGGCGAGATCGCCGAGGTCGACTTCCTAGCCCGGCTCGGCGACGGGCTGGAGCCGCTGCTCGGCCACCGGCCGGAGCTGCACCGCTTTCGCGAGACCTACTTCGAGGCGCTCCATCCGAACCTGCCGATGATCGAGCTGATGCAAGCGCTGAAGCGGGAGGGGAAACGGATGGCGATGCTGACCAACAACGTCCGCGAGTGGGAGCCGGTCTGGCGCTCGATGCTCCCCGTCGACGAGATCTTCGAGACCGTCGTCGACTCCGGCTTCGTCGGTGTCCGCAAGCCGGAAGCGCAGATCTACGAGATGACCCTGGAGCGGATTGGCCTCCCGGCCGAAGCCTGCCTCTTCGTCGACGACCTGCTGCCCAACATCGAGGGCGCCCGCAAAGCGGGCATGAGCGCCGTCCACTTCCGCGACAACGAGCAGGCGATCGCCGAGATTCGCGCGGCTCTGGCCTGACCTTCTAGCTCGTCAAGGCAGCGGCAACCGCGGGCAGGTCCCAGAAGGCACGCAGGGAGATGATCCGGCCGCTCGCGTCGACCAAGTAGCCGAAGGCGCCGTCGTAAGCCACCTCGACGCCGTTCGGAGCGACCACGGTCACGGTCGCCAGCAGCATCGCCTCCCCTCCCGCCTCCCACTGGCGGCCGATCTCGAACTCGACCGAGCGCAGGGGCTCGATTCCCTGATCCCAGAACCGCCCCAGCGCATCGCGGCCGACGACCGCGGGGAGGTGGCCGACGGGGTCCTCGACCCGACAGTCATCGCTGAAGAGAGCCAGCCAGGCCTCGCGCTCCCCTTCCCGCACGGCCGTCATCGCCGCCCGAGCCACCTCTGCCGGTCTCATTTCCGCGCTCATCTCTCTCCTCCTCGCATCGCCCGTTCGAGGTCGTTACGTTACAGTATGTAACGCATGGCTTCCGGCAATAGCGAGGCAACCCGGCGCGCGCTTGTCGACGCGACCCGCGAGCTGCTGGAAACGCAGGGGGCGACGCACGCCGGGCTGGCGAAGATCGCCGCCCATGCCGGCTACTCGCGGCAGGCCGTTTATCGCCACTTCGGCTCCCGGGCCGGGCTCCTGAAGGCGGCCCTCGCCGACATCGACGAGCGGGGCGGCGCCGAAGCGTCGGTCAGGGAGGCGCTCAATGCCGCCGACGCGGCGGCGGTGCTCGATGGCCTGGTCGCCTGGTGGGCGGAGTATGTCGCCGGCTTCGCCGGCGTCGCCCGCAGCGTCTATGCCGGCCGCGCGACGGACCGGGCGCTGGCCGCCGCCTGGGAGGACCGGATGGATGCCCTGCTAGGCGTCTGCCGGCTGGTCGTGGACCGCTGTGCTGAGGAGGGGCGGCTGCGCGCCGGACTGGAGCCGGTGGTCGCTGCGGAGATGCTCTGGGGAATCCTCTCGATCCCACTCTGGGACCAGCTGACCGTCGACCGCGGTTGGAGCCGGGCCGAGTACCGCGAGCGAATCGGCTCGATCGCGCGGGGGGCGCTGCTCTCCGTCAGCACGCCGGGCTAGGCGGCAGAGCTCACGGGCCGGTGAAGCCCCCTGCGTAGCAGGGCCCACCGCCGCAGTTGTCGGCTTCCGGAATCGCTCCGGCGAAGAAGTCGGAGACGAGCTGCTGCTCGGCGGCCGCTGCCCGCGGCGCCCCGTGCGGGTCTTCGCCGGAACGGTTCGGCAGGTTCTCCCAGGGCGGCGGTTCGACGCCGATCTGCGCCCCCGGGTTGGCCGGGTCCTCGCGGACGGGGCCGATGTCCCAGTAGTAGATCGCCGAGCCCGTGTACGGGTAGCGGCGGATCGAGGGGACGTTCCAGAGCACGTCCGTATCCGGCCAGCGGCCGGGGAAGAGAACCGGCCGGTGAGCGGCGGCGCCGATCGTCCGCGCCTCGACGTCCGCCTGGTAGACGGTGACCTGGTGGTCCCCGAAGGCGACGTTCATCAGCACCTGGTGGGGCGGCGTGTCCGGCAGCGGCCGGTCGGTCATCCGGCTCGCGTAGCCGTTCGGCTCGCCGCGGTCCCAGAGCATCTGCATCAGGTCGAGGATCAGCGGCCGCGCCGTTTCGTTCGGGTAGGACGGGTAGAGGACGGCGGAGAACGGGTCGAAGTCGACCGAGCGCGGCAGCAGCACCGAGTAGTTCATCGCCGGCACCCCGAGCGAGGCGCGGGTGAAGTCCGGGGAGACGGCGGTCAGGGCGCCGCCCATGATCCCGCCCTGGCTGTTGCCGTTGTAATAGAGGTGGCTGGTGTCGATCACCGGGCCGCTGAGCAGGGTCCCGTCCTGGTGAAAGGCGGGGTCGGTGGTGAAGCCGTTGGGGCTGATCATCGCCCGCCCCAGATAGAGCTCGTCGAGCAGGCCCTGCTGGAGGCGGTCGGGGATCGTCGGGAAGGCGGAGATGTCCTGCAGCGCCGCCACCACGGAGGGGAGGTCGGACTGCGACATGCCGATCTCGTCGGTAGCGCACTGGATGATCCCGTGTTCCTGGGAGAGGCTGCGCTGCGGGCTCGACCCGACCTCGGAGGCGCTGCCGAATAGGCCGTGCCCATAGAGCGACGGGCGCCCGGTCCCGGCCGGGCCGGCCACCACCGATTCGGGAATGATGCAGTCGAAGTTGGCGGTCCAGGTGCCATTCTGGATCGGCGCCCCGGCGGCGTCGAGCTGCATGGTGCCGCCCGCGGCGCAGCTCGGGAACAGGTAGCAGGGCACCTCGAAGCTGCCTTTGACCCGGCGGGCGATCTGGCCGGGGTTCGGCGCCGTTTCGACGCCGGTCACTTGAAAGGTTGGCGAGGTGCCCTGGGGCACGCCGTCGGCGAGGTTCGTGTCGCCCAGCTGGGCGAAGGCAGCATCGCGCATGGCCAACTCGCGGCCGGCGTTGTTGCGGTCGCTGGCGACGGTGAAGTCCCAGGCGAGGTAGAGGTCGTGGCGCTGGATGCCGGAGCGCTGCAGCCGCGAGAAGATCGCTTCGAAGTGGCCGCGGCGGGCGTTGATCAGCGGCTGCTTGGAGCGGACGCGGTCGCGGTAGTAGCGGAAGGCAGCCGGGGCTTCGATCTTCTGGTCGGCGGCGTTGCGGAGATGGCGCAGGGCGACGATGTAGCGATGGCCGGAGCTGAAGTTGACGGCAGGGTGGATCTCCAGCGCGGCTTTCGACGGGTCCGACGCCGTGGAGTCGATCTCGGTCCAGATCGGCCAGCGCTTGCCGGTCTGGGCGTCGATCACGACGATCGGCGAGTTTCCCTTCCGGTACCGGCCGATGTGATTGATCGGTGCGGCGGCCGTCTCCCGCACGTCGGCGACGGTGTCGATGCCGGGGACCTTGAGCAGGATCGCCGCGCCGGGGCTGAACCCGTCGGAGGCGTTGTAGGGAGCCGGGTCGATGGGGGTGCCGAAGGCATTGGTCGGCATTCCCGCGGCGGTGAGGTCGACGCGGCGGCCGGTGGGGCTGCTCGGATCGGAGACGGTGTAGTAGTCGTCGGGGAAGGGCAGCAGGCAGAGCGGGTTGCCGGGGTCGGCGATGAAGTCGCAGCTCTCGGCCTGACTGAGATCGATCGGCGGCAACGACTCGTGAGGCGGCTTGTGACCGTGCCCGTGATGGTGCGACGCCGGGCGCGAGTGATGCGGCCCCTTCGAATGACCGCCCCCGTACGAGGACGCCAGTGCGACCGCCCCGAACAGCGCGATCCCAAGGGCCAGAACGACAACGGTGGCGAGGGCCACGTTCAAGCGATTCCTCATCGGCAATCCCTCCGAACTTTGTCCTGGCCAACCCCTGAGCACATCGCCGCGGACAACGGCGCTGCCTGACCTATCTCTCCTTTCGGATCACGTTAACAGGGCCGTCGTCCCGGCTTTTTGGGGTAGTCCGAGACAGCCGCCAGAGTCCGAAAACCAAGCCTGTCGGTGGACGCAGGGAGGTCGGCAAGGGGAGAGCGCACATCAGTGCGTGACCCGCCGCCGACCGACTGAGGACGCCGACAGGCGCCGGTTTGCAGGACTCTGGCTAGTTGTCGGAGCCGGCGCGATCCCAGATGTACAACTCGACCGCCTCCACTGCGAGCGCCATCAGGTGAGGCGGGGAGAGCAGGCCGAGGACCAGCTCCAGGGCGTCCTCCTCGGTGACCCCGGCGTCGACCGCCTCCTCGCCGCGGAAACCGGCGGCGAGCTTGAGGGCCTCGCGGCGGTTGTCGCCGAGGGAGCCGAAGGCGCCCATCAGGAAGTCGCGGTTGGGGACCGGGTGGCCCACCTCGAGCGAGCCGTGCCAGGCAGCGAGCATCGAAAGGTCGTGCTCGTCGAGCTCGGAGATCGCCTTTGCGTAGTGGACCTCGAGCTCGGTGTCGGGGATCTCGTCGACCCAGGCGCGGACCGCCTCGCCGAGCAGCTGGCGGCGCGCCTCACGGCCGACCGAGTCGGCGATGGCACGGACTGCGTCGGCTGGGTCTACGAAACAGAGGGACATGGGCTGGTTCGCAATCTAGAGGGGCCGGAAGACGTCAAAACGGGGACGGGAAACACCCGCTTTGCGGCTTTGTGGCGCGGTCTGCGTCGCCCCTGCTGCGCGCCGGAGGCCGACCTATGCTGGGTCGCTCGCCGATATGCCCCTGAAGCTGATCCACGGACCCCCGAACTCCGCCCGCGCTGGCCTCGTCCGGCGCCGATTCGTCGCTGCCCTGGAACGCGATCCGATCCTCGTCGTCCCGACCGTCGACGACGTCTTCGCCTTCGAGCGCGAGCTCTGCGAGCAGGGGGCCGCGCTGGGTGGAGCGGCGATGACCTTCGGGGCGCTGTTCCGGACCGTCGCCACGGCGGGCGGAGTGCCGCCGGGCGCCGAGCTCACGGCAGCGCAGCGACTGCGGGCCATCTCGGTCGCCGTCGACGCCCGCGCCCGGCGCCTGGGGCCGTTGCGACGCTCGGCCTCGCGGTCCGGCTTCGCCCGCGCCTTCGAGCGGCTGCTGGACGAGCTGCAGGGCGCCGGACTCGAGCCGGACGCGGTCGAGGCCGGCGCGGCGACGCTGGAGGGCTCGGCCTACCTAAGCGACATCGCCACCCTCTTCGGCGGCTACGCGGAGGTCCGTGAGCGGACCGGCCGGGTCGACGCTCACGGAATCGCCCGCGAGGCGATCGACCTGCTGCGCCGCGACGGCTCCTTCTGGGGCGAGCGCCCGGTCTTCCTATACGGGCTCGACGACCTCACCCCCAACCAGCTCGAGCTGGTCGAGGCGCTGGCGGCGCTGACCGAGGTGACGGTGGCCCTGCCCTACGAAGAGGGCAATGCGGCCCTCGCAGCCCGCTCGCGGCTGCTCGGTGAGCTGCGCGAGCGGATCGGCGCGGCCGAGGAGACCACGACCAAGGCCGAGCCTGAGAACACCGAGAGCCCGCTGCTCTTCCACCTCGCCCGCGGCTTCGGGGCCCTCGACCCCGAGCCGCAGCCGCCGAGCGAGGGCCTCCTGCTGCTGCGCTCAGCCGGCGTGCGGGGGGAGGCTGAGGCGATCGCCACCGAGGTCTCGAAGCTGGTCGCCGGCGGCGCCGCCCCGGCCGCGATCGCGATCGCCCTGCGCGATCCGGCGCGGCGCGGCGCGGCGATCGCGACGGCGCTGGAGGCTAACGGCGTGGCGACGGCGCTGGAGGCGGAGCTGCCGGTCAGCGGGACGGCGGTGGGCGGCGCCATGGTGGCCCTGCTGGAGGCCGAGTTCGGCAGCCGCCGAGCCGGCGATCTGCTGCGCTACCTGCGCGGGCCGTCGAGCTTCTCGCCGGGCCGGGTCGACTGGCTGGAGCGGGCGCTGCGGCGCGGCCGGGTCGAGGACGCGGAGACGGCGCTGTCGCTGTGGCAGGGCGAGGAGGGCGAGCCGCCACGGGACCTGGTGCGGCTGCGCGAGGCGGCGGCGCGCTCGGCGGCGGACCTCGCGGCCGCGGTCGGCAGGCTGGCGGCGACGATGGCCTCGCGACCGCTGCGAGGCGAGGACGACGGCCCGCCGCTCGGCCCCGGCGACGGACTGGAGCTGCGGGCCGCGGGCGCCATCGCCGGCGCACTCGGCGAGCTGGCCGAGCTCGGCGACCTGGCGCCCGGCCCGGCGGAGCTGGCGGCGACGATCGCCGGGCTCGAGTTCCGGGTCTGGAGCGGCCCGGTCGAGGGGCGGGTGCGGATCGCTAGCCCCTACCGCCTGCGCGCGGGTCGCTTCGACCATGTCCTCGTCGGCTCGCTCCAGGACGGCGAGTTCCCGCGTCGCGATCGCGGCGGCGACCCCTTCCTCTCCGAAGCCCAGCGCCGCTCGCTCGGCCTCGATCCCCGGCGCGACAGCGAAGCGGAGGAGCGCTACCTGTTCGGGGTCTGCCTCTCCCTCCCCCGTCGACGCCTCTTCCTCTCCTACCGCGACAGCGACGAGAGCGGCGGCGCCGAGTCCCGCTCGCCGCTGCTCGACGATGTGCGGGCGCTGCTGGCGCCGCCGCCCGACGGGTCGTCGCCGGACGTCGTCGAGGAGGCGATCACCCGCTGCCGCGACCTGGCCCGCGTCGTCCATCCGCTCGCCGAGGCACCCTCGGAGGACGAGCTGGCCCGGGCGCTGGCTGCGCACGGTCGCGCCGCCGACGCCGAGCGGCTGCTCGCTGCGGCTGGGGTCGAGGCGCCGATCCGCAGCCGCATCGCCGGCCGGATCGGCGCGGCCCGTGCCGCCGAGAGCGCCTCGCGGGCGCCGGGCCCCCTGACCAACCCGGCGGCGATCGAGTCGCTGGCCGCCGTCGGCGCCTACGGCGGCACCACCCTGGAGGGGTTCGACCTCTGCTCCTACCGCTGGTTCGTCAGCCATGAGCTCGACCCGCAGCCGCTCGACCCACAGCCGGACCCGCTGGTCCAGGGAGGGCTGATGCACGCCGCCCTCGAGCGCCTCTACAAGGAGCGCCCCGGCGGCGACCCCCTGCCCCGGCCGGGCTCGCTCCCCGCCTGGACCGCACGCGGGCGTGAGCTGGCCGCCGCGATCGCCGCCGAGCGCGAGCTCGGCGACCACCCCGCCGAGCGGGCGATGGCGCGCCGGGTCGAGCGCCTGCTGGAGCGCTTCCTTGCCGAGGAGGCCGGCCGCGAGACCGGCGGCTTCGAGCCCTGGCTCCTGGAGGCCGCCTTCGGCGCGCAGGAGGAGGCCGAGCGGCCGGCCCTGGAGCTGGACGGCTGGGGCCTGCACGGCGCGATCGACCGGGTCGACCGCGCCGCCGACGGCCGCGCCCTGGTCATCGACTACAAGCTCTCCGGCTCGGTGACGGCGCGGGAGAAGTTCGAGGAGCAGGCGAAGCTGCAGCTGCCGCTCTACCTACTGGCGGTCGCCGAGCACTGGGGCGCCGAACCGGTCGGGGGCCTCTACCACCCGCTGCGCGGGACCTCGATCCGACGCCCGCGCGGGGTCGTCGCCGAGGAGGCGGCCGAAGACCTCGCCGACTACGGCCTCTATAGCCGCGACGTCGTCGACGCCGAGGGCTTGGAGGAGCTGCTGGTCGAGTCCCGGCGCCGCGCTGGCGAGATCGTCGCCCGCATGCGGGCCGGCGACATCCGCCGCGACCCCGGCCCGCGCCGCGGCCTGCGCAATCACGACACCTGCCCTCCCTTCTGCGACTTCGCCCCGATCTGCCGCCGTGATCGCGCCCCGGAGCTCGCCGAGGACGAGGACGTTGAAGAGCGATGAGCGCGCGCGCTCCCACCCCCGAGCAGGCGGCAGCGATCGAAGTCAGCGGCCTCGACGTCCTGCTCGAGGCAGGTGCCGGCACCGGCAAGACCGGGGTGATGGTCGACCGCTACTGCCGCCTCGTCTGCGACAAGGGGGTCGCCCCCGAGGCGATCCTCGCCTTCACCTTCACCGACAAGGCGGCGGCCGAGCTGCGCCAGCGGATCCGGGCGGAGCTGGCGCGGCGAGCCGAGGCCGGCTCAGAGCGGGCGGCAAAGCTGTTGAGCGAGATCGGCGGCGCCTGGGTGCTGACTATCCACGGCTTCTGCAACCGGCTCCTGGCCGGCCACCCGGTGGCGGCGGGGATCGACCCCGGCTTCCGCGTCCTCGACGCCCCCGAGACCGCCCGCGCCGCCCGCGAGGCCTTCGACGAAGCCCTGCGCGACTTCCTCGAACCGCCCGCCGACGGGCCTCAAACGTCCGATCTGCGGACGCCTGCGGCCCATCGGCCCTTGGAGTCGCGGGAGGAGCTGGTGGCGGCGTATGACATCGACGGGCTGCGGGGGATCGTGGCCGGGGTCCATGCCGAGCTGCGCAGTCGCGGCGAAGCGGAGCCACGGCTTCCGGAGCCGCCGGCGGGCGACCCGGTCGAGGCGATCGCGGCGGCGATCGAAGCGGCTGGTCAGGCCCTGGAGGAGATGCGCGAGGGTGACCCCAAGCGGGAGCCGATCGAGCGGGCGCTGGCGCGGCTGAGCGAGCCCGGCGCGGCGCCGGGGCTCGACGAGCTGCGGGCGCTGCATCCCAACAGCAAGGCGAAGTCGATCCTCCCCTTCCGCGAGGCGATCGAGGCGGCGATCTCGCGCACCGCCGAGGCCGGCGAGGGGGGCGACGCCTACCGTCATGTGGCTGAGCTGCTGGAGCTGTTCTCGGCCCGCTTCGAGGCCGCCAAGGAGCGCCGCGCCGGGATCGACTTCGAGGACCTGCTGATCCTCGCCGCGCGACTGCTGGAGCGGGCCGAGATCGGCGAGGCCTACCGGACCCGTTTCAGCCACCTGCTGGTCGACGAGTTCCAGGACACCAACCGGCTGCAGCTGCGGCTGATCGAGGCCCTGCGCGGGCCACGCAGCGAGCTGGTCGTGGTCGGCGACGAGTTCCAGTCGATCTACGGCTTTCGCCACGCCGACCTCGACGTCTTCCGCCGCCAGCGCGACCTGATCGCACAGCGCGCCGATGCCGAGCTGATGGAGCTGAGCGGCAACTTCCGCTCCCGCCCGGAGCTGATCGCCGCCGTCAACCTCTTCGGTACGGCACTCCTCGGACCCTCGTACCGCCCCCTTCGAGTCGGCGCGCCACCAGAAAAGCCCGCCGATGGGCCGATTTCCCCCGGCATGCGTGGGATTTCGGCCCATCGACCCCAGGGGTCGCCGGTCGAGCTGTTGCTGACCGAGCGTGACGGTTGGGACGAGGATGGGATCGAGCTGGAGCCGGCGATCGACGGGCGCACCCCGCTCAACTGCCTGGCCGAGGCCCGCGCCGTCGCCGCACGCTTGCGCGAGCTGGCGGACGACGGGGTCGACCGCGGCGAGATGGTGGTGCTGCTGCGCGCCTACACCCACCTCGACGCCTACGAGGACTCGCTCGAGCGCGCCGGCCTGCGCCCGTACGTGGTCGGCGGCCGCGGCTACTGGTCCCAGCAGCAGGTCTCCGACGTCTGCGCGCTGCTGGCGACGATCGCCAACCCGCTCGACGACCAGGCCCTCTTCGGCGCCCTCGCCTCACCCGCCTGCGGCGCCGCCCCCGACACGCTCTGGCTGCTGCGGGCGGCCGCGGGCAAGCGGCGCCACGTCTGGCCGGCGCTGGAGCGCGCCGTCGGCGTCGGCGAGGCGGAGCTGGCGGAGCCGGAGCGGCTGGCCCAGATCCCCGACTCCGAGATCGAGCTGCTGCGCGGCTTCGTGACGACGCTCGCGGCCCTGCGCGAGCGCGGCCCGCGACTCTCGCTCGCGGCCCTGATCGAGGCGGTGACGACCGAGACCGGCTACGACCTGGCGGTGCTGATGCGCTCCGCCGGGGAAGCCCGCTTCGCCAACGTCCGCAAGCTGATGCGGCTCGCCGCCGAGTTCGAGAGCCGCGAGGGCCGCGATCTGCGCGGCCTGCTCGACTTCCTCGCCGACCGCGCCGAGAGCGACGCCGAGGCCCAGGCCGCAACCGCCGCCGAGGGCCATGACGGGGTGCGGATCATGACCGTCCACAACGCCAAGGGGCTGGAGTTCGACGTCGTCGCCGTCCCCGACCTCTCGCGCAACCTGCTGGCCGGGGGGCGAGCGCCGCTGCTGACCCTGAGCCGTGAGCAGCCGCCACGGGTGGGGATGCAGCTGCGCCGCCTCGGCAGCGGCGCGGTCAACCTCTACGACTACGCCGGGCTCTGCGAGGAGGCGAAGGCGCGCGACGCCGAAGAGGGGCTGCGCCTGTTTCACGTCGCCGCCACCCGCGCCCGTGAGCGGCTGATCCTCAGCGGGGTCGTCAAGTCCGAGCCGGGTCGCGAGACCAAGCCGAGCACGCCGGTCGTCGAGCGCCTGGTCGAGGCCCTCGGGGCCGCTCGCGACGCCGACTCCACCGCCCTGGTGCCACCGCCGGAGCCGCGTCCGGGACTGAACGCCGGCTTCGCCCCCTCGCAGATCGCGGTCCGCGTCAACCTGCCCTCCCCCGAGCGCGCCGCGGAGCTGCGGGCGACGCGACGCGACGGCGCCGCCGACCGGCCCCTCGGCGAAGGCCCGCCGCCACTGGTCGAGCGGCACCCGCCGATCGTCCCCAGCCGCCCCCTCTCCTACACCGCGATCTCCGCTTACGAGGAGTGCCCCTACCGCTTCTACATGGAACGGGTGCTGGGCCTCGGTGGAGACGAGCGCACTACTTCCCGCATGCCGGGAGCAACTGCGTCCGAGTCGTCAGTCGAGATGGGAGGCAGGCCCTCGGCCCGGGAGGAGCGGAGCGCGCAGGGAGCCGCCGTGCACGCCCTGCTCGAGTGGAGCCAGACGAACGGGTGGAGCGAGCCCTCGGAGGAGCTTGCGCGGCGACACGCCCTCGCCGCCGGCGTCGATCCGGACCGGACCGACACCGCGGCGCTGCTGGAACCCGTGCGCGACTGGCTCGACTCCCCTCTGCGCGAGCAGATCGGCGTCGGCGCAACCCGGATGCGGGCCGAGGTGCCGATCCTGCTCGGCGTCGGCGGCACTGTCCTGCGTGGCTCGATCGACCTCCTGGTCGAGCGCACCGACGAGCCGCCGCTGGTGATCGATTACAAGACCGACCGCCTCGACGGCTCCGGGCCCGGGGATCACGCCGCCCGCTACGAGACCCAGCGCGCGATCTACGCCCTGGCCGCAGCCGAGTCACTGGGCGCCGCCGAAGTCGAGGTCGCCTACGTCTTCCTCGAGCGCCCCGAGGAGCCCGCGGTCACCCGACTCGACTCGGCAGCAATCGAAGCCGGCCGCAAGCGCCTGGAGAACGCCATCTCCCAGATCGCCCACGGCAAGTTCCCAGTTGCCCCAGTCGAGCAGCGCACCTGGAACCTTTGCCGCGGCTGCCCCGCCCTAGGCCGCCTCTGCTCAGGCCCCCGGGACGGAGATGGGGTGAAGCGTCTTGCACTTTTTGCTGAACCCACCTCGGACGGCCCAAGGGCGCTTCACAAAAAAAGTTAAGCGGACCACATCTCCGTCTCCCGCACGCTCAGGGCTCAGCGGAGACCTCCAGCTTCGCCGCCAGCTCGTCCAGCTTCAGCTCCTTCAGCCCCTCGCCGACCGCCTCCAGCTCAGCCGCGCAGTAAGTGACCAGCTCGCGCCCTTCGCGGCAGAGGTCGAGCGTCTCGCGCAGGCCGGCCTGGCCGGAGTCGAGCCGGTCGATGATCTCCTCCAGCCGCTCCACCGCAACCTCATAGCTCTCAGGCTTCTCGCTCAACGTTCCCCTCGATCTTGGCGTTCACGCGTCCGTCCGCGAACCGCAGTCTTACCTCTGCGGCGGCGACAGCCGCGTCGGCCGAGCTGACCGGCTCCCCGGAGCCGGTCTCGGCCAGGGCGTAGCCACGCTCCAGGGTCCGCTCGGGGTCATGGGCGCGCAGGGTCACGGCCGCCCGCCGCAGCGCCTCACGGCGCCGCTCCAGCGCCCTGGCGGCGGAACGCTCGAGCGCTGGTCCACGCCGCGCCTCCTCGGCGGCCGCGGAGGCCGTGCGCTCGATCCCGCGCCGGCGGGCGCGATCGAGGACGATCGTCGCGATCCGCCGCTGGAACCCACTCCGCGCGGCCAAACCGCGTTCGGAGGAGGCGCGGATCTCACGGATCTTCTGGTTGAGGGCGCCGCGCTCGCGCTGCAGCGCCCGGGCGGGACCGCGCGCCAGCGCCGCCAGATGCCGTCCCCGCGCACCGATCGCCCCCTCCCCCGCCCGTCGCAGCGCGAAGGTGGCTCGCTCGAGATCGCGGCGGGCGACGCCGCAGTCGAGCGGGACCGCCGCCTCGGCGGCATGAGTGGGAGTCGAGCAGGCGACGGCGGCGACGTCGTCGATCAAGGTGGTGTCGCGCTCGTGGCCGATCGCGCTGATCACCGGCACCCGCAGCATCGCCACGGTCCGGCAGAGCGTCTCGTCGCAGAAGGCCCAGAGGTCGGCGAGGCTGCCGCCGCCCCTGGTGACGACGATCGCCTCGACCTCCGGGCGCGCCGCCAGCCCTTGGATCAGTCCCGCGATCGCCGGCGCCGCGTGGCGGTCCTGGACCGGCGCGAAGGCCCAGACCACGGTGCCGCCCCAGCCGCGGCGCCGCAGGCCGGCCAGCAGGTCGCGCCGGGCCGCGCCCGACTCCGCCGTCACCACCCCGATCGTCTTCGGCAGCAGCGGCCGCGCCAGCTGCTTCTGCAGCTCGAACAGGCCCTCGGCCCGCAGCTGCTTGCGCAGCGCCTCCAACCGCGCCAGCAGATCCCCCTCCCCAGCCAGGCGAATGTGCGTTGCGCGAAAGGAGAAACTGGGTGAAGCGTGGGCGGCGCCACGGTAATAGTCGGGACCGCCGGAGACCACAACTTCGGTGCCGTCCCTTAGGCCAGTTTCGGGAAGTTCGAGCTTTTCCAACTCGTTCAGCCAGATCGTGCAGGGAACGGCGCCCTCGCTGTCGCGCAGCTCGAAATAGGCCTGTTTCTTGCTGCGGCTCAGTCCGGTCACCTCGCCAATCAGCGCGACCCTTGCCCTACGGCGCATCTCTTCCTCGAGTTTGCGCGCATAGCGGCCAACCGCAAAGGGCCCAGGGAGATCCACAAAGCCAGGCTAGTTAATGCTCCGGGTGGCGCACCTGGTCAAGTAGATCAAGGACGCAGGGAGCGCGGTGGGCTCTGCACACAAGCGACCGAGGACGCCAATATGCGTAGTACCAGGCGCGTCACCCGGCTTGCTTCCAAAGCTTGGCCCATGACCGCAGCTCGCCGATCGCCGGCCCCAGCTGCTCGCCGATCGCGGTCAGCGAGTAGGTCACCCGCACCGGCGTGCCGGCTTCGACCTCGCGCTCGACCAGCCCTTCCTCCTCCAGCTCTCGCAGCCGCTGCGAGAGCAGGCGGTCGGAGAGGCCGGGGACGGCCTTGCCCAGCTCGCCGAAGCGCATCGGCCGCTCGGTCAGGGCGCAGACGATCGCTCCGGTCCAGCGTTTGCCGATCAGCTCGATCGCAGCATGGAAGTGGGGGCAGACGGCCGCAGGCGGAGGGGCCGAGGCCTGGGGCGAGAAGACCGGTTCCACGAGAAGCGACCTTACTGAACGTAAGTGATGGGCTTCTCGCTCAGCCCGTGCAGGGGCCAGTGGAGACCGAGGCCGAAGCCTGGGAAAGAGCCTCGCGGACGTCCTCGGCGGGGATCGCGAAGCCGCCCGGCGGGCCGGTGGTGGTGGCGGCGAAGACCGTCCCGACCACCCGCCCCTCCCCGTCGACCAGCGGCCCGCCCGAGTTGCCGCTGCGCACCGAGCCCCGCAGGGCCACAATCGTGCGATTGATCGGGCCGTTGCCGTAGGAGTCCTCGCTGACCGTGGCGCTGGTCTCGCCGAGACGGGCCGGCGCCAGCGCGTATGGCCCGTTCTCGGGATAGCCGAGCACCGCCGCGTCGGAACCCGACTCGCGCCGGTTGGAGATCGGCAGGGTCGGCAGGTCGGCGCCGATCCGCAGCAGTGCCAGGTCGTCCTCCGGCCCGTAGTACACCGGCGTCGCGTCCAGCTCGACTCCGGCCTGGGTGGTGACGGTGGTGTCCTCGGAGCCGGCGAGGACGTGGGCGTTGGTGACGACGAGGCCCGGTTCCACCGCCCAGCCGGAGCCCTCCACCCCGAGGCCGCAGGCCGTGCCGAGCACCCGCACCACCGAGCCACCGGCGGCGAGCACCTCGGGGTCGGTGGCGATCGCCTGGTCGGGCCGGGAAACCGGCGCCGCCGGGCCGGTGATGGACGGCGCCGGATCGACCCGGTCGAGCGCGTTGAGGACCGGGCCGGACGGCGGCAGGACTTCGTTGAGACTGCGCAGGATCAGCGACTCCTGGACGTCGGCACGCAGGCGGGCGGTCCCCGGAGCGTGCAGCGCGACCGAGCCGAACACCCAGGCGAGGCCGAGCGCGACGGAGGCGATCAGCGCGGCGCCGCCGGCACCGTCGGCCAGGTGCAGGACCGGCCGGCGGATCACCTTCGCCCGCAGGCCCAGGGCGAAGCTCTCGACCGCGACCGCGACCAGGGCCCCGGCCAGCAGCGCCCCCAGTGCCGCACAGAGGGGCGCGTAGGGAGACTCGGCGCCCTGCGACAGCACCAGCGGCCCGAGCCGGCCGCCCACGAACGCGCCCGCGCCGAAGCCGAACAGGGTCATGGCGCCGACGATCAGGCCCTGCCTGTAGCCCCACAGCCCGAGCGCGATGGTGAAGGCCACTATGGCCCAGTCCATGACAGTCACCACTGAATAGAAGCATGCGGGGGATCGCTCTATTACCTTTCACTCAGTGAGCCAGATGTCACCCGAGGTGGAGCGGCGACGTCGCCTGGTCACCCGCACGCTTCCCCTCGCGGCGATCGCGATCGTCGCCTTCGTCGTCGGCGCCGCCGCCGGCGCCCCCGGCTCGCCCGAGAAGGAAGCCGCGGGCCGCTTCGCCGACGCCTGGGCGGCGGATGACTTCGCCGCCATGTACAAAGAGCTGAACCCGGCCTCCAAGGCCGCGACCGACGTCAACGACTTCGCCATCGCCTACCGCGAAGCCGGGCAGATTGCGACCCTGCTCTCGCTCGAGCCTGGCTCGGCGCACGACCCGTCCTCACGCGATGGCGAAACGGTGGTGCCGGTACCGGTGGCAGTCGCCACCGTGGCCTTCGGCCGCTTCGAGGACGAGATCAAGCTGCCCTACGCCGACGGCGGCATCGCCTGGGACCCCAGTCTCGCCTTCCCCGGTCTGCGACAGGGTGAGCATCTCGAAAGCCAGATCGAGCTGGCGCCGCGAGCGCCGATCCTCGCCGCCGACGGGACGCCGCTGGCCGAGGGCGCAGCCGAGGAACGCGAACACCCGTTCAGCAGCGCCATCGACGTCACCGGCGAAGTCGGCGCCGCCGAAGAAGAGGACGTCGCCAAGCTCGCCCGTCACGGCTTCGCCGCCGACACCCCGGTCGGCATCAGCGGCCTCGAGCGCGCCTTCAACACCCGCCTCGCCGGCAAGCCGGGTGGCTCGCTGCTGGCGCTGGACGAAGCCGGCACCTCGGTCCGCGTCCTCGCCCAGGCCGACCCGCGGCCGGGGGCGCCGGTGAAGACGACGATCGACCCCGATCTGCAGGAAGCCGCCGTCTCGGCGCTCGCCGGGCGCTTCGGCGGCATCGCCGTGCTCGACACCCGCAGCGGCAACGTCCGCGCCCTCGCCGGCCAGGCTTACTCCGCCCCCCAGCCGCCGGGCTCCACCTTCAAGATGATCACCACCGTCGCCGCCCTGAAGAACGACCTCGTCTCGCTCGACGACGAATTCGAGATCACCAACGGCGTCAACGTCGGCGGGCGCTTCCTCAACAATGCCAACGGCGAGTACTGCGGCGGCACCTTCCGCGAAGCCTTCGCCGAGTCGTGCAACGCCGACTTCGCGCCGCTCGGTCCGGAGATCGGCAACGACGAGCTCGTCGCCACCGCGGAAAGCTTCGGCTTCAACTCGCCCCTCACCCTCTACGCCCCCAGGCTCGTGCGCGAGGCCGAACTGCCGGAATCGACGATCCCGACCGAGATCGGCGCAGAAATCGACCTCGGCGTCTCGGCGATCGGCCAGGGGAAGGTCCTGGCGACGCCGCTGCAGATGGCGAGCGTGGCGCAGACGATCGCCAACGGCGGCATCCGCGAGCCGACTTCGATCGTCGCCAACCGGAAGCTGCGGCCGCAGGCCGAGCCGGTAAGGGTGATGTCGGGGAAGGTGGCCGGCGAGCTGACCGAGCTGATGACCGGCGTCGTCACCGAAGGGACCGGCACCGCCGGGGCGATCCCCGAGGCGCAGGTGGCGGGCAAGACCGGCACCGCCGAGCTGGGGCCGAAGCCCGGTCAGGAGGAAGAGGACAACCCGATCCAGGTCAAGGACGCCTGGTTCGCCGCCTTCGCCCCGGCCGGGAAGGCGAGGCTGGCGGTCGGGGTGCTGCTGATCGAAGCCGAAGCCGCTGGCGGCGACGTCGCCGCTCCAGCGGCGGCCGAAGTCCTCTCCGCCGGCCTCTGACCGAGCCGGCGAGGCGACTACAGGTCCAGCTCGACCTCGGCCTTTTCGCCGTCCGCACCGGGGATGTGCAGGGTCAGCGGCCGGTTGTCGGAAACCTCGGCGGGCAGCAGGAAGATCGCCACCGAGCCCTCGATCGGGCCCAGCTGGGGGGTCGAGTCGAGCACCGGGATCTGTTCCTGGGATTCGACTTCGCCGCCGAACTCGAGCGCGTAGAGGCTTTCGCTCGGCAGTACGTCGAAGCGGGTGTGATCGGCGTCGGTGATCGTCAGAGTCGAAGGCAGCGTCTGCGGCTCGTCGCTTTCGTTCTGGATCTCGAAGAAGACGCCGAAGTAGGTCGAGCCCTCGGGGGGCGCCGGCTGGCCGACGAGATAGGCGGAGTCCTCGTTGTCGGCCGGGTTCAGGTAGCGCGAGAAGGTGACGTTGAAGGAGAGCTCGCCAAGCTCGACCGGCTCGCCCTCGACCACGTCCTTGGAGTCGCTCGAGTAGCCGCAGGCGGTGACGCCGACCACGAGGACGGCAAGGGCCAGGGCGGCGAGCAGCGGCAGGACAAGTCTGCGGTTCGGGGACATCGGCGGCGAGAGTCTATTAAGGGACGCCGGTCGCGTACCTGTTGCCTCCGGCGACGGCGATCCGCTCGCCGTCCCAGACGCCGGACTCGAGGCCGTCGCGAAGCCGCTTCAGCGCCTCCCGCCAGCTCCGCTCCTGCCACACCGAACCGGCGCTGAGCAGCTCCAGACCGCGATCCACCCCGTTCGGCTCGGTCCAGTGGGACATCCGCAGCGCCGTCAGCGTGCCCGGGCCCTCGGTCAGCTCCCAGACCGTGTGGGTGGGGATGCGGTTGACGCGCCCGCCCTGGCCGCGCTCGATGATCCGGAAGGGCGCGTCCAGCTCGACGATCGTCGTGTCCATCCAGACCGAGCGCAGCGGCGCCTCGACCCTGAACCTGGCGCCGGCGCCGACTCCGGTCGCCTCGATCCGGGTCAAGTGAAAGCCCGAGAGGAAGTGGTCGGTGAACGAAGGGCGGGCGGCGAGGTCGGCGATCGTCTCGAAGACCCGCTCGCGGGGGACGTCGATCTCGGCTTCGGCGCGTATCGGACCCATCGCGGCGCGATTCTAGTCGCCACCGATCCGGCGGCGACCGGATCATCAAAATTGAGTGACGGGGGTCACGGCGCGCGCTAGGATCGTTCGACGCCGCACGAAGGAGGAGCCACCATCTTCGACAGCATCGGCAGCGCCCCGCTCGACAACCACTACGACACCGGAGCGACCCCCGGTGAGGGAACGTTTTTTTGCCTGAGCTGCGGCTCGCAGCTCTCGATGCAGGAGACCGACGAGCTGCCCGACTGCCCCCGCTGCGGCGGTTCGCAATACCGCCGCGACTCGATCTTCGAATCGCGGCAGGATCACAGCGTGACCAGCGAGTTCGTCGCGCCTGGCACCCACACGCCGCCCAGCTGGCTGCAGCAAGCACGCGAGCAGCACTCCGGCCCCGGCCACTGCCTCGCCTTCCAGGACGACGACGGCAAGGTCGTCTCCTTCCGGATCGAGCGGGGCTGGACGCGGATCGGGCGCAGCCCCAACGCCGACCTGCGCCTCGACGACCCCAGCGTCTCCCGCCGCCACGCCCTCATCGTCGCCGAACCGGACAAGCCGATGCGCGTCCTCGACGACCGCAGCCTCAACGGCGTCTTCCTCAACGGCGAGACCATCGAGTTTGCACCGCTGGGGGACGGCGACGAGCTGGCGATCGGCCACTACAGCCTCTACGTGCTGAAGCTGTAGCGGCCGCATCCCGATTTCCGGCCACCCTCACCCCTAGGATTGGCGCAGTGAACGCCGCCCCCAACCCGGTCGATCCCTCCCTGCCCGCCGCGGCGCCGGGAATCTCCGCCGCTGCCGATCGCGCCCGCGCCGAGCTCCACGAGGAGATCGAGCGAGTCCGCCTCGGCGTCGAAGAGATGCTGGCCGAGCAGGGCGAGCCGATCAACCCCGAGCTGCGCCGCGAACTCGACAGCGTCCGCGAGGAAACCCGCCTCTACGTCAAGAAGCGAGTCCGCAAGACCGAGAAGAAACTGGAACGCTCGGTCCGGCGCATCGACGACCGCACCCGCCTGCTCGAGCAGCGCATCGACCAGGTCGAGGCCGACCGCCAAGCCGCCGAGTACCGCATCCACAGCGACACCGAGCGCATGCTCGACGGGCTGCTGCAAGAGGTGCGGGCGATCGCGGATCTGCTGACGAGGCAGTAGGTAGGGCCGGGGGTTCGGGTATCCCCTTCGCTTAACTTTTTTGAGGCGCGCCACCGGTCTGCCGCGAGTTGCCTTCGGCAAAAAAGTTGAAGACGCTTCGGGGACACCCGAACCCCCGGCCAAGCTCCAAACGCCGTCAGCAGACCCGCGAGGGTCGGAAGCTCCTTACAGCAGGCACGGTTCGCATGAAGGGTTCCGGACCTTGAAGCCGCGATCGAGGTGAGGGAGCTGGAGAGGTAGGGACGCTCCAGTGGACCCGCTCGTCCCGACCTGTGCGACTGATTGGGAGGGGTCGGGTGCCCTCCGAACGTTTTGCGCCGCTGGCCGAGAGGCAATCTCGGACGGCCCTAGGCGATTCCGCCAGTCAGGCGAGAGAGGAGGGCACCCGACCCCTCCCCACAGCCCTACTCGGTCGAAATGCTCGGATCCGCCTGGACCTTGTGGGGGACGATCATCAGGAAGTTGCTGGTCGCGTCTGCGGCCAGTCCCAGGACCCGGTCGGCCTCTTCGTCTTGGCCCGTCGCCCGCAGTTCCTGGGCGTAGTGCGTGGTCAGGTCGTCGATGTCGATCAATCCCTCGGCGTCGAGGTCCTTGAGCTGGACTTTGGCGCCCTCGCCGAGGCGGCGGACGATTGCGTCGCGATCGATGCCGAAGGCGTTGTGGCGGACGTAGACGCGGCCGCCGGTCATGCCTGCGCAGGCCCAGGGGCCGAGGTCGCCGAAGACGATGGCGCGGCCTGAGGTCATGTACTCGAAGGCAAAGCCCTTGGCGTTGGCACGGTCGACGAGGCAGCCGCGGCTGTCGTCGATCGCGTGCTCGGGCTCGCCGGCGAGGACCACGTCGGCGCCGGAGAGGCGGATGCAGAAGCGCGAATCGGCCGAGCCCTGGACGTAGAGGCGACCGCGCTGGGCGCCGTAGGCGAACGACTTGCCGACGGAGCCGTTGAGGCGCTTGCCCTTCGCCCCCTTGCCCTTGAGGATCGCGATCGAGCCGCCCAGCATCGCCTTGCCGACGCCGTCCTGGGCGCCTCCCTCGATGCGGATCGCGACGCCGTAGGCGTTGAAGGCGCCGAGGCCCTGGCCGGCGACGGAGCCGCCGTTGAACTCGAGGCTGGCCAGCACATCGTCGTTGGACTCGGGGCCGTCTTCGAAGATCCGCGAGCGCGCGATCGCCCCCGCCAGCTCGGTGCCGAGGACGCGGTCGTCGGCATCGGTCGGGCGCGGGAACTCGTTGCGGATCGTGCGGCCGGAGCAGATGTCGCCGGCGAGGGCGGCAATCTGGGTCGAGGCCTGCTTCTCCCCCATCCGGATCGGCCGGGCGACGACGAGGCCGGCTTCGGCCCGCGCGTCCTCCGTCGCCGCGACCGGCAGGTCGATCGGCTCGAGGTCGAGGAACTCCTCCAGCGGCGTGATCAGCGGCGCCAGGTCGACCTTGTCGTGGGCGGCGGTCTGCTCCAGCAGGTCGTAGCGGCCGACCAGGTCCTGGGCGCGTTCGTAGCCAAGCGAGGCGACCACCTGCTTGACCTCCTCGCCCATCGAGGAGAAGAAGCGGGCGCAGCTCTCGGCGGCGAGGTCGACCTCCTGCGGGGTGAACTTCTTGAGGCCGTGCGCATCGGCTTCCTCGACCGTCTCGATCTGGGTGGCGATGCCGACGTGGCAGGTGTCGAGCTGGCAGCCGCGGCAGATCGTGCAGCCCAGGCTGACCATCGCCAGGGTGCCGAAGCCGACCCGGTTGGCCCCGAGGCAGTGCAATTTGACGATGTCGTGGCCGGTCCGGTAGCCGCCGTCGGCCCAGATCTCGACCCGGTTGCGCAGCCCGGCCTCCATCAGCGCCCGGTGCACGGCGCGGGTGCCGATGTCCGAGGGCAGGCCGACGTGGCGCAGGGCGTGCTGGCGGGCGGCGCCGGTGCCGCCCTCGAAGCCGGAGAGAGTGATGATGTCCGCCCCCGCCTTGGCGATGCCGAGGCCGATCGTGCCGATGTTCGGCACCACCGGGACCTTGACCGAGACCCGCACGTCCGGGTTGACGGTCTTGAGCTCGTCGATCAGCTCGGCCAGGTCCTCGATCGAGTAGAGGTCGTGGTTGTTGGAGGGCGAGATCAAGTCGGTGCCGGGGGCCGCGTTACGGGCGGCGGCGACCTTCTCGGAGACCTTCTTGCCGGGCAGGTGGCCGCCCTCGCCGGGCTTGGCGCCCTGGCCGATCTTGATCTCCGCCAGGTAGGAGGAGTTGAGCATCTCCGCGGAGACCCCGAAGCGCCCGGAAGCGACCTGCTGGCCGCGCCACTTGCGGTAGTGCCCGTACATGTCGCGGATCTCGCCACCCTCGCCGTTGACGCAGAGGATGTTGGTCGCCTTGGCCGCCTCCGCGTAGGCGCGGAAGGCCGGCTCGGACTGCGAGCCGAAGCTCATCGAGGAGATCACGATCGGGTAGTCGTGGTGGCCGATGCCGGCGTCGACGACGCTGGCGTCCTTCAGGGGCTCCCGATCGCCCACCAGGCCCATGATGTGGCGCATCGAGATCGGGCTCTGGCGCTCGAGCTCGCGGACTTTCTCCGAGTAGTCCTCGTAGGAGCCGGAGCCGTTGGCGGTGGCGATCGCGGCCTTGTAGACCTTGGGGTAGAAACGGAACGTCTTCGCCGGTTTGGCCGCCTCGTCGTCGCCGCTGAGGGCGCGGGCGCGGGCGTTGGTGTCCTCGTCGAGGTCGGCGAAGCCGGTGCCGCCGGTGGCGGAGGCCGCGAAGGCCTTGGTCTGGAAGATCTCGGCCAGCTCCGGCTTGACCCCGATCGAGGAGAACTGGCGGGCGTAGCCGCGAACCTCGTGGATGCCGATCGTCGAGATCACTTTCTCGATCCCCTTGGTCAGAGCGGCGCAGAGGTTGCTGACGTCGCTCTCGTAGTCCTCGACGCAGATCACCTCGACCATCGTGTATGGGCAGACGCCGTTGGCGCCGAGGCCGAGGGCCAGCATCGTGTCGTGGACGTTGCGGATCGCGGCGGAGCGCAGGACGATCCCGCAGCGGCGGCGCAGGTTCTCCTCGCCCGGCTCGACCCGGAACTGCTTCAGCGCCATGTCCACCGCCGAGGTCGCCAGGTGCGGATCGATGTAGCGGCGCTCGCCGTCGTAGACGGTGCGGTCGGTGAGGATCAGCAGCTCGGCCCCGTTGCGGACCTTCTTCACCGCTTCCTGCTTCAGCCGCTCGATCGCGCCGCTGGTCGTCTCCGACTCCAGCAGCGAGATGTCGACGGCAGCAGCGCGGCCGCGGAACTCCTCCCAGAGGTCCTCCAGCAAGTAGGTGCGGTGCTCGCGGGCGATCCGGCGGTAGGCCTCGTCGGAGAGCGGCGCCAGGCCGTGATGGCCGCCGAGGATGACCGGGAAGGCGGTTTCGACCGTGGCGGTGTCGAGGCTGGCGTCGTCCAGCGACGGTCGCCGGCCGAAGACGGCACGGATCGAGAAGTGCTCCATCTCGCGCTCGCGGTCGATCGCCGGGTTGGTGACGACGGCGACCGTCTCCTTGAAGTAGTCGGCGAGGTTCTGGCGCTCGGGCGAGAGCGCCGCCAGCGGCCCGTCGTAGCCGAGCGAGCCGACCGGCTCGGCCCCGTTGGAGGCCATCTGCTGGACCAGTTTGACGTCGTCGCGCTGCCAGCCGAAGCCGGCGAGGATGCGGTCGGCGACCTTGACCGGCTCCTCCGGCCCGGCATCCGAGTAGCCCGGCACGTCGTCGCCCTCGAGCGGACCGCCGGCCTCGATCGCGCGCTCGTACGGCGCGACGGCCTCGACGCCGTTGCGCCGCAGCCAGCCGTCGCGGACGATCCGCAGCATCTCGGAATGCGGGTGCAGGGTCGAGTGACGCTGGGCACGATCGATCAGGACCATCGCCTTCTCGCCCGGAGCCAGCGGCTTCGGCTCGGAGACCATGTCGTGGACGGAGACGACCCCGGGCTCGGAGCTGAAGACGTAGTCGTCCTCGGTCTCGACCTGCCAGAGCGGGCGCAGCCCGAGCGCGTCGGAGGAGAAGACGCACTCGTCGCCATGGCGGGCGATCAGCGCCACCGGCCCCTGCGCGAAAGGCCCCATCGCCTGGCGCAGGTACATGTAGAAGCCCCGCAGCTCCTCCGGCAGGCCGCGGATCTCCTCGACGATCGGCGGCAACACCATCTCCATCGCTTCGGCCAGGCCAAGCCCCTCGCGACTGACCAGGGTCTCGATCGTGAGGTTGAGGTCCTGGGAGTCGGAGGCGCCCGGGCGCACCGGGACCGCCAGCATCTTCGCCTCCTGGCGCAGCTGTTCGATCGTGTTGATCTCGCCGTTGTGACCGAGGGTCGAGAACGGCTGCACCCGCTTGAAGGAGGGCCAAGTGTTGGTCGAGTAGCGATTGTGGCCGAAGCAGCCGATCGTCTCGAAGCGCTCGTCGCGCAGGTCGGGGTAGTACTCGCCGAGCACGAGCGGGGTGCCCATCACCTTGTAGACACAGGTGCTGGCGGAGAACGACGGCACGTGGACGTCGAGCTGCTTCTCGAGGTCGATCAGGAGGTCGAAGAGGACGCGATCGCGGTGGGCGGAGTCGGGCACGAGGCCGGCGATCTGCCAGAAGTGCGGCTCCTCCTCCCGCGCGGTGGGGCCCAGCGCCGGCGAGTTGACGACGCCGATCCGCTCGGCGAGGACGCGGAAGCCGCCTTCGTTGAGCAGCTCGCGGGCGTCGTGCTGGATCTTCTCCAGGTCCTGCTTGCGCTCGATGAAGATGTGGGCGACGGCGAAGGCGTCGTCGAGCGTCAGCGACGGGTCATGGCCGCCGGAGCGAACCTCCTCGGCCCAGATCTTCCGCGGCAGGTCGAGAAGTAGCCCGCAGCCGTCCCCCTCGCCGTCGACGTTGCCGGCGCGGTGAAGCATCTTCTGCAGAGCCGGGATCGCCAGCTCGATCGGCGCGTGGCTGAGCGTCGCGTCCTTGCGAACCGAGGCATAGATCGCGCAGGCATCGTTGTCCTCGACGCTGGGCGGCGATACCAGTGGCTTGTAGGGCAGCTCGGGCGAGTAGCGCTTGACGCTCGCGCCAGCGGACTGGTGCTTCGACATAGGTGACCTCCCGGTTTCCACGCCTTCTTCGAGCGGGCGCGCGACGGGTTGACGAGTCGGAGAATTATAGGGCCGGTGGCCCGTCTGGCAACCGCGTCTGCATTTAGCGTCGAATAGCGGGGCTAATTGCAGACTCCCTGGCGGTCAGGCCCAGCTCATCGGCTCGTAGCCACCCTCGGGCTGGACGCCGATCAGCATCGCCGTGACCGGGGCGTTGGAGCGGTTGAGGATCGTGCGGCTGGCGGGCGGCTCGATCGAGGCGAAGGTGCCGGCCGGCGCCGGGTGATCCTCGCCCTCGATCCGCAGCACCCCATCGCCCTCGAGGATCACGTAGAGCTCGACCTGGCCGCTCTCGTTCTCGTCGTGCTCGGGCATCTCGCCTCCTGGCTCGATCTCGACCAGGTTGAAGCCGAAGGCGGAGGTATCGAGCGCTTTGCGCGCCAGCTTCCAGGTGCAATCGCCGGAGCCCTGCATCGACTCGAACTCGTCGCGGTGCTTGATCGTGTAGTCGCCGGCCATCGTCATGCGACCATACCCCCGACCGAGCCGAACTGCATCAATTTCCAGCCCTCCAAGGGTAAAAACTTGATGCAGTTCGGATGGGGTGGCGAAAGGAGCGGCGATGAGTACGGATGCAAGGGATTCAGAGGCGGCGTTGCGCGAGGCGATCGAGCGCTACAACGAGGCGTGGAATACGCACGATCTCGACGCGATCATGGCGATGCACGCGCCCGACATGGTCTTCGACAACCACACCGCGGGAGAGTCGGCGAGCGGCGAGGACGTGCGCGCCCACATCGGCTCGATCTTCGAGACCTGGCCCGACATCGAGTTCAGCACCCGCCGCCTCTACGTGCGCGAGAGGCTGGTCGTCCAGGAATGGACCGCCGCCGCGACCCACGCCAAGACGATGCGCCGCGGCGACCTCGTCGCCGAGCCGACCGGCAAGCGGATCGAGTGGGACGGGCTCGACGTCATCCCCTTCGAGGCCGGCCTCGTCAAGCGCAAGGACGTCTACTCCGACAGCGTCTCGATCCTGCGCCAGGTCGGCCTGATCGACTGACCCGCTTGGCGGTTTCGCTCCGAATACCGGAGCAAACAGCCACCTGTCCTAGCGACTCCAGTCGGGTTCGGAGGCGTTCCTGACCAGGGTCCTGGTCTTGCCGCCGCCGTAGGGAATCGTCGAGACCGTGTGGTTGGGGCCGGGTTCGAAGCCGCCGGTGGAGCCGAGGACCGTGGTGCCGTCGCTGGAGAGCGCGGTGCCGACGAAGCCCTGCTCGCCGTCGCCCATCTTGTCGAGCGGCTTCTGGGCGCCGGTACGGGGATTGACGGTGACCGCGTAGCTGGTGTCCTGGCCGCCGAACTCGGTCAGCAGGCGCCGGCCGTTGGCCGACCACTCGGTCGGGGTCAGGCCGGACAGCAGCGGACCGACGTTGGTATGGGTTAGGCGCTTGGGCTGGGTGCCGTTCGCGTTCATCAGGTAGAGCTCGTTCTTGGGGCCGTACCTGCGCTGCTTGGCACCGAGCAGCTTGACGAAGACGATCTTGCCGGCCGGGCCCCAGAGCGGCGCCTGCGAGATGCCGTCGCGGGTCAGCTGCGCCGCGTTGCCGCCCGCGACCGGAGCCGCGTAGACGTTGCTCTTGGACGGGTAGCTTTCGCTGTTCGCCAGCGAGTAGGCGATCTCGGTGCCGTCGGGCGAGAAGCTGACGCCGCTGAAATAGCCGCTGGCAACCGTCCGCAAGAGCGCGCCGCTGACGACGTCGATCAGGACCAGCTTGCGCTTGCCCAGTTCCGGTCCGCGCAGCGCCGCGATCGTCTTCGAGTCAGGCGAGAAAGCGAGGTAAGAGGGATCGCGCCAGCCCTGCAGCAGGGTTGCCTGGGACCTGCCGTCCAGGGTCGCCAGCTTCATCAGCTGAGAGTGGCCGGCGCCTTCATGTAGATAAACGACCCCACTGCCGTCCGGAAGCACATGTGGATTCGTCCCTGAGCCGATCGATTTGGCACCGGAGCCATCGTCCTCTGCGGCGAAAACGGCGGACTGGAGGGCCGAGCCTCGCGTGAAGGCGAGGGTCGCCTGAGCGGCGGCGGGAAGCGCGAGCAGGACGGTCGCGGCGACGAGCGCCCCCAGCAGGTTGAACTTCGGCAGGCTTGGCATGGCGGCGATCCTAGTCGCGCCATCGGCCGCTCCGGGTCGGCGCTCAGGCGGGTCCGACGATCGCCGCAGCAACGAGGGCACCGCTGACGCCGATGAACGAAACGACCGAGAGAGACCGGTACCAGAGCCGTTTCTCCACATCCGGATCGAAGGCGAGCGGGACGAAGAGGAAGGGGTTGACGATCGTGCCGAAGACGAGAGCCGCGGCGATCGCGTCCGGCAGGTCCGGCACCGCGAGACCGACCCCGATCAGGATCAGGCCCATCATCACGTAGTCGAGGTGGACCTGGCGGATCCGCTGCGGGGCGACGACGCCGATCCGCTTCAGCCACTCCGGCTTCTCCTCGCGGACGACCATCGCCCAGCCGAGCAGGCCGCCGAGCGCCAGCTCCACCAGACCGATCTGGACGACCCAGTCCATCTCAGAGCTCGGGGACGTCGGCGCCGTGCGGGGTGAACGGCAGGCGGCGAACCGCCGCCCAGCCGGCGCAGCGCTCCTCCAGCGCGGCGGCGACGTTGCCGGCGTCCTGCCAGGTGGTCCAGACGAGGACGGTCGGGCCGGCACCGGAGATAGTCGCCCCCAGCGCCCCCAGCTCGGCCGCCGAGTCGACTATGTCCATCGAGCGGGGGTAGAGGTCGCGGCGGCGCGCCTGGTGGAGGCTGTCGCGGAGGCCTCGGGAGACCAGGTCGAGGTCGGCGCTCTGCAGGCCGAGCACGAGCAGGGCGGCCGCGGAGACGTTGGCGACCGCGTCGGCGAGCGGGACCTCGGCCGGGATCGCCTCGCGGGCGAGCCTGGTCGAGACCTCCTCGGGCGGGATCACGACGATGCCCTCCAGCCCCTCGGGCGGGTCGAAGCGGGCAGCGAGCGGGGCGCCGTCCTCACCGGTGCCGCAGACCACGAAGCCGCCATAGATTGCCGCCGCGACGTTGTCCGGATGGCCCTCCAGCTCGGTCGCCCGCGCCAGCATCTCCTCCTTGGAGAGCGCCAGCTCGAAGAGGTGGTCGGCGGCGAAGAGGCCGGCGACGATCGCCGCGGCGCTGGAGCCGAGCCCCCGCGCCAGCGGGATCTCGCTACGCAGCCGGAAGGCGATGCCGTCGGCGGAGTGCAGGCTCTCGAAGGCGCGGACGACGAGGTTGTCGCGCCCGGTCGAGACCTCGAGCCCGCCCGGGTCCAGCGAGAACTCCCCGGTCTCCTCCACCTCCAGGTCCAGGTGCAGCGAGACCGCCGCCGCCATCGCGTCATAGCCGGGGCCGAGATTGGCCGAGGAGGCGGGGACGCGGACGAGTCGGTGGCGGACGGTCAATCGAAGACAGCCCGCTCGACGGCGCTGAGGTCGTTGTCGCAGTTGATCACCGCGGGGGCTTTGCCGAGGGCGGTATCGGGGTCCTTGAGGCCGTGGCCGGTGAGGACGCAGACGACCGACTCGGGCGCGGCGGCGTCCTCGACGACCGGCAGGCCGTGGGCGAGCAGGCCCGCCACCGAGGAGGCCGAGGCGGGCTCGCAGAAGACGCCTTCGGTGTCGGCGAGCCAGTGGTAGGCGTTGAGGATCTGCTGGTCGGAGACGGCGGCGACGCGGCCGCGGGAGGTGGTGAAGGCGGTCATCGCCTCCTCCCAGCGGGCGGGGTTGCCGATCCGGATCGCCGAGGCGACGGTCTCGGGATTCTCGACCGGGGCGCCGGAGACCAGCGGCGCCGCGCCCTCGGCCTGGAAGCCGTAGAGCACGGGCGTTACTGGGCTCGAACCAGTGACCTCTACCTTGTCGAGGTAGCGCTCTCCCGACTGAGCCAGCTCCTGGAACCCGCGCCAGTAGGCGGTCACGTTGCCGGCGTTGCCGACGGGAATGGCCAGCGCCCCGGGCATCTCCCCCAGATCCTCGACGACCTCGAAGGCGGCCGTCTTCTGGCCTTCGATGCGGTGCGGGTTGACCGAGTTGACGAGCTCGATCGGGTGCTTCTGGGAGAGCTCGCGGACGATCCGCAGGGCGTCGTCGAAGTTGCCCTGCAGGGCGACGACGCGGGCACCGTGCATCAGCGCCTGCGCCAGCTTGCCGATCGCGATCTTGCCCTCGGGCACGATCACCGCCCCGCGCAACCCGGCGCGTGCCGCGTAGGCGGCGGCGCTGGCGGCGGTGTTGCCGGTCGAGGCGCAGATCACGGCCTCAGCCCCGCGCCCTTTCGCCCGCGACACGGCGACCGTCATCCCCCGGTCCTTGAACGACCCGGTCGGGTTGGCGCCCTCGAACTTGAGATAGGCGCGGGCGCCGATCCGCTCCGAGAGCCGCGGCGCCTCGATTAGCGGCGTCGAGCCCTCGTTCAGCGTCACCACCGGGTCCCCCGGCTCCAGCGAGAGTCGGTCCCGGTAACGCTCGATCAACCCGGCCGCCATTACCGATGACCCCGAAAACCAGGCAGGTCGGGGGATGCAGGGAGACCGGCGAGGGGAGCGCACTTTTTTGTACGTGACCCGATCCGGTCGACCGAAGACCCCGACCTGCGCCGGTTTGCAGGGGTCATCAGAACTCCTTCTCGATCACGTGGATGGATCGCGGCAGCGAGCGCAGGTCCCCGAGCTCGCCGAGCGCCTCGACGGCGGCGGCGAAGCGCGACTCCAGGCACTCGTGGACGACCATGACCAGGCGGGCGTCGTCGCCGGCCCCGCGCTGGACCACGCTCTTGACCGAGACGTCGTGGTCGCCGAGCACGGTCGCCACGCGGGCCAGCACGCCGGGGCGGTCGGCGACCTCGAGGTAGAGGTAGAAGGAGGAGGTGACGTCGGTGACGATCGGCAGCTCGGTGCGGGTCTCGTGCACCGGCGCGTCGCCGGCGAGGATCGAGACGACGTCGCCGAGCACCGCCGAGGCGGTCTGCACGCCCCCCGCTCCCGGTCCCGACATCGTCACCTCGGTGATCGCCGGCGCCTCGACCATGACCGCGTTGAACGGCCCCTCGATCGGCGCCAGCGGGTGACCCGGGTAGAGGAAGCAGGGGAAGACGCGGACGCTGATGCCGCCGTCGCGGCGTTCGGCCACGCCGAGCAGCTTCAGCGACAGGCCCAGCTCCTTGGCGTAGGCGAGGTCGTCGGGCTGGATCGCCTCGATCCCCTCGTAGGGGACCTCGGTGAGGTCGACCGGGGTGTGGAAGGCGAGGCGGGCGAGGATCGCCATCTTCGCCGCCGCGTCGGCGCCGCTGACGTCGTCGCTGGGATCGGCCTCGGCATAGCCCAGCCGCTGCGCCCGCGCCAGCACCTCGTCGTAGCCGGCGCCGCTCGCCGCCATCTCGCTGAGGATGAAGTTGGTGGTGCCGTTGACGATTCCGAAGACCTTGGAGATCTCGGTCACCCCGAAGCTCTCCTGGATCGTGCGGACGATCGGGATCACCGCGGCGACGGCGGCCTCGAAGCGCAGCTGCACGCCCGCCTCGCGGGCGATGCCGAACAGCTCGTCGCCGTGTTTGGCGAGCAGCTGCTTGTTGGCCGTTACGACCGGGCGACCGGCGCGCATCGCGTCGATCACGAAATCGCGGGCCGGGTCGGTCCCGCCCAGCAGCTCGACGATCAGGTCGGAGCGCTCGAGGATCGCCCCGAAGTCCCCCTCGGAACGGGTGAGGACGCCGGAGATCTCCGGCCGGCGCCCGGTCGCGGCCTCGACCGCGTCCGCGCGCTCGGCGAGCAGCTCCGCGAAAGCGGTGCCGACCGTGCCGCGTCCCAGCAGGCCGATGCGGATTGGTTTGGAGCCCTCAGGCATCGCGGGCGGTGAGGTCCTCGTAGGTCTCGCGCCGGACCACGATCCGCGCCTCGCCGTCGCGGCAGAAGACCACCGGTGGCCGCGGCACGCCGTTGTAGTTGCTGGCCATGGCGTAGCCGTAGGCGCCGGTCGCAGGCGTGACCAGGACATCGCCGACGGCGGGATCATCCAGCATCGCGTCGCGGACGAGGATGTCGCCCGACTCGCAGTGCATGCCGGCGATCGTCACCAGGGTCTCGGGGTCGGCGGCGGCGCGGTCGGCGATCAAAGCCTCGTAGCGGGAGCCGTAGAGCATCGGCCGCATGTTGTCGGACATGCCGCCGTCGACGGCGACGTAGGTGCGGACACCGGGGATCTCCTTGACGGTGCCGACCCGGTAGGCGGTGACGCCGCCGTTGGCGACCAGCGAGCGACCCGGCTCGACCAGGATGCGCACGCCCGCGCCGAAGACCTCGGCGACGCCGCGGACCTTGACGTCGACGTAGGCGTCGATCGAGGGCGGCTCGTCCTCGGCCGTGTAGGCGACGCCGAGGCCGCCGCCGACGTTGACGACCCTGCACCAATCGCCGGCCAGCTCGCCGAGGGCGCGGATCGCCAGCGTGTAGGGCTCGAGCTCAAAGATCTGCGAGCCGATGTGGGCGTGCAGCCCGACAAGCTCGAGCTTGTCGGAGGCGAGCACCCGCTCGATCGCCCGCGCCGCCAGCCCGTCCCCGAGACCGAAGCCGAACTTGGAGTCGAGCTGGCCCGTCTGCACGTAGCTGTGGGTCGAGGGCTTGATCCCGGGGGTGACCCGGATCAGCACCCGCTGCGGCGAGTCGAGCAGCCGCTCGCAGCGCTCGATCTCGTCGAAGGAGTCGAGGATCAGGTGACGGATGCCCGAACGGGCAGCGAAGAGGACCTCCTCGTCGGTCTTGTTGTTGCCGTGCATGTGGATGCGGTCGGGATCGAAGCCGGCGCGCAGCGCCATGTGCAGCTCGCCCCCGGAGGCGACGTCGACCGAGAGCCCCTCCTCGGCGAAGAGGCGGTAGGCGGCGGTGCAGGGCAGCGACTTACTGGCGAAGAGGACCTCGAAGTCAGCGCCGCGGCGCTCGAACGCCTCGCGGTAGGTCCGGGCCCGGGCGCGAATGTCGTCCTCGGCGTAGAGGTAGGCGGGGGTACCGACTTCGGCCGCCAGGTCGACCACGTCGCACCCCGCCAGCTCGAGGTGGCCGCGCTCGTTGACCCGGCTGCCGGCCGGGTAGACCGCCGAACCCTCGATCGGATCGCCGCTCGCGACCGACCCCGCCTGTTCTCGCTCCGCCATCGGACCGGCATTGTGACGGTTAGTGCGCGGGCGGGAAGCCCGGTGAGGAGGGCCTAGCGGTTGCCGGGCAGCAGGCCGCCGACCGCGCCGACGGTTTCGTCGACGACTTTGCCGACCGTCGATTCGGGGCCGACGACGCCGTTGACGGCGCCTTCGGTGACGCCGGTGACGCCACTGCTGCCCAGCGTCCCGCCGAGCGCGGTTTCGTCGACCTGCGTAACCGTGTCATTGACGGTTTCGGTGACCTGTCCCGAGGGCGAGGAAGCGGTGTCGCCGCCGGCTCCGCCGCCTCCACCTTGAGCAGATCCGCCGCCGGAGCTGGACGAGCCGGTGCTGCCGCTTGGACTGGAGGAGGTCGGGCCCTGCGGCGAGCCGGGGGCGCCCGCGCCGCCTTCCTGGTCGCCGGCGCCGCCCGATCCACCCGTTTCCGTCCCACCTTGACCGCCACCGGTCGTGACCAGGCCACCGCCGGCGGCGAGCGAGCCGGGGGGCGTGGCCGCGTCCTTACGCGCCTGGCGACGTTTGGCGGCCGCGGCGGCGTCCGCCGATCCAGCGCCGACACGGAGACTGGACGCGGCACCACCGGCCGACCCTCCCACCACCTCCCGGCCGCTGGAGACCGCGGCGGCCTCTCTGTCTCCGTCGCCGAGCGCTGCGATCGGCCAATCCTCGAAGACCTGGGCCGAAACGAGCACGACGAAGACGACGATGGCGATGGCGATCAACGTCGCCGCTCCCATCGCACCTACCAAGTAGGTGTGGGCCTGGCGGATCACGGACGGTACCTATTGCTAAAGGTAACCCATTGGGTCGGTTGCGGCGCCATTTATACGAACCTCGAAGTGGAGATGAGGGCCGTAGCAGTGGCCGGTGCAACCGGTGTAGCCGATGATGTCGCCCTGGGAGACCGACTGACCTTCGGAGACCGCGAAGGAGGTCTGGTGGGCGTAGCAGGTGGACAGCCCGCCACCGTGGTCGAGGCAGGTGAAGTTGCCATAGCCGCCACTGCTCGCTTCCGACTGCAGGAGGACCACCGAGCCGGACGCGGCGGCCCGGATCGGCGTCATTTCCGCCACGGCGATGTCGATCCCCTCGTGCATGGAGCCCCAGCGCGCGCCGAAGCCAGAGACCACCAATCCGCTGACCGGCCAGATCAGGCCGCCGCTGCCGCCCTGGATCGGCCCCGCCGGCAGCGGCATCGAGCCGGTCGAGGAGAGCATGGCGGCGAGCTTGCCCTGGATCGCCGCGACCGAGCCGTGCAGCTCCTCCTCCTGGGCATTGATCTGCCCCAGCGCCGCAAGGCGATCGGCGCGGGCGGATACCAGCTCCTGCTGGTGGCTCTGCAGGGACGCCCGAGCGATGGCGAGCGCTTCCTCTTCAGAGGCGATCGCGTCACGCGCGGCTTCGATCCGGTTCTTGGTGCTGCGCAGCCGGTCGACGAGCTGCTGCACCTGGTTGCGCAGGTCGCGCACGCGGCCGACCACGGCCTCGTCCATGCCGTGCAGGCGATCGATGTATTCGGCCCGGGCAGCGAGGTCGTCCACCCCGCTGGAGCCGACAATGACGCTGAGCACATCCGGGCTGCCGGTCTCGTACATCGCAACGAGGCGGTCGCGCAGCGCGACCAGCGCCCGTTTGAGGCGGGAGCGCAGTTCCTCGAGCCGGTCCTTGGCGACGTCGAGCTCGGCAACCGCCCGGTCGAGCTCGGCCTGCTTGGCTTCGAGCCGGATGCGGACGGCTTCCTCACGGCCGCGGATCGCCGCCACCTCGGCGGTGAGGCGATCGATCCGGCTCTCGTAGCGGGAGATCGTCGAGGTCAGCACGCCCTTCTTCTCGACGACCTCGTCCAGCTTCGACTGCTTGGCTTCGAGTTCGGATTCCAGATCCGCGGCCGCAGCCGGGCTGGCGAGGAGCAGCGTGCTGAGCGCCGCTACGGCGACAGAGAGCGCCATCGCGACGGGACGGTTCTTGCGCATCGTTCCGAGGCTAGCCAAGCCCCAATCCCCGCCCGACGCCCGGCGCGCCCCTGCAACCGCCCTTGCGATCAGCCCTTTTCGGGCACGTTCTCGACCTGCAGCAGGGCCCGGTCGGCCTCCTCCTCCATCTGCAGGGTCGTGTGCTCGATCCCGAAGCGCTCGGCCAGGGTCAGCTCGAGCCGGCGGCAGATTAGGTCGCGGTCACAGCCCTGGGCGACGACGACATGGGCGGACAGGGCGCCGAAGCCGGCGGTGACGGTCCAGACGTGGAGGTCGTGAACGGAGCGCACCCCGTCCTCTTCGCAGATCACCGCACCCATGGCATCGACGTCGAGATCGGCGGGCGCCGCCTCCATCAGCACCTCGAAGGGCTCCTTGATCAGCCGCCAGGAGGAGGCGAGGACGAGGGCGGCGATCAGCAGGCCGACGATCGGGTCGACGATGTCGGAGCCGCCGAGCAGGACGAAGACACCGGCGACGATGACACCCAGGGAGCCGAGGGCATCGGCGACGCTGTGGCGCAGCACTCCCTCGAGGTTGATGTCCTCGCGCTGGCCGCGGGCCAGGACCCAGGTGGCGGCGAGGTTGCCGGCGAGGCCAAGCGCACCGAGGGCGAGGACGCCGGCGCCCTCGATCGCGGGCGGGTCGGAGAGGCGGCCGATCGCCGCCCAGGCGATCGCAACGCTGACGACGACCAGGAGCAAGCCGTTGACGAGGGCCGCCAGCACCTCGGAGCGCTGGTAGCCGAAGGTGCGCCGGCCCACCGCCGGCAGCGAGGCGAGGCGCGCCGCGATCAGCGCCAGGACGATCGCGCCGACGTCGGAGAGCAGATGGCCGGCGTCGGCCAGCACCGCCAGCGATCCGGTGAGGATGCCGCCGACCACCTCGGCCAGGAGCAGGGCGGCGTTGATCGCCAGCGCGATCCACATCCGGCGGCGACTATCTTCTCGCCGCGCATCCAGCGCATGCGAATGCCCATGCGGTCCGTGCACGGGCATGAGCTTAGAGCCGTCGGGGGTCCCCTCTCAGGAACTCCCGCGAAGCGGCCTGAGAGGGGACCCCCGACGGCTCCAGGCCTACGCGGGAACGGGCTCCTTGGGCTTCATTGCCTCCGCGGCCACTTCGGCGCCGAAGCCGAGGCGCTCGGCGTAGTCGCGGGCCTGCATGCGAGAGATGACCATGCGCTGGATCTCCGCCGTGCCCTCGAACAGCTGGTAGATCTTGGCGTCGCGGAAGAACTTCTCCAGCGGGTAGTCGGTGTTCCAGGCATCGGGACCGACCAGGTCCATCAGGGTCGTCGTCGCCCACATCGTCACGTCACCGGCCTTGAGCTTCGACATCGAGCCCTGGCCACCGGTCATCGGCATCCCGTTGCGACCCATCCAGGCGGCGCGCTGGACCAGCAGCCGCGCCGCTTCGAGCTCGGTGGCGACGTCGGCCAGGGTCTGCTGCACGCGCTGCGTCTGCAGCAGTGGCGTGCCGCCTTCGGACTGGCCGTCGAGATACTCGAGGGTCCACTCGTAGGCGGCCTGGCCGATCCCGAGCGCCGAGGCGCCGACCAGCGGCCGGGTCACCTCGAAGGTCGCGAGGGCGTCGGCGCCGCTCGATTTCTTGCCTTCGCGTCCCCGCTGCAGCTTCTTCTCCAGCTTCTCCTCGCCGCCAAGCAGGTTCTCGATCGGAATCCGGCAGTCCTCGAGCACGATCTCGGCCGTGTGCGAGGCGCGGATGCCGAGCTTGGTCTCCTTCTTGCCCTGGGAGAGGCCGGGCGTGTCCTTGCCGATCACGAAGGAGGCCTGACCACGGGTGCCCAGCGCCGGGTCGACGGTGGCGACGACGACGTGGACGTCGGCGATGCCGCCATTGGTGATGAAGACCTTGGTCCCGTTGAGGACCCACTCGTCGCCGTCGCGCTTGGCGGTGGTCTTGAGGCTCTTGACGTCGGAACCGGCCTGCGGCTCGGTGACGGCGTAGGCACCGAGTTTGATCTCCTCGTCGTCGCCGAAGCACTCCGGCACCCAGCGCATGATCTGCTCCGGGGTGCCCGAGGAGGCGATGCCGGCGGCGGCGAGGCCGGAGCCGGAGATCGCCAGCGCGGTGCCGGCGCAGCCCCAGTGGAACTCTTCGGCGGAGATCACCTGCATCTGCCCCTCGGAGTCGGCGGCGGAGCGCTGAATCCCCTCGAGGCCGCCGAAGCCCTGCTTGCGCGCCTCTTTGATGACATCCCAGGGAATGCTCTCCTCGCGGTCGTGCTTGGCGGCTGCCGGGCGGATCACCTCGCGGGCAAATTTCCGGCATTTCTCCTTGTACTCGAGCTGCTCGTCGTTGAGTGCGAAATCCATTGGTTCCTTCCTCGCCGTGGACCGATTGACTGGTCAGTCAGCCAGTCCTCGTAAACTTTATCCGAAGCGCCCCCAGGCGAGGCCCGGCTCCGGGGACGCGGCCCCATGTAGCGTTCCCGCGGTGAGCGCCGATCGCCCGATCAATGCCGACGTGCCGGCAGCGGATTCGCCGCCCACTGACGCCAGGGAGGCCCCCGCCGCAAAGCCCAGTCCCCCGCCGGCCGCGAAGCGCCAGCGGCGGCCCCGCCGGCCGATTCCCGGGGCGCTGAAGGCGATCGTCGCGCTGGTCGTGGTCGCGGTCGTCTTCATCGTCGCCGCGGTGATCGGCGGCAGCGGCGGCTCCAAGGGCGACTCGAGCTCTGCCGGCCCCGCTCCCGCACCCGCCCCGGCGGCGCACGGCGAGGCGGCCGAGGCACCGGCGGGCCAAACCGCCGAGGACCTCGGCTACCCCGCTTTCGCGACCGGCAACACGACCAGGGTCGGCGGCTCCGACGCCACCACCAACGCCGCCGGTGTGGCGCTGGCCGTGTTCCCCTCGACCACGCCCGCGCAGCGGCCCGCGGCGGTGACGCTGGTCGGCGAAGGCGACTGGGCCGGTGCGATCGCCGCCTCGGTCCTGATGTCGGCTCCGGTCCGCGCCCCGGTTCTGCTCGTGGGCGCCGACGAGCTGCCCGACCCGACCGCCGAAGCGCTCGGCGCGCTCGCCCCCGAGGGCAGCGGCTCGACCGGCGGCGCGAGCGCTTTCGCGATCGGCAACGTGGCGACGCCGGAGAGCGGCAAGGTAACCGCCGTCAAGGCGGGCAGCCCGGCCGCCACGGCAGCCGCTATCGCGGCGGTGCGAGACCGGCTCTTCGGCTCTCCGCCGGCCCACCTCCTCGTCGCCCCAGCCGGGCACCCCGAGTTCGCGATGCCGGCCGCCGCCTGGGCTGCCCGCTCGGGCGACCCGGTTCTCTTCGCCGAAGGGGACAAGCTGCCGAAGCCGACCGTCGCGGCGCTGAAGCGCCATGACGACGTCCCGGTCTACGTGCTCGGGCCTTCCTCGGCGATCTCCTCCAAGGCAATCCGCCAGATCGCCGCGATCGGCGGCAAGGTCCAGCGGATCTCCGGCGAGGACGCCGTCGCCAACGCGATCGCGTTCGCCCGCTACGCCGACGGCGACTTCGGCTGGAACATCAATGACCCCGGCCACGGCTTCGTCCTCGCCCGCGACGACTCGCCGCTCGACGCCGCCGTTGCGGCACCGCTCTCGGCCTCCGGCACCTGGGGCCCGCTGCTGCTCACCGACAGCGCCACTACCCTGCCGGCAGCGCTGCGTGAATACTTCCTCGACGTGAAGCCCGGATACACGACCAACCCGACCCGCGCTTTCTACAACCACGTGTGGGTGATCGGCGACCAGGAGGCGATCGACGTGAACCAGCAGGCGGAGGTCAACGAATTGACGGAGCTGGAAAAGATCGGCGGCGACAAATGAGCGAGTCCGAGAATCCCGAGCTGCTCGGCTCCGCCCACGAAGTCACGCCGGAGGACATCCGCGCCCTCGCCGGCGCCTCCACCCCCCACTTCGCGCTGCAGGTCCGCAACCGCATCCGCCGCTTGATCGAGCCGCTGCCCGTCGAGCACCCAGCCCGGCTCGAAGGCGAACGCAAGATCGCCAAGCTGGAGGAACTCGCCAAGCACAGTGGCGACCCCCGCGGCACGCTCGGCATCAGCCATTGAAGTACCTGGCCCCCGGCACCTGGCGCCTGAAGGAGCTCCCGGCGCCGAGCATCAACATCTACCTCGCCGAGGACGTCCTGATCGATGCCGGCCGGCGCTGGGACCGGCGACGGGTCTTCGCTGAGCTGGAGGGACGAGAGATCTCGATGGTCGCACTGACCCACGCCCATCCCGACCACCAAGGCGTGGCCAAGGACGTCTGCGAGGCGCGCGGCGTGCCGCTGGCCTGCCACGCCGACGACGTCGAGGCGATGGAAGGCAAGCGCCCGATGCAGGAGGCGGCGAGAGGCAACCCCGTCAACAAGGTGATCCGCAAGATCTGGCAGGGCCCGCCCTACAAGGTGGACCGCGTCCTCAACGAGGGCGACGAGGTCGCCGGCTTCCGCATCATCCATGCCCCCGGCCACGCCCGCGGCGAGGTGATCTTCTTCCGCGAGCACGACCGGGTGGCGATCTGCGGCGACGTGATCCGCAACATGAGCTACGCCACCGGCCTGCCCGGGATCAAGGAGCCGCCGCCGATCTTCACCTACGACATGGCCGAGAACCGCCGCTCGATCCGCAAGCTGGCCGAGCTCGATCCGACCCTGATCCTTCCCGGCCACGGCCCCGCCGTGACCGACATGAGCGCCTTCGAGCGCTTTGTCGCCGCGCTCCCTGCATAGGCACGACCACCAGAGGGGAACCCCTGCGGGCGGTAGGGAAATCGGACCGCAGCTAGTAAGGAGCTGATGGGTTACTTAGTTTCAGCTACTGGAGGGAGTCCAGACGATGAGCAAGCTCAAGAACAGGCGCCCGTCGCCGGCGATGGTCGTCGCGATGATCGCCCTCTTCGTCGCCCTGGCCGGCACGGCCTACGCGGCGCAGACGATCAACGGCGGCGCGATCAAGAAGCAGACGATCGGCGGCGGCAAGCTGAAGCAGAAGACGCTGACCGGCTACCAGATCAACGTCAACAAGCTCGGCACCGTGCCAACTGCCAAGAGCGCAATCCGCGCCAGCCACACCTACTGGGCCGTGGTCAACAACCCGCCCAACCCCGGCAACGCCACGCTCGCCCGGGCCAGCGACGCCGGGATCAGCGTGAGCGAGGGCGGCGGCGCCGTCAACGTGATCTTCCCGGTCAACGTCTCCGGCTGCGCCAACGTCGCCGGTCGCAACAACGCCGGCACGACCGTTCCCGGGGCCGGGACCGCCCAGACCAACATCTCGCCGGCCAATCCCAACGCCGTCGAAGTCCACACCCGCGACGAAAAAGGCGCCAATGCCGACGCCGACTTCCACCTGATCGTCGTCTGCCCCTAGGACCCGCCCGTAAGTCGCGCCACCGCCATGTCGACGCGCTCGCCGCGGAAGGGAACCCCCTCCGCGACGAGCCGCCGGCGCTGGCGGGCGCCCTTGGCGAGCGAGCCGTCGGCGCGGACGACGCGCCACCAGGGCAGGTCGGGCTCGTCGACCTCGAACAGCACCGTGCCGGCAAAGCGCGGTGCTCCCGGCGAGACGTCGCCGTAAGTACGCACGAAGCCCGCGGGGATCTCCCGCACCCGGTCGAGCACTTCCTGTAGGCGGGATTCGGGCGGCGTGGTCAGGCGCCGGGGCCGAAGGCGTCGATGATGCGGTTCTGGAACTCGCTCAGCTCCTCGGGCGAGATGAAGTAGGTCGGCGGCGTGAGGAAGAGGCCATCGGCGCGCTCTGCCGTCGCCTCGACCCGGGCCCGGACCTTGTCGAGCGGGCCGGCGGCGCAGTAGGTCTCGACCATCTCGTCGGAGATCGCCGCCGGCACCCCGGCGAGATCGCCGCGGCGGAAGGCGTCGCCGGCGGCCACCGCGTTGTCGGCGAACCCGTGCAGCTCCCAGAGCGGCATGTAGGTCTTCACCGTCGCGTAGAAGGAGATCGTGCGGCGGGCCATCTCGATCGCCCGCCCTTCGTCGTCGTCGATCGCGCAGCAGACGGTCGGCAGGTAGTCGAAGTCCTTGCGCTCGCGGCCCGAGCGCTGGAGGCCGGTTTCGAATGCGTCGACGACGACCTCGTCGATCCAGCGCAGGCTCTGGATCGGGTGGCCGATCAGCCCGTCGGCGACGTCGCCGGCCATCCGCGCCATCCCGGCCTGGATGGCGGCCGTGTAGATCGGCACCGCCTCGCGCGGCGCCGGGTGCGGCCTGATCCAGCCCTTGATGTCGATGTCGTAGTACTCGCCCTCGTAACGGATCGGCTCGCCGGCGCCGGCCTGCCGCATGATCAGCCGCGTCGCCTCGATCGCCTCCCGCAGGTGCGGGGCCGGCTTGCCGTAGTCGGCGTTGTGCCAAGTTTCGTTCAGCCGTTTGACGCCGGCCCCCATTCCGAGCCGGAAGCGGCCGCCGGCCATCTCGTCGATGTCCAGCGCCGTGACGGCGTGGATGAAAGGGCTGCGGGTAAAGGCCCAGACGATGCCGGTGGCGACGTCGATCTTGGTCGTCTTCGCCGCCAGGTAGGCGGCCTGGGTGGCGGCGCTGCGGAACAGCTCCGGCGCCCACACGCACTCGACGCCGGCCGCCTCGGCCCGCAGCGCCTCCGCCTCGAGGTCGGCGACCGAGGTGCCGATCGCGGCGACGGAGATGCGGTCGAGGGCGCTCATCCGGGCCAGGTCAGATCGCGGCCGGCGCGTCGGCACGCGCGAGCACGGCGTCGGCGACCCGTTCGCGGTGCCACTTGGAGTCGCCGAAGATCGCCGCGTTGGAGCGGCCGCGCTTGAGGAAGAAGTGGAGGTCGTGCTCCCAGGTGAAGCCGATGCCGCCGTGGACCTGGATCGAGGCGTCCGGCACCCGCCAGCCGGCGTCGCCGGCGTAGGCCTTCGCCATCGAGGCGGCCAGCGGCAGCGAGTCCGGCTCGGCGTCGGCCGCCCAGGCGGCGCCGTAGACGGCGGAGCGGGCGTTCTCGGTCTCCAGCAGCATCTGCGCGCAGCGGTGGGAGACAGCCTGGTAGGCGCCGATCGGGCGGCCGAACTGCTGGCGGTCTTTGGCGTACTCGACGGCCATCTCCAGCGTCCGCTGGGCGATCCCGGTCGACTCGGCGGCGAGGGCGACGCAGAGGCGGTGGAAGACGGGGTAGTAGTCGGCCTCGGTGCCGGGCAGGGTGTCGGTGGCGGCGACCTTGACGCCGTCGAAGCGGACCGAGGAGAAGCGCCGGGTCGGGTCGATCCCGATCTCGGGAGCGACCGTGACGCCGTCGGCACCGCTCTCGACCAGGTGGCGCCTGCCGTCGCTAGTGGCGACGAGGAAGAAGTCGGCCCCGGCCGCATCCATCACCAGGGTCTTCTCGCCGTCGAGGACGACCCCGTCGCCGTCGGCCTTGGCCTCCATCGCGAAGGCGCCGGGCGCCGCCGGGGAGCCCGCGTCCCAAAGTGCCGGCGTACCCCGCTTCTCGCCGGCGGCAAGCGGCCGCAGGTAGCGCTCGCGCAGGTCGTCGGAGCCGCAGTGGGTCAGCGCCAGGCCGGCGATCGTGTTCGAGAAGAGCGGTGAGGGAGCGAGCGCGTAGCCCATCTCCTCGAAGAGGACGGCGAGGTCGACGATGCCGAGCCCCTGCCCGCCCCACTGCTCCGGCAGCGCCAGCCCGGCCCAGCCCAGCTCGGCCATTTCGCCCCAGCCGGCGGCGTCGAGGCCGTCGTCGCTGGCGGCGATCTCACGCAGCCGCTCCGATTTGAAGCGCGAGGCGAGGAAGTCGTGGGCGGTCGCCTTGATCGCCTGCTGCTCGTCAGTCAGGTCGAAGTACATGGCTAGCGCAGCCTCGGCAGGCCGAGCACGCGCTCGGCAATGATGTTCTTGAGGATGTCCGTCGTCCCGCCCTCGATCGAGTTGGCGCGCGAACGCAGGAAGCCGTACTGCCAGGCGCCGTTGTCGATCGCGTTCGCGGAGCCGCGAGTCAACGGCGCGTAGGCACCCTCGATCTCCAGCGCTAGCTCGGTCAGGCCCTGGTTAATGTCGGCCCACTGCCACTTGCCGAGTGAGCCCTCGGGACCGGGAATCCCCGACTGCATCGTCTTGGTCAGGCCACGGTAGGCGTTGAGCCGCATCGTCTCCGCCTCGATGTGAAGCTGGGCGATGCGCTGGCGGTAGTAGGTGTCGTCCGCGGCCGAGCCGCCGTTGACGCGGACCTCGTTGGCCAGCTTCGAGAGCCGGCCGAGGCTGTTCTGGATCTGGGCGATGGCACCGAAGGCGAGCCCGGCGCGCTCGTTCATCAGCGTCGTGATCGCCACGCCCCAGCCGTTGCCGACGCCGCCGACGACGTTGGCCTCGGGGATCCGCGCTTCGTCCATGAAGACCTCGTTGAACTCGCCCTCGCCGGTGATCTGGACCAGCGGCTTCGCTTCCACGCCGTCCTGCTCCATGTCCATCAGGAAGTAGGTGAGCCCCTGGTGCTTGGGCGCGTCGGCGTCGGTGCGGGCGACGAGCATGCACCACTTCGCGTACTGGGCGAACGTGGTCCAGACCTTCTGGCCGCTGACCACCCATTCGTCGCCGTCCTTGACCGCGCGGGTCTTCAGCGAGGCCAGATCCGAGCCGGACTCCGGCTCGGAAAAGCCCTGGCACCAGATCTCGTCGCCGGTCAGGATCGGCTCCAGGTAGCGCTGCTTCTGCTCGTCGCTGCCGTGAGCGATCACCACCGGGCCGCCCATCGCCAGACCGAGCACGTTGGCTGGGCTGGGGGCTTCCTGGCGCGCCGCCTCGCCGACAAAGATCGCCTGCTCGATCATCGTCGCGCCGCGGCCGCCGTACTCCTTCGGCCATGAGATCCCGGCCCAGCCAGCGGCATGCAGCTTCAGCTGCCATTCGCGACGGAAGGCCATCACCTCGTCGAGGCTGCCTTCGGGCTCGGGGCCTGGATTGTTCGCTTCGATCCAGGCGCGAACCTCGTCGCGGAACTGCTCCTCCGAGGGCGACAGCGTCAGGTCCATCGGGAGCGAGCATATAGGGCCTGGCTGCCCGGCCAGGCCCTATGGCTCGACGGACTACCGGGCGATCATTCTTCGCCGCACTCGCTGAAGCCGTACTCCTGCGCCTGCCCGTTGACATCGCCGAACGGATCGGTGTCCTCGTTGAAGAGCGCTTCCGGATCATCTTCGGCGGTTTCGATCGCTTCGTCGAGCGAGTCAACCAGTTCTTCGACCTGCTCCTCGTCGCCCTCGGGCGCGCCGAGGCCCCGGATCAGTTCGGCCTGGGTCGTGAGGTTCGGCACGAGCACCGTTTCGACGATCTCGACACCCTGCTCGTCGCTCGGTTCCTGATCCTTGGGGATGTCGTTTTCTTCTGCGTAGCGGTCGAAGCCCTCTTCGATTTCTTCGTTGCCCTGTTTGCAGATCGCGTCGCCCTGGGCAATCAGCTGCTTTTTGGTGATCGTCACGTCGACGCTCGCGGTATCGGTGTCGGTGCTGTCGTCGCTGCTGCCGCAACCGGCGGCGGCGATCGCCAGCGCCAGGACGCCGGCGAGCAGCACGATGAGTCGTTTGCTCAACTGGTCTCCTCTGATGGAGTGGACGGGGACGACCGGCAAGCTACCGGCCGCCTCCGTCAGACCGGCTCAGATTCGCTCGATCAGGGTTCCGGTGCCGAGACCGCCGCCGCAGCACATCGTCACCAGGCCCATCTCCTTGTCGGTGCGCTCCATCTCGTGCAGCAGGGTGGTGATCAGGCGGGCGCCGGTGGAGCCGAGCGGGTGGCCGAGGGCGATCGCGCCGCCGCTGACGTTGACCCGGTCCATGTCCGGATTCAGCTCGCGCTGCCAGGCGAGGACGACCGAGGCGAAGGCCTCGTTGATCTCGACCAGGTCGATGTCCTCCATCGTCATCCCGTTGCGCTCGAGCAGCTTCCGGGTCGCCGGGATCGGGCCGGTCAGCATGATCACCGGGTCGACCCCAACCGTGGTCTGGTCGTAGATCCGTGCCCGCGGCACCAGGCCCAGGGCGTCTGCCCTCTCGCGCGCCATCAGCAGCACGCCGGCGGCGCCATCGGAAACCTGCGAGGAGTTGCCGGCGGTGATCTTGCCGTCCTCCTTGAAGGCCGGCTTCAGGTTGGCCAGGCCCTCGAGCGTGGTCTCGCGCAGGCCCTGGTCGGCGACGTAGGTGTCGCCGTTGACCGCGAACGGAATCGTCTCGCGCTCGAAGCGCCCCTCCTCGGTCGCCTTCGCGGCCAACTGCTGGGAGCGCAGGCCGAACTCGTCGAGGTCGGAGCGGGGGATCTCCCACTGGTCGGCGATCATCTCGGCCGAGAGCCCCTGCGGGATCAGGTCGTAGCGGTCCATCAGCTCGGGCGAGAAGGGCGAGCCGTGCTCTTTCATCACCTCGTAGCCATCGGCGAAGGAGATGTGGCCCATGTGCTCGACCCCGCCGCCCACGACGACGTCGTGGACACCGCTGGCGATCTGCGCGGCCGCGAAGTTGACCGCCTGCTGGGCGGACCCGCATTGGCGGTCGATCGTCGTGGCCGGCGTCTCGATCGGCAAGCCGGCCTCGAGCCAGGCGTTGCGGCCGATGTTGACCCCCTGCTCGCCAAACTGCTGGGCGCAGCCGGCGATCACGTCGCCGGTCTCGGCCGGGTCGACCCCGGAGCGCTCGAAGAGCTCGCCGTAGACCTTTGCCAGCAGGTTCGAGGCGTGCTTGTCCTTGTAGTAGCCCTTCTCCGGGTGGCCACGGCCGATCGGGGTCCGCACCGCCTCGACGATCACGACCTCGCGGCCGCCGAACCTGCCTTTTCCGTTCTCTGCCATCCGCTTCTCCGTTTCGCTCAAGTTCGTGACTAACTCCAAGACTAGCCGATTGACTGGTCAGTCAGCCAGGAATTCGGCCGCACAGCACGACCCTGGGGGAGATTGATAGGAACTCGACCCATGAGCGCTAATCAGGGGTACGAAAGTCCGGGGATCGCGGGGAGCGGGGCAATCGCCACCGGCCTCGCCGCTGTCTCGACGATGACGGCAGACACGATCCTGCTGGCACGCAGCGAGGCATCCGCCTGGCGAGCCGAGGAGAAAGTCGCCGCCGCCTGCGCCAAGATCGAGGGCGCCGAGCCTTCGCGGCTGCGGGTCACGACCGATCCCAAGGATCTCTCCGACTGCGACGTCGTCGTCGAGGCGATCGTCGAGGAGGTCGAGCCGAAGGGCGAGCTGCTGGCGACAGTCGCGGAGGCTTGCCCGAACGCGGACCTCGCCACCACCACCTCCTCGCTCAGCATTGCCGCGATCGCCGCGGCGGCGGGCACGGACAAGCTCTTCGGCCTCCACGTCTTCAACCCGGTGCCGCGGATGAAGCTGGTCGAGGTCTGCGTCCCCGACGGCGCCGCCGGTGCCCGCGAGAAAGCCCTGGCCTGGTGTGCGGCGCTGGGCAAGACCGCGGTCGAGGTCCCCGACCAGGCCGGCTTCGTCGTCAACCGCCTGCTCTTCCCCTACCTCTTCGAAGCGGTGCGGCTGATCGAGCGGACCGGCATGGAGGCCGGTGAGGTCGACACCTGCATGAAGCTCGGCGCCGGCCACCCGATGGGCCCGCTGGCCCTGCTCGACTTCGTCGGCCTCGACGTCTCCAAGGCGATCGGCGACGCCCTCTACGCCGACAACGGCGAGGTGGCGAGCCAGCCCCCGGCCCTGATCGTCGAGATGGTCGCAGCGGGCAAGCTGGGGCGAAAGAGCGGCGCCGGTTTTTACGATTACAGCTAGCGCTACTCGGCGTTAGCCGCCTTTCGCTTTCCAGATAGGTCCCAGATCACATCGGCCTCGGAGATGTTCTGGCGGCGGGCGATGATCTCGATCTCCTCCCAGGGGAGCTCGGCCTCGGGGAGCTCATCCCAGCGGGCCAGGTCGAGAGCCTCGATCGAGCCCCTGAGGGCGGGGCCGAGGTGTTCCTCGGAGCGCAGCAGCGCCCTCAGTACCTCGAGCTGCTTGTCGGTCAGGCGAACAACCCACATGCGGTACCTCCAACGTTCGGCGAATCGCGGGTTGCTCGGAGAAATTAGGCCGTGGGACGGACGGAACCGCTGATCCGGACTGCCTCGATCCGGTTCTCCCGGACCGCCTCGACCCTGATCGTGTAGCCGTTGGACTTGATCGAGTCGCCGCGCTTGGGTAGGCGCCCGAGCTCCCCGAAGACGTAGCCGCCGACCGAGTTGTAGGCATCGCTGTCGACCGGCAGCTCGATGCCGGCGTCGGCGAGGTCGCCGAGCGAGACGTGGCCACGCACGAACCAGTCGCCGTTGGTGAGCTGGCGCAGCGCCGCTGCGCGCGGGTCGGTCTCGTCCTCGATCTCCCCCACCACCTCCTCGAGGATGTCCTCGACGGTGACGATCCCGACCGTGCGCCCGTACTCGTCGACGACGACCGAGAGCGAGGTGCGCTGGACCTGGAGGTCGTGCAGGAGGTCGTCGAGGGGACGGGTCTCGGGGACGATCAGGGCGTCGCGGATGACCGTCTCGATCCCGGCCTCGGGACCCTCGCTCATGTAGAGCCGGGCGAGGCTGTTGTTGTGGACGATCCCCTTGACCCGGTCGGCGTTGCCGTCTTCGATCACGACCAGGCGGGTGTGGCCAGAGGTGACGCAACGCCGCAACGCCGCCTCGACGGTCTCCGAGGAGTCGACGGTGATCACCGCCGGGATCGGCGTCATCACCTCGCGCGCCTCCTGCTCGTGCAGGTGGAAGACGCCGCCGAGCATCCCCGCCTCGCCGGGATCAAGGTGGCCGCCGAGCCTGGAGCTGTCGATGATCTGCTTCAAGTCCTCAGCGGTGTGGTGCTCTTCGAGGTCGCCCGGATTGACGCCGAAGAGGCGGACGATCCCGTTCGAGAACCAGCTCAGCCCCATCGTCACCGGCGCCGTGCCGACGCGGAACCAGTTCAACGGCCGCGAGACCCGGCGCGCGGTGCTCTCGGCGTTGGCGATCGCGAGCATCTTCGGCACCTGCTCGCCGACGCTGATATGGAGCGCGGTGACCAGGGCGAAGGCGATCGCCAGCGAGAGCCCGGCCGCGACGCCGTGCGAGAGGCTGCCGAAGGCCGGCTCGATCAGCTCCGAGAGCGCTGGCTCGCCGAGGAAGCCGATCCCGATCGAGGCGATCGTGATCCCGATCTGACAGGCGGAGAGGGATTCGTCGATCTTGTCGAGCTGCTCGACGACGGCCTCGGCCCCGGATTCGCCTTCGGCGGCGAGCTGTTCGATTTTGCCGCGGCGACTGCGGACCAGCGCGAACTCAGCAGCGACGAAAAAGCCGTTGATGGCGATCAACAGCAGCAGGAGGACGAGCAGGAGGACGCTCATCGGCTATGCGGCCCGGTACTTCGGGCTGGGACGTCCTCGGCCATTCGGCGAATGGAATATAGCTGGCCGCCCACGCAGGTCTTTCGATAAATGCGATATTGAGCAAATAATGCGCGTTGCAACGCTCAGCGAGATGCTCGAAGAGGTCGTCCGCCTGGGCGAGGCGACCGGTATGGAAAGCCATGCCCACGAGCTGCGCGGCGAACTCGAGGGCAGGCTGGCGACGGTGCGCGCCGCCCTCTCCGGCGCACCGAGCCCACGGGTGATCGCCCTGGAGCGGTTGGACCCGCCGCGGGTCGCCGGCTTTTGGATTCCGGAGATGATCTCGATCGCCGGTGGGGTCGACGTCGCGGGCGACCCCGGCCTCAACCCTCCCGAGGTCGGCTGGGGCGAGCTCGCGAGCCTCAATGCTGCGGTCGTGGTCGTGATGCCCGACGGCTCGGTCGAGGATGCCCAGGCCCAGGCAATGGAGCACTGGGAGCGGATCGCCTCAATCGGCCCCGAGCGCGTCTTCGCGGTTGACGCCTCCGCCGCCTTCTCGACCCCCGGCCCGCGCCTCGTCGACGGCGTCGAGCTGCTCGGCCACCTCCTCCATCCCGACCTGATCGACCCGCCCGGCAACACCGCCTTCCTGGCGCTCAAGGCACCGGTAACCCGACCGGCCCAGAACGGCTGAGTCAGGCGACGGCCAGAGCGCCGACGGCCGCGAAGACGGCGATCGAGACGATGATCGCCATCTCCGCCGGAAAGTGCCTGCGGCCGAGGTAGCCGCGCTCGCCGGCGACGATCGCCATCGCGCAGAGGACGCCCGCGACGAGACCGCCAACGTGACCACCGACGCTGATCCGCGGAGCGACGAAGCTGAAGATCAGGTTGAAGACGATCAGAAACCCGATCTCCCCGGCGATCGCATCCATCCCGCGGCCGCGGGCGATCACGAAGGTCGCTCCCGCGAGGCCGAAGACCGCTCCCGAGGCGCCCACCGTGAGGGCGTTCGGATCCAACAGCAGGGCGCCCATCGCACCCGCCAGAAGCGAGGCGACGTAGAGCGCGACGAATCGCGGCGTGCCCAGGGCCGGCTCCAGCAGGCGCCCGAGGAAGTACAGCAGCAGCATGTTGAAGCCGATGTGGAACAGGCTGGCGTGAAGGAAGCCGCCGGTCACCAGCCGGTACCACTCGCCTTCGGCAACCAGGGGCCCGAACAACCCGTAGTCGAGAACTACCGAGTTGGCCCCGCCGATCCCGAACCCACCGCCACCCACGGCGAGCTCGATCAGGTAGGCGACGACGTTGATCGCGATCAGGACGAAGGTGGCCGGCATCTGCTGGAAGCCGGAGGCGTTGCCACCGACGCCTTGAACCACCTTGGTCCGCTGCCGCATGCACTCCGGACAGCGCATCCCGACCGGGGTCGGGGTCATGCAGTCGGGGCAGATCGGCCGCCCGCAGGAAGAGCAGGAGACGCGAGTCTCGCGGTCGGGGTGGCGGTAGCAAGTCTCGGCCATCGGGAGGGGCAGCCTACAATCGCCGCCGATGGAGCCCCCGAGTCCCGCCCGCCTCTACGCGACCCTGGTCGGCGCCGTCCTCTTCGTCCTCGGCATTGTCGGCTTCTTCCACGACCTTTCCTGGCTCAACTTCCTCCACGTCGCGATCGGCGCGCTGGGCCTGCTGCTCGCCGGCTACGCCGCGCGCGAGTACGCGCTCTGGCTCGGCGCCTCCCTCACGGTGCTCGCGATCTGGGGCTTCGCGATCGGCGCCGGTGAGGAGATCGTCGGCCTGCTTCCGACCAATAGCGGCGACGACTGGCTGCACCTGGCCGCGGGCCTGCTCGGCCTCGCCGCCGCCGCCGGCACGCCGAAGCTAGAGACGGGAGCGAAGCCCGCCGCTGAGCGCCCTTAGCCCGCTCTCGCCCTTGTTCTTGCTGCGGCGGCGCAGCTCCAGCACCACCAGGGCGCCGGTCGCAATCCCGCCGGCGCCGACGGCGACCACCGGGCGCACCCAGTTGCGCGGGTCCCGGAGGGCGCGCAGCTCGCTCTCGGAGAGCTCCTCGGCCCAGTCGGAGAGCTCCTCCGCGGCAGCCTGGGTGACCGCCGAGAGCGTGTCCTCGACCCGACCGAAGAGGCGCTGGGGCGGCTCGATCGGGCGCAGGGCGTCGGTCAGCAACTGCTCGACGTCCCAGGTGCTGCCGCTCAGGGTCTCACTCGACTCGTTCATCGCTCATCTCCTCCTGCAGCTGCTTGATGGCGCGATGGATCAGCACCTTGGTCGCCCCGTCGGAGCGGCCGAGGGCGCGAGCGATCTCGCGGTTGTCCATGCCGAGGGCGAAGCGCATGATCAGCGCCTCGCGACGATCGTCGGAGAGATGCTCGAGGTTGGCCATCACCTGGCGCAGCTCCTCGCGGCCCTCGGCGATCGCCACGGTGTCGTGACGGGCGGCGATCGGCTCGCTGCTGTCGAGTGGCGTCTGCGGCCGCCGCGAGCGGTCGCGGTAGTAGTTGGAGGCGAGGTTGTGGGCGATCCGGATCACCCAGGGGCGCAGTGGCCGCCCGTCGGACTCGCGCTGGGCGCGGTCGAAGTGCCGGTACGCCTGCAGGAAGGCCTGCTCGGTGAGATCCTCGGCGTCGTGGTGGTTCCCCACCTTGTAGTAGGCGTAGGAGTAGACGTCGCGCAAGTGGTCCCGGTAGAAGCCCTCGAAAGCGCGGTCCAGCTCCGCCTTCGCCGCCGGCCCGAGGTCGCCGGGCTCGACGTTCTCCTTGGAGCCGCTCACCGGCCAAGCCTAGACCCCGTGGGAAGGGTGGCATCAGGCGGCTCGCCTGGATCGCTCGACCCGACGCAGCCCGGCAACCCAGTCCTCGGGCCGGATCTCGCCGCGGATCAGCGCCGCGAGGCCGTTCAGCGCCTCGGCCGGCCCGCCCGAGGCAGCCACGGCCTGGGCCAGCAGCGGCGTCGTGTCGAGCCCCTCCGAGGCCTGGCCGATCAGCTGCGGGATCTCCTTCGCCGGGGTGCCGGTGCCCAGCAGCTCGCCGGCGCGGCGATTGCGGCCGGCCGGAGCCATCATCGTCGCGGTCAGGTCGCCGACGCCGGCCAGGCCGGAGAAGGTCTCCAGCTCCGCCCCGCGCCCGATCGCATATTCGATGCACTCGCCCCAGATCTCGGCCGCGGCGATGCCGGCGGCGTTGAGGCCGTGCGGCTCGGCCGCGGCGGCGGCCAGCGCGGCGGCGTTCTTGGCGGCACCGGCCATCTCCACCCCGGCGACGTCGCCGGAGCGCTCGCAGACCAGGCCGGCGCGGTCGAAGACCTCGCCGAGCTGAGCCCGCAAGTCGACGTCGGCGGAGCCGAGGACCAGGGCGGCCGAGCCGGAGACGGCCTCGCGGGCGTGGGCGGGCCCGCCGAGACAGGCGATCGCCCGCGCCCGCACCCTTTCGCCGACGTATTCAGCCGGCAGCTGGCCCTGGGGCGCGATCAGCCCCTTGGTCAGCAGCAGCACCGAGGAGCGGCCGCTGACGCGGTCGGCGATCGCGCCGACCGCCTGCGGCAGCGACTTGGAGGGGATGGCGAGGCAGATCAGATCGATGCCGGCAAGCTCGATCTCAGAAGCCGGGCGGACGTCGATCGCCTCCGGCAGCGGCACCCCGGGCAGGTAGCGCTTGTTCTCGCCTGCCTCGACCATCTCCGCGACGCGGTCGGCGTTGCGCGCCCCGAGCTGGACCTCGAGGCCGCCGCGGGCCAGCAGCACCGCCACCGCCGTTCCCCAGCTGCCGGCGCCGATCACCGCGGCGCGGCGCATCGGCGGCAGGCCGCCGAGGTCTTCCCACTGCAGCTGCACATTCGGCCAGATCCGCGCGGTGACGGTTTCCGCCAGCGCCTTCGAAGGCTCTTCGGCCCGCGGGAAGGTCATCGCCCGACCGAGCCTGACCTTGACCTTGCGGGGACGGATGCGCCAGCCGCGACGGACATTTTCGGTCCCGAGCACGGCGGTCGGGATCACCGGCGCCCCGGTCTGCAGCGCCAGCCGGCCGACGCCGCGCCTGGGCCGGGAGAGAGTGCCGCGCCGGGTGCGCGTGCCCTCGGGGAAGATGCAGACGGCGCCACCACGTTCGACGATCTGGCGCGCAGTCTGCATCGATTCCTCGTCAGACTCGCCACGGCGGATCGGGAAGGCCCCGAGCCGCGAGAGGATCCAGCCCTGCCAACGGCGCTCGAACAGCTCGACCTTGGCGACGTAGTTCATCGGCCGCCGCCAGGGCAGGCAGCCGCCGACCGCGAAGGGGTCGAGGAAGCTGCGGTGGTTGGAGGCAACGATCAGCCCGCCCTTGACCCGGGCGTACTCGCGCCCGGTCCGCGCGTAGCGGAAGTAGACGAGGAAGAACGGCGTCATGAAGACCCTCGCCAGCAGGTAGAGGGGCCAGTTGACGCTGTGCCTGCGCGTGTAGGCGTGGTAGCGGCGGAGTCGCTCAGCGTTCACGCAGAGCGCTACACGGCGGGGGCTCGACGGTTACCACGCGCTCTCGATCAGCTGCTCGAGCTCGTCGCGGGTCGGTGGATCGGGCGTGAAGGCAAGCTCGGGGCGGACGATCATCGAGTCGAGGGCCTGGTCGAGCCGGGAGCGCTCGGCGCCGATCGACCCGAGCCCAGCCGGGTTGCCACCGAGCTCGAGGACACGGGCTTCGATGTCGTCGGGGTCGGTCTCGATCGCCGCGGCGAGATCGGCGAGCCGATCGGGCGCGCGGGCGACCAGCAGCGCCAGCGTCCGCGGCAGGATCACCGCGTTGGTCCCCGCGTGCGGGCTGCCGCAGATCCGGACCAGGGTCTGGCAGATCACGTGGTGAATGCCGAACATGCCGGAGTCGATCGCGTAGCCGCAGAGCAGCGAGCCGAGCGCCAGCGGCGCGGGGTTGCGCTCGGCAGGGTCATGATCGAGCGAGGAGGCGATCAGCTGCGCGCCGCGCAACGCGGTCATCTCCGAGACCGGGTTGGCAAAAGGGGTGTAGAGCGAGTCGGCGCCGTGGGCGAGGGCGTTCATCGAGCTGGCCCGCAGGTCCGCCTCGGCCTGGCTCGTCATCGCGACCGGATCGGCGATCACCAGGGACGGGCGTACCATCGAGGCGACGCCGGCCCCGGTGCCGGCCGGGAGGCGATGGATACCGGTCATCTCCGCCCCCGACATGGTCGTCGGGATCGCCGCGACGCGGGCGCCGCTCGCGGAGGCGACGGCCTTGGCGACGTCGATCGGCCGGCCGCCTCCGAGCGCGACGAGGGGCCGCGAGTCGATCTCGCCGAGCAGTGCCGCGGCGAGGTCGGGGACCTGCCCGGGCGCGACCTCGCGCACCGTCGTCGCCGCCTCGGCGAGCTCGGCGGCGCCGGCCAGCGCCCGCGAGGTGCTCAGCAAGTCGAAGGGCGAGAAGCCGTGCTCGAGGAGAAGCTGCGGCGCCTGTGCGACCCCGTTGTGACGAAAGACGACCGTGCGGCCGGCGTCCCGCCAGATGAAGTCCCCGTTCACTCCCCCGAATCCGTGCGGGGATTCCTCACCGGTCTCAAGTTGGGCTCGACTTCGGCTCGCATGTGCTCGTAGTCGGGCGGCAGCGAGAGCTTCTCGCCGAGATGCTCGAGCGGCTCGTCGACGGTGAAGCCGGGACCCGTGGTGGCGATCTCGAAGAGGACGCCGCTGGGCTCGCGGAAGTAGATCGACTTGAAGTAGAAGCGATCGATCTCCGGCGTCGGCTGCGCACCCGCCGAGATCGCCTTTGCTCGCCACTCCATGTGCTCCTCGGGGAGCGAGGCCCAGGCGACGTGGTGGATGCTGCCGGACCCCTGCAGCCCGCGCTCGGCCGGCGGCTCGTCGAAGAGGTAGCGGCCGCCGCGCTGCTCGCCGCGAGCTTCCCAGGCGTCGCCGTCGCGCTCGAACTCGAGCGCCTCGAGCAGGACGGCGCTGGCCTCGGGGGCGGCGCTGTAGGCGCGCACCGCGTGGAAGCCCTGCAGCGCCAGCTCCGCCGGCACCTCCGGGTGCTCGGCGACCAGCGGCGCGTCGGGGACGTCGACGACGAGCAGCTCGTGGTCGAGCCCCTCCGGATCGGAGAAGACGAGGCCGGCGCCGTCGCGCTCGGATTCGATGCCGTTGGCGCCGAGGCGCTCGGCCCAGAAGGCGAGCGAGTCCTCGGAGGCGACGCGCCAGACGACGCGGTGGACCATGCCGGCGCCGGGCCGGCCGGAGGCCACCCCCGGGTACTCGAAGAAGGTCAGGTCGGAACCCGGGTCGCCGCCCTCGTCGGCGAAGAAGAGGTGGTAGACGGTGGGGTTGTCCTGGTTGACGGTTTTCTTGACCAGCCGCAACCCCAGCACTCCCGCGTAGAAATCGACGTTGCGCTGAGCGTCCTCGGTGATCGCGGTTATGTGGTGGATGCCCTCCAGTTTCATGGCTTCACGTATACCATCCCGCTCGATGAGCCGCGCACGCAGACGCACTGTCAAGGGGCTCGTCATCCTCGGCTCAGTCCTCGCCTTCCTCAGCGTCTTCGCGATCTGGACCGAGCGCCAAGCGCTCAACACCGACGACTGGGTCTCGACCAGCGGGCGCCTGATCCAGAACCCGACGATCCGAGCCGCCGTCGGCGACTACCTGGTCGACCAGCTCTACGAAAACGTCGACGTCGAAGCCGAACTGAAGGACATCCTCCCCGGCGACACCAAGGACCTCGCCGGCCCCGCCGCCGGCGGCCTGCGCCAGGTGGCCGGCGACGGTGCCAACAGGGTGCTGGAAACCTCGACCGCGCAGACGCTCTGGGAGGACGCCAACCGCTCCGCCCACGAACAGCTCGTCTCGGTGCTGGAGGACGAGGGCGACGCAGTCTCGACCAGCGAAGGCAACGTCAGCCTCAATCTCGGCAGCCTGCTCACCAACCTCGCCGACCAGGTCGGCATCGGCCAGGACCTGGCGGCGAAGCTGCCGCCCGATGCCGGTCAGATCGAGATCCTCCGCTCCGACGAGCTGAAGACGGCGCAGAACATCGCGGTCGCGATCAAGGGCCTGGCGCTGGTCCTCTCGCTCCTCACCTTCATCGCCTTCGCCGCCGCGATCTACCTGACGCGGGAAGGCCGCTGGGTCACCGTGCTCTACAGCGGCATCGGCTTTATCGCCGCCGGCTTCGCCGTGATCGTCTTCCGCGAGATCGCCGGGGGGATCGTCGTCGACCAGCTGGTCGTGACCGAAAGCGCCAAGCCCGCCGGCGAAGCGGCCTGGTCGATAGCCACCTCGTTGATGACCAGCATCGCGACCACGGTGATCGTCGTCGGCATCCTCTTCGCGATCGCCGGCTGGCTCGCCTCCCCCACCACCTCGGCCCGGGCGACCCGCCGTACGTTCGCGCCGGTCCTGCGCCACCACGTGGCGTACGTCTACACCGGCCTGGCGATCATCGTCTGCCTCTACTTCCTCTCCGCCCCGACCCAGGGCCTGCGCTCCTTCCTCACCACCCTGGTCGTCGCCGGCATGGCCGCCTTCGGAATCCACGAGCTGCGCAAGCAGACCGAGGAGGAGTTCCCCGACGCCGATTACAGCGATGTCTTCGGGCAGACCCGCGACAGGGTCGTCAGCGCGGTCAAGGACGCCAACATCGGCGAGCGCGTCGGCGAGCAGGCCTCGAAGCTGCGCTTGCCGGAGAAGCGACCGAGCGGCGAGGAGACGCCGGCGAGCGAGGCACCGACCGCGGTGACCCCGGCTAACGACGAGGACGCCAGGCTGCAGCGCCTCGAGCGGCTGGCCTCACTGCGCGAGAAGGGCATCCTCACCGACGAGGAGTTCGCGGCCGAGAAGACCCGCCTGCTCAGCGGCTCCGGCCCTTCGTGAAGAAGTAGAACTTCTCGACGGAGCCGCGCACCTTGCGTTTCCTCACCACCCTGATCGCGCCCGCTTCGGCGAGTTTGACCAGGTGGTAGGAGACGTGCGACAGGCCGAACCTCTCGTCATCGATGACCTTCGTGAGGTCCGATGCCGAGAGGGGTTGCCCGACCCAGTGCAACACTTCGACGATCGACACCTTCAGCGGGTGAACGACGTGGGGGACGAGCGCATCCCAAGCGAATGTCTCGCCCCCCTCCATCGTCATCCTGCCTCCCGGTCTCGGCCAGAGGGGAGGCAACCTGTAGGGGTGGCATGGGAAGAAGTTCGGGCCATGGTGTGTTGCCGACCCCGGCCACCAGAGCGACGGGCATGAAATCACTTCTTGGGAGATCCGCCGCCCTGGGGGTGAGTTGGCCGGGTGACTACCCCGCCAGTCCACGGGGATAATCGGTGTCGGTTGAGTAATGAACGGTTCCAGATCGAACTGTGTTAGTCCATACCGACTACTCGAAAGAGGTTCCTTTGCCGGTCAGCATTCCCCGGATTCAACCGGCGGGGGCGCTGAGGTACGGCTTCGCTCATAGCCAAAGGAGGTAACTATGTAGGTGGTGCCCGCCTCGCCTGATTCGGTGCGGCGAGTAGCCGATTCTGCCTCTATCTCTTGCATCCGTTCCCACGACCGGTCCTGCTCATCAGCGAGGTCGCTACGCCCCTGAGCGTCCAGATTGATCCGGTTCCACGCGAGCATGACGCGGGGATCGCTGTGCAGCTTTCCAGCCCATAAGGAAGCCATTGCCTCGGCCATCGTGGCCTGCAAGATCAGCCCTAGGGTCGCCTGCCGCTCCTCTGCGGTCATGGCTGCGAAGTCCTCGCTTGAATAGAGCGGCAACTTGACTACGCAGTAAAAGTTCTGGCTGATGTTGCCTACGGTCTCCGTGCGGGCAATCTCGATGGAGCCGGATGCGAGAAGTTCCTCTACGTGGTGCGTGAGGTTACTGAGAGGCTGGCGGACGATCTTGGCGAGGTCCTTGGTACTGGCAGGACCTTCATGCAGCGCCGCCAAGACTTCAATCCGTATGCGGTGCCCCACGGCGTAGGAAACGGCCTCCTCGACGCTCCGGCCCTTTCTCCCTTGTAGTGCCGCTGCTGCCTTCGCCACGATGCTCGCCTCCGGTTTATCTATTCTGGCTAGTCAGTCGTTACCGAGCATAAGGGGTGCCCCGGGCGAGGTGAATACTGGCCGGACGAGAAACGCCTGATACTTAATTTCGCTTTAGCATTCGCACTCCTCCTGGCGGCTCACGCCGGGCTGATTCAGGGAGGGGGTGAGAGCTGATGAAGATCGCTCAAGTCGAGCCGGTCGCTTCGACCGTGCGCATCGTCAAGCACTCCTAAGCGAGTGCGATCAGGGTCGGTCTCGGCCGCCAGTGCGGGGGTGGGATCGGCCTTCCTGACGGCTCGCGCTGGGCCTGAGACAGGGGAGGAGGTGAGAGCCGATGAAGATCACGCAAGTGATGCCGGTCGCTTCGACCGTGCGCGTAGCGAAGCACGCCTAAAGCGTGGGGCGAGGGGCCGGTCTCAGTCCACCGATTGGGGGAGGGATCGGCCCCGATGATGGATAGCCTCTCCCCAATTGACCGGGAAACCCAAAGCCCGCCGCCGGGTTCGAACCGGCAACCTCCTGATTACAAATCAGGTGCTCTCCCAGGTTGAGCTAGGCGGGCGTGGTGGCGAAGGATGAATCGATGGATGTGACGTTCCGGTTTCTCGGGGCAGACGAGGGTGGCATCCTCACCGAGGCGATAGAAGCAGCTTACGGGACCACCTACGACGTCCGCTGGGTTTACGACGAAGCGGAGGTCTCGGCCCGGCTGGCCGATGGCAGGTACGTCTCGTGCATCGCCGAGTCGGCCGACGGGGAGCTGCTCTGCCACATGGGGATGAGCCTGGCGGCAGCGGGGGATGCGGTCGGCCACTCCGGGCAGGCGGTGACGCTGGCGGCTGCCCGTGGGCAGCACCTCTTCACCCGGACCAAGCGCTTCCTGATGGACTGGGCCCGGAAACAGGGGCTGGCGGGCATGTTCAGCGAGGCGACCGCGGCCCACCCCTACAGCCAGCGGGCCAACATCGAGCTGGGGGCGCACGAGACCGGCTTCCTGCTCGGCTGGATCCCGGCCTCGGTCGCCAACGACGCCGCTGCGGGGACGCCGCGCCGGCGCCAGTCGGCCGCGCTCTTCTACACCAAGCTCAACGACGGCCAGGAGCGACGGGTCTACGCGCCGGAGCGCCACCACGAGATCGTCGGCCAGACGCTCGCCCTTTGCGAGCTGCGGGGCACGCTGGCCAAGCCTGCGCCCGACGTCGAGCTGGCGGAGAGGACCGAGTTTCACGTCGCGGTCGACGAGGACCACAACCTGGCCCTGCTCACGGTCCAGGTCCCGGGCGCCGACCTCGAGACGGCGATCGCCGCGGAGCGCCGCCACCTCTTCCACCGCCGCTGCCTCGACGCGATCTACGTCGACCTGCCGCTGGAGCAGCCGGCGACGGCGCTGGTCGCCGACGACCTCGAGCGGCTGGGGGTGTCCTATGCCGGAGTCTTCCCCAACCCCCGTACCGACGGCGACGTGCTGCGGATGCAGTCCCTACACCGGGTCCGAGTCAAGGCCGACGACATCGCCGTCGCCTCGGACCATGGGCGGGAACTGCTCGAGTACGTCCTGGCGGACCTGCCCCAGAGTTAGGCGGCGACCTCGCGCGAAGCCAGGTGGCTGCCCACCTTGCGCTTGACCCGCTGCAGGGCGTTGTCGACGGTCTTGGTGTCGCACTCCAGCTTCTCGGCGATCATCTCGTAGGAGTGGCCGTCGAGGTAGAGCGAGAGAACCCGGCTCTCGAGGTCGGAGAGCACGCCGGAGAGTCCGGAGAGACAGGCGACGAGGCTGGCCAGCTCTTCGGTGGCGATCACCTGGTTGACGGGGTCGTGGACGCTCGGCCCGGGCAGGATCTCGTCCAGGGTGGTGTCGGACTCCCCAGCCGCGGCCGGCGTCTGACTGAAGGAGACGTACTGGTTCAGCGGCGTGTGCTTGTTGCGCGTCGCCGTCTTCACGGCGGTGATGATCTGACGGGTGATGCAGAGCTCGGCGAAATTGCGGAAGCTCGACTCGCGGTCGGTCCGGTAGTCGCGGATCGCCTTGTAGAGGCCGAGCAGGCCCTCCTGGATCAGGTCGTCGGACTCGCCGCCGAGCAGGAAGTAGGACGAGGCCTTGAGACGGACAAAACCGCGGTAGCGGCGGATGATCGCGTCGTACGCATCGGTTTTGCCGTCCTTCGCGAGGGCGACGAGATAGTGATCATCAAGCTCAGCTTGAGAGTTAGCCTGATGGGCACGGGCGGCGCTGGAACGGACCCCCATAGAGGCTGGCCTTTGCTGCGTAGGCATAGATAGAGCCACAGATCCTTCTCCTTGCTGAAGGGTCGTGGCGCCGCTTACCTCCCCCGGGGCGCCTCATATATGGACCAGGTTGCCTCACACTCAAGTTGAGGTTCACCCTTGTTGGCCGCTAGTTTATGTGCACACGGAGTTCTGTCAACCCCTGGGGGACATAAATGCAACCGCCGTTGCATTTGTTAGAAGCTCTGGCTCAGGCGCGGCCGCGCTGGCGAATGGCCTCGAAGAGCAGCGCCGTTGCCGCTGCGGAGACGTTGAGCGACTCCACCTCGCCGCGTCGAGGCAGGGATACGAGCCCGTCGCACGCGTTCGCCACCCGCGGACGAATGCCTTTTCCCTCTCCGCCCAGGACCAGGACGGTCGGACCTTTCAGATCGACGTCCCAGGCAGACGACCTGGCCTCCGCGTCGGCTCCCCAGATCCAGAAGCCGGCTGCCTTGGCATCGGCCAGCCAGTCGGCCAGGTTGCGGACGTGGGCGACTTGAAGGTGCTCGACGGCTCCGGCCGAGGCCTTGCAGGTGGCGGCAGTGACGGCGGCGGAGCGCCGCTCGGGCACGACGACCCCGGTGGCACCAGCGAACTCGGCCGAGCGGCAGACGGCGCCGAGGTTGCGCGGGTCCTGAACCTGGTCCAGCGCGATCAGCAGCGCGTCCTCTCCCCGCAGCAGCCCTCGCGGGTCGCCGTAGGGATAGGGATCGACCTCGGCGACGACACCCTGGTGATCGGGAGAGCCGCAGAGCCGCTCGAGCTCGAAGGCGTCGGTCTCCGGCGCCCGCCAGACGCGATGCACCCGCCGCCTCCCCCGCTCCGCCTCGGTGACCGGCTGCCTCCCGTAGATGACTTGGTTCGCCATCTAGACCTTGGGAACCAAACGCGGCCCGTCAGCCGAATCCCGAACTTCCCACCCGATCTGCGCGAGCCGGTCACGAATCGCATCCGCCCGCTCGAAGTCCTTCGCCTCCCGCGCCTGCTCCCGCTCAGCCATCAGCGCCTCCGCCTCCGCGTCCGCACCCTCGCCCTCCTCCGCCAGCGAACCCAGGCCGACCAACTCGACCATCTCGCGCAACACCGGGACCGCCTCAGCCCTGGCCACCTCACCGCGATTCGCTTCCCCGACCAGCTCGAACACCTCCGCCATCGCCCGAGGGGTATTGAAGTCATCCGCCAACGCATCCTTGAACGCAGCAACCCGCGCGGCCGGTCGGGCGCCCGGGGAGGTCTCAACCGAACCTCCCCGCTGTTGTGAGGGCGAGACCTCCCCGGGCGCCCGACCGGCCCCCGAGTTCTCGCGAAAGAAGTTCCGCAACCGCTCAACCTGCGCCTGAGCCTGCCGCATCTGCTCGTCCCCAAAAGCCAACGGCTGTCTGTAGTGCCCAGAAATCAGATAGGCCACGACCGCCTCGCGCCCGTACCGATCGAGCGCCTCCGACAGCTGAAAGATGTTGCCGTCCGATTTCGACATCTTCGCGTCGGCCGTCTCGATCATCCCGTTGTGCATCCAGATCTGGGCGAAGGGGCGTCCGGCCGCCTCGGACTGGGCGATCTCGTTCTCGTGGTGGGGGAAGACGAGGTCGGAGCCACCGCCGTGAATCGCAAACGACGCTCCCAGCTCCGCCTCGGCCATCGCCGAGCACTCGATATGCCAGCCGGGGCGCCCCGGTCCCCAGGGAGAGTCCCACCTGGTGTCCTCGCCAGGCTTGTGGGCCTTCCAGAGGGCGAAATCGAGCGCGTCCCGCTTGAGCGCGGCGGAGCCGGCCTCCTCGCCCTGGTCCATATCCTCGGGGCGGCGGTTGGAAAGCTTGCCGTACTCGCCAAATCCGCGGACGTGGAAGTAGACGTCGCCGCCGGACTCGTAGGCGTGGCCGGACTCGACCAGGTCGCCGATCAGCGCCACGATCCCCTCGATCGTCTCCGTTGCCAATGGCTCGGCGTCGGGACGGCCAAGGCCGAGCCGGTCGGTGTCCTCGAGGTAGGCGCTGGTCATCCGCGCCGCGAACTCGCCCGACGGCTCCCCGGTCAGCTCGGCGGCGGCGTAGATCTTGTCGTTGACGTCGGTGACGTTGACCACCAGCCGCGGCTGGTAACCCTCGGAACGCAAGAAGCGGGCAAACAGGGAGAAGACGACAAAGGGGCGGGCGTTGCCGATGTGGATACGGCTGTAGACGGTCGGGCCACAGGCGTAGATCCCCACCTCCCGGGAGGGGTCGAGGGCTCGCGGCTCGCCGCTGAGCGTGTCCCTGATCCGGACCTCGCGCATCGCGAGGCCGAGACTAGAAGGTTCGGTAGCCGGCCGTCGGGGAAGCCGACTCGCCGCGCAGCCAGACCGGCGCCGTCTCCTCGGCCGCCGCCTGGGCCTCGCGCTTGGCGCGCTTGGCGCTGGCCTTGATTTCGTCCTCGCTGGCCTCGCGGACGCGCTCCTCGCGACGCTCGGCCTGAACTCGGATGCGATCGGACTCGACGCGCAGCTGCTCTTCCGCCCGGGCGCGGGCGGCTTCTTCGGCCTCCCGCTCGACCTTCTCAACCAGATTGCGGACGCTCTCCTCGGCTTCGCGGCGAACCTCGATGGTGCCGTCCATCACCCGGCGCTCGATCTCGGTCTCCAAGCGGACGGCGGTCTCGTGGGACTCGGCCGCGGCGGCCTCAGCGTCGGCGGCGCGCTGCTCGGCGGCGGCGACGCGGCGGTCGGCGGCGGCCTCGATCTCCTCCCGGGCAGCGCCCACCTGGTGCTCGACCTCGGCCGCGAGATTCTTCGCCGCATCGGCAACGGCGCCCTCGGCTTCAGCCCGTACCTCAGCTGCCTGCCCGGCAACCGCTTCACTCTCGATCCGGGAGCGCTGCTGCAACTCCTCGAAGGCCCGCTCGGCACGGTCCCGCGCCGCTTCGGCGCCGGTCACCTTCGCCTCGACCTCGCGCCTGGCCTGCCGCTCTGCGGCAAGCCGCTCGCGCGCCTCGGTGGCGACGCTGCGCAGGGTCCCCATCGCCCGCTCCTTCAGCTCGGCGCCGACCCTGTCGGCCCGCGCCTCGGCGTCAGCCACCCGCTCCTCGCTGACGCGCACCCACTCCAGCGCCTGCTTGGCGACGCCGTGCATGGTCTCGGTCGCCTCACCGACGGCTCGCAGCTGCCTGGCTGGATCGCTCATCCAAAGGCAAACTACTATGGGCGCCGGAGGCAACCAGAGACAGCTGCGGCCGCAAGCGCCGCAATTTGCGCAAGGGAATTCTCAGCCGGACTGCTGCGTCTCGCGCGCCTGCAGGTCGCGCTTGAGGATCTTGCCGGTGGCGTTGCGGGGCAGCTCATCGAGGAACTCGACCTCGCGGGGCGTCTTGTAGCCGGCCAGGTTGGCCTTGACCAGCGCCTTGAGGTCGTCCTCGCTCAGCTCGGCCCCCTCCTTGACGACGACGAAGGCCTTCAGTCGCTGGCCGAACTCGGAGTCCTCGACGCCGATCACGGCCACCTCGACCACCGCCTCGTGGCCGGCAAGCAGATCCTCGACCTCGCGCGGGAAGACGTTCTCGCCGCCGGAGACGATCATCTCGTCGTCACGCCCGTCGATGAAGAGGCGGCCGGCCGCGTCGATGTGCCCGACGTCGCCGCTGCTGAGCAGCCCGTCGACCATCTCCTTGCCGCCACCGCCCGTGTAACCCTCGAAGGACATGTCGCTGGCGACGAAGATGCGCCCGACCTCGCCCTGGGGAACTGCTTGGCCTCGATCGTCGAGGATCCGCACCTCGGTGCCGCGCGGCGGCCGGCCGGCGGTGCCCGGCGCGGCGCGCAGGTCCGCCGGGGTGGCGACGGTCGCGTAGGCAACCTCGGTCGAGCCGTAGAGGTTGTAGACGTTGTCGCCGAAGCGGTCCATCCACTCCAGCGCAAGCTCGCCGGGCAGAGCCGAGCCGGAGAGCGAGGTGATCCGCAGCGACGGAAGCCCGTAGGAGGAGAGCGTCTCCTCTGGCAGGGCGAGAATCCGCTGGATCATCACCGGCACCGCCGCCAGCACTTCGGCGCCGTTCTCCTGCACCGCCTTCAGCGTTCCCTCGGGGTCGAAACGCCGCCGCAGGACGATCGTCGACCGGGTCGGCATGCTCATCATGAAGTGGAAGAAGCCCCAGGAATGGAAGAGCGGGGCAGCGATCATCATCGTCTGGCGGGCGCGGAACGGGATCTTGTCGGTCAGCACCGCGATCGTGAAAAGCCCGTCGGGACTGGAACGCTGAGCGCCCTTCGGCGACCCGGTGGTGCCCGAGGTGAGGATCACGAAGCGCGGCTTCTCCAACGGCGGGCTGAGGTTCGATTCCGAACCGGCGGCGATCAGCTGCTCCAACGATCGCTCGGCGTCACCGTCCTCGCCGTCGTCCGCCCAGCCGACGATCCGGATGACCGAGTCGTCGACGCCCTTCAGCAAGCCGGCGAACTCAGCGTCGTAGATCAGCGCTTTCGGGCCCTCGCGGCCGACCACCTCTGCAAGCTGCGGACCGGCGAACATCGTGTTGAGATAGAGCCCGCTGGCCCCGAGCTTGGCGATGGCGAAAGTCGCCTCGACGAAGCCGCGGTGGTTGCGACACATGATCCCGACCCCATCGCCAGTGCCGATGCCCATCTCCGCCAGGGAGTGGGCAAGGGCATTGGAGCGGCGGTGCAAGCGCTCGAAGCTGAGCGAGCCGCGCTCGTCTATCAGCGCGATCGCGTCCCCGTGCCGGATTGCCGCGGTGGCGATCCCAGTCGCCGGCGAGGCGCCCCAGCGCTGGTAGGCAATGCCGACCCTCAGCGCCTTGTCGGGCCGCATCGGCCCCACGACGCCTGACCCGTACAGCTGCTTCGCCTCGAAGATCGAGTCGGCGACGTACGCTTGCAGCTTCGAGGCTCTGTCGTTGAGTGTCCCCATCGGCGCGAAGACTATTCGCTCTGCACCGAGGCAACGGCGATACAGGCGACGCCCTCCCCGCGCCCGATCCACCCCATCCCCTCGTTGCTCGTCGCCTTGACGCTGACCCGCGCCGAAGTTGCCGCGGCAATCGTCCGCTCCATCTCCGCCTTGTACGGGCCGAGTCGCGGCTGCTCGCAGATCACGGTCGCGTCGACGTTGACGATCGGGCCGGCAATCGTCCCAACCACGGTTCTCAGCAGGTCGATCGAGCTGGCGCCCCGCCACTGCTCGTCGTCGTCGGGGAACATCGTCCCGATGTCGCCGCCCCCACCGGCGCCGAGGATGGCGTCGATCACGGCATGGGTGAGAACGTCGGCGTCGGAGTGGCCGGCGAGGCCGCGCGGGTAGTCGATCTCCACCCCGCCCAGGATCAGCCGCCGATCCGCGGCGAACCTGTGGCTGTCGTAGCCGATCCCGACCATCAGCGGACGCGGCTGGCGAGCGGAGCCAGGCGCCGCCGGCGCTGCTCGAAGACGCATATCTCCCCCACCCCGAGACCCTCGAGGAAGTCGAGGGCGAGCTCATAGCCAAAGCCGACCTGCTCGGGCCGGTGGGCATCGGAAGAGAGTGCGAAGCAGGCTCCCGCCTCGATGCACATCTCGGCGAAGCCACGGGCGGGGTAGAGCTCGCCGACCGGCTTGCGCAGGCCGGCAGTCGAGACCTCGACCGCGATCCCGCTCTCGGCGATCGCCTCGACCGCGGGCTCGTAGTAGTGGCGGAGGTCGCGCTCCGGCAGGGGGCGAGCGCCGCCCCAGACCTTGACCAGGTCGGGATGGGCGAGGATGTCGAAGAGTCCCGAGCGGGCGCACTCGGCCAGGGCCTCGAAGTAACGGCTCCAGACCTTATCCGGGTCGTCGCTGCCCTCCCAGACGTCCCAGCCGGGGTGGTCGACGGCGCCGTCGCCGATGAAGTGGACGGAGCCGACGACGTAGTCGAAATCGCGTGCCTCCAGCATCATCGCCGTGCGATCTTCGGCGCCAGGGACGAAATCGCACTCGATGCCCAGCTTCAGCGGCGTGCCGCGGACGAACTCGCAGTAGGCATCGAGGTCGTCGCGGCCGTTGCTCTCCCAGAGCGGGTGGCGCCAGAGGTCGAGCGCCTGACGGAAGCGGTAGACGTGCTCGGAGACGCCGAGCTCCTCGACGCCTGTCGCCGCGGCGGCCGCCAGGTAGCGGTCGACGTTCTCGGCCGTGAAGTAGCGCTCGGCGCTGGTGTTCTCCTCGTCTGGGCGCAGGTGCAGGTGGTAGTCGGTGAGCATCGGAGTGAGCCTAAGACAAAGCGCACCTGAGAGCGGATCAGGGCGAGGCCTAGACTCCCGCCGCAATGGCCCGCCAGCTGCTTTTCCTCCTGCTCGCCCTCGCCCTCGGCACCGCTCTGGCCGAGCTGCTGGGTGCGGTCAGCTTCGGGGTTGCCCTCGGCGTCGGCCAGCTCTGCTTCGCGGTGACGCTGGTCTGGCTTCTGCTCCGGGACTAGCCCCGGTCTGCGAGCAGGAGCTCGGCCAGGCGCAGGTCGAGCGGGGTCGTGACCTTGGGATTGGGCTCCGCCGTCGCATGGATCAGCACCGTCTCCCCGGCCGCCTCGACCAGCATCGCCTCGTCGGTGGCGGCGTCGCGCCTTCCCTCATCGACCTGGAGCGCCGAGCGCAGCGCCTCGGCGCGGAAGACCTGCGGCGTCTGCGCCGCCCAGAGCACGGAGCGATCCAGCGTCCGCTCGACGACGAGGCGTGCATCTGGCATCGCCCGCGGGTCAAATGCACCTCGCGCCCCTCCGCTCGCCCTTGGGACTCGCTTGATCGTGTCGGTGACCGCAGCGGCGGCGATGACGCCGGCGGCCGCTTGGTCGGCGTCCAGCCGTGCGACCAGCTCTTCGACCAGCTCGGAGGTGAGCAACGGCCGTGCCGCGTCGTGGATCGCCACCAGCTCGGTGCCGACCCCCTCCAGGGCGTTGGCTACCGACTGGGCTCGGGTGGCGCCGCCGGAGACGACGCCGACGTCGTGGCCGCCGAGCTCGTGGACGTGGCCCGGTGGGGCGGCGACGACGATCGCGCGCACCGACCCGCAGGCCCTGAAGGCGTCGAGCGACCACTCGATCATCGGCCTTCCCGCCAGTGGCACGAAGGCCTTCGGACCGCCGGCTCCGAGACGCTCCCCGGAGCCGGCGGCCGCGATGACCGCGGTGACTGCGGGGCTACGCCGTGGTGGCGAAGCGCTCCTCCAGCAGCCCGTCGAGGTACTCCTCCGCGCCCTCCTCGTCCTTGTCGAGCGCGTACATGAACTCCGACGCGAGGATCTTCTTGGCCCGGGTGTACATCTGCTTCTCGCCGGTCGAGAGGCCCTTCTCCATCTCGCGGATCGCCAGGTTGCGGACGACCTCGGCCAGCTCGAAGACGTCGCCGGTCTTGATCTTCTCGCGGTTGTACTTGAAACGCCGGTTCCAGTTCTTCGGCATCTCCGAGACGTCGTCGGTGAGGACGTCTGTGACCTTCTTGATTTCTTCCTCGTCGATGACCCGTCGCAGGCCGGCGATTCCCGCGTTTTCGCAGGGGACCATCACGGTCAACTCGTTGTGAATGATTTTGATGGTCAGGTATTCACGCTCACTGCCCATCAACTCACGGGTCTCTTTCTTCAGCACCAGGCCAGCCCCGTGATGCGGGTAGACGACCTTGTCGCCCTCCTCGAAGTCGCAGACGTAGACAACGTCCTCCTCGAAGACTGCCTCGATGGCCTCGTCTAGCTCGGGAATCGGTGGCTCCTTTCGTCTTCGACGGCGCCCATCGCCGTCAGCTCTGTAAGTACCGGTCGACCAGATCGACCTCCTGAAGCCGGCGCAGCCCCTCGCGGATGTCCTTGGCCCGGGTCGGGCCGACTCCGTCGATGGCGGCAAGGTCGGTGCCGGAGGCCGCCAGGACCTCCTCCAACCCACCCAGCTCGTGGATGATCTTCTGGACGACAAGTTTGGGGATGCGCGGCACCCGGCCCAGGGCGCGGTAGCCGCGCGAGGCGACCGGGAAGTCGAGGGTGTTGAGCTTGCGGTCGTAGCCGAGCAGCTCGGCGAGACGGCCGAAGTCGAGCACGTCCTGGTGGGGCATCCGGCCCAGGGCCTGCAGCACGGCGGCGAGGCTCTGCTCGGTGTCCTCGACCGAGTAGTCGCGGATCAGCGCGGTCTTGTCGGCGGCGACGCCGACCATCGTCTCCTCCAGCTGCATCTCGATCAGCCGGCCCTCGGTGCCGAGCTCGACGATGTAGCGCTCGACCTCGACCGCCATCCGCGTCACCAGCTCGGCCCGCTGCAGGACGGCGAGGGCGTCGTGGAGGAAGCTGCCGCCCTCGAACTCGAGCACCGTCAAGCGGCCGGAGACCTGGTCGAGCCGCTCGCGGTACTTCTCCAGCGTCGCCAGGCCCTGGTTGGCCTTGGCCAGCACGGCCGGGATCTCCTGCAGGATGTACTTCGTGCCCTCGACGTAGAGGGAGACGACGTCGCGCCGCTGCGAGATCGCGATCACCAACGCGTCGGTCTGTTTGGAGACGCGCTCGGCGGTGCGGTGGCGAGTGCCGGTCTCCGACGAGAGGATCGTCGGGTCGGGCATCAGCTGGACGTTGGCCCAGGCGATCGTCGTCGCCTCGCTGTTGAGCACGATCGCCCCGTCCATCTTCGCCACCTGGTAGAGCATCGCCGGCGTGTAGTCGACGTCGAGCTTGATCCCGCCGGAGAGCATGTGGGAGATGTCGTCGAGCTCGCCGACGACGATCAGGCCGCCGGTCCGCGAGTGGACGATGTTGTCGATCCCCTCACGCAGTGCCCCTCCCGGTGCAACCACGTCGAGTGCTCTCAGTAGCCGAGGATCCTGACGTTCTGAAAGCTCATGGAGCTCATCCCCGGACAAAGAAGGCATCGCCTATAGGATGGCAAAAAGCGCTCTGGAATGCGGTCTGCCGATATCCGTGTGGAAAGCTCGGAATCAGCTTTGTCAAGGATACACATCACTCAACGGCCAGTTCTGGGACTTTCCGCCCTCAGAGGTGGAATCGTCGGTGGTGGCGATGGTGCCGGAGCTGTGCCGGCGGGGGGTCACCGGCCACGGCGGGGTCCGGTCCCGGCGGCGCCGGGTCGCGGACGAAGGCCCAGGTGAGGCCGACCCCGGCGGCGCAGAGCGCAGCCGAGACCCAGGTCGAGCCGGCCACCGCGGCCGCGAAGGAGTCGCCGTGCTCCTGGAGGGCGTGGAAGACGGCGCCGGTGGCGGCGAGCGAGATGGCGCCGGCAAGGACCCGGTCCATCGCCAGCACGCCGGAGGCGATCCCCACCTTCTCTCCAGGCATCGCTGCCATCGCCGCGGTCGACATCGGCGCGTAGACGAGGCCGAGGGCGATCCCGAACAGCAGGTAGCCGGTGAGGATCGGCGCGAACGAGCTGGTGGCGCCGATACGGGTCAGCACCAGCAAGCCGGCGACGCCGAAGGCCATGCCGGCGGTCATCAGCCGGCGCGCCCCGAAGCGGCCGATCAGCCGCCCCGAGAAGGGCGAGACGAAGATCATCGGCACGGTGATCGGCAGGATCAGCAGGCCGGCGACGATCGGCGAGTGACCGCGCACGTCCTGTAGATACTGGGGCTGGAAGAACATCACCGCCCAGTAGCCGCCGACCAGGGCGAAAGCCGCAGCGCTGGCGCCGAAGTACGGGCCGTTGCGGAAGAGCGCGAAGTCGACGATCGGGTTTCGCACCCGGCGCTCGATCCGCCAGAAGGCGAGCAGCGCGGCGAGCCCCACCAGCGCCAGGCCGGCCGTCAACTCGGCGCCCCATGCGTTCGACTGCACCAACGCCAGCACGATCGCGGTGATCCCGACCGTGAGCGCCGCCAGGCCGGCCCAGTCGAGTCTGGTGCCGGCGCCGGGATCGGTCGACTCCGGCGCCGCGATCGCCGTGATCGCCACGCCGATCGCCGCCACCGGCAAGTTCATCCAGAAGATCACCCGCCAATCGATTTCGATCAGCACGCCGCCGGCCAGCGGCCCGATCGCCAGCGCCACCGCCGAGACCGCGGCCCAGATGCCGAGCGCCCGCGGCTGCTCCTCGGCGGGGAAGGCGTTGCAGACGAGGGCCAGCGAGAGCGAGAGCATCGGCGCCGCCCCGGCCCCCTGCAGCACCCGCCCGACGATCAGCCCCACCTGGTCCCCGGCGGCCCCGGAGACCCCCGAGCCGAGGGCGAAGACCGCCATGCCGGCAATGAAGACCCGCTTGCGGCCGAACATGTCCCCTAGTCGCCCGGCGGTGACCACCAGGACGGCGATCGTCAGCAGATACCCGTTCATCACCCACTGCAGCCCCTCGCTGCTGGCGCCGACGTCGCCGCGGATCTCCGGCAGCGCCAGCGCCACCACGGTCGAGTCGAGCATCAGCAGGAACAGGCCGGAGCAGGCCCCGGCGAGGGTCCACCACTTGCGGTCCACGGGCGCAGACTACGAGCGCTTGCGGCGGCTCCCTCGGGGGTTGGCGGGGGAGGGGTCTGGTTGTCCTCCATTCGAATTTGTCGCTCCGCCCCCTATGGGGGCGTCGCTCCGGATGTTGGAGCGCGACCTAAAGGTCGCGCAGAAGACAGATTGCATGTCGCGGCCGTTCGGCCACATTCGAATGGAGGACAACCAGACCCCTCCGACGACACGTCCCGCTGGAGCGCCCAGGGTTCAGAAGCTGCTCCCGAGCTCGAGCGAGGTGGCAGCCCCTGAGCTTTCGCGAGAGATCCCGCACCCTGGGGCGTCTGCGGAGTGCGTTGCGTTGGAGGGAGGTCGGTACCCCTCCGCGTGAATGTCGCCGAACGGCGGTTGCTCCTATGTCAAGTGGCCACCGCAAACTGCGGCGCCAGCGTGCCTCTCTGAGTGTCGACAGGTGTCGGGGATATCTCCCTTTCGGAATCAATCAACAGCCGCCAGACCCGGCGGGCCAGGTGGCGTTTGAGGCAGCGAAGGGCTTCGCGCCTTGACTTCCCCTCGGCCTGCTTTCGCTCGAGGAACTCCTGCGCCGGGGGGTGGACGCGTCCCTGGCAGACGGCGATCCGGTGTAGGGCGCAGTTGAGCTGCCGGTTGCCGCCGCGATCGAGGCGATGGCGGACGCGCTTGCCCGAGGAGGCGGGAACGGGAGCGACTCCGGCCAGCCGGGCGAACTTGGCGTCGCTTGCAAGGCGGGCCGCGCCGGCGGTCTCGGCCACGAGCTTGGCGGCAATCAGCGTGCCGCAGCCCTTCAGCTCCAGCAGCTCGGGCGCCCGGCGAGAGACCAGCGCCGCGATCTCGCCTTCGAGCTCTTGGCCCGGCGAGCGCGCCGGCGGATCTCCACCACCAGCTCGCGGGCGACCCTCACGCGGGCGCCCTGCTCGGCCCTAGCCAGCTTGCGGGCGAGGCGATCGAGCCAGGTGGGCCGGTCAAGGCAGCCCGCCGGCAACTCCAGCTCGGGCCAGAGGTCGTGCAGGTGCCAGCGCAGCCGCTGCTGGTCTGCGGAGCGGGCCTTGACGATGTCCTCGCGGTGGTCGAGCAGGAGCTTCAGCTCCAGTGCGGCCTCGTCGAGGTGTGCGGCCGGCAGGGCCTCGGGGCCCTCGCGCAGAGCGGCCCTGGCGACTGCGAGGGCGTCGATCGGATCCGACTTGCCGGCGCTGCGCTCGCCGCGGCGGCTTTGGCCCATCAGCTTCGGAGGGACCCGCACCACCCGCTCTCCCGCCGCGACCAGGAACCGCTCCAGGGCGCCGGAGACATGACGGCAGTCCTCGATTGCCCAGACCCGGTCCGGATCGAGCTCCCTAGCCCAAGCGAGCAGCTCGATGAATCCCGGCTTCCTCGCCGCCACGGTCAGCTCGCCGGCGAGCTGACCGGTTGCCGCAGCCACCGCCGCGCAGGTGTGGGTGGCCTTGTGGGTATCCGCTCCGATCACGATCATCTGGTCTGTCCCTTCGATTGTCATTGCCTTCGATCGGACCTCCGGCTGACGAACCTCACTTGGGGCGGTGCCACGCTCCTATTAGGTCAAGCCGGGGTCCTCGGATGGCGGCGAGCGACACAACCGCATGAGGTCAGACCGAAGGCCGACAGCGATATGCAGAGTCAGCTCGCCGCCGATCCGGGACCAAACCGGCTGGGCCGGACGTCGCCGCCGGCCTCAGCTCACGTTGACAGTGAGCGATATGCAATCTGATTCTTGTCCGCCATAGGCGGACAGCATGTTGCGGAGCCGTCCGCGCAGCGGACGCGACTGAATTCCCGCGGAGGGGTACCGACCTCCCTCCCCCACAGTGCCTCCGTCCCGCGCCGTCAGTCCGATGCAACCAGATCGCGGGCTGGGTCGATCCCCCAGCGGGTGCCGGCGGCGACGAGGTCGTCGCTGAGGGGCCAGCGATCCGGCTGCTCGTCGCCTTCGAAGGCGGGACTGGCGCCCTTCAGGACCATGCTGCCGGTGTTGTCGCCGATCGCGCGGATCTCGGCGACGTCGGACTCGCTGAGGCGCTGCTCGGCCGGCAGCGCCGCGAGTTCCACCCGCTTGGCCTCGATCGGACAGGCCTCGGGGCCGGCCTCCTGGATCAGCGTCGGGGCCACGCAGGCGACGGCGGGATGGGCGAGATTCCACTGGCAGGCGAGCTGGATCGGGGTCAGCCTGGCCCGTTCGGCGATCGGCAACAGCCGCTCCAGCTTCGCGGCCCCCGCCTCGATCCAGCCGTCGGGGCGGAAGGAGCGGTGGTCGGTGCGGCCAAGCTCCACGCCGGGCCGTAGATCGCCCCAGAAGAGGCCGCCGTAGTCGACGACACGGGTGAGGACCTTGACGTCGTGGCGGGCGCAGGCGTCGAGGCAGAGCTCTCCCGGCCAGGGCTCGAGCGGGTTGAGGATGACCATCGCCCAGTCGATGCGGTCGCCGAAGCGCTCCAGGCAGGCGATCAGATCGAGCGTGAAGCCGTTGGCGGGCCCCGGCGCGACGCCGATCCGCGCCGTCAGGCCGGCCTCCCGCAGCGCCGCCATCCCGTCCCAGACGGCCTCGCTCGAGTATCCGACCCGATCGGGGTTATGGAGCAACAGCAGGTCGAAGGAGCCGGCTCCGATCCGCTCCAGACTGGCCTCGGTCGCCATCCGCAGGTAGCCGGCGTACTCGTCGGCACCGCGCAGGCCGGGGTCGGTGAAGCGCGGGAACCCCTTGGGGCCGTTGCGCTCGCCCTCGTAGAAGTCATGACCGACGGCACCGACGAGGCTGTAGCCCTGGCGGGGAGCGCCCTCCAGGGCGCGGCCGAGCAGATGATCCGCCTCGCCCTGGCCGTAGGCATCGGCGCTGAGGACGGTCTCGATGCCGCCCCCCGGGCGCAGCAAAGATTCCAGCCGCTGCTCGTCGATCGCCTCGCCGAAGTGCAGGAACCGGCCTCCGCTCCAGGTGCCGATCGCGCTGCGGCCGGGCTCGCTCACGGGTTGAGCCTCAAGGGCGCGCCCGGCTCAGGACTCAGCGTCGTCGAGCGGCGAGGAGTCCTCGCCATCCGACCCGTGCTCGCCGTCGCCCTTCTTGGCGCCGACCCCGACCGTCTCCGGCTCGGGCTCGGGCACCGCCTTCTGCTTCGGCTTCTTCGGGGCGATGATCGTCAGGCTGAGCGGTTTGTCCTCCTCGTCCCCGGAGGCATCGCGGTCGACCATCACGGTCGAGCCGGGGGTCATCGGGCCGGCACGGAGGACTTCGTCCGCCAGTGGGTCCTCGATGTAGCGCTGGATCGCCCGCCGCAGCGGCCGCGCGCCCATCGAGGGGTCCCAGCCTTTGTCGACCAGCAGATCCTTGGCATCGTTGGTCAGCTCCAGCTGCAATTCGTGCTCGGCGACCTGGACGCGGACGCGGTTGATCATCAGGTCGATGATCTCTTTGACCTCGTCCTTAGCGAGCTTGTGGAAGACGATCACCTCGTCGATCCGGTTGAGGAACTCGGGCCGGAAGACTTTTTTGAGGTCGCTCATGATCCGGTTCTTCATGTCGCCGTAGGACATGCCGGTCTCGTCGGAGACGGTGAACCCGATCGAGGTGTTCTTGGAGATCTCGGCGGCGCCGATGTTCGAGGTCATGATCACGATCGCGTTGCGGAAGTCCACGGTCCGGCCCTGGGCGTCGGTGAGGCGCCCGTCCTCGAGGATCTGCAGGAGGATGTTGAAGACGTCCGGGTGGGCCTTCTCGATCTCGTCCAGCAGCAGCACCGAGTAGGGCTTGCGCCGCACGGCCTCGGTCAGCTGGCCGCCCTCGTCATAGCCGATGTAGCCAGGAGGAGAGCCGACCAGACGGCTGACCGCGTGCTTCTCCATGTACTCGGACATGTCGATCCGGATCATCGCCTCCTCGTCGCCGAAGAGGAAGTCGGCGAGGGTGCGGGCGAGCTCGGTCTTGCCGACCCCGGAGGGGCCGAGGAAGATAAAGGAGCCGGCCGGGCGCTTGGGGTCCTTGATCCCGGCGCGGGAGCGGCGGATCGCTTTGGAGACGGCGGTGATCGCGACCTCCTGGCCGATCACGCGCTTGTGCAGTTCCTCCTCCATGCGGATCAGTTTCTTGGTCTCGGCCTCGGTCAGCTTGAAGACCGGGATGCCGGTCCACATCGAGACGATGTCGGCGATCTCCTCTTCGCCGACGACCGGGCGCTCACCGTCCTCGCCCTCCGCCCACTCGTCTTCGAGCTGGCGCTTGCGGGTAGTCAGCTGGCGCTCGGTGTCGCGCAAGTTGGCGGCCTTTTCGAACTCCTGGGCCTCGATCGCGGCCTCCTTGTCGCGCCGCGTGGTCTCGATTTCCTCCTCGAGATCGCGGTAGACGGGCGGCGTCGACATGCTCTTGATGCGCATCCGCGAGCCGGCCTCGTCGATCAGGTCGATCGCCTTGTCGGGCAGGAAGCGGTCGGAGATGTAGCGGTCGGCAAGCTCGGCGGCGGCGGCCAGGGCCTCGTCGTTGATCGTCACCCGGTGATGCTGTTCGTAGCGCTCGCGCAGCCCTTCGAGGATCTTGACCGTGTCCTCGGGCGAGGGCTGGTCGACCTTGATCTGGGCGAAGCGGCGCTCCAGGGCCGAGTCGCGCTCGAGGTACTTGCGGTACTCGTCGAGCGTGGTGGCGCCAATCGTCTGCAGCTCGCCGCGGGCCAGGGCCGGCTTCAGGATCGAGGCGGCGTCGATCGCGCCCTCGGCGGCGCCGGCGCCGACCAGGTTGTGGAGCTCGTCGATGAAGAGGATGATGTCGCCGCGCTGGGTGATCTCTTTCATCACCTTCTTGAGCCGCTCCTCGAACTCGCCGCGGTACTTCGAGCCGGCGACCAGCGCCGCCAGGTCGAGCGTGTAGATCTGTTTGTTCTTGAGCAGCTCCGGAACCTCGCCGGAGTTGATCTTCGCGGCCAGGCCCTCGACCACCGCGGTCTTGCCGACGCCGGGCTCGCCCAGCAGCACCGGGTTGTTCTTGGTCCGGCGGGAGAGGATCTGCATGATCCGCTCGATCTCGGTCTCGCGGCCGATCACCGGGTCGAGCTTGCCCTCCTCGGCGAGGCGGGTGAGGTTGCGACCGAACTGGTCGAGCAGTTTCGAAGACTTTTTGCCCTCGGCCTGGCCACCGCCTCCGCCGCCACCCTGGCGACGACCGCCGGGACCGGACAGCATCCGGATCACCTCGTTGCGGATCTTGTCGGAGTCGGCGTCGAAGTCGAGCAGGATGCGGGCGGCGACGCCCTCGTTCTCGCGCACCAGGCCGAGCAGGATGTGCTCGGTGCCGATGTAGTTGTGGCCCAGCGAGAGCGCCTCGCGCAGGGCGAGCTCGAGGACCTTCTTGGCGCGCGGCGTGAACGGGATCTGGCCGGAGGTGACCTCCTCGCCGGAGCCGACGATGCGGACGACCTGCGAGCGCACCCGTTCGACGGTGATGTCAAGGGACTCGAGGACCCGTGCGGCCAGGCCCTCCTCCTCACGCAGCAGCCCGAGCAGGATGTGCTCGGTGCCGATGTAGTTGTGCTTGAGCGTGCGGGCCTCCTCCTGGGCTAGGACGACGACCTGTCGGGCTCGCTCGGTGAATCGCTCGAACAAAAGATTCCTCTTCTTGGTCGAACCCGGTTGGACCGGGTTAGTACCGGTAGACGCCCTATCGGTATCGGCAGGCGTCCATGTGTTCCGTAACTCTACCGAGACCGTCAGTCCGGTCCACGACCCCCAATCCGGGCTTCACGTCTTCATCGCCGGGAACAGCAGCACCTCGCGCAGGCTGCCGGCTCCGGTCAGCATCATCACCAGGCGGTCGATGCCGAGCCCGACCCCGCCGGTCGGGGGCATCCCCTGTTCGAGGGCCTCGACGAAGGCCTCGTCAAAGGGCTGAGCCTCCTCGTCGCCGCGTTCCTGCTCGACCGCCTGCTGCTCGAAGCGGCGGCGCTGCTCGTCGGGGTCGTTGAGCTCGCTGAAGGAGTTGGCGATCTCGACGCCGCCGACGAAAGCCTCCCAGCGCTCGACCAGGCCGGGCTTGGAGCGGTGGGCCTTGGCGAAGGGCGAGAGCTCGACCGGGTAGTCGAGGACGAAGGTCGGCTGGATCAGGGCGGGCTCCACCTCGCGAGAGAAGAGGCCGTCGACCAGCTTGCCCCAGCCCGCCGCCGGGTCGGGATCAGCCCCGATCGCCGCCGCCAGCGCCTCGCGGGTCGGGTGCTCGGCGATGTCGACGCCGGCGCGCTCGAGAATCGCCTCGCGCATCGTGATCCGCCGCCAGGGGGGCGCGAGGTCGATCTCGACGTCGCCGCGAGTGACCCTGGTCGTGCCCAGCACCCGCTCCGCCACCTCGGCGACGAGCAGCTCGAGGTCGTGCGCGGTCTCCTCGTAGTCGGCGTAGGCCTCGTACCACTCGAGCATCGTGAACTCGGGGTTGTGCTTGTGGGAGATGCCCTCGTTGCGGAAGTCCTTGCCGAGCTCGTAGACCCGGTCGATGCCGCCGACGACCAGCCGCTTCAGATAGAGCTCGGTGGCGATGCGCAGGTAGAGATCGCGGTCGAGCGCGTTGTGATGAGTGGTGAAGGGCCGCGCCAGGGCGCCGCCGTAGAGCGGCTGCAGGACCGGCGTCTCGACCTCGACGTAGCCGCGTTCGTCGAACCAGCGCCGCACCTCGCTGACAGTGCGGGCCCGGGTCCGAAAGATGCGGCGGCTGCTCTCGTTGGCGATCAGATCGAGCTCGCGGCGGCGAAACCTGGTCTCGGTGTCCTCCAGCCCATGGAACTTGTCGGGCGGCGGACGCAGGCTCTTGGCCAGCAGGCGCCAGTGGTCGATCGCCAGCGAGAGCTCGCCGCCGCGGCGGGTGGCCATCGCCGTTCCCTCGGCGCCGACGATGTCGCCGAGGTCGAGGTCGACGAGCAGCTCGAACGCCTCCTCGCCGAGCAGGTCCTCGCGGGCGTGGAGCTGGATCTGGCCGCTGCCATCGCGGAGGTCGAGGAAGCAGGCCTTGCCGTGACCGCGGCGGGCGATGATCCGGCCGGCGACGCGATGCCGCGACTCGGTCTCGATGCCCGGCGCCAGCCCCTTGTGCGCCGCCCGCACCTCAGCGATGTCCTCGCGTCCGGAGAACTCGTGCGGGAACGGCTCGATCCCCGCCTCACGGATGCGACCGAGCTTCTCGCGGCGGTCGCGCAGGACGTCGGAGAGCTTGGGCTCTTCAGTCGGCTCGCTCATCGACGCGCGAGCCTATCGACCGTCAGGCCTTCTCGATCTTCGTGATTTTGAGTTTTTTCTTCGGGCCACGTGGCACCTCGACGGTGACGATGTCGTTGCGCCTGCGACCGACCAGGGCTTTGCCGATCGGCGACTCGTTGGAGAGCTTGTGCTCGACCGGATTGGCCTCGGTCGAGCCGACGATCTGGAATTTCTGCGAGTCGCCGGTTTTCTGGTCTTTGACGTGGACGACCGAGCCGAAGCCGACCTCCTCGGTGTTCAGCGCCTTCTCGTCGATCACGGTGGCGCGGCGCAAGCGCTCTTCGAGCTGGGCGATCCGACCCTCGAGCAGGGCCTGTTCGTTCTTGGCGTCGTCGTATTCGGCGTTCTCGGAGATGTCACCGAATTCGCGCGCCTCCTTGATCCGCGCCGCCACCTCACGGCGCTTGGTCGTTGAGAGGTGCTCGATTTCCCCTTTCAGTTTTTCGAGACCCTCTGAGGTGACGACCGCCTGACGACTCACTTTGAACGACCTCGCTTTTGGCTGTGGGGGAGAGCCGCGGAAGCGACTCCCAAACCGAAAAAAACGCCCCGGCATGGCGGACTTACTCGCCACACCTGGGCACAGAGTCGCGGGATTATAGCGAGGGGCGTAACCCGGCAATCAAGGCCGTTTTACGAAATCGCGGCGGGCTCGGCACAGGCGCCGATCAGCTCCCGGGCACGGCCCAGATCGGCGCTGCGCTGGAGCTCGTCGATGACCTCCTGAGGGGCCTGCAGGCGCTCCATGTACCAGGGGTAGAACTTACGCATATAGCGCTCTGCCCTGGCGCTGCCGAGGTGCTCCTCGGCGCCGTCGATTACCCAGAGCAGCTCGGCTGCGACCTCATCGCGCCCGGGCGGCTGCCGGCGCTGCCCGGTCAGCTCCTCGAACAGCCAGGGGTTGCCGAGCGAGCCGCGGGCGATCATCACCGCGTCGGCGCTGGACTCCTCGTAGGCGCGGCGGGCGGCGTCGGCGCTGGAGAGGCCGCCGGAGACGATCACCGGGACCTGCACCCGCTCGACCAGCTCCCTGGTCAGCGCGTAGTCGGGGACGCCCTTGTGGCCCTTGGTCGCCGGCCGTGGGTGGAAGGCGATCGCCGCCACGCCGGCCTCCTCGACGAGCCTGACCGCGAGCTCGAAGCCGGAGCGGTCGCCCGCCTCGATCCCGGAGCGCAGCTTGACCGTGACCGGCACTCCCCCACCGCCCGCGGCGGCGCCGCGGGCAAGCGCCAGGGCCAGCTCGGGGTCCCGCAGGAGCTGAGCCCCGGCACCGGTGCGGCGGACCTTGGGGACCGGGCAGCCCATGTTGATGTCGATCAGGTCGGCGCCCGCCTCGGCGGCGATCGCGGCACCGGAGCGCATCACCTCGGCATCGTGGCCGAAGAGCTGGACCGAGACCGGGTGCTCGTCGGGATGGATTCGCATCAGCTCCCGCATGGTGCGCTCGTTGCGGTAGTGAAGGGCGAAGCTGGAGACCATCTCGGAGACCGCCAGGCCGGCGCCGTGGCGTTTGGCCTGCAGCCGCACGAACCAGTTGCCGATGCCGGCGAGGGGCGCCAGCAGAACCCGGTTGGAGATCTCGACGTCGCCGATCCGGAACGGATCAGTCAGCTGTGGGCGCGTTGCGTTCATAGATCAGTCGCAGCCCCTTCAGGGTAAGCAGGTCGTCGACCTCCTCGATCGTTTCGGTGAAGGGAACGACCGTGGAGGCGTACCCACCCGTGGCGAGCAGCCTCGGGTTCGGGAGTTCCTCTTCGATCCGCCTGACGATCCCGTCGATCAGGCCTGCGAAGCCGAATATGAAGCCGGAGTGGATCGCCGCGCGCGTCGATCGGCCGATTGCTTCCCGTGGCTCTTCCAGGTCGATCCGGGTGATCCGGGCCGCCCGTTCGATCAGGGCGCTGAGCGAGGGCGCGAGACCAGGGCCGATCGCGCCGCCGAGGTACTCGCCGTCTGCCGAGACGGCGTCGATGTTGATGCCGGTGCCGAAGTCGACGGAGACACAGGCCTCGCCGAAGCGCTCGTAAGCGGCGATCGCATTGACGAGGCGGTCGGCACCCACCTCGAGCGGGTTCTCGATCCGGATCGGCATTCCCGTCTTCACCCCGGGGCCGATCGTCAGGCACTCGGCACCGAGGTAGCGCTGGGTGAGCTGTTCGAATTGGCTGCCGAGCGGCGGCACGACCGAGGAGACGCAGACGGCGTCGATATCGCCAAAGGACATCCCACAAAGCGAGAAGAGGCCGGCGATCCGCTCGGCCAGCTCGTCCCCGGTTGCCCCCGAGCGGGTCTGAAAACGCCAGTGCTCGACCAGGCGCTCACCCTCGAAGGCGCCAAGGTGCGTCTGCGTATTCCCCACATCGGCGGCAAGGAGCATGAGGTGGATTATCGCGGCCCTCGACTGGCCAAGTAGCCAAACAGGTCCGATTGCGCTTAGGATCACCGCCGTGAGCGCCCGCCTTTTCGTCATCCCCGCCTCCCATCCCTCGATCACCGCGCAGCTGATGCTCGAGCGCAAGGGCATCGCCTACAAGCGCACCGACCTGCTGCCGGTGATCTCCAAGGGCGCGCTGCGGGCCGCGGGCTTCGCGGGGGTCACGGTGCCGGCGCTGAAGATCGACGGGAGCAAGGTCCAGGGCTCGCGCCAGATCGCCCGCGAGCTCGAGCGCCTGCGCCCTGAGCCGCCGCTGTTCCCCGCCGACCCGCAGAAGCGAGCCGCGGTCGAGGAGGCCGAGCGCTTCGGCGACGAGGAGCTGCAGCACCCGATCCGGCAGATCCTCTGGTGGGGCATGAAGCGCGACAAGGCGCCGCTGCGCGGCTACTCGGAGGGGGCGAAGATCGGCCTGCCGATCGGCCTCGCCGTGAAGACCGCGGCGCCGATCGTCGCCCTCTCCGCCCGCTTCAACGGAGCGGACGACGACAGCGTCAAGAGCGACCTGGAAAAGCTTCCGGCGCTGCTACAGCGCGTCGACGACCTGATCGCCGCCGGCACCCTGAACGGCGAAGAGCTCAACGCCGCGGACTTTCAGATCGCCCCCAGCATCGGGCTGGCGATGACCCTCGACGACCTGCGCCCGGCGATCGAGAACCGCCCGGCCGGCGCGCTGGCGAAGCGGGTCGTGCCGGACTACCCCGGCCAGATGCCGCCGGTCCTGCCGGCCGAGTGGCTGGCGCCGCTGCGGCAGCCCGTCGCGAGCTAAAGCACCCTGAGAGAGCCGCGGCGCTCGACCCGCTGCCCTGGCGGCAGCGCCGCCAGGGCGTCGGCGAGGCGCATCCCGTCGGGCAGCGCCAGCTCGGGGTCCAGCTCCAGCAGTGGCGCCAGGACGAAGCGGCGGCTGCTTACCTCGGGGTGAGGCAGGGTCAAACGCTCGGTCTGCAGCTCGACGTCGCCGAGCAGGAGCAGGTCGACGTCGAGCGGGCGCGGACTGTGACGGGGAGCTTCGAGGACGCGGCCACGCTCGGCCTCGACTTCCTTGCAGACGTCCAGCAATGCCTCGGGCTCGAGCTCGGTCCGGATGCGGATCGCGGCGTTGAGGAAGTCGGGCTGGTCGAGAATCTCGCCGACCGGCTCGGTCACGTAGGTAGAGGAGATCGCCTCGACCTCCACCCCGCGCCCCGCCAGGAGCTCAATCGCCGCCCGCAGATGCGCGGCGGAGTCGCCGACGTTGGAGCCGAGGCCGAGGTAGCCGGCACGCAAGGGCCTAGCCTTCGCGGGCGTCGGCTTCGTCGTCGTCGACGGCTCGTTCCTGGGTCACCTCGACCGCGACCTCCTGGATCGCCAGCGGCAGCGGCGGCTCCGGCTTGGCCGCCCGCACCCGCACCGACTCGCAGCCGTAGCGCTCCATCAGGCGCTGGCCGATTACCTGGGACAGGCGCTCCAAGGTCTTGTAGCTGCGCTCGGTCGCGGCGAGGGCGACGATGTCGCAGACCTGGGCGTAGTCGACCGTGTCCTCGAGCCGATCGGTGAGGACGGCGTCGCAGTCGGGCACGTCGAAGGAGATGTCGAACTCGAGCCGCTGTCCAACCTCCTGCTCGGCTTCGCTGACGCCGTGGTGGGTGTAGATCGAGAGACCGTGCAGCTCCACTTCGGTGCTCGACTCGATGCCGTTGCCGTGAGCCTCCATACCAGCAACCTACCCGAGGATCGCGGTGGCGACTGCCATCGCCTGACCGACCTCGGCGACGTCGTGGACGCGCAGGACATCGGCGCCCTCGGCCGCAGCCAGCACCGAGGAGGCGATGGTGCCACCGAGCCGCTCGCCGGCATCGGAGCCATCGACCCGGCCGATGAAGCTCTTGCGCGAGGTCCCGATCACCAGTGGCCGACCCAGCTCGCGCAGCTCACCGAGGCGCCGCAGCAGCTCCAGGTTGTGATCGGCGGTCTTGCCGAAGCCGATGCCCGGGTCGAGCCAGATCCGCTCCTCGGCGACGCCGGCGGCGACAGCGGCCTCGACCCGCTCTGAGAGGAAGGCCTTGACGTCGTCGACGACGTCCTCGTAGACGGGGTCGCGCTGCATCGTGCGCGGCGTGCCGAGCATGTGCATCAAGACCGCCGTGGCGCCCCGGTCCGCACACAGCGCCGCCATCTCCGGGTCACCTCGCAGGGCGGTGACGTCGTTGACGATCTCCGCCCCCGCATCGAGCGCGGCCGCCGCGACCGCGGCCTTCGACGTGTCGACCGAAATCTGCGCCTCGACCTCCCGCAGCCCCTCGACCACCGGCACCACCCTGCGCAGCTCCTCCTCCAGAGCAACTTCCTCCGCCCCCGGCCGCGTCGATTCCCCACCGACGTCAAGAATCGCCGCACCCGCCGCATCCAGCTCGCGCCCGTGCGTGATCGCTCGAGCGGGGTCTAGATATAGACCCCCGTCAGAGAATGAGTCGGGGGTGACATTTACGACTCCCATCAATTTCATGGCGACGCGTCCTGACCAAGCATGGCAAGGACGCAGGGAGCGTGGCGTGCTCTGCACGCGAGCGACCGAGGACGCCGCCAGGCGCCGGTCAGGACGCGTCGCCGCCAGCGAACCCTGGGCGGGGCCGTGGATTCGGCCGTGCCCCTTCGCGCTGGGGTCGTTCCGCCTCTGGCTCCGGGTCGGCCGGCTTCGCCGGCTCCTCGTCCTCGGCGAAGACCTCCTCCGGGGACTTGCCCTCGAGCAGCGCCGCGAACTGACCGGCGTCGATCGTCTCCCGCTCCAGCAGCAGCTTCGAGACCTGGTCGAGCTGCTCGCGGCGCTCGCCGAGCAACCCCTTCGCGGTCTGGTGCGCGCTCTCGACGATGCGGCGGATCTCGTCGTCGATCTCGCGCGCGATCTCGTCGGAGTAGTCGGGCTCGGAAGAGAACTCACGGCCGAGGAAGGGCTGGCCGCGATCGTGACCGAAGACGCGCGGTCCGAGGCGCTCGGACATGCCGAAGCGCATCACCATCTGCTTCGCCGTCTCGGTCACCTTTTCGAGGTCGTTGGAGGCGCCGGTGGTGATCTCGTTGAAGATGATCTCCTCGGCGGCGCGACCGCCGAGGGTCATCGCCATCGTGTCGGTCAGCTCGGCGCGGGTGGTGAGGAACTTGTCCTCGGTCGGCAGGCTGATCGTGTAGCCGAGCGCCTGGCCGCGGCTGATGATCGAGATCTTGTGGACCGGGTCGCAGTTGGGCAGCAGATGGCCGACGATCGCGTGGCCCATCTCGTGATAGGCGGTGATCAGGCGCTCCTTCTCACTCATCACCCGGGTCTTCTTCTCGGGGCCGGCGATCACCCGCATGATCCCCTCCTCGAGCTCTTTCATGCTGACCTCGCGATTGCCTGAGCGGGCGGTCAGCAGGGCGGCCTCGTTGATCAGGTTGGCGAGGTCGGCGCCGGTGAAGCCGGGGGTCTGGCCGGCGAGGGTGTCGAGGTCGATTTCACGGGCCAGCGGCTTGCCGCGCGTGTGGACCTCGAGGATGTGCTTGCGACCTTTGCGATCGGGGCGGTCGACGACGACCTGGCGGTCGAAGCGGCCCGGCCGCAGCAGCGCCGGGTCGAGGATGTCGGGCCGGTTGGTGGCCGCGATCAAGATGATGTTGTCCTTCATCTCGAAGCCGTCCATCTCGACCAGCAGCTGGTTCAGCGTCTGCTCGCGCTCGTCGTGGCCGCCGCCCATGCCGGCGCCGCGATGGCGGCCGACGGCGTCGATCTCGTCCATGAAGATGATGCAGGGCGAGTTCTGTTTGGCCTGCTCGAAGAGGTCGCGGACGCGGCTGGCGCCGACGCCGACGAACATCTCGACGAAGTCCGAGCCGGAGATCGAGAAGAAGGGCACGCCAGCCTCGCCGGCGACGGCGCGGGCGAGCAAGGTCTTGCCGGTGCCGGGCGGGCCGTAGAGCAGGACGCCCTTGGGGATGCGGGCGCCGAGCGCCTGGAACTTCTTCGGGTTCTCGAGGAATTCCTTGATCTCCTCCAGCTCCTGCACCGCCTCGTCGACGCCGGCGACGTCGCGGAAGGTGATTTTCGGCGCGTCCACGGACATCCGCTTCGCTTTCGATTTGCCGAAGTTCATCACCCGCGAGCCACCGCCCTGCATCTGGTTCATGAGGAAGATCCAGAAGCCGAGGAAGAGGACGAAGGGGAGGATGAAGGTGAGCAGCGAGAGCAGGCCGTTGCTGCCGGAGCCGTGCACCACCGTCTCCGTCTTCACGTGTTCGTTGAGCAGATTGATCAGGCTCTGCTCGGTATACGGCGGGTAGCCGGTGGAGAAGCTTTCGCCGTTCTTCTGCTCGACGTCGAGCGTGTTGTCCTTGGTGTTGACCGAGACCTCTTTGATCTGGCCCGTCGCGATCAGCCCGTTCTCCGGCTGAACGAGTTCGGTGTACGACGGCGGCTTGGGGCCGGAGTCGTCCGTGATCACGCGCTGGGCGATGAAGGCCAGGATGACCACCAGCAGGATCGGGAACGCCGCGCTTTTGAAAAAACGCCTCAAGGGTGAAATCAGCGTACCAGGGGGGTTTTCCCTGCTCAGTCGGCGAGAGCAGCGACGTAATCGAGATTGCGGTAGCGCTGGGCGTGATCGAGGCCGTAGCCGATCGCAAACCGGTTCGGAATCTCGAAGCCGACGTAGCGCGGCGAGAGGTCGACGCGGAGGCGCTCCGGCTTGGTCAGCAGCGCGCAGACCTCGAGCGAGGCGGGGTTGCGCGCTCTCAGGTTGCGCATCAGGTAGTGCAGGGTGAGGCCGGAGTCGATGATGTCCTCGACGATCAGCACGTGGCGGCCTTCGATCGGGGCGTCGAGATCCTTGAGGATGCGGACCACGCCGGAGGAATCGGTCTGCGAGCCGTAGCTGGAGACCGCCATGAAGTCGATCTCGCAGGACACGTCGATGCTGCGCATCAGGTCGGCGAGGAAGAGCACCGCCCCCTTGAGGACGCCGACCATGACCAGCTCGCGGCCGGCATAGTCGCGACTGACCTCGGCGCCCAGCTCCGCGACCCGGCGCCGCAGATCCTCTTGGGCGACGAGGGTCTCGCCGATCGCTGGGTCGCTCACCCGCCGCAGTCTAGATATATGCCGATGGGCCTGAAACGTCCCTTATGAGGACGTTTCAGGCCCATCGGCCTCTCTCGTTGCGCGCAGGACCCCGGCATCGACCACGGCGCGGACGCCGCCGCCGAGGTCGAGCATCGCGGTGCCGGTGCGGCGCAGGCCGGTCACCTGCTCGGCGAAGCGGGCAGCGCCGGGGACGGGACGCCCGGCGGCGGCGTCGGCCAGTCGCTGGAGGACGAGGCGGCGCAGCGCCGGCGGCAGCTCGTCCAGCCGCTCCAGGGCGACCGTGCCGCGAGGCGAGCCGCTCGAGGCGTCGACCTCGGCGTCGACCAGGGCGTCGAGCACCTCGGCCTCATCGCGCAGCAGCGCCGCCGTGCGCAGCACGTTCGCCGCCGCGGCCGGATGGATCTTCGCCAGCTCCGGCAGCAGGCCATGGCGGACACGGTTGCGGGCGTAGGTCTGCTCGGCGTTGCTGCTGTCCTCGCGCCAGGCCAGGCCGCGCTGCTCGCAGTAAGCGGTGGTCTCGGCCCGGGTGAAGCCGAGCAGGGGCCGGGCCAGGCGACCGTCGTGAGGCCGCATCCCCAGCAGGGCGCGGCGGCTGGGCGAGGAGGCGAGGCGGTAGAGGATGGTCTCGACCTGGTCGTCGGCGGTGTGGCCGGTGACGATCGTCGCCCCCGCTCGCTCCGACAGCGCGGCGGCCGCGGCGTAGCGGCTGTCCCGGGCCCATGCCTGCAGGTTGCCGGGGCCCTCGGGCCGGAGCGGCCGCTCGATCGCCAGCTCGACGCCGAGCGACTCGCAGAGGGAGAGGCAGTGGCGCTCGTCGGCATCGGAGTCGTCGCGCAGGCCGTAGTTGACGTGCAGCGCCGTGACGCGGTCGGGACCGGCCACGCGCGTCGCGAGATCGAGCATGCAGACCGAGTCGCGCCCGCCCGAGACCATCGCCACGACCGGGGAGCCGGAGGCGATCAATCCCCCGGCGCGCACCTGCTCCAGCATCCGATCGGCGTCCATGCACCAAGTTTCGCGCTTCGCCCGCTGTGCGAGGAGTCAGAGACGGATGCCGCCGGCCCGTGCTCGGGCGCGGCAGCGACGGTCAGGCGGCGCGGACGACGAAGAGGTCGGTCGGCGTCGGAAAGCCCTTGAGGCTGACCTGCCCGATCGGCTCGAAGCCGAGCCGCTCCCGGCCCTCGATCGCGCCGGCGACCCGATCGGTGACCAGAACCTCGCCGGCTAGGGCGCGGTTGACGACCCGGTGGGCAAGGTTGACCTGGCTGCCGAAGTAATCGCCGTCGCGGTAGACCGCCTCGCCGCAGTGGATGCCGACCCGCGGCTGCGGGCGCTGGGGGAAGCGGCGCAGGAACTCGACCGCCCACTCGGTCAGCGAGGCCGCGTCGGGCGAGACGACCATCACCTCGTCGCCGATCGTCTTCACGATCGTCGCCTCGCGCGGCAGCGTCGACTCGACCGTCTCGACGAAGTTCTCGACCACGTCGAGCGCCTCCATGTCCCCCTCCTCCTCGGTGTAGCGGGTGAAGCCGGTGAGGTCGATGAAGCAGAGCGCCATGGTGACCTGGCCCAGTTCGATTTCGGCCGTGTTGGAATCGAGGCCGGACTCCATGTGGCCGACCACGTCCTGCTCGAGGAAGAAGCGCAGGTAGCGGTTGTGCAGGTACTCGGTCAGGGGCGCCGCCAGCGGCAGGATGTCGCCGGCCAGATCGCCCATCTCCGCCGCCATCTCCAGCTCCGGCACGGCGTCGCGGATCAATGGTTCGTGGACGTAGAGATGGAAGAGACGGACCTCCGCATCGGCGATGCGGCGCATCGACTGCACGTAGACGCGCACCAGCTGCAGGAAGGCGACAAGGGGGAAGCCGGCGGCGAGGACGCGGGCGCAGTGGCGCAGCGCCGCGACGTCTTCTGGGCTGAGGTTGCGCTGGCGTCCCTTCGGGGTGCCGAGAATGACCAGGATGCGCTCGATCAGCTCCGGCTCCAGCCCGGTCTCTCGAGCCACGTCCGCCAGCGACATCCCGCCCTCTGCCTGCTCGGAGAAGAGCTCCTCGGTGAAGCCGAAGGCCAGCCGGCCCTCGCGCCCGGCCTCGCGCAGATCCTCCAGCGAGTAACCACGCTCGCGCATTCGCGCCACGACCCGCGCCTGGGCCGCGGCGGTGGCCGTCCAGCGGCCGCGCCGAGCCGGAACGATCTTCTCCTCGGCCCAGCGTTTGAGCGTGCTCGCCGGAACTCCCGACCTCCTCGCCGCCTCGCTCAGCGATATCCGCTCATCAGCCATGACCAGCGAGGCTAGCCCTTGCCTAGGAGGGAGCGGATACCCCTCCGCGGAGGCTCAGGGACGGGCACTCCGAACCCTGGCCCGCGATCCAGCTGCGCGACGGTCTCCGGGGAGGGGTATCCGCTCCCTCCCCGGAGGATCTCCTTCGTCGCTAGCTGGGGATCTCCGACTCCTCATGCAGCTGGAGCACCGGCTCCCCGCCCTCGCCGGTGCGGATGCGAATCGCTTCCTCCACCGGGATGACGAAGATCTTGCCGTCTCCCACCTCGCCCGTACGGGCGTGTTTGAGGATCGTCTCGACGACGATCGGTTTGTCTTTGTCCTCGACGACGATCTCCAGCTTCACCTTCGGCCGGACATTGACGGTGAGGGTCGAGCCGCGGTACCGCTCGACGATGCCCTTCTGGCGGCCCGAGCCCTTGGCCTCGATGATCGACAGGGAAGGGAATCCCCTGTCGAGCAACTCGGCCCGGATCGGCTCGAACGCCTCGTGGCGGATGAACGCCTCTATCTTCTTCATGCGCCCAAGCCTCCTATGACTCGGTAGTGGTCATCGGGCTGACGGTCGCCGGCGTGGGTGCCCCGACCGGGGGCGGCCCCTCACCGAACTCCAAGCCGGTCGAATACTCCGGCTGCGGGATGAAGACCTCCGGATATCCGTACATCCCGTGCTCGGAGATGTCGATTCCGGCGTCCTCTTCCTCGGGGCTGACCCTGAGGCCGATGGTCGCCTTGATCAACGCGAACGTGGCTATCGAGATCACGAACACGACCGCGAACGTGAACGCCACCGCCAGACCCTGGACCCCCAACTGGCCGAACGCCGAGCTGAGCGACGCGTCGCCGAAGATCCCGTACCAGATACCCGGTCCGGCGCCTTCGACGATCAGCCGCGGCGAGGCGAAGATGCCGACCGCGAGGGTGCCCCAGATGCCGGCCAGGCCGTGCGCCGAGAGGGCGCCAACCGGGTCGTCGAGGAGCTTGTCGATCGCCAGCACCGCGTAGACGACGATCAGACCGGCGACGAGACCGATGATCGGCGCTGCCCAGTACTCGACGAAGCCCGACGGAGCGGTGATGCCGACCAGGCCGGCAATCGCGCCGTTGCCGGCCATGCCGACGTCGAGCGTCCTGCTTTTCAGCCAAACCGCCAGAGAGGCGCCGATCACACCCGCGGCCGCGGCCAGCTGCGTGTTCAGCATCACCTCGCCGAAGAACGAGCTCGCCGTTTCGAACGTCGAACCGCCGTTGAACCCGAACCAGCCGATCCAGAGGATGATCACGCCGAGCCCGACCAGCGGCATCGAGTGACCGGGAATCGCGCGCGGCTTGCCGTTGGCGTCGTACTTGCCGATACGCGGGCCGAGCAGCAACAGCGCCGCCAGGGCACCGACCGCACCGGTGAGGTGCACCACCGAGGAGCCGGCGAAGTCCATCACCGGCTTGCCGCCGATGTCGGAGAGCACGCCACCGCCCCAAACCGAGTGGGCGATCAGCGGATAGATCACGGCGCCGAATACGCCCGCGTAGATCACGTAGGCACCGAACTTGATCCGCTCCAGGGTGGTTCCCCAGACGATCGCCAACGAGACCGCGCAGAAGGCCAGCCCGTAGAGCATCAGCATCGCCGATTCGCCGGTGACCGCTTCGCCCGCGACCACCTGATCGAAGTGGAAGAAGAAACCGCTGCCACCGAAGAATTCGGTGCCGGGCAGCCCTTCGGTGCCGTTGCCGCCTTCGGCGATGCCGTAACCGAGCGCCCACCAGGCGACCGTCACGATCGCGAAGTTGACGAGGATCTTGGCGACACCCGTTCCGACGTTCTTCTGCCGCGAGAAGCCGATCTCCAGGAACATGAAGCCAGCCTGCATCAGGAACACCAGGACACAGGCGACGGCGACCCAGACCATGTTCAGCTCGCTCGACTTGGCGGCCAGGGTTTCAGCCACGGTTTCCGCCGATGCCGCCGCTGGCAGCACCAGCGCGGCAAACGCCGTCAACGCAACGGCGATCCCCATCTTCTTTCTCATCAAAATCCTCCTATGCCCACCGAGCCCAGGCTGCGGCGGTCGCGGGTTTGGCGATTCGGAGTCACCGTAAATTCGGCTCGGCAAGCTGTGTTTAGACGGCTGGAGGAAATCCCCGCGGCTGGTTTCTCACAAGTGGCTAGGCTCGGCGCCCGATGCCGACCAGACTGCGCCCGACCGCCCCGATAGCCACCGACGCGGTGCTCGTCGGCGACCCGGGGCGGGCGCTGATGCTGGCCCAAGCCCTGCTCGAGGAGCCGAAGATGAGCAACCACGCCCGAGGGTTGTGGGGCTACACGGGCAGAACTCCCGCGGGGCGCGACCTTTCGATACAGGCGACCGGGATGGGCGGTCCGAGCGCGGCGCTGGTTCTTGACGACCTGGCCGAGCTGGGCGTGCAGCGGGCGATTCGGGTCGGCACCTGCACGGCTCTGGATCCGGAGCTGCCCCTCGCGCAGCTCCTGGCGATAGCCGAGGCGCACGCCTGGGGAGGCGGCGGTGGCGGCGCGCCGACCCTGCCGAATCCAGAGCTGTCGGAACGGCTCGGCTCCGAGCTGGGGGACGGGGGGCGCTCGGCGACGATCGCCAGCCTCGACACCCTGCACGGCGGCGGCTCCCCGGGGCCGGTCGGCGGCGGCGAGGCCGCCGACATGCAGACCGCGACCCTGTTCGGCTGTGCCAAGGCTCTGGGGGTGGCGCTCGCGGCGGTGCTGATCGTCACCGAGACGACCGCCGGCAAGCGGCTCAGCGATGAAGCGGGCGAGCTCGCCGCGAGACGGGCGGGACTCGCCGCCTCAGCCGTACTCTCAGCCTAAAGTCGAGGGTTAGTCTTTGCTTTTTTTGGCCGTTTTTCCGGCCGTCTGCCGACGCATTGCCCCGACCTCGCGGCTGAGGTCGTCGATCTGCTCCTCGACGTCCTCGAGCCGCTGCGAAAAGGAGCGCAGGCGCCGCTCGAGGCGCTCCAGATCGGTCGCCGAGGAGAGATTGAGCGCGCCCATCGCCGCCTGCTGGGCCTCGATCGCCTTCTCCCGTGCGCCGAAGGCCGCCGAGATCGCGTTATGGAGAGTGGGATTGTCGATCAGCGCCTGCGCCAACTCGCCGATCGCCTGCTCGCTGCGCGCACGCAGACCGTCCTGCTCGTCTTCGTCGAAACTCACGCCACCCGCCTTTCGCAGTTCATTGACAGCAGCTTAACGAGCGCATCCGGCTCAGCTGAAACGCTGCCAGATGCAGGTATGACGTCGATATTGATTAAGGCCTTGTTGGGGGGCGGCCGAGGCCGTTGCGTGCCCCTGGGCGAACAAGTAGCGTGGACTCGCCTGCCGCGCGGGGAGGGTGCGGACGCAGATACCGCGTTCCGTGGCAGCGGGCACCGAGGCGCACTGGGATGAGAGCCAAGATCGCACTAGCAGTTGTACTCGCCAGCTTCCTGGCGCTATCGGCCGTTGGCGCGGGCATGGCGGGCGCCGACCCGGTAGCCGAAAACGCGCCGACCGAGCCCGCGGCCACGGCGACCACCGCGGTTCCCTCGCTGCAGGCACCTGCCTGCGCCAACGGCCTCGACGACGATGGCGACGGCCTGATCGACCTCGCCGATCCGGACTGCACCGAGCCCACCGGCACCAGCGAGGCGACGGTGGCCCCGAGCGCGGCGAGTGCGGCAACTCCACTGCCGGCGCCCGCAGCGACTTCCGAAGACGAAGAGACCGATAAGCCCAATGGCCTCAAGCAGGGGAGCACGATCGACGGCGACGGGGGCGGCGACAGCTCCGGCGGGGGCGTCACCCACAACCAGAGCCTCGGCGGTGGCGGTGGCTTCGCCGGCGGCGTCAAGGCCCCGACCGCGACCGGCGGCGGCGATCAGCCGCTGGCCGAGGAAACGGACGGCGGCTCCCAGTTCGGCTCCGGCGGCTCGCCGACGACCGCCAACCCGACGATGACGATCGCGCCCTTCGGGCCGGCCCCAATCGGCGTTCCCAACTTCATCATCGACTCCTTCGAGATCCCGCCCTTCCTGCTGCCGATCTACCAGGCCTGCGGAACCGAATACGGCATTCCCTGGGAGGTGCTGGCCTCGATCAACAAAATCGAGACCGGGTTCGGCACCAACCTCAACGTTTCCAGCGCCGGCGCCGTCGGCTGGATGCAGTTCCTGCCGTCAAGCTGGGAAATGTACGGCGTCGATGCCAACGGAGACGGGCGCAAAGATCCTTATAACCCGGTCGACGCGATCTGCGCCGCGGCGAGCTATCTCAAAGCCGCCGGAGGCAACGAGGATCTCTACAACGCGATCTTCGCCTACAACCACGCCGACTGGTACGTGCAGGAGGTGCTGCTCTACGCCCGCGCCTACGGCAAGCTGCCGTCCGACCTGGTTGGCTCGCTGACGGGGCTGACCGAGGGGGCGCACTTCCCGGTCGCCGCCGATGCCCGTTACGCCGACGACATCGCCGCCCGCGCGGCGCTGAGGAGCTCGACCACCGACGCCCGCATCTCCGGCAACGCGGCGGAAGTCATCTCCTCCTCGCCGACGCGGCGCGGGATCAACATCTTCTCGAGCGAGGGGGCGCCGGTGGTCGCCGTCAACGACGGGGTCATCCGCAAGCTCGGCAGCTCGCCCGAGCTGGGCAAGTACGCGGTCCTCGAAGACACCTACGGCAACCGCTACACCTACGCCGAGCTGGGCGAGATCGTCCGCGACCAACGCCTGGTGGTGATGCCGACCGGCAAGGAGCAGCGGCTGCCGGTCGAAAGCCAGGACCTGCGTCCGCGCCTGCGAGCACTGCCCGCTCGAGCCGCCGACGACGATGGCCAAGAGAGCGAAGTGCCTCTCACCGACGACGCTCGAGCCGGCGACGGCTCGCTGCGGGTCGGCTCGAAGGTGATCGCCGGCACCGTGCTGGCTCGGGTCGGTGGCCGCGAGGGCGACGGGGTCGACCCCCACATCAACTTCTCGATCCGGCCGGCCGGCAAGGGCGCGCCGCGGATCGACCCGAAGCCGATCCTCGACGGCTGGAAGCTGCTGGAGGCGACGGCGATCTACCGGGCCAAGGGGAAGAATCCCTTCACCTCCCGCCTCAGCGGTGCCGGCGTGCTGCTGCTCTCGAAGGAGGCTTTGCAGAAGCGGGTGCTGGCCGACGACGGCCTCTCGATCTACGCCTGCGGCCGTGAAGACATCGCCACCGGGCGGATCGATCGGCGCATCTTGGCGATGCTCGAGTTCCTGCGCTCGAAAGGCTTCGAACTCACGATCAGCGCTCTCGAGTGCGGGCACGGCTTCCTCACCACCTCTGGCAACGTCTCCGAGCACAGCAGCGGTGACGCCGTCGACATCTCCGTCATCAACGGCACCGCGGTGACCGGGCACCAGGGCCCTGGAACGATGACCGACGAGCTGATTCGCGATGTTCTCGCACTTCAGGGCACGATGCAGCCTCACCAGGTGATCTCGCTCGAGGACTTGCCGGGCGAGACCAGCATCGCGATGGCCGACCACTACGACCACGTCCACGTCGGCTACCACCCGATCGAAGGTAGCCTCGACGCTCAGTTCTCCGCCCTGCTCAAACCGGACCAGTGGCAGCGCCTGATCGGCCGTCTCGGGCAGATCGAAAACCCTGAGGTCCCGGTCCAGCCGTCGCGGTACTCGCTGCCAGATGAGAAAACGGGCGGCAAGAACGCCGCCAGCGGCGGCACCGGCGAAGAATAGCCGGGAGAATCCCGGCTTCTGGCCAAGCTATTCGGATTCGCGCAACTCGACTTCGCCGGCTCGCTGGCCCTGGCCGATGGTCGCTATCTCGCCCGCGACAGCAGTGGCGAAGGTGGAGAGTGCGTGCTCGTGGTGCAGACGCTGGGGGCACCGCCACCGCCGGCCAAGCGCCGGCGGCGACCGCGCAAGGCCGAGCGGGACGCCGAGCCCTCTCCCCTGCCGCTGACGCGGACGACCGCGGTGCGAGCCTTCGCGCCGTTCGAGAGCGCGGAGGACGCGGCCCGCTGGCTGGATGCGGCGACCGAGGCCGAGGACATGGCGGACGCCCTGATCTCCGACGGGGTCGGCCTGCTCAACCGCGCCTTGCACGTGCACGCCGTCGCCGGCGCCAACCCGCACAGCCAGGAGCTGACGCCGGAGCGAGCGGTCGCGGTGCGGGTCGGCTACGGCGACGGCGACGAGGTCGCCGACAGCCGCTTTACGGATGCCCGCGAGGTCGACGTCTGGGCCAGCGGCGCTTCGCAGCGCCGGCGGCAACAGGAGGACCTGCGACCGCAGGAACGGGTCGCCGCCGTGCTCGGCGGCCGCGAGAAGGTCGATGCCTGCGAGACGCTGCTGCTGCGCGCCCGCGCCGACCTCGATGCGGGCCGCGAGCGCGAGGCGGCCCTGCAGCTGCGAGTCGGCTACGAGGCGCTGCGGGTGGAGCTGAAGGACGCGGTGGCAGATCCTGCTCACAACGAGGACATGGCGGAATTGAGCAGCCGTCGCACGGAGGTCGGGGAGGCGGCGAACGCGGCGCTGAGCGGTGAGCTGGGCGACGAACAGGCGAGACAGGTCAGCGAGTTGCTCGCGATCTGCGAGCGGATTCTGCGGCGGCGGCGAATCCTGCGAGGGTGAGCACTCTACAAGAATCTAACTCTCAAGTTGAGGGTTAGGCTCTGGGTGGAAGGGCAAGGTGATGGGCGACCACATCGTCCAGCAGCGAGTCGGCCAGGTGGTGTGCCTGCTCGAGGGCGATGCCGTCGATCGAGGGCACTCCGATCACGGTCAGCCCGGCCGCCCGCGCGGCGGCGACGCCGGTCGGCGAATCCTCGAGGGCGACCACCCCGGGTCCTGGCTCGACCCCAAGCCGCCGGCAGGCCTCGAGATAGGGGTCCGGGGCGGGCTTTGGCGCCACGACTTCGTGGGCGCTGAGGACGACGTCGAATTGATCCTCGAAGCCGGCGAGCTCGAGCGACCGGGTCACGAAAGCGAGCGGCGAGTTGGAGACGAGACCGATCGGCGTCCCGCGGCGGCGCAGCCCGTGCAGCAGCTCGCGGGCCCCGACCATTGCCTCGACGCCGTGCTCGAGCTCGGCGACGACCAGCGCATTTAGCTCCTCGATCAGCGCCGCCCCGCGACCGGGCTCGCCCAAGCGCCTTTCCAACACCCGGCCGGCGATCTCGGCAGAGGTCCCGACCAGCTCGCGCTTGTCGGCGGGCGTGAAAGCAGCGCCGCGGCACCCGAAGAGGTCCTGCTCCGCCCTGGTCCAGACCGACTCCGTATCGAGCAGCAGGCCGTCGTTGTCGAAGACGACGGCGTCCGGGGCGGCGGCGGACTCCATGGACGCATCATCCCGAACCGGCTAAGTTCGCGACATGCCCTTTCACATCGAGATCAGATCACCAGTCAACCATGCCCGTGTATTGAACGTCGATGCGGACGGCCTGCGCGAAGCCGTTCTGCAGCCGTGGGTAGCCGGGCTGCCATTCGAGTTCGGCGGACGGGACTGGGACCCGCGGGAGTGCCGGCTGACGATTCTCGAGGGGCCGACGATCGCCTGCGGCGATGACGACAGCGACTGGTCGAGCGCGCTGCGCGCCGCCGAGGACGTGACCCGTCCGATGCTCGAAGCGGCCGAGGCGAGCGCCCCCGCCCAGACCGCGGTCGTGGTCGAGGCCGACTCCGTCGAGACCGCCCTGGAGGAGCTGCGCCGCGGTCGCCCCCCGCGACAGATCCCCTGGAGCGCTGCGGTCGAGCGCATCGAAGGCCGCGATCCGGGAGTCGCGGCGATGATCCTCGTCGTCAAGCGCCCCGGGATGAGCTGGCCCAAGCTCTGAGCGCGGCGGACGGGCGGGCTAGGCGAGCGCGGCCAGCAGGGCGCCGAGCTCCTCGACCACCTCGCCGGCCAACTTGAGCTCGGCATCGTCGTCGTACGGGGTCTCCCCCTTGGTGACGATCGCCAGGCGCCCACCCTGTTCCAGGGTCAGCTGAGGCAACCCCGCCACCGGGTAGACGGCGAGCGAGGAGCCAACGCAGATCATCAGCTCGGCCCGCTCGGCGAGGCCGCGAGCGCGCGCCATCGCACTCTCGGAGAGCAGCTCGCCGAAGAGGATGACGTCGGGTTTTACGGCACCGCCACAGCTGGAGCAGACGGCGATGCCGTCAGCGTCGAACAGCGCTTCGACCGCCTCGATCTCGAAGACGGCGGCGCAGCGGGTGCAGGAGGAGGTCTCGATCGACCCGTGCACCTCGACGACGTTGCGCGAGCCCCCGGCCCGGTGCAGGCGGTCGATGTTCTGAGTGATCACGCCCTCGACCAAGCCGCGGCGCTCCAGCTCGGCGAGCGCCTCGTGGGCGGCATTCGGGCGCTTGTCGCCGAGCGACTGGAAGCGCGGCCGGTAGTAAGACCAGAAGCGCGCCGGGTCGCGTTCGAAGACGTCGATGTGGGCGACCTCCATCGGGTCGACGTTCGCCCAGAGACCGGTCTCCGGCGTGCGAAAGTCGGGAATCCCCGACGGCACCGAGACCCCGGCTCCGGTCAGCACCACCGTGCACCCCGACCCGCGGACGAGCTCCGCGAGTCGGGCAACCTCGGTTGTCGGGGTTACTTGCCGCTCCATCTGGGGGTGCGCTTGGCGAGGAAGGCGCCGATGCCCTCCTTGGCGTCGTCGCTGCCGAAGGCGCTGGCGAAACCCTGCTTCTCGGCCTCGATGCCCTCGTCGAGGTCCCCCTTGTGGGAGACGGTCTTGATCTGCTCGATTGCCAGCGGCGCCTGGGCGGCCAGCTTGCGGCCCCACATCAGCGCCGCCTCGAACAGCTCGTGGTCGGGGACGACGCGGTTGACGAGGCCCAGTTCGAGCGCCTCCTCGGAGAGGACCGCGTCGCCGACCAGGTTCATCTCCAAGGCCTTGCTGGGCCCGATCAGGCGGGCCAGTCGCTGGGTGCCGCCAAAGCCGGGAATGATCCCGAGCTTAATCTCCGGCTGACCGAAGACGGCTGCCTCGGCCGCGATCCGCACGTCACACGCCATCGCCACCTCGCAACCGCCGCCGAAGGCGATCGAGTTGACGGCGGCGATCGTCGCCACCCGCGAGCTGCCGAAGTCGCGCAGCAGCGCATGGGCGGTCTGGATCAGCTCCTCGCCGCTGCCGTCGTCCATCTGGGTGAACGCCTTGATGTCGGCGCCGGCCGAGAAGACGACCGGGACCGAGGAGGCGATCACCATCGCGCCGATACTCCCATCGGCCTTGACCCGCTCCCAAACGGTGCCGAGGTCGCGGATGACGTCCGGGGAGACGGCGTTCATCGGCAGGTTGGCGAGCCAGGCGATCGCGACGCCGTCGCGGGTCTCCAGCTTGACCGTCTCCGCCTGCTCTCCCTCGTCCGGCTGCGGGTAGGGATAGAAGCCCTGACCGGAGGCGAGGCCGAGGCGGCCCTGCGCGACCAGCCGCTTGAGCGTGACCGGGGGCGCGAAGCGCTCGCCGTACTTCTCCTCGAGCTGCTCGATCTGCTCCAGCGCCTTATCGAGGCCGTCGACGTCGGCTTTCCAGAACGGGGGCAGGAGCCCACGGCGTGGGTCGAGGCCGGAGCCGGTCATCATCGCGAGGTCGACGTCGCGAACCGAGGCGACCCCCTCCTCGACCAGCCGGCAGGACTCGATCAAGCGACGGCAGGCGAACATCGCCACGAGCTCCTCGGCGTCCGGCGCCGCGTCGCCGGGAATCGTCTGCTCGCCGTCCTTGAAGAACCCCTCGCCGCCGCTCTTGGCGCCGAGCTTGCCGTCGGCGACCAGCTGCTTCAGTCCCTGGTGGACATAGAAGCTCTCGCCGTAGGACTCGTTGAGATGCTGGGCGGTGTGGAGAGTGATGTCGAGGCCGAGCAGGTCGGCGAGGAAGAACGGCCCCATCGGGCCGACCTGGGCCGCCGTCATCGTCTCGTCGATCGCCTTCAGCGAGAGGCCCTGGTCCTCCTGCGCGCGCCAGAGCTCGCCCATCGCCGCCATCAGCACGCGGTTGACGACGAAGCCGGGAACCTCGCCGCAGACGATCGGCTGCTTCTTGATTGCCTGGGCGAAGTTGTAGGCGGCGGTGGCGGTCTCCTGCGAGGTGTCCTCGCCGACGATCACCTCGACCAGGGGCATCACCGAGGCCGGGTAGAAGAAGTGGAAGCCGACGACCTTGTCGGCGCGCAGCGTCGTCTCCGCCATCTCGGTAACCGAGAGCGAAGACGTATTCGAGGCGAGGATCGCGTGGCCTGGAGTGGCGGCATCGAGCTCGCGGAAGACCGCCTGCTTGATCGCCATCTTCTCCGGCACCGCCTCGATCACGAAGTCGACGTCGGCGAACTCCTCGTAGGTGGTGGTGCCGGCGATGAGTCCCATCACCTCGGCCAGGCGGGCGTCGGCCTGCTCCTGGGTCAGCTTCTCCTTCTTGACCAGGCGAGCCAGCTGGCCCTCGGTTACCGAGCGAGCCTTCTCGACTGCGGCATCGACGAACTTCCGGTCGATGTCCTTGACGACGACTGGGATGTCGGCGGCGGCGATCGCCTGGGCGATCTCGCCACCCATCGTGCCCCCACCGACGACGGCGGCCTTGGAAACGAACATTGCGAGTGAATCCTCCGGTTTTGGCTTGGCAGGCGGCAGGCGGCAGGCGCCGCGAGCGAGAGAGGCTATCCGGTCGCGCCCGAAGACCGCTTTCGACCGCCGCTCGCGTGGCGGGCTAAAGCGCCGGGGGCTCGGTGCCGATAGACGCTTTTCATGCGCGCTCGTCGCTCAGCCTCAGCACTCAGCGGCCTGCTCGTACTCGCGGCCCTGCTCGGCCCCCAAGCCTCACTCGCCTCGGCGGCGGTGCCACAGGCGACCCTGACCCCCGGCGGCCGCGCGATCGCTCCTCCTTCCGCCCCGCCCGCGGTGAAGGCGATGATCGAAGCGGCCAACCGCATCCATCACCGGCCCTACCGTTGGGGCGGCGGCCACCGCGGCTGGAACTCGGCCGGCTACGACTGCTCCGGCTCGGTCAGCTACGTGCTGCACGCCGCCGGCCTGCTCGCATCGCCGCTGGACTCGACCGGGTTCATGCGCTGGGGCGGGGGCGGGGGCGGCAGCTGGGTGAGGATCTACGCCAATCGCGAGCACGTCTTCGCGGTAATCGCCGGGTTGCGCTGGGATACGTCCTACAGCGAAGACGGCGACCGCAGCGGCCCCGGCTGGAGCGTGGAGATGCGCCCCACGGGCGGCTTCCGCCTGCGCCACCCGCTCGGCCTGCTCAGCGCCGCCCCCCTCCCCTGACTCAGGCACCCTCCGGTTTCCCGACATGAGGGACAAGCATGGGCAGCCAAAGACTGTACGGCCGTACAAAGGCGCGCCGAGCCCCCGCCCATTAGGCTCTTTTGGCTCTTCATAAGGGAGTGAGACCGGTAATCGATCGCGCTCGGACCGGGCGCGCACCAAGTGAGGGACAAAGCCAAGCGATGACTCGTATCCGCCAGCAGAACGTGACCGCAGCGCAGTGGAGCTCCAACGGGGAGGCGCTCGGCGCCGTCGATCTGACCCTGCCCGAGAACGAAGCCTTCGGCGCCAACGTCTTCTCCGTCGAGGTGCAGCGCGAGAGGCTGCCCAGTGACGCCTTCGAGAAGCTGCAGGCGACCCTGGCCGGCGGCGAGGCGCTCGACCCGAGCCTGGCCGACGCCGTCGCCGAGGCGATGAAGGACTGGGCGCTGGAGAACGGCGCCACCCACTACACCCACATGTTCCAGCCGCTGACCGGCTCGACCGCGGAGAAGCACGACTCCTTCTTCGAGCCCTCCGGCGACGGCAAGATGCTCGCCGGCTTCTCCGGCAAGGAGCTGATCCAGGGCGAGCCCGACGCCTCCTCCTTCCCGACCGGCGGCCTGCGCGCCACCTTCGAGGCCCGCGGCTACACCGCCTGGGACCCGACCAGCCCCGCCTTCATCCTCGAGAACCCGAACGGGACCCTGCTCTGCATCCCGACCGCGTTCGCCTCCTGGACCGGCGAGGCGCTCGACGCCAAGATCCCGCTGCTGCGCTCGATGGACGCGCTCTCGCGCTCGGCCATCCGGGCACTGCGCCTGCTCGGCGACGAGGAGAGCCAGCGCGTCTTCACCACGGTCGGGCCCGAGCAGGAGTACTTCCTGATCGACGAGCAGTACTTCTTCGAGCGGCCCGACCTGATCAGCACCGGCCGCACTCTGTTTGGCGCCAAGCCGCCGAAGGGCCATGAGCTTGACGACCACTACTTCGGCTCGATCCCGGAGCGGGTGCTCGCCTTCATGATGGAGTCGGAACTGGAAATGAAGAAGCTCGGCATCCCGGTCAAGACCCGCCACAACGAGGTGGCGCCGGCGCAGTACGAGATCGCGCCGATGTTCGAGAACTCCAACGTCGGCTCCGACCACCAGCAGCTGCTGATGCAGACGCTGGAGAACGTCGCCCGGCGCTACGGCTTCGTCTGCCTCCTGCACGAGAAGCCGTTCGCCGGCGTCAACGGCTCCGGCAAGCACAACAATTGGTCGATGGGCACCGACACCGGCTCCAACTTGCTCAACCCGGGCGACACGCCGGAGGACAACATCCACTTCCTGTTCTTCTGCGCGGCGGTGATCCAGGCGGTCAACAAGCACCAGGGGCTGCTGCGGGCGTCGGTCGCCAACATCGGTCAGGACCACCGTCTCGGAGCCAACGAGGCGCCGCCGGCGATCATCTCGATCTTCCTCGGCGCCGAACTCGACAAGGTCTTCGAGGCGATCGCCAGCGGCGAGGGCGACCCCAACACCCCGGCCTCGTTCCTCGACCTCGGCACGACCGTGCTGCCGCCGTTGCCATTGGACGGTGGCGACCGCAACCGGACCTCGCCGTTCGCCTTCACCGGCAACAAATTCGAGTTCCGGGCGCTGGGATCGAGCATGTCGCTCGCCTTCCCCAACACGGTCCTGAACACGATCGCCGCCGAGGCGATCGACGAGCTGGCCGGCAAGCTGGAGGAGAAGCTCTCCTCGGGCGCGGCCATGCCGGAGGCGGTCATGGCGATCGTCAAAGAGTCCTACCTGGCCAACAAAGCGGTCTGCTTCAGCGGCGACAACTACTCCGAGGAGTGGCACGCCGAGGCCGAGCGGCGGGGCCTGAAGAACCTCCGCACCACCCCCGACGCACTGCCCGAGGTGGTCGCCGACGACACCGTCGCGGCCTTCGAGAAGTACGCCGTGCTGAACAAGCGCGAGCTCGAATCCCGCTACGAGGTCTGGCTCGAGCAGTACTCGATCCGGGCCAACATCGAGGCCGAGGAGAGCTTCTCGATCGCCCAGACGATGCTGCTGCCGGCGGGCCTGCGCCAGCTGGCGCTGATCGGCGAGGCCGGCGTCTCCAGCCTCGAGGGCGAGGTCCGCGAGCTGGTCGACGAGCTGGTCGCGGCGCTCGGCGAGCTGAAAGCGGCCAACGCCTACCCGGAAGATCTAGAGGGGCTGGAGCTGGCCACCTATGCCCGCGACAAGCAGCTGGCGGCGATGGACTCGGTGCGCGAGGCGGCCGACAAGCTGGAGAGGGTCGTCGCCGATGACTTCTGGCCGCTGCCGAAGTACGAGGAGATGCTCTTCATTAAGTAGCGGCGAGAGCGAGGGAGTCCGGGTAGGGATTCCACTTAACTTTTTCGAGATCGATTTCGGCCGTCCGCGGTCCGAAGCGGCGAAAAGTGCAAGACGTTTCATCCCTACCCGGACTCCCTCGATGCTGCGTGATACTTGCTTCAGCGAGAGCTGGGCAGGCTCAGGCGCTCGGTAGGCCGGGGCCGTCGTTGAGGGGGTTGAGGTCGGCCAGCATCTCCAGTAGCTGCGGCTGCGGCTCGGCCTCGTCGATCAGGATCGCGGTGCCGGGCCAGGCGTAGCGCAGGTAGCGGGCGTAGGCCTGGCGCGATCCCAGGTCCGGCTCGTAGATCCAGGAGCCGGTGTTCCAGTAGCGATTCTGGCCGTCGCCGATACAGCGGACGTCGGCGAGTGGCTGGTGAGTGTGGGCGAAGACGATCTGCTGTCCCTCCCCGCCCCACTCGAGGTTGCGGACGACCTGGGCGAAGGCCTCGAGCGCGTGCTCGGAGGGATCGCTGCGCGAGACCACGGTCGGCTCCGGGTAGATCGGCCGCGAGGCGACGGGGCCGGTCAGCGGCTGCTCGCGCGCCTGGCGCTGAGCCTCGTCGCGGACGACGGCGTCGAAGTGGGCCTCGCTGGGCAGCGGGTCGGACCCGCTCGCCTCTCCCTGGCCGCGATCGCGCAGCTTCGCCGCCAGCCGCTCCGCGCCCCGGACGGGCGCGCCCAAGGCCTGGGCAAAGCGGCCCGCCCGCTGTGCCGCCCGGAAGACGTTCCGCTGGGCATGGGTGCCGTGCGGCATCTGGGCGGCGATGTAGAGCCACTCGGTCAGCAGCGTCGTCACCGACTCGTAGTCCTCGATGCAGCTCGGCTGCTCCGGCCCGCCGGCGGCGATTGCCCACAGGGTCCGGGTCAGAAGGCGGTCCCCACGCGAGCCACTGAGGCGAGCGTGCGGGTCGAGGTAGTGGCCATGGGTGCAGAGCACGTCGCCGAACCGGTAGGTGGGGTAGGCGATCTCGATCTCGACCCCAGGCAGCCGCCGCTCGAGAAATTCGCGGAAGAAGCCCGGACCGGGCGGCACGGTGGGCCGGTGCCCGCTGGCCAGCTTCGTCTCGAGCCGGTCCTCGTCGTCGCGGTGGACGAGGTGGTGGTCGTGGTTGCCGGCGAGGAAGACGAGCCGCCTGTCGGCCATCCGCTCGGCGATCAGTCGCAGCAGGCCGTCGGCGGCATCGACCGCCTCCTCGACGGAGCCGAAGAGGAAGTCGAAGAGATCGCCGAGGAAGATCAGCTCGTCGATGGCCTCCAGTCGCGGTGCCAGCCGCTCGAGGAAGAACTCCTCCCGCAGCAGATCCCGCCCCGTCCAGGCGCCGAAATGGGTGTCGGAGATGACCAGCGCGCGCATCGGCCGCCGCCGAGTCTAGGCGCCGCGCTCGCTGACCCGCATCCGCAACCCGCCGACCGGCGAGAGCGTCGGCATCTGGCGAATCGTCATCGTCCGGCCCGGGAGGGCGTCGAGGCGGAGCCGCGCCAACAGCATCGTCGCCACCAGCTTTACCTCGGTCTGGCCGAAGCGCTTGCCGATGCAGATGCGCGAGCCGCCGCCGAAAGGGACGTAGGCGCCGCGCGGCAGCGCCGCCTTGCGCTCGCGGGCGAAGCGCTCGGGGACGAAGGCCTCGGGGTCGGGAAAGACCTCGGGGATGCGGTGGCTGGCCCAGGAGCAGTAGTTGACGTAGGCATCCTTGGGCACCGTGTAGCCGCCGAACTCGAACTCGCGGACGGCACGGCGGGGGCCGATCCACGCCGGTGGGTAGAGGCGCAGTACCTCGTCGAGCACCATGTCGAGGTACGGCATCTCGCGTTCGAGCTGCTCGACCGTGGGCGTCGCCCCGCCCAGGACCCGGTCCTGCTCCTCGTGCAGGTGCGCCAGGGCCTGCGGGTGGCGCGCGAGCTCGTGCAGCATGAAGGTCAGGGTCGAGGTCGAGGTGTCGTGGCCGGCGAACATCAGGGTCATCAGCTGGTCGCGGATCTCGCGGTCGGTGAACGCCTCTCCCCCCTCGCCGCGGGCCCCGACCAGGAGGCTGAGGATGTCCTGACGGCCGGAGTCGGGGTTGGCGCGGCGGCGCGTCACCTCGCCGAAGACGATCTCGTCCAGCACCCTTCGCGAGGAGACCATCTTGCTCCAGGGCGAGCGGGGGCCGCGCAGCAGGCGCAGCTGGAAGTCGATCCCGTAGTAGCCGAGCGCGCGCTCGAAATGCTCGGCCGCAGCGGCGCCTTTGCCGGCCTCGTCGGGGTCGAGGCCGAGCAGCGCCCGCATCGCGATCCGCATCGCCAGGTTGCGCATCCAGTCATAGACGTCGACGGTGCGCCCCGGCGGCAGATTCGAGATCGCCAGCTCAGCCTCGGCCGCCATCGCCGTCACCGCGGCGGCAATCTGCTCGCGGTGGAAGGCGGGCATCATGATCGCCCGGGCGCGATCGTGGTAGTCGTCGTCGATCGTCAGCAGACCGTCGCCGAGCAGCGGGATCAGGTCGCCGAAGCTCGACTCGCGCCAGTGGAAGTTCTCGGGATGGCCGACGGTGACGAAGTGGTTCGCCTCCGGGCCGAGCAGGAAGATGACCCGCGAGTGCAGCAGCCGCATGCTGAAGATCGGCCCGTGCTCTTCGTAGGCGCCGAGCAGCAGCGGCAACGGGTCGTGGGCGATCTGGTGGGTGCGGGCGAGACTGAAGTCGGTTGGGCCGGGAGGGAACTTGCCGCGCTCCCGCCACTCCTCGTAGACGTCCGCGACCACCCGCCGCAGCGGGTTGGCCGACATCTGCGGCGGCCGCTGCACCGGGGCCGAGGTGTCGACGGTTGCCATCGCCTCGATCATAACTGGCTGCCTGGCCAGTCCCGCTTCCGGCCCCTGCCCGCTGGGGCGGGACGACCTGGATACGAGCCTTCAGCCGGCCGTGGCCGCGAGCTGGCCGCAGGCGGCGTCGATGTCGCGGCCGCGAGTGAGGCGGACGGTGGCGGTGAGGCGGTGCTCGGCGAGGATCGCCCGGAAGCGCTCGATCCGCTCCGGCGAGGAGCCGTCATAGCTGCCGGTCGGGTTGTAGGGGATCAGGTTGACCTTGTAGACGCGGGGGTCGAGCAGAGCCGCGAGTTCGCGAGCGTGCCCGGGCAGGTCGTTGACGCCGTCGAGCATCACGTACTCGACGAAGACCTTGCGGCGGCGCCTGGCCCGGTAGCGGTCGCAGGCGGACAGCACCTCGGCCAGCGGGTAGCGGTCGTTCACCGGCATCAGCCGCGAGCGCAGCTCGTCGTTGGGCGCGTGCAGGGAGAGAGCCAGGCTGAGCGGCAGCTCGCACTCGGCGAGGCGGTCGATCCCCGGTACCCAACCGACGGTCGAGATCGCCGTGCGGCGGTGGGTGACGCCGAGGTCGGGCAGTCGCTCGCAGGCGGCGAGCACGGCGTCGATGTTCATCGTCGGCTCCCCCATCCCCATGAAGACGACGTGGTCGATCGTCTCGAGGCGGCGGAAGTGCAGCGCCTGGTCGAGGATCTCGTCGGCGCTGAGGTTGCGGCCGAACTTCATCTGGCCGGTGGCGCAGAAGCTGCAGGTCAGCGGGCAGCCGGACTGCGAGGAGACGCAGACCGAGCGGCGGCCGTCGCGGTAGCGCATCAGCACCGCCTCGATCGGGCGCCCGTCAGCGGTGTGGAAGAGCGACTTGACGGTGCCGTCGTCGGACCTGGCCTCGGCCTGGAGGTCGAGCGTCGAGAGCGGCACAGCGGCGGCGAGCCGGTCGCGCAAGATCCCCGGCAGGTTGGTCATCTCCTCATAGGAGGCGGCACCGCGCGCGACCCACTCCCACACCTGGCCGGCGCGATAGGCGGGCTCGCCGGCGTCGGCGAGGGTGCTGTCGAGCAGGGCGCGGTCCACCGGGCGAGTGTACGGAGCAGGTTGGTGGCGAGCGAAGGGTCGTGGGCCCCGATCGGCACCACGACTCTTCAGCGAGGGCTAGTGGATCTTCTCGCCGCGCTCCAGCATGGCGACGAATTTGCGCAGGCGGCGTTCGCGGGTCTCCGGCTTTTTCGCGTCGTCGAGCCGGTAGACGATCGCGTAGCGATTGGCGCTGTCGAGCGTGGCGAAGAACTCGCGGGCAGCCGCGTTGGCGTCGAGCTCGCGCTGCAGGTCGGCGGGGACCTTCGCGGTGCGGGCGCCCTCGTAGGCGGCCTCCCAGCGACCGTCGGCTTTAGCGGCGTCGACCTCCGCCAAGCCGGCGGGCCGCATCGCGCCCGCGGCCAGCAGCGCTTCCGCCTTGTCGCGGTTGATCCGCGACCAGCGGCCGCGCGGGCGCCGCGGCGTGAACCGCTGCAGGAAGAACTTTGCGTCGAAACCGCGCTTCTGGCTGTCGATCCAGCCAAAGCAGAGGGCCAGCTCCAGGGCCTCCGCGTAGGTGACGCTGCGCTCGCCCGAGCCTTTCTTGGCGACCTTCAGCCAGAAGCCCTCCGACTTCGCGTGCTCCTCCTCGAGCCAGGACTCGAGCTCCGGCGGCGTCGCGAAGAGCAGGATCGGCAGGTCGTCGGCCACGGTTCGATGCCTCGCTCGTGATGGCTGGACGGCGCTTCAACCGTCCAGTGCGTCAGCCAGGAGGTCGACCTGGTCGGGGTCGTTCGAGGAGGGGCAGAAGATCAGCTCGCCACAGCCGGCGGCCTCGAAAGCGGCGGCGACCTGGCGGACGGCGCCGGGGTCCTTGGCGGCGCTGTTTGCGATGTAGGCGGCGACCTCCTCGCCGAGCCAGCCGTAGTAGTCGGTCAAGTAGGCGCGGGCATCCTCCTCGGCGTCGTCGCCGAGCGCGAAGTAGGCGAGGCTCATCAGGCGCGGCTCCCCCTCGCGACCGGCCTCCGACCAGGCCGCCCTCGCCCTAGCGGCGATCTCGGCGTATTGGTCGGCGGGACCTCCACCGGCGATCCAGCCCTCGCCGAAGCGAGCGGCGCGGGTGAAGGACGCGTCCGCGGTGCCGCCGACGACCAGCCGCGGCGCACCTTCGAGCGAGGGCCCCACCTCGTCACCCGCCCAGACCTCCTGCATCCGCTTCAGCATCGCGTCGAGCCGCTTGCCGCGGCCCTTGGTCTCGAGGCCGCTGACCGCGTAGTCGTCGTCGCGCCCGCCGAGGCCGATGCCCAGGGTCAGGCGACCTCCGGAGAGAGCGTGGACGCTCAGCGCCTGCTTCGCCAGCTCGACCTCGTTCTCGCGCAACGGCCCCAGCAGGACCGAGGTGCAGAGTCCGATCCGCTCGGTCACCGCGGCGGCAGCGGCCAGCGCCGTCAGGGGCTCGTAGTTGTCGTAGACGATGCGATCGATCGTGCCCAGGCACGAGAAGCCGCGGCCGTCGGCCCGCCGGGCCCACTCGATCAGCTGCGCGCCAGTAGTTCCCGGCACTGCGTTGGGAAGTGCGATGCCGACGTCCATCGGGTCTCCTTCACTGGGGATCTGGGCGGGCTCCAGCCTAGTCAAGGCATGCAGCGGCCCAGCCGGCCGCGAGCTCGGCGCTCATCCCGGCAGCTCCGCTTCGAGGCGCTGCAGGGCACCGCGCGCGTGGTCGAATACCTTGCGGTCACCGCTGAGCCGGTAGCGGGCGTTGGCGCCCATCACGACCGCGAAGAGCTCGAAGGCAAAGCGCTCCGGCTGCTCCACGCCGGCAATCTCGGCCTGGCGCTCCAGCTCTCCCAGCCAGGCGTCGAGGGCGCCGGCGATGGCATCGCGGACGGGTCCGGGCCGGTCGTCGTACTCGGCCGAGGTCGCGCCCCAGAAGCAGCCGCCGGTGTAGAGGTCGAGATGGTCGAGGTAGCGCTCGCCCATCGCCCGCAGGCGCGGGGCGCCGTCGGGGACCGACATCGCCGGCTCGATCACCGCGATCCGGAAGCGCTCGGCGGCGGCGGCGATCGTCGCCAGCTGCAGCTCCTGCTTGGAGCCGAAATGGGCGAAGAGGCCGCTCTTGCTCATCCGCAGCTCGGCGGCGAGGCGGCCGATCGTCAGTCCCTCCAGCCCCTCGGCCGAAGCAAGATCGACGGCGCGGTCGAGGATCAGGGCGCGGGTTTGCTCGCCTTTGCTGGCCGCGGCCGCCTTGGCGCCTGGGCCGGCCGGTGCCCGCTGAGTCGTCGTGCCCACACCCTCAGGGTACAAAAGCACGAACGTTCGTGCGAATCGCTTAGGATGCCGCCGCAGCCCAGACAGGACAACCGAGGAGAACAAGATGAGCAGCTATGAGGTGAAGAACATCGACGAGATGGAGGCGATCTACCGCGGCGCCTTCAAACGCGCCCGCGCCGAGCTCGGGGTGGAGTCGTTCGGCATGCAGATCATCGACCTGCCGCCCGGCTACGAGAACTACCCGGAACACGATCACACCCATGACAACCAGGAGGAGGTCTTCCTGGTCATGCGCGGCGGCGGCGAGATCGAGATCGAGGGCGAGCGCTTCCCGCTCGACGGCGACCACATCGCCCGGGTCGGACCGGAGACGAAGCGCAAGCTCTGGCCAGGCTCCGAGGGAATCCGGGTGGTCGTCCTCGGCGGAGTCCCAGGCGAGGCCTATCAGGCACCGGACATCAGCAAGCTGGGCGAGCCCGACCCGATGGCGGCAAGCTGACGGCAGTCCCTTAGGCTGCGCAGGTGCTTCGACGCCTCCAGCCCGTAGCTGTGCTCCTGGCGGCAATGGCGCTCGCCGCCCCGGCGACGGCGAGCGCCACGACCGCCGGTGGCGAGACCGAAGACGCCGTCGTCGTCATCTCCGGCGACGTCGTCGTCGAGCCCGGCGAAACGGTCGAGGGCGTCTTCCTCGCCAGCGGCGACGCCAGGATCGCCGGCGACGTCGCCGGCGACGTGGTCGTCCTCAGCGGCGACGTGGTCGTCGGCGGCCGGATCGACGGCGACCTCTTCACCGCCGACGGCAAAGCCCGCCTGCTGCCGAGCGCCGAAGTGACCGGCGACGTCGGCTACGGAGACGAGCACCCCGCGATCGCCCTCGACGCCCGCGTCCACGGCGACGTCAGCAAGCAGGACTGGCCCGACGTCGGCGGCCTCTTCTCCTGGTTCAACGGCCTCGTCATCTGGCTCGCGGTCACCCTCTCGCTGCTGGTCTTCGGCGCCCTGCTGCTGCTGATCGCACCGCGCGCCGCCGACTCTCTCTACGCCCGCTCGCGCGAGAAGGTCGGGCCGACGATCGCGATCGGCATCGCGATCCTGATCGTGTTGCCGGTGGCTGCCTTCGTCGCGGCGATCAGCATCTTCGGCCTGCCGCTGGCCTTCGGCATCGGCCTCTCGCTCCTACCCCTGGGCGCGGCCGCCTACGTCACCTCCGCCTACGCCCTCGGGCGCAGGCTCGTGAAGCCGCCGCACAAGCGCATGCTCTCGTTCCTGGCCGGTCTGGCGATTCTCCGCCTCGCGGCGTTCGCCCCCTACCTCGGCGCCCTGGTCGGCTTCGCCGCCCTCGTCTTCGGCCTCGGCCTGATCGGCGCCGCTATCGGGGCGGCTCGGGAGCCGGCTGACCAGACTCGAAGCCCGGGCATCTGAGCACCGGGATCGGCGGATAGCGAGGGTAGGCGGGGTCGGTCCGCGAGCGCTCGCAGAGGGAGAAGACCGAGCCGCGGGTATTGGGAACCAGCCGCTGGTGGCGGCAGCGGTCGCAGAGGCCGGCAGGGGGCCTAGGAGCGCTCGGCATCGCACTCGCCGCCGGCGGGGGTGCGGCGGGGGGCGAGCGCCTGCTCGTCGACATCCGGCAGCCGCTCGGTCCCAACGCTCACATGTACATGCTATTTGCGGCCTGAACCTCAGTCGATCCCGCCTCGGCGACGGCTAGCTTTGACGTGTGAACGGTGCGACGACCCTCTTCGACGCTGACGCGGCGGCCTACACGGGCACCGTCGAGGTCGTCGCCGTCATCTTCCGAGCCGAGGACGACGGCTACGCGGTGCTCGAGGTCCAGGACTCCGACTCCGGCGAGGGCTTCGCGCTGGTCGGTCCGGTCGCCCACCTGGGAGAAGGGGACCGGGCCGAAGTCAGCGGCGACTGGCAGACCCACAACCGCTACGGGCGCCAGCTCCGCGCCCAGGGTGCACTGCCGCTCGACCCCGCCGACCGCGAGGGCCGGGTCGCCTACCTGACCTCGCTGCGCCACATCGGCCCCGCCCGGGCAGAGCGGCTGGTCGACGAACACGGCGAGGGGGTGCTGGGGGCGATCGCCGCCGACCCCCACGGCGTCTTCGCCTCGCTGCGCGGGGTCAGCGAAAGCCAGGCCGCGGCGGCGGCCGACTCCTGGCACGCCAGCCGCGCCGTCCGCGACCTCCACGTCCAGCTCGCCCCGCACGGCCTGGCGCACCTGGCGGCGCCGATCCACGCCCGCTACGGCGAGCGCTCGATGACGATCCTGCACGAGGACCCCTACCGGCTGACCGAGGTCGACGGCGTCGGCTTCGCCCGCGCCGATCGGATCGCCCTCGCCGCCGACGTCCCGCCCGAGTCCAGCCGCCGCGCCCAGGCCGCCGCGGTCTTTGCCCTTGCGGAGGCCGAGCAGCAGGGCAACAGCTACCTGCCGCTGGACGACCTGACCCGTCGCACGGCGCGGTTGATCGGCCTCGTGCCCGATCCCGACGTGCTGATCGAGGCACGCGGCTTGCTGGTCGACGAAGACCGGGTCTACCGCGAGCTGACGCATGCCAGCGAGCTCGCGGTCGCGGCGACGCTGCGCGCCCGCACCGCCGCTCCTCCCCACCTCCTCCACGACCCCGGCGAGACGCCGCGCGAGCAGCTGACCGACGAGCAGTGGGCGGCGGTGCAAGGAGCGTTCGCCTCGCGCGTCTCCGTCCTCACCGGTGGGCCCGGCGTCGGCAAGACCGTCTGCACCAGGGAGATCGTCGCCGAGGCGGAAGCCGCCAACGCGACGATCGCCCTCTGCGCGCCGACCGGCCGGGCCGCCCGCCGGCTCGAGGAGACGACCGGGCACGAGGCGCAGACGATCCACCGCCTGCTCGAGTGGATGCCGGGCCGCGAGGCCGCCTTCCGCCCCGGGCACCCGCTGCCCGTCGACCTGATCGTCGTCGACGAGTCCTCGATGCTGAACCTGCGCCTGATCGAGGTGCTGCTGGCCGGCCTGGCGGAGACGACCCACGTCGTCCTCGTCGGCGACGCCGACCAGCTGCCGCCGATCGGGGCCGGCAAGCCGTTCGAGGACCTGATCGCCTCCGGCGCGGCGCCGGTGGTGCGGCTCAGCCAGATCTTCCGCCAGGCCGCCCGGTCGATGATCACCACCGCCGCCCACGAGATCAACCAGGGGCGCCCGCCACACCTCGAGCCGGCGGAGGACCAGGACCACGACTTCTTCTTCATCGACCGGCCCAGCCCCGAGCGGGCGCTGGAGACCGTGGTCGAGGTCGTCGCCGAGCGGGCACCGAAGCGCTTCGGGGTCGACCCGATCCGCGAGGTCCAGGTGCTGGCGCCGATGTACAAAGGCGCGGTCGGGATCGACGCCCTCAACGAGCGCCTCCAAGCCCGGCTCAACGCCACCGGCAAACGGGCGCTGAACGATCGCTTCCGGCTCGGCGACCGGCTGATCCAGACCCGCAACTCCCACGAGCTGGGGCTGATGAACGGCTCAATCGTCTTCCTCCGCGGCGACGACCCGGACGAAGAGGCGATCGTCGTCGACACCGACGACGGCGGCACGCTGGTCATCCCCTACGGGGAGACGGCGACGCTGCGGCTCGCCTACGCGATCTCGGTCCACAAGGCCCAGGGCTGCGAGGTGCCGGTCGTGGTCGGCGTCTGCCACCGCTCGCACTCGCGGATGCTGACCCGGCCGCTGCTCTACACCGCGATCACCCGCGCCCGCAACAGCTGCGTTCTGGTCGGCGACCCGGCGGCACTTGCCGCGGCGGTGCGTCGCGACGACAGCGGCGGCCGGCACTCCGGGCTGGCGGAGCGCCTGCGCAGCTAGTCGCACGGCGATACTGCGGCGGTGAGCGAGGATGCCAAGCCGCGGTTGCCGCTGGTCGAGATCGGGGTCACGCTCGTCGGGATAGCCCTGCTGGCGGGGTTGGTGCTGGTGGTCCCGGACCTCCGCGACGCTTTCAGCGCCGCGATCCAGGGTGACCAGGCCGAGGTTCGCCGAGAGATCGACAGCCTCGGCGCCTGGGGACCGCTGCTGATCCTCGGCCTGGCGCTGATCCACGCCGTCGTCTTCTACCCGGCCGAGATCGTCGACGCCGCAGCGGGCTTTGCCTACGGCTTCTTCCCCGCCCTGCTGCTGACGATGAGCGGCTGGCTGCTGTCGGGATTGCTCTGCTTCGCGATCGGGCGCTCGGTGGCGCGGCCGCTGCTCGACCGCTGGGTCGGCGCGGACCGCTTCGAGCGGATCGAGGCGAAGATCGAGCGCGGTGGCGCGACCCTGCTGGTGGCGCTGCGTCTGATCCCGATCTTCCCATTCAGCATCGTCTCCTACGCGGCCGGCGCCGCCCGGGTCCCCGTCTGGCGCTTCCTCTGGACGACCGCCGTCGGCTACCTGCCGATAACCGCGATCTCGGTCTACTTCGGCACCCGCCTCGAGGGCCTCTCGTTGACCGACCCGCTCGTGATCGGCAGCGCCGCGGCGCTGCTGGCCCTGCTGCTGGGCGGGCACTGGGCGATGCGGCGCCTGGCCGCCCGCACCACGCCCTGAGCCTCAGCCCAGCCGCTCGACCCGAAAGTGGAAGACGGCCGGCGTGCGGTCGAAGTTTCCGGCGCGATCGCGAGCCCGGACTCGAACCGTGTGCCGGCCGGCGGCGAAACGGCGGGAAAGCCTGGCGCCGCAAAATCGCGGCAGGCCGCGATCGACTTTGCAGACGAAGGTGACCTCGGCCTCGTTGGACTTGAAGCCGAAGGTTCCGCGCACGCGGCGGCGCTGGGTGGTGAGGAGCCGCGGCGGGTGCTTCGCGATCGAGGTGCGCGGCGCCTTGGTGTCGACCGCGAAGGAGACGCTGCCGCTGCTCCCTTCACGGCCGGCGAGATCCAACCCGGTAACGGCAATCGCGTGGCTGCCGTCGGCGAGCGCTGCCGGCACCACGAACGGTGAGGCACAGGGCTGCGCAGCACCGCCGTCGACCTGACAGGCGAAGGCGACGGGCCGGTTCGCGGTGAACTCGATCGTCGGCCGGCAATCGCGGCTCAGCGGCTGCGGCGCCCTGGTGATCGCGATCGTCGGCGGCAGGGCCAGGTCCCGCAGGGCCGCCGAGGCGTCGACCAGGCCAGCCCCGACCGCACTGACGCCAGACGCTCCCACCGGCCTCGCGGTCGTGACCAGGTGGGCCCGCACCTGGGCGGGCCCGGCGCCGGGGTTGGCCTGATGCAGGAGCGCCGCCACGGCGGCGACGTGCGGGGCCGCAGCGGAAGTGCCGCAGAAGCGCCAGGCGCCTTCGGCTTTGTGGAAGGAGGCGAAGAAGGTGGTCACTCCGCAGTCCGTCGCCACAAGGTCGGGCTTGGGAATCATCTGCGGGCCGGTCGGCGCCGCCGCAGCGTCGCTCGCTACCGGGCCAAAGTAGTGGGTGACGGGACCGCGCGAGGAATAGGGCTCCGGGCTGGCGCCGTCGCCGTAGGGCACGGCGCCGACCGCGATCGCGGCGGCGGACCCGGCGTGGCCGAAGATGGCGGGCCCAACCGTGTCGCCAAGCGTGGATTCCGGGTACTCGGTTGCACTGACGCCGCTGCCGTTCTCGAGCAGGACGAACTTGAGCCGCGGCGTCGCTCCGCCGGCGCCTTCGTTGCAGACGACCCCGAAGCAGTTCTGGATCGCCAGCTGCACTTTGGCGCCGGCGCCGCTGTCGTTCTCCCACTGGAGGATCTCGACCGGCCGCTGGCCGCCGACGTTGTCGTCGGTGCCGGCGACGAGGAATTCTTTGGGCCCCGCTTTTACTTTCAGCGGTTTGCCCGCCGAGTCGAGCAGGAAGACGTCGAGGTCGGTCGCGACCCCGTTCCACGGTTCGGCCCACTGCAGGTCGACGGTCAGCGTCGCCCCAGGGGCGACGCTGATGCCGAAGGTGTCGTCGCTGCCCGCCCCGGGGTCGAAATCCATGCAGTGCCCGGGGCCGAAGCCCGCGAGCACGAGCAGGGCGGCGGGGCAGGTCGAGGTGTCGCGGAATCCCGGCGCTTCCCAGGAGGCGATGTCGCGGCCAGTGCCGTCGATCAGGTTGTCGTTCCCGGCCGCCGAGAGGTAGGTGACGCCGGCCCCGACGACCTGGTTGACGGCGACCGCCACCGGGCCGTCCTGGAAGAAGGGCTCTTCGAAGTAGGCGACGTCGTCGGCGATCACCCGGGCGCCGGCGGCGGCCAGCTCTCTGATCGCGGCGGCGAAACCCAGTTCGCCGCTGAAGGCGGTGGCGAAGCTGAGCGAGGCGCCCGGCGCCAGGTCGTGGACGATCTGGGCCATCGCCCGGCCCTCGTCGGCGCCTGCGGCTTCGGAATCGTCGAGAACCCCCACCGGCGCGCTGGACCCGCAGGGGCTCCCCGGCCCCGGCAGGTCGCCGCCGGCGACGTCCCCCGCGGCGTCGGTCGCGGCGGTCGGGTCGCGGTCGAAGGAGTCGGAGAGGATGCCGACGGTGATGCCGCTGCCATCGACCCCGAAGCCGGCGCGGCCGCCGGCGGCGTTCAGCTGCAGGTCGCCCTCGGACCGGACCGCGCCGCCACAGTCGGCGCCGCGGACGATCGGCGTCAGGACCTCGGTCACCACGCCGACCCCGGGCAGCGCTCCGATCCGGCGCAGGTCCACCGGCCGGGCCGCGACGGTCACCGTCCGGTAGCGGCGACTGATCTGGATGAGCTCGGCGCCCGCCTCGCGCAGGCCGGGGAGCGCCGGGGCCAGATCGGCGTCGACGCGGACGTCGGCGAGCACCCGGTTGCCGTCGCGCAGGAGACTGCCGGGCCCGCTGGCGGCGAGGCCGAGGCGCGCCGCCTGCTCCGCCGCCGGCGCCGACCGCACCGAGGGCTGGGCGAGCTCGGCCAGCCGCGCGGAGAGGCCGGCGGCACCGGCCGGCCCCGACATCGCCGGCGCTGACGCCGGCGCCAGTGCCCCGGCGGCGAGGAGCAGCAGAAACGGCGATCGCCTTGCCAGGCGACTGCGAAGGCTGCATCCGAGGTTCATATAGAGCGAGTTATCGACATTGCCGGCGATCCCTGAAACACGCTAGACAAAGCTTCCGAGCGCGCTCAGAGGTAGGAGCCGCGCCGGAACCAGATCAGCAGCGCGATCACCGAGAGGGCGAGGCTGCCGATACCGAGCACGAAGAAGGCGGCCGCGCTGTCGACGTTGACGACCAGCCATCTGAAGTTCTGCCCGAAGAAGCCGACGACGAAGGAGAGCGGCAGGAAGATCGTCGCCACCACGGTCAACTGCTTGGTGATCTGGTTGAGGCGGTTGGAGACGACCGAGAGGTAGGCGTCGCGGGTGCCGGCGAGGAGGTCGCGGTAGGAGTCGATCTGGTCGGAGATCCGGATCGCGTGGTCGTAGACGTCGCGGAAATAGTTGCGCGAGTCGGCCTCGAGGCCGGGGATGTCGAGGATGTCGTCGACCCCCCGCGCCAGCAGGTCGCGCTGCGGGGTGACGACCCGGCGCAGGTCGACCAACTGCCGGCGCAGGTCGGTGATCTCCTCCAGCTGCTGCGGTTTCGGCCGCTCGAAGATCTCGTCGTCGAGCCGCTCGATGCGGTCGTCGAGCCGCTCGAGGATCGGGAAGAAGGAGTCGGTAAGGCCGTCCAGCACCCGGTAGACGACGAACTGCTCCGAGCGCGGCACCTGGGCGCTGAACCGCTGCCGGGCTTCATCCAGCGGCTCGCAGCGATGCTCGTGCGCGGTGACGATGTAGCCGCCGCCGAGGAAGGCATGGACCTCTTCCAGCTCGACCTCCCCGCCCTCCCCGGCAACCGCGCCGTAGTAGACGAGGAACATGTACTCGTCGAAGTCCTCCAGCTTCGGGCGCTGGCCGCGTTTGACCAGATCCTCCAGGGCCAGCGGATGGAAGGAGAAGACGTCGCTCAGCGCTGCCACCTCGTCAGCGCCGGGGTCGGTCAGGTCCAGCCAGAAGTACTCGTCTCGCTGCAGCAGACCGGCAATGGCGTCGCGGTCGATGCGGTCGAGGAAGCGCACGCTGCAACGCTAGATCTGATCCCGGACGGCGCTCGGCGACCATTTGCGGCGCAGTCACCGCCGATCCTGCTACGGTCCCCTGCGTTAGAGCCGGTTGATACCGGCAAAGTTTGTGTCTAGCGCTCGCGTCGTTGCTTCACCGCATGCTCCGCGTTCGCAGCACATTTATGTGGAGGCAAGCATGCCTACTGGAACTGTCAAGTGGTTCAGCGACGACAAGGGCTACGGGTTCATCACTCCCGATGACGGCTCGAAGGACGTATTCGTGCATCACAGCGCGATTCTCGGCGAGGGCTTCAAGTCCCTGACCGAGGGCGCCAAGGTGACCTACGAGTCCGAAGAAGGCCCCAAGGGCCCGGCCGCCGCGAGCGTTCAGCAGACTTCTTAGTCGCGCACCACGCTTAAGCAGCAAAACGGGACCCGCTACGGTGGGTCCCGTTTTTTATGTCGTGGGGCTGTTCGGCGGTTCATGGCCGAGCAGTCCAAGGAAGCAGGGAGCGAAGTGTGCTCCGCACACGAGCGACCGAGGACACAGGAATGCGAAGTGCCATGAGCCTCCGAACAGACCTACGGAATATCGCGATCATCGCCCACGTCGACCATGGGAAGACGACGCTGGTCGACGCCATGCTCTGGCAGACCGGCACCTTCCGCAAGGGCCAGGACGTCGCCGAGCGAGTGATGGACTCGATGGACCTGGAGAAGGAGAAGGGGATCACGATCCTCGCCAAGAACACCGCGGTCAACCACGGCGAGGTCAAGTTCAACATCGTCGACACCCCCGGCCACGCCGACTTCGGCGGTGAGGTCGAGCGCGCCCTGACCATGGTCGACGGCGTCCTGCTCCTGGTCGACGCCTCCGAGGGGCCGCTGCCACAGACCCGCTTCGTGCTGCGCAAGGCGCTGGAGTCGAAGCTGCCGGTGATCCTCGTCGTCAACAAGGTCGACCGCCCCGACGCCCGCATCGCCGAGGTCGTCGAGGAGGTCTACGAGCTCTTCATCGACCTCGACGCCGACTCCGACCAGATCGACTTCCCGATCGTCTACACCAACGCCAAAGCCGGCTGGGCGGCGCTGGAGGAAGGGGCCGAGGGCACCGACCTCTCCCCCCTGCTCGACCTGATGCTGGAGCGCATCCCCGCTCCCGTCTACGAGGCCGATCACCCCTTGCAGGCCCACGTCACCAACCTCGACGCCTCCCCCTACCTCGGCCGCCTGGCGCTCTGCCGGGTGCGCAACGGGACGATCCGCGCCGGCCAGCAGATCGCCTGGTGCAAGGCCGACGGCAGCGTCGCCCGCGCCACCGTCTCCGAGCTCTTCATAACCGAGGCCCTGGACCGGGTTCCGGCCAAGGAGGCCGGCCCGGGAGAACTGATCGCCGTCGCCGGGATGGAAGAGGTGACGATCGGCGAGACGCTGGCCGACCCCGAGGACCCGCGGCCGCTGCCGGTGATCACCGTCGACGAGCCCTCGCTCTCGATCGTGCTCGGGATCAACACCTCGCCGCTGGCCGGCAAAGAGGGCACCAAACTCACCGCTCGGCAAGTCCGCGACCGGCTCGACGCCGAGCTGATCGGCAACGTCTCGATCCGCGTCCTCGATACCGAGCGACCCGACGCCTGGGAGGTCCAAGGCAGGGGCGAGCTGCAGCTCGTCGTCCTCCTGGAGCTGATGCGCCGCGAGGGCTTCGAGATGACCGCCGGCCAGCCCCGGGTCCTCACCCGCGAAGTCGACGGCAAGGTGCACGAGCCGGTCGAGCGGCTGGCGATCGACGTTCCCGAGGAGCACGTCGGCTCCGTCACCCAGCTGCTGGCCGGGCGCAAGGGGCGGATGGAGCAGATGGTCAACCACTCGACCGGGTGGGTGCGGATGGAGTACCTGATCCCGGCCCGCGGCCTGATCGGCTTCCGCACCGAGTTCCTTACCGAGACCCGCGGCACTGGCATCCTCCACCACGTCTTCGACCGCTGGGAGCCCTGGGCGGGAGAGCTGCGCACCCGCCCGACCGGTGCGCTCGTCGCCGACCGCCAGGGCAACACCGCCAGCTTCGCCCTCTTCAGCCTGCAGGACCGCGGCACCCTCTTCATCGGCCCCGGCGAGGAGGTCTACGAGGGGATGATCGTCGGCGAGAACGCCCGCTCGGAGGACCTCGACGTCAACGCGGTCAAGGAAAAGCACCAGACCAACGTCCGCGCCGCCAGCGCCGACCTGCTGGTCCGCCTGACCCCGGCGACACGACTCTCGCTGGAGAACTCGCTGGAGTTCGTGCGCGACGACGAGTGCGTCGAAGTGACTCCCCAGTCGGTCCGCCTGCGCAAGCTCATCCTCGACAAAAACGCTCGCCAGAAGGCAGCGCGCCAGCGCACCCGAGCCGGCGTCGCCAGCTAACCGCCAATTCAGCCAGGGCTAACCGGCGCCGGCGGGCTCTGCGGCCGCGCCCGGCTGTCTGGTCGGGATGCGGCCGGTGAAGAAGAGACCGACCACCGCGAGGAGGGCGAGGATCGCGAGTGCGGAGCGCAGGCCGACGAGGCGCGCTTCTTCGTTCTCTTCGACGATCGCGTCGGTGGCCCGCGGCGAGACCCCCGGGGCTCCGTCGAGCGCGGTTTCTAGTTCGGTGTCGGAAAGGAAGGGGATGCCGCCGGAGAGCTCGGTCGAGGCCCGTGCCTGGACCGATCTCGGTACCGCAGGGTTTTCTTCGACCCCGGTGAGGAAGGAGGAGCTGAGGGCGGCGATGATGATCGCGCCGGTCAGCGCCGTGCCGACCGAGATGCCGAGGTTGGTGACCGTGTTCTGCAGGCCGCCGACCTCGCCGCTCTGCTCGTCGGCAACCGAGGAGACGGTGACGCTGCCGAGCTGAGAGGCGAGCGCGCCCATCCCGAGACCGGCCAGGAGCAGCGGCCAGGTCACGATCTCCGGCCCGGCTCCGGCCTCGAGGGCGGCGACCATCACCACCAGCCCGGCGAACATGCCGAGGAATCCGAGGCGGACGACCCGCCGCGGCGAGACATTGGGGAACAGTTTCGGGATCCCGGCCGCGGCGAGGATCAGCGTGAAGGAAAGCGGCAGTAGGCGCACGCCGGTGTCGATCGCCGATAGCCCGAGGGCGATCGAGAGGAAGAGCGGCATCGCGAAGAACATCCCGCCCTGGAGGAAGTACTGGAAGAAGAACGAGGTGAGCCCCCCGCGCAGGACCGAGACCCGCAGGATCGCCGGATTGACGAGCGGCTCGCCGTCGCGCTCGACCAGGCGGTTCTCCCACCAGAGGAAGAGAGCCAGCACGGCGGCGCCGGCGAGCATCATCCAGATCACCGGCGAGAGCCCGATCCATTCCGGCGCCTCGGGCTTGGCCCTGACGAAGCCCCAGGTCCCCGAGCGAAGGACGCCGAGCACGATCAACCCGAGGCCGAGGGCCGAGAGCGCGGTCCCGACCAGATCCAGCCGCACCTTCCGCTCCGCCTCGCCGGCCTCGATGCGGCGGGCGAGAATGAGGATCATGCCCACAAGGAGCACCTCGCCGGCGAAGACGTAGCGCCACGAGAGGTAGGTGGTGAAGAAGCCGCCGACGATCGGGCCGACCGCGACCGCGACCGCGGCGGCGGCGGTGACCAGCCCGTAGGCCCGGGGCCTTTCGGCGGGGCCGAAGTTGGACGCGACGAGGGCGACGATTGCGGGCAGGATCAGCGCCGCCCCCAGGCCCTCCAGGAACGACCAGCCGATCAGCAGCACGGTCAGGTTGGGAGCAAGCGCCGTGGTCGTCGAGCCACAGGCGTAGATCACGCAGCCGATCACGAAGGCACGTTTGCGGCCGATGATCTGGCCGATCTTGCCGCCGGTGATCATGAACGAGGCCATCACCAGGGTGTAGAGGGTGATCGCGGTCTGGATCCCGGTGACCGTGGTGCCGACGTCCTTGGCGACGGTGGCGATCGAGACGTTCATCACCGAGCTGTCGAGCATCATCAGGAACTGCCCCACGCAGAGCGTCATCAGGATCAGGCCGGCGGCACCGGCGCTCGCTTTGCGGGCCATCGTCAGAGTTCCTCGGCGGCGATGCGACCGGAATCTATTGCCGCCACCAGCGCCGCGTGGTCGCGCTCGCTCTGGTCGGCGTAGCGCTCGGAGAACTCGGCGATCGCCCGGTCGAAGGCGTCGCCGCCGCCCAGGTAGGAAGCGATCTCGATCCGGTCGCCGGAGCGGGCGTGGGCGCGGGCCAGGGTCCAGCCGCAGATCCGCGCGTAGAGCTCGAGCCCGTGCGGGGTCAGCCGCTCGATCTCGACCGAGCGCTTCCAGTCCCAGAGCTGGCGCACGTAGAAGTCGCGCTGGCGACCGTCGAGGCCGACCGCGGGACACCAGCCGAGGAAGATGTCGCTGGCCGCCTGCATCAGCCGCTGGCCTTCGACCACCCGCCGCCCGTGGTTCTTGAAGCGGCTGGCGCCTGCGTAGGGCTCCAGCACCGAGGCCTCGGCCTCCTTTGCCTGCAGGAAGAGCGGGTCGCCATCGTCGGCGCCGGTCAGCAACACGACCCAGGCGCGGGTGCCGACGCTGCCCACGCCGACCACCTTGCGGGCCAAATGGCGGAAGCGGTAGCCGTCCAGCAGATGCTGACGATCGCCGGGCAGGCTCGCCCGGTAGGCATCGAGGACCTCGAGCAGGAACTGCTCGAGGTCGCGGGTCTCGTCCACGGCCATCAACTCCTCAGCCGGAACGATCAGCGGCGGTTCGCTGCGGATGCGCAACTCACCGTTGACCAGGTGGGTCAGCTTCTCGACCGCCTTCAGGCTGTCCTTGCCCTGGGCCTTGGCGACGCCCCTGCGCACCTGCTTGGTGAGCTTGGGCTCGGCGTCGATCTCCCCCATCACCGACTCGACGTCGAGCCGCGCGTACCAGACGTCGAGGTTGCGCTGGGAGGCAAAGTCCCGCATCGCCTCGCGATAGCTGCGCGCAGCGCTCAGCACCGCGGCGGCGCGCTCCGCGCGCTTGAACCCGTTTTCGCGGCCGGCGATCGCGAAGCTGGCGGCGAGCCGCTTGACGTCCCACTCCCAGGGCCCCGGCAGCGACTCGTCGAAGTCGTTGAGGTCGAAGACGAGGCGGCGATCGGGCGCGGCGAAGGCGCCGAAATTGGAGAGGTGGGCGTCGCCGCAGGCCTGCACGCGCAGGCCGGAGACCGGCATCGTCGCCAGGTCGGCGGCCATCACCGCGGCGGCGCCGCGGAAGAAGGCGAAGGGCGAGGCCGACATCCGCCCGTAGCGGATCGGCACCAGCTCGGGGACCCGCGAGGCGGCCTGGCGCTCGAGGATGGCGACCGGATCGGCCCGACCGTCAGGTTGCTCCCAGGCGGCGTGGGAGGAGCGACGCACCTCCGAACGCGCCGCCTTTCCTGCAGCGGCGCGTTCGGGGGCGTCCATCGGCTAGACCGTAGCGGCTGCCTGCTCGGACTGGCTCTGCTCGGAGGCCTGCGCCTTGGCGTCCGGCGCCGGCGCGTCCGCGGCCTGGCGCGGCAGCAGCACTTCTTTGGCGATGACCAGGCGCTGGATCTGGCTGGTCCCCTCGTAGAGCTGCATGATCTTGGCGTCACGCATCAGTTTCTCGACCGGGTACTCCTTGATGAAGCCGTAGCCGCCATAGACCTGGACGGCGTCGGTGGTGATCTCCATCGCCGAGTCGGCGGCGAAGCGCTTGGCCATCGAGGAGACGCGGCTGTTGCGGATGCCCTGGTCGAGTAGGAAGGCGGAGTTCCAGACCAGCAGGCGCCCCGCCTCGACCTTGGTCGCCATGTCGGCGATCATGAACTGGATCGCCTGGTGCATCGCGATCGGGACCCCGAACTGGACCCTTTCCTTGGAGTAGTCCGTCGCGTACTCGAGCGCCGCGCGGCCGATGCCGACCGCCATCGCCGAGACGCCGGGGCGGGTGCGGTCGAGGGTCATCATCGCCAGCTTGAAGCCCTTGTTTTCCTCACCCAGCAGGTTCTCGGCCGGGATCTCGACTTCGTCGAAGGAGATGGTCGCGGTGTTGGAGGCCCGCTGCCCCATCTTGTCCTCCTTCTTGTCGACGGAGACCCCGGGGAGGTCGGCGTCGACGACGAAGGCGCTGATGCCGCGGTGACCGCCCTCGGGGTCGGTCTTCGCGAACACCGTGAAGTAGTCGGCATAGGTGCCGTTGGTGATGAAGCACTTGGAGCCGCTGATGACGTACTTGTCGCCCTTCTTGACGGCCTTGGTCTTCATGCCGGAGACGTCGGAGCCGGCGTCCGGCTCGGTCAGGCAGAAGGAGGCGAGCTTCGGGCTTTCGCTCAGCATCCCGAGGTACTTCTTCTTCGTCTCCTCGGAGCCGCCGAGGGTGATCGGGGCGGAGGCGAGGCCGTTGGCCGCCAGCGAGGTGCCGATGCCGGAACAGCCCCAGCCGAACTCCTCCTCGATCAGACAACCGGAGAGGTAGTCGAGGCCGGGACCGCCGTAGGCCTCGGGGACGTGGGTGTTCATCAACCCGACCTCCCAGGCCTTGTCGATCACGTCCTGCGGCCAGGTGCCGTCAACGTCGTACTCCCAGGCGACGTTGCGCATGTCTTTCTCAGCGAAGCTGTGGGCCAGCTCCTGCAGGTCCTTCTGTTCGTCGGTCAGGGTGAAGTCAACCACCGGTCGGGGCTCCTTTTTCGTCCGTGCGTTAAGTCTTGTCTGGAGCGCCGCCACCCGGGCAGGCGTTCCGCCGATTGACTGGTCAGTCAACCAGGCCAAAGATTAGCGAATGACCTCGCATCCATGGGCCGTTTACCCTTGTGCACGTGGATCTGGTGCTGGCGATCAGCGTGAGCGAAAAATGCGCAGCGGTGCTGCTCTTCACCGGCGTTGCGGCACCGATCGCCGGGCTTCTCTTCAGACGCGTCGGCGGCAGCTGGGACACGATCGGCAAGGGACCCTTCGCGATCGAGCAGGAGCTGCCCCAGGTCCCGCGGCACCTGAACCGACCGACCCAGTCCGTCGACCCCGCGATCCGGGCTGCCGAGGTACGGCAGATGCTGGAGGCCAAAGCGCACCGCCTGCGGCGGCGCGGCGAGGAGCCGCTCGACGTCGAGGCGGAGGCCGGCCGGCTGCTCGCGCCCGCCGACGGCACCCCCACCACCGCCGGCCACGAGGCGGAGCTGCGGGCCGAGGTCCGCCAGCTGGTCGTCGCCCGCAACGAACGGCGGATGCGAAGTGGCCTTTCGCCACTCGACGTCGAGACCGAGACCGAACGTCAGCTCGGCGCCCTCAAATGAGCCTCGCGATCGACAACGGGACCATGCTGATGCTGATCTCCCTGCTCGCGATTCCCTTCGCCGCGATCGCCTTCTCCGGCGCCGGCGAGGTCTATCGCTCGATCAACAAGGGGGCCCTGACCTCCGGGCAGGACCTGCCGCTGCCGCGCTACTTGCGACGCCTGCCGCAGGCGGTCGACCCGGCCTTCCGGGCGGCTGAGATACGGCAGATGCTGGAGGCCAAATCCGAGCGGCGGCAGCGCCGCGGCGACGGTCCGCTCGACATCGGGGCCGAGGCCGAGCGTCTGCTCGAGGCGCCCGGTGTCGAGACGAGCAAGGAGGCCGTGTTGCGGGCCGAGGTCCGCCAGCTGGTCGTCGCCCGCAACGAACGGCGGATGCAGAGAGGACTGGCGCCACTTGCCGTTGAGGCCGAGACCGAACGTCAGCTCGCCGATTTCGTAGGATCGCGGTGATGGCGGGCGCCGAGGAGAATCTCTACGAGGTCGAGCAGCTGCTGGTGCAGCCCGGCACCTACTTCAACCCCCAGACCGAGGTCGTGGTCGTCGTCGACGACTCGGCCTCGATCGACCAGGAGGTCTTCAACATGGAGGCCTACGAGGGTGCAGACTGGGTGCGGATCTCGGAGGAGATCCCGATCGACGAGGACGGCCGCGACCGCCTGCTCGAGACCTTCCAGACCCACTACCACCCCGGCTCCAGCGGATCGGTGTCCGAGACCGCGCTCGAACAGGGAGACGAGGAACTCGACGGGGGAGAGAACGGCCAGGACCCCGGCCGCGAGGACTGAGCCGGTGCTGGGCGAGGGAGATAGGGCTCCTGCCTTCACGCTGCTCGATCAGGACGGCAGCAAGGTCAAGCTGACCGACCTCAAGGGCGAAACCGTGGTCGTCTACTTCTACCCCCGTGCCGAAACTCCGGGCTGCACCACACAAGCCTGCGGTGTCCGCGACCGTGGCGAGGAGTACCGCGAGCTGGGGGCGCGGGTGCTGGGGATCTCGCCCGACGAGCCGGAGGCACTGCGCAAGTTCGCCGACAACCAGAAGCTCGACTTCACCCTGCTCGCCGACCCCGATCACAAGGTCGCCGAGAAATACGGCGCCTGGGGCGAGAAGTCGATGTACGGCAAGAAGTACATGGGGATGCTGCGCTCGACCTTCATCATCGATCCGAAAGGCAAAGTCGCCCGGGTCTTTCCGAAGGTCCAGCCGAAAAAACACGACGGCTTGGTCCTCAAAGCGCTTGCGGAGCTCTGATCCATGCCGCGCAAGCGCAATCAGGCGCTGAGAGCCACGACCACGATGAAGGATGCGTAGAGGGCGAACCAGCCGATCACGGCGGGGAGTTTGAAGCGGCGCGAGAGGTGGAGGCTCTCGTAAGCAAGCAGTCCTCCCGCGACGCCGAGGCCGATCGAGAGGACCGCGTTGCCGCTGAGGTCCCAGTCGGTGAAGATCAGGCCGATCCCGACCGGGATCATCGACTGGAAGACCATCGCCCCGGTGATGTTGCCGAGCGCGAGCGCGTCCTTGCCTTCTCGCACCCAGAAGAAGCTGTTGACCTTCTCCGGCAGCTCGGTCGCCAGCGGCGCCAGGATCAGCGCCAAGACCAGCGCCTCGACCCCGATGCTGTCGGCGATGTGGAGCAGCTCCTCGACGAAGAGGTGGGCGCCGCCGACCATCGCCCCGAGGCCGACCAAGAGCTGGATCACGCAGAGCGATAGCGCCGGGTCTTCGCGGCGCTCGCTGCGGCGCTCGAAGATCAGCGGGTTGAGCGTCTCCTCGTCCTGGACCTCGCCGCTGCCCCGCAGCGTCAGCCGTATGTAGAACACGTAGGCGACGAGGAAGCCGATCCCAACGATGATCCGGACCGGTGCCGGCGGTCCCCAGGAGAGCACTCCCGCGAGGGCGAAGAGCACGAGGAAGAACTTGAGATCGCGCTCCAGCGTGGGCCGGTGGACCTTCAACTGAACACCCTGCTCGCGTTTGTCGCGATAGAGATAGGCGAAAAGCCCGACCAGCCCCATCGCCAGCGTCGCCAGCAGGAACGGCGCCCCGACGATCGCCCCGATCGCCACGTCTTCCGACCCCTCGTTGACGCTGAGCAGCGCCACGATCGCGATCAGCGTCTCCGGCATCGCCGTCCCTACGGCCGCCAGCAAGCTGCCGACTGCCCCCTCCCCCAGCTCCAGCTTGTGGCCAGCCCACTCGACCGCATTCGTGAACAGCAGAGCCCCCGAAAGAACGACAGCAAAGCTGACCAGCAGGAGGACTACTTCCATCTCGGCAGGCTATCCCTTCGGGCTTGGAGCCCCGGGTGGGACTCGCCAAGCCTCCCCGCAGTTCGCGCAGGCGAGTCCCACCCGGGGCTCCCCTCACGCAAAGTAAAAAGCCAGCCCAAACACGAAGTAGACGGCCAGCAGCTGCACTCCCTCGAACCAGGTCGACTCGCCGTCCTGGGTGACCTGGTTGGCGATCAGGATGGCCAGGAGGATGGCGCCGAGCTCGAAGCCGTTGAAGACCAGGGCCAAGGGATAGGGGCCGATGAAGAAGGAGGCGAGGACCAGGACCGGGGCGACGAAGAGGGCGACTTGGGCGCTGGAGCCGATCGCGATGTTGACCGCTAGGTCCATCTTGTTCTTCATCGCGACCAGGACCGCGACCCAGTGCTCGGCGGCGTTGCCGACGATGGCGACGACGATCACGCCGATGAAGAACTCGGAGAGCCCGATCGAGTGCGAGGCCTCGGTGATCGAGCCGACCAGCACCTCCGACATCAGCCCGACCAGGACGCCGGCGATCGCCAGGGCGATGACCGAGGTCCGGGTCGACCAGCCCCACGTGTCCTCGTCCTCGTACTCGGGGTTGAAGAGGTCGCGGTGCGTGCGCAACGAGAAGAAGAGGCCGACCACATAGGTGGCGATGAGGACGATCGCGACGGCCAGCGAGAGGTGCTCGACGGTGCCGCCGTAGTGGATCGCCTCGGCCCCCGGGGCCGGCAGTCCCTTGCCCTCGACCAGCTCGAAGATCGCCGGCATCAGCAGCGCTGCCGCCGCCAGCATCAGCATCGAGGTCTGGATGCTGGCACTGGTGCGGCTGAAGGTCTGCTTGTCGCGGCCGATGCCGCCGGCCAGCATCGCCGCGCCGAGCACGAGCAGGATGTTGCCGATGATCGAGCCGACGATCGAGGCCTTGACGACCTCCTGCAGGCCCTGGCCGAGGGCGAAGAGGGCGATGATCAGCTCCGGCGCGTTGCCAAAGGTGACGTTGAGCAGGCCGCCGATGCCGGGCCCCGAACGGGCCGCCAGCTCCTCGGTGGCGCGGCCCATCAGCGCCGCCGTCGGGATGATCCCGAGCGCCGAGGTGGCGAAGATGACCGTTGCCGGAGCACCGACGATCTCCAGCACCACCGCGATCGGGATCAGCGGCGTCAGCAGGTAGGGCCAGCCGAGCGGGGTGCGGAAGAAGGCGGCGTCGAAGCGCGGCTGGTTGGAGTTGGTGGGCTGGCTCAAGGGCTGGGAAGCGTACGTGGAAACACGAAGGGCGTCGCCGTGGCGACGCCCTTCGCGAGAGACCCGATGCGCAGCCTTACTGGATCAAGCTCGCGCACCGCTGCAGGTCAGCGGGGGTTTCGGCTCCCTTGAGGCAGTTGAGATACGCGCCCTGGTCACCCGTCGCGCCGGTGCTCCCCGAGCCGCCGGACGAGGAGTCGTCCCCGGTTATGCCTTCCAGCAAGTCACCGAGTCCGTCGCCGCTGCTGCCGGCTTCGAGCAGCTCGAGCGGGTTGACGCCGAGCTTCTCGAACAGCCCTTCGAGCGGCTTCGCATTCGCTGGAGCGGAGATGTCCTGTTCCTCGTTGACGCCGCTGAGCGTGAGCGCCAGGTCGACTTCGACCTTTTCGCCGCTGCTGCCCTTCGGTTCGATCGTCAGTTCGGCGTCGAGCTCGCGGATGATGTCGTCATCGCCGACGTAGACCTCGATGTGGGCCTTCTTGACGGCGCTGGTGAGTTCGCCCTTGGCTTCTTCGAGTTCGCCGATCGGCAGCGGGCCGGCAGCTTCGATCTGGGCGCTGCAGGCCGGGTTCTTGGTCAGCTCGATGATCGCGTCGATTGCCCCACCGACGTCGAGATCGCCGCTGATCTTGGTGGTCTCGGTGCCATCCACGTCGGCGCTGCCGTCGTTGGTTAGGTTGTCGGCGAAGTCGCGGACCTTGAGCCCGGCGGCCGCCTCCTGACAGGCGGTCACGTCAGCCGGGTTGCTTTCCGACCCGCCCTGCTGCTGAGCCTGTTCGAAGCCCGACTTTACGAAGCCGAAGGTGGTCGGGTCGACTTCGTACTCGGTCCCTTCGTAGTTGACGAAAGCACGGTCGCTGAGCAGCGTCAGGCCGCCCTCGAAGTCGACGTTCTCGCCCTGGGCCGAGCCTTTGGCGCTCGCGGTCATCGAGAGCTGGGGCAGGTCTCCCTTGGCGCCGCTCTGGAACGGGCCGGAGAGCGCGACGTCGATGTCGCCGCCTTCGTCGCCTTCGGCATTGATGCCGAGCGAGAGGTCGAGGTTGCCGCTCTCCACCCCTTCGAGGCTGGCGCTGTCGATGACCTGCTGGGGGTCTTCGCTGCTCTTGTCGCTGCTGCCACCGCAAGCGGCGAACGTCGTTGCGAGCGCGGCCAGGGCGGCGAGCAGAGCGAAAATGCGGAAACGGCTCAAGGGATAGGGCTCCTCGTAATCGAAGGCGGAATCGGACTGGGGATCGTAGAAGCTCGCGACGATCTTCGCCCCCTGCGGCGGACAATCGTCTATTGCGGCGGTGGTGGCTCCTGTCCCCAGCGCCGCATCCCGGCTTCGATTTCCTCGATGACGATGCGCACCACCTCGACCCGGGCGTAGCGCTTGGACTCGGCCGCGACCAGCCGCCAGCGAGCACGGCGGCGATCGGTACGGTCGAGCATCTCCTCGACCGCCTCCTCGTATTCGGGGCGCTTGGCGCGATTCTCCCAGTCGTCGGGGGTCAGCTTCCAGGCCTTGAGCGGGTCGGCGTCGCGGCCTTCGAAGCGCTTCAGCTGCTCCCCGGGGGAGATGTGGAGCCAGAACTTGACGAGTACCGTGCCCTCCTCCGCCAGGCCGTGCTCGAAGGCGACGATCTCCTCATAGGCACGCTGCCACTGCTCCGGATCGGCGAATCCCTCGACCCGCTCGACCAGGACCCGGCCATACCAGGAGCGGTCGAAGACGGTCATCCCGCCCCAGCCGGGGAGCGCCGGCCAGAAGCGGTGGAGGAAGTGGTGGCGCTTCTCGTCGTCGCTCGGCGCCGCGAACTGGGCGACGCGGACGTGGCGCGGGTCGAGCGGAGCCGTGAGCCGCTTGATCGCGCCGCCCTTGCCGGAGGCATCCCAACCCTCGAAGACGACGCAGAGCGGCGGCCCCAGCTCTTTCTCCCCGGTCAGCCCGCCGAGGGTGAGCCGCAGCTGCGACAGCCGCTTCCAAGCGGCCTTCAGCTCACGCTCCTCCTCCTTGCGGCTGAGCGCGAGTCCGAGGTCGACCTCGTCGAGGTGTCCCATCGGCCGATCGTAGCTCTATGGGCCGGAGTCCCCGCGCGATTCCTCGATCGGCGGCGGCCGGTTCTCCGTCGTCAGGTTCGCCGCCAGCGGGAAGAGCAGGGCGCCGAGGAAGATCAGGATCACGCCGGAGGCGATCAGCCATTTGGCTTTGGTCAGGTGCCCGAGAATGCCGATCACGAAGCCCGCGAGCATCAGCGCGATGTAGGGGCCGGGGCTGTGTGGAAACAGCTCGGCGATGGGCAGCGAGAGGTGGAGCACGAAGCCGGATTATCATCGCCCCCATGGCTGAGAGCTCTGTGGCAGAGGTGAAGGCGGCGCTGGCGAAGGTCGGCTACCTCGCCGACGAGCCCGCGGCGCTCGTCTCCTACCTCGCCCAGGAACTCGGCAAGCCGGTCCTCGTCGAGGGCCCGGCCGGGGTCGGCAAGACCGAGCTGGCCAAGGCGCTGTCGCGCGCGACCGGCCGCGAGCTGGTGCGGCTGCAGTGCTACGAGGGGCTCGACGAGGCCAAGGCGATGTACGAGTGGAACTACCGCAAGCAGCTGCTGCGCATCCAGGCCGGCGGCGAGGGCGGCTGGGACGACGTGCAGGAGGACATCTTCAGCAACGAGTTCCTGCTGACGCGGCCGCTGATGCAGGCGATCGCCAGTCCCGAGCCGGTCGTGCTGCTGATCGACGAGATCGACAAGACCGACCAGGAGTTCGAGGCGATGCTGCTGGAGCTGCTCTCCGACTTCCAGATCACGATCCCCGAGCTGGGCCAGGTGGCGGCGACGACGATGCCGATCGTCGTCCTCACCTCGAACGACTCGCGCGAGCTGACCGAGGCGCTGAAGCGGCGCTGCCTCTACCTCTGGCTCGACTACCCGGGGGCCGAGCGCGAGATGGAGATCGTCCGCCTGCACGTCCCCGACCTGGCCGAGTCGGTGGCGCGGCGGCTGGTCGAGGTGATCGAGATGGTGCGGGCGCTGGATCTGAAGAAGCCGCCCTCGATCGCCGAGTCGATCGACTGGGCGCGGACGCTGCTGCTGATGGGCGCCGAGGACATCGACCGCGAGACCTTCACCCAGTCGATGTCGATCATCGTCAAGCACCGCACCGACATCGACCTCGTCGCTGAGCGGGTCGGCATGAAACTCGCCGAGCGCAGCCCCGCGGGGTGAGCCCCGCGGCCGCCTCGCCCTACGGGCCCAGGGCCGACGCCGGCCCTCCCGGGCTGGCGGCGAAGCTGCTCGGCTTCTGCGACGAGCTGCGCGGCGAGGGAGTGGCGGTCGGGACCTCGGAGATCCTCGACGCCTTCGCGGCGCTGGAAATGGTCGACTGGACCGCGCGCGAGGACTTCCGCGAGGCGCTGGCGGCGACGATCGCCAAGTCCCAGGAGGACCGGCGCGTCTTCGAGCTGCTGTTCGAGCGCTTCTTCTTCCGCGCCGCCGAGGCCGAGGCGGTGCAGCGCGAGGTCACCGAGCGCGGCGAGGGCGGTGGCGAAGGCGACGCGGTCGGCGAGGGTGGCGAGCGCATCGACATGGACGAGCTGCGCGAGCAGATCCGCGACGCGATCGAAGCCGGCGACGAGGACCGACTGCGCGACCTTGCCCGGCTGGCGATCGCCGCCTTCGGCCAGGCCGAGGGCTCGGGCGTGGTCGGCGTCGACGTGCAGCGGATCCGCCGCACCCTCGGGCTCACCGCCGGCGCCCAGCCGCCGACCGAGGAGGGCGACGAGCGGCCGCCGATCGACCGCGACCAGCTCAACAGGTTCGAGCGCCATTTGCGGCGCGAGCTCGAGCGCGACCTGATCGAGCGCACCGAGACCCTGCCCCCCTCCCGCCCCCTGGCCGAGCTCGACCGCGCCCTGCCGACCAATCCAACTCAGGACCTGGCCGCGGTCCACCGCGCGGTCTCGCAGATGAAGCGGCGGCTGGCGACGCTCGGGCACGAGCAGCGCGGCCACCGCAAGGCGGCGATGGTCGACGTGCGGCGGACGATGCGGGCCTCGCTGGAGACCGGCGGCGTGCCGCTGCGGCTCAAATACAGGCCCAAGCGCCCGCGCCGGCCGGAGATCTACGTCCTCTGCGACGTCTCCACCTCGGTCACCTCGGCCAGCGTCTTCTTCCTCTCGGTCCTGCACGCCCTGCACGACTCGTTCCGCAAACTGCGCAGCTTCGTCTTCATCGAGCGGATCTCCGAGGTCACCGACGTCTTCGAGCACGAGCGCGACTTCGCCGTCGTCGCCCAGCGCATCTCCAGCGAGGGCGGCGTAGCCGACATCTCCGGCTACACCGACTACGGCCGCGTCTGGCTCGAGTTCCTGACCGAGATCTCCGACGAGCTCGACCCGCGCTCGACCGTGATCGTGCTCGGCGACGCCCGCACCAACGGCCGCGAGCCGCACGCCGAGATCTTCGCCCAGGTCGCCGAGCGGGCCGGCCGCCTCTTCTGGCTCAACCCGGAGCCGAAGCTCTACTGGAACTACGGCGATTCGGTGATGGCCGCCTACGAGCGCCACTGCGACGGCGCCTTCGAGTGCTGGACCACCCGCCACCTGGAGAACTTCGTCAACGTCGTCGCCGGCGGCGTCCCCGCCGCCGAATGAGCCGGGCGCTGCTGCTGCGCCACGGCGAGTCGGTCCACAATGCCCACACCGGCAAGGAGGTCCTGGACGACGCCGAGGGCGACCGGCTGACCGAGCGCGGGCGCGAGCAGGCCCGCGGCGCCGGCTCGGGACTCGCCGGAGAGGGCATTACCCGCCTGCTGGCGAGCCCGATGCGGCGGGCGGCGGAAACCGCGGCCGAGGTCGGCGCCGCGCTCGAGCTCGAGCCGGAGACCCTCCCTTACGTCCACGAGCTGGGCACCGGCGAGAGCTTCGAGGATCTGGTCGCGCGGGTGCGGCGCCTGAAGGCCGAGCTGGAGGAGCTACCCGCCGACGAGCTGCCGCTGCTCGTCGGCCACGGCATCTTCATCCGCTTCTTCCTGCTCGACTCGGTGCTGGGCGAGGAATTCACGCCGCCGATGGCGGCGGGGATCTGGAACCTCGGCTCCTACAACTGCGGGCTCAGCCTGTTCTCGCACGGCGAGGCCCGCGACCCCGGCGGCACCGCGGTTCCCGGCTGGACCTGCCTCAGCTGGATGCAGCGGCCGTGGGGTCCGCCGTGACGGCGCGTGGCGGATCGTCGGGAGAGAGCTGCCACTGCTCGTTGACGATCGCACCCGGCGGCGGCGCCACCGGCCCGTCGAGCAGCGGGTCCTCGGTCTCGTGCATCCAGGCGTCGAGCCTGCCCCGCATCTCCGCCAGCACCTCGGCCCGAGCCGGGTCGGTGGCCAGGTTGGCGCCCTCGGCCGGGTCCAGCACCAGGTCATAGAGCTGCTCCTCGGGCACGACCTGCTCGGCCCAGCCCGCCTCGACCAGGAGATCCTTGCTCTGGCTGTCGTCGCAGTTGGCGAGGATCGGGTGCGGGTAGTCGTCGAAGCGGCGGATGTACTTCCAACGCTCGGTGCGAACGGCGCGATGGGGCTGGTAGGCGGCGTGGTAGGTCGTCTCGGCGAAGATCGCCTCGTGCAGGCGCTCGGTCTCGCCGCGGACCAACGGCATCAGCGAGGAGCCCTGCAACCAGTCCGGCGCCTCGACCCCGGCCAGCTCGCAGAGGGTCGGGTAGACGTCGAGGTGGCTGACCGGGGCGTCGACCACCTTGCCGCCGGTGAAGCCGCCCGGGCCCCGCATCAGCATCATCACCCCGATCCCACGATCGAAGAGGGTCGCCTTGGCGCCGGGGAAGGCGACGCCGTGGTCGGTCGTGCAGAGCACCAGGGTGTTCTCGACCAGGCCGAAGTCGTGCAGGGCGTGGAGGACGGCACCGATCCCCTGGTCGAGCGAGCGGGCGCTGGCCTTGAAGGCGGCGAAGTCCTTGCGGGTCGCGGTGACGTCGGGCAGGTTGGCCGGCGGCTGCGAGTAGAGCGTGTCGCGGACCGAGGTCGGGGCGAAGAAGTCGCGATGGGTCTCGAAGAAGCCGACCGACATGAACCAAGGCTGCGACGGGGCCTCGCGCAGCGCCTCGATCGTCAGGGGAGCGACGAACTCGGCGTGGTTGGAGTCGACCGGGACGATCTCGTCGTAGCCGATCACGCCCGGATCGACGGAGATGTGCTGCTCGCCGATCAGGGTCGAGCGGTAGCCGCCCCGGCGCAGCGCGTGGACCCAGTGCTGGCCGTAGTCGTTGAGCGCCCAGCCGCGATGGGCGAGCCCGAGCATGCCGTTGTTGTGGCAATGGAGGCCGGTGAGCAGGCTGGCGCGGCTGCCCGAGCAGGTCGGCGCGGCGCAGAAGGCCTCGCGGAAGAGCACCCCCTGGTCAGCGAGCATCTGGATGTTGGGGGTCGGGACCTGGACCCCGTAGGGCTGCACGTAGCGGCCGGTGTCGTGCGAGTGGATGTAGAGGATGTTCGGCGCTGCGTTCATGCGGGTACTCCCAGGGTCGAAGTGCGAGAGAGGTTAACGATCGCGACCAGCCAGCCGAGTTATTGCTGGGCTTGTTGATTAACTTACTCGGCAAGAATCCTTCCCATGCACCCCGACCGCTCTTACATCGTCTGTGCAACGCCTCGCAGCGGCAGCACCCTGGTCTGCCACGCACTCGCGGAAACCGGCGTCGCCGGCCGGCCCGAGGAGTACTTCGAGGCGCTGCGCCACAGCGGCCGCCCGCGCCGGCCCGAGGAGTACTTCGTCGGCGTCGAAGACCCGACGATTCGCGACCATCTCGGCGAGCGCGCGGTCGGCAGCGAGCCCACCCCACGCTCCCCCCTCTGGAGCCGCGCCGCCTACGACCGCTACCTGGAGTGGGCCTTCGAGGCCGGCACGACCCCTAACGGCATCTTCGGCGCCAAGCTGATGTGGGGCTACTTCGGCGATTTCGTCAGCCTGCTCCGCAACGTCCCCGCCTACCGCGACGTCCCCCTCGCCGAGCTCCTGCCGAGCGTCTTCCCGGACCTCACCTTCGTCCGGGTCGTGCGCGCCAACAAGGTGCGCCAGGCGGTCTCGCTGTGGAAGGCGGTTCAGACCGCGACCTGGCGCGAGAACCAGGCCAGCGCCAAAGCGGCCTCGCTCGACGACGGGGACTCGCCGCCCTACCGCAGCTTCATCGAGGAGCACCGGCCGCAGCTGCGCTTCCACTACCGGGCGATCGAGCACCTGCTCGAACAGATCCTGATCGAGGAGTCGCGCTGGGACGCCTTCTTCGAGCACTGCGGGATCAAACCGGTGCTCGTCCTCTACGAGAACTTCGCCGCCGACTACGAGACCAGCACCCTGCGCCTGCTCGAGCGCCTCGACCTCTCCCCTCCCGACGACTTCGAGTTCGAGCCGCGGATGAAGCGCCAGTCCGACAACGTCAACGACGACTGGGTCAGGCGCTACAGCGAGCTGCGGTTGGGAACCGACTTCGACCTGGTGCCGACCAAGGCTTAGTTGCCTTTGGTGACCATTTCCTTGGTCCCGGTGCTGGCGACCCAGGCGTCGGGAGAGGCGATCAGCTCCTCGACGACGGGCGGCAGGGTGCCGGAGACGAGGTCGGCGAGGGTGACGTTCTCGAGCACGGTGCGGAGGCTGGCCCGCACGGCGATCCAGACCTTCTGCAGCGACTCGGCGTTGCCGTGGTACTCGATCGCCTCCGGCGGCGTCGACTGCACGTGGGCGATCGGGCCCTCGACCGCGCGGACGATGTCGGCGATCGTCACCTCGTCGGCCGGCCTGGCCAGCCAGTAGCCGCCCTTGGCGCCACGGCGGGCGCGGATGATGCCCTGGTGCTTGAGCTCGAGCAGGATGTGCTCGAGGAACTGCAGCGGGATGTCCTGGGCGTCGGCGAGGCGCTCGCCCTTGATCGGGCCCTCCTCGGCGGCGGCCAGCTCGGCGGCGGCACGCACCGCGTAATCGGCCTTGGCTGAAACGCGCATACGTCTAGTAAACCAATCAGCCGATCACGTCAGGCGTGAGATCGTCAGAGCGGTCGCGAGCTTGCTCCGCCGCTTCGCGCTTCTCCCGGCGCTGGTTCCACCAGCGCGGGAACCAGATCAGCAAGCCGAGGCCCACGCCCGCGACCACGGCGGCGATCGGCCAGACGACCGGGTCCCCCTTCTGCACGGTGACGATCCCCGAGGCGATCAGGACGACGCCGAGCGCGGTGCGCAGGAACGAAACCGGTGCGCGCGCGGCGTAGTTGGAGCCGACGATCACTCCCGGGATCGAGCCGAGCAGGATGTTGCCGGCGAGCATGAAGTCGACGTTGCCACCGACCCAGTGGGCGATGCCCGCCGCCCAGAGCAGAATCGCGGCGTGGAAGACGTCGGTGCCGACGACTTTGCGGGGGGTGAGGCGGTAGACCGAGATCAGGAGGATCGCGATCACCGTGCCCGAGCCGGCCGAGGTGATGCCGATCACGAAGCCGGTGGTGGCGCCGATCGCCACCGCGGCGACCTTGTGCCGTCGCTTCAGCTCGAAGTCGTCACGCTCTTCGACCAGCTTGCTGAGGATCAGCGCCCGCGCCAGGGTGATGATCCCGACCATCAGCAGGGTGCCGCCGAGTAGCGCGTAGACGATCGAGTCGAGGCGCTCTTCGCCGACCTTGCTCTGCAGGACGGAGATCGCCCACACCCCGGTCACCGCTGCGGGCACGCTGCCGGCGGCCAACCACAGGGCCAGGCTCATGTTGACCGTGCCCATCCGCAGGTGGCGCCAGCCGCCGACGGTCTTGGTCACCGCCGCGTAGAAGATGTCGGTGCCGATCGCGGTCACCGGCTTGATCCCGAAGAAGAAGATCAGCAGCGGCGTCATCAGGGTGCCGCCACCCATGCCGGTCATGCCGACCATTGCTCCGATGCCGAAGCCGAAGATGACGATTGCCGGGTCCATGCGCCGCCTTTTGAGTTCCGCGCGGGGTACTTATCGACTTTCCTGACCTTCTTGGTCGGGAGCGGAGTGCGGCAGGATACCAAGGATGTCCGTCTCGATTCGCGGCCTCGGCCACTCCTATGCCGAGCTGCGCACGATCGAGCGGCTCGATCTCGAGGTCGGCGAGCACGAGGTGGTCGGCCTGGTCGGGCCCTCCGGCTGCGGCAAGTCGACGCTGCTGGAGCTGATCTGCGGCCTGCTCGTGCCCGACGCCGGGGAGATCGCGGTCGGCGATGCCACGGCCGCCCGGGGCCGCCTCTCCCGCTGTGCCTACATGCCCCAGAGCGACCAGCTGCTCCCCTGGTACTCGGCCCTGGACAACGCGACGCTGGCGCTGCGCAACCGCGGGCTCGGCAGGTCCGAGGCGCGGCAGCAGGCGGGAGCCCTGTTCGACCGCTTCGGCCTCGCCGGCTTCGAGCGGACACCGCCGGCCGAGCTCTCGGGGGGGATGCGCCAGCGGGTCGCCTTCCTGCGCACGCTCGTCGCCGGCAAGCCGCTGCTCGCCCTCGACGAGCCCTTCGCCGCCCTCGACGCGATCACCCGGGCGGAGATGCAGGAGTGGCTGGCCGGGGCTCTCGGCGCGGACCCGCGGACCGTCGTCCTCGTCACCCACGACGTCGAGGAGGCGCTCTACCTCTCCGACCGCGTCGTCGTGCTCTCGGCGCGCCCGGCCCGGACCGTCGCCGAGCTGCGGGCGCCGGCGCCACGAGCGCCCGACCGCGATGCCGCCGTCACCGATCCCGCTTTCGTCGCCGTCCGCGAGCAGGCGATGCGAGCGCTGCACGAGGGCATGCGATGAGGCGCTGGCTCCTCCCCACCCTGCTCCTGGCGGCACTGATCGGCGCCTGGCAGCTCGCCGCCTCGACCGGCGCGCTCGCCGACGTCCTCGACCTCGAAAGCTTTCTCGTCCCCTCGCCGGCGGAAATCGGCGAATCGCTCTGGGAGAATCGATCGCTGCTGGCGGAAAACACGTGGGTGACCCTGCGAGAGATCCTGCTCGGCTTCGCCATCGCCGTCATCGCCGGGATCGGCTTCGCGGTCGCGCTGCATCTCTGGACGACGGTGCGGTTGGCCTCCTATCCGCTGCTGATCGCGTCGCAGACGATCCCGATCCTCGCGCTTGCGCCGATCTTCGTTGTCTGGTTCGGCTACGGGATCGGGCCGAAGCTCGCGATCATCGCCCTCGTCTGCTTCTTCCCGATCACGGTCACGACCCTCGACGGGCTCCGCTCCGTCGATCCCGACACGACCAAGTTCATGCGCACCCTCGACGCCTCACGCTGGCAGATCCTCCACCGAGTCGAGGCGCCGACGGCGCTTCCCTACACGTTCAGCGGCGCCCGGCTCGCGGCGGTCTTCACGACCATCGCCGCTCTCTTCGGCGAGTGGGCGGGATCGAACGCAGGACTGGGCCATTTGATCCTCCAAGACAACGGTCAGTTGGAGACGGCGCGGATGTTCGCCGCCTTCGCCATCCTCTCCGCGATCGCGCTCGGACTGTTCGGCCTGATAGCCCTCGTCGAGCGGCGCGTCGTCACTTGGCGATAGAACACAGGGGATGAAGATGACTCGAATCCGGACGATTGCCCTCGCCCTCACGGTCCTCACCGCCACCCTCGGCCTCGCCGCCTGCGGCGAGAAGTCCGAGGAGGGGAGCACGGCGGCGCAGCCACTCAACCTCACGCTCGACTTCTACCCCAACGCCGATCACGCCGGGATCTACATGGCGCAGAAGCTCGGCTACTTCGAGGAAGCGGGGCTCGACGTCAGCATCGACACCCCCTCCGATCCGGCTGCGCCGCTGAAGCTGGTCGCCGCCGGCCAGACGGACCTGGCGATCTCCTACGAGCCCGAGGTGGCGCTGGCCCACGAGAAGGGCCTGGACGTGGTGGCGATCGGCGCCCTGGTCAACCGGCCGCTCAGCTCGCTGATCTGGCTCGGGAAGTCCGGCATCAAAGGCGTCGCGGACCTCAAGGGCAAAACCGTTGCCACCGCCGGCATCCCCTACCAGCAAGCCTTCCTGAAGACGATCCTCGCCCGCGCCCAGCTCTCCCCCGGCGCCGTCAAGGAAGTCAACGTGGGCTTTGGCCTGCTGCCCGCCCTGCTCGGCGGCAGCGCCGAGGCGATGCTCGGCGGCTACAGCAACGTCGAGGGGGTCGACCTGCGCCAGCGCGGCCAAGACCCGGTGGTCACCCCGGTCGACCGGCTCGGCGTCCCCACCTACGACGAGCTGGTCCTGGTCGCCAACCGCGGGAGCCTGGAAGCCGACCCGGAGAAGCTCCGCCTCTTCATCGCCGCCCTGCAACGCGGCACCGACGCCGCGGTGGCGCAGCCCGACGTCGCCACCACCGCAGTGCTGGAGGCGAACGACGGCCTCGACCGCAAACTGACCGAAGCCGAGGTCGAAGCGACGTTGCCGCTGCTGGCGGCGCGCGACGGCGGCCACCCCTACGGCTACATGAACCCGGCCGAGTGGGCCACCTTCACCGGCTGGATGCGCGACAACGGCCTGATCGAGTCACTGCCGGAGCCGGGCGAGCTGCTCAGCAACGCCTACTTGCCGGGTGGCGAGATCCCCGAATAGCCGAGTGCTCCTTCGGCGAGCAGACGACTGACGTCGGTCGCCGGCATCGCGGCGTGAAAGAGGTGCCCCTGGGCGTAGTCGCAGCCGAGCCGGCGCAGCTCCGCCAGCTGGACCTCGCTCTCCACTCCCTCGGCGATCACCTCCAGCGATAGCGCCCGGGCCATGCCGATGATCGCCTCGACGATCGCGGTGCGCTCCTGCTCGATGCCCAGCGCGTCGACGAACGAGCGGTCGATCTTCAGCGCGTGGAAGGGAAAGCGGTTGAGGTAGGCGAGCGAGGAGTAGCCGGTGCCGAAGTCGTCGAGAACCAGCCGCACGCCGATCTCGTCGAGGGCCTCGAGCGAGGCGATCGCCGTCGCCGACTCCTCGACGAGGACGCTCTCGGTGATCTCCAGCCGCAGGTGGATCGGGTCGATGCCGGTGCGGGCGATGATCTCGGCGACCGTCGCCGGCAGGTCGCGGTGGGCCACCTGGCGGGCGGAGAGGTTGACTGCGACGTCGAAGGGGCGGGCGTCGGGGCGCTGCTCGTGCCAGTCGAGGATCTGCCGGCAGGCGCGCTCCTGCACCCAACGGCCGATCGGCTCGATCAGGCCGCTGTCCTCGGCGATCGAGACGAATTCGGACGGATCGAGCAGGCCACGCTCGGGATGCTGCCAGCGGACCAGCGCCTCGAGGCCGGATATCTCGCCGGTCCGCAGGCTCACCACCGGCTGGTAGTGAAGGGCCAGCTCCTCGCGGTCGAGCGCGTGGCGCAGCTCCCGTTCGATCTCGAGCCTGCGCATGGCGCTGGCCCGCATCTCGGCATCGAAGAGGACGCAGCGGGCGCGACCCCCTTCCTTGGCCCGGTACATGGCCGCGTCGGCGTCGCGGATCAGCAGCTCGGCGCTGGCGCTGCGCTGACCGGCGGGACGGGCGACGGCGATGCCGATGCTGGCGCTGACGAAATGCTCGACACCGTCGATCGAGAAGGAGTGGGCGAAGGCGGCGGCGACACGGTCGGCGATCGCGACCGCCTCCTCTTCGTCGGCGAGGCGGTCGACCAAGACGCCGAACTCGTCGCCGCCGAAGCGGGCGACGATGTCGCCCGGGCGCAGGTGGGCGCGCAGGCGCGGGGCGACAGCGCGCAGCAGGGCGTCGCCGGCGTGGTGACCGAGGCTGTCGTTGATCAGCTTGAAGTGGTCGAGGTCGAGGAAGAGGATGCCGACCGGCGAGCCCGAGGCCGTCGCCCGCTTGAGCGCGTCGTTGAGCGCATCGACGAAGCTGAGACGGTTCGGCAGCCCGGTCAGGGAGTCGTGCAGGACCCGGTGGCGCAGCGCCTGGTCGGCGGCGTGGCGCTCGATCGCATCGGCGAGGACGTTGGCCGCCGCTTGGACGAAGGGAACGTCCTTGGCGGTAAAGCGGTGGGGCTCGGTGGCGTGGATGTCGAGCACTCCGAACGGGTGGTCCTTGCCATCGATCATCACTGCCAGGCTGCTGGCCGCGCCGACGACGCGCAGCACTGGCGGCATCGTGAAGCGGGTCTCGCTGGTCCAGTCGCTGACGATCGCCTGGGCACCCGAGTCGAGGGCGGCGCCGGCGTGGGAGTCGAGGGCGGCGGAGACACGGCGGCCGGCGCCCACCACCTCGTCCTCGAGCCCGGCGCGAAGGTTGAGCCGGCGACCGTCGCGGCCGAGCTCCCAGATGCAGGCGCTGTGGACCCCGTCGACGTCTCCGATCAACTCGGTGGCGGCCCGCAGCAGGGCCTCCGGATCGCCATCCTGCAGGGCCCGCTCGCCCAGCTTGGCGACCACGGCCTGCTGGGAGACTGCGCGCTGCAGCTCCTGCTCGGCCTGCTTGCGCTCGGTGATGTCGTAGAGGACGCCGTGCCAGACCGGCACGCCCTTGTCGTCGGCCTCGAGCACCGCCTCGTCCAGCATCCAGACGACGCCCCGGTCGCGGGTGAACATCCGGTACTCGACCGGGCTCGTGTTGCGGTCGCCGAGATAGATTTCAGTTTCGTTCGCCAGGGCCTGCTCGCGGTCCTCCGGATGCAGCAGGCGAGCCCAGAGCCCGCGGTCGGCCTTGAACTCCTCGGCGGTGTAGCCGAGGATCTCCTCGACCTGGGGGCTGACGTAGTGCCACGCCCCCTGCTCGCCCATCTCAGAGGTGTAGACGATCACCGGCAGCCGCTCGACGAGGCGGCGATAGTCCTGGCCGCCGGCGGTTATCTGGTCGAGGAATTCGTTGACCTCGTGGTCGGGCCAGTTCCTATCCCCTTTGCTCGGCATCGCGTCGTTATCGACAAATCGTCCAGCCGCTTGACCGCACGTCTGTCCAGGCACGAACTCGTGCAGGGTGGGCGGTCCAGCTGCTCAGGCGGCGAACCGCAGCGGCGGGCCCTTGGCCAGCGTGCGGTGCAGCCCGGCGAGAGTGAGCGTCCCGACCAAACCGCGGAACGGCTCGTAGGGCGCGTAGAACTCCTCCACCTCGGCCACCGTGGCGCGGCGGCCGCTCCCCGCAAGGCGGCCGACCAACTTGAGGTAGCCGAGGTCGCCGGCCGGCAGCGAGTCCATGTCCCCGCGCCCGAACAGAGCCAGGCACTGGACCGTCCATGGGCCGACCTGGGGAATCGTCAGCAGGCGGCGATCGGCGGCCGCGGAGTCGAGTCGGCAACGACCGCCGGCGACCGTGAGCGCCACCCGGCGCAGCGCCGCCGCCCGGCTCGGGGCGAGGTCCATCGAGGCCAGCTCGGCGGGGGCGCGACCGGCGATGACGGCCGCCGCTGGGACGTCGCGCAGAGCGTCGCGCCCCTCCCCGATCCGCGCGCCCCAGCGGCCGACGAGGCGCCGCTCGATGCGGACCGCCCGGTCGGCCTCGATCAGTTGACCGACCATCGCGGCCGCCAACGCCTCCCAGGGCCAGACTCGGCGGCGGGGCCGGAAACCGGGCAGGCGGCGGATCAACGGCCCGAGCAGCGGGTCGCGGCGAAAGCGGCGGTGGAACTCGCCGAGGTCGCAGTCGACTCCGAGGACGAAGCGCATCCGCTCGATCGCTAGCTCGAGCTGGCCCCGGCCGGCCGGCCCCGGCGCCTCTTCGCCAAGCGGGTAGGTGACGGTGGCGGGATCGACGGGCTGCGCCCTCAGAACGACGCGGTCCCCCGCCGGCTGCCAGGCGCGGACCAAGACCGGGCTCCCCTCGACGTGCAGAAATCGCGTCGCCACCCCGCCGGCAATCCGCAGCGTGCGGTCATCGCTCCCCCGCGGCAGCCGGTAGGGCGAAGCCGGCCGCATCTCCCGGTCGATGGGCCGCAGACGTCCATATGTTGGACGTTTGAGGCCCATCGGCCGGCGCTTAGCGGCCGAGGAGGTGGACGTCGACGAGGAAGGAGCGGCTGGCGACCACGTTCTGGCGGTCGCGGCGGCGGGAGAGACGGCGCGGGGAGCGCGTCTTCGAGCCCACGGCGCTGACGGCCCGCACTGCGGCAACCGTCGCGGCCCCGGCGAGAACCCCGCCCGCAGCGGCGATCGCGGCGCTACGGACCTCCGTGCTCAAAACAGGCGACGGCGGCGCCTCATAAGGCAGCGGCAGCGCCCGCACCGGCTCCGCATCCCGCAACTCGGCGTCTTCCTCAGCCAAAATCTCGCCGTCCAGTTCGAGGTCACTCACCCGCTCGACTCTAGCGAGACCCCAAGTCGCCTCCCCAATGCTCACCGCAAATAGCGGACGTTGGGAGATGTTCTGGTGGGGAGGGACTGGGTGGGACTCGCTAAGCCTCCCCGTAGTTCGCGTAGGTGAGTCCCACCCAGTCCCTCCCCGCAAGCCCTTCGTCTACAGCGCCCGCTCGTAAAGCCGGTACTTCTTGACGACCTCCCCGCCCATCCCTTCCATGGCGCGGTTCATCGGCCCGTTCGTCTCGAGAATCCAGCCCATCTCGCCGCCGACGATGCCGCCCGGAACCGCCGCCTCCTCCAGGTGCCTGAGGTAGAGCCCGGCGGCGATGCCGCTGTGGCGGTACTCGTCCTTGACCCCGAGCGCAAGGACCCGGCACTGGTCGATCTTGCGCTTGCCGAGCAGGAACCTGGCCCAGCCGAAGGGCAGCAGCCGCCCGTCGAGCTTCGCCATCACCTGGTTGATGTCGGGCAGGGTGAGGGCGGCGCCGACCACCTCGCCGTCCTTTTCGGCCATGTAGGCCCAGTTCTCGTCGATCACCTGCTTCAGGTTCTTGGCCTGGAACTCGACCTCGGCGTCGGTGATCGGGACGAAGCCCCAGTTGTCCCCCCAGGCCTCGTTGTAGACGTCGGTGAAGCGTCGCACCTCGGCCGTCATTTCGCTCTTGCGGAGGTTACGGATCATGATCCCTTCCTCCTCCAACGCCTTCTTGGCGGCTGCGTGGATCGAGGGATCGAAGCTCTCGCCCTCCTTGAGGCTGCCGAACTGCAGCTCCCACATCAGCACATCCATCGTCTTGGCGAAGCCCTCCGCCTCGATCAGATTCTTGTAGAAGGGCGGGTGCCACGGCTCGAGGATCATCGGTCGGCGCTCGTAGCCCTCGATCAGGATTCCGATCTCGTCGTTGGTCGTGAAGTCCATCGGCCCGAGCACGCGCAAGCGGCCCTTACCCGCCGCCCACTCGCTGGCTGCGTCGAGCAGTGCCACGGCGACCTCACGATCGTCGACCGTCTCGAAGAAGCCGAATATCGCGTCGCTGCCCCCCTGGTACTCGTCCCAGCGGTGGTCGACCTGGGCGCTGATCCGCCCGACCGGCTCGCCGTCGCGCTCGGCGACGAAGAGCTCGACCTCGGCGTGCTCGAAGTACGGGTTCTTCCCGGGATCGAGGAACTCCAGCCGCTCGAAGACCAGTGGCGCCACCCACTGCGGGTGGGCACGATGGAGGCTGAAGGGGACCTTGACGAAGCGCTTGCGCTCGCGGCGCGTTCGCACCGGCCGGATGGTCACGCTTGCCATTGAGCCGCAACCTACACTGGAGGCGATGAACGAGACCGCGAAGGCTCCGGTCGACGTCTTCGAGAAGGCCCGCAGCCACGACCGGCTCGAGCAGCTCGAAGCGGCCAAGGAGCACGACCTCCTCCCCTACTTCCGCCTGCTGACCTCCCAGGCCGGCCCGGTGGTGGAGATGGAGGGGCGGGAGACGATCATGCTCGGCTCCAACAACTACCTCGGCCTGACCGGCGACGAGCGGGTCAAGGGAGCCGCCCGCGAGGCGCTGGAGACCTACGGCACCGGCGTCACCGGCTCGCGCCTGCTCAACGGCACCACCCCCCTGCACGTCGACCTCGAGCGCGAGCTGGCCGAGTGGATGCGGACCGAGGACGCGATCGTCTTCACCACCGGCTACCAGGCCAACGTCGGCTGCATCGGCACGATCCTCGGCCCCGGCGACACCGTCATCTGCGACTCCGGCGACCACGCCTCGATCCTCGACGGCTGCCGCCTCTCCGGCGCCAAGCTGCGCCCCTTCCGCCACAACCGCATGGACAAGCTGGAGAAGATGCTGCAGCGCGCGGCCGCGGACGGCGGCGGCGTCCTCGTCATCGTCGACGGCGTCTTCTCGATGGAGGGGGACGTCTGCGACCTGCCGCGGATCGTCGAGCTCTGCCAGGCGCACGGAGCCCGGCTGATGGTGGACGAGGCGCACGGGGCGGGAGTGCTCGGCGCCCGCGGCGCCGGCGCCAGCGAGCTGTTCGGGCTCGAGGACGAGGTCGACCTGCGGATGGGCACCTTCTCCAAGAGCCTCGCCTCCTGCGGCGGCTTCATCGCCGGCCCGGCCGACGTGATCGAGTACCTGCGGGTCTCCTCGCGCTCCTTCATCTTCAGCGCCTCCGCGGTTCCGGCTGCGGTCGGCGCGGCGCTGGCGGCGCTGCGAGTGATCCGCGAGGACGGTCCGGCGCTGTTCGAGCGGCTGCTGGCCAACGCCGAGTACCTGCGCGAGGGCCTGCGCCACCTCGGCCTCGAGGTGATCGAGCCCGGGACGCTGCCCGACGGCACCGTCGTCACCACGCCGGTGGTGCCGGTGGTGGTCGGCGACGATTGGCAGGCGGTGCTGCTCTGGAAGGCCCTCTTCGACGCCGGCGTCTACACCAACGTCGCGATCCACCCGGCGGTCCCGCCCGGCGGCGCCCTGCTGCGGACCAGCCTGATGGCGACCCACGAGCGCGAGCATCTCGACGGGGCCCTCGGCACGATCGCCAGGGTGATCCAGGACTTCCCGGAACTGCCGCGCTCCTAATCCGCCGGTAACGCTTTCTTGACATCCCCCGTCGTGGGTAGTTTCAGGCTCGACCAACGGGGGACTAGTTCTTGCTTGGGCCGAAATTGTTGCTCTTAGCGGGCGGCCCGACCCGCGCGTCGCCCACCTCGGGTTGACGATCGCTACCACCCGGCATAGCTTGGCCTTCTCGCCGAACACCCCGGGCGGGGTGGACGATTTGAGAACTCGATCCGACCCGGACCACGGTCCCCAAGCGGTGGTCCTAGTCGGAAGCGAGATACCCAGTTAACCGATTCCTTGAAGGGAGGAGTCCCAGTGGACGCTGCCTCTACGGCACCCGCAACGACGATCGCATCTTCGGTGGAGGCCCCGCAACACATGCGGGCGCTCGAACGAGCAAACCTGGTCCGGCTGGCACGCGCCGAGCTGAAGCGCGCGATAGCACGCGGGGATGCCGACCCCTCGGAGGTGATCCGCGATTGCCCGTGGGAGACGGAGAGCATGACCATCGCCGAGCTGCTGACCAGCCAGCGTCGCTGGGGCCGCACCCGCGCCCGCAAGTTCCTCCTGCCGCTCTCGCTGAACGAGAACAAGCAGCTAGGCACGCTGACCTCGCGCCAGCGCCGGCTGCTCTCGACCGAGCTCGCCTCCCGCGCTCCCAGCGGACGCGAAACGGTGGCCGTCTAGAAAGAAGCTCAGCCGCGCATTCCGCCGATCCGGAAGCTGAGGCCTCCGGAAGCGCGTTGGAATGCGCGGCGCGCGAAGTAGAAGGCGATCGCGAAGGCGACCGCGCCGACGGCGAGCGCGACGGCGAGGATCTGGTCGGCGAGGTAGAAGAGGCCGCCGACGGTGAAGACGAAGACGGTCCCCGCCAGCAGGGTGGTGTGGGAGCGGTAGCCGGCGAAGTGCTCGCGGATCGCGACCTCCATGCCACCGAGCCCGGCCAGGGCGACGCCCACGCCGATCGCGGTCGGGTGCCCGCCGATGACGCCGATCGCCAGCGAGACGATGCCGGCAAGGATCGCCAGCTCGGCCAAGGGGAAGTTCCCCCACGGGGCCGGGGGGCGATCGTCGGGGGCGGCGACCCGAGGTGCCGGCTTCGACGCCGAGGGTGCCGCCCTCTCAGCCGGCGCCGTCCGCTGCCGTCGCTTCCCCTTGCGCTTGTTGCTCAACGGCCGTAAGCCGCCCGGCTAACGGGCATCCGGATGAGACCTTGACCCGCCACCAGCCCATCAGCATTCCAATCGGGCCGAGGCGAGGGCGCGAGTGCCAGTGCCCACAGCCGGGCAGACCGAGGTCGTCCCGGCTCACCTGGACCCACTTGAAATCCGCCGGCGAGGCGAGCATCTGCCGCAGCAGCTCGTGGTTCGCGGTCTCGACGCGAGCGCGCTCGCGCAGGGTCAGCCGCGCCTCGGCGACCCGATCCGCCAGCTCGTCTCGCAAGCGCTCGAGCTCGCCCAGATCGAGGACCCGTGGCTCGGCCGCAATCGCGGCGACGCTGTGATCGAGCTGGACCCGGCCGAAGGCCTCGGAGAAGAGCCCGGCGAGGTCGCGCTCGAGGCGACCGACCTGGCGCCGCAGCTCGACCCTGGCCGCCATCTCGTCGACCTCGACGCGAAGCTCCATCAAGCTGTCTCTTTCGAGCAAATCCGGCATCGGCCTGGCACCAAGTGTAGATCACAGTCAGGCCCTGGCAAGCCAGGCAACGGTTAAGCGCGGGCGGCCTCCACCGTCGCCGTGGCCATCCAGAGCGCCTCGGCGACCGCGATCTGCGGCACCCCGTTGACCTGGACGGCGACGATCGCCAGGCGCTGGCTGTCCCGCTCGACCTCGTAGCCATCCCCGGTGACCCCGAAGAGCAGGCCCACCGGGCTCTTCTCATCGGCGATCGCCAGGGTTCCCTGTGACAGCTCCCCCGAGCGCCCCGGCAGCGACTCGCCGGGCGCCGAGTCACGGATGCAGAGAGACCCCTCGAGGCGGTCGGCGTCGAAGGCCCGCAAAGCGACCCCGGTCTCGACGATCGCCACGGTCAGCGCGTCGGCCGGCAGGCCCTGGCTCTTGAAGGCGCCCTCGCGGATGCGATCGAAGGCCAGCTGCTCGATCGGAGTTCGGCTGCGGTCGGGGTCGAGGCCGATCTGGCGGAAGAAGACCCGGTAGGCCCACGGGATCGGTCGTTCCCGCATGTGGATCGCCTGACCGCCATAGAAGCGGTCGGAGAGGTCGCGGAGGCGGCGGCGAACCGACTCCGGGCTGCGACCCGGAGGAGCATCGACCTCGACCCAGGAGATTCCCAGCCCGGGAAACTCGGCAGCGACGTGGGGCGCGACGAGGCCCTGCTTGGGGGCGGGCTCGGGGCCGATCCGGGAATCGACGGCTCCGGAGCTCATCGGGCCCGCTCCGCCCCTCGACTGGCACTCAGCAAGCGATCGACGCGGGCCGCCAGTTGGCCGACCGTGAGTTCGCCGCTGCTGGCTCCCTCCAGGGTGCCACCCGGATAGACGTAGGCAAAGGTGGGGCAGCCGCCGACCTTGTAGAGGCTGGCGACGGCACCGTCGCGGTCATAGCCGACCGGCTGCCGCCAGCCGTGCCGGCGAATCAGGTCGCGAACGGTGTCGCGGTCGTCGCGCACGTCCAGCGAGAGGAAGTTCACCCGTCCACGGTAGCGCTGGTAGGCACTATCGACGACATCCTGCTGGTCGGCGCAGTCGCCGGCGCCTTTGGTGAACCAGAACGAGATCACCAGCGGTCGATCGAAGAAATCGCAGACGCGGATCGCGCCGGCGGTGCGGATCCGGCAGGCGGGGGTGCGGCGGGCATCCTCGGGGCAGGGCACGGCGGAGCTGCCGCAGTCGTCCTGGGAGACGTTGGCATCGCCTTCGAGCTGACCGGCCGCCGCCGGCACCGCGAACTCCGGCAGTGGCCAGCGCGGCGGCTGGCGATCGAGCCCGAGCGTGCCCTCACCGCCTCCGTTGCCGATCGTGCTGATCGTGGCGATGACGATCACGGCGAGGAAGATCAACCCGACGGCGACCGAGTAGCGGTCCTTCATCGCTCCTCGATCCAGATCAAGGCGGCGGGAAGAACGACCATCACTCCGGCCAGGGCGACGGCGAGGTCGATCACGGTGACGGTGCCGAAGTCGCGCAGCATCTGGATGTCGCTGGCGATCAGGACGGCGAAGCCGGCGACCGCGGTCGCCCCCGAAGCGAGGACGGCGGCGCCGGTGCGGCCGTAGGCGCTGCGCAGCGCCTCCTCTGCCCCGCGCCCGGCGCGACGCTCGTCGTGGAAGCGCCCGGCGAGGATCACCCCGAACTCGGTCGCGATCGCGATCGTCAGCGCCCCCAGTGCCGCCGACATCGGGTTGAGCGGTATCCCGGTCAGCCAGAGGATCAGCGAGGCCCAACCGGTCGCCAGCAGCGTCGGCACCAGCGGCACCAGGGCGCGGCTGAGCGAGCGGTAGCCTGCGAGCAGCACCAGGGCCACCGCCAGCAGACCGGCGAGGGTGAGCCAGTAGCGACTGGCGGAGAGATCGCTCGCGGATTCGGCGGCGATCACCGGCAGCCCCGCCAGCTGCACCTCGACTCCGGCGGGCGGTCCGTCCGGCGCGCCGGACTTGCCGATCTCCCCGCGCACGCGGTCGATCAGCGCCTGCTGGGCCTCGAGAGACTGGGCACGGATGCCGAACGAGAGCAGCGCCTCGTGCCCGACCAGGCCGGTTTCCGGATCGATCGGCGCGACCTGGCGCAGGGCGTACGGCGACAGCGCGGCCAGCGTTTCCTCGATGCCCTCGCGGGTCAGCTTGCCGCTACCGCGAGTGAGGAAGTCCGAAAGCGCCGGGCCCGGGCAGACGTCGGCGTCGAGGCAGCTGGGATTCTCGCCGCTGAACCCGTTCGAGCGCAGCACCCGTTGCTTGAAGGCATCCATCCATTCGATCGTGGCCGGGTCGGTCAGGTCGGGTGCCCGGACGCTGACGTCGAGCTTCTCCGGAGACGCCGGTCGCGTCCTGTAGCTCGGTCAGGTCGCGGACGGCGGGCAGGCTCTGAGGCGCCAGCGAGCGGATGTCGGAGACGGTCTCGATCTGGGTGCCGACGCCCCAGCCGACCAGGGCAAGGGCGAGGGCGACGCCGAGGACCCGCCTTGGGTGGGAAAGAGCGAGGGACAGGAGGCGTTCCGGCGGGCGGGTCCTGTCATCGGGGGAGGAGCCTGCGGGCTTCACCCGGTCTCCGGCAGAGCTGGGGGCACGACGAAGGCCGAGAGCTGCGAAGCCGGCGGTGAGGGCGAGGAGGAAAGCGATGGCGACGCCGATGATCAGGAGCAGACCGAAGGTGCGGACCATCGGGACTGGGGAGAGCTGCAATGCGAGGAAGCCCGCGGCGGTCGCCAGGCACGCGGTGCCGATGGTGGGGCCACCGGCAATAGCGGCGGCCCGAGCGGCATCCACCCCCTCCTTGCCGCCCTCGACCTCCTCGTCGAAGCGGGCCTGGAACTGGATCGCGTAGTCGACGGCGAGACCGATCAGGATCGGCAGCACGGCAATCGAGGCCATCGTCAGCGAGCCGCCGAACAGGCCCAGCAGACCGAAGACAAGGGCCGCGGCGGCGAGGGCGATGGCCAGCGGCAGCAGTCGCAGACGGGAGCGGAAGACGGCGAACAGGGTCAGCGCCATCACCACCAGGGCCACTCCGAAGAGCACCAGCAGAGCCTCCTTCAGCGCCCGTTCCAGCCCATCGACGACGATCGGCGCGCCGGAGACGACGTAGCTGCCACCCTTCAGCTCGAAGCAGGGAGCCGGCTCTCCCTGAACAGCGCAGGCCCGGCGCGGGGTCGCGTCGTTGACCGCGGCTTCGATCAGGCCGAGCGCGCGCCGGCGCTCGGCGTCGTCGAGGTCGGGCTTCAGCCTGACCACGATCTGGGCGGAGCGGCTGTTCGGGAAGAGGTAGGCAAGGCGAGCCTTCGGGGTGCCCCGCGCGCGGCTGAGGTCGAAGACGACGGTGGCGACGAAATCGGGGTTGTCGAGGCTCGGAGCGCTGGTGATGCCGTAGCGGGTGGCAACGGCAAGCAGGAACTCGCGCAGCCTTTCCGGCGGCACCCGCTGCGCCAGCCGCCGCAGCTGACGATCGATCTGCACCACCGCCTCGTTGAGGAAGGTGGCCGGCCCGGAGACGAACTCGACCGGATCGAGCTCGGCCAGCTCCGCGCAGGGACCGGGGATCGCCTTCGCCCCCTCCGGCACGTTCCCGGAGAGGCAGCCCTCGAGCCGCAACAGCCGGAAGACGTTCGCGCTGAGGATCAGATCCTGCAGATCCCCCCGGGCCAGCACCACGACGGGTTCCTCGCCGAAGCTGCCACGAACCTCCTGCGTCGCCCGGTAGGTCGCCGTGTCGGTCTCGGCCAGGGTGCCGACGCCGGCATCGGTTGGAATCCGCGTAGCCCCGATTCCGGCGGCGAGCGCCAGCACGACGCTGACCGCCAGCACCGCCCGGGCGTGCTGGGCGGCCCACGCCGCAACGCGGCCGAACCACTGCCCAGCGTTCAACTCAGTCCATCGAGAGCGGGCCGGTGACATCGGCCCGGAGGAACTGGGACACGAACTGATTTTCGGAGTCGAACAGCTCTTCTTTCGGGCCCGACTCGACGATCTTGCCGTTCCAGAGGACCGCCAGGAAGTCGGCGATCCGGCGCGCCGTGTTGAGATCGTGGCTGATCACCAGGTAACAGCCGCCGTTCTCGGCGTGGACCTCGCGGATCAGCTCGCAGAGCAGCGCCGTCCGCACCGGGTCGAGGCCGGAGTCGGGCTCGTCGAACATCACGATCGCCGGTTCCAGCACCAGCGCCCGGGCGAAGCCGGCGCGCTTGCGCATGCCGCCGGAGAGCTCGTTGGGCATCTTGTAAGTGGCCTCGGTCAGGCCCACCTCCCGGAGCCGGCGGTTGACGATCTCGCCGATCTCCTCCTCGCTTTTGTCGGTGTGCTGACGCAGCGGGAAGCAGGTGTTGTCGTAGATGTTCATCGAGCCGAAGAGGGCGCCGTCCTGGAACAGCAGGCCGAACTTTTTGCGCACCTCGAAGAGTTCGTCGTCGGTCATGTTCGGGATCGATTCGCCGTGGACCAGCACGTCTCCCGAATCCGGGTAGAGCAGGCCGACGATGTGCTTGATCAGCACGCTCTTGCCGGTGCCCGAAGGGCCGAGCACCATCGAGACCTGGTTCTCGGGCAAGCCGAGGTTGAGGCCGTTGAGGATGCGGGCGCGGCCGAACTGTTTGACCAGGTCGATGATCTCGATCGCGTCTTCGCCGCCGTGATCGAGTTTCTTACCGGTGTGGAACCGGTAGGGATCATGCTCGCTGGGATCGACGCCGGGGATGACGAAGTCGCGGCCCATCACCGCCCCGTCCTCGCTCACGTAGGGGCCGCTTGCCTCAGCGCTGACCGGGCGGCCGGGTTCCACGCCCGCCTCGGTGCCGACCGGATCGGCCAACTCGGCGCTCGTCTCCGCCTCCTGCTCGAATTCGGCGCCCTCTTCCTCGGCCATGCGGTTCTCCTCGTCGATCGACACGGTCAGCCTCCTATCGGTGCCCTCGGGTTGGCCCCCCAGAAGACAAGGGTCCCAAGCATCCCGATGATGTGGACTAAGACGATGTTGAGGACCATCGACTTCGCCGTCGCGGTCCCCACCCCGACCGGCCCGCCGGAGGCGGTGTAGCCGTAGTAACAGCCGACCAGCACGATCGCCGTGGCCATCACCATGCCCTTGATCAAGCTGAAGATCAGGTCGGGAGGGTTCTGGAACATCCAGAAGATCAGGAAGTAGCCACCGGAGGAGACGTCGCCGATCTGCTTGACGACGGCCAGGTAGCTGGCCAGGTACATGATCCCGATCCCGACCAGGTACATGAACGGGAAGGTGATCCAGGCGGCGAGCAGACGGGTGGCGCAGAGGAAGGTGATCGGCGGCACCCCCATCACCTCGAGGGCGTCGATCTCGTCGGAGATCCGCATCGCCCCGAGCTCGGCGACGATCCCGGTCCCGACCTTGGCCGCCAGCATGTAGCCGAAGGCGTAGGGCATGATCTCGCGCAGGTCGCACCAGGCGGCGAAGACGCCGGCGTAGGCGGGCGCGCCCTGGGCGCGCAGCAGGTAGGCACCCTCGATCCCGCACTGCAGGCCGAGGGTGAAGACCAGGCCCCAGACGATCAGGGCCGACCCGAGGATCAAGATGCCGGCCTGGCGCAGGCTCTCGCCGAAGAAGCGCAGGACCCGACCCGAGTAGACCTGGCCGGCGACCATCGAGCCGAAGCGGGCGATCTCCCCGAAGGAGTCGAGCCAGCCGCGCGGGACTGCAAGCCACGGGTTCATCGCACGTTCTCCCGCTGCGTCTGCCAGTCAGAGAAGCTCATCGAATCGTCTGCAGCTCCGGGTTGGTGGCCAGCAGGGTCTGGGTGAAGACGTAGTTGAAGGCGAAGACGCCCATGAAGGAGATGACGACGGCCTCGTTGACGGCCCGGCCCACGCCGGCCGCGCCCCCGGACGCAGTCATCCCTTTATAGGAACAGACGACGGCGATCAGGGCGCCGAACAGGGTGCACTTGATGACGGAGCCCCAGAGGTCGGTGATCGAGGCGTTGGAGAAGAGCGTGGCGAAGAAGCCGCCGAGTGGCTGGTTGTAGAGCATCTCGGTGAGGATGCCGCCGCTGATCCCGAAGACCAGCGCGTAGATGTCGAGCAGGCCGGTGATCAGCATCAGCGCCAGGAAGCGCGGCACGACCAGGTTCTTGATCGGGTCGACCCCGAGCACCTGCAGGGCGTCGAGCTCCTCGCGGATCTTACGGGCGCCGAGGTCGGCGGTGATCGCGGTCCCGGCGACGCCGGCGACGACGACCGCGGTGACGAAGGGGGCGAACTCGCGGATCGAGGCGAGCACGAAGAAGCCGCCGAGCCGGTCCAGCGCACCGAACAGGGAAAGGAAGTTGGCGGCCTGCAGGCCCGGGGCGCCGAAGCCGAAGGCGACGGTCGATACCAGCAGCGGGAACCAGCAGAGCTGCAGGGCGAAGAGAAACTGCCCGATGAACTCCTCGCCATAGGGATACGGCGGCTTGACCGCGGACACGAGCGTTCGCGCGGTGAGGATCATCATGTCCCCGACCACTTCGAACAGTGACTTGGCGGGCAGAAATGCCCTGTTGACCGCGGCTCCGACCATCTGCTCCTCCGGCGAGCTGCGCCGCACGCACGCGACGCCCCACTCGTCCCCCGAGTCTATGGGATGGGCCAGTCTCAACCGTTAGCCGAGTGTTGAGATCCGGCTAACCCATCCTGGTGGCCACGAAAAGCGCATGGATGCGGGGAAACCCCGTGCTATGTTGCGGCCGCTTTGCGGGGGACCGGAAGACATTCTCGGCCGACCCGTCTTCGAGCCACCGCGACCGGGGTTGCCGCGGTGGCCGTGGCGGCGCTGCTGGCCGCCTGCGGTGGGGAATCCTCCTCGGACGCAAACCAGCCAGCCGGCACCTACGACGTGCGGGTGACCGACGCCAGCTTCCCGACCGAGCAGCGCCTCGGCCAGACTTCTCTGCTGCAGCTCGGCGTCCGCAACACGGGCAAGAAGGCGCTGCCGGCGCTGACCGTGACGGTCTCGATCGCCGGCAAGGAGGGCCAGACCTCGACGCTGCCGTTCGGCATCCGCGATCCCCAGACGGGCCTCGCCCAACCCGATCGTCCGGTCTGGGTCCTGGCGGCGGGCTACCCGCGTCTGGCCGGCTCGGCGGACCCCGGCGGGGCAACGACTTCGAACCGCAAGACGTTCTCCTTCGGACCGCTGAAGCCGGGCGCGACCACGGAAGCGGTCTGGAAGCTGAGCGCGGTCAGAGCCGGCAAGTTCACCGTGCTCTACAGGATCGACGCCGGTCTCAGCGGCACGGCGAAGGCCAGGACCACGGGTGGCGTCGCCCCCGGCGGCTCTTTCGCGACCGAGATCTCCGCCGTGACGCCCGACACCGAAGTCACCGACGACGGCGAAGTCGTCGAAAAGGCGATGCAGCGCCAGCGCAGCGAGCCCGGCGAATAGCCGCCAGCGCTTGCGGGTAGCTTGGCCTCGTGCAACGCCTTCCCGCCATCTCCGTCCTGATCGCCGCGCTGGCGCTCGGCCTGCCGGCCTGCGGATCCGCCAGCCCGCCCGACCGGGGCGGGATGGATGCCCGCCCGGGGAGCGGGGTCGGCCTCGAGAAGATCGGCAACTTCGACCACCCGGTCTACGTCACCGGCGCTCCGGGCTTCCCGAAGCTGCTGTTCGTGGTCGAGCAGCCCGGCCGCGTCGCGGTGCTGAGCGGTGGACGGCGACTCCCCCGCCCCTTCCTCGACATCCGCGCTGCGGTCGGCTACGACGGCGGCGAGCGCGGGCTGCTCTCGATCGCCTTCCCGCCCGACTACCGCCAGAGCGGCAGCTTCTACGTCTATTACAACGACGCCGCCGGCAACATCCGCGTCGACGAATTCAAGCGCCGCGGTGCCACCCGGGCGGCAGCTGGCTCCCAGCGTCGGGTGATCGAGATCCCCCACCCCGTCAACGCCAACCACAACGGCGGCCAGATGCAGTTCCTCGACGACCTCCTCTACTTCGGCACCGGCGACGGTGGCTCCGGCGGCGACCCGCCGAACAACGCCCAGAACAAGGAGGTGCTGCTCGGCAAGTTGCTGCGAATCGATCCCGAGCCGTCGGGGTCGGCGCCCTATACGGTTCCGCCGAGCAACCCTTTCGTCGGCAAACCCGGTCGCGACGAGATCTACAGCTACGGCCTGCGCAACCCGTTCCGCTTCTCCTTCGACACTGTCAGTTCCGGGCAACCGCGGATCGCGATCGGGGACGTCGGCCAGAACCAGTTCGAGGAGCTTGACTACACCACGGTTGCGGCGGCGAGCGGCGCCAACTTCGGCTGGGACGCTCTCGAGGGCTTCGCGCCTTACCAAGACGAGAACAGTGGCACCGCCGACCCTGGCGGCACCACCAAGCCGATCTTCGCCTACGGCCACAGCCGCGGCGGTGGCAGCTGCTCGATCATCGGTGGCTACGTGGTCCGCGACCGCAGCCTCCCCTCCCTCTACAAACGCTACGTATACGCCGACCTCTGCGAGGGGCAACTGCGCAGCCTCGTCCCCCACCTGACGCGAGCCAGTGGCGAGCGCAGGCTCGGCCTCGCGGTCGAGAGCCCGAGCTCCTTCGGCGAAGACGACGCCCATCGCCTCTACGTCGCCTCGATCGCCGGCCCGGTCTTCCGCCTGGTCCCGCGCTGAGGCCATTCTCGCCCGTGATCGCCCTGGGCCGGGTACAGTTGGCTGACCAGCCAAGGGTCGACGAAGGGAGCACCCAGTGGAGAGCGGCACCGCCGAGAGCAGCACCGGGACGATCGGAGCGGCGAACGGCGCCTCCGCACCGGCAACCGAGAGCATCGACGTCCTCAACCCCGCAAACGGAGCTGTTGTCGACTCGATCGCGACCGATACGCCGGAGTCGATCGCCGCGACCGTGGCCCGCGTCCGCGCCAACCAGGCCGAGTGGGAGGCGATCGGCATCGAGGGCCGCTACCACTGGCTCGGACAGCTGCGCGACTGGATCCTCGACAACACCGAGCGCATCAGCGACACGATGCAGGCCGAAACCGGCAAGGTGCGCGCCGACGTCTCGCTCGACCTCGGCTACGTCGCCGACCTGATCAACTTCTACGGCTCGAAGGCCGCCGACTACATCGGCGACGAGTCGGTCCGGCCCAACTCGCCGCTGCTGGCCGCGAAGAAGCTCGTCATCCAGTACCGGCCGTTCCCCGTGGTCGGGGTGATCAGCCCCTGGAACTTCCCGCTGGCGATGGCGCTCGGCGACTCGATCCCCGCCCTGCAGGCGGGCGCCGCGGTCGTCGTCAAGCCCTCGGAGTTCACCCCGCTCAGCCTGATGGAAATCATCGAGGCCTGGAAGGGGGAGATCGGCGCCCCCGACGTCTTCGACTGCGTGCTCGGGACCGGCGAGGCCGGCGGCGCCCTGATCGACGACGTCGACTACGTCCAGTTCACCGGCTCCGACAGAACTGGCCGCAAGGTGATGGCCCGCGCCGCCGAGACCCTGACCCCGGTCAGCCTCGAGCTCGGCGGCAAGGACCCGATGATCGTCCTCGCCGATGCCGACGTCGACCGCGCCGCCAACGCCGCCGCCTGGGGCGGGATGGTCAACTCCGGCCAGCTCTGCATCTCGGTCGAGCGGATCTACGTCGAGGAGCCCGTCTACGACGAGTTCGTCGCCAAGCTGACCGCGCAGGTCAGGGGCCTGCGCCAGGGCGCCGATGGACGCAAGCCCGAAAAGGACGTTGGCGCGATGACCTCGCCGAACCAGACCGCGATCGTCGAGGACCAGGTCGACGACGCCCTCGCCAACGGCGCCCGGGCGCTGACCGGAGGCAAGCGGGTCGAGGGCCCTGGCGACTACTACGAACCGACCGTGCTGGTCGACGTCGATCACTCGATGAAGGTGATGCGCGACGAGACCTTCGGCCCCGTGGTCGGGGTGATGAAGGTGCGCGACTCCGAGGAGGCGCTGCGACTGGCCAACGACACCCGCTACGGGCTCGCCGCCTCGGTCTTCGGCGAGAAGGGCCGGGCCGAGAAGATCGCGCGCCGGATCGAGGCCGGCTCGGTCAACGTCAACGACGTGATCACCAACATGGCGGCGATGGGCGTGCCGATGGGCGGCTGGAAGCAGTCGGGGATCGGCTTCCGCCATGGCGAATACGGGATCAAGAAGTACTGCCGAGCCGAGTCGATCGTCGTCACCCGCTTCGGCGGCAAGCGCGAGCCGAACTGGTACCCGTATACGAAAGCCCGCCGGGGGTTGGTGGACCGGGTGTCCCGGGCGGTTAGCGCGCGGGACTTCAAGCGTCGGCTGGGGATGCGCGGCTAGAGACAAGGCACTGTGAGGGAGGGATGTCGATACCCCTCCAACGCAACGCGCTCCCCAGACGCCCCAGGGTGCGGGATCTCTCGCGAAAGCCGCAGGGACGTCGGCTCCTCCCAGGTTGGAGAAGCTCTGAACCCTGGGCGCTCCCGGTGGTTCGTGTCGTCGGAGGGGTCTGGTGCCCTCCATTCGAATGTTGCCCGAAGGGCGCGATATGCAATCTGTCTTCTGCGCGACCTTTAGGTCGTGCTCCAACATCCGGAGCAACGCGCCTATAGGGCGCGGAGCGACAAATTCGAATGGAGGGCAACCAGACCCCTCCCTCGCCAACCATCGTCCCTGGACGTCCTCGGTAGCCTCTGAACTTCATGCCCGACCGAGATTTCATCGCCGCAACCAAGGAGCGCGTCGTCGTCTTCGACGGCGGCATGGGCGCGACCCTGGAGATGTTCGATCTCACCCAGGAGGACTACGGCGGCCTGCAGGGCAAGTGCCACGAGGCGCTCGTGCTGAACCGGCCGGACGTGATCGAGGGCGTTCACAGCTCGATGCTGGACGCGGGTGCCGAGGTGGTCGAGACCGACACCTTCCAGGCCTCGCGCTTGAAGCTCGAGGAGTGGGGCCTGGGCGAGCACACGCTGGAGATCAACGTCAAGGCAGCCGAAATCGCCCGCAAGGCGGCCGGCAAGGGGCGCTTCGTCGCCGGCTCGATTGGGCCGACCGGATTCCTGCCGGCCTCGACCGACCCGACTCTGGGCGACATCTCCTTCGCCACCCTGGTCGAGGTCTTCGCCGAACAGGCGCGCGGCCTGGTCGAAGGCGGCGCCGACCTAATCATCATCGAGACCGCGCAGGACATCCTCGAGGTCAAGGCGGCGATCTTCGGCGCCCGCGAGGCCTTCGCCCAGACCGGTCGCACGCTGCCGATCCAGACCTCTGTCTCACTGCTGCCCAACGGCGGCAAGATGCTGCTCGGGACCGACATCCAGGCGGTGCTGACGACGCTGCGGGCGCTCGACGTCGACGTGATCGGGCTCAACTGCTCGACCGGGCCCGAGGACATGCGCGACGCGATCCGCTTCCTCGGCGAGACCAGCCCGCTGCCGGTCCACTGCATCCCCAACGCCGGTCTGCCCCTACAGGGGCCCGACGGCGAGACGATCTTCCCCGAAAAGCCCGGCCCGCTGGCGGCGACGCTGGGCGAGTTCGTCGAGCGCTACGGCGTCGGCATCGTCGGTGGCTGCTGCGGGACGACGCCCGAGCACATCGCCGCGATCGCCGAGCAGGTGAAGGGCCACGTCCCCGGCGAGCGCCCGGCTCCCGGGCCGATCGAGGTCTCCTCGATGATGACCTCGACGGCGCTAGTGCAGGAGCCGCGCCCGACCCTGGTCGGCGAGCGGGTCAACTCGCAGGGCTCGAAAAAGGCCAAGGAGCTGCTGCTCGCCGACGACTACGACGGCCTCGTCCAGGTCGCCGAAGACCAGGTCGAAGGCGGCGCCCACGTGCTCGACCTCTGCGTGGCGCTGACCGAGCGCCAAGACGAGGACGAGCAGATGAGCGCGGTCGCGAAGCGGGTCTCCCTGACCCAGCCGACGCCGATCCAGATCGACTCGACCGAACCGGAGGTGCTGAAGGCGGCGCTGGAGACGATCCCGGGGCGGGCGATCGTCAACTCGATCAACCTCGAGGCCGGCCGCGAGAAGGCCGACAAGGTGATCCCGCTGGCCAAGGCGCACGGGGCGGCGCTGATCGCGCTGACGATCGACGAGGTCGGGATGGCGAAGACCGCCGAGCGCAAGGTCGAGATCGCCGAACGGCTGCGCGACATCGCCTGCGAGGAGCACGGCCTCGAGCCGGAGGCGCTGATCTTCGACGCCCTCACCTTCACCCTGACCACGGGCGATGAGGAGTGGAAGCCCTCGGCGGTGGAGACGATCGAGGGCATCCGCCGGATCAAGGCCGAGATCCCCGGGGTCAAGACCTCGCTCGGCGTCTCCAACGTCTCCTTCGGCATCTCGCCGCGGCCGCGGGCGATCCTCAACTCGGTCTTCCTCCACCACTGCGTCGAGGCCGGACTCGACCTTGCGATGGTCAACCCGAACCACATCACGCCCTACAGCGAGATCTCCGAGGAGGAGCGCGAGCTGACCGACGACCTCGTCTTCAACCGCCGCGAGGACGCGCTGGAGAAGTTCATCTCCCACTTCGAGTCCCAGGGCGAGGAGGCCGCGGCCGAGGTCGCCGATCCGACCGCCGGCATGGAGCCCGAGGAGGCGCTGCACTGGCACATCCTGCGCCGCAAGAAGGACGGGGTCGAGGATCAGATCGAGCGCTCGGTGGAGAAGATCGGCGCCGTCCCGACCCTGAACGAGGTGCTGCTGCCGGCGATGAAGGAGGTCGGCGACAAGTTCGGCGCCGGCGAACTGATCCTGCCCTTCGTCCTGCAGTCGGCCGAAGTGATGAAGCGCGCCGTCGCCCAGCTCGAGAACCACCTGGACCGGATCGACGGCCACACCAAGGGCAAGGTCGTGATCGCGACCGTCTTCGGCGACGTCCACGACATCGGCAAGTCGCTCGTCAACACGATCCTCACCAATAACGGCTACACCGTGATCGATCTCGGCAAGCAGGTCCCGATCGACACGATCATCGAGGCCGCGGTGGAGAACGAGGCCGACGCGATCGGCCTCTCCGCCCTGCTGGTCTCGACCTCGAAGCAGATGCCCGCCTGTATCCAGGAGCTGCACCAGCGCGGGCTCGAGTTCCCGGTGCTGATCGGCGGCGCCGCGATCAACCGCGACTTCGGTCGCCGCACGCTCTACCCGAAGGGGCGCGAATCCGACGACATCTACGGGCCCGGCGTCTTCTATTGCAAGGACGCCTTCCAGGGCCTCGACACGATGGACGCGCTGGTCGACGAGCCGGCCCGCGAGGCGCTGGTCGAGCGGATCCGGGCCGAGGCCAAGCAGCTACGCGAGAAGCCGGTCGTGGTCGACGACTCGCCGCCCGTCACCGACGCCAGCGTGCACTCCGCCGCCGCCACCGACAACCCGATCCCGGCCCCGCCCTTCTGGGGCTCCCGCGAGATCCCGATCGACCTCGCGGACGTCTACCCCTACCTCGACCGCCACGTCCTCTTCAAGCTGCATTGGGGCGGGCGCGGGGTCAAGGGCGAGGCCTGGCGCCAGCTGGTCGAGGGCACGGACGAGGAGGAGGGCTTCGCGCCGCGGCTGGAGCGGATGTGGCGCGAGCAGGACTATCTGCACCCGCGGGCGCGGCTCGGCTACTTCCCCTGCAATGCCGACGGCAACGAGCTGGTCGTCTTCGACCCCGAGGATCGCGAGCGCGAGATCGAGCGCCTGGTCTTCCCGCGCCAGCCCAAGCACGACCGCATCTGCCTCGCCGACTTCTACCGGCCACTCGACTCCGGCGAGCGCGACGTGGTCGCTCTGCAGGGCGTCACCGTCGGCCCCGAGGTGACCGAGCTGATCGAACGCCTGGAGCAGGAAGGCGAGTTCGCCGAACAGCTCTTCGTGCACGGCCTCGGCGTGCAGTCGGCCGAGGGCCTGGCCGAGTGGCTGCACTCCGACGTCCGTCGCCAGCTCGAGATCGACCCCGACCAGGGTCGCCGCTACTCGTGGGGCTACCCCGCCTGCCCGGACCAGTCCGAGCACGAGAAGGTCTGGCGCCTGCTCGGCCTCGAAGAGATCGGGATGACGCTCTCCGACGGCTACGCGGTGATGCCCGAGCAGTCGACGGTCGCGATCGTCGCCCACCATCCCCAGGCGGTCTACTTCGGCATGAAGTCCGGCTTCATCCCCGAGGAGAAGACGCCGGACGAGCTGATCGCGGGCACCGACCGCGGTGGCGAGCTGCCGCCCGAGTCCGACCCGGACGAAGACGCGCCGGAGCCGGCAGCGGCCCGCGCCTGAGCCGCCCGGCGCTCTGCCTCGACCTGCTCCAGGGTCGCTCTAGACGACGCCCTCGCGGCTGGCGCGGGAGCGCTCGCGGGGCTTCGGCTCGAGGTGCACCGGCGCGGCCGAGAGGGCCTGCACACGCAGATCGCTCCAGGTGAGGCCCTCGCGGACGAGGGCCGGCAGACCCAGGGCAACGGCAGTGGCAATCTCGACGGCCTGGAGGATGACGCCATAGGCGAGCGCATCGGCGGTGCCGATGTCGAAGCCGGTATGGAGAACGCTGATCACCGCCAGCTGGAAGACGCCGATGTTCGACGGGGTCGCCGGCACGACCGCGGTGACGTTGACCGCGAAGAGGACCGCGGCGGCGGCGCCGATCCCGGCCTTGCCGTCGAGGCCGAGCGCGTAGAGCAGGGCCCAGCAGGCGGCGAGCTGGATCGCCCAGGCGCCGAGCTGAGCGGCCGCGGCGGCGGTGCCGCGGCGCGGATCGCGGAAGACCGCGAGGCCGGCGCGCACCTGGATCAGCGCCCGGTGCAGGGCAGCGCCGGCACGGGCGAGGCGACCGTTGCCGTTGCGCCGCATCAGCATCGGCGCGACCAGGACGACGAGCAGGAGCAGCAACGGCACGAGGCTGAAGACGAACAGCTTCTGGGTGCCGGAGTGGAAGAGCGGCGTCGAGGAGACGATGATCACCCCGAGCAGCGCCAGCGCCACCAGGTTGAGCAGCGTCTGCGAGACCAGGGTCCCGAGCAAGACCGGGAAGGTTTCCCGCATGCGGCCGGTACGGCGGGCGAGAGCGAGGGCGCGCGCCGGCTCGCCGAGGCGGGCCGGCAGGGTCGCCGACATCAGCACCCCGATCATCGTCGCCGAGGTGACGTCGCGGCGGCGGACCGACCGGTTGGGAAGCGCCGCGCGGGCGATCCAGTACCAGGAGGCGGCCCGGAAGAAGAGCGAGGCGGCCATCAGGGCGCAGGCGATCAGCACCCAGGTGAGGTTCGAGCGGACGATGCTTTCGACCACCTTGTCGACGCCGATCTTCTGCGCGGCGAGAACGGTGAGTCCGATCCCGAGAGCACCGGCGACAAGCAGTCCCGCCCGCCGAGCGATCGCCCGGCCGCGCTTGCCGGAGCGGGCCGGTGCCGGATCCAGGGATGGCAGCTTCTGAGCGGCATGCCGGGGGCCGCCGTCGGCGGGTCGCAGGCCAGCCCAGTGGGCAACGCGCTGAGCGGCGCCGGACGGCTGGGGCGCCTCGATCGCCCGCTCGTATACCGCCGTCACCTGCTCGGCGACATTGGGCCAGGCGTAGCGCTGAGCACTGCGCCTCGCGGCCTCCCCCATCGCCGCCAGGCGAGCGGGTTCATGATGGGCCCGTTGCAGCTCCTCGGCCAGCCGCTGCGGATCGCCGGGCGGCACCAGCAGGCCGTCGACCCCGTCGCTGACGACGTCGCTGTAGCCGGCGATGCTGGAGGCGATCACTGGCGTGCCGGCGGCGAAGGCCTCGGTCAGGACCATGCCGAAGCTCTCGCCGGAGAGCGAGGGGGCGCAAAGGACGTCGGCGCCGTGCAGCTCGGTCCAGAGGCTGTCGCCGGAGACGCGGCCGCGGATGTCGATCCAGCGCAGCAGCTCTGGATCGGCGAGGTAGCGGAGCACGTCCTCGCGCTCGGCCCCGATCACCGTGAGGCGACAGGGAACGTGCTCGACCAGGGCCCCGAAGGCGGTCAGCAGGATCGGCAGCCCCTTGCGCTCCTCCGGGCGACCGACGAAGAGGATCCGCAGCTCTCCCGCCGGTGGCGACGGCGCGCTCGGCGCGGCATCGACGTCGACTCCGTTGGGGATGATCGTGTAGTCACCCCCATACCAGCGGCGGCCGGTCCAGGCGGCGGCCTCGGAGACGGCGATTCGCGCCGAGAGGCGGTTGAACATGCGGCGGGCACCGAGCCCATTGGCGATGTAGTTGGGCATCGGCTTGGTCGAGTAGGCGTGAAAGGTGCCGACGACCGGGGTCCGTGCCCCCAGGGTCGCGTTCCAGCCGACCAGCGGCGCCAGCGGCTCGTGGACGTGGATGACGTCGAACTCGCCCCGGCGCACCTCACGGCGGGGTGCCAGCACCCCGCCGGCGGGAAATGGCGCGAGGTTGCCGACGGACCCGTTGACGCCGAACCCCATCGTCCGTCCCAGCGGCGTCAGGTAGTGCGGCACCTGGCGCGGTTCGGGTGCGGCCCGGTGCAGGACTCGACTGACCCGTCCAGGGGGGTCGTGGGGGGCAAGCACGCGAACGTCGTGGCCGCGACCGAGAAACTCCTCGGCAAGCGCCTCCACGTGCCGGTTCACGCCGCCCTGGTAAGACCAGGAATATGGCGAGACGAGAGCTATGCGCACGAAGGGCTAAGGGTAGATCATCGACCGGCCCCGCTCGGCGACGCAGCAGCATCCGCCTCCGCCCAGGCGAAACCGACGAAAACGAGCAGATAGGCGGCGCCGATCTCGAGCAAGAGGGCGCCGGAGTCGTTGGCGAGAGCGCCGACGATGGTGGCGACGAGAGCGCCGACCAGCCCCGCCCGCATCGCGGGATGGGGCCTCAGCCAGGTGCGGATCTCGTCGCGACGCGCGACGGCAAACGCAGCGAGAAGGGCGACCAGGGGCAGAAAGACGAAGCTGAGCGGCCGCAGCAGGCTGTGCGCGGAGAGCCGCAGGCGGCGCTCGGCGACGTCGCCGAGATCGCCCAGGCCACCCGCGTCCAGGACCGAGCGGGTGAGGTGGGCGTTGGCCCCCGAGACCAGGTCGCCGAAAGCCAATAGGGCCAGGGCCACCAAGGGCACGGCTGCGACCAGCAGTATCGCCCTGCGCCTGCGCGCCGCGATCGCCGCGGCCGCAGCCGCGGCTCCGACCGGGACGACGATCGCCGCGCCGACGTCGGCGCCAAAACGACCGGCGGCGAAGACGAAGGCGGCGCCGATGCCGATCGCGAGAAAGGCGATGGCGGCCCGGCGGGGTGCCAGGCGCGGGGCGAACCCCGTCAGTCCCGCCCCGGTGCCGGCGATGACCAACACCGCGAGCGGCGCCTCGAGCTCGTTGCCGATCCCGTAGAAGCGGACCCCCAGCCCGGGATTGGGACCCTGCAGCGAGAGCGCCGTCAGCGGCGAGCCGACGATCATGTCGATCGCGCAGGCGAGCGCCGTCAGCCCCGAGGCCAGCGCCAGCGCCCGGTAGCCGCCGAACAGCGCCAGCGTCATCCACGCCAGCGCCGGCGCCCCCAGCATCACCAGCAGCATTTCCACCGTCTCCCCCGGCTCGATCGTCGCCCCGACCAGGAGCACCAGAGGCACGTAGGCGACCGCCAGTCCGATAACTCGCACCGTGGTGCGCGCGAGGGCGCCGCGCGCGAGGGCAAATGCCAGCCCCAGCGCCAGCACCCAGGCCAGCAGGCTGAGTCCGATCACCGGCCCGCGCCGGTCTGGGATCACCGCCATCCGTTCCCCGAGCGCCTCCACCGCAGCGGGGTCGACCTCACCCTCGGCGCGGATCGGCTCGCCCGACATCTGCGACGGGACGTCGCCACCCAGCCAGCGAATGATCGTCGGACCGATGTCCGTCGAGAGCACGTACCCATCGAGGCGGGTGCTGTCCGAGATCAGATCGCCGTCGAGCCCCCTCCCGGTGATCCCGATGGCAAGCGGCGCGTCGGACTTGCCGGTGGGACGGGACACAGCGATCAACAGGTCCTCGCGGCGCAGGGTGCCGAGCGCGGCTTTCACCGTCTGCAGCGACCCTTCGCCGATCTCGAGAACGCCGTTGTCGATCGCGCCAACAGCGGTATTCGGGGAGCCGCCGAGCGCACATGAGCTCTCCCCTGCGAAGGAGACCCCCACGCCGTGCGCGTTGAGGGTGCTGGTGAGGAGGGCCGGGACGATGTCCGCCGGCGCGGATTCCGCCCTTCTCTCCGCGGCGCGGAGAAATCGAGAGCAGTTCCTGTTCGGCGGCGGAACCGCGGAGTCATAGAGGGAGTCGAAGACGCGGTTGCCCTGGCCGACGTCCAGGTACGTCTGCTGCGCGGGAACAGCTCCAAGGCCGGCAGAGAGAAGCCCGGGAGACAGGCCGTCGCCGGCCAGCTCCTCGACCGTGGTCGCGGGCGGTAGCCAGAGCAGGATGACGCGCGGTGGGGTCTGTTGGCGAGGGGAGGCGCCCTGCGCTCCTTCGCCGGCGGAACCTCGGACGGCCGCCTGCGCCGTCTCGGGGAAGTTGAGCGAAATCCCACTCTCAGACCCCACCGCGATCACAGCAGCGAGCGCTATCGTGACCCCGATGGCCGATCGCACCTTCGCCAAGTTCACGTTTTTCAAGATTGATCCAGCCTGGCGCCGTCGAGATCCCGAGCTTCGCGCCGCCGACAAGCAGGAGTTCCTCGCCGCCTGCGAGGACTTCGGCCTCGACCGTTCGCTGCGCGCCTACTCAACCATAGGCACGCGCGGCGACGTCGACCTGGTCCTGCTCAGCCAGAGCCCCGACCTCGCCGACATCCACACCTTCCACGTCGTGCTCGGCCAGAGCGGCCTGGCGAAATGGGCCCAGACGCCGTACTCGTTCCTCTCGATGACCAAACGCTCGCCTTATTCCGAGGAGCAGGCGCGGCCCGAGATCTGCGTCTCCGAGCGCAAGTACCTCTTTCTCTACCCGATGGTCAAGCAGCGCCGCTGGTATGGCCTGGCGGCGGAGGAGCGCGGCCGGATCATGAAAAGCCACATCGAGGTCGGCCGCCGCTACCCGGAGATCACGATCAACACCACCTACTCCTTCGGCATCGACGACCAAGAGTTCGTCGTCTGCTTCGAGGGCGACAACCCGGGGATGTTCCTCGACCTCGTCAACGAGCTGCGGCCGACCGAGTCGAGCGAGTACACCGAGCGCGAGACGCCGATCTTCACCTGTGTGGCGATGTCGCCCGGCAAGGCGCTCGACGCCCTCGACGGCTCCGCCACCGCGGTCGTCTCCGGAACGACGCTGGGCTGAGCCTTAGCCTTAACCGATCGCTCAAGCCATCCTCAGCTATGCGATCGACGACCAGGACCATCTGGTCAAAGTCGACGAGGGCTATTACCTCTTCGCCGAGGAAAACGGCTGGGACCGGGCGGGAGAAAGCCTCGGCCGCTCGCTCTGGGACTTCGTCGCCGGCGAGGAGCTGGAAAAACTGCAGCGGATGCTGGTGCGGCGAATCCGCGGCGAGGCACGCAGCGTCGACCTCCCCTTCCGCTGCGACGGCCCGGACGTGCGCCGTGAGATGGACATCCACATCGCCGCTCGATCCTCCGGGCGCTTCGTCCTCTTCTCGGCCCGGCTGCGCTCCGAACAGCCCCGGGATTTCCAGCCGCTGCTTGCCGGCGAGGCCCCCCGCGGCGAGGAGGCCCTGACCATGTGCGGCTGGTGCGATCGCTTCCTGGTCGGCGAGGAGTGGGTCGAGGTCGAGGAGGCGGTGGCCCGCTTGGGGCTGTTCAAGCTCGCGGAGATGCCGGCGATCAGCCACGGCGTCTGCCCGGACTGCACCGAGATGCTGATGGCGGCGTAGTCGCCCCGCACGGCACATTCCCTATTCTTTCGCGTCCAATGAGCAAGATCGGCAGCCCAGAGAACCCGCTTCGCGTCGCCATCGTCGGCGCCGGCCCGTCCGGCTTCTACGCCGCCGAGCACATCCTCAAGGGCGAGGACTTGCACGCCCAGGTCGACCTCTTCGACCGCCTGCCGACCCCGTTCGGACTGGTCCGCGGCGGCGTCGCTCCGGACCACCCGAAGATCAAGTCGGTCACCCGCGTCTACGAAAAAACGGCCGCCCGCGACGGCTTCCGCTTCTTCGGCAACGTCAAGGTCGGCCAGGACATCGAGGTCGAGGACCTGGAGCGGCATTACCACGCGATCGTCTTCACGGTCGGCTGCGAGACCGACCGCCAGCTCGGCGTCCCCGGCGAGGACCTGCCCGGCAGCGCCGCCGCCACCGCCTTCGTCGGCTGGTACAACGCCCACCCCGACCACGCCGACCACGACTTTGACCTCTCCAGCGAGCGGGCGGTGGTGATCGGCAACGGCAACGTGGCGATGGACGTCGCCCGGATGCTGGCCCTGACCGACCACGAGCTGCGCCAGACCGACACCGCCGACCACGCGATCGAGCTGCTCGACGCGAAGAAGATCCGCGAGATCGTCGTCCTCGGCCGCCGCGGGCCGGTCCAGGCCGCCTTCACCAACCCGGAGATCAAGGAGCTGGGCGTGATGGAGGACGCCGACGTGATCGTCGACCCCGCCGAGGTCGAGCTCGACCCCGCCAGCGCCGCCTTCCTCGAGTCCGACGAGGTCGACAAGACCACCCGCGTCAACGTCGAGACCCTGCGCGAGTTCTCCCAGCGCACGCCCGAGGGCAAACACCAGCGGATCGTCCTCCGCTTCCTCGCCTCGCCGATCGAGATCAAGGGCGACGGCAAGGTCGAGAGCATCGTCATCGGCCGCAACGAGCTGGTCGAGGAGGGCGGAGCGCTGCGGGCCAAGGACACCGGCGAGCGCGAAGAGCTCGAGTGCGGCCTGATCCTGCGCTCGGTCGGCTACACCGGCATCCCGATCGAGGGCGTCCCCTTCGACGAGAAGCGCGGGCTGATCCTCAACGAGGGCGGCCGTGTGCTCGACTCCCACGATGCCGGCCACAAGGTCGGCCACTACACGGCCGGCTGGATCAAGCGCGGCCCCTCCGGCGTCATCGGCACCAACAAGAAAGACGCCCTGGAGACGGTGCAGCACCTGCTCACCGACGTCGAGGCCCAGACGCTGCTGGCACCGGAGGACCCGGACCCGGCGGCGATCGAGGCGCTGCTCGCCGAGCGCGGCACCCGCTACGTCAGCTTCGAGGACTGGCAGGCGATCGACCAGGCCGAGGTCGGCCGCGGCGAGCCCCACGGCCGCCCCCGCGTCAAGTTCGTCAGGGTCGAGGAGATGCTCTCGACCCTCGGCGAGAAGCTCCCCAGCTAGACCCCCGCCCCACCCGGTAGGGCGCGGGCGAGGAACTCGAGCTGGTCGTCGACGACGCGCTCGAACGTCGGCTCCAGCAGCGGCGCGAAGTGGCCGCCGGGATAGAGCCGCACCTCGCCCCGCGGCGCCCGGCCGGCGGCTTCGATCCCGAGTCGCGGCGGGTTGCAGAGGTCGTCTTCAGCGATCGAGTAGAGGATCGGGCAGGCGATGCGCCCGGTCTTCCGGGCCAGTCGGTAAGGAGGCGCCAGCACGGCCCGGGCGCAGACCTCGTTGCGCCAGGTCGAGCCGGGGGGCGTCACCGACTCGAATTCCTCGAGGGCGCCGGGGAAGGCAAGGACCGCGAGTGAGCCGGGTGGTCCGGCGACCTCGACCCGATGGGGCTCGGCGCCGCGCAGCGCGTTCACCCCGTCTCTAATTCCGACGCGCAGAAGCCGCGCCACGTGCGGCACCCCGCCGATGTTCAGCAGCGTGCGGCTGCCGTCCACCAGCGGGGCAACGCAGATCGCGGCGGTGATCCCGGGCTCGGCGATCGCCAGCGCCTGGACGTTGCCGCCCCCGAGCGAGAACCCCCAGATCGCGATCCGGGCCGGGTCGACGATCGCGACCGAGCGGGCGTAGGCGAGAGCCGCGCGCCAGTCCTGGCGCTGACGGCGCGCCGACATCAGGGAGCGTGGGGTGCCGCCGCTGGCACCGAAATGCCGGTGGTCGAAGGCGAGGACGGCATATCCGGCCGCGGCGAAGCGCTCGGCGAAGGCGTCGAGGCGCTGCTCGCGCACGCAGGAGAGGCCGGAGGCCATGACGACGCAGGGGACCGGGCGACCGGTGTCTGCCGGGCGAAAGAGCCAGGCAGCGCAATCCTCGCCCCCAGATGGGAAGCGGACCTCCTCTCGCCCCATCGCCCGATCCTAGCCTCAGGCCGGCCTCGCGATACATAGAATCGCCGCGTGGCCGCCGACCTGCCGGAGCTGAAGCGAATGATCGAGGAGGCGCTGCCGGGCGCCAGGGTCGAAGTCAGCGACGAAACCGGGACCGGCGACCACCTTCGGGCCGTCGTCAGTGCCGCCCAGTTCGAGGGCCTCTCGCGGATCGACCAGCATCGGCTGGTCAAGGCCGCGGTCAAAACCCGCTTCGATGACGGCACGATCCACGCGCTCTCGGTCAAGACCAGCGTCGCCGGTTGACGAGCCGGCCCCTCGTCACCACCGCAGACAAAAAGTTACACTTCGGTTCACCACGTGTACGAACTCGACCCCTAACCTGGGGAACATGGAGTCAATGCGATCCACCTGGACCGACTCACGCCTCGATGACCTCAACGACCGCGTCGGCGAATTAAGCACGCGGGTCGGCGAGCTGGACACTCGTATCACTGGCCGGATTGATGGGCTCCAGCACGCAATCTTCCTTGTCGGTGGCAGCCTCTTGGCGGCTTTCGTCGGCGTCCTGGCGGCGATGATCGGCCTGATTGCCACGCAGCTCTGAGCCGACCGTCGCGGCTCCATACAATGTGCCGATGGCCGACCCAGAGTTGAAGTCCAAAGTCCAAGAGCTGATTGCCGCCAATCCGGTGCTGCTCTTCATGAAAGGCACGCCGGAGATGCCGCGCTGCGGTTTCTCGATGCGGGTCGTGCAGGTGCTCGACCAGGTCGACGTCGAGTACGGCGCGATCGACGTCCTGCCGGCGCTGCAGCCCCTGCGCGAGGTCACCGCCGAGATCTCCGACTGGCAGACCTTCCCGCAGCTCTACGTCAACGGCGAGCTGCTCGGCGGCGCCGACATCGTCGAGGAGATGTTCGAGTCCGGAGAGCTGGCCGAGGCCCTGGGTGTCGAGCAGCCGGCGGTGGCGCCAATTCCGGCCGACGGCCCCCCAGCGCAGTCACCTCCCCTGCAGATCGAATAGCCCGAAGCCCCGTCCACGCACGGGCGCGAAAATCAATCAGGGTCGTGGGATGCAGGGAGCGAGATGAGGGGAGCGCACTACCGTGCGTGACCCGATTCGAGCAGCTGAAGACCGCGAGATGCGCCGATTTGCAGCGTCCGCCTACGCAGTGACGGGCGGCGCATCCTCTTTCACTTGAAAAGAGGAACCGCATCCGCATGCAGCAACGACGTTGGGGTTATTTACCTGAAAGCCCGCCCCCTGAAGCCCTTCCACGTAGTCGACCTCTGAACCGAAGACGAACTGCATGCTGACCTTGTCGACGACGACGGCGACACCATCGACCTCGAAGACGTTGTCGTCCTCCTTGGCCTGGTCGAAGGCGAGCGCGTACTGAAAGCCGGAGCAGCCGCCGCCGCGGACGGCGACGCGAAGCGCCTGCTCGGCCCCCTCGGCCTGCCCGCCCAGCAACTCGCCGATCTTCTCGACGGCCTTGTCGGTCAGGGTGATTGCGGCTTGGGGCGTGTCCGTCACTTCACAAAGTGTAGCGGGGGACGGCGGCAGCTCCGCCGGCGGCGCGTCTGCGAGAATCGCCAGGTTGAACTCGAGCGCCCAGACGGCCGTCGTCTGCGACACCACTGCCTACCTTCCTTGTGACCTGGTTGCCGAACGAGGAATCGAGTCGATCAGCCTTTACGTCTCGGTCGACGAGCAGCAGCAGCGCGAGCTGGACATCTCCGACTACGCCGGCTTCTACGAGCGACTGCGGGCATCGGAGAGCGGCGCGACCACCTCGCAGCCGTCGATCGGCGACTTCATCGCCGTCTACGAGCCGTTGCTGAACGCCGGCAAGGAGATCGTCTCGATCCACATCTCGGCCGGAATCTCCGGCACCATGGAGGCGGCCGAACAGGCGCGCCAGCGGCTGATCGACGAGAGCAAGGGCGGCGAGCGCATCCGCGTCATGGACTCCCGCTCGGCCGCCGGGGGCATGGGCCTCACCGTCCTCGGCGCCTCCGCGGCGGCGGCGAACGGCGGCGATGCCGACGCCGTCCTCGCCCGCGCCGAGGAGACGCGCCGGGCGCTGAAGATGTGGTTCGCGATCGACACGCTCGAGTACCTGCGCCGCGGCGGGCGCATCGGCGGCGCCCGCGCCTGGATCGGCAGCGCCCTGAAGATCAAGCCGATCCTCACCCTGGAGGAGGAGATCACTCCGGTGGAGCGGGTCCGCACCCGCGCTCGCTCGGTGGAGCGGCTGCGCGACTACGCCCGCCAGCGCCACGAGCAGGGCGCCGACGGCTGGGTCGTCCAGCACATCCAGGACGACGAGACGGCCTCGACCCTGATCGACGACGCCCGCGAGATCTTCGGCTGCGAGCCGGTCTTCACCTCCGAGATCGGCGCCGTGCTGGGCGCCCACGTGGGCCCTGGCCTGCTGGGCATCGGCAGTGTGCCGACCGAGCTGGTCACGCCCTGACGAGGCTCAAACGACGCCAGGCAAGGACGCAGGGAGCGAAGCGTGCCGTGCACGTGAGCAAGCGAGGACGCCGCCTGGCGTCGTTTGAGGCCGTCAGCTAGCGGCGGCGGCGCAGCATCGCGCGTACGCCGATCGCAAATCCGAGGACGGCAGCGCCGGCGAGCAACTGGGTGCGGTGCTCGTTGACCTGACGGCGCCAGTCGGTCAGCTCGGTGACGCGGCCGCGCAGAGCTTCGACAGAGCTGCCGAGCTGCTCGCGCTGAAGATCGATGTCGCGCCGGATCTCGGCCGCCGAGCGACCTGGCGCACCGGGTGCAGGGGGTCTCGACGGCTGTGGGCTGGCACTCATTTTCCTCCTCCTTCGACGACGCTCTTCTCGACGCCCTCGGCGAGGTTCTCCGCTTCGCCTTCAAACATGGTCTTGGTCAGCTTCGCCTCTTCGATCGCCTGCTCGGGCAGCGGCGGCGCCCCCGCCTTGACCGAGCGGTAGGCGATGTAGCCCGCGGCGGCGGCGATCAGCAGGAAGACGGCGGCCTCGATGAAGAAGCCCGGCCAGGTCTTGCCGTCGAAGACCTCTTCGTTGAGCAACCAGGCGATTCCCTCCATGACCAGGATCAGGGCGAGGAAGGCGAAGGCACCCGCCGCGATTCCAACCACGGAGCCGCGCAGGATCTTGCCGACTTTCTCGGTGACCTCGGCCTTGGCGAGCTCGAACTCCTCGCGGATCAGCGATGAGGTTCCCTGCGAGACGTCGATGACGAGATCGGCAACCGACCTCTTGTCGGCTGCGGGCTCGGCCGGTGGCACCTGTGGTGGCGACGGCGACACCGGGGGCGGCGTCGGCGGGGGCGTCTGGCTCGGGTCGGGCATCGTTCCTTCCTACTCGGGCGGATCTTCGTCGAAGACGCGGCGCCAGATCACGGCCGCAAGCCGTGCTGCGGCGATGCTGGCGAGGGCGCTACTGGCGGCGAGCATGCCGCTCCAGAGCAATCTTCTGACCATCTCGTTGTCCATACCCGGTTTGCGACCTTACCTATCGCGGCTCGAGGCCGTCGCAGATCGTCGTCACGACAAGTTCCTTGGCCTGGTCGAAGTCTGTGTCAGAAGCGGGGATGACGTCGAAGATCCAACCCGAGAGCAGCTGCTCGATGGCGCCGTAGAAGGACATCGAGGCGAACATCGGCGCCACGTCGTCGCGGAAGGCGCCCGCCTTCTGACCGTCCTCGACGATCTTCGCGATCGACTGGTAAGCGCGGCGAATCTCCGGCAGGTGGGTGCGGCCGAAAGAGTTGGCGGCGCGGGTGACCTCGACGATGATCACCTTCATCAATTCCGGGTCGTGCCGGTAGGAGTCGACGATGAAGGCCGCCACCGCGGCCAGCTTGGCACGCGGTGCATCCCCCGTTCGGTCGGTCTCCTCGATCGCGCTGAGCAGCAGCGACCAGCGCTCGACGAAGAGTTCGTTGAGAACCTCGTCCTTGGAGCGGAAGTAGTGGTAGACGAGGCCGTAGGCGACACCGGCCTCGTCGGCGATGTCGGAGACACGGGTCGCGTGGAAGCCCTGACGGGCGAAGACGCGAATCGCCGCGTCGAGGATCTGACGGCGCTTGTCCACCGGCGGAGCCTTGGCCATCAGGCACGCACCTCGCTCAGCTGTGGCCAGACGTAGGCTTGGGGGCGGCGATTGGCCAGCGACGGGAAGCTCCTCGCGCACCCGGTCCTGCGCCGCCAGGTCGAGGTCGGCGGTGACGAAGCACTCCTCGCCGGACGCGATCGCCAGCACCTTCCCCCAGGGATCGACGATCGCCGAGTGGCCATGGGAATCGAAGTGCGGCGGTGCCTGGCCGACCTGGTTGGGGGCGATGACGAAAGCCTGGTTCTCGATCGCCCGCGCCCGCAGCAGCACCTCCCAGTGGTCGCGGCCGGTGGCCGCGGTGAAGGCCGAGGGCACGGTGAGGACGCGGGCGCCGCGGATGGCGAGGATGCGGAACAGCTCCGGGAAGCGCAGGTCGTAGCAGACGCTCAGCCCGGCGATCAGCTCACCGAGCGGCGCGGTGACGATCTCCGCGCCGGGCTGCTCGTGCGCGGACTCGCGGTAGGAGACGCCGCCGGCATCGACGTCGAACATGTGGATCTTGCGATAGACGGCGAGGTCCTCGCCGTCGGGGCCAATTAGCACCGAGGTGTTGGAGGCCTTCTCGCCGTCGCCGCGCTCGGCGACGCTGCCGGCAAGAAGGTAGATGCCGAGCGAGCGCGCCCAGCCGCGGGCGGCGGTCAGGCTGGGGCCGTCGAGCTGCTCCGCCCCGGCCAGCAGCTCCTCGCCGCCGGCCAGCAGGTTCCACTTCTCCGGCAGCGCCACCAGCCCAGCGCCGTCGGCCGCGGCGGCGCGGACCAGGCGCTCGGCGGCAGCGAGGTTCCGGGCCTTGTCGTTCGTCGAGTTGAGCTGTACGGCAGCTGCTCGCAACGCCTTACGTCCTCCGTCTGGAATTTCGACTCCGCTGGCTGACTGACCAGTCAATCGGCCCGCTCAGTATAGGACGGGATCAGGCGATCCCGGGCACAAGGGACCGGCTACAGCTTCATCTGGCGGGCGACGATGCGATCGAAGACCGGCGTCGGGATCAGCAGCTTGGCTCGCGCCGCCAGCTTCGCTTCGCGACCGACCAGATAGCGCGTGCGAGGCCGACCGGCGCCGAGGGCGTGCTCGATCGCCTTCGCCGCCTCTTCCGGCGAGATGCCGCGTTCGGCGGTGTCGCTGATCACCTTTCGATAGCGCTCCACGACCTTGCCGTAGAGGGCTTCGCGCTGCGGCGTGCCGATCTCGTCGGCGGTGCGCTCACCGCGCTCCCAGATCGGCGTGTCGATCGACCCCGGCTCGACGATCGAGACCGAGATGCCCCACGGCCGTAGCTCCTGGCGAAAGACGTCTCCGACTGCCTCGATCCCGAACTTGGCAGCGTGGTAGGCGCCGGTCAGCGGCAGGGCGACGCGGCCGCCGATCGAGCTGACGAAGACGATCCGGCCGCGGGCGGTGCGGATCGCGGCCAGCATCGCCTGGGTGACGGCGACCTGGCCGGTCATGTTGACCTCGATCTGGCGGCGGAAGTCGTCGATCGCCAGCGTCTCCAGCGGACCGGGGATGGCGACGCCGGCGTTGTTGACGAGGCCGTCGAGCCCTCCCCCCGCCTCGGCTTCGACCTGCGCCGCGGCGGCGGCGATCTGCTCGGCGTCGGTGACGTCGAGGATCAGAGGCGTCAGCCGCTCGGAGCCGGCTGCGCGCAGGGAGTCGTGATCCTCCTGCCTGCGAACGCCGGCGAAGACCTGCCAGCCGGTGGCGTCCAGGCGCAGCACGGTCGCGCGGCCGATACCGGTCGATGCTCCGGTGACGAGGGCAGAGCGCACCACCCCAGGCTACTGCCGTAGCTAGCGGGCATGGCCGAGGATGAGACGGGCGTAACCTTGGGCGCGTGATCGAACCGAGGGACGACGCCGAGCGCAAGCAGGTAACGGTGTTGTTCGCCGACGTGAGCGGGTCGATGGATCTGGCCGAGCAGCAGGACCCGGAGGAGTGGCGCAAGATCATGCAGCGCTTCTTCTCGACCCTGGCCGACGCCGTGACCAAGTTCGAGGGCACGGTCGACAAGTTCACCGGCGACGGGATCATGGCTGTGTTCGGCGCACCCGTCGCCCACGAAGACCATGCGCGGCGCGCCTGTTACGCCGCCCTGCAGATGCTCGACGACGTCTCCGGATACGCCGCCGAGCTGCGGCGCGCGCAGGGGCTCAACTTCTCGATCCGGATCGGGATCAACTCCGGCGAGGTCGTCGCCGGAGCGATCGGCCAGGGCAGCGACGGCGACTACACGGCGATCGGACACACGGTCGGCCTGGCCCAGCGAATGGAGGCGCTGGCGGAGCCCGGCAAGGCCTATCTGACCGAGCACACCGCCGAGCTCGCCGCGGGATTCTTCGAGCTCGACGACCTCGGTGAGTTCGAGATCAAGGGGGCCAGCCGGCCGGTCGGGGTCTTCGAGCTGGTGGGCGTCGGGCGGGCGCGCTCACGGCTCGACCTCTCCCGCCAGCGCGGCTTCTCGAGCTTCGTCGGCCGCGCCGAGGAGATGGGGGCCCTGGAAGCGGCGCTGGCCGGCGCGCAGAGGGGCGACGGGGGCGCGATCGGTCTGGTCGCCGAGCCGGGGGTGGGCAAGAGCCGGCTCTGCCACGAGTTCGCCCAGCGCTGCCGCGAAGACGGGCTCGAGGTCTTCGAGGCGCAGGCGCAGGCGCACGGGACGTCGATCCCCTTCATGCCCGTGCTGCAGATGCTGCGCGCCTTCTTCGGGATCGGCGAGCGCGAGCCCGAGCAGCTCTCCCGCGAGAAGATCGCCGGGCGGGCTCTGCTGCTCGATCCCGGCTTCGCCGAGGACCTGCCGCTGATGTTCGACTTCCTCGGCGTTCCCGATCCCGACCGGCCGGTCGCGCAGCTGAGCGCCGAGGCGCGACAGCGCGCCCTGGGGCGGATCGTCTGCCGGCTCGTCAATGCGCCCAGCCGCCGCAAGACGCTGGTCCTGGTGGTCGAGGATCTGCACTGGATCGACGAGGGAAGCAACGCGCTGCTGGCCGACCTCGTCGCCTCGATCGAGGGCACGAACACGCTCGCAGTCCTCAACTTCCGCCCCGAATACTTTCCGCCCTGGCGCGACTCGCCGTCCTTCCGGACGATCTCCCTGGAACCCCTGACCCGAGAGGACACCCGCGAGCTGCTGCGCGACCTGGCCGGCGCGGACCCTTCCTTGGACGGCCTCGACGAGTCGATCCACGAGCGCACCCGCGGCAACCCCTTCTTCATCGAGGAGATCGTCCGCGAGCTGAGCGAGGCGGGGCACCTCGAGGGCGAGCGCGGCGCCTATCGCCTGGCCCGGCCGATCGAGGACGCCAAGGTGCCGGTCACGGTGCAGGCCGTCCTCGCCGCCCGCATCGATCGCCTCGACCCCGCCGCCAAGCAGCTGCTCCAGGTCGCCTCGGTGGTCGGCAAGGAGATCGGCGACCGGGCCCTGGGCATGACCGCCGGGCTCGATCGGGACCGGATCGACCCGGTGCTCGGCGAGCTGATCGAAGCTGGCTTCCTCTACGAAGCGGAGCTCTACCCGGAGCGGGTCCTGGCCTTCCGCCACCCCCTCACCCGCGAGGTCGCCTACGGGACCCAGCTCGCGGAGCGGCGCGCCGCCACCCATGCGGCCGCGGCGCGGGCAACGATCGAACTCGAGCCGGACCGGCTCGACGAGCTGGCGGCGCTGATCGCCGACCACATGCGGGCCGGGGGCGAGACGCTCGAAGCCGCCCGCTGGTCCGCCCGTGCCGCCCACTGGGCCGGACACAGCCGCCCCCAGGACGCGCTGGGGCTGTGGCGAAACGTGACCGAGCTCGCCGCCGACCTCGACCAGAGCGAGGAGGTCGTCGGCCTCGGGGTGTTCTCGCGGATGATGCAGCTCGACTACGCCTGGCGGCTGGGAATGGAGAGTGGCGAAGCGAAGGCCCTGGCCGCGGAGGCGACCGAGATCGCCACCCGGATCGGCGACCTGCGCTCGCTGGCGTTGCTGAAGCTGCTCACCTCGGCCCGCCCCGGCGTCGCCCACCGCGCCTCGGAATGGATCGACGCGGCCGAGGAGGCGATCCAGCTGGCCGACGAATCCGGCGACCTCGACCTGCGGGTCGCGATCCGCGGCGCCGGCTGCTACGCGCAGATGTGCGCCGGCGACCTCGACCTGGTCGAAAGCACGGCCGGCGAAATCCTCGAGCTGGGCGGCGGCGACCCCAACGTCGGGGCCGGGATCGTGATCGGCTGCCCCCGGCCTGGGCGCTGATGGCGCGGAGCATCGCCCTCAAAGAGCGCGATCGGGTCGAGGAGGCCGAACGGGTCGCGGACGAGTCACTGCGGCTGGCGGGAGAGCACGGCGACCCCGAGACCGAAAGCTGGAGTCGCGGCAACAAGTCGACCCTGATGGCCGAGCGCGGCGAGCTGGGGCCGGCGCTGGCGCTGGCGCGACGCAACTGCGAGCTGACCGACCAGCTCGGCGACGTCTTCTCGCGCACCCTGGCGCTGACCAGCCTCGCCTATGTCCAGATCGCCATCGGCGACCATTCCGACGCGGTGGAGACGATCGAGCTCTCCGACCGCACCTACCGCGAGGCGATGAACGTCGGCGGCGAGGGCGAGGCCTGGCGCGGCACCCTGCGGGCGCGAGCGCTGCTGGGCGCCGGGCGGACCGAGGAGGCGCTAGCGCAGGCCGAAGCTGCCGCCGCCACCTCGAGCGAGCGGGAAATGCACTGGCAGCTGCCGGGGGCCCTGCTGATCCTCGCCCAGGCGCGCGCCGCCAACGGCTCGGCCGGAGTCGAAGATGCGCTCGAAGAGGGTGCCGCGCTCTGCGAGCGCCTCGACCACCGCATGACCCTGCGCAAGATCGAAGCCGACCGCGCCGCCCTCACCACCGCCTAGCGGACCGGCGCGACTCCGCTCACTTCTTTTCTTCGCCTTCTTCTTCCGGCGATTCCTTGACACCGGCTTTGGTGCAGATCGCGTAGGAGGTGTAGGCGCCCGAGCCGGCCCTGACCCTCCAGCCGGTCGGCTGCTGGCCGTCGGTGGACAGCTCACCTTTGGTGATCGGAGCCGAGATCAGAACCGTCCCGCCCTTGTCGTCGATGACGCTGCCGCCGGCAATCGCCAGCGGCATTCCCTTCGGGCAGGTCGCGTCGGCGAACTCGCCGCCACCGGAATGGGCCGTGATCACCACGGCACCCGCGAACCCGCCCGAGCCCGGTTCGCCTTCGGGACCCGGTTCGCCTTGCGGCCCCTGTGGCCCGGATTCGCCCTGAGAGCCCGGTTCGCCCCGCGGGCCGGGGTCACCCTGAGGACCGGGTTCGCCCTGGGGGCCGGGTTCACCCTGAGGACCGGGTTCGCCCTGGGGTCCCGGTTCCCCCCGTTCGCCGGGGGCACCCGCCGGCCCTTCGAGCCCAGGCGGGCCTTCCGGCCCCACAGGACCTTCCAAGCCCGGCCGGCCTTCCGGCCCCACCGGCCCGACAAGCCCAGCTGCACCGTCCGCCCCGGCAGGGCCCGCGGGGCCGACCGGTCCCGGCGGCCCAATCGGCCCAGCCGGTCCGGGCGGACCTTCGGGCCCGATCGGCCCCTGGCTTCCCGGAGATCCCGGCGGGCCCTGAACCCCGGGTTCGCCCTGAAGGCCCGGCAGTCCAACTGGACCGGTGGGCCCCTGAGGCCCTTCTGGCCCGGTCGATCCCGTGTCGCCCGGGGGTCCGGAAGCTCCCTCGGGTCCAGCCGCAGACTTGCTCGGTCCGCCGGCGCCAGAAACCCAGGACATTCGCCGCTCCGAGGGCAGGCAGGGCGCCGACTTGCGGATCAGCCGGAGCGCAGCCTTGGCGCGGTGAGCCGTGGTGCCGTGCTTCTGGACGCAGGCGTGGATGACCTTAGCCTCGGCGTCGCTCGCCTGCGTGGCCAGGGCAAAGGCGGCGACGGCACCAAGTACGGCCAGGCGCGGGCGCAGCATCGTTTCTCTCGAGAACGGCACGAACGCTTCTCTTTCGGCCGCGAGAGGCTCCCCCCTTTAAGGGAAGCCTTCGAAATGCCGTTATGGATTACGGCCGGCGCGATGACGCTCCAACTCGGCGACCATCAGCTTGGTGTGGAGGGCGGCGATCAGGTCTTTGAGCGGCTGGGCGCCGGCTTCGAGCATCTCGACCACACGTTCCGGGGAGACCTCGCCGGCGAGGCGGTTCATCACCATGTCGACCTCCTGATGGACCAGCTGCTCGAGCGCCTCCTTGTAGCGCAGGGTGTCGTAGACGGTAAAGCCGATCTGCTCGTCATAGCCGCCGGCGCGGAAGCGGCTGATCGCCTCGATGATGGTCACGTCAGAGGGCGAGTAGCCGCGGCTGTTGGGGGTCAGGACCTCGAGCTCGGCGAGGCGGTCCAGTACCTCTCTGGGCACGCCGTAGCGCTTGTGGACCTCGGCGGCGCTGGTCCGCGCGCGCTCCCCGGCGAGCGCGCGGTCGAGGATACGATCCTCCAGCTCGAGCAGCGCCCCGGCTCGCTCGGGCCCCTGCTCGAGCACCGACTTGATCGCCTTCAGCGGCATGAAGCGCTCCTCCTGCAGGCGCTTGATCAGCTTGATCCGATCGACGAACTCGGGCGGGTAGTAGGCCATGTTGCGGCTGGTCTTGACCGGCTCCGGCAGCAGCCCCTCGCGCAGGTAGTGCTTGATCGTCGGCGCCGGCACGCCGGAGGCCTCGGCCAACTCCCCCATCCGCAGCAGCTCCTGGGGTCGATGGGCCGAAAACCCACTTATATCGGGGGAAATCGGCCCATCGGCGGGCTTTGCGCTCATGCACGGAACTCCGTGGGCTCAGCGCCCACGTGGGGGCCGGCGGCGGCGCCAGACTCCAGCATCGCCGCGACCTCCTCGACCGAGTAGCCGGCCTCGCGCAGGACCTCCTCGGTGTGCTCCCCGAAGGCCGGTGCCGGGCGGGTCGGGTCGCCGGGGGTGCGGCTCATCTTCACCGGCAGGCCGAGCTGGCGCACCGTGCCGAGCTCGGGCTGCTCGAGCTCGACCACCATCTCGCGCGCGCGCACCAGCTCCGAGTCGAGCGCCTCGTCGAGATCGAGGATCGGCTCGATGCAGCAGTCGTGCTCGTCGTTGAAGGCGAGCCACTCGTCGCGGGAGCGGGAGCGGAATACCGCCGCGACCTCGCGCCAGGCGTCAGAGCCCGGCGCCTCGAACTGCTTCTCGATCAGGTCGGGACGGTCCACCCCGTTGCAGAGGGCGATCCAGAACTTCGGCTCTAGGGCGCCACAGCTAACCCAGCCGTCGGCGACCTCGTAGGGCAGGTAACAGATCAGGCCTCCCGCCAGTTGCTGCTCGCCGCGGCGCGGCACCTCGCCGTCGCAGAAGTAACGACCGGCGACCATCGCCAGCCAGGAGAGGGCGCCGTCGGCCATCGAGACGTCGACCATCTGCCCCTCGCCGGAGCGCCGGCGCTCGTGCAGCGCTGCCATCACCCCGAAGGCGGCCATCAGGGCGCCGCCACCGAGGTCGGCGATCTGGCCGCCGGACTGGACCGGCGGCCCGTCCTTGGCGCCGGTCAGGCCGAGCAGCCCGACCAGGCCGAGATAGTTCATGTCGTGGCCGGCGCGCTGCGCGTAGGGGCCGTCCTGGCCATAGCCGGTGATCGCGCAGAAGACGATCGCCGGGTTGGCCTCGCGCAGGCGCTCGTAGCCGACGCCGAGCCGATCGAGGACGCCGGGGCGGAAGCCGTCGAGGACTACGTCATAGGACTCGACCAGGCGCAGCAGCGCCTCGCACCCGGCCTCGCTCTTGAGATCGAGCCGGACCGAGCGCTTGCCGCGGTTGAGCGAGAGGTAGAGGGAGGAGCGGGTGCCGAGCGCCTGCTGCTCGTCGCTGCCGTAGTAGGGCGGCGCCCAGCGGATGTAGTCGCCCATGCCGGTGTCCTCGACCTTCAGCACCTCGGCGCCGAGGTCGGCCAGCAGCAACGAGCAGAAGCCCCCCGGCAGCAGCCGGGTCAGGTCGAGGACCTTGACGTCGCTCAGCGGCAGGGCGCTCACTGGGGCTCGACCCCGACCGGGAAGTTGACCGAGTTGGCGATGAAGCAGAGCTCGTGGGAGCGTCGGTAAAGCGCCTCGATCCCGTCGGGCTGAGGCGGCTCCCCCGCCCAGCGGACCCGCGGGCGCAGCGTCACCGAGGTGATTCGCTTGCCATCGAGCACGCCGTCGGCGTCGTCTTCATAAGAGGCTACCTCGAAGCCCTTCTTCCGCGCCAGCGCCAAGAACCAGAGCATGTGACAGCTGGAGAGGGCGCCGACCAACAACGACTCGGGGTTGGACTTCGAATCGTCGCCGCCAAGCTCCAGAGCCGAGGAGCTGGGCAGCGACTGGGCGCCGAGCAGGACCTCGTGAGCGTGGACGTCCTCGGCCTCGCCACCGTTCCAGGCGACGCCCGCGCGGTGGATCGAGGTCGCCACCCGGCTCAGGCCTCCGCTCGCCTCGGCACTCCCAGCAGCTCGCGCGCCTCGGCCACGGTGGCGGCGCGGCGGCCGACGTCCTCGGCCATCTGCCGCGCCTTGGCGATCAGGTCGCCGTTGGAGCGGCACATCTCGCCGTCCGGCAGGTAGAGGTTGTCCTCGACCCCGGCGCGGACGTTGCCGCCCAGCACCAGCGCCGCGCCGAGCAGCTTCCACTGGTCGCGAGAGATGCCGATCGTCTGCCACTGGTTGGGACCCTCCGCCCCACCGGGGATCTGGTCCGACATCAGGGTGACGTTGCGCGGGGTCGGCCGGATGCCGCCGGTCACCCCCATCACCAGCGAGATCTGCAGCGGTTCCTCCAACAGCCCCATGTCGATCAGCGGATCGAGATTGGCGACGTGGCCGGCGTCGAAGCACTCGTTCTCGGGCTTGATGCCGATCTCGCGCATCGCCGTGAGGAACTCGACGATCGTGTCGAAGCTGTTCTCGAAGACCGTTTTGAAGACGAAGTCCTTGCGGCGCTTGGAGTACTTGGCGTAGTTCATCGAGCTCATGTTGAGCGCCGCCACGTCCGGTTTTAGAGCCCGCAGGTACTCGATCCGCTTCTCTATCGATACCCCGATCGCCCCGGTCGAGTAGTTGACGATGACGTCGCCGACCTCGGCCAGGATCGCCTCGGTGATCGCCTGGAAGTCCTCGATCTCCTGCGACGGGGTGCCGTCGGGCTTGCGAGCGTGGATGTGAAGCTGCGAAGCACCCTCGTCGACCGCCCGCCGCGCCTCGGCCGCGTACTCCTCCGGCGTGTAGGGGATCGCCGGGCACTGGTCGCGGTTGGCGATCACGCCGCTGATCGAGCAGCTGATCACCACCGGGTCCTCGAAGCGGCTCATACGGGCATCACTCCATGTCGTTTCTTCGGCTTCTGCACCTGCTTGTCGCGCGCCATCCGCAACGCCTTGACGATCGTCGGGCGGGTCTCGCGGGGGTCGATGATGTCGTCGATCACGGCATTGCCGGCGGCGATGTAGGGATCGATCTGCTCGCGCACCGCGTTCAGCATCGTCTCCCGCGTCGCCTCTGGGTCGTCGGAGGCCTCGATCGCCGAGCGGCCGATGATTTCGACCGCGCCCTCGGCTCCCATGACCGAGATCTCGGCCCCGGGCCAGGCGACGATCAGATCCGGCTCGTACGCTTTCCCGCACATCACGTAGTAGCCGGCGCCGTAGGCCTTGCGCACGATCACCGTCACCTTCGGCACCGTGGCGCGGCTGACCGCGTAGAGCATCTTCGCCCCGTGGCGGATGATCCCGGTGTGCTCCACCTTGGAGCCGACCATGAAGCCGGGCACGTCCTGGAGGAAGACCAGGGGGATCTGGAAGGCATCGCAGAGGTTGATGAAGCGAGCCGCCTTGTCGGCGGAGTCGTTGTCGAGGATCCCCGCCAGCTGCTTGGGCTGGTTAGCGATGATCCCGACCGGCTGGCCGCCGAAGCGGGCGAAGCAGGTGATCAGGGTCTTGGCGAACTTCGGCTTCAGGTCGAACCACTCACCGTCGTCGACGATCTCGCGGATCACGTCGTACATGTCGTAGGGCTGGCGCGAGGAGTCGGGGACGATCTCCATCAGCTTCTCCGACATGCGGTCGTCGAGGTCGTCCGTCTCGATGACGGGCGGCTTGCTGTCGCAGTTGGATGGGAAGAAGGAGAGATAGGTCTTGATCGCGGCGATGCAGGCTTCGTCGTCGGGCACCTCGAGGTCCCCAACTCCCGATTTGCGGCAGTGGACCTTGGCGCCGCCGAGGTCCTCCATCGAGATGTCCTCGCCGGTCACCGCTTTGACCAGGTGCGGCCCGGCCAGCGCCATCGCCCCCTGGCCGGAGACCATCGGCACGAAATCGGCGAGGGCGGGGATGTAGGCGGTGCCGGCCGCGCAGGGCCCCATCATCGCCGCCACCATCGGGATCACCCCCGACATTTCGACCTCCTCGCGGAAGAGGAAGCCGGAGCCGGCGAAGAGCGAGCCGGTCGCCTCCTGGATGCGGGCGCCGGCCGAGTCGAGCAGCCAGACGAACGGCATCCGCTTGGAGAGCGCCATCTCGCGCAGGCGGGTGACCTTGAGCTCGCCCGTCATCCCCATCGAGCCGGCCATCACCGTGAAGTCGTAGGCGGCGATGCAGGTCGCACGGCCGTCGACGTCGCCCCAGCCGGTGATGACGCCGTCGGCGGGTGCCTCGACCCCGTCCATCGCCCGCTGGGCGAAGTGGGGGCGGCCGTGGATGCCGAGCTCGACGAAGGTGCCCGCGTCGACCAAGAGCTCGAGACGCTCGCGGGCGGTCAGCTTGCCGCTCTCATGCTGCTTGGCGATCTTCTCCTCGCCGCCGCCCAGCTTCGCCTTGGCGCGGCGCTTGTGCAGCTGCTCGTTCAGCTCCGCCAGCGTCGCGGCGCCGGGAAGCAGGTGGTTCGACTCTTGCTCGGTGCTGGCCACTAACGCCCTTTCCACTGCGGGTCGCGTTTCTCGAAGAAAGCGGTGACGCCCTCGACGATGTCCTCGGTGCTGAAGGTGAGGGAGAGCTGGGAGCGCAGGAACTCGAGCGCGTCGTCGATCGCCATGTCCTGCTGGCGGTACATCGCGTCGTGGCCGAGCCGCATCAGCACCGGGCTCTTGGAGGCCAGCTTGCCGGCCCACTCGGCCACGGCGGCGTCGAACTCACCCGCCGGGACGACCTTGTTGGCGAGCCCGTACTCGACCGCCTGCTCGGCGCTCAGCCGCTCGCCCAGCAGCATCATCTCGTTGACCTTCTTGCGTGGGACATTGCGGTAGATGATCGACATGATCATGTAGGGGAAGGCGCCGACGTTGATCTCCGGCGTGCCGAAGGTGGCACCCTCTTTGGCGATCACCAGGTCGCAGGAGAGCGCCAGCCCCATCCCCCCTGCGAGGACGTGACCATTGGCGGCGCAGATCGAAGGCTTGCCGAGCCGCGGCATCAGCCGGAAGAACTCGAGGAAGAGGTCGGAGGCGAAGTGTTTCTGGACCAGCGAGGCCTCGGCCGCGAAACCGCCGAGGTCGGCGCCGGCGCAGAAGACCTTGTCGCCGGCCCCGGTGAGGACGACGGCGCGGACCTCCTCGGAGGCTTTCGCCACCTTCATCGCGTCGACCAGCTCGGCCAGCATCTGGCCGGAGAGCATGTTGCGCTTCTCCGGGTTGTTCAGGGTCACCGTGGCGACGCCGTCGGCGACCTCGTAGGCGACCAGCTCGTAGCTCTCAGCGCTCATCGAGCGGGGACCATAGCCGACTTTGTTGAAAGTGAGAAGTGCTACTGTCCACTCCCGCGGGGACGTGTCTGACTTAAGGGCCCCTTATTGGACCTTTAAATCAGACACCCCTTGGGCGACGACACCGCCCGGATTCGGAACTTCGAACGAGGAGAGACACCCAGTGGCGACCGCGACCAATGGCTCCAGCGTCATCAAACCCGACCACGCGGCCGGGCGTAAGCACTTCATCTTCAGCCAGGAGCACGAAGACCTGCGCGAGTCGATGGAGGCGTGGGTGAAGAAGGAGCTGTGGCCCCACCGCAACGAGTGGGAGGACACCTACTGGCCCACCTCGGCGATGCAGCGCGCCGGCGAGCTCGGCTTCCTCGGCCTCTGCTTCCCGGAGGAGTACGGCGGCCAAGGCGGCGACTACTTCTACTCGCTGGTCCGCGCCGAGTGCATGAGCTACTCCGGCTCCGGCGGCACCAACATGGGCTTCGCGGTCCAGACCGACATGGTCCTCCCCCCGATCCACCTGCTCGGCTCCGAGGAGCAGAAGGAGAAGTACCTCAAACCCGGCCTCAAAGGCGAGAAGGTCGGCTCCCTCGGGATCACCGAGCCGGGCGCCGGCTCCGACGTCGCCGGCATCCGCACCACCGCGATCCGCGATGGCGACGAATACGTCATCAACGGCTCCAAGACCTTCATCACCAACGGCCCCCGGGCCGACTTCATCGTCCTCGTCTGCAAGACCGACCCGGAGGAGCGCCACGCCGGCATCACCATCTTCGTCGTCGATCTGCGCGACGAGAAGGGCGAGACGGTCCCCGGCTTCACCGTCTCCGCCGAGCTGGAGAAGATGGGGATGCACGCCTCCGACACCGGCGAGCTCGCCTTCGAAGACGTCCGCGTCCCGGCCAGCGCCGTGCTCGGCGAGGTCGGCAAAGGCTTCTACCACATCGCCTGGGAGCTCCAGGGCGAGCGCCTGGTCGCCGCCGCCGGCTCCCACGCGGGCTGCGAACGGATGATCGAGAAGACCCTCGAGTACGCCAAAGAGCGCGAAGCCTTCGGCCGCCCGATCGGCAAGTTCCAGGCGATCCGCCACAAGTTCGCCGAGATGGCGACCAAAACGGAGGCGGCGAAGCAGTTCACCTACGCGACCGCCTGGCGCTTTGGCAACGGCGAGTACCCGGTGCGCGAGATCACGATGGCCAAGCTCTTCGCCTCCCGGGTCGGCTGCGAGGTCGCCGACGAGTGCATCCAGATCCTCGGCGGCTACGGCTACATGAAGGAGTACGAGATCGAGCGCGCCTACCGCGACGTCCGTCTCAACCGCATCGGCGCCGGCACCGACGAGGTCATGCTCGACGTGATCGGCAAGAGCTACGGGCTTTGAACAAACCGCCGCCTCCTCTGCTCCCGCACGGGCGCGCCAATAGCGACCGGAGTGCTCGCGCCCGCGCTTCCGCGTCTGGGGGCGGCGACTAGGTGACGGTCGTAAAGGACAGCGGAGCACGTGCAGTGCTGCCGCCGTTCGGCGAGGAGCACGAGGAGCTGCGGGAGACCGTCAGCCGCTTCGTCGCCAAGGAGATCGCGCCGCACGTCGACGAGTGGGAGACGGCGCGGGAATTCCCGCGTGAGCTCTACGGGCGCTGCGCCGAGCTCGGCTTCCTCGGCCTCAAGTTCCCGGAGGAGTACGGCGGCCAGGGCGGCACTCATCTGCACGATGCGATCTGGGTCGAAGAGCTGGCCCACTCCGGCGGTTCCGGCGGCGTCGCCGCCGGGCTCAACGCCCATGCTTCGATCGCGATGCCGCCGATCTTCCACTTCGGCAGCGAGGAACAGAAGCAGCGCTGGCTGGTGCCGGGCATCGCCGGTGAGAAGATCGGCGCCCTCGGGATCACCGAGCCCGGCGCGGGCTCCGACGTCGCCGGCATCTCCACCAGCGCCCGGCGCGACGGCGACCGCTTCATCGTCAACGGCGCCAAGACCTTCATCACCAACGGGGTCCGCGCCGACTTCCTCGTCTGCGCCTGCAAGACCAACGAGGAGGGCGGCCACGGCGGCATCTCCTTCCTCGTCCTCGAGCGGGAGATGCCCGGCTACGAGGTGGCGGCAAAGCTGGAGAAGATGGGTTGGCACTCCTCCGACACCGGCGAGCTGGCCTTCACCGACGTCGAGGTGCCGGTGGAGAACCTGCTCGGCGAGGAGAACGGCGGCTTCAAGCTGATCATGGCCAACTTCGCCTGGGAGCGGCTGCTGATGGCGATCGGCGCGATCGGCGGCATGCGGCGGCTAATCGAGACCACCGTCGCTTACGCCAAAGAGCGCGAAGCCTTCGGCCGCCCGATCGGCAAGTTCCAGGCGATCCGCCACCAGGTCGGCGAGATGGCACTGAAGGCAGAGACCTCCCGCGCCCTCACCTACAACGCCCTGCGCCTCTTCCACACGGGACAGGACTGCATCCGCGACGTCAGCATGGCCAAGCTGGTCACCCAGCGCTCCCTGCTCGAGGTCGCCGACCAGTCCCTGCAGATCCACGGCGGCTACGGCTACATGCGCGAGTACGGCATCGAGCGCGCCGTCCGCGACGCCCGCCTCGGCCCGATCGGCGGCGGCACCGACGAGATCATGAAGGAGATCCTTGGCAAGCAGATGGGGTTGTAGTCGACTCTGGCTATGACACACCAGCAGGATCACCTCTGTTCGGGAAGGCAGTTGGCCCGCACGAAGCCCACTGTCAGGGATGAGTTTCCGCTGAACTTCCCCGAACCAACCGCACCGCAACCTCGGCCGCACCTATGATGCGGAAATGACCGACCGGTCACCCATCCCATGGACTGACCCTCCTGCGGGCTCCGGCTCCGCCGTGTCATCCGTGAAAGAGATCGTAACGGTGATCATGGCCCTCACCATGACCAACACTCTGGTGCTACTGCTGACCGGAGGGCACTATTCCGATGCCAAGAACCTAGGGGACCTTCCTGCCGAAGGGATCGTCTTCTCCGGATTGCTGATTCTCACGATATTCCGGTTCTACCACGGCAACATTCGTCACCTGGATTCCGTCTACGGAGGGGAGGAGCGCCCGCATCACACCGTCAAGCCGGCGCCTTGGGGAGGCCTGGGAGTCGACTTCTTCGTGATCCTCGCCCAGAGCATCCTGTTTGCGGTGATGAGCTTCTACGCGAGCCACCCGGAGCAGCTGCTGATGCTCTTCGTCGTCCTGCTTGCGTCGGACGTGATCTGGGTTCTGGTGGTGCAGCAGCCGAGCGAGGATCAAGCAGGGTTTTCCCATCAACGCAAATGGATGCTCAACAACGTTCTCTTTCTCATTGCCCTCCTGGCCGTCTATGCGATCGCAGGCGGCGACCGCACCGACTTCCTGGTGTACGCCGGCGGCACGGCGATGTTGTTCAACGCGATCTTCGATTTTGGAATCAACTGGAGCTTCTACTTCCCGAGCGGCGACAGTAAAGACGGAACAGATCGGACGAGTGTTTTCCTCGCCGCCCCATTCACCCAGGCGCTGCATCCCGACACCGGTCGCGTCGCGGCGGACTATCGCGGCTGGCTCGAGAGCGTGATCGGTGCATTGGAGCAGGCCGGACACAAGGTCATCAGCGCTCACGTTCGCGAGGAGTGGGGTGAACAGCTCGACTCTCCCATCACCGCCCTGAAAGCCGACCTCCGTGACCTCCGCCAGGCCGACGTCGTCGTCGCGCACATCGGCAGCCCCCCTTCGCCCGGCGTCCAGTTCGAGCTCGGCGCGGCGACGTCCCTGGGCATCCCGATGGTCTTGCTGTTCGACAAGGGACAGTCGCGCCCCTACTTGAACCCTGCGCTGCCGGCCGTCAATCCCACCGACATCGTCGAACTCGACCTAGACGACAGGTCCCACCGCCACATCGTGCAGGCTGTCTCGGAAATACTGCCCGCGTAGAGCACACCCCGCTTCAGGGCCGCGGACCGCACCGGGCTCGCTCGCTCAGCGGCCGGGCCCGGCCTCGCAGGTGCGCGAGTAGCCCATCCCCGGTCCGCCGTCGCAGTAGTCGAAGCCTTCGCCGCCGTAGAGCTGGTCCGGGTCGTGTTCCCCGAAGAGGCGGTCATCGCCGGCTTCGCCGTGGCAGCCGTCCTGCCCGCGGCCCATGTAGCAAGCGTCGTCGCCGGGGCCACCCCAGCAGCCGTCGCTGCCCGCGCTCGTCCGGCAGTAGTCATCGCCATCGCCGCCGACGCAGTCGCTGTTCTGGGAGCCGGTGATACAGATGTCGTCGCCACCTTCACCGAGGCAGCGGTTGCGTCTCGATCCTTCCGGATAGCAGAGGTCCTCCTCCGCGTTGCCGATGAACTTGTCTTCGCCATACCCGAGGCGGACGGTGAGATCGAGCGGCAGCGGGTCCAGCACTTCCACGAAGTCGTTGCCCGGGCCCATTTCCACTTCGATCGCGGTGGCGCCGGCAAGGGAGCAGGAGGCGGCACGATGGCCGTGGGTGAAGTGGCATCCCCGCGGCGGCGCATCCGCCATCACCCCTTCGACGACGATGGTCCGTGCCTCCGTGCTCAAGCGGAGATGCGATCCCGAGGCGGGACCGGCGATGATGATCCTGCCGGCCGGAGACGCCGCGGTGGGTGCCACGAGCAGGGCAAGCATCCCGAGCACAAGGATCAGGAGGCGGTGGCCGAGGGGGAACCGCATCCGGCCGATCGTATGGACCCGGCATCGCCGGCAGTGGGGAGAACCGGGCGAAATTCACGCAAAGACCGAGAAATCAGGACGTGATCCAACGACTGCGACACGGTGATGCGGGGGGTGACGACCGACGCAGCGAGCGGCTACGCAAACAGCGTGATCAGGCCGCGCAGGAGGAGCAGCGCGCCGATCGCCGCGGCGAGGAGCACTGCCCCGCGACGACCGTTGCGGCCGAGCCAGGCGCGGAAGCGCGTCACCGCATCCCTGGTCCAATCCGGGGCGAACGCGTAGCCCAGCAGCGGCAGCTCGAGCAGCAGCTGCTGGATCAGGCAGAAGCCGAGCACCAGCAGCACGGTCGCCGGTACGCCGGCGTCGAGCTTGGCCATGCGGTCGAGGGCGGTCAAGTAGGAGACGCCGGGGAAGGTCAGCAGGACGCCAACCGCGAAGGTGATGCGGGCCGATCCTCTGCCGAGCATCCGCTCCGGCCAGGATTCCTTCGCCTCGCCCGTCTCAGCCTTCGCCTCCTGCCGGTGCCGGCGCCGCTCCTGCAGCGGCGCATCGCGGCCGCTGCCGAGCACGAAGGCGACCAGCAGCGCCAAGAGGCCGACGACGATGTCCTCGGCCGGGCTCAGCGTGTGCTTGGCGGTGCTGACGCTCTCCGACCCGTGCAGCGTGAAGACGATCAGCAGGCCGAGGCTGATACTGGTCGTGTAGGCACCAAGCAGGTAGCCGAGCATCAGCTTCTTCGGGTTCGGCAGCAGCATCATCACCGTCACCGCCGCCAGCAGCGTCGGCGTGAACATCGCCAGCAGCGAGAGCAGGAAGATGCTGACCAGTTCGCTCACGCCGCCATTCTTACTGGAAGAATCGGCCTATGAAGCAGCGGGTCAGCGTGGTCACCCTCGGCGTCGCCGACCTGGAGCGGGCGCGGACCTTCTATGAAGCGCTCGGCTGGACCACCGGGGCGGAGCCCGGCGACGACGTCGCCTTCTTCCAGGCCGGCGACATGGTGCTGGCACTTTGGGATCGCGCCAGGCTCGCCGCGGACAGCTGCGTCGAGGACTCGGCTGGCTGGGGCGGAGTGACCCTGGCCCTCAACTTCGGTTCGTCGGAGGAGGTCGATGCGGCCGTCGAGGAGGCGCGAGCCGCCGGGGCGGCGATCGGCCGCGAGCCGGGCAGGACCTTCTGGGGCGGCTACAGCGGCGTCTTCGTCGACCCCGACGGCCACCCCTGGGAGGTCGCCCACAATCCCCATTGGCGGATCACCGATGACGGCGCAACCCGGCTCAACTGAGTCCTTCGCCCAAAACTGGCCAGTCAACCAGTAGCGCGCCGATCCCTGTAGCCTCCGGCGCCGACTTCACGAACTAAAGGAGACGCAGACTGATGGGACTTCTCGATGGAAAAGCGGCGATCGTCACGGGGTCGGCGCGAGGCATTGGACGGGCGACCGCCGAGCTGTTCGCGGCCGAGGGCGCCAAGGTCCTGATCAACGACCTCGACGCCGACGTGGCCGAGCAGACGGCCGGTGAAATCGACGGCGAGACCGCCGTCTTCGCCGGCGACCTGACCAAGACCGGCGCCGGCGACGACCTCGTCGCTGCCGCCATCGACGCCTTCGGCGCCGTCGACGTCTGCGTCAACAACGCCGGCTACACCTGGGACGGCGTCGCCCACAAGATGACCGACGAGCAGTTCCAGGCGATGATCGACATCCACACGGTCGTCCCCTTCCGGGTCGCCCGGGCGCTCGCCCCGCACTGGCGCGAGGCCGCCAAGGCCGAGCGCGGCGAAGACAAGGAGGTCTTCCGCAAGCTGATCAACGTCTCCTCGACCTCGGGGACGATGGGCAACGCCGGCCAAGTCAACTACTCGGCCGCAAAGGCGGGCGTCGTCGGCCTGACCAAAACCCTCGCCAAGGAGTGGGGCCAGTTCAAGATCAACGTCAACGCGGTCGCCTTCGGCTTCGTCGACACCCGCCTCACCGCCGCCAAAGAGGAGGGCGGCGAGATGACCGCTCCCAGTGGCGAGAAGATCGAGCTCGGCATCCCCGAGCAGATGCGGGCCATGGCCTCGGCGATCATCCCGGTCGGCCGCCCCGCCACGCCCGAGGAGGCCTCCGGCCCGGTCCTCTTCCTCGCCTCGCCGCTGGCCAACTACGTGCACGGCCAGGTGCTGAACGTCACCGGCGGCATGTTCGGCGGGATGTACACCTGAGATGGGCAAGATGGACAAAACGCCGGACAGACCCCCGCCGTTCTATCTCGAGACTGCGGACAAGATCTGGCCCCTGCTCTACAGGGTCATGGGATTCCACACGTTCCTCTATCGGAGGTCAGGCGGGCGCCTCGGGACGAAGCTCCCCGGGATTCCCGGCAAGGTTCTATTGCTTGACCACGTCGGGGCCAAGAGCGGCATCAAGCGCACCTCGCCGCTCGGGTTCGTCGCGGACGGAGCCGACGTCGTCATTGTCGCCTCCAAAGGAGGCTTCCCCAAAAATCCGGCCTGGTTCTACAACCTCGTTGCCAACCCGGACACAACCGTGCAGATCGGACCGGAGATTCGCCAGGTCCGCGCCCGTGTGGCCAGGCCAGAGGAGCGAGATCGCCTTTGGGCGCTGGCGTTGGAAGCCTATTGGGGCTATGAAGATTACGCACTTCGCACCGAGCGCGAGATCCCTCTGGTAGTGCTCGAGCCGCGTTAGAGGGTCGGTGCCCCTCCCCGCAGCTTCGTGGGGGCGCACAGCTACTCCTTCGGGCGACGCTCCTCGGCGACCGGGTCGCCGGCGTCGGTGGCGATCGCCTGCGGCGGCCAGGGGCCGGCCCAGTTGTCGCGGGCACCGTCGATCGTGATCGTCGTGCCGGAGAAGAAGTCGCCGGCGGGCGAGGCCAGGTAGGCGACCAGCCAGGCCATCTCCTCGGGACGGCCGGCGCGGCCGATCGGGATCGAGCGCTCGAGGTTGTCGACGACCACCTGCGGATACTTAGTCAGCAGCGTCTCGGTCGCGAACTGGCCGGCGGCGAGTGCCACGGTCTTGATCCCGAAGCGGGCCCACTCGATCGCCAGCGTCCGCATCATGTTCTCGACCGCGGCCCGGGCGGCGCCGGAGTGGACCATCCCCGGCATCCCGTTGTGGGGGGAGAGGGTGACGCTCAGCACCTTGCCCCCGCCCTGGGGGATGAAGGCCTTGGTCGCCGCGGCGTGGGTCATCAGCCAGGTGCCCTGGACGTTGAGGTCGATCACGGTGTGGAAGCCCTTCGGGGTGATCGCCTCGGCCGGGCTGAGGAACTGGCCGCCGGCGTTGTTGACAAGCACGTCGAGGCGGCCGTGGCGCTCCAGCAACCCGTCGAAGAAGCGGCCAACCGGCTCCTCTTCGCGGATGTCAAGGATCTCGTGCTCGAAGCTCCCGGGCAGGTCCGCAGCCAGCCCGGCCGTCTCCGCCAGCGGTGCCTCGCGGCGCCCGCAGGCGATGACGGTGGCGCCGAGACGGACCAGCTCCAGCGCCGTCTCCCGGCCGAGGCCGCTGCCGGCACCGGAGACCACGCAGACCTGACCGTCGAGCAAACCGTCCCGGAACACCTGCGAATGCGAGCTTTCAGCCATCGGCGCGCAACCCTATAGGGGGTCGTTCTGCGTAATGTCACCGGCGATGAAGGTCCAGGTGGAGGCAAAGCCCCTGCACGAGCCGCTCGCCGGGGGGACGCCGGGAGCGACGGTCGCCGTCGAACCGCTGATCGCCGGCCACGTCGACTTCCCGCAGGCGATGATGGTCAGTCCGGGCGGACGTTTCCTTACCCCGAAGCTGCTGTGGGCGCTGCTCGGAAACCGGCCGCCCAACGTGATCCCCGTCCCGGCCTTCCTGATCCACCATCCCAGCGCCGGCCCGATCCTCGTCGACACGGGGCTCCACCCCTCGATCGCCACCGACGGCAAGGAGAACTTCGGCGGCCTCGGCAATCGCGTCGGCCGGCCGACCCTGGAGGCCGGCGAAGACGTCCCCGCGCAGCTGCGCAAGCGCGGGCTCGACGCGGGAGAGATCCCGATCGTGGTGATGACCCACCTGCACAGCGACCACAGCTCGGCGATCTCCGAGTTCCCGCAATCGACCTTCGTCGTCAGCGAGAACGAGTGGGAGGCGGCCGCGGTCGGCCCGCGCCCCACCCTCAACGGCTACCGCCGCCCCCACTACGACTACGCCTTCGACTACCGCACCGTCGACTTCGACCGCGCCGGAATCGACTCCTACGCCAGCTTCGGCCGTACCTTCGACCTCTTCGACGACGGCTCGATCCACCTCGCCTTCACCCCCGGCCACAGCGCCGGCCACATGTCGGTGGTCTGCCGGCTCGAGCAGGACGACTTCGTGATCGGCGGCGACGCGATGTACATGGCCGCCCAGCTCGCCGGCGATGCGGCGATGCCGCCACGGCCCTTCGACGCCCACAACTTCCGCCGCTCACTGCAGGAGCTGCGGCTCTTCCACTCTCAGTTCCCCGGCGCCACGATCACGCCGGGGCATGATCCGGACTTCTACGCCGGGCTCGACTCTCGCTACGAGTAGCGAGACCTTCGTAGATCTCCCGCACCTCGGCGAAGATCGCCGTCGCCACCTCGAGCTGGCGCTCGCGGCCGGGCGAGGGCTCGACCGGGAAGGTCATCGGCTTGCCGAACTGGACGGTGACCTTGGGGAAGTGCAGCCGCTTCCAGCCGCGCACCCGGGCCGAGCCGTGGATCGCGACCGGGACGATCGGGGCGCCCGACTCCAATGCGATCCGGCCGATCCCCGGTTTCGGCTTCCCCATCTCGCTCGAGCGCGAGCGGCCGCCCTCCGCGTAGACGAGCAGCATCTCTTCCTGAGCGAGGATCTCGTAGGCGGTCGCGATCGCCTCCTCGTCGTGGTGTCCGCGGCGGACCGGGAAGACGCCGCCGTGCTTGTAGATGTAAGTGAGGACGGGCGGGCCGAACATCTGCGATTTCGCCATGAAGCGGATCTTCCGTCGCAGGTAGAGGCCGGCGAAGAAGTGGTCCATCTGGCTGAAGTGATTGGGGGCGAGGACCAGGGCGCCCTCGCGCGGCACGTTCTCAACTCCGATCGCCCGCACCCGGTAGATCAGCAGCGTCGGCAGGGTGAGGATGATGCGGGCGAAGGTGTAGGTCCAGCCGACACCCTTGCGCGCGGCCTCGTGGAACTGCGTGAAGTACTCCGCTGGGCGCGGGTCCTTGTAGGTCTGTGGCCTCATGTCCGCCATGACGAGAACGGCAGCGGGGGCGCCGCCGCCTTTGCCTACCCTCTGCCGGCGCGACGGTTACGCGGGCATATCCGGCCGCGCCCAGCCCCGCGATCGCGCCAGAGCCCGGCGCCAGTCGGACAGCAGCGCCTCGCGTTCGTCGTTCCCCATCCGCGGCTCGAACCGGGCCGACTCGCGCCACATCTCCCCCACCTGCTCGCGGGTCCAGAGCCCGGTCGCGATCCCGGCTAGGTAGGCGGCCCCCAGCGCGGTCGTCTCGACGATCTCCGGCACCACCACCGGGGCGCCGAGCAGGTCGGCCTGGAACTGCATCAGCCAGCCGTTGGCGGCGGCGCCGCCGTCGGCCTTCAGCAGCTCCAGCCGCTCGCCGGCGGCGGCCTCCTGAGCGCGCACCGCGTCGACCGTCTGGTAGGCGATCGCCTCCAGCGCCGCCCGCGCCAGGTGGGCGCGGCCGCTGCCACGGGTGAGGCCGACGATCGTGCCGCGCGCATAGGGGTCCCAGTGCGGCGAGCCGAGCCCGGTCAGGGCAGGGACGAAGTAGACGCCGTCGTTGGAGTCGAGCGATGCCGCCAGGGCCTCGGTCTCCCCCGCCTCCTCGATGACCCCCAGCCCGTCCCGCAGCCACTGCACCGCCGCCCCCGTGACGAAAATCGAAGCCTCCAGCGCATAGGCGACCTCGTCCTCGAGCCCCCAGGCGACGGTGGCGATGAGGCCGTCGGGAGGGCGAGGCGCCTCGGGACCGGTGTTGAGGAGGACGAAGCTGCCGGTGCCGTAGGTGTTCTTCGCCATGCCCGGGCGGTGGCAGGCCTGGCCGAAGAGGGCGGCCTGCTGATCGCCGGCTATCCCCGCCACCGGCACCTCGCCGCCGAACTCGCCGGTGGTCCCGTAGACGTGGGCGGAGGGCAGCGGCTCGGGCAGGCGCGCCGGATCGATCCCCAGCAGCTCGCAGAGCTCCGGGTCCCAGCTCAGCCGGCGGATATCGAACAGCATCGTTCGCGAGGCGTTGGAGTAATCGGTGACGTGGCGGCCGGTCAGCTTGAAGAGCAGCCAGGAGTCGATCGTCCCGAAGACCGCCCGCTCCGCTCGCTCCACGTTGCCCGCCAGCCACTCGATCTTGGTCGCGGAGAAGTAAGGGTCGATCGTCAGCCCGGTGCGCTCTCGCACCAATGCCTCCTGCCCCGCTGCGCGCAGCTCGTCGCAGCGCCCGGCGGTGCGCCTGTCCTGCCAGACCAGGGCGCGGTGGACCGGCTCGCCGCTAGCCGGGTCCCAAGCCACCACCGTCTCGCGCTGGTTGGTGATCCCGATCCCATCCAGCTCGTGGCCCTCGAGCCCGGCGGCGGCTATCGCCTCGGCGGCGACCCGCCGCGTCACCTCCCAGATCTCGCCGGCGTCGTGCTCGACCCAGCCCGGGCGCGGAAAGTGCTGCTCGAACTCCGAGTAGGCCCGGCCTGCGATCCGTCCCTCGCCGTCGAAGACGAGGCAGGTCGTGCCCGTCGTACCCTGGTCGATCGCCAGGATCACCGCTGGGTCTAGTCCCGCACCTTGCAGCTGCGAGTGAGCGTCGATTCCAGGGTGCGACCATCGTCGAAGATCATCGACGCGCGCGCAAAGGGGAACACGGCGCCGGGAAACCCGGCCGGGGCGGCGCAGGTCGCGCTGAGATAGCTGTGGCGCTGGCCGCGGTAGAGATATTCGCGGTGCAGGTTGAGGCTGATGCGCGTCAGGTACCCCCAGCGGTTGAGCGTTTCCGGCAGCGCGCCGCTGAGGACCGTGCCGTAGGTGCCGCCGCTCTGGCGGATCAGGAAGACGATGACGCGCGTGGTCGGCGCCGGGTTCTCACCGTAGACCTGGGCGAGAATCGCGCGCTGGCCGCCGACGACGGCGTTGAAGGCAAGGACGTGCCCATGCGAGGGGAAGGCTTCCTGTTCCGGAAAGGCCACGTCAGCCGCGTAGGTCCCTTCGCCCACCAGAGCCGGGCCGCAGGCTTCCAAGGCCTGCGCGGTCGTCGACGGTTCGAGCTGGCTGCGATGGCAGACGGGCAGGCCGTGCGCATCGAGGCGACCGCCGCGGTTGAGCGCAACCACAATCCCGCGCAGGGCCGGAGGCCGTTCGCCGGAGAGGGTTCTGACCGTGCCGGTGATGCGGACCGCGATCGGAGCCCGCGCGTGGCGCGGCAGCGCATCGGGGGTGATGCCGCCGCTGAACTTGACGAAGAGATCGCCGTGCGCGGTCAGCTCGGCCTGGGCCAGCGAGGCGCCCGCGGCAAAGACCACGGTCGCGATCACCAGTGCTCCCAGCCTCTTCAGCCTCCCCCGCATCACACTCCAGCTTAGCGCCGACGCGACACGTAGACGCGGACGAAGTCCCGCAGCTGGACGGTGCGGTGGGAAAAACCGGCGAGGGTTCGCCCCGTCGCCCGGTGCTCGAGGTCCAGCTCGTACTCGCCGAGGCGGTAGCCGGCGCGGACCGCGTCGACGGTCATCCCGATCTCCATCCCGAAGCCGGCGGCGAAGGGCAGAGTGGCGCGAAGGGCCTCCGTCCGCAGCACCCGCTGGCCGGAGATCGGGGCCTTGGTTTCGGCGCCGCAGAGACGCCGGATCGACCAGTGGGCGAAGCCGAGGGCGAGGCCGAAGCCGCCGCCGAGGCGGCGCGAGAAAGCGGCGACGGCGAGGTCGCACTCCCCCGCTTCGACCGCCGTCACCAGCGGTGTCAAACGGGATGCCGAGGCGCCGAGGTCGCCGTCGCAGAGCAGGAACAGGTGCGGCAGCGGCTCGGCGCTGAGCGCCGCCTCGGCCGCCGCGGTGACGTTCGCGCCCTTGCCGTGCGGGCGGCCGCGGCTCACCACCTGCGCACCGGCCGTCATCGCCGCCTCGGCGGTGCCGTCGCCGGAGGCGTCGTCGGCGACCCAAATCGCCGCCGCCGGGAAGGCGCTGCGCAGCGCCTTCACCGTCTCCGCAATCCGGTCCGCCTCGTTGCGGGCGGCGATTATCACGGCGAGCGAGTCCTTCACGGCGGCTATTGTCCCGCCGATGCCAAACATCGAGGCGCACATCACCGGCAACGTCTGGAAAATAGAAGTAGCGGTCGGGGACCAGGTCTCCGACGGGGACACCGTCGCCATCCTCGAGTCGATGAAGATGGAGATCCCGGTCGAGTCCGAGGACGATGGCACGGTGAAGGAGATTCGCTGCGAGGAGGGCCAAGCCGTCAGCGAAGGCGACGTCCTCGTGGTGCTGGAGTAGATCCCGTGGCCGAACGCCTGGCGAGCGGCAAGCTCGTCCTCGACCGGCCTGCCGACGCGGTCGCCCGTCTTCGCATCGACAACCCCGAGCGCCGCAACGCGCTCGACCACGAGATGCTCGACGCCCTGGCGGAGATACTTCCCCAGCTCGACCGCGGGATCGAGACCCGCTGCGTGCTGATCACCGGCACGCCGCCGGTCTTCTCCGCCGGTTATGACATCGCGGCGATCCCCGACGAGACCTTCGAGCGCGATGCCCAGGCCCTGGTCGCCCACCCCTTCCACGCCGCGATGGAGGCGGTCGCAAACCACCCCTGGCCGACCGTGGCGGCGATCAACGGCCACTGCCTCGGCGGCGGCCTCGAGCTGGCGATCACCTGCGACCTGCGGATCTGCGCCGCCAAGGCGAAACTGGGGATGCCACCGGCGAAACTGGGACTGATCTACAGCCATACCGGTCTGCGCCGGTTCCTCGACACGATCGGTCTGGCGCAGACCAAAGAGATGTTCCTGACCGGGCGCAACTACGAGGCGCCTGGGGCCGCGCGTCTCGGGCTCGTCAGCGAAGTCGTCGACGACGAGCACTGCGAGGCCGAGTCGGTAGAGCTGGCCGCCACGATCGCCGCCAATGCGCCGCTCTCGGTGCGCGGCAACAAGCAGGCGATCGATCTGCTCAACGCCTGTCCGGTCCTCACCGACCAGCAGGAGGCCAGCCTGATCACCCTGCGCGAGTCCGGCATCTCCTCCGCGGACTTTCTCGAGGGCATCACCGCCTTCGGCGAAAAGCGCGCGCCCAAGTGGACAGGGCGGTGAGCGCCAAGGCACGGGCCGCCCTCGCCGCATCCGACCCGACGATGGCAGCCCTGATCGAGCGGGTAGGCAAGATCGACCTGGCGACGCGGCTGCGGCGGCGCAGCGAGGAGCGACCGGGCGACGCCTATGGCGCCCTACTGCGGGCGATCGTCGGCCAGCAGCTCTCGACCAAAGCGGCGCGGACGATCTACCTGCGGGTGCTGGACGTCTTCGACGGTGCGACGCCCTCCCCCGAGCAGCTGCTCGAAGCGAGCGAGGCCGACCTGCGCGGCGCCGGCCTTTCGGGGCGCAAGGTCGAGTACGTCCGCGACCTCGCCTCTCACGTCCTCAGCGGCGAGCTGGAGCTGGACCGGCTCGATCGGCTCAGCGACGAGGAGGCGATCGAGGAGCTCGTCGCCGTGCGCGGGCTGGGCCGCTGGACCGCCGAGATGTTCCTGATCTTCCACCTCGAGCGGCCCGACGTCCTCTCCGGCGGCGACCTCGGCATCCGCAAAGCGGTGCAGATCGAGTACGAGCTCGAGGAGATGCCGGCGCCCGAGCGAGTGCTGGAGATCGGCGAGCCGTGGCGCCCCCATCGCAGCCTCGCCGGCCTCTACCTCTGGGAGTCGCTGGCCGCCGTTCCCGGCGCCTGAACGACAGGCCGGCGCACGTCCCCTCCCATCTCCAACGAGAAGTGCCGAGTTGACCGACAATGATGGGATGCGACTTCGCTTCTGGATCGGCCTCGTCGCCGTACTGCTGATCGCGGCCGGCTCGGTGACCGCGGCGCTGATCGTCCACGCCGACGACAGCGCCGACTTCCACGAGAGTCAGCGCGACGAAGCGGTGCGAGCGGCCCACCAGGCGGAGTCCGTGGCCAGCCTCTCGATCGGGCAACTGGCCAGCGCCGCCGCCTTCTTCCAGGCCGAGGGGGACTTCAGCGAGCACGAGTTCGACGTCGTCGCGGCCCCCCTGCTGGAGGAGGGGGCGCTGAGCGGCACCGCCTTCATCCAGCGTCTGCCCGACTCCGAGCGGGCGGCCTTCGAACGGCGCCACGGAGCGCCGATCTTCGAACCGAGCCCGACGGGACCCCGCAAAGCCCGCACGCGGCCGGTCTACTACCCGATCGTCTACGCAATCACCGCCCTCGGAAACGGCTCCCCCATCGGCTACGACCTCGGGGCCGACCCCGAACGCTCGCCGTTCCTACGCCGTGCCCGCGACCGCGGCGAGCCGGTGGCGACGCCGCCGGTGAAGCTGCTGCTCGGCGGCGTCGGCATTAACGTCTACCGGCCGGTCTACCGGGACGGCGCCCCGACCGCGACCATGGCGCAGCGGCGGGCGGCCCTGATCGGTTTCGCCGCCGGAGCCTTCCGCATCGACGACCTCGCCCAGGCGGCGGTCTCGACGGTCGCCGACGCGGTCGACGTGCAGCTGCGGATCGACCGCAACCACGTCGTCGGTCACCAGGGAGAGCTCGACGACGCGGCCGACGCGCCGATCCACATCGCCGACCGCACCTGGCTGCTGGTGGTGCGCGACCCAGACCGCCCGGACGTCAGCCTGCCGCTGCTGCTGGCCGTGGTCGGCATCGCGCTGGCGGCGCTGCTGGGATCGCTGATCCTCGTCTGGAGCCGCAACGAACGGATGCAGGAACTGCAGCGCGAAGCGAGCCTCGACCCGCTGACCGGGCTGAAGAACCGCCGCCGCTTCGAGGAGGACCTGCGGCTGGCGATGGCCCGTGGCCGCCGCGAGCGAACGACCGGCGCGGTGCTGATGCTCGACCTCGACCACTTCAAGCAGGTCAACGACCTGCACGGGCACCCGGCCGGGGACCGCACGATCAAGGAGATCGCCGAAGTCCTCGGCCAGCGCACCCGCGAGAGCGACAGCCTCGCCCGCCTCGGTGGCGACGAGTTCGCGATCGTCCTCCCGCGCTGTAGTCCCGGAGAGGCGCGGATGGTGGCCGACTCGATCGCGACCGCGATCCGCGGGCACCAGCCCACCCACGGCGAGGTCGATCCGATCACGGCCAGCATCGGCGTGGCGATGTTCGGCGAAGACCCGCGAACCAGCATCGAGTCGGTCGTCTCCGAAGCCGACACGGCGATGTACGCGGCCAAGGACGGCGGCCGCGACGGTGTCCGCGTCTTCGACCCGGTCGCGGTCCGCGATGATCCGGCGGGGACGTCCTGACGGGCTCAGCGTGGCGCCAGCTCGCGGCGCAGGTCGAGCACTCGCTGGGCCGAGGCCTCGAACTCCTCGCGGTCGAGGCCGCCGTCGCGAAGCCTCGCCACCAGCGCCCGCCAGGCTCGTTCAGCCGCAGTCAGATCGGTGAAGAGCAGCAGGTCGGAGCCGGCGTTGGCCGCGGCTACGCCGGACCTGGCCGGGCCCCCGAAGGCGCGTACCGCGACGGTGTCGAGCGCGTCGGTTATCGAAACCCCTTCGAAGCCGAGGCGAGTGCGCAACTCACCGGTGGCGATCGCGCGGGAGAAGGCGGCCGGGTCGGGTGAGAGCGCCGGGTAGATCGCGGTGCTGAGCATCACCAGGTCGCCGCCGATCGCGGCGAAGTCGCGGTAGGGAGCCTCGTCGACGTCCCTCAGCGTCCGCTTCGAGAGGCCGATCCGCTGCACCGCAAAGTCGGTGTTTTCCGGCGCCGCCCCCAGCCCCGGAAAATGCTTGGCGGTGGCCGCGACGCCGCCCCTCTGCAATCCCGCGGCGAACGGGATCGCGGTCGCGACGACCCGCGGGACGGTCGAGCCGAAGCCGCGTTCGCCCTCGGCGATCGTCCCACCGGGACGGGCGACGTCGAGAACCGGCGCCAGGTCGACGTTGACGCCGAGCTCGCGCAGGTTCGCCGCCGTGCGCCGGCCCTGCTCACGACTGAAGGCAGCTCCACGCTCGCCCATCTCCTCCGCCGAAGCGGCCGGCGCGCCGCCGACCCGCTTCACCAGACCGCCCTCCTGATCGATCATCACCAGCAGCGGGTTGCGCAGCGCCGGCGGACGGCGAATCGCCTGCAGACGGGCGATCAGGCGGCGGCCGGCAGCACGGCTGGGGAGATTGTCGGCGAAGAGGACCACGCCGGCCACCCGGCCCTCGCCAATCGCCTTCTCCAGGCCCGGCGAGACGGCGGTACCGCTGAGGCCGGCCAAGATCCGCTCCCCCGCCAGGCGCGGGATCGAGAGCGTGCCTGCCACCTCGGGCCGTGGCGAGGGCGAGTCGCTGAGCGCGGCGCCGAGCGCAAACGCCGCGATCGCCAGGCCGGCGAGAAGGCCCACCGCCAGCCGTCGCCTGCGCGCTAAATCGCGGTCCACAGCCCCACGCTAACGGACGCTGTAGGCACTTCTCCCCGCATACCGGGGACAACTGCACTCCCGCCACAGCAAAGGCCAAGCGTCCGGGCTGGTTCCTAGCCTTGTCCCTCAATTCACCCCCCGGACCATTACCTGGAAAAGAGTCAGGAATGCCCTCTCTGATCACCTTTGACGAAGCCCTCGAGTACGGGCGGCAGACCCGCCACGACGAGATCGGGGCCCTGGTCGAGCGCGCCTGGGAGGTCCGTCGCGAGAACTTCGGCGACTCGACCGACATGTGCTCGCTGGTCAACGCCAAGTCCGGCGGCTGCGCCGAGGACTGCGGCTTCTGCGCCCAGTCGCGCTACGCCGAGGCCGACACGCCGATGCACGCGATGCTGGAGCCGGAGCAGATCCTCGAGCACGCAAAGGCGGCCGAAGCCGCCGGTGCCCACCGCTTCTGCATGGTCACCCAGGGCCAGGGCCTCTCCAAACGCGACTTCGCGAAAATCCTCGAGGGAACGCGGCTGGTCGCCGAGCAGACCAACCTCAAGCGCTGCGCCTCGATCGGCCACATGTCGGCCGAGCGCGCCAAGTCGCTGAAGGAAGCGGGGGTGCAACGGGTCCACCACAACGTCGAGTCCTCGCGCTCCTACTACCCGGAGGTCTCCTCGACCGTCCGTTACGAGGGCCGGCTGCGGACGATCCAGGCGGTCAAGGAGGCCGGGCTGGAGACCTGCGTCGGCGGCATCCTCAACCTCGGCGAGAGCGAGGAGCAGCGGGTCGAGATGGCCTTCGAGCTGACCGAGATCAACCCCACCTCGGTGCCGATCAACCTGCTCAATCCGCGCGAGGGGACCAAGTTCGGCGACCGCGAGCCGATGGACCCCTGGGAGGTCGTCAAGTGGGTGGCGATCTTCCGCCTGATCATCCCCGGCGCCCTCTTCCGCCTCTGCGGCGGTCGGGTGGAGAACCTCGGCGAGCTGCAGCCACTGGCGGTCAAGGCGGGCCTGAACGGGGTGATGATGGGCAACTTCCTCACCACCCTCGGGGCCGAGCCCGAGGACGATCGGGCGATGTTCGAGGAGCTGGGCCTGAACGTCGCCCGCCAGCCTGACAACGGTGCCAACCCGCGGCCCGACAACCGCTCCGGCTGGCTCGACGGCGAGACCCCGGCGACGCCGATGGACGAGCTCGTAGACCACCAGGACGAAGCCAACTTCTGGGACCCCTCGACCCAGCTGCGGGTGGTCAAGAAGGCGAAGAAGCCCCCGCCGTACCCGGATGCAAAAGCCGCCTCCTCCTCTCCCGCGCGGGCGCGCTCATGACCACCGGAAGCCACGCGCCCGCGCTCCCGCGTCCGGGGGCGGCGGCGAAGTGACCGACGTCGCGGAGCGGCTCGAGGAGCTCCGCGACTGCGGGCTCTACCGGCGCCTGCGCCTGGTCAGCGGACCGCAGGGACCGCGGGTGCTACTCGGCGGCCGGCCGGTCCTGCTGCTCTGCTCCAACAACTACCTCGGCCTCGCCGATCACCCCAAGGTTCGCGGCGCGGCGGCGGAGGCGGCGATGCGATGGGGCGCCGGCGCCGGCGCCTCGCGACTGATCTCCGGCAACATGGAGCCGCACCGGCAGCTGGAGACACGGCTGGCCGAGTTCAAGGGCTACGAGGCGGCGCTGCTGTTCGGCTCCGGCTACCTCGCCAACACCGGCACGATCGCGGCCCTGGCGGGAGCGGGCGAGGTCGTCTTCTCCGACGAGCTGAACCACGCCAGCATCGTCGACGGCTGCCGGCTCTCGCGCGCCGAGACCTTCGTCTACCGCCATGGCGACCTCGAGCATCTCGCCTGGGGGCTGCGCGAAGCCGAGGGTCGTGGCTCGCTGGTCGTCAGCGACGGCGTCTTCTCGATGGACGGCGACGTTGCGTCGCTGCCGGAGCTGCTGGAGCTGGCGCGCCGCCACGGGTGCCGGCTGATGGTCGACGAGGCGCACGCGACCGGAGCGGTCGGGCCGGGGGGGCGTGGCGCGGTCGCGGCGGCCGGCCTCTGCGGCGAGGTCGACGTCGTCGTCGGCACGCTCGGCAAGGCGCTGGGCTCCTACGGCGCCTACGTCTGCGCCAGCGCCGAGACCGTCGACTTCCTCGTCAACACCGCCCGGCCCTTCGTCTTCTCCACGGCGCCGCCGCCGCCCTCGGTCGCCGCCGCCGGCGCGGCGCTGGAGCTCGTCTCCACCTACCGGGTCGACCGACTGCAGGAGAATGCCACCCGGTTTCGAGCTGCGCTTGCCGCCGAGGGACTGGACGTCGGCACCTCTCAGACCCAGATCGTGCCGATCGAGGTGGGCGATGCCTCGCGCACGATGGAGCTTTGCGAGCGCGTCCTCGAGCGCGGCGTCTTCGCCCAGGGAATCCGCCCGCCGACCGTCCCCGAGGGCTCCTCGCGCCTGCGCTTCACGACGATGGCGACCCACCGCACCGCGGAGCTGGAGCGCGCCGCGAAGCTGGTCGGCGGAGCAGCCCGCGAGCTCGGCCTGATTGCGCCCCGGGCCGTCGCCGCTTGACGAACGTGTCGCCCCCCGACACCACCGGGGTCTTCGTCACCGGCACCGGCACCGAGGTCGGCAAGACCGTGGTGGCCGCCGCGATCGCCCAGACCCTCGCCCGCAAGGGACGCAAAGTCGCCGTCTTCAAGCCCGCCGTCACCGGCCTCGATGAACCGCCCGCCGATGGGCCGATATCCCACGCCATAGGTGGGTTTTCGGCCCATCGACCCCTTCCGGACCATGAGTTGCTGCGTTTCGCGGCAGGGTCCGAGCAGAGGGATGAGGAGATCGCGCCTTACCGCTATGGGCCGCCGGCGTCGCCGCATCTGGCGGCGGCGATAGCCGGAGTAAGAATCGAGCCGGAGCGTCTGCTCGAGGTCGCCCGCGCGGCGGCGGTCGGGGCTGACGCGCTGGTCTGCGAGGGAGTCGGGGGGCTGTTGGTTCCACTCACCTCCGACTACCTCGTTCGCGACCTCGCGCTCGATCTCGGCTACCCGCTGGTGATCGCCGCCTCGCCGGGCCTCGGCACGATCAACCACACCCTGCTGACGCTCGAGTCGGCTCGCGCCGCCGGGCTCGAGGTGGCTGCCGTCGTGCTCACTCCCTGGCCGGCGGAGCCGACCGAGATCGAGCGCTCCAACCGGGAGACGATCGCCGCCCTCGGCCAGGTCGAGGTCGAGACCCTGCCGCCGCTCGACCTCTCCACCCCCGCGACCTGGCCGGAGCTCAGCTACTGACGACGACGTCGAGGTTCGAGCCGGAGAGCTCGACCTCGAAGCCCGCGTCGCGGGCGATCGCCGCCGCCGCAGCCGCATCCTGCGGCGGCTCCTTCGCCAGCAGCAGCGCCCTGGCGACGTCGCCCCTCACCGCCTTCGCCATATGGGACACGGGCTTGCGCCGGCCATCGCTCACGCTGAACGCCCGCACCGCCAGCAGCGTCGCCCGCTGTGGCTTCCACGCGGCCGCATAGGCGGCGGAGCGCATGTCGACGACCAAGTCTCCGGGCTCGTCCGGCATCGCCGCGGCAAGTACAACGCGCCAGTAGGTCGACGGCGGGCCGATCTTCTGCAACCTCGCTTTGGCCGAGAAGCGGTAGTACGGAATGCGATCCTCGGGCGTCACCACTCCCCAGAGGGCGCTGGCGATCAGCACTCGCCGCCGCGCTCTGGCCGGAAGCTCGGAGAGGCGCAGGCGATCGAAGAGAACGCCGCTGTAGACGTCGGCGGCTGCGGCAGCCGGAGCCGTTCGCAGCTCCGCGTCGACCACGACCTCCCCCGCTTGGCTCTTGGAGATGGCGAGCTGTTTCAGCGCTCGCGACGTCGGCGCCTCGACCAACCGCTCGAGCGCGTCCAGCAAGGTGGCACGGCGCTCGCCGAGCTCGGCGGCGAAGGCGAGCGAATCGAGGTCGGCCGGCTCGCCTTCGACGGGAGCAGACTTGCCCTCGGAGGGCGGCAAGAGGACGAGCATCGCGGAGAACTCTGCCTCGGAAGTGACTCAGGCGGCAGTCTCGCCGGCGGCCACGGCCTCGCGTGCCGCGACCGCCGAGCCGCCTGGGTTGACCGTCGCCTCCGTTGCCTCGAGAGTGCTCGGCCTCGCCTTGCCCTTGGCCCGGATCGCGGTGGCGCCGATCACCGCGCCGACCACCGCGACCGCCCCGGAGACCGTCATCGCGTGCCCCAGTGCGTAGACGAACGCTTCGCTGCCGGCCGCGGCGATCTGCTTCGTCTGCGCGGGATCGAGCCCCTTGAGCTGGCCGACCGAGCCGCTGCCGAGCTGTTCGGAGACCGAGTCGCGCTGCGCAGCCGAGACGCCCGAGCCGCTCAGCAGCGAGTCGAGCCTGGAGTGGACCAAACCCTGGAAGATCGCGCCGGTGACGGCGACGCCGAGGCTGCCACCGACCATGCGGAACATCGAGAGCACGCCGGAGGCGATCCCCGCCTTGTCGACCGACACCGCGTTCATCGCCGCGGTGGTCATCGGCGACATCGTCATCGCGATGCCGATGCCGAGCAGCATGAATCCGGGCAGCAGGTCGAGATAGGTGGAGTCGACGGCGATGCCGCTGAAGCTGAACAGCGAGGCGGCGACGATCGCCAGCCCGCCGGCGATCAGCCAACGCGGACCGAAGCGATCCGAAAGCCGGCCCGCGATCGGAGCCACGGTGACGATCATCAGCGTCGAGGGCAGGAACCTGACCCCCGCCTCCAGCGGCGAGTAGCCGAGGATGTCCTGCATGTAGAGGGCGAGGAAGAAGAAGACGCCGAGCATCGCGAAGGAGACGATCAGCGCTACCACCACCGCGCCGAGGAAGTTGCGATCGGAGAAGAAGCGGAATTCGACCATCGGCACCTTGACCCGGAGCTCGATCGCGACGAAGGCGATGGCGCCGACGACGGCGCCGATCAGCAGCGCCACGATCGGGGCCGAGTCCCAGCCCCAGTTGTTGCCCTCGACCAGGGCCAGCACCAGAGCGGTCAAGGTGCCGGTCAGCACCGCGACGCCGGCGTAGTCGACCTCGCGGCCGACGGTGGTGTCGCGCGACTCCCGCACCGCGAACAGCGCCGCGACGACGGCCCCGATCGCGACCGGGATGTTGAGGAAGAAGATCGCCCGCCAGCTGACCTGCTCGGTGAGGAAGCCGCCCAGCACCGGCCCAACGGCCAGGGCGAGAGCAGAGACCCCCGCCCACATTCCCAGGGCCTTGCCACGCTCGTCGGCCGGGAAGGCATTGGTGATGATCGAGAGCGTCGCCGGCATCATCAGCGCCGCGCCGACGCCCTGGACGATGCGGCTGAGGACCAGCGACGTCGCGTCCGGCGCGAAGCCGGCGGTCGCCGAGGAGAGGGCGAAGATGACGACGCCGAAGAGGAACATGCGGCGGCGGCCGAAGATGTCGCCGAGCCGCCCGCCGGTCGCCAGCAGCACCGCGAAGGAGAGCGTGTAGCCGTTGATCGTCCACTCGAGGCCGGAGATCGAGGCGCCGAGGTCTTTCTGGATCGACGGCAGGGCGACGTTGACGACGGTGTTGTCGAGCATGATCATGAACAGCGCGAAGCACATCGCTCCGAGCGTCCACCACTTGCGATTGTCGTCGGTGATCAGGTGCCGGTAACGGGTCAAGCTGGCCCAACTCCCTTCAGGTGCTCATAGGTCTGAGCGATGTCGTCGCGATCCATCAGCGAGTCGACGGCGGCATCGAGCTTGCGGCGCTGGGCGGCACTGAGGGTCGAGGCGAACGCTTCGATCCCGCTCTGGCGCACGGCGACCAGGGTCTCGACCAGGTCCTTGCCCTTGTCAGTGATCCGCACCTGGCGCACGCGCCGGTCGGCAGGGTCCTCGACCCGCGTCGCAAGGCCGGCCTTGACCAGGGCATCGACCGCCCTGCTCATCGACGGCATCGAGGCCCCGAACAGCTCGGCCAGGTCGCTCACCTGCCAGGTCTCGGCGGTCTGTCCAAGGCCGCCGAGCTCCAGCAATGCCTTGCACTGGGTCATCGACAGGCCAGACTCCTCGATCACCCGCAGCTGGTTGCCGCGGTCATAGAGGAAGAGGTGGCGGAAGAGTGCGGTCAGCCGCGCGGCCGTCTCCTGGGCCTCGGCCCCCACTTCGGCGGCCGCCTGCTCGGCGATTGCCTTCACGTCGCTAGCTTGCATGCCGAAAATAGTTGCAGATTCACAACTATTCCTCAATAGCAATAGTTGTTCCTGTGCGCTATGTCACAGAGAGACAGCCTGCTCGCCTCGATACGGCCCCGGCTTCGGCCGCGCCTTGCCGCCCGGCAGCGCCAGCCGCAGAATCGTCCTCTGCACCATCCCCAGCTGCTGCAGGAAGGGGCCGCTGTTGTAGGGCAGGCCGTAGCGCTCGCAGATGTCCTTGACCTGGGGCGCGATCTCCGCGTAGCGGGTGCTGGGCAGGTCGGGGAAGAGGTGGTGCTCGACCTGGAAGCCGAGGTTGCCGCTGGCGACGTGGAAGAACGGGCCGCCCTCGATGTTGGCCGATCCCGACAGCTGCCGCACGTACCAGCCGCCCGGGCTCTCGTCGGCGACCTCCGCCTCGCTGAAGGTGTAGGTCTGGTCCGGGAAGTGGCCGCAGAAGATGATCGCGTAGGCCCAAACGTTGCGGGCGACGTTGGCGGTCGCGTTGGCGGTCGCAGCCTTGCGAGAAGCCCTGGCCCCTTTGCTGAGCGAGCGCCGCAGGTTGCCGGCCAAGCCGCCGCGCCGACGGCGCCGGCCCGGCTCGCGCCGGTCGGCGACCGCTTCCAGCCCCAGCTCGACCGCGGTGGTCGCGAGGCCGCTCAGCAGCGGCCAGGCGACGTAGTCCTTGACGACCTGGCTTTTCGCCTTGCCGACGATGCCCCTGACCTGGCGCTTGACCTCCGCCCCGGACTTCTCCCCTTTCCGGATCGCCTCGAAGTCCATGTCGTGCAGGGCCACGCCCCACTCGAAGAAGGCCATCAGCAGCAGGTTGTAGAACGGCTGCAGGAGGTACACCGGGTGCCACTCCTGCTCCGGGTCGATCCGCATGATCTCGTAGCCGAGGTCCTTGTCCTTGCCGCGGATGTTGGTGAAGGTGTGGTGGACGTAGTTGTGTGAGTGCTTCCAAGCCTCCGCGGTCGAGGCGGTGTCCCAGTCCCAGGTCGAGGAGTTGATCTGGGGGTCGTTCATCCAGTCCCACTGTCCGTGCAGGACGTTGTGGCCGATCTCCATGTTCTCGAGGATCTTCGCCGCCCCCAGGGCGACGGTCCCGGCAGCTCGGGCGGGAAGGTTGGTGGAAGCGAGCAGCAGCGCCCGCGAGATCACCCCGAGGCGGCGATGCATCGCGATCATGCTCTCGATGTAGCGGCGGTCGCGTTCGCCGAGGTCGGCGCGCACGCGCTCGCGGATCAGGTCGAGCTCGCGGCCGAGCTCGTCGATCTGCTCGGGCGAGAGCCGACTCAGCGGGCTCTCGATCTGGGTGCTTTGCTCCGGGGTTGCAACGGTCATCGAATTCCTCTCGGTTGGCTCAAAGTGCGATCTCGATCGGCCCCTCGGGGGCGTTGACGCAAGTTCTGACCATCTCTCCCTCACTGCCGTGGACCTCGCCGGTGCGCAGGTCCCTGACCTGGCCGCAACGCAGCTCGCCGACGCAGGTGTGGCAGATGCCCATGCGGCACCCGTAGGGCAGGGTGGCGCCGGCGGCTTCGCCGGCGGCGAGGATCGGTGTGGAGCCGTCGCAGGGGGCCTCGACGCGGCTTTTGGCAAAGCGGATCTCGCCGCCCTCGCCGCCGCCGGGTTCACCGCCGATCAGTGGCTGGAAGCGCTCCATTGACAGCAGCTCGGGGTCCCCCTCCAGCTCCCAGTGCCGGGTCAGGTCGTCGAGCATCTCGCCCGGCCCGGAGGCGAAGGCGTGCCGCTCACGCCAGTCGGGGCAGAGGTCGTCGAGGTCCGCCGGGGCGATGCGCCCCTGCTCGGCGGTGATCCTCAGCTGCAGGTCGAAGCCGACTTCGGCCGCGTGAAACCGGTCCAGGCGCTCGCCGAAGATGACGCCATCCCGGGTCCGGGCCGAGTGGATGTGGACGACGTCGCCGACTTCGTCGTTGCGGACGAGGCTGCGCAGCATGCTGGCAATCGGGGTGATGCCGCTGCCGGCGCTGATGAACAGCAGCTTCACGGGGATGGGATCGGGCAGCACGAAGGTGCCTTCGACGCCACCGAGCCGGACCAGGTCGCCGGGCCTGGCATCGCGAACCAGATAGGGCGAGACCTTGCCCGCCTCGACCAGCTTCGGGGTGATCGCGATGCAGCCGTCGGCGCGGCCGGGGTCGGAGGTCAGCGAGTAGGCGCGCCAGTGATGGATGCCGTCGACGACGACCCCGATCCGCAGGTACTGGCCCGGCTGGTGGCCGCCCCACTCGTAGCCGGGACGGATCAGGACGGTCGCCGCCTCCGCGGTCTCCGGCTCGATCCGCTCGATCCGTCCCCGCAGTTCGCGGGTCGAGAGGAGCGGGTCGATCAGTTCCAGATAGTCGTCGGGCAGCAGCGGGCTGAAGAGCGAACGGACTGCCCGCAGGGCACGCTGACGCACCCTGGGAACCCGCGGTATTGCGCCTCGCTCAGCCATCTCGACCAATCATGACATGGATCGATGTAACATCTGTGGGTGTAATCACAGAGGCTCTCTACCCAGATTCCGGCCGGAGTCACGTCTAACGTCGTCGGCCGATGCCAGCGGACCCCGCGCAACTCGATCGTGACCACCTCTGGCACCCCTTCACCCAGCAGCAGGGCTGGTCGGAGGAAGAGCCGCTGCTGATCGAGCGGGGCGAGGGATCGCACCTGATCGACGTCGACGGTGGCCGCTATATCGACGGCACCTCCTCGCTCTGGTGCAACGTCCACGGCCATCGCCACCCGGCGATCGACAAGGCCCTCAGCGAGCAGCTCGGCTGCGTCGCCCACTCAACCATGCTGGGCCTCTCCCACCCCGGTGCCGCCGCCCTCGCCGGGCGCCTCGTGGAACTCGCTCCGCCCGGCCTCTCGCGTGTCTTCTACTCCGACTCGGGCTCGACCGCGGCCGAGATCGCCCTCAAGATGGCCTTTCAGTACCAGGCCCAGCGCGGTGGCCGGCACGCCCGCCGCACCTCGTTCGTCAAGCTCCGCAACGCCTACCACGGCGACACGATCGGCTCGGTCTCGGTCGGCGGTATCGACCTCTTCCACGCTGCCTACGGGCCGCTGTTATTCGGGACCTATGCCACGGAGCCGGGCGACGCCGCCGACCTCGAACGCATTCTCACGGCCCACTGCGAGGAGGTCGCGGCGGTGATCGTCGAGCCGCTGGTCCAGGGCGCAGCGGGGATACTGGTCCAACCCCCCGGCTACCTGCACGCCGTCCGCGAGCTCTGCGACGAGCATGGCGTGCTGCTGATCTGCGACGAGGTGGCGACCGGCTTCGGCCGCACCGGGACGATGTTCGCCTGCGAGCAGGAGGAAGTCGCCCCGGACCTGCTCTGTCTCGCCAAGGGCCTCACCGGCGGCTACCTGCCGCTGGCCGCGACGCTGGCCACCGAGGCGATCTACGAGGGCTTCCTCGGCACTCCGGAGGAGCAGAGAACCTTTTTCCACGGCCACACCTACACCGGCAACCCGCTGGCGGTGGCGGCGGCGCTGGCCAACCTCGACGTCTTCGAGTCCGAGCGGACGATCGAGCGCCTGCAGCCGAAGATCCGCCTGCTCGGCGAACGGCTGGAGGAGGTCGAGGCAATGCCCGAGGTCGCCGAGGTGCGCCGGTGCGGCTTCATGGTCGGGATCGACCTCGGCGAGCACGACCCGGCCCTGCGCATGGGCCACCGGGTGACGCTGGAGGCCCGGCGGCGGGGTGCGATCGTCCGCCCGCTGGGGGACACCGTGGTGCTCGTACCGCCGCTTTCGATCTCCGCGGAGGACCTGAACGAGCTGCTGGAGATCACGGTCGAGTCGATCCAGGCGGCGTGCGCCCCGGTCGGGCGCGCAGCGATCCCGCTGGCCGGCTCCGCGCGCACCCCCTACGCCGGCTGAGAGCCAACCCGACCTCCCTCGCGCATACTCGGCTGTGATGGATTTCCTCGCCGGCCGTAGTAAGGGCGTGAACGAGACTCTGGTTGCAACTGCCGACGAAGCGCCGGCCCAGGCGGATATCGCCTTCGACCGCCTCTACCGGTCGAGCCGCGACGACGTCTACGCCTATGTCGCCAGCCTGGTTCGCGACGCGGCCGCGGCCGAGGACGTCACCGCGACCGCCTTCGAGCGCGCCTACCGCAAGCGCTCCCGCTTCGACCCCAGCCGCGGCGAGCCGCGGGCCTGGCTGTTCGGGGTCGCCCGCAACGCCGCTCTCGACGAGCTGCGCCACCGCGGCCGCCAGGCCGAGCTGGCGGCGGAGCCGGCCGATCTCGCGACCGCCCCCGCACACGAGAGTGCCGAGACGAGCGAGCGGCGGCTGGCGCTCAGCGCCGCCCTCGCCACCCTCGAGGGGCACGAGCGCGAGCTGATCGCGCTCAAGTTCTTCGCCGGGCTGAGCAACGCCGAGATCAGCGCGGTGATCGGCGTCTCCGAGTCGAATGCCGGCACCAAGCTGCACCGGGCCGTGACCAAGTTGAGGGAGGCATGCGATGGAGCCCCTTAGGGACGACAAAGACCTGATCGTCGAGCTGCACGCTCTGCGGCCCAAGCCACGCCCGCAGTTCACGGCCGAGCTCGACGAGCGCGCCGCCGCGGGCTTCCCGCGGCGCTCGTCGCGCGCTAGCTCTCCGTTCGAGCATCTCTTCACGCGCTTGCGGACATTGCCGCCGCGGCGCCTTGCGCTCTCGGGCGGCGCCGTCGCGCTTGCCGCGGTAGCCGTGGCCACGGTGATCGTGGCGGCCAACGAGCCCGAGACCGATCCGGCCTCGATCGCCCAGCTCAGCCCGAGCGAGCGCTCCACTTCCGGCGGCGACAGCGCCGGTGTCCAGTACGGAGCTGCCGTTCCGACCGTCGCGGATGAAAGGGAGACGCCCAGCAGTGCAAGCAGCACCAGCGGTGCCCCTAACACCGAGACCCTTCCCTCGCCCAAGAACCGCAATTCCCTCTTCAACGCTTCCGGCCCCTATGCCTCGCAAGCGAGGAGCCGCGACGTCGAACGCTCGGCCGAGATGGTCCTCGGCGCCGACCCAGCCGAGGTCGGGAGCGACGCGGCGGCGGTCTTCGACGCCGTGCACGCCGTTGACGGGATCGTCCTCAGCTCCTCGGTCACGGGCGGCGCGGCGGGCGCTGCCGGGGCCAGGTTCGACCTGCTCATCCCCGCCGTCAAGCTCAGCGACGCCTTGGCCGCGTTCTCCGCGATCGACGTGGTCGTCTCGCGGCATGAGGCGACCGACGACATCACCGCGCCCACGGTCACGCTCGGGGAACGCCTGCGGGACTCGCGAGCGAGGATCGACGGCCTGCTCGTTCAGCTGGCGGGCGCAGACACGAGCTCCGAGCGCGCGGAAGTCGAGGCCGAGCTCGGCGCCGAGCGCCACCGTGCCGCCGCGCTTCGCTCGCAGGCGACGAAGCTGGACCGGCGCGCCAACCTCTCCCGCGTCTCGCTGCGGATCGAGACCGGCGCCGCCGCCTTGCCCGACGAGAGCAGCGACTGGGGGGTCAGCGACGCGCTCAGCGACGCCGGACGCATCCTCGGCATCGCCGCCGCGGTGACGATCGTCGGCCTGGCGATTCTCGCCCCCTTTGCCCTTATTGCCCTGCTCGCCTGGCTCGCCAACCGCGCCCGCATCCGCCGCGGCCGCGAGCGCGCCCTCGCCTGACCAAGTGCCGGAGACGTGTCTGAGCTCAAGGGGTCATATAGCCCCTTAGGCTCAGACACCCCCGTTAGGGTGGGCAGATGGAGGAGCGACACCGCGGACCGGCCGAGGCGCCCAATCTGGGGACGCCCTCCGAGCCCCGGTCCGCCGCATCCGTCGTCCTGCTGAGGCGCGGCGGCAAGCACGGCGACCGCGAGCTCGAGGTGCTGCTGCTGAAACGCAGCGCCGAAGCCAAGTTCATGCCCAACGTCTGGGTCTTCCCCGGCGGCGCGGTCGATGCCGCCGACGGCGAGGGTGAGGCCGGCTACCGCGCCTGCGCCGTGCGCGAGCTCGCCGAGGAGGCGGCGATCGAGCTGCCTGCGGGCGAGGAACTGGTCCTCTTCTCGCGCTGGATCACTCCGGCGGTGATCAGCACCCGCTTCGACGCCTGGTTCTTCCTCGCCCTGGCGCCGGCTCACACGCCGCCGAAGCCGGACGGCGTCGAGACCACCGAGGCCGCCTGGTTCAAGCCGAGCGCGGCGCTAAAGGCACAGGAAGAGGGTGAGATCGTGCTCGCCTTCCCAACCCTCAGCCAGCTCCAGTCCCTGCTCCCCTACCGCACCTCCGACGAGGCCCTGGCCGCCCACCGCGACCGCGCGGTCGAGCCGATCCTGCCGGTCGTGCTCGGCGACCGCGAGAACCACCGGGTGGTCATGCCCGGCGACCCCGACTACCCGGCCCAGTCCTAGCTCGCCGGGAACGGCTCCAGGCCCGCGTGCCAGGGCCCGGGCGGGTAGGTGTTGATGCCGCTCTCGTCCATCTCGCCCTGCAGCCGCTTGAACAGCTGGCCGGCGTTCTTCAGCGCCTCTTTCAATTCAGCCTCGGTTCGCTCGCGCAGGCGCCAGAGGAACCAGAGCTGGCGGTCGTTGATCCCGAAGTCGATCTCGCCCGTCATCGTCGTCACCCAGCCGAGGAAGCCGGGGCTGAAGAGCTCGCGCAGCGAGACCGGGTCGTACTCCTTCGGCACCGTTGCCCAGAAGCGCTTGTTGAAGTCGATCGACTCGAACTCGACCTTGCGCGAGAAGCGCTGGGTGACGGCCTCGTGGCCCTCGATCGACTCGACGTTGAAGGCGGGGACGACCTGGGCGAGGTCCGGCATATGGGCCTTGGCGAGCAGCGCTGTGGGCAGCACGGCCTTGTTGAAGAGGCTGCCGATCTCCCTTTCGTCGGCGTCGCAGCAGGAGCCCCAGAAGCCCTCGGTGAGCTGGCCGGTGAGGCGGTTGACGCCGCCGACGCAGAGCGCCACCGGCCCGTCCTTGGGATTGATCCCGCCGACCTCCTCGTAGGTCAACCCGTTGCGCTCGCCGTAGCGGCGCACCGCCTCGCCCCACTCCTGCGCTTCCTGCTTTGCACCCATCGGCGGCCGATCCTATGCCCCGACTAGGATGGGGGCCAAGCCCGGTCGACCACAGGAGCCTTCATGACCATCGCCCTCATCGTCATCGTCGCGATCATCGTCATCGCGGTCTTCTACTTCATCGCGAAGCGCAACTCGATCATCGCCTCGCGCAACCGGGTCGACGAGTCCTGGAGCGGCATCGACGTCCAGCTCAAGCGGCGCCACGACCTCGTTCCCAACCTGGTCGAGACGGTCAAGGGCTACGCCGAGCACGAGAGCCAGACCTTCGAGAAAACCACCCAGGCGCGGGCCGCGGCGATGGCGGCGCAGAGCGTCGAGGAAACGGCTCAGGCCGAGCAGAAGCTGACCCAGGCGCTGGCCGAGGTGAAAGCGGTCGCCGAGAACTACCCGACCCTGCGGGCGACCGAGAACTTCCAGCAGCTCAGCCGCAACCTCTCCGAGCTCGAGGACGAGATCCAGGCCTCGCGCCGGATCTACAACTCCAACGTCCAGTCCTACAACACGGACATCGAACAGTTCCCGGGCTCGATCGTCGCCAACGCCGGCAACTTCACCAAACGCGAGTTCTTCGAGATCGACGACGCCAACCGCGAGCCGGTCGCGGTCGACTTCGGCACCAAGTAGAGCTCTTCTAGAATCCAGTCCATGACCGCGACGCAAGAAGTGACCCTCTGGATCTGCGACAGCTGCGGGTTCATCTACGACCCGGCGATCGGCGACCCCGACGGGGGCATTCCGCCGGGAACCGCGTTCGAGGACATCCCCAAGGACTGGTTCTGCCCGGTCTGCGGCGCCCGCACCTCGGACTTCCGCCCGCTCGAGCCGGGCGAGGCCTAGGCCTTAACCCAGCGGGGTCCCCGGCATGACCTACGACTACGACTGGATAGTTATCGGGTCGGGCTTCGGCGGCTCGGTCTCGGCCCTGCGCCTGGCCGAAAAGGGCTACTCGGTAGCCGTCCTTGAGTGCGGCAGCCGCTTCACCGACGACGACTTCGCGGAGTCGACGCTGCGCGAACCCCGGCGCTACTTCTTCGCGCCGAAGCTGGGCATGCGAGGGGTGATGCGGATCAGCTTCTTCAAGGACGTACTCGTCGTCTCCGGCAGTGGCGTCGGCGGCGGCAGCCTCGGCTACGCCAACACCCTCTACCGCGCCCGCCCGGCCTTCTTCGTGGACCCCCAGTGGGCCGAGCTGGAGAACTGGGAGCTGGCCCTGGCGCCGCACTACGACACCGCCGAACGGATGCTCGGAGTCGCCGAGTACGAAGGGATGGGGCCGGCCGACCAGCTGCTGCAGGAATACAGCGAGGAGATCGGCGTCGGCGAGACCTTCACCAACACCCGCGTCGGCGTCTTCTTCGACCAACCCGGCAAGGAGGTTCCGGACCCCTACTTCGAAGGCGAGGGCCCGGACCGGACCGGCTGTATGCGCTGCGGCAGCTGCATGGTCGGCTGCCGCCACGGCGCCAAGAACACGCTGGTCAAGAACTACCTCTGGTTCGCCGAGAAGCTCGGTGTCGAGGTCCTCCCCGAGCGCCAGGTGACCGCGATCCGCCCGCTCGGCGCCGCCGACGGCTCCGGAGGGTACGCGGTCAGCGCCGAGCGCTCCGGCTCCTGGTTCCACAGCGAGCGCCGCACCCTGCGGGCAAAGGGCGTGATCGTCGCGGCCGGCGCCCTCGGCACCAACGCCCTGCTCGCCAACTGCAAGCATGAGGGCGCGCTGCCGCGGCTCTCGGACCAGGTCGGCGCCGTCGTCCGCACCAACTCGGAGTCGATCCAGGCGGTCACCGCCCCCGGCGACGAGCGCGACTTCAGCCGCTCGGTCGCGATCACCTCCAGCATCTATCCAGACCCGGACACCCACATCGAGGTCGTCACCTATGGGCAGGCCGGCGACGCGATCAACAACCTCTTCACGACGATGACCGGCGCCGGCACCAAGCTGACCCGGCCGCTGAAGTGGCTGGCAGCGGTTGTCGGGCATCCGCTGCAGACCGTGCGGGGCCTCATTCCCTTCAAGTGGTCGCAGCGCACCGTGATCCTGCTGGTGATGCAGACCGTGGACGCGGCGATGCACCTGCGCCCGAAGCGCAAGCTGTTCGGCCGCGGCGTGCGCCTGCAGACCGAACAGGACCCCAACCGCCCCAACCCGACCTTCATCCCCGCCGCCGAGCAGGTCACCCGCTGGTTCGCCAAGCGCATCGGCGGCGCCCCCCAGAGCGCCCTGACCGAGTCGATCGGCAACGTCCCGACCACCGCCCACATCCTCGGTGGCGCGGTGATCGGCGCCCGCCCGGAGAGCGGCGTCGTCGACGGCGCCAACCGCGTCTACGGCTACGAGAACCTGCTGGTCTGCGACGGGGCCGCGATGCCGGCCAACCCCGGCGTCAACCCGAGCCTGACGATCACCGCCAAGGCCGAGCACGCGATGAGCCTGATCCCGCCGAAAGCGGGAGAGCAGCCGCGCCACCTCCCCGAGGCGGCGCGGCCCGCGACTCCCGTCGCTCGCTAGCGGTCGGCGCTAGCTGGCGTCGGCGAAGCGCTGGGCGACGAAGTCCCAGTTGACGACGTTCCAGAAGGCGTCGAGGTATTCCGGGCGCTTGTTCTGGTACTTGAGGTAGTAGGCGTGCTCCCAGACGTCGCAGCCGAGCAGCTCGGTCGAGCCGCTGGAGATCGGGGCGTCCTGGTTCGGGGTTTTCGCCACCGCGAGCCCGGAGCCGTCGTGGACGAGCCAGGCCCAGCCGGAGCCGAACTGACCGATCCCGGCGTTTTTGAACTCCTCCTTGAAGGCGTCGAAGGAGCCGAACTTCTCGTCGATCGCGGCACCGAGATCGCCGCTCGGAACGCCACCGCCGTCGGGGCTGAGCATCTGCCAGAAGAGCGAGTGGTTGTAGTGGCCGCCGGCGTTGTTGCGGACCGGGCCCTGCTTGTCGGCAGGCAGGCTGTCGAGGTTCTTCAGCACCTCAGCGACGTCCTTGTCGGCCCACTCGGTGCCCTCGAGAGCGGCGTTCGCTTTGTCGACGTAGGCCTGATGATGCTTGTCGTGGTGGACCCGCATCGTCGCCTCGTCGATGTGCGGCTCCAGCGCGTCGTAGGCGTAGGGAAGGTCAGGAACGGAGAAAGGCATCTGGTGACTCCTCGGTCGATTTCGAAGTGAGATACGGAGCCTAGCGGCGGCGAACCGTCGGGGCGGCCGCGGCTTCTTCCTCGACGACTTCGGGTTCTTCCGCCACTTCGAGTTCCTCGCCGGCCGAGCCAAAGAGCGCCCTCGGCACGGTGTCCGGGTCACCGCCGGTCCAGGCGTTGAAGCGGTACCAGGCCGGCTTGGCCTTGCGCCGCTCGGTCAGCAGCCCGGCCGAGCGGCAGAACTGGCAGCTGCCCCCTTCATCGCTCCAGGTGAACCACCAGACGCCGCCGATACGCCAGTTCAGGCGCTGGGCGGAGAGCATCGCGAAGGCCTGGGAGAGCTGGTGAGCCTGCCCGCGCAAGCCGCGCTCCCAGCGGGTCGGGCCGCTGTCGGAGCCCCAGCCGAGCTCGGTCACGTAGATCGGGGTCGAGGCGTCGTTGTGGGCGCGCATGATCCGCCGCATGTTGACGATCTGGGCACCCATCGCCTGCGCCCGGGCGACGTACGGATGCAGCGCGACGCCGTCGAAGTACTGCTTCACCCGCCGCGCCCGGTAGACCCGCGAGAGATAGTCGCCCGAGGCCACGTTGGGCGGGATCTGCAAGGGCCGCCCGAAGAGCCCGCCGAGGATCACCTCGGCCCCGGGGTCGGCCCGATGCAGGACCCGGCCGGAGATCCGGATCAGGGTGGCGAAGCCAACCGGGTCGGGCCGCTCCGCAAAAGTGACGATGTTCTCCTCGTTCCAGATCTCCCAGCGGCGAATCGGCAGGAAGGTCAGGTCGGGGTTCTCCTCCCAGAAGGAGCCGTGGGGCCCGTAGCGGCCGACCGCCTGGCGCAGAAACGACGCCCAGGCCCAGCGCTGCAGGGCGCTGTTCACCGGCAGCACGATCGGCTGCGACGCCACCCATTCCGGGGAGGCGGTGAGGAAGGGCATGATGCGGATTCCCGATTCGGCGGCGAGGGTCACCTCGTGATCGAATCCGTCCCAGTCCGGGCGGGCGACGCGGGGGCTCTTGGGCTCGATCGCGATCCAGTTGAGCGGCAGGCGCACGCTGGTGACGCCGGCCTCCCGCATCAGCTCGAAGTCCGAGCTGCTGGCCGGGCTCTGCGGCGAGACCCCGATGAAGCCCTGGGGCAGGTACGCGTGGGCCGCAGGCGCTGCGATCGCCAGCAGCGCCAGGGCCAGAATCAGGGATGTCTTGCGAATCATTGCCTTACTGGAACAGGGTCCCGGCTCAAAGTAGCGGCGCTGCCGGGCGGGTCGGAAGGGCGTTCGCGCGCGGCTCTGAGATAATCGCCGCTCTCGGGGCGTGGCGCAGCCTGGTAGCGCGCACCGTTCGGGTCGGTGAGGTCCCCGGTTCAAATCCGGGCGCCCCGATATGCCAGGAACGAGCGATCCGCGTCGGGCTTCGACGCGGATCTCTACATCTCCGGACGCGGCGGCAATCCGCGCCAACCCCAGCCGGGCTAGTGCTTGGGTTTTTTCTTCTTCTTGATCTTCACGCACTTCGCCTTGCCCTTGACGACCTTCTTCTTCTTGCCCTTCCCACAGCGCAGGGGCTTCGAAGGTTTCAGATTTGGCGGCCCGAGCGGCGGGAGCGTGCTCGCACCGTTGCCACTGCCGTTATTCAACGGCGTGGGCGTGGGGTCAGGCGGCAGCGCCTGCGCGACCAGGGTCACATCGGCGGGGTTGTATTTGACGTCGTATCCCGGAGCGCCGTGGACGGCGGTGGAGGCGAAGGTACCGCCGAGGCTGCCGCCGGCGGTGAGCACTTTGAGCGCCTGGCCCGCCGCCGGGACGAAGCCGTTGGTGACGTCGAGCGCTCCGTCGACGGTCGCGTTGCCGGTCACCTGCAGGCGGGAGTAGCCACTGCCAGGGTTGTCGCCGGCGACATCTACCGCCAGAGCGCCGCCGGCCCCCTGCGTGTAATTGCCGGCGATCGTGAGGATGCCGGGCGAGTTGCCGGGATGCACGGTGGCGCCGACGTTGTCGATGCTGGAGGCGGTGACGGTGCCGGTGCCGCGCAGCACGCCGCCCTGCAGCGAGACGGGATTGCCGTTCGTCAAGGCGCCGTCGATCGCCAGCGTTCCAGCGGTCTGGGTCAGCCTCTCCGCGGAGAGGGTCTTTCCGGCCGCGACGCTGATCGTGCCGGCGTTGGCGAACCGCAGGAAGAAGCCGCCGGTATCTGCGCCGACGGCGATTTTCCCGGTGCTGGCGTTGGTGATCGCCTGGCCCAGGTAACGCGGCCCGCCCGCGCCCTGCTCGATCTGAATCGTCCCCGTGTTGATCAGGGACTGGGGATTGTTGCCGTCGTAGGAGTACAGCGCGGCGTAGTGGCTCGGATCGGTGCTGAACACCCTGATCGTGCCGGCGTTGGTGGAGCCGTCCGCCTCGGCGCGCATCCCCAGCCGCGCGTCGTCGCTCGCCGTCCCTTCGACCAGGAGCGTGACGTTCGCGCCGACGTTCGAGGCGAGGTCGTTGAAGAAGCCGTGCAGGACGAAGGTGCCGCTGCCGCCGGAGGGAGCGATGATCTTGCCGTCGAGCACCGGCGGGTTGCCGGTGAAGCTACCGCCGCTGACCGCGAACAGCGCGTTGCCGGAACCGGTCATCGCGCCGTTCACGGCGGTCGTGCCGCCGGTCTGAGTGAAGCGCGAGCCGCCGAGCGAGAATTTCTTGCCGGCGGCGATCGTCAGGGTGCCTTCGTTGGTCAGGTTCAGGCTGCCGGAGCAGCAGGAGCCGTCGGTGTCGGTGCCGATCGCGATCGTCCCGGTCGCGCCGTTGGTGATTCCAAGCCCGAGCGAGCGACCGCCCCCGGCGCCGGGTAGGGTTTCGATCGTGCCGGTGTTGGTGAACGAGCCGGCCGCGGCGTCGTAGGCGAAGAGGCTGGCGCCGTGATCGGCATCGGTGCTGGTCAGGCGGATCGTGCCGGCGTTGCTCGCGGGATGGGCCTCGGAGCGAACCCCGAGGCTGGCGCTCTCACTCGCGTCTCCCTCGAAGAGGAGCGTGATTTCCGAGCCGACGTTGCTGCCGAGCGAGGTGCTCCCGTGGACCACGAACGTCCCCTTCCCCCCCGAAGGGCTGAGGGTGAACGGGCTGGTCAGCACCGGTGCGCTGCCGGTGAAGGTGCCGCCGCTGACCGTGAAGTCGGTGCCCGGCGCGGTCATCGTGCCGTTGACGGTGGTTGTGCCGCCGCTCTGCGTGAACCGCTCCTTGGCGATCAGGGTCTTGCCGGAGGCGACGGTGACGGTGCCCCCGACTTTGTTGGTGAGGCCGTTTCCGCCACAGGAGTGGAAGCCGGGGATTTCGGTGTCGGCATTGACGGCGAACGTGCCTTCGTTGGTGACTTTGCCGAGCATCGTGCGGCCGCCGCCGGTGCCGGGTTCGAAGGCGATGGTGCCCTTGTTGACCAGACCCGGATCGCCCGCGCACATGCTGGCCCCGGCGACGTGGTTGGGGTCGTCGCTGTCGAAGAGGATGCGCCCGTTCGGTTCGACCGTGCCGCCACCCAGCGAGAGGCTGGCGCTGGCGGTCTGGTCGGTGAAGGTGCCGGTGACGGCGATCGTCTGCTGGCCGGTCGCGCCGCCGAGGATCAGGTTGGGCGCGCTGGCGATCGAGTTGTTGAAGTCGCCCGGACCCGCCTTCACGATCACCGTGTAGGTGCCGGATTGGGTGATGCACACGTTCGGCCCGTTGGCGCCGGGCAGCCCGTTGCTCCAGTTGGTGGCCGTGGTCCAGTTGCCGGTCCCGCCGATCCAGGTGGTGTCGCAATCGGCAGCAGCCGCGGTGCCGGTCGACCCGAACACGAGCGCCAACGCGATCAGCAACCCTGCAAACGACATCGACGCGCGGGCCATGGTCGGCTTCGGGCTGGCCTCGTGGGACATCTGCGCTACCTCCTGCTTGGGCGCACCTCAATTCCTCCACGAGGCGCGCGGGACGGACACGTAGCGGCTCACCTTATTGAGTCCCATACCTGCGTGTTTATCGAAAACGTCCGAATTTCAGCCTCGCTCGGGCCGCTACCGGACTTCCTCGATCGCCCTTTCGAGCTGGGCCAGCGTCGGGCCGTCCTGGAGCGTCTCGGTGCCGTTGGGGCCATTGACGATCGCTGCCTGGCGAACCCGGATGCCGAGGTCGCGGCCAAGCTCCTCGTAGCCAGCGAGGCGCTCGGAGATGGCGCCGTCGGGGCCGGCGTTGTCTTCGAGGTCCTCTTCCCATTCGGGCGCGTTTAGTTCCTCCACCCCGCCGGCGACCGAGGCCAGAAAGTCCTGATCGATGCCGAAGCGCTCGGCTTCGTCCTGATTGCGGAAGAAGAGGTAGATGTACTGCCAGCCATAGCCCTGGTCCGCCGCCGCCTCGGCTCCGTAGAAACCGAGTTGCTCGGTGTTGATGCTGTTCGAGTAATGGCGGTAGAGCAGCTTCGCGTCGCCCGGTCGAGCGTAGTCCTCGGCCAGGGCCGGAATCGTTCGGAGGAAGTCCCTGCGACAGTCCGAGCACTGCAGGTCGTTGAAGATCTGGACCGTCACCGGCGCATCGTCGGAGCCGAGCCTGTCGCCTTCCTGCGGCATGCCGGCGAAGATGCGCTGAGCATCGTTGATGCCGGCGATCTCCACCACCGCGTCCCCCTCCTCCTGGGTCGAGATCGCGACGATCAGGTAGCCCAGCCCGAACAACATCAGGGCGAGGATCGCGGCCACCCACAGCCGCCCGCGGCGGGGCATCGCTTTGACGGCGACTTCGGACACGCGCCCATTATCGCGACCCGCTCAGCGGGAAGCCGCAACGTGCGGGTGCCGCGATTGACACCTCCGCGCCGAGCGACAATCATGGAACTACCCACTTTCAACTACATGGGAGGTTTCATGGCCCATCACCTGACGCCCAGCGAGCTTGCCGATCAGCTGCAGATGAAACGGCAGGAGGTGATCGGGAAGTGCGTCGAAATGGGCGTCCCGATCCTGCACGGGCGGATCGACAGGGCGTTGTTCGAGTCCTCGCTGCGCAATCGCTCGCCCCGACGCAAGACGGGTCACGCCGCAGCGAATTGAGGCTGAACTAGACTTCCCCCCAGCAATGGGGCGGGGAACCAAGTCGAAGACGCTCGCTGACCTGCTGCCGCTCGCGGCGCAGGTCTATGGCGACACGCCCGCGGTCCGCTACAAGGACGGCGAGCAGTGGGTCGACCGCAGCTTCGCCGAGGTCCTGGAGATCGTCCGTCCCCTGGCGCTCGGCCTGGCCGAGCTGGGGGTCGTCAAAGGCGACCGGGTCTCGATCCTCGCCAACACCCGGGCGGAGTGGACCTACTTCGACTTCGCGGCGCTCTCGATCGGGGCCACGGTGGTCCCGATCTACCAGACCAACTCCCCCGAGGAGTGCCGCTACGTGCTGGAGAACTCCGACTCCAAGATCCTCGTCGTCGAGGACGACGAACAGCTGGAGAAGATCCGCGAGGTTCGCGACCAGCTGCCCCAGCTCGAGCAGGTGGTGAGGATGACCGGCTCCAGCGACGACACGATCTCGATGGAGGATCTGGCCGCCAAGGGCGCCGGCGGTGACGACGCGCGCTGGGAATCGCTCTACTCGGCGGTCACCCCCGCCGACATCTGCACCTTCATCTACACCTCCGGCACCACCGGCCCGCCCAAGGGCTGCATCATCAGCCACGGCAACTACCGCTCGATGCTCGACATGGTCAACGAGACCAGCGTCATCGAGGGCGAAGACGTCACCTATCTGTACCTGCCGCTGGCCCACTCCTTCGCCCTGCTGATCCAGCTCGGCAGCTTCGACCTCGGCGCCACGATCGCCTACTGGGAGCGCGACCCGCTGAAGATCCTCCCCAACCTGGCCGAACTGAAGCCGACCTACTTCCCCTCGGTCCCGCGGATCTTCGAGAAGATCTACACCGCCGCCAACAGCGGCATGGAAAAAGAGGGCGGGCTCAAAAAGGCGATCTTCCACTGGGCGATCGGGGTCGGTGCGAAGATGCGCGAGGTCGAGCGCAGCGGCCGCAAGCCGGGCTTCCTGCTCGCGCGCCAGTACAAGTTCGCCGACGAGAAGGTCCTCTCGAAAATCCGCAACCTCTTCGGCGGCCAGCTGCGCCTGGCCGTCTCCGGCGCGGCCCCGATCAACCCCGAGATCCTGCGCTTCTTCGACGCCGCCGGCGTGCTCGTGCTCGAGGGCTGGGGGATGACCGAGACCTCAACCGCGGCGACGATCTCCTCACCGGACGACTTCAAGGTCGGCACGATCGGCAAACCGTTCCCCGGCTGCGAGGTGAGGATCGCCGACGACGGCGAGATTCTCGTCAAGGGCCCCAACGTCTTCCAGGGCTACCACAAGAACGAGGAGGCGACCCGGGAGACGATCGTCGACGGCTGGCTCCACACCGGCGACATCGGCGAGATCGACTCCGAGGGATTCATCACGATCACCGGCCGCAAAAAGGACATCATCATCACCGCCGGGGGCAAGAACATCACCCCGGCCAACCTCGAGGCCGACATTAAGCAGCACCCGCTGGTCTCCCAGTGCGTGGTGGTCGGCGATCGCCGCCCCTACCTGGTCGCCCTCGTCACCCTCGACCCCGAAGAGGCGGTCGCCTACGCCAAAGACCACGACCTCGACGAGAGCCCGGAGCAGCTCGCCGCCAACGCCGACGTCAAGGCCTCGATCGAGGCCCACGTCGAGGAGATCAACAAGAATTACGCTCGGGTCGAGCAGGTCAAGAAGATCACGATCCTCAAGCAGGACCTCTCACAGGAAACGGGCGAGCTGACCCCGACGCTGAAGGTCAAGCGGGCGGTGGTGACCTCCAAGCACGAGCCGGAGATCGAGGCGCTCTACTCGTAGGTCGTGGCTCGCCCTGGCGAGAGGTCTGGGCAACCCTCCTCACTCGCCTGACTGGCTGGATCGCTTAGAGCCGTCCGAGGGGTCCATCTCGGCCAGCGCCGCTGGCCGACAGTGCAACTCGGACGGCAGAACGCGACCCCGCCAGTCAGGCGAGTGAGGAGGGGCAACGAGCCCTCCCACCCTGACAAGGCGACTTAGGACGCCTCGCCGCTCTGCCGCAGCAGCACCGAGGTCGTCTGCTCCAGTACCCGCCGCCAGGCCGAGGTCTGCTCAGGCTCCTCCTCGGAGGCGCGCTCGACGACGCGGCGGACGCGGCGCTCGGATATTTCGAGGCCGTGGCGCTTCGCGATCTCCTCGAAGCGGTCGTAGTCCTTGGCCAGGGTGGCGGTTACCGATTCGAAGCCGTGGCGGGCGATCTTCAGCCGCCGCGAGTAGTCCATGATCGGGGTGCCGAACATCAGCTCGTCGGTGGGCTCGGGCTCGACCAGGATGATGTCGACGCCCGGGTACTTCTCCTGCCACATCCCCACCGCCTGATGCAAGCGCTGGTGAGCGATTAGGCGGAAGGTCTGGTTGGCGATCGCCGGCAGACCCATGTCGGAGACACGCCGGGCGCGGTTGCCGAAGACGGTGGGGATGGTCTTCTCGAAGTCGTTGACGAAGGGCACCAGCGGGTTGACGACGACGATGAACTTCGCGCCCTTTTCGACCGCGATGTCGACGTTCGTCGTCGAGCGGATGCCCCCGTCGACGAGCTGACGTCCCTTCAGGTCGACCGGCTTGTAGACGATCGGCAGGCAGGTCGAGCACTGCACCGCCTTCGAGATCGGCACGTCCTGCCAGCCCTCCTCGCCGAAGACGATCCGCTCGCAGGTGTCGAGGTCGGTCGCGGTCAGGTAGAGCTCGCGATCGAGCAGGCGAAAGTCGTTGACGCGGCCGGCTTCGGCGAGGGCTTCCTCGACGTAGTCGGCGAGTCCCGCTCCCGAGTAGAGCCCGCTCGGCAGCGCCTCGGCGAGGCCGACGCCGATGTCGATCGCCGAGAGCTCGCCGATCCGTGCCAGCGCGCGCAGCAGCTCCACGGTCCGCAGCGGCAGCATCGCCGCCTTCGAGAGGAAGCCGAGGTAGTTGGGCTTGAGCACCCGGTTGAGGTCGAGATCCTCGAGCTCGGAGGGGACCCGCGTGTTCAGCACCTGCATCATCTCGTCGGGGGAGACGCCGTTGGCGAGCATCCCGGCGACGAAGGAGCCGGCGCTGGTGCCGACGTAGACGTCGAAGTTGTTGACGGTGCTGTTGACCGCGAGTAGATCGAGGGCGCGCAGGGCGCCGATCTCATAGACGCCGCCGGTGAAGCCGCCGCCGCCGAGCACCAGCGCGGTCTTCGAGGGCTTTTTGCGGCCGCGCGCTTTACGGCGTGGTTTGGACTCGATGTCGACGACTTTGCCCATATAAAACGGGATTATCTCAAGGCGGTCGGCTGACGGGGCTCGGCATGCCGCCGGCGGGGCCGGAGAAGCCGCTACCTTGGCTTCCTCAGGTGTTGCTAGGGACTATGAGACGAGGGGTGATTCTGGTGGCGGCCGCATGCGCGTCCGTCCTCTTGCTTACGAGCAACGCGCAGGCCAGCGCGGTTTGCGACCAGATGCGGGGGTTGTTGACCCGTGGTGGCGGACAGGCCAGCGGGCTGTTGGTGGTCGAGGCGGAAAGCGGGGACGTCGTCTGCGCCAAGGCACCGGGCAATCAGCGGGCGCTGGCTTCGAACATGAAGCTGTTCACCACGGCGACGGCGCTCTCGCGATTGGGCCCCGAGAGCCGTATCGCCACCAAAGTGCTTAGCGACGGCCGGCTCGATTCGGGCGGCGTCCTCCACGGCAGCCTCTATCTGCAGGGCGGCGGCGACCCCGCCCTCGGCACGCCCACCTTCTACAACGGCTATCTGGCCGGGCTCGGCACCAATCTCTTCTCCCTGGTGCCGCAGATCCGCGCTGCCGGCATCCGCTCGATCAGCGGCCGCCTCTACGCCGACGACACGATCTTCGACCGCCTGCGGGGCGTCGCCGACTCCGGCTACGCGACCAGCTCCTATATCGGCCCGCTCTCCGGCCTCGCCTTCAACTCCGGCTTCAGCGGCTCGACCAGCGCCAGCGGCTTTTCCGCCGATCCGGCCAAGCTGGCGGCCTCGAAGCTGGCGCGCTCGCTCAGCGCCGCCGGCGTCGCCGTCCCCTCGCAGGTGGCACTTGCGGCCACCCCTGCGGATGCCGAAACCGTCGCCGTCGTGCGCTCCCCGACGCTGACCCGGATCGTCAACACCACCGACGTCTATTCCGACAACTTCTTCGCCGAGATACTGCTGAAGCTGCTCGGTGCCCGCCTCGGCAGTGCCGGCACGACGGCCGCCGGTGCCACGGTGGTGGAGGCCTTCTCGCAGTCCCTCGGCTCCGGCGTGCACGCCGTCGACGGCTCCGGGCTGACCCGCTCCAACCGCGCCTCGCCCCGCCAGGTGGTCGACCTGCTCCTCGCCATGCGCGAGGACCCCGCCGGCGACGAATTCATCCAGGATCTGGCGCTGACCGGCAAGGAGGGCACCGTCGCCGACCGCATGCGTGGCACCGCCGCCTACGGGCGCTGCCGGACCAAGACCGGCACGATCACCGGCGTCAGCAACCTCTCCGGCTACTGCTTCAACAAGAGCGGTCGGATCATGGCCTTCTCGATCCTGATGGGCAGCGTCGGCGATCTCGGGTATGCGCACTTAGAGCAGGACCGGATCGCCGGGCTCGTCGCGGGGTACTGACGCCAGAAGAACTGAGGGACTGTTTTGCGTGGTGGGCCTCACCGAAACGTCACTGGACTCCCCAAGGTGAGCAGCTTCCGTGAAGGCACGGCTCTCGAACAGAGAACCCCTGCTCCGGAGAGCTGCCGTCTGACAGGGGCTGTCCGTGGGAGGCCCTCTATACCCCTCCCCAGAAAGCTCAAGGACAGGGGCTTGAGCCCTCGCCCCGCAACTCAGCTGCGCGACGGCTTTTTGGGGAGGGGTATAGAGGGCCTCTGAAGCTCAGCTTCCGAGCAGCGCCAGCAGTCCCGCCTCGTCCAGAATCTCGGTCCCCAACGACTCAGCCTTGGCCAGCTTCGACCCAGGACTCTCCCCGGCAACCACATAGTCCGTTTTTTTGGACACCGAGTTCGTCACCTTGCCGCCGGCGGTCTTGACCAGGGCCGCCGCCTCCTCGCGAGTCAGCTCCGGCAGGGTGCCGGTGAGGACGACCGTCTTCCCTTCCAGGGGCCCGCCCGTGGCGCGCCTTTCCGACTCGTCGGCCTCCAGCCGCAGCCCCTTCTCCTTCAGCTTCTCGACCAGGCCCCAGGTCAGCTCGTCGGCCAGGGACTCGGCGATCTGCACCGCCATGATCGGGCCCACCCCCTCGACCTCCTCGATCGCCTCGGGGTCAGCCTCGTGGAGCGCGTCGATCGAGCCGAAGTGATCCGCCAGCGCCTCCGCGGTCACGTAGCCGACCCCCGGCAATCCGAGCGCGTAGAGGACGCGCTTGAAGGGCCTCGCGCGGGAGCTGTCGATCGCCGCCAGCAGGTTGCGGGCCGAGGTCTCGCCGAAGCGGTCCATCGCCAGCAGCTGCTCCTCGCCGAGCTCGTAGATGTCGGCGACGTCGGCGATCAGCCCCTCCTCGAGGAAGCGCATCGCCTGCTTCTCGCCCAGCCCGTCGATGTCCATCGCCCCCTTGCTGACGAAGTGCTTGACGTGCTGGAAGGACTGGCCGGGACAGCCGGCGCGGTTGGGGCAGATCGTGAAGACCGCGCCCTCGGGCTTGACCGTCTCGGTGCCGCAGGCGGGGCATTTCCTCGGTGGCTTCGGCTTGCGGGCACTCTTGTTCCTGCGCGGTAGCTTGGGCGAGACGACCTGGGGAATCACGTCCCCCGCGCGCATGACGACGACCTCGTCTCCGTTTCGCACGTCCTTGCGGGCGAGGTCCTCCTCGTTGTGGAGGGTGGCGGTGCTGACCGTGACGCCGCCGACGTGGACCGGCTCCAGCATCGCGAAGGGGACCAGGTGCCCGGTGCGACCGACGTTCCAGACGACGCTGTTCATCGTCGTCGTCGCCGTCGTCGGCGGGAACTTCCAGGCGATCGCCCAGCGCGGCTCGCGCCCGACCACGCCTAGCTCCCGCCACAGCGCCCGCTCGTCGACCTTGACGACGACGCCGTCGATCTCGTAGTCGAGCCTCTCGCGCTGCTCCTCCCACCAGTGACAGCGCTTGACGACGCTCTCGACGCCGCGGTGGTGATCGGTGCCAGGATTGACCTTGAAGCCGCGCTCGCGCAGCCATTCGACCTCGTCCATGTGGGTGGGGAGCTCGAGTCCGCGCACGGCGCCGATCCCGTAGATCCAGTTCGAGAGCGGCCGTTCGGCCGCCAGGGCGGGATCGAGCTGGCGGATCGAGCCGGCGGCCGAGTTGCGCGGGTTGGCGAAGGTCGGTTCTTCGGCTTCGGCGCGGCGCTCGTTGAGCGCCTTGAAGGCGGCGATCGGCAGGTAGATCTCCCCCCTCACTTCGATCAGCGCCGGGGCCTTCTCGATGCGCAGCGGAATCGAGTCGATCGTGCGCAGGTTCTGGGTCACGTCCTCCCCCACCCTGCCGTCGCCGCGGGTGGCGCCCCGGACCAGCACCCCATCCTCATAGGTGAGCGAGATCGCCAGGCCGTCGATCTTCGGCTCGGTCGTGTAACTGAACTCCGAGGCGGTGATGTCAAGCCGCTTCAGGTAGTTGGCCAGCCGCGTCTCCCAGGCCCGCAGCTCCTCCTCGTTGCGGGCATTGCCGAGCGAGAGCATCTGCTCGTGGTGCTCGACCTGCTGGAAGCGCTCCAGTGGCGGCGCCCCCACCCGCTGGGTGGGCGAGTCCGGCGTGCGCAGCTCAGGGTGCTCGGTCTCGAGCTCGCGCAGCTCGTTCAGCAGCGCGTCGTACTCGTCGTCGCCGATCTCGGGATCATCGAGGACGTAGTAGAGCTTGTTGTGATGCCCGAGCTGACGTCGCAGCTCGGCGGCGCGCAGCTCGGCGGACTCGCTCACGCCGCCGGAGCGCTTGCCGCCAGCATCTCCTCGAAGCCCCAGCCCCGCAGCCGCTCGAGGCCACCGTGGTCGGTGAGGTCGAAGTGGATCGGGGTGACCGAGATCCGCCCCTGCGCAATGGCGAAGAGGTCGGTTCCGTCGATCTCCTCGTAGCCCGGCTGCCAGCCGTAGATCTCATAGCGCTTGCGCCCACCGTCGGACTCCTCGTCGACCAGCTTCAGCTCGTCGTTGTAGATCCGTTTGCCGAGCTTGGTCACCTCGATCCCGTTCGGCTCGCCGGCGGGGCAGTTGACGTTGATCAGGGTCGCCTCCGGCATCGACTCGGTGGCGAGCCGCGCGACCATCTGTGCCGTGAAGGCAGCGGCGACGTCGAAGTCGAAGCGGCCGCTGACGTAGCCCATGCCGCCGGCCGAGGACTGCTGGGAGAGCGCCACGGCGGGGATGCCGAGGACGATCCCCTCCAGCGCCGCGGCGACCGTCCCCGAGTAGGTGATGTCGTCGCCGAGGTTGGCGCCGTGGTTGATGCCGGAGACGATCAGGTCCGGGCGACCCCCGACCAGGCCCAGCTCGGCAAAGCGGACGCAGTCGACCGGGGTGCCGTCGGTGGCGTAGCCGCGGTGACCGTCGCCGAACTCGACCTCCTCGATGCTGAGCGGCGAGCGGGTGGTGATGCTGCGGGCGGTGGCGCTGCGGTTCGAATCGGGGGCGATCACGTCGACCTCGACGCCGTCCAGCTCACGCAGCGCCCGCCGCGCCGCCTGCAGGCCGGGCGCAGCGATGCCGTCGTCGTTGGTCAGGAGGATGCGCACGGGGCTGTGATTCTAGGCGTAGGAGACGGACTCCAGATAGAGCCCGTGAGGAGGGGCGGTTTCCCCGGCCGCGGGGCGAGTCGCGCCACTCAGGAGACCGATGAAGCTCTCGACCGTTCGCCGGCTCGAGGCGACCTCGAGCATGGTGCCGACCAGGATGCGGACCATATTGCGCATGAAGGCGTCGGCCGTGATCTGGAAGGTGAGGATGTCGCCGGCCTGAGACGCCCAGGCGGCAGCCCGGATCTCACGCGTGAAGTGGACGTGGTCGGTCTGGGTCGGGGTGAAGGCGGTGAAGTCATGACGGCCGAGCAGAGCCGCGGCGCAGGCATCCAGCCCCTCCCGGTCGATGCGATGCGGCCACCAGAGGGCACGGCCGCGCTCGAACGGGCTCTCCGGGCGGCGGCAGAAGAGGCGATAGCAGTAGCTGCGCGAGGTCGCATCGCCTCGAGCGTCGAAACCGGCAGCCGCCGGGCCGGCCGCGGTCACGGCGACGTCGTGGGGGGTGATCCCGTTGAGCCGCCGCTTGAGATCGCCGGGAACCTCGGCGGCCGCGTCGAAGCTCGCCACCTGGCCACAGGCATGGACGCCGGCGTCGGTGCGACCGGCGACCGACAGCTCCACCCGCTCGCGGAGGATCGTCTCCAGGGCGGTCTCCAGCTCAGCCTCGACCGTGCGCAGGCCCGGCTGGCTGGCCCAGCCGGAGAAGCCCGAACCGTCGTATTCGATATCGAGGCGGAAGGAGCCGGAGCTCAAACCAGCTCGAGGTACACCATCTCGGTGCTATCCGAGCGGCGCGGGCCGAGCTTGACGATGCGGGTGTAGCCGCCGGGGCGGGTCGCGTAGCGGGGTGCCACCTCGTCGAACAGCTTGTGGACGATGAACTTGTCGTTGTGAAGCGTCGAGAGCGCCTGGCGGCGGGCGTGGAGATCGCCGCGTTTGGCGAGCGTGATCAGTTTCTCGACTTCGGGCTTCACCGCCTTGGCCTTGGCCTGGCTGGTCTGGATCCGCTCGTGCTCGATCAGCTGCTTCGAGAGGTTCGAGAGCAGCGCCTCGCGGTGTGCGGAGTCGCGGCTGAGCTTGTTGCGTTTCTTACGGTGGCGCACAGGGTTCTCCGCTCAGCTCTCGCCGTCGCCTCAGTCTTGCTGGAGATCGAGGCCGCGGGCGTGCAGGGTCTCGATCACTTCCTCGATCGACTTCGAGCCGAAGTTCGGGATCGCGTTCAGTTCGCCGCGCGACTTCCGCACCAAGTCGCCGACGGTCTGAACCCCGGCGCGCTTGAGGCAGTTGTAGGAACGGACGCCCAGTTCGAGCTCCTCGATCAGGATCTCGTCGAGGCCGTTGCTGCTGACGACCCCGTCGGCCGCCGGCGAGGAGAGCGGGTCGGCGGGCAGCGCCGGAACCGGTTCACGCGCGGTCAGCTCCTCCACCCGCTCGGCGTCGGTGAAGATCGCCAGGCTCTTGATCAGGATCTCGGATGCCTCGCGCAGCGCCGCCGCGGGCTCGATCGAGCCGTCGGTCTCGAGGTCGAGGGTGAGTTTGTCGAAGTCGGTCCGCTGCCCGACGCGGGCGGCGGCGACCGCGTAGGAGGTGCGGCGGATCGGCGAGAAGATCGAGTCGATCGGGATCACGCCGATCGGCTGCTCGTCGGACTTGTTCTCTTCGGCCGGGGAGTAGCCGCGGCCGCGGCCGATCGTTAGGTAGACCTCGAGCTTGGTTTTCTTCTCGAGCGTCGCGATCGGCGCCTCGGGGTTGAGGATCTCGACGCCGGAGGGCAGGTCGATGTCCTTGGCCTTGACCTCGCCGGGGCCGGTAGCCACCAGCGGAGCCTCGATCTCGTCGGCGTCGGTGTGCATGCGGACGACGAGATCCTTGAGGTTGAGGATGATGTCGGTGACGTCCTCCTTGACGCCGGGCACGGTCGAGAACTCGTGCGCGACTCCCTCGATGCGGACGCTGGTGATCGCGGCGCCGCCTAGAGAGGACAGCAGAACGCGGCGAAGGCTGTTGCCGAAGGTGTAGCCGAAGCCCTTGTCCAGCGGCTCGATGGTGAAGGTGCCGCGGCGGTCGTCGACCTTCTCGGAAGTGATGCGGGGGACCTGGAAATCAGTGGTCATGAGTTCCTTGCGTATGCGTGTTCAGAAATTTCGGGGGTTCCGGACTACTTGGAGTACAGCTCGACGATGAGCTGCTCCTGCACCGGCGCCGAGATCTCAGAGCGCTCGGGGTAGCGCAGGATCTTGGCGGTGAGGGCATCGTGATCGGCCTGCAGCCAGGCCGGGACGGTGGAAACTAGTTCCGTCGCCCGCTGGATCGTGTCGGTGGCGGACGACCCGGCCTTGATCGAGATGATGTCCTCGGGACGAACTTGGTAGGAGGGGATGTCGACGCGGCGGCCGTTGATCATCCAGTGCCCGTGGCTGATCAGCTGGCGGGCCTGGCGGCGCGAGGCGGCGAAGCCGAGCCGGACGATGACGTTGTCGAACCTCGACTCCAGCAGGCGCAGCAGGTTCTCGCCGGTGACGCCGTCCTGGCGCGAAGCCTTGTCGTAGTAGGCGCGGAACTGTTTCTCCAGCACCTGGTAATAGCGACGCGTCTTCTGCTTCTCGCGCAGCTGAACCCGGTACTCGGACTGCCTCATCCTGCCGCGGCCGTGCTCGCCGGGCGGATAGGAGCGGCGCTCGACGCCGCACTTGTCGGTGAAGCAGCGCTCGCCCTTGAGGAAGAGCTTCTGGCCCTCGCGGCGGCACTGCTTGCACTGGGGGCCGGTGTCGCGAGCCATTAGACGCGCCTCCGCTTCTTCGGCCGGCAGCCGTTGTGAGCCTGCGGGGAGACGTCCTTGACGGTGGTCACGTCGAGCCCGGCCGCCTGCAGCGAGCGGATCGCGGTCTCGCGACCGGAGCCGGCGCCCTTGGCGAAGACCTCGACCCGCTCCAGACCATGTTCCATGCCCTTCTTGGCGGCCGCGTCGGCGGTCACCTGGGCGGCGAACGGCGTCGACTTGCGCGAGCCTTTGAAACCGGCCGAACCGGCCGACTCCCAGGCGATCACGTTGCCTTCGGTGTCGGTCAGGGTGACGATCGTGTTGTTGAAGGAAGTCTTGATGTGCGCCTGCCCGTAGGTGACGTTCTTTTTGACGCGGCGGCGCGTCCGCCCCTTGGAGGGTTTTTTCTCAGCCATCTCTCTCCCTACTTGACCTTGCGCTTGCCGGCGATGCTGAGCCGGCGCGGTCCCTTGCGGCCGCGGGCGTTGGTCTTCGTGCGCTGACCGCGGACCGGCAGGCCGCGGCGGTGGCGCAGGCCGCGGTAGGAGCCGATCTCCATCAGGCGTTTGACGTTTTGGGAGCGTTCGCGGCGCAGGTCGCCCTCGACCTCGCGGTCCTCGACCGCCTCGCGGAGCTTGATGACCTCTTCCTCGGTCAGGTCCTTGCCCTGCGTGCCGGCGTCGATCTTGGTCTCGTCGAGGATCTTCAGCGCGGTCGAGTGACCGATCCCGAAGATGTAGGTGAGGCCGATCTCGATCCGTTTGTTGACGGGGATGTTGACCCCAGCGATACGTGCCATGCGTAGTTAGCCCTGCCTCTGCTTATGGCGAGGGTTCTGACAGATCACCAAAACAGCGCCATTGCGGCGGATGACCTTGCACTTCTCGCACATCGGCTTAACGGAAGCTCGAACCTTCATTGCTCCGGTCTCGTATCGAAAACAGGATTCCCGCTCGCCCCATGAGTCGGACGGCAGGGTGAACACCGGCCCATTGGGCCGACCGGGAAAGATAGCAGGGGGGCGTGGGCAGGCGTCGCCCCGAGGAAGGGGAGCATTCTGCGGGAGCGGGCGGATGTGCCCTAGGGCCGGTGGTCGTCGACCAGGGCGATCGTGAAGCCGTCGTAGCCCTTGGAGCCGACCGTTTGGATCGTGGTGGCGGTGACCCTGGGCTCGCCGCTCAGCATCTCGTGCAGGCGGCGCTGGGCCCTGGTCGCCTCGTCGGCGCTGGTCGCTTCGGCGAGGGTGCCGTCGCGGACGACGTTGTCGGCGACGATCAGGCTGCCCGGCCGGGAATGGTCGAGGGCCCAGGAGAAGTAGTTGGGAGTGTTGACCTTGTCGGCGTCGATGAAGGTGAGGTCAAACGGGCCGGCGCCCTCCTCCTCCAATACCGGCAGCGCCTCCAGCGCCGGCCCGACCCTCAGGTCGACGACACCTCCCAGCCCGGCCCGCTCGATGCTCTCGCGTGCCACCCTGGCGTACTCGGCGTTCGCCTCCAGCGTGATCAATCGCCCGCCTTCCGGCAGCGCCCGCGCCAGCAGGATCGTGCTGTACCCACCCAGGGTCCCGAACTCCAGCACCGTCCGCGCCCCCTGCAGCCGCGCCAGCATCTGCAGCAGCTTCCCCTGCGGCGGCGAAACCTGGATCTGCGGCAGGCCCGCCTCCGCCGCCGCGTCGAGAGCCCCCTGCAGCGCCTCGTCGTGCGCCACCAGGGTCTCCCCCACGAATGCGTCGACCGCGTTCCAGGTCTCCTGGTCCACGCCTGAGCCGATCTACTCGGCTTCGTGCCAGGGAGTGAGGATGCGCGGCCCGTCGGCGGTGACGGCGATGGTGAACTCGAAGTGCGCGGCCAGCGACCCGTCTTCGGAGAAGACCGACCAGCCGTCCTCGTCCATCCGCACCAGCGGCCCGCCGACATTGACCATCGGCTCGATCGCCAGCACCATCCCCTCCTCCAGCTCCGGCCCCTTGCCGGCCTCGCCGAAGTTGGGTACCTGTGGCTCCTCGTGCATCTCGCGGCCGATGCCATGACCGACCAGCGTGCGGATGATCGACAGCCCCTCGGCCTCGACCGCGCCCTGGATCGCCGCCGAGACGTCGCCGAGGTGCTTGCCGGGGCGCATCTGCTCGACGCCGGCGAACAGCGACGCCTTGGTCACCTCGAGCAGCTTGGTCGCATCGGAGCTGACCGCGCCGACCGGCACGGTCATCGCCGCGTCGGCGACCCAGCCGTCCTTGATGACGCCGACGTCGATCGAGAGGATGTCGCCGCGCTGCAGCTCGTAGGGCCCGGGGATGCCGTGGACGACCATCGAGTTGGGCGAGGCGCAGATTGAGCCGGGAAAGCCGCGATAGCCCTTGAAGGCAGGCGTGGCGCCCTGGGAGCGGATGAACTTCTCCGCCGCCGCATCGAGCTCTGCCGTGGTTACCCCGGCCCGCGCCTTCGACTCCAGCATTTTCAGGCAGCGGACGAGGACATCGCCGGCGAGGGCCATCGCGTCGACCTCCTCGGGAGTCTTGCGGATGATCATCCGGTACACGCTAGCCACTCCGGCAAGGCGCTAGACCGCCTCGTCCTGCTCCAGGCGCATCGTCGCCAGGGTCCTGCGGACCTCCTCGGCGACCTCGTCCGGAGCGGCGGTGCCATCGATCTGCCGCAGCACGCTGCGCTGGTCGTAGTAGTCGACCAGGGGCTCGGTCTTGCCGTGGTACTGCTCGAGCCGGTTGCGGATCACCTCGGGCTTGTCGTCGTCGCGAACGACCAGCTCACTGCCGTCGAGATCGCAGACGCCGTCCTCTTTCGGCGGGTTGAACTCGACGTGGAAGACATGACCGTTCTCGGCACAGGTTCGACGGCCGCCGAGCCTGCGCACGACCTCGTCGTCGGCGACGTCGATCAAGATCACCGCGGTGACCCCCCGCCCCAGCTCGTCGAGCTTGGCGTCGAGCGCTTCGGCCTGCGGCATCGTGCGCGGAAAGCCGTCGAGGATGAATCCGTCCAGCGCCTCGACCGAGTCGACCCGCTCGGCGATCAACCCGACGATCACCTCGTCGGGCACGAGGTCGCCCCGGTCCATGTACTCCTTGGCGGACCGGCCCAGCTCGGTCCCGTCGCGCACGGCGGCGCGGAGGATGTCGCCGGTGGCGTAGTAGGGGAGGCGCAGGTCTTCCTGCAGCCGCTCGCCCTGAGTGCCCTTGCCGGACCCGGGCGGGCCCAGTAATACGAGATTTAGCTCAGACATGGGACCTGATCGTTCCACACCCGCGGGCGCGAGAACCAGGCGGGTCGGGGATGCCTATTTGAGGAAGCCCTCGTAATTGCGCATCATCAGCTGCGCCTCGAGCTGCTTGACCGTGTCCAAAGCCACGCCGATCACGATCAGGATCGAGGTCCCGCCGAAGTAGAAGTTGGCCGAGGTCTGGCTGATCAGGATCGTCGGCAACGCCGCAACCGCGCCGAGATAGAGCGCGCCCGGGAAGGTCAGGCGAGAGAGGATGCGGTCCAGGTACTCGGCGGTTGGCCGGCCGGGCCTGACGCCGGGGATGAAGCCGCCATATTTCTTCAGGTTGTCGGCTTGGTCGACCGGATTGAAGGTGACGGCCGTGTAGAAGTAGGTGAAGACGATGATGAAGAAGACCTCGCCCACCACGTAGGCCCAGCTGTTGGGACTGAAGAAGGCGGCGAAGTCGAGCGCGGCGGGGGTGTTGAGGAGCTGGCCGATGGTCGGCGGGAAGGCCATGATCGAAGCCGCGAAGATGACCGGGATGACGCCGGCCATGTTGACCCGCAGCGGCAGGTAGGTCGAGCCGCCGGAGGTCATTTTCCGTCCCACCACTCGTTTCGCGTACTGGACGGGAATCCGGCGCTGGCCCTCCTGCACGAAGACGATCGCGACGATCACGGCGAGGGCGATGAAGGGCATCATCACGACGAAGACCTGGTCGGGGCTTTCCCACCACTTGGTGATGCCGGTCGGGATCGAGGAGGCGATCGAGGCGAAGATCATCAGCGAGATGCCGTTGCCGATCCCGCGCTGGGTTATCAGCTCGCCCAGCCACATCAAGAGGGTGCAGCCGGCGGTAAGGCAGATCACGATCAGGAAGGTCTTGGCGAAGGTCAGGGTGCCGACCACGCTGGTGCCGGCTTCGTTGCCGAAGGAGCGGAAGAGGAAGACGTAGCCGAGCGACTGGAAGAAGGCGAGGCCGACGGTGAGGTAGCGCGTGTACTGGGTGATTTTCTGCTGGCCGACCTCTCCCTCTTTCTGCAGCCGCTCCAGCGAGGGGACGACCACGGTCAGCAGCTGCAGGATGATCGAGGCGGTGATGTAGGGCATGATCCCCAGCGCGAAGAGACTGAGGCGCGAGAGGCTGCCGCCGGAGAAGAGGTTGAGGAAGCCGAGGATGTTGGAGCCGCCGAAGTTGTCCTGGATTTCCTTGACTGCCTGGACGTCGACTCCCGGCGCCGGGATGTAGGCGCCCAGGCGGTACAACGCCAGCATCGCGGCCGTGAAGGCGAGCTTCTTGCGAATGTCGGCGACGCTGAAAGCGTTCGCAATAGTTCTGAGCATTACGGCTCCAGAGTGTGACAGGAACCGCCGGCAGCCTCGATCTTCTCTTTGGCCGCGGCACTGAAGGCGTGCGCGTGAACGTCGAGCTTCTTCTTGATCTCGCCGCGGGCGAGGACCTTGACCGGGTGCGAGCGCTTCGCCAGACCCTTCTCCTTGAGCGTCGCGACGGTCACCTCGTCCCCGCTCTCGAAACGCTCCTCGAGATCGCTGAGATTGACCGGCTGCGTCTTGGTGCGGAAGTTCTCGAACGGCATCGACTTCTTCATGTGCGGGCCGCGCAGCTTTCGCATCCGCATGTGAATCGGGTTCTGGCCGCCCTCGTAGCCGGCCTTGCGCTTGGCGCCCGCGCGCGAGCCGGCGCCCTTGTGGCCGCGGCCCGAGGTCTTGCCCAGGCCACTGCCCTCGCCACGCCCGAGCCGCTTACGCGGCCTTTTCGAGCCCGGCTTCGGCTTCAGGTTGTGCAGCCCGATCTCCTCGGAACGAGGCGTCTCGGCCATCAGCCAACCTCAACCAGGTGCGAGACGACCCGCAGCTGCCCCTGCAGCTGCGGCGAGTCCTTCCGCTCCACGGCCTTGCCGATCCGTCCCAGCCCAAGCGCCTTCAAAGTCGCTTTCTGATCCGGATTGGTCCCGTTGGCGGACCGAACCTGCTTGATCTGGACAGCGCTCACGACTTCGCCTCCTCAGCAGGAGGAGAAGTCTCCTCAACCGCCGGGGCATCCTCGGAAGCCTCGGAACCCTCGGCAGCTACCGGAGCAGCCGCCTCCGCGGCCGGGGCACTCTCCTCCGGGGCCGAACCCTCAGCCTCCGGAGCTTTCTCCTCCGCGGCCGGAGCCTCACTGTCTGATGGCGTGGCCTCTGCAGCGGGTGGCACGGACGAGGGGTCCTCGCCCGCAGCGTCGTCCCGCGAGGACGAGGACCCCTCGTCCGTGACAGGACCCGCTGCCAGATGCTCCCCGTTAGTCGAAGATCCGTTCAGGTCGAGCCCCAGGACCTGCTTCACCGTCAGTCCCCGCAGCTCAGCGACCTCCTCCGGCCGCCTGAGTCGGATCAGCCCGTCCATCGTCGCCTTGACCAGGTTGATCGGGTTCTGCGTCCCGATGCTCTTGGTCAGCACGTCGCGGACGCCGCCGAGCTCGAGCACGGCGCGGACGCCGCCGCCGGCGATGACCCCGGTACCGGGACTGGCCGGGCGCAGGACGACATGCCCGGCGCCGAAGCGGCCGATGATCCTGTGGGTCAGCGTCTGCCCGTATTTGGGCACGCGAATCAAGTTCTTGCGGGCGTCCTCGACGCCCTTCTGGATCGCCAGCGGGACCTCGCGGGCCTTGCCGTAGCCGATCCCGACCACGCCCTCTTCGTCGCCGACGGCGACGAGCGCGGTGAAGGAGAAGCGCCGGCCGCCCTTGACCACCTTGGCGACGCGGTTGATCTCGATCACGCGCTCCTGGAGATCGAGCCCGCGAGGGCTCACCGTCTCCACGTCTTTCGTATCCATTCCCTTCATGAACTCAGAGAAGGTAGCGAACGGGCAGCCATCAGAATTTCAGCCCACTCTCGCGAGCGCCCTCGGCCAGCGCCTTGACGCGGCCGTGGTACTGGTAGCCGCCGCGATCGAAGACGCAGGTATCGACTCCGGCGGCCTTGCCGCGCTCGCCCAGCAGTTCGCCCGCCTTCTTCGCCTGCTCCGTCGCCGTGAGCTTGCGCAGCTCCGGCTCGATCCAGTTGACCGCGGCCACGGTGTGGCCCTTGGTGTCGTCGACCAGCTGGGCGAAGATCCCACGGTTGGAGCGGAAGACAGAAAGGCGCGGTCGCTCTGCCGTACCGCTGACGCGGGCGCGAACCCGGCGGCGGCGGCGCAGGCGGCGCTGTCCCTTGGTGACGACGGTCATGCGCGCTTACCCACCTTTCGAAGAACTTGCTCGCCTTTGTAGCGCACGCCCTTGCCCTTGTAGGGCTCGGGCTTGCGGCGCTTGCGGATGTCCGCGGCGACCTGCCCGACGAGCTGCTTGTCGATGCCCCGCACGATCACTTCAGTCGGCTGCGGGACCTCGAACTCGATCCCCTCGGGGGCCTCGATCGAGACCGGGTGCGAGTAGCCGAGCGCCAGCTCCAGGTTCTTGCCTTTGAGCGCTGCGCGGTAGCCGACGCCCTGGATTTCCAGCCGCTTCTCGAAGCCGTCGGTGACGCCCTCGACCATGTTCGCGATCAAGCTGCGGGTGAGGCCGTGCAGGGCACGGTGCTCGCCCCGATCGGTCGGACGGGCGACCGTGACCACGCCCTCGCCCTGCTCCACCGACATGTCCTGCGAGTAAGCCTGATTCAACTCGCCCTTGGGCCCTTTGACGGCGATCTTGCCAGGGGCGATCTCGACCGTGACGGCCTCGGGCACTGGGACGGGTTTTCTTCCGATTCGGCTCATGAGCTCACCAGACGTAGGCGACTACCTCGCCGCCGACGCCCTTGGCGCGGGCTTCGTGACCGGTCATCACGCCGACGGAGGTGCTGACGATCGCGGTCCCGGTCCCACCCTGAACCCGCGGCACGCTCTTGTGGTCGACGTAGCGGCGACGTCCGGGGCGAGAGATCCTCTCGATCCCGATGATCACCGGCCGGCGATCCTCGGTGTACTTGAGGGTGACCTCGATCGCCTCGCCAACCGTGGCCGGCTTGCGGTGGAAGTCCTTGATGTAGCCCTGCTCCTTGAGGATGCGCGACATCTCCATCTTCAGGCCCGAGAGGGGGATGTCCACCTCGTCGTGGCCGGCGCGAATCGCGTTCCGCAGGCGGGTCAGGTAATCGGCTATGGGATCGGTCTGCATCGTCTCGTCCTACCAGCTCGACTTGGTCATGCCGGGGATGTACCCCTCGTGTGCGGCCTCGCGCAGGCAGATCCGGCAAAGGCCGAACTTGCGGTAGTAGGCGCGCGGGCGCCCGCAACGGCGGCAGCGGTTGTAGCTGCGCGACTTGAACTTAGCTTTGCGGCCCTGACGGACCTTCTGTGAAGTCTTAGCCATCTGAGTCCTTCTCCTGGTCGGCCGAGCCCTCGGCCTCGTCGTTTCCGCCCTCGGCGGCGTCCTCGCCCTCGCCCTCCTCGACCTCGGGCTTGGCGTAGGCCTCCGGGTTCTCCTCTTTGAGCTGCTCCAGCGCGGCCTGCTCGACCTCGGCTTTGAGGCGAGCCTCCTCTTTGCGCTGCTCCTCTTCTTCCTCGGCTTTGGCGGCTTCGCGCGCCTCCTGACCGGGACGCCCCTCCTGGGAGAAGGGCATGCCGAGGGCCAGCAGCAGCTCGAAGGCTTCGAGATCGGTCTTCGCCGAAGTCGTGATCGTGATGTCGAGACCGCGCACCACGTCGACCGAGTCGTAGTCGATTTCGGGGAAGATCAGCTGCTCTTTGACGCCCATTGAGTAGTTGCCACGGCCGTCGAAGGAGCGTGGGTTGAGGCCGCGGAAGTCACGGATGCGCGGCACCGCGATCGCGGTGAGACGGTCGAGGAACTCCCACATCTTCGCCCGCCGCAGCGTCGCCGAGACGCCGACCGGCATCCCCTCGCGCAGCTTGAAGGAGGCGATCGACTTGCGAGCACGGCGCACGTTCGGGTGCTGGCCGGCGATCAGCGCCAGCTGTTCCTGCGCCGATTCGAAGGACTTCTTGTCCTGTTTCTCGGTGCCGAGGCCCATGTTGAGGGTGATCTTGATCAGGCGCGGCGCCTGCATCGGCGTCGTGTAGCCAAATTTCTTGGTCAGCTCGGGCAGGATCTCCTGCTCGTAGCGCTCGCGCAGGCGCGGCGGCGGAGCGGCCTGCTGGGTCGCGGTCGCCTCCATCAGTCGATCGCCGCCCCACTGCGCTTCGCAAACCGGACCCGCTTGCCGCCGTCGTCGCGGCGCACGCCGACCCGGGTGGCTTTGTTGCCTTTGGGATCGAGCAGCATCACGTTGGAGACGTGGATCGGGCCCTCCTTTTCGACGATGCCGCCGGCCTGGGCGTTCTTCAAGTCGCCCTGGGAGCGGGCCCGTTCGGCGCGCTTGATCATGTTCAGCCCCTCGACGTAGACGCGGCGCTTCTGTGGATCGGTCCGCGTCACGCGGCCGGTCTTGCCGGCGTCCTTGCCGCTGATCACGACCACCTGGTCGTCGGTCTTGACGCGCATCGACTTCGCCATCAGAGGACCTCGGGGGCCAGCGAGATGATTTTCATGAAGTTGCGATCGCGGAGTTCGCGGGCGACCGGACCGAAGATGCGGGTGCCGCGCGGATTGTTGTTGGCCGGGTCGATCAGCACCGCGGCGTTCTCGTCGAAGGAGATGTAGGTGCCGTCGGGGCGGCCGAGCGGCTTGCGCGTGCGGACGACGACGGCCTGCACGACCTCGCCCTTGCGGACGCTGCCCTGCGGGCTCGCCTGTTTGACCGTGGCGGTGATCACGTCACCGACACTGGCATAGCGACGGTGTGAGCCGCCCTTGACCCGGATGCAGAGGATCTCGCGGGCGCCCGAGTTATCGGCGACCTTCAGTCTCGACTCCTGCTGGATCACTTCGCTCTACCTCGCCTTCTCGACGACGTCGACCAGGCGCCAGCGCTTGGTCTTGGACAGCGGGCGGGTCTCGACGATGCGGACCACGTCGCCCTCGCCCGCTTCGTTGCTCTCGTCGTGCGCGTGCAGCGTGCGCGAGCGGCGGACGATCTTCTCGTAGGTCGGGTGCCGGCGGGCAAAGTCGATCCTCACCGTGATCGATTTGTTGCCTTTGTTGGAGACGACGATGCCCTGACGGGTCTTGGCCGCGTTCGAGTCGCGCTCGGCCGCCGGCGTCCCAGTCCTGGGCTCGCCCTTCTTGGTCTTGGCAGCAGCCCGCTCGGTACGCCGTTCGGCAGCCTTCTTCTTACGCGCCTCGACACGCGCAGCCGCCCGGTCCTCGGGACTGAGGGTCGGCTTCGTCTCGCTCGGCCGCCGCGAGCGCTGCAGCCGGCGCCGCTCCTTCCAAGGTAGATCGTCCTCGGGATCCGGCTCCTTCTCGGGAGCAGCCTCACCAGCAGGCGCTGGCGCCTCTTCGGCTGGACTGTCCTCGGCCGGAGCCTCCTCGGCGGCAGGGGCCTCGGTCTCCTCCGCAGCGGCAGCGTCGTCAGACGAACCCTCGTCGGCGTCGGCCGCGGGGGCCTCATCCGCGGGTGGCGTGGAGGATGGCTCCTCGCCCGCAGCTTGTGAGGACGAGGAGTCGTCCTCCACGACAGGACCCGCGGACTGAGTGTCCTCGTCCTGCACCGGAGTCTCCTCGGTCGTCTCGTCTTTTTTAGTCTCGTCGTCGCTCATATCCGCTTCGTCTCTCTCTCAACGTCAATGCCTCTGTTGCGCGCCACCGTCAGCAGCCGCGCTATGTCGCGCTTGGCCGTACCGAGCCGGGAGGTGTTCTCGAGCTCGCCGGTCGCATGGCGAAAACGCAGGTTGAACGCCTCCTGCTTGGCGTCGATCAACTTCGCCACCAGCTCGTCATCTTTGAGGTTATGGACCTCGGACGCTTTCATCAGTCCTCGGCCCCCTCGCGCTTGACGAATTTGACCTTGACCGGAAGCTTGTGTCCCGCCAGGCGCAGGGCATCGCGGGCGAGATCCTCGGGGACGCCGGCCAGCTCGAACATCACCTTGCCGGGCTTGACGACGGCGACCCAGCCCTCGGGGTTGCCCTTGCCGGAGCCCATCCGCGTCTCGGCGGGCTTCTTCGTGTAGGGCTTGTCGGGGAAGACGTTGATCCAGACCTTGCCGCCACGTTTGATCTTGCGGGTCATCGCGACGCGGGCTGCCTCGATCTGGCGGTTGGTGATCCAGCCGCGCTCCATCGACTTCAGCCCGTACTCGCCGAAGGCCACGGTGCTACCGCCCTTGGTATTGCCGCGCATGCGGCCACGAAACTGTTTGCGGTGCTTGACGCGTTTCGGGCTCAGCATCAGCGACCGCCTCCCCCACGCCCACCGCGATCGCCGCCACGGCCACCGCCGCCGGGCCCACGACCGCCGCCGGAGCGACCGCCACCGGGACCGCGATCGCCGCCGGGGCCACGACCGCCGCCCTGGCGCCCGCGCTGCTGGCCCTGCGGCTCGTCGTCGGTCGAGGCGAGGTCGGAGCGGAAGCCCTCCGGCATGACTTCGCCCTTGTTGATCCAGCATTTGACGCCGATCCGGCCGGTCGTCGTCTTCGCCTCGAAGAAGCCGTAGTCGATGTCCGCGCGCAGCGTGTGCAGCGGCACCCGGCCGTCGGAATAGCTTTCGGTGCGCGCCATCTCGGCGCCGCCGAGGCGGCCGGAGACCTGGACCTTGACGCCCTTGGCGCCGGAGCGCATGGCCGAGGTGAGGGCGCGTTTCATCGCGCGGCGGAAGGCGACCCGGTTCTGCAGCTGCTCGGCGATCGACTGGGCGACCAGCTTGGCGTCGAGCTCGGGGCGCTTGACCTCGCGGATGTTCACTTTCACCGGGCTGCCGGTCAGCTTGTGCAGCTCTTTGCGGAGGGCGTCAACTTCGCTGCCCGACTTGCCGATGACGATGCCGGGGCGAGCGGTGTGGATGTCGACGGCGACCTCGCCGCGGCGCTCGATCGTGATGTTCGAGAGCCCCGCGTGGGAGAGCTTGTTGACGATGTGATCGCGGATCTGCAGGTCTTCCTGGAGCACGTCGGCAAAGTTCTTCTCCTCGAACCAGGTCGACTTCCAGTCGTGGATGTAGCCGACGCGGAACCCCTCGGGGTGGATCTTCTGGCCCATGTCCTCAGTCCTCTACCGGGGTTAGCGCCACGGCGATGTGGCTGGTTCGCTTGTGGATCGGAGTCGCGCGCCCCATCGCTCGCGGCCGGAACCGCTTCAGCGTCGGGCCCTCGTCGACCGTTATCGAGGAGACCTTCATCTCGTCGCCGATCAAGTCGTGGTTGTTCTCCGCGTTGGCGGCGGCGGAATCGATCAGCTTGTGGATGTCCTCGGCGGCGCCACGGGGCGAGAACTGGAGCAGCGCCCGGGCCTTTTCGATGTGCAGGCCGCGGACCTGGTCGGCGATCAGGCGTGCCTTGCGCGGCGCGATGCGCACGTAGCGAGCGCTGGCGCGGACGACCGGCGGCGCGGCCGGAGCTTTCGGCGCGGCTTTCCTCGCCGGCTCTTTTTTCGCGGCGACCTTTTTCGGAGTGTCTTTTTTGGCAGCTTTTTTGCCGGCGGTTTTTTTCGCGGCTTTTTTCGGCGCGCTCTCTTTTTTCGGCGCGGCTTTCTTCGCCGGATCTTTTTTGCCTTTGTCCTCGGCTTTGGCTTTGCCGTCGGCTTTGGTGCTGGCTTTCTTCTCGAGGGCCATCGCTAGTCGCCTCTGCCGGTGCCGGTATGGGAGCGGAAGGTGCGGGTCGGGGCGAACTCGCCGAGCTTGTGCCCGACCATCGACTCCGAGATGAAGACGGGGACGTGTTTTTTGCCGTCGTGGACGGCGATCGTGTGACCGACCATCTCCGGGAACACGGTCGAGGTGCGCGACCAGGTTTTGACCATCTGTTTTTTGCCGGCCTCGTTCATGGCGCCGATCCGAGCCATCAACCGCTCTTCGACCCACGGGCCCTTTTTCGTCGAACGTCCCATCAGCGGCCACCCTTCTTCTTGCCGCGGCGCCTGCCGCGCACGATGTAACGATCGGACTGCTTGCCCTTCTTACGGGTGCGGTAGCCGAGCGTCGGCTTGCCCCATGGGGTGACCGGATGGCCACCGGGGGTGTGGTGCGCCTCGCCGCCGCCGTGCGGGTGGTCGACGGGGTTCATCGCCACACCGCGGCTCTGCGGGCGCTTGCCCTTGTGGCGGTTGCGGCCGGCCTTGCCGATCTTCATGTTCTGATGCTCGGCGTTGGAGAGGGTGCCCACGGTGGCACGGCACTCGGCGCGGACCAGCCGCATCTCCGAGGACGGCAGCCGCAGGGTGACCATCTCGCCCTCCTTCGCGACCAGCTGGATCGCGGTGCCGGCGGAGCGGCCGAGCTTGCCTCCCTGGCCGGCGATCAGCTCGACGTTGTGGACGATGGTGCCGGTCGGCATTTCGCCCAGCGCCATGCAGTGACCCGGTTTGACGTCGGCCTCGGGGCCGGACTTCACCTCGTCGCCGACCTTGAGCTGCGCCGGAGCGAGGATGTAGTCCTTGTGCCCGTCGACGTAGTGCAGGAGGGCGATGTAGCAAGTGCGGTTGGGGTCGTACTCGATCGTCGCAACCTTCGCGGGGACGCCGTCCTTGAGTCGCTTGAAGTCGATCTTCCGGTAGCGGCGCTTGGCACCGCCGCCGCGATGGCGGGCGGTGACGCGGCCGTTGGCGTTGCGCCCTCCGGACTTGCGCAGGCCCTCGGTCAGCTTCTTTTCCGGCTCGGTCGCGGTCAGCTGCTCGCGCAGCGGATAGGTCGCGAAGCGGCGGCCGGGGCTGGTGGGTTTCGTCTTGCGGTTCGGCATCCTTCAGGCTCCCTACGCGGTCTCCGCGCCCTCGAAGAGCTCGATCCGCTCACCGGGGGCGAGCTGGACGATCGCCTTTTTCCAGGCCCGGGTGCGCCCGCTCGAAAGGCCGCGCCGCTTCGGCTTGGACCGCACCTTCGACGTCCGCACCTTCGCGACCCGAACGCCGAAGACCTCGTGGACCGCCTGGGCGATCTGCGTCTTGTGGGCGCGGTCGTCGACGCGAAAGGTGTACTTGCCTTCGGCGATCAGCGCGTAGCTCTTCTCCGAGATCACCGGACGGATGAGAATGCTGCGAGCGTCCATCAGCCCAACCTCTCCTGCAGCGAAGCGAGGGCGGCTTCGGAGAGCACCATCGCGGCGGCGCCGATCACATCGGCGACTCCGGTTGCGCCAACCTCGATCACGTGGGTGCGGGGAATATTGCGAAAGCTCTTCATGGCGCCGGTCTCTTCGGCCGTGAGCACGACCAGGGTCGGGCTCTTGGCGCCCCATTTGGCCAGCGCCGCGGCGGCCTGCTTGGTCGACGGCGTCTCGAACGCGGAGGCGTCGAGGACGGCGACGGAATCCCGCTCGGCGTGGACCGAGAGGGCCGAGCGCATCGCCCGGCGGCGCGCTTTGCGGTTGACCTTGACCGTGTAGTGGCGCGGCTTCGGACCGAAGGTGACGCCGCCGCCGTAACGGCTGGAGACGCCCAGGGCGCCGACGCGAGCGCGGCCGGTGCCCTTCTGGCGCCAGGCCTTGGCGGTGGTGAAGGAGACCTCGCCGCGGGTCAGGGTCGAGGCGGTGCCACGGCGGCGCGAAGCCATGTCGGCACGGGCGGCCTCGTGGACCAGCGACTGGTGGAAGGGCTCGGTGAACAGCTCTTTGGGCAGGTCGGCTTTGGTCGACTTGCCGAGGACGGTGGCTTTAGACATCGGTCCTCACCTCGACGATCGCGTTGCGCGAGCCGGGGACCGAGCCCTTGATCAGCAACAAGTTGCGGTCGGCGTCGACGTCGGCGATCTCCAGGCCCTTCTGGGTGATCCGCTTGTTGCCCATCTGGCCGGGCATGCGCATTCCTTTGAAGACGCGGGCGGGGAAGGTGCTGGCGCCGATCGAGCCCGGGGCGCGGACGTTGTGCGAGCCGTGGCTGACGGGGCCGCGGCTGAAGTTGTGGCGCTTGATGCCGCCCTGGAAGCCCTTGCCGATCGAGATTCCAGAGACCTTGACCTTCTGACCGGCCTCGAAGCCGGCAACGGTGACGTCGTCGCCGATCTTCGGTCCGTCGTCGGCGCCGAGATCCTCGTCGCGAAACTCGACCAGATGACGCATCGGCGGCGCGCTGGCCTTCTTCAGGTGACCTTCCTCGGCCTTGCTCAGCTTGCCCTGCTTGACCTCGCCGAAGGCGAGCTGCACGGCGGCGTAGCCGTCGCGCTCGGTCTCGCGGACGGCGGTGACCTTGCAGGGCCCCGCCTCGATCACGGTGACCGGAACGACGCTGCCATCCTCGCGGAAGACCTGGGTCATGCCCAACTTCTTGCCGAGGATCGCCGCCATGACTAGAGGCGGATCTCGATGTCGACGCCTGCCGGCAGCGAGTCCAGGCGCTGCAGCGAGTCGACGGTTTTCGGCGACGGCTGGAGGATGTCGATCAGGCGCTTGTGGGTGCGGATCTCGAAATGCTCGCGCGAGTCCTTGTCCTTGAAGGGAGAGCGGATCACGCAGTAGACGTTTTTCTCGGTCGGCAGCGGCACCGGACCGGAGACGCTGGCGCCGGTGCGCTCCGCCGTCTCGACGATCTCGCGGGCAGCCCGATCTATGGCGTCATGGTCGTACGCCTTGAGCCGGATTCGAATTTTCTGCGCTGCTATCGCTGCCACTTTGCCTGCTGTCTCTCTTTAGATGCTGTTGCTTATCTTGACTCGCGCGCGCTTACCGCGCATAAAGGGCGGGGCCCCTTTTAGGTGGGGCGCCGCCCCGGTCGTATGTCTTTGCAGTTGTCCGACCCGAACCGGCGCCGGCGGGACGGGCAGGTGCCCGTCCCGTTTGGGGCCGCCTACTCGATGACGTTGGCGACGACCCCCGAGCCGACGGTGCGGCCACCCTCGCGGATGGCGAACCGCAGGCCCGGATCCATGGCGATCGGCTGAATCAGCTCGATCGTCATCTCGACGTTGTCACCCGGCATCACCATCTCCGTCCCCTCGGGAAGGTTGGCGATTCCGGTCACGTCGGTGGTCCGGAAGTAGAACTGAGGCCGGTAGCCGGAGAAGAACGGCGTGTGACGGCCACCCTCCTCCTTCTTCAGGCAGTAGACCTCGGCTTTGAACTTGGTGTGCGGCGTGATCGAGCCGGGCTTGCAGAGAACCTGGCCGCGCTCGATCTCCTCGCGCTTGGTGCCGCGCAGGAGGGCGCCGATGTTGTCGCCCGCCTGACCCTGGTCGAGGATCTTGCGGAACATCTCGACCCCGGTGACGACGGTTTTGGTCGTGTCGTGGATGCCGACGATCTCGACCTCGTCGCCGGTGTTGACGATTCCCTGCTCGACGCGGCCGGTGGCGACGGTGCCGCGGCCGGTGATCGAGAAGATGTCCTCGACCGGCATCAGGAAGGGCTTGTCGAGCTCGCGGACCGGCTCCGGGATGTAGGAGTCGAGGGCGGCGGCCAGCTCGAAGACGGCCTTCTGCGCATCCTCGTCGCCTTCCAGCGCCTTCAGGGCCGAGCCCTTGATGATCGGCGTGTCCTCGCCCGGGAAGTCGTACTCGTCGAGGAGTTCCTTGACCTCCTCCTCGACCAGCTCGACCAGTTCGTCGTCGTCGACCTGATCGATCTTGTTGAGGAAGACGACCACGTGCGGGACGTTGACCTGACGGGCGAGCAGGATGTGCTCGCGGGTCTGGGGCATGACGCCGTCGGCGGCCGAGACCACCAGGATCGCCCCGTCCATCTGGGCGGCGCCGGTGATCATGTTCTTGACGTAGTCGGCGTGTCCGGGACAGTCGACGTGGGCGTAGTGCCGGTTGTCGGTCTCGTACTCGACGTGGGAGGTCGCGATCGTGATCCCGCGCTCCTTCTCCTCCGGAGCGTTGTCGATCTCGGCGAAGCTCTGCGCCTCGGCCCCGCCCACGGTTGAGAGCGTCTGGGTGATCGCGGCCGTCAGCGTCGTCTTTCCGTGGTCGATATGACCAATGGTCCCGACGTTCACATGCGGCTTATCGCGCTCGAACTTCTCCTTTGACATCTCTCTCCGTTCTACCTTTCGAAAGTCGTTGTTCTGTCTGGTTTGGCTGCTTGAGTTCTGAGGGCACTGCTTGGCAGGGAGCTTCATCCTGCCTGCGGGCGAACCTGGGAAATATAGCCAGATGGCGCCCGCCGTCGCGGTTGGGTCTAGAGCTCGCCCCGACTGGCTCTCCAGAGCGGTGCGCGACGATCTCCTCGGCGATGTTGCCGGGGACCTCCTCGTAGCGCTCGAACTGCATCGTGTAGCTGGCGCGGCCCTGGGTCGAGGAGCGAAGGTCAGTGGCGTAGCCGAACATTTCGCCCAGCGGCACGAAAGCCTGTACCGCGAGGGCGTTGCCGCGCTGGTCCTGGCCCTGGACTTTGCCGCGGCGGCGCGAAAGGTCGCCGATCACGTCGCCGAGGAAGTCCTCGGGGGTGACGACCTCGACCGCCATCACCGGCTCCAGCAGGACCGGGTTGGCCTTGCGGGCACCCTCCTGGATCGCCATCGAACCGGCGATTTTGAAGGCCATCTCCGAGGAGTCGACGTCGTGGTAGGAGCCGTCGACGAGTTCGACTTTGACGTCGACCATCGGGTAGCCGGCCTTGACCCCGTTCAGCAGGGCCTCTCGCATGCCCTGTTCGGCGGGGCCGATGAATTCGCCGGGGATGGTGCCGCCCTTGATTTTGTTGACGAACTCGAAGCCCTCGCCCGGGGCCGGCTCGAGGTTGATGACGACGTGGCCGAACTGGCCGCGACCGCCGGTCTGGCGGACGAAGCGCGCCACGACCTTGTCGACCCGCTTGCGGATCGTCTCGCGGTAGGCCACCTGCGGCTTGCCGACGTTGGCGTCGACTTTGAACTCGCGCAGCATGCGGTCGACGATCACCTCGAGGTGGAGCTCGCCCATGCCGTGGATCAGCGTCTGGCCGGTTTCCTCGTCGGATTCGATCCTGAAGGTCGGGTCCTCCTCGCCCAAGCGCTGCAGGGCGGCCCCCATCTTCTCCTGGTCGGCTTTGGTCTTCGGCTCGATCGCAACCGCGATCACCGTCTCCGGGAATTCGATGCTCTCGAGCGTGATCGGCGCATCGGGCGCGGAGAGGGTGTCCCCCGTGCTGGTCTGCTTGAGGCCGACGCCGGCGCAGATATCGCCCGAGTAGACCTCCTCGATCTCCTCGCGGCTGTTGGCGTGCATCATCAGCAGCCGGCCGATCCGCTCGGTCTTGCCGCTGGTGACGTTGAGGACGCGGCCGCCGGCCTCGAGCTTGCCCGAGTAGACGCGGAAGTAGGTGAGCTTGCCGACGTAGGGGTCGGTCATGATCTTGAAGGCAAGCGCGGCGAAGGGGGCGCTGTCGTCAGCGGGGCGCTCGGCCTCGGTCGGCTCGCTCTCGCCCTTGGCCGCGGGCACCGCTCCGGTCACCGGCGGCACCTCGAGTGGGGAGGGCAGCAGCTCGACGATCGCGTCGAGCAGCGGCTGCACTCCCTTGTTCTTGAACGAGGAGCCGCAGAGCACCGGCGTCACCTTGGTGTCGAGGCAGGCGCGGTGCAGCGACTTGGCGATCCGCTCGTGGGGGATCTCTTCCTCGGCCAGGTAGGCCTCCATCAGCTCGTCGTCGTAGTCGGCGCAGGCCTCGATCAGCTGGGTGCGGTATTCGGCGGCCTGCTCGCGCAGGTCGTCGGGAATCTCGATCGTCTCGTACTCGGCCCCGAGCTCGTCGGTCCAGACCATCGCTTTCATCTCGACGACGTCGACGACGCCTTTGAAGTCTCCCTCGCTGCCGATCGGCAGCTGGATCGGCAGCGGATTGGCGCCGAGCCGGTCCTTCATCGTCTCGACCGCGTTGAAGAAGTCGGCGCCGGTGCGGTCCATCTTGTTGATGTAGGCGAAGCGCGGAACCGAGTACTTGTCGGCCTGGCGCCAGACGGTCTCCGACTGCGGCTCGACGCCGGCGACGGCGTCGAAGACGGCAACCGCGCCGTCGAGGACGCGCAGGCTGCGCTCGACCTCGACCGTGAAGTCGACGTGGCCGGGCGTGTCGATGATGTTGATCCGGTGACCCTTCCACTCGCAGGCGGTGGCGGCGGAGGTGATCGTGATCCCGCGCTCCTGCTCCTGCTCCATCCAGTCCATCACCGCGGCGCCCTCGTGGACCTCGCCCATCTTGTGGGTGCGGCCCGTGTAGTAGAGGATGCGCTCGGTAGTCGTCGTCTTACCGGCGTCGATGTGCGCCATGATCCCGATGTTGCGGGTCTTCTCTAGGGGAAAGCTACGTGGCATGGTCTAAGTGATTGGTCTCTCGAAGTGGGATTTAAGGGTGGAACGGAAGCGACTCGACACCAAGCAGGATCGGCGCAACCGGCGCAAAAAAAAGGCCCCTGCGGGCCCGGCGAAACGTGCTGCGAAAGAACTGCCTGAGCGACGGGCGATGATAGCAGCGCCACGGCGACGCATCGGCCCCATCTTCGCGAAGCTCGCGAGGAAGCCCGCCAGATGGAGCCGCAGCGTCGACCGGGTTGCCAATCGCGGCCTCGAGCGGGCCCACCCGGCGCTGACCCGGGCCGGGCGTTGGTCGCGGCGACAGTCGAAGCGAGCTGCCGCCTGGGCGGGACCGCGGGCCCGCCCGCCCGCAGCCCGGCTGTTCCGCGGCATCGCCCTCGGCGAGCGCTGGCTGCGGCTGGCCTGCGCGGCCGCGGCCCGCGGCGCGACCCGGGCCAGCGGCGCCCTCACCCCGCAGCGGGCGATCGGAGCGGTCATCGTCGCCGCCGGCGTTTGCCTGGCGGCCTCGCAGTTCCTCGACTACCGCGCGGTGGAGATCGGCCAGCCGGGATACGCCGGACTGGCGGACATCGCCCGCCCCCCCACCGTCGATGTACGGACGGCCGGCGATGCCCATGCCTACCTGCTGGTCCCGCTGGGCCTGCTGGCGATCGTCCTCGGTGCCCTGGCCGCCGGCCGGGACCGCCGCCGACTGGGACTGAGCGTGGCCGGCCTTGGTCTCCTCGCCATCGCCGCGATCCTGCTCGTCGACCTCCCGAGCGGACTCGACGAGGGGGCTCAGACCTCGCGCTTCGCGGGGGCCACGGCGGTGCTCGAAGACGGCTTCTACGCCGAGCTCGCGGCAGCGACGGGGCTGGTTCTCGCCGGACTGCTCTACTATGCGCGGCCGTGCCGAATACGAACCAACTCGTCAGGAAGGGCCGCAAGCGCCCGAAGAAGAAGACCACGACGCCAGGCCTCAAGTCCGGCCAGGGTCGCAAGAAGGGCGTAGCCGCCCCGCAGCGACGCGGCGTCTGCACCCGCGTCGCGACCGTGACGCCGAAGAAGCCGAACTCGGCCCTGCGCAAGATCGCCCGTGTGCGGCTGACCAACGGCATGGAGGTCACCACCTACATCCCCGGCGAGGGGCACAATCTTCAGGAGCACTCGGTCGTGCTGATCCGCGGTGGTCGCGTCAAGGACCTGCCGGGCGTCCGCTACAAGGTCGTCCGCGGCACCCTCGACGCCGCCGGCGTCTCCGACCGCAAGCAGGCCCGCTCCCGCTACGGGGTCAAGGCTTCCTAGTGCCACGCCGCTCCGCAGCCACGATCCGGCCGGTCGAGCCCGACGCCAGGCATCGCAACCGCCTCGTTCAGCAGCTCATCAACAAAGTGATGAGCGACGGCAAGAAGTCCCTGGCCGAGCGGATCGTCTACGACAGCCTCGCGATCGTCGGCGAGCGCAGCGGCGAGGACCCGGTCGAGACGCTGGAGTCGGCGATCAAATCCCTGACCCCGGTGCTCGAGGTTCGCTCCCGGCGCGTCGGCGGCGCCACCTACCAGGTACCGGTCGAGGTTCCCGCCCGGCGCGCCCGCACCCTCGCGGTTCGCTGGCTGGTCCAGTTCGCCCGTGCCCGCCGCGAGTACTCGATGGCCGAGCGCCTCGCCAGTGAGATCCTCGACGCGAATCAGCAGCAGGGCAGCGCCTGGAAGCGGAAGGACGACATTTACCGCATGGCCCAGGCCAACAAGGCCTTCGCGCATTACCGCTGGTAGCTAGCCCTACCTCCATGAGTCGGCCGATCCTTGCTGTCGATATCGACGGGGTTATCTCCTTGTTTGGCTCCGAGGAGTCGCCGGATCATTCGACGACCCGGCTCCAGCTCGTCGATGGAGTGCCACACCGGATCTCGCTGGTGGCCGGAGGTCGGCTGCTGCGACTGAGCGAGAGCTTCGAGCTGGTCTGGGCCAGCGGTTGGGAGGACAAAGCGAACTTCTACCTCCCCCAGCTGCTTGGGCTGCCGGAGCTACCCCACGTCGGCTTCGACGGTGCCGCCCGGGGCGGCGCCGCGCACTGGAAGCTGGGTCCGCTCGAGGAGTACGGCCAGGGCAGGGCTATGGCCTGGATCGACGACAACTTCGACCAGAGCTGCTACGAGTGGGCGCAGGCACGGACGGAGCCGACTCTGCTGGTTCTGACCGAGCCACAGCTCGGTCTCGAGGAGGCACATGTCGATGCCTTGAACGCCTGGGCCGGGTCTCTACACTGAGGCGCAGTGACGGGTTTCTGGCCAATCTTCTTTCTGCTGGTCGTCCTCAAGATCCCGGTCCTGGGGGCGATCTGGCTCGTCTGGTGGGCCGCTCAGGCGACACCCGAGCCAGACGGCGCCGAGGATTCCGACGGCGGCTTCAAGCGCCGGCCGCGGCCGAAGCTGCCGCGCGGACCTCGCCGTGGGCCGCACGGCGGGGGTGCGGCGCTGCCAATGCCCGCCTGTCCCCCGGGCGGCCGCACCAGGGTCGTCAGGCCCGCTGCGCAGCCTGCTTTCGCTCGCGCCGGATCTCACGCAGATAGGGATGGAAGTCGACCTCGACGGTATGACGCTTAGAGGCAACGAAGCGCTTCCGCATCTTCCCTTCTTCAGCCTCGATCTCCTTCCGCATCTCCGCCGCCGCCGGTAGCGAGGCGCGCCCGCCAAGCAGGTCGGCGACCCATTCGGCCTGGGCCTCGGCGAGCGGCATGATCGGCCCCAGCGGCTGGATGAAGCCGATGAAGTGCAGGCCCGGCCGCTCGACCGAGACGACGCGCCGGTAGAGCGGCAGGCGGTTGTCGGGGGCCGAGAAGACCTCGGGCTCGAAGAAGGGGAAGGTCATCTTGTAGCCGGTGCAGTAGACGACGAGGTCGATCTCCTCCTCGCTGCCGTCGACGAAGCGGACGGTGCGCCCGCCGCTGAAGCGGTCGATGTTGGGTTTGACCCGGATGTCGCCGTGGCCGAGGCGCGGCAGCAGCTCCGAGGAGACGGTCGGGTGGGCCTGGAACAGCTTGTGGTCGGGCTTCGGCAAGCCGTAGGCGGTCATGTCGGCGGCGGAGGCGATGCCGAGGGCGCGGTTGAGGAAGAAGCGCTGCACCGGCAGTGGCAGCGCCGCGATGAAGGGATTGCTCGTCTCGTCGATCGGCTTGCCGTTGATGTACTTCGGCAGCACGTAGGCACCGCGCCGCATCGCCAGGAAGGTCGCATCGGCGATTCGCGAAGACTCGACTGCGACGTCGACGGCGGAGTTGCCGAGACCGAGGACCAGGACCCGCTTGCCGGGCAGGACATCGGGCTCGCGATAGTGGTGGACGTGGATCTGTTCGCCGCTGTAGCCGTCAGAGCCTGGGAACGCCGGCTCGGGCCAGCGCGGGTCCCAGTGGTGCCCGTTGGCGACGATGACGGCGCGGTAGCGGTTCGTCTCCTCGTTCCCGTCGGAATCGGCGACGGTCACCTCCCACTCCCCGTCGACGGGCTCGGCGCGGAGGACCTCGGTGCGGAAGCGGATCTTCTCGCGCAGGCCGAAGTGGTCGACGTATTCGTCGAAGTAGGCGGCCATCTGGAAGTGGTCCGGGTAGTCCGGATAGTGATCCGGCATCGGCAGCGTCTTGAAGGCCATCACCCGGCGCGAGGTGTTGATGTGCAGCGAGCGATAGGCCGACGACATCCCGTTGTCGTTCTCGTAGCGCCAGTTGCCGCCGACCTGCGAGCCCTTCTCGAAGCAGTCGAAGGGGATGCCTCGGGCACTCAGGACCTGACAGGCAACGATGCCCGACGAACCAGCTCCGATGATGCAGACTTTCTCGGCGGCCACGCCTGGAATCTATAGGACTGGCTGGGTGGCCAATCCGTAGGGCGGGAGCTGGGGGTCCCTCCTGCTTGCTGTCTTTTTCGCTGGAAGCACGACAGCTATCGCCTCCGCGCCCAGCCGAGCGAAAAAGGTAGCGTCGCTGCGCCGGAGGGACCCCCAGCTCCCGCCACCGAATCGCCTCCATCCCGCGAGAAGCTGAGAACCGAGCGCCCCTGACATGCGAGAGGAGTGGGGTGCCCCTGGAGCGCGCGGCGTCCTGATTTTCGCCCCGGCGAGTCGGCGAGAGAGGCGAGGCTCCCGGCGAAAATCCCAGCAAGCGGAAGGGGGACCCCACTCCTCTCTCCCTCGCCAGGGGTGAAGAGGTTCACCCCTGGGGTCCGTAGTAGCAAAGCCAGTTCGAACGGAAGCTTGGTCCATCGGATTTACAACTAACGAAAGGAACACTCCGATGACCAAGAAGAACCGTTCATTCCGCGTCTCCCCCGCCCTCGTGATCAGCTGTCTGGCGCTGCTCCTGGCTCTCACTGGCAGCGCGATCGCCGCCGGCGTCGCCAAGAACAGCGTCCGTTCGGCTCAGATCGTCGACAGCACGGTGCGCACGGTCGACCTCCGCGACGGCGCGGTCAACTCGGCGAAAGTCGCTGACGAGTCCCTGACCGCCACCGACCTCGCCCCCGACTCGGTCGGCACCAGCGAGATCGCAGCGGACGCGGTCGGTACGAGTGAGATCGCAGCTGACTCGGTCGGCACCGGCGAGCTGCAGAACAGCTCCGTTCGCGCCAGCGAGCTCGGCCCGATCGTGACCGTCTCCAACAGCACGACGATCAAAGGCGGCAACAACGCCAGCGTCGACGTCGCCTGCCCGGCCGGAACGGTCCTGATCAGCGGTGGTGCCCGCGGCGGCTTCTACCAGGTGGCCCTGTCCGCGTCATACCGCAGCGGCAACGGCTGGCACGTCGACGCCCGCAGCGGCGCCGTCAACGACACGACCCTGACCGCATATGCCAACTGCCTCGCCGGCTGACCCTGGCGCAGCGACTCGCGGTGGACAGCAAACGGCCGGGACTAGATGTCCCGGTCGTTTTGCGTTCAGCCAGAGAATCGCCGACGGTCGTCCGCGAGGCGATCTACTTCGTGGATGATCCTTTGCCCGGTTTTTTGCCGGTTTTTTTGACCGGCTTCTTCACCGTAAACGTGCCGAGCAGGTTCTTCGCGGTACCGCCGGTCCCCGTCGGCGTGTAGGTAAAGCTCACCTTCAGCGGCAGCTTGCCTTTTTCGTTGAGGACTTTGATCGCCGCCGCGGTCAGCTTCAGCGAGAGCGTGTTCGACCCCGCGACGACCGGCTGGGCGAGGGTCTTGATCAGCGCCGGCCTCTTGCATTTACCTTTTTTTGCCGCCTTTGCGCCACTGCCTTTTTTCCCTTTGCTGCAACTGGGCTTTTTCGGCGATTTCTTCGCGCTCGCCGCGGCGAGGCCGCTGCTCCGCGCCGGCTCCTCGTCGAGAACGCTTTCGGCAATCACGTTGCCGGCGCTGTCGAAGACGATTTTCACGTTGACCACATAGCAGCCTTTGGCACAGCTGATCCGCGGTTCGATTTTGAAGTTGTTCGACGGCGGCGTCACACAGCGGTCGCCGGGATCACGGAGTTGCCCGACTGGACAGGGCGGCAGCACGGCGCTGACACCCGCTTTCACCGCAGCGGCGATTTTCGCCCCCAGCGTCCCGGTTTCAGCCGATATCGCCGAACCACCGGTGCGGGCGGTCCACTGCTCCCAGTAGTGCAGGTAGGTGCTGCCTTGGTAAGCGACGAACTCGAGCGGCTTGCCGAGCAAGGTCAGCTGCTGGAGGACGGGCAGCCAGTCGAGGTCGTCGGGGGTGCCGACGATGCTGTCGAGGCCGGGATCGATGCCGGTGTTGTAGGGAGAGCCCTGGAGCTGGAGCTCGGGCGGGATGCTCTCGTTGAGGTCGTTGTCGTGCGGAACGTTGTCGGCGACAAGCACGATCACTCCGCGCGCGCCCGGCCGCCATCCGACCGCGGGGTTGCCCCCCGCCTCGAAGAGGGCCCTGCCGTAGGCCTCCGGGTTGTCGCCGCCGCCGCTGGCGATCAGTTTCTGGAGCTCGGCGCCGACCGTTGCCTGCTGGGTCGTGATCGGAACCTTGAGCGTCCAGGGTTCATGCCCCGCTCCTTTGCCATAGGTGAACGGCCCGGGGTTGGTCACCTGGTTGTAGTCACTGACCTCGGAGAGGCCGAACTGGACATCGGGAATCGAGCTGGAGATCTGGGTCATCGCTTCCTGAATTTCGGCCTTGGCGCTGGTCAGCGCCGGTCCCATCGACCCGGTCGTATCGAAGACGAACATCACGTCGGTGCTGGCTCGCGCCTGAGACGGCGTGGCCGAAGCGGCGACGACGGCGGTCAAGAGGAAAACGGCAGAAATGCAGAGACGCTTGGCGACGGCAGAGAATCTCACAGCGGCAACCTCGCAATCAGATGGACGGACGAAGGTCAAGAAACCTCAACGGATGTTGAATATCACAGCCCCAGGGTTCTGAGCCGCATTCCTCCGAATTCGGCACTCGGCACGGCCCAGAGCAAACGCACAGCAGCAGGAAGAAAGAGAGAAGGCGAGAGGAGCGCCCGCCCCTCTCGCCCGCTCACCGCTATTTAGTCGTGTCCTCCGAAGTCTGCTCGATCTCCTGCGCCAGCTCCTCGAGCTCCTCGGCGAAGGAGGGGCCGAAGCCCTCCACCGGTGCCTCGACGCCATCGACGCCGAGCTCGGCCGCGAGCTCGCCCTCGTCGAGCAGCTCCTCGTCTCCGGGTGGGGCGATCGCCACGGCGGGCTCGATCGCGACCGTGCGGTAGTGCTTGAGGCCGGTCGCGGCCGGGATCAGCTTGCCGATGATCACGTTCTCCTTCAGACCCACGAGGCGGTCGCGTTTGCCCTCGAGGGCAGCATCGGTGAGCACCTTGGTCGTCTCCTGGAAGGAGGCGGCGGAGAGGAAGGACTCGGTCGCCAGCGAGGCCTTGGTGATGCCGAGGATGACCTCCTCGCCTTTGGCCGGCGTGCCGCCGTCTTCCTTCGTCTTCTTGTTGAGGCGTTTGAGGCTGCCGCGATCCTCGAGCTGACCGGGGAGCAAGCTGGTCGAGCCCTTCGACTCGATCCGCACCTTCTTCAGCATCTGACGGGCGATCAGCTCGATGTGCTTGTCGTTGATGTCGACGCCCTGGGCCCGGTAGACCTTCTGCACCTCGGCGACCAGGTAGAGCTCCGTGGCCGTGCGGCCGCGAATCGCCAGCAGGTCGGCCGGGTAGAGCGAGCCCTCGTTGAGCGGCTGGCCGGCCTCGACCTTGTCGCCGTCGGCGACGTGCAGCCGGGTCCGCAGCGGGAAGCTGTAGGAGTGCTCCTCGCCGCTGGGCTCGGTGATGTTGATTTTCAGCGCTTTGTCGGTTTCTTCCAGCGAGACCTTGCCGTCGGCCTCGGCCATCTGCGCCAGGCCCTTCGGTTTACGCGCCTCGAAGAGCTCGACGATGCGCGGCAGGCCCTGGGTGATGTCCTGGCCGGCGACACCACCAGTGTGGAAGGTGCGCATGGTCAGCTGGGTGCCGGGCTCGCCGATCGACTGGGCGGCGATGATCCCCACCGCGTCGCCGATGTTGACCGTGAACCCGGTTGCCGGGGCGACGCCGTAACAGGAGCGGCACACGCCGGATTCGGCCTCGCACTTGAGGGCGGAGCGGACCGGGATCTTGATCTCTTCGTCGGCGAACGCCTCGGCGATCGCCTCGACGTCGGCCGGGGTGATCTCCTGGTTGCGCTTGAGCAGCTCGCGACCGCGTTTGGTCTCGAGCTTTTTCGCCGCCAAGCGCCCGAACAGGTTGTCGTTGAGCGAGCCGTCGTCGCTGTGCAAGACCATCTCGATGTGGTCTTTGGTTTTGCAGTCCTCCTGGCGCACGATGACGTCCTGGGCGACGTCGACCAGACGCCGCGTCAGGTAGCCGGAGTCGGCCGTCCGCAGCGCCGTGTCGGCGAGGCCCTTTCGAGCACCGTGGGTGGAGATGAAGTACTCCAGGACCGATAGGCCCTCCATGAAGTTGGCCTTGATCGGCCGCTCGATGATCTCGCCTTTCGGGTTGGCCATGAGACCGCGCATCCCCGCCAGCTGACGGATCTGTTTGAACGATCCACGAGCGCCTGAGTTGGCCATCATGAAGATGGGGTTGAGCTCGTCGAGGTTGTCCTCCATCGCCTGGGCGACCTCGTCGGTGGCCCGGTTCCAGTGGGCGGTGACGGCCTCGTGGCGCTCCTCGGCAGTGATGTAGCCGTCGTCGTACTGGCCGACGATCGCTTCGGTCTCCTTCTCGTAGCGCTCGAGGATTTCAGCCTTCTCGGGCGGTGAGATGACGTTGTTCTTGGAAACCGTGATGCCGGCCTGGCTCGCGTAGTGGAAGCCGAGGTCCTTGAAGGCGTCCAGCACCTGCGAGACCGGCGGCGCGCCGTAGGCCTTGACCAGGCCGGAGACCATCTCGTTGACGTCCTTCTTCTTCAGCGAGTGGTTGAGGAACTCGTACTGATCCGGGTCGAAATCGTCTTCGAGAGCGTCGGCGAGGGCACGCTCGATGCTTTCGTTGAAGATGATCCGCCCGACCGTGGTCAGGAAGTGCTCCTTGCCGGCCCGCCGGTACTCGGCCTGGTCGTGCAGTTTGCAGCCGCCGTTCTCGTAGAGGAGCTCGGCCTCCTGAGCGGAGCGGAACACCTTCACCTTCGGGGTCGAGCCGTTGCTGCTCTCGCCCTTGCCGGCCTTCAACCCCTCGTCGATCTTGGCCAGCTCGTCCTCGTCCGGACCGTAGGTCAGGTAGTAGATGCCGAGCACCATGTCCTGGGTCGGGGTCGCCAGCGGCGCCCCGTGGGCCGGGGAGAGGATGTTGTTCGCCGACAGCATCAGGATCCGCGCCTCGGCCTGGGCCTCGGCGGAGAGCGGCACGTGGACCGCCATCTGGTCGCCGTCGAAGTCGGCGTTGAAAGCGTGGCAGACCAGCGGGTGGACCTGGATCGCCTTGCCCTCGACCAGAATCGGTTCGAAGGCCTGGATGCCGAGGCGGTGCAGGGTCGGCGCCCGGTTCAGCAGCACGGGGTGTTCGTGGATGACTTCCTCCAGAACGTCCCAGACCTCCGGGATCATCGACTCGACCATCTTCTTCGCCGCCTTGATGTTCTGCACGGCTTTGCGCTCGACGAGCTGGGCCATGATGAACGGCTTGAAGAGCTCCAGCGCCATGAGCTTCGGCAGGCCGCACTGCTGCAGGCGCAGGCTCGGCCCGGAGACGATCACCGAACGGCCGGAGTAGTCGACGCGCTTGCCGAGCAGGTTCTGGCGGAAGCGCCCCTGCTTGCCCTTGAGCATGTCCGAGAGCGACTTCAGGGGACGGTTGCCGGGACCCGTTACCGGGCGCCCGCGGCGGCCGTTGTCGAACAGCGCGTCGACCGCCTCCTGCAGCATCCGCTTCTCGTTGTTGACGATGATCTCGGGCGCGCCGAGGTCGAGCAGCCTTTTCAACCGGTTGTTGCGGTTGATCACGCGGCGGTAGAGGTCGTTGAGGTCCGAGGTCGCGAAGCGACCGCCGTCGAGCTGGACCATCGGGCGCAGCTCCGGCGGAATCACCGGCACCGCGTCGAGGACCATCCAGGCCGGCTTGTTCTCGGAATTGAGGAAGGCGGAAGCGACTTTCAGCCGCTTCACCGCGCGGGCCTGTTTCTGGCCTTTGGAGCTGTTGATGATCTGCTCCAGTTCCTCGCAGTCCGCTTCCAGGTCGACCTGTTCGAGCAGGTCGCGAACCGCTTCCGCGCCCATGCCGCCGCGGAAGTACTCGCCCCAACCGAACGGCGAGCCGAAGCGGTCTTTGAGCTCACGGAAGACGGTCTCGTCGTTGACGACGTCCTTCGGCTTCATTTCCGTGAAGATCTTCCAGACTTCGTTCATCCGCTCGACCGCCTCTTCGAGGTAGGCCTCGGTGTCGGAGATCTCGGCGTCGAACTGTTTGCGCAGTTCTTTGATCATTTTGGTCCGCTCGTCGTCCTTGAGCTTGCGCAGTTGCGCCGCGGTCAGCTTCAGGGAGTCGGCCCAGATGTGGTCCTCGTCGTCGAACTTGTCCTGCGCGCCGTCCTCGAGGTACTTGATCCGCCGGTCCAGGGACTCGCTCAGCTCCTGGGTCCGTTTCTGCCGTTCGGACTCATAGGAGTCGACGACTTTTTTGACCTCTTTCTCGAGTTTTCCGACGTCCTTTTCGCGGGCCTCGACGTCGACCCAGGTGATCATCGACGCGGCGAAGTAGAGGACCTTCTCCAGCTCTTTCGGAGCCATGTCGATCAGGTAGCCGATCCGGCTCGGCACGCCCTTGAAGAACCAGATGTGGGAGACCGGCGAAGCGAGGTCGACGTGACCCATGCGCTCGCGACGGACCTTCGAACGCGTCACCTCGACGCCGCAGCGCTCGCAGACGATGCCCTTGTAGCGGACGCGCTTGTACTTGCCGCAGTAGCACTCCCAGTCCTTGGTCGGACCGAAGATGCGCTCGCAGAAGAGCCCGTCTTTCTCGGGCTTCAGGGTCCGGTAGTTGATCGTCTCGGGCTTGGTTACCTCGCCCCAGCTCCAGGAACGGATCTTCTTCGAGGACGCGAGACTTATCTCGATCGCGTCGAAGTTGTTGATGTCGATCATCAGTCCTCCACCTTCGCCTGCTCGGCCTCTTTCACGGCCCCATCTCCATCACCATCGGTGCCGCCCTCGCCCTCGGCGACCACCTGCTCCTCCTGCTCGTCGGAGGCCCCGTTGGAGGAGTCGGCGCGGACGCCGGTGAGGTCCATCCCCAGCTCCTCCGCCGCCTTCAGCAGGTCGTCCTCCTCGTCGGATATCTCGACGTCGGTCCCCTCGGAGACCACGTTGGCGTCCAGCGAGAGGCTCTGGATCTCCTTCAACAGCACTTTGAAGGACTCCGGGATCGAGGGCTCGGGGATGTTCTCGCCCTTGACGATCGCCTCGTACGCCTTGACCCGCCCGACCGTGTCGTCGGACTTGACCGTGAGCATCTCCTGCAGGGTGTAGGCAGCGCCGTAGGCCTCCAGGGCCCAGACCTCCATCTCGCCGAAGCGCTGGCCGCCGAACTGGGCCTTGCCGCCCAGCGGCTGCTGGGTGACCAGGGAGTAAGGACCGGTCGAACGCGCGTGGATCTTGTCGTCGACCAGGTGCAGCAGCTTGAGGATGTACATGTAGCCGACCGTGACCTTGCCCTCGTAGGGCTCGCCGGTGCGGCCGTTGTAGAGCTGCGCCGTGCCGGAGCACTGGGCGCCCTCACGGGCGTTCTTGTCGACGCCGAGGTCGACGCCTCGCTCGGCGTTCTCCTCCTGCCACTGGACCAAGGCGGTGTCGACGTCCTCGACGGTGGCGCCGTCGAAGACCTGGGTCGCCACGTAGACGCGACCGTCGCCTTCGTCGGAATGGGCCTGCTTGTAGGCCTCGGAGCCGTCGTCGTACCAGCCGTTCGCCGCGACCCAGCCGAGGTGGGTCTCGAGGATCTGGCCGATGTTCATCCGGCTCGGCACTCCGAGCGGGTTGAGGATGACGTCGACCGGGGTGCCGTCGGCGAGGTGAGGCATGTCCTCCTCGGGCACGATCTTGGAGATCACACCCTTGTTCCCGTGACGGCCGGCGAGCTTGTCGCCCTCGGCGATCTTGCGCTTGGTCGCGACGTAGACGCGGACCAGGTCGTTGACGCCGGGCGGCAGATCGTCGCCCTCGTCGCGGCTGAAGGTGAGGACGTCGATGACGACGCCGCCCTCGCCGTGGGGAACCTTGAGCGAGGTGTCACGGACCTCGCGCGCCTTCTCCTTGAAGATCGCGCGGATCAGCTTCTCCTCGGCGGTCAGCTCGGTCTCGCCCTTGGGCGTGACCTTGCCGACCAGGAGGTCGCCGGAGACGACCTCGGCCCCGACCCTGACGATGCCGCGCTCGTCCAGATTGCGCAGGCTCTCCTCGGAGCGGTTGGGGATGTCGCGGGTGATCTCCTCGTCGCCGAGCTTGGTCGTGCGGGCGTCGATCTCGTACTCCTCGATGTGGATCGAGGTGAGTTCGTCGTCCTTGACCAGGCGCTGCGAGAGGATGATCGCGTCCTCGAAGTTGTAGCCCTCCCAGGACATGAAGGCGACCAGGCAGTTCTTGCCCAGCGCGATCTCACCGCCACCGGTGGAGGAGCCGTCGGCAAGCACGTCGCCCTCCTTCACCTTCTGGCCGGATTTGACGATCGGCCGCTGGTGGATGATCGTCCCCTGGTTGGAGCGCATGAACTTCTGCAGCTTGTACTCGTCTTTGATCGAGCTGCTGCTGACGACGATGCGGTCGGCGTCGACGTGACTGACTTCGCCATCGCTCTTGGCCAGCACGACGTCGCCGGTATCGACCGCGGCACGGCGCTCCATGCCGGTGCCGATCAACGGCGGGTCGGGTTTCAACAGCGGCACCGCCTGGCGCTGCATGTTGGAGCCCATCAGCGCCCGGTTGGCGTCGTCGTGCTCGAGGAACGGGATTAGCGAGGTCGCCACCGACCAGATCTGGGACGGCGAGACGTCCATCAGATCGACTTCCTTGGGGGTGGCGGTCGCGTACTCCTGCTCGCCGGCCCGGACCAGCACCTGCGGGCCCTTCAGCTTGCCCGTCTTGGGGTCGAACTCGGAGTTCGCCTGGGCGATCACCTTGTCCTCCTCCTGAGTGGCGTCGTAGTGGACGATCTCTTTGCTGACGATGCCGTCCTCGACCAACCTGTAGGGGGTCGTGACGAAGCCGTGCTCCGAGACCTCGGCGTAGGAGGCGAGCGAGCCGATCAGGCCGATGTTCGGGCCCTCGGGCGTCTCGATCGGGCACATCCGGCCGTAATGGGTCGGGTGCACGTCGCGGACCTCGATCGGGGCCCGCTCACGGGTCAGGCCGCCGGCACCGAGGGCCGAGAGCCGGCGCCTGTGGGTGAGGCCGGCGAGGCTGTTGGTCTGGTCCATGAACTGCGACAGCTGCGAGGAGCCGAAGAACTCCTTCATCGCCGCCACGACTGGGCGGATGTTGATGATCGTCTGCGGGGTGATCGCGTCGGAGTCCTCGGTGGTGAGGCGCTCGCGGACCACGCGCTCCATCCGGTAGAGGCCGATCCGGAAGGCCTCCTGGATCAGCTCGCCGACGGTGCGCAGGCGGCGGTTGCCGAAGTGCTCGTACTCGTCGAGGTGCTCGTAGACCGGCTCGCGGGGGTAGGTGATCGCCTCCGCCGCATAGTCTTTGATCGGGTTCTCCTCGTCGATCTCCTCGGGGATTCCGAGCAGCTTCGGGAGCAGGACCAGCTCCTTGACCAGGGCGATGATGTCGTCGTGGGTGAGCACCCGCGTCTCGAGATCGATGTCGAGGTCGAGACGGGCGTTGAGCTTGTAGCGGCCGACCCTGGTGAGGTCGTAGCGCTTGGGGTCGAAGAAGAGCTGCTCGAGCAGGCCTTTGGCGGCGTCGACCGAGGGCGGCTCGCCGGGGCGCTGCTTTTTGAACAGCTCGATCAGGGCGCCCTCTTCGGTCCGGGTCGCTTCGGTGTCGGACTCGATCGTGTGCCGCATGTAGATCGAGTTGTCGAACATGTCGAGGAGCTGCTGGTCCTCGACGTAGCCCATCGCCCGCAGCAGCACCGTCACCGGCAGCTTGCGCTTGCGGTCGATGCGCACGTAGACGCGGCCTTTTTTGTCGACTTCCAGCTCCAGCCAGGAACCGCGGGCCGGCATCAGGTTGGCGATGAAGACCTGCTTTTCAGGGTCCTTGGGCGCCATCACGTAGGCGCCCGGCGAACGCACGAGCTGAGTCACGACGACGCGCTCGGTCCCGTTGATGATGAACGTCCCGCGCTCGGTCATCCACGGGAAGTCCCCCATGAACACGGCCTGCTCGCGGATCTCTCCCGTCTCCTTGTTCTGGAAGGCAACAGTCGCGGTCAATGGCCGCGAATACGTCATGTCCTTCTCGCGGCACTCCTCGATGGAATGCGGCGGCTCCTCGAATTTGAACTCGCCAAAGACGATCTGCAGGTTCCCCGTGTAGTCCTCGATCGGGGATATGTCGTTGATCGTCTCTCGCAGCCCACCGCTCTTCGGATCCGTCAGTTCCTCGAAGGAACGTCGCTGGATATCGATCAGATGTGGGACTTCGAGTGGGTTCTCTAGGCGGGAAAAGCTCCTACGGGTTACGGGGGCAGCGTTCGAACGTGCCAAGTCGGCGACTCCTCGGGCGGTCAGAGGGACGAAGGTAAAGCGCAGATCTGGGCAGGAAGACTCAAATAGCGCGCGACCGCAGAAAATAACACACGGCGGTGCGCGCCTTCAAGCTTGGCTCCCTGACTGGGATCCGCGCCGGTGAAGCGGACGGCTCTACTTGAGCTCGACGGTCGCGCCGGCCTCCTCGAGCTCGGCTTTGAGCTTGTCGGCCTCCTCGCGGTCGATGCCCTCTTTGATTGCTTTGGGAGCCTCGTCGACGATCGCCTTAGCCTCTTTGAGGCCGAGTCCGGTCGCAGCGCGAACCACCTTGATCACAGGAACTTTCTGGCCGCCGACCTCGGTCAGGACGACATCCACGGTGGAGGACTCTTCCTCGCCACCGCCGCCGTTGTCACCGCCGCCGGCCGCCGCGGCCGGAGCCGCTGCTGCGACCGCGGTCGCGGAAACGCCGAACTCCTCCTCGAGCGCTTTGATCCGCTCGGAGAGCTCGAGCACCGAGATGCCTTTCAACTCCTCGATCCAGTCCTCGGTTGAAATCTTGGTCGCCATCTACTCCTCTTTCTCTTGGTCAGTCTCTGAAGGTTGGTCATCCGCCGCGTCGGCCTCGGCGTCGTCGGAAGAAGTCTCGGGCTCATCCTCGGTGGCAGGCACCTCGGCCTCCGCTGCCGGCGCCTCCTCGGGCTCGACGGCGGGCGCCTCCTCTGCGGCCTCGGCCTCCGGCTCGGGGGCGCTCTCCTCTGCGGCGGGCGCCTCGGGCTCCGCCGCGGGAGCTGCCTCTCCGGTGACCAGGCCCTGGTCGGCGATCTGGCCCAGCTGGGAGGCCAGGCCCTGAATCAGGGCGTTGAGGCCGCGGACGATGCCGGTCACGGGGCTGGCGACGACGCCGGCGAACTGGCCGATCAGGACTTCGCGGTTCGGCAGCAGGGCGATCGCCTTGAAGCTTTCGGCATCGAGCGACGTCGTATCCATGAAGCCACCCTTGTAGGTGAGGACGCCGTGCTCTTTGCTGAAGGTCGAGATCGCTTTCGCCGCCTGGGCGGTGTCGCCGCGGACGAAGGTGAGGGCGGTCGGCCCCTGCAGCAGGTCGGCGAGGCGCTCCTCGCCGGCTTTGTCGGCGGCGAGTTTGGTCAGCCGGTTCTTGACGATGCGGAAGCTGGCGTCGGCCTCGCGGAGCTTGGAGCGCAGCTCGGCTGCCTGGGGGACGCTTATACCGCGGTAGTCGACAGCGAAGATCGCCTCAGATGCCTCGATCTGGGCGGCAATCTCTTGGATGGTTGCGGACTTTTCTTCGCGGTTCATTGACTCACCTGCATCGGGCTTTTCGGGGCCGATGGGCCTGAAACGTCCGCCATGTGGACGTTTGCGGCCCGTCGACCACCTGCCGATGGTCTGGGGTTAGCGGCGGGGGAGTTTAGGCGGTTACGGGCTCCGCTGCGGTGTCGCCGGTGGCGCCGACCAGCTCACGGTCGCCACCTTTGGCGGCGTCGACCCTGATGCCCGGGCCCATCGAGCTCGCCAACGTGCAGGAGAGGATGTATTTGCCCTTCGCCGAGGCGGGCTTGGCGCGGACGATCTCGTCGAGGACGGCGGTGAAGTTGTCGAGCAGCTTGTCCTGGTCGAAACTGGCCTTGCCGATCGCCATGTGGACAATCGCCTGACGATCGGTGCGGTACTCGACCTTGCCCGCCTTGGACTCGTTGACGGCCTTCTCGATGTCGTCGGTGACGGTGCCGACCTTGGGGTTGGGCATCTTGCCCTGGGGGCCGAGCACGCGGCCGAGTTTGCCGACCGTCGGCATCATGTCGGGGGTCGAGATCGCGACGTCGAAGCCGGTCCAGCCCTCCTCGACTTTCTTCGCCAGGTCGTCGCCGCCGACGAAGTCGGCTCCGGCGGCCTCGGCGTCGCGGGCCTGCTGGCCCTGCGCGAAGACGGCGATGGTGACGTCCTTACCGAGCCCGTGCGGCAGCGCCAGGGTGCCACGCAGCTGCTCGTCGGCGTGACGGACGTTGACGCCGAGCAGGAAGTGGGCCTCGACCGTCTCGTCGAATTTAGTGCTGGCGGTCTCCTTGACCAGAGCTATCGCCTCGGCGGGCGGGTAGGCATGGTCGCGCTCGACCTTGTCGTACTGCTGGCGGTATCGCTTGCCGTGGGCCACGCGGGTCTCCTATTTGACGTCGACGCCCATCGAGCGGGCGGTGCCGGCGATGATCTTCGAGGCGGCGTCGATGTCGTTGGCGTTGAGGTCGGGCATCTTGCGTTCGGCGATCTCGCGGATCTGGTCCGGGGAGATCGTCCCGACTTTGTTGACGTGGGGCTCGCCGGAGCCTTTCGGGATCCGGATCGCCTCCTTGATCAGGATCGCGGCCGGCGGCGTCTTGGTGATGAAGGTGAAGGAGCGGTCCTCGTAGACCGTGATCTCGACCGGGATGATCGTCCCGCCTTCGGACTGGGTCTGCGCGTTGAACGCTTTGCAGAAGTCCATGATGTTGACGCCGTGCTGGCCCAGGGCGGGGCCGACCGGCGGCGCCGGATTGGCGTTGCCTGCCTGGATCTGCAGCTTGATGAGGGTGAGGACTTTTTTGGCCATCGGCGGTTGGGGAGCGTAGCGGTCTTGGCGACCTAGATCTTCTTGACCTGGTCGTAGCCGACCTCGACCGGCGTCTCGCGGCCGAAGATCGAGACCAGGACCTTGAGTTTGGCGGCGTCCTCGTTGATCTCGGCGATCTCGCCGGAGAAGTCGGAGAGCGGGCCGGAGATGACTTTGACCGATTCGCCGATCGAGAACTGCGCTTGGGTGCGCGGCCGCTCGGCGGTCTCGCGATGCAGCAGGCGGTCGACCTCCGGTTTGGAGAGCGGCACCGGCTTGTTGCGGGAGCCGACGAAGCCGGTCACGCCGGGCGTGTTCTTGACCAGGCCCCAGGCGTCGTCGGTCATCTCCATGTTGACGAGGACGTAGCCGGGCATGGTCCGTTTCTCGGCGGTTACTTTCTGCCCGTCCTTCATCTCCGAGACCTGTTCGGTGGGGACGACGACCTGCCGCACGTTGCGGTTCTGGCTCATCGTCTGCACCCGGTGCTCGAGATTGTGCTTGACCTTGTTCTCGTGCCCGGAGTAGGTGTTGATCACATACCAGCGATACAAATCGGAAGCCTTTGTTCGGGGATCCTGTAGCTACAGGATCCGCTTGATGAGGAAGTCGAAGAGAGCGTCGAGGGCGCCGAGGTAGACGGCCGCTACGCCAACGAAGAGGATGGTGACGGCCGTCGCCTGGATCAGCGTGTCGCGATCCGGCCACTGCACTTTCTTCAGCTCTTGCCAGCAGGAAACCAGGAATCCGATCACGCCGCTTCGCTGACGTTCGGCGCTCGCCTGTTTCTGCTTCTTGGCGAGCTGCTCGCGCTCACGGCGCTTCTGCTCCCCGCGCCCCCGCTTCTCGGCTTCCTTCTGGGCCTTCGCCTCGGCGCGCCGGTGGGAGCGCGGCTTCGGGGCGTCGGGGGTCTCCAGTTGCGCCTCCGAGGCGCCGGCGGCCATCCCGGCCTCCATCGCCTCGATCTCGGCTATGTCACCTGAGACGGGGACCTGGGTGTCGTGCTGGGCGCGCGACTCGGCGCCGCGTTCGCCGACGGAGCGTTTCTGCTCCTCAGCTTCCCGAGCGCGGCGCTCGGCCTTGCGCTGTGCGCGGGTCTTGGCCATTGGGAGCTACCGGGTCTCCTTGTGGGCCGTGTGGTGACCACACCAGCGGCAGTACTTGCGCAGCTCAACACGATCCGGCGAGTTGCGCCGGGACTTGTTGGTCTGGTAATTCCGTCGCTTGCAGTCTTCGCAAGCCAAAGTCACCGCGATGCGGACATCTCCGCGAGCCATGCTTCTCCCTCGTTCCTGAGGCGGTCGTTACAGAAGAAAACCCCGGGCCCAAGGCACGAGGCTGAGCGAAGGATAGCGGGCCTCCGCGGCCCGGCGCAGGGCGGCTCAGAGGCCGAGCGTCTTGGCGATGATGTTGCGCTGGATCTCCGAGGTTCCGCCATAGATGGTGGAGACCAGGGCGGTGCGGACGAGGCGCTCCATGTCGTACTCGGAGGAGTAGCCGTAGCCGCCCATCAGCTGCATCCCCTCGAGCGTGGTGCGCTTGGCGACTTCGGTGACGAAGAGCTTCACCATCGAGGCCTCCTGGGGCAGCATCCGGTTGGGGTCCTCATCGGTCAGGGTGGCGACCCAGCGGGTCATCAGGCGGGCCGCCTCGAGATCGGTGGCAAGGTCGGCGAGGCGGTGTTGGAGCGCCTGGAAGGAGCCGATCGGGCGCCCGAACTGGCGCCGCTCCTTGACGTAGAGGAGGACGTCGTCGAAGGCGCGCTGGGCGATGCCGAGCATCGTCGCCGCGAGGATCAGGCGCTCGACGTTGAGGCCGGCCATGAGCTGGGTCCAGGCCTGGTCGACCTGGCCGAGGACGGCGTCGGCCGGAGCGGCGCAGTCGGTGAAGTAGAGGTGGTTGGTCTCGCGGCCCCCCATCGTCTCGATCGGGACCACCTCCATCCCGTCGACGTCGCGGGGCACCCAGATCATCGTCATGCCCTCGTGCTTGTTCTCGGTCTTGGTGGTGCGACAGACGACGAGGATGTGGTCGGCGATGTGGGCGTTGGAGCAGAAGACCTTCTGGCCGTTGAGGACGAAGCCGCCGTCGACCGCCGCGGCCGAGCAGGTGAGGGCGCCGACGTCGGAGCCGGCCTCGGGCTCGGTCATCGCGATCGCCTCGACCGAGCCGGCGGCGATGCCGCCGAGGATCTTGCTCTTCTGCTCCTCGCTGCCGAAGCGCTGGGTGGCGCCGGCGACGATCAGGGTCGTCGCGTAGCCGCCGATCGGGGCCAGCCCGCGCGAGGTCTCTTCCATGAACAGGCAGGCGTCGAGCATCGAGCCGCCGGAGCCGCCGTACTGCTCGGGGATCGTCACCCCGAGCCAGCCCAGCTCCGCCATCTGCTTGTAGAGGTCGAAGCTGTGGTGCTCGCGATAGCCGTCGGTGAGCCGCTCGCGCTGATCCTGCGTGCCGCACTCGCGGTCGCAGAAGTCGCGGATGGCGTCGACGAAGTCGCTTTGCTCGTCACTGAGGGCGAAGTCCACGGCGAGCAGCCTATATATGTGCGGCGGAGACTGGCCGCTCAGCCAGAAAAGCCCGGAACGAGACTCGAACTCGTGACCCCTTCCTTACCATGGAAGTGCTCTACCAACTGAGCTATCCGGGCGGGTCGGCACTAGCTTAGATCACGCGCGCCCGACGGGCTGGCTACTGCTTTTCGGTGTCCCTGCCGGGGCCGCCGAGCAGCTTGTCGCTGCCGGCGCCGCCCTTCAGGGTGTCGCGGCCGGGCCCGCCGAGCAGCTTGTCCGCCCCAGAACCGCCGCGGAGAAAGTCGTCTCCGTGCCCACCGTCGATCTTGTCGCTGTCGGCGCCGCCACTCAGCGTGTCGTTGAGGTTGCCGCCGGTGATGGAGTCGGAGCCGAGCCCACCGTCGAAGAAGTTGACGTGACCCGGAGCCCCGATGAACTTGTCGTCGGAGTATTCGGTCGGGTCGCTCACGGTGGAGATGGCGTGGATCTCGATCGGCCCCTGGCCGCCGCCGAGGCTATCGGGCAGCTGCGAGAAGTCGAAGAGGGTGGACACGGACGAAGAAGCCTCGATTCGCCTCAAGTCGCGGCAGTAGGCAGGGCCGTCGTCAACGGAAACGCCGCTGACGGTGATCTCGCCGTCACTTGCGCAACGAGGGACGATTTTCCCCTCGCCGCCATTAATCGTAAGCACACCGTCGGTGAAGGTGCCAAAGGCATCCGCCCTCGCCGGCATGAGCATCGCAATTGCCAGCGAGAGCGTCACGCCGATCAGCGCCCAGCAGGATGATCCACCGAACCGAAGCCGAAGCGTTGCCATCACTGCCACAAGTCGGGAGTCTAGCCGCAGGCGGGCTGTACAGGCCGAAATCGGCGACGCGCGCCTACCCCTTCTTGCCGCCCTTCTTCCCCTTCGCCCCCCGCTTCTTCGCCTTCTTGCCGCAGTCGTTCTTGATCAACGGCTGGGCCGAGTAGGCATCGCCGTTTTGAGCCGTGAAGGAGACGATCGCCTTCTGGGGCTTGCGACAGATGTTTTCGGAGTTGACCAAGAGGCCCTTCTTGCCGCCCTTCATTTCCAAGGTGAACTTGGAGACCGGGGCGTCGGGGACCGCTTCGAAGGTATTCCTGATCCCGCCGCCCTTGCCGGTGTCCACGCGTCCGGCGAGGTCGACATTGACCTGGCCGTCGAGGGAGGCGACCAGGTCGGGCAGTTCGTGGCTTGAGGATCTGAGGTAGACCGGGCCTTCGACCGGTTTGTCGAGCAGCGGCGTGATCGCCTTGGCAAAGCCGTAGACGGAGGCCTTGGGGCACTGATCGGCGGCAAACTGGACCCGGGTGCAGACGGTGCCGATGTGGCCCTGTTCGAGGAAGGCCGAGTGCGGCAGGGTCACTTGGGCGCTTGCGATGTTGGCGTAGGAGCCGCCCTTGGGGTAGGTGACGACGGCTTTCAGCGCCGGGTACTTGTTGCGCTTGGTCCCGCCCTTGAGCGAGATCGCGATCTTCGGCTTGAACTTCAGGGCCGAGCAGCCGCCGACCTGGAAGGGAGAGGTCAGAGCTGCGCTCTGACCGCTTGCCGCCAGGGCGTTGCCGGTGATCTGGGCCGGATCGCAAGAGGTCGGGTTGAGGGTGAACTCGGGACGAGCGAGGTTGACCGTGACCGACCTTAGATCCAGGGGGATGCCCTGGAGGATCGTTGGGAAGGGATCGGAGACCGCGTGGATCTGAGCGGTTTCGGGATCTACCTGCAGGGCGGTGCGAACCATCACCGCGCCGAGGTCGAAGGGACCGGCCACCGCTGGGGTGATGATCGCCATCGAGATCGGGGCGCCTTTGTAGGGGCCGGCTAGGTAGGCGTGGCCTTGGACGTAGAGGGGGGTGATGCCGGCGCCGGCGCCGACGGTGACGGTGCCGACTTCAGAGGCGGCGGGGCATGAGGGGCTGGCTTGCTCGAGGGCGCCCTGGTTGGGGGCTTCGCGGCTCTTGGCCACGGCCAGTTGGGCCTCGGAGCAGTAGGGGATGCCGGCGAGCTTGCCGGTCAGGCCCTTGGGCAGGACGGCGTCGAGGCCGGTGAGGCGCTGGGTGCCGTCGGCGCGGGTGAGCTTGAGGACGAAGGGTGAGTAGGCGCCGGCCTGGGGGGCGATGGTGCCGGCGGTGAAGGCGGGTTTGTTGGGGGCGGCTGCTTCGGAGGTCGGGCAGATACCTGAGCCACCGGCGGCGACCGAGGTCTGGAAGGAGTCTGAGGGGTTGGCGTCGGCACCTTCGGGGGTCGACCAGGGCACCAGGGTCGTGGTGGTGGTGTATTTGCCGCAGGTCAAGGAGGTCTTCAAAGCCGCCCGTGGGCCTGCGAAGAAATGCGTTTCGATGTCTTCGATCGGCAGCTGCGGGTTGTCTTTGAAGGTCGCGGTCAGCTGACCGGTGACGGGATTGGCCTCGACCTTGCCCCCGAGCTTGGCGATGATGCCGGTCTTCTTGTCTTCGATCGCCAGGTAGATGGCCAGGAGCGAGCCGAAGGGGTTGGCGTAGGGCTTGGCGAGATAGATCGCGCCGGGGAGCTTCTCTCCCAAGAGCGGCGTGCTGACTTCCATGGCTCCGACCTTGGCCGCATCGGGGCAGCTCTGCGGGCTTGCCGAGAAGTGGATTTTGCCGCCGGAGGGCTGGTAGCCGATCTGAGACTCGCTGCAGGCGGCGAGGCCGTTGCCGGCCGAGGGATTCACGCTCATGCCGGCGGGCAGGGTGACTCTGACGTCTTTGAGTGCGGCGGTGGAAAGGCCTTCGTAGGAGTTGCTCTGGGGCTGGTGGATGTTGACGTCCAGGCCCGTCGGGCTGTCGGCGAGGTTGGTAGTCGGCTGTGAGGAGATCGTCGGGTTGAATTCGAGAGCGTTGCAGCCGTCGATGCCGATCGGGTTGCCATCGGCGTCTTCGGTATGTGAGGAGCCGCTGACGAATTTGCCCCGTTCCTGCCAGGAGTCGATCGTGATCGTCGTCGTCAGTGGACTGGCCGAGCAGGAGCTCGGCATCGTCAGTAGCGGCGCGTCTACCCGTTCAGTGGTGCAGGCACTGCCATATCGACTCGGAAAGGCGCACTGGCCTCGTCGATAGTCGTGGCTGGAATCGGAGGGATTGCCCCAGAGGTCGACGCTGACACCGGAGATAAGACCGTACTCGAGGATATCCCTGGTATCGGAGGTGAGCGCATATTCACCGGCGGAGTCGACGCCGCCAAGCAGGTGAGCGAAGATGCCGAAACCGCCGGCGTTGAAAGCGAAGGCGGCCGCATAGCCAGGCGGCGGCACCATGTTGTAGAGGGGTTCGCTGAAGGCGGGGTTGGCGAAGCCCAGGCCGTTGATGATGACGTGGACGAGCCCGACGGCGGAGCCGTCGGGGCACTCACTTTGGGTACTGGCCTCAAGCTGGGCCTCGGTGCAGAGCACAGACGTCGCGTGGGGGTTGACGACCATCCCGACCGGGAGCTTTGCGAACGCGTCCTTGAGCGTCCCAACGATCGGATTCCCCTCATTTGGAGCACGGAGGGAGCTAGCCTGGAAGCCAATGTGGAACTGGTATGGGTGGCCGCCAGCCTGGGTGTAAGGAGCGCCTTCGGGACCGGTGATCAGGCTTTCACTGCTCTGGAATCCGAAGCTGGCGGGGGTGGTCGTGATCGGCGTGCTCTCGACTGCAGCGGCGTCGGAGGCGCCGCCACCCGAAACGCTGACCTGGTTGACGGCGATCCCCGAAGCGCCGGAGATGACATCGACCGGCACGTACATCTTCAGCCTCATGCCCGGCTGCAAGATGCTCGCAGGGACGGTGCAGGTGACCACCGGCGGCCCAGGTTCACACGAAGAGCCGGAGGGGCTGGATTCCGAGTCGCCGAAGATCCCGAGGCCCGCCAGCAGGCCGGAAGGGGAGGGATCGACGCTGAAGCCGGCCGGCAGGACGTCGGTAAGCGTTATCGGTGAACCGTCGGTAGGCGCTCCGCCGATGTTGGTGACCGTGACCGCGTAGGTGGTGAGGCCCGATTCATCATCCGGGAGGATGTGCGTGGGTGAGACGGTCGAGGTAATCGAGAAGGCAGGAGCCGAGGGCGCCGCCGTGGCCGCAGCGGGCAGCAAGGCGCCCGCAAGCAGGATCAGGGCGAGCGGCAAGACGGCGCGGCGAAGCCCACGCGGGAACGGTCGCTTGGCGGTAATCACTTCGAACCTCCGCGGTTGTTATGGGCTCCTCGGGACTGCTTGGACTTCGACTTCTTCTTCTTCTTCTGCTTCTTGGACTTCTTGCACTTCTTCTGGCTCTGCTTCTTGCAGCGCTTGACCGGCTTCTTAGCCTGGTTGCCGGGGCCGTTGAAGCTGGCGCTGCCGGCCGTGGAGTCGTTAGGCGCGCTGGTAGAAGCCCCCTTGCAAGCCTCCCCCAAGCAGGGAGGCGAGGCGATCTCCGGGTGTTGGGAAACCAGGCCACCACCGACGCGGGCGTCATAGACATCGGTCAGCTGGTCTTCGTCGGCGGATACCAGTGGCTGCCCGGTGAAGAAGAAGGCGTCATTACCAGAGGCTCCGATATCGGCGAGATAGGAGGCACTTGGGCTGGTGCCGCTGGAGAGCAGATACAGGCAGCCGCCGTTGACTTCAGTGGAGCGACAGGAGCCCGTCCCTGCGGCCTCCCACTCGTAAGGATCGACGACGCCATTGGTGTCGGCGGGTACGAGGGGGTCGGGGCTGTCAAAGAATGCCCGGCTCCCGTCAGGAGTCAGGTTTCGGGTCAGCAATGCGGTCCTGGGGGCCCCTTCGACGATGAAAGGGCGGTTCTGCAATTTCGCTGATCCCGTCGGTACGGCGTTGGTGGGGTTGCAGGAAATGCAATTCAACGCGTCCCCGACAGGGCTGTAGCGATAGATCTCGAGGCAGCGATTGCTGGCGTTGGCTCCGCACTGACCGCTCGCGCTCGGCAAGGTGTTGTCATATCCCGTGAGGCTCCGGGTCGAAGCGAAGAGCAGAGTTCCGCCGGCGGCGACGCGAGATTCCTTCGGTAGCTGCTGCTGAATGCCGAAATACGGAGTCCAATTGCTGAAGTCATCGGTAAAGGCATCCAGGCGGGCGATGAAGGTGGTGATGCCAGCATGGGCGAGGTAGAGGTTGCAGCTGCCGGTGCCGCCGAATAGCGCGCCGCCGAATACACAGTCCCCCGCGGAGGCGCCGGGAGCGAGGACGCCGTTGGCGACGAAGTAGACGTGCGAGCCGTCTTCGGAGGCGCCGAGGAAGCCGAAGACGCCGGCGCGCTGTGGGTCGGCGGTGTTGGAGTCGACGGTGAGATCGGTGAGATCGCCGCTGACAGTGTCGTAGGAATAGAGATCCTGGCCCCGTTCGGCTTCGGTGCAGCCTGCGGCGGCCGTCGATACCGCGGTGGAGTCATCGGTCAGCTTCTCGCAGCTGAGGAAGAAGACCTTGGAGCCGTCGGCGGTGGCGTCGAGGAAAGCGGCGGGCTTGGCGCCGTTGGGATCGGGGGTCGCCGCCTGAGAGGCCGAAATTTGTACCGTTCTGGTGCTGCCTTCGCGCATGTAGAGCTGACCGGAGCCGGCGGCGGTGAAGAAGACCTTGGAACCGTCGTCGGAGATCGTGTTCTGGGTGTAGTTCTGGATCGTGCCGGCGAGGTTTCCGTGTGCCGTGTCCGCCTGGTTCCAGGCGAAGGGACCGGCGAAGGAGCCTTCCGGCGCCGGCACGCAGGCCGGAGCTCCAGCGTCGTCGCAGGTGGTGGCCGGCGCAGCGGGGATGCGGCCGGCATGGGTGAGGGCGCCGTGATCGAAGTCGTAGAGGTTCGCTGTGCCCGAGACGGCGCCAGGAGCAAGGATGCTTTCGCTTTCGAAGGTGAAATGCGAAGTGTCGGCAGCGAAGGCAGCCAGAGATTGGACGGAGCCGTCGACAACCAGCTGGGACGTACCGCTGGAGGTGTTGAAGAGAGATATACCGGGGCCGCTCGCGCTCGACCATTTGCTGGCGGCGGCGGAGATTTCGTCGTCCCAGCCGAAGAGTTCGGCCCGTTTACCCGGTTCGGTGAGAGGCAGGAGGCCGTTGGAGCTCCAAGCATCGGCGCCACGCGAGGCGAGGTAGACGGGTGGGGTGGAGCTGCCGCCGGTGGTGGGCAGGCCGGCGGCGTCGGCGAAGGTGATGCGGTTGCCGGCGGCCGAAGCCTGGACGAAGTTGATCGTCCCTTGTACGTTGGCGCCGTGCTTGTCGACCGGCGTCGCCTGCTCGTAGGCGCGGCAGTCGGGAAGAACGGCGGAGGCGCCACTGCGGAAGACCTGGTTGGGGCAATCCGTCTGCGCCGGCGGTGAAGGCACAAAGGTGGTGAAGGTCTGGTCGGGCCCTTCGGTGACCCCCACGGAGCTGGTGGCGACGATGCGCCAGTGATAGGTGGTCGCGGGAATCAATCCCGCCAGTGAGTTGCTCACCGACTGGGCGGTTGCTTCGGCCCCGATCGGCGCCTCGGGAGTGCTGGCACCGTAGGAGGTGGTGGTGCCGTACTCGAGATGATAAGTGGTCGGCGAGCCTTTGGGGTTGATCGCCGCGGTCAGAGTCGCTTCTTCGAGTCCGACGCTCATGGCTCGCTCGGCTTCGATCGCCGGGTAGGCGGTTTCGAAAGTCCGGTCGGCACCCTGGAGCGTGCCGCTGGCGTTGCTCGCGACCAAGCGGTAGTGGTAAGTGGCTTCGAAAGCGAGACCACTGAGGTTGGCGTGGACGGCGACCGGGCTTTCGCCGCTGCCGATCGATGCGGGGGACTCCGTGCAGGGGGTACTGGAGCCGTAGGCAGTGGTGGCGCCGTATTCGAACTTGCATTCCGTCACCGCGGCACCTTCGGGGTTGATGGTGCCTTCGACGCTCGCGGTCGGAGGGCTGATCGCACTGGCGGCGCCGGTGACAACCGTAGCTGGGGTTTCGAAGCTGCCGCTGCTCTTGTTGGTCCCGTTGGCGTTGGTGGCGAGGATCCGGAAGCGGTAGGTCGTACCGGGCGTCAAACCCACCAGCGCGGCGGTGACGAGATGGTCGTTGGAGTCGGTCGGGATCGCCCCTTCGCAGGGTTTGGTCGAACCGTAAGCGGTGGTGGTGCCGTATTCGAACTTGCATTCGCTGACGGCGAGGCCGTCGGGGTTGACGGTGGCGTTGAGGGTCGCTTTGGTGCCGGAGATGGCGCTGGTCGGTTCGACGGTGAGACTGGGGACAATGGCGCCTTTACCGTAGATGGCGACATCGCCATGGCCGGGGTCGGCTACATAGATCGCGCCGCTAGCGGAGTTGACCACGATCCGTTCGCTGTTGGCCAGGTCACCGCCGCCAAAGTCGACTTTCGGGGCGAGGGTGTTCGCGTCGTACTCGCTCACGTGATCGCCAAGCGCTATGTAAAGAGAGTCGGTCGCAGGATCGACGGCGACGCCGGTTCCGCCGGAGGAGACTATTTTGGTGAACACCCCCGCTTCGATCTGCCCGGAACCATTGACGGGGTACTTGTACACGCTGCGGTTGCCGTAGCTCTGCACGAAGAGATCGCCGGCGCTGTCGAGGGCGACCGAGCTGGGGCGCCCCAAGGACCCCGAGGTGTCGATGCGGGCGATCTCGGTACCTGCGGGGTTGAACACGACCACCGAGCTCGAGCCGTAATCGGCGACGAAGACGTTGCCTGCGGAGTCCACGGCCGCACCGAGAGGTTCGCCGAAACCGGCGCCTGCGGGCACCAGTTCCCCGGCCGCTTCGTAGAGTTCGGTACCGGGGTTGCGGATGAATTTCTTCACCTTGCTGTGTCCCACGTCAACGACGTAGAGGACGCCTTTGCTTGGGCTGGTGGCGGAGTTGTCGACCGCTACCCCACTGGGTTCGCCGCCGAAGAAAAAGCCTTCGATCGTCGCGCTGGCCACCCCACTCGGCGCACCGCCGTCGGCACCAAAGATCTTGACCGTATTGCTTCCGCCCCCGTCGGCGACGAAGACGTTGCCGGAGGTTTCGTCGGCGGCAACTCCCGAGGGACGCGCAAAGGGGCCGAAGGTTTTTTCGAGCAGATGGGTTTCGACGGCCAGAGCAGAGCTGGAGAAGACAGCCATCGCGGCGAACAGCGCCGCAACCGCCAAGAGGATCCTCAAATGGCTTCTCACGTAACTCTCTCCTTGTCCCGTGAGCCCTCTGCCGGCCGCTCCCTGCGGCTGCTCGGGCTCGCTTTTCCCTGCGGTGCTGCTTCCCTGTTGCCTTCTCTGCAGAAGGCGATGGCGGAGAGAATAAAAGACTTCGTTTCTAAATACAAGTCCTAGTTTTTGGTAAAAACGAAATCAGTTTCCAACAGGAGGCGGCCATGGCTCTCCGAGCGGGTCGCAGGCGAGTCTCGAGAGGGCCGCCGGGACTTCAGGCAGCGGAGGAGCGGGCGAGACGCTGGGCCTCGCTGCGGCCCAGGTACGAGGTCAAGACGAGCTCGTGCAGGTCCGGCAGCAGGTCCTCGAGGCTGCCGGCTTCGCCGGCTTTGAGGCGGCGCACGACCAGGGTCGAGAGCCCTCCCACCAGCGCCTGCTCCCGGGCTTCGGCCAGGGGATCGGCGGGGGCCGGGGCCTCGGGTCGCAGCAGCTCGGCGAAGCAGCGCAGCGAGGCGCGGTGGCGCTCGGCCACCTCCCCCCCGGCCGCAAGCGGCTCGAGCAGGACGAAGCGGGCGACGGTCGGGTCGGCGGCGAAGACGCCCAGCAGCGTCCCCAGCAGCGCGCGCGCCCGCTCCGGCCAGGCGGCCTGCGCCTCGGCCTCGCCGAGGGAGTCGCCGACATGGGCGGCGATCACCTCGTAGGCGGCGAGGAAGCAGTCCTCCTTGCCGGCGAAGTGCTCGTAGAAGGTGCGCCGGGAGACCGAGGCGGCCTCGATCAGCTGGGCGATCGTGGTCGCGTTGTAGCCGTGCTCGGCGACCGCGTCGACGACGCCGTTAAGTAGCCGCTCGCGCTGGCTCTGGCTGACGAAGTCGCGCGAGAAGCCGTGGCGCCCCGGTGGCAGGCGGACGACGCCCGAGGCTAGCTCCTTGCCGGCATCGGCAGCCATCTACCCTCCCCCACCCGCCGCGGTCAGCCGCAGCGCCTCGACCGAGCCGAGATAGGGGCCGAGGGCGACGTCGACGAGGCGCGGCAGCATCTCCTCGATCCCCTCCGCACCGGCGGCTTCGAGGCGCTCGCGCAGCAGCCAGGCGACGCCGACGACGGTCGTCTCCTCGAGGGTCTCCGGCAGATCCGCGGCGCCGGCCGCGAACAGGCGGCCCTCGCGCAGCTTCGGCACAGCGCCGTCGAGCACTGCTTCGTAGTGGGCGAGCAGGCCGGGCCCGCCCTTCTGCGTCTCGACCAGGCACATCCGCGCCCGCCCGGGGTCGGCAGCGATCATCGCCAGCAGCACCCGCAGCCCCTCGCGAACCTGCTCGGGCCAAGGGAGAGCAGCCGGCACCCGCTCGGCCAGATGCGACCGAACCTCGGCGACGGCCTGCTCGAAGGCGGCGGCGAACGCCTCCTCCCTGCTGGCGAAATGGTCGTAGAAGGTGATCGAGGAGACCCGCGCCTGCTTGGCGATGCGCTCGATCGTCGTTCCCGAGCAGCCGCGCTCGGCGATCAGCTGCTCGGTTGCGGCGAGCAGGCGCTCGCGCTGCTGGGCGGCGACCGCTTGGCGATGCGCCTCCCTCTCCCCACCCGGCCTTCCGGTCTTCGTCGCAAGAAGCCGCTCCGAGAGGTACTGCATGCAGCCGAGGATAGCCAACGTCTTGGAGTTGACCGGCAGTTTTTGGCGGGGAATTCCGGGCGGCGACGTAAAGGCTCGCTTTTTTGACGTGAAAGAGCTAGTTTCTATATGTGGCATCGCGAGCAGCCGCATCGAGCAAGCGAGTGCATGAGCTTCCGGCCCGACGTGCCGAATCTGCGAGGCAGGAGGGCGACCCGATCCGCGCCTCGATCATGGAGGCGATGCTCGGCGCCAGCGGCGAGCTCGGCTACCGGGAGGTCGCGATCCACCATGTGCTCGAGCGCTACGGCGGCCACCGCGTCCAGTTCTGGCAGCACTTCGCCAGCAAGGAGGAGTGCTTCGCGATCGCCTACGCGGACCGGGCGGACCGCCTCGTGGCCGAGCTGCTGACGGCGGCGCTGGCCGCGGGCGAGTGGCGAGGGGGGGTGCGGGCGGCCCTGGTCGTGCTCTTCGACTTCGTCGAGGAGCAGGCCGAGGTGGCGCGGGCGCTGTTCGTCGAGGCGGAGATCGCCGGCGGGCCAGCGCTGGCCAAGCGCGAGGAGACGATCGAGCGGCTGGGCGAGGCGCTCGACTCGGCGCGCGAGCAGGCCGCACCCGAGGAGCGGCCGCCGCCGCTGACCGGGGTCTTCGTCGCCGGCGGCATCGCGACCTACGTCAGCGAACGGCTGGTGGCAGGGGCGCCGGGAGCGATCTGGGAGGGCCTGCCGGAGCTGATGCGCTTCGCCACCGACCCCTACTTCGGCGAGGAGGCGGCGCGCGAGGAACTCGAGGCCGCCCGGGCCTTCCTCGATCACCGCCAGCTCGGCGAGGAGCCGGGATGACCGAGTCGCCGACCATGGAGCGCCTGCCGCCGGGGCAGCACGGCCTCTCGCGCGACTTCGTCAAGAAGAGCCAGCGGCAGCGACTGATGGCGGCGGCAGCCGAATCGCTCGCCGAGGACGGCTACGGCCGCATCACCCTGACCCGGGTCGCCAAGCGCGCCGGCGTCTCGACGGCCAGCTTCTACCAGCACTTCCCCGACCTCCGGGCCTGCCTGCTCGCCAGCTACGAAGTCGGAGCCCAGCATCTCTGCGAACGGATCGAGAACGCCTGCGCGACGAGCGGCGGCGGCGAGAAGGCAGCGGCAGCGATTGCGGGCGGCTTAGCACTGCTCGCCTCCGAGCCCGCCCTGACCAATCTGCTGAGCGCAGAGCCCCCATCCTCGGCCGCTGCTCTCTGGGAGGCCCGTCTTCGCCTCAGCGCCCGCCTCGCCGCCCTACTGCGAATTGCGCGAGGCGGCGGAGGGGATGGCGAGCGAGAGGCCCGGCTGGTCGGCGGTGCCTTGTCCCTCGTCTCTATAACGGCGAGAAGCGAGGGCGGGAAGCTGGAAGAGCTGGCTCCGTCGCTGGCCCGGTTCCTGCTCGCGCCCCGCTGACGCCCCTACCGCCCCTTCCCCGACCCCTTCTCCCCCTTCGCCCCCCGCTTCTTCGCCTTCTTCCCACAGTCGTTCTTGATCAACGGCTGGGCCGAGTAGGCATCGCCGTTGTGGGCGGTGTAGGAGACGATCGCCTTCTGGGGCTTTTTGCAGATGTTTTCGGAGTTGACCAAGAGGCCCTTCTTGCCGCCCTTCATTTCCAAGGTGAACTTGGAGATCGGGGCATCGGGGGTGGCTTCGAGCGTGTTCCTGATGCCGCCGCCCTTGCCGGTGTCCACGCGACCGGCGACGACGACGTCGACCTGGCCGCTCAGGGCCATGACCAGGTCGGGCAGTTCGTGGCTTGAGGAGCGCAGGTAGACCGGGCCTTCGATCGGTTTGTCAAGGAGCGGCGTCGTCGCTTTGGCAAAGCCGTAGACCGAGGCTTTGGGGCAAGCATCGGCGGCGAACTGGACCCTGGTGCAGACGGTGCCGATGTGGCTCTGCTCCAAGAAGGCCGAATGCGGCAGCGTTACCTGGACACTGGCGATGTTGGCGTTGGCGCCCTTGGGATAGGTCGCCACCGCTTTCAAGGCCGGGTACTTGTTGCGCTTGGTCCCGCCCTTGAGCGAGATCGCGATCTTCGGCTTGAACTTCAGGGCCGAGCAGCCGCCGACCTGGAAGGGAGAGGTCAGAGCTGCGCTCTGACCGCTTGCCGCCAGGGCGTTGCCGGTGATCTGGGCCGGATCGCAGGAGGTCGGGTTGAGGGTGAACTCGGGACGGGCGAGGTTGACCGTGACCGAGCGCAGATCCAAGGGGATGCCCTGGAGGATCGTCGGGAAGGGATCGCTCACCGCGTGGATCTGGGCCGTTTCGGGATCTACCTGCAGGGCGGTGCGAACCATCACCGCGCCGAGGTCGAAGGGACCGGCCACCGCCGGGGTGATGATCGCCATCGAGATCGGGGCGCCTTTGTAAGGACCTGCGAGGTAGGCGTGGCCCTGGACGTAGAGGGGGGTGATGCCGGCTCCGGCGCCGACAGTGACGGTGCCGACTTCAGAGGCAGCCGGACAGCTTGGGCTTGCTTGCTCGAGCGCTCCCTGGTTGGGGGCTTCGCGGCTCTTGGCCACGGCAAGCTGGGCCTCGGAGCAATACGGGATACCGGCGAGCTTGCCGGTCAGGCCTTTGGGGAGCTTGGCGTTAAGGCCGGTGAGGCGCTGGGTGCCGTCGGCGCGGGTCAGCTTCAAGACGAAGGGGCTATAGGCGCCTGCGTCGGGAGCGACGGTTCCCGCGGTGAAGGACGGTTTGTTGGGGGCCGATGCTTCGGAGGTGGGGCAGTTGCCATTGTTTCCAGCGGCTATCGAGGTCTGAAAGGAGTCAGAGGGCGTCGCGTTCTGACCTTCCGGAGTGCTCCAGGGCACCAGGGTCGAAGTGGTGGTATGGCTGCCACAGGTCAAAGGCGTCTTCAGAGGGGCCCTGGGACCGTTGAAGAAGTGCAGGCGAAAGTCTTCGAAGGGAAGCTCCGGGTTTTCGGCCACGCGCGTGGTGAGACGGCCCGTGACCGGGTCCGCCTCCACCTTGCCCGGAAGCTTGATCACGATGTTGCTCTGCTCGTCATAAACCGTGACGTAGATCGCCAGCAGCGATCCGAAGGGGTTCGCGTAAGGCGTGGCGAGATAGACCGAGCCCGGGAGCGTGTGATCGAGCAACGGCGTGTCGACTTCGACCGTGCCGACCTTCGAGGAATCCGGACAGCCGGCTGGGGCCGCTGACTCCAGCCCCAGCTCGGCTTCGCTGCAGCCGCTGCGGCCGGCCGCAGCCGGCGGATTCACCGTCATGCCTTCGGGCAAGACCACCTCGGTGTTCTTGAGGTTAGCCTCGGCCAGGCCGTCGAAGTCCTGGTTCTGCGGAACGTGCAGGTTGAAGTCCAAACCGGTGGGGGTGTCGGCGAGGTTAGTCGTCGACTGCGAGGAGATCGTCGGAGTGAATTCGGTCGCGTTGCAACCGTCGATCGACGGTCCTTCGAAGCTGCCTTCGGAGAAGACGCCCGGCTGATTCCAGCTATCCGTTCTGCCGAAGAGAGGAGTGACGTCCCGACAGGAGGCTCGGCATCGTCACAAAGGCGACGTTGGAGCGGTCGGTCGGACACACAGTGTTCGTGGAAAGGCATTCTCCCCGCGCGAAGTCGTGGCTTTCCGCACTCGGATTCCCCCACAGGGTGGTGATCGCGCCAAGCACCCCGATCGGCGACGGAATGCTGTTGACGTTCGCACCCAAGCGGTATTCGCCATTGCTCAGCACCTTGCCCAAGACGTGAGCGTAGGTGCCCTCGATGATTTCGGCGCCGAACTCCGCCGGAACTCCCGGCGGCGCAACCATGTTGTAGAGGGGTTGATAGAACCCGCCCGGACGGATATCGAAGGCAGACTGGATCAACAGCGTTCCGATCTGCGAGTTGTCCGGGCAGCGGAAAGACTCCAGCTGCGCCTCGGTGCACTTGGGCGTGGCGTTGGGATTGATGACAATGCCCTTGGGGAGAACAGCTTCGATGTCCCGGATGCCACCGCTGGGCACGTGGAGCCCTTGGAAGCCTTCTCCAGTGCCAGCCAGCCCATACTGCAGGGAGACGCGGAGTTGGTTGGGGTGGGAGCCGGCCTGACTGGCCGGCGAGCCGTCGCCTTTGGCCGCCAGCAGGCTGACGCCTTCTGAGCCGGGCAGGAGGCCGAACGGGATCGGTTCGGGAGTAATGCGATTCGTGACTTCAGCCGACGCGAACCCGGCGCCGCCGCCTTCGACGCTGGCTTCGCTTAGCAGCGTTTCCGGACCGCTCGAAGTAACTTCGACCGGTATGTCGGCAAAGATGCGCTGGCCTGGCTGAACCGGTTCGCTGCCTTTGCAGGTGAGCGTTTGCCCGGCGACAGTGCAGGCGAGTGGGAACCTGGTCTGTTCGGCCCCCGCATTGACGCGGCGTTCGCCCAATTCGCCCGATTCATCAAAAGTCAGACCGGCAGGAATGGTGTTAGTGAAGACGTACTCGCCGCTGGTCGGGGCGTTGCCTTCGTTGATCACCCAGAAGTTGTAGCCACTCGGCTCGCCGGGCGCGAAGTTGGTTGGATAGGCAGCTGCGATCGAAAAGCTCCAGGCAGGAGTAGGGGTTTCCGCGGCGAGCGCCGTGCCCGGCCCGTTTCCGGCCCACAGGGCCGCCAGACCAGCCAGCAGCGCCAGGCGGCGGAGTGGTCGCCGGTAGCCGGCGATCGTCTTCGTGGACCCCATCGTCGTCTCCTTCGTCTTGCCGCTCATCGGTGTGCCCTCCCGCCCTGGCGCTGCTTCTTCGACTTCCTGTGTTTCTTCTTCTGTTTCTTCTTTTGGTGGTGCTTGGCGGTGGCGTTGCCGGGGCCAGAGAAACTGGCGCTGCCTGGCGATTGCGCGGCCGGCGCAGCCGAGGGCGCGCCGGCGCAAGCTTCGCCGCTGCAGGGATTCGGCGGTGGGGGGTTCTGTCCCGCAAGACCACCGCCGACGTGCGCGGTGTAGACATCGAGCAGTTCGTCTCTGTCTTGACCGACGAGCTGCTGGTCGGTGAAGAAGAAGACGTCATCCCCGTTGGCGCTGGCGTCGGCGAAGTAGGCCGCTTCGCCGCTGGCGCCGTTCGAAATCAGATAGAGGCAGCCACCGTTCTGGGTGTCGCCATCGCATGAGCCGCGACCCTCGGCCTCCCACTCGTAAACGTCCTGACATGAGTAGGCACCCTGTTCGAGGTGGCAACCGGGACCGCTGTTGACGTCGGCTGGCAATAGCTTGTCCGGCGTCTCGAAGAAGATCCGCTTGCCATCGGCTGACATGTAGCGGACCAGAAACGGGCTTAACGGCAGGGGCGGTTTCGTAAAGCCCGGATTGATGTCCTGCATGCTGGCCGCGCCGATCGGGCTGATCCCGGCCGGGCTGCACGACACGCAATTCAGCCCTTCCTCGCTGTTATAGCGGTAGAACTCGTTGACCCCTCCGGGCGCGCTGTCGGTCAACGGCAGATCCGACTGGAAGGCCAGCGTCCTGCCGTCGCTCGAGACCCGTGCGCTCTTATCGCTCAGCACCCTGCCGGAGTAGCTCGTCGGTAGCCAGTTCCTACCTGCGGTGAATTCTTCTCCTTCCGCGCCGCCGGGTGCAACGAACTCGACGCTGCCTTCGTGCCAGGCATAGATGTTGCAAGTTCCATATCCAGTGGAGGAGCCGCTTCTCTTGCAGCTGCCCGGTTCCGCCCCGGTAGCGAGAACCCCGTTGGCGGCGAAGTAAGCGTAGGCGCCGTCGCGGCTGGTCCCAAGCAGCCCCACAACGTCAGCGCCGTTCTGATCGTCGTCGGGGGTGACGTCGATCAGATCGCCGCTGGCGACGTCGTAGCGATAGAGATCCTTGCCCTCGTTTGCGGGCCCCGTGTTGGCGTCGTTGGTCAGCTCCTCGCTGCTGGTGAAGAACACGGCTTCGCCGTCGGGCGTCGCTTCCATGAACTGCGCTGGTAGTGGGCCGGCGGGGTCGGTGCCGCCGGGGCCACTGCCGTTGGTCTTCTGCGACGCGGAAACGTGAACCGTGCTGGCGCCGGGGCCGAGTGGGTCTTTGCGGACGTAGATCTGACCGTCGCCGCTGGTGGTAAAGACCAGCCTCGAGCCGTCATTTGCCATCGCATGGATGTCCTGGGTGTAGTAAGAGTTTTCGGCAGCGCTCAGTTTGAAATAGTTTGCAAAATCGCCAAAGGAATAGTCCTGATACCAAGCATATGAACCGGCGAACGCTCCCTGTGACGCCACCGATCCGTTCGGCAGGAAACTGGCCAGGGTGAACTCGCCACTCGCTCGGTCCCATACGTATAGGTTTTCGACCCCTTCGACTGCTTCCGGTAGGAGCTTGGTCTGGCTTTGGAACACCACCTTGGAGCCATCGGTGGATTCGCCACCAAAGTAGCTGTTTTGACTCAGGCCGTCGGCGATCTTTTCCTGAGTGGCGGCGGCGATCGTGCGCACATATAGAGTCCCACCGCTGGTCAGTTGGTAGGAGCGCGAAGCGTCTTCGCTGTAGGCCCTGGGGAAGCTCAGCGTCAATCCCAGGGTGGACGGGAGCAGGACACCGCGACTCGCCCAGCTGCCGCCATTGCGGGAGGCGAGAAAGGTCGGAAGGGACTGGCCGCCTTCGCCGCCTTCGCCGCCGCCGGAGAGGAAGTAGGTGACGGCGCTGCCGTCGGTAGCCGCCTTGAGCAGATAGAGCGCGCCCTGGGCATTGCCACCCAGCTTGTTGACCGGCGTCGCCTGCTCATAGGCCCGACAGTCGGGCAGGTCGGCGCCGGCTGCGAGACGGAAGGCCTGGTTGGGGCAATCGGTCTGCGGCGGCGATGGCGCGTAGGTGGTGAAGGTGCGGTCGGGCCCTTCGCTGACGCCAACAGAGTTGGTGGCGACGAAGCGGTAGTGGTAGACAGTGGCGGGCGTCAGGCCGGTGATCGTGTTGCTCACCGTCTGGCCGGATTCTTCAGCCTCGATCGGGGCCTCGGCGGTGCTGTTTCCGTAAGAGGTGTCAGTGCCGTATTCGAGGTGGTAGGTGGTCGGCAGGCCCTTGGGGTTGATCGTGGCTTCCAAGAGCGCTTCGGTGAAAGTGACGTTTTTTGCCCGCTCGTCTTCGACCACCGCGCCGGGGGTTTCGAAGCTCCGATCCGCGCCCCTGGCAGTGCCTTCGGCGTTGGTTGCGACCAGGCGGTAGTGATAGGTGGAGCCGAATTTGAGGTCGGTGAGGTTGGCGTGGACGGGAACCGGGCTGGTGCCTTCGCCGATCGTCGCCGGGGACTCCGCGCAGGGGGCACTGGAGCCGTAGGAGGTAGTGGCGCCGTATTCGAAGCTGCAGGAGCTGTTGAGCGTGCCTTCGGGGTTGAGCGTGCCTTCGACGCTGGCCGTGGGAGGTGCGATCGCGCTGGCGTCGCCGGTGGTGACCGGTTGATTCGTGCTGAAGGTCTGATCGTCGCTGCGGCTGATCCCATTGGCGTTGGCGGCGACGATGCGCCAGTGGTAAGTGGTGTTGAAGCTGAGGCCGCTCAACGCCGCGCTGACCGGGTGGTCGTTGCCGTCGGTCGGGATCGAGCCGACGCAGGGTTTGGTCGTCCCATAGGCGGCGGTGGGGCCGTATTCGAATTTGCAATCGCTGACCGCGACGTTGTCGGGATTGACGGTGGCGTGCAGCGTCGCTTTGGCTCCGGCCAGCCCGGTGATGGGTTCGACACTGACGCCGGGGACGACGATTGCCGGGCCGAAGACGGCGACTTCGCCGGCGCCCGTCGAAGCATAGATTTTGGCGGAGGCGCTGTTGACCGCGATTCCGCGGGAGTTCGAGAGCTGTTCGGAGCCGAAGCCGCCGAGCAGTTTGCCCGTTGCGTCATATTGGGCGACGGACCCGCCGCGGTTGGCGTAGACATCGTTGTTGGAGGGGTCGATCGCCACGGTGGCAGCGGCAACCAGCGTGCTCGCGCTGGGGTCGCCGAGCCCTTCGAGCTTGACCAGGTTATTGCCGGCGTAGTTGGCGGCATAGACGTTGCCGAGGCCGTCGGCGGCGACGTTGCAGATGCCGGGAAGAGAGGCGACGTTTTCGCCGGATTGGTCGGCATTGGTCACGGGGTTGCCCGATGGGATGTATTCCCTGACCGTGCTGGAGTAGACGCCGACAAATACGTGTCCCGCCGGGTTCACGGCAACGCCGCAGGTCTCCCCGCCGGTCAGTTCGCCCAGTGGGACGCCACTGGGCGCATAGATCTTGACCACCGAGTTGTTGGCGACGTAGATGTCCCCAACGGTCCCGGCCGGGGAGCCGGCGGGGGCGATGGCGATCTCGTATTCCCCGTTGCCCGCTCCCCCACCGACGCTTTCGATCACGTTGCCGCTGAGGGCCGAGAAGTCGACCGGATTCCCGGCGGCGTCGAACTTGTAGACCTTGCCGGCGCTGGCGTCATAGGCGTAGACGTTGCCGCTGACCTGATCGACGGCCAGCGCTTGGAGACTGGAGAAGGTGGCCGAGCCACCGGCGCCGTCGCGGCCGAAGGAGGTGCCGGTGTAGGGGTGGGTTTTGGCGGCGAAGGCGGGCGCGGTCAGAGCCATTGCAGCGATCGCGGCGAGACCGAGAACGACGATGAGCTGAGCGCCGCGGCCCCGGTATGCGGGCGCACCACTCCCGCCGATGTCACCGGAGGCGCCACGGATGGCGAAAGCTCCACGGAAGAACGAGCCGAGGCGGCTTGCCTGGCCCGAGTTCGATCCCGCGGACATCGCCTTCGCGTGGCGTCTCACGTATTGCTCTCCTTGTCCCATGAGCCCCCTGCCGGCCGCTCCCTTAGCGGCGCTCCCGCGAGGCTCGGTTTCCCTGTGTCCCGATGAGTCAGACGCGGATTGAACTACCGCGTACATCAACTAGGCGAGAATAAGAACAGATCGTTTCCTGGATGTCAAGCCCAGGAAATCCCAAGGGACTGATTGCAGCGAAACAAAGGCGCCTCGAGGCGCTTCGGAAAGCCGTTTTAGGGAGCCCAGAGGGCTCTAGAACAGCCCCATCGGCGTCGCCGATGGGGCAGCGACCCGAGCCCTCAGGCGAGGGCCTTGGCCTCGTGCCAGGTCAGCAATCGACCGCTTCGGGGGTCGATCAGCTTGAGCCGGACCGCGCGCAGCCCGTCGCGCACGCCCAGCACCGGGACGTCGTGGAAGATCGGGTTTTCGTCGTGGGCGCGCTGCAGGTTGTAGTTGGGGACCTTGGCGCTGAGGTGATGGACGTGGTGGAGGCCGATGTTGCCGGTGAAGAACTGGAGCAGCTTCGGCAGCTTCAGGTAGGAGCTGCCGCGCAGGGCGGCGTCGTCGTAGCTCCAGCTATCCGTGCTCTCCCAGTAGACGTCCTCGAACTGGTGCTGGACGTAGAACATCCAGACGCCCATGGTGCCGGCGATGATCGCGGTCGGCATCTGCACCAGCAACCAGGCCCCGGGGCCGACGAACCAGAAGATCGCGCCGATCACGATCGCCAGCGCGAGGTTGGTCAGCCAGACGCTGTGGCGCATGCGAGGGCGCTGATTCTTCGACCAGATGCGCGGGCCGATCATCAGCGACCAGATCGGGCCGATCCCGAACATCACCAGAGGATTGCGGAAGAGCCGGTAGCCCAGCCGCTGCTTCCAGTTGCGCGAGGCGTACTCCTCGACGGTCAGGGTCGGCACGTCGCCGGTCCCGCGGCGGTCAAGGTCGCCGGCGGTGCCGTGGTGGACGGCGTGGTTGTGGCGCCAGTTGGCGAAGGGCTGGAAGACGAGGAAGGCGCTGAAGCGGCCGAGCCAGAGGTTGCCGCGCTTGGTCGGCAGGAACGAGCCGTGAGCGCAGTCGTGGAAGACGATGAAGGTCCGCAGCAGGAAGCCGGCGGCGGGGACCGCGAGGGCCAGCGTCAGCCAGACCGAGACGTCGAGGCTGAGGTACATCGCAACCGTCAGGGCCAGATACGGCAGCACCGAGGTCGCCAGGTCGAGGAGGCTGTGCCGCAGCGACGGGCTCTCGTGGCGGGCGATCGACTTCCGCCACGCGTGCGGCGTCGGGTCCACGGCCAGGGTCGGGGCGGTGGGAAGCGGTGGCGAGGCGATAGGCACGGCGATCAATGTACCCACGTTTTCCCAATGACCCCCGAACGCCGGGCGCCAGGGGTCATTGGGACCGAGGGGACGGCAGCTGGAATCAGCCGAAGTCGAGCACCCGGAAGCGGGTCGAGTCGATGGTCGAGCCCGGTGCGCAGCCTCCGTTGGAACTGATCCTGACGGTCAGCTTGTTGGTCAGCGGCGCAGTCGGATCGATTTCCGGCTGCACACCGACACTCTGTTCGACCTTCACAGGCGTGGTCGATTCGGTGAACAGCCCGCCGCCGCCCGTCTGCTTGCCATTCACGAAGAGCTCGAAATTGACCTGGCAGGAGCCGCTGCCATTGCCGTCGTAGGCGAGCGTTCCCGTCGCGCCTCCGAAGACGACGTTGAGCTGGCCGGGGTTCTGGGCCCAGGTCGAGTCGGAGAGCGGATAGGCGACGGTTTCGCCGGCCGGCACCGGCAGGGAACCGCCCACCGGGCTGGCGGCGAAGTAGACCGGGAACTGGAGGTTGGATGGCGTCACCGAGCCGGCCGCGATCTTCTTGGCATTGACCGCGCCGTTGGCGATCTGGGTGGCGCTGACGGCACCATCGGCGATCTGGTTGCTCCGTACTGCGCCCAATGCAAGCTTGCCACTGGTGACGGCACGCTTGAAGATGCCGTTGGTGTGGACCTTGCTCGCCGCGAAGGCAACCCCGCCGCTGAGGGCGAGGAAGAGGGCCAGGGTGGAGACGACGTTGGAATAGGTGAAGCGGGATTTATTTTGCATTCCGCCCTCTTCCCGGCGCCGAGCCAAGCGCCCCCCACCCGGAAGAATTTGGAGCGGAGCATCTTTTCGCTGCCGTTTGTACAACCTGGCGATCCGGGCCACCTGCCTTTCGTCGCGGATACGCCGGCGGCGAGCATCGGATACGGTCGGGGCATGGTTTTCGACTTCAGGCACAAAAGCGCGACGGGGCAGTGGAAATCCAGCGGGCACCGCAAGGGCGAGACCCGTGATGCCGCCTTTGCCGCTCTGGAGGCGAAGAACGGCCCGATGCCGGCAGGCAGGTACATGTCGCGACCGCGCGACGGCCGGACCAAGAACTGGGACCTGTTCACGCGTCCCTGACGCCAGGCCGACTCGGCGGCCAGCGGGCGCTCAGCTGCCGCGAATCGCCTTGCCGGCGATGTTCTTCATCCGGGTGCGGTCCCGCTGGGGCAGCGTGTTGGGACGACCCTTCGACTTCTTCAGCAGCCGCCAGAACTCGCTCTGCTCCTTCTGAGTCAGGTTGTCGTCGATGCGCTCACGGCCCTTGCCGCCGAGCCAGACGACGATCGCCCAGACCATCTTCCAGGGAATCCGCTTCCAGACGGCGGGCGCGGCGCGGCGGGCGATCCAGAGCGGCATGGGGCGACTCTACCCGGCCCGGCGCGGCGGTAACCAAGTGCATAGGCTGACGCGATGGGCAAGATCAAAGGTTCCGCCAGCGCTGAGATCGAGGCGCCGATCGAGACGGTCTACGCGGCCGCCGCCGACGTCGAGGGCTCGCCGAGCTGGCAGCACGAGATCAAGGTCGCCGAATGTCGCGAACGCGACGGCGACGGCAACCAGGTGCTGATGCACATGGAGACCGATGCAGGGGTGCGGCAGCTCAACTCGGAGCTGCGCTTCAGCTATGAGAAGCCGGGGCGGGTCACCTGGACCCAGGAGGAGGGCACCCTGAAGTCGGTCGAAGGGAGCTGGGAGCTGGAGGATCTAGGCGACGGACGCACCCGGGTGACCTACCGACTCGAGGTCGACCTCGGGCGGAAGCTGGGGTTGGTGATCCGCGGGCCGATCGTCGGCGCACTGCGCGCCCATCTGGTCGAGAGCATGCCCGACAAGCTGAAGCGCTTCGTCGAGGGCGAGCCGGCCTAACGTCGCCGCAGGCGGAAGTGGAACAGCGCCGGGCTCGAATCGGCGTTGCCGGCGGCGTCGATCGCGAAGATGCGGACCGTGTGTCGGCCGAGCCCGACGTTGTAGGCCCGCGGCGAGGTGCAGGACCGGTAGGGCTTGCGGTCGAGCTTGCAGCGGAAGGTCGAGCCGCGCTCGCTGGAGGCGAAGCGGAAGACGACGCGGCGGTGCCGGCCGGCCGTCCTCAAGAGCTTCGCGGGATGGGCGGTGACCTTGGTCCTGGGCGCTTTGCGGTCAAGCGGGGGCGGTGGGGGTGGCGGCGGAGGCGGCAGTTCGGTCACGGTGCGGAAGTCTTCGACCCCTCCGTACCGCACCCGCTCGCATTCGACCGGGGTGGCGTCCGCATATGAGGCCGTGGGGATGTCGAGCACCGCGGAGTCGGCGTCGGCGCCGCAGTTGATGACCGGATCGGAGTCGCCGGAGTTGGCGAGGATCGAGTCCGCCCCGGCGCCGGCGAAGTATTCGTCGGGCCCTTTGTGGCCGAGCAGCTGGTTGGGGCCGCCGTCGCCGAAGAGGGCATCGGCGGCGTCGGAGCCCTCGAGATCCTCGATGCCAACCAGCGAGTCGGGCGTTTCGCCGCCGCAGCCCGGGTCACCGCTGTTCCCGAACCTGCCCACGAGCCCGGCGTCGAGCCGTGCCTCCACCCCTTCTTTGACGTCCAGCCTCGCCCAGGAGGCGTTGTCCCGCCCTTCGCCTCCGCTCAGCGTCTCGCCATCGCAAATCGAGACCGAGAGGAAGAGGTCGTTGCCCTCGCCGCCGAGCAGCTGGTCGGGGCCGCCGTTGTGGAGCAGGGCATCGTCGCGGCCGAGCGCGGAGAGCGTGTCCTGGTCGGCGCCGGAGCCGTCGACGAGCAGGTCCTCGCTGCCATCGCCCCCGGTCAGAGCGTCGGCGTCGGCGCCGCCGAGGACGACCACGCCGGTGTCCTGCGGAAAGCCGGTCGCGACGATGCTGTCGGCGCCACCGAGGCCGGCGAGGACGATCGAGTCGAGAGTGCCGAACGCACAGCTCGCCGAGGTCGTGGAGACGGTGCAGCCCGGCACGAGGGCGCTGGTGTCGAAGGTCGCGCCGGACAGCGTGAAGGCGACGGTTCCGGGCGCGTAGGTCGCGGTCACCGAGTCGTTGCCGGTACTGCCGGTCAGGTAGAGCTGGGACGGGCCCAGTGCTGCGGGAGTCATCAGGCCGACGCTGACTTCGCCCGAGCTGCGCGGTGCGACCTCTTTGTCGGTCCCCTCGCAGTTCGTCGCCCCGGTCAGAGCGGGCGACGGGTTGACGCAGTTGTCGACCCCGGAGCCACCGTCGGCCGAGTTGGGGCCCGCCACCCCTCCGTCCAGATAATCGCCCTCCGCACCGCCGAGGAGGTGGTCTTCGCCGCCGTTGCCGAGAATCACGTCGGCGCCGCCGCCGCCGTAGACCGTCTCGCCCCCGGCGCCGCCGACGATGTAGTCGGGGAACGCGGTCCCGATCACGGTCTCGAAGCTGCCCGGCTGGACGTCGTCGACGCCGCCGCCTTCAGCGGCGATACCGTTGTTGGCGTTCAGTTTCGATCCGCTGAGGTCGAGGTAGAGTCCCCGTTCCTCGTCTTTCCCGTTCGGGAATTCGGCGACGCCGGTGTCGATGCCGGCACCGAAGCCGGGGGTGACGCCGCTCGCGTAGCTGAGCGTGTCGCTGCCGCCCCCGGTGTCGAAGATGTGATCGATCGTGCCGTCGCCGCGGACGTAGTCGTTGCCTTCCTGGCCGTCGATCGAGTCGGCTCCGAAGCCGCCGGCGTGGAGATCGTTGCCGGGGCCGCCTTCGAGCAGGTCGTCGCCGATCCCCCCGTAGAGGCGATCGTCGCCGCCGCCGCCGCGGAGGATGTCGTTGCCGCGCTCGCCGAAGACGACGTCGTTGCCCGGGCCGCCTTCGAAGGTCTGGCTGCCGACGCCGAGGCAGAGCGCCGCGCACGGGACCGCGGCGGCGATCGGCCCCGCCAGGATGGTGTCGTCGCCGGGCCCGCCCTTGACGGCCTCGACGCCCGGGGGCGCGACGATGACGTCGGCGCAGGGAGTGCCGTAGGTGGTGTCGCCGACCGTGGCCGGCCCTTCGGCGCAGCTCGGCGCAGCCGGCGCGTTCGCGCCTGCCGCCCAGCCCGCGGCCGGGAGGCAGAGGAGCAGTAGAAGGGCAGCCGCCAGGCTCCCGGGAAGGGATCGCATCCTGGATCTATTACCCCCGGCAGGCAAGATCGATTCGGTCATCGCGATCGCGTGGCGCTGAGCAGCTCGAGGCTCCCCCACGCCGTCCTCAGCCGGTCGTGGCGGCGAACCTCCCCGAAGCCGGCATCCTCGACGAAGAGCGGCAGCCGGCCGGCGGCATGGTCGCGGATTCCGTCGAAGCCGTCGAAGATCGCGAGGGTGAAGAGCCCGGCCCGCATCAGCGGGTCCTGCGGCTTCCCCCAGTCGGCGATGTGGAGGCTGCCGCCGGGGCGGAGCACCCGGCCGGCCTCCCGCAGGGCAGCGCGCTTGCCGTCGGCGTCGAGGTGATGGAGGAGCAGCGACATCGAGACGCGGTCGCAGCTGTCGTCGGCAAGCGGCAGCTCGCCGGCCAGGCCCTGCTTCCACTCGACCGCCGCCGCACCCGCCTTGGCCCGGGCGATCGCCAGCACCTCGGGGTCGCCGTCGATCCCGACCACCGCCGCCGCCGGGGCCGCGGCGGCGAGACCGATCGCGAAGGTGCCGGTGCCGGCGCCGACGTCGGCGACACGGGCTCCGGCAGGCAGATCGGCCAGGACCTGGTCGGCGAGATGGCCCCGAAAGAGCTGCTCGCGCATGGTCAGGGCGATAATCGAGTCGTAGAAGCGGGTCAGCCCGCGCAGGCCGGTCGCCGTGACGTATCTGTCCTCGGCGGCCACTGACGCATTAAACATCGGCGGCCTTCCTGTAGACGAGCCGGAAGTCGTGCTCCCACTCCTCGCCGTCGTCGGATTTCTCCCAGGCGCCCTCGACGGTCTCGCCGCTGGCGCTGAACTCGCCGCGGAAGCGCTGGGCGAAGCCCGGCGTGAGTTTCGTCAGCGTCCAGGTGCCGTCGTCGATCTCCATCTCGTAGCGGCGGACGACGCCGCGGGAGTCGAAGTAGTGCTGGATCAGGTTGCCACTCTCCTCGTCGACGGCGACGATCGCGACGCCGTCCGGCGCCTCCTCCAGCGAGACCTCCCAGCGCTGGATCAGGAATGCCTCGCCCGGCCCCCACTGGAAGATCGCCTGGCCGCGCACGTCGCCGGGGGATTCCTGCGGGAAGAGCGCCTCGATCGTCCACCGGCCGACCAGTGGGTGCAGCCGTCCGAGCTTGGCTTTGGCGTCGTCGTGCATGGCTCTCCCTCGTTGAACGAGCAAGGGCCGCACGAGGCGGCCCTTGCGCTGGTGCATGGAACGAACGCGGAAACCGCGACCGGGTGGGACAACGCCCGGCCTTCCTTTGCTCGCCGGTGCCCGGGGTGGATTCCACCGGGCGCCCAAACCAGTGCGGCGCCTAGCGGCCCTGCACCTCCAGAGTCCCCTCAAGCATGTGACTCAAAATTAGGACCACCTCCTTTCTCTGGTCAGAGAATTGAAGCAGACGGACCCGTCGCGCTCTACAGCGCATTTCGTCCGCTGCTTCGGCCGAGGCCGAGGTGCGTCGTCGCAGTGCGCCCGACTGGATTCGAACCAGTGACCTTCGGTTTCGTAGACCGACGCTCTATCCAGCTGAGCTACGGGCGCGGGTTTGGGGCGGGGCCCCGAAGGGGGCGATTCTAGGGGCTTTCGCCGGTCGCGCGCCTAGCTGGCCGGCTGGTTGAGCCGGACGTGCCAGCGGACGGTGGCCGTGGCGACCCGGGTGCCGTCGGCGTCGCTGAGGACGACCTCGCAGGGGAACTCGACCTTGCCGGCGCTGTCGAGGGTGGCGAGAGCCTCGGCTTTGGGCATGCCGAGCGTGGCTTTCGCCTCGATCGGGCCCTTGGCGATCTTTTCGTAGGCGATCTCGGCGCTGCGGGCGAGCGGCGTGACGTCGCCCATGCGCTCGGCGAAGGCGCCGACGAAGGCGGCGCCCGAGGCCGTCTCGGCGGCGGTGAAGAGGGCGCCGGCATGCTGGGAGGCGACGTGGTTGGTCAGCTCCTGGCGCTCGGGAAGGACGACGACGGCCTCGCCCTCGGCGACGCTGGTGATCTCCAGCCCGAGGAAGCCGGCGAACGGCACTGCCTGGGTCATGCCCGCCGCGATGGCGTCGAAGTCGGTCACGGGCGCAACCCTACCCGCGGAACGGGGTCGATGAGCCTGACCCGCCACCGTCTCGGCGCCGGAGGCTCCCCGACCTGCCGTCAGCGGCCCTCGAATTTGGCGTGGCCGGGACCACCGTGCTCGAGGAAGGTCTTGACGGCGTTCTGCAGGTCCTCAGTCGCGAAGAGGTCGGCGGCTTCGGTGCGGACCGCCTCGTCGGCCGCCGGCATCCCGCCTTCGCGGAAGCGGCGGAGGATGTGCTTGGTCATCGCGTGGGCCTTGGTCGGGCCGGCGGCCAGCTCGGCGGCGAGGGCGCGCGAGCGCTCGTCGAACTCCTCCGCCGCGAAGATCGTGTTGACGACGCCCCAGCGCTCCAGCTCCTCGGCGCCGAAGACCTCGCCGGAGATCACGAACTGGCGGGCGCGACCGCTGCCGGCGCGCTCGGCGAAGCGCTGGGTGCCGCCCATCGACGGCGTCAGCCCGACCACTTTCTCGACCAGGCCGAACTTGGCCTTGGGCGAGGCGACGATCAGGTCGCAGGCGAGGGCGATCTCGAAAGCCGCGGTCAAGGTCAGGGCGTGGGCGGCGAAGACGATCGGCGCCGGCAGCCGCTCCAGCTGGTCGATCATCCCCAGCAGCTCGTCCCAGAGCGCGCTCCCCTGCTCCGGGGTGAGCCCGTCGAAGACGTGGACGTCGACGCCGCCGGAGACGGCGCGGCCCTCGGCCCGGATCAGCAGCGCCCGCGGTGGCTGCGCCGAAACGTCCTCGACAGCGGCGCGGACGTCGTCGATCATCCGCTGGTCGAAGAGGTTGAGCGGCGGGCTGTCGAGGGTCAGCACGGCGAGGCCGTTCTGCTCGCGCTCGAGTCGTGCCGCCGGGCTCATGGCTGCGGCACCCTATGCACCTCGAACAGGTTCGTGCCCAGCTCCTGGCCGTCGAGCCCGGCCGTGATCGCGACCAGCTCGCCGGGCGCGGCGATCCCGTGGCTGGCGGCGAGGCCGGCGCAGTGGTCGAGCAGGCTGCGCAGCTCGGTGCCGAAGTCGCTCTGCACCGCGGTGACGCCGAACAGCAGGCCGAGCCGCCGCACCGTCTCGATGTAGGGCGAGACCGCCAGCACCGGCACGTCGGGGCGGTGGGCGGAGACGAGACGGGCGGTGCGGCCACTGTTGGTCGGCACCACCAGCGCCTTGAGGCCGAGCCGGTAGACGGCGCCGACGGCGCTCTGGGCGACCGAGTCGGCGACGTCCTGGGTCGCCTGGTCGGTGCGGGTGAAGAGCCACTCGCCGTAGCGCAGGTCGGGCTCGGTGGCGCGGGCGATCCGGTCCATCACCCGCACCGCCTCGACCGGGTTCTGGCCGACCGCGGTCTCCTCGGAGAGCATCACCGCGTCGGTTCCGTCGTAGATCGCGTTGGCGACGTCGGTCACCTCGGCCCGGGTCGGGCGGCGGGCGGTGACCATCGAGGCCAGCATCTGGGTCGCCGTGATCGCCGGCTTCGACGCCTTGCCGGCGGCGCGGATCAGCCGCTTCTGCTCGACCGGCACCTGCTCCAGCGGCACTTCGATCCCGAGGTCGCCGCGGGCGACCATGATCCCGCCGGTGGCGACGCGGACGATCTCCTCGGCGTGCTCCGCCGCCTCCTGCTTCTCGATCTTGGCGATCAGGGGAATCGTGGAGCCGAGCTCGCGCAGCCGCTCGGCCACCGGCGCCAGGTCGGCGGCGGTGGAGACGAAGGAGACGGCGAGCAGGTCGACACCGTGCTCGACCGCGAACTCGACCCAGCTGAGGTCGACGCCGGTGGTCGCCGGCAGGTCGGCGCCGCCGGGGATGTTCATCCCCTTGTGCGAGGAGAGGGTCCCTCCCACCTCGATCTCGCAGTCGACCCCGTCGGCCTCGGGATCGTTGACCCGCAGCCGGATCGCGCCGTCGGCCAGGTAGACGAGCTGGTTCTCCTGCAGCTCCGTCACCCCGGGCCAGGAGACCGGAATCGTCTCCCGGTCGCCCTCGACGTCGCGCGGGGTCAGGGTGACGTGCATCCCCGTCTCCAGTTCGGCGAAGTCGCCCCGCAGCTCTCCGATCCGCAGCTTCGGGCCCGGCAGGTCGCCGAGCACCGCGACCTCGCGGCCGACCCGCTCGGCGGCGGCGCGGACGGCGGCGATCGTCTCCCCCTGTTTCTGCGGTCCGGCGTGGGAGAAGTTGAGCCGGAAGATGTCGGCGCCGGCGGCGATCAGCTGCTCGAGCGTGCCCGAGCCCCAGCTCGCCGGCCCGACCGTGGCGATGATCTTCGTCCGCCGCTCGCTGTGGGCGCCGCTCCCGGATCTCGAATTCGCCTGCATCCCGGCTGACTGTAGGTGACCGCCCGGAAACAGGCGTGCGTGGGAGTTTCCGGACGGTCACCTGGGGCGCGGTAGTCTCGCCACCGTGACCACCGCCACCGCAGCGGATGCGCGCGCCGCCGACGGGCTGGTCGGACAGGCGCCCCCCTCCCCCGCCGGGCCGATCGAGCCGGCCGCGCTGGACGGTCTGGCCGCCGCGCCGAACGTCCCGCTGCCGCGCCTGGCCCAGTCGCTGCGCTTCAACCAGCGCCAGATCGAGTTCGTCTTCCGCGCCCGCCGCGAGCATGGAGAGGTCTTCCGGATGCGGGGCACTATCCCCGGCGGCCCGACGATCACCAGCCACCCCGACCACGTGCGCTCTCTCTTCACCGCCAAGCCGGAGCTGGCGCCGTCGCTGACCGGCGAGTCGCCGCTGCGGCCGATCCTCGGCCCCAACTCGGTCCTGACCGCGACTGGCCCCCGCCACATGCGCCAGCGCAAGCTGCTGCTGCCGGCCTTCCACGGCGAGGCGATCGAGCAGTACACGCAGATGATCACCGAGGCGACCGAACGCGAGATCGACGGCTGGCCGATCGGGGAGCCCTTCGCGCTGGCGCCGCGGATGCAGGCGATCACCCTCGACGTGATCATGGCCGGGATCTTCGGCATCGAGGGCAGGCCCGCGCCGGGCACGCCGGAGGCCGGGCTGCGGCGCACGATCAGGTACCTGGTCGGCGCCTCGACCAAAATCGGCGCCCAGATCTCCGAACTGATCCACATCGGCCGGGAGGAGGCGATCGGCCCGATGAAGCTGGCGCTGGCGGCCCTCGACAAGCCGACCTACGAAGTGATCGCGGCCCGCCGCCAGGTCAGCGACCTCGAGCAGCGTCGCGACATCCTCTCGCTGCTGCTGCAGGCGCGGACCGAGGAGGGCGAGGCGCTGACCGACAAAGAACTGCGCGACGAGCTGCTGACCCTCGTCCTCGCCGGCCACGAGACCACCGCCAACTCGCTCTCTTGGACCTGGGAGCGCCTGGTCCGCAGCCCCGACGCCCACGAGGCGCTGCTCGGCGCGGTCCGCTCCGGCGATGGGGCCGAGGAGCAGGTCGAGGCGACGATCGTCGAGGCGATGCGCTCGCGGCCGGTGATCCCTCTGATCGGCCGCCGGGTGACCGTGCCATGGCAACTCGGCGAGTACGGAGTCGCGGCGGGCGCGGCGATCTCGATGAGCATCCTCCTCGTCCACCACCGCGATGATCTCTACCCGCAACCGTTCGAGTTCCGCCCCGAGCGCTGGCTCGGACGCAAGCCCGGCACCTACGAGTGGATTCCCTTCGGCGGCGGCATCCGCCGCTGCCTCGGCGCCGCCCTGGCGATGGCCGAGCAGCGCGTCGTCCTCGGGGCGATGGCCCGCCGCCTCGACCTCGAAGCCGACGACCCGGCTCCCGAGCGCGCCCTGCACCGCAACGTGACGATGATCCCGTCCCGCGGGGGCAGCGTCGTCCTGCGCTCGCGCCGCGGCTGAGCCGCTCCGCACAACCCGCCGGCCGCTGACTTCCTACAATCGAGGCGCAGTGCCTGGAGAGGTGGCCGAGTGGCTGAAGGCACTCGCCTGCTAAGCGAGTAGGGGGCGCAAGCTCTCTCGAGGGTTCGAATCCCTCCCTCTCCGCTCTTGGCGGGGATAGGGTCATGTGGGTGTCCGCCCTCCCCGAGCAGTCGCACGAGCGCTACGAGCGGATCTTCGCCGAGGTCGAGGCGCCGTTCGCCTTCGTCGACCTCGACGCGATGTGGGCCAACGCCGAGGAGATGCTGGGCCGGGCCGGTGGCAAGCCGATCCGCATCGCCAGCAAGTCGATCCGCTGCCGGGCGCTGCTGGAGATGATCCTGCGGCGAGACGAGCGCTTCGCCGGGCTGATGACCTACACCCTGCCCGAGACCCTCTGGCTGGCCGAGCAGGGGTTCGAGGACCTGCTGCTGGCCTACCCGACCGCCGACGTCGCCGCGCTCGGCGAGCTGGCGCTGCGCTCGGTGGCCAGCCCCGACGGGGCGCCGGTGGTGATGGTCGACTGCGTCGAGCACCTGGAGACGATCGACTCGGTGCTGGGCGCCGGGGCGGCTCCGGTCCGGGTCTGCATCGACGTCGACGCCGGCTGGTGGGCGCTGGGCGGACGGGTCAAGATCGGCCCGAAGCGCTCGCCCGTCCACACCGTCGAGCAGGCGGTAGCGCTGGCGCGTGAGATCGACGGCCGGCCGCAGATCGAGCTGGTCGGGCTGATGGCCTACGAGGGGCAGATCGCCGGGGTCGGCGACCGGCCGCCGGGCCGGCGCCTGCGCGGTGCCGCGATCCGCTTCATGCAGCGCCGCTCCGCCGCCGAGCTGGCCGAGCGCCGCGGGGCGATCGCCGCCGCGGTCGGCGAGTTCACCGACCTCGAGATCGTCAACGGCGGCGGCACCGGCAGCCTCGAGCTGACCGGGGCCGAGGACGCGGTGACCGAGGTGACCGCCGGCTCCGGCTTCTACGCGCCGGCCCTCTTCGATCACTACAGCCGCTTCAGCCTGACCCCCGCCGCCGGCTTCGCGCTGCCGATCGTGCGCAAGCCGTCGGCCAAGGTCGCGACCGCGCTCGGCGGCGGCTACCTAGCCTCCGGCGGCGGCGATCCCGGGCGCCTGCCCGCCACCTGGCTGCCGGCCGGCCTCAGCCTCGACCCCGAGGAGGGCGCCGGCGAGGTGCAGACGCCCCTGCTCGGCGAAGCCGCCGCGACCCTGACCGTGGGCGACCGCGCCTACCTCCGCCACGCCAAGGCCGGCGAGCTCTGCGAGCACTTCAACAGCCTCCACCTGGTGGAAGGCGAAGAGATCGTCGACGTCGTCCCGACCTACCGCGGCGACGGCAAGGACTTCCTCTAGCCGAACTGCATCAAGTTCTCATCCTTCAGGGTTTAGAAGTTGATGCAGTTCGGCTAGTCGCCGAGGACGCGGGCGGCGTACTCGTTGCTGAAGACGCGGCCGGGGTCGAGCTCGTCGCGGGCGGCCTGAAATTCGGCCCACGCCGGGTAGCGGGGCGCCAGGGTCGCGGCGGTCTGGAAGTGGCGCTTGCCCCAATGGGGGCGGCCGCCGTAGGAGTCCATGATCTCCTCGACCGCTTCGAAGTAGGGGCGCCACTCCATGCCGCGGTACTGGTGGACGGCGATGTAGGCGGTGTCGCGCTCGTGCGAGGGGCTGAGCAGGGCGTCGTCGCCGGCGGCGACCCGCATCTCGATCGGGAAGAAGACCGGGTAGCGGTTGGAGCGCACCCACTCGATCACCCGACGCGTCGCCTCCGGGCCGTGCTCCCGCGGCACCCCGTACTCCATCTCGGTGAAGCGGACGCGGCGGTCGTTGGCGAAGACGCGGTCGCTGCGGTCGATCGTGCGGCTGCCCGCAGCGACCCTGGCGGCCAGCCGCGACAGCGACGGAATCAGCGCCGGCAGGCGCTTGCCGGTCGCCGAGAGCGCCTCCAGCGCCCAGTTCTCCAGGACGACGTCGTTGAGATAGCCGCCGACCCTGCCGCGCGGGCGGGCGGGCTCCGTGGTGCGGTTGCGCTCCAGCACCAGGGCGGACTCCGCGTAGGGGAAGGTGAAGAGCTCGAAGTGGTCGTTGGCGTCGGCACTCTGCTGGAAGCGGTCGAGGACCTCTTCCCGCGGCCGCGGGGTGTCGGCCCGGTCGAGCGTGAAGGCGGGGACGCAGCGCAGCGTCACCGCCGAGATCGCACCCAAGGCCCCGATCCCGACCCGGGCGGCCCGCAGCAGCTCGGGATGGGTGGCGGCGCTGAGTGGGCGCACGCTGCCATCGGCGAGGACCAGCTCCAGCCCCTCGACCTGGGCTGAGATGTTGCGCAGCCGGGCCCCGGTGCCGTGAGTGCCGGTGGAGATCGCGCCGGCGATCGTCTGGCGGTCGATGTCGCCGAGGTTCTCCATCGCCAGTCCGAGCTTGGCCAGCTCCTCGTTGAGGTCGGCGAGGACCGTTCCCGCTCCCACCCTGACCAACCCCGAAGCCGGGTCGGCATCGAGCACGCCCCGCAGCGCCTCGATCCGCACCATCGTGCCGTCGGTCATCGCCGTCTCCGTGAACGAGTGGCCGGAGCCGGCGACGCTTACCTTCCGCCCCGCCGCGGCTGCGGCCGCGATCGCCTCCGCCAGCTCGTCGCGGTTCCGCGGACGGGCGATCTCCGCCGGACGGCAGGCCTGATCCCCGGCCCAGTTGACCCAACCCGACTCGCTCTCACCGGCCCGCTTCCTCGCCATCGCGCCAGCCTAGCCTTCGGCCGGTCGGGTGGTCACCGGCGGCGCCAGCGAGTGGAACGCGTAGAGGACGGTGACCAGCAGCAACAGCGCGATCGCGATGCTGGGGAGGGCGTTGCCGGTGAGGCTGGCGACGACCCCGCCGCCGACGCCGCCGACGACCTGCCCCGAAGCCCAGGCCATGTTCGAGAGGCCGGCGGCGAAGCCCTGGTGGAGGCGACTGGACTCGGCGACGTCGGAGAGCAGCGTCAGGGCCGGCGCGAAGCAGAGCCCGGCGCCGAGCGAGGTGACGATCAGCGCCGCCAGCACCCCGCCGAGGGTCTGCGTGAGCGCGACCCCAATCATCGCGACCGCGCAGATTGTCAGTCCCGCCACGTAGGGCGTGCGCCGCCCGATGCGGTCCGAGGCTCGACCGGCGATCGGCGCCAGGACCGCCTCCAGCGCCGCCCCGGCGATGAAGCCGGCGGCGATCACGCCGTGGCCGCCGCCGAGCGAGTCGATTCGCAGCGGCACCAGGACCTCGATCGCGCCGAACATGACCGAGGGCACGGCGACGAAGACGGCGGCGTCGAGGATCGGTTTGCTGAGCAAGGTCGAGACGACCTCACGGGCGCTCTGGCGCTCCGGCGCCCTCGCCTCCGGCAGGCGCGAGGCGGCGTAGGCGAGCGCGAAGGTGACGATCAGCACCGAGCCGAAGACCAGCTCGGTTCCGATCGATGCCGCCAGGGCCCCGAGCACGGGGCCGAGCAGGGCGCCGGCGACGGCGGTGCCGAGCGCCGTGCCGATGACGCGGCCGCGGCTCTCCTCGGGCGAGGAGGTGATCAGCCAGGTCAGGGCACCGGCCCAGATCAGCGCCCCGGCGACGCCCTGGGTGAAGCGCGCCGCGTCCAGCAGATCGATCTCGTCGACGATGCCGAAGACGAGGCTGGAGACCCCCAGCAGCAGCAGGCCGCAGATGACGCTGCGGCGGGGGCCGACGCGGCTGGCGACGAAGCCGGCCGGCAGCGCGGCGATCAGCGTGCCCGCCGCGTAGGAAGCGGAAAGCACTCCGGCCTGCGCCTTGCTGAGGCCAAGCTCGTCGACGTACTCCGGCAACAGCGGAGCGATCGCGGCAAAGAAGGCGACGTCGAAGAAGATCATCGCCGAGGCCAGCAAGAGCAACCGCCGCATCCCTCAATCCAATCAGTACAAGCAACCCTGAGCGGGCACTGAGACCTTTAGCATCCGCACCGCGCGCGCTCGGAGGGGTGGCAGAGCGGTTGAATGCGCCGGTCTTGAAAACCGGTGGCCCTCGCAAGGGGGCTCGTGGGTTCGAATCCCACCCCCTCCGCTGGCGGCCGTGGAGCGGGGCGGGCGGCTTGCTCCACGACCGCGAGCGCGGCAGGAATGCCGGGCCGGCGGCCGAACGATCAGGACATGGACAAGGCTGCCATCCGCGCTCGCACGCGCGAGCGCTGGCTGCGGCGGGCCGAACAGGTCCGCGATGCGTTCGGCCTGGTGCTGCTGCTAGTGCTGACGACGTACGTGCTGACCTCGCTGCTCTCCAACCGTGGCTGGTCGGCGGTGGTCCTGACGGTCGCCACCAGCGCCACCTCCGTCGTCGCGCTGACCAGCTCCCACGCCAGGCCGGGCCTGATCAGGAGCGCGATCTCGCTCTCGGGACTGACGATCCTGCTGGCCGCAATCGCCGCAGTGTCGGACGAGCACGTCTGGCTCAACTTCGCCTCAGTCATCCAGATCGTCCTCCTGACGATCGCCATGGGCGCCGTCCTGCATCGAGTCATCTCCACGGTTGAGGTCGGGTCGCGGACGATCCTCGGCGCGATCAGCGTCTACACCGTGCTCGGCCTCCTCTTCACCTTTGCCTACGGGATGATCGACCGGGTTCAGGGTGGCGCCTTCTTCGAAGGCGTCCTCAGCCCCCAGGGAAACGACTTCCTCTTCTTCAGCTACACGACGCTGACCACCACCGGCTACGGCAACCTCGTCCCGGGCGGCCAGCCCGGCCGGATGATCGCCGGCCTGGAGATGATGATCGGCCAGATCTTCCTCGTCACTCTGGTCGCCGGCCTGGTCAGCCTCTGGCGCCCGGGCGAGGCGCTGCGCCGGCGCCAGGCGAAGCGCGTTCAGAGCTGACGCCGTCCGGACGGGAGAAAGAGGCGCTCCCCGTCTCGAGCCGGCAGGTTCGACGACGGGGAGCTGAGCGCCTGGCACAAGTTCGCCGTTCCCCTGCCACTGGTGGCATATCGCCGGCGCCGAACTTGTCCTGTCGTCACGATCAGGGCGCCTGGGTGGCCACTACTGTCCGCCTCGGCCCCGGAATCGCGACAATGGTCCGAATGGTCTGTTTCGGACCGTGTGATTAATACCATTGGCCCCCTGAACATGTCAAGCGAACCCCGCCTAACGTCCACCTCCTACATCGTCCTCGGCCTGATCGACGCCGTCGGCGAGGCAACTCCCTATGACCTCAAGCAGACCGTCGCGGCAGGCCTCGGCAACTTCTGGTCGGTTCCTCACGCGCAGGTCTACGCGGAGCCCGAGCGCCTGGCGGCCGGCGGCTACCTGAGCGAGCGACGGGAGGAGGGCGGTCGCCGCCGCCGCCACTACACGCTGACCGCTTCGGGGCGGGAGGCCCTCAGCGACTGGCTGGCCGAGCCGACCGACGAGATGACCGAGCTGCGCGACGCCGGCATGCTGAAGATCTTCTTCGGGTCAGACCCAAAGGCGATGGCCGCCGCCCAGCTGCCGGCCCGTCGACGCAAAGTCGCCGAATACGAAGAGCTGGTCGAGCAGATCGGTGGCCAGGCTCCGGCGGGGATCATTCTCTCGCTGCGCGCCGGCATCGGCCACGAGCGCGAGTGGGTCCGCTTCTGGTCGCTGGTCGAGCAGGGCGAGGAGCCCTGAGCTACTCGGAAAGCTCGACGCGCTCGATCGTCTTCGCCTCGACCGGCTTGTCGGAGCCGTCGGTCGGGGTCGACTCGATCGCGTCGACGACGTCCATGCCGTCGACGACCGTGCCGAAGACGGTGTGCTTGCCGTCGAGCCAGGGCGCCGCCCCGGCGGTGACGATGAAGAACTGCGAGCCGTTGGTGTTGGGGCCGGCATTGGCCATCGCCAGCGCCCCGCGCACCACCTTGTTGTCGTTGAACTCGTCCTCGAAGGTGTAGCCCGGACCGCCGGTACCGGTCCCCTGCGGGCAGCCCCCCTGAATCATGAAGTCGGGGATGACCCGGTGGAAGATCAGGTCGTCGTAGAAGCCGTCGGCGGCGAGCTTGCGGAAGTTCTCGACCGTCTTCGGCGCGTCCTCGTCGTGCAGCTCGAGCACGATCGTCCCGGCATTCGTATGGAGAGTCGCTTGCGACATCGGCGTGAACCCTACCGATCCGAGCCGGTGACGTGAACGGTCACGGAACGGGAGGATCCGGGCGCATAGGGCCAGCGCTCCTCCGGCAACGCCGTCGCGCGGAGGCGGATCGAAGCGGCACCGCGGACGTAGCGGAAGCGGTAGTGGGCGCGGAAGCGCCCGCCGTGGTCGCTGCGGGTGACGAGGACCGGGCGCCAGCGATCGGTGGCGGCCTCCAGGTACTGAATCGCCACCAGCTTGCCCCGTCGCGGGATCGGGGCGCCGCGACTGCGGACCCTGCCGCTGAGCCGGACCATCTGGCCCGTCTGCAGGGCGAGCGGAGCCGCGCTGAGGGACAGGCCGGAGCGGACCCGGAGATCGAGCGAGGGCCGGGCGGCCGGCTCCAAGCCGGCGTCGCCCGGGAAGACGACGGCGAGGCGCCGCGACGGCCCCGGCCCGAGGCGGAGCTCGAAGCCGCCCCGCTCTCCGGTCAGGACCGTGGCGGTCGCGGGGGGAGCCAGGGCGCCTTGCGACGGGCGGGCGACGACACGCAGCTCGCGCCCGGCGATGCCGGCGCCGTCGGCGCGGGTGAGGCGGCCGCTGAGCAGGGCCGGAGCGGCGAAGGGGACGGTCAACGCGTCGCCGCGCCCGTGGCCGCCTCGCAGCCGCGCGAACAGCCGCGTCTTCGCCCGCGGCGGGACGGCCAGCCTCGGTGCCACCGGCGGCGGCGTCTTGCGGATCGCCATCTCGGTGCCGTCGGCGCGCAGCGTCGTCGAGGTGGCGTTGCCCGCAGCATCGACGGCGTCGGCACGGAAGACGTAGGTGCCGGGTGCGAGGTCGGGCGTGCGGGCGGCGAGGGTCGCCCTGTCCGCCTCGGGGCCGGGCTGCAGCTTGGCCGGCAGATCGGTCCAGCTCTCCACGTTGAGGCGCCGGTAGGAGATCGACCCCGCGGCCGGCCCCGAGTGCACGTCCGTCACCAGCGCGCGGATCTGCTCGGGGATCTCGGTCCCCTCGGCCACCGCGAAGGCAACCCCGGGCGGCACGTCATCGAAGCGCAGGGAGACGTCGAGCCCGGAAGCGGGAGCGTCGTTGCCCGCTTCGTCGCGCAGCCAGACGCGGAACGAGTAGAGGCCGGGGCCGGGCACGAAGCGGTCGGGGATCGCGGCGATGCCGGGCCCGGGCGCGAACTTGACGCCGGTGTCGTAGCCGGCGGGGCCGGTGATCCGCCAGTAGGCGCCCCAGATGGGGCTCGCCGGCCCTTGGTCCGGGTTAACCCAGGAGAGGTCGAAGTCGTCGACGCGGCGCCAGGCTTCGCCGCCGGCCAGCGTCAGGCTGCGAGGGTGAGCCGGCGGGTTGTTGTCGATCGCGACGATCTGATCGGGCGTGCAGCCGACGTTGCCGGCGAAGTCGGTGGCGCAGTGGTGGATGCTGTGGCGGCCGTCGCTGAGATGGGTGGTCTCAATCGCCGCGCCGCCGGCGGCGCCGAGCTGGCAGGGCTGCATCTGCATCGCCTTCCAGACGCCGCCGACCAGGGCCTTGGCGCAGGGGTACTCGGTGAGGTTGACGCGGGCGCCGTCGATGCTGGTCTCGCCGAAGCGAACGCCGCCGCCGGCGTCCCCGGCGGAGAAGACGACGCCCTGCGCTCCCCGGCGCCAGCCGCCGGCGAGGATCTCGCCGCCGATCCCCGCGCCGGGGCCGAGGTCGTCCTGGACGGTGATCGTCAGCGCCCGGATCGACGCCCAGGAGCCCGGGTCGAGGCTGCACCACTTGCTCTCCGCCCTTGCGCACAGCAAGCGATCCTCGAGCGCGGGCTGGGCCGGGTTGAAGCCGGCGACGAACTCGCGCGGAGCGACGTCGGTCGCGCCGGCGACGGCAAAGGCGTCGAAGCCGCCGGCCCAGGTGCCAACGCCGATCCGCTGCTCGAAGCCGTCGTGCAGAGCGTGCCACCAGGTGCCGCGCACCTGCGAGATGCCGGTGCCCGCGGGGGCCACCCAGCGCCAGCGAGCGAAACGGGTGCCGGAGACGGTCCCCTGCCCCTCCCGGCCGAGGCTCTTCATGTGGGCGCCGTCGAAGGGGTCGGCGCCGGCGGGCGGCACGCACCAGGCGTCCTGGCGGAACTTGGCGCCACCCGTGGTGTCCGCCCAGGTGGCATCGGCGCCGACGTACCAGCCGCACTGGGCGACTTCGTACTTGCCGGCCTGCGCCTCGCCGGCGACCAGCAGCAGCAACGCCACCGCCAGCCCGATCCCGATCGCCACGATCCGCGCCAGCCCGCCTCGGGTGCCCGACATCCGTCCTCCATTCGCTCGCTTGCGTACGGGGTGCCAATGCCTGGGCGAGCGGAAACTCTCCCCCTTTCGCAACGGAGTGGCTGCCGCCCCCACGCCTTTGCGAGAATGAATCGCGATGGCGCTTCCGACCAAGGATCAGATCACCGAGCAGCTGCGCGCGGTCATCGACCCCGAGCTGCGCAAGAACATCGTCGAGCTGGGCATGGTGCGCTCGATCGACGTCCAGGAAAGCGGCCGCGTCGAGGTGATCGTCTCCCTCACCACCGCCGGCTGCCCGATCCGCTCCCACTTCGAACAGGCGGTGAGCGCGCAGGTCTCCCAGCTGGAGGGTGTGACCGCCGTCGGCGTCGGCTTCGACGTCCTCTCCGACGAGGAGAAGGGCGACCTGCAGAAATCGCTCGGCCGCGGCAAGCTGCCGCAGGGCGCGCTGGCCAAGGTCAAGAACGTGATCTGCGTCTCCTCCGGCAAGGGCGGCGTCGGCAAGTCGACGATGACCGCCAACCTGGCCGCGGCGCTGACCGCCGAAGGCCACCCCTCGGGCGCCCTCGACTGCGACGTCTACGGCTACTCGATCCCGCGCATGCTCGGGGTCAACGCCAAGCCCGACGTCAACGGCGAGCGCAAGATCCTGCCGCTGGATTCGCCCAGCGGCGTCAAGGTGATGTCGATCGGCTTCTTCGTCGAGGAGAACGCGGCCGTCGTCTGGCGCGGCCCGATGCTGCACAAGGCGATCCAGCAGTTCCTCGAGGACGTCGCCTGGGACGAGCTGGAGTACCTGCTGCTGGACCTGCCGCCGGGCACCGGCGACGTCTCGATGACGCTCGCCCAGCTGCTTCCCCAGGCCAAGTTCGTGGTCGTCACCACGCCCCAGCCGGCGGCCCAGTCGGTCGCCCGCCGCGGTGCCCAGATGGCGGCCAAATTCGACCTCGAGATCCTCGGCGTGATCGAGAACATGTCCGGCTTCACGACCCCGGACGGCGAGCGCTTCACGATCTTCGGCGAGGGCGGCGGCCAGGAATTGGCCGACGAGCTCGACGTGCCGCTGCTGGGCAAGGTGCCGCTCTCCGAGCCGCTGCGCGAGCATGCCGATTCCGGCACCCCCCTGGTCACCGCCGAGCCCGACGCACCCGCCTCGCAGGCGATCCGTCAGGCGGCCCGGGGCATCGTCGCGATGACGCCGCAGGAGCTGCCGGTGCTGCAGGCGGTCCCGAACGCCGCCGAAGCGCCACCGGTCGGCGGCATCCCGCTCCCCGTCGTCCAGTAGCGGCGCCGGGGCATAAAAAAGGGCCGCCCGAAGGCGACCCTTTTCGAAGCTGGTGAAGACGCGAGCTAGGCGGCTTTGCTCTTGTAGTAGTTCGCGTTGATCTCCGCGTATTTGGCCCACTCGGCGGGGAGCTGGTCCTCGGCGAAGCAGGCGTCGACGGGACAGGCCTCGACGCAGGCGTCGCAGTCGATGCACTCGTCCGGGTCGATGTAGAGCATCTCGACCGAGTCGTAGTCGGGCTCGTCCGGCGTCGGGTGGATGCAATCGACCGGGCATACCTCGACGCACGAGTTGTCCTTCTGGCCAATGCACGGCTCGGCGATGACGTAGGTCATTCGAGAAGTTCTCCTAAGTCGTTTTTCCGGGTGCCTGCCGGAGACCCCGGCCAAGCGCGAACAACCATTTTAGGGATTGTGCGGCCGGACTCGGTGCCGGGCTGCCCACCGGTGATGCGGCGGCCTCCTTGCGGAGCCCGATGCGCGGACTATGGTTGCCGCATGCGCGACCCTCGAACCGCCCTCGCGGGAGTCCTTTTGGGACTGCTCATCGCCGCTCCAGCTGCGCTTGCGGACGGAGGCGAGCGGGCGGCGGGCGACCCGGCCCCGGTCACGCCGGCGCTCGGGTTCTCCCCGAGCCGGCTGATCGTCGAGTGGGCCAACGGCGCCGATCGCGCCGATCGGGTGTCGGCAAGGGCGGAGGCCGAGGTGAGCTCGATGCGCGAGCTGGGCGACCCCTTGTTCCAGCTCGTGCGGCTGGGCCCCGGCCAGGACCTTGGCGATGCCCTCGCCAGCCTGCGCGGGAACCCGCAGGTCCAAGCCGCCAGCCGAGACGGCTTCAGCAGCCTCAACTCGATCCCCGACGACCCGCTGTTCGGCCAGCTCTGGGGCCTGCAGAACCTCGGCGGCGGAGTCGGCGGCTTCGCCGGCGCGGTTCTCGGCGCCGACGTCAACGCCCCGCTTGCCTGGGATCGCGAGGACGGGTCAGCGGCGATCGTGATCGCCGATATCGACTCGGGATACCGCTTCGACGCGCCCGACCTCGGGCCGGTCGCCTGGGCGAATCCGGGCGAGACCGCCAACGGCGTCGACGATGACGGGAACGGGATAGTGGACGACCTTCACGGGGCCGACTTCGTGGGGCCGAGCGCCGATCCGGTGTCGCTCCCCAGCGACGGCGACCCGACCGACGACAACCTGATCTCGGGCGGGCATGGGGTCCACACCGCCGGCACGATGGGCGCCGCCGGCGACAACGGCGTCGGGATCACCGGCGTCGCCCAGGACGTGCGGATCATGCCCCTGCGGGTCTGCGCCAACTCGGCCAACGAAGGCGACGAAGCGCGCTGCCCGTCCTCCTCGCAGATCGCCGCGATCAACTATGCCGGCGCAAACGGGGCGAAGGCCGCGAACATGTCGCTGGGGGGAACCGGCTTCAACAGCACCGTCCGCGATGCGTTCGCGCACAACCCGCAGACCCTTTTCGTGATCTCAGCCGGCAACGACAGCGAAGACAACGAGGACGTCCCCCACTATCCCTGCGGCTACGAACCGGCGTCCTCGGGCATCGGCGGGGCGATCGACAACGTGATCTGCGTCGCCGCGACCGACCAGGCTGATGGCCTCGCGGGCTTCTCTGACTGGGGCGCCTCGTCGGTCGACCTCGGCGCCCCGGGGACCGAGACCTTGAGCACCTATCCGGTAGCGCTCGCGCCGGTCGATGACGATTTCGAGACCGACGACTTCTCCTCGACCTGGGAGGCGACGGGCGGGACGGGGCTTGGCCGCGCCGGTGCCGGCGACGGGCCGCTGACCTCGTTCGGGATGAGCGACTCGCCGGAAGTCGCCCCGGCGCCGAGCTCCGTCCACAACATAACCCTCACGACCGGCGCGGCGATCCCGGCAGGCGCCGGCGCTTGCACGCTGAGCGCGATGCGGTTCCGGCGCGCGGACGCCGGCTCGAGCTTCTTCTACCAGGTGCTTAGCGATGGCTCTTCGGCCTTCATCAACAGCGCCAAAACGGATACTCCCGGGTCCAAAATGGCGGCCTTCCACACGACGCCGATCAAAGGCCTCGGCGGTCACGCGGTGAAGGTCAGCTTCGGCTACACCGCCGGCCCTGCCCCCACTTCCGCAAACGGCCTCTGGCTCGACGACGTCAAGCTGACTTGCTACGCGCCGCTGCCGACGCCGCCCGGCTATGCGTTCCTCCAGGGGACCTCGATGGCGGCGCCCCACGTCACCGGGGCAGCGGGACTTCTCTTCTCGCTGAAACCGTCGGCGAGCGTGACGGAGGTGCGCGAGGCGCTCCTCTCCGGGGTCGACGTCGTCCCGTCGCTGGTCGGGAAAACGGTCAGCGGCGGCCGCCTGGACCTGGTCAAGGCGATGGACGTTCTGCAGGGAGCGCCGGTCGACCACGATCCGCCGGCGGCGCCGGTTCTCAGCTCGACGTCGCCGGCCTCGCCGGCGAACGCCGAACACGCGCGAATCATCGGCTCGGCCGAGGCGGGCTCCAACGTCGGCATCCACCTCGGCGCCAGCTGCAAAGGAGCGGCCGTGGGGAGCGGGACGGCCGCGGAGCTGGGATCACCGGGCATCGTCGTCAGCGTCGCGGCGGGCACCACCTCCCAGTTCTCGGCCAGGGCGACCGATGCGGCGGGCAACGCCTCGTCCTGCTCGAACTCGATCGCCTTCACCAACAGCACTCCGATCGTCGTCATCGGCCCGGGGAAAGTGTTCGTCGACCCGCTTGGAGAGCCGCTGCCCTCGAGCGGCGCGCCGGGGGCGACGATCGCGCCACCGACCCTCCCCTCCTGCAAGGTGCCGAGGCTCTCCGGCAAGACGCTGGCCCAGGCGAAGAGGGCGCTCGCCGGTGCCGGCTGTCGCGTCGGCAAGATCACCAAGCCGAAAGCGAGGAGGGGGCAGGGAGCGCCGGCGCTCGTCGTCAAGTCCTCCTCCCCGGCCGCGGGGTCGCTGGCCCCGGGCGACGTCGTCGGGTTGACCCTGGGCCCGAAGCCGAAGCAGCATCGCCACTAGCATCAGCGGCTCATGCTGCTGCTGACGGAGGCAACTGGGAGCATCGGATCGCGGCTGCTGCCGCTGCTGCTGGAGAGCGGCGAAGACGTGCGCTGCCTGGTCCGGGAGCCGCGGCGGCTGGGGGCGCGGCGGGTCGACGTGCAGATCGCCCTTGGCGACCTCGGCGAGATGTCCGATCCCTACCTGGTGCGGCAGGCGCTACGGGGGGTCGACACGGTGATCCACCTGGCGGCGACGATTCGCGACCAGCCGCCGAAGCGGATCGAGGAGCTGAACGGGCTGGCGACGGTGCGGCTGCTGCGGGCGGCGGAGCGCAGCGGCGTGCAGCGCTTCCACTTCTTCAGCGCGCTCGATGCCTACGCCGCCCAGCGCACGCGGTTCTTCCGCGCCAAGTGGCTGGCCGAGCAGGCGGTCACCTCCTCACCGCTGGCGACGACGATCTTCGCTCCCTCGATCGTCTACGACCACAGCGATCCCTGGATCACGCTGCTGCGGCGCTTCTCCTTCCTGCCGGTCCTCCCGGTCTCCGGCAACGGCCGGGCGCAGTTCCAGCCGATCTGGGCGGACGACGTGGCCCGTTGCGTGGTCGCCGCGCTGGCCGGCGAGGCGCGCCCGCGCTACGAGCTGGCGGGGCCGGAGACGCTCTCCTACGACCAGATGTCCGACCTGGTCAGCCGCATCGCCGGCCGGCCGCGGCCGCTCGTCCACGTGCCGCTGCCGCTGATCCGCTCGAGCCTGATCGCGCTGCGCTCCGTTTTCGGCGAGGCCGTGTTTGCAACCTGGGAGGAGGCCGAGCTGATGGAGGTGCCGATGGTGAGCGAGCGCGGGACGGCCGACGCGCAGGCCCTCGGCGTCGAGCCACGAAGGATGAGCGATGTCTTGGAAGGGCCTGAATAGAGCTGTCGCGCTGGGCGCCGTGGGCGCCGCGCTGTTCGCCGGGCAAGCATCGGCGCTGAGCCTGGCGCCTCCGAAGCCGAGCGTCTTCCTCGGCGTCAGCGACCGCGGCAGCACCACGGAGTTCAACGAATTCGCAGCGCTGACCGGCAAGCACCCGGCGCTGCTGCAGACCTTCCATCCCTGGGGCAACAGCCTCAACGCCGCCTACGAACGCTGGCGGGAAACCGGGACGCGGCCGATCCTGGCGATCTCGACCGCCGACGATCAGACCCTGGCCGAGTTGATCACCCCGGCGCAGATCGCCCTCGGCGGCGGCGACGACTACCTGCTCCAGCTCAACGACTTCTTCGCGTCGCACGGGCTGCCGGCCTACATCCGCCCGCTCGGGGAGCCGAACCGCTGCCTCAACGTCTGGTCGGCGGTCAACTGCGACGGTAGCCAGAAAGGCGGCGAACACACCACCGGCTGGTACAAGCAGGCATTCCGCCGGATCAGCGCGATCGTGCGTGGCGGGCAGACCCTGGAAGGGATCAACCTGACCCTGGCCGAAATCGGCCTGCCGCCGCTGAACCGGACCAAGGGGCCGAACCCGGAAAGCCTGCCGGCGGCGCCGGTGAGCGTGATCTGGAGCCCCCTGCCCGGGGGCTCGCCACGAGTCAAAGGCAACTTCCCGGGCAACTACTGGCCGGGCAGCCGCTGGGTCGACTGGGCCGGCACCGACTTCTACTCGCAGTATCCCGTCTGGGAGGACCTCGACCGCTTTTATAACGGCAAGCAATGGAAGGGCAAGCCGATCGCGATCAACGAGTGGGCGGTCTCGGCGATCGACGAACCACGCTTCGTCAAACAGCTGATCTCCTGGACGGTCAAGCGCCCCCGGGTACGGATGCTCGTCTACTACGACGGCGTCGGCCCCGGCAACCAGTACGACCTCAACCTCTACCCCCGCACGACCAACACCCTGCGCCTGAAGATCCGCCGCGCCAGCTTCCTCTCCTACGCCGACTACAACGCCGGCCTGCTGCCACCGCTGCCGCCGAAGCCGAAGAAAACGAAGGCAAAGCCGCAACCCACGCCTGTGCCGACGCCAACCCCGGAACCAACCCCCACGCCCGAACCGGTGCCAGCCGCGCCCTAGGGGCCGATGGGCCTCAAGCGTCCACATCGCGGACGCCTCAGGCCCATCGGCGGTGCACTGGTTGCGTGAGGAGGCCGCGGATCGTTTCGCCGAGCCGGCGGGATTCGTGCTCGATCTCCCACCAAGTGCAGTGGGAGACGCGCCAGCCGGCCAGCTGCAGGCGCTGTTCGCGGCGGCGGTCGTCGAGGAATGCCATATCCGTGTCGTGGAACTGGCGGCTGTCGGCTTCGACGATCAGCCCGGCGTCTCGCCAGAGGAAGTCGGGCTTGAAGTCATCGCCGCCGATTCGCAGGGTCACGTTCACCTCCGGCCTCGGCAGCTCGGCTCGCGTGCACATCCCCAGGAAGAGGCGCTCCATATAGCTGCGCGTTCGCTTCGTCTCCGGGTGGATTTCATCGAGCACCATTCGCAGCCGAGCAACGCCCCGGCGCCCCCTGCTGCGCTTGATCAGATCGCGGACCGCGCCCTTGTCGAGCACCCGCTTCACCTCGGCCTCCCCGACCGCCTTCCGCAGCTCCCAGATCGGTTCCACCGCCGCGAAATCGAGCAACGTCCGCGCCACGCTCGCGCAGGGAATGCGATTCACCTCCGTCCTGTCGGCCGCTACGAGCGATCCGTCCCGATGCGCATCGATACCGCGCGGCGCCCGCCCGCGCCGGCCCGGCGCCGTGACATCGACTTGAGCACGCCTGCTCTCCCTTATTCCCAAGAGATCAGCCGCAGACCGATGCGAGAGCACCGCATCCGGCCCACAAGCCAACACCGCCGCCATGTATCGCGCCTCCCGGGTCCTAGGCAAATACCCGACCGCGTAGACACCCTCGTGCAGGACTCCGAAGCGATCCCTCCTGCACGCGGCTCCGCACTGCACTGGCGGTTAGTCCAAGCCCCCGAAGCTGCGCGAGCGTGACAACCCCGTGCTGCTCCATCGAAATCTCGGAAAGCCTCTTCCCGAACCGCCGACGGGCCTTAGGCGTCCAAATCGCGGACGCCTGAGGCCCGTCGGCGGGTTGTGCGGGGTAGTGCGATGGCATCGGAGAAAGCCTCGCTCGCTGCGGCGCGCGGATGGTGTGCACTTGGTGGCGTCTTCGGTTTCGAAGGCATCCGACTTAGGGACGCCGATCGATTCACAAGGCTCCAAACAAAAGAGACCCCGGTCTCCCGGGGTCTCTCAAACAACAACCACCCTTCGGCGGGCCCGAAACGTCCAGATGGCGGACGTTTGAGGCCCATCGGCGGGGGGGTGGTTACATCATGCCGCCCATGTCCGGCATGCCGCCGCCGGGCATGCCGCCGCCGGCTCCGCCTTCTTCGGCGGGCTCGGCGATGATCGCCTCGGTGACGAGGATGTTCTTGGCGATCGAGGCCGCGTTCTGCAGCGCCGAGCGGGTGACCATGGTCGGGTCGATGACGCCGGCCTTGATCAGGTCGCCGTACTCGCCGTTGGCCGCGTTCAGGCCTTCGCCCGGCTTGAGATCACGGACGGCGTTGACGACGACCGAGCCCTCCAGGCCGGAGTTCTCGGCGATCTGGCGGACCGGCTCCTCGAGCGAGCGGTGGATGATCCGGGCGCCGGTGCGCTCGTCCGGGTCGCCGACCAGCTTGTCCGGGTCCAGACCCGACTGGGCGTTCAGCAGAGCAACGCCACCACCCGGGACGACGCCCTCCTCGAGGGCGGCGCGGGTCGCCTGCAGCGCGTCCTCGACGCGGTGCTTTTTCTCCTTCATCTCGGTCTCGGTGGCGGCGCCGACCTTGACCACGGCGACACCTCCGGCGAGCTTGGCGAGGCGCTCTTGGAGCTTCTCGCGATCGAAGTCGGAGTCGGTGTTCTCGATCTCCTGTTTGATCTGCTTGATCCGGCCTTTGATGTCGTCGGCCTCACCAGCACCGTCGATCACCGTGGTCGTATCCTTGGAGACGACGACGCGGCGGGCTTTACCGAGCTGAGCGAGCTGGGTGTTCTCGAGTTTGAGACCCATCTCCTCGGTGATCACCTCGCCGCCGGTAAGGACGGCGATGTCCTCGAGCATCCGCTTGCGGCGGTCGCCGAAGCCGGGGGCTTTGACGGCGACACCGGTGAAGGTGCCCCGCAGCTTGTTCACGACCAGGGTCGCCAGGCACTCGCCCTCGACGTCCTCGGCCACGATCAGCAACGGCTTGCCGCCCTGCATGACCTGCTCCAGCACCGGCAGGATGTCCCGCACGGAGCCGATTTTCTGGTTGGCGATGAGGATGTAGGGGTCCTCGAGCACGGCCTCCATGCGGTCCTGATCGGTGACCATGTAGGGCGAGATGTAGCCCTTGTCGAACTGCATCCCCTCGGTGAACTCCAGCTCCATGCCGAAGGTCTGACCCTCCTCGACGTTGACGACGCCGTCCTTGCCGACCTTCTCGATCGCGTCGGCGATGACGTTGCCGATCTCGTCGTCGGCGGCGGAGATGGCCGCCACGCGGGCGATCTGGTCCTTGCCCGCAACTTCTTTGGACTGCTTGTCGCGGAGGTTGTCGACGACCTCGTCGACCGCCTTCTCGATCCCGCGGCGCAGGGCCAGCGGGTTGGCGCCGGCGGCCACGTTCTTCAGCCCCTGGCGGACGATGATCTGGGCCAGCAGGGTCGCCGTCGTGGTGCCGTCTCCGGCCACGTCGTTGGTCGCCGTGGCGACCTCGCGGACGAGCTGGGCGCCCTGGTTCTCGAAGACGTCCTCGACCTCGACCTCGCGGGCGATGGTGACTCCGTCGTTGGTGATCGTCGGCGCGCCGAACTTTTTGTCGAGCACGACGTAACGGCCTTTCGGGCCGAGGGTGACCTTGACGGCATTGGCGACGGCGTCGACGCCGGCCTGCAATGCCCCCCTGGCCTCCTCTGCGTACTTCAGCTCCTTATGAGCCATGTGTTCAGTCCTCCTTGGTTCTTCTAAGTGCGGTGGGCGGCAGCTAGCTGAGCTTCGCGAGCACGTCCGACTCGCGCAGCACGAGCAGGTCGTCCCCCTCGACGGTTACCTCGGTGCCTCCATATTTGGAGTAGAGGACTTCGTCCCCGTCCGAGACGTCGAGCGGGCGGCGGCTGCCGTCCTCGTTGATGGCGCCGTCGCCGACTGCGACGACCTTGCCCTTCTGCGGCTTCTCTTTGGCCGTGTCGGGGAGGACGATGCCGCTAGCGGTCGTCTCCTCCTCCTCGATCGGCTTGACGATCAGCCGGTCCCCGAGGGGCTTCAGCTTCATCCGTGAACCTCCGTTATCGGTGCGTGTTTTGCTGGCAAAAGTCAGGAAATGCCGCTGGAGAGCCGTTTGCGACGCCCAGCGAGGCTTGGCACTCTGGTGGTGCGAGTGCCAACAGAGAGAAAGATAGCGTGGTCAGTCCGTCGCCAGCAACCTGCAGCCCAAGAGCCGGGCGATTCCCTCGCCGCCCCGGGCCATTACCCAGTCGTGGTTCCACTCGAAGGCCGGGCGCAGCAGCGGTGCGAAGAGATTCATCCACGCCTTGGTGGTCTTCACGTTCCACTCGTAGAGGACGGCGGTGACCCCGTCCTGCTCGTAGAGGCGCCAGCGGCCGATGCCTTCGAGCTCCCCCACCGCGTGCCCCTCCAGCAGGTGCGGATGCTCGACCCGCGTCGTCGTTACCTCGAACTCGACCCGGTAGGGCAGCAGGCTCTTCCAGACCATCCGCGCCACGGTGCCGACGTCGCCGTCGTCCCCGCCTCGCAGCTCCTCCGCCTCCTCCACCCCGCGCCACCACTCGGGCCAGCGCGCCTGGTCGTGGATCGCCTCCCAGACCGGCTGGCGGGGGGAGTCGAGCAGCCAGGTGGTGAGGAACGCGTACTCCGCCATCGGCCTAGTTGTGGTGCGGCGTCTCCCCGTTGCCGATGTGGGGCTTGGGCGACTCGGTGATCTGCGAGAAACGGATCACGGTCACCGTGTCCTCTTCGAGGATCGGGCGGCTGTAGATCTGCTCGAGGAACTTGCGCTCGTCCTCGAGCCGGCGGAACTCGGGGTTGTCGTGCTCGATGTCGCGACGCGAGAGGTCTTTGAGCTTCTTCACCTCGACGTCGTCGATGACCGCGCTGAAGATTTTCTCGCGCGGGCTGTGGCGGAAGCCGACCGTGACCCAGACGACCTGGCCGCGCTCGTACTTGCCGCTCTTGTCGCCAAGCCGGATCGTCGCCGTCTTGCGACCCCGCTTCAGCTGGTCGACGAAGACCGACGAGTAGAAGTTGAGTACGTAGGTGCCGCCTCTCATTTGCGCCGCGAGCGTATCTGACAGGTGATTCCGACACGGGTGTCGTGTCTAGACAGATATCTGACGGGACTGAAGTTTCCTCTCGTCCCGGCCGATGGAGCTAGCCGTGGCACCTACCCGTACCCATATGCGCGTCTTCCTCGCCGCGCTCCTCTGCGCCTGCGGCCTGCTGTTGGTGCCGCTCGCCGGACAGGCGGCGGCGATGAAGTGCGGCGGCAAGAAGGTGACGATCAAGGGCACCGCCGGCGACGACAGGATCGTCGGCAAAGGCGCCAGCGACGTGATCGACGGCGGCGGTGGCGACGACGTCATCAGCGGCGGCCACAACGGCAACGACACGATCTGCGGCGGGTCGGGCAACGACACGATTCGCGCCGGCCGTGGCTTCGACGCCATCTACGGCGACAGCGGCGACGACCATCTCTTCGGGGAAACCGGCTCCGACATGCTCGACGGCGGCTCGGGCGACGACAAGCTCTCCGGCTTCAAAGGCGCCGACAATCTCGGCGGCGGCCCCGGCGACGACTCGCTGATCGGCGCCAAGGGGCCCGACAAGCTCGACGGCGACGCCGGCGACGACTACGCCGACGGCGCCCAGGGCAGCGACGAGATCGACGGCGGCGGTGGCGAGGACAAGCTGCTCGGCGACAAGGGCAACGACCAGGTCAAGGGCGGCGCCGGCGAGGACACGATCGAAGGAGGAGCCGGCGACGACAGCGACCTCGACGGCGGCGGCGATTCCGACACGGTCATCGGCGGCGCCGGAATCGACTTCGCCGAGGGCGGCGACGGCGCCGGCGACGTCGTCCGCGGCGACTCCGGCACCGACACTCTCTCCGGCGGCGGCGGTGGCAGCGACATCGTCTCCTACGCCACCGCCACCCGCGGCGGCATCGTCCTCGACCTCGCCTCCGGCAGCGCGAAAGGCGACGGCCATGACGATCTCAGCGGCTTCGAGGACGTGGTCGGCTCGCCGCAGGGCGACACGATCGTCGGCGACGGCAACGAAAACCGGCTCGACGGCGGCGTCGGCAACGACCGGCTCGACAGCGGCGGTGGTGGGGGCACCGCCTTCGGCGGCCCCGGCAGCGACGACTGCAGCGGCTTCTCGGTCGAGAACTCCTGCGGCCCCGAACTCGGTCCGCCTCCCGGCCTCGCCTACGCGATCCTCAACCAGGGCCTCGACGGCTCCAGCCTCGTCGTCCAGGGCGGCCCCGACGGCGACGAGGTCCGCATCTCCCACAGCGCCCAGGGCTGGACGATCTCCAACGGCGCCGGGATCTTCGCCGGCGAAGGCTGCGTCAGCGTGACCAGCAACGCCACCGCCGTCGGCTGCGCCGGCGAAGCAGCGCTGGTCGTGGTCACCGGCAACGCCGGCGGCGACAGCATCGTCATCGACCCCAGCGTCCCGGCCAGCGCCAAGGTGAGGGTCAACGGCAACGCCGGCGGCGACACGCTCGTCGGCGGGCCCGAGGACGACGTCCTCGAAGCGGGCGAGAACTACAACGGTCCCGACGACGGCAACGACGTCCTCAGCGGCGAGGGCGGCAACGACGTCCTCTACGCCGACCCTGGCGGCGATCAGCTCAACGGCGGCAGCGGCGAGGATCTGCTGGTCTCATCCGTCATCACCTGCCAGGGGCATCGCTACGACGGCGGGGCCGGCGAGGACACGGTCTCCTACGGCCGCTCCGACGACGCCCTCCACGTCACCCTCGGCGGCAGCGGCGGCCCGGCCGGCTGCGGCAACCCCGACCAGGTCCTGGCCGACAACGAGAGCCTCGAGGGCTCCGACGGGCCCGACGTCCTGACCGGGGACAACGGCGACAACAGCATGCTCGGGCATCTCGGCGCCGACACCTTCATCGCCAAGGGAGGCGACGACTTCATCGACGCGGCCGACGGCCGGCGCGACAAGCAGATCGTCTGCGGCGGCGGCAACGACGAAGTCGTCAAGGACGGCTCCGACCCCACCTCCGGCTGCTGAACCCCGGCCGACGGGCCGGAACGGGACCATGCGTCCCGAAATCGGCCCACCGGCCGGCGGTTAGAAGGCTTCGTCGCCGATGAGGGGGACGAAGCGGCAGGGGGCGATCGTCTCGGCTTCGACGTCGGCGCCCCGGCGGCGCAAGAGGGTCAGCAGGTCGTTCTCATCCTCGCTCGCGATCGGGAGCACCATCCGGCCGCCTTCGGCGAGCTGGGAGATCAGCGCCGGCGGCGGCGCCGGCGCGGTGGCGTGGACGGCGATCGCCTCGAACGGCGCCCGCTCGGGAACGCCACGGCTGCCGTCGGCGACGACCAGCTCGACATTGGCGATGGCCAGCGAGGCAAGCGCTTCGCGGGCGAGCAGGGCCAGCGTCTGGTGGCGCTCGACGCTGACCACCTCGGCCGCCAGCAGCGAGAGCACGCAGGCGGAGTAGCCGGAGCCCGTCCCCACCTCCAGCACCCGCTCGCTGCCGCTCAGCTCCAGCGCCTGGCAGATCGCAGCGATGATCCAGGGCTGGGAGATCGTCTGTCCCGCGGCGATCGGCAGGGCCGAGTCGGCGTAGGCCCGGTGGCGCTGGCGCCGCAGCACGAAGGCCTCGCGCGGCGCCACTTCCATCGCCGCCAAGACCCGCTCGTCGGCGATGCCGCGGCTGCGCAGCTGCCGCTCCACCATCCTCGCGCGGAGGGTGGCGAAGTCGGCCACCTCAGAAGATGTAGTTGTGGAGCTTGGCGGGGTCGAGCACGGTGACTCGGCCGCGGCCCGAGCGGACGACTCCGGCGCGCTCGAGATCGGCGAGGAAGCGGCTGACGCTCTCGCGCGAGGTGCCGGCGAGCTGCGCGAGATCGGCCTGGTTCATGCGGATCGTCACCTCCCCCCCGTCGACGCTGCGGGTTTCCGAGGCGAGCTGGGAGAGGACGCCGGCGACGCGGCTGGGGACCGTCTGGAAGGACTGCCGCGAGATCCGCTCGTTGGCCTCGCGCAGCCGGCGCACCAGCGCCGCGACCAGCTTCACCGAGATCTCCGGGTGGCGGGCCAGCAGGGCCCTGACGTCTGTCGCCGGCAGGGCCAGCAGCTCGCCGTCGCTGAGCGCCTCGGCGCTGGCCGAGCGGGTGTCGCCGTCGAGCATCGCCAACTCGCCGAAGACCTCGCCGGGACCGAGGGTGGCGAGCGTTATCGCCCGCCCGTCGGAGTGCTCGCGGGTGACCCGGAAGCTGCCCTCGCGGACGATGTAGCAGGCGTCGGAGCGGTCGCCCTCGTGGAAGACGCGGGTGCCGGCCGGGAAGGAGCGGGGCACGGCGACGCGCGAGAAACGCTCTAGCTCGGCCTCCTCGAGGCCGGCGAAGAGCGGCACGCTCCGCAGCAGCCCGGCGCTGGTCTCTACCTCCTCCATGGGGTGATTATCGCGACCCAGGGGCCGATGGGCCGATTTCCCACGACATGCGTGGGTTTTCGGCCCGTCGGGGGCGAGGGTTAGGCGGAGGCGGTGAGTTTGCGGGGGCCGCGGCTGAAGCCGGCGCCGATCAGTGCCTCCTCGTGGCCGGAGCCGATCACCGGCTCGCCGTCGAGTTTCTCGATCGCCAGCTTCTCGAGCCGGCCGCTGGAGACGGCCTCGGCGAGGGCGCGCATCGCCGTCTCCAGCTCCGCCCCCTCAAGCGGCTTCAGGCGCAGGATGCCGCGACCGCCGCGCTCGAGGAAGACGACCGGCTCGCCGTCGCGGGTCAGCAGGTGGGCGCCGGGGGTGCGGCCGGGGCGGCGGCCTCCCTCCAGCTTCGGCCAGGGCAGCGAGGCGCCGTAGGGGTTGGCCGGGTCGGTGGCGGCGAGGACGAGGTAGGAGCCATCGGCTTCGGGCAGCGAGCGCAGCCGCTCGACCGCGCCGGGGAGGGCGAACTGGGCGCCGCCGAGGCCCTCGACGAAGTAGCCGCGGCGGGCGGTGCCGAGCAGCTCGAGGTTGCCGAGCTCGGCGTAGAGGGTGGCGAAGCCGCCGGGGATGCCCTCGGCGAGCACGGTCTCGCGGGTGACGATCCCGTAGCGCTCGAGCATCAGCTCGGCCTGGGCACGGAGGCGGGCGCCGGGCCCGGGGGCGTTGGCGAAGAGCGGCTCAGTCAGCGACCAGCGGCCCTGGACGGCGGCGCCGGTGATCGAGGGACGACGGCCGAAGCGGCGCCCCTGGCGCTCCGGCGAGCTGACGGCGCGCAGCCGCGGCGCCCGCAGCGGCGAGAAGGCGTCGTTGGTCACGCCGCCGGACCAGGCCAGGTCCCAGAGGGCGTTGTGCAGCTCCTCCGCCGGGCGATCGAGGTCGGCGAGCAGGTCGAGCCAGAAGGAGGGGCCGGCGGCGAGGCGCTCGCGGATCAGGTCGTGGACCTCGCCCGCCACCGCTTCCAGCTTGGCGTTGGCGGGCGGCGGCCCGGCGAGGCGGACGTCCTCGCGGAAGTAGAGGGCGACGCGGCCGTCGCTGCGGCCGCGGGCGCCGGCGCCCACCCAGACCAGCTCGCCGCTGGTGCAGAGCTCGTCGAGCCAGGACGGCGAGTAGGCGCCAAGGCGGCGCGGCAGCACGTCTGCCTCCCAGACCTTCGGAGTCAGGGCGACGCCCTGCAGCGGCACCAGCGCCTCGCGCAGGCGGTCGGGCCCGGCGCCGGCGCGGCGGAAGGCGTCGACGTTCTGCCAGCTCGGCAGGAAGCGGGCCAGCTGGGTGGTGTCGGCCGCCTCGACCTCCTTGCGCAGGCGGGCGAGGCTGGCGCGGCGGACGCGGCGCAGCACTTCGGAATCGCACCACTCGCGCTCGGTCCCCTCCGGCAGCAGCTCGCCGCGGACCATCGCGCCTTCGCTCTCCAGCTCGCGCAGGGCCGGCGAGGGGTCGACGCCGTAGCGCTCGGCCAGGCGGGCGGTCGGGAAGGGGCCATGGGTGCGGGCCCAGCGGCGGACCAGGGCCCGCATCGCGTCGGGATGGTCCTCGAGGAAGGCCTCCGGCAGCCCGCCCGGCGGCGGCACCCCCAACGCGTCGCGGTAGAGGCCGGCGTCCTCGGCGGCGACGTAGCGCTCCTCGCCGGCGATCCGGACCTCGGCGATGCGGCGCTCGGCGACCAGCTTCTCCAGCATCGAGGCCGCCGAGTAACCCTCGGTGACCCGCTCGGCGCACTCGGCGGCGGTGAGGTCGCCGAGGTTGCGCAGCAGCTGCTGCAGGGCGTCGCGGTCGCCGGCGCGCCCGGCCTCCCCACGGTGCTGCAGCTGCTCCTCGACTTCGGCGAGCGCCTCGGGGTCGATCAGCTCGCGCAGCTCCTCCTGGCCGAGCAGCTCGCGCAGCAGGTCGCGGTCGAGCGCCAGCGCCGCCGCCCGCCGCTCCGCGTTCGGCGTGTCCCCCTCGTACATGTGGGTGGCGACGTAGTCGAACAACAGCGAGGAGGCGAAGGGCGAGGCGGTCGGGGTTTCGACCTCGACCAGGCTGATCTGACGGGCGTGGAGCTTGCCCAGCAGGTCACCGAGCGAGGGCAGGTCGAGGACGTCCTGCAGGCACTCGCGGTAGGTCTCGAGGATGACCGGGAAGCGGGGGAAGTCCCGCGCCACTTCGAGCAGGCTCTGCGACTTCAGGCGCTGCTGCCATAGCGGCGTGCGCTTGCCGGGGTAGGCGCGCGGGATCAGCAGCGAACGGGCCGCGTTCTCGCGGAAGCGGGCGCCGAACAGGGCCGAGCCGGAGAGCTCGCTGACGACCAGGTCCTCGATTTCGTCGGGGTCGATCAGGACGAGGTCGGCGGGCGGCGGCTCGTCGGCGTCGGGGAGGTGGATGACGATGCCGTCGTCGGACCAGATCGCGTCGGCCTCGAGGTCGCGCTCGGCGCGGATCTTGGCGGCCAGGGCGAGCCCCCAGGCGGCGTGGACGCGACCGCCGAAGGGCGAGAGGATGCAGAGGCGCCAGTCGCCGATCTCGTCGCGGAAGCGCTCGACCACGATCGTCTCGTCGGAGGGGACGACGCGGGTCGCCTGCTGCTGCTCGCGCAGGTAGGTGACGAGGTTGTTGGCGGCGCGCGGGTCGAGGTCGTACTCGGCGGCCAGCTCGGCCGGCTCACGGGAGACCGCCTCGCGGGAGAAGGCGCCGATCGCCCGCCCCAGCTCGGCCGGGCGGCCGATCCCGTCCCCCTTCCAGAAGGGGACGGCGCCGGGGGCGCCGGGGGCGGGGACGACGATCACCCGGTCACGGGTGATTTCCTCGATCCGCCAGGTGGTGGCGCCGAGCAGGAAGGTCTGGCCGGGGCGGGCCTCGTAGACCATCTCCTCGTCGAGCTCGCCGACCCGGCGGCCGTCCGGCAGGTTGACGCTGTAGAGGCCGCGGTCGGGGATCGTGCCGGCGTTGGTGACGACCAGCGAGCGCGAGCCTTTGCGGCCGTGGACGGTGCCGCCGGTGCGGTCCCAGACGATCCGCGGCCGCAGATCGGCGAAGCGGTCGGACGGGTAGCGACCGTCGAGCATGTCGAGGACGTTCTCCAGCTGTTCGCGGGAGAGGTCGTGGAAGGACTCGGTGGCGGTGACCAGGCGCTCCATCTCGTCGACCTCCCACTCGTCCAGGGCGGCCATCGAGACCAGGTGCTGGGCGAGCACGTCGAGCGGGTTCTGGGGGATCATCGTCTCCTCGATCTCCCCTTCGCGCATGCGCCGTGCGACCACCGCGCACTCGAGCAGGTCGCCACGGTATTTGGGAAAGATCCGGCCTTTCGAGGTCTCCCCCAGCCCATGCCCGGCCCGCCCGATCCGCTGCAGGCCGCGGGTGACGGACTTCGGCGACTCCACTTGGATGACCAGGTCGACGGCGCCCATGTCGATTCCCAGCTCCAGAGAGCTCGTCGCGACCAAGCAGGGCAGTCGCCCTGACTTCAACAGCTCCTCTACAAGGGTGCGCTCCTCGTGCGACAGCGATCCGTGGTGAGCCCTCGCGATCTCGACGTACGCGGACGGCGAGGAGGGGGAGGTCTCGACGGAACCTCCCGCTGTTCGTGACGGCGAGACCTCCCCCTCCTCGCCATGCCCACCGTGCTCCGTGGCGGGAAGCTCTTGCTCGCCTTCGCCGTTCGCAAGCTCGTTCAACCTCTTGGCAAGGCGCTCGGAGGCGCGGCGGTTGTTGACGAAGATGATCGTGGAGGTGTGTTCTTGAACTAGCTCCAGGAGCTTGGGGTAGATCGCCGGCCAGATCGAGCGGATGTGGGCGGAGGGCTCGATTTCCGGCGAGGGAACGCCGTCCTCGCTGGGGTAGGCGGGGGCGCCGGGGTCGGCCATGTCCTCGACCGGCACGACGATCTCCAGGTCGAGCTCCTTCACCCGCCCCGCATCGACGATCCTGCAATCCCGCTTCGGCCCGACCAGAAACTTCGCGATCCGCTCCAAAGGCCGCTGCGTCGCGGACAACCCGATCCGCTGGATGCCGGTCCCGGCGACCCGTGACGATGCCTCGGGGAAGGGCTCTGACGAGCCTCCCCGCTGTTGCTCGTCAGAGCCCTCCCCCGAAGCTTCCGCTACATGCCCCTGAACCAGAGCGTCCAACCGCTCCAGCGTCAACGCCAGATGCGCCCCCCGCTTGGACTGGGCCACCGCGTGGATCTCGTCGACGATCACCGCTTCGGCGGTGGTGAGGATCTCGCGCACGCCGGAGGAGAGCATCAGGTAGAGCGACTCGGGGGTCGTGATGAGGATGTCGGGCGGAGTTTTCGCCATCTTCCGGCGCTCGGACTGAGGCGTGTCGCCGGTCCGCAGCCCGACCGATATGTCGGCGCCGATCCCGCGCAGCGGCGCCCGCAGGTTGCGCTCGATGTCGTAGGAGAGCGCCTTCAGGGGCGAGACGTAGACGAGGCGGACGCCCGTGCCCAGCTGCGCCGAGCGGGCGAGCTTGTCGATCCCCCAGAGGAAGCTGGCCAGGGTCTTGCCGGACCCGGTGGGAGCGCAGATCAGCGCGTTGTCGCCGCCGGCGATCGCCTCCCAGCCCCCCGCCTGCGCCGGCGTCGGCCCCTCGAAGGAGGACTCGAACCAGCGCCTGACGGGCGCGCTGAACGGCGCCAGCGGGTCAGGCTTCATGCTCGGTTTCGCCGCGGTGGCCAACCCATAGATCCTACGCAGAGCGGCACCTGGGCCCGCCCCGGGTCATCTTCGGCGTGCGGCCACCGGGGGCCGCCGGGGCGCTACGGGGTGCCGCCGGCGAACTTCACGTACGAGTACCAGGACTTCTTCGGCGCGAAGCCCTGGCCGAAGAGGCCGGAGCCGTCGCAGAAGTTGCAGGCCCCGGGCGCGTCGTCGACCGAGAACCAGTAGATCCGCTGCAGCCTCCATTTCGCCTGGTTGTGCTCGAACAGGCTGAGGGCGCCCTTGAGCTGGGTGACCTGGCCGCGCGGACCCTTGGCGAAGGAGTTGGAGCCGTCGGAGCTGGGAGGACCGGAGCTCCAGCCGAACTCGGTGATCCAGAGGCTCTTGGCGGCATCGTGGTTTTCCCGCAGCACCGTCCGGACTTCTTCGACCTTTTCGGTCAGGTTCTTGTAGCTGCCGGTGTAGGGGTGCAGGGCGATGGCGCTGAACTTCGTCTTGATGCCCGGCGTCGTCCTGTACATCTGCTCGAGGAAATCAGCCGCGAAATAGGCCTGCGGGGGCTGCTTCTTGAAGGTTGCCTCGATCGGCGTCGCGAACATCCCCCCGAGGATGATCTGGGCCCCTGGATCGACGCCTTTGATCGCCGCGTAGGAGAGCTTGACGAGCTTGCCGTAGTCGGCCGGGTTCGGCCGGGCGACGAAGTACTTGAAGTTCTCCTCGTTCCAGATCTGCCAGGTGCGGATCGGCTGTTCGGGCAATCCCGGGTTTTCGGCCCAGAAGCTGCCCCCCGGGCCATAGCGAAGAATCGCCTGCCTGACGAAGCTCGTCCAGCCCGAGCGCTGCAGCCCGGTCTTGACCGGAAGCGTCACCGGGCTGCCGAAGCGACGGTCGACCGCGACCGCCCAGCTGGGCGCGCCGGACAGGAACGGCAGGACCTCGAGCCCCGCCGTCGCGGCGCCCCTGACGACCGTGTCGACGCCGGTCCAGTCGATCGGGCCCCCCGGGCTCGCCTGCACGGCGCTCCAGCCGATCGGGGTGCGGATGCTGTCGACGCCGCCGCGCTTCAGCCGCTGGAAATGTTCGGGCGACGGCGTCGCCTGGGGCACGACGCCCCAGAACTTGGCGGGAACGGCCTCGGCGGATGCTGCGGTCGCCCCGATCGTCGCTGCGGAGACCGCCAGGACGGCAATCCAGGCACGCAGACTCCCCACCATCGACTTCCTCTCTATCGACATCGACTAGCTCGCCTCAGGCGAGACGTGCGCATCCGGGCCGCGACGCTGGCGTCGCTGCCTGATCACGACCACGGCGACCGCGACGGCGATCACCGCTGCGAGGGCGATCAAGATCGGCAGGAGCGGCGAGGAGCCGCCGCCCTCGTCAGCCGACGAATTGACGGGCGTCTGTGCAGGCGAGGAATCCGAGCTATCGGGAGCCTTGCCTGAGCTACCCTGCCCGTTGCCGGCGCCGCCTGGGTTACCCTGGCCGCTGCCGCCGCCGTTCGTGCCCGCCCCACCGCCTGCTTCGGAGTTACTTTCCGTTGATTCACTATCCGACTTACCCGAGGTCGTCGACCCCCCTGGCGTCGAGACTCCGCCGTCCTTCTTGGAGGTCGTCGCCGGCGGTTCGGAAGCACTCGGAATTTCGCTTCCGGTAGCGCTGGGGGGAGCATCTCGGTATTCGATCCCGCTCGAGTCGGCCTGAGCTACCGGTACAAAGCAAGCCAATGCCAGCAAAGCAAGCACTGACAAAAGCCCGAAAAACGAGTGGCCCGAGCGCGTGGCCGGACGATGGCGCATCCCATTCATGGCGCGGAAGGTTAGACCAAACGGCGGCGTTGATAGCGCCAAGCGTCCTGATCGTCGGTCTGGCGCTGGCCGGAGGGGGCTATGACCTGGCAGCCCGCCATATCGCCGGCCTCGCCGTCTGGCTGCTCGTAGTCGGCCTGTTGGCGCTGGGGACCGCAACGCGCGCGGCGTTTGCCCGGCCGTTCTACTGGGCCGGCGGGCTGATCTGCGGTCTGGCGCTTGTGTCTGCACTTTCATCCCTCTGGTCGGGGTCGATGGAGCTGAGCGTGATCGAGGCGGACCGGGTTCTGGTCTACCTGGGGTTCTTCCTTGCCGCCTTCCTCATCGCCCAAACCGACCAAAGGCGCCAACGTTTCGCTGAAGGGCTGGCGATTGCCGTCACCTTGGTTGCTCTTTTGGCTCTGGCAAGCCGTCTCCTCCCCGATCTAATGAATGTCGGCAACTCCCTCGGCGCGGGACCGCGGCTGCGCTATCCGCTCGGCTACTGGAACGCCAACGGGGCGATGTTCGGGATCGCGATCGCGATGCTGCTCTGGACCAGCCGCCGCTCGAGCTGGGCGACCCTGCGCTGGCTCTCGGTGGCGGCGATGCCGGCGGTCCTGCTGGCGCTCTACTTCACCTACTCCCGCGGCGGGCTGCTCGCCCTGCTGGTCGCCGTGGGCTGCATGCTGGCCCTCTCGCGCGACCGGCTCTGGCTGCTGGCGACGCTGGCGATCGGGGTGGCCGGGGCGCTGCCGGCCGTGCTCGCGGTGCAGGCGAGGCGGAGCCTGGCGGACAGCCTCGCCACCCAGGCGACCGTCGACCAGGGCCTGACGGTGCTGCTGATCCTGCTCGCCGGGACCGCCCTGGCCCTGCTCCTCTTTGCCGGCCTGCGGCGGATCGAGGGGCGCCAGGGCGCACTGACCGGGCGCGCGGTGCGGCTCTCGCAGAGCCCGGTCCTGCTGAAGCGGATCGCGATCGGCGCGGCGCTGCTGGCGATCGGCGTCGCGATCGCGGTGGGCGGGCGCGCCTGGGACCAGTTCTCGAGCCCAGACCTGCAGTTCCCGAACCAACCCGAGCAGCATTTCGGCCAGCTCTCCGGCGCCGGGCGCCACGACTTCTACCGCGTCGCCGTCGACGCCTTCGGCGAAAAGCCGGTCCTGGGCCACGGCGCCGGCACCTATGAGTTCTCCTGGGAGCAGCTGCGCTCGATCGACCTGCCGGTCCACAACGCGCACTCCTTCTACCTCGAGGCCTTCAGCGAGCTCGGCCTGATCGGCGGCCTGATCGTGCTGGCCCTGTTCGGGCTCCTGCTCTGGACCGGGTTCGCGGCCTGGCGGGCGGCGGCCGAGCGCGAGCGCGAGCGCTACGCGGCCCTGCTCGCCGCGATGGCGGCCTTCGCGGTCGGCACCGGCCTCGACTGGTTCTGGGAGATATCCGGGCTGGGAGCAGTCTTTTTCCTCGCTGCCGGTGTCGTCGTAAGCGTGAGATGCGCGCAGCTCTCAGCCGGCATGGCGGGGAGGAAAGGGGACGGGCGCCGCTACGGGCTGGCGGTGGCCGGCCTGGCGCTCGCCTGGATCAGCGCGGTCGCCCTGATCGGGCCGCTGCTGGTCCAGCACGAGCTGAAGTCGAGCCAGCACGCCGCCGCGGACGGCGACCTCGCCAACGCGATCAACCACGCCGACACCGCCCGCTCGATCGAGCCCTGGGCCGCCTCCCCCTACGTCCAGCTCGGCCTCCTCGCCCAGCTGCAGGGCGACTACCCGACCGCCGCCGAGCGGCTGACCCAGGCGATCGAACGGGAGGATCGCAACTGGCAGCTGTACTACCTGCGCTCGAAGGTCGAGCACGAAGCCGGCGAACCCGTCCGGGCCCAGGCGGACCTCAACCGCGCCCAGGAGCTGAACCCGCTCGAGACCTGCTTCCGGGCCGGTTGGAATTGTGGATGAGCGCAAGATGAGCCGGCATGCCCAGAAAGCTCCCGTGCAGCGGCCTTCGCCCCGGCCTTCGCCGCCCCTAGCGCAGCAGCCGCGGACCGACGCCGCGGCCCGGCTGGGGCTGATCGGTCCGGAGGGGTCGCGGCGCCGCGGCGCCCTGCTGCGCCGGCTGCTGGCCGGCGGCGACCTGCTCGCCCTGGTCGGGGCGCTGTGCGTCGCCACCGCGACCACCTCGACGACCGACGTCGCCGTGCTCTTCTGGGCCGTGATGTTCAGCCCCGCCTGGATCCTGGTCCTCAAGCTCCACGGCCTCTACGACAACGACCACCGGCGCATCCGCCACAGCACCCTGGACGAGATCTCGAGCCTGGTCTCGGCCAGCGCCCTCGGCACCCTCGCCCTCGACGGCCTCCTGGCCCTAAGCCCGACCGGCCCGCTCTCGCCGCGCAGCGCGATCCTGGTCGGGATCATCGCCTTCCTCGGCAGCTTCCTCGCCCGCGGCGTGCTGCGCTTCTGCTGGCACCGCTTGACCGGCTTCGCGGCCGGTGTCGTGCTGGGGCCGATGGAGGCGATCGGCGTCGTCGCGCGCCGGGTCGCGACCCATCCCGAGGCGCGTCTCAACCTGGTCGGCTACCTCTCCCTCGGGTACGAGGACAAGGGCCCGGCCCCGGGTGGGCTGCCCTGGCTGGGCTCGGTTGCCGAGATCTCGCGGATCGCCCACGAGCACGACGTCGAGCGGGTGATCGTCACCGAGCAGGAGATGAGCGAGCTGGCGGCGGAGCGGCTGATCGAGGAGTGCAAGGAGGTCGGGCTCGGGCTGACCTTCCTGCCCCAGCACTTCGGCCTGCTCGGCCCCGGCATCGAGCTGAACCGCCTCGCCGAGCTGCCGGTGCTCGACTTCCGCTTCTCCGACCCGCCCCGCTCGACCCTGGCGATGAAGCGCGCCGTCGACGTGGTCGTCTCGGCCCTGCTGCTGGCGCTGCTCTCGCCGCTTCTGGTCGCGATCTCGATCCTGATCCTGATCGACTCGGGCCGGCCCATCCTCTTTCGCCAGCGCCGCGCCGGCATCGAGGGCGAGCCGTTCACGGTGCTGAAGTTCCGCACCATGGTCACCGACGCGGAGGAACGGCTGGGCGAGCTCGTCGACCTCGGCAAGCTCGAGGAGCCCGCCTTCAAGATCGCCAACGACCCGCGCGTGACCCGGGTCGGGCGGACGCTGCGGCGCTTCAGCCTCGACGAGATCCCGCAATTCGTCAACGTCCTCAAGGGCGAGATGTCGCTGGTCGGGCCGCGGCCGGAGGAGGAGGCTGTGGTCGCGCTGTACGACGAGCGCCAGCGGCTCCGCCTCGCGGTCAAGCCGGGGATGACGGGGCCGATGCAGGTCTACGGCCGCAGCAATCTCACCTTCGAGGAGCGGCTGGCGATGGAGCGCGACTACCTCGACAACCTCTCGATCGCCGGCGACCTGGCGATCCTGATGCGCACTCCGGGCGCGGTCGTCCGCGGCGACAGCGCCGGCTGACTCTCCCGCCGATGGGCTCCCCCCAGCCGACCTCGAGATCGCGATCGTCAGCCACGGCGCCGAAGCGCTGCTGCGGCGCTGCCTGGACTCGCTGCGCCGGCATCCGGCGGCCGGCAAGATGCGGGTCACCGTCGTCGACAGCGGCAGCCCCGACGGCACCCCGGACATGGTCGAGCGCGAGTTCCCCGAGGTGCGGCTGCTGCGCCGCGACAACATCGGCTTCTCGGCCGCCAACAACCTGGTCCTGCGCGACAGCGACGCCGCCGCGGTGCTGCTGCTCAATCCCGACACCGAGGTCTACGCCGGCACCCTCGACACCGCCCTGGCCCGGCTGCGGGCGGACGCGCGGATCGGCATGGTCGGCTGCAAGCTGGTGACCGAGTCGGGCGAGCTCGACCACGCCTGCAAGCGCTCCTTCCCGACCCCGCTCAGCGCCCTCGCCCACTTCATCGGGATCGGCCGCTCCGCCGACGCCCCCGGGGCGCTGAGCCAGTACCGGGCGACTCAGCTCGGCGACGACGAGCCGGGCGAGGTCGACGCGGTCAACGGCGCCTTCATGCTCTGCCGCGCCGCGGCGGTCCGGGAGGTCGGCCTGCTCGACGAGGGCTACTGGCTCTACATGGAGGATCTCGACTGGTGCCACCGCTTCTGGGACGCCGGCTGGAAGGTCTTCTACGAGCCCGCCGGCATCGCCCTGCACGTCAAGGGCGCCTCCAGCGGCCGCCGGCGGCGCCCCAGGCAGGAGATCGCCTTCCACCGCGGCATGGCCCGCTTCTACCGCCGCTTCGACGCCCCCGCTCACAACCCCCTCCTCAACGCCGCCGTCTACGCAGGCGTCTACGCCAAACTCGCCGTCGCCCTGACCCGCACCGCATTTCAAGGCCGACGGGCCTGAAACGTCCACTATTTGGACGCCTGAAGCCCATCGGCGGGCGGTTAGAAGGGGAGGGTCTCGGCGATCTCGGCGAGCTTGGGGGCGGCCTTGTCGCGCTCGCTGAGGAGCGGCTCGGAGACTTGCCAGTCGACTCCCACGTCGGGATCATCCCAGGCGATGCCGGCCTCGGTCAGCGGGTCGTAGAGGCTGGAGAGCAGGTAGGTGAAGTCGGCGACCTCGCTGAGCACCGCGAAGCCGTGGCCGAAGCCGACCGGGACGAACAGCTGGCGGTGCTTCTCGTCGTCGAGCACGTGCGCCTCCCACTGGCCGAAGGTGGAGGAGTCACGGCGCAGGTCGACGGCGACGTCGAGCACGGCGCCGCGGGCGCAGCGGACCAGCTTCGCCTGCCCCGGCTCGGTCTGGAAGTGGATCCCGCGCAGCGTCCCCCGCGAGGAGCGGGACTGGTTCTGCTGGACGAACCCGACGTCGACGCCGGCCTCGGCCCAGGCCTCGCGGCTGAAGGTCTCGACCATGAAGCCGCGCTCGTCGCCGTGCACGACCGGCTCCAGGAGGACGACCCCCTCCAGCTTCGTCGGCAGCACCTCCGGCATCAGCTCAGCGCCTTGCCGTACTGCTTCTCGTAGTACTCGCGGTACTCGCCGGAGCGGATCGGCCCCCACCACTCCTCGTTGTCGCGGTACCAGGCGACGGTCTTCTCGAGGCCCTCGGCGAAGTGGACCTGGGCCTCCCAGCCGAGCTCCTCCTTGAGCTTGTCGGAGGAGAGCGAGTAGCGCCGGTCGTGGCCGGGGCGGTCCTGGACGTACTCGATCAGCGACTCGTCCTTGCCGGTCAGCTCGATCACCCGCTTGATCACCTCGATGTTCTCGCACTCGTCGGGGCCGCCGACGTTGTAGGCCTCGCCGGCCTTGCCCTTCAGCAGCACGGTGTGGATGCCGCGGCAGAAATCCTCGACGTAGAGCCAGTTGCGGACCTGCTTGCCGTCGCCGTAGACCGGCAGCGGATCGCCGTGCATCGCGTTCAGCGTGATCAGCGGGATCAGCTTCTCCGGGTACTGGCGCGGCCCGTAGTTGTTGGAGCCGCGGACGATCGAGGCCTCGATCCCGTAGGTGTGGACGTGAGCGGATACCAGCAGGTCGCCGGCCGCCTTGGTCGCCGAGTAGGGCGAGGAGGGGTCCAGCGGCGAGGTCTCGGTGAAGGAGCCGGACTCGATCGAGCCATAGACCTCGTCGGTCGAGACCTGTAGGTAGCGGGAGACGCCGAGCTCGCGGGCGGCGTCGAGCAGGGTGCCGGTGCCGATCACGTGGGTGCGGGCGAAGGCGTCCTGGTCGTCGATCGAGCGGTCGACGTGGGACTCGGCGGCGAAGTTGACGACGGCGTCCACGCCCGCCATCGCCTCGCGCACGATCTTCGGGTCCTCGATCGCGCCCTCGATCAGCTCGATGCCCTCGGGCAGGTTCTCCGGCCGGCCGGCGTAGGTGAGCTTGTCGAGCACGGTGATCTCGTGCTCGTCGCCGGCGATCCGGACGTAGGTGGAACCGATGAAACCGGCGGCGCCGGTGACTAGAAGCTTCATGCCGCCTCCCTCTCCGCTTGTCGTTGGGCGAGATATCCGGCCAGCCCGTCCTGCCAGGAGGGCAGCCGGATCGCGTGTTCGCGCTGGCTGGTCAGGGCCGAGAACGGCGGCCGCGGTGCCGGCCGGCCGAATTCCTCGGTGGTGATCGAGAGCACTTTGCACTCGACCTTGGCCTGCTCGAAGATTTCGCGCGCGAAGTCATACCACGAGCACTGCCCGGCGGCCGCCATGTGGTGGATGCCGAACTCGATCCCCTCGATCAGGCGCACGATCCCGTAGGCCAGGTGCCAGGTGTAGGTCGGCGAGCCGACCTGGTCGCGGACAACCAGGACCTCGCCGTGGTCGGCGGCGAGCCGCAGCATCGTCTCGACGAAGTTGGGGCCGCCGATCCCGAACAGCCAAGCCGAGCGGACGACGAAGTGGCGCTTGTTGGCGGCCACGGTCGCCTCCTCCCCGGCCAGCTTGGTGCGGCCGTAGGCGGAGAGCGGCGCGACCTGGTCGCTCTCCACGTAGGGGGCGCCCTTGACGCCGTCGAAGGCGTAGTCGCTGGAGACGTAGACGACGCCGGCGCCGACCGCGGCCGCGGCACCGGCGACGTTGCCGGCGCCGGTGCCGTTGACCGCGAAGGCCTCCGGCTCGGCGGCCTCGGCGCCGTCGACATCGGTCCAGGCGGCGCAGTTGATGACCATGTCGGGCCGCTCCAGGTCGAACTTCTTCGCCAGCCCGGCCGGGTCGGTGACGTCGAGCTCGGTGCGGCCGAAGCCGACCACGTCGTGGCCGGCGTTGCCGGCGGCGAGCATCACGTCGCGGCCGAGCATCCCCGCCGCGCCAGTGACGAGCAGCTTCATACGGCCCTGTCCATCAGACGATTTTGATCTCGCAGTTGTCGCCGACCAGCAGCCGCAGGGTCTTCGGCGGGCCGTTGCTGCGGGTCAACTTGACGTTGCGGCCGAGCAGGCTCGCCTCCATCCGCGTCTCCAGGTCCTCGACCACCGAGTCGGCGAGGACAATCGAGTGCTCGACCTCGGAGCGGCGCACGTGGACGCCGTCGCCGATCGAGGTGTAGGGGCCGATGTAGGCGTCCTCGATGCAGGCCCCGGCGCCGATCACGGCCGGGCCGCGGACGACCGAGCGGGTCAGCGTGGCGCCCGCCTCGAGCACGACGCGGCCCTCGACCCGGGACTCGTCGTCGATCTCGCCGTCGAGCTTCGTCTCCAGCTCCTCCAGCACGAGGCGGTTGGCCTCGAGCATGTCGGCGAGCTGGCCGGTGTCCTTCCACCAGCCGCTGACGACCTCGGACTGGACCTTGTGGCCGTCGTCGATCAGGGCCTGGATCGCCTCGGTGATCTCGTACTCGCCGCGCCAGGAGGGCTCGAGGCTGCGGGCGGCGTCGAAGATCGCCGGCGTGAAGAGGTAGACGCCGACCAGGGCCAGGTTCGAGGGCGGGTCTTTGGGCTTCTCGATCAGGCGCACGATGTGGCCGCTGTCGTCGAGCTCGGCGACGCCGTAGGACTGCGGGTCGTCGACCGGGGTGAGCAGGATCAGGGCGTGGGGCTCGTCGGCGCGGAAGGTCGCGACGAGGCCGCGCAGGCCGTCGCGCAGGAGGTTGTCCCCGAGGTACATGACGAAGGGCGAGTCGCCGATGAAGTCCCCCGCAGTCAGCACCGCGTGGGCGAGCCCGGCCGGCTTGTCCTGGACGATGTAGGTGATCCGCGCCCCGAAGGCCGAGCCGTCGCCGGCCGCCTTGCGGATCTCCTCGCCGGTCTCGGGCGCGATGATGATCCCGATCTCCTCCACCCCGGCGTCGACCAGGGCCTCGATCCCGTAAAAGAGAACGGGCTTGTTGGCGACGGGCACCAGCTGCTTCGCCGAGGTGTGGGTGATGGGGCGCAGCCGGGTACCGGCGCCACCGGAGAGGATCAGTCCCTTGAGGTCTTGCACGGGCCGGAAGGCTACTGGGCGCAAGGCATAGTCGTGCAACCAGAGTGTCAGCCTCCGAGCCTGCCTGCCGAGACCGGCTGACTCTCAGGCCGAGAGTCGGCCGTTCCAACCGTGAAAGGTGGCGGTGCTCCCCACCGGCGCCAGGCCCAGCTTGATCAGGTTTCGCTGCGCCGCGATATTGCCGTGCGGGGTGACCCCGACGATCCGCTCGGCGTCGCGCTTACTCCCCCAGACCATCCCGGCGCAGAACAGCGAGTTGTAGAGGCTGCGGCCACGAGCGGCGGGGGAAACCGTCGAGAGCAGCGAGGTGACAACCGTCCCACGCTGGTTGAACATCATGAATCCGTGGATCTTTGCGTCGAGTTCGGCGACGCAGAAGAGGTCCGCGGCCTCCCCGCTCAGCCCCCGCAGGCTCCAGTCCACATATGCCTCAAGACAGGCGTCGAGCGGCAGGCACGGATCGACGTGGTAGTGGCTGGGCATGTCAGCGAAGCCCGCTTTGGCCAGTTCGGCGATCGACTCGCGATCGCTAGCCGTTCCCCTGCGGACCGGCACGACGCCCTCCGCGCACCGCAACGGGCCTTCGTAGGTGATCTGGGCCTCGACCTCGGTCATACCGACACCCAGTAGAGCCCGGGTCGTGTCGACGTCCGACCCGTCGCAGCGGGCGATCACCAACTCGACCCGATGGCGCTCACAGAACGAGAGCAGCTCGGGAATACCCTCGACGGTGACACCGTCGGCGCGGGCCACGACGATGCCGAAGCGCTCGGAATCGAGTGACGAAAGGGTCGCTATCGGGGCCTCCGGCACAAGCGAGAAGGTATCCGACTACGCCCCCAGCTCGGCCCGGATCGCCTCCAGAACCCGGTCGACATCGCCAGCCGGGATACCGACCCAGAGTGGGAGCCGAAGCATTCGAGCCGCTAGATCCTCGGTGCGATCGAGGTCGCCACCGGGACGACCCCAGCGCCGGCCGGCTGGCGAGGCGTGCAAGGGCAGGTAGTGGAAGATCGCGGCGATTCCGCGCGCGTTGAGCCCAGCGATCAGGGCGTCGCGCTGCGTCGCCGTCGGCAACAGCAGCCAATAGGACTGGCCGTTGTGGGTGCAGTCGTCGGGCACGGTCGGCCGGCGCACCAGGCCTTCCTCCTCAAGCGGAGCCAGCCCCTCGTGGTAACGCTCCCAGGTAGCGAGTCGCCGCGCGACGATGTCGTCCGCCGCCTGCAGCTGGGCGTAGAGAAACCCCGCCGTCACCTCGCTCATCAGAAACGAGGAGCCGATGTCCTGCCAGGTGTACTTGTCGATCTCGCCGCGAAAGAAGCGGGCCCGGTCGGTCCCCTTCTCGAGCAGCACCTCCGCTCGTTCGATCAAATTGGGATCATTTATGAGCAGCGCTCCTCCCTCGCCGCTGGAGAGGGTCTTGGTCTCGTGGAAGCTGAACGCTCCCAGGGCACCGATCGTCCCCAGCGCCCGATCGCGGTAGCTGCTGAGGATGCCCTGAGCAGCGTCCTCGATCACCGTTGCCCCGGCGCCCGCCGCCACCTCGGCGATCGCGTCCATGTCGCAGGCGACGCCGCTGTAGTGGACCGGGACAATCGCCTTGGTGCGCTGGCCGACCGCCGCCTCGAGACTTACGGGGTCGAGGTTGAGCGTGTCCTCGCAGATGTCGACGAAGACCGGGGTGGCCCCCCGCAGGACGAAGGCGTTGGCAGTCGAGGGAAAGGTGAAAGAAGGCATCGCCACCTCGTCCCCCTGCCCCACCTCGGCCAGCAATGCCGCCATCTCGAGAGCCCCGGTGCAGGAGTGCGTCAGGAGGGCACGTTCGGTCCCGAGACCCTCGATCCAGGTGGAGCAGCGCCTGGTCAGCTCCCCGTTGCCAGACAACTGACCGAGCTCGAGCGCCTCCGAGACGAAGCCCAACTCGGTGCCGACGGTATAGGGCCGGTTAAATGGAATCCGATCGTCGGCCACTCGTGGCGCGCAATGATAGTCCGAGGGCTAGCGGTCCTCGCCAACGCTCTCGGCGACCGAGTAGGCGGGCTGACCCAGAACCCGCGGGTATATCCGCGCCAGGTACTCACCGATCATGCCGATCGCGAAGAGCTGGACGCCGGAGAAGATCGAGATCGCCGAGGCGAGAAAGGCAAAGCCCGGAACGCCGCCGCCTTCGATTGCGTAGCGGACCAGGACATAGACCAAGAGGACGATGCCGAGCGCCGTGCAGGCGAAGCCGAGGATGCTCGCCGCCCGCAGTGGCCGCGAGCTGAAGCCGACCATCACCGTTAGCGCGTGGCGGGCCAGGGACCTCACCGAGTAGCCCGATACGCCCTGGGTACGCGGATCGTGCGGGACCTCGACCTCGGAGACCCGGGCAGTGGCCCAGAGCAGCAGCGAGTCGAGCGAGACGTAGGGCCCGTCGAAGCCGGCGAAGGCGTCGCGCAGATCGGTTCGGAAAGCGCGCAAGGCGCTGATGCTGTTGACGAGCGGCTCCCCAGTCGCCACCTGCAGCAACCACTTCGAGAGCCTGGTCAGAAGGCCACGGCCGCGTCCGTGCTCGGGATCGACGGCGACTCCATAGACCAGGTCGGCGCCCCCATCGAGCGCCGCCAGCATCGGCGGCACCGACTCGGGCCGGTACTGGAGGTCGTCGTCGAGGGTGACTATCCGCTCGCGATGGGCTACGCGCACACCGGCGAGGAGGGCATTGTGCTGCCCGCTGTTGCGGGCCAGGCGCAGGCCCCGGACCGGCCGCCCGGCCTCGGCGAGGCCGCGAATCTCCGTCCAAGTCCCGTCATCGCTGCCGTCGTCGACGAAGATGACCTCGAACGGCGTCGCGTCGGCCTCGAACACCGCAGCGACCCGGTCGACCAGCCTTGTCAGCGTGCCCGCCGAGTGGAATGCAGGCACGACCACAGAAACTCCAGGCTCCAGGGTTGCGTGCTCAGACGACATCTGCCTGGGATGTATACCTATCGTCGCCGCCACCACCGGCCGGCTCCTCGCCAGCGCCCGTCGCGGTCGAATAGCCTGCCCGCGATGAAGGCGCGCGAGATCCTCCAGCGGCCAACGATCATCCGACTCGGCCAGGCCGCCGTCACCGGCGAGTGGAAGCACCGGGCGCACCCGCTGCTCGCCGAGAACATTCGCAACGGTGCCCACGAGTCCATCCTCGACCTCGGTTCGGGCCGCTCGCCGCTGCTCCAGCACCTCGAGCCGCGGCGCTACGCGGGCCTCGACCTCCACCAGCCTGACCTCGACTACGCCAAGCGGCGCTTCGGCAAAGCCGGATACGAGTTTCTCCGCGCCGACATCCTCACCGCGGCGCTCGAGCCCTGGCAGGGCGTGGACGTCGTGACCTCGTCTTCGCTCTTTCACCACCTCGAGGACGACCAGGTCAGGGTCCTGGTCGACCGCGTCGCCGAGCAAGTGCGCCCGCGGCGCTGGGTATTCCTCGATACCGTCGCGACCGGGCTGCTCGGAGGCTTGGTGACCCGGATCGACTATGGCAACCCCGCACGACCCAAGGAGCACCTCTTCGGGCTCTTCCGACCGAGGTTCGATGTAACCGAGACGTGGAGCTATGACAATCGCTTCCGCACCTTCCACGTTTTCGGGTTCGAGCTCACGGCCGCGACGACGTAGGCATCGGTCGGTCGGCTGATGAGGGCGACGATCGCGGGTAGGCTCGGCCCCGGCGTGATCGTGCCCGCAATTGCGGCGGCGGTCGTGCTGATGACCGTGCTCGCCGTCTGGCTCGGCGCCGGCGTCACCCTCGGCGAGGCCTGCCGGTTCGGCGCCTACGAGGCCGTCTACGTCTTCCTTCCCGGCTGGATCCTCCACGAGGCCCTGCAACCGGGGCTGGCAAGTCGACTGCGGCGGATCTTGTTCGCGTTTGCCCTCGGCCAGGTCATCGAGGTCCTCGCCTTCACGCTCACGGCCGGGCTCGGCGCCCGCTGGCTGTTCACGCTGTACCCGCTCGCCTTCCTGCTGGCGGCGGCGATCCGGGGGCGGCGCGGCGCGGCGCGTGCCGGCGCGATTGGTCCCTGGACGAGGTGGCGAGTCGATCCCGGCGCTGCCCCGGCCTGGTCCCTCGCCCTGGCCGCAGTCTGCCTGCTCTCGCTCGGCTACCTGGTCGTCGTCCACTTCATCTCGGTACCGCTGCCGGCTCGGATCGGTGCCGGGTTCACCTATGAGCACGACTATGTCTTCCACCTCTCGCTGGCCGGCGAGGCGCTGCACCACTGGCCGGTGTCGAACCCGAACGTCGCCGGAACGTCGCTTGCCTACCACTGGCTCTCCTACTTCCACATCGCAGCCGCCGCCCAGGTGACTGGCATCTCGCTGCCGACGGTCTACTTCGCGCTGTTCCAGGCGCCACTGCTCCTGCTGCTGCTCGCCGAGCTGGCGCTCGTGGGCTCAACCCTGGGCGGCAAGCTCTGGGCCGGGCCGCTGGCCGCATTCATGCTCGTCTTCATCGGCGAGCTCGACCTCTCCAAGATCGAGCCGTCGCCGTTCCTCGAAGCGATGCCGATCTACCTGCGGTACTCGCCGGGCTTCCTCTTCGCCGCCACCCTGCTGGTCCCGTTGCTGTTGGCGCTCTGCGAGGCCCTGCAGACCAAACGGCCAAGCCGCTCGCAGTGGGCAATCATCGCTCTGCTCGCCGTCGGCTGCGCCGGCGGCGACGGCCCCTCGCTGCCGCCGGTTCTCGGCGGAGCCTGCGGATACCTCGGTTACCGCTGGCTGATCGACCGCCGCCTCGATCGCCGTGCCCTGACCGCAATCGGCCTGCTCGCCGGCGTCCTGGTGCTGGCGGTCGCCGTCGTCTACGGCGGCAGCAGCGGCGGCCTCGAACTCGCCTTCCCCGGCGTGGTCGACGTCTCACCACCCTTCGCCTACGAGCTGATGCACGTTCCCGACGGATTCCACGGTCTTTACTGGGTAATGGCGACGGTGTTGCTGATCATGTTCCTGTTCGGAGCGACTCTTGCTGGGCTCTTCTGGCTGCCGCGACGGCTGAGCAGGCTGCGCGCCCAGGAGGTGGTGCCACTGGGAGCCTTTCTCTGCGGCTTGCTCGCCCTCGTCTTCCTAGTCCAGGCCAGCGGCGGCCAGGAGTACTTCGCGATGTATGGCCTGATGGCGGTGCTGCCGATCAGCGCCGCCGGCCTGGTCCGCCTCTTCGCCGCCGCCCGCGGCGGCCCTCGCCGGCCGTGGGCTCTCACCGCCTTCGCCATCGCCTGCCTCGGGGTCGCCTGGATCGTCACCTTCGGCGCCGACCTCGGCGCCTCGCCGAACGTGGACGACCGATTCCTCCTCGTGGACGGTGGGTTCGCCCTGCTCGTCGTCGTTCTCGCCGTCTGGGCCCTGGCCTCGCCGCCCGGCGCCAGGACGCGACGCGCCGTCTTTCCTGTGATCGTCGTCCTCGCCGCAGCAGCGATCAACGTGCCGAGCGACTACCGGTCGCGGTTCGACCATCTCTGGTCGGGCGAGAACCTGGCGATCGAGGCCGGGCCGGGGCTGACTCCGGACCTCTACACTGGCCTGCGCTGGATCCGGGCGCACACGCCCGACGACGCGGTGTTGGCGGTCGACAACCTGCGTACTCCCTCTACCCGTTCCTATGGGCCGCTCTACTTCTACGTCTCGGCCTTCTCCGAACGAAGGACGCTGATGCAGGGCTGGGAGTACACGACGAAGGGGAGCGAATTGGGGGCCACCGCCGTCCAACTGCTGGAAGAGCAGCCCTACCCGGAGCGGCTGGCGCTCGAGGACGCCGTCTTCGAGCAGGCCGACGCCGTTGCGCTGCGCACCCTGCAGCGCCGTTACGGGGTCACCGAGCTCGTCGTCGACCGGGCCAACGGGAAGATGAGCCCGGAGCTGCGAAGCATCGCCCAGCTCGTGTACTCCAACCCGGCCCTGCTGGTCTTCTCACCGAGGCGAGGATGAGCCCTCGCATCTTCGTCCTCAACTTCAACGGCGCTCGGCATCTCGACCGGGTGCTCGCCAGCCTCGCCGGCCAGACCCGGCCAGCGCCCGTGCTCGTTGTCGACAACGGCTCCGAGGACGATTCGGTCGGGTTGGTCCGGCGCGACTTCCCCGATGTCGAGGTCCTGGAGCTGGGCCGCAACCTCGGCTTCGGGCCGGCCTTGAACCGCGCCGTCGCCGAGCGCCCCGCCGAGCAGGTGATCCTGCTCAACAACGACACCGAGGCCGAGCCACGCTTTGTCGAGGCTCTGCTCGACGGACTCGGTACCGGGGTCGACTCGGTCGCCGGCGTGCTCGTCCAGGAACGCGCGCCCGGGCTGATCGACTCCGCCGGCGTCGTCGCCGACGCCACCCTGATGGGCTTCGACCACCTGCACGGCGAGCCACTGGCGGCGGCGCCCGGCGCCCCTGACCCGCTCGGCCCGACCGGCGGCGCCGCGCTCTACCGCCGCGCCGCCTTCGAGGCGGTCGGCGGCTTTGACGAGCGGATCTTCCTCTACTACGAGGATCTCGACCTGGCGCTGCGGATCGCCGCGGCCGGCGGCCGCTGCCGGCTCGCCGGCGAGGCCCGGGCGCTGCACGCCTACTCGGCCAGTCTCGGCGCCGCCAGCGCCCGCAAGTACGCCCGCACCGGCTGGAGCCGCGGCTACATGCTGCGCCGCTACGGCGTGATGTCGGATCCCCGCCTGGCGCTGCGGACGCTGCTCTGCGAGGGCGCGATCTGCTCGGGCCAACTGCTTCGCGACCGCACCGCGCAGGGGATCGACGGCCGCCTGCGCGGCTGGCGCGACGGCGGCGGGCTCGAGCGCCGCGAGGTCGGCGCGGCGCCGCTGCTGGCGATCTCGGCCCGCGAGGCGATCGCGCGAAGACGGCGACGGCGCGGCTAGCTCAGAACGAGCCGAGGCGGCGACGCGCCGCGCTCAGGTAGCGCCGGGCCGTCCAGGCGGGCGGCGATTCGCGCCAGCCCCGGCCACGCCGGTGGCGCAGGCTTTCAAGGTCGATGTCGCCGGCGAGCGCGCCATGGCCGCGTTCGATGACGAAGAAGGGGCGGCGGACGTCGAGCGCGCCAACGATTTCCTGGTCGCTGCCGACGACCCCCGCCAGCTCGGCGACCAGGCGGGTGAGGGAGGCGCGCTCGGGTGAGGCGTGGAGGCGGTACTCGGGGCCCCAGTGAGCCCAGGCCCAGTCCTCTACGACATAGAGGCCGCCCGGGCGCAGCAGCGGCAGCAGCACCTCCATCGCCGCCCGGGTCTGCCGGTAGAGATGCGAGCCGTCGTCGAGGACGAGGTCCAGCGGCGCCTCGAAGTTGTCGGCGACGATCCGCGCCAACCGCCGCTTGTCGCTCTGGTCGACGTCCCAGTAGGTGCGGATCCGCTCGCGGCGCCGGGGCGCCGCCGCGTAGCGATCGAAGTAGGGCGTGCGGCGATCCTCGAGGTCCACTCCGACGTGGGTCCGCGGCTGCAGGATCTCGTGCCAGAGGGCGATGCTGCCGCCGTCCCAAAGGCCGATCTCGAAGACGTTGTCCGCCTCGAATCCGGAGCGCTCGCGCCAGTAGTCGACGTAGGCGCGGATGATCGAACGGTCCTTCAGCAGGGCGAAAGAGTCGGCGCTCGAATCGCCCTCGCCGGCCCGGTCGAGGTCCGGCAGGCGGAAGGCGACATCGCCGAGGACAGCTTCCCGCTCGCCGGTCCAGGTCAGCTGCTCGAGCCGCTCGGAGACCCCCATCCGCGTGATCCTATTGACCGCCCCCGGGGGCGGTGGGCCTGCCGAGCCAGCGCCGCGCCAGCTCGAGGTCGCCGCTGCGCCGCAGACGGCGGCGATCGGCGAGCAGCGGCCGCAGCCAGGCGAGCGCCGAGAGCTTGCCGCGTAGAGTCGCCCGCAGGCGGCGGCGGCGGAGCGCCCGCGCCAGCGCCCCTGCCTCGACCGCGAGGATCCGCGGCAGCGAGGCCGGCGGCATGAACTTGAGCTGCGTCGCGAGCCGGTTGCGGGCGACCAGACGCGCGTTCTCCGCCGCCGGGTCGCCGAAGCCCTGCTGCCAGGAGGCGTTGCCGAGATGCCAGATGACGGCGCCGGGAACGTAGGCGAAGCGCCAGCCGGCGATCCGCGCCCTGACATTGAGGTCGACGTCCTCGTAGAAGGCGAAGTAGCGCTCGTCGTAGCCGCCGAGCCGCTCGAACAGCGCCCGCCGCAGCAGCGCCGCCGCGCCGCAGACGCCGAAGATCTCGGCACCAGCCTCGTGCTCGGGGCCCTGCGGCTCCCCCGCCCCGAGCTCCAGCGCCCGGCCGTCGCGGGTCAGTGCCTGGCCGACGCTGTAGAGGCGCGCCGAGGCGGCCGCGGCGGCGTCGCCCTCGAGCTGGAGGATGCGCGGCTGGGCGCCCCCGAGCGAGGGGTCGGCGTCGAGCGCCGCGAGCAGTCCGCCAGCGCAGCCGGGCTCCAGCACCGTGTCGGCATTGAGGACGAGGATCGCCGCCGCCCGCGTCCGCCGTACGCCGAGGTTGACCGCGGCGGCGAAGCCCGTATTGACCGGCAGCGCGACGTGGGGGACGCCCTCAGCCTCGAGGTAGGCGAGGGAGCCGTCATCGGAGCCGTTGTCCACAACCATCAGCTCGATCTCCACCCCCTGCTCGGCGAGCGAGCCGAGACAGCGCGGCAGCAGGGCCAGCGAGTTCCAGCAGGGGATGACTACCGCGACCGATCGAGGCTCGCTCACGAGCGCAAGCCTGACAGCTGCGCCCCTCGCCCGGCGATATCGTGGCCGCGATGCGAAGACTGCTGGCCAGCACCGACGGTCGCAAGAAGGCCCTGGTGGCGCTGGTCGCGGCGCCGCTGGTCGCCTTTTTCGCGCTTGGCGCGGCGCTCGGCGCCATCGCCGAGGGCCAGGGCTGGAGCGCGCTGGTCCTGGTCGCCGCGGCGCTGACGGCGCTGGCGGTGGCCACTCTCGCGGGCCGCTGGCTGCTGGCCGCCGCGCAATCGATTCGCCGCCGCCAGACGACCGCCTGGATCCCGGAGAAGCTGCGGCCGCTGCGGCTCGAGGTCTCGGAGGCGGAGCCGCGGCGGATCGACATCCTCCACCCGGCGATCGACCTCAAGCACTTCTTCGGCGGCTTCATCGCCGTCTTCAACCTCGCCCGCGCCCTCGCCGAGAGCGGCCGGCGAGTGCGGCTGGTGGCGACCGAGCGCTCCAGCCTGCCAGCCGACTGGCGGGCGCAGATCGGCAACTACGAGGGGCTCGGCGGCGGCCTCGACCGCATCGAGGTGGTCTTCGCCGACGACCGCGCGCCGCTGCCGATCAATCCAGCCGACCTGCTGATCGCGACCCACTGGACCGTCGCCCACATCGCCCACGCCGCCGCCGCCGAACTGGGCGAGAAGCGCTTCGTCTACCTGATCCAGGAGTACGAGCCATTCATCTTCCCGATGGGGAGCGCCGCCGCCCTCGCCGCTGAGAGCTACCGCTTCCCCCACCGGGCGGTCTTCTCGACCGAGCTGCTGCGCGAGTACTTCGCCCGCCACCGGATCGGCGTCTTCGCCGGCGGCGAGGAGGAGGGGCTACGCGAGTCGCTGGTCCTCGACAACGCGATCACCCCGGTCGGTCCTGTTGCCGCCGAGGACCTGCGCCGCGACGGGCCGCGACGGCTGCTCTTCTACGCCCGGCCGGAGGAGCACGCGCAGCGCAATTTGTTCGAGATCGGGACGATGGCGATCGACCGGGCGGTCGCCGGCGGCGCGCTGGCCGGCTGGCAGCTGGTGGGCGTCGGCTCGGTCGAGCCCGGGACATCGCCCCTGTTCCTACCCGAGAGCAGCGCCCGGGTAGAGATGATCCCGCGCCGCTCGCAGGCGGAGTACTCAGAGCTGCTGCGCTCCTGTGACGTCGGCCTGGCGCTGATGTACACGCCGCACCCGAGCCTGGTCCCGATCGAGATGGCCGCGGCCGGGATGGCCACTGTGACCAACACCTTCGAGAACAAGGACGCGGTGGCGCTGGCCGCGATCTCGAGCAACCTGATCGCGGCAGAGCCAACCGTCGGCGGTGTCGCCGCGGCGCTGATCGACGCCGAGCGCCAGGCCGCCGACTTCGAGGCCCGCGCCGCCGGCTCGCGGCTGGACTGGCCCTCGAGCTGGGAGCAGAGCCTCGACGACGCGCTGATCGGCAGGCTGCAAGAGTGGGCGAGGTGAGGGCGGGGGCTCGACTCGTCCTGGATGCTCGGACTGCACCCCTACCTCGTCGGCGCCCTGGCGGCGATCGCGCTGCCGGTCCGCCGCTGAGGCCGGGCCGGCCTTAGGCTCAGAGGTCCTCGGCGATCCGCGGCGCCTCCCGCCGGAAGACCCAGACCGCGGCGACGCAGATCACGGCGAAGACGGCGACCGAGATCGAGAAGCGGCCCCAGCCGCCCATCGCTGCGACCGCGGTGGGGGCGTCGGGTTCGATGATCCAGTGCCTGGCCTGGGCGAGGATCGGCGTCAGCGGGTTGAACAGCAGCGCGATCTGGACCTTGCCGGGGGCGTTTTCGAACGGGTACAGGATCGGCGACCCGTAGAGCAGCACCGTGCCGGCCACCCCCCAGATGATCGCGACGTCCCGGTAGCGCACGTAGAGCGCCGAGAGGATCATCGCGAGGGCGGCGGTGAGGACCAGCAGCACGGCAAGTATTAACGGCAGGAGAAGCCACGACCAAACCGGGCTGACGCCGAAGGCGAGGATGAAGATGAAGACCGGGATCAGGTTCAGGATCAGGTTGAAGAGCCCGGTGGCCACGGCCGAGAGTGGGATCACCAGGCGCGGGAACTGGGTCTTGCGGACGATCCCCTCGTTGGCGATAACGGAGGTGACGGCGGTTGCGGTCGTCTCCTGGAAGAAGGTGAAGAGGACGATGCCGAGCAGCAGGAAGACCGGGTAGTGGGCGACGTTTTCGCCTCCGACCCGGAAGATCTGGGTAAAGACGACGAGCAGGACGCTGAACAGGATCGCCGGTCGCAGCAGCGACCAGAAGTACCCCAGCACGGTCCCGTAGTAGGTCTTCTTGAAATCGGTGACCGAGATCAGCAGCAAGAGGTCGAAGAACCGCCCGCGACCGCCGCCGAGCGCCGAGGGGCCTCGCACCTCGCGCAGCTCGGTCTGCTGCGTGACCGCGCTCACTCGGCCTCGACCTTCGCCAGGATCTCGCTCTTCAGCGCGATCAGCCCGGTCTGATGCTCGGTTCCGTAGATCACGAAGTCGACCGCCTTCGAGATCCAGATCACGTTGTCGGTGGCACTGTGTTCACGGTTGACGCCGACGTCGATGAAGTACCTGCCGGAGCCGAGCGGGTTGTCGATGCGGGCGCTGACCTTGGCCCGGCGGCCCGCTTCCAAGACATCCCCCCGGCCGCTTTCGGGGACCAGCGTGGTGCCACCGCCGAAGACCTGGATGCCGTCGGCGTTGCTGAGCAGGAAGGCGAAGCTGGGACGCGAGACGTCCTCCTCCGCCGCGACGACGGCGCGCAGGTTGATGTCTTCGCCGAGCTCGACGTTGGTGGTCCGTTCGCCACGCCCGTTCTCGAGCCAGACGTCGAGCAACTTGATTCCCGATCCGGTGCGCCCCCCGCCGGCCGGCCCGCCGCCGGCAGGCTGGTCGAAGTTGAGGCGCAGGTAGTGGCGGCCGACCTCGTGCGGGTCACCCGCGTGGACGATCTCGCCGTCGTGGATCAGGATCGCCCGGTCGCAGTAGGCATCGACCGCCCCCATGTCGTGGGTGACGAGGACGAGGGTCTTCTCGGTGCCGCGCATTTCGTGGAAGACGTCGGCGCACTTCTGCTGGAAGGAGGCGTCGCCGACCGCCAGCACCTCGTCGATCAGGAGGATGTCGGCGTCGGCCTGGATCATCACTGAGAAGCCGAGCCGGACGAGCATCCCCGACGAGTAGTTCTTCAGCTTCAGGTCGACGAAGTCCTCGAGTTCGGCGAACTCGAGGACCGGGTCCAGCCGCCTCGCCGCTTCGCGGCGAGTGAGGCCCATCATCACCCCGTTCAGCTGCACGTTCTCGCGCGCCGTCAGGTCCATGCTGAAGCCGACCCCGAGCTCGATGAACGGCGCCAGCCGGCCTGCCATCCGCACCCGTCCGGCGTCGGCGCCATAGATGCTGGCGAGGATCTTCAGCAGCGTGCTCTTGCCGGAGCCGTTGCGCCCGACGATCCCGAAGAACTCGCCCTTGTGGACGTCGAAGGAGATCCCACTGAGCGCCCTCAGCTCGGTCGCCTCGCGATGGGCGCGCGGATGCAGCACCCGCTCCTTCAGCGAATCGACCTTCTGTCCGGGCAGGCGGAAGGTCTTGTGCAGGTCGCGGACCTCGATCGCCAGCGGCCGGCCGGCGCCGTCTGCCGCTGGAGCGGAGAGCCCGCTGGTGCTCACGTCTACGGCCATCGCAGTCAGTTTAAGAGTGGCCCAACAGGATCTTCGAAACTGGCCCACTGACGTCGCCGACCAGGTACTCGCGCGGCGGATCCCAGCTCGGCGGCCGCGCCAGCGCAGCCCGAGTGCAGCGGCTGATCGCGTCACCCTCGACGCCGGCCAAGATGTTGCTGCCGCACTCCACGGTCTCCGGCCGCTCGGTGGTGTCGCGCACAGTCACCGCGGGAACGCCGAAGATGCAGCACTCCTCCTGGACGGTGCCGCTGTCGCTGAGCACGCAGCGGGCGTGGCGCTCGAGCTTGATGAAGTCAAAGAAGCCCATCGCCGGCATCGTCCGCACGCGCTCGGAGTCGAACGGCACCCCGAACTGCTCGAGTCGGCCGGCGGTCCGGGGGTGCATGCTGCAGATCAGCGGCAGCTCCAGCTCGTCGGCGATCTCGACGATGCCCTGGGCCAGCGAGCGCAGCCTGCTCTCGACGTCGACCGTCTCCTGCCGGTGCATGGTCAGCAGCAGGTAGCCGCCCGGCTCGACCTGCAGCCGCTCCAGTACGTCGGCAGCGTCGATCCGCTCCGCGTAGTGGTCGAGCACCTCCTTGATCGGGTTGCCGGTGACGTAGATCCGCTGCGAGGGGACGCCCTCGCGCAGGAGGTTGGTGCGGCTGCGCTCGGTGTAGGGCATGAGGACGTCGCTGGAATGGTCGATCACCCGCCGGTTGACCTCCTCCGGCACGCGGTCGTCGAAGCAGCGGTTGCCGGCCTCCATGTGGAAGACGGGAACGCCCAGGCGCTTGGCGACGTAGGCGGAGATGCCGCTGTCGGTGTCGCCCAGGACCAGCAGCCGATCGGGGCGCTGCTCGCGAATCAGGCGCTCGACGGCGGCGATGATCTGCCCCACCCGCTCGGCAAAGCCCTCGCCTTTGACCCCGAGGTAGTGGTCGGGCGGGCGCACCTCGAGCTCCTCGAAGAAGACGTCGCTGAGGCTGGCGTCGAAGTTCTGGCCGGTGTGGACGACGAGGTGGTCGCAGACCGCGTCGAGGCGCTCGATCACGCGGCTGAGACGAATGATCTCCGGCCGCGTGCCGAGCACGGTGAGGACCTTCATTTGATGTAGACGGGCTCGTCGTCCGGCATCAGGCCGTGCTTCTTCATCAGCGCGGTGGCGGCGGCGAGGTCGATCAGATCGTTGCCGGAGCTGTACTCGCGCCCCTCGAACGGCACCCCGGGCGGACTCTCCAGCCGCGACTCCGGCAGGATCGGCTCGATCGTCAGGTAGTCGCCGCGGTCGAAGGTCCGTGCCGCCTCCTCCTCGGAGACCAGCACCTCGTCGATCTTCTCGCCGGGGCGGATGCCGGTGATCTTGACCTCGATGTCGCGGTCGCCGATCAGCGCCGCGGCGATGTCGACCATCCGCGCCGCCGGGACGCGGGGGATCCAGGTCTCGCCGGAGGAGCCGTCGCGGAGGGCGGCGAGGACGATGTCGACGGCGTCGTCGAGGCTGAGCAGGAAGCGGGTCATCTCCGGCGTCGTCACCGTCACCGGCCCGCCGGCGCGGATCTGTTGGTTGAAGACCGGGATCACCGAGCCGCGCGAGGCGAGCACGTTGCCGTAGCGGGCGAGCAGGAAGCGCGTGTCCGGGCACTCGATCGCGGCCTGGGCCAGGATCCGCTCCTGGATCGCCTTGGTCATCCCCATCACGTTGACCGGCTTGCAGGCCTTGTCAGTGGAGACGCCGACAACCGTCTCGACCGGGAAGTCGTGCTCGCGGATCGCCTGGACGATGTTCTCGGCGCCGACGATGTTGGTCCGCACCGCCTCGAAGGGGTGGTACTCGGCGGCCGGCACCTGCTTCAGGGCCGCCGCGTGGAAGACGACGTCGGCGTTGCGCAGGACCGAGCTGACCGCCGCGTAGTTGGAGACGTCGCCGATGCGGAAGTGGAGGCGGTGGTGGCGGTTCTCCTCGTAGACGATCTCGTCGGTCGCCACCTGCCGTTCCTGGAAGGCGAGCCGCATCGAGTGCTGGGTCGCCTCGCTGCGCGAGAAGACCACGATCTCCTCCGGCAGCCCGGCCGAGCCCTCCAGCAGCCTGCGCACGAGCACCTGTCCGAAGGAACCGGTCCCCCCCGTCACCACAACGCGTTTGCCACTAAGCAAGGCTAGACCTCCGGATCTCGTCGTAGGGAGTCGAATCGGCCGCCATCTGGTCGATCATCTGCTGCCAACTCGGCGGCTGCCAGCCGGTTGCGGCCCGGAACCTGCCGGAGTCGAGGCTGCGATCCACCGCGACCTCCTCGTCGCGGTCGATCGTGACCTCGACGCCGTAGGCGTCGCGGACCATCGTCAGCAGCCGGTACTTGTCGATCGGATCGGCGCTGACGTGCCAGAGGCCCTCGAGCTCCGGCTGCTCGGTCAGCGCCCAAATCAGCAGCTCGGACAGGGCAGTGGTGGTGAAGCCGCTGAAGATCGCCCGCTCGAAGCCGCGGACCCGGTTGCCGACTTCGCCGAGGAACCACTCGACGAGGCCGAACGAAGAGCCCAGCTCACGGCCGATGATCGAGGTTCTCACGGTCAGCGAGCCGGAACCCGTCGCCTCGCCGAGCAGCTTCGAGCGGCCGTAAAGATCGCTGGCGTCAGGGAGGTCGTCCTCGCTGTAGCCGCCGTGCGAGCCGGAGAAAACACAGTCGGTCGAGACGTGGACGAAGCGCTTGCCGCCAGCGTGGCATAGCGCCGCCACCTGGTGCGGAAAGAGCGAGTTGACCATCACCGACGGCACCGGGTCGGCGGCGGCGCTCGACTGCTTGATGATCCCGATGCAGTTGACGACGGCGTCGGCGCCACTCTCCTCGATCGCCCGCTCGACGCTGCCGGGATCCTCGGCATTGACCCCGGTCACGACCCGCGCCGGGTCGAGCACGGCCGCCGCCGGACCCGCCAGCTCCTCGCCGCGGACGGTGGTCCAGGCCTCGAGCGGCTCGCGTGCCCGCTGCCAGAGCTTGTGGCCGAGCATGCCGGTTCCGCCCAGGATCAGCAGCCGCATCGGCGCGCCTTTACCTCGGTCGCTCTTGGAAGTCTGGGGGGCTTCAATCCTCTGCCTCGTTTCGCTGGCGCGCAAGGGTGTCGCCAAGAGCCGCAACGCGCCGGCTCAGACTACTGAGTTCCCGCTCGAGCTTCCCGGCTCCTGGCGCGCAGCGCCTCGGCCTTCGCGGGGAGTCCCGCGCGCCGTCCTTCGAAGGTCAGGTTGTCGAGCCGATCGCCGAGGAAGAAGCGCTCCCAGGGCGCGTTGGGGCCGAGTAGGCCGGCGCCGACCAGATAGGCGCTGCGATACGCCCGCGCCTCGATCCGCTTTGCCTCCCCGCCCAGAGCGCCGGACTCGAGAAAGCGGTCGACGATCGCGACCCGCTCCTTGGCGATCCCGAAGCCCGCGCCCGAACGGCCCAGCATCCCCTGGTGCCAGCGGTAACGGGCCAGCACCTCGGGAACGCGACGGAACGGGCCGACGGCGGCGACCCGCAGCCAGAACTCGAAGTCGGCGGAATAGCGGATCTCCGGATCCCAGCCGCCGACCCGGGCGATCGCCTCGCGGCGGACGAGCGCTCCCGGGCCGATCACCGGATCGCTCGAAGCAATCGCGTGCTCGACGCTGAACTCGACCGGCATCACCCGGTCGAGGCGCTGCCCGACGGCATCGACGTACTCCCAGGCCGAGTAGGCGACGACGACCTCCGGCTCGGCTGCGAAGGCCGCCGCAAGCTTCGAGACCGCGCCCGGGAGTAGGACGTCGTCCGAGCTGAGGAAGCCGACGAGCTCACCCTCGGCCAGCTCGAATCCGCGGTTCAGCGTGCGCGCCTGGCCGACGTTCTCGTGCCGGGTCCAGCGGAAGCGATCCGGGCAGGCGCGGGCATAGTCGGCGAGCAGCTCCGGCGTGCGGTCGGTCGAGCCGTCGTCGAGGACCAACACCTCGAGCCGCGGATGGTCCTGGGCGAGCAGGCTGTCGATCGCCTCCCCGAGCAGTTCGGCCCGGTCGAAGGTCGGGATCAGCATCGTCACCGACGGACTGCGCTCAGCCATCCGCGACGCCCTTCTGGACCAGGGATTCGAGTACGTTGACCGCCGCGCGTTGGCGGTCGACCTCGCGCTCGAGGTCGGCGACCCCCGCCTCCAGGCCGAGAACCTCGGCGTCGAGATCGGGATCGAGGGGATCGGGCAGCGCCCCGAAGCGATCGACGACGCAGATTCGCTCCTCGCGAGCGTTGAACCCCGCGCCGACGTCGGCTGCGGCGAGGACACAGCCGGTGCGCGCCGCCGAGGTGACGATCTGCTCTGATCCTGGCGGCAGGGCAAGGTCGGTGCCGAGCCGCTCCAACATCGCGAGCCGGGCGCGGGCGGCCTCGAGACCGGCCGGGACGGGGGTGGGAGCCGGTAGGCACTGGGCGAGCGGCTCGGCGACGCGGCGCAGGCGACCCCGCGCCGCGAGCCCGAGCCAGAAGGCGAGCTCCTGGTCGGGCTCGCCGACGGCACCCCGGGCCGCCTCCAGCGCCACCCGGACGCGGAAGGCGGGGGCGGGACCGGCGGGAATCTGCTGCTGCCTGAAGAGCTCGATCAGGTCGGGTTCCTCGGGAACGACCGTCTCGGCGACCTCGCCCTGCCGGTCGAGCTGGCGAAAGGCGGGATAGGCCACCACCGCCCTCGGATCGGAGGAGAGGGTCTCGGCAAGGCGGCGCAGGCCCCCCGCGAGCAACTCCTCACCCGCTCGAATGAGCACGGCGACCTCCCCCTCGGCCCGCTCCAGACCGGCGATAAACGACTCGTCGCCGGCGCCGTCGAGCGGGACCACCTCCAGCCGCGAAGGATCGATCCCGTCATCCGCCCACTTGGCCTCGCCCTCGAGCAGGACCGAGAGGGTCGGCAGCTTCGCCCTGTCGCGACGCCGGCGCACCTTCAGCCTCCCCCGCCAGATCCGAGTCGGCGCTTCAGCCGGGTGCGCAGCCCGGCGGGGAGCAGGCGGCGGGCGATCGACCTCCAGCCGCCACGGGGAGCTGCGAGTTCGGCCTCGAGCCGCCGATGGAACCCGTCGAGCGATTCCTGCATCGTCCTCACGTGGTGGCGCAGAGCGTCTATATGGGCGTCACGCTCGACCAGCTCGCCGTCGTACCAGCCGTCGCTCGGCTCGCCGACCTCGCCGCGCTGCGCCGCGACGCCGAGCTCCTGGCCCCTGCCGTATTCGGCCTGGCGCTCGATCACCCAAAGCAGGTCGTCGGCGAGGTCGGGACAGTCGCGGTCCGAATCCCGATCGCCGAGCAGGTCGGCCGTCCGCGGCAGGGAGGGCGCGGCCGACTCCAGCAGCTGCATCGCCAGCTCCTCCCGGCGCAGCCCCGACCCCTCGCAGCCGCAGGGCTGCGCTAGCTGCCGCAGCCGCGCCGTCATCGCCTTCGGGTCAAGCCCCGCGGAGCCGGCCTCGCGGGCGCCGGAGCGGATCTCGACCGCGAGCCGCTCGTAAACGTCCATCGCCCGCCCCAGCAGGATCCGGTGGTCGAGACGGGAGGCGGCGGTCGCGGCGTTCTCGAGCGCGGCGGAGTCGACCAGGGAATCGTCGGTCAGGGCACTGCGCAGCGCCGTCGCCACCTGCCCCTCATCCTCGGGGTCGACGAAAAAGGCGCCGCTGCCCTGCCGCGACCAGGCCGGGGCGCAGCTGGTGTCGGACTGGATCGGGAAGGAGCCCATCAGCATCGCCTCGAGGAAGGAGGTGCAGATCGCGTCGCTGAGGCTGAGCGATATCGAGACCCGCGCCCTGCCGTGCATCGCCAGGATCTCGTCGTGGCCGACCGGCGCTTCCGCGGTTGAGACCACCTCCAGCTCCATCCCGCGCCGCTCCGCCAGCTCGCGCGCCTCACGCTCGACGTCCGCGGTCGCCGTGTAGAGCGCCAGCCGGTGGCCGGCGAGCAGCTCGCCGCAGCGATCGAGCGCCGCCAGCGCGGTCCGCGGCCGGTAGACGAAGAAGTTCGAGGCCTTGAGGACGATCGTCCGCCGGGCCGAGCTCGGCCCCTCGCGGCGCAGCTGCGCCGCTCGCTCGAGGTCGAATCCCCCCGGGTTCGGGAAGACTGGCAGGGCGCGGCCGGAGAAGCCGAACGCGCGCGCGAGGCCGATGTCGCGGTGGCACTCCGCCCCGTAGAAGTCGCAGCCGCCGAGAACCTCGCGAAGGCGCTGGGAGTGCCGCGGGTTGGCGCCGTAGTAGAAGACGTCCGAGCCCCAGTTGTGGACCACCCAGGGCGGGGCGGGAGAGCTCAGCAGCCGACCTGCCTCCAGCATCAGGTACCCGCCGTGCTGGATCTCCATCGAGTCGACGAAGTCCGGAGCCAGCTTCTCGACCGTCCGCGCCAGCGCATCCACCCTCTGGCGCCAGCTGAGGCCCTCGATCACCGGTTCGGGATCGGCGGGCGATGGCGCCAGTCGTCGCACCTGCACGCTGGGATCGCGGTCGGCTCCGTCGAAGCCCGGATCAAGGTGCAGAGTCACGCCGCGCCAGGACCGGTCGGGCCAGTGGGGGTGAGAGGCGAAGACATGGACGTCCCAGCCGAGCTCGACCATCGGCCGCACGGCGCGGACGGTGTGGATGCTGCCGACGAAGCCGACGACGAGGACGCGGATTGGGGCCGCTCCCACCTCGCTCATTCGCCGAAACCGGGGCGCAGCCGCCTGGCCAGCCGCTTGGCCCAGGGTCGCAGGCCGGCGGGGACCAGCCGCCGCGAGGCCCGCCACCACCAGGGACGTTCCAACATCGCGACGAGTTCCTCGCGCTGGGCGAGAAGCTCGCGCAGGCCGGTGATCTCCCGGTCGAGGTGCGCAACCTGAGCGTTCAGCAGGGCGTCGGGCGTCGTGCTGGACTCCCGTGCGGCGCGCGAGATCGCCGGCATGTGACGGTCGAAGACGTAGAAGCGCTCGCCCGGACCCGAGCCGCCGGAGCGGAGGGCGAGGGCAGCCTGCACGAAGGCGTTGCGGTACGCCTCGGCGCGCACCTCCTCCAGCTCCGGCGCCAGTGCCGGCTGCTCGAAGAGCTTGTCGAGGACGCGGAGCGACTCATGCGCCATCGGCAGGCCGACGCCGGCAACGCTGCCGCTGCCGGGGTGGTAGCGCCAGGATGCGAGCGGCTCGCGGACCTGTCCGAAGTCCCCGAGCGAGGCCAGGCGCAGCCAGAAGTCGTAGTCGGCGCGGTAGCGCAGGTCGGCGTCCCAGCCGCCGACCTGGCGGAAGGCATCGACCCGGAATAGGGCGCCGGCGCCGACGATCGAGTCGTGCAGGCGGGCGGATTCGCGCAGCGAGTACTCCAGCGGAGCGATCGAGTCGACCACGTTCCCCCACTCGTCGATGATCTCGTAGTCCGGGTAAGCGACGACCGCGACGGCCGAGTCCTGAAGAACCTCGACCAGGCGCGAGACCGCGTCGGGGCGCAGCAGGTCGTCGTCGGAGAGGTAGCCGGCGATCGTCCCAGCCGCGAGCTCGATGCCGCGGTTGATCGTCTGCGACTGGCCGACGTTGTCGTGGCGGACGAAACGGAAGCGCTCCGGGGCGCGCTCGGCGAAGCCCTCGAGCAAGGCCGGCATCGCCTCGTCGCTCGAGCCGTCGTCGAGCGCGATCACCTCCAGCGCCGGATAGCTCTGCTCGAGAGCACTCTCGATCGCCTCGTCGAGGAACCGGGTCTTGGTCACCGGCATCACGATCGTGACCAGGGGCAGCTCGGTAAGACTCATTGGTCGTTCTCCGCTCGAAAGTGTTCTCGACGCCTGAAGCGATTCCGCCTGGGATACCCTGCGGCCCGATGGCCGACGCGGACATGCAGGGGGATGCGCTCGAGACGTTCCAGGTCACGAGCCTAAAGCGCGAGCTAGCGGAACGCGACGCGGCGCTCACCGCCGCCTGGGCCGAGGTCGAGGCGCTCCGCGGGCGGCGCATCGTCCGCCTCGCGAACCGGCTGCAGATGCTGCGTCACCGGGGCTCGCCGGCCGCCGCCCCACCGCCCGCGGAGCCGGCGGACGACTCGCCCCCGGCAGAGAGCGATCGCCCGCTCTTCTACTGGCCCGAACTGACCCACTTCCACAGCCCGGTCCCGGACACGCGTCTACTCTCGACACCGCAGATGCGAGCCCGCCTCTGGCCCGAGCGGGCTCCGGAGCAGGTCGGCGTCGATTGGCGCGGCGAGGAGCAGTTGGCTTTGGTCCGCAACGAGCTTGGCCGCCAGGAGGCGATGACCTTCCCCGAGACGACCGAGGATCCGACCGAGTTCTTCTCCACCAACCCGGCCTTCGCCCCCCACGACGCCTGGGCCCTGCAGGCGATGCTGCGTCAGCTGCAGCCGCAGCGGATGATCGAGGTCGGCTCCGGCTGGACCTCGCTGCTCGCCGCCCGTGTCAACCGCGAGCACCTCGACGGGCAGATGCGGCTGACCTGCGTCGATCCGTACCCGCAGGACTTCGTCGCCGCCGGTGTCGACGGCATCTCCAACCTGGTCGAACAGCCGATCGAGGAGATGCCGCTCGACTTCTTCGCCGAGCTCGAGGGGGGCGACGTGCTCTTCATCGACAGCACCCACACCGTCAAGACCGGCAGCGACGTCGTCTACCTCTTCGGCGAGGTGCTGCCACGGCTCGCCCCGGGGGTCGTAATCCACATCCACGACATCTTCCTGCCCGGCGAGTACCCGCCGCAGTGGGTCCTCGCCGGCTGGGCCTGGAACGAGCAGTACCTGGTCCAGTCGTTCCTCGCCTTCAACCAGGAGTTCGAGGTCGTCCTCTCGGTGGGCTGGCTCGCCCATCGCCACCCCGAGGTGATCGAAGCGGCGGTTCCCGGCTTCGAGCGCTTCTACCCCGGCCGCGGCGGCTCGCTCTGGATTCGCCGTAAGCCGCTAGCTTCCCGGCCGTGAGCGACGCAGGTCAGTCGGGCCAAAGCCGCTGGGCCCGGGAGACGATGGAGAGATTCGCGCCGCGCGGCTCGCGGGCGCGGGCGGCCCTGATCACCGGCCGCTCGGTCGCGCTCGACGCCCGCAGCATCGCCAGCCGCACGCGCTGGCGCTGGCGCTGGTCGCGCTCGCCCACGGCGACCACGCCGAGCTATCTGGAGTGGCTCGACGGCCACCGGCCGAAGGCCGAGGAGCTGGCCCAGGAAAGGCACCGCGTGCGCGAGGCGTCGATCCGAATCGGCGTCCACTGCGTGATCCTCGCCGGCGAGGGCGACCTGCAGCAGACGCTGGCGGCGCTGAAGCGGCAGACCTTCCCGACCTGGACGGCGACCGTCGCCGGCGCCCGCGCCCCACTCGGCGCCGGCAGTCAGGTGCGCTCGGCCGCCGACGAGGCCGAGGCGCTGCGTCTGGCTGGCGAGGGCGAGGCGGGCGACTTCGTGCTCGTGCTCGAGGCCGGCGACGTGCCCGAGCCGGACTTCCTCTTCAACGTCGCCGCGCGGGGCTGGGACGACCCCTCGCTGCAGCTCGTGCACTGGGACGAGGACCTGCTCGATTCCGACGGCCGCGCCCACGACCCCCGCTTCCTCCCCTCCTGGTCGCCGGAGATGCTGCTCTCCGCCAACTACCTCGGCCGCGCCTTCGCCGTCCGCCGCGAGCGGCTGCTGGCGGCGGGGGGCTTCGGCGAGCGCCATGGCGACGCCCGCTGGTGGGCGCTGCTGCTGGCCCTCGACCTCGGCGAGAGCGAGGTGGCCAGGGTCTCCCGGGTGCTGGTCCACCGCACCCGGCGCTCGGCAGCGAGCAGCGAGGAGGGAGCCGAGCTGGTCGCCGCGCACCTCGCCGCGAGCGGCCGCAAGGCGGCGGTGTCGGTCGAGCGCGGTGCGGTGCGGGTGCGCTGGGAGCTGACCGACCCACCCCCGGTCTCGATCGTGATCCCGACCCGCAACCGCGAGACCCTGCTGGCCCGCTGCCTCGACAGCCTCGCCGCGACCGACTACCCGGAGCTCGAGGTCGTCGTCGTCGACAGCGGCGGCCGCGACGCCGAGGCCGAGCGCTGGTACCGCGACCGCAGCGACCACTTCGGGCTCGAGGTCGTCTGGTGGGAGGGTGAGTTCAACTACTCGGCGGCCAACAACCTCGGCGCCCGCGCCTGCTCCGGCCAGACCCTGGTCTTCCTCAACGACGACACCGAGATCGTCTCCCCCGACTGGCTGGCAGAGCTGGTGGGCTGGACGGCCCAGCCCGAGATCGGGCTCGCCGGCCTGCAGCTGCTCGACGGCTCCGGGGCGATCCAGCACGGCGGCGTCGTGATCGGGATGACCGGCTTCGGCGGCCACCTCTTCGCCGGCATGCGTCCCGGCGAGGACAGCCTGATCGGGTCCACCGCCTGGTACCGGAACTGCCTCTCGGTGACCGCCGCCTGCGTCGCCGTCGAACGCGACCTCTTTGAGCGCATCGGCGGCTTCGACGAGCGCTTCGTCCTCTGCGGCAGCGACGTCGTGCTCGGCCTCGACGCCCGTTTCCACGGCAAGCGCAGCATCTGCTCGCCGTTCGCCGAGGTCCGCCACCTGGAGAGCGTCACCCGCGGCGAGAACGTGCCGCCGGAGGACTTCTTCACCAGCTACTGGCGCTACCAGACCTGGCTGCGCGGCGGCGACCCCTACTTCTCCCCCAGCCTCTCGCTGCAGCACACCGAGCCGGCCCTGCGCGGCGCCGAGGAGCCGGCGGCGATGAAGGTCGTCGGCGAGGTCCTCGGCCGCGAATTCTCGATCTTCCGCCAGCGCTCCGACGAGGAGGAATCGCGGATGCTGGCCAAGCAGTGCCGGGCCGACCGGGGGCTGGAGCAGCGCATCCGCGAGCAGCACGAGGCCGAGCGCGGCCCGATCGAGGTGAAGACGGTGAACTGGTTCCTGCCGGAGATCGACAGCCCCTTCTACGGCGGCATCAACACCGCCTTCCGGATCGCCGAGCGGCTCGCCCTCGAGCACGGGGTCGAGAACCAATTCGTGGTCGCCGCGGCGCCGAACGAGCGCTACATCCGCTCCGCGATCGACGCCGCCTTCCCGGCGATCTCCGGCTCGAAGATCGCCTTCAGCAGCGGCGAGCCGGGGCCGAACCTCGACTCGATGCCCGCCGCCGACGTCTCGATCGCGACCCAGTGGCACACCACCTACCTGGCCGCGAACTTCCCCCACACCCGCCGCCGCTTCTACCTGATCCAGGATTTCGAGCCGATGTTCTACCCCGCCGGGACCAACTACGCCCTGGCCGAGGAGACCTACCGGCTCGGCCTCTACGGGCTCTGCAACACGGAGCGGATGCTCTCGCTCTACCAGGACCGCTACGACGGCGAGGGGATGGCCTTCATGCCGGCCGTCGACGACTCGGTCTTCCACGCCAGGGGCAGGCGCGAGCACAGCGAGGGGGACCCGGTGACGATCTTCACCTACGCCCGCCCCGGCCACTGGCGCAACTGCTGGGAGCTCGCCTCCCCCGCCCTAGCCGAGCTCAAGCGCCGCCTCGGCCTCGACGTCCGGATCATCACCGCCGGCTCCTGGGCCCACCCCAACGACCTCGGCCGCGGCATCGAGCACCTCGGCCTGCTCGACTACCGGGACACCGGCAAGCTCTACCGCCAGTGCGACCTCGGGATCGCCCTGACCGTCTCCGAGCACCCTTCCTACCTGCCGCTGGAGCTGCTCGCCTGCGGCGCTCCCGTGGTCGCCTTCGACAACCCCGCCGGCGACTGGATCATCCAGCACGAGGAGAACTCGATCCGCTGCCCGCGCACGGTCGACGGCCTCGCCGAGGGCCTGGAGCGGCTGGCGACCGACGCCGCCCTGCGACAGCGGCTGGCCCAGCGCGGGATCGAGGACATCGCCGCCCGCCACGGCGACTGGGACCGGGCGCTCTCCGGGATCTACGCCTACCTCTGCGACCCGGACGCCGGGTCGTAGCCGCGGGCGCGGGCGAGCCAGTACCAGGCGAGGGCGGCGAGCAGGGTGCGCTCAGCGCCGCCGGTATCGCTGCGACCGAGCGAGTGCCGCAGCCAGCGCTGGGCCAGCCAAGCCAGGCCGAGCGGCGAGCGCTCGCTGGCGAGGAAACGGCGCAGGGCGCGCCGGCGGCGGCGATCGGGCAGCGGCTCGCAGCGCTGCTGCAGGGCGCTCGCCAGGCCGAGGACGCGGCGGTAGTCCTCCAGGTAGGCCTGGCGCCAGCGCTGCGCCCGGCTTGCGGCGGCCCCCGCCGGCGGGGGCGCCGGCTCGCCGCCGACGTGGCCGAGCACGGCGCCGTCGTGCTGGACGTAGTCGTAGAGGGGCTCGTCGACGTAGGCGATCTCGCCCTCGGCGAGGGCGAGGAGGGCGAGCCAGTGGTCGTGGTAGGCCCGGCCGGGGACCTCGGGGAAGGGCAGTGCCCGGTCGAGCAGCTCGCGGGGGAAGAGGGCGGCGGCGCCGGTCACGGTGTTCGCCACCAGCAGCGAGGCGAGGTCGCCCGAGTTGGGCCGGCGGGAGACCCAGTAGGTGGGTGAGACGACCCCTCCCTCGCGGTCGATGATCCGCGCGTCGCTGTAGGCGAGCCGGGCGGAGCCGATCGCCGCCGCCAGGACCTCCAGCTTGCGCGGCTGCCAGCGATCGTCCTGGTCGGCGAGGGCGACGAAGCGGGCGTCCGCCGGCACCATCGTCAGCGCCCGCTCGAAGTTGCGGTAGAAGCCGAGCCGCCGCGGCGAGCGCGAGAGCACGAAACGGGGGTCCCCCGCGACCATCTCCTCCAGCTCAGCGAAGGCCTGCGGCCGCGAGCAGTCGTCGCTGATCACGCAGACCCAGTCCTGCCGCGTCTGGGCCCGGATCGAGTCGAGCTGGGCGCGGAGCAGGTCGCGGTCGGCTTCGAAGCTGGCCATCGCGATCGCGAGCTCGGCGCTCTTGCCTGGGGGCGACACGGAAGCCGACTCTACGAAAGACTGCCGCTTCGGATGAGGCGCCACCAAGCCACGTTCCCCTCGCTGCCCCGCAACGCCCCGGCACTGATCCTCGCCGTCGCGGCCGCTGCCTCGATCGTCGTGCTGCTGACGATCTGCTCGGGGATGACCTTCTTCCAGGACGAGTGGCACTTCATGATCCACCGCCAGGGCTTCAACGCCGACGCCTTTTTCCTCCCCAACGACGTCCACCCGGTGCCGGTGCCGGCGGCGATCTACAAGCTCTGCCTGGCGATCTTCGGGATGACCTCGGTCGGGCCGGAGCGGGTGATCGCCGTCCTCCTCTACACGGGCACCGCGATCCTGCTCTTCCTCTACGCGCGGCGCCGGATCGGCGACTGGCTGGCGCTCTTCCCGGCGATCCTGCTGCTCTTCCTCGGCCCCGCCTGGAACGTCCTGCTCTGGCCCTTCGAGATGACCCTGGTCGGCTCGATCGCGGCCGGCCTCGGGGCCCTGCTGGCGCTCGAGCGCGACGACCGCGCCGGCGACCTGCTCGCCTGCCTGCTGCTGGTCCTGGCGACCGGCTGCTCCAGCCTCGGGGTCTCGTTCGCGCTGGCGGCCGGGGTGGACGCGCTGATCCGGCGGCGCACCCGCGGCCTCGCCCGCCTCTACGTCGCCGCCGTCCCCCTCGCCCTCTTCGCGGTCTGGTACCTCACCTACGGCCACGAGGTGCCGAGTGCCCTCAGCCTCACCAACGTCGCCGGGACGCCGCTCTACGCCGCCGAAGGCATCGCCTCCTCGCTGGCGTCCCTGGTCGGCCTCAGCACGCTCCAGGTCGGCGCCGAAGGCGGCGGCAGTCCCGACTGGGGGCAGCCGCTGCTGGTCGCCGTCGTCGTCCTCAGCGCCTTCTGGCTGCGTCGCCGCAACCAGGTCTCGCCGCAGATCTGGGTGGTGGTGACCGCCGCCGCGAGCTTCTGGGTGCTCGGCGGCTTCAACTTCATCCCCGGTCGCGAGGCGACCGCCAGCCGCTACCAGTACCTCGGCGCGATCTTCATCGTCCTGATCCTGGCGGAGGTCTTCAGGGGGGCGCGGCTGAAGGACGGCAGGACGATCCTCGTGCTCGGCGGCCTCACCGCCGTCGCCCTGCTCTCCAACCTGGCGCCGCTGAAAGACGGCCACACCTTCGTCGAGCAGCAGAGCGAACTCGCGCGGGGGGAGCTGGCGGCGATCGAGATCGCCCGCGACACGGTCGACCCGAGCTTCGCCCTGACCCCGGAGATCGCCGGCACCGCGACCCTGGTCCCGATCGACGCCGGCTCCTACCTCAGCGCCGTCGACGCGCACGGCTCGCCGGCGGAGAAGGCGGCGGAGCTACCCACGGCGCCGGCCATGGTCCGCAAGCAGGTCGACGTCGTCCTCGCCAACGCGCTCCCGGTCGAGCTCGGCCGCGCCGGCGCCGAGGCAGCGCAGCCGCCGTCCGGGTCGCCGCCGGTCGCCCAGATCGCCTACGCCGGGGTCTCGACCCGGGGAAGCTGCCTGCGGATCGCCGCCGGCGCCGGCGCCCAGGGGGTCGCGATCACGCTGGCCGGCAGCACCGTCTTCCGGGTCGCGCCGGGGCCCGAGGCCGAGATCGGCCTGCGCCGCTACGGCGACGAATTCGCGGTCGAAAGCTCGCTCGCGGGCGCCAGCGCCTCCCTGCTCAGCATCCCCCCAGACCGCTCCGAAGTCCCCTGGCAGGCGCAGCTAAGCGGCGCCCAGGCGATCGTCGCCTGCACGCACCAGCCCTCCCCCTCCGGCGCTGGATAGGCTCCCGCGATGAACTACGAGCGCCTCTACTCCTACCGCTTCCGCGACATCGACCAGGACGGCCGCGCCGCCGTCTGGAACGAGATCGCCCCCCACGTCCATGGCTTGATGGGCAAGCCCCAGAAGGTGCTCGACCCGGCCGCCGGCCGCGGCGAGTTCATCGGCGCCGTGCCGGCCAGGGAGACCTGGGCGGTGGACGCGGTCAGCTATGAGCAGGCCGCGCACAAGCCAGACACCAAGGTCATCACCTCGATGATCATGGACGCCGAGCTCCCGGCGGGCCACTTCGACGGCATCTACGTCTCCAACTTCCTCGAGCACCTGCACGACCAGGAGGCGATCGCCGCCTTCCTCGAAAAGATGCACGGGGTGATGGAGAGCGGCGGCCGGATCGCGATCATGGGCCCGAACTACCGCTACTGCTCCGACGAGTACTGGGACTGCGCCGACCACTACGTCGCGCTGACCCACATGGCGATCGGCGAGCACCTCTACGCGGCCGGCTTCGAGCCCGACCGGATCATCCCCCGCTACCTCCCCTACTCCTTCCGCGGCGTCCTGCCCCCCTCCCCGGCGCTGACCCGGACCTACCTGAAGATGCCGCTCGCCTGGAAGCTGCTCGGCAAGCAGTTCCTGGTGATCGGCAAGAAGCCCTAGCGCCGGCGCCGAGGCACCGGTGGCGATCGGACGCGAGAGAGCGGCGCTGCTCCTCGTCTGGGGGCTGGCGGCCCTCGCCTGCCTGCTCGGCCTCCTCGCCCGCCCGTCCTTCGCTTACGAGACGAGCGCCGGGGCCCAACTCCTGGACCTGCTGCGGGTGCTCTGCACCGCCTGCCTGGCGCTGACCCTGCTGCTCGGCCCCGGCGTGATCTGGCGCGCCTTCGCCGGCGAGCGCCAGCCGAGCCTCGCCTTCCTCTGTCTGCCGGGGCTGGCGCTGCTGGCCGGCGCCGGCGTCCTGGTCTGGGCGCTGGCCGGGGAGATGGAGGCGCGGCTGGCCTGCTTCCTCGTCTTCGGCCCCGTGCTGGGAGTGATGCTGGGCACCCTCGTCGGGGCCGGGCCGGAGGACCTGTTCGAGCGCGAGGAGCAGCGGGTGCTGCTGATCGTCGGCTGCGCGCTCGGGTTCGCGATCGCCAAGACCGTCTGGTCGCTGGGCCCGCAGGGCGAACTGTACGGCGGCACGATCTCGCGCACGCTCGAGGTCGGCGACCGCTCCGACAGCCGCATCTCGTACCTGATCCCCCAGTTCGCCGCCCACGGCACGCCGCCGTACAGCGAGCTGGCCAGCTCCTACCTCTTCCCCTACAACTTCTCCACCCGGGGGCCGATCCCGGGGCTGGCCAGCGCCCCAATCGTCTTCCTCAGCGGAGCCCGGCCGCAGGTGCCGCTGCCCGACCAGCCCTGGCGCCCCTTCGATCCGCAGGGGTTCATGGCCTACCGCCTGGCGATGATGAGCTTCGCCTGCACCGCCTTCCTCTCGGTTTGGGATCTGACCCGCCGCCTCGGCGGCCTCCGGGCCGCGAGGCTGGCCCTGGTCCTCGCCGTGACCACGCCCTTCCTCCTGCACGAAGTCTGGTTCACCTGGCCGAAGCTGTTCGGGGCCTCGCTGGTGCTGATGGCCGGCATCTGCATCGTCGAGCGCAAGGCACTGCGATCCGGGTTGCTGATCGGGGTCGGGTACCTGATGCACCCCGGCGCGCTGCTCTCGCTCTCCGGGCTCGGGCTGCTGGCGCTCTGGCCCCTGCGCGGCGCCGACTGGCGCCGCCCCCAGATCAAGTCCGCCCTGCTGATGATCGCCGGCGTCGCCGTCAGCCTGATCGCCTGGCGGCTCGTCAACGGCTCCCACTTCGCCCAGAGCGACTTCGTCGAATACCTGCGCAGCGCCGGCAGCCTCAATCCCTATCCCTCGCCGGCCGAGTGGCTCACCTACCGGGCCGACTCGCTGGGGAACACGCTGGTGCCGATGCTGCTGCCCCTCTTCTACGGGAAGGCGATGACGATCAACGTCTTCGAAGGGACGTCGCCCTTCTCGATCCACTTCTTCTTCCAGTACTGGAACACCCTGCCCTTCGGCATCGGCATCGTCTTCTTCCCCCTGCTCCTGATCAGCCTCTGGCGCGCCTGGCGGCTCTGGAAGTGGCCCGTGTTCGCCGCCGTGGCGGCGCCGTTCATCGCCTTCGCGCTCTACTGGGGCGCCTCGCGGACCGGGATGCTGCGCGAGGGCCTGCAGGCCTGGGCCCTGGTGCTCCTCGCCGTCGTCGCGCTGCAGCAGCGACACGCCGGCTTCCCCTGGCTGCGCTCACGGCCGATCCGCGCGATCCTGGCGCTGCGGGCGGTGGAGCTGCTGCTGATCGCGCTCGGTCCGGCCCTGATCACCAACCACGTCCTGGTCAGCGACGCCTTCGCGGTCTCCGACACCCTCGCCCTGCTGGCGATGGTGGGCCTCGCCGCGACCCTCGGGGCGCTGGCCTGGTCGACGACCCCAGACCGGCTCGAGCGGATCGAGGACTAGGGCCGAGCCGCCTCGGAGGACCGGGCGGCTTTCTTGGCCGCCCGCTGCACCCGGTAGTCGCCGCGGCTGAGCGTGCTCTCGAGCCAGACGTAGAGGACGATGAAGAGGTAGCGGCTGCCCATCTCCTTCATCGCCAGCTTCGGCACGCCGCTGGTGCGGTTGGTCCAGGAGGTCGGGATCACCTCGTAGGTGTGGCCGCGGACGATCGCCTTCAGCGGCATCTCGACGGTGAGGTTGAAGTGCTTGGAGAGCAGCGGCTGGATCGTCTCGATCACCTCGCGCCGGTAGGCCTTGAAGGCGTTGGTGGTGTCGTTGTAGCGGTGGCGGAAGAGGATGCGGATGAACCAGTTGGCGAGCCGGTTGATCGTGTAGCTTCAGGCGCGGGTAGTCGTGGACCCGGGCGCCGGGGACGAAGCGCGAGCCGAAGGCGCAGTCCCAGCCGTCTTCGAGGATGCGGTGGTAGCGGACGAGGTCCTCGGGGTCGTCGGAGGCGTCGGCCATGACGATCGCGACGGCGTCGCCCTCGAAGACGTCGAGGCCGGCCCGGATCGCCATCCCGAAGCCGCGCTCGTAGTGGGAGCGGTGGCAGCGCACGCGCGGGTTGGCCTCGCCGATCGCCGCGACCACCGCTTCGGTGGAGTCCTTGCTGTCGTCGTTGACGACGATCACCTCGTAGTCGATCTGCTCGCGCTCGAGGGCGGCGACGACGCCTTCGACCGTGCCCCCGACCGAGCCCTCCTCGTTCTGGGCGGGCATCACCACCGAGAGCTTCATGCGGGGGTCGCCGTCCAGCGCTCGAGGTTCTGCTCGTACATCTCGCGGAGGATGTCCTCGACCCCGTAGCGCAGCTTCCAGTCCGGGTAGTCGGCCTCGAACGGGGCTAGGTCGGAGATCCACCAGCGGTGGTCGCCGATCCGCGGCTCCTCGCCCATCTCCCAGCTCAGCTCGCGGCCGGAGACGCGCTCGCAGACCTCGATCGCCTCCAGCATCGAGCAGTTGCTGGTGCGGCCGCCGCCGATGTTGTAGACGGCGGCGGCGCGCGGTGCCCGCCGGAAGGCGTCGAAGGCGGCGATCAGGTCGGCGCTGTGGATGTTGTCGCGGACCTGCTTGCCCGCGTAGCCGAAGACGGTGTACGGGGTGCCGGTGACGGTGCACTTCATCAGGTAGGCGAGGAAGCCGTGCAGCTTGGCGCCGGCGTGCTGGGGGCCGGTCAGGCAGCCGCCGCGGAAGGCGACGGTGGGCATCTCGAAGTAGCGGCCGTACTCCTGGACCAGCAGGTCCGCCGCCGCCTTGGAGACGCCGAACAGCGAGTGGGTCGAGGAGTCGATCGACATCGAGGTGTCGATGCCGCCGAAGTAGGGATGGGACTCGGGCAGCTCCAGCCGCTGCTCGAGGTCTTCCAGCGGCAGCCGGTTCGGCGTGTCGCCGTAGACCTTGTTGGTCGAGCAGAAGATGAAGGGCGCCGTCGGGCAGTGGGCGCGGGCGGCCTCGAGCAGGTTGAGGGTGCCGTTGGCGTTGACGCCGAAGTCGGTCTGGGGGTCGCTGGCGGCCCAGTCGTGGGAGGGCTGGGCGGCGGTGTGGACGACCAGCTCGATCCGGCCGGCGTGCTCGCGGAAGATCCGCTCGATCGCCTCGCCGTCGCGGATGTCGGCGTTCTCCCAGCGGAACTCGGGGTGCTCGCTGACGAGGCGCTCGGTCACGTGGGAGGTCGAGGACTCGGGGCCGAAGAAGCTGGCCCGCATGTCGTTCTCGATCCCGACGACGTCGAAGCCCTCGGCGATGAAGTGCTCGACGGCCTCGGAGCCGATCAGGCCTCCGGCCCCAGTGATGATCGCAACCGGCATTCGTGCCTACTCCCTTCCCCCCGCGGGGGTGTCGATGTTGAGCGCCTGGCTGATCCGCGCCTCGTCCGCCGCTACCCACTCATGGATGTCGGCAAGCACCTGCTCGGCGCTGCGCTGCGGGCGCCACTCGTCCAGGCCGAAGATCTTCGTGCAGTCGGAAAGGTATATCGGGACGTCGCCGGCGCGGGTCTGCTCGACCGGCTCGATCGGCACCTCGTTGCCGGTCAGCTCGCGGCAGATCGCGGTCGTCTCCAGCAGCGAGAGGCTGCACTCGCGGCCGCCGCCGACGTTGACCGTGCGCCCGTCCCAGGCACCCTGGTCGAGCAGCTGGCGCTCGACCAGGTCGACCAGGTCCTCGACGTGGAGCAGGTCGCGCACCTGCTTGCCGCCGCCGCCGAAGCCGATGTAGCTGAGCGGGTTGCCGAAGTGGTGGGCGAGCATCCAGTGGGTGAAGACGCCCTGGTCGACCTTGCCCATCTGCCAGGGGCCGGCGATGACGCCGCAGCGGTCGATCACCGCCGGCACCCCGAGCCCCGCCCGGTACTCCTCGATCAGCAGCTCGGCGGCAAGCTTGGTGGCGCCGTAGAGGGTGCGGGCGCCGTCGAGGGGGAACTGCTCGGAGAGGCCGGCCGGCGAGATCCCGGGGACCGCCTGCTCGGCGGCGATCTCGAAGCGGGTCTCCGCCTCCTCCAGCGCCAGCTCGACCTGCGGCGCCACCGGGTAGACGCGGCTGGTCGAGAGGAAGACGACGAAGGCGCCGTCGCGGCGGGCCAGCTCGAGGCAGTTGTAGGCGCCGGTCAGGTTGGTGTGGACCAGGTAGCCGGTGTCGCCGTCGACGCCGCTCATCACCGAGGGCTCGGCCGAGCACTCGATCAGGGCCGACACGCGCGGCAGCCGCGCCAGGTCTTCGGGCTCGCGCACGTCGCCGCGGACGAACTCGACTCCAGCCGCCTCCAGGCGCGGCAGGTTCAGTTCCGATCCGCGCCGGTAGAGGTTGTCCAGGGCGACGATCTCCCAGTCGGGATGCCTCGCGGCGAGCGACACGGCCAGGTTGGAGCCGACGAAGCCGGCCCCCCCGGTGATCAGCAGGCGGTCCATCACGGCGGCTGACGCTACCGCACGCACGTGTCGTGTTGCCGGTGGGTCTCAGCTAACTTGAAGGGGTGACTCGAGCGCTGGGAATAGTCGTGGTCTCGCTGGCGCTGCTCGGCGCGAGCAGCGCCCAGGCGCTGACCCTGGAGCAGGTCGGGGGCAACTTCGAACAGCCGACCTACGTCACCTCCGACCCCGACGACCCCGGCCGGCTCTTCGTGGTCGAGCGCAAGGGCATGATCCAGCTGCTCGAAGACGGGGTGAAGAGCAAATTCGCCGACCTCAGCGCCGAGGTCGGCTGCGGAGGCGGCTGCGACGGCGAGCGCGGGCTGATGTCGATCGCCCTCGCGCCCGACTTCGACGAGAGCGGCCGCCTCTACGTCGACTACGCCAACGACGTCGACGGCGCGATCCAGGTCGAAGAACTCGTCTCTGAAGACCCGGGCCACAAAACCGCCGACACCTCGACCCTGCGCCAGCTGCTGAGCATCCCCCACCCGGGCCAGACCAACCACTACGGCGGCCAGCTCCAGTTCGGCCCCGACGGCAACCTCTACGTCTCGACCGGCGACGGCGGCGGCGCCAACGACGAGGAGCACAACTCCCAGCAACTCGGGACCGCGCTGGGCAAGATCCTCCGCATCCGTCCCACCCCCCTCGGCCCGCAGCCTTACGTGCTGCCGACCGGCAACCCCTTCGCCGGCTCCGGGTATCCGGCCGAGACGATCTGGAGCTACGGCCTGCGCAACCCCTTCCGCTTCTCCTTCGATCGCGTCAGCGGCGACATCGCGATCGGCGACGTCGGCCAGAGCGCGCGCGAGGAGGTCGACTTCGCGCCCAGCCCCTTCCCGACCGTGGTCGGCGGGGCCGGAGCCAACTACGGCTGGAACTGCCGCGAGGGCTTCCTCGCGGGGCCCGGCACCGACACCGAGTGCGCCGGCCTCGCGCCCGGCGACTTCGCCGCGCCCGCCTTCGACTACCCGCACACGCCCGACCCGGACCTCGGCGGCTCCAGCCGCTGCTCGATCATCGGCGGATACGTCGCCCGGGACCCCGACCTCGGCGCTCTCTACGGCCACTACGTCTACGCCGATCTCTGCTCGGGCACGATCCGCTCCCTGCGGCTGCCGACCACGGCCGACGGCGAGGCCAGCGGGGACTGCTCGCTGGGCCTGCGGACGGACCGGCCGGTCTCCTTCGGCGAAGACGCGGCGCGGCGGCTCTACGTCGTCGAGCAGAGCGGGCGCGTCTACCGCCTGACCGGCGCGCCGCCGGCCACCTGCCCGGCTCCACCCTCGCCCCTGCTCCTGCCCAGCCAGGAAGCGCAGCCGAAGCGCAGCCCCACCTTCGTCGGCATCAAGCCGCAGCGGCGGCGGGTCGAGCGCGGCAAGGTGGCGCTGCTGACCGTCTTCGTGTCCCCCTGCGACGACCGCAGGGGGACCTCGGTCGAGCTGCTGCGCAATGGCCGCGCCAACGGGTCGCGTTTCCTCAGCCGCGCCTGCACCGCCCGCTTCCTGCCGCGGATTCGCGGCGGCACGACCTTCGCCGCCGTGACCCGCGAAGAGCGCGGCTACCTGCCGGGCGAGTCGCGGCGGTTGACGATCCGCCTCGCCCACCCCAAGCCCAAGCGCCACCGCTAGCCGCGGACTAAGCCGCGGCCGGCGGGCGCTAGCGGCAGACGGTGCCGCCCTGCGCGGCTTCCGCCTGCAGGCGCCAGGGCCGCGCCGACTTGTCGCGGGGCACATCCAGCCGGGTCGTCGAGGCGCCGGGGATGCCCTCGCTGACCAGGGGATACTCGCCCGCCGCGAAGCGGCGCAGGCGGATCGTGCCGGGCCCGCCGGGGGCGAACTCGACCGTGGTCACACCCGGTCGCAGCGACAGGGGCGGGGGGTTCGAGCCGGGGGGGATCTCGGTGCAGTGGCGGCCCCGGCCGGACGGGCCGCTGCCCGCCTCGGTGGCGATGCTCAGCGGCAGGGCGTTGGCGAGGACGACGTCCGCCTGTTTCCGGCCGGCCTCGGGGGCGTCGGCCAGCTCGGCTGGCGTGTAGGCGGGCGAGCCGAATTCGCGAACCGCGGTGAGGTACTCGCCGGCTTCGATTTCGTTGAGGAAGCTGGTGCCGGAGATCTCCGGGGGCAGGGTGAAGGAGGGCTCGACGGTATTTTCGGCGATCTCGATCGCCGCCAGATCGGACCGGGTCAGCACCGTCTGGGACTCGAGGAAGTCGCGGCCTTCGCGCAGCGGCACGAGGTTGAAGCCGACCGCGAGGAGCGTGATCGCGCCGCCGGCCAGGAGGGCGCGGCGGCCGAAGCGCACCCCCTCGAGCAGATCGGCGGCGATCAGCAGCAGGAAGAGCGCCCCGACGTACAGGTACCTGCTCGAGTAGGCCTCGCGGCCGGGGATCGAGTTGAACCCGGCCAGGAACCAGAAGGCGGCGGCCGAGGCGGCGACGGGCCAGAGGCGAGGGGAGAAGCCGGGCCGGCGGAACTGGCAGTAGACGACCAGGGCGAGGAGGGCGAGGAGGAGCGGCAGCCCCCAGTGCGAGCGCCCGACCGCTTCGTCGAAGATCGTCGCCAGGGCCAGCAGCGAGTCGAGCGAGGCGGAGAGGCCTTCGACGACGAAGCGCGGCGAGACCAGGACGTTGTGCGCGGAGAGATGGGTTTCGGCGTCGCGGCCCCATCCCGCATACCAGGCCGCGTAGAGCGCCAGCGGCACGGCGGCGACGTAGACCCGGCGCAGGCCGCGGCTGCGCCGGCGCTGGAGGACGTCGACGGCGGCACCCACGGCAAAGGCCAGGCCGAGGCTGGAGAAGCCGACCGAGAGGGCGAGGAAGGCGCAGGCGGCGGCGTCCCAGCGCCGATCGTCGCGCTCGAGCGCGAGCAGCATCGCGACGCCGAACAGGGCCGAGCCGACGAAGCCGATCTGGAACGGCCAGAGCAGGTCCTGCCAGGCGGGGCCGAGGAAGGCCAGCAGCACCGCGGCCATCAGCGCCGGCCAGGCGCCGACGCGGCGGCGGACGTAGAGGAAGGTCAGCGCCGCCGTGCCGAGCAGCAGGGCGACCAGCAGCACCTGTTCGGGAAGCGTCGAGCCCATGCCGAAGACCCGCAGCAGCAGCTGCTCGATCAGGACCGGGGCCAGGACGATGTGCTCGTTGTGGGGCTCGAGCAGGGCGGCGGCGCCGAACCCGCGCCGGTTCATCAGGAACTCCCAGCTGTCCTGGAAGTAGGTCAGCCCCGAGCCGTAGCTGAGCAGCACCGCGGCGGCGGCGAGTAGGGCCAGGCCGAGAAGCACGGGCGCGGCGCCCTGCTTCAGCCGGTCACGACCGGCGGCGTCCCCTTCCATGCCGCGGCTGCCCGGTCAGCCCGTCACGGCCGCACGCGGCCGCCAGTGAGCCCCACGAAGGCGCGCCAGGAGGGCTTCGGCTTGAAGCGCGGGCCTTCGTGGAAGAGGCCGACCGAGTCGCAGAAGTCGCAGAGCCCCTTGAGGTCCTTCCAGGAGAACCAGTAGACCTGCTTCAGGTTGAGCCGGCGCTGGTTGGCGAGCAGGTATTCGTAGGAGTCGCGCAGCTGCCGCACCTGGCCCTGGACGCCCTGCTCGAAGGCGACCTGCCGGAAGTTGTTCTGCGATCCCCAGCCCATCTCGGTGATGTAGAAGCCGGGCCGGTCGTGGTTCTCGACCGATACTTCGTGGAATTCCTCGACGAATTCTTCCAGCGTTTCGGCGTCGACCGCATAGGGGTGCAGGGAGACCGCGTCGAAGCGGCTCTTGATCCCGGGGGTGCGGTAGAGCTGGTCGAGGAACGCCGCCGCGGGCATGCCGCGCTTGCCACCGGCGGTCGGCTCGCCGAAGAGCCCGGCGAGAAGGACCTTGGCGCCCGGCCGCACCGATTTGATCGCCTGGCTGGAGATCGTCACCAGCTTCGCGTAGCGGGACGCCGAGACCGGGTAGGCGAAGTAGAAGAAGTTGGACTCGTTCCAGATCTGCCAGGTCTTGATCGGCAGCGTCGGCACCGGCGGCTCGGTTTCGTAGGTCGGACCGGGGCCGATGCCGCCGGTCTGGTGCTGCTTCCAGAATTCGCCGCCGGGGCCGTAGCGCGCGACCGCGGCGCGCAGGAACGCCTGCCACGCGGTCCGCTGCCTGGCGCTGTCGACCGGCATCGTCGTCGCCTTGCGCGCGACCCAGCGCGGGGGCGAGCCGACCGAGGGCAGCACCTCGAGGCCGCCGCGGGCGGCGACCGCGACCGCCTGGTCGAAGCTGCTCCAGTCATAGGCGCTCTTCGCCGTCGGCTGGATCGTCGCCCAGATCAAGGGCAGGCGCACGCTTTCGATCCCGCCCGCCTTCATGTAACGGGCGTCCTCCGGCGTCAGTTCCGTCTGCGGCCCGATGCCGAAGAAGCCGGCCGGAGCGGCGATCGGCGCCTTCGCGGAACCCGACTGCACGCCGGCGAAGAGGGCCACCCCGAGGCAGGTGAAAAGCAGGGCGGCTGAGATGCGTCGTCTCATCGAGTCGAGAAAGGTACCGGTCACGTCACCCTGCAACACGGAGGCGGACCGCATGTAGCGAAATCGTCAACCACGGCTCAGTAGGTGCCGCCGAGCTTGCGGTGATCCCAGCTGGCGGTCCGCACCGGCTTGAACTGAATCGCGACGCGCTTCGGCGCCTGCGCTTCCAGCGCCGCCTTGGCGTCGCCGTCGATCGAGGAGATGCCGTCGGCGTAGCGCAGCGTCAGCTCCTCGGCGAAGCCGATCACGGTCTCGAAGTCGCGGTGGATCTCGGCCTCGGCCTCGATCATCACCCCCCGCAGCTCGCCGTACTCGTGCCCGGTCTCGACCAGGACCGTCGCCCGCGGGTCGCGTTCGAGGTTGCGCACCTTCTGCGACTTCGCGTAGGTCCAGATCCAGACCTCGCCGTCGCGCGGCACGAACCAGAGCGGCATCGAGTGCGGCCAGCCGCGCGGGCCGAGGCTGGAGACGACGGCGACCCGCTCGGCGCCGAGCAGCTCTAGCAGCTCGGCATCGCTGAGGACGATCTGGTCGCGGCGGCTCATCGTGCCGCGGACCTTAGAGCGCGGCGGCGCCGGCGTGGCCGAAGGGTTGGGGGTCCGATCGGCTCCGCAACCTTCAGCCCTGGCCGGCGAAGGCACGCCGGTAGGCGGTCGGCGTCGTCGCCGTGGCGCGGCGGAAGTGATCGCGCAGCGAGGCCGCGGTGCCAAAGCCGCAGCGCCAGGCGACCGTCTCGACCGGCAGGTCGGACTCCTCCAGCAGCCGCCGCGCCTCCAGCACCCGCTGCGAGAGCAGCCACTGCAGCGGCGTCGTCCCAGTCTCCTCGCGGAAGCGGCGGGCGAAGGTGCGGGGGCTGACCCCGGCGTGATCGGACATCGCGGCGACGTCGAGCTGCGCGTCGAGCCGTTCGGCGGACCAGCGGCGGGTCGCCTCGAGCGAGCCGCCGGGGGCGGCGGGCGGGCGCTCGGCGAACTGCGCCTGGCCGCCCTCGCGGTGCGGGGCCGCAACCATGTGGCGGGCGACCCGCTCGCCGGCGGCGATACCGAAGTCCTTGCGGATCACGTGCAGGCTGAGGTCGATGCCGGCGCTGAGGCCGGCCGAGGTCATCACCTGCCCCTCGTCGACGTAGAGGGCGTCGGGATCGACCTCGATCGCCGGGAAGCGGCGGGCCAGCTCGCCGGCCCAGGCCCAGTGGGTCGCCGCCCGGCGGCCGTCGAGCAGCCCGGCGTGGGCGAGGGCGAAAGCGCCACTGCAGACCGAGAGCACGCGGACGCCGCGGCGCCCGGCGGCGCGCAGGGCGGCGAGCGCCTCCGCGGGCGGCGGCTCGAGCAGGGCGGCGTAGGCGGGGACGACGACCGTGTCGGCGCGGCGGATCGCCCCGAGCCCGGCCTGGGGGGAAACGCCGAAGCCGCTCGTGCTGCGGACCTCCCCTCCTCCCACGGAGCAGGTGGAGAACTCGTACAGCGGCTCGCCGCCGGGCCGGGCGGCGAGGCCGAATGCCTGCGCCGGCGCCGTCAGGTCGAAGGCGACGAGACCGTCGAGACAGAGTGCGACCACCCGATGCATGGCAGAAATCTATCGAACATTGGCATTCCTGCCTCTGGCGGGATCGGGGCGCAACCGCCAGGATCTCCTCCATGAAGACTTCCATTCTCATCTTCGACGGCATCACCGCCCTCGACGCGATCGGCCCCTACGAGGTGCTGCGCTCGGTCCCCGGCTGGGAGGTCGAGTTCGTGGCGGCCAGCGTCGGCGAGGTGCGGACCGACAGCGGCCACCTCGGGATCAGCGCCGACCGCTCCCTCGACGAGGTCACCGAGACCGACCTCGTCCTCGTCCCAGGCGGCGCCGGCAACCGCCCCCTGCTGGAGGACGACGAGGTTCTCTCCTGGCTGCGCGAGATCGACCGCACCACCAAGTGGACGACCTCGGTCTGCACCGGCTCGCTGGTGCTCGGCGCCGCCGGCCTGCTGGCGGGCAAGCGGGCGACCGGCCACTGGCTCTACCTGGAGCCGCTGCGCGCCTACGGTGCCGACCCGGTCGGCGGCCGCTTCGTCGAGGACGGCAAGGTCGTCACCGCCGCCGGCGTCTCGGCCGGGATCGACATGGCCCTGCACCTGGTCGGCCGGGAGGCCGGCCCCGAGGTCGCCCAGGCGGTCCAGCTGGGGATCGAGTACGACCCGCAGCCGCCCTTCGACGCCGGCTCCCCGGACAAGGCCCCGGCCGCGATCGTCGAGGCGGTCACCGCCGTCGCCGCCGTTCCCGGCTCGTCGCTGAACCTGCGGGACTAGGAGGGCACCAGCTCCAGCTCGCTCCACGGGCCCTCGCCGGACATCGGCTGGGTGCGGCCCTCGAGCCAGTCGGCCTGGAGGTCGTCGTAGTGGGGGCTGGCGGGGTGGCCGGACTGGCCGGTGAACATCTGCCAGCGCGAGCGGCCGGGGTCGCTCGGGTCGGCGACCATCCGCCAGCTCGGCGCCCAGACGGCTTTGTAGGGGTGATTGGGGTCGTAGGCGATCTGGCTGACCGTCTCCTGGGCACCGCCGGCGCGGAGGCGGCGGTTGAGCAGCCGGCGCAGCAGCGGGTTCGCTTCCCCCAACGGGTGCGGGAACTCCATCTCGTGGACCTGACCCCAGCGCCAGCCCATGGGGTCGGGCCCGAAACGCTCCTCGAGATCGTCGAGGGCGCCGCTCAGGGCCTCCAGCACCAGCCCCTCCCAGGGGCGGCCGATCAGCTCCTCGTCACCCTCCTCCCAGAGGCTCATCAGGTGCGAGTGCCAGCGCCAGGGCGAGGTGATGTGCGGCGTGAAACCGTTGTCGGCGCGGTCGAGCCAGCGCTCGCAGAGGTCGCGGTCGCCGATCGCGGCGCGCGCCACCTCGCGCGCCAGGCGCAGCAGGAAGGCCTGGTAGATCGTGCCGGCGATCGTCTCGGGGTCGAGCCGGCCGTCCCAGCTGCGCAGCCGCTCGATCGCGCTGAGCTCGCGCTGGCCGTGCGGGGTGAGCCGGCCCAGCCGGCGCGCTGCCTCGATCCCCGGCAGCGAGAGGTTGTCGGACTGCATCGCCTCAAAGCCCTCGAGGTCGTGCTTCTCAGTCTCCCCCAGGAGCTGTTCGATCCGCTTGGCGCGGAAGCCGTCCAGCCATTCGCTGGTGATGTGGTGCGGGTACTCGTCGCCGACGATGCGGTTGTTGGCGGTGATCAGGAAGCCGCTCTCGGGGTCAACCTTGGCGGGCAGCTCGTCGTAGGGGATCGTCCCCTCCCACTCGAACTCGCCCGTCCAGCCCGGCTTCGGCAGGTCGGGGCAGCCGCCGCGGCGCAGCGGCAGGCGGCCGATCAGCTTGTAGCCGATCGAGTCGCGGTCGGCCCAGATCAGGTTCGAGGCCGGCGCCGTGTGGCCCTCGAGCTTGGCGACCAGCGCCGGCCCGGAGTCGATCTCCAGCAGCTCGAACATGCCGACGAAGGCGGTCGGTTCGCGCAGCGCCAGCCAGCTCAGCGCCAGCGGCTCGGCCTCGTCGGCGCCGAGCGCCTCGTTGACGATCGGGCCGTGGTGGGTGATCCGCACGTCCAGCTCGACCGGCTCCGAGCGGCCCTTGACGACGATCTCCTCACGGACGGTCTCGACCGGCTTCCACTCGTCCTCGTAGAGGTACCGGTCGCCCTCGATCCGCTCGACGAAGATGTCCTGGACGTCGGCCATGACGTTGGTGAAGGTCCAGCAGACGTCGTTGTTCTGGCCCATGTAGACGCCCGGCATCCCCGGCATCGAGGCGCCGCGGACGAAGCGATCGCCGTGGCGCAGGCCGACCTGGTACCAGATGCCGGGCATGCTCGGGGGCAGGTGCGGGTCGCCGGCGATCAGCGGCGAGCCGGTCGCGCTGAGAGCGCCGCTGACGGCCCAGTTGTTGGAGCCGCTGGCCTCCGCGGCCAGGCCCATCGTGCGGCGCACGGCGTCGATCTGCTCGACGATCGCGAGGCCGTCGCCGTTCCAGGCTTCCTGGGTGACGACCGGGTTGTCGGCGGGATAGGTCGGGTCGAGCCGGGCGGTCAGCTCCGGCCCCAGCGCCCGCAGCATGTCGGCCCGCAACAGCTCCCGCTCCCAGTTGGTCGAGAGGCCGAAGGCGAGCAGCTTGCCGAGGCTGAGGATGTCGACCGGGCGCCAGGGCTTCCACTGAAGGCGCAGCAGCTGCATCTCGAAGGGCAGCGCCGGGGCGCTCGCGGCGGCGGCGTTGACCCCCTCGCAGAAGCGCTCGAGCAGGGCGCGCAGCTCCGGGTCGAGCGCCGCCGCCTCGCGCTCGGCGATGCGGCGGATGCCGAGCGTGCGCATCAGGCGGTCGACCGGCAGGCCCTCCTCCCCGGCCATCTCGGAGATCTTGCCCTCGACGGCGCGGCGGTAGAAGTCCATCTGCCAGAGCCGGTCCTGGCCGTGGACGAAGCCCTGGGCGAAGTAGAGGTCGCGCTGCACGCCGGCCTCGACGTGGGGCACGCCCCAGCGATCGCGCCGCACCTGCACGCGCCCCTCCAGCCCGTCCAGCTCGATCGTGCCGCGTTGCTTCGGCAGCGGCCGCCGCGCCAGCCAATGCCAGGCCGCGGCGGTGGCAGCGGTGACCAGGCCGGTACCCGCCGCCCCGACCAGCAATCCTGTCCGCGCCACCCGTCGTCCACTCATCGAGCCAGGGTACCTGGCCAGCCAGCCAAACACCTCCCCGCGCTGCGTCTTTCCAGCCGATCCCCGAGACGCAGCGAAGCCGTGGCTACGGAACGAGCTCGTCCGGCAGCCGCCCCTCTTCCTCGAGCTTTTCGAGATGAGCCTCCATCGCCATCGCCGCCATCGGCAGCAGCTCCAGGGGGACGTCGTCCCAAGCCTCGGCGAGGAGGGCGGCGCGGGAGCGCTCGCCGCGCTCGAGAGCGGCGAGCAGGCGTCGCTCGCGCATCTCGCGGTGCTCGACGTACTCGGCGAGCTTGGCGGCGGGGTCGGTGACCCAGGGGCCGTGGCCGGGCGCGATCAGCTCGATCTCCTCGGCCTGCAACAGGCACAGCGAGGCCATGAAGGCGGCGAGAGAGCCATCCCCCGGCGGCACGATCGTCGAGCCCAGCCCGAGCACCAGGTCGCCGCTGAAGCAGACGCCGTCCTCGGAGAGGAAGCAGACGTGGTCGGCGGCATGGCCGGGGGTGGCGAGGACGCGCAGACCGCCGTGCGCCTCGCCGCCCCTGGGGAGCACGACCTCGGCGCCGAGCCGGTCCGCTCCCGCCGCGTGGTCGCCGTGGGAGTGGGTAAGGAGGACGAGCCCGACTCCCCCGCGCTCCGCCGCGGCGATCCCGATCGCCTCCAGGTGCCCCTCGTCGTCGGACCCCGTGTCGATCACGACGCAGGGATCGGCTCCATATAGGTAGGTGTTAGTCCCTTCCAACGTCATCGGCCCCGGATTGGGGGCGACGATCCGCAAAACCTCAGGATGTCCGGGGCCCTCGATCATCATTTCCGGCCGCCCCAGTAACGATTGGTGAGTTAGGTGGGCTATAGCGCACCTAACTCACCAATCGTCAGCTCTTCGCGCCCGCGATCTCTTTGGCGATTGCTTCGCGGGCGTCCTCGGGCTCGAGCACGACGAGGTCGCCGGCGCCGCGGAGGATCTCCCGCACCAGCCAGGACTTGCCGGCGTAGGGAAGCTCGACGACGACGGCGCCGTCGGCCAGCTCCTCGACCACGGTGCGCTCCTCGCGCAGCCAGCGAGCCCGCTCGGGCGAGACCCAGACGCGGGCGACGTGGGCGGTGGGAACCTCGCCGTGGGTCATCCAGCCCTCGACCCCGGCGAACTCCTCGACCTCGGCCCGCGGCTCGAAGCCCTCCTCGGAGAGGGTCGCCTCCTTGATCCGGTCGAGCTTGAAGTGGCGGACGCCCTCTTTGGTCAGGTCGTAGCACTCGACGTACCAGCCCTCGCGCCCGTTCTCGAGCCGGTAGGGCTCGACCCGGCGGTCGGTGAACTGGTCCTCGTTCTCCTTGTAATAGGAGAGCTCCAGGACCTTGCTGCCGGCGATCGCGTCGTTGACCATCCGCGCCACCCGGGCGTCGCCTCCGCCGGCGGAGGCGATCTCCAGCCCCTCCTCGGAGGGGTCGTGGCCGAGCGCCGCGACGATCTTCTTGCGCGCCTTCTGCAGGTCGGTCTGGGGCAGGTGGTCGCCGAAGAGGTCGATCGCGGCCACCAGCGCCTTCGCCTCCAGCGGCAGCAGCCGGGCCGGGCGGGCGAAGTTGTCGCCATAGGGCTCGGAGTCGACCTCGATCTCGTCGCCGATGAATTCGGCGTAGAGGACGTAGGTGCCGCCGCCGAAGTTGACGACGTTGAGCAGCTCGACGTCCTCGCGCAGCTCCTCGTCGGTCAGCTCGAGCCGCTGGCGCAGCTCGGCGATCTGCAGCCGCTCGCCCTTTTTCGCCGTTTCGATCAGCATTCCGGCGAGGGTGACGAGGCGGGCGAAGCGCTCGGGCCGGATCGCCGCCTCGCCGCGGCCGTTGGAGCGGGTGCGGCGGGGGGCGTCGCGCAGCGGCCGATCGACGATCTCGGCCGGCTCGAAGCCGTTGTGGTGGCGGTCGTGGAGCAACGCCAGCCGCGTCTCCGCCTCCGCGCGCAGGTCGTCGGGGCCGAGCACCTCGGCGTTCTGGCGCCAGCGCAGCACCCAGGCGATCAGCTCGCGGAACGAGGCGTAGCCGGTTTCGAAGATCTGGCCCTTGCCGGGGGCGCCGTCGGCTTTTTTCGCCGGGCGCAGCGTCCCGTAGCTGCCGAAGTCACGCTCGATCAGCCAGCTGATCCGCTCGCGGATGAAGATCTTCGCCGTCCCCTTCTCCTCCCCCAGCTGCCAATCGGCGCGGCTGCCGTAGTCGCGGCGGTCGAAGTCCTCGGGCGGGGAGAAGTCGTGCTCGGCCTTGGAGGCGTAGCCGACCTTGCCCTGGATCCTGGAGAGGCGGAAGACGCGCACCGCCTCGCGCTCGTGCGAGAGGCCGATCAAATAGAACTGGCCGCCGCGGAAGACCAGGTGGTAGGGGTCGACCTTGCGCTTCTCGGTCTCGCCCCGCTCCATCGTGTAGTAGGTGAACTCGATCGTCTTGCGGCGGGAGATCGCGGTCTCGATCTTGGAGAGGCGCTGGGAGAGGTCGCGGCCGCCGGCGGAGGCGGTCATCGCCATCTCGACCGGGGCGCGCTCGCCCTCGACCAGCGGGTTCGGGTGGCCCCAGGCGACCTGCTGCAGGGCGAGGCGCAGCGGCTCGGCGTAGGCGAAGCCGCCGTCGGTCAGCAGCAGCAGCGCCGTGCTCAGCGCCGCCAGCTCCTCGTCGGTGAATTTGATCGCGTCGAGGTAGAAGTTCTCCGGCGGCAGCGAGTAGAGCTCGGCCTCGAAGAAGCCCTCGCCCGGCTTCTCGACCCCGAGCAGGATGCCGAGGCTCTCCAGCTCGGCCCGGTCCGCGTAGAAGCGCCGCGCGAACGCGTCCTCGTTCATGTCGCTGTACCCCTCCACCTCCCGCTTGATCTCGAGCGCCGAAACAGGCCTGCCTTGGGCCATCAGGAACGAGATCAACGAGAGCTGGCGAATCAGCTTCTCGGTGTCCTTCGCCACGCGCGGGAGGATAGTCTGCGGCCGACGCCATGGACATCCTGCGCAACCTCTTCGGGAGCCTGACTTCCGGCATTATCCGGCTCCTGGTCACGGTCGGCATCCTCGCCGCGGCCTACTTCTTCATCGTCAAGCCGGTCCTGAAGACGACCAGCGAGGCGATCAAGACGACCAACCACAGCTTCGAAAAGTCATTTGGCGAGAACGGCCTCGGCGACCTGCAGAAGACCTTCGACGACGTCAACAGGCAGGTCGAGATCCAGATCGAACGCTCCTTCCACGTCGCTAAGAAGGACGGCAACCCGAAGCGCCTGGTCAAGTGCATCAAGCGCTCACACGGCGACGTGCACCGCATCCAACGCTGCACCGTGAAGTTCTAGGCGACGGACTTCAGGCCGCGGCGCGGGTTCCGAAGTAGGCCGAGCCGGACAACGCCCGGTCGAAGCCGGACCAGGACTCGCCAGCGGGGAGCTGGCGCTCGAGGCGGTCGAAGCTGCCGAGGCGGCCGCCGAGGTTGTCGATCATGTGGACGAGGACGGCCTCGCGGGTGGCGGGGACGACCGGGGAGCCGTGCTCGAGCTGGCCGTGGTGGCTGAGGATGATGTGGAGGACGGCCTGGGCCAGTGCTGGGTCGAAGCCGGAGATCTCCTCGATCTGGCGGCGCACCAGGTAGTAGCCGAGCGGGATCTCGCCCTGCAGCCGGCCGAGGTCGGTGAGGTCGATCGCCAGCGGGTCGTCGTTGTAGGCCTCTGTCTTGCCGATGTCGTGCAGGAGGGCGCCGGTGACGGCGACGTCGCGGTCGATGCCGGGAAAGAAGTTGGAGGCGGCGCTGACCGCCTGGGCGACCGAGAGCGTGTGCTCGAGCAGCCCGTGGCGGTAGGCCTGGTGGTAGACCTTCGCCGCCGGCGCATCGCGGAAGCGCGCCCAGGTCGGCGAGCCCGCGGCGAAGAACGAGTCGAGCAGCAGCCGCAGCTCCGCGTCCTGGATGGTCGCCAGCAGCGAGCGCAAGTCGGCCTCCAGCTGCTCGACGGAGACATCGGACTCCGGCGCCAGTTCGTCGGGCTCGTACTCATGGGGCGCCGCCTCGCGCAGCTCGGCGATCTTGATCTTCGCCCCCCAGCGCTCGCTCATCTCGAAGACGCCGGTGACGAAGACGGCGGAGCCGGTCGCGCAGAGGGCGTAGAGCGCCTCGGCGTCCTCCCAGCAGACCGCCTCGGCGGCGCCGCTGGCGTCGCCGACCGAGAGTCGCAGCCAGGGCTCGCCGTTGCGCTTGCGCCGCAGCTCGCGCTGGCGCACCGCGTAGACGCCGCGCAGCCGCTGTCCATCCTCGAGGTCGCGCAGCGCCACCCGTTCCGGCGGCGTCGGAATCGCCGTCTGCTCGGGCGTATCCATCGCCGGCTGCTCGGGAGTTGGGATCAGCGTCTGCTCATCCATCGCGCGATCCAAGGTAGGGACGCCGCCGGACGCCTAACAGCATGGGCCGATGGGCCTCAGACGTCCATATGACGGACGTCTGAGGCCCATCGGCCCGAAGTGTTAGAGGAGGGCCGCGAGCCAGTGGCCGAGGGCGAGCGCGGCAAAGCCGGCGACAACCGAGACGCCGATGTTGAGCCGGGCGATGCGGGCGAGGCCGGCCTCGCCGAGGCGATGCGAATCGAGGATCCAGGTGGAGAAGGTGGTGAAGGAGCCGATGCCGCCGCCGGCGAGGATGACCAGCGCCTCGCCGTGCAACGCCGCCCCGGCGACGATGCCGAGGGCGAGCGCGCCGCCGACGTTGACGGCGAAGATCCCGAGCGGGAAGGGGGCGGCGACGCGGGCGGCGATCTCGGCGTCGATCAGGAAGCGGGCCGCAGCGGCGGCGCCGCCGAGCAACCCGACCGCGATCCAGCCCGGGGCGCTCATCGCACCGCCCGCAAGCGCCGCCGCTCCAGCCCGATCCCGAGCCGCAGGAAGACGTAGCCGGCAGCGATCGTCAGCGCGCAGTAAACAGCGGCGAGCCCGAGGTAGCCGCCGTCGACCATCTCGTAGAGCTCCAGCTGCATGGTCGAGAAGGTGGTCAGCGTGCCGCAAACGCCGGTGCCGAGAAAGGGGTGTTGGAGGCTCTCCTCGGGGTGGTCCCTGAACAGGGTGAAGAAGTAGCCGAGCAGCAGCGCCCCGGCCATGTTCACCGCGAAGGTCGCCCAGGGCCACTGGCCCGGGCTCGTCGCCGCCGCCTCCGCCAGCCCGACCCGGATCAGCGCCCCAACCACGCCGCCCGCGTAGATCGCCAGCAGCTTGCGGGGGTCGTGAGGCAGCGAGCGCATCGACAGGCTCCTATCAGGATCGAGGGACGGTGCGCCTCCCAGCCAGTGCATACATCGCCGGGCCCGCGCCGCCGTCGCCATAGCGATCGGCTGAGCGGCCGACCGCTACCTGGCGGCGGCAGCGTTGTTTCCGAGGTTGGCGCCTGTAGTTTGGGCGAAGAGGCTTCGAGCTAAAGCGATCGTCAGGAGGCAGGATGCGTGCAGTTGGACGGAAGTTGACCTATGCGAACGTGGTGGCAAGCCTGGCCCTGTTCCTGGCGCTGAGCGGCGGCGTCGTCTGGGCGGCGGGCAAGGTCAGCACCAAGAACCTGAAGGCGAACGCGGTGACGGCCGGCAAGATCAAGCGCAACGCGGTCACCAACGCCAAGATCCGCGGCAACGCGGTGACGGCTGCGAAGATCAAGAACGGCGCCGTCGACTTCACCAAGCTCGCGGCCGGGACCAACCTCGTGCTCAACGCCAGCAGTGCGGCGATCGCCGCGAACGGCACCACGCCGGTGAACGTCCCGCTCGGCAGCTCCACCGCCTTCACGCCCGCTGCCGGCACCGCCAACTTCCTCAGCATCGAAGCGAAGGGGAGCAACCTCGCCCGGGTCGACCCGGCGAAAGACTGCGAACCGCGGGTCGTCCCCTTCGTCAACGGCAGCCGCTGGGAAGTCGGCGAAGGGGTGCTCGCGCTGCGCGCCTTCACCCCCACTCCCGCCCAGCCGAGCGGACTGGTTCCCGTCACCGGTGCCACCGGCCTGATCGGCCTGACCAGCCTCGGCGTCACCCAGACGGTCTCGATCCAGCTGATCGGCGATCCGAACTGCACCCCGAATTCAGCGGTGACCGTGGGAGTGACGGTAACGCAGGCGAAGTGACTCTCGTGACTGATCGGGCCTGGAGACAGATACTCGAAATGTCCGGTCGTTTCTGAGGCCTTTGGGCGACGGGGCTCAAGTTCCCGTCGCCCAATTCGCCAGCACCCATGGCACTTGAACGGATCGGGACGAATGTAGCGATTACGTCCGAGCGTGATCGTGCAAGGAATCAGAAGTAGATTCGCGGGGCGACAGCGCGGACGCGATTGACCTCCGGGCTTTTACTCCTCTGTCGCTGTCTTTCCCACTGTTGCTCCAGCCATCTACTCATCCTTGCTCACGATGGTTCATCGCGACATTGAGGGCCGCTCGCCAGCCGCCGAACCGGTTGTACACGGTGCCGGTCGACGGCCAGTCTTCGCACGCCACAGCCCAATCAGTGGATCGTGGCCACCGATCGGTTTCGCGCCTGAACTCGCGCATGGCGTCAACGATCGCCTCCGCGCTCCAGAGTTTCCCTTGGCGATCTCCTTATAGGCGCGGATGTCGAGCGTCTGGTCGGCCACGATCTGCTTGAGCTCGCGGTTCTCCTTCTCGAGCTCTTTGAGCCGCTTGACGTCGCCTGCCTTCATCCCGCCGTACTGGTTGCGCCAGCGATGCAGGGTCTGCTCGGAGACCTCCAGAGCCTTTGCCGCTTCCCCTGGCGTCTTGCCTTCCGAGAGCATCTGCTCCGCGGCGCGCAGCTTGCGGATGATCTGTTCGGGGGTGTGTCTTTGCCTCTTCACCTGCTTCAGTCCTCCTTGCCCATTGTCGCGGGCGGGAAGGACTCTCAAACAGGGCGGACCGATTTCAGGGGGTCGGGCCAGTGGAAAAGGAGAGTGAAGCCTCTACCGCAATTCCATGACTTTCCGCAGCCCTTACACGATGCGCCCACGACCGCGTAATTCCATCTATCGCTGCTACATAGAGAACGAGCGACATGAGTAAGCCAGCAAACGCTAGGGCCATTGGGCCATTAGTTTCATCTGAATTGCCGCCTGAATCGCCTCAGGGATTGAGAGGAAAGCAAGCGCCGGCTAGTTGACACCTTCAGATAGATTCGAGGCGAATGTAGCGATCGCGGCCAAAAGTGATCGTATAGGGGATCAGCAGTGGATTCGCAGGCCGACAGCGAAGTCTGGACTGATCTCCAGGCTTGAGGTCAATCGTCAACGTCGGACTGCGGCACCAGTCAAGAGCAAGATGGACATCCTGAGGGCCTGGGTTGACCTCGACCTCAATTTTCTCACCACGGCGAAGCTTTCCGCGCGTCGTGCCATTGACGAACACCTCATACGTACGGCCTCGATCTACCCATGCGTTGCTGACACGATCAATTTGAATCTTAGCGGGGTCCATAAGAGTCCTAAATCTTCTCCACGGTCAGAGTTGCAAAAGTAAGCGGGGTTTACGGTCTAACGGATCTGTTCGCCATAGATCACTTCGCCGCCGACTACCCCACCACAACCCGCCACGCCGCCAGCGGCCCCTCCGATGGCGGTTCCTGGAGGGCCAAAAAAGGAGCCGATAGTTCCGCCGGCGAGGGCTCCGGGAGGAGCGCCCTTTGCGCAACCTTCCCAATGTTCAGCTGCAAAGGCATAAATGTCTTCCAGCGTATCTCCGTGCTGCTTCCAGAAGTCCTGGGCTCGGTCCGACGTCCACTCCCGCCCAGGCGCGGTCCAATCCCATGCATCGTCTGCCGCAGAACCGGCCGCCGACCCAACGGCATTGACACCTTCTTCCGCCATGCCTAGACCACCTTCAAGGTCTTCTCCAACGGTCACCACATCGTCGGCGTCCAAACAGCCACCGAACAGGCAAACGTCGCGCCCATTCAAGTCATAGCGATTGAGCGGGTTGTTCAGAGCGTAGAGGTAACGGTCGCTGGTCATTCCCATCCCCACACGGCCCAATACGGGGTCCTCAGCAAGAAAGATGCCGAGCGCGGGATCGTAGGGTCGGGCCCCCATCTGGATCAAGCTAATGGCGGGATCGCCACGCCGTTGCTGCGCGCCAAGCCATCCCATTTCCAGACTCGGACCCGAAAGCTGCTCCCCCCAGGGATCGTAGGTCTGTCGCGACGCGACTTCGCCTTCTCCATCGGCAAGCGTCGCTATGTCCCCGTGGGCGTCCCGCAGGGGAAAGCTGGTGGCTTCGCCCGAGCGCTGCTCGACTAATCCTGCCGGCCCCTGCACGTAGCTCATCATCGGATTGCCTTCCGCATCGGTATCGAGTATCGGGCGGTCGGAGAGATCGCCGTAATGGCTTGGCCGAATGGTCGAACCATCGTCGCGTAACACCTGGCGGCCGAAAGCGTCATAGGCGTAGTCGATTTCTTGGGCGCCGATGTCGGCGCTCGTCAACTCATCGAGAGCACTCCAGCCGTAGGTCGTGCTGGTTTCGCCCGGATCGACTTCAACCAGACGACCGGCATCGTCATAGTCGTAAGTCGTGCCGTTCGACGCGCTGGTCAACTGGTTCAGTGCGTTAAAGCTGTAGGTCGTAGCCCCCGCTTCGGTCCTGTTGCCGGCTGGGTCATAGTCATAGCCGGTCGAACCTTCGCCAGGGGGATCGAAGTCGATCAGGCGATTGAGGGGGTCGTAGTCGTAGGTCGTTTTCTGGGAGAGCCGGTCGACCTGCCCAATCCGGTTGCCAAACGGGTCGTATTCGTAGTCGAGCGATTCGAGCGTCGTTTCCCCTTTTGTCGAGGTCGTCTCGGCGAGCCTGCCCGCGTTGTCGAATTCATTGGTCGTGACGACGCCATTGGGCAGTTCGACTTTGGTCAGGTCGCCCTTCAACTTTCCGCAGCCCTTACTCGATGCTTCCATTCCTATTACGGTCGGTCTGACTGAAACTACAGAACCTGCACCAATAGCTCGGTAGCGAAACAAAGAACGCCTAGATAGCCGAGCCAGTCACTCACAGCGAGAAACCAATACCAAATATTACTTCCTATCCTGTGAAGACGTGGAGCGGCCTCTGCCAATTCCCCCGGCTCGCTTTGAGCAAACCAAGTCGATCCAAAGACAATGGCAAGTGCGCCCGCAATACACAGTTGCTGCCATAAGGGAAAGTCAACCAGCGCCAATACGATAAAAAATAGAGCGAATCCCACCGTCCATTCGACACTGTGCCTTTGCCAAATTTCAGAAACAGTGGGAAAAGAAGGCCGAGCCTCTACCGCAATTCCATGACTTTCCGCAGCCCTTACTCGATGCGACCATGACCACGTGATTCCATGTATCGCTGCTAGATAGAGAGCCAGCGATGCAAGCAGTCCAATAAACGCTAGGGCCATAGAGGCAATCGTCTCAGGGAATAAGGAAGGTAGGCGCTGGAACCGGAGCCCTTACAGGCGAGGGAACTGGAACGGTAAATCCCGGTACACCCCCAGGTGGATTGACACCTGGAATGTACGTAGGTGGATCGATTTTTTCGTCAGGAGATCCTGCTTCTTCAAAGAGCGATGCACAGGGATCAGCATAGGAGATGGAGGCGATGTACGTCTTTCCACACGATCCATCTCCGAATGGCACCCAGTCAATGTCAGAGAGCCAATCTTTGGTGCTCTTAAAGAAGCTCTCCGCTCGATCGCTCACGAAGCCCGGGGCCTCACTGAGCGATCCACCATTTCCATCTCCTGCAACGCCCGCTCGGTCTCGAAGACCGGCAGATTCATCCCATGCAGCTCCGCCCGTCTCGCCCCAGACATCGCCGACAGCGCCAGCAGCATCTTCAATGAAGCTCCGCCCGGTAAGGTCGAAGTAGCGAAGCGGATTTCCTCCCACGGAGGCATAGCGGTCGAACGTGATGCCAACGCCCATGTATCCGAGGATGGGATCCTCGGAAATAAAGCTGCCAAGAGTCGGGCTGTACGGTCGAGCGCCCATCTGGGTTAGACCCGTCGCGAGATCGCTGCGGCGTTGCTGAGCACCCAAATAGCCCATTTCAAGCGTCGGTCCTGATAGCGACGCTCCCCAGGGATCGTAGGTCTGTCGCGACGCGACTTCGCCTTCTCCATCGGCAAGCGTCGCTATGTCCCCGTGGGCGTCCCGCAGGGGAAAGCTGGTGGCTTCGCCCGAGCGCTGCTCGACTAATCCTGCCGGCCCCTGCACGTAGCTCATCATCGGATTGCCTTCCGCATCGGTATCGAGTATCGGGCGGTCGGAGAGATCGCCGTAATGGCTTGGCCGAATGGTCGAACCATCGTCGCGTAACACCTGGCGGCCGAAAGCGTCATAGGCGTAGTCGATTTCTTGGGCGCCGATGTCGGCGCTCGTCAACTCATCGAGAGCACTCCAGCCGTAGGTCGTGCTGGTTTCGCCCGGATCGACTTCAACCAGACGACCGGCATCGTCATAGTCGTAAGTCGTGCCGTTCGACGCGCTGGTCAACTGGTTCAGTGCGTTAAAGCTGTAGGTCGTAGCCCCCGCTTCGGTCCTGTTGCCGGCTGGGTCATAGTCATAGTCGGTCGAACCTTCGCCAGGGGGATCGAAGTCGATCAGGCGATTGAGGGGGTCGTAGTCGTAGGTCGTTTTCTGGGAGAGCCGGTCGACCTGCCCAATCCGGTTGCCAAACGGGTCGTATTCGTAGTCGAGCGATTCGAGCGTCGTTTCCCCTTTTGTCGAGGTCGTCTCGGCGAGCCTGCCCGCGTTGTCGAATTCATTGGTCGTGACGACGCCATTGGGCAGTTCGACTTTGGTCAGGTCGCCCTCGGGGTCGTATTCGAAATCGAACACTTTGCTCTGCGGATCGGTGAGCGCGATCATTCGGCTCAGTTTGTCGAATTCGTATTTGAGCGTTCCCCGGCCATCGGTCTGTTCGGTCACATTGCCGCGCGAGTCGTATTTGCGCGTCATCGCCTGCCCGCGCCCATCGTTGATCGAGACCACGCGGCCATCTTCGTCGTGGCCGATTTCGATTTCGTCGGCCTGGGCGTCGATGGCTCCGATTATCCGATTAGCAGCGTCGTATTCGTAGGCGCGCAGGGTCGTTTCGCCCCCTCTGATCTCTTCGAGACGATTGGCAGCGTCGTAGTCGAAGTCGACCGTGCCTTCAGCCGCGGTGCGACTGATGCGATTGCCGACGCCGTCATAGCCGAAGCTCGTCACCTTGCCAAGCGGCTGTTTGAGTTCGGTGAGTCGGCCCAGTTCGTCGTAGACAAGGTCGGTCGTGTTTTCACGAGGATCGGTGAAGGAGGTCAGGTTGCCAGTCGGGTCGTATTCGTAGCTCGTCGTCGCCGTCAGTGGCTCAGCTGCCTCGGTCATGCGGTCGAGCAGGTCGTATTCGTAGGTCGTCGCGTTCTCGCGGGGTTCGATCGCTTCGATCCGGTTGCCGCGAGCGTCGTAGTCGAACTCCCAGTCGCCGCCTTCGGGACGAACGACTTCTTCGAGCTGGTTCGCCAAGTCGTAGGCGTAGGTGGTTTCCTTGCCACGGCGGTCAGTGACGGCGATCGGATTGAGGTTGCCGTCGTATTCGATCTCGGTCGCCTGTTCAAGTGGGTCGACGTATTCGGTCGGGCGCTCCATCGCGTTGTTTTTGATCGTCCAGGCCTCTTCGGCGGGGTCGATCACTTCTTCGAGCACGCCGTTGGGGTCGTAGGCGTATTCGGTCTTGCGGCCTTCGGGGGTAGTGCGAGAGAGCATGTCGCCGTAGGCGTTGCGTTCGAATTCTTCAGGCGCGAGACCCGGAGCGGTCCGCTTGATCAGGTGGTTGCGGGCGTCGTATTCGAAGGCGGTTTCGTGTTCAAGGGCGTCGCTGGCGCTTTCGAGGTTGCCTCGGGCGTCGTAGCTGAATTCCGATTCGCCTTCGTTCGCGTCAACGACCTTGACCGGCTGGCCGGCAGGGTCGTATTCGAAGGTGGTCTCCCCTGCTTCGGGGTCGGTGGCCTTTTCGAGGTCATTTTCTTCGGACCATTCGTATTCCCAGACCTTGCCGCGCTCGTCGGTGAATTCGGTGAGGTGGTTTTGACCGTCGTATTCGTAGCTGCGTTCCCCGCCTTCGGGGTCGAGCACGGAGGTCAGGTTGCCGGCCGGGTCGTAGCTGAATTCCCATTTGGCTCCTCCCGGCCTGAGGACTTCGTCAACGTTGCCCGTAGCGTCATAGCTGGTCGTCGTGACGTTGCCGAGCTGGTTTTCTTCGGAGACGACCCGGTCCTGGCCGTCAAAGCCGTAGGTGACTTTGCCGCCCTCGGGTTCGGTGACGATGGTTTCGCTCGGTTTGTATTCGAGTTTCCAGAGATTATTGAGGCCGTCGCGCTGTTCGACGATCCGACCCTGGCCGTCGTAGGTGTTTTTGAGGATCACGTTTTCGCGCGGGTCGGTTATCGCTTTGATCCGGTGCTGGGCATCGTATTCGTATTCGGTGACGCCGCCGAGGGCATCGGTGACCGTTTCCAGGTCGCCGGCTTCGGTGTAGGCAAATTTGACTTCGCGGCCGGTCGAGTCTTTGACCAAGGTGATGTGGTTGGACCCGTTGTAGGAGAAGGTCAGCGTCTGGGCGGAGGGATCGGTGATCGTCGCAAGGCGGCCATTTTCGTCGTAGTCGTAGGTCGTAACGAGGCCGTGGTCGTTAGTGATCGTCGCGATTCGCCCGCTGGCGTCAAAGGCATAGGTGGCGCCCTCGAGCGTGGTCAGCCGGAAGGTCCCTTCGACCTTGGCAAGCCTGTCGGAGACGCCGGAGGGCGCTTTGTAGCCGCTTTCGCCCGTTTTGTAGAAGACATCTTGGCGTCCGTCCTGGCGGAGGATGAGAACAGCCCCCGATTCTAGTTCGGTCGCGCTTGCCAGCCCCGTTTGCGACCAGCCATGGCCAAGGCCGGTATCCGAGCTTGAGCCCGAACTGTAAGCCCGGCTGAATTCTAAAGGCATATCGCCCTTGTTGGTCAAGAACAGGTCGCGGTGTGAGTAGGAAAGATGGCCCGTGGCGAGACTGACCGGATCAGCGCCTTCGCCGCATTGGGATTCTTTGCCGCGACATTGCGCGTTGAGTTCAGGGAGTTGGACGGCAGGTTTCCAGTCGATATTGGCTCCCACTTCATCTCCACAGCCGGCGGGCTTGGGACCACTAGCGCAACCCCAGTCGTTACGGGGAACGGAAAGTTTGCCTTCGCCTTCGTAGGAGACCCCCCCTTGATTGCCTCGAAACCGATTCCATTCGATTTTGGGAGAGGCGGTGCTCGACACCCCGATCGCGTAGGCGGGGGACTCGCGAAAGGTCGAATTGGTGAGCGTGGGCGAGGATTCCGTGATCCTGACTGCTGGTGCACCGTAGTAGCCGCTGCCGAGCTTCTCGAATTCAGAGTGATCGAGCGCGGAGGCTCCGGAGCCGGATAGAAAGGTGATCTGACCCCCGCCTTCGTTGCCGTTCCAGATCACAGGCTCTTCCTGGGTTCCTTCTGCCCGAAGAGTGCCTTCGACCGTCATGCTGGGGGCTTTCAATTCGACCCCCGGTTCGATTTTGAGGGTGACGCCAGAAGCGACAGTGGTGCCGCCGAGTCGAATCGGCACTCCCCCGTCCACCCAGGTGGACGAGTGCGCCTGGGTGCCGCGGACTTCGATGTAGTTGCTTTTGTTTTCAGTCAGGAAGTTGCCGGTGACATCGGTCGGGATATCGGGACCCGCGTAGGAGAGAGCCGCTGCGTAGATCGCGTTGTTTTTGACCACGGCATTGCCGCTGAGGGATTTGCCGGTAACCGAAGAGCCCGTCACGTTCACCGAGATTGCCGAGTCGGTATAGCCGCCTTCGACATAATTGCCGTGGATATTGACTTCGCCCGTGTCGCCGGAACCGGCTGAGAAATAGACCGCGGACCTCTCGGTGTTGAAGAATTCGTTATCGGCAATCTCGGGGCTGCCGCCTTCGGGAACCCAGATCGCCCAGAGGCCGCAGTCGCGGAAGACGGAGTTGGTGATCGTCGGGGAGGATTCGGTGATTTTGATCGCGGCCTGGGTGTACCAGGAGCTGCCTAGTTTGTTGATTTCGACGTGGTCGAGGACCGAGGCTCCGGAGCCGGGTTCGAACTTGATGCCGCCGTTTTCTTTTTCGTCAAAGACCACCGGTTCTTCCGCGGTCCCTTCGGCTTTGAGAGTTCCATCGACGATGATGCTGGGGGCTTTCAATTCGACCCCCGGTTCGATTTTGAGGGTGACGCCAGAAGCGACAGTGGTGCCGCCGAGTCGAATCGGCACTCCCCCGTCCACCCAGGTGGACGAGTGCGCCTGGGTGCCGCGGACTTCGATGTAGTTGCTTTTGTTTTCAGTCAGGAAGTTGCCGGTGACATCGGTCGGGATATCGGGACCCGCGTAGGAGAGAGCCGCTGCGTAGATCGCGTTGTTTTTGACCACGGCATTGCCGCTGAGGGATTTGCCGGTAACCGAAGAGCCCGTCACGTTCACCGAGATTGCCGAGTCGGTATAGCCGCCTTCGACATAATTGCCGTGGATATTGACTTCGCCCGTGTCGCCGGAACCGGCTGAGAAATAGACCGCGGACCTCTCGGTGTTGAAGAATTCGTTATCGGCAATCTCGGGGCTGCCGCCTTCGGGAACCCAGATCGCCCAGAGGCCGCAGTCGCGGAAGACGGAGTTGGTGATCGTCGGGGAGGATTCGGTGATTTTGATCGCGGCCTGGGTGTACCAGGAGCTGCCTAGTTTGTTGATTTCGACGTGGTCGAGGACCGAGGCTCCGGAGCCGGGTTCGAACTTGATGCCGCCGTTTTCTTTTTCGTCAAAGACCACCGGTTCTTCCGCGGTCCCTTCGGCTTTGAGAGTTCCATCGACGATGATGCTGGGGGCTTTCAATTCGACCCCCGGTTCGATTTTGAGGGTGACGCCAGAAGCGACGGTGGTGCCGCCGAGTCGAATCGGCACTCCCCCGTCCACCCAGGTGGACGAGTGCGCCTGGGTGCCGCGGACTTCGATGTAGTTGCTTTTGTTTTCAGTCAGGAAGTTGCCGGTGACATCGGTCGGGATATCGGGACCCGCGTAGGAGAGAGCCGCTGCGTAGATCGCGTTGTTTTTGACCACGGCATTGCCGCTGAGGGATTTGCCGGTAACCGAAGAGCCCGTCACGTTCACCGAGATTGCCGAGTCGGTATAGCCGCCTTCGACATAATTGCCGTGGATATTGACTTCGCCCGTGTCGCCGGAACCGGCTGAGAAATAGACCGCGGACCTCTCGGTGTTGAAGAATTCGTTATCGGCAATCTCGGGGCTGCCGCCTTCGGGAACCCAGATCGCCCAGAGGCCGCAGTCGCGGAAGACGGAGTTGGTGATCGTCGGGGAGGATTCGGTGATTTTGATCGCGGCCTGGGTGTACCAGGAGCTGCCTAGTTTGTTGATTTCGACGTGGTCGAGGACCGAGGCTCCGGAGCCGGGTTCGAACTTGATGCCGCCGTTTTCTTTTTCGTCAAAGACCACCGGTTCTTCCGCGGTCCCTTCGGCTTTGAGAGTTCCATCGACGATGATGCTGGGGGCTTTCAATTCGACCCCCGGTTCGATTTTGAGGGTGACGCCAGAAGCGACGGTGGTGCCGCCGGTGTAGGGACTTCCAGCAAGGGTCAGCGTCGTGTCTTCTTCAATCGTCGACGGGAGAGCCGTTGCGGCGGCCCCTGATGGAGCGATCAGGAGTACGCCCGCAATAGTCACGAGGGCGATGTGCCTGCAGGCCGAACCTCCCGCCGCCGCGCGTCGCCCAAGCCTGGTGAAGCGATTTGCCTTGACTTTGCCGCGCGCCAAATCGACCTCTGACACTAAGCCCTCCCCCTACCGATAGTTATAGATAAACAGAAAGTTATCTAATACTCAGCTCCCTGTGGCGATTCATATCGCGCCGCGCGAGCGCTTGTCAATAAGGCGAGTGGCGCGCGCGCTGGGTGACAGAAGGCATAGAACCATCTGTACTGCCGCGCGAGCCGCAATGTAGGAGCAAGGCTGGCGTTGAGCTCGAACTCGATGCGGCGGGGTCGAACCCTCGACCGGCTGCGCATCTCGATCGCTCTGCTCGCCAACAGCTTCGCCGTCACTGAGTGGTGGTGGAGGATGGCGAGGGCGGGATTCGAACCCGCGACACCACGATTTTCAGTCGTGTGCTCTACCAACTGAGCTACCTCGCCTGGTGCGCCAACCGGGCTGCGCAGCGGCAAGGCTAGCGGCCGGCGGCCGATCGGGGCTGATTGCATTGGGGGGTGGCCCCGACTCGTGCAGCGCTGGCGCTGGTGGCCGTCGCGGCGCTGGCCGTGGCGGCTCTCTCCGGCGGGTCGGCGGCCGATCCGCAGACGCCGGCGGCGATGCCGGGGCGACCACCGCCGTTCCTGGGGACGGCGGTGGTCGGGAGTGGCGGGCTGACCGCAGCGATCGACTCCTACGGCGACGTGGTCGACCTGCGAGCGCCAGGACCGGCGGGGCGGGCATTGATCGACAACCCGGTCGACCGGCAGGCCGCGGGGAGTGTGCCGGCCGCGACCGGGATCGTGCCCCGGGTCAGGATCGGCGACGGGCCGGCGCTGCCGCTCTGGCGGGCGGACGCGATCGCGCAGCGCTATCTGCGCGGGACCAATGCGGTGCGTACGGTCGCGCGGCTCGGTCGGGTCCGGGTCGTCATCACCGACGCGGCCCTGGGCCGGCGGCTGGCGCGGACCATCGCCGTGAGCGCGCCTCCGGACCTGCGGGCATCGCCTGCGCTCGACGTCCGGGTCGAGGCGGGCGTTCGCTGCACCGAGGAGGCGCCGGGCCGTCGCCTGACGTTGGTCTGCTCCGCCGGCGAGAGCCGGGGCGCGCGAGTGCCGGCGCAGGCGATCATCGCGGCCGCGGCAGCCGAGGATCGGCGCTGGATCGCCCGAGCCCATCCGCTGGCCCCGGGCGCGCCCGTCTGGGCCTCGCGGATGCAGCGGCGCTCGCTGCTCACCCTGCGGGCGCTGACCGATCGCCGCACCGGCGCGGTCGCGGCGGGAGCGCGGGACGGATGGGCCTATGTGTGGCCCCGGGACGCCGGTACCGCCGCCCTCGCCCTGGCCGCCTCCGGCTACCGGCCGCAAGCCCGCCGAGTCGCGCGCTTCCTCCTCGGCCTCGACCTCGACGCCGCCGCCCGCTTCGACGACGATGGTGCGCCGGTCGGGGGACGCGAGGCTCAGGGCGATGCCGCCGGCTGGGTCGCCGTGGCCGCCCGGGCAGCCGGCCTCCCTCCCCCTTCCCGACCGCTCTCCTGGCGCGAGCGCGCCGACTACCAGGAGGGCCGCCCGGGCGACTACCTCGCCAACGCGATCGCAACCGCCGAACCGCCCGCCGATGGGCCGAAATCCCACGCATATGGGGGTAAATCGGCCCATCGGCGGGGGGTCTCTGGGATTCAGGCCGGGTTTGGGACTGAGCGCGGGCTGGTGCGGCGAAGAGGAGACCCTGGGTCGGGGCTCGACTCGGCCGCGGCCTGGGCGGTGCGGCCATTTCCGTTGCCGGCGCTCTTCGCGACCGCGCGGGGGACGCTGCTGCGCCTGACGGGCGAGCAGACGCGGTTCGGGATCACGCCCGGAGAAGGTTGGGCAGGGGTCGACCCCTGGACCGCGCCGACGGCCTGGAGCGCCTGGAGCCTCGCCGCGCTCGCGGACGGGGAGCGCGGCGGAAACGCCGCCTCAGGCGCAGCTCGGCGGAATCGAGACCGCCGGGCGGCGCTGCGCCTGCTCGGCGACCTGCGCCGGGCGGCTACCCCGGCCGGCGCGCTGCCGGAGCGCGTCGACGCCCGCACCGGCATCCCCCGCTCGACCACTCCGCTTGCCTGGTCCCATGCCTTCGCGATCCTCGCCCTGTACGAGCTCTGGCCGTCGCGGAGCGGTACCGACCTTCGCCGCGCACCCGGTAGGTGAACCGCCTGCCTTGGCGGAGAGCGGGCCGGGGGCGTGGGCTCGTCGCGAATCGACGCCCCCTACATTGGCCCGCATAGGAGGCAGGTGCTCAGAGTGCTGCAAGCGCCGCGGCGACTGCCTCCTCGGCCGTCTCGGCAGAGATGACGCCGGGGGCTCCCTCCATGCGGTCGCGGCCGCTCAGGGCCCAGCTGCGCAAGGCGATGACGGTGCGGCCGATCGCCCGCGCGTGGCCGATCTCCGAGAGCGTCCCCCACTCGCCACCGATTGCGATCACCGCCTCGCCGGAGCCGACCACGGCAAGGTTGCGAGCCTGGCCGACGCCGCTGGCGACGACCTGGGTGCAGTGGAGGTTCGCTTCCTCGATCGAGTGGCCGGGAACGACCCCGACCACCGTCCCTCCCGCCCCCGCCCCGCCGCGCGCCGCCGCCTCCATGACGCCCCCGCGCCCGCCGCAGACGATCGTCACACCGGCCTCGGCCAGACGCCGTCCCACCTCCTCGGCCAGCAAAGCGACCTCCGAGTCCTGCCCGCAGCCACCGGCCCCGATCACCGCCACCTGACGCGATCGCCCCTGGCTCACCGACTCGCCCTCATCAGCCCCATCAGCTCCAGCGCCCCCGCCTTGTGCAGGGGTTCGTTGAGGTTGCCGCACTTGGGGCTCTGCACGCAGGAGGGGCAGCCGGACTCGCAGGGGCACTCGTCGATCAAGCGGAAGGCGTCACCGAGCAGGCGCTCGAACTGCTCGTAGCCACGCTGGGAGATCCCCACCCCGCCGGGGTGGCCGTCGTAGATGAAGATCGTCGAGCGGCCGGTCTGGAAGTGGACGTTGGTGGAGAGGCCGCCGATGTCCCAGCGGTCGCACATCGCGATCAGCGGCAGGACCGCGATCTGGCCGTGCTCGGTGGCGTGCAGGGCGCCGAGCAGGACCTCACTCGGCAGCGCCGCGCTGAGCTTCTCCGGCAGCACGTACCAGAGCGCCTGGGTGACGAAGCTCTGCTCCGGCAGCTCCAGGGCGACGATGTCGATCGGCTCCTGCTCGGAGATCGAGACCCGCTGGAAGGCGATCACCTGCTCGGTCACGGAGACGTCGCCGAAGTTGAGCTGCACCCCGGCCACCTTGCGCTGCTCGCGGGTGCGTTCGATGTAGATCTCGGTCTCCTTTTTCGGCCGCGTGTACCAGTCGCCGTCGAAGCTGGAGACGATCGCCCGCCGCTCCTCGACATCGAGCCGCTCGACCTCGTAGGAGCGGCCGAGGTGGAGATAGATCGCGCCCGGGTGGATCGTCGTGAAGGCGCGTTCGGCCTCGACCATCCCCAGCATCTCCCCCGACTCGCGCTCGATCACCGCGACCGAGTCGGCCGAGGCCGAGCGCAGGGCGATCCGGCTGGCGACGAAGTCGTTGCGCCGTGGCAGCAGCTTACCGCCGGCGTTGCGCAGCTCCCCCGCCGCCAGCAGCCGCTCGGCGCGCTCGCGCCAGCCGGCGCCGAAGACCTCCTCGTCGGCGTCGGTCAGCGGCAGCTCGTAGGCCGCGGCGACCAGGTGGCGCGCCGCGATCTGCTCGTTGGCGTGGTCGAGGATCGCCGCCTCGACCGGGCGCTCGAGGAACTCGTCGGGGTGGCGGCAGAAGAACTGGTCGAGCGCGTCCTGGCCGGCGACGTAGACGGCGAGCCCGCGCTGGCGCCGCCCCGCCCGACCCCACATCTGCCGCAGGCTGGCGACGGTGCCGGGGAAGGTGACGCAGATCGCCGCCTCCAGCTCGCCGACGTCGATCCCCAGCTCCAGCGCGTCGGTAGCCACGACCGCCAGCAGCTCGCCGCTGCTCAGCCGCGCCTCGATCTCGCGCCGCTGCTGCGGCGTGTAGCCGCCGCGGTAGGGGGCGATCCGCTTCGCCAGCTCCGGCTTGCCGCGGCGCTCGAGGTTTTCGCGGGCGAAGCGCTGGATCAGCTCGATCCCGCGCCGGCTTTTGAGGAAGCAGATCGTCCGCACCCCCTGGCTGACGAGCTCGGCCAGCAGGTCGGCGGCCTCGGCCAGGGCCGAGCGGCGCGCCCCGGTCGCCTTGTCGAGCAGCGGGGGGTTCCACATCGCCACCTTGCGCCCGGCCCGCGGCGCCCCGTCGTCGTCGATCAGCTCGAACGGCGTCCCGACCAGGCCCTCGGCCAGCTCGACCGGGTTGGCGATCGTCGCCGAGGCGAGCAGGAAGCGCGGCTCCGAGCCATAGGCCCGCGCCACCCGCCGCAACCGCCGCAGCACGTTGGCGACGTGGGAGCCGAAGACGCCGCGGTAGGTGTGGGCCTCGTCGACGACGACCCACTCGAGGTTGGCGAGGAAGTCGCCCCAGCGTTTGTGGTGCGGGAGCAGGGCGACGTGGAGCATGTCCGGGTTGGTCAGCACGAGGTTGTTCTTGCGGCGGATCGCCGGCCGCTCTTCCTTCGGCGTGTCGCCGTCGTAGATCGCCTCGCGCAGCCCCGGCGGGCGCAGCTGCGCCAGCTTGCGGGCCTGGTCCTGGGCCAGCGCCTTGGTCGGGTAGAGGTAGAGGGCGCGCCGCTTCGGCTCGCGGGCGATGCCGTCGAGCACCGGCAGGTTGAAGGCGAGGCTCTTGCCGGACGCGGTGCCACTGGTGATCACGAGGTTGGAGTGGGCGGCGGTCTCCCAGGCCTCGAGCTGGTGCGTGTAGAGCGACTCGATGCCGGCCCGGCGCAGGGCCTCGGCGAAGCCCGGGTCGAGCTCGCCGGGCAGCGAGACAGGCCGCGCTCGCCGCTCTCCCTCCGAGGTCTCCGCCACGATCCGCCCGTCCCGCCGCGCCGGCTCAATCGCAACCCCCCAGCGCTCCCCAAGCAAAGTCCCCCCGCGCGCCATCAAACCTCCCGCCGATGGGCCTCGGGCGTCTGCATATCGGACGTTTGAGGCCCATCGGCCCGCGTTATGCGGCCGGCTACGCGCATCGCTTGCAGGCTGGAGCGGTCGTGGATGCGGAGGACGTCGGCGCCCTCGCGGACGGCCAGGGCGACGGCGGCGACCGTGCCCCACTCGCGCTCGCTCGGGGGCAGCCGTCCCTCCCACGACCCCGCCAGCACGGCGCCGATGAAGTCCTTGCGCGAGAGCGAGACGTAGAGGGGCAGCCCGAGCACGCGCAGCTCGCCGAGCCGCCGCAGGATCTCCAGGTCCTGGCCGGGGCTGAGGTCGAAGTCGAGTCCGGGGTCGATGGCGATCTGCTCCTCGGCGACGCCAAGCTCCCGGGCCAGCTCGACTCTCCCCTCGAACCAGGCCCTGAGGTGATCGACGACGTCGCCGTACTCGCGCCAGGGCCGGTCCACCCGCGGCGGGCCCTCGATGTGCATCAGCACGTAACCGCAGCCACGCTCGGCGACCAGCCCGAACATCTCCTCCGAGCCGCCGGAGATGTCGTTGACCGCATGCGCACCCGCATCCAGCGCGCCCCGCGCCACCTCCGGCGAGAAGGTGTCGGCCGAGATCGGCACCGGTGAGGGCACGAGCGCTGCGTTTTCCCTCTCCTGGCCGGACGATGCAGCGCTCGTCAACCCCGCGATCGCCGGTACCAGCGCTTCGGCCTCGTCCTCGGCGCTCACCGGCGGCCCCGCTTTCGCCGCCACCGCGCCCACGTCGAGCATCTCGAAGCCGGCCTCGACCAAGGCCAGTCCGTCGGCCACCGCCTGCTCGGGCGTCCCGCTCCGCGCCCCTTCGAACATCGAGTCGACGGTGACATTGATGATCCCGGCGGCCATCGGCTGCTCCAACCCCAGCACCCGGTCGGTCAACCGCCAGCTCATCGATGCGCCCCTCGCGCGGGTGGCACGGGCGAGGGACCGAGAATGGACGAACCTGCCCGCCCGCAGGTCCCTCCCCCGTGACAGGCCCTGCGCGCCGGGTGCTCAGAAGCTCGGACGTTCACCGACGGCTACCGTAGTCGACCGGACCCATGGCTCTGCGCTGCGTCTACACCGACCTCGACGGCACCCTGCTCGGCGCGGGAGCCTCGCTCTTCCGCGACGCGGACGGGGGCTTCTCGCTGGCGCAGGCGCGGGGGCTCGAGGCCTGCCAGCGGGCCGGGGTCGAGGTCGTGATCATGTCCGGCCGCCGCGAGCCCCAGGTCCACGAGGCGGCCCGGCTGATGGGCCAGACCTCCTACATCTACGAGGCCGGCTGCGCCTTCGCGATCGACGGCGAGACGACGCTGATGACCGGCGAGATGGAGCCCGACGAGGAGAGCGGGACGATCTACGAGCAGATCGAGGCGCGCGGCATCCCGCGGATGCTGTTCGAGCACTTCGACGGGCGGCTCGAGTACCACGCCCCCTGGCACACGGGCCGCATCCTCTCCCACCTCTTCCGCGGCAAGGTCGACGTCGACGAGGCCAACGCGCTGCTCGGCGAGCACGGCGACGACGACCTGCGCCTCCTGGACAACGGCGCCATCGGCCGCCCGATGGCCGCCGTCGACGGCCCCACCCACGCCTACCACCTGGTCCCGCGCATGGTCAGCAAGGGAGCCGCGGTCGCCGCCCACGCCCGCGCCCGCGGCTACGACCCGGCCGACTGCATCGCCGTCGGCGACTCGGTCGAGGACCTCGAGGTGGCGGCGGCGGTCGGCCGCTTCTTCGTCGTCGCCAACGGCCCCGAGCGCGACCCCGGCCTGCGCGCCGCCATCTCCCGCTGGGACAACGCCGTCGTCACCGAGGGCAGCATGGGCGACGGCTTCTACGAGGCCGTCGTCTCCACCCTGGTCGAGCGCCGCTGACCCGCGACAGCGGGCGGACGGGCGGAAACCCCCATATGTCGTGATAAATCGCCCGATTGGCGGGTAAATCGCCCGATTGGCGGGTGGTTAGTATCGGGGGACCGCACACGAGCCGAAATGGAGCGTTGCTTGTCCACCGAGACCGCGACCGTCGCTGAGCAGGAGTACCTGGAGATCATGTTCTGGCTGGAGGAGGCCGGACTGCCGATGACCGGCGCCAACATCGCCCGCGCGATGCAGCTCTCCCCACCCACCGTGCACGAGATGGTCGGCCGCCTGGTCGACGACGGCTACGTCGAGCGCAAGCCCGACAAATCGCTCTTCTTCACCGCGTCCGGGCGCGAGCACGCCAGCCACATCGTCCGCCGCCACCGCATGATCGAGCGCTTCCTCACCGACGTCCTCGGCATCCCCTGGGACGAGGTCCACGAGGAGGCGGAGCGGATCGAGCACGCGATGTCGCCGGTGCTGGAGGAACGGATGTACGCCGCGATCGGCGACGCCACCACCTGCCCGCACGGCCACCCGATCGTCGAGGGCGCCCGCGAGCAGGGCTCGCTGCTGGCCGACGTCGAGGTCGGCGCCGACGTCACCGTCCTGCGCTTCGAGAACGAGGCCGAGGAGCTGCTGCACTACCTGAAGGAGGCGGGGCTGCACCCCGGGCTCGAGGGCAAGCTGGAGAGCGCCGACGAGGACCGGGTCACAATCGCCTCTGCCGACGGCAAGCACGAGGTCAGCCGCAGCGTCGCCGAGACCGTCTCGGTCCGTGCCGACCCGGCACCGCCGCCGCGGGCGGCGATTCCGGAGCAGCTGGTGCTGTCGAGCGACCGCTACGGCCGGTAGGAGGGGCGATAGCCGGCGCCTGGGGGTGTCCTCGGTCGGGCGCCTCGGATCACGCACGGAGTGCGCTCCCCTCGTTGCCCTCCCTGCGTCCTACCCAGGCTTGGCTCTCGCCCCTCCTACTGAGTTGAGATCGTGACGATCGGTGCCGAGGTCGGCGACTCGCTGCCGCCTTTCGGCTCCGTCGTCACCATCACCACTTCGACCCCGTCCATGTCGGGGACTTCGGTGCTCGCCTGACCTTCGCGGTCGGGCACGAACAGCGCCTGCACCGGTTCGACCTCGCCGTCGCGCTGGACCCAGGCCTCGAGCACCCGATCGTTCGGAAGCTGCTTCACGTTGGCGAGGTGCAGGGTGCCGCTGTCGCCGTCGCTGACCATCCTGGCGGTGATGCCGGGCGCCTTGCCGGCGATGACCGTGCTGGTGGCGCTGCCTTCGTCGGAGCCGATCCCGCCGCCGATCGCGAAGCCGGCGACGGCGGCGACGACCAGCACCGCCACGGCGACGCCGGCGACCGGCCGCAGGCCCATCGGGCCGGACCCGAGGTCACGCACCCAGGCAGAGATCCGGCCGCCAAGCCCGGGGCGCGCCTCCCGATCGTCAACCCTGGCGCCCGCGCGCTCGACGCCGCGCGCGTCCGCGCCGGCGTCGGCGCGCACCTCGGCCATCACCCGCTCGCGCAGCGCCCGCGGCGGCTGCTGCCGCTCGACGCCCTCCGGCAGTGCGTCACGGGCCGGGGTCAGCCAGCGGATTTCCTCCCGGCAGCTCTCACAGCCCTCGGCGTGGCGCTCCAGCTCAGCCGCCTCGCCGGGCTCCAACGCCCCCAGCATGTAGGCGGCGACGTCCTCGCTCCAGCGCTCGTGATTCGTCTCGGTCATGCCAGTCCCTCCGCCAGCTCGCCCCGGATCTTCTCCAAGCCCAGTCTCATCCGTCCCTTCACGGTGCCCAGCGGCACCCCCAGCATGCGCGAAATCTCCGATTGGCTGAAGCCGCCGAAGTAGGCCAGCTCGATCACCTTCGACTGCTCGCCCGGCAACCCGCCGAGCGCGCCGCGAAGCTCTGTGGCGGTCTCGCGCCGCATCGCCTCGTCGTCGGTGAACTCGTCAGATGGCCGCTGCTCGAGGATCGCATCGTCGTCGAAACTCAGCTTCGGCGCCTTGCCGGCGCGGCTGCGCAGCATGTCGATCGCCCGGTTGCGGACGATGCTCAGCATCCAGGAGCGGACGCTGCCGCGGGCCCGATCGAAGCGGGCACCGCTGCGCCAGATCGAGATGAAGGCCTCCTGGGTGACGTCCTCGGCGGCCGCCTTCTCGCCGACGATCCTGTACGCCAGCGAGTAGGCGACACCGCCGTGGCGGTCGTAGAAGACCTCGAAGGCCTCGGGGTCCTTTGCCCCGATCAGCGGCATCAGCTCCTCGTCGGCCAGCCGCTCGGCCTTCTCCCTTCTAACGGTCATCTCGGTCCATCATCCGCTCTTGCGCGCCTCGACCCCTAGGCGATGAACGGTTCGACGGCCTTCAGCACCTGCGCTTCGTCGAGCGAGGGGTCGAAGGCATCCGGGGCCGGTTCTTCCTTGTTCTGGAGGCGAATCGCCGCCGCGTGCCGGGCCTCGACCTGGACGATCGACCCCGCCGCGCCGAGGACTTCCTTGGACTTGATCATCGGCCCGGCGCCGTTGTAGGCGCTGACCCCGGTGTCCTCGAAGGTCTGCGCCAGTTTGAGGAAGCCGGCCGTGTCGCTGTAGTCGAAATTGAATTTCGGCTCCGCGACCGGCTTGCCGCCGAGACTCTTGATCGTCGCGGTCAGCGCTTCGACGTGCTCCTGCTCGTCCTTGGCCAGCAACCCGATCAGGCTCTTCAGTTCGCCGCTGGCCTTGGCCCGGGTCTTCGCTTCCTCGTAGAAGCTCGACTCCAGGTACTCCAGGGTGAGGGCGAAGTTGAGGATGTCGACGTCGCTGCTGCCGGTCATCGCGAACGCCTTACGGACGTAGGGGCCGACCATGAAGGTGCCGTAGACGGCACCGGCGGCCAGCGCTCCCTTGAGGATCACCTCGCTGCGCGAGAGGTCGCCGCTGTCCTCGTCGACGTGGACGCCGGCGAGCTCTGGATGTGCAAGTTCTTCGTAGCTCATTGCTTTCTCCTTTTCGCTTTCTCGCCGGTTAGCTGACGATGAAGGGTTCGACGGACTTGAGGACGACCTTGGCGGTCGCCGGCTTGGCGAACGCCCCGTCCGGGGTGATCGGCAGGCCCAGCAGGGTGTTGAGTGCGGCGGCGTGCCTGCCCTCGACGCTGTGGATGGCAAGCGCCGACGCCAGCACTTCCGGGCTCTTGATGTTGGCGGCCTGGCCGAGATAGGCGGCGGCGCCGAGGTTCTCGACCGTGCCCGCCAGTTCCAGCACCGACTTCGCGCTTTCCAGCGGGAATTCGGTTTTCGGTTCCGGTGCCGGTTTGCCGCCGAGCTGCTTGACCGCGGCGGTGAGAGCGGAGACGTGTTCGGCCTCCTCCTCGCCGAACTTCTTGATCGTCGCCAGGTCGCCGCCCTTGAAGAGGCCGCTCTTGACGACGTCGGCGTAGAAGGCCGTCTCCAGGTACTCGAGCGTGAGGGCGTAGTTGAGGATGCCGACGTCGCCCTTGCCGAACTGGGCGGTTTCCTCGCCGCCGGCGGGCTTGGCCGAGGTCGTGGTGGTCGTGCTGGTGTCGCTGTCGCTGCCACAGGCGGCGAGGAAGGCTGCCGCCGCGGCCGAGCCGCCGGTCAGCGCCATGAACTTGCGGCGCGAGACCGGGTCCTTTGCCACCCGCGCCACCGCGCTCTGCGCCGGTGCCTCTGCTTTCTCGCGTTCCTTGCTGTCAGGCATGTCGTCGTCTCCTCGCTGGGTTTGTGCTTCTACCGCTCCCCTACGCGAGCCCCGGGCCGGGCGGATCACAATCGGCGGATTCGGCTCCGCGCACCCGCGGCCCCGCAAATTGCCGTTACTCGAATCCGGTCCCCGGCCGCGTGATCCAACGCGACCGCCAGCCCGTATCCGGGGTATGGGATCCACCCGTCCCCGCAGGGGACTCATCCGGTCCCCGGTCGGTGCCGTCCGCTTTCTCCTGCCTGCCGTCGCGGTCTTGCTGGTTGGCTGCGACAGCGGTGGCGGTGGCACCGACCAGACTTCTTCCGGATCGACCGGAGACGGCGCCGACGCGAAAGCGGTGACGATCCGGGACTACCTCTACGAGCCGGCGAGCATCACCGTGCCGGAGGGGATCACGGTCACCTTCACCAACCGCGACTCGACTCCTCACACGGCGACCCCGAGAGAGTCGGGCGCCTTCGAAGCGTCAGCATCGACACCGGCGAGTCGGGCGAGGTCAGGCTGGAAGAGTGCGGGACCTTCGCCTACTACTGCGTCTTCCACCCCTTTATGAAGGGCACGATCGTCGTCATCGAATGACCAGTCCCGCCTGACCAAGTAGAGCAAAGGACACAGGGCACGTGGCGTGCTCTGCACGCGAGCGACCGAGAACGCAGCTATGCGCCGGTCAGGCGGGACTGACCGAGCGGATGCGCTCGAGCGCGCCGGCAATCCGAGAAACACCCTCGGCCGCCCGGTCGGCCGGGACCGGCGCGAAGGAGAGGCGCAGGCTGTTGGCGCCGCCCTCGATCATGAAGTCGGGGCCGGCGACGAAGGTGGCGCCGTCGGCCTTGGACTCGGCCAGGAGCACGCTCGTGTCGGTCCCAGCAGCAAGATCGAGCCAGAGGAAATAGCCCCCCTCCGGGACGACGAACTCGGCCTCGGGGATCTGCTCGCCCAGGGCCGCCACGAGGGCGTCGCAACGAGCCTTCAGCTCTCCCTTGACGAAGGCGATGTTGCGGTCCAGCTCGCCGGAGCGGCAGAGCTCGAGCACGATCGACTCGGCCAGCATGTTCGGCGAGATGTAGGTCTCGTTGGCGCGCTTCGCTAGCTTCGCGATCTCCCCGGCAGGCCCGGCCAGGTAGCCGACGCGAACGCCGGGGCTGACGGTCTTGGAGAAGGAGGAGGCGTGGATGACCCTGCCGGCATCGTCGAGCGAGAGCATCGTCTCCAACGGCTCTCCCTCGAAGGGGAGCTCACGGTAGGGGTCGTCCTCGAAGATCCAGAAGCCGTGCTCGGCGGCCAGCTCGACCAGGCGCGTCCGCTTCGCGCTAGAGAGCGTGCAGCCGGCGGGATTGTGGGCGTTGGGGATGACGTGGGCGAGCTTGATCGGCCCCTCGGCGAGCGCCGCTTCGAAGGCCGCGAGGTCGAGTCCATCCGCCTCCAGCGGCACCGGCACCAGCTCGACCCCCAGCCGCTGCAGGAGCAGCAGCGTGCGGTCGTAGGTCGGCTGCTCGACGACGACCCGGTCGCCGGGCCCGAGCAGGTGCTCGAACAGCATCGCTCCGCCCTCCAGCGACCCGTTGGCGACCATCACCTGCGAGGCGCCCAGCCCACCGTGGCGCTCGGCGATCCACTCGCAGAGCCCGGGATGCCCGATCCCGGTCCCGTAGGAGAGCGCCTTTTCCCAGTCGCTGGCGAGCGCCCGCGCCGCCGCCTCCCGCACCGCCTCGTGGGGCAGGATGTCAGCGCTCGGAGCGCCTCGTGCAAACGAAATCGTGTCGCCGGCCATCGCCTTCGACCCTAGCAACGCCGAGCCCTCCGCCGAGCCCTCGCAAATCGCCAATCCGGGGGAGAACCGCAGGCGTGTCTGAGCTTAGGGCCCTGTATGGGACCGAGAAGTCAGACACCCCCTCTGGGAGGGGGTGGGATAAGGGCGAGGGAGCGGGAGCTGGCTCGGCTGGCGACGCGACAGCATGGCGTTGTCGCTCAGCGTCAACTCCTGGCGCTCGGGTTCAGCGAGAGGGCGATCAGATTGCGCCTGGACGCGGGCCGGCTCAATGCACTCCATCGCGAGGTGTATGCGGTTGGACACTCCAGGGTCAGCCGAAACGGCCGCTGGCTGGGGGCAGTCCTGGCCTACGGCGATTCCGCCCTACTCAGCCACCGAACGGCCGCGGCGCTCTGGGAGCTCGCCAAGCCACGTTCGTCCCCAATTGACGTGAGCGCACCCACTGGGCGCCAAGGTCTGCGTCGGCGCAGCGGGATTTGGATACACCGCGGCCGGCTTCATCCCGAAGATCGGGATGAGCGGGCGGGGATTCCGGTCACCTCGGTCGCCCGCACGCTGTTCGACTACGCGGAAGTCGAGGACTTTCGGCGGCTGGAGAAGGCCTGGGAGGAGGCGGATCGGCTCAAGCGACTGCGGCTGGGGGAGGTCGAGCGGGTCTGCGAGCGCGGTTACGGCCGGCGCGCTCTGAAGCCGATCCGGCGGCTGCTAGCTGAAACGCGCGCCGTGACGCGGACCCGCTCACCGCTGGAGGACCGCTTCCAGGACTTCTGCCGCCGCTTCGAACTGCCCCCGCACAGCACCAACGTCGCGGTCCTCGGCAAAGAGGTCGACGTCCTCTGGCCCACCGCGAAGCTGATCGTCGAGCTCGACAGCTGGGAATTCCACAGCCACCGCGCCGCCTTTCAGCGCGACCGCGCCCGCGACACCCGCCTCCTCGTCGCCGGCTATCGGACCATCCGTGTCACCCACGACCGCCTGGATCAAGAAGCCGGCGCCCTGGCCGCCGAGATTCGCGCGCTCCTGGGGGCCCGGGTGGTGCCGTCGCCCGGGCTCACGCAGTCGCCTGAAGCCGCACAGAGAAGAGCGGTGGCCTCGGCGCGGACCTAGGAGCCGCGCAGGACTTCGACCGCGATCGCGGCTGCCTCGGTCGGGCTCTGTCCGACCCGCACGCCCTTGGCTTCGAGCGCGTCCTTCTTCGCCTGCGCCGTCCCGGAGGAACCGGAGATGATCGCGCCGGCGTGGCCCATCTGCTTGCCGGGAGGCGCGGTGAAGCCGGCGATGTAGGCGACCACGGGCTTGGAGACCTCGGAGGAGATGAACTCGGCGGCGCGCTCCTCGGCGTCGCCGCCGATCTCGCCGACCATCACGATCAGCTCGGTCTCGGGATCGGCCTCGTAGAGCTTGAGGATGTCGATGAAGTCGGAGCCGACGATCGGGTCGCCGCCGATGCCGACGATCGAGGAGTTTCCCGCCCCCGCCTGCTTCAGCTCGTTGCCGATCTGGTAGGTCAGCGTCCCCGACTTGGAGACGACGCCGATCGAGCCGGGGTCGAAGAACTGGGCGGGGATGATGCCGACGTTGGCCTTGCCGGGCGAGAGCACGCCGGGGCAGTTGGGCCCGATCAGCCGCACCCCGGCCTCCACCGCCTTCCAAAAGGTTTTCAACATGTCGAGCACCGGAATCCCCTCGGTGATCGCGATCACCGTCTCGACCCCGGACTCGATCGCCTCGTCGATCGCCGGGGCGGCGAAGCGCGCCGGCACGAAGATCATCGAGGTGTTGGCGCCGGCCTCCTCGACCGCCTCGGAGATCGTGTCGAAGATCGGCACGCCCTCGACGTCCTGGCCGCCCTTGCCGGGGGTGACGCCGGCGACGAGGTCGGTCCCGTAGGCGCGGTTGCGCAGCCCGTGGAAGGAGCCCTCGCGGCCGGTCAGCCCGGAGACGACCAGCTTCGTCTGCTCGCCGACGATGATGCTCATGAGGCACCCCCAGCGAGCTCGACGACGCGGCGGGCGGCGTCCAGCATCGTCTTCTCCTGGTGCAGGTTCGGCAGGTCGGCCTCGGCGAGGATCGCCAGCCCCTCCTCGGAGTTGGTGCCGTCGAGGCGGACGACCAGCGGCACGCCGAGGTCGAGCTGCCCGGAGGCGGTGACGATCCCCTTGGCGATCTCGTCGCAGCGGGTGATGCCGCCGAAGATGTTGAAGAGGATCGCCGTCACCTTGGCGTCGGAGACGATCACTTCGAGGGCGTTGACGATCGCCTCGGCTTTGGAGCCGCCGCCGGCGTCGAGGAAGTTGGCCGGGGCGCCGCCCGCCTGGGCGACGACGTCGAGCGTCGACATACAGAGGCCGGCGCCGTTGGCGAGGATGCCGACGTTGCCGTCGAGCTTGACGTAGGTCAGGCCCTTCTCCTTGGCCATCGCCTCCTGCGGGTCCTCGACCGTGTCGGCGATCTCGGCCAGGTCCTGGTGGCGGTAGAGCGCGTTGCCGTCGATCGTCACCTTGGCGTCGAGCGCGACGACCTCGCGCCCCGCGGTGACGATCAGCGGGTTGACCTCGATCAGGCTGGCGTCCTCGCCGGTCGCGACCGCGGCCAGCTTCACCAGCACCTCGGCGGCCTGGTCGCGCACGTCCTCGTCGAGCCCGGCCGCGTCGACGATTTCCCGCGCCGCGGCGGCGTCGAACTCCCGCGTCGGGTCGATGTGGCGCTTGACCAAGGCCTCGGGGCTCTTCGCCGCGACCGCCTCGATGTCCATCCCTCCCTGGCTGGAAACCATCGCCAGAAGCTTCTTCTCACCGCGGTCGAGGATGACCGAGGCGTAGTACTCGGCGGCGATGTCGGAGCCGCCCTCGATCCAGACCTGATCGACGCGGAACGGCCCCTCGCCGTGGGGGCCGACGATGTCCATGCCGAGGATCGCGTCGGCGTACTCGCGCGCCTCGCCGGCGTCGGCGGCGATCTTGATCCCGCCCGCCTTGCCGCGGCCGCCGATCAGGACCTGGGCCTTGATCGCGCAGGGGTAGCCGATCCGCTCCGCCGCGGCGACCGCGTCCTCGACGGTCGCGGCGACCTCGCCGCTCGGCACGGCGACGCCGTGCTTGGCGAACAGCTGCTTGCCCTGATACTCGAGGAGGTCCATAGAAAGGGCACCCGGAGGCGCGGTCGCGCACCCTATCCCAGACGGCCGGGACGGCGCCGCGCCAGGGGTGACTCCCCCGGCCGGGACCGCTTGCCATAATGCCGCGCTCGCAATGGCCCTTCCCAGTCTCAAAAACATCAAATGGGTGACCACCGACTGTTACGGCACCCTGATCGACTGGGAGAAGGGGATCATCGAGGCCTGCAAGAAAGAGGCGGCCAAAGACGGCTTCAGCTTCGAAGAAGGCCCCTTCCTCGCCCGCTTCATGGAGGTCCAGGCGGAAGTGATGGCCGGCTCCTACGAGCTCTACGCCGAGGTGTTGCGCCGCACGATCGTCAAAGTCGCCGGCGAGCTGGGCTGGGAGGTGGAGCCCTCGCGGGCCCAGTTCCTGCCCAACAGCGTCGCCTACTGGCTGCCCTTCCGCGAGTCCAACGCGGCGATGGACCGGCTCGGCAAGAAGTACGACGTCGGCATCATCTCCAACGTCGACGACAAACTGCTGGGGATCTCGCGCCGCCACCTGCGGACCGAACTGGACCTCGTCGTCACCGCTCAGCAGGTGCGCAGCTACAAGCCGGACCCAGTCCACTTCAAAGAGTGCGCGCGGCGGATCGGCGGCAAGAAAGGCTGGCTTCACATCGGCTGCGACTACGCGACCGACATCGCCCCGGTGCTGAAAATGAACGTGCCGGTGATCTGGGTCAACCGCCATGGCGAGAAACTGGAAGGGCGCAAAGCCCCCAGCGCCACCGTCAAGAACTTCCGCGAAGCAGCCAAAAAGCTCGGCGCGTCCTGAGCGTTTTCTAGCGTTCAGGCGCAACTCCGGCGAAAGCCGCCGGTTTCGACCCTAGATGTCTCCTATGAATAGGTTCGCGCAGCCAAGAACTCAGATGCGCGCCCTCGCGGGGGCGCGGCTTGCCCTGGTCGCGAGCGTCCTCGCCCTGCTGGCAGCTCTCGCCTTCGCCCTCGGCCAGCCGAGCGCCAGGGCCGCTTCCCCCGCCGTCGCCTCCAAGAAAAGCCAGGTCGCCCTGCTGCCGGAAGGGCAGCGGCCCAACTTCGTCGTGATCCAGACCGACGACCAGACGCTGGACCAGCTCTACGCGACCTACACGCCCCCCGGCGGCTCCCCGATCCCGGCGATGCCGAACACGCTCGCCTCGATCGCCGCCAAAGGCATGACCTTCAACCGCTACTACGTCTCCTACCCGCTCTGCTGCCCGTCGCGGGTCAGCCTGATGACCGGCCGCTACGCGCACAACCACAACGTCCGCGGCAACGTCCCGCCCAACGGCGGCTACACGGGCTTCAGCTTCCGCCAGGCCGCCACCCACAACATCGCCACCTGGCTGCAGGGCGCCGGTTACCGCACGATCCACATCGGCAAGTTCCTCAACGGCTATGGCGACGAACCGTTCGACGACGGCAAAACCGTGCCGCCGGGCTGGAGCGCCTGGCACTCGGTCCTCAAGGCCGACACCGACCACTACTTCTACGGCTACACGCTCAACGACAACGGCGTGCTCGACGGCCCCTTCGGCGACTCCGGCAGCTGGGACACCCGCGAATACGGCCAGCGCGACGACTTCGGCTGCCCGTTCGCGCCGCTCAACGGGCAGCCCTGCCTCTATGAGACCGACGTCCTCACCCGCATCGCCAGCGAAGAGATGCAGGGCACGCCGGAAACGCAGCCGTTCTACCTGCAGCTCGACTACACCGCTCCGCACGGCGACTTCCGCCGCCCCGCGGGCCCGGAGCCAGCGACCCGGCACTACGACGCCTTCACCGGGGCCCCCTATCCGCACGGCACCGCGGAAGGATTCAACGAGGGCAACGTCAACGACAAGCCGCGCTTCATCCGCGAAGCGTCGTACCTCTCGCCCACCGAGACCCACACCTACCGCGTCTACTACCAGAAGGCGCTGGAGTCGCTGCGGGCGATCGACGACGGCGTCCAGCAGGTCGTCGCCACGCTCGGGGCAATGCACCGGCTGCGCAACACCTACATCGTCTTCACCTCCGACAACGGCTTCTTCTACGGCGAGCACCGGCTCACCGGCGGCAAGTTCCTCGCCTACGAGCCCTCGACCCACCTGCCCTTCCTGATCCGCGGCCCGGGGATCAAACCCGGCACCTCGACCGGCGAGCTGGCGAGCCAGATCGACATCGCCCCGACGATCCTCGAACTGGCCCACGCCGAAGCCGACAAAAGCATCGACGGACGCTCGCTCGTGCCCTACCTGCTCGACCCTGCCCTGCGCACCCGGCGACCGCTGCTCTTCGAGTCCTTCGTCGAGACCAGCGACGTCGAAGAGAACGGCGGCGGCCCGGCCGCGACGCCGACTCCGCTCGCGACCGGCGTGGCCGGCGGCGGCGACAGCGTCAACGCCCGCCCGAACCAGGCGAGCGCCTCGATCGTCGCCCCGCCCAAGGACTACGAGGGAATCCGCCTCGGCCCCTACAAGTACATCGAATGGCCCGACGGCGAGAAAGAGCTCTACGACATCAACAAGGACCCCTTCGAGCTCAACAACAAAGCCCGTAACGGCAACTTCTTCCCGATCAAGCGCTTCCTTCAAGAAGAGCTGCAGCGGCTCGAGACCTGCGTCGGCCGCACCTGCCAGGAACCGTCGGAAAAGCTACCGCTGACCCGCGATCAGCAACTGAAGATCAAACGGGAAAAGGAAAAGGAACAGCGGGAACGCGAAAAGCGACAGAAAGAACGGGAACAGAAGAAGAAACAGCAGCAGCCGTCGAAAAAGTAGAGGGCTACTCGATCACGGCGAGGGTGTCGCCAGTTGTAACGGCTGCGCCCACGGCGACTTTGAGGGATGTGACTTTGCCGGAGCGGTGGGCGGTGATCTCGTTCTCCATCTTCATCGCCTCGATGACGCAGATCAGGTCACCCTCGGAGACCTCGGCGCCCTCCTCGACGGCGACCTTGAAGACGGTGCCCTGCAGCGGCGACGGCAGCGACTCGCTGGAGGCCGCGGTCCCGCCGCCAGCCTTGCGCTCCCGCTTCGGCGGCTTCTTGCCGCCGGCCGCCGGTCCGGCGCCGTCGGCTCCGGCCTCGCCGATCACCTTGACGTCGAAGAGCTTGCCGGAGACCTCGACCTTGTAGTCGCGGGTGACCATCTCGCCGCCGTCCTCGGAGGGCTCGGGCGGACTGGCGTCGGCCGGCGCCGTCGACTTCAGCCAGTCGCGATCCTCCATCAGGTCGCGGCAGGTCTCGCCCTTGGCCCACTGCTCGGTTGCGAGGATCGCTTCGTGGAAGGGAATCAGGGTGGTGAGGCCGCCGGAATCGTATTCGGAGAGCGCCCGCAGCATGCGCCGGGTCGCCTTCTCGCGGTCGACGTCCCAGACGATCAGCTTGGCCACCATCGGGTCGTACATCGGCGTCACCTCGGAGCCGCCCTCGACGCCCGAGTCGACCCGCACGCCAGGGCCGGAGGGCTCGCGGTAGGAGTCGTCGATCGGGCCCGGGGCGGGAGTGAATTTCTTGTGCGCGGCCTCGGCGTTGATCCGGCACTCGATCGACCAGCCGCGCAGGTCGACGTCCTCCTGGGCGATCGAGAGCGGCTCGCCGGCGGCGACGAGGACCTGCTCGCGGACGATGTCGATGCCGCTGACCATCTCGGTCACGCAGTGCTCGACCTGGACTCGGGTATTCATCTCGAGGAAGAAGTACTCGTCGCCGACCTGCATGCCCTCGATCGTGCCGGCGCCGCGGTAGCCGACCGCGGCGGCGGCGTCGATCGCGATCTTGCCGATCCGCTCGCGCATCTCCTCGTCGACGTGCGGGCCCGGGGCCTCCTCGATCACCTTCTGGTGTCGGCGCTGGATCGAGCAGTCGCGCTCGCCGAGGTGGATCACGTTGCCGTGCGAGTCGGCGAGGACCTGGACCTCGACGTGGCGCGGGTCCTCGAGGTAGCGCTCGACGTAGACGCGGTCGTCGGAGAAGAACTTCTCGCCTTCGCGGGCCGAGCCCTCGAAGGCCTCCTCGAGGTCGTCGGGGGTCATCGCCACGCGGAAGCCCTTGCCGCCACCGCCGCCGGCGGCCTTGCAGGCGACCGGGTAGCCGGCTTCCTCGGCCTGCTGACGAGCCTCGTCGACGTCCTTGGCGACCTCGGTCGAGCCGGGGACGATCGGGACTCCGGCCGCCTCCATGATCTCGCGCGCCCGGGTCTTCGAGCCCATCTCTTCGATCGCCTCGGCCGGCGGGCCGATCCAGGTGATGCCGGCCTCGCCGCAGGCGCGGGCCATGTCGGCGTTCTCGGCGAGGAAGCCGTAGCCGGGATGGATCGCCTCCGCCCCGGCCTCCTTGGCCGTCGCGATGATCTTCTCGATGTTGAGGTAGCTCTCGGCCGGGACCGCGGGGCCGATCAGGAAGGCCTCGTCGGCCTCGCGCACGTGCGGCGCCTCCCGATCGATCTCCGAGTAGACCGCGACCGAGGTGATCCCCATCTCCTTCAGGGTGCGGGCGACGCGGATGGCGATCTCGCCGCGGTTGGCTATGAGCACCTTCTGAAACACGGCGGCGCAGTCTATTTAGGTCTGCGGAGGGGGGTCGTCAAGCCCTCTCCCGACTCGCTCACTGCGCTCGCTCTGAGTGTCGGGAGAGGGCTTGACGACCCCCTTTCACGGGGCCATAGCTAGGCTGCGCCGTCATGTTGATTGAGTTGCAGAGCCATTCCGTCGTCTCGGACGGGCAGCTGGCGGCGGCTGACGTCGTCGCCGAGGCGGCGAAGGCTGGAGTGACCACGCTGGCGCTGACCGATCACGACGCGGTGGCCGGGGTGCCAGAGGCGGAAGAGGCGGCGCGGGGGTTGGGGGTCGAGCTGGTGCCGGCGATCGAGATGTCATGCGTGCACGAGTACGCCGAAGACCTGCACGTCTGCGGCTACTGGGTCGATCTGGAGAAGATCGGGCCGGCCTGCGAGCGGGCCCAGCAGGAGCGGCGCACGCGGGCCGGCGAGATCGTCGAGAACCTGCGCGGCGAGGGCTTCGACCTGACCCTGGACGACGCGATCCGCGAGGCCGGCGCCGCCGACTCGATCGGCCGTCCCCACATCGCCAAGGCGGCGGGCGCGAGCGGCGACCTCGGTCCCTTCTTCGAGGAGTATCTGGTGCCGGGTGCCAAGGCCTTCGTGCCGCGCCGCTGGCCGACGGCGGCACAGGCGATCGAGCTGATCCGCGCCGCCGGCGGCGCCGCCGTGATCGCCCATCCCTACTGGGACATCCCCGAGCCGGACAAGGTCGAGGACCTGATCCGCTCGCTCGGCGCCGACGGGGTCGAGACCTTCTACCCGAGCCATTCGAGGGAGCAGACCAAACATCTGCTCGAGCTCTGCGAGGAGCTGGATCTCGTCCCGACCGCCTCATCCGATTACCACGGGCCAACTCACAAGACCTTCGCCGAGTTCGGCGCCTACGAGACCTACGGTCTCGGCGAGCCGCGAGTTCCCTCGCGACCGTAGTTCGGCTACCCTAATTCGGTCTACCTAATTAGGCAGCCCTAACGATTGCGCCTGGCGCGGACGTAGGCGGGCGCCGAGATCGAAAAGGAGCAAAGCCTTGTACTTGGTGATGAACGTGGTGCACGTGAACGAGGAGAAACGGGAGGCCTTCGAGCGCACCTTCCTCGAGCGTGAGAGCCACGTCCACAAAGCCGAGGGCTTCGCCGGCTTCGAGCTGCTGCGCCGCGACCGCGATGGCGAGTACGTCGTGCTGAGTCGCTGGGAGAGCAAGGAGGCGTTCTCCGCCTGGGTCAACAGCGACCTCTTCAAGATGAGCCATCGCCACGCCAACGGCGAGCTCGCCCACAGCAGCGAGGTCCGCAACTACGACGTGATCGACACCCGGGTCGCGGCGTGAGGAAGCTGCTTGGCCTCACCCTGCTGCTGGCAGCCCTCTGCCTGCCCACGGCGAGCCAGGCGGCGGCGCCGAAGCGAATCGTCGCCCTCACCCCGTTCACCGCCAACACCCTGGCCAAGCTCGGCGTGACGCCAATCGGCATCGGCGAAACGCTCGGCGGCAACGAACGCTTCTCGCCGAAGCTGAAGGGCGTCCCCACCCTGCCGCTCTCGCACCCCAACGGGCCCAATCTCGAGCAGCTCGCCTCGCTGGACCCCGACCTCGTCTTCTCCTCGCAGACCTGGGCCAAGGGCAACCAAGCGATGACGAGCCTGGGGATCGACGTCGTCCTCCACGACCCGCGCTCGATCGACGGCGCCTTCGCCGACACCTTCAAGATCGGCACGATCGTCGGCCGCAAGCACTATGCGCGCGATCTGCTGCAGTCGATGCGCAAGCAGGTGGAATCCGCCCGCGCGGGAATCCGCAAGCACCCCAAGGTGATGCTGATCCTCGGGGTCGGCCGCACCCCCTTCACCTTCCTTCCCAACAGCTGGGGCGGCGACATCGTCAGCAAGGCCGGCGGCGAGCTGCTGACCGGCGGCGTCAGCTCCAGCTCCGGCTTCGAGCGGATCTCCGACGAAGTCGTGGTCGCCGAAAACCCGGACATCATCATCGCCGTCCCGCATGCCAGCGCCGACGACATTCCCAGCCTCACCGAATACCTGCGCGACAACCCCGCCTGGGCCGGCACCACGGCGGCACGGACCGGCCAGGTCTACGTCTCCGTCGACAACTCGCTGCTGCAGGCCGGTACCGACATCGCCGCCACGATCCGCAAGGTCCGCCGCGCCTACCTGAAGAACTGACCCGAGGTGGCGCGCCGCTCCCTGGTCTTCGCGGCGCTGCTCGTCGCCCTCGCCCTCGCCGTCGTCGCCTCGCTGGCGCTGGGCGCGGTCAAGGTGCCGGCTTCGGAGGTGATCGACATCCTGCTCGGCAAGGGCGACGGCGGCACCGACCAGCAGATCATCGAATCGCTGCGGCTGCCGCGCACGGTCGAGGCGATGATCGTCGGCGCCGCGCTCGGCATCGCCGGCGCGATCCTGCAGGGGGCGCTGGCCAACCCGCTCGCCTCGCCCGACGTGATCGGGGTCACCGGCGGTGCCGGCTTCGGGGCGATCCTGATCATCATCCTCTTCCCCGGCTCGATCGCCCTGCTCCCGGTCGGGGCGCTCTTCTTCGGCCTGCTGGCGGCGACGCTGGTCTTCGCCTTCGCCTGGTCGGGGCGCAACCGCGGCAGCACCGGCAAGGTGATCCTGGCCGGGATCGCGATGCTCTCGCTGTTCACCGCGGGGACGACGGGACTGCTCGCCGCCTACCCCGAGCGCGCCCCCTCGGCGATCTTCTTCATCGCCGGCGGCCTAACCTCCAGCGGCTGGCAGGAGCTGGAGACGATCTGGCCCTACTTCGCGGTCGGCTTCATCGTCGCCGCCTGCCTGATCCGGCCCCTGGACCGGCTGGCGCTGGGCGACGACGTCGCCACCTCGCTCGGCTCCCGGCCGCAGCTGATCCGGCTCGGAGCCGGGATCGCGGCGGCGCTCCTGGCCGCCGCCTCGGCGGCGATCGCCGGCCTGCTCGGGTTCCTCGGCCTGGTCGTTCCCCACGTCGTCCGCATGGCCGGCGGCACCTCCAGCCACACCTTCGTGGTGCCGGCCTCGGCGATCGGGGGCGCCGCCCTGCTCGCCGCCGGCGACACCCTCGCCCGCACCCTGCGCGCCCCGATCGAGATGCCAGTAGGGCCGTTCATGGTCCTGCTCGGCGTCCCCCTCTTCCTCTGGCTCTTGCGTAAGGCGGTCTAGTGGCGCACGGCGAAAAGGGCAGGGAGAGGGGGCACCCCCGTCGGACGCACAGCCCTATGGGCGTTGCTGGAGGTCCGCCGGGGGCGCCCCCTCTCCCTGCCCTGCTCGAGGCGCACGGCGTCGAGGTGGAGATTGCCGGAACGCCCATATTGCGCGGGGCCGACCTCACTTTGAAAGCTGGTGAGTTGGTCGCGGTGGTCGGGCCGAACGGGGCCGGGAAGTCGACGCTCGTGCGGGCCGTTTCTGGGCTGCAGAAGATGGCCGCGGGCAGCGCTCGCTGGCAGGGGCGCGAGGTGAGCGAGATGCGGGGGCGCGAGCTGGCCGGGCTGCGGGCCTTCGTGCCGCAGCGGATGCCGGTGCCGGCCGGGGTCACGGTTCGCGAAGCGGTGACGATCGGGCGCTCGGCGCGACTGCGGCCGCTGCGCCGGCTCACCGGCGCCGACCACGAGGGGATCGAGCGGGCGATGGAGCGGGCCCGCGTCACCCGCTTCGCCGAGCGGGCCCTGACGACGCTCTCGGGCGGCGAGCTGCAGCGGGTCCAGATCGCGATCGGGCTGGCCCAGGAGGCGCCGGTCCTGATCGCCGACGAGCCCACCTCTCAGCTCGACCTCGGCGCCTCGATCGGCGTCGCCGGCCTGCTCCGCGACCTGGTCGGGGAAGGCCTGGCGGTGCTACTGGTGGTCCACGATCTGGCTCTGGCGGCCGCGGTCGCCGACACGGTCGTGATCGTCTCGGAGGGGCGTACGGTCGCGACCGGAGCGGCCGAGCAGGTGCTGAGCCCCGAGCGGCTGGCGGCGGTCTGGGCCGCGGACGCGCGGCTCACCGCCCAGGACGGTCGCACCGCCCTGCACGTTGCCTGGCTGCCCGAGAGGACAGGCGTTAGGGCACCCTAATTCCTACTTTGTTAGTGTGAATTTCTTAGGGTGGCCTAAGCCACCGCAGAGTCAGCGCACCGAGGTGCGCACAGAACAAGGAGACCTTTCGAGAATGAGTTCGAACGAATCGAGAAGGAGCCGGCCGAGCACCAGCCTGCTCGCGCTCAGCGCCACGATCGCGCTCGGCGCGGCCCTGGCGGCCCCGGCCGGTGCCTTCAGCGGCAAGGGCGAAGCCGTTATCGCCGCCGCCAACCACAGCAAAGGGCGCACCCTCAGCGGCCAGGGCGTGAAGCTGCTCGCCGGCAGCCAGGCCGGCAAGCTGACCCTGCCGATCGCCGAGCTCAACCCCACCGGCACCCAGCCCTCGGCGCACACGGCGGCTGGCCTCACCTTTAAGAAGGGCAAAGAGTCCGTAGCCCTCACCGGCATCCGCTTCGACCTCACCGCCGGCACCCTGGTCGGCAAGCTCGGCGACGCCGAGATCCCGGTCTTCTGGCTCGGTGCCGCGCCGAAAGTCAACAGCAGCGCCGGCTCGATCTCGCTCGGCGAAGGCAAGCTGCGGCTGACCGCCGAGGCAGCGACCGCGCTGAAGAGCGAGCTCGGCCTCGAACGCGCCCTGGTCCGCAAAGGCGTCGGCATGATCTGGCTCGCCGCGCAGGCCGCTCCGACCCACGTCGCCAGGCCGATCGTCTCCGGCAGCGTCGACTGGGGCGTCCTCGCCTCCTGGCGCAAATACGTCCTCGGCCAGCAGGGCCCGCCGCCGCCCAGCACCGTCGGCGCGATCTCCGTCTCCGGGGGAGCCGCCTCCACCGGCACCCTGAACGAACCAAGCGCCTACTTCAGCTTCCCGGTAACCGGCGGCAGCTTCGAGCAGGGGCTCTTCGGGGCCAGTGACACGCTCAGCCTGACGACGCAGGGCAGCGTCAAATTCGAAAAGCCGGCGCACTGCATCATCGAGGTCGGCTTCTCGAACATCGGCCTGACGATCGGCACGGCCTCGGCGCTCTCGCTCAACTCGGTGTCCGACATCGACACGCCGGCACCGCCGACCTGCACCGACAACGCGCCGGCGCTGGCCACGAACGTGCCTTTCGCCACGCTCAGCGCCGCCGGCATCGCGCCGAGCTACTCGGCCAACGGCAAGACGGTCACCTGGTCGGCGGTTCCCGCGACCCTGACCGCCGCCGGCAGCACGGCCTGGGGCGCCGGCCCCCCCTACATCGCCGGCAAAGCCCTCGATGCGGTCACCATCACGGTGGGCCTCGGGTGAGCGAAGCAACCGCCAGCCGATTCGGTGGCATCGCGACGACGGCGGCAATTGCCGCCGTCGTCGCGGCTCTTCTCCCCGGCGTCGCCCACGGCGCCGGGGATTCGACGACCCTGAAGCTGGACGGGCCGGCGGCCCAGTCGCTGCGCGACCAGGGGGTGCGGATTGCGCCCGTGAAGCCGGGAAGCGGCAGCGGGCAGCGGGTCGTCCTCCCGATCGCCGCCGGCCTCGCCGGCACGAGCACGACCCTGCTGCGCCACCGCGGCACGATCTCGCTGCAGGCCGGCAAGCAGAAGCTGCGCCTGGGCAAGCTGACGCTCGTCCTCGGCAGGGACCCCCGGATGACCGCCGAGCTCGGCGGCGCCGACATCGACCTCTTCCGTGTGCTCCGTGGCGGCCGCCGCGACGTCGATCCGGTCGGCGGTAGCGTCGCCCTCGGCAAGCTGCGGCTGAAGCTGACGCCCGCCGCGGCACGCGCACTCGCTGGCCGCCTCGGCCTCGACCAACTGCTCCCCGGCCGCTTCGGCACCCTTTCCTCCAACGTCACCGGCATCGCCGCCGGCGGCAGTCCCAGCGGCACGAAAACGCCGGCCGCCCAGCAGTCGACCGCCTGCCCGCTGCCCAGCGGCGCCGGCCCCGCTCCCGAAGATCCTCTCCCGGTGGCAATCCGCCCGCCGAGCGCCACCGACATCAGCGCCGCCACGATCGACTGGCAGGTGCGTGAGTCCTTCATCCGCTACATCGGCACCGGCGAGGGCACCAGCGTCTTCGGCGGCGCCAGCGCCGACCCACCGGTGCTGGCGCCCGGAGCCTCGGCGGCCCTCAGCTACGGCTTCCACTTCCCCTTCGCCGGTGACAGCTGGCACGACGCCGGCGCCAACCCAGCCGACCCCGCCGACGACAGCGCCCTGGTCCGCTTCGGCGGCGCCGTTCGCTTCCACTACAGCGGCCATGAGATCGACCTGACCACGGCGGAGCCGGAAATCGAGATCGCCGGCGCCAAATCGCGGGCGATCTTCTCGATCTCCGAGTCGGCTGGGGCGCCGCAGCGACAGGTGCTGATCAACCTCGACCTCTCCCGCGCCGCCGCGATCAGAGCCAGCGGCAACAGCTTCGTCTATGAACGGGTGCCGGGAGCGATCCCCGCCGGCACCGCCTCCTCGACCTTTGCCGGCTTCTACCCCCCCGGGACCGACTTCGGATGCGCCACGATCTCGTTCACCAGCGGCTGAGCGCGGCCCTGGTGGCGGTGGCGCTGGTCGCGACCGCGGCGCTCGCCTCGCCCTGGGCCGGTGCGGCGCGCGCCGACGTCGCCCAGGTCACGGTCGTCTCCCCCGGTGGGGCCGAGCAGACGCTCGCACTTGAGGCCCTGGCCGGGGCCGAGGACGTGATCGACCGTGCCTACGCCCTGCGCTCCGGCAGCGGCGAGAGCACCCAGACGGTCACGGGCTTCTCACTGGCGGCGCTGCTCGACGCCGCTGGCGCCGACCCCTACGGTTTTTCCTACCTCACGGTCCAGCGCCCGGCCGGAGGAGCGGTGCTGCTGAGCCGCCACCAGGCACTCGACTCCGGTGCCTTCCCCGACGGGCCGCCGCTCCTCTACGCAACCGCCGCCGGTACCGGCTTCCTGCGCCCGAGCGCGGGGCCTGAAGACCTCAACGTCAGCGACTCCTTCGAGGCCCCGCAGGGCATCTCCATCGTTCTCCGCAAAGGCACGCGGCTGCAGGTGCGGGCAAGGGCATCGACCCCGAGGACCCGCCCGGGCAAGCCCGTCCACTTCAGCGCCACCGTCGAAGGAGCGGGCTCCGGTGAGCAACTGACCTACTCCTGGTACTTCGACGACGGCGCCTCCGCCGCCAGCACCGAACCCACCCACAGCTTCGCCAAACGCGGCAGCTACGACGTCGTCGTCGGCGTCACCAGCGAGGGCGACGACACCGGCGCCTCGGCCGTGGTGACCGTCCAGGTCGGCGCCCCGCTGGCCGGTCCCAACCGCAAGGGCGGCGGCACCAACAAGGCGGCCGGAGCACCAGACCATGGCGCCGCCGACACCCCCGCCGCTGAATCTGGAATCGGAACTGAAGCCGGCGCAGTAGCTCCTGGCGCAGCCGGGCCGCCCGAGGGACGGGTCGGTTGTGACTCGCCGGACACTCAACACGGCCGAAGGCCGTGTGTCCGCCGAGTCACGACCGACCCGTCCCCGTCCCGTCTCGAGCCAAGTCCAGCCCCCGGACAACCCGTCGAAGGCGAACTCGTCAGCGCCACTACGACGATTCCGCCGTCGGCAACGAAGCAAACGGCAGCGCGCAGCGGCCAGCTCGAGGGCGACGGCAGCGGCGGCGGCATCCCCGGCGCCGCCTGGGGCCTGCTCGCCACCGTCGGCCTGCTCGGTGCGGGCGCGCTGGTCGAGACCCGGAGCCTGTTCGGATGATCGAGCAGCTGCTCTTCGACATCTCCGAGGCGCTGCTGGTCCCGGTCCTCGTTCTCACCGTGATCGCGCTGGCCCTGGTCGTCGTCGAAGGCGGCTCCCTGCTGGTGGAGGTGAGGCGGCGGCACCACCGCAGCCTCTGGGGCCTGGAGCGCGCGGTCGAGGAGTGCCGCGGCCGGCTCGCGGCAGGGATGCCGGATGAGGCGCTGGCGGCGCTGCTGCCCTTCGCCTGGAACCAGCGCATGGAGGACGCTCTCGCCGGCATCGTCGAGCAGTGCGGGCGGCCGCAGTCGGAGGCGCGCCTGGCCAAGCGCCTGGCCGAGTACGACTACCTCTCGCTGCGCCGCCTCGAGCGCACCCGCATCCTCGTCCGCATGGGCCCCGCCCTGGGCCTGATGGGAACCCTGATCCCGCTCTCGCCGGCGCTGGCCGGCCTCGCCGACGGCGACGTCGCCACCTTGACCGAGAACCTCCGGGTGGCCTTCAGCGTCACCGTCGCCGGCCTTCTGATCGGCGCCTTCGCCTTCGCCATCTCCCTCGTCCGCGACCGCCTCTACGCCCAGGACTACTCCGACGTCGAGTACGTCGCCGTGACCCTGTTCAACCCCGAGCCCTGGCCTGGCCCGCCCGCGGCGGACGCGACAGCGAGTGAGCAAGCACTCCGGTCACCATGAGTGCGAGGGAGCGAAAGCAGAGCACGCGGGCGGAACTTAAGGTCACGCCTCGCGCCCGCAGCCGGGACGACCGCGCCGGCGACCCCCTCGACGGCCTCGTCAACCTCTTCGACCTGGGAATAGTCCTCTCCGTCGCCTTCCTCCTCGCCGCCCTCTCCTCCCTCGACCTCACCTCCGCCCTGACCGGCAAAACCAGCACCGAGAAAACGCGCCCAGCCAATGCAGTCGTCGCCCCGAAGGATCAGCAGGTCAAACAGGTCGAGCTGAAGCCCAACGAGAAGGTAGTCGGCCGCGGCAAACCGATCGGCACCGTCTACCAACTCTCCGACGGCCGCACGGTCATCGTGCGCGAGCCGCAGCCCTAGCCTCTCATCGAGGCGCGGACCAGCCCCACGAGGCCGGAGGAGGGTGTCCCTCCGGCGGGACTGAGGCAACGCCCATAGGGCTGTGCCCCCGCCGGAGGGACACCCTCCTCCGGCCTCGTTCGCTAGCTGTAGTTCCTAGCCACGTTGTTCATCCGGACCTCCTTGGAGGCTGGCGGTGTCGAAGCCCCAGCAACAAGGAGGAACCGGATGAAGCTGCACGCTAACGCTCCCCTCGGCCCGAAGGGCAGGGCGACCATGGTCAGACGAGTGCTCGAGGAAGGGGTCGCACTCACGGAGGCGGCCGAGGCCGCCGGAGTGAGTGCGAGGACCGCGGGCAAGTGGGTGCGCCGCTACCGCGCCGAGGGCGAGGCGGGCCTGCTCGATCGCAGCTCCGCCCCTCACACCGTCCACAACGCCACCCCGCCCGAGCGCGTCGAGGCGATCGCCGCCCTGCGGCGACTGCGCCTGACCGGCCCTGAGATCGCCGAGCTCCTGGAGATGGCGACCTCGACCGTCTCCGCGGTGCTAAAGCGGATCGGCCTCGGCAAGCTCAGCCGCCTGGGCGCCGAGGAGCCGGTGCGCCGTTATGAGCGCGCTCGCCCGGGCGAGCTAATCCACATCGACGTCAAGAAGCTAGGGCGGATCGGCCAGCATGGAGCCGGCCACCGCATGCTCGGCCGCAGTTGGGCCAAGAAGACCGCCACCAGCACCGACGCAGCTGGCGTGCGACGCCTGCAAACCGGTTGGGATCGGGTGCACATCTGCGTCGATGACGCCACCCGGCTCGCCTACGCCGAGGTTCTGCCCGACGAGAAGACCAAGACAGTGGTCGCCTTTTTGCGGCGAGCCGTCGCCTTCTATGGCTCCCACGGCGTCGCGGTCGAGGGGCTGATGACCGACAACGGCCCCGCCTACCGCTCCGCCGCTCACTCACTGGCCTGCAGGGCGATGGGGATCAAGCACATCCGCACCCGGCCCTACCGGCCCCAGACCAACGGCAAGGCTGAGCGCTTCATCCGCACGATGTTGCGCGAGTGGGCCTATGCGGCCGTCTACGGCAGCTCAGCCGAGAGGGCCGCGGCCCTCTCGGGCTGGGTCGAGCGCTACAACTTCAGGCGACGACACGGCGCCCTCGGTCACCGGCCGCCCATTGCGCGGCTGCGGGAGCTGACCGGGAACAACGTGGCTGGCATCTACAGCTAGCCCAGCAAGCCGAGGACCTGCCGCACTGCCGTCTCCAAGTCCGGGTCCGTCGTCAGCTCCGGGCGCTCCGGCGCCTCATAAGGACTGCCGACCCCAGTCAGGTCGCTGATCTCCCCAGCCCGCGCCTTCGCGTACAGCCCCTTGGGGTCGCGCCGCTCGCACTCCTCCAGCGGCGTGTCGACGAAGACCTCGTAGAACGGAATCCCGGCTGCCTCGTGCGCCGCCCGCACCTTGTCGCGCGCGTCCTTGAACGGGCTGACCAACGAGACGATCGCGACCACGCCGGACTCGGCCATCAGCTTCGCCACCTCGCCGACCCGGCGCACGTTCTCGGCCCGGTCCTCCTCGCTGAAGCCGAGGTCGGCGTTGAGGCCGTGGCGGAGGTTGTCGCCGTCGAGCATGTAGGCGTTACGGCCGCTGCCGACCAGCGTGTGCTCGGCGGCGGCGGCGATCGTCGACTTGCCCGAGCCGGAGAGGCCGGTCATCCAGATCGTCGCCCCGTTCGTCCCCAGCGCCTGGCGCCGTTCCTCGCGCGAGAGGCTGCTCGGGTGGAAGGTGATGTTGTCGGCGACGACCGAGTGGGTCCCGGTCGGCGACTCGCCGGCGGCGCCGATGATCATCCCGGCGGCGACGGTGAGGTTCGTGGCCGGATCGGCGAGGATGAAGCTGCCGGTGGTCCGGTTGAGCCGGTACTCGTCGAAGAAGAGCGGCGAGGTGGTGTGGATCGAGACGCGGCCGATGTCGTTGACCTCGAGCGTCTCCGCGTCGAGGTCGCGGTGCAGACTGTCGACGTTGAGCTCGTAGCGCAGCGTCTCGACCTCGGCCGCGATCCATTTGGTCGTGTGCTTGAGCTGGTACGGCACCCCGGTGCGCAGCGAGGAGGTCTCGTCGAACCAGCAGATCATCGCCTCGAAGCGGTTGTTCGCGCTCGGCTGGTTGGTCGGGCGGCAGATCATGTCGCCGCGGGAGATGTCGAGCTCGTCCTCGAGCAGCATCGTCACCGCCATCGGCGGGAAAGCCTGGTCGACGGCGCCGTCGGGGGTGTCGATCTGGGAGATCGTCGAGGTCTTGCGCGAGGGCAGGACCATCACCTCGTCGCCCTGCTTGAAGATGCCGCCGACGACCGAGCCGGCGAAGCCGCGGTAGTCGCGGTGCTCGGCCGACTGCGGCCGGATCACGTACTGAACCGGGAAGCGGTTGTCGACCAGGTTGCGGTCGGAGGCGATGTGGACGTCCTCGAGCTGGCCCAGCAGCGGCTGCCCGTCGAACCAGGGCATGTTGGTCGAGCGCTCGACCACGTTGTCGCCGGCCAGGGCGGAGATCGGGACGAAATCGAGGTCGGTGATCTCGAGCTTGGCGGCGAAGGTGGTGAAGTCGTGGCGGATCTCCTCGTAGATCTCCTGGTCGTAGTCGACGAGGTCCATTTTGTTGACGCAGAGGATCAGGTGGGGCACCCGCAGCAGCGAGGAGAGCAGGGCGTGGCGGCGGGTCTGTTCGAGCACGCCTTTGCGGGCGTCGACCAGCAGCAGCGCCAGGCTCGCGGTCGAGGCGCCGGTGACCATGTTGCGCGTGTACTGGATGTGGCCGGGGGTGTCGGCGATCACGAACTTGCGCTTCGGCGTCGCGAAGTAACGGTGGGCGACGTCGATCGTGATCCCCTGCTCGCGCTCGGCCCGCAGGCCGTCGGTCAGCAGCGCCAGGTCGGTCTGTTCGTCGCCGCGCTTGACCGAGGTCTGCTCGATCGCGCTGAGCTGGTCTTCGAAGATCGATTTGGTGTCGTGCAGGAGCCGCCCGATCAGGGTCGACTTGCCGTCGTCCACCGAGCCGGCGGTTGCGATCCGCAAGAGCTGGCTCATTAGAAGTAGCCCTCCTTCTTGCGATCCTCCATCGCCGCTTCGGAGAAGCGGTCGTCGCCGCGGGTGGCGCCGCGCTCGGTGATCCGCGAGACCGCGGTCTCGGCGATCACGCCCTCGTACTCGGTCGCGGTCGACTCGACGGCGCCGGTGCTGGTGGCGTCGCCGACGGTCCGGTAGCGGACCATCTGCCGGCTCGGCTCGAGCCCGTCGGGCAGCGGGAAGAACTCGTTGACGGCCATCAGCAGGCCCTCGACCTCGACCACCTCGCGCTCGTGGGCGAAGTAGATCCCCGGCAGGTCGACCTGCTCGCGCGCCAGGTAACGCCAGACGTCGAGCTCGGTCCAGTCGGAGATCGGGAAGACGCGGATGTGCTCGCCCTTCTGGTGGCGGCCGTTGTAGAGGCGCCAGAGCTCGGGGCGCTGGTTCTTCGGGTCCCACTGGCCGAAGCGGTCGCGGAAGGAGAGCACCCGCTCCTTGGCCCGCGCCTTGTCCTCGTCGCGGCGGCCGCCGCCGAAGACGGCGTCGAAGCCGCCGTTCTTGATCCCTTCCAGCAGCGCCACGGTCTGGTGGCGGTTGCGGCTTTCCAGCGGGTGGCCGACCTTGATCCGGCCGGCGTCGATCTGCTCCTGGACCGAGGCCACCTCCAGCCGCAGCCCCAGCTCGGCCACCGTGCGATCGCGGAACTCGATCACCTCGGGGAAGTTGTGCCCGGTGTCGATGTGCATGATCGGAAACGGAACCGGCGCCGGCGCGAACGCCTTGCGCGCCAGGTACAGCATCAGGACCGAGTCCTTGCCCCCCGAGAACAGCATCACCGGGTGTTCGAATTCGGCCACGACTTCGCGGATGATGTGGATCGACTCGGCCTCGAGGGTGTCGAGGTCCGACAGCTCGATCGCTGCCGTGCGCACTGAGGTGGTCTCCTCCATCAGCGGCGAATCTTCAATTTCGAGCGCCGTGCAGGCGCGCTAGTTGATCCCGCACTCCGTCTTTGCCACGCCGGCCCAGCGGCCGTCACGCGGCGAGCCACCTGGCCCGACCGGCTGCGTGCAGTGGGTGCAGCCGATCGACGGGTAGCCCTGATCGTGGAGTGGGTTGTAAGGGAGGTGGTGCTCACGGATGTAGTTCCAGACGTCGCGCTCGGACCAGTCCGCGATCGGATTCAGCTTCCAGAGGTTGAATTTCTTGTCCCAGCCGAACTTCGGCGTCTTCGAACGACTGCTGGAATCTCCGCGGCGGACGCCAGCGACCCAGCAGTCTACGGAAGAAAGTGCCCGTCGCATCGGCTCGACCTTGCGCAAACCACAGCAGGAATCGGGGTCGCTCTTCCAGAGCTCGTCGCCGTACTCGGCGGCCTGCTCCTCCAGCGTCAGGTTGTGGAAACGGTCGAACTCGATCCCCAATGTCTCCGCCAGCTGGTCGCGGGTCTCGTAGGTCTCTGGGAAGAGGACGTCGGTGTCGAGGTAGAAGAAGCGCGCCTCGGGATTGATCTGACTGGCGATGTGCGCCGTCACCGAGCTCGTCTTCTGGAACGAGCAGGCGATGTAGTGCTCGGCGCCGAAGTTCTCGAACATCCACTCCAGCGTCCCCCGCGCGCTGCGGCCCTCGAGCTCGTCGGCGATCGCCTCGTGGTCGAGGTCGGTGATTGTCGGCACGGTGCCGGAGAGGGTGATCGGAGGCGGCTTCATCGCGTGGTCCGCGCGCCTATATGGCGCACTCCCCCTCGCCGCGCTCGACTTTGTACGGGCTGGAGCGGTTCCAGTCGATGAACTGCTGCATCGTCTCGAGGCTGAACTCGGCCGGCATCGTCAGGTCCTTGACGATCTCTTCGAAGCTGCCCGCCCCGGTGCGCTCGGCGAAGGCGTTGAACTCCTCGCCCTCCTCGCGCTCGGACTCGTACAGCCCGATCCAGCGCTCGACCGCCTCGGGCACCCGTTTGGCCGGTAGCCGCGACTTCAGCCGCGTCCCGAAGATCACCTCGCCGCCCTCGTAGTTGCCGCCGATGTGCGGGATGTAGGCCGGGACCTGGCGCTCGCCCACCTTCAGCGAAGCGCCGTAGAAGCCGATGTTGGCGATGTGATGCTGGCTGCAGCCGTTCGGGCAGCCGCTCATCTTGATGTGGATCTTCTTGGTCAGCGAGTCGGTGATGTCCATCGCCTCGACCCGCTCTTTGATCGCCCGGTTCAAGCCCATCGAGCTAGCGATCCCGAGTTTGCAGCTGTCGGTGCCGGGGCAGCTGACGACGTCGGTGATCTCGCGGGCGCCGGCCTCGGCGAGGTCGAGCGCGGCCAGCTGCTGCCAGACGTCGTAGAGCGACTCGTCGCGGACCCAGCGCAGGACGAAGTTCTGCTGCACGGTGCTGCGGGCGTAGCCGCCGGTGTGCTCGCGCATGATCGCGGCGAGGCCGCGGAACTGCTCCGGGGTGAGGTCGCCGCGGGTGATCTTCACCTCGATGGTGGAGAAGCCCTCTTGGCGCTGGGCCTGGACGTTGCCCTCGAGGAAGCGCTCGAACTCGGTGCGATCGCCGTTCGGGGACGCGGCCTCGGGCGGCTTCGCCGGCGCATTGGCCTCCTCGTCGTCGTAGTAGCTCAGGCGCTCGACGTCGTCGAAGTCGCGCTCGGCGACCCAGTCGCCCTGCAGCTCCTCCTCGACCTGCTCGCGGAAGGCGTCGATCCCGATCTTGTCGACGAGGACCTTGATCCGGGCGCGGGCGCGGTTGACGCGCAGCCAGTCCTGGCGGTCGAAGATGCGCAGGCAGGCCTCGGTGACCTTGAGGTAGTCACCGTTGTCGGCCTCGACGAACTCGTAGAGGGTCGGCGCGACCCGGGCCATGATCGAGGTGCCACCGCCGACGCGGATCTCGAAGCCCTTGACCCCGTCCCTTTCGCGGGCGAGGAAGGCGACGTCGTGGATGCCGCTGATCGCCCGGTCCTCGACGGAGCCGGTGAAGGAGGTCTTGATCTTGCGCGGCATCAGCTGCGTCGTCGGGTGGCGGACGAAGTAGCGGACGTAGGCGCCGGCGTAGGGCGTCGGGTCGAAGACCTCGTCGGCGGCGACGCCGGCCCAGGGGTCGCCGGTGACGTTGCGCATCGTGTTGCCGCAGCCCTCGCGGGAGGAGAGGCCGGTGGCGGAGATCTCGCGGATCAGCGACTCCATGTCGCGCAGCGGCACGTGGTGGATCTGGATGTTCTGGCGGGTGGTGATGTGGCCCTTGTCGAGGGGCGCATATTTCTCCACCACGTCGGCGAAGGACTCCATCTGCTCGGGGGTGACGCCACCCCAGGGCAGCTTCACGCGAACCATCTGCACGCCGGGCTGGCGCTGGCCGTAGACGCCCTGTTTGAGCCGGAAGCCGATGAACTGGTCTTCCGGCAGGCGCTCGGCGAGGAACTCCTCCGCTTCGTTGTCGAAGTCGTCGAACTCGCGCTCGATGATCGGGATAACGTGGCCGGGGACGTTGGCGTAGGACTCGGGGTTCTCGAGCGTGCCGACGCGGCCCTTGCCCTTCTGCTCCTTGTTCTCGGTTACCGCAAGCTCCATGAAGGAGAAAATAGCAAAACCTGACAGGGATTCAGGTATTTATTTCGGAATCTCTTTGCCGCGTGCCTGGAGGATGGCCGCGGCCTCGCCTGACTCGGCCACGTAGCCACCCTCGGGAGCCAGCGGCAGGCCCGCCTCGCTCCAGCCGACGATGCCCTCGCTGAGCTTCGCCGCGTCGTAGCCGGCGTCGGCCAGGGCCGCCGCCGCCATCGTCGAGCGGTTGCCGCCACGGCAGTAGAGGACCACCGGGCGCTCCTTGTCGATCTCGCCCGCCCGAGCGGCGACCTCGTCGAGCGGCAGGTGGGTGGCTCCCGCGATGTGCCCCACCTCCCACTCGTGGTCGGCGCGCACGTCGACCAGCTGCGCGCCCTCGTCGATCAGCTTCTGGGCCTCCTCGCGCGAGACCTCTCTCCCCGCCTCGCTCATCAATCGATGTCCGTTCCCTCGATCAGGAACGCGACCCGCACGTGGGCCCGGTACTCGTCCAGGTTCTCGCCGCGGATTCCGGTCGAGACGATGTCGACGGCGCGAATGTTGCGCAGGGTGCCCTGCGCCTGGCTCAACGCCTGTTTCGCCGCGTCGTCGGTGCTCGTCTTCGAACTCCCGACCAGCTCGATGATTTTCACGACTGCCATCTCGCTCCTCCTTCTGATTCCTGCACGGTCTGCTTGGCGCCGACCCCTTCGATCAGCGCCGCCCGCTGCCACGGATCGACCGCCGGGGCAATCTCCCCGGGGGCCCCTCCGACCTCCGCCTCGAACCGCGCGATCGCCGCCGCGACGGCGGCTGCCTCGTCTCCATTCGCGGTCTTGCGGGCCACGTGACAAGCCTAGTTCAAGAGACCGGGCTGTCAGCGGGTCGCCGTCGTCAGCGGGCGAGCTGGCGCCGGCGCAGCCCCAGATGAGCGGCCACGCGCTCGACGATCGCCTGCGGTTCGCGATCGAGGCGCGGCCCGGTGACCCGGATCATCTCCACTCCTTTGAGCTTCAGATCCTCCTGGCGCAGCCGATCGCGCTCGAACGCCGCGTGCGAGCCATGCGTCTCATAGACGTCGAGTTCCACGGCGAACCGCTCCGGCTCCCAGTAGGCGTCCAGCTCGTATCCGAGCACGTTGACGTTCATCGACGGCGCCGGCAGCCCGGCCCTCTTCAGAAGCCTGCGAAAGCGCCGCTCGAGCTTGGAGCGCTCGAAAGCGGGGTCCTCGAGGTTCTCGCGATAGATGACGAGCGCCCGTCGTAGCTTGGCGACCCCGGGGTGATGACCAGCGCGCTCGAGCACGTCTTCCAGCGCGACAAGGTCGAACCGCTCCTGTTCCTCGGCGCGCTCGAGAGCGCGTTCGAGCTGGACCGGGGCCAGCATCGCCGCTAGGTCGAGAAGGGTCCGGGCGAGACTCGTAACCGGAATGCCGTCGAGTGCCCACCGATCCCGCGGTGGCAAGTATGCGAAATGAACGACGAAGGGGCGCTTGGCTCTGCGAGGCGTCGGCGCCGTCACATGGATCGTCCCCGGCCGATAGCGAAGCAGTCCCCAGAGCCAACCGGCCGATAGGTGGCTAGCCACTGCGGGTCGTGCGGCGAGCACCCCTGCCATACAGCGACCCTCCCAGGTCGGCGGCTCATGCCCTACCGCGTAGACGCCGCGATGGACGCGCCGCAAACGTCCCACCCGGTTGGCCTTGGATGCCGAGTTCCGACCGTAGCCCAACGTCTTCAGCTGCCGCGTCGAAACCATCCCGTGCTGCCGAGTCGCCAGCTCCAGCAAAGGATGGTGCCTCCCGTCCTCATGACGTTTGTAACCCACAGGGTTACAAAGGACAAAGGGACGCCGAGTTCTCCCCCAGCTCCGGGCTCAGGTCGGTTTTGGGGGCTGGGGGTTAGCCGTTGAGGCCGGGGACGGGGGTGCCGTGCTTGACGGTCGTGCAGTTGAACGGCTCGGGGTCGAAGGAGTCGGTCAGGGCGCGGCCGGCAGGCTTGCCGGTGGGCTTCGTCATGCCTTTGCCGTGCGACTTCTTTCGCGGCGGATGGCCGCGGCCGCACTGGATCGAGAAGTCGCGGACGCCGTCGCGGGCGTCGATCACGTCGTCGCCGCCGTTGCCGATGAAGACGTCCTCGCCGGGCTGGCCGAGCATGCTGTTGGCGCGGCCGTCGCCGATCAGGACGTCCCAGTCGAAGGAACCCTCCATGTCCTCGTTGGTACGGGAGAGGTGGACCTTGTCGCAACCCTTGACCTCGTCGATCCAGGCAGCGTGGCGGGGGAAGGAGATGATCAGCAGCCCCGGATGCGCCTGGGTCTCGGCGAAGGAGGCGTCGTCGCGGCCGGGGCCGCCGACGATGGCGCCGCCGGCGCAGCCACCGCCGGCGGCGAGCAGGTCGCCGTTGAGGCCTCCATAGAGGAAGGTGGGTCCGGGCAGGCCGCCGACGAGCCCGTCGGCTCCGGCGCCGCCGTAGAGGCGGTCGCTGCCGCGACCGGCCTCGATCAGGTCGTCCTCGGGGCCGGCGTGGATGACGTCGTTGCCGTTGTTGCCGGCGAAGCGGACGCTGCCGACGGCGAGCAGCGAGCCTTCGACCCGCAGCTTGTCGTTGCCGGGGCCGAGATCGGCCGTGAGCCAGCGACCCGGGCCGCCGGCCGGGCAGAAGACCTGGGTGGTGACGTTGGCTGGGCGGGTGCAGCCGGGACCGGTGGCGAGGGGCTTGAGAGCGGTCACCCCGAAGGTCTCGGTGGTCTCGTCGAAGGCGACGGTGAAGTTGTCGCGGCCGCCGCCGCCGACGATCTCCAGGCCGGCGCCGCCGCCGGGCGTCGGGTCGAGCTGGATGTAGGCGGAGGCCTTCGGGGCCTTTTCCCTGCCGCAGGAGACGGTGCGGCCCTTGGCGCCTTTGCAGCCGTCGCTGCCCTGGCCGCCGTCGAGGCTGTCGGGGCCACCGCCGCCGACGAGCTGGTCGTTGCCGGGCCCGCCGTCGATCGCGTTGCCCTGCTTGTTGCCGATCAGGGTGTCGCGGAAGGCAGAGCCTTCGATGCTCTCGAAGCCGAACAGCTTGTCGTGGCCGTCGCCGATCGCCCTGTGGCGGGTGAGCGAGGCCCAGACGCCAGATTCCTTGCTGCCGGCGACGTCGGTCGCGAAGGAGGCGATGTCGCCCTTGCCGGCGCCACCGGACATCCGATCCCAGCCGTAGTCGCCGTGAACCAGGTCTTCATTGCCGGCGCCGCCGTTGACGATGTCGATGCCGAGGTCGCCAGCGACCTCGTCGCCGGCCCCGGGCCCGCCGAGGACGTGATCGTCGCCGAGGTCGCCGATCGCCTGGTCGCCGCCATCGGCGCCGCCATCGACCTCGTCGTTGCCGCGTCCACCGTGGATCAGGTCAGCCCCCGGGCCGCCGCAGAGAAGGTCGTTGCCGAGGCTGCCGTAGATCGTGTCGTCGCCTTTGCCGCCCCAGATCACGTCGCGTCCGGGGGTGCCGTAGATCACGTCGGCCTCGTCGCTGCCGACGATCTTCGCCTGCCGCCCGTGGCAGATCGGCGTTTCGATCGTCGTGTTGACCGCCGCGACAGCACTCACCGCGAACGCGGAGAGCACCAGTAGCGCAAGAGCGATGACCCCCCTGAACAGGCTCACGTGGACCGGATCGTATGTCAGGCGCTGCGGATCAGCTTCTTGTTGACGAACTCGTCGGCTCCGTAGCGGCCGAGCTCGCGGCCGAAGCCGGAGCGCTTGAATCCGCCGAAGGGCAGCTCGGGGCTGTCAGCGCCGACAAGGTTCACGTAGACCATCCCGGCTTCGATCTTGTCGGCGACGCGCTCGGCCTGTGCGTCGTCGGTGGTCATCAGGTAGGAGCCGAGGCCGAAGGGGGTCTGGTTGGCGAGCGCGACCGCCTCGTCCTCGGAGGCAACTCGGTAGACCTGCGCGACCGGCCCGAAGAACTCTTCCTGGGATGCCTCGTCGCCGGGCTCGATCCCCGTGAGGATCGTCGGTTCGAAGTAGTTGCCGTCGCGCTTGCCGCCGACGACAACCTCGGCGCCGTTCTCGATCGCCCGCTTGACCTGATCCTCGAGCCGGTCGGCCGCGGTCTCCGAGGAGAGAGGGCCGACCGCGGTGTCCTCGGCGGTCGGGTCGCCCGGCTTCCATGCGGTGAACTTCTCGCCGAGCTTCTCGAGGAAATCGTCGTAGAGGTCGTCGGCGACGATGAAGCGCTTGGCCGCATTGCAGGACTGGCCGGTGTTGTCGAGCCGCGCTTCCGCCGCCGCCTCGGCTGCTCCGTCGACGTCGTCGGTGCCGAGCAGGATGAAGGGGTCCGAGCCGCCGAGCTCGAGCACGACCTTCTTCAGGTTGCGCCCGGCGATCTCGGCGACGGCGGCACCGGCACGCTCGGAGCCAGTGACCGAGACGCCGTGCAGGCGCGGATCGGCGATTGCCCACTCGATCTGCTCGTTGCTGGCGTAGATGTTCTGGTAGACGCCCTCGGGGAAGCCCGCATCGGCGAACATCTGCTGCATCGCCTCGGCCGATTCTGGGCACTGGTGCGCGTGCTTGAGCAGGATCGGGTTGCCGATAACCAGGTTCGGCCCGGCGAAGCGGGCGACTTGGTAATAGGGGAAGTTCCAGGGCATGATCCCGAGCAGGGTTCCGAACGGGCTGCGGCGGACCAGCGCCGTGCCCTCGCCGTCGAGCAGCTCGATCGGCTCGTCGGCCATCAGACTCTCGGCTTTGTCGGCGTAGAAGCCGTAGATTTCGCCCGCGAAGTCGACCTCCATCAGCGCCTGCTCGATCGGCTTGCCCATCTCGCGGACGATGATCTCGGCCAGCTGCTGGCGGCGCTCGGAGTGCAGCTCGCCGACCTTGCGGACCAGCGCGGCGCGCTCCGCCACGGTGGAGGAGCTCGGCCAGGTCCGAGAAGCGCCGTCGGCGCGGTCGATCGCGGCGCGGAGCTCCTCGTCGCCGATCTCCGGGTACTCCTTGATCGTCTCGCCGGTGGCTGGGTTGACTACCGCGTAAGCGCTCATTCGGTTCCTCCCGTGGATGCTGAGTTCAAAGATCGCTCGAGGCCGAGTGCTTCCTCGACCGGCACGTACTCCATCCCTACCCCCTCGGCGACGGCGGGATGCGTGACCTTGCCGGCAGCGACGTTGACGCCCGGGCGCAGGCCCGGGTCGCGCCGGATCGCCTCGGCGACGCCGTGGTCGGCGAGGGCGATCGCGTACGGCAGCGTCGCGTTGGTGAGGGCGTGGGTGGAGGTGATCGGGACCGCGCCGGGCATGTTGGCGACGCAGTAGTGGGTGATCCCGTCGACCTCGAAGGTCGGCTCGCGATGCGTGGTCGGCCGCGAGGTCTCGAAGCAGCCGCCCTGGTCGATCGCGACGTCGACCAGGACCGAGCCCGGCTTCATCAGCGCCAGCTGCTCGCGGCGGACGACGAAGGGGGCGCGGGCGCCGTGGACGAGGACGGCGCCGATCACCAGGTCGGCCCGCGGCAGCATCTCCTCGACCGCGAGGGTCGTGGAGTAGACGGTCGAGCAGCGGCCGCCGAAGGTGACGTCGAGCTCGCGCAGGCGGTCGATCGAGCGGTCGAAGACGAAGACGTCGGCCTCCATCCCGATTGCGATGAAGGCGGCGTTCATGCCGACCACGCCACCGCCGATCACCATCACGTTGGCCGCCGCCACCCCGGGGACGCCGCCGAGCAGGATGCCGCGGCCGCCGAGCGGCTTCTCCAGCATGAAGGCGCCGGCCTGGGTGGCGATCTTGCCGGCGATCTCGCTCATCGGCGCCAGCAGCGGCAGCCGACCGTGGGCATCCTCGACCGTCTCGTAGGCGATGCAGGTGGCACCGGACCCGCAGAGGCCACTGGTCTGCTCTGGGTCCGGCGCAAGGTGAAGGTAGGTGAAGAGCAGCTGGCCCGGGCGCAGCATCTCGATCTCCGGCGGCTGCAGCTCCTTGACGTGGAGGATCATCTCGGCCCGCTCGAAGACGGTCGCCGCGCCGGCGACGATCTCGGCGCCCTGGGCCTCGAACTCGGCGTCCTCGATGGCGCTGCCGAGGCCGGCGCCGGCCTCGATCAGCACCTCGTGGCCGTGCTCGCTCATTTCGCGCACGCCGGCCGGAGTAATCGCGACCCGGTACTCATCCGGCTTGATCTCCTTCGGCACCCCGATCCTCACGCGACCAGCTCCCTCGCCCGCAGCGCCAGCCAGAACTCGATCCGGTCGTGGGCGCGCGAGAGGTCGCGGCCGGTCAGCTCTTCGACCTTGCGCATCCGGTAGCGCAGCGTGTGGCGGTGGCAGAAGACTTCGCGGGCGGCCTTCTCCCACTGGCCGTTCTGCTCGATGAAGGCCTCCAGAGAACGCAGCAGCTCGCCGCCGTACTCGGCGTCACCCTGCTCGATCGGCCCGAGCACGCTGTCGCAGTAAAGGTTCAGCGCCTCGTCGTCCTGGATCGAGAGCAGCAGCGTGAAGGCGCCGAGGTCGCGCCAGGAGGCGACCTCGGGGGCGTGGCCGTTGTTGAAGGCGGTCGCCTCCAAAGCGCAGCGGGCCTCGTGGAAGGAGTGGCGCAGGCGCTCTGGCGAAGCGGGGCGGCTGGCCGCGACCCGAACGACGCCGCGTTCGGGGCTGAGCGCCTTGCGGGCGTCGGCGGCGAGGTCGATCGGATCGCGGTCGGCGGCGTCGACGACGGCGCAGAGCAGCTCGCGGCCGCCGATCGAGTGCGGCGCGACCACGGCGGGACAGGCGTCGGCGGCGAGAGCGCGTTCGAGTGCACCGACGGCCGTGGCGGGGTGATCGAGGGAGAAGACGAGCACCGCCGCTTCGTCGCCGATGCCGAACGGCTCCAGCCGCCGGCGCAGCTCTGATGCCTCCATGCGCCCGCCCAGAGCCCCGGCGAGGACGTCGCCGGCGAGGCGCCGCTCGGTCTCGCGGGCGACCCGGCGCCGCATCAGCTCGAGGGCGACGACGGCGACCGCCTGCTGCAGGATCAGCCGCTCGAAGTCGCCGAGACCGCCGGAGTCGCGGACGATTACCACCCAGGCCTGGGGCGGGCCCCCACCCGGCGAGATCACCGGATGGGCCAGGGCCCGGCCGGCGACCGTCGGGTGGGCGGGCACGAAGGGGTGGCCGTCGCCGGCGTGGCCGAGCGCCTCTTTGCGGATCGCGCCGATCGCGTCGGCGGAGAGCTCGCGGCGGAAGCCGCGGCCGGCGAGACGCTCGCCGCGGCCGTCGAGGATGGCGACGGTGCCGCCGACGGCGGAGGCGATCGTCGCCGCTATTTCCTCCAGGCCGCGCTCCTCGAGCACCAGCCGCTCGAGCCGCCGCTGCACGGCGATGCCTCGCTGCAGCACCTCGTACTGCTCGTTGACGAGGCGGGCGAAGGCCTTCTCGGTGATCGCGATGAACGGCGTCGAGTAGGGCACCTCGAACAGCGGGAAGTCGCGCTTCTCGGCCTCGTCGACCAGCGCTTTCGGCAGTTTGCGGTGGCTGAAGCCGGTGCCGAAGCCGAGCCCGGCGAGGTTGCTGTCGGCCAAGAGGCGGACGAAGGAGCGCTGTTTGGCGGCGCTGTCGAGCGGGATGCCGGTGGTCAGCATCAGCTCGCCGCCGGAGAGCCATGGAGTCGGGTCCTCCAGCTCGGAGATGTGGACCCAGCGCACGGGCGCGGCAGCCGCCTCGGTGCCGGCCGCGAGGTCGAGGTCGAGCTCATCGAGCAGGCTCTGGACGGTGAGCACCAGCTACCTATCTCCGTCGAAGCGGCGAGCGAGGAGGTGCTGCGGCGGTGTCGCGGACGACCTCGTCCCAGGCCTCGCTGAGCACGCCGCGAAGCACGTCGTGGATCTCTTCGAACTGCTGGGTGTCGGCGATCAGCGGAGGTGCCAGCTGCACGACCGGGTCGCCGCGGTCGTCGGCGCGGCAGATCAGCCCGCGCTTGTAGAGCTCGCCGGAGAGGAAGCCGCGCAGCAGCCGCTCGGACTCCTCGTCGTCGAAGCTCTCCTTCGTCTCCTTGTCCTTGACCAGCTCGATCCCGTAGAAGTAACCGGCGCCGCGCACGTCGCCGACGATCGGCAGCTCACGCAGGCTCTCCAGCATCTGGCGGAACTCGCCCTCCTTGGCGAGCACGTGCCCGCAGAGATCCTCCTTCTCGAAGACGTCGAGGTTTGCCATCGCGACCGCAGCGGCGATCGGGTGGCCGGCGAAGGTGAAGCCGTGGGCGAAGGAGGCGTCGCCCTCCATGAACGGTGCGGCGACGGTGTCGGAGACGATCATCCCCCCCATCGGCGCGTAGGCCGAGGTCAGTCCCTTGGCGACGGTGATGATGTCCGGGACGTAGCCGAAGCGTTCGCAGCCGAAGTAGTGGCCGAGCCGGCCCCAGGCGCAGATCACCTCGTCGGAGATCATCAGCACGTCGTACTGGTCGCAAATCTCGCGCACCCGCTGGAAATAGCCGTCGGGCGGGACGAAGCAGCCGCCGGCGTTCTGGACCGGCTCGAGGATCACCGCGGCGACGGTCTCGGGGCCCTCGAAGACGATCCGCTCCTCGATCGCGTCGGCCGCCCAGAGCGGGTCGCGGTCCTCGGGCCAGCGGTAGACGTTGGTGTTGGGGACATGGCAGCCGCCCGGCGCCAGCGGCTCGAACTGGCTGCGCAGCTCGGTGATGCCGGTGGCCGAGAGCGCTCCCAGCGTGGTTCCGTGGTAGGCGACCTCGCGGGCGATCGTCTTGTGCTTCTGCCCTTTGCCGTGCATGCGGTGGTAGTTGCGGGCGAGCTTGAGAGCCGACTCGACTGCCTCGCCGCCGCCGGAGGTGAAGAAGACGCGGTTGAGGTCGCCGGGGGCGAGCGAGGCGATCCGCGCCGCCAGCTCGATCGCCCGTGGGTGGGCGTAGCTCCAGAGCGTGTAGAAGTCGAGCTCTTCGATCTGGCGAGCGGCAGCCTCGCCGTACTCGCTGCGGCCGTGCCCGGCATTGACGCAGAAGAGGCCGGAAAGGCCGTCGAGGTAGCGGTTGCCGTGCTCGTCGTAGACGTAGCAGCCGTCGGCGCGGACGATGATCGGGACCTCGTGGCCGGGGCCGTAGGAGCCCATCCGCGAGAAGTGCATCCAGAGATGTCGCTGGGCCAGCTGCTGAAGTCCCGTATCGACTGCCTGCGACGTGGCCATGAAGCGCTCCTCTCGTGCTACGACGATATGGATAAAGCTAGTCCCAGAATGACACATAAGCAAGTGGTCATTGGGTCAAGCTCTGGGAATTGAGTTGTACATAAGGTACAAGCGTTCACCATGCTTTTAGGACATTTGCCACTTGCTTCTTGGTTCGGCGGGGCTTACCGTCGCTGAGATGGAGAGCTCAGCGGTCCCCGCGTCAGACTCGAGTCCCGCCTCCCGCCCAGGCGTCGAAGACAAGGGCCTGAAGAAGAACGCGATCGGCTTCGTCTCCAGCGTCGTCATCGGCGTCGCCTCCACCGCTCCCGGCTACAGCCTCGCCGCCACCCTCGGCTTCGTCGCCGCCGCGGTCGCCCTGCAGTCGCCGGCGATCCTGATCATCAGCTTCATCCCGATGTTCCTGGTCGCGGGCGGCTACTACTACCTGAACAAAGCCGATCCGGACTGCGGCACCAGCTTCTCCTGGGTGACCAAGGCGATGGGGCCGCAGCTGGGCTGGATCGCCGGCTGGACGATCGTCGTCGCCGACATCGTGGTGATGGCAAACCTGGCGCAGATCGCCGGCCTCTACAGCTTCGAGCTGGTCGGCTGGCAGGCGGCCGCCGAATCGACCGCAGCGGTGACCGCTCTCGGGGTGCTCTGGATCGCGCTGATGACCTCGATCGTGGTGATCGGGATCGAGCTCTCGGCCCGCACCCAGGTCGGGTTGCTCGGGGCGGAGATCGTCACCCTGGCGCTGTTCGCGATCGTTGCCCTGGTCAAGGTCTACTCGGGCGACGCGCCGGATGCCTCGATCGACCCCAGCCTCTCCTGGTTCAACCCCTTCTCGCTCAGCCCGAGCGAGATCTCGGCCGGGATGTTGCTGGCGGTCTTCATCTACTGGGGCTGGGACACGACCGCCACGGTCAACGAGGAGACCGAGAACTCAAGCGAGGCGCCGGGAAGGGCAACCGTGGTCAGTACCGTGATCCTGCTCGGGATCTACCTGATCGTCGCCGTCGCCGCCCAGTCCTACGCCGGCGTCGACGACCTGATCAAAAACCAGGAAGACGTGCTCAGCTCGCTCGGCACCGAAGTCTTCGGCGAGCCACTGGACAAGATCCTGATCATCGCCGTGCTGACCTCGGCGGCGGCGTCGACGCAGACGACGATCCTGCCGACCGCCCGCACCACGCTCTCGATGGCGCGCTCACAGGCGATGCCGAAGAGCCTCGGCAAGGTCCACCCCCGCTTCCTCACCCCCCACGTCTCGACGATCCTGATGGGGGCGCTCTCGATCGTCTGGTATGTCGGCCTGACCCTGGTCAGCGAAGACATCCTCTTCGACTCGCTGGCGGCTCTGGGTCTGATGATCGCCTTCTACATCGGCCTCACCGGCTTCGCCTGCACGATCTACTACCGACGCGAGCTCTTCCGCAGCGTCAAGAATTTCTTCTTCATCGGGGTCGGGCCGGCCTTCGGCGGCGCGATCCTCTTTTACCTGCTGATCAAGAACGGGATCGAACTCTCCGATCCGGCCAACTCCGAATCGGGCAACTCGTGGGGCGGGGTCGGGCCGCCGCTGGTGATCGCCGTCTTCTTCCTGATCCTCGGCTTCCTGCTGATGTTCGTGCAGTGGCGCAAGTTCCCAGACTTCTTCAGGCGCAAGCCCGAGGTCGTGCCGGCCGGCTTCCTCGAGGGCGAAGCGGCGGCGCCCGGACCGACCGGGGCCGGCCCGGAGGACGTTCCCTGATGGGCCAGATCGTGGTCGGATACGACGGCTCGGCCTGCGGCGACGCGGCGCTAGACTCGGCGCTCGCCATCGCCTCGGAGCTGGACGACCGGGTGACGGTCGTCTTCGGCTACGCCCCGCCCGGGCTCTGGGGCGGCGAGATCGCCGAACACGAGGAGGCGATCGAGGAGCTCGGCGAGAAAGTGGTGGCCAAGGCCAGGAGCCAGGCCGCGGAGAAGGGTGCCGAGATCGAGGTGCAGCTCGTCGCCAAGCGTGCCGCGGAGGCACTGATCGACGTCGCCGACAGCCGCGACGCACGGATGATCGTCGTCGGCAGTTTCGGCGACCCGCCGCTGAAGGGAATGATCCTCGGCTCGACGCCGAACAAGCTCCTGCACCTGGCGGAGCGCCCAGTCCTGGTCGTTCCCGCGAAGTCCTGACGTGGCCGCGCCGCGGCTGCCCAACTACATCGATGGCAGCTGGGTGGACGTCGCCGGGGTCGAGGCGCTGCCCGACGTCGACCCGGCAACCGGCGAGATCCTGGCGCAGGTGCCGCTGTCCGGAACGGCGGCGGTCGACGCGGCGGTGGGCGCGGCGCGAGCGGCCCAGCCGGCCTGGCGCGAAGTGCCGCCACAGCAACGGGCGCGGGCGGTCCTGGCGTTGCGCGAGGAGCTGCTGAGGCGGCGCCAAGAGCTGGCGGCGCTGGTCAGCGTCGACATGGGCAAGACCCTGGCCGACGCCGACGGCGAGGTCGGGCGCGGGCTGGAGTCGGTCGAGTCGGCCGCGGCGATCCCGCACCTGCTGAAGGGCGAGGCGCTGGAGGGAGTGGCGGCGGGGGTCGACGTCGACACCGTGCGCCAGCCGGTCGGCGTCGTCGCCGGAATCACGCCCTTCAACTTCCCGGCGATGATCCCGCTCTGGTTCCTCCCCTACGCGATCGCCTGCGGCAACACGTTCATCCTCAAGCCCTCCGAGAGCGACCCGCGACCGTCGGCGCTGATCCTCGAGGCGGTCGACGCCGTCGGCGAGATCCCGCCCGGCGTCGTCAACCTCCTCCACGGCGCCCACGACGCCGTCAACGGGCTGCTCGACCACCCCGGCGTCGACGCGATCTCCTTCGTCGGCCAGGCGAAGACTGCGCTGATGGTCGCCCAGCGCGGTATCGCCGGCGGCAAGCGGGTGCAGGCTCTGGGCGGCGCCAAGAACTCGCTGGTGGTGATGCCCGACGCCGATCTCGAGCAGGCGCTGCCGGCGATCATGGGCTCGGCCTTCGGCGCCGCCGGGCAGCGCTGCCTCGCCGGCTCGGTCTGCGTCGTCGTCGGCGACGCGACGCGGCGGGCAGAGCTGCGCCAAGCGCTGGTCGCCGCGGCCGCCGAGCTGGCGGTGGGTCCCGGCGAGAGCCCCGCCACCGACGTCTGCCCGATGGTCTCGGCGGCGGCGCGCGAGCGAGCCGCCGACGCAATCGACCGGGCCGAGGCCGAGGGAGCCGAGCTGCTGCTCGACGGCCGCGGCGATGCCGGGCCCGCCGGCACGATGCTCGGCCCGAGCATCGCCGCCGTCACCGACCGCGAGTCCGAGCTGGCCCGCGAGGAGCTGCTTCGGCCCGCTGCTGGCCCTGGTCGAGGTGGCCGATCTCGACCAGGCGATCGAGTTCGTCAACGGTTCGCGCTACGGCAACGCCGGTGCCATCTTCACCCGCTCCGGCGCCGCCGCGCGCCAGTACCGCTACGAGGTCGAAGCCGGGATGCTCGGTGTCAACGTCGGCGTGCCGGCCCCCGTCGCCTGGTTTCCCTTCTCAGGCTGGAAGGACTCCATCGACGGCGACCTTCACGCGAACGGCACCGACGCCGTCCGCTTCTACACCCGCCAGAAGGTCGTAACCACGCGCTGGTAGGAGGCGGGGCATCCCGCGCCCCCCTACTACCTACCGATGTGAAAGCCGATCAACTGCGGCACCTTGGCCAGGGCGGAGCTGACCCTGGAAGGTCGCCGCCCTTCTCCCTCGGCCCGCTCCTTGCTCATGATCCCGGCGTGGATCACGCTGCCGCCGATCCACTGGAAGGGCTCGGGCGGGACGCGCTGAGGGGACGGATCGACGATCGGCAGGCGGGAGTGCTCGTCGCGGCGGTCGAGCGCGAGCGCGGCGAGGGTGCGACCGACCATGTGCGAGGGGCCGACGCCGTTGCCGGTGTAGCCGGCGGCGGCGAAAGCGCGGCCGCCGGCGAGCGGCACGACGACCGGGAGATGGGTCGGCGAGACGTCGATCGGGCCGCCCCAGGCGTGGGTGATGCCTCGCCCCTCGATGCCCGGGAAGTAGGCGCGCAGGCGCTCTGCCGCCCGCGAGACGACCTCGGGATCGACCTCGACCCGGCCCCGCAGGCGTCCTCCCATCGAGATCCGGCCGCCGCCGAGGCCGAAGGCGATGCGGCCGTCCGGGGTGGTGCGGAAGTAGTGCAGCATCGTGCGGCAGTCGGTGATGCACTCGCCCCCGGTCCAGCCGACCTGCTCGAGCAGGTCGGGGACCGGCTCGGTGAGGACGATGTGGGAGGAGGTGACCGTGAGCCGGTTGCGCAGCGGGCCGCGCCGCGTCGTGGCGGCCCCGCCGATCGCGACGACCGCCGCGCGGGCCCGCACCGTGCCGGCCGCGGTATGAGCCTCGACTCCGTCGGGGGCGTCGCGCAGCGCCCGCACCGGCGTCGACTCGAACAGCTCGACGCCGCGGGAGATCAGGCGCTCGCGCAGGCCCAGCGCCAGCCGCGCCGGCTGCACGGTCGCCGAAGCCGGGTAGAAGGCACCGGCCCGGAAGGCTGGCGAGGCGCAGCGGGCCGCGACCTCTTGCGGCGAGAGTGGCCGCACGGCGTCGGTCGCGCCCCGCTCGCGGCAGGCGGCGAGCGCCGCGGCCCAGACCTTGTCGTGAGCGGCGGCGGTCGAGACCTGCAGGTAGCCGCCCATCCGAAACCAGGCGTCGACCCCCTCGACCTCGCAAAACTCGCCGATCTCGTGCACAGCCCGGTCGGCGGCGCGGGCGACGGCGAGCGCCGGCCCGTCCCCCCAGCGGCTGCGCATGCTCGGCAGCGAGAACCACATCACGTTGCAGAAGCCGCCGTTGCGGCCACTCGGCCCGCGCCCGCAGTGCTCGTCCGCCTCGAGCAGGACGACGCGCGCCTCCGGCTCGAGCTGCTTGACGTGCCAGGCAGCCCAGAGCCCGGTAAAGCCGCCCCCGACGACGACCACGTCGGCATCGACGTCACCCTCCAGCGGCGGCGCGGGTGCGACCGCTCCCGCCTCCTCCAGCCAGTAGCCGTGTGGGTTGTGGATCACGTGATCAGTGTCGCGGACCGGCGCCGTCGGGGACGCACTTATCCCGCATACCGAGAAGACGCGCGTTCACGGCGTAGCATCATCACGATGGCCGATCGCGATCAGGACTCGACTCCCTACGTCGATGCCCTGCTCGCCTACGCGGCGCTCGACCCGGGCCGCTTCCAGGTCCCCGGGCACAAGGGCGGCGCCGGAGCCGACCCTTCGCTGCGCGACCTGGTCGGCGAGGTGGGGCTGCGCAACGACGTCCCCTCGGTCACCGAGGGAGTCGACATTGGCCCCGAACCGACCCCGTTCCAGCAGGCGCAGCTGCTCGCCGCCGAGGCCTGGGGGGCGCGCCGGACCTGGTTCCTCGTCAACGGCGCCTCGCAGGGCAACCACAGCACCTGCATGGCGCTCGCCCACGGCGGCAGCCAGGTGGTCGTCCAGCGCAACGTCCACTCCTCGGTGATCGACGGCCTGGTCCTGAGCGGGATGCGCCCGACCTTCGTCGCCCCGGAGCTGGATCCCGAGTTGGGCATCGCCCATGGCCTGACGCCGGCGTCGCTGGCGGCGGCACTGGACCAGACCCCGGGCGCGGTCGCGGCGATGGTCGTCTCCCCGACCTACTTCGGCGCCTGCGCCGACGTCGCCGCCCTCGCCGACGTCGCCCACGAGCGCGGGGTGCCGCTGGTCGTCGACGAGGCCTGGGGCGCCCACCTGCACTTCCACCCGGCGCTGCCCCCCGACGCGCTCGCCGGCGGCGCCGACCTGGTCACCTCCTCCACCCACAAGATCGTCGGCAGCCTGACCCAGGCGGCGATGCTCCACCTCGGCCACGGCGATCGCATCGACGCGGCGGTGGTCGACCGCTGCGTCAGCCTGGTCGAAACGACCAGCCCCAGCGGGCTGCTCTCTGGCTCGCTCGACGCGGCGCGACGGCAGGCCCGGGTCCACGGCGCCGAGCTACTCGGCGAGACCCTGGCGGCGGTCACCGCGACCAGGGCCGGGATCGAGCGCATCCCCGGCCTTGCCGTGCTCGACGAGAGCATGGTCGGCCGCCCCGGCATCGCCGGCTGGGACCCGCTGCGGCTGGCGATCGACGTGCGCGGGACCGGCTCGACCGGCTACCGGCTGGCGAAAGCCGCCTTCTACACGAGCGGGATCGACCTCGAGCTCTACTCCGAGAACGTCGTCGTCGCGATCTTCGGGCTGGGCGAGCCGGCGGTGGGCGCCGGGGAACGCCTGGTCGCCGGGCTGCGCGGAGCCGTCGACAAGCTGGAAGCGGAGCCGGGGGCACCGGACGAGAAGCTGGCCCCGCCGCCGCCCTGGGGCGAGCTGGCGATGACCCCGCGCGAAGCCTTCCTCGGCCCGCAGGAGGTGATCCCGTTCGAGGCCGCAGCCGGCCGCGTCGCCGCCGAGGGACTGGCCGCCTATCCGCCGGGAATCCCCAACGTCCTCCCCGGCGAGCGCCTCACCGCCGAGACCCTCGACTACATAAGGGAGAGCATCGCGCATGGCGGATATGTGCGGGGCGGCAGCGACCGCGAGCTGAAGACGCTGCGGGTTGCTCGTTAGGAGAGGTGCGGTTGCCCTCTGGGCGAATTTGTCGCGCACGCTGCGTGGGCGCGACTGAATTCTCGCGATGGCACACCGACTCCCCTCCCGCACCTGAACGACAGGCCCGATCATCTAGGCTCAGCCCGAATGGCCTCCTTCGACGCGATCGCCGACCTCCCGCTCGAGGTCGAGTCCTGCGAGTTCGAGGGACTGGGGATCACGGTTGGGGAGTTCGAACGGCTGACCACGATCGTGAAGCTGCATGGCGGCGGCGAGGAGGGGATCGGCGAGGACGTCGTCTACGACGCCGTCGACCACATCGCCCAGCAGGATCACGGTCCGCCCGCGGGCCTCGCCTTCTCCGGCACCTTCGCCGAGTTCTCCACCCACCTCGACTCGATCGACCTCTTTCCGGCCGGGCCGCCGGTGCGCGAGGAGCCCTCCCCCGACTACCGGCGCTGGGCCTTCGAGTCGGCCGCGCTGGACCTGGCCCTGCGCCAGGCGGGGACCAGCCTCGCCGCCGCGCTCGGCCGCGAGCCGCGGCCGGTCAACTTCGTCAACTCGATGCGGCTAGCCGGCTTCGGAGAGGACGAACGCTCCTCGATCGAGCCGGTCCTCGCCCGCCTCGCCGTATACCCGACCCTGCGCTTCAAGCTCGACCCCTTCAACGACTGGGACGACGAGCTGATCGCGGCGCTGGTCGAGACCGGTGCCGTCGACTCGCTCGACCTCAAGGGGTTCTACAAAGGCACCCCGGTCGACGTGATCACCGACCCCGAGCTCTACGCGAAGCTGATCGAGTCCTTCCCCGACGCCTGGCTCGAGGACCCCGACGTCACCGACGAGACCCGGCCGCTGCTCGATCCCGTCTCCGAGCGGGTCACCTGGGACGCACCGATCCACTCGATCGCCGACATCGAGGCGATGCCGTGGTCGCCGCCGAAGACGGTCAACGTCAAGCCCTCGCGCTTCGGGCCGATCAGCAACCTCTTCGCCGCCTACGACTACTGCGAGGAGCGCGGGATCGGCGCCTACGGCGGCGGCCAGACCGAGCTCGGCCAAGGCCGCGGCCAGATCCAGTACCTGGCCTCGATCTTCCACCCCGAGACCCCCAACGACGTCGCCCCCGGCGGCTACAACGACCCCGCCCAGGCGACCAGCCCGGGCCTCCCTTCCAGCCCCCTCGAGCCGGCGATCGAGCCGACCGGTTTCCGCTGGCGCATCTGACTTTTGTAACCCTCTGGGTGACAAAGGACAAGCGGAGCGCATCAGGGTTCCCTCACGCCTGCTTCGGCCGACCGAATTCGCGCTTTCGGCTACGTTGGGACGCACCAGCCCCGCCCCGCCGACAAGGAGTCCCGAGATGGCCGACAAGACTTTCGCCGACGCGCTCAACGAGCAGATCGCCAACGAGTTCGCCGCTTCGCAGCAGTACGTGGGAGCCGCGGTCTTCTACGACGCCGAGACCCTCCCCCGCCTCGCCGCCTTCTTCTACCGGCAGGCGCTGGAGGAGCGCGAGCACGCGATGATGATGGTGCAGTACCTGCTCGACACCGGCGAGGCCGTCCACATCCCGGACATCAAGGCCGTCGAGACCACCTACGCGGACGGCAGCGAGCCGGTGAAGATGGCCCTCCAGCAGGAGAAGCGGGTCAGCGAGGAGATCTTCGCGCTGTTCGAGCTGGCCCGCGAGGTCAAGGACTACCGCGCCGAGCAGTTCCTTCAGTGGTTCGTCAAGGAGCAGGTCGAGGAGGTCGCGCTGATGGGCGACCTGCTGAACGTGGTCGAGCGCTCGGCCGAGAACCTGCTGCTGGCCGAGGACTACATCGCGCGGGAGAGCCTCGGCGAGGAGAGCGGCGACCCAACCGCGCCGCCTGTGGCAGGGGAGTAGGGACGGCGGGAGTCGGGTGACCCTCCCGCGGAGACCGTCGCGCAGCTGGGTCGCTTGCAAGGGTTCAAGCGCGGTTCCTTGAGCCTCCGCGGGAGGGTCACCCGACTCCCGCTCTGCCTAGCCCAGCCAGCCGGCGCGTTTGCGCATGGTCTTGATGCGGCGGAACTCGGCGATGTCCTCTCGGAGGGCTGCTGGGGCTGGGGCGGGTAGGAAGCGGGCGGGGAGTGGGGACTCGGAGGCGGCGCCCTCGCGTGAGCAGACCCGGTAGGCGCGGGCGCCGCGGCGGGCGGTGACGGCGGATGGGGCGCCTTCGCCCTCCCAAAGCAGGCCGGCGTAGTCGTCGAGGCCGTAGCCGCCGGGCATCCCGTCGCCGACCGCGGCCAGGTAGGCGGCGCGGCGCTCGGGTTCGTTGTTGTAGTGGACGCAGAGGCTGCCGTTCAGCAGGCCCAGGCCCGCGGCCGCCAGCGGCTTGCCGGAGGACTTGGTGATGCCGGCCTCGAACCAACACATCGCCCCGGCGCTCTGGCCGGCGAGGACGATCCCCTGGCGCCAGGCGAGCGAGAGGATCGAGGCGATGTCGTGCGCCTCCCAGACGGCGAGAAGGTTGACGAGGCTGCCGCCGCCGACGTAGATCAGGTCCTGGGCGAGCAGGTGGTCGCGCAGTGCCATCGGCCGCCGCCCGAGCCGGAACAGGGAGAGGTCGGAGGGCTCGCAGGGACGCTCGCCGAAGGCCGCGTAGAAGCGGCCGATCTGCTCGGAGGTGTCGCCGCTGGCGGTCGGCAGCAGGCAGATCCGCGGCCGCTCGCCGCCGTGCTCGGCGGCCAGCCGCAGCAGCAGCTCGCAGACCGCCCGGTCCGGCGGGCGCGAGGTGAAGTCGTGGCCCCCGAGGGCGAGGATGCGGCGGACCTCCATCAGTTGGCTACCGCGGTTGAGAGCGCCTCCGGTACCGGTGCGATGGGGACGACTCCACGATCGCCGAGGAAGGTGGTGGCGATCCGCATCTCGACGACCCGCTGCCCGGCGACGTCGAGGCGGTAGCCGCGGGCCTCGGGCCGCGAGGCGATCACCTGGCTCAGCTCGGTGCCGGTGAAGTGCAGGGCGGCGCCGTCCTCGGCCGCGTAGCCGGCGCGCATCCCCTCGCGCAGGAAGTGGTGGTAGGACTCGCGCCGCTTCGACTTCGGCTCGTAGTGGACGCAGTTGCTGAACGGCAGCAGCCCCAGCCCCTCGAGCCGTTTCGGCGCCCCGTGAAAGCCCGTGACCGCCTCGGCGAACCAGCACAGCGAGCCGGCCGAGAGGCCGCAGAGGATGACCCCGGCCTCCCAGGCTTCGCGCAGGATCTCGTCGATCCCGTGCGCCCGCCAGACGCCGAGCAGGCTGACGACGCTGCCGCCGCCGACGTAGATCAGGTCCTGGGAGAGCAGATGACGGCGCAGGTCCTCGGGGCCCTGCTCGCGGCGGAAGAGGGAGACGTGGCTGGCCTCGCAGCGGTGGGCGGAGAAGGCCCGGTAGAAGCGGACGATGTAGTGGTCGGCGTCGCCACTGGCCGAGGGCAGGAAGCAGACGCGCGGCCGCTCGGCCCCGGTCAGGCCGAGCACGTAGTCGTCGAGCAGCGGGTTGCCGGACTCCATCGAGAAGCCGCCGCCACCGAAGGCGACGATCTGGCGGGGTACCGTCTTCATTGATAGATGGTCGACCGCGATCGAGCCGCAGCGGTTGTACAGCGGTCCGAAGTTCCGGTGATCTCGGTCGCCCCCGTGTACAGGCCGTCGTCGGGCTACTGAAGCACGTAGGCGCGGCGCAGCTTGTTGCGGGCCCGGTGCAGGCGGACCTTGACGGTCCCTTCGGGAATGCCGAGCCGGCGCGCGATCGCCTGCTGGGTGAGGTCCTCGGTGTAGCGCAGCTCGAGCAACTGGCGGTCCTTGTCGCTGAGCCGCTGCAGCGCCGCGTGCAGATCGGCCCGTTCGACCGTCGCCACCACCTGAGCGTCCTCGACGCCCTCGTAGGTCTCGATCGCCGAGGTCGGGTCGGGGCGGACGCGGGCGTGCTGGCGGAAGGCCTCATTGCGGACGATCGTCGCCAGCCACTGGTTGCGCCGCTCGACCTCCCGCAGCGTTGACCGACGACGCCAGGCGCGAAGCAAGGCGTCCTGGGCTATGTCCTCTGCCTCGCTTGGATTGCTCGCGTAGCGATACGCCATACGAAGACAGACCCTGTGCGCCTCACCCCACTCCCAGCCATCGTCCTTGCCGCCCCGATGCCCTTCTGGAGTGCTGATCAAACGAACTTACATAACCGATGACTACGCGAGGGAACTTAAGCGCTGAAACTGTTTTGACTATAGATTTGGTCTCTTGATCGTGGAGGCGAAAACCGCAGGGCAGGAGCGGCCGCGCTGGGCGGAAATCGCCTACGAGGCGATCGCGCCGGTCTACGACGATTTCACCGCCCACCACGACTACGAGCTCTGGCTGGGCAACCTCCTGCCCGAACTCGAGCGCCACGGACTGAAGGGCAAGCGCCTGCTCGACGTCGCCTGTGGCACCGGCAAGAGCTTCATCCCGATGCTGCGCCGCGGCTGGGAGGTGACCGCCAGCGACATCTCCCCGGCGATGGTCGAGCTCGCCCGCGACAAGGTGGGCGACGACGCCGACCTCTCGGTCGCCGACATGCGCAACCTCCCCCGCTTCGGCGAGTTCGACCTGGTCTGGTGCCTCGACGACGCCGTCAACTACCTGCTCAGCGGCGAGGAGCTAGAGCAGGCGCTGGGCGGGATGCGGCGCAACCTCGGCCCCGGCGGGCTGCTGATGTTCGACGTCAACACGATCAACGCCTACCGCACCTTCTTCGCCGAAGAAGTGGTGGTCGAGCGCGACGACCGGCGCCTGGTCTGGAAGGGCCGCGCCAGCCCCGATGCCCAGCCGAGCGCGATCTCCGAAGCCAGCTTCGAAGTGCTGCCGCTCGAGGGCGGGGACGGCCCGCGGATAGCGGCGGAGATGCACCGCCAGCGCCACTTCCCCGAAGCCGAGGTGCTGGCCAAGCTCGAGGCCGTCGGCCTCGAGTGCCTGGAGGTCTTCGGCCACGGCGAAGACGCGGTCCTCCGCCAGCCCCTGGACGACGAGGTCCACAGCAAGGCCGTCTACATCTCCCGCGCAGCCGGCTAACCGCGCGCGAACCAGGCGCCGAGCGCTTCCAGGCCCCGGCGCTGAGTCTCACCGCCGCCGAGCCCGCCGAACGGCCCGTCGCCTCGCATCATCGTCAGCTTCAGCTTCTCGCCGTCGCTGGTCCGCAGCTTCAGGGTGACGGCGACCTGGTCCAGGATCGCCGCGCCGACCTCCATCCAGCCGCCGCCCGCCCCGTCGACGGAGACGTCGGCGATCCGCTCGGGCGGCAGCGAGAGCGGCTCGCCGTCGGGCTCGAACTTGCGGTTCATGCCCTGGACGAGGAGGCGCCGGTCGCTGACGCCGATCGCCACCTGGCGGCCCTTGAACATGCTCTGCTGGGTGGCGACGCAGACTCCCCGCAGCTCCTCGCCGGACTCCAGCAGCGGCTCGACGGCGGCGCGCAGCTTGGAGTCGAGGTCGGCCACCGCTCGATCCTAGTCGCCGATCCCAATACATTCGTGTTCTGCCCCGCCGGCAGATCAGCCTCCGTCAAGCCCGACCCAGGAGCCAGCCATGACCTCACCGACCACCGTCACCGGCGTCGACTTCGTCACCGTCTTCGTCAAGGACTACCCCGCGGCGCTGAAGTTCTACGGCGAGACCCTCGGCCTCGAGCACTCGGTCGACTACGAGAAAATCCCCGCCGGAGAGTTCGAGACCGGCAGCCTCACTCTGCAGGTGATGGACGCGGCCTCGGTGGGCCGCGAGTTCAAGCCGAGCGACCACCCGATCGCCTTCCACGTCGAGGACGTCGAGGCCGCCCGCGCCAAGCTCGAATCCCAGGGCGTCGAGTTCCTCGCCGACACGCTGGACAGCGGCGTCTGCCACATGGCCTTCTTCAACGACCCCGACGGCAACACCCTGATGTTCCACAACCGCTACGCGCCGCGGTCTTCCTAGTCGCCTGACGGACAAAGCTCAGTGAAGTTCAAGTAGTTTGGCGTCCTCACGGTGCGCCTGGTCCTCGTCTACTTACTTGCGCTTTTGGCGGTCGGGGTCGCCGCACCCCTCGCCGCGGCCGAAGACCCTCCGTTCGAGTGGACGATGCCCGCCCGGCTCGGTGCCGACGATGACGGCGACGGCCTGATCGACTACGCCGGGTCGGCGGCGGAGCTGAAGGAAGAGGAAGGCCGGGAGAGTGGGTTCGCGGTCGAGCTGACTGTCCGCCACGACCTCTGCGGCAAAGGCGTGACCTACACCTGGCGCTCTGCGGCCGGCGAGGTGGTGGAGCGGGGCGGCGCCGGGTGCAGCATCTCCCAGCGCTTCCCCCACGAGGGCAGCTACCGGGTCGGGCTCGAGCTGGCCCACCCCGGCGGACGGGTCGAGCACTTCGCCCGCGAGCTGAGCGTGCGGGACTGGCTGGTCGTCTCGATCGGCGACTCGGTCGCCGCGGGCGAGGGCAATCCCGACATTCCCAGTGGCATCGCTCACGCCAGGTGGCAGTCCTCGCGCTGCCACCGCAGCGCGAAAGCGGGCCCGGCCCTGGCCGCCCTGGACCTGGAGGCGGCCGACCCACAGACGACCACCACCTTCGTTCACCTCGCCTGCTCGGGGGCGAGCATCGGCGCCGGCCTACTGGGCGGCTACCGGGGTATCGACGCGCACAGGTTCGCGGAGCCCCGACTGCTGGCGCCCCAGGTCGACGAGCTGGAACAGATCGCCTCCAGAAGGCACGTCGACGCGGTGCTGCTCAGCGTCGGCGCCAACGACGTCTACTTCGGGCCGATCGTCCGGTTCTGCATGCTGAAGCGGCGGTGCACCGAGAAGCGCTTCGATCCCGAAGACGAGCAGCACCCGACGACGGGCGTGCGGCAGGTCCTTCCCGAAGTCGTGACGGGAGCGCTGGGGAGGATCGGCGGCGAATATGCCGCGCTGGCGGGGCGGCTGTCGAAGCTGGTCGCGCCCGACCACGTCCTGATCGTCGACTACTTCGATCCGACCCGCGACAGCAGAGGTGAGTTCTGCGAACGGATCGGCCTCCCGTTGCCGCTGGGCGCGCTCCAGATCGATCGCGACGAGGCAGAGTGGGCGGCGACCGAGATCCTCGAGCCGCTGAACACGAAGGTCGGCGAGGCGGCAGAGAGCGCGGGGTGGACCGAGGTGACCGGCGTCTCGGAGGCGTTCCGGGCTCACGGCTACTGCGCCGAGGAACCGTGGATTCGACACATCACCCGCTCCTTCATCACCCAGAAAGGCGACAACTTCTTCTCGCGTGCCGCCGGGACCCTGCACCCAAACGAAGAGGGGCACCGGGCGGAGGGCGCGATGATCGCGCTGAGCCTGGACCGGGTCCTCTACGGGGAGCCGGCGGCTGTGGGCGAGGACGATGACGAAGGTGGCGTCGTTGTCGTCGTGCACGACGACGAGCCGACCCAGACCCCCGGCGAAGCGTCGCTCGAGCACGGGGTGTGGGTCGGTGGGCTGCTGGCGCTGGTTGCGGCGGGCCTGCTGGCGGGCGCGGCCTTCGCGATCCGGCGCGTCCGTCGCCCCGAGGGCCCGGAAGCGGCCGGGGAAGGCGCCGCCACCGCACCGATCCCGTTTGCACCACCCGACAGGTGGCCGCTGCGGAGGGACGTAGAAGCCTTCGGAGCGCTGCTCGAAGACTCCTCGAGCTGGGTGCACCGCCGCGTCGAGTCGATCGAGATAGTCGACGAGCGCCTGGTCCGGCGCCGGGTCAGCGTCGACTTCACCCCGGAGCCACCGCGCCCGGCCCCGTCCGGAACCCACGTTCCGATCGCCCTGCTGGCGAAGCGGATTCTCAACCGCTTCGACTTTAGGGACGAGAGCGGCGCGTCGGTTCCGCTCGCGACCAGCGAGCAGAACGCGGCCTTCGCCGCCGCGCACATGCTCGCGATCGCCGAGGAGGCGACCGGAGAGCGGCCCTCCGAGCGCCTCAAAGAGCTGTGCTGGACAATCGCTCGCGGCGATCCGCCCGAGGCCGAGGCGGCGGTGAACGAGATCGCGACCCGGCTCGAGCCGGCGGAGACGCGCGAAGCGTTGCGAAAAGACGAGCGCTTCCGTTCGGCGACCGTCACCTTTGCGGCCAGCTTCGCGGTCATCGTCGAAGTCGATGATCCCTCGCGGCGGCGAGTGATGAAGTTCGCCTACGACCAGATCATCGGCGAAGGGCTGACCTGGCGCCAGCGCCTGGGCCTCGACCCCGTGCTCGCCCTGCTCCGCATCCCGGAGCTCGGCGACGCCGGCAGCCGCCACATCGAGTTCCTCAGGGCGGAGGGCCTGGAGGCTCTGAGCACCCAGCTGATCGGGGTTCCCCCCGAGGGAGAGATGTTTGCCCGCGACGGTTCCAGAGAAGGCGGCGAGGCACACGTGACCGTGGGGAGGGTGCCACGCGGCACCCGGGGACTGGCGGGGGTGTCCTTGCGCGCCTCCCGCTCCGGCATCCTCGTCGGCGGGCCGCTGCTCGCGGCGCTCTCGGCCGTGGCGCTGACCGCCGCCTGGTTCGCGCTCCCGGACCTGGCCGGAGACTCCTCCGGCGGTGCCGCCTCGATCCTGCTCGCCATCCCGGCGGCCCTCGGCGCCTACCTCGGGGCGCGCGAGCCCCACCCGCTGGAGGCGGCGATGCTCTGGGGCGCCCGCCGCCTCGTCTTCCTCTCCGGCATGCTGGCCTTCATCGGCGCCGGCGCCCTCGCTCTCGATTCCTCCGTCGCGCCGCTGCGGATCATCATCGGCGTAGTGGCCCTGGCCAGCTGGCTGCCCGTCGCCGGCCTCGTGGCCACTCGCCTGCTGCCTCGCCCGCCGCGAAATGGCCAGGGAACGGTGCTCTAGAATGCCATCCATGGCCCAGCTTCCCCCCCGCTTCAAAGAGCTCGCCGAAGCCTTCGGCAACCCCGACCACCCCGGTTGGTCGATCGGCTCTGCCGAGGCAGGCTGGGCAACCCCCTCCGAGGAGGAGTGGGGCAAAACCACCGCCGCTCCCGCGCCACCCGAGCCGCAGCCGGCCGCTGCGAAATAGCTCGGGACAGGTCCGGGTCTCAGGCCATCCGGCGGTGGCGGGCGAACAGGCGCCCGGATGCGGACACCGCGAAGCGGGAGCGACGGGACTCGAACCCGCGACCTCCGGCGTGACAGGCCGGCGCTCTAACCAGCTGAGCTACGCCCCCGAGAGTTTCGGATGGGCCATGCGGCAGCGGCCCGGTCGCCAAAGCTAGCGCATTCGGCTTAGGGTGCTCGGGGTGAGATTGGTCAGCTTCGATGCGGGCGATGGGGCGCGGGCGGGAGTGCTCGAGGACGGCAGGGTCGTCGATGCCTGGGCCGCGCTGGGAGAGCCGCACCGGGGCAGCCTGCGGGAGCTGATCGCCGCCGGGCGGGTCGGCGAGCTGCGGGGGACTTTTGGCAATGCGGGGACGCCGGCGCATCCGCGTGCCGCCGTCACGCTGCTACCGCCGATCCCGGACCCGGACAAGATCGTCTGCATCGGGCTCAACTACGGCAAGCATGCGGCCGAGGGCGGCATGGAGGTTCCCTCCAGCCCGACCATCTTCGGCAAGTACCGCAACGCGCTCGCCGCGCCCGGCGCCACCGTGTCGCTGCCGGCCAACAGCCGCAAGGTCGACTACGAGGCCGAGGTCGCCTTCGTCGTCGGCCGCCGGGCCAAGGACGTCGGCGAGGCGGAGGCGCTCGACTACCTCGCCGGCTACACGCTGCTCAACGACCTCTCCGCCCGCGACCTGCAGTTCTCCACCCCGCAATGGATGTCCGGGAAGGTCTTCGACGGCTCCGCTCCCTGCGGACCGGCGCTGGTCACCCCCGACGAGGCCGGGCCGCACGACGGGATCGAGATCCGGCTGACGCTGAACGGCGAGCAGATGCAGGCGGCCTCGACCGCGGAGCTGATCTTCAGCGTTCCGCAGCTGCTCTCCCACCTCTCGCAGCTGATGACGCTGGAGCCGGGCGACATCGTCTCCACCGGCACCCCGGACGGGGTCGGCAGCGTGCGCCAGCCCCGCGTCTGGCTCGCCGCCGGCGACGAGATCGCGATCGAGTCCCCCACCCTCGGCCGCCTCGAGACCCGCATCGCCAGCTGATCTGACTCGATTGGTGAGTGAGGTGGCCTATAGCGCCCCTAACTCACCAATCGTTGTCAAGGGCGCTGGATCGTCAGCTCGAAGGGCTTGCCCTTCCGCCCGGTTGCCTGCACCGCGACTCGCAGGCGCGACTGGCCGCAGACCGTGTAGTCGAGGCGGTGGCGGAAGGAGACTCCCTGGCGCGAGCTGCGCAGGGCCTTGCCGGAGCTGTTGCGGATGACCAGCTCGTAGCCGAGGCCACGGTCGCCCACCGGTCCGATGCTGACCCTGCCGTCGAAGGGTGTGCGGAACTCCTGCACGATGGCGCCGCGGCGGGGCACGCGCCCGGAGACGGTGAGGCTGTGACGACCGAGCCAGGGCTGCAGGGTGTCGCGGCGGAGCGCTCGGAAGGAGGCGGCGCTGGGCCGCAGGACCGGCGCCCAGGCCCACTCCACCGCCGCGTCCGGGAAGCGGTTGAAGGCGAAGGTCTCGGCGAAGGCCTCCCCGGGGTCCTCGTAGTAGTGGGTGCCCTCGTCGCCGGGGAAGAGGGCGCCGGCGCGGTGGCCCTGGCAGACGTGCTCGACGCTCGACCAGCGCTCCGTCCCCCAGTTGAGCGCGGCCGGGAAGGGAGCCGGTATGTCGCGGTGCTGGGCGACGTGGTGCCCGTACTCGTGGGCGAGTACGAACTCGCGGCTGGCGTTGTCCGGCGCGGCGTCGTCGTTGCCGCTGAGGACGATCTTGTTCTCGCCGCCGAAGTAGCAGGACTGGGCTTCGAAGCCGCAGTCGAAGCCGAGCTGGAACGGGGTGTCCAGCTGGACCGTCAACAGCTCGACCTCGGGCCCGTGGATGAAGGTGCCGATCGTGCTGGCGATCGCCTGCGGGTCGGCGGCATTGCACTCCTGCTGGCAGGCGGCGGTGACGTCTACGGCGATCGAGTCCTCACTACCGTCTCCCAGCGAGTAGCGCGCGCTCGAAGCGGTCGCGGCGATGCGCGCGCCCGCCGCCCCGGGCTCGGCGCGGACGATGTCGTGCAGCGGCACCGCCGGGCGCGGCACCGCGAAGGCGGCCCGCTGCTCCGGCGGCGGCTGCGACCCCGCCGCGGCGGAGGCCGCGAGGAGAAGGATCATGGCTATGCCCGCAAGCGCCCCCGCCGGGCGCCTGCTCAAGGGGCGGGACCTGGATTTATCTCGTAGGCCTGGGCGGGCAGCGGCCGGCTCGGCGGCTTCACGCGGCTGCCCGAGGAGCCACCCCGGACGCGAGCGCGGCTCCCAGACCAGCGCATCCGGTACGGCGTGAAGTTCAGCAGGGACTCCCAGGTGCCGGTCCCGATCGCCCCGTCGGCGGGCACGCCCCGGGCGGCCTGGAAGGAGCGCACGGCCGCGTCGGTGAGCTTGCCGTAGAGGCCCGTCACGGGCACATTCTCGCCGGCTTCTTCCACTTCCCCGGCCCCGCCGGTTTCGGCGGCCGCGGAAGGCAATTGGCCGATCGTCGCGATCACAGTCAAGACCGCCAGGAGCACCGGGAGCCGGTGTCGCCTCGAAGTGCTTCTGGACCTCACGTCTACTCGGAACACCGTAGCGCGCATGGCGCTGTGGTGGGCAAAATTCATCGTCCGCCCGAGTACCCGACTGGGACCGACTGCCCGGCCGCCGGGGGGCGTACCTCCGGTCAAATCGCTCGATGCAACCGATCGACGCCACACTTCGTACTTGGTGTCCGTATGAGAATCGCAATCGTTGGAACCGGCGTCTCCGGGCTGGTGGCCGCCCACAAACTGCACCGCGAGCACGAGATCGTCGTCTACGAGGCGGCCGAGCGGCTCGGCGGCCACTCGAACACGGTGACGGTCGAGGACGCCGAGGGGACCCATGCGATCGACACCGGCTTCATCGTCTTCAACGACCGCAACTACCCCAACTTCGAAGCCCTGCTCGAAGAGCTCGGGGTCGCCGGCCAGCGCTCCCACATGGGCTTCTCGGTCTCCGACGGACGCGGCCACTTCGAGTACTCCGGCACCCCCTGGGGCCTCTTCGCCCGTCCCGCCCACCTGGTCAGCCCCTCCTTCCTGGGGATGCTGCGCGACTGGCGCCGCTTCAACCGCGAGGCGAGAGCGCTGATCGGGATGAACGGGACCGCGCCCTCACTCGGGCACTGGCTGGAGGAGAAGGGCTTCTCCCAGCACTTCATCGACCGCCTGATCGTGCCTCAGGCCTCCGCCGTCTGGTCGGCGGACCCGGAGCAGATGTGGAGCTTCCCGGCCAGCTTCATGGCCGAGTTCTTCGACAACCACGGCATGTACAGCCTGCGCGACCGGCCCAAGTGGCGGACGGTCGCCGGCGGCTCCCGCCGCTACGTCGAGGCGATCTCCGCACCCTGGCGGGACCGGGTGCGCCTGAGCGCGTCGGTGCGGCGGATCGAGCGCCTGCCCGGCGGGGTGCGGATCGAGGCCGAGGGATGCGAGACGGGGGAGTTCGACGAGGTCGTGGTCGCCACCCATTCCGACCAGGCGCTGGCGCTGCTGGCCGACCCCAGCGAGCCCGAGCAGGAGATCCTCGGCGCGATCCCCTACCAGCGCAACGAGGCGGTGCTCCACACCGACACCGCGCTGCTGCCGCGCCGCCGCACCGCTTGGTCGAGCTGGAACTTCCACCTCGGCGGGCAGCCCGGGCCCAGCACCGTCACCTACTGGATGAACAACCTGCAGCGGCTGCGAGCGGAGCGCGAGTACATGGTGACGCTCAACCGCGGCGCCGAAATCGACCCGGAGAAGATGATCCGGCGCTTCGAGTACGACCATCCCGTCTACACCGCCGAGGGGGTGGCCGCCCAGGCCCGCCACGCCGAGATCAGCGGCGTGCGCCGCACCCACTACTGCGGCGCCTACTGGGGCTGGGGCTTCCACGAGGACGGCGTCGTCAGCGCCCTTCGCGCCTGCGAGGAGATCGCCCCCCGATCCAGTCCCGCCCGGGACGTGTCTGAGGTTGCCCGCCATATAGGGGGGTCAAGCTCAGACACGTCCGACGAGGAGGCGCTGGCGGCATGACCGCGTCCGCCGTGTACGAGGGGTCGATCCGCCACCGGCGCTTCGAGCCGATCGAGCACGAGTTCAGCTACCGGCTCTTCCTCATGTATCTCGACCTCGACGAGCTGCCGGGGGCGCTCGACCCCTACCCGCTCTGGTCGGCCCGCCGCCGCGCCCCGGCCCGCTTCCGCCGCGAGGACTTCATGGGCGACCCGACGCGGCCGCTGGCGGAGTGCGCGCGCGACGCGGTCGAGGCCGCCGGGGGCGGCCGCCCCGCCGGCCCGGTGCGCCTGCTCGCCGGCCTGCGCTACCTCGGCCACTCCTTCAACCCGGTCAGCTTCTACTACTGCTTTGACAGCTCCGGCGAGCGGGTGGAAGCTGTGGTGGCCGATGTCCGGAACATCCCCTGGGGAGAGAGCCACCCGTATGTCCTCGCCCGCGGCGAGAGCGAGGGACCGGTGCTGCGCGACGAACTCGACAAGAGGCTCCACGTCTCGCCGCTGATGGGCATGGACCAGACCTACGCCTTCCGCGCCGGCGAGCCCGGCGAGCGGCTCGCCGTCCACATCGAGTCGCGGCCGGACGCCGAGCGCGGCGGCAGGTCCTTCGACGCCACCCTCAACCTGCGGCGGCGCGAGCTGAGCCGGCCGCTGCTGCTCGGGCTGCTGGCCCGCTATCCGGCGATGTCGCTGCAGGTGGTGGCGAAGATCTACACCCAGTCGCTGCGGCTGAAGCTGAAGGGCGCGCGCTACTTCCCCCACCCGCAGGGCCGCAAGCCAAAGGGGTTCGTCTCACCATGAGGGACGCGCTCGCCCGTGCCGCCGTCTCCGCGGTGATGAGCCGGGGCGTCCGCTCGGGGCGGATCGAAGTCATCGAAGGCGGCCGCCGCCGCGCCTTCGGCCCCGCCGACGCCGACCTGCGCGCGACCGTCACCGTCAATGATCCGGCCGCCTGGCGCGGGCCGCTGCGCGGCAGCGTCGGGCTCGGCGAGGGCTACGTCGACGGCCTCTGGGAGACCGACGACCTGGTCGCGCTGATCCGCATCGCCGCCCGCGAGCTGCGCGACCTCGACGGCCTGCGCGGCACCATCGCCCGCCCGCGCGGGCTCCTGCATCGCGCGCGGCGGCTGGTTCCCGAGAACACGCGGACGGGCGCCCGGAAGAACATCTCCGCCCACTACGACCTCGGCAACGACCTCTTCGCCTCGTTCCTGGACGAACGGATGATGTACTCCTGCGCCTACTTCCCCCGCGAGGGAGCGACCCTCGAGGAAGCGCAGCTGGCAAAGCTGAACCGGATCTGCGACCGGCTGCGGCTCGACCGCGACAGCCACCTGCTGGAGATCGGCACCGGCTGGGGCGGGCTCGCCGTCCACGCCGCCCGCGAGCACGGCTGCCGGGTGACGACGACGACGATCTCCCGCGAGCAGCACCAGCTGGCCAACCGCCGGGTGCGCGAGGCCGGCCTGGAGGATCGGGTGACGGTCCTGCTCGAGGACTACCGCGACCTGCGCGGGAGCTATGACCGCCTCGTCTCGGTGGAGATGATCGAGGCGGTCGGCTGGCAGTACTTCGACGACTTCTTCCGCCGCTGCGACCAGCTGCTTGCTCCCGACGGGCTGATGCTGCTGCAGGCGATCACGATCGACGACGGCATCTACGAGGCCGAGAAGGGCGCCCGCAGCTTTGCCAACACCCACGTCTTCCCCGGCGGCTGCCTGCCCTCGAAAGAGGCGATCGCCGACTGCGTGGCCCGCGTCACCAGCATGCGCCAGGTCTGGCTAGACGACATCACCGCCCACTACCCACCCACCCTCGCCGCCTGGCGCGAGCGCTTCCTCGGCGCCTGGGAGCGGCTGCGCCCGGGCGGCTACGACGAGCGCTTCCGGCGGCTGTGGGACTTCTACCTCTCCTCCTCCGAGGCGGGCTTCCGCGAGCGCCGGATTGGCGACGTGCAGGCGCTGTTCGCGAAGCCGGGATGGCGGTGAGTAACGGCGGCGGTGAGCCGCTGCTGCTGATCCACGGGCTCGGCGCCTCGGCCCGGGTCTGGGACCCGGTGCTGCCACTACTGGAGGGAGAGCGCGAGACGCTCGTCCTCGACATGCCCGGCTTCGGCACGGCGCCGCCGTTGCCGCACGGGATCGAGCCGACCGCGGCCAATCTGGCGGCGGCGCTGCACAAGTCCTGCGCGGCGCTCGGCGTCGAGCGCCCCCACGTCGCCGGCAACTCGCTCGGCGGCTGGGTCGGGCTGGAGATGGGGCGCGCCGGCTGGGCCGCCTCGGTGACCGCGATCTCCCCCGCCGGCCTCTGGCGGCGAGCGTTGGGGCCGAGGGAGAACGACACCCGCCCCCTGGCGCGGCGCCTGCGCCCGCTGGTCGCCGCCGGCCTCTGGCTCCCCGCCGTCCGCCGCCGCGCGCTGGCCGCCACGGTCGCGCACCCCGAGCGGGTCCCGGCGGCCGCCGGGCGCGAGCTGGTCCTCAGCTGGATCGACGCCGACGGCTACGAGAGCGCCAACCGGGCGATGCGGTCCCACGTCTTCGATCCCAGCGACTACCCGGAAGACGTCCCGGTGACGATCGCCTGGGCCGAGCTCGACGGCCTGGTCGGCCCGCCGAAGCCGGAGCGCCGGCCAGCCGGCGCCCGCTTCCTCGTCCTGCCCGCAGTCGGCCACACGCCGATGTGGGACGACCCCGAGCTTGTCGCCCGCACCCTCCTCGAAGGCAGCGCCGTCTCGGCCGTCACCTAGGCGTGTCTGATCTCAGGGGGTTCTATACGGCCCTAAGCTCAGACACGTCCCGTCTGGGAGAGTTCGTGGACGCCGTCGAACGAAGAGGAGCAGCGTTGATCGTCGAGAGGACCGAGAACCCGCAGTGGCTGTCCAATGCCTATCTGGTCGCCGACCCGGAGGCCGGCACCGGCGTGCTGATCGACGGCAACGACGAGCTGGGGCCTCTGCTGGAGCGGATCGAGCGCGACGGGATCGGGATCACCCACATCCTCGTCACCCATCCTCATGGCGATCACGTCGCCGGCCTCGCCGAGGCTCGCAAGCAGCTCGGCAACCCGCCGCTGGTCGCCCACGAGGCGACCGCGGCCGAGTTCGACGAAGAGGTCGCGGTGACACTGGCCGACGGCGAGAAGCTGCAGGCGGGGAGCTTCGAGATCGAGGCGATCTACACCCCCGGGCACGCGGCCGGCCACCTCGCCTACCTGATCGACGGCACCGACGTCTTCACCGCCGACGTCCTCTTCAAGGGCACGGTGGGAGGCACGATGGCGCCGGGCGCCAGCGGCTTCGACGACCTCAGGGCCTCGGTGATGCGGCTGATGGAGCTGCCGCCGGAGACCCGCGTCCACCCCGGCCACCGCGAGCCGACGACGATCGGCGCGGAGTGGGAGGAGAACCCCTTCGTGCGGATCTGGCGCGGCCTCGACGCGACCGGCGAGGAGAGCGTCACCGTCTGGAACCGCTCGGCGACGCTGAAGCTCTGGGCGCCCGACTACGACGGCGGCAACAAGGCCTGGATCACCTTCGCCGACAGCGGCGAAGAAGCAATCGTCGGTGGCTCCCAGGTCGAGCGCGAGTAGCTCGCCTACAGGTCGCGGGTGCTGACCGCGCCTGAGTGCAGCGCCCGCTCGACCAGGGCGACTCGCTTCTGGTTCTGCGGCAGGTCGCCGACGCCGAGCTTCTCGAAGAGGGCGCGCATGTGGGTCTTGACGGCGTCGACGCTGAGGTGGAGCTCGGCGCCGATCTGCTGGTTCGTGGCCGGGGTGGCGAAGCTGCCGCCGTCTTTATATGGACGACAGAGGGCGAGGAGGACCTTGCGCTGCGCTGGCGAGACCGAGGCGGCGGCGGGAGCGTCGGTGGCGATCGCGGTGGCTTCGGGGGCGCTGTCGCCGGGGCGGCGGTAGACGACGGCGGTGCGGCCGAAGCGGATCTGGTCGCCGTCGCGCAGGTGACGGCGCCCGTGGACGCGCTCCTCGTTGACGTAGGAGCCGTTGCGCGAGAGGCCGTCGTCGACCAGCGTGCACTCGCCGCCCACGACGTCGATCTGCGCGTGCAGCGCCGAGACCTCCCCGTCCCAGCCGAGCCGCACGTCGGCGGACTCGCCGCGTCCCACCCACAGCTCCGCCGCCCCCGCCTCAATCGCGATGATCCGCTGCTCGTCCTCGCCGTCACGGAAGACGAGGAACGGGCGGCCGTCTCGTTCCGCCTCGATCTGCGCCTTCAGCTCCGGCGCGCTTGCCGCCCGTGGCCCGTTCATGCCCTGATCCTAGGAGCCGGGAGCCGGCCCGGACAGCCGGCCGCCTCGTTCGCCCGAAAGCTTGGGCGCGAACGGACGTTGTTGGTGCAAGGCCCCTACCGCAGATCGACCGGATGCTCGCAACCGAAATCCAAGAATTCTTCTTCGCCTGGTACCCCGTCTTCGGGGTGATCTTCATGGCGATGCTGCTGTTCGTCTTCCTCAAACTGATGCGCAGCACCGTCGGCTCGACCAAGCCGGAAACGGTCAAGGCGAGCAGGACCGAGCCGGTCCTCTGGGAGGAAGTCCAGGGCGTCGACGCCGCCAAGGACGAGCTGATGGACGTCGCCGAGTGGCTGCGCGAACCCGACCGCTTCGCCGCCCTCGGGGCGAAGCCGCCGCGCGGGGTGCTGCTCTTCGGCCCGCCCGGGACCGGCAAGACGATGCTGGCGCGGGCGGTCGCCGCCCAGGCCGGCGTCGACTTCTTCGCCGCCTCCGGCTCCAGCTTCGTGGAGATGTTTGTCGGCCGCGGCGCGGCACGCATCCGCCGCCTCTTCAAGGAAGCGCGCAAGTCCGGCCGCGCGGTGATCTTCATCGACGAGCTCGACGCGATCGGCGGCGCCCGCAGCGGCGGTGGCGACGGTGGCTCCAGCGAGCGCGAGCAGGCGCTGAACCAGCTGCTGGTCGAGCTCGACGGCTTCGAGCGCGACCCCGGCACGGTGATCGTGATCGCCGCCTCCAACTACGTCGACAAGCTCGACCAGGCGCTGCTGCGGCCGGGCCGCTTCGACCGCCAGGTGCTGGTGGCGCCGCCGGACCGCGACGGTCGCGAGGCGATCCTCCGCACCCACGCCAAGGGCAAGCCGCTGGCCGCCGACCTCGACCTCACCGACGTCGCCCGCAAGACGACCGGGATGACCGGCGCCCAGCTGGCCAACGCGCTCAACGAGGCGGCGATCATCGCCGGCCGCGCCGGCCGCGACGCGACCGCCCGCGAGGACCTCGACGAGGCGCTGCTGCGCCAGTCGGTCGGCTCCCAGCAGGCCCGCCGCCTCAGCGCCAAGGAGCGGCGAATCGTCGCCTACCACGAGGCCGGGCACGCGCTCTGCCGCAAGCTACTCGGGCTCGACCCGCCGGAGATCCTCAGCATCGTGCCGCGCGGGCCGGCGCTCGGCTTCGTCGGCCACTCGCCGCAGGAGGACAGCTACATGAAGTCCCGCGACGAGCTGCTCGACGAGGTGGTGACGCTGCTCGGTGGGCGCGCCGCCGAGGAGGAGGTGCTCGGCGAGTCCTACTCGGGCGCGGTCGACGACCTCAACCGGGTGCACCTGGTCTGCAAGCAGATGGTCGCCGAGTTCGGCATGGGAGTGGCGCTCGATCACGACGGGCCGGCGCCGATCGCGCTGCCGACCGGCGACTACGCGATCTCCGACGAAACCCGCCGCGACGTCGACCTCGCGGCGATGACGCTGGCCCGCGAGGCTCACCGGCGGGCGCGGGCGCTGCTGGCCGCCAACCGCGAGTGCCTCGACGCGCTCGCCGCCAACGCGCTCGAGCGCGAGACCCTGACCCGGGAGGAACTCGACGAGATCTTCGCCGCCCAGCAACTGCACGGGCTGGTCGAGGCGCACGGCTCCGGCGCCGCCCTGGTCGCCATGTCCCGGGAGCACCGCGAGTAGCATCCGCGGCACCGTGGCCGACTCTTACGAGGACTCCTCCTACCACTTCCCACCCGGCCGCTCGATGGCCCGCCGGGTCCACGGCGAGCGCTCGGTCGGCCTCCTCTACGGGCAGCGGGCGCTGCTGATCGGAGCGCTGGAGCCGCTCACCTACACCGGCACGATGATGAGCACGACCTCGCGCAACCGTCCCTTCCTGCGGCTCGCTCGCACCGCCAAGATCCAGGAGACGGTCCTGCTCGGCAGTCGCGAGGAAGCCGACAAGGCGCTCGCCGCAGTGCATCGCTTGCACGCGCGAGTCGAGGGCACGCTGCCCGAGGCCGCCGGCGCCCACCCCGCCGGCGCGGCCTACTCGGCCTTCGACCCAGAGCTGATGCTGTGGACGCTGGCGGTGATCGCCGACTCCGGCCGGGCGATGTACGAGGCGATGGTGCGGCCGCTGAGCGAAGCCGAGCGCGAGGCGCTCTGGCAGGACTACGTCCACTTCGGCGAGCTCTTCGGCCTGCCCGCCAGCGAGGTGCCCGGCAGCTATCCCGAGTTCCGCGCCTGGTTCGAGGGCCGACTCGCCTCGCCCGACCTGCACGCGACGCCGCACGCGCTGGAGATGGCGCCGCTGGTCGCCTTCAAGCAGCCGGTGCCGGCGGCGGCGCGGGGCAACCTCGTCGCCCAGAACCTGGTCATCAAGGGCACCCTGCCGCCGCGGGTGCGGGAGATCTTCGGCATCCGCTGGACCCGTGCGCACGAGGCCGCCTACCGCTCGATCGCGGCGAGCCACCGCCGCGCCCGGCCGGCCCTGCCGCGGCAGATGCGCCGCGGCCGCAACGACGTCTTCTTCGACGTAGTGACCAAGGCCGAGCGCCGCCGCGGCGGCACCGTCACCCCGGAACTAACCTAGGAGGCGTCTCATGAGCCCGCGCACCCCAACCATGCTTCTGACCGCCCTGCTGGCAATCGCGCTGCTCGCACCGGCGAGCGCGGCGGCGGTGGTGGAACGGACGGTGTCGGTGACCGCCAGCGCCACCCTGAAGGTGCCGAACGACAGCGCCAGCCTGGGCTTCTCGGTCAGCAAGGAACGGCGCAGCCGGGGAGCCGCGCTCAGCGCGGTCTCCAGCGGTCTGCGGGGCGTCATCGCGGCCGTACAGGGAATTCCCGGCGTCGGCGACGGGGACATCACGACCGGGCGGATCTCGGTCCGCAAGACCTTCCGCGGCAAGCGCCCCGTCTACCGGGCCGCCGAGGGCATCGGCGTCACCCTGCACCAGCCCGACAAAGCCGGCGAACTGGTCAGCGCCGCGATCGGTGCCGGGGCGACCGGCGTCAGCGGCCCCAACTTCTTCGTCGGCGACTCCGAAGCGGCGTTCACCGCGGCTTTGGCCGCCGCCTTCGACAAGGCCAAGCTCCGGGCCACCGCTCTGGCCACCCGCGCCGGCGGCACGCTCGGCCCAGCGCTGACGATCGACGAAGGCGAAGGCCCACAGCTGACTCCCGAATTCCAAGCCAAGTCCGCACCGGCGGCGGACTGCGCGGTCTCGAGCCCCCCGATGACCACGGGGCCGACGACGAAGCGCGCGGCCCCCCGGTGCGCCGCCGCGCCGCCACCGGTCAAGCCCGGCAGCTCGACGGTGACCGCAACGGTCCACGTCGTCTTCGCTCTGCAGTAGAGCGTGCCGGACCGCCGGAGCGGAAGCGGGGCTAGTGCGGAACGGGCGCCCCGCGGGTCAGACCCGCGAGGTGCCTCTCCCGCGCAGCCACGGCAGCAACAGCAGCACTAGGCCGATAACGATGCAGATGATCCCCAGCGCGTAATTGACGAGAATGGCCAGGATGATCCCGATAACGATGAGTAGCAGTGCTAGTGACATGGCACCGAGCTACCCCACGAAAAGATCGATAAACCCGACCGGTTCGGTACCCGTCTGCCTCGATCGATGGGCGGTACTGGGCTCGAACCAGTGACCCCTTCCTTGTAAGGGAAGTGCTCTCCCAACTGAGCTAACCGCCCGGGCCATCGAACTGCCTGGAGTATGAACGAGCTTTGAACCCTGACAAGGGGAGCTTCGTATTCCTGCCCATGACGACGACTCTCGGCGGGCGGCAGCGAAGGTGGCGGGCGATCGTCGTCCTCGCCTTCGGACTGGCGCTGGCCGGCATTTGGGGAGGGTCAGCTGCGGCGGGTGGCGTGGCGCGGACGAGCCGGGTGGCCTCGGTCGACATCGACAAGTTCGCCTACCACCCGCCGACGCTGAAGATCGCCCCCGGATCAACGGTCGCCTTCTCCAACGCGAGCGGCGTGACGCACACCGCGACGCGGAAGGGGAGCTTCAGCACCGGCCTGATCAAGCCGGGCAAGTCGGTGTCGGTCCGCTTCAAGAAGACGGGGACCTTCGCCTATCACTGCACGATCCACCCCTTCATGCACGGCAAGGTCATCGTCGAATAGCAGCCCTGCGCTCGCCGGCGGCTATGGTCACTGCCCGGACCGCATGGCAGCCCCCGCACCAGAGAAGAAGCTGGACCGGTCGACTCTCTGGCGGGCGGCGCTCGTGCAGCTCCTCGCCGTCGCCGTCCTCTCGATCGCCCTCGGCCTGGCCCTCCCCCACGACTTCTTCGTCACCTGGGGCTGGCTCGCCGGCCCGGGCTCGTGGATGCTCTGCGCCGCCTTCACCGCAAGAGTGCTCGGACTGCCGCTGGTGCCGACCCTGATCGGTGCCGTCCTCGCCGGCCTGCCGAGCCTGGTCGCCGTCCTCGTCGACCTCCACTGGGCCGGCGCGATCCTCGCCGTAGGACTCTTCGCCCTCTGGTGCGCGCGGCTCCCGCCCGCTCGAGCGCCGGTTGACTGAGACTACGCGCGGACCTCAGTCGGCAACGGCGTCCGCCTCGTCATGCAGGGCGGCCGGCAGCTCGGTGCGGCGGGCGATATCGAGCTTCTGGTAGGCGTGGCGCAGATGGGTCTCGACCGTCTTCGCGCTGACCACGAGGAGCTGGGCGATTTCGCGGTTCGTCTTGCCGGCGGCGGCCATGCGAGCGACCCGCAGCTCGCTGGGAGTGAGCGCTTCGACTCCGGAGCGAACGACGCTGCGGGGCCGGGCCCCCGCGGCCGCGAGCTCGGTCCGGGCCCGTTCTTCGAGCGGCGCCGCGCCGCAACGGTGGGCAATCTCGAGTCCCTCGGCCAACGGCTCCCGAGCCTCCTTGCGGCGATTGGCCCGCCGCAGGGCGGCGCCGAGCTCGACCAACGACTCGGCGTGCTGGAGGCGCGCCCGCGTTTCGGCGAGCAGCTCGGCGGAGCGGCGCAGATACTCGATGCCCCCCTCGCCGTCGACGATCTGGCCTTGGACGCGGAGTGCAATCCCGATGCCCCTCTGCCCACCCGCCTTCTCGGCCAGCTCCAGGCACTCGGCTGCCAGCTGCGTGGCCTCCTCGTCCTCGCCCAGCGCCGCCAGCGAGAGGGCCAGCCCCGGGCGCCAGCCGATGCCCTCGGGGTTCGCCCAGGGAATCCACTCCAGGCGCACTCGGGCCGCCCGGAAGTCCTCGCAGGCCTCGGCGTGGCGCGACACGGCCCGCAGAGCCTGCCCCCGGCCGATCAGAGCGACGGCGCCGGGAATCCCGGGTGGCACCTCCATCGCCGCGGTGTGGCGATCGACCAACGCGATCGCCGCCTCGGCCTCGCCGCGGGCCGCCATCGTCACCACCGCCGCTCCGAGCCAGGTCATCAGCGGCGTCCTGAAGCCGGCCTCGACCGAGAGGCGCAGCGCGGTTTCCGCGTCGACCTGTGCCTCGGAGAGCTCCCCTCCAGAAAGTGGCAGTAGGCGCGGGAGCCATACCCGCTGGTGACGCCGGAGAGCGTCCCGCGCATTTCGGCGCCGGCGAGCATGCTCGGGAAGCGATCGAGCGCCTGATCGCCGCGATCGGCGAGACTGAGGGCGACGAGATGGGGGGTCCCGGGATAGCCGGCCTGTGCGTCCCCTTTCTCTTGGGCGGCATCGAAGCCGATCCGCTCGATCAAGCGGGGGACGGCCGACATCGGCCCCGCGCCCAGCGCGTAGAAGAGGGCCGTCTGACTGAAGATCGCACGCCCCTCGACGAGGTCGGTCGCAACCTCGTCGTCGGGCCCGGGCAGGTAGCGCTCGGGGAGCTGCTCGAATCCGCCCATGGTCGCCAGCAGCAGGTGGAGGTGAAGGTTGATGCCCAGCCGATCCGTGAGGGCGGCGTTCTCATCGAGGGCACCGTGGAGGATCGCTTCCGCCTCCGCGTGCCGGGCGCGGAACATCAGCGAGTTGGAGAGGACCGCCGCCACCTCCGTGCGCTCTTGGTGAGTCCTCGCCAGCGAGTGGACCTCGCGCAGGACCTCGATCCCCTCCTCGTCGTCCCGGCGCAGGAGGGCGAGGCCGAGCTCCCGCTTGACGGCTACCCGCTCGGCCGCCGGGGGCGGCTCCGCGAGCGCTCGCCGCAGGTACTCGACGGCGGCATCGGGCGCGCCGCGGCCGACCGCGGACGCACCGGCCTCGCGGAGCTCGCCGAGAACCCACTCGTCGCCCATCGGCTCGGCCAGCAGGAGGTGAGCGGCGACGGTGTCGAGACCGGCACCGTCCTCGTCGAGCAACCGGGCCGCTCGCGCGTTGGCCGCCCTCCGCGTCGGCTCCCCCATGTCGGTGAGCACGGCCTCGCGGACGAGCGGATGCGAGAACGCCAGCAGCGGCCCGTCCGAGAACAGCGAGGCCGAGACCAACCTCGCCCCCGCCTCCGCGACCCGCTCGGCCGAGTGCCCGCTGATCTCCGCGACGAGGCGCGCCTGCGCCTTCGGCTCGAGGATCGCCACCGCCCTGGCGACGTCGGTCTCGATCTCCCCGAGGCGGGCGAGGCGACCGAGGATCGCGGTCGACGCTCCCCTGGCCGCCAGATGCGCCAGGCGCTCGGCGCTCTCCTCCCCGAAATCGACGTCCTCCTCGCTCAGCGCCCTGAACAGCTCGGCGAGCAGGAACGGATTGCCGCCCGTGGCCTCCCGGCAGGCCTCGGCGAACTTCTCGCTCGGGGTTCGCCCCGCCTCCTCCGCGGCGAGCGCCGTGACCGCCGGGGCGCTGAGCGGGGTCGGCCTGACCAGCCGGGCGCGGGGCTCGCCGCGCAGCTCGCCGATCGCCCCCAGCGCCTCCTCGGCCTCGCCGGTTCGCACGGTCAGCGCCAGCCCGGCCCGCATGTCGTCCAGCCGGCGGCCGATGTAGAGGAGCGCCTGCAACGAAGCCGCGTCCGCCCACTGGGCGTCGTCGACGGCGATCAGAAGGGGCTCTGCCTCGGCCATTTCAGCCACCAGCCAGTAGAGGCCGTGCTGGATGCTGAAGGGGTCCTCGGCGCCCACCCCTTCGAAGGCAGGCGCAGCCATCGCGGCCCTGCCGGTGAGCTGGACGCGACCGTCGTCGCGGGCGAGCACGGGCTCGAAGAGCTGGCGCACGACGCCGTAGGGGAACTCGCGCTCGTACTCTCCGCCACGGGCGCGGAGCACCTCGATGCCGAGGCCCCGGGCCCGGCGGGTGCCCTCCTCGAGCAGGGCCGTCTTCCCCGCCCCGGCCTCGCCTTCGACGATCAGCAACCCTCCTTCGCCCGCGGCAACGGCGCGCAACGAAGCCTCGATCGCAGTCAGCTCCGAGTCCCGCTCCAGGAGTCCAGTCATCGGCACCTTCACCTTGGCGCCGATCCTACGTCGCCGGCGCCGGAAGCTCAGGCGGCCAGGGCCTCCTGCCCCACGCCGGGAGTCATCGCGAGCATCAGGGCGAGGACGAGCGAGCGGATCGCCTCGGGTGAGGGAGAGCGCGCTCCCTCGATCAGCTCGACGAGCGCGGGCGAGCTGCTGCCTCCGGCCGGATCATCGGCCACCGCGAGCAGCGCCAGCTCCAGCGATTGCGCCGGGTCGCCGCCCCCCATCATGCACCCCCCTGCCGCCGAGAGCAGGGAGACCACTCTGCCCTCCTCGGGAGAGAGCGCGATCGTGGACGGGCCGGGCGCCGGGCCAGCGTCGATTGGCTCCTCGCCGTCGAGCAGGGCTTCGAGCTGGCCTGCCATGACGAGAGCGATGGCGTCCTCCGCCAGCCCGGTGAAGCGGGCGCAGCGCAGCGTGACCGCCAGCAGCAGATCGATGTCCATGAAGGGCGCGTCGCTGCCGAAGAGGATGCGCCCCGGCGGCACCAGGGCGAACAGCGCCAAGAGGTCCGCGGGGACGAGCCAGGCGGTGTCAAAGAAGATGTTCGGGTGCTCCGGCACGACCCGCCAGAGCCAGGCGAGGTCGGAGATGCCGGCGTGGGCGAGCACGATCGGGCAGTCGCGATGACGCTCGGCGAGCTCGGCGAGAGTGCCGCCGAAGGAGCCGACGCCGACGCCGGCGTGGATCAGCACCGGCGCCCGCGCCTGGGCGGCGACGCCGAGGATCGCGTCGACGTTGGGGTGGTCGAGCCGGAAGCTCTCCGAACGCGGATGCAGCTAGATCACCGAGCGCCCACCGATCCGCTGGAGGTCAAGCACGTGCTCCTCGGCCGAGCGAGCGCTGCCGTCGACGTCGGCGCCGGTGTGGGAGTGAACGTCGAAGGGGCTGACGTCGGCGCCCCCGAGGGCGTTCAACTCGGCGCCGATGGCGGCCTCGATGCTCAACGGCGGCCGGGTCCGTTCGGGTCTCGATCGGCGCCGGTGAGCTTCCCGTCGCATCCAGGTGTCCAGGTCGCAAGGGCCGAGCAGGGACATCTGCGAGACGGCCGCCATCGTCTCCGCAAGCGGGAAGGCGATGCGGCGACCACCGGAACGGCGTCGCCTCTTGCCAGGTGCGGTCTTCATGCACCGATAGTCGCCGCCTGACGCACCCTTCGCATCGGGGCACCACCCTGAACTTAAGCGTCAACCGGGTACCGGGCTACGGCGCTTAGGCCGCAAGCTCAGAAGAGCGGCGGGGGCGAGCCCTCGGCGCTGGCGGCGAGCCCAGGGTCCCAGCCGCAGGTGCGGCAGGAGTGCTGAAAGGCCGAACGGGCGAATTCGAGCGCCAGCCGGTGCGGGTCCTCGGCGGCGACCACGTCCTCCCAGTCGAGCACGTACAGGCCGAGATCGTCGTCCCAGCGCGACTGCGGCGGCGAGAGCTGGCCGCCGGCAAAGCCCTCGGAGGCGGGGTGGGCGTAGGCGTAGAAGGCGGCCTTGGCGTATTTGGGGTCGCCCGGCCACCAGCCGACGGCGACCTCCTGCGCGTCCATCGAGTTGCGCATGATGAAGTCACCCGAGGGCGGATCGGCGGAGTCGCCGGAGAAAAGGCTGACGGCGAGGTCGAACGAGCCCCACCAGGCGTTGACCGGCGTCGAGCGACCGCGAAACGGTGCCCGGAACTCCGCCAGCACGAGGGCCGCCCGAGTCGCCGCGCCGAAATAAGCGGTGACCTGGTCGGCGTCGTAGCGAGCGTGCTCCTCGTCCTCGTCGAGCGGCTGAGTCCACGGCACCTCCTGCGGCGTCGGATCGATCTCGACCGGCCCCACCAGCTCGGCGACGGCGGCGAGCAAGTCGCGGGTCACCTCTCCCACCGGCCGGTCCGGCGTCAGCGGCACCGCCCGCCCCTCGCCGCTGCTCGCCTCGACGACCGCCTCGTGGCGATGCAGGTCGAGCAGCGCGACGAAAGCCCCGCTCCCGTTCGGAGCCGGCAGCGGCGCCGTCTCCCATCCCCGCGCCGTCAGGCGCAGCGCCGCGTGCTGCAGCTGCGGCTCCGCCGGCGCCACTTCGGCGGCGAGCTTGCCCAGGACCTGGGTGTGCGCGTGGAGCGTGTCGCAGGTCTCGCGCCAGGCTTCGTAAGAGATGTCGGGCCAACGCTCAGCCATCGAAGCGAGGATAGGGGAGGCGCTCCAGATGCCCGAATTCAGCGACGGCCCCGGCCGAAGCCCGGGGCCGTCTACTGCTGCCTTACTCCTCGATGTCGCCGCCCCAATAGCCCTTGCGCTTGAGAATGCCGACCACCGCTTTCCACGCCTGCTTCTCGTGCCGCAGCGGTCCGACCATGGCAACCAGGTTGTGCGAGCGGTCGTAGATCGTCATCGACCACGACTCCATCGTCCGCGTCCAGTACTTGATCTGGAGCAGCTGATCGTCCCCGCCATCCTCATCCTGGATATAGAGGACCGTAGCCTGCACCTGGACATCTTCGTCCGTGGTGATGAGCCGTTTGGATCGCCGAGTCGTATGCGGCGCGGGGAACAGGTTCTGCTTATCAGTGAGCATGGTTAGCTCCATCCCTTCTGTACTTGGCCATCCTCGATTGGATGTGCCGGTCGACGGAGCCTACATCTCCGCCGTGTGACCAGAAGGTGGAGTCGGGCGCGCGGAGAGCGGGATTGCGGTGGTGATGCGACCGAAATGTGACGAAGCGCTCGTTCACTTACTGGGCACTCGGATCTCGATTCTCCCACTAGAGTTCGCCCCTTGCTGAGGCTCTTCCCCAAAGCGCTCCTGCTGTTTGGGATTTACGCGACTGTGCTGGCAGCCGTTGTGGTCGCGGGGTTCCTGGGTGGCGCGATCGGCATCTGGGCGTCGATCTTGTGGGGAGTAGGGATTCTTGCCGGCCTGGCTCTCTACACCCGCCGGCGCGTCGTCAGGCGGCGCCTGAATCCTCACCAGGCTTCAACTCCTCCAGAAGGACGATAATCAGCGTCCTTGCGGCCGGAAGCTCCGATGCGACGACGTCCCAGACGAGATCGAGATCGACGCCGAAGTAGTCGTGGACGAGCTTGTCCCGCATGCCCGCCATCTCGCGCCATGGAACTCGGCGCACGCTCCCCGCAAGCTCGGTGGCACCCGCTTCGCGGCCTCGCCGACAATCTCGAGGTTCCGCATAACTGCGTCCTGAATCATCGAAGCGGCGAAGAACTCCTCTCGGCCCGACTCGGTATAGGCGAGCGCCCTACGCGGACGTTCTGGGCTCCGTGCGCAACCGCAATCCCGTTGATGTCCTCCCGTGCGTCAAGAGCAAGGAAGTCGGAGATGCTCTGTCGCTTGTCGGCCATAAGGACATTCGTACGCCGAAGGGAGCCCGGATTCGCGGGAGCCCGATCTCTGAACATGCCTGCGCAAGAATGGCGGGGGTGATGTCGGCTCACAGCCCAGATAGTTCCCTGCCCAAGCACCTCGCGGCCTTGGTGGCTAACGGCGAGGTTCGCCCCGGCGACGGCTCCCGCTTTCTCCCCAAACCTGTAAAGGCTGAAAACGCGCCAAGACCGCCGCGGACTACGTTGCAGGGAGCCGGCGCTAAGCCGTATGCAGGGCGCTGCCAAGCGGCCCGGCAAGCGAAGTTCCTCCAGATTGAGAGGACGGGGGCGTTGGCTTGGGGAGCGGGTTTGAGGCGCTGATGTGACCGGGATGCAACCGCAGGGCGCGGATAGTGATGGTTGAATCGGGCCTGCGCTGACAGCTAGGCTTCCGTGAGATGGTCAAGGGGCGCATGAACAATTGGAGACTGTGGCTCCAGACCTTCTCCTGCGGGCTGCTGATCCTCGCGGCCTTCGCTCCGCTTTCCGAGACCCCGCACAAGATCCTGACTGTGGTGGCCTTGGTGGGGATGCTGGTCTTTCTCGGCACCGACTCCGCATCCCGAAAGGAGTTCGCTCGCATCATGATCCTGCTGGCGGCGTTGGTGCTCTTAGCGCTACTGCTCTCTGTAAATCCAAAGTGGGCGATCTTTGGAGCTATAGGCATCTACGTTGGAAGCCTCCTGTGGGAGGTCTTCAGGCACGAGCATGCCGAATATGTGGCGGAGCGCGAACGCCTTTCCTAGAGCCTCGTAGTTCAAGATCTAAGCGACTACATGCTCTCCAGCGAAGCGCAAACCCTGGCCGAAGAAGTAAACCCGACCTCCAGTTCGCGGGGATCGCGATCGATGGTCCATCCGACGACTCGGCATACCTGGAGAGATTCACCCGGCAGCTCCTAGATTCAGAGCCCAAGCCGAAGATCTGGCTCCACACCGGGCAAAACCCGGCACCTCAAGGAACAGCAGCGAATTGCGCCCGACGGGCGTCGAGCCCGCGACCCTCGGCTTGAAAGGCAGACGTCCAACTGGATGCTGCGCCAGTTGGAATGCGGGTGTCGGACTTAATTCCGCTCGCTCCGTAGCGAAGACGTAGCGGACGAATCTTCATTTGCCTCTGATCTCACGGTAGCACCAGAGGGATTTCATCGGTTCGATCTCCGCCGGCGACCCGCTGCCGATCCAGGCGATAGTTGTCCCGTCCGATTCTCGTGACGACTGGAGTGAGATGAACTCGAGCAATAGGTAGATGGGAGAGGGTGACGTTACGACGCGGGCACTGGGAGCGCTCAGCGTCGTACCCTGATCGAGATCGCCCGCGTCGCCGTTTGGCCGGCGGCGTCACTCACGGTCACCGTGACCCGGATTCGCGCCCTCCCGAGCTTTCTCAGCGCCCGCAGCGCCGGACGCGAGAGGGCGACACGGATCGGAGTGGTTGATCCTGCGGCAAGGGTGCCACGGGGCGTCACCGTACCCCGGTAGGGGTGATGTCCGATGACGATCTGCGCTCGGCCCGGCGCAATTTGGCAGGAGTCCTCGCAGGAGACCAATCCGACCGTGGCCCGGCGGCCTGCCAGTCGATTGTGCTCGCCGGTGACTACGAGGGTTGGAGCACGCGGCGTTTTGACGGGCATCGTGGGTGGGTTACTGGTCGTCGTTGGTACGGTGCCGGTCGTCGCGCCGCGGATCGTCACCGGCACCAGAGTTTGCTGGTTATCCATCGACACGACGATCGACCCCGTCCCCGGGGTCGAACCCGCGGTGAAGTAGTCGAACGTGTAACCGTTCTGGAGGCTGCTGGTGTCTGAGAACAGCGTCCCCACGGACGAGGAGAAGCTGACCGGTACTCCTTGGGTCGGGATGCCCAGATTTGGTTCGGGTCCATCGGAAGTCAGCACAGCGGCGACTTCGGCCTCTTCCCCCGGATTGAGCGCAATCGAGGTTCCGGTCGGCAGTTCGATAAACCCGTCATCCTCCGTGCGCGGCCCGATCAGTGCTTCGAGCCTGACGTTGTCGCTCGTGTCGACTCCCGCGCTCACCGTGTCGCAGCCGCTACCTCCCGGCCCGGCGTTGCACCCCCACCAGTTCTCCCTGGCGCTCAGCATTCCTGAAGCCTGGTTGACGACGCCCAGGTGGGTCGTCCCGACGATCCGATTGCCTTCAATGTCAGCTCGGCCGGTGACGTTCCAGGGAGAGGCACCGCTGGCGACGATGCCATCGTAGGTGCCGGGGAACAGATTCCCGAGGATCGAAACTCCGTCGACTGCGGGGCCCAGCTCGATCCCGTATGGATCGCAATCGACGAACTCGTTTTCGAGGGCAACCAGGATGTGGCTTGACGGAGTCAGGCCGCCCTGGTTCCCGAGGATCTGTAGACAGCCGGCGCTTCCGTGTCCATCGAAGCTGTTTCTCATGATGCGCGCCTCAAGACCGTTGATCGCCAACTGCGGACCGTTCGTTGATTCGAACTGGTTTTCAGTGATGTCGTTTTCTTCGCCGGAGCTTTCTTCCACCAACCCGGTGATCCGGGTCGGCACCGCCATATCGTTGCCATCCAGGGAGAGTCCTTCGATCGTCGCGCTACCGTCTGCGAGCACTGCGTAGCCGTCGATCGACGCGGTGAAGTGGTTCGCCCGGATGCTGAGTTCGGAGAGCCTGCTCGCACCCAGCCGGATCCCGTCACCGGCTCCATCGATCAGGTTGAAGCCGACCGAGACGTCCGCGCCGTCGGCTTCGAGCAGGACGCCGGACGAACCTCCAGAGATGATGTCTTCTTGGACTCGAAGGCCGTCGATGTCAACACCGGCGGCGCGGACCGGGGTGCCGGTCGCGCCCGCGGCGATGCTCAGCTGCCGGAGCGAGATCCCCTTCGCCTCGAGGCTCACCGCCGTCCCGGAGCCACCGTCGATCACGGCCTGCGGTTCTCCGGGCCCGCTGGGGCCCCCTGGCCCGATGAGCGTCAGTCCGGGCTTATCGACGACGACTTCTTCTACGTAGAGGCCCGCGTCGATGTCTACCCAGTCGAAGCCTTCGGCTTCGTCCACAGCGTGCTGGATGGTCGCGCAGGGCGTCCATTCCGGAGGATGAAAGTGGCAATCGTTGCCGGCATCCACGCCGGTGGGAGATACCCTGACGAAGTCCGCCGACGCTGCCTCCGCTGCGGCACCGAAAATCGACAGGGACACGACGAAAGCGGCGATAGACCGTGCCTTTCCATCACTTCTCAGGTCGAGTCGCCACATACCTCCCCCTCCGACAGGTAAAAACTCAGGGTGAGGCGTCCAGGCGCGTTCTCACCAGTTGAATCCTTGAGCAGTCAGCCTATCTCATAGATAGAACGTTTCGGTGATCGAGATTGCAGGGAGTAGCGATGACGCGGACTCAGCCGATTAGATCTCGGATCTCGTCGTGACTTCGCTCGAGCGCGTGGGTGTAGGCGGCAATCATCGTCTCGACTTCGTGGCCCGCTATCTCCGCGAGGTCCGCGTCGTCGATCCCGGCTGCGCGGAGGTTGGTGACGTAGGAGTGTCGTAGCTCGTGGGGCGTCGGATCTAGCCCCGTTGCGAGCTTTGCCGGCACCCAGACATCTCGATAGAAGTTCGACTCGCGCCAAAGCCTGCACCTCGGCGTCGGGAAGAGGAGCTCGGACTCCACTAGTCGCGGGCGTCCGGAGATCAGCCTGGCGAGGGTCGGCGGCACCGGGACCGAGCGCTCGTGGTTCTTCTGCGGGCTCGAGGCCATGAACTCGCCTTCATGCACGGTGGCGTGAAGGTGGAATGCCTTCCCATCGAACTCCGCCCTCCTTTAGGGCCAAGAACTCTCCGAGCCGAAGGCCGGTGAATCCCGGGGTCAGCAGGAGCGCCTCGTAGTCTCGGGCCGGATAGAAGCGGCCGCGACCCCTGCGCCGCACCTTGCCCTCTGGGCGCCTCGTCGCCGCCCGCATCTCGGCTCGCCCTCCTTGTGCAAACGCGCGCATTTGCTGAAAGGTCCAGATCCGAATCTTGCGCGGGGGCTTTCTGACCCGAAGGTCGGCGCCACGGACGCGAATCCCGGCAAAGGCGTTATGGGCCGCGGCGTCGTCCCCGATCGCGTCCTCGGCCATCGCCGAACAGGCGGAGACAATGCCGCGCGTGCCCTGAGCCGCCCTTCCCTGCACCCGCAGCATGTGGTCGACCAGCGCAGGCGGCGCAGCTCGTCAAATTCCCAGTCACGGAGCGGCAGTCCATCGATCTCGACGTCGAGCACCGAGGAGATCCGATCCGTGTTCGTCTTGTTGGTCCGCTCAGATCTCGGATGGCGATCGACCCAGGAGCGGAAGTACTCACCGACCCCCCGAGGCCTCTGCGCTCCCTGGTACAGGCGCTCCAGCGCCTCGTCGATCGCCCGCTGGGCATCGCGTTTGCGGGCGAAGGTTGCCTTGTAGCCATGCCATTGCGGCTTGGCGTATCGAGCCTTGCCGGCGCGATCGTAGAAGCGGGCGACCCAGACGAAGTGGCCGTCGGCGTAGGTTCGCCGATAGGGAGCCTGGTGCGGTGCTCGACCTACCTGTCCGCTCATCAGGACTCTCCGCCCTCCTTGCGAAAGTTGGAGAGGAAGGCGTCGACGTCGGCGGGGTCGAAGCGACGGCTGGAGCCGATCTTGTAAGAGGGCAGCTGCCCCGAGCTGACCCAGTTGCGAACGGTCCGCTCGGAGACCTTGAGGCGTTTCGCCAACGTCGCCGGCGTGTACCAATCGGGTCCGGGGGGCTTTGAGCGATTCAAGGAAGCGCAGCGCGTCGCGGTTCCATCCTCCCGGCATGACGAACACGCCAGCATTGAGGGTAGACCCCCCCTGCTCTAGCGGGGACAAGTCCCCCTGCCTGCGCCACGCCAAGAGCGAGGGAAAGGCCATAACCACGGTGCGTACGCTGTCTGTACAATGGACTCATGAGCACCCGCCCCAGAGAGGCCCGCTGGAACCTCCGAGTCGCACCCGACGACGATTTCGTCGTGCGAAAAGCCGCCGAGGAGTCCCACCGCGAGCTCAGCGAGTTCGTCCGCTCGGCCGCGGTCGTGGAGGCCGAGAGGACCATGGCCGATCGAACCGTCTTCACGCTGGATGACGAGCAATGGGGCCGTCTGACGGAGATCCTTGACCGCCCTCCGCGGGTTCCCGCGGGCCTTGAGAAGCTCTTCTCGCGGCCAAGCATCTTCGAGTAACGCCGGCACTCAGTGGCCTACTCGCGCCCTCAGCCGCTCGAGCGCGAGCATGACCGTGGGTCCTTTGCCTGTGGGGAGCCGGAGCTCGATCGCTGGCTCGCCGATCACGCGCTGGAGGCCCAAGCGTCGGGCTCGGCCCGGATCTTCGTCTCGACCGATGGCAATCGGATCGTTGGCTACTACGCCCTGGCCGCTGCCCAGCTTCAGCCGGGAGAGGCGGGCAAACGAGCGCTCAAGGGGCAGCCGCAGCAGCGGCCCATACCAGCCGTCCTGCTGGCTCGCCTAGCAGTTGATCAAGGCCACCAGGGAAAGGGCCTGGGACGCTCTCTGCTCCAAGACGCGATGCTGCGGACGGACGCAGCTGCCGAGGAGCTCGGCATCCGCCTGATGCTTGTCCATGCCAAGCACGAGCGGGCAAGCCGCTCGTACAAGCGCTTCGGCTTCGAAGAGTCCCCGACCGATCCCCTGCACTTAATGCTGTTGATGAAGGATCTGCGGGTGTATCTCTCAGCGGCTGAATAGCGAGAAGGTGTCGCCTGATCAACCGCTTAGCCTTTCCTGCGTGGAGATTCATCCAGAGGAGACGGTGGTGATCTACACCGACGGGTCCCAGAAGCCCAAGCCACGTCGCGGGGGGATCGGGATCGTGCTCTGCTGGACCAATGAGGAAGGCCACGAGGACGAACACTGGGACAGCCCTCCCGGATACCGCGGGGTCACGATCCCGCAGATGGAGTTGAAAGCGGTGATCGAGGGCCTCAAGCTTCTGCTCAAGAAGCCGCCGATCGTCCCTCCCCACCTGTATCGGAAAGTACGGATATACGCCGACGCCAACTACGTCGTAGAGAACCACGACCGTGCGAAGTTTCAGTGGTCCCAGAACAAGTGGCGCAACCGCGCCGGGGCGCCGATCGAGAATGGCGATCTCTGGCGCGAACTGATCAAGGTGGAGAAGAAACTCGGCTTGCGCGTCGAGGTCATGAAGGTGGAGGGGCACGGGGAGAACCCTCACAACCAGAAAGCCGATCAGCTCGCCAAGGCATCTGCGGAAAAGGCGCACAAGCCGCCCCTCGTGCTCAGCCGAGTGAGGCGAAAACAGAGCACGAAGCGACTCCGCAAAGGAACGGTGCCCTTCGAAGGCCAGGAAATCACGATCCACGTCCACAAGGGCGAGCTGATGCAGCCCCAACGCATCAACCAGTTCGAGTTCACGGTGAGGACTCCCGGACCGCTCTTCGAGGAGGTGGGTTTGGCGACGTCAGATCTCAACATCAACATCCGTGAGGGCCACACCTATCGCGTCCGCCTGAATGACGACGAAGGCAATCCCGAAATCGTCGAGGTCCTGATGGAGGTCATCGAGGGCGGCAGCGAAACGGACCCGGCTGAGCCGAACTGAGCACCACCCGGCCACTGGTTCGCGCGTGCGGCACCTCCGGCGAGGCTGCAGCGCCCAAGACATTCCTTTGGGCGATCCGCCCGATAACGCCCATTACGTAGACCGGACTCAGGCGGGCCGAGCGGCGAGCGGCAACCCATTGAGTTGCCTAGTTCAGGTAGTTGACCGAAATGGCAAACTCCTTGAAATAAGCAACTGCGCGCTGTATCTTGCAATTGTCAATGCTCGCAAACTCTTCAAATCAGGCAACCTCTCTCGTGGATCAGGCAGTTGGCTGGCTGCAATCGCGCCTGCCGCGAGGCTGGTCGATCAAAGCCGGCGATCCCCAGCCCGGGCCCGATCAGCTGCGAGCCGACGCTCAGATCAATCTGCAGGGCCCGAACGGGACGTTCAGCACGATCATCGTCGAGGAAAAGCGCGGCACGGTCTCACCGCGCAGCGTTCTCGATCAGCTCTCTCCCCGGGTCAAGACCGCGCGCAGCCTCGGCGCCCATCTCCCCCTGCTGGTGATCGCCCCCTGGCTCAGCGAGCGGACCCAGGGGCTCCTGGCCCAAGAGGACATCAACTACCTCGACCTGACCGGCAACGCGCTGCTTCGCCTCGACAACCCGCCCTTCTTCCTGCAGACGACGGGAGCGCGGCGAAACCCCTCCCCCACCAAGCGCGCCGGCGCGAGCCTGCGCGGCGCCAAGGCACCGAGGGTGATCCGCCTGCTCCTCGACGTCCGCCCCCCCTATGGGGTCGTGGAGATTGCCAAGGCGACCGGCCTAAACCAAGGCTACGTTTCGCGGCTCCTCGAGGCCCTCTACCGCGAGGGGCTGATCGAGCGCGAGCCGCGTGGCCCGGTGCAAAGCGTCGACGTCCCCGCCCTGGTGCGCCGCTGGGCCGAGGGCTATGACACCTTTCAGACGAACCAGGCCGAGCGGTTCATCGCGCCCGCCGGTCTTGAGCGGGTGCTGGGGAGACTCGCCGCGGATCCCGGCCTCGGCACCCGGGTCGCGATCACCGGCTCGTTCGCCGCGAACCGCCTGGCGCCGATCGCCTCGCCGGCGCTCCTCCTCCTCTATTACGACGCTCCGCAGCTCCTCGCCCGCGACCTCGACCTGCTGCCCGCCGAGGAGGGAGCCAACGTGATGCTCCTGGCGCCATTCGATTCCGTGGTGTTCAACCGCGGAGACATCGAGGAGGGGCTGCGCTACGCCGCCCCTTCCCAGGTGGCTGTCGACTGCCTCGGCGGAAACGGCCGCATGCCCGCCGAAGGAGAGGCGCTCCTGGATTGGATGGCGGCAGAGGAGCCGCGGTGGCGCGCGCCGTCCCTGCAGAGCATCTACGGAGCCCAAGCACCGTGAGCTTCGGCGAGGTTCCCTACTCCTCCGAGTACGTCGCGGCACGCCGGGTGCTGCTGGATGCCCTCGAGGCGCTCGGGCCACACGAGGCGGCATTGATTCTCGTCGGCGCCCAGGCCGTCTACCTTTGCTGCGGGCCCGGCAGCCTGCCGATCGCCGAGTTCACCACCGACGGCGACCTGACCATCGATCCCGAGCTGCTGTCTGAGGCCCCGCCGCTCGGCGAGCTGATGGCGGCAGCCGGGTTTGAGCTGACCCAGCTGCAGGGAGCGCCGGAGCCGGGGATCTGGCAGAAAGAGGTCGAGATCGACGGCCGCGAGATCGTGGTGCCGATCGACCTGATCGTGCCGAGTGAGGTGGCGCCGCCGGGCGGCAGCCGCGGCGCCCGCTTGCCGGGGCACGGCAAACGAGCGGCGCGCAAGACCAGCGGCCTGGAGGCGGCATTGGTCGACAACGAGGTGATCGCGATCGAGGCGCTTGAGCCCGAGGATCGGCGCCGCGCCCGCCTGCGAGTCGCCGGCGTCGCCGCGCTGCTCGTCGCCAAGACCCACAAGATCGCCGATCGGGTCGAGACCGGGCGCGAGGACCGCCTCAGCGACAAGGACGGCGCTGACGTGGTGCGGCTAATGGGGGCGAGCCCTCCGGCTGCGGTGGCATCGACCCTCAAGGGCCTGATCGGCAACCCAACCGCCACGGCGGCGACCAAGATCGCGCTAGATCACTTCGAGGGTCTCTTCGGCCGACGCGGCGGCGCCGGCATCGAGTTGGCCTCACGGGCGCTGCGCGAGGCGATGCCCGAAGACCGGGTGCGGGCGATCAGCCTCGCCTATACGGAGGAGCTGAACGCGGCCTTGAGTGACACGAAGGCCCATTAGGGGCCACTACTCAATCGACGGACACCGACCCAGTTTCCACCGTTCCTACAGCTCTTCCGTGGGCACCCCCGCCGGCGGCGGGTGACCAGAGCCGCCGCGAGAGCCGGCCGAAGCGCGATGCGGCCTTCGGGGCGAACTCAGCAGGCGGGGGGATTACCCAGATAGCAGATGTCCGTGGTTGCCATTTTCCGTCCTGCGACCTCTCCTGTTCCCAATCGTCACCAGCCGTGGCTAGGATCGGTCAATGCGAATGGTCGCCGCGCGGATCGAGGGCTATCGCCGCTTCGAAGCTACCTCTACCCTCGACCTGACTCCCCGGGTGGTGGCGATAGTCGGCCCAAACGAGGCGGGCAAGAGTTCGCTGCTCGATGCCCTCGAAAACCTCACCACTCATGGGTCCCTCGAGTTCGACGAGCGTGACTTCAGCGGCTGGGTGGCGCCAGCGCAGGAGACGACGGTGCTGAGCGCCCTCTTCGAAGTTGATGCCACCGACAAGAAGGCGCTGGCAGATGTCCCGGGGGGCGAGAAGGTGAGACTCTGGCAGCTCTCCCGAGAAAGCGATGGCGGGGTCGTGGGTCGTGTTTTCCCCTACATAGAACGCGACCCTAAGCCCCGTTTGGCGCTGGCCGCCGATCTCGAGCGGATGCTGGCGCGGGGCGAGAAGGGGCATCGCCGATTCCTCGCAGCCAGGGTGGACGAACTGCCCGGCGCCGAGAAGACGGAGGTCGGCGAGGGAGAGGAGCCCCCTCCACCAGCGCCCACCGTCGCCGAGCTGGCCGAGGCCGCCCTCGCAGACCTGCGTGGTAGCGCCGAGACGCTGGGCGAGGAGGCCTATTTGCGACTCGAGGAGCTGGGCCGGGCTCTCGAGCAAGTCCCCGCCGGCTCGCCCGCCTACATGAAGGGCCTCCGCCGGGCACTCTTCTCGCTTGCCGACGAGCATCAGGGCGAGACCCCGAACGACCGGGCCCTCGCGATCCTGGACAAGCACACGCCGCGGGTAAAGGTGCTGCGCGACGCCGACCGCCAGCTGCAGACCGGCTACCGCTTCGAGGACCACGAGAAGCCGCCGGCGCCGCTCGAGAACCTGCTGGCGCTGGCTGAGATCGACTGGCAGAGCCTGAAGGCCGCAGCGGCACGCCCCGAAAATCCCGAGCTCGAGAACCTCCTCCACCTGGCGAACGGCCGGCTCGAAGAGCGCCTTCACTCGAGCTGGCGCCAGTCCGTGGTGTCGATCCGTCTTTCCCAGCAGGACGGCCAGCTGAACGTCTTCCCCTACGACGCGGAGAGCGCCAGCCACTCGAAGATCGAAGAGAGGAGCGACGGCTTCAAATCCTTCCTCGCCCTGCTCGCTTTCACCGCCCGCCACACCGAGGGCCAGCGGAAACTGATTCTCTGCATCGACGAGGCCGAGCGCCACCTCCACTACGACGCCCAGGTCGACCTAGTCGGCGAGCTCACCCGTCAGACCTTCGCCACCCAGATCATCTACACCACCCACTCCGCCGGCTGCCTACCGGAGGACCTCGGCTCGGGGATCCGGGTGGTGAGGCAGTGCCCCGGCAATCGCTCCCAGATCGAGAACGGCTTCTGGTCGACCCAGGAGGGCTCTGAGCGCTCGGTCGCGTTCACCTCGCTGCTGATGGCGATGGGCGCCGACGCGGTGGCATTCACCCCGGCCCGCCACGCGGTGATCACCGAGGGGCCCTCCGACGCCCTGCTCTTGCCAGCCCTACTTCGGGAAGCGCTCGGCGAGGGGCCCGATCATCCGCTTGACCTACAGGTGGCGGGCGGCCTGGCGTGGACGCCGCCGCGCCTCCTGCCCCGCCTCGAGGCCGAGGCCGCTCACGTTGTCTACCTGACCGACTCCGATGAGGAGGGCGACAAATATTCGGCCGCCCTGCACGGTGCCGGGGTTAACTCGAAGCGCTGCTTCCGGCTGACCGCGGGATCGCTTACGGGCCTCAGCATCGAGGATTTCGTCGCGGAGGACGCCTACGCCGAGGTGGTCGACCTGCTGTTGCGGGAGGAACGGGACTGGAGTGGCGAGTCCTTCACGAAAAAGGATGTGCCTGGCGTCGGCGCTGCAAAGGCAACCGAAGCCTGGGCCACCAAGCGGAAGCTGGAGCCACTGTCGAAGACGAGGATCGCCGAGCACCTTCTGCGGATCTGCGGCGCCAGCCTTACCTACATGTACTGGGAACCCGACAAGACGATCGAGCGTCGAGCACTGCTCCGCTCGGGCCGGCGGCGATCGCTGCTGGCGCTGCTGGGAAAGATGCGCGACGCGCTGGAGCTGAACGGAACCGGCGATTAGGGCGTGGACAGTGTTCGGGTGCTAACGATCCCTTAGACGTACATTTCCGGGACGGTAGCTTTCCCATAGGGTCCGGAATCCATGTCCAGCACTGAACCTCAACTCAGCCGCGGCTCGATCTGGCGTCGATGGGATCCCCATATTCACGCGCCCGGAACCATCTTGGAGGATCGGTTCCGAGGTGCCGATGTGTGGGAGGAGTACCTCGCGCGGATCGAAGCTGCGACGCCCACGGTGGTGGCGCTCGGGATTACCGACTACTGGAGCATCGACCTCTACGAGCAGGTGCGAGGGAAGAAGAACGAAGGGCGCCTCCCTGATGTCGATCTGATCTTTCCCAATGTCGAGATTCGCCTCGGGGTTGGCACGGGAAGCGGCTCTGCCGTGAACGCCCATCTGCTGATCTCACCTGACGATTCGGAGCACGTCGAGGAGGCCCGACGTTTCCTTTCGTCGCTCACGTTCGAAGCCAAGAAGGAGACGTACAGTTGCACGCGGGAGGACCTCATTCGGCTCGGGCGGGCTCATGACGAGGATGCCACTGATGAGAAGCGGGCGCTCGAGGTGGGAACGAACCAGTTCAAGACGACGACGGCGGATCTAAAAAAGGCGATCGGCGGCAGTGAGTGGGCCAAAAAAAACATCGTGGTCGCAGTTGCCGCGACCACCGGCAGCGGCACCTCTGGAATGCAGGTGGACGCCTCGATGGCCGCGACTAGGCAGGAGATCGAGCGGTTGGCCGGGGTCATCTTCTCCGGCAACCCGCGTGACCGGATCTTCTGGCTCGGGGAAGGAACCGACTCGCTCGGCCATCTACGAGAGAAGTACGACGGTGCCAAACCCTGCCTCCACGGCAGCGACGCTCACAAGCTCGAGGCGGTTTGCGCCCCGGCGAAGGACAGATTCACCTGGATCAAGGGCACCCCAAGCTTCGAAGCGCTTCGCCAGGCCTTGATCGAGCCGGCGGCCCGTGTCTTCATCGGCGCCGCCGCGCCCGATGGGGCCCTGCCCTACAGAGTGATCAGCGCAATCGAACTTGAGGGCGCGGGTTGGTGCGATCCCGTGCGAATCGCCCTCAATCCAGGCCTCGTCGGAATCATCGGTGCCAGGGGCTCGGGTAAGACCGCCCTCGTCGACCTGATCACCACCGGGGCCGGCTCCCAGGAGGCACGCCAGAACAAGGAGTCGTTTATCACTCGAGCAGCCCGCCACCTCGCAGATCTCAAGATCAAGGTGACGTGGGCTGACGGCGAGCAAACATCCGTGGGCATCGCAGGTGCGGAAGATGGGGATACCCGCGTCCAATACCTGTCCCAGCAGTTCGTCGAGCGGCTCTGCTCGGCCGAAGACGGCGTGAGTGACGACCTTCTGGCGGAGATCGAGCGCGTGGTGTTCGAGAAGCACCCGGACGAGGAACGCCTCGGCGCGACCAACTTCGATGAGCTTCTCCAGATGCGTTCGGCCCGCAGCAGAGCGGCCCGCGAGCAGAGCCGAGATGCCCTCGAGCGCGCCGTTCGCGAGTCTTTCGAAGAGCGTCGTAAGGATGCCGAACTGAATGGACTGCGCCACCGGCGCGCCCTTGCCACCAAGGGGATCGCCGAGGACAAGGCGGCCCGAACTGGGCTCACCAGCAGCGGCACCGAGGACCGTGTTCGACGCCTTAACGAGATCCGGGCGGAGCTTGAGAAGCGCCAACTCGAACTTGACGCCGCCGCCCGGCGTCGGCAAGCCATTGCTCAACTAGCCGACAGCGTGAAGAACATACGCGATCGGACCATCACGGCGGAGCTCGACGAACTCAAACGTAGGCACTCCGACGCTGAAGTCGCGAATTCAGACTGGGATTCATTCAGGCGGAGCTTCGACGGTGACCCCGACAAGATCGTCGAGGATCTCAGCAGAAAGATCGACCTTCGCGTGGAGCAACTTCGCGGCACGAGGGTTTTGCCCGCTTCGGCCGCGGAGCCATTCGTGGCGAGCGACGCCAATCTCGCCGAGGTCGGACAGGCGCCACTTGCCCAAGAGGTTGACCGACTTCAGAAGGAAATTGGTATCAATGCGAAAAAGGCGGAGCAGTTGGAGCGGCTGAACCGTAAGATCGCCGAGGCCGAGTCGGCGCTCGGGCGTCTCGATGAGCAGATCAAGACAGCCGAAGCCTCCGCTGGCCGGATTAGCGCGCTGAGAGAGCAGCGAAAGTCTGAGTACGGCAAGATCTTTGACGCGCTTATCGAAGAGGAAGCCGAGCTGGCGAACCTGTACGCACCACTCGCTAAGACCCTCGCGGAGAGCGAGGGAGCCATGGCAAAGCTGACGTTCGAAGTCCGGCGCGAGGTCGACGTCGAGCAGTGGGCTGCTGAAGGAGAGCACCTTCTGGACCTTCGGAAAGGCGGTCGGTTCAAAGGGCACGGTGCGCTGCTGGAGGCGGCCCGCGAAGAGTTGCTGCCAGCTTGGCGATCTGGATCGAGCGATGAGGTAAGCGAGGCGATGACAAGCTTCCGAGACCGCCACGACGGTGACCTTCTCGCGCATTCACAGGTTCCGAAAGACGATCTGAGCCGTTATTGGGAATGGGCGGCAAAGGTCGCCAAGTGGCTCGACGGCACTGATCACGTTCGCATCCGCTACGGAATCCAGTACGACCAGGTTGATATTGAGCAGCTTTCGCCAGGCACCCGCGGCATCGTTTTATTGCTTCTTTATCTCTCGATTGACCTAAATGACGACCGGCCGCTGATCATCGACCAGCCGGAGGAGAATCTCGATCCAAAATCGGTCTTTGACGAGCTCGTCGAGCGCTTTCGCGAAACCCGGGAACGCCGTCAGGTAATCATCGTTACCCATAACGCCAACCTCGTCGTGAACACCGATGCCGATCAGGTGATCGCCGCCAGTTCCGGACCACATAGGACCGATGATCTGCCGAGGATCACCTACCAGGGTGGCGGCTTGGAGGATCCCGCAATTCGTCGCGAGGTCTGCGAGATCCTCGAGGGGGGCGAGCAGGCCTTCATTCAACGCGCAGAGCGACTCCGCGTTCGACTTCCCAGGTAACGACAACCCCGAACAGCGGAATCGCACCCAGGAGGTCGGCCGTTCAAATCCGCCTAGCTCCACTCGGAAGCGCCTGCACTTCGGCGCTTTCTCTCAGCGAATCCTGGAAGCGCGGCCGGCTCGACGGTGCTCAGTCAGTTCTAGTCAAGTAGCCCGCCCCAAGATGCGCTACGCGAGCGAGGACGCCAGTAAGCTTGTGCCTCGCCCTCGCAACGGATCCGCCAGTCCAGGGGAACTTGACTAACCGCCGTAAGGAGGAGCTGGCGGCGGTGCGTCGGGCGCGGGGATCGCGAAGTTGATCAAGTCGCTGAGAGTGAAGCTGCCGTCGACCTGCGACGGCAGCGTCGGCTTCCAATTAGGCTGGACGCCCAAATAGGACAGGGGATCGCCCGCCAAGAGACCGATCAGGACCTCTGCCACGATCCGTCCTCCGATCGAGCCGAGATGAGCCGAGCCGGTTTGAATCTCCGCCTCCTTGAGGACGTAGAACCACAGAGGAGCCCTGCCCGCCAGATCGTCACGCGTCGATTGTTCGATGCCGACTCCGTTGAAGAGTTCTTCATCGGACAACGGGGTAGCCCCCATCGCGAGGGCGACGTCCTGTCCGCTGGGGAGGCCAAGACGCTTCCCGCGAAAGAGGTTCCGAGCGGCCAATACCTGCGCCAACGAGGGATCGATACCTGGGCCCATCGCCTCTGGAGTTGCAGTTGACTCGGGTAGTGCTCCGAGAGGGTTCGAGAGTTGCGCATCCAGTTTGTAGCTTGGCTGCGGTAGACCGGCAGCGCCTTCCGCCCCATCCTTGATTCCCGAAAGCAAGAAACGCCACTGCACAGTCCATTGATCCGGCAACGGTCGGAAGCCGTTCAGTGACTGCCGTTCCTCGCCACCCTGCAGAAACAGACGGATGCGACTGACTCCAGGAAGTTCCGGGTCGGTTTTCGCGACCTCGTTGATCAGATAGCTCGGCCGCGCCATCGAGTGACCGAAGCGGTAAGCCGCCACCGAGAACTCGACCGGCATGAACGGCTCGCTTCGCCATTCGTAAAAACGGAGCTTGGGCTCTTGAAGTTCAACCGACCCCCCACCCGGCGTGACATATGGCTTGCTCTGCAAGATGTCTTTGATGACCTCCTCGCCGACGAGCCGTAGTAGGTAGTCGTTGACGACGACCCATTGGTAGTGCCAGCGCACCGACTGCTGGGCCAACTTGAAGACTTCGTCGGGCGGCAGGTTCGGATGTTCGCTCCCGACCTGGTCAAGCACCGCATTGTGGAAGCGGATCATCGTCGCCTGGAGTTGCGAGACGATCAGGTTCTCGTCGTTCCGCGGATCGCCGATGATCGCCCGGCCGTCCTCCGTCCGTCGGAGGTCATGACCAGCCGTCGTAGCTGGTGCCGCTATCTCGCGACCGAGTGCCAAGTGGCGTCCGTCCGGCTGGTAGAGATACGGCTGATCTGCGGGACCTCGGCCATAGAGGGAGTCGAGGTCAAAACGAGGGGTGCGGAAGTCGACCAAGCCGTCCGGGTCGTTCTGGCGGGTCAGACTGGAAACCGGATCGAAGGTGATGTCGTGATCGACGAATTGCCCGAAGTAGGTGTAGCCAGCCGGAAGGCGCAACTCGCCGTTGGGCAGGGTCGCGGTGTTCTCATCGTCGTCAGCTTCACCCAGGGGCTTGTCCAGCTGCCCGTTCTCCAACTCTTGGATGAGAGCTTTGCCCAGGTCGGCCAAAGACTCGTCCTTTGGCGAGGAGACCGGAAGGTGGCGAAACATGCGGCCGAATCGGCCGCTGGAGTGCGACGAGGCAGGGGTCTCATCCAGGCCGCGTGGCGGAAGCGTTCCGTGGAAATTCGGTTTGGTGGGCGTCGTATCCATTAGCTCTACCTTCCTCGTTTACTCGATGCTGCTTTCCTATCACAGCCCACTTCCTTTGTTGTTCCCAAACTGATCGCGCCGGAGCTCCCTTTCCAAGTTGGCCTGAAGCTTCGCCTCCCCCGGCGGAGCAGGTCTTCGGCGCTTTGACTGGGCGCCCACTTCATCGCCTGCCTCACTTCATTGCGTCCGGGGCAAAGACTTCGCCCGCGTCGAGGTCATGCTCCACTTCGCGGGGGATTTCCGCGGCGGCGCGCTCACGGGTCTGGGTGACGAGGCGCTCATCGTCGGTCTGTTCGGCGGCGAAGACGGCCAAAGCAGGTTGTGATCGCGGCTATCCACCTATCCGCCCGATCGCACCTGCATCAGGGCTCCGTAATCTGGTGCCAGGTTGCTCAACAAGGGACGCCGTGAAGATCCGCGAGCGCTTCGTCGATCGCTTTCTGAGCGTCACGCCGAAGCCTGAAGGACGACTTCCCCCGATGCCATCTAGGCTTCGCGTAGCGGGCCTTGCCCTCCAAGTCGAGGTAGCGAGCGACCCAGACGACGTGCCCGCTCGGATAGGTCCGCTTGTAGGGGGTCTGACGCGGCAGGCTTCGCGTGGCTCCTCCCATTCCGAGCGCGGTTGCAGATCGGTGCCCATTGGCTGGGTTGATCCTTCGCATACCCCTTACACGTACCAAGCCGCCGCGACGCCCCCCTTTGGGAGCTCTCGCTACAAATACCTGTCGAGGTCGGCGCTGTTCCGGGGGGTGCCGCTTAACGCCGCCGGCTGACTGCTACGTATTTGGCGGCGGAGGGCTTGTTTTTCAACGCCGCGAGAGGCAGAAACCGCTTGAAATAGGGAAAAACCTAGTGCGCCCGACGGGAGTCGAACCCGCGACCTTCGGCTTGAAAGACCGACGCTCTTTGGCCCCCCGTAAGGAACCGTTGACCACTGAGCTACGGGCGCTCACCGCGAACCTTACCCGCGCAACGTCCTTTGAGCATTGCTCCCCGCGTTAGGGTCGGACGATGGATCTAGGTATCGAGGGGCGCGTGGCGCTGGTTATGGGTGCCAGCCGTGGGCTCGGGCGCGGGATCGCGGCGGCGTTGGCGCGGGAGGGCGCGCGGGTGGCGATCGTCAGCCGCTCGCTCGAGCGGCTCGAGGAAGCTGCCGTCGAGATCGGTGGGCGGGCGACGCTGTTCGTCGCTGACGCCTCCGATGGCGAGCGGCTCGCCGCGCTGCCCGGCGAGGTTGCCGAGGCGCTTGGCCCGGTCGACATCCTCGTCGCCAACACCGGGGGGCCGCCGTTCGGTGGCGCCCTCGACCACGAGCTGGAGGAGTGGGAGAACGCCTACCGCTCGCTGGTGCTGGCGCCGCGGATCTTGGCCGGGGCGGTGGTCCCGGGGATGCGCGAGCGCGGCTGGGGGCGGATCATCAACGTCGGCTCGATGTCGACCCGCGAGCCGATCGCCGGGCTCAACCTCTCCAACTCCCACCGCATGGCGGCGGTCGGCTTCCTGAAGACGCTCTCCCACGAGGTCGCGGCCGACGGGATCACGGTCAACACCGTCGCCACCGGGCGCTTCGCGACCGAGCGCCTCGCCTCCCACACCGGCTCCCTCGACGCCGCCGAAGAGGCGGCCCGCAACGAAGTCCCCGCCGGCCGGCTCGGCCTTCCCGCAGAGTACGGTGACCTCGTCGCCTTCCTCTGCTCCGAGCGCGCCGCCTACCTCACCGGCGCCGTCATCCCGATCGACGGCGGCCTGCTGCACTCCGCCTTCTAGCCCCTCCTCAGGCCGAGGGGCGCAGCTCGCCGGCGCGGATCTTCGCCGCCATGTCCGTCGATTCCTCGCGGTACACGGTCCCGTCCTCGAACTCGATCACGGGATATTTATTCTGGCCGGAGAGCTGCTTCAGGTCCTTCCGCCTGCCGGGCAGGAGCGGCCCCTTCATGACCTCGTACTCGACCCCCTGCTCGTCCAGCGCCTTCTGCACTTTCGAGCACGGGTGGAAATCGCCCTTCACGAACATCAATGGGCACCTGTGCAGTTTTACCGCCATCACTTGCCTCCTAGCTCGCGCATTGCCGGATAGATAATCACGTCTCGCAGCGTCTTCGACCCGGTCATGATCATCAGCAGACGATCGATCCCGAGGCCGCAGCCGCTCGCCGGCGGCATCCCGTATTCGAGCGCTTTGACGAACTCTTCGTCGTGGGGATGGGGGTCGTCCTCGGCCCCCGACTCCTGCCGTTCGCGCTGGCCGACGAAGCGCTGGCGCTGCTCGACCGGGTCGTTGACGTCGGTGCCGCCGCCGACGATCTCCATCCCGGCGACGATGCCGTCGAAGGCCTCGCAGACCTTGGGGTCGTCGGGGTGGACCTTGACCAGCGGCCAGATGTCGATCGGCAGCACCGTGATGTAGGTGGGCTGGATCAGCTTCGGCTCGACCAGCTTGCCCTGCAGGGTGTCGACCAGGCCGGCCCAGTCGTCGTTCTCCTCGGCGTCGTCGCCGGCGATCTCGGCCAGCTCGTCGCGGCTGGCCTCGTAGATGTCGACACCGGTCTCCTTCAGCAGCTCGTCGCGCAGCACCACCCGCGGCCAGGGCGCCGCGAAGTCGATCTCGACCCCGTCGCGCACGACCTTGGTCGTCCCCATCACCTCCTGCACGACGCTGGAGACGAGCGTCTCGATGAAGTTCATGACGCCGTTGTAGTCGGCCCCGCCCACGAACATCTCCAGCATCGTGAACTCGGGGTTGTGCTGGGGCGACATCCCCTCGTTGCGGAAGAACTTGCCGAACTCGTAGACGTCCTCGAAGCCGCCGACGATCGCCCGCTTCAGGTAGAGCTCGGTCGCAGTGCGCAGGAAGAGGTCGCGCCCGAGCGCGTTGTGGTGGGTGACGAACGGCCGCGCCGCGGCGCCGCCGGTCAGCCGCTGCAGCACCGGCGTTTCCAGCTCGACCCAGCCGCGCCCGTTCATGTGGGCGCGGATCGCCGCGGTCAGCTTCGCCCGCTTCTTGAAGACCTCGCGCGAGTCCTCGTTGGCCATCAGGTCGAGTTCGCGCTGGCGGTAGCGCAGCTCCGGGTCGGAGATGCCGTGGAAGAGGTCGGGAGGGTCGAGCAGCGCCTTGGCCAGCAGCGTGCACTCGCGCACGCCGATCGCGACCTGGCCCCGCTTGGTCACGTAGACCGGGCCCTCGATGCCGACCAGGTCGCCGATGTCAAGCTCCTCGACCCGCCCGAAGGCCTCCTCGCCGAGCGTGTCGCGGCGGGCATAGGCCTGGATCATGCCGGTGATGTCGCGGACGTCGAGGAAGGCGGTCTTGCCGTGCCCGCGCTTGCCGGTGACCCGGCCCATCACCCGGTAGGTGAACTGGTCGTGCTCCCCCTCCCCCAACGCCTCGGGGTCATGGGCGGCGAGGATCTCCTCGGCGTGGGTGCGGCCTTCGAAGGAGTGCGGGTAGGGATCGATCCCAGCCTCGCGCAGCCGCTCGACCTTGGCCCGGCGCTGCGCCTCGCTGGCGGCCCCGGAGCGATCGCCCGCAGCGTCGGGCACCGTCTCCTCGGCCCGCGGCGGGGCCTCACTCATCGATTGAGGCCGGCTTCATGGAGCGAAGCCGACGGTCACCCGCTCGTCACCTTCATAGTCCTGAAGGGTAGTGGCGTCGCGCAGCATCTCGCGCATAGCCGGACCGTGGTGGGTGTCGTGCTCCATCGCCAGCTTCCAGCCGGAGGGCGTTTCCCCGATCAGGCCGCGGATGACGCCGAGGCCGTCCTCGCCGCAGGACCCGGTGACCGCGATCCGCGGCTCCTTCTGGATCTCGGGCGAGCGCTCGAAGATGGTCGAGTCGGTGACGTAGGGAAGGTTGGCGATGACCAGGTCGATCCCGTCGAGATCGTCGGGGATGCCGGTGGCGACGCTGACCTCGAGCCCGATGCCCAACCGCTCGGCGTTCTCACGCGCCGCTTCGACCGCTTCCGGCGAGAGGTCGGAGGCGGTGACGCGCAGGTCGGGCCGCTCGGCGAGCAGGGCCAGGGCGATCGCGCCGGAGCCGGTGCCGACCTCATGCACGCGGGCGCCCTCGGGCAGCTCGACGCCGACCTCGACCAGCAGCTCGGTCTCCCGCCGCGGCCACAGCACCCGCTCGTCGACGGCGACTTCGAGGCTGCGGAAGGGGGCGCGGCCGAGGATGTAGGCCATCGGCTCGCGATCGACCCGGCGCGCCACCCGCTCCTCGATCGCCACGGCGACCTCGGTCGGGATCTCGCCGGCGCTTTCGACCGAGAGCTCCTCGGGCTTCACGCCCATCGCGTCGGCGACCAGGATTTCGGCGTCGGCCCGCGCGTTCTCGACCCCGGCCGCGGCCAGACGCTCCGCCGCCGCGTCGAGCACGGCGCTCACGGTGCGCGCCGAGGGACCCTCTTGACTCTGAATATCGATGGCCGCCATTACCCGCCTAGCCTCCCAAAATTGACCGCTCCAAAGTTCTTGCGCAAGAGTAACATCGTTCGCTCCAGTCCGCTCAAGCGGCGGGTTGCGCCGCGGCAGCGGCAGAAGGTCGGGAAATGCCGCCGTGGCGGCGAGTGACGACGGCGATCCAGATGACGCCCGCGAACATCATGCCAAGGCTCTCCAGCTGGGCGGACGTAAGGCCCAGCGCGGCAGCGTCGTTGCGGCGCAGGAACTCGACCAGGAAGCGCTCGGCCCCGGCGTAGACGAGGTAGAGCGCGAAGAGGATGCCGGCCCGGACCCGGTCGCGCAGCTGCCACAGCAGCCAGGCGCCGAGGCCCATCGCCAGGGTCTCGTAGATCGGCGTCGGGTGGACGGTCTGCTCGGTCGGCACGGTGCCGTCCGGATAGGACATCGCCCAGGGGCCGTCCCAGGCCTTGCCGTAGTCGCCGTCGCCGGAGAGCTGGCAGCCGCAGCGGCCGATCGCGTAGCCCAGGGCCAGCGCCGGCGCCGCCAGGTCGAGCAGGGCGAGGCCGAGGAAGTCGCGGTACCGGGCCCAGGCGAAGACGGCGAGGGCGCCGCCGATCGCGCCGCCGTACCAGACCAGCCCGGCCCCGGAGAAGAGGTTGCCGAGGAGGTCGTCCTTGACGTCGCTGTAGTTCTGGATCAGGAAGTAGACGCGGGAGCCGACGATGCCCCCGAGCAGCGCCGCGAAGCCCATCTCATAGGCCCAGTCGACGGGCTTGCCGATCTCCCCCAGCCGCCTCCAGATCAGCGCCCCGGCGGCGAGGAAGGCGAGCGCGAACATCAGGCCGAAGGTCTGCAGCGTCAGCGGTCCGATTTCGAGGCGTGGGTACATGGCTGCGAGCGGGGCCGTGGCTAGCCGGCGAGCAGGGCCTCCAGCAGCGCCTTCTGGGCGTGGAGGCGGTTCTCGGCCTGGTCCCAGACGGCCGAGGCGTCGGAGTAGAGGACGTCGGCGCTGATCTCCTCGCCGGGGTGGGCCGGCAGGCAGTGGAGGACGATGGCGCCGTCCTTGGCCGCCGCCAGGAGGTCGCCGTCGAGCCGGAACGGTGCCAGGTCGGCGCGACGGCGGTCAGCATCGGCCTCGTCGCCCATGCTCACCCAGACGTCCGTATAGAGAGCGTCGGCGCCGTCGGCGGCGGCGCGCGGGTCGTCGGTCAGCTTGACGCCGTGCCCCTCCTCCAGCTGGTAGCCGGGCGGTGCCGCGACGACGACCTCGACCCCGGCCAGCTCGCCGGCGATCGCCAGCGAGCGGGCGACGTTGTTGCCATCGCCGACGTAAGCCAGCCGCTGCCCGTCGAGGTCGCCGAAGCGCTCGCGCATGGTCATCAGGTCGGCAAGCGCCTGGCAGGGGTGGTGCAGCGGCGTCAGCGCGTTGACCACCGGCACGTCGGCGCTGGCGGCGAGCTCGGCGACGTCCTCGTGGGAGCCGGAGCGGATCACGATCGCGTCGACGTAGCGCGAGAGCACCCGCGCCGTGTCGGCGATCGACTCGCCGCGCGAGAACTGCATCTCGTCGGCGCGCAGGACGATCGGGGTTCCCCCCAGTTCGCCGACGCCGACCTCGAAGGAGATCCGGGTCCGCGTCGAGGGCTTTTGGAAGATCAGGGCGACGCTGCGCCCGGCCAGCGAATCGGCGCCGGCCCGCTGGCGCCGGCCGGCTTTCAGCTCCAGCGCCCGGTCGAGCAGCTTGCCGAGCTCGAACGCCCCGAACTCTTCGCCAGTGAGGAAGTCCCGCTTCAAGCGGCGGATACTACGGGCCGTGGAGTTCGCCGCGATCACCTGGAACCTCTTCCACGGCCGGGATTTCCCGCCCGACCCGGAGCTGCGCAGCTGGCGCTCACGGCTGCTGCGGATCGACGAGCGCAACGCCACCCACGTCCAGGTCAACCGCGACCTCACCACCGAGTTCGCGACCCTGCTCGCCGCCACCGCCTGGGACGTCGCCCTGCTGCAGGAGTCCCCGCCTCGCTTCGCGGCGCCGCTGGCCCGCGCCTGCTCGGCCGAGTCGCACCGGGTGCTGACCTCGCGCAACTCGCTGGGAGCGCTGCGCGGGCTGCTGGCCCGCCAGAACCCGGACCTGATCGCCTCCGGCGAGGGCGGCTCCAACCTGACCCTGGTCCGCGTCCCCGGCCGGCTCGGGGGCATCGCCGAGCGGCGCGAGCTGCCGATCCACGAGGGCGAGCCGGAGCGCCGGGCGCTGGCCCTGACCCGCACCGCCTCCGGCGTCTGCATCGCCAACCTGCACGCGACCAACGACATGTCCGCGATGGCGACCGAGGACGTGCTGCGTGCTGCGCGCGCCGCGACCGAGTTCGCCGCCGCGGCGCCGCTGGTCTTCGGCGGCGACCTCAACCTGCGGCCGGCCGAGCGGCCGGCCGTCTTCGAGCGCCTGCGCGAGGACTTCGGCCTGGCGGCGCCGACCGCTCCGCGCGCGATCGACCACCTGCTGACCCGCAACCTCGAGGTCATCGACCCACCGGCCGCCTGGCCGCCGGAGCGGCGGGAGCTGCCGCTCGACGGGAGGGCGCTGCGGCTCTCCGATCATGCACCGGTGCAGGCACGATTCGTCGTCGCAGAGCCACCGGTGCTGTCGAATTGACATAGTCGAAGCCGCACCCGCGCCCAACTTCACCTGGAGGCACGCCGAGATGGCCGAGAAAAAAGCAGCCGCGAAAAAGAGCAAAAAAGCGAAAGCCGCGAAACCGAAAGCCAAAGCGAAAAAAGCTCCGGCCCGCGTGGCGAGCAAAGCGAAAGCCGCGACGAAGAAATCCGCGCCTCGCAAATCCACTTCGAAAAAGGCGTCGCCGAAAAAATCGGTGCCGAAACGGGCCAGCAGCAAAACGACCAGCGGCCTCGACAAGAGCGTCGCCCAGTTCCGCGAGAGCCTCGAGCAGAGCGTCACGCTCAGCCGCGAGCGCCTGCAGGAGGTCGTCGACGACGCCGTCAAGCGCGGCCGCATGACCCGCGGCGACGCCGAGAAGATGCTCAGCGACCTCGTCAAGCGCGGCCGCAAGCAGACCGACACGCTGCTGGGCGAGCTGGAGCGACTGGTCAAGCAGGCGCGCAAAGAGGTCGGCGGCCGCGCCCAGCCGGTGCGCAAACAGGCCACCCAGGCCGCACGCCGCGCCGCGAAAAAGCTCGGTTAGGGATGGAGCAGGCCACCGGCGAGAAGCCGGCGGCCCGCGGCCCCCGTCGCGGCGAGCTGCTCGAGGTCGAGGTCGACTCGCTCGCCTTCGGCGGGCGCGGCGTCGCCCGCGCCGACGGCTTCGTCGTCTTCGTCGCCGGCGGCCTCCCGGGCGACCGGGTGCGGGTCGAGGTCACCAAAGCGAAGAAGCGCTTCGCCGAGGCGCGCACGGTCGAGCTGCTGCAGGCCGGCGCCGACCGCATCCCCGACCGCTGCACACACGGCGGCGAGCCCTGCCCCGGCGCCCCCTGGCAGGGCCTCCCCTACGAGCGCCAGCTGACGATCAAGAGCGAGCAGGTCGGCGAGGCGCTGCGCCGGATCGGCGACCTCGAGGGCTTCGAGCTGGAGCCGATCGTCGCCGCAGACGAGCAGTGGCGCTACCGCAACAAGCTCGAATACTCCTTCGGCGACCGCGACGGCGACCCGATCCTCGGCTTCCACGCCCGCGGGCGCTGGGACCTGGTCGTCGACGTCGATGACTGCCACCTCGCCTCCGAGGCCGGCAACGCGGCGCGCAACAAGGTCCGCGACTGGGCGCAGCTGGAGTCGATCCCGGCCTTCGACGGCAACGCCAAGCGCGGCGTCCTGCGCAACCTCGTCGTCCGCGAGGGCCGGCGCAGCGGCCAGGTCCAGACCCGCCTGGTGACTGCCCAGCGCAGCTTCCCGAAACCCCCGGTCGACCTGCACACCGTCGTCGCCGACGACTCCGGCGGCAGCGAGGGACCGACAGGCGTGCTCGGCGAGGAGTACCTGAAGGAGGAGCTGTGCGGGCTGAAGTGGGAGATCTCCCCCGGCGCCTTCTTCCAGACCAACACCGAGATGGCCGAGCGCCTCTACGCCGTCGCCACCGAGTTCGCCGGCCTCACCGGCGAGGAGAAGGTCTTCGACCTCTTCTGCGGGATCGGCACGATCGGGCTGACGATGGCGGCCCGGGCCGGCGAGGTCTGGGGCGTGGAGATCGTCCCCGAGGCGATCGCGGACGCGGAGCGCAACGCCAAGCTGAACGGGATCGGCAACGCCCACTTCCTCGCCGCCAACGTCCGCACCGGCGTGCGGCCGCTGCTGGTCCAGGCCGGCAAGCCCGACGTCGTCGTCATCGACCCGCCCCGCGCCGGCCTCTCGCAGAAAATGATCCGCCGCGTTGTCGAGTGCGAGGCGAAGAAGATCGTCTACGTCTCCTGCAACCCGACCACGCTCGCCCCCAACGCCGCCCAGCTGGTCGAGGCCGGTTATAAGTTGCAGCGCGTGAGGCCCGTCGACATGTTCCCCCAGACCCCGCACATCGAGTGCGTCGCTCTGCTGGAGAAGGCATGAGCCGCGGCTTCGGCGTCGCCGCCGGGCTCGACCCCGACGTCGCACGGCCGCTGGCAGCCCGCTGTGCCGAGCTGGGCTATGACTCGCTCTGGTCCAACGACCACCCCGGCGCCAAAGGGCTGGGAACGCTCGCCGAGTTCGCCGCCGCCGCTCCCGAGGTCGACCTCGGCGTCGCCGTGATCGCGCTCGACCGCACGCCGCCGGAGACGATCGCCGCCGACATCGAGCAGTTCGGGATCGACCCGGCCAAGCTCTGGCTCGGGGTCGGCGCCGGGTTCTCGAAGAAGCCGCTGACGAAGATGCGCGAGTCGCTGCCGCAGCTGCGCGAGGCGCTGCCCGGCGTCCGCCTCGTCCTCGCCGCGATGGGCCCGAAGATGTGCGCCCTCGCCGGGGCCGAGTTCGACGGCGTCTTCTTCAACTGGATGACCCCCGGCTTCGCCGCCGGCGCCCGCGAGAAGGTCGAGGCCGGCGCCCGCGAGGCCGGCCGCGACGCCCCGCCGGTCTTCGGCTACGTCCGCACCGCCGTCGGCGCCGACGCCGCCGAGCGCCTGGCCAAGGAGGAGTCCTTCTACCGCGACCTGCACAAGGGCTACCGCGACCACTTCGACCGTCTCGGCGAGCCCGAGGGCACCGTCGGCGTCGCCGCTGCCGACCGCGACCAGGCCCAGTCCCTGCTCGCCGAGTACCGCGCTCTCGACACCATCGTCGTCCGCGGCCTCGCCAGCGCCAAGGTCGAGGCGATGACCACCGTCGCCGCGGCTGCTGCTCCTTAGGGCTCCCTAAAGGATGGGCGCTAGGATGCGCAGCCATCGCTGAGCCGACCCACATAGACCGACCGCTGGCGCGGACCATCGGCAGCACCATCTTCATCAGCCGCTGGCTACAGGCCCCCCTCTACCTCGGCCTGATCGCCGCCCAGGGCATCTACGTCTGGCGCTTCATGCAGGAGCTCTGGCACCTGGTGACCGACGTCGGTCACCTGACCGAGAACGAGGTGATGCTGCTGGTCCTCGGCCTCGTCGACGTGGTGATGATCGCCAACCTGCTGATCATGGTGATCATCGGCGGCTACGAGACCTTCGTCTCGCGGATCAACCTCAAGAACCACCCCGATCAGCCGGAGTGGCTCTCCCACGTCAACGCCAACGTGCTCAAGGTGAAGCTGGCGATGGCGATCGTCGGCATCTCCTCGATCCATCTCCTGCAGACCTTCATCAACGCCGCCAACACCTCCTCCGAGACGATGCTCTGGCAGACGATCATCCACCTCACCTTCGTCGTCTCCGCGGTTGCCCTGGCGGCAATCGACCGCTTCCTCTCCCCGAAGAGCACCGCCGACCGCATCCTCGAGTCCAACGGAGCCGACGGACACGCGCCGGCGGCACCGGTGCCCGCTCCAGCCCCAGCCTCGAGCTGACGACGGTCCGGCTGCCTCAGTACGGCGGCAGGTCGTCGTACCAGACGCCGAGCGTCTTGAAGGCGCGCCAGAAGCGCTGCTTGGCGCCCTCCTCGTCGAGCGCCAAATCGATGTCGGGCACGTAGAGCGCGTCGATCGTGGGGGTGAAAGCCTGGATCTCGCCCTCGCGCTGCTCGACCGGGCGGGAGAGGGGGACCTGGAGGCCGTTGAGGATGGCCAGCGCCGGCTCGCCCATGACGACGATGATCTTCGGCTGCACGATCGCCATCTCCTCGACCAGGCGGCCGACGCACTCGCCGGCGGCGAGGTCGGGCTCGGCGATCGGGCACTTGACGCAGAGCGTGCCGTAGACGACCAGCGGGTCGATGCCGAGGCGCTTGAAGCTTTTCATCAGCGCGTTGCCGGAGCGGCCGTAGAAGGCGACCCCCTCCTCGATCTCCGAGGTCATCGGCGCCTGCTTGAGCATGAAGATGTCCGCCTGGGGATGGCCGGAGCCGAGCACCGGCATCAGCTTGCCGCGCGGGCAGTGCGGGCACTCCTGGATTTCGTGGCTCATCTGGTTGAGCTCGCGGATCGCCCGCTCCAGGTACTTCTCGCGGATCTCGTCGTCGGTTCCTCGCATCGCCGACTTCTTTGACGAGGCGGGCACGGCTCCTTTGCCGCCACCCCCCTGCATCAGCTCTTGCTCGCCGAACCGCGCTTTCGGGGCCTGCCGCCGCGCACCGGCTTGGCATCGGGAACGCGCCTTTTCGGCGCCTTCGGGCGGCCCGCGGTCTGCAGCAGCTTCAGGGTCTGCACGTAGACCAGGTTCTTGTGCTTGCGGGTGATGTCGGCGTCCCGCATCGCCTCGAGGAACTCGGCCGGGCCGTCGAAGTCGTGTATCCGCACCCGCACGCTGCCCAGCCCCTGGGCGACGTGGCTGTCGGAGCCGGCGCCGGGGACGATCCGGTACTTGCGGGCGAAGCGCTCGGCCTCCTCGTTGAAGGCGGTCACCGCCACCCGCGGGTTGAAGACCTCGAGGATGTCGATCTCCTCGACGATGTCGATCAGGTGCTCGTAGTCGGGCACCGAGTGGAAGCGGTCGAAGGGATGGGGCACGTAGACCAGCCCGCCCTGGTCGCGGATCGCGGCGATCGTCTCCGCCATCGTCAGCCCCTTGGGGATCTTCTCCTCGAGGAAGAGGCCGATCACCTCACCCTGCTCGGCGGTCTTCACCTCCTCGGCGACGATCACCTTGATGTCGCTCATCCCGGCGGCGATCTTGCGCGCCTCCAGCGCCCCGGAGACCTCGTTGTGATCGGTGATCGCGATCGCTCCGAGGCCGCGGTCGCGGGCGGTCTGCAGCAACACGTCGACCGGCGTGGCGCAGTCGCCCGAGTGGTCGGTGTGCATGTGCAGGTCGACCTCGATCAGCGGCCGCTTGGAGATCCGCTCGCGCAGCTCGGGGTCGCCGCTGGGGTCGTGGCGGCGCGCCGCCAGCCGCCGGTAGATCGCTTCGAGCTCGTCGGCCACCCGGCCCCACTCGTCCCCGCTCGCCCCCGGCTCGATCAGCTCATAGCTGCCGGGGAAGTAGCGCTCCAGGAGCGTCCCGGTCTCGCTGCTGGTCACGGTGCGGGCGTCGATGCGGCCGAAGAAGATCTCGACCAGGGGGCGAGCGACCTGGGTCGAGAGCACCCGCTCCTGCGGCGCGTGGAAGGTGGCGACGTTGAGCGAGTAGGAGTGGCGCAGCGCCGCCGAGGCGACGCTGGGGGCGAAGGGGTCGTGGACGTGGACGACGTCCAGCTGCGCCGAGGGCTTGACCAGGCCCTTGACCCGGTCGCCGGTGAAGGCGCGCAGGACCTCGTGCCCGCGGCGCTCCAGCTCAGCCGAGACCCGGTCGACGAACTCGTTGACGGGGTTCTCGACGCCGCGCCGGAAGGGCGAGACCTGGGCTATCGAGAGCGGTGCGGCCGGAGGCACGGTTGCAGCATAAGAGCCCGCACTCGGCGGGCTCTTATGGATAGACGGATCGACGCCGGCGCGCTAGGCCTGGGTCGTGCTGGGGGCGTCGGTGGGGGCGGGCTTGGCCGCCGCCTTGCCGCGCTTGTTGGCGGCGATGTACTCCTCGGTCTGCTCCCGCGCCTCGTCGTCGGGGCGCTGGCTGTGCGGCGACTTCATCAGGTAGCTGGAGGGGCCGTCGAGCTGGCCGGAGATGCCGTTGTTGAGTGCCAGCTTGATCAGCCGCACCGCGTCGATGACGACGCCGGCGGAGTTCGGCGAGTCCCAGACCTCGAGCTTGAGCTGAGCGGTCAGCGGCACGTCGCCGAAGGCTTTGCCCTCGAGGCGGATGTGCGCCCACTTGCGGTCGGTCAGCCACGGCACGTAGTCGGAGGGACCGACGTGGACACTGTCCTCGGGCAGGTCGTGACCCATGATCGAGGTGACCGCGTTGGTCTTGGAGATCTTCTTCGAGTCGAGGCGCTCGCGCTCGAGCATGTTGAAGAAGTCCATGTTGCCGCCGACGTTGAGCTGGCTGGTCCGCTCCAACCGCACGCCGCGGTCGTGGAAGAGACGGGCGAGCTGGCGGTGGACGATCGTCGCCCCGACCTGGGACTTGATGTCGTCGCCGATGATCGGCAGCCCGGCCTCTTTGAAGCGCTTGTCCCAGTAGTCCTCGCGGGCGATGAAGACGGGCAGGCAGTTGACGAAGCCGACCCCGGCCGCGAGCGCCTGCTCGACGTACCACTTGGTCGCGTCCTCAGAGCCGACCGGCAGGTAACAGACGAGGACGTCGGCCTTGGTCTCTTTGAGGATGCCGACGATGTCGGCGGTCTCGCCGGGGGCTTTGGTGATCTTCTGTTTGAGGTACTTGCCGAGGCCGTCGTGGGTCATGCCGCGCTCGACCTTGATCCCGAGGTTGGGCACGTCGGCGAACTTGATCGTGTCGTTCTGGCCCGACCAGATCGCCTCGGAGAGGTCTTTGCCGACCTTCTCCTGATCGATGTCGAAGGCGGCGACGAACTCGACGTCGCGGACGTGGTAGCCGCCGAGCTCGACGTGCATCAGCCCGGGAACTTCCTCGGCCGGATCGGCGTCCTTGTAGTACTCGACGCCCTGGATGAAGGAGTTGGCGCAGTTGCCGACGCCGACGATCGCGACGCGGACCTTCTCGTCGCTGTGGCCGATGCCGTTGGTGCTGCCGTTTGCTCCGTTGCTCTCACTCATGAAATTGGAAGTCCTCCTGGATCGCGCTGGATGGCTGAACACACCCGGCGGCCTTGCTGGTTACAGCTCTGCCGCCTCGCTGCCGTCGCTCTGAACGCCGGAAGCCTCGCCGGAAAGCTCGTTTCGCACATGCAGCACCCGCTGGATGACCGTGACGATCGTCAGGGCGGCGATCACGTAGATCGACGGCGCCAGCAATTCGAAATCGCCGATGCCGGCGCCCTTGGCGAAGATCAAGCCGATCGAAAGTAGCACCACCCTGACCGGTCGCGTCGCCAAACCGACCTTGCACTCGACGCCGAGCGCCTCCGCCCGGGCCCGCGTGTAGGAGACCATCAGCGAGCCGAGCACGGCGACGACGCACATCGCCGCGGCGAAGTCTTCGCCCTGGGCGGCGAAGTAGCCGGCGACCGCGGCGAGCACGATCCCCTCCTCGATGCGGTCGAGGGTCGAGTCGAGGAAGGCCCCGAACAGGGTGCCCTTGCCGGACATCCGCGAGTAACGGCCGTCGAGCGTGTCCATCACCGAGCCGAGCACGAAGGCGACCCCGGCGAGGAAGAAGAGGCGCTGGGTGACCAGCGCGGCGGCGACCAGGTTGCCGACCAGGCCGACCATCGAGATCGCGTTGGGCGTGAGGCGGGACTCGATCAGTCGCTCGCGGGCGTAGGAGCGGAGCTCCTGCCCGTTGCGGCTCGTCCCGCGGCCGTTGCGGCGACCACCGGGGGCCCTTGGGGGCGCCGAAGGTTCCATGACCTGAGGCTAGACGTTCGCGAGGAGGTTGGCTTGACCGAGGGCCGACATACGGCGCCTAGGCCTCGGCCTCTTGGGGGCCCGTGGGGCGGAAGGACCACGCCTCGGGCCGGGTCCGCGCCAGGCGCTGGGCGACCAGCGCCGCGGTCAGCGCCACCCCCCAGCCCAGCACCGCGTCGACCCAGTAGTGGTTGGCGGTGACGATCGTGACCCAGGCGACAAGAAACGGCCAGACGGCCCAGAAGCCTTTGGCGACCGCGTTGCGGCAGACCATGAAGCCGCTGGCGCCGATCATCATCGCGAAGGCGCAGTGCATGCTCGGCACCGCCGCGTAGGGGTTGATCAGGATCTTCGCCAGCCCCGAGTCGTGGTTGACGTTGGAGAAGTCGTTGATCGTGTCGACGAAGCCGTAGTCGGGGAACATTCGCGGCGGTGCGGTCGGGTAGAGCGTGTAGCCGATCAGCGCCAGCCCCATCGAGACCACGAACATGTTGCGGACGAAGTAGAAGGACTCGTTGCGGAAGAGATAGAGCCAGACCAGGAAGCCGAGCGCGACCGAGAACTGGGCGTTGAGATAGATCTGGTTGGCGACGTCGATGACCCAGTTGGCGGGCAGGAAGAACGCCTGCAGGCCGGGCTCGAAGAAGGTGTGGGTCGAGCGCTCGAGGTCGATGATCCACTGCCCGTGAGCGATCGCGTCGGCGCGCTTGGAATCGGCGATCCCGCGAGCCACCTCGTAGACGAAGTCGACCGCGACGAGGATGCCGATCTGGCGCCCGAGGTCGCCCCAACCCTTGGGCAGCCTGGCGGTGACGCTTGCGAACGCGCGAGACACGGAACAGACAATTGTAATCCGCGCGTTAACGCGAGTCAGGACACGAAGTCGAGGACGACATCGACGAAGCTGGGGTCGTCGATCCAGGGCCAGTGTCCGGCACCGCTCACGATCTGGAGCTGGGAATTGGGGAGAGCGTCGGCGTAGGCGTGAGCGAATTTGGCCGGGACGTAGGGATCGCGGTCACCGCAGAGGATGAGGCTGGGGCAGGTGAGCCCGTTCAGATTCCTCCCTGCCTCCTCGAGACCGGCAGAGTCGGCGCCGCGGTAGAGGGCCAGGATGGCCTTTTGGGTTCCCTTGTCCCAGCAACTCCAAATCATCTCGACGAACTCGCGGGGCATCGGGCTCCGGTCGCCTCGCGCTTGGCGCACCAGCAGCGCCGTCGATGACCTGGTCGAGGTCGCGTTGAGGAGCTCGCCGATCGGTCGACGGCGCCAGAGCCGAGCGATCCAGTTCCAGCGATGACCGGGGAGCAGCGGCACCGCATTGATCAAGACCAAGCGCTCGACTAGCTCGGGGCGCCGCTGCGCCCCTATCAGCACCAGCCCACCCCAGTCATGGAGGACGAGCTTGCGCCGTCCCACCCCAAGCTCGTCGAGGCAGCGCTCGAGGAAAGCCGAGAGCCCGTACATCGAGTAGTCGAAGCGGCCCGGGTCGGGCTTGTCCGAGCGTCCCCACCCCGGCATGTCGATCGCGATCGCCGGCGCCCCACGCTCCAGGAACGGCAGCCAGTCCTCGCCGTGGGTCGGGTTGCCGTGGCAGTACACGGTCGGCGTCCCCTCGCCCGCCGCCCGACGATAGAAGACGCGAACGCCGTCGATTTTGGCTCGCCCTCTTCGATCGCGCCGCTCATCGCCCCACCCTACGTCCCTCCCGAACTGCATCAAATTCTGACCCTTGAAGGATTAGAACTTGATGCAGTTCGGGAGGGGGGCTGCTACGGGCTGGGTGCGGGCGTGGCCTGGAAGCACCGAGTAAGCGGCGGGTGCGGGCGATTCGGGACCGGCTGCGGGAGATGTACGGGCAGCCGGTCAACACGCCGCACCGACAGCCCTCGGCAAGCAGAAGGCGCCGGGAATCGTAATCCGCGCGTAACGGGCGCCAGGCGGCTATCTGAGGAACTCGAGGATGCGGTCGGCCTGCCCGGGGTCGTCGATCAGGGGCCAGTGCCCGGCGCCCTCGACGATCTCCAGCTCGGCGTCGGGCAGGGCGCTCGCGTAGGCCCGGCCGAACTCGACCGGGAGGTAGATGTCCCGGTCGCCCCAGAGAACCAGCGAAGGGCAGTCGAGCCTGCCGAGGCCCTTGCCGGCAAGGGCGAGGCGGTCGGGATCGGCGTGACGGTAGAGGGCGAGGGTCGCGTCGCGGGTGCCCTTGTCCCAGCGGTCCCAGACCATCTCGATGAACTGCTGCGGCATCGCGCTGCGGTCGCCACGGGCCTGGCGCATCAGCAGCGCCATCGAGGACTTCGTCGTGGTCGCGTTGGCGATCTCCCCCAGCGGCCGGCGGCGCCAGATCTGGGCAACCCAGTGCCAGCGATAGCCGGGCAGCAGTGGCACGGCATTGACAACAACCAGCTTCTCGATCAGATCCGGCTGTCGCTGGGCGCTGATCAGGGCGAGGCCGCCCCAGTCGTGGACGACCAGCTTGCGGCGCCCGACACCCAGCTCGTCGAGGCAGCGCTCGAGGAAAGCCGAGAGCCCGTACATCGAGTAGTCGAAGCGGCCCGGATCGGGCTTGTCCGAGCGTCCCCAGCCAGGCATGTCGATAGCCAGCGCAGGTCCACCCCGCTCCATCATCGGCACCCATTCCTCGCCGTGAGTCGGGTTGCCGTGGCAGTACACGGTCGGCGTCCCCTCGCCCGCCGCCCGACGGTAGAAGACGCGAACGCCGTCGATTTTGAGCTCGCCCTCTTCGATCGCGCCGCTCATCGGCCCCCACCCTACGCCCGAACTGCATCAAGTTCTGATCCTTCAAGGATTAGAACTTGATGCAGTTCGGGAGGGGCTGCTTCGGGCTAGGGTGCGGCCGTGGCTTGGAAGCGACCGAGCAAGCGGCGGGTGCGGGCGATTCGGGACCGGCTGCGGGAGATGTACGGGCAGCCGGTCAACGTGCCGCACCGGCAGCCGATCGCCGAGCTGATCAAGACGGTCCTCTCCCAGCACACCAACGATCGCAACCGCGACCGCTCCTTCGCGGCGCTGCGGCAGCGCTTCCCATCCTGGGAGGAAGTTCGGGACGCCCCGGTGGCGGAGGTGGAGGAGGCGATCCGCCCCGGCGGCCTCGCCAAGCAGAAGGCGCCGCGAATCCAGGCGATCCTCGAGCAGCTTGGCGAGGACCTCGACCTGGGCTGGACCGAGACGGCGCCGCGCGAGGAGTCGCTGGAGTTCCTGTTGGCGCTGCCGGGGGTCGGGCGCAAAACCGCCGCCTGCGTGCTGATCTTCACCTGGGACATCCCGGAGATCCCGGTCGACGTCCACGTCCACCGGGTTGGCGGGCGGCTCGGGCTGTTCCCACCGAAGGCGTCCTTCGAGCGCGCCCACGACGAGATGCTGGCGGTGGTCGACCCCGCCGACGCCTATGAGCTGCACATGAACTTGATCCGACACGGGCGCGAGCTCTGCCGCCCGAAGCCCCGCTGCGGAGAGTGCGAGCTGCGGCGGATGTGCCCTTGGTACCGCGCGGAGAAGTAGTATGCGCGCCGCGAAATGAGCAAGCGAACCTTCATCGTCTTTGGCCTGCTGATCCTGGTCCTGGCAGTCGTCATCCCGTGGCTGGCCTTCCGCTCCAAGGGCGACTCCGAGACCGGCGATCAGAAGGTCGCCGCCGACCTCAAGAGCGGCCAGTCGCTCTTTCAGACCAACTGCGGTACCTGCCACGCGCTCTACTCGGCGGGGACCGACGGCAACTACGGCCCGAACCTCGACGAACTGCTCGCCCCCTCCGGTCCTCCCGCCGGGCCCAGTGCAGAGGCCACGATCGAAGCGACCGAAGGCCGCGTCCTCAACGCGGTCGAAAAAGGCGTCGACAGCTCCACCACTCCCGGTCGCATGCCCGGCGGCATCCTCAACGAGGAGCAGACCAAAGAAGTCACCGAATTCGTCGCCGCCACCGCCGGCGAAGGCTGAACAGCCGGCCGACGGGCCGGAAGCGTCCAGATGGCGGACGCCCCGGGCCATCGACCGACGTTGCCGGCTTTAGCGGTCGAACCTCAGGGAGCTGAAGACTCCCGCGTGGTCTGAGTTCCAGAAGCCGTTGACCGGCAGCAGGCCGGTGACCTCGGAGTCCCGCAGGGTGATGTCCCAGGGATCATTGGTCATCACGTGGTCGACCTGGTGGTCGAAGTCGGCGACGCTGCCGCCGTCGCCCGCTCCGAGCAGGCTCGATTTGAGGCAGCAGCTGAGCGGATCGTCGGTGCTGCGCTCGACCATGCCCGCCGCAACCAGGGCTTCGTAGGCGAGCGTGTCGGGGAACGAGACGGTGTCGTCGTCGGAGTTGAGGTCGCCGACGAGGACGACCGGCAGGCTGCCCGTCGCCGGACCGCCCGGCGCGACCAGTTCTTTCGCCTGCGCCTCGCGGATCAGCGGCTGAAACGCCTCGAGGTGCGTGTTGACGAAATGGAACGGGTGGCTGCCGCGCACCTTCGCGTCGGTCTCCGTCCAGCCGCGTTTGATCGGCTGCGGCTGACCGAGGATCGGGACTTCCAGCAGGGTGCTGAAGTTCCCGCCCTCTGCGTTCCAGGTCTGCACGCCGGCGCCATGGCGGGCGAGGATCACGTCGCGCATCGTCAGCCGGCCGAGCATCTCCGCGTCCGGGAAGCCCGGCAGGGGGCCGTCGTTGGGCAGGCCGTTGTAGTCCGCCGGCGCCTCGAGGTCGAACTCTTCCTGGACCACGACGACTTCGTAGCGCTTCCCGTTCTTGTTCAGCTCGGCAAGCAGTTCCGGCAGGTAGTCGTAGCCGACCGGCGTCGCCGCGGCGGACAGCGGCGTGGTCCGCCAAAGCGCCACCTCCTGCAGCCCGACCAGATCGGGCTTCTCGGCGAGGAGCTCCTGCGCCAGGCCCTTCGCCCGGGTCGGGAAGTCGTTGTGGACGACTTCGCGCAGGATCTGACCGTTGGCGGCGGACAGCTCATCCGGAGTCGTGGCGGCGATCGCCGGTCCGAGGTCGGCTCCGAGGTAGAGGTTGCGGGTCATCACGTCGACCTGCTTGCCGCGACCGTGGTCGCCGGGGTGGCCCGGGTGACCGTGGCCTGGATGGCCGTGACCCGGATGCCCATGATGGCCGTGTCCGTGTCCGTGGTGGCCGTGCGCCTTATGGACCTTGGGCGCGGGGCCGCGCTGGCCCTTGCCGTGGGCGCCGGCCAGAGCCGGCAGGCACAGGGCTAGGACTAAGCTCGCGGCGATCAACCACGCCGGCAACCGCCTGTTGGTGCTGGGACTCAAGATGTTCCTCCTCTTCCGCGATCCCACCCCTGGGATCAGTTTGGTCGAGGCACCTCCCGGCAATCACTATAGGCGGCTCGCTTGAGTTCTGCTTACGATCTGCCATACTGCCACTTAGATTTCTTAGGCTTGAACAACGAAACCCCTGGAGGTACGCGAAAAAGTGGGAAAGACGATTGGAATCGACCTCGGCACGACCAATTCATGCGTTGCCGTGATGGAGGGCGGCGAGCCGACCGTCCTGGAGAACTCGGAGGGCGGGCGCACGACCCCGTCGGTGGTGGCCTTCACCGAGAGCGGTGAGCGGCTGGTCGGCACCGTCGCCAAACGGCAGGCGGTGATGAACCCAGAGAACACGATCTTCTCGATCAAGCGCTTCATGGGCCGCAAGGAGGCCGAAGTCAAAGAGGAGGAGACGATCGTCCCCTACAAGGTCGAGGCCGGCCCCAACGGCGACGTCCGCGTCGACGTGCGCGGCAAGCAGTACAGCCCGCCGGAGATCAGCGCGATGATCCTGCAGAAGCTCAAAGCCGACGCGGAAGCGAAGCTCGGCGAGACGGTCGACAGCGCCGTCATCACCGTCCCCGCCTACTTCAACGACGACCAGCGCCAGGCAACGACCGACGCCGGCAAGATCGCCGGGCTCGACGTCAAGCGGATCATCAACGAGCCGACCGCGGCGGCGCTGGCCTACGGGCTCGACAAAGAGAAAGCCGACCAGACGATCCTCGTCTTCGACCTCGGCGGCGGCACCTTCGACGTCTCGGTCCTGGAAATCGGCGACGGCGTCTTCGAGGTTAAGGCGACCGCCGGCGACAACCATCTCGGCGGCGACAACTGGGACAAAGCGATCGTCGAGTGGCTGGTCGCCGAGTTCAAACGCGACCAGGGCGTCGACCTCTCCCAGGACAAGAACTCATTGCAGCGCCTTTACGAGGCGGCGGAGAAGGCGAAGATCGAGCTCTCCTCGACCCAGGAGACGCAGATCAACCTGCCCTTCATCACCGCCGTCGAGGGACAGCCCAAGCACCTCGACCTCAAGCTCAGCCGCTCGAAGCTGAACGAGCTGACCGCCGAGCTGCTGGAGCGGATCGTCGGCCCGGTCAAACGGGCACTCGACGACGCCGACGCCAGCATCGACCACGTCGTCCTGGTCGGCGGGATGACGCGGAACCCCGCCGTACGCGAGCGGGTCAAGGAGCTGACCGGCAAGGACCCGCACCAGGGTGTGAACCCGGATGAGGTCGTGGCCGTCGGCGCCGGCATCCAGGCGGGCGTGCTGGCCGGCGACGTCAAGGACGTGCTGCTGCTCGACGTCACCCCGCTGACGCTGGGGATCGAGACCAAAGGCGGCGTGATGACGAAGCTGATCGAGCGCAACACGACGATCCCGACGAAGAAGTCGGAGACCTTCTCGACCGCCGACGACAACCAGCCGTCGGTCGAGATCCACGTCCTCCAGGGCGAGCGCGAGATGGCCAGCGGCAACAAGAGCCTGGGCAAATTCCAGCTCACCGGGATTCCCCCGGCGCCGCGCGGGATGCCGCAGATCGAGGTCACCTTCGACATCGACGCCAACGGCATCGTCAAGGTCACGGCGAAAGACCTGGGCACCGGCAAAGAGCAGAACATCGAGATCAAATCCGGCTCCGGGCTCTCCGACGAGGAAATCCAGAGCATGGTCTCCGACGCCGAGTCGCACGCCGACGAGGACCGCAAGCAGCGGGAGCTGGCCGAGGCTCGCAACCTCGCCGAGAACAGCGCCTACCAGGCGGAGAAAGCGATCGCCGACGCCGAGGACAAAGTCGACGCGGCGACCAAGGAGGAGGTCGAGGCGGCCGTCAAGGGCGTGCGCGACTCGCTCGGCTCCGACAGCGTCGAGGAGATCAACGCCAAGACCGAGGCGTTGAACACGGCGATGACCAAGGCCTCGGAGCAGATCTACGCGGCGGCCGAGCAGCAGGCCTCGGCCGACGGCGCCTCGGCTGAGGGCGAGACCGCCGACGAGGACGACGAAGTGGTCGATGCGGAGGTCGTCGACGAGGGGGACGACAAGTGACGCAGGGTCACGACGAGCAAGGGTCGGGGGAGGCCCGGCCGGCGGGTCCTGTCACTGGTGATGGGGGGGCGCTGCGGGCGGGGGCGTCCTCGACCCCCCCATCACCAGTGCCACCCGCCGGAGGGGACCCGACGGACAGCACGCCCGGACCGGTCGATGGCGCCGAGCAGGTTGAGGAGGACTTCGAGGCGTTGTTGGCTGACGCTCGGAAGGAGAAAGAGGAGTACCTCGAACTTGCGAAGCGGACGCAGGCGGACTTCGAGAACTTTCGCAAGCGGATGAGCGCCGAGGTCCAGGCCGCGGGGGTGCGCGGGAAGGGACAGCTGGCGCAGGAGGTGGTGCCGGCGCTCGACGACCTCGAGCGGGCGATTCAGGCCGCGGGTCTCGATCCGGAGGGCGATTCCGAGGACGGGCTGGCACACGGAGTGCTGCTCGTCTTCAGGAGTCTGCGCGAGGGGTTGAAGCGGAACGGGATCGAGGCAGTCGATCCGAAGGGGGAGAAGTTCGACCCGAACCAGCACGAGGCGCTCTCGACCGTTCCCCTCGAGGGGACGGAGTCGGGGACCGTGGTGGAGGTTCTGCAGAAGGGCTACCGGCTCGACGACAAGCTGATCCGGCCGGCCCGGGTGGTCGTGAGCGAGTAGGGGGCGGATTGGCTGACGAGCTCTACAAGACGCTGGGCGTCTCCAAGAAGGCGTCGGACGACGAGATCAAGAAGGCCTACCGCAAGCTGGCCCGCCAGTACCACCCCGACCGCAACCCCGACGACCCCAAGGCGGAGGAGAAGTTCAAGGAGATCTCCGCCGCCCACGACGTCCTCGCTGATCCCGAGAAGCGCAAGGAGTACGACGCGGGTGGCATGTTCGGGGGGCCGGGGGGCCCTGGCGGCTTCGGCGGCGGCAATCCCTTCGGCGGCGCGGCTCAGGCCGGCGGCTTCGGCGGCAGCGCCGATTTCGGCGACATCTTCTCCTCGCTCTTCAACCGCGGCGGCAAAGGCGGCCGGCCGCAGGCGCAGCAGATCCGCGGCCGCGACCTCGAGACCGAAGTCCAGCTCGGCTTCGACCAGGCGGTCAACGGCAGCCAGATCAGCGTCACCGTGCCGAAGGCCGGGCGCTGTGAGACCTGCCAGGGCAGCGGCGCCAAGCCGGGCACCGGCCCGGTCACCTGCCCGCGCTGCGAAGGCCGCGGCATCGACGCCCAGAGCCAGGGCTTCTTCTCGATCAGCCAGCCCTGCCCGCAGTGCGGCGGCGCCGGCCAGATCATCGAGGACCCCTGCCCCACCTGCAACGGCTCCGGCCTGACCCAGCAGACCAAGCGCTACAAAGTGAACGTCCCCGCCGGGGTCAGGGACGGGGCGCGAATCCGGCTCGCCGGCAAGGGCGAGGCGGGCCCCCGCGGCGGCCCGCCCGGCGACCTCTACGTGACCACCCGGGTGGCGGCCTCCCCGATCTTCAGGCGACTCGACGACGGCAACCTCGAGGTCACGGTCCCGATCACGATCCCCGAGGCGCTGCGCGGCGGCACGATCGAGGTGCCCACCCTGGACGGGACCAAGAGGATCAAGGTGGCTGCGGGGACCAAGCACGGGGCGATCCAGCGGCTGCGCGGCGAGGGGCCGCCGAAGCCGAAAGGCAAGGGGCGCGGCGATATCCGCTACCGGCTGGAGATCGAGGTGCCGGCGGAGCTGAGCGAGGAGCAGCGCGAGGCGGCCGAGAAGCTCGCCGAGGCCTTCAACGGCTCCGACCCGCGCGCGGAGCTGCTGCGCAAGGCGGGCAGCCGATGACCGCGAGCCGCCGCAGCCGGGTGGAAATCTCGATCGACGACGAGCGCGGGGTCTTCATGATCTCGGTCGCCGCCGAGCTGGCGGAGATGCACCCGCAGACGCTGCGGATGTATGAGGCGCGGGGGTTGATCGCCCCCAAGCGCTCGCCGAAGAACACCCGCCTGTACTCACAGCGCGACGTCGAACGTCTGCAGCGAATCCAGCGGATGACCTCGGAGGAAGGCCTGAACCTCGCCGGGGTGGAGACGGTCCTGGCGCTGGAAGAGCGGGTGGAAAAGATGCGGGCGGAGCTGGAGCGGATGCGGCGCCGGGCGGAGCAGCTCGAACAAGCGCGCAAGGGAGGGCGGCGCTGATGCAGGCAGACCGATTCACGGTCAAGTCCCAGGAAGCGGTGGCGGCGGCCCAGCTGCTGGCCGCGGCGAGGCACAATCCGGAGACCGTGCCGGCGCACCTGCTGGTCGCGCTGCTCGAGCAGGAGGACGGGTTGGTCGTGCCGATCCTGCAGAAGCTCGGCGACGACCCGGCGGCGATCGGAGGCAGAGCCGATCAGGCCATCGGGGCCCTGCCGACGCTCGGCGACGGCGACGCGGAGCCGCGCATGTCGGCGTCGCTGGCGCAGACGCTGCGCCAGGCCGAGAAGGAGATGGCGAAGCTCGGCGACGAATACATCTCGACCGAGCACCTGCTGCTGGCCCTGACCGAGCCCGGCTCCGGGGTCGCCGACGTCCTCCCCGGCCGCGACTCCCTGGAGAAGGCGGTCGCCGAGGTGCGGGGGCCGCACAAGGTCACCTCTCCCAACCCCGAGGACAGCATCCAGGCGCTGGAGAAATTCGGCCGCGACCTGACCGCCGACGCCCGGGCGGACAAGCTCGACCCGGTGATCGGCCGTGACGAGGAGATCCGCCGCGTGATCCAGGTCCTCTCCCGCCGCACCAAGAACAACCCGGTGCTGATTGGCGAGCCCGGCGTCGGCAAGACGGCGATCGTCGAGGGGCTGGCGCAGCGGATCATCGACGGCGACGTGCCGGAGAGCCTGCGCGACCGCCGCGTGATCGCGCTCGACATCGGCTCGCTGCTGGCCGGCTCCAAATACCGGGGCGAGTTCGAGGAGAGGCTGAAAGCGGTCCTCTCCGAGGTACAAGAGGCGGAGGGCCAGATCGTCCTCTTCCTCGACGAGCTCCACACCATCGTCGGCGCCGGTGCGGCCGAAGGCGCGGTCGACGCCGCCAACCTGCTGAAGCCGATGCTGGCCCGCGGCGAGCTGCGCGCGGTCGGCGCCACCACCCTCGACGAGTACCGCAAGCACATCGAGAAGGACGCGGCGCTGGAGCGGCGCTTCCAGCCGGTGCTGGTCGGCGAGCCCGACATCAACGACACGATCGCGATCCTGCGCGGGCTCAAGGGCCGCTACGAGGAACACCACAAGGTGCGGATCACCGATGCCGCGATCGTCGCCGCGGCGACCCTCTCGGAGCGCTACATCGCCGACCGCTTCCTGCCCGACAAGGCGATCGACCTGATCGACGAGGCGGCCTCGCGGCTGAAGATCGAGAACGACTCGATGCCGACCGAGATCGACGAGGTGAAGCGGCGCATCCAGCAGCTCGACATCGAGCGCACGGCGATGCAGAAGGAGACCGACGAGGCCTCGAAGGCGCGACTGGAGGCGCTCGAGGCCGAGCTCGCCGAGCTGAACGAGAGCTTCAACGAGATGAACGCCCGCTGGCAGAACGAGAAGGGCGCGATCGACTCGATCAACGAGGCCAAGGTGAGGCTGGAGGAGGCCGGCCGCGAGGCCGAGCGGGCCGAGCGCGAGGCCGACCTCGAGCGGGCCGCGAAACTGCGCTACGGCGACATCCCCGAGCTGGAAAAGGAAGTGGTGGCGCAGGAAGCGCGGATCGCCGAGCTGCACACCGGCGGCGCCTCGCTGCTCTCCGACGAGGTGACCGAGGAGGACGTCGCCGAGGTGGTCGGCAAGTGGACCGGGATCCCGGTCAGCCGCCTGCTCGAGGGCGAGGTGCAGAAGCTGATCCAGATGGAGGAGCGCCTGCACGACCGGGTGATCGGCCAGGACGAGGCGATCGAGGCGGTCTCCAACGCGCTGCGGCGCTCGCGGGCCGGGCTCGCGGACCCGAACCGGCCAATCGGGTCCTTCCTCTTCCTCGGCCCGACCGGGGTCGGCAAGACCGAGCTGGCGAAGGCGCTGGCTGAGTTCATGTTCGACTCCGAGCAGGCGATCGTCCGCCTCGACATGTCCGAGTACATGGAGAAGCACACGGTCTCGCGCCTGGTCGGCGCGCCGCCCGGCTACGTCGGCTACGAGGAGGGCGGCCAGCTGACCGAGGCGGTGCGGCGCCGGCCCTACGCGGTGGTGCTGCTGGACGAGATCGAGAAGGCCCACCCCGACGTTTTCAACACGCTGCTTCAGATCATGGACGACGGGCGGCTCACGGACGGCCAGGGACGCACCGTCAGCTTCACCAACACGGTCCTGATCATGACCTCCAACGTCGGCAGCGACCGCATCGTCGGCGACCAGGTCGACGAGGCGATCCGGGAGCAGATCGAAGAGGTGCTGGCGGCGACCTTCAAGCCCGAGTTCCTCAACCGGATCGACGACACGGTGATCTTCCACCGGCTCTCGAAGGCGGACATCAGCCGCATCGTCGAGCTGCAGGTCGCTCAGCTGGTCGGCCGGGTCGCCGAGCGCGGGATCGAGATCGAGCTCAGCGAGGACGCTCGCACCCTGCTCGGCAACCTCGGCTACGACCCGACCTACGGGGCCCGGCCGCTGAAGCGGACGATCCAGAAGCAGCTGGTCGACAAGCTGGCGCTGAAGATCCTCGAGGGCGAGTTCGCCGAGGGGGACCTGGTGCGGGTCGGTGCGGCAGGTGGCGAGCTGGTCTTCGAGAAGTCTGCGATCTGACCGTCATTCATGCGGGTTTAAGGGTTGGCCCGCATAATCCGAAATAAGCTTTGACGGGATAGACGATGTTCAGACGGCGATCAACCAGAGTCGATTCGACGGACGCGAGCCTGTACTCGCGGCGTACGGCCGTCGCCGATTCGGTTTGGGCCGCTCAGGATCGCGTCCGCAGCGGGACCGGAACCGCCCTGCGCACGGGCGCCGACGTGGCCAAATGGCCGTTCGAGCGAGCCTCCTACGCACTCCGGAAGAAGCTGATCTGGCCGGTCGAGGATCGCGCCGAGACGATCGCTGCCCCGACCCGCGCTCTCGCGACCGTCGCCGTGGTTCTGGTCGCCGCCGCCGCCGGTGTTGCCGGCTTGCTCTGGGCCGCGCCCGACAAACCGCAAAACGTCGCCGCCACGCCTGTCGACGCTGGCTCGGCGCTGCTTGCCGAGGCGAAGGCCGCCCCCGAGCCGGCCCCCGAGCCCACCCTCCACGGCGCCGCCCCGGCCTTCGAGCCGGTAGGGGCAAAGGGCGCCTCCGAGGTCGACCCGGCCAAAGCGATCGTCAAATCGGCGCCGGCGGATTCGGCTTCGGCCGCCAAGGACTCGACCGCGTCCGCGGCGTCGTCTTCCACCGCCTCGTCCACCTCCACGTCCGCGAAGGCCTCGTCTGTCGACGGCCCGCCCGCCGGCCCCGAGGCGATCTCGACCGCCCACGACTTCGCCGCGGCCTTCGTCCGCTATGAGACCGGCGACAGCGCCCCCCCGGTGCTCAAGGCGTTTGGGGAGACGGCGACGCCGGCCCTAGCCAAAGCGCTGCTGGCGCGGCCGCCACGATTGCCGGCCAACGTCGAGGTGCCGCAGGCGAAAGTCGTCAACGTCGTGCCGGGGCCTTCCCACGGCGACTCCTACCCGGTCAGCGTCTCGCTGCTGCGGGTCGGCCTGACCAGCGAGCTGCGGCTTGAAATGGAACAGCTGAAAGGCGACGGGTGGCGCGTCACCAACGTGCTGGGCTGACGATGAATCACCTAGCGAAGATTCGCGCGGTCGCCGTGGCCGCCACCGCCACCGTCGCGCTTGCCGCGCCGCTTGCCGTGGCGCGTGCCGAGACCCCTGTGACGGTTCCCGGCCCCACGCTGGAAGAACCGCCGAGCGCGGCGGCCACTGCGCCGGCACCGCTGCAGCAGGGCACGACGCTGGCGCCACCGCCCTCCGCCGCCCCCGCCACCCCGGCACCGCCCGTGGCCAGCGGCGGCGTCTCCGCCGGTGAAGGCTCGAGCGCCGACGGCGAAACCGAAGAGGAAGTGGCGGCAACCCCCGAACCCTCCGCCGGCGCGCTCCCCATCCCCAGTCCCTCCACCGTCTTCGCGATCCCCTCGCTGCCCGCCTCGGCCTGCTCGACCAGCGGCGTCCCCCCGATCCTGATCCCGATGTACCAGCGGGCGGCGGCGGCCTACGGGCTCGGCCCGCAGGGGCCGGCGGTACTGGCCGGCATCAACGAGATCGAGACCGCCTTCGGCACCAACCTCAACGTCTCCTCGGCCGGCGCCGTCGGCTGGATGCAGTTCATGCCGGAAACCTGGGAGGGCTACGGCGTCGACGCCAACGGCGACGGCGTCGCCGATCCCTTCAACCCCGAAGACGCGATCTACGCCGCCGCCAACTACCTCAGCGCCTCCGGCATGCCCGCCGACACCTACGGGGCGATCTTCGCCTACAACCACGCCGACTGGTACGTCGCCGACGTGCTCGCCAACGCCGCCTGCCACGCCGGCGAGGTCGGCGCCCCGTCGCTCAGCGGCACCGGGCTGGGCCCGCAGCTCCAGGTCCTGAACTGCAGCCCCGCCCCGGCTTGGAGGGAGAGGGTCCCGCACGAGTACCTGCGGGCCTTCGAGGACGCCGCGGCGCGCTACGAGCTCGGCAAGCGCGGCGTCTGGGCGCTGGCCGCAATCGCCCGCCTCGAGTCGGACTTCGGCAGGGGCATGGGCAAGAAACAGCTGCACAGCGAAGGTCCGCTCGGGCTCGACGCGGTCGAGTGGCGCGAGTACGCAGTCGACGGTGACGAGGACGGGCGCATCCGCCACGCCGACCCGGTCGACTCGGCGGCGACGCTGGCGCGGCTGATCTGGTCGCGCGGCAGCCTCAGCGCCGGCATCTTCACCCACAACCAGGCCGAGTGGTACGTGCAGGAGGTGCTGCGGCAGGCCGACGAGATCGAAGGCGGCTGCAAATCCCGCTACGTCGACTGGGCGCTGGCGCCGCTGGTCGGCGGGCTCGAAACCGCCGGGCCCAGCGCGGCGCTCGACGGTGTCCTCGCCAGCGTCCCGGAGGGCGCCCCGGCGGCGGTCAAGGCGGCGATCGCGGCGGCCAACTCGATCACCTCCACCCCCTATGTCTGGGGCGGTGGCCACGGCTCCTGGTACTCCTACGGCTATGACTGCTCGGGCGCGGTCAGCTTCGCCCTCTTCGGCGGCGGCCTGCTCGACACGCCACTCACCTCGGGCTCGCTGGAGAGCTACGGCGAGCCGGGACCGGGCGAGTGGATCACGATCTACGCCAACGCCACCCACACCTACATGACGATCGCCGGGCTGCGCTTCGACACCGCCGGCAATCCCGAGGGCGTCTCGGGACCGCGCTGGCACGTCGAGCCTCCCTACCCCGAAGGCTTCGTCGTGCGTCACCCCACCGGGTACTAGGAGGGACCGCGGCCAACCGGGTACGGTGTCTCCAACCTTCGATAGGAGTGGAGATGCCTACATACCTGATGCTGACCAACCTGACCGCTGAGGGAGTGCGAACCCTGAAGAACAACCCCAGCCGGGTTGCCGAGGTGAACAAGGAGGTCGAGCAGATCGGCGCCAGGGTCGTGGCGCAGTACGCGACGCTCGGCCAGTACGACTTCGTCACCGTGGTCGAGGCGCCCGACGAGAAGACGATGGCCAAGGTCTCGGTCGAGCTCGGCTCGCGCGGGACGATGACTAGCCAGACCCTGACCGCGATGTCGGCCGACGACCTCGCCGGGTCGCTTTAGCACTGTTGAAGGCGCTCGTAGTCGGTGGTGGTGGGCGCGAGCACGCGATGGTGCGGGCGCTCGCCCGCTCTGCTCACGCCCCGGAGCTGTTCTGCGCCCCCGGCAACGCCGGGATCAGCGCCGACGCCGAGTGCCTGCCTGAGGTCGCGGCCGACGACGTCGAGGCGATCGTCGCCGCGGCCGAGGAGCGCCGGATCGACCTGGTCGCGATCGGGCCCGAGGCGGCGCTGGTCGCCGGTGTCGCCGACGCGCTCGAGGAGGCGGGGGTACCGACCTTCGGCCCCAGCAGGGCGGCGGCCGAGCTGGAGGGATCGAAGGCCTTCGCCAAGGAGCTGATGAAGGAGGCGGGGATTCCGACCGCCGCTCACGTCCTCCTGCGCAGCCGCGCGGAGGCGATCGAGCATCTGTCCCGCGCCTCCTACCCGACCGTGCTCAAGGCCGACGGCCTCGCCGCCGGCAAGGGCGTGATCGTCTGCCCGACCGAGGCCGAGGCCCGCGCCGCGATCGACGTCTTCTTCACCGAGCAGCGCTTCGGCGCTGACATGGCCGTGGTGATGGAGGACTTCCTCGAGGGCGAGGAGCTCTCGCTGCTGGCGATCTGCGACGGCGAGAACGTGGTGCCGCTGGCGCCGGCACAGGACTACAAGCGGATCTGCGACGGCGACGAGGGGCCCAACACGGGCGGCATGGGCAGCTACTCGCCGGTGCCGGGCTTCGGGACGGCCAAGGTGGAGGAGATCGTCGACAGCGTCCACCGCCCGGTCGTCGCGGCGATGGCCCAGCGCGGCACCCCCTTCCACGGCGTCCTCTACGCCGGCCTGATGATCGGCGATGACGGGCCGAAGGTGCTCGAGTTCAACACCCGCTTCGGCGACCCCGAGACGCAGACGGTGCTGCCGCGGATGCGCTCCGACCTGGTCGACCTCTTCCTCGCCGCCCGCGAGCCCGGCGGCCTCGCCGGCGTCGTCGCCGAGTTCGGACGCGACTGGGCGGTGACCCTGGTCCTCGCCTCGGCCGGCTACCCGGAGTCCTCCTCCAAGGGCGACGTGATCCACGGCCTCGCTGAGGCGGCTGGGCTGGCCGAGGTGACCCACGCCGGCACCGCCGAGTGCGACGGCGAGATCGTCACCGCCGGCGGTCGCGTCCTCAACCTCACCGGCCTCGGAAGGACGCCGGCCGCCGCGCGCGATCGCGCATACGATGCGGCCAGCCGGATCTCCTTCGCGGGAATGCAGATCCGCACGGACATCGCCACCCGCGCCGTCGAGCGCGTCCCCAGCTAACCAGTTCAGAGAGGAACGAGATGAGCGAGATCTCAGAGGAGCCGCAGCCGTCCGGGTCGACCGGGTCGACCGAGTTGCCGGTGGTCGAGGAGGCCTTCCAGGAGATCTCCGCCGGCGAGCCGCTGGTCGGGATCATCATGGGCTCGAAGAACGACAAGCCGAAGATGGAGGCGGCCGGCGCTGCCCTGGACGAGGCGGGCATTCGCTACGAGGTCAGGGTGATGAGCGCCCACCGCGACCCCGAGATGGTCGCCGAGTACTGCACCAACGCGAAGATGCGGGGGCTGAAAGTGATCATCGCCGGGGCCGGGATGTCCGCGGCGCTGCCCGGCGTCGCCGCGGCCCACACCGAGCTGCCGGTGATCGGCGTGCCGATCCTCGGCAAGGCTCTCGGCGGGCTCGACGCGCTGCTCTCGGCGGTGCAGATGCCGCCCGGCATCCCGGTCGCCTGCGTGGCGATCGACGGCGCCAAGAACGCCGGCGTGCTCGCCGCCCGCATCATCAACTGCTAGACAGGAAGCGATGATCCCGCGTTACACCCGCCCGGAAATCGGGTCCGTTTGGACGCCGCAGGCGAAGATGGAGGCCTGGCTCGAGGTCGAGCTGGCGGCGACCGAGGCTTGGGCCGAGGAGGGCGTGGTGCCGCGCGAGGCCGCCGAGGCGGCCCGCGCCAATGCCGCCTTCACGGTCGCGGCGGTCGATGAGCGCGAGCGGGTCACCGACCACGACGTCGCCGCCTTCGTCGACGTGGTCGCCGGGTCGGTGGGCGAGCACGGGCGCTGGATCCACTACGGCCTCACCTCCTCCGACGTGCTCGACACGGCGCTGGCGCTGCAGCTGCAGAAGGCCGGCGCGATCGTCGTCGCCGGGGCCCGCGCCTACCGCGACGCCCTGGTCGAGCGGGCGCTGGAGCACCGCGACACCCTCTGCGTCGGCCGCACCCATGGCGTCCACGCCGAGCCCACCAGCTTCGGCCTGCGCCTGGCCGGGTTCGCCTTCGAGGCCGACCGCAACGTCGCCCGGCTCGAGGACGCCTTCGCCCACCTCGCCTTCGGCAAGCTCTCCGGCGCCGTCGGCACCTACGCCTCGATCTCGCCGGCGGTCGAGGCGCGGGTGATGGAGCGCCTCGGCCTGGGGCGCGAGGACGTCGCCACCCAGGTGGTGCCGCGCGATCGCCACGCGGTGCTGCTGGCGGCGATCGCAATCGCCGGCGCCGGCCTCGAGCGCTTCGCCACCGAGGTGCGCGGCCTGCAGAAAACCGAGGTGCGCGAGGTCGAAGAGCCGTTCGCCGCCGGCCAGAAGGGCTCCTCGGCGATGCCGCACAAGCGCAACCCGATCCGCACCGAGCGCGTCACCGGCCTGGCCCGCGTCCTCCGCGGCTACGCCCAGGCGGGCACCGAGAACGTCGCCCTCTGGCACGAGCGCGACATCTCCCACTCCGGCGCCGAGCGGGTGATCCTGCCCGACGCGACGATCCTGCTCGACTACATGCAGGACCTGGCGACCAAGGTGGCCGCGGGGATGACGGTTCATAAAGAGCGGATGGTGGAGAACCTCGGCCTCACCTACGGGGCCCTCTTCAGCCAGCGTGCCCTGACCGCCCTGGTCGAGTCGGGGATGACCCGCGACGACGCCTACCGGGTGGTCCAGGAGAACGCTCAGCGCGCCTGGGACACTCGCACCGAGTTCCGCGACCTGCTCGCCGAGGCGGCGCCCCAGCTCGACCTCGACGCCGTCTTCGACTACAACGCCTACCTCACCCACCTGCCCGAGATCTTCGCGCGGGTGGAAGCGCTGAAGGCCTGAGCCCGGGCCGATGACCGAGCAGCTCGAGGCCGACGTCGCGATCGTCGGTGCCGGGCTGGCGGGACTGACGGCGGCGCGGCGGCTGGCGGCGGCCGGGACGCGGCCGCTGGTGGTCGAGGCACGCGACCGCGTCGGCGGCCGCGTGCTGAACGAGGAGATCGGCGACGGCAAGGTGGTCGAGGTCGGCGGCCAGTGGATCGGCCCGACCCAGAAGCGGCTCGCCGCCCTCGCCGCCGAGCTCGGCGTCGGCACCTTCCCGACCCACGACGAGGGGCGGCACCTGATCGAGATGGACGGCAGGCTCGCCAGCTACACCGGCGCCCTCACCGACGCCCGGGTCGGCCTGGTGCGAGAGCTGGCGCGGGCGATCCCGCCGCTGGCCCTGGCCGACCTCGAACGGGCCCGCGCCCGGCTCGACCGCATGGCCCGGGAGGTGCCGCTGGAGGAGCCCTGGATGGCGCCGCGGGCGGCGGAGTGGGATAGCCAGACCTTTGCCACCTGGGTGCGGCGCAACACCCGCACCGAGGGCGCGCGGCGGCTCTTCGAGCTGGCGACCGAGGCGGTCTGGGCGGCCGAGCCCGGCGACGTCTCCCTCCTCCACGTCCTCTTCTACACCCACTCCGGCGGCGGCTTCAACACCCTGGTCGGGACCGGTGGCGGCGCCCAGCAGGACCGCTTCCACGGCGGCTCGCAGCGGATCGCCCTGCTAATGGCGGAGGAGCTGGGGGCGGAGCGGCTGCGGCTCGGGGCGCCGGTGCGGCGAATCGAGCACGGCGAGGGCGGCGTCGTCCTCGATGCCGACGGGCCGGGCGGCACGGCCGGCGGGCTGGAGGTGCGGGCACGGCGGGCGATCGTCGCGATCCCGCCGACCCTGGCCGGGCGCGTCGCCTACGACCCGCCGCTGCCGGCCCGGCGCGACCAGCTGACCCAACGGATGCCGCAGGGCACGGTGATCAAGACGATGGCGATCTACGAGCGCCCGTTCTGGCGCGAGGAAGGGCTCTCCGGGCAGGCGACCAGCGACGTCGGCCCGGCCCGGGTCGTCTTCGACAACTCGCCGCCGGACGGCAGCCCGGGAGTGCTGCTCGGCTTCCTCGAGGGCCGGCTCGCCCGCCAGTGGGGCGCTCGCGACGCGGCCGAGCGGCGCGCGGCCGTCCTCGCCGGCCACGCCCGCCTCTTCGGCGAGCGCGCCGGCCGGCCGCAGCGCTTCGTCGAGCGGGTCTGGGCCGAAGAGGAGTGGACCCGCGGCTGCTACGGCTGCCTGATGACCCCCGGCGGCTGGACCGAATACGGCCGCGCCCTGCGCGCCCCGATCGGCGCCCTGCACTGGGCCGGCGCCGAGACGGCGACGGTCTGGAACGGCTACATGGACGGCGCCGTCCAGTCCGGCGAGCGGGCCGCCGCCGCGGTCCTCTCAGACCTCGACCACGCTTAGCCGGGTAAAGCCGAAGGAGATCTGGGTAGGGTTGGGGGTGTGATCCTCTACACCTGTGGGACCAAGAAGATGGGGCCGGGCTTTGCGCATCCGTGCGCCAAGGCCGGCAAGGCACTCGACGCCGCCGGGTACCAGTACGAGCTGAAGACCGTCGGCGGCTACCGCCTGATGCCCTGGACCTGGGGCAGCCGCGAGCAGGACCGGGCCGAGATCAAGAAGCTCAGCGGCACCCCCGAGGTGCCGATCCTGGTGCTCGACGACGGCGAGGTCATCTCCGGCTCCGGCACGATCGCCCGCTGGGCCAAGGAGCACCCCCGCTCCGCCGCCAAAACCGGCCTCTAAGCGGCGGCGACCAGCGGCTCGCGGGTCGGACGGCGCGCGGTGACGACCACCGGGGTGCCGCCCTTGGGCGAGAGGGTGATGTTGCGGCGGCCGGTCTTCTCCGGCAGCGGGCTGGCCTTGTGCAGGTCGCAGCGGGTCAGCACCTCGCGCAGGACGATCCGCATCTCGAACTCGGCGAAGGAGGCGCCGAGGCAGCGGCGGATGCCGCCGCCGAAGGGAATCCAGGCGTAGGTGTCGGGGCTCTCGCCGAGGAAGCGCTCGGGCCGGAAGGCGAAGGGCTCGGGGTAGAGGTCGGCGCAGGTGTGGGTCAGCCAGATCGCCGGCGAGACGTCGGTGCCGGGCGGCAGGCTCAGCCCGTCGACCGCGAGCTCCTTGGCGAGGCGGCGGCCGGCCAGCGGGATCACCGGGCGCAGGCGCAGCGACTCGGAGATCGTCGCCCGCAGGTAGTCGTCCTCCCCGGCCGCGAGCGAGTCGCGCAGCCGCTGCAGCGGCCCGGGGTGGCGCAGCAGCAGATCGAAGCTCCAGGCCAGCGCCGTCGCGGTCGTCTCATGGCCGGCCAGCAGCAGGGTCATCAACTGGTCGCGCAGCTCCTTGTCGCTCATCGTGCCGCCGTCCTCGAACTCCGCCAGCATCAGCATCGAGAGCATGTCGTCGCGATCCTCGAGGTCCGGCTTGGCCCGGTGCTCGGCGATCTCCGCATAAAGCAGGTCGTCGACTTCCTTCAGCTGCCCCTCGAACCTGGCGAAGGCGTTGCCGCCGCGGAAGCGGCGGGTGGCGAGGGCGATCAGCTGCGCGCGCGGCGAGGCGGTTTCGGTCAGCACCGTGGCGAGCATGCCGCGCAGGCGCTCCAGCCGCGGGCCGTCGGCGACGCCGAAGACGACCCGCAGGATCACCTCCAGGGTCACCGCCTGCATCCGCGAGTGGATCGGGAACTCGCGGTCCAGCGGCCAGGAGTCGATCTCGGCGCCGACGATCTCGTCGAGGATCGATTCGTAGGAGCGCATCCGCTCGCCGTGGAAGGCGGGCAGCATCAGCTTGCGGCGGGCGAGGTGCTCGGCTCCTTCCAGCAGCAGCACCGACTGCGAGCCGAGGATCGGTTCGAGGACGATGTTGCGTCCCGGCGGCAGCTCGTTCGCGCGCTCCGTATAGAGGGCCTTGATCGCGGCCGGGTCGGAGATCAGCACCATCGGCCGTTCGAAGCCGAGGAAGCGGAGGCTGAAGGAGTCGCCCAGCTCACGCCGGCACTCGTCCATGAACGCGAGCGGCCGGATCGTCCAGCGCAGCGTCTGCATCAGCGGGGAATTGCCGGGTTCGGGAGGGAGCGGCACGTCTTCAAGGATCGCAGGGAACGGCGGGGCGCGGTCCCGCTCCCCGGATGGTTAGCATCGACTTAATGCCGGACCTCGCCGATCTCAAGCTCCATTCCTCGGGGAAGGTCCGTGAGATCTACGAGTGGGACGACGACCTGCTGATGGTCGCCTCCGACCGGATCTCGATCTACGACGTGGTGATGCCGACGCCGGTCACCGACAAGGGCAAGGTCCTGAACCGGATGTCGGAATTCTGGTTCGACCTGACCGCGGGGATCATCCCCAACCACTTCCTTTCCAATGACGTGCCCGACGAGGTCACCGACCGGGCGATGCGGGTGCGGCGGCTGGAGATGTACCCGGTCGAGTGCGTCGTCCGCGGCTACCTCTCCGGCTCCGGCTGGAAGGAATACCGCGAGGGCGGTGCGGTCTGCGGGATCGAGCTGCCGGCCGGCCTGCTCGAGTCCGACAAGCTGCCGGAGCCGATCTTCACGCCCGCGACCAAGGCCGAGATCGGCGACCACGACGAGAACGTCGACTTCGAACGAGCGGCCGAGATCGTCGGCGACCGGGCGCTGCTGGAGGAGCTGCGGCGGGTCTCGATCGAGGTCTACCGGCGCGGCGCCGAGCATGCGGCCGAGCGCGGCATCATCCTCGCCGACACCAAGTTCGAGTTCGGCCGCCACGCCGGCGCCGAGGTCGTGCTCGGCGACGAGGTTCTGACCCCGGACTCCTCGCGCTTCTGGCCCGCTGACAGCTACCAGCCCGGCAAGACCCCGCCCTCCTTCGACAAGCAGTTCGTCCGCGACTGGGCCAGCGAGCAGGGCTGGGACAAGACGCCGCCGGCGCCGGAGCTGCCGCCCGACGTGATCGAGCAGACCCGCGGCAAATACGTCGAGGCCTACGAGCGGATCACGGAGACCAGCTTCTAGTGGCGAAAGCCAGGGTTCTGATCCGGCCCAAGGAGGGCATCCTCGATCCCCAGGGCAAGGCGGTCGAGCGGGCGCTGCCGGCGCTCGGCTTCGAGGGGATCGAGCACGTCCACGTCGGCCGCATGGTCGAGCTCGAGGCGGAGGACCCGGAGCGGCTGGCGGAGCTCTGCGAGAAGCTCCTCGCCAACCCCCTGATCGAGGACTACGAGATCCAGACCCTGTGATCTGGGGCGTCCTTCAGTTCCCCGGATCCTGTGACGAGCGCGATGCTTTGCACGCCTGCTCGCTGCTGGGCGAGGCGCGGCTGGTCTGGCACGAAGAGCGCGACCTTGGCGGCGTCGACGCTGTTGTCGTCCCTGGCGGCTTCTCCTACGGCGACTACCTGCGGGCCGGCGCGATCGCCCGCTTCTCGCCGGCGATGGAGGCGGTGGCGGAGCTGGCCGCGGCCGGCGCCCCCGTGCTCGGCATCTGCAACGGCTTCCAGGTCCTCTGCGAGGCCGGCCTCCTCCCGGGCGCTCTCCTCCTCAACGACAACCTCCGCTTCGTCTGCCGCCAAGTCGACCTGATTGCGCCGCCGTTTGATGCATTCACCCCCCCAGAGGGGGGTCAATCGAACAAACGGCGCGAGGGATCATTGTCGATCCCGGCTAAGCACGGGGAAGGCAGGTACTACGCTCCCGATGAGGTGCTCGACGGGCTGGAGGCGAACGGGCAGGTCGCCTACCGCTACGCGCCGGGGCAGAACCCGAACGGGTCGCTGCGGGACATCGCCGGGGTGCGCAACGAGGCCGGCAACGTGGTCGGGCTGATGCCGCACCCCGAGCACGCGGTCGATCCGCTGACGGGCTCGACCGACGGGCTGCGGGTCTTCGAAGCCGTCGCCGCAGCGGGAGCGCCCGCATGACCACGGAGACCGCCAAGCACCGCGAGCTGGGGCTGACCGACTCCGAGTTCGAGTTGATTGTCGAGCAGATGGGGCGCGAGCCGAACGTGGTCGAGCTGGCGATGTTCAGCCTGCTCTGGTCCGAGCACTGCGCCTACAAGCACTCGCGCAAGCTGCTCAAGCAGCTGCCGACCGAGGGCGAGCGGGTGGTGATGGGGCCGGGCGAGAACGCCGGCGCCGTCGCCGTCGGAGGTGGCTTTGCGGTCGCCTTCAAGGTCGAGTCCCATAACCACCCCAGCGCGGTCGAGCCCTTCCAGGGGGCGGCTACCGGTGTCGGCGGCATCCTCCGCGACGTCTTCGCGATCGGGGCGCGGCCGATCGCGATCCTCGACTCGCTGCGCTTCGGCGAGCTCGAGTCGGTCCGCTCGCGCCACCTGCTCGACGGCGCCGTGCGCGGGATCGGCCATTACGGCAACTCGATCGGCGTGCCGAACGTCGGCGGCGAGATCTACTTCGAGGAGCCCTACGAGCACAACTGCCTGGTCAACGCGATGTGCCTGGGGCTGGCGAAGACCGAGGACATGGTCCGCGCCGCCGCCGCCGGGATCGGCAACGCCGTGGTCCTGATGGGCGCCTCGACCGGACGCGACGGGATCGGCGGCGCCTCGGTGCTGGCCTCGGCCGAGCTCGGCGAAGGCGACGAGGCGAAGCGACCGACGGTGCAGATCGGCGACCCCTTCGAGGAGTCCAAGGTCCTGGAGTGCTGCCTGGAGCTGCTGGAGAAGGGGCTGCTGGTCTCCCTGCAGGACCTCGGTGCCGCCGGGCTCACCTCCTCGGCGGGGGAGATGGCGGCGGCCGGCGGGGTCGGGATCGACATCGACGTCGCGAAGGTGCCGCTGCGCGAGGCCGACATGGAGCCCTTCGAGATCATGGTCTCAGAGTCGCAGGAGCGCATGCTTGGCGTGGTCGAGCCGGCACGGGTGCCGGAGGTGTTGGCGGTCTGCGAGAAGTGGCAGACCGGCTCGGCGGAGATCGGCGTGGTGACCGACAGCGGTCACGTCCGCATCCTCCGCGGCGAGGAGATCGTCGGCGACATGCCGGTCGCGGCCCTGGTCGACGGCTGCCCGCTCTATGACCTCGAGCCGGCGGAGCCAGACGGGTGGATCTACGGCAACCGGGCGACGCTGGCGCCGGGAATCTCGGCCGAGGACGAGCTGCTGGCGCTGCTCGCCGCTCCCAGCATCGCCTCCAAGCGCTGGGCCTTCGAGCAGTACGACTCGGTGGTCGGCTCGCGCACGGTGCGCCGGCCCGAGTCGGCCGACGCCGCCGTCCTGCAGCTGCCGGAGTCCGGCAACGCGATCGCGGTCTCGATCGACGGCAACGGCCGCCGCGTCGCCTGCGACCCCTACGCCGGCACCGTCGAGGCGGTACTCGAGTGCGCCCAGAACCTCGCCTGCGTCGGCGCCGAGCCGCTCGGCCTGACCAACTGCCTCAACTTCGGCAACCCCGAGAAGCCCGCCACCGCCTGGCAGCTGGACCGCTCGGTCGCCGCCCTCGCCCACGCCTGCACGGCACTCGGCGTGCCCGTGGTCGGCGGCAACGTCTCCCTCTACAACGAGGGGCCGGAAGGCCCGATCTACCCGACCCCGGTGGTCGGCATGGTCGGCGAGCTCCCCGACCCGGCCCAGGTCGCCGGCAGCGCCTTTGCCAAGGAGGGCGACGCGATCGCTCTGATCGGTCCCTTCTCCCCAACCTTCGCCGGCTCGGAGCTGGCCAAGCAGCGCGGCGCCCTCGACAAGGGCCTGCCGCAGCCGGACGTCGCCGCGGTCGCCGTCGCCTGCGCGACGGTCCGCGCTGCGGTCCGCGGCGGCCGGCTCGCGTCAGTCCATGACGTCAGCGACGGCGGCCTCGCATGCGCCCTGGCCGAGTGCGCGATCGGTGCGGGACTGGGCTGCCGGGTCGACGTCCAGCACCTGCGCGACCGCGGCTGCTCGCCCGAGGACGCCCTCTTCGGCGAGGGCAGCGGCGGCTTCCTGGTCAGTGGCGAGCGCAGCGCCCTCGAGGCGCTCGGCGCCACCTATCTAGGCGAGGTCGGCGGCAGCACGATCGAGATCGCCGCCGGCGACCGCAGCATCGTCGTCGGCCTCGGCACCGCCGAGAGCGCCTGGCGCTCGCTGCCGGCTCAGGCCGAGCACAGCGGCGCCTGAAGCAAGCGAGGCGAAGACGGCGAAGAGGTAGGCGTCGTCGGAGGCGCTGAGCGCTTCGGGCAGCGAGGCCGGTTCGCCGACGATCGCGACCAGCAGCGCGGTGCCGAGCACGGCGCCGACCTGGCGGAAGGCGGCGTTGACGGCGCTGGCGGTGGCGAAGCGGTCGATCGGGACGTCGCGGACGGAGGCGGCGCCGAGGGTCGGGAAGGCGAGGCCGATGCCGATCCCGGTCAGGCAGGCACCCGGCAGCCAGAGGCCGAGCCAGTCGGGCTCGGCGCCGGCCGAGCGCAGGACCATCACCCCGGCCGCGAAGAAGAGGGTGCCGGGGACGATCACGGCGCGGTGGCCGAAGCGGTCGGCGAGACGGCCCGCCGGGCCGGCGACGACGGTCGAGAGCGCCGGCCCCGGCAGCGTCGCCAGGCCGGCGGTGAAGACCGAGTAGCCCCAGATCGAGGTGAGGAAGAGGACGTTGCCGAGGATCAGCGAGAAGAAGGCGGCGGCGAAGAGTAGGGTGCCGAGGTTGCCGGCGCGGAAGGAGCTGTCGGCGAAGAGGGCGGGCTCGACGATCGGGCGCGGGTGGGTACGGCTGCGCAGGGTGACCCCGACGAGCAGGAGCGCGGCTACCGCGAAGCAGGCGAGCGTCGCGGCCGATCCCCAGCCCCAGTCGTTGCCCTCGACGATTCCCAGCGTCACCGTCGCCAGGGCAAGCGCCAGCATCGCCGCTCCCGGCAGGTCGGGCAGGCGACTGTCGAGGATCTTCGGCTGCGGCAGGCGGTTGCGGCCGGCGAGAACGATGGCGGCGCCGAGCGGCAGGTTGACGAGGAAGACCAGGCGCCAGTCGGAGAGCTCGACCAGCGCACCGCCCAGGGTCGGCCCCACAGCCGCAGCGGCGGCCGCGGCGGCACCCCAGAGCCCGACCCCGGCGGAGCGCCGCTCGACCGGGAAGCTGTCGAGGACGATCGCCAGCGAGGCCGGCGCGATCATCGCCGCCGCGACCCCCTGCAGCACGCGGAAGGCGATCAGCAGCGAGAGCGAGGGCGCGACCGCGCAGAGCAGGCTGGCGGCGGTGAAGCCGGCGACGCCGAGCAGGAAGATGCGGCGGTGGCCGAAGCGGTCGGCGAGGCCGCCGGCCGGGACCAGCAGGGCGGCGATGACGACGAAGTAGCCGTCGAGCACCCAGGAGAGCGCGTCCCGCCCCGACCCCGCGAAGGACGAGGAGATGTCGGGGAAGGCGATGTTGACGATCGTCGTGTCGAGGAAGGCGACGAAGGCGCCCGCGCAGGCGATCGCGATCGCGCTCTTTCTATGACGCTGGTCATACATCGCCGCCGCAGCATAGACTATGTCCATGGGCATAGCGCGAATCGCCGATGGGCAGCCGGTCGAGCGCAAGCGCCGCGACGGCCGGGCGCTGCTTGCTCAACGGCGCCAGGCAGCTGCTGGCCGAGAAGGGATACGCGGGGATGGAGCTGCGCGACGTCGCCGCGCGCGGCGACGCGCCCCGCGGCTCGATCTACCACCACTTCCCCGGCGGCAAGCGCCAGCTCGCAGTCGAGGCGGCGGAACTGGAGGGGACCGAGATCCGCGACCTGATCGAGCGCTCGCTGGCGGAGCGCGGCCTGGCTCAGACGCTGACCGCGTTCGGCGAGATGTTCCGCCGCCGGGTCAAGGACCAGCCCGAGCGGCTCGGCTGCCCGGTCGCCGCCGCGGCCCTCGCCCGTCCCGAGGACCCCGAGCTCGCCGCCGCCGCGACCGCCGCCTTCCAGAGCTGGGAACGGCCGATCGCCGCGGCCCTGCGCGACGAAGGCGTCAGCGCCAGGGACGCCGAGGCCTTCGCCGGCCTCGTCGTCTCCACGGTCGAGGGCGCCCTGCTGCGCGCCCGCGCCGCCGGCAGCCAGCAGCCGCTCGACTCCGCCATCGGCGGACTCGGCCAGGCGCTCGACGCGCTGCTCGCATCGGCCGCCTCCTAGCGATCGCGCGCGCGCTCGACCGAGCGGCGGTTTAGAACCGCTTTAGGGCGGGCATCTCCATATGGCACCGTCGCTTAGGGGCCGGCGGTGGGTGATGGAGGAGAGGACTTGAAAACCCGCGCCGTGACGAAGGCCCTGGTCGGCCTCTCGGCCGCGCTCCTGGCGGCCGCCGCCCTCAGCGCCTGCGGCGGCGGCTCCGAGGACTCCGGCACCCGCAAGCTCACCTGGTTCGTCGCGATCCAGCCCGGCGGCACGATCGAGAAAGTCGCCGAACGCTGCTCCAAGGAATCGGGCGGCAAGTACGTCGTCGAACCGGAATTCCTCCCCACCGACGCCAGCCAGCAGCGCGAACAGCTGGTCCGCCGGCTCGGCGCCGAGGACCCCTCGATCGACATCGTCGGCATGGACGTGATCTGGACCGGCGAGTTCGCCAACGCCGGCTGGGTCGAACCGTGGAAGGGAGCACTGAAGAAACAGGTCACCGAAAAGGTCTTCCCCAACGTGATCGAGACCGCCTCCTTCGAGGACGAGCTCTACGCCGCCCCGTTCAACACCAACACGCAGCTGCTCTGGTACCGCAAGGACCTGGTCAAGAAGCCGCCGGCCACCTGGGACGAGATGATCGAACAGGCCGAAGGCCTCAAAGAAGCGGGCACGATCCAGGTCCAGGCCAACCGCTACGAGGGCTTCATGGTCTGGGCCAACGCCCTGATCGAAAGCGCCGGCACGCCGATCCTCTCCGGCCCGGAAAAGGTCGACCTCGAACAGGGTCCGACCGAAAAGGCGCTGGCGGTGATGGGCCGGCTGGCCAACTCCTCGGCCGCTCCGCCGAGCCTCTCCACCTCCGACGAGGACAGCGCCCGGCTCGGCTTCGAGGCAGGCGAATCGGCCTTCATGACCAACTACACCTTCGCCTACGCCAGCGCCCAGACCGAAGCCCCCGAGATCGGCAAGGAGATGGGCTTCGCCCGCTTCCCCCGGGTCGACGCCGAGCGTGCCCAGCAAGCCGCCGCTGGGCGGCTTCAACCTCGCCGTCAGCTCCTTCTCGAAGAACAAGGACGTCGACTTCGAGGCCGCCGCCTGCCTCGCCAACAAGGAAAGCCAGCTGACCGCGACCGAACTCGACGGCCTGCCCCCCTCGCGCTCGGACCTCTACGCGAACAAGGTCGTGACCAAGGCCTACCCCGGCTTCGCCGGCCTGGTCAAGGAATCGATCGAGGGCGCCGGGCCGCGCCCGACCACGCCCGCCTACCAGGACGTCTCGCTGGCGGTCCAGCGCTCGCTGCACCCGCCGGACAAGATCGACCCCGAAGACACCGAATCGATCTACGACGAACTGAAGTCGAACCTCGAAGACGCGGTCAAGCGGGAAGGACTGCTCTGATGGAGGCCGGCGCACAGAAGGCCCCGGGGACCAGCGCGCGGACGCGCTCGGAGCACAAACTCGCCTGGATGCTCTGCGCCCCGGCGGTGCTGGCGATGCTCGCCGTCACCGCCTACCCGATCGGCTACGCGATCGTGCTCTCGGTCCAGCAGATCGACCTCCGCTTCCCCGACGAGAGCGGCTTCGTCGGCCTCGACAACTACACCGCCGTCCTCACCTCCAGCCTCTGGTGGGAAGACATCTTCAACACCGTCTTCCTGATGCTCACCTCGGTCACGATCGAGCTGGTCCTGGGGATGGCGATCGCGCTGGTCATGCACCGGGCGATCTTCGGCCGCGGCGTCGTCCGCACCTCGGTCCTGATCCCCTACGGGATCATCACCGTCGTCGCCGCCTTCGCCTGGCAGTTCGCCTTCGCGCCCGACACCGGCTTCGTCAACCACCTGCCGCTGATCGCCGAAGACATGGACTGGTTCGGCGGCCGCTTCAGCTCCTTCGCGGTGATCATCATGGCCGAGGTCTGGAAGACGACGCCGTTCATGGCGCTGCTGCTGCTGGCCGGGCTGGTGACGATCGACGGCGGCCTCTACGAGGCGGCGAAGGTCGACGGGGCGAGCGCCTGGCAGCGCTTCACCCGCATCACCCTGCCGCTGATGAAGCCGGCGATCCTGGTCGCGCTGCTGTTCCGCACCCTCGACGCCTTCCGCGTCTTCGACACGATCTTCGTCATGACCCGCGGTGCGCAGGACACCGAATCGGTCTCGATCCTCGGCTACAACCAGCTGATCTCGCGGCTCAACCTCGGCCTCGGCTCGGCCGTCTCGGTGCTGATCTTCCTCTGCGTCTTCCTGATCGCCTTCCTCTTCGTCAAGGGGTTCGGGACCAAACTCGACGAAGGCCGACCGGGAGGCTGAGATGGAACGGGGAAGCCGCGACTACGCCTCCTGGAGCATCGCCATCGCGGTGGTGCTGATCTTCGCCCTGGTGCCGGTGGTCTGGCTGATCTCGCTCTCGCTGAAGCCGCCGGAAGCGATCACCGACCAGCGCTTCATCCCCTCCGAGATCTCCTTCGACAACTACAAGAGCCTGTTCGAAGGCGGGATCGACGACAGCCCCTTCATCAAGCCGCTGATCAACTCGATCGGGATCGCCCTGATCACGACGGTGATCGCGATCACCCTCGCCTCCTTCGCCGCCTACGCGATCGCCCGGCTCGAATTCCCCGGCAAGCGGCTGATCCTCGCCGGCGCGCTGGCGATCGCGATGTTCCCGCCGATCTCCACGGTCGGGCCGCTGTTCGACATGTGGCGCGGCGCTCGGCCTCTACGACACCTGGCCGGGCCTGATCATCCCCTACCTCACCTTCTCGCTGCCGCTGGCGATCTACGTCCTCGTCGCCTTCTTCCGCGAGATCCCCTGGGACCTCGAGCAGGCGGCCCAGGTCGACGGGGCGACGCCCTCCAGGCCTTCCGCAAGGTGATCCTGCCGCTGGCCGCGCCGGGCGTGTTCACGGCGGCGATCCTCGTCTTCATCTTCGCCTGGAACGACTTCCTCTTCGCGATCTCGCTCACCTCCTCCGACGCCTCGCGCACCGTCCCGGCCGCACTCGCCTTCTTCACCGGCGAGTCCTCGTTCACCCAGCCGACCGGCAGCATCGCCGCCGCGGCGGTGGTCGTGACGGTGCCGATCATCGTCTTCGTCCTCTTCTTCCAGCGCCGAATCGTCGCCGGGCTCACCGCCGGCGCCGTCAAGGGATAAGGAGCAACGCCAATGTCAGAGATAGTCCTCGATGGAGTCAGCAAGGTCTTCGCGGACGGCTTCGAAGCCGTCAAGGAGATGGACCTCGACATCGCCGACGGCGAGTTCATGATCCTCGTCGGGCCCTCGGGCTGCGGCAAGTCGACGGCGCTGCGGATGATCGCCGGGCTCGAGGACATCTCCGCCGGCGAGCTGAAGATCGGCGGCGACGTAGTCAACGACCGAGCGCCGAAGGACCGCGACATCGCCATGGTCTTCCAGAACTACGCGCTCTACCCGCACATGACCGTGCGCGAGAACATGGGCTTCGCGCTG
>CAWEUG010000003.1:0-44202 GCA_963812145.1 uncultured Solirubrobacterales bacterium
ACCCACGCTCGGCAGATTCGTCGAGCGCCATCTCGGCATGCCGGTGCCGCTCGCCCGCACCGTGATGGCGCAGGTGTCCCGTTCCCTCCGCGGCTACTTCGTCGGGGTCACGATCGTCGCCGCCTGGAGCGCGGTGCTGGTCGGCGCCGGGGCGCTGCTGCTCGGGGTGCCTCTGCCGGGGACGATCGCCGTCGTCACCTTCCTCGGCGGCTACGTGCCCTATCTCGGCGCCTGGGCGGCGGGGGCTTTCGCGGTCTTGATCGCCTTGGGCGGCCAGGGGCCTGAGGCCGCCCTGGCGATCGCGGTAATCGTCCTCCTCGCCAACGGCGTGCTCCAGCAACTGGTGCAGCCGATCGCCTACGGCGCCGCCCTCGACCTCCACCCCCTGGCGGTTCTGATCGCCACCATCGCCGGTGGCTGCCTCTTCGGTGCCATCGGACTCATCCTCGCTGCCCCCCTCGTCTCCGCGGCGGTAAGGATCTCCGCCGAGCTCACCGCCTCCCGCTCATCGGAGAAGCGAGCCGAGCCTGGGCCGGCCGACCCCGCCGTCACCGAGCAAGGCCCATGACGCGAGCGGTGGGCACCACCGCCTCGGAGGAGGAAGCTGGCAGCACGCGGTTGGCCTTCGTCCTCGCGATGGCGATGTTCGTGCTCGTCGTCGACACCTCGTTGATGAACGTCTCGATCTCGGCCGTGGTCGGGGATCTCGATACGACCGTCAGCGGTGTCCAGTCGGCGATCGCGCTGGAGGCCCTGGTCTCAGCGGCATTCATCTTGATCAGCAGCAAGATCGGCGACCTGATCGGGCGAAAGCGCGCCTTTGTCCTGGGTCTGCTGGGCTATGCGACCGGAGCCTTGGCGATGACGCTGGCTCAGGGCCTCGGCGCGATCGTCATCTTCTGGGCGATCCTCGGCGGTCTCGGCGCCTCCCTGCTGCTGCCGGCAATGCAGTCGCTGATCCGCGGGAACTTCGAGGGCGCGGCACAGAAGAAGGCGTATGCGCTGGTCGGTGCGTCAGCAGCCGTCGCGGCGGCGGTTGGTCCGCTTCTAGGCGGTTTCCTGACGACCTTCCTCTCATGGCGGGTCGGCTTCTTCCTCGAGCTGGTCGTGATCGGGGGCGTCCTGCTCAACATCAAGCTCGTCCGCGACGTGCCCTACACCGGCCCTCGCCAGATCGACGGAGCCGGGGCCGTCCTCTCGGTCATCGGCATGGGCGGAGTGGTCCTGGGGATTCTGATCTGGCAGGAGGGCGGCGAGTTCGTCGGGCTGACGATCGCGCTCGGCGCGCTTGCGCTCTGGGCGCTGGCCCGTTGGCTGGTGCGGCGCCGCCGCGAAGGAAAGGCGACCCTGCTCGACCCAGACCTTTTCCGCCATCCCAACTTCAGGATCGGAATCTCCCAGCAGGCACTTCAGAACATCACCCTGGGTGGGGCAATGATCGCGCTGCCGATCTTCCTCCAGATCTCTCTCGAATACAACGCCCTGGAGACCGGCCTGACCCTCGCTCCGCTCTCCCTGACCATGTTTGGAGCGGCGGTTCTCGCGGGGCGGAGGGCCGGGGATCGCCGCCCCGCTTCGATCATCCGCTTGGGCTTCGCGCTCAGCACCCTCGGCATGGCATTGCTCGTCCCGATCGTGCCCGAGGCGGACTCCGGCTGGTATCTGGTCATTCCGCTGGCGATGGCCGGAACCGGGCTGGGGCTGTTGGTCTCCCAGCTCAACAACTACACGCTCGCCCCGATCGACGAGGAGCGGATCAGCGAGGCGGCCGGGGTGAACTCGGCGGCAGGGTCCTTCGGGCTCTCGTTCGGACTGGCGATGGCCGGGGGCGTGCTGTTGGCGGTCCTCTCGCTCAGCTTCACCAACATGACCGAGGCAAGTACCGTGATCCCAGCGGACCAGCAGCGACAGATCGCGGAAAAGCTCGACGAAGACGCAGAAGTGACGAGCAGTGCGAAACTCGAACAGCTCCTCGCCGAAGAGCCAGAGGCGGTTCAGGATGAAGTCCTCAGCATCAACACGGACGCGACGAACCGCTCTCTGCAGGTGGCACTGTTGATTCCGATCATCGCCGGCTTGATCGGGCTCTTCAATTCCTTCCGGATGATGCGGCTGCGGGAATTCGAGCCGCGCGCCTCGATCGAGGGAGCGACGTTGGGCTAGTCGCGGCCCGCGCCGCCCTCCAATCGAATCGCGGCTATTGCCGCCTCCGGGGAGGGATAGAAGTGATCTTTGTCGAGCGTGTCCATCAGCCCGTAGCGCAGAGTCAGCTCCTTGAGGCGATCGCGCAGCTCGACGAAGGCGAGGTGTATTCCCGACGCGTTCAACTCGCGGTCGAGCTGCTCCAGCATCTCCGCCGCGGTCACGTCGACGTCGGTGATGGCCTCGCACTGCAGAACGATCCAATCGGGCTCGCGCTCGCGCGCGAGCCGCCTGATCTCGTCGCGGAACCTTCCCGAGTTGGCGAAGAACAGGGGCGCCTCCCAGCGGTAGACGACAACGCCCGGGATCTCCTCGGCGTCAGGGTAGGCGGTGACGTCGTGCCACCCCTCCGTTCCCTCGGGGCGTCCCAGAACCGCGCCATGCGGCCACCAGTTGCGGCGAAAGAAGAGGATGATCGCCAGCAGAACCGCAACCACGATTCCCTGCAGGACGCCGAGGAGGACGACACCGGCGGTGGCCACCAGGGACACGCCGAGCGCGCTTCTGCGCATCTCGTAGTAGCGGCGCAGCAGGGGCAGGTTCATCAGCGATATCGCGGCGGCGATCACCACCGCCGCGAGCGCTGCTTGCGGCAGGTCGGCGAGCAGTGAGTTGAGGAAGAGAAGGAGAGCCGCGACGAGCCCGGCCCCGACCAGCCCGGCCAGCTGGGTCTTCGCCCCCGACTGCTCGGCGACCGCGGTCCTCGAGCCGCTGGTCGAGACCGCGAAGCCCTGGAAGAAGCCGGCCGCCACGTTCGCGGCGCCGACGCCGATCATCTCCTGATCGGGCTTGACGTCGTCTCCACGCCGGGCCGCGAAGCTGGTCGCGGTCGCGATCGTGTCGGTCAGTGAGACCAGGGTGATGCCGAGCGCCGCCAGCAGCAGCGCCGGGACGTCGCCGGCGTCCGTCCAGGGGAGCCCGGGGGTCGGCACTCCCTGGGGCAGCGATCCGACCGTCGCGACCCCGTGGTCGGCCAGGCCGAAGGCCGCCGAGGCGACGGTGGCCGCAACGACTCCCACGAGGATCGCCGGCAGGCGCTTGGTGGCGAGCGGGAGCAGGAGCAGGATGCCGAGGACCGCGAGCCCGAGCACGAGCGTGGTGGTGTGCGTCTGGCCGAGGCCTTCCACGAACGCCTTCAGCTCGCCGAGGAACGAGTCGGCGTCGGTCGAGAACCCGAACAGCTTCGGCAGCTGTCCGGCGATGATCGTGATCCCGAGGCCGTTCATGTAGCCGACCTGCACCTCTTTCGAGAGCAGGTCGGCGACGAACCCGAGCTTGCCGAGGCCGAGGCCGATCTCGATCAGGCCGACGAAGATCGCGAGCATGCCCGCCAGCACGATCGCCGACCCCGGATCTCCCACGACCAGTAGGGGCGCGATCGAAGCGAGGATCAGGGGCGAGATCGAGGAGTCGGGGCCGAGCACCAGGACCCGTGAAGGCCCAAAGAGGGCGTAGCCCACCAGGCAGGCGATCGTCGTGTAGAGGCCCGTGACCGCCGGCAGCCCGGCGAGCTCCGCATAGGCCATTCCCTGTGGAACCAGGATCGCTGCCAGCACGACTCCCGCCACCAGGTCCGGTCGAGCGGACCGGCCGGGGTACTCCCGGATGAGCTTGACCCCGGGCACCCAGCGCTGCAGTCGGCTGGAGCGGTGAAGTCGCCTTCCTGAATCCACGGACCCGCTCCTCTGCATGATGTCCCGTTCGTCGCCGCCCCCGAGAAGAGGACGATTATGCGCTTTCTTCTGGTAATTGGCCGTGCTCAGCGGCCGCGCTTCATCCCGACGCTTTGCCGCGGATACGCAGGGATATACCGCGATTCGGGCACTCTTGGCCAGAAGTGCCGAATTTGCGCAGGGCGGTTGGAAACGGTGTGGAGTTATGATGTCCGCGAAAGCAAAGCTATACTTTGCCTATGCATGACCAACTTGATGTGCGGGGACTCGAGACGATTGCCTATCAGCAGCATGGCTACTTCACCACGAGCCAGGCCCGTAAGCGTGGAATCAGCAGCCAGCTCCTGAGTCACTACGTGCGCCGGAACCGGTTCGAGCGGGTGCGCCGCGGGCTCTACCGCCTACCGGGCTTCCCCCGTCCGGAAGACGACGAGATGCGTGAGAAGTGGATGGCGGTCGGGGCCAACAAGGCCGTCCTCTCGCACCAAAGCGCGCTCGCCCTGCTCGATCTCAGCGACAACATTCCCGACGCGGTCCACCTGCTCCTCGGACGCCGATACCGCGGCCTGCGTCGTCCGGCCGGCGTCGTCATCCACACCCGCCCCGACGAGGAAGCGGTCGACACGGTCTGGCGCGAAGGGCTCCCCCTAACCGCCCCGGCGCGAACGCTCGTCGACGTAGCCGGGGAACTGCAGCCCGAGCAGCTGGAGATGGCCCTGCGGCAGGCACTTGGCCGCGGGCTGCTCACGGCGCGGGAACTCGAAGAGGAGGCACGACGGCGCGGTCGCCACAACGCGGTGAGCGGCGCCCTTGCGGCGGTGACATCGTGAGATACGAGAGCGCTGCCGCGTTCCGGACGCGCCACGCACCGCCGAAGCAGAGATCAATGCGTTTGTGACTCGGCTGAACGGTGTCGGGAGGCTTCGTAGGGGACGTGTGTTTCAGCCCCTCTCAATCGCAGCGCGAAAGACAATCGATGAGGCAGGCCACTCGATACAGCGCGTGGTGGTGGGGATTGCGCACGATCACATGCTCCCCGAGGACTATGCCGACATGGTCGAGCGACTCGGCAACCCGCGGTCTCCGATGCCAAAGGGTCTCGAGATCGTCAACGGAATCGACTTCGTCGCTTCGATGCAGCTCGCAGGATCAATGACTGATGTAGCCGCGGTTCACCTTGTCGATCTCATGCTCAATGACAACGAGGAGATCGATTTGGGTGGCGGGCTACGCTGCGATCGAGGTCGTCGAGCACGACCTCCAAGGCCGGAACCTAGATGGGCGGGAGCTCGATTGGTGGTCGAAGAAAGAGATGGGGATTTCAAAGCGACGGCAAACAGCCCTGAGGTCCTCGGCTTTAGCGCTCGGCACGGAGCGCCGACGGTTTGACCGAAGCGCGAATGACGACGATGAAGCAAGTTGGTTCGTTCGACGGGTGGTTGCGAGTTGGTCGACGCACCTACTTGCAACGCGTCCCTAGCGACCACCGCTACTGACACCTCGCTCCGCCTACTAGCTGGGGTCAGACCCGCCTCATCGGCGAGTAGTCCCACATGAACTTCTTCTCGCCGGCGCGCTCGTCATCGAAGTCGACAACTACCACGCCCCCAACCTCCAGCCCGGTCGTAATGCCGGCCCCGAAACTCGCGTGCTCGACGCGATCGCCGACTTCCACAGGAGGGCGCATGTGTTTGAATTGACCCACCTCATCGGGAGTCTCGGATTGAGGATCTTCCTGCTCTACGAACTCGCTCATCGGGGGTGCGGGGGCCGCGCCGGCCAGCAGTCGATACGCGGTCTCGGCGCCTGCATATTCGATCATCTCAAGGTAGGCCTGTTGGGAGATCTGCGGCTCCAGATCGGCGATCCAGCGATCAATCCAGCGGTAGTTTTTCCAGACCATCGGGCTCAAACGCCAAGCCCGACGCGGGGCGATCTCGATCGATACCTCGATCTCCAACTCGGAGTAGCGGGTCCCCTCCTCGTCGCCTAGTCCCAGGTAGTGGGGAATGTAGGTGGAGGGCAGGCGCGCTCCCCAGCCATGGCTCTCGATCGCGATCGTCAGGGCGAACCGAGTCGTCTCGATCTCGATTTGATTTGCCGTCGAGCGGTGTAATCCCCACCCCTTTGGCAGGACAAGCTCAAAGCGCTCGTAGATCGCCCCGGTCTCACTCGTGGCGGAGATGACGGAGTATCCCTCAGAGGAGCCAGGCACGTTCGGGAGGAAGGCAGCGCGTTCCTCCATCGGCTCGGCGAACGTCCGTAAGAACCGGTTCTGCAGCAGAATCTCCGGCAGATCGAGGTGGGTTAACGTGCTCAGCTCATCGCTCTTGTACTCGCCTGACGCGAAGTGCTCGGTGAGTCGATTCGAGAAGCTCCTGAGGATGAAGTACTCAGTTGCCTGTCGGATTAGATCGAGGCTCATTCCGGCGCCATTGCTCCTTGCTGAATTGCCGGAGAGCAGATCGCTGATCGGATTCGCATCCCAGGTTGCCTTGATCGAGCGATCCTCCGCAAAAGCCGCCTCCGTGTAGCGCTGCAGGGCCGATCCCAACTCGTAGAGGGGATCGTGAGAAGTCAGGGCGTTGGTCTCGGTGTCGTAGAGAAAGAACCCTGAGAAGTTGCGCACGCGAGGCGGCGGGCGCAGGACCCGCCAGAGCAAGAACAGCGTCGCGCCGATGCTGATCGCGAGGCCCGCGATCAGAGTCCCGCACGGCGAGAGTCGGCCGCTGATGTAGGTGGCCAGCAGGTTGACCCCGACACCGAGGACGAGGCCCACCAGCAGCAGCTCGAAGACCTGCGTTCGGTTCAGCCGCAGCAACGACAGGTAACCGGTTGATTCCTCCCCCTGCACGACGCTCAGACTATTCGTCTGCAGGGATCCTCGCGACGCAGGATTCAGTGCCTGGGGAATGCTGGGAGCCAGCGTTTCCTCCGAGCACCTCTACCGGCGACGGAGCCACCACCCTCACAACACGATTTGACCCTCCGACAACGGCCCGCGCACCACCAAGCCGAGCGCATCCAGAACAGCCGGCCGCCGACCTCCTGTCGGCCCGCAAGAATTGGTGGGAAATGCTCCCTTCGCCGGTAGGTGTCTTGGGCCAGCTCCAAAGCTGGAGCTCATCAAGTCTTTGGATGGCAGTCCTGGGACCCGACTTCAAATCTTCCACCGAGGGACCTCATTCTCGGTGGACGGGCTGACGACTCTCTCCCCTTAGCCACCCTCTCGCCGACTCCACGGACGCCACTCGAGGAATGTCCCCCCAGGAGCTCCGTCCGCATGGGACTGCCAAATGTCTGAGTGGAGCTAGGCGGATTCGAACCGCCGACCTCCTGGGTGCGATCCGCGGCGGCAGCCAGCGTTAGACCCGCAATAAGTAGCCTATTTGCAGGGACTTCCAGCGTGCTTAGGGCTCCGTTGAGCAGCGATATGCGGTTGCTCCTATGTCAAGTGGCCACCGCAAACTGCGGCGCCAGCGTGCCTCTCTGAGTGTCGACAGGTGTCGGGGATATCTCCCTTTCGGAATCAATCAACAGCCGCCAGACCCGGCGGGCCAGGTGGCGTTTGAGGCAGCGAAGGGCTTCGCGCCTTGACTTCCCCTCGGCCTGCTTTCGCTCGAGGAACTCCTGCGCCGGGGGGTGGACGCGTCCCTGGCAGACGGCGATCCGGTGTAGGGCGCAGTTGAGCTGCCGGTTGCCGCCGCGATCGAGGCGATGGCGGACGCGCTTGCCCGAGGAGGCGGGAACGGGAGCGACTCCGGCCAGCCGGGCGAACTTGGCGTCGCTTGCAAGGCGGGCCGCGCCGGCGGTCTCGGCCACGAGCTTGGCGGCGATCAGCGTGCCGCAGCCCTTCAGCTCCAGCAGCTCGGGCGCCCGGCGAGAGACCAGCGCCGCGATCTCGCCTTCGAGCTCTTTGGCCCGGCGAGCGCGCCGGCGGATCTCCACCACCAGCTCGCGGGCGACCCTCACGCGGGCGCCCTGCTCGGCCCTAGCCAGCTTGCGGGCGAGGCGATCGAGCCAGGTGGGCCGGTCAAGGCAGCCCGCCGGCAACTCCAGCTCGGGCCAGAGGTCGTGCAGGTGCCAGCGCAGCCGCTGCTGGTCTGCGGAGCGGGCCTTGACGATGTCCTCGCGGTGGTCGAGCAGGAGCTTCAGCTCCAGTGCGGCCTCGTCGAGGTGTGCGGCCGGCAGGGCCTCGGGGCCCTCGCGCAGAGCGGCCCTGGCGACTGCGAGGGCGTCGATCGGATCCGACTTGCCGGCGCTGCGCTCGCCGCGGCGGCTTTGGCCCATCAGCTTCGGAGGGACCCGCACCACCCGCTCTCCCGCCGCGACCAGGAACCGCTCCAGGGCGCCGGAGACATGACGGCAGTCCTCGATTGCCCAGACCCGGTCCGGATCGAGCTCCCTAGCCCAAGCGAGCAGCTCGATGAATCCCGGCTTCCTCGCCGCCACGGTCAGCTCGCCGGCGAGCTGACCGGTTGCCGCAGCCACCGCCGCGCAGGTGTGGGTGGCCTTGTGGGTATCCGCTCCGATCACGATCATCTGGTCTGTCCCTTCGATTGTCATTGCCTTCGATCGGACCTCCGGCTGACGAACCTCACTTGGGGCGGTGCCACGCTCCTATTAGGTCAAGCCGGGGTCCTCGGATGGCGGCGAGCGACACAACCGCATGAGGTCAGACCGAAGGCCGACAGCGATATGCAGAGTCAGCTCGCCGCCGATCCGGGACCAAACCGGCTGGGCCGGACGTCGCCGCCGGCCTCAGCTCACGTTGACAGTGACGTCGGATATGCACGGATATGCGGCGATGTGATCCGAGTCGGGAACTTCTGGCGAGAAGTTCCCGAAATCGTGGTTGCCGGTTCAAGATGGTCCGATTCTTGGTGAATTCGACCTTCGCCCTTAAGACGTAGGGGGTCGGTCGCAACGCTGGCACTTCCGGACCAGCGCGGACGTTGCGGTAGACGCCGTCAAATGTTTCCCGCGGCCTGAGAACCCCTTATCGTCGGATTATTCGTCTAACCTGCGTATCAAAGTGCAGATTGCCAGCCGCCGATTGGCTTGGCGAGCTGACCTGTTCCGAACATGGCAGAGAACCCTCCCGGGACCACCGACAGAGACGACCTACTCTTGGTGATCGCCAAGGGGGCGGAGGACGCGCCCTACCCCTTCGACGCAATCCGGACCATGAAGTCGGCCTTCATAGTCTCTCAGCGCGGTCTCCCTGAGTGGGGCGGGCTCTTCGATTTCCAGCCGTATGACTACGGTCCCTTCGATGCTGCCGTATATCGGTCCCGCGACTTCCTCCTCGGTCAAGACCTACTGGAGCGCGCCGGGGGCTACGACGCCTGTGTATTGACTGATGCGGGTCAGCATCGCGTCGAGGAAATTGAAGCCGGACTCGGGGAGAGTGCCGAGTGGCTGAAGCGGATCGGATGGTGGGCTTCCAGTCGCTCCTTCGCGCAGCTCCTACGCGAGGTCTATGCCGAGTACCCGGACTATGCGGCTAGATCCATCGCCCGCATCGATTGACGGTAATTGTCGGATTCGTCGGCGATTCGTGCGCCGTCATGGCCTCCGATAGCGAGGGCACCGAGTCCGGCCACACTCGGTTCGACGTTGAGAAGATTTGGACCGCCACTGGTGGCCTCCTTGTGGGGTACAGCGGTAACTCCGCCGTGCGCGATGCTGTTAAACAGAACATCGAGGCGAGGATGCTGGCCGATTTTGGCGACACCGAGATGATCGAGCGCTGGGATGCTCGAACCGCTCTGGTCGCGGCGGTTAGGCCGGTCCTGGGACAGTTCTACACCGAGTTCATTTCGACGACTCAGACCGCCGATGAGGCATTGGAGGGGAGCCTCCTAGTGGTCGGCCGCGACAGCGTCGGCCATTGGCTGCTCGAGATCGACGGGCAGTGCATAGCAACCTTCTACGAGGAACGCGGACTCCAGGCAATTGGTAGCGGCGGTTCGGCTGCTTTCGTCGCCCACGGTCTCTTGCGGCACTACCAGCCTCGTGAGCAGACGATCAAGGAGCTGCGTCTGATCGCCTATCGGACGATCAGAACGTGCATCGACGGGCTAGCGGGACAGCTAGGTGTAGGGGGAGACGTCCATCTCTGGAGTTGCCAAGCGGGGGAGGGCTATTCCAAGGCTGGCACTGAGTTGCTGGAAAGCCTTGAGGAGGGTCTCGCGAAGTGGAAGACGATCGAGCGCGAGTCGCTCTCGGAGGCGGTGGGCACCGCCCCGGCCGAGGACGAGGCGGCCGAGGAGGGGGTCCCCGGACCTCTCGGCGGCACTGGGGGATCACCGCAAAGTCCCGCCGGCTCGGCGGAGGGCATCGCCGAGGTTGGCTCTCCGTATTAACCGCTGGTCAGGGCGCGGGCGTCTCGGTCGCAGAGACGTACCCCGGGTTGATGTAGTGGCCCGGCGCTTCGTTCCTCACGACCTCGCGGTGTTGGGGGCTCCGCAGCGAGAGGTCAATCACCTGGTAAAGCGGACCGCGGGAGAGCATCCGCATGGCCTCGGCGAGGACAAGACAGGCTGCGACGGCGCCGACGAAAGAGGCGCCTACCGTTCGGCCCGCGACCTCGAGTACGCCGCACTCCGCCTCGCCTTCTGACTCACCTGCAGCAATTCTCTCACCGACCATCTCCCGGTATGCGGGCTGTTCGGGGCGCGCGGACGTTCGCGCGCCCGTGGCGAAGGCGTCTCGGGAGCGCAGGGCGGAGGGGAAGCTGTGTATCGCTATCTCCTGATAATGGTGAACACCCGCCCCGAGACCGGCGTCGACGATCCGAGCGAAGTTCGCCTCCTCGAGCTCGCGCCGAGGTACGGGATCGTCAAATCCTGCCAGCGCTAGGTTTGGCTCCTTGGTCGTCCGCTTGGTGTGGGTATCGAAGGCGCGCTCAATGACCCTGGTCTGAAAGCCGAGGCCCTCGAGGCGCGCCGCCACCATCCGACCCTTGGTCTTTCCTACGTCGCCATCCTCGACCAAGAGGCCGGTGCTCCTATTCGCCTCTACGACAACGTCGTAGTCCTGTAGGTAGACCATGACCCCATCGGGGTCGGCGTAGGGGAGGAACCCAAGGGCCCAGGCGTAGGCCTGACCGAGGTGTCCGAGGCCGAGCAGCCAGATCTTGCTCGGAAGGAAACGCGGTGCGCTCGCGGTTGCCTCGGGGCTCCGCCACTCGAGATCTGGCCTCCAAAGTGAAAGACCGACCGTCCGCCGTCCTGCCTCCTGATCGCCGCGAACATGCTGGAAAGTCTCCGAGACACCAAGGGCGCCAGCGAGCACACCGGGGAGGGCGAAGTGACTTAGGCCGGAGAAGCGTTCCGCCGGCTGCTCGACGACGCCGCCCGACCAATCTTGACTCGTCGGATAGAGGATGATCGAGCCCTTGGGCACGATGCCCGGGTCCCCAATCACCAGGGTCGGGAAATCTTCGGAGAGCTTCGTCACGACCTCGCAGCCGAATCTCGCCACTACCTCGCCGACCCGATGTCCTTGGGCCCAAGGGGAACTGAGCACCGCCTCTTCCTCTATCAACACGCGCACCCCTCCAAGAAAGGCCCGGCGGGCGGTGTTCAACGCAGTCAGCAGCGCGGCCTGTGCGGCGCGGTCGTGTTCGATGCCCGCTCCTACCTGCAACTGCAGTACGTAGCTTGTCGCGATCGCCTCTGCTTCACGAAGACTCTTAGCCCGACCTTGGTCAAGCTCGAGCTTGACCGTGCGGTGCAACTGGTCGGAGTCGACCTTCATCAGGCGAACCGCCCTATGTAGACAAGGCGCCGGGCCTCGCGACCGAAGTGAGAGTTCCAACCCTCTTCGCCACGGTATCGGTGGACGCCCAAATGTTTGGCTTCAATGTCTCCCGATGCAAAGTTGGGCGCGATCAGGCCGATGTGCCCCTGGCGCGCGACCATCGGGTTTTCCCGGTCGGTCGAGCTCTGCCCGACCCAGTCTGCGGGATGCGTATGGATGTCTCCCACCACTTGCAGGTTCGCGTCACTACAGATATCCCAGAGCTTCCCGTAGGCCTCTCCGTGAAGATGGATGCCGCCGACTAGGCATTCGGGATCTATGTCGTCGAGATAGACGACCCGGGTGACCAGTCGTGAGTCTCCCTCGCGCCCGCTGAGCAGGAAGGCGCCCGACTCTCTTCGGTCCTCGCCGCGCCGATGGAGCTCCTCGATCATCTCCCGCCAAGTGCCGCGCCGAAACCTGAGCCAGGCCCGGGGGGCAAAGACCTTCTGCGTGAGACGCTCAAACACCGAGGTAGTCCTCGCTTGTCAGAAGCTCATGGGTGTGGCGCAGGTAGCTGACGATGCCTTCCTCCTCGGACCAAAGTTTTGCTGCGTGCTTAGTCGGCCAGTCCGGATGGCCGACGATCGACAGGCGATCCCACGGGACGTAGAGAGCCCGGCCTTCTTGCCAATCTGGCCGGAAGGCCCAGCCGACGCAGCTCACCCTTGGGTCGCATCTCGGCCGAAAGCGTCTGCCCGGTGGCGCTGTCGATTGGACAGGCCGTCGCGATCGAGGGGTAGCCGGTCAGCTCGAAACGAAAGAAGAACTCGTCCGGCGATCCCGGCCTAGCGGCAGCGCTGATTGCGAGCGTCGCCGCCGGCCAGTCGACGCTCAGCAGCCGCCAACGGCCAGCATCGACACCGGCCTGGAACAGAGCGCCGCAAACGTGCTCGCGGAAGGCGAGCTCGTCCGGCGTCAGCTGGTGTTCGAGGGCCGCCTCCATTGGAGCTAACCCTCGAAGCGCTCCTTTGGCGCGAGGTCGAGGCAGAGCGTGCAGTCCGGACCGGCAAGGGAACCAACGTGCTCGGACTTGTCCGGCTCGGTGTTGGTCCCGCAGATGCCGAGAGTGTGCTTGGCCCTCTCGGTAGCCGTCAGGTCAAAGCCTTTTTTCCCGGTCGCCCACTTAAAGACCTTCGCGATCGTCGCGCTCGGGGCGAACTCCTTCGGCCGCTCGTTTCCCCCATAGCGAACATTGACGGCGATCTTCTTGCGCTTCTTAGAAACGTGCACGTGGCCGCGCTCAGCGACGACGTCGATCAGCACCGCGTCCAGCTCCAAGCTCTCGTCCTCGTCCTCGAGCCAGACGGCCGCGTCGGTTCCGACCCGGGTCTCGCCGAGCTCTCTGACTGAGACGGTTTCCTCGACCTCGATCAGCGCCAGCTCAGTGGTCTCACTGCTGTGGACATATATCTGCACGATTCGGTTCCTTTCGGTCTTAGCTGGCGGTCCGGGTCGGATCGGCTGCTCACTCGACTCAAGAGTAGCAAAAGTCTACAAGCTCGACAAGCCCAACATTTCGCTAAATATAGATATTTGCCATAAAGGCTCTATAGCAGCTATAGTCTCCGGTGCAAAAGTGCAGCATCAAGGAGGTAACCCCGCTATGTCCGAATTTCTCAACGTCAGAGAGACCGCCCGGAAACTTGGCGTCCATGAGAACACCGTGCGCAACCTCGAGAAAAGAGGTTTGCTGCAGGCTGCTCGGCTGCCGGGATCAGGCTTCCGCCGTTTCCTTAAGGAGGATGTCGACCGGATGCGCGAGGAGATGTGGAGCAACTTTGCGCCAGACACCTCTCTCGAAAAGGAGCGGCGCAAACCCTCCAAGCGCCATACCCTCACCGAGGACGACTACGGCGCCTAGCCGTTCCGTAGTGGCTGGAGCTCTCGTCCGATGGCGCTCAAAGACTGGGAGCTCCGCCCCGACGACAGGAGCTACTACCAGGATCGAACCTCCTACCTGAGGCAGGGCGATTTGTTCTGCGGCATACCGCAGGGCTATCCGTGGCCGGCTGACGCGGTTGCCCACGAGGAGGGGGAGCGTACCTTTCTCTCGGGTCCATTCACCTCCGGATTCGGGATGCTGCTAACCCCGACCTGCAGCATGCTCGCCCAAGGTGACGCCTCGGGGTATGCGCACGCAGTCAGGTGCTTGCCCCGGTCGTTCCATTGAAGGAGTTGGTCGAGCGTGGTGCTGTCAAGGACGGCGCGATCGACGACTGCCGGCTCCGCGATCACTTGGTCAACTATTTATATGTGCCTGCGATCGAGGAGGCGGGACTAGAAGAGAGCCTGGCCCTGATCTACGCGCCGGTGACGATTCACCACGACTACTTGGAGGATAGGCGTGTCACCCAGCTGTCCGAAGGGGCGGCGATCCATCTCAAGTACAAGCTGTGTGCCTTATGGAGCGGGGAGCTCTTCTCACACGACGACTTCGAGGACAAGATCGGCTAGCCGAGGTCCTTCTCGACGAAGGCGCCGCCGTCCTCGTCCCAGTGCACCTCCCCTTCGTCGCATCGTCCTCCAGGACCCACTCCACAATGGACTCGGACGCGCATGAGAGGTACGCGATCGTCGGGCAGGACCGGCAGGCCGAGCACCTCGATCATTCCGAGTAGATCGAAGTTCGCCGGGTTCAGCAGAATCGCTTTCGGGGGGCGCTCGCACCGTTCTGCGTGCTGAGCAATCGCGGCGCGGATATTCAGTACTGACTGGATGTCCATCTGTGCGGTGTCTCCCGACCGTTTTGTCCCGGCTGGAATGGAATATGTCGACGAACTCTTCTTGCGAGGCGTGCGGGAAGAGGCGACGTTCAGCGCCGGTGTGCCGAGCGTATTCCGAGCTGCGGTCGGTGCTAATTGGGAACACAAGGATACGTCAGCATCTTTGTAACGGCTCTTATCGGGCGCGAACGCCCGCACTGCGCTAAGCCTGTCTTTCCAGATCGGAGGAGACATGAGCGACATTCGGCGCCCCACCCAGAGAGTTCGCGTGGAGCAGGGGATCTGCTTCATGGTCGAGGGCAAGCCGCGCTTTCGAACCGTCGGCTACGACCTTGATGCCGCTCGCATCGAGCGCGCTGCCTACATCGACGCGACCCGCTGGGGGATCGCGCCGGCAGCTCCGCAGCTTCGCTTTGCCCGTGTCGCGGGCTGGTGGGCAGAGCGCTACGAGCGCCGAGTCGAAGCCGGCGAGCGGCGCGAGCGCACCCTCGAGCACCACCGCTACCACCTCAACAAGCACCTCTTGCCGATCCTCGGCCAGAGGCTGATGCGGGCGATCACCGTCGGCGATGTCGCCGAGCTGATGACTGAGCTGCGGGTAAAGGGTCGTTCGGAGAAGACGATCGCCGGCGTCCTGGCCACGCTGCAGAGCGTGGTGCGCTTCGCGATCCGCAATGGCTGGATCGTCGAGAACCCGGTTGAGAAGCTTGAGGCCGGCGAGCGCCCGCGCCCGGTTCGCCGCCGCCAGCGGGTGCTGGCCGCGAGGAGATCAGTCGCCTGCTCGCGGCCTGTGCGCCGCGCTACCGACCGTTGATCGCCACTGGTCTCTATACGGGGCCTTCGCATCTCCGAGGTGCTGGGACTGATTTGGGACGACATCGACCTCGCCGCCGGTGAACTTCATCTCCGCGCTTAGCTCTCCCGCGCCCATCGCGGTTCGCCCGCAAGGAGGGTTCCGCCGAAGACTGCGGCGGCGGTTCGCGATGTCCCTTTGGCGCCGCAACTGGTCGGGGTGCTGAGCGGGTACCGGCGCTGGAGTTCTGGGACCACGCCGGCGAGCTGGGTCTTCGCCACCGGCAAGGCGACGCCGCTGGGACATCGCAACGCCAAGCGGCGGGCGATGAACAGTGCCGCTGATCGAGCGGGTCTCAACGACGATGGCTGGCCGCGACTGCGCTTCCACGATCTGCGCCACACCTTCGCCAGCCACCTGATCATCGACCTGCGCCTCGATGTCGCCCAGGTCAGCCGCATCCTCGGCCATGCCCGAGTGACGACCACCCTCGACGTCTACACCCACATGTTCGACGAGGCCCGCCACACCCTCGACGTGCGGGCGCAGATGGCCGGCAGCGCCTTCGCCGATCTGCTCGAGCGCCGCGAGGAGGGCGGGGAGGAGGCGGGCAGCGTGATCACGTTGCCCCGTGCCCAGGATGATCGTGGCGGCCGGCTCTCGGCGAAGGAAAGAGCGGCGCTGCGGTGGGCTACTTGACTAGAACTTGACTGAGACGCAGACGAGCAGGCCACGATTCCAGGGACTAGTCGAGAAAAGCGCCGAGGTGCAGGCGCTTCGGAATGGAGCTAGGCGGATTCGAACCGCCGACCTCCTGGGTGCGATCCAGGCGCTCTGCCAGCTGAGCTATAGCCCCGCGGAGCGTGGCTGGGAAGTTGATCCCATAGCCTCGCAAGCGCAAGGATAACCGCATAGTCTTTGGCAGCCTCATCAGGAATGGCCACATGAGCATCCTCGACGACGCAATCCGCGAGCACCTGGAACTGAAGCGCGCCCATGGCGCGGATGACGCCGAGCTTAAAAAGCTCGAGGACGAGGCGTTCGGGCCGCCGGCGCGGCCGGACGAGCACGATCCGTTTGCGGAGGCGCCGACCGAGTTCCTGGTCGCCCCGGAGGTCGGGGCGGGGGAGCAGCCGGACGAGGAGCCGGGCGAGCGGCGCGCTCCCAACATCGCCGACCTGCAGGAGGCGCCCGAGCCGCGCCGGGCGCCGGAGCCAGCCGAGGCTCCCGAGGACGAGGCAGCCGCCGAGCTCGACGATGGCCCCGCCGACGAGGAGCACCCGGCGATGGAGCACGAGACGATCGCCGACCCCGGCCACTCGACCGAAGAGCGGCACGCGATCGCCGAGCAGCCGACCGAAATCTTCGACGTCGAGGGCCAGTTCGAGGACGCCGCGACCGAGTCCGACGCTCCCTCCGACGACGAGCTCGTCGACGCCGAGATGGCCGAGCCGCGCCTCGCTCCGGTCGACCCGCTCGCCGGGATCGAGGCCAGCGTCGGCACCGGGGCCGAGGCTGGCGCCGAGGACGCCCTCGCCGCCGAGGACGAGCCGGCCGACGAATTCGACGAGTTCTTCAGCGAGCAGCGGCTCTCGGACGAGCTCAACCAGGCGCTCGAGGCGCCGCTCCCGGACGAGCCCGGCGCCCCTCCCACCGAGGAAGCGCCGGTCGTCTTCGTCGACCTCGACGAGGAGGAGGACGACGCCGGCGTCGAGGTCGCGTTCGAGGATGACGAGCCGGCCGAGGAGCCCTCTGACGAGCACGAGCTCGCCACGCCCGAGGCGCCCCCCGAGCCCGAGGAAGACGCACCGCCGCCCGCCGCTCCAGCCCCCGGCTCCTCCCACGAGGACGTGCTCGAGGACACGCCGGACTTCCTCGAGGACGCCCCCGAGGACGACAACCTCTGGTTCGAGCAGAAGCCGCCCAAGGACTTCGACTTCGACGATTAGCCGAGGCCGGCAGCGGGCATCGGTAGGTTGCCCGGATGGACGCCGACTTCGCCATCGAAGCTGAGGGGCTGCGCAAGTCCTACAAGGACGTGCTGCGCGCTCGACGGGGTCGACCTGCGGGTGCGGCCGGCACCGTGCTCGGCCTGCTCGGGCCCAACGGCGCCGGCAAGACGACCGCGGTCCGCATCCTCACCACGCTGCTCCCGCCCGACGGCGGCAGCGCCCGCGTCGCCGGCCTCGACGTCGCCCGCCAGGCGGCGCAGCTGCGGAGCAAGATCGGCCTCGCCGGCCAGTACGCGGCGGTCGACGAAAACCTCACCGGGGCCGAGAACCTGGAGATGGTCGGCCGCCTCTACCACCTGCCCAAGGGCGAGCCGCGCGAGCCGCGCCGCCGAGCTGCTGGAGCGCTTCGACCTCAGCGACGCCGCCGACCGCCTGGTGCGGACCTACTCGGGCGGGATGCGCCGCCGCCTCGACCTCGCCGCTGCCCTGGTCGCCCGGCCGCCGGTGCTCTTCCTCGACGAGCCGACCACCGGCCTCGACCCGCGCAGCCGCATCGCCCTCTGGGAGACGATCGAAGGGCGGGTCGCCGACGGCACCACGGTCCTGCTCACCACCCAGTACCTGGACGAGGCCGACCGCCTCGCCGACCGCATCTCCGTGATCGACCGCGGCCGCGTCATCGCCGAGGGCAGCTCCGACGAGCTCAAGGACCAGCTCGGCGGCGAGCGGCTCGACGTGACCCTGGAGGACGAGGCCGACGCCGAGGCGGCGATCGCGGCGCTGGAGGCGGTCGCGGCGGAGCGCCCGACCCTGGTCGACGGCGTCCTGCGGATGCCGATCCGCCAGCGCAAGGGCGCGATCGGCGCGGCCGTGCTCCGGCTCAACGACGCCGGCATCGGGATCGACGACGTGGCGATGCGGCGGCCCTCGCTCGACGAGGTCTTCCTCACCCTCACCGGCCACGTGGCCGAGTCCGAGGACGGCGCCGCGGCCCGACGGGGAGGAGGAGCGATGAGCGGCCTCCGCTACGCCGTCGTCCGACACGCTGGTGCTGGCCAAACGCAGCCTCCTGCGCATCCCCCGCGCACCCGACCTGCTGCTCTCCTTCACGGTGCAGCCGATCATGTTCGTGCTGCTCTTCGCCTACGTCTTCGGCGGCGCGATCGAGACTCCCGGCTACAGCTACATCGACTTCCTGATGCCGGGGATCATCGTCCAGACGATGTCCTTCGGCGGCTTCATCACCGCGCTGGGCCTCTCCGAGGACCTCAAGAAGGGCCTGATCGACCGCTTCCGCTCGCTGCCGATGTCCCGGGCCGCCGTGCTCGCCGGCCGCACCCTCGCCGACGTCGTCACCAACTCGATCTCGATCACGGTGATGCTCGTGGTCGGCGTCATCGCCGGCTTCTCCTTCGACGCCCCGCTCCTGCACATCGCCGGCGGCATCCTGCTCCTGCTGCTGTTCGGCTACGCCTTCTCCTGGGTCTTCGCCTTCGTCGGCCTCACCTCGAGCTCGCCGGAGGCCGCCCAGTCGCTCGGCTTCATCGTCATCTTCCCGCTCACCTTCGTCTCCTCGGCCTTCGTCCCGGTCGAATCGATGCCCGCCGCCCTCCAGGCCTTCGCCGAAGTCAACCCCTTCACGATCGTCGTCGACGCCATACGCGCCCTCTTCCTCGGCGCCCCCGCCGGCAACGACGTCTGGGGAGCCGTCGCCTGGTCCCTCGGCATCGCCATCGTCTTCGCCACCCTCTCCGTGCGCCGCTACAAACGCGCCGTCGTCCGCTGAGCGGCCTGGCGAGTGGGGCTACAGGCGCCTAGACTTCCAAGGCGAGGGGCCATAGCTCAGCTGGCAGAGCGCTGCCTTTGCAAGGCAGAGGTCGCCGGTTCGATCCCGGCTGGCTCCACTGAGTAGTGCTCGTAGCCCTCAGCCGCCCAGCGCCGCCAGCATGACCGCGGCCGTCTGGGGCCCATCGCCGTTGAATGGCCGGTCGAAACGGCGTCCCCCGACGACGAAACTCGCTCGGCCATGCTGATTTCGGCGCTTCTCGCACTGGAAGTCCGCACCCTTGCCGATGGCCAATCGCGCCGTGTCCGTCGATCCCAGGAGCTGCAGAGAAGCGTCGGCCGCGGGAATCCATATGTTCCCGCCTGCCTCGATGCACACGTCCAAATCCTCCTCCCACCGGGAGTACGTAACGATCTCGAAATGCTGAGTCTCGGGATGGAACATCCTTCCCGCTCCAGCCACCAGCCAGGCGTCGGATCTGCTCGCTACCGACCATTTCCCGGACCGCCAGGTTTGACCGAGCGGAAGGCGGTTCAGCAGCGATACGCCGCGCACGATCAGTACCTCGTGGGTGGCCTGGAATGCACCGGGAACCACTCGGCGCCAAGCTTCGGTGCAGGCTGCGGTCTTCACATACTCGCCGTAGTCCCGCAGGGCAGCACGCAGATCGCCGGGATCGGTGGAGGTGGCAAGCGCGGTCGCCGCCTCCCTTCGAGACGCTCGAGCGGCGGCATCTCGCTCGACCTCGATGGCCGCATCGCGAGCCGCCTTCGCCCGCCTCGCGGCCGCGGCTTGAGCGACGGCCTCTGGATCAAAGCGGAACCGGTGGCCGCAGGGCCCGAAGTGTGGAATCCCGCCCGGCACACCGCAAACCTCAGGCGGGACCATTCCCTCTATGACCTGACTTTGACACTCGAAATAGTCGTCAGCGAGATGCAATACCTGACGGCCTTGACAGGAAGGACACTGGGGATTCATCGAGGGCTTCTTGAACGTGCCTAAGCGGTGAGGCCCTCGGCGCGCTTGCCCTCGGGCAGGTTCTGGTCCGCGTGGTAGCTGCTGCGGACCAGGGGGCCGGCGGCGACCGACTCGAATCCCAGGCCGTAGGCGGCCTTCTCCAGGGCCACGAACTCGTCGGGGTGCCAGTAGCGGGTGACCGGCAGGTGGTTCTCGGTCGGGCGCAGGTACTGACCGACGGTGAGGACCTGGACGCGGTGCTCGCGCAGGAGGCCGAAGGTCTCCACCATCTCCTCGAAGCTCTCGCCGAGGCCGACCATCAGGCCGGACTTGGTGACGACGTCGGGCCCGCCCATCTCCTTTGCCATCCGCAGCACCCGGGCCGAGCGCAGGAACTGGGAGCCCCGGCGGGCGAACGGGTAGAGGCGCGGCACGGTCTCGACGTTGTGGTTGAAGACGTCGGGCTTCTCGTGGATGACCTTGGCCAGCGGCATCTCCTGACCGCGAAAGTCGGGGGTGAGGATCTCCACCTTGCAGCTCGGGGCCAGCATCCGGATCGAGCGGATCACGCCGACGAAGGCACTCGCCCCGTAGTCGGGCAGGTCGTCGCGGTCGACCGAGGTGACGACCGCGTGGCGCAGCCCCATCGCTTTCACCTGATTGGCGACGCGCAGCGGCTCCAGCGGGTCGTTCCAGGTCGGCTTGCCCGTTTGCACGTTGCAGAAGCCACAGCGGCGGGTGCAGACGTCGCCGAGGATCATGAAGGTCGCGGTGCCGCGCTCCCAGCACTCCCCGACGTTGGGGCAGTTGGCCTCCTCGCAGACGGTGTGGAGGTTGTCGGAGCCGATCGTCGCCTTCAGGCGCCGGTAGTTGGGCCCACCCGGCGCCGGCACCTTCAGCCACGGCGGCTTGCGGGCGCGCTTGAAGGGGACGGTGCCGGCGGCGGCCGCGGCGGTGCCGCCGGGCTTGGCGCGGGAGCGGGTGACGTGGACGCGCTCGGTGGGCGCCGGCGCCTCGCCTGGCGACGCGGTGGCCGCGGCCACTCCGGTCTGCTCGATCGTCTCGCTCATCGGGGGAGACCGAGCGTAGCGGGCGCGATCCCGAGGTCGGCGGCGGCGGTCGCGACCGGTTCGCGATCGTAGACCTCGCCGAAGCGAGCCACGACCGTGTCGGCGAATGCCCCGAGGTCCTGCTCCGCCCCCAGCTCCCGCGCCAGCGACGTCATCGCCACCCCCTCGATCCCGCAGGGCACGATCCACTCGAACGGCTGCAGGTCGTTGTTGACGTTGACCGCCAGCCCATGCGTAGTCACCCCCCGGCTCACATGCACCCCGATCGACCCGATCTTGCGCTCCTCTCCTGGGGTCGGTGGGCCGGAACCGTCCACCATATGGACGTCTCCGGCCCGTCGGCCGGCGGTTTGGGTCCAGACGCCGGTGAGGCCCTCGATTGGGCCCGCCTCGACGCCGTGCTCCCCGAGTGCCTCGATCATCACCCGCTCCAGCCGCCGCACGTACTCGTGGACGTCGTCGCCGTAGGGGCGCAGGGAGACGATCGGGTAGGCGACCAGCTGGCCGGGGCCGTGATAGGTGACGCGGCCGCCACGGTCGGTGTCCCGCACGTCGATCCCCTGGCGCTCGTACCATTCGGCGCCCATCGGCAGCTCATCCGGCGTGGAGCGGCGGCCGCGGGTGTAGATGGGGGGGTGCTCGAGCAGGAGCAGGACGTCGGCGACCTCCTCGCGCTGGCGCGCCTCCTGCAGGCGCGACTGTGCCTCGCGCGCCTCCTCGTAGGGAACGATTCCGCAGTTGACAACGAGGATCTCGGCACTCACCCTTGAAATCGTTGCACGGGAGCGCTCTATGCTTGTCCCGTTCCGGTGAGACGGCCCAGCTCCCTCCGCGCCGACCCCTGACCCAGCCCCCGCGGCATCCCAGCCCGAGAGTCACGGACAGCCACGCACAGATGCCGATAGACCCCTGGCGATACACGGCCTTCGACGCCGACCTGATCGAGCCCGACGGCGCCCGTCGGGCCACCAGCTCCACCCGCGCCTGGCTGCTCTGGGGAGGCGTCCTCGCCCCCGTCCTGTTCGCCGCGCTCGCCTACATGGCCCTGCGCCCACCCAGCGTCGACCTGGCTGCGCAGCTGTTCCGCTGCGAACTGTTCGCCTCGCACGGCTTCCTCGCCTGGAACAACTACTGGTACGGCGGCCACTACCTGCTCGGCTACAGCGTCCTCTTTCCGCCGCTCGGCGCCGCCGTGGGCGCGACCGTGGCCGGCGGCCTCGCCGCGGTCACCGCCACCGGCTTCTTCGGCCTCCTGGTCGGCCGCCACTACGGCTCCGGCGCCCGCCTGGCGACGCTCTGGTTCGGGGCGGGGACGATCACGATGCTGCTCAGCGGCCGGCTCACCTTCGCGCTTGGCGTGGCGATCGGCTTGGCGGCGCTGGTCGCCCTGGACCGCGATCGGCCGCTGCTGGCGATGCCGCTGGCCCTCGCCACCTCCTGCTCGAGCCCGGTCGCCGGCTTCTTCCTGGCCCTGATCGGCGGCGCGCTCTTCCTCGTCGGGGAGCGGCGCCGGGGGGCCGCCCTCGCCGCTTGCGCGGCTGCGCCGATCGCGGTCATGGCCCTCGCCTTCCCGACCGCCGGCAACGAGCCATTCGTCCTCTCCAGCCTGCTCGGCGCCCTCGCCGTGACCCTGCTCGTCTACCTCGTCCTGCCCGAGCGCGAACGACTGCTGCGCCGCGCCACCGCTCTCTACGGGGCCGCCGTCCTCTGCGCCTTCGCGATTCCCAACGCGATGGGCGGCAACGTGGTCCGCCTCGGCAACCTGGTCGCGGGGCCGTTGGTCGTGCTGGCGCTGGCGGGGCGCCCGCATCGCCGTCTGCTGCTGTTGTTGCTCGCCGTTCCGCTCCTCTACCTGCAGTGGCAGGGCGCGGTCCGCGACGTCTCCCGCGCCTCGGCCGACCCCTCCGTGCAGCGCGACTTCTACACGCCGCTGCTGGCCGAGCTGAAGGCGCGGACCGGGGGAGAGCCGGTGCGGATCGAGATCCCGCCGACCCGGGATCGCTGGGAGGCCTACTACGTCTCGCCCGAGTTTCCGCTGGCTCGCGGTTGGGAACGGCAGGCGGAGACGGACGAGCTCCAGCTCTTCCGCTCCGGCCTCTCGCCCCGCTCCTACCGCAACTGGCTGGCGGCGAACGGGGTTAGCTACGTCGCCATTCCGGACGTGTCCCTCGACTACCTGGCTCACCGCGAGGAGCTGTTGATCGACCGCGACCTGCCCTACCTGACGCCGATCTGGAGCAACGGCGACTGGCGCCTGTTCGCCGTGCGCGACGCCACCGGCCTGGTCGACCGGCCGGCGAGCATCAGCTCGATCGGCGCCGACTGGTTCGACCTGAGCGTCCCGCGCGCCTCCCAGTTCGAGCTCCGCATCCACTTCAGCCCGTACTGGAAAGTCACCGGGGCGGGGGCCTGCCTGCGGGAGCGGGGACCGTGGACGATGGTGGAAGCGAGCCAGGCCGGCTCGATCCACGTCGGCACCGACCTCAGCGCCGCCGCCCTGTTCGGCCGCCACCGCGTCTGCGCCGAGGACTAGACGGCCAGCAGGGCTCCCCGCCGACTGCGGCGGATCAGAGCGCCAGCGAGAGCGGCTCTTCGAGCAGAGTCCGCACCCGCGCCAGGAACTCGGCGGCGGGGGCGCCGTAGAGGATGCGGTGGTCGCAGGCGAGGGTGACGCCGAGCATGTGGGCAGAGACGATCTCGCCCTCGCGCACCACCGGCCGCTCCTTGATCGCGCCGACGGCCAGGATCGCCGCCTGCGGGGTGTTGATCACGGCGCTGAAGTTGTCGATCCCGTACATCCCCAGGTTGGAGACGGTGAAGGTGCCGCCCGAGAGCTCCGGCGGCGTGATCGACCCCTCGCGCACCCGCTGCGCCAGCGCCCGCGACTCGGTGGCGATCTGTCGCAGGCCCTTGCGATCGGCGTCGAAGACGGTGGGAACGACGAGCGCGTCCTGGGCGGCGACCGCGACGCCGACGTTGACTCGCGAGTAGAGCTCGAAGCGCCCGTCGCGGTAGGCACCGTTCGCCCGCGGGTGCTCGCGCAGCGCCAGCGCGCAGGCCTTGACGACCATGTCGTTGAAGGAGGGCACGACCTCGTCCTCGCCGGCCGTCGCCTTGATCCGCGCCCGGGCCTCGACCGCGCGCGACATGTCGATCTCGGCTTCGAGATAGAAGTGCGGCGCCGTCGCCTTCGACTCCGACATGCGTCGGGCGATCGTCGACTGCAGCTTCGACAAATCCTCGTAGGTCGTCTGCCCCTTGGCGGTCTCAGGAGTGACGGACGAGGGAGCAGACCCCTCAGCCGCGGGTCCTGCCGCGGCGGCATCCCCCGCCCCCCCGTCACCCGCAGAAGAGGCGGCCTTCTTCACGTCTGACTTGACGATGCGGCCACCGGGCCCGGAGCCCTGGATGGTGGACAGGTCGAGACCTTTCTCCTTGGCTATGCGCCGCGCGACCGGCGAGGCTTTGATGCGGTCGCCGTTGTCCGACCGGCTTTGGCCCTCGGAGCTTTCAGCGCTCTCCTGCGGGTGGCGGGGGGGAGGCTCCGAGAACGAAGCCACGTCCTCGCCCGCAGGAGCCTCCCCCCCGTCAGGCCCCGCAGCTGAGGGCTTGGAGCCCTCGTTCGAATCTCCGATTTGGGCGATTGGACTCCCGATCGGCAACGTCTCCCCCTCCTGGGCCAGGATCTCCGTCAGCGTCCCGGCAACGTCACTCTCATAAGCCATGTTCGCCTTGTCGGTCTCTATTTCCACGATCTCGTCACCGACGCTGATCTCGTCACCGACCTTCTTCAGCCACTGCAGAACGGTCCCCTCCTCCATCGAGTCGGACAGGCGTGGCATGACGATGTCCGCCATCAGAGCGAGCCCTCCAACGTGGCCAGCGCCGCGCTCACCACGTGCTCCTCGTGCGGAATCGCCGCCTGCTCCAGGCGCTTCGAGTACGGCATGTGGACGTCGGCGCCGGTCACGCGCTGGACCGGGGCGTCGAGGTCGTCGAAGGCCTGCTCGGTGATCAGCGTCGCCATGTTGGCGCCGATGCCGCCGTGCGGCCAGCCCTCCTCGACGATCACGGCGCGGTTGGTCTTGCGGACCGACTCGAGGATCGTGTCGAGGTCGAGCGGGCGCAGGGTGCGGGGGTCGATCACCTCGGCCTCGACGCCGTGCTCGGAGGCCAGCTTCGCCGCCGCCTGCTCGGCCACCTGGGCCATCTTCAGGACGCCGACGATCGTCACGTCGGAGCCCTCGCGCCGCACCGCCGCTTCGCCGAAGCGCAGCACCTCGTCCTCGCCCTCGGGCACCTCGCCGCGCACCCCGTAGAGGCTCTCGTGCTCGATGAAGATCACCGGGTTGTCGTTGCGGATCGCCGCCTTCAGCAGCGCCTTGCCGTCGGCCGGGGTGGAGGGGCAGGCGACCAGCAGTCCCGGCACCTGCAGGTAGAGAGCCTCGAAGCTGTGCGAGTGGGTGGGGCCGAGCTGGTGGCCGCCGCCGCCCGGCATCCGGATCACCATCGGCACCCGGGCCTGGCCGTTGAACATGTAGGGGATCGCGGCGGCGTGGTTGACGATCTGGTCCAGCGCCAGCAGTGAGAAGTTGACCGTCATCAGCTCGACCACCGGCCGCAGCCCGCCCATCGCGGCGCCGACCCCGGTGCCGACGATCGTGTTCTCGGAGATCGGCGTGTCGCGCACCCGGCGCTCGCCGAACTCGTCGATCAGCCCCTCGGTCACCTTGAAGGCGCCCTGGAAGACGGCGACGTCCTCGCCCATCACGAAGACGCCCTCGTCGCGGCGCATCTCCTCCGCCATTGCGTCGCGCAGGGCCTCGCGCATGCGCAGCTCGGCCATCAGCCCGCGTCCTTCTCGGCATCGATCGCCCGCTCGGGGGCAAGATCCTCGGCCTCGTCGCCGGCCTCGCGATCGGCCGAGACCCGCGACTCGGCCCCGTCCTGCGCGTCCCCCTGCAGCGCCGGGTTCGGCCGCCGCCCCTCGTCGGGCTGCTCGGCGTAGGCGGCGCCGGCCTCGGCCAGCTCGCGCGCTGCGTCCGGCATCCGGTCCTCGCGCTCGCCGCGGTGGGGCTCCGGACTGCGCTCGTCGACCGCGTACCAGCCACCCGGGTCATCGAGCGCGTAGAGGTTCTCGTACATCGTGTCGAGCGCCGGCTCCGGCGAGGCCTCGGCGAACTCGACCGCGGCGACCACGGTCTGCTCCGCCGCATCGCGCGCCTGCTGCACCTCGCGCTCGCCCAGCACTCCGGCATCGACGCAGCGGCGGGCGAAGCTCTCGATCGGGTCTTTCTCGCGCCACTCCTCGACCTCCTCGGGCTCGCGGTAGACCTCGGGGTCGGCGGCCGAGTGGCCGCGGTAGCGGTAGGTGACGACCTCGACCAGAGTCGGCCGGTCCTCCTCGCGCGCCGCCTGGATTCCGGCGGCGACGGCCTCGCGCACGGCGACCACGTCCATGCCGTCGGCCCGGGTGCCGGGAATGCCGTACCCCTCCGCCTTCTTCGAGAGGTCGGTCTGGGCCGAGTGGCGCTCGACCGCGGTCCCCATCCCGTAGAGGTTGTTCTCGACTAGGAAGAAGACCGGCAGCTTCCAGAGCGCCGCCAGGTTCATCGTCTCGCCGAAGTTGCCGGTGTTGGAGGCGCCGTCGCCGAACATGCAGACGGTGACCGCGTCTTCGCCTTTGTACTGGGAGGAGAGGGCGAGCCCGGCGGCGATCGGCAGGTTGCCGCCGACGATCCCGTAGCCGCCCATGAAGCGGCGCTCGGCGTCGAAGATGTGCATCGAGCCGCCGCGGCCGCCGCTGGTCCCGTCGACGCGGCCGAACAGCTCCGCCATCACCCGCTTGGGCTCGGTCCCGCGGGCGATCGCGTGGCCGTGGGTGCGGTAGGTGCCGATCAGGAAGTCTTCGTCGCGCATGACCGAGGTGGTGCCGACGATCGTCGCCTCCTCGCCGATCGCCAGGTGCAGGAAGCCGCCGGCTTTGGCGCGCTGGTACTGGCGCCCCGCCTCCTCCTCGAAGCGGCGGATCAGGGCCATGCGTGCGAGTAGCTCGTAACAAGTGGCGGCATCGGGCAGATCGGCCATCGATCTCACCTTAGCGATGCGCGGGCGCCCGAAATCGCGCCTCCCGCGTCGGTTGTCGATTTGACCCCGCCAGGGTGGGGAAAAGTCGACAAACGATCAGACCGCGGCGGCTTCCACGCCTTCCTCCAGCCGGTCGTCTCCCCAGAAGACCTCCTCGCCGACGACCAGCGCCGGCACCCCCTTGACGCCGCGGTCTCCGGCCTCCTCGGTCGCCTCCTTGAGGCCGTTCTTGACGATCTCGGTCTGGACCGCTTTCGCCAGCGCCCGCGGGTGCAGCTCGCAGGCGGCGCCGGCGATCATCACGTTGTCGGGGTCGCTGAGGTCGCGGCCGGCGGCGAAGGCCTGGCGGAAGGCGGCGAGGGAGAAGGAGACGGTGCGGCCGGTCTGCTTGGCGAAGGTCGCCACCCGCATCGCCGTCAGCGTGTTGCCGGGCCAGGGCTCGGGCCACTGGATCGGCGGCAGCCCGTAGGCGGCGGCGCGGCGCTCGACCTCGGCCATCCCCTCGGCGCGCGCCGGCGTCTGCGACCAGGAGCCGCGGTCGAAGCGCGCGAACAGCCCCCCGAGCAGAACCGGCACCCACTCCGGCTGCTCCAGCCCCGCTTCCGTGAACATCCCGCTGACCCGCTCGGCGGCGAGGTACGCGTACGGCGATCCGAGGTCGAAGTAGAAAGTCGATCTAGCCATCTGAGCGTCCGAAAATCAAGCAGATTGGGGGACGCAGGGAAGTGAGGGGAGGGGAGCGCACACCCGTGCGTGACCCGACCCGAACGATCGAGGACCCCGAGATGCGCCGATTTGCAGGGCGCTCAGGCGTGGGTTGCCCAGCCGTCGACCGCCCTGGCGGCTTCGAAGATCGCCTCGGAGATCGTCGGGTGGGGATGGATGATCCGCGCCAGCTCCTGGTAGCCGCCCTCGAGCGCCATCGTCGCGACCAGCTCGGCGATCATGTCGCAGGCCCGGTTGCCGACGATGTGGACGCCGAGGATCTCGCCGTACTTGGAGTCGGCGACGATCTTGACCAGGCCTTCTTTGTCGTCGTAGACGGTGGCGCCGCCGACGCCGCCGAGCTTGAACTTGCCGACCTTGACGTCGTTGCCGGCCTCCTTGGCGGCCGCCTCGGTGAGGCCGACGCTGGCGACCTGCGGGTGGCTGAAGGTGGCGCCGGCGACCAGGTTCTGATCGACCGGATGGGTCTCGGCGCCCGTCGCGGCCTCGACCGCGACGATCGCCTCCTCGCCCGCCTTGTGGGCCAGCGCCTTGGCGTTGACCAGGTCGCCGATCGCGTAGACCTTCGGGTTCGTGGTCCGCTGCTGCCCGTCGACCTTGACCTTGCCGTTCTCCTCCAGCTCGACCCCGGCCTCGCTGAGGCCCAGCGGCTCGGTGTCGGCGCGGCGACCGCCGGCGATGCAGAGGTAGTCGACCTCGGCCGACTCGCCGCCGTAGGTGAACTTCACGGACTTCTCGCCGGCCTCGACGTTCTCGACCGGGTTGCCGGTGGCGACGGTGATGTTCTGCTTCTTGAAGGCGCGCTCGACGACCCGGACCACGTCCTTGTCCTCGGCCGGCATGATCTGCGGCAGCATCTCGATCAGCAGCACCTCGGTGCCGAAGCGGCCGTAAGCGGAAGCGATCTCACAGCCCGAGGCGCCGGCGCCGACGACGGCGATCTTCTTCGGCACCTCCGGCAGCGACCAGGCGCCCCAGGTGTCGACGATGCGCTCCCCGAACTCGACCCCGGGGATCGGCAGCGCGACGGAGCCGGTGGCGAGGATGACGGCACCGGCCTCGTAGGTCTCCTCGCCGACCTTGACGTTGCCCTCGGCGGTCAGCGAGCCCTCGCCCTCGATCACCGTCACCTTGTTTTTGTCCCAGAGCATCTTCACCCCGCCCGAGAGCGACTCGGAGACGGCGGCGCGGCGCTTGCCGACCGCGTCCCAGTCGAGCGAGACGTCCTTGGCGACGACGCCGAGGTCGGCGCTCTCGCGCGCCTCGGTGTAGATCTCCGCGGTGCGCAGGATCGTCTTGGCCGGGATGCAGGCGTAGTTGAGGCAGCGGCCGCCGGCCTTGTCGCGCTCGACCACGGCAGTTTTCTTGCCCAGCTGGGCGGCGCGGATTGCCGCGACGTAGCCACCGGGTCCCCCGCCGATCACGATCACATCGAAGGAATCTGCCATTGACCTGAGCCTATAGAACGGCGATTGCGCGGCTCCTTACGCACGCATCGTGAAGGACCGCGCGACCGATCAGCTGCGCGGGGTGCGCTCCGGCATCTGGATCCGCGCCATCGCCTTGACCATGAAGACGAAGAAGGTGCCGGAGACGACGAGCAGGCCGAGAGTTGCCGCGAACTGAGCCACGGTCGCCGCTTGCACGGCGAGTCCGAAAACGGCGCTGAAGATGAGGAAGACGAGGATCAGCTGGAAGCCGAGCACGGCCCAGTAGCGGGCGTGCCACATGCCCCACGACATCACGCCCATGATCAGTGCCGGGGCGACGATCTGGGGCAATCTCGGGGTCTCGCCGTTGACCTCGACCCCGGCCAGGTAGCCGGCCACGATCGAGAGCGCGACCAAGCCGGCGACGATCGCCCCGATCGTCACCACGGTCGGCCGCTCGCCCTCGTCCAGCGGCTGCAGCGCTTCGCGCGCCGCCTGGTTGCGCTGCTCGGCCTTGGCATATCCCTGCTTCATGCGGTCGCCCCCGCGCTCCTTGCGCTTGCGCGGCGCCTCGCTCTGGGGGTGCTCCTCAGCCACCGGGCGCCACTCCCCGCCAGGGAGCCGGCTGATCCAGCAGCTCGTCCTGGCTGTTCGCCCCGGCGCCGTCGCCCGCCGCGAAGGCGCGTCGAAGCTCTTCGGCCGCCAGCGCCGGGTCGGCGGCGTCGCGGATCGCCCGGACCACGCAGAGCCGCCGCGCCCCGGCGCGGACGACCTGCTCGGCGTTGGACGAGTCGATGCCGCCGATGCCGAAGAAGGGGTGGGTCGCGTGCGCGGCGGCATGGGAGACGAGGTCGAGGCCGACCGCCGGCCGGCCGGCTTTCGTCGGCGTCTCCCAGATCGGCCCGACGCTGATGTGATCCGGGAGGCCCTCCGGCCGGCGCATATCGGCGTCCTCGGTCGCTCGCGTGCGGAGCACGCCACGCTCCCTGCGTCCTTGATCTGCTTGGCCGGACGCCCTCCCGGAGGCGTCTATCTGCTCTTTCGAATGCGTGGAAAGGCCGATGATCGCGTCCGGGCCGAGAATCCCTCGCGCTTCCTCGACCGATCCGTCGTCCTGCCCTATGTGGACGCCGTCGGCGTCGCAGGTGCGGGCCAGGTCGGGGTCGTCGTTGACGATGAAGAGGGCGCTATAGGTGTCGCAGATGCGGCGGAAGGTCGAGGCGGCGCGCACGATCTCCGCCCGGCTCAGCTCCTTCTCGCGCAGCTGGACGATGTCGACGCCGCCGCTCAGCGCCGCCCGCAGCAGCGCTTCGGGGTCCTCGCCGCCCGGCCGCGCGTCGCAGACGAAGTAGAGCCGCGCCGTGCGCAGCCGCTCGCGGCGCAGCGGACCGGCGGACTCAGGGGGCGCGAGGCTCATGCAGCGATTATGACCGCCCCGAACAGACTGTCGGTGGGCCGCAAACGTCCATATGCCGGACGCTTCAGGCCCACCGGCCGCGGCGCGGGGCTTGTGGGCTGAAGAGGGGGGTAGCCTTGTAGGTGTAACGGGAGCCTGCGAGGGCTGAGAGGGTGGCATCGAGGTCACCGACCGTATGGACCTGATCCGGGTAATGCCGGCGGAGGCAATGGCGTGACAGAGAAGCGCAGTTTCGATGCGATATTCGTTGGCGGCGGGGTCATCGGCCTCAGCTGTGCCTGGGCCGCCGCCCGCCGCGGCGCCCGCGTGGCGGTGCTCGAGCGGGCCGAGCCGCCCGCCGGCGCTACCCGCGTCGCCGCCGGGATGCTGGCCCCGGTCGGCGAGCTGGCCTTCGGCGAGCCGGAGCTGCTGGAGATGACCCTGGCCTCGGCTCAGCTCTACCCGGGCTTCGTCGCCGAGCTGGAGGCGACGACGGGGGAGACGACCGGCTACACGCGCCAGGGCGCCCTCCACATCGCCCTCGACCGCGACGAGGCGGCGGAGCTGCGGCGGGTCCACGACCTGCAGCGCTCGCTCGGCCTCGAGGCTGAGTGGCTGCCGCCGCGGCGCTGCCGCGAGCTGGAGCCGGGCCTGACGCCCTCCTTCAACGGCGGTGTCCACGCCGCCGATGAGGCCGCGGTCGATCCCCGGGCGCTGACGGGGGCGCTGCTGGCGGCGCTGGCAGGGGCCGGGGTGGAGATGAGGTCGGGTCGGGATATGGAGCCGCGGTCGGTGGTGGAGAGAGGAGCGCGGCGGGAGGTGCCGGGCGCGACCGAGGTCGTCGCGGGGATCTTCGAGGGTGAGCGCCTCGCCGGAGTCCGCACCGCCGCCGGAGAGGAGCTTCTCGCCCCGGCCGTCGTCCTCGCCACCGGCGCCTGGGCCGGGTGTACCGCCTGGCTACCTGAGCACGCCCGCCCGCCGGTGCGCCCGGTCAAGGGCCAGCTCGTCGAGCTGCACGGCCGCGATGGCATCGCCCCCTGCGAGCGCATCGTCGCCTCCGAGCGCGTCTACCTGGTGCCGCGCCCCGACGGCCGCCTGATCGTTGGCGCCACCTCCGAGGAGCAGGGGTTCGACACCGCGGTCACTGCCGGCGGCGTCCATGAGCTGCTGCGCGAGGCCTACCGCCTGCTCCCCGACGTCGCCGAGATGGAGCTCGTCGCCTCGATGGCGGGATTGCGCCCGGCCACGCCGGACAACCTGCCGCTGATCGGCCCCGGCGCGATTGAGGGTCTGGTCCTAGCCACCGGCCACTACCGCAACGGCATCCTCCTGGCACCCCTGACCGCCGACGCAATCGCCGCCGTCCTCGCCGGCGAGCAGCTGCCGGAAGCGGCCGCCCCCGCGCACCCGCTCCGCTTGTCCTTTGTAACCCAGGGGGTTACAAAGGACAAAGGGACGCCGGGGAGCTGGGAATTGACGCCGGCCCGAATCGGGCCGCGGAACTTGCCGCGCGGGGTGCCGCGCTGGCCGAGGCCGCCGAAGCCGCGGAGCGCGCCGGCGAGGAGCCGCGATGATGATCGAGCTGAACGGGGAGCGGCGCGAGCTGCCGGAGGCGGCGACGCTGGCCGACGCGGTGCGCGAGGCACACGGCGCCTCCGACGGCGACACCCCGCCCGGCGCCGCCGGTCCCGGAGCCAGCCCGGGCGCCACAACCGAGACCCGCGGCGTCGCCGTCGCCCTCGACGGCGAGGTGGTCCCCCGCGGCGAGTGGGAGACGACGCCGCTGCGCGAGGGGCAGAGCGTCGAGGTCCTCGCCGCGATCCAGGGTGGCGCCGATACCTGGGAGCTGGGCGGCCGCCAGTGGTCCTCGCGGCTGATCGCCGGCACCGGCGGCTTCCGCTCGCTGGAGCAGATGGAGGCGGCGCTGCTCGCCGCCGGCACCGAGATCGTCACCGTCGCGCTGCGCCGCATCGAGCCCGCCGCCGAGGGCTCGGTCCTGGACGTGATCGACCGCCTCGGCCTCTTCGCCCTGCCCAACACCGCCGGCTGCTTCACTGCCCGCGACGCCGTCCGCACCGCCAAGCTCGCCCGCGAGGCCTTCCAGACGGACTGGGTCAAGCTCGAGGTGATCGGCGACGACCGCACCCTCTATCCGGACGCGGTCGAGCTGCTCGACGCCGCCGAAACGCTGGTCGCCGACGGTTTCACCGTCCTCCCCTACACCAACGACGACCCGATCCTGGCCCGCCGCCTCGAGCAGGCCGGCTGCGCCGCGGTGATGCCGCTAGGCTCGGCGATCGGCTCTGGCGCCGGCATCCGCAACCCCTACAACGTCGCGATCATCGCCGAGCGCGCCTCGGTCCCGGTCGTCCTCGACGCCGGCATCGGCACCGCCTCCGACGCCGCCCTGGCGATGGAGCTGGGCTGCGACGCTGTGCTAGCCGCCAGCGCCGTCTTCGGCGCCGAGGAGCCGGCGGCGATGGCAAGCGCCCTGCGGGGGGCCGTCGAGGCAGGCCACGCCGCCCGCCATGCCGGCCGCATCCCCCAGCGCACCCACGCCGAGGCCTCGACCCCGTACCAAGGTCTCCCCGACCTCTCCTGAGCAGACGCGCTTCGGCCGCACGCCACTCAGCACCCCTCTACCATGGGCACTTCGCCCCTGTAGCTCAGCTGGTTAGAGCGGTGGCCTTTTAAGCCGCGCGTCGCGGGTTCGAGTCCCGCCGGGGGCATTTGGCTGAGGACGACGATGCTCGCGAGGTTCCGGGCAGGGGCGCCAAACACGACGAGCACCTGCTCCGCGTCCCCGGTGCCGACGAAGAACAGGACGACGTTCGCCTCGACCGCATCCGCGCCGAGATCGACGCCGGCTTCGACGCCCTGCGCGACATCGACGACGGCGTCTCCGTTTTCGGTTCCGCCCGGATCGGTGAGGGCCACCGCTGGTACGACCTCTGCCGCGAGACCGGTGCCTGCCTCGCCAAGCACGGCTTCACGGTGATCACCGGCGGCGGCCCCGGCCTGATGGAGGCCGCCAACCGCGGCGCCGCCGAGGCCGGTGGCCTCTCGGTCGGCCTCAACATCGAGCTCCCGCACGAGCAGCACGCCAACCCCTACCTCAACCGCAGCCTCGACTTTCACTACTTCTTCGCCCGCAAGCTGATGTTCGTCCGTTACGCCCGCGCCTTCGTGATCTTCCCGGGCGGCTTCGGCACCCTCGACGAGATGTTCGAGAGCCTGACCCTGATCCAGACCAACCGGATCAAGCACTTCCCGACGATCCTCGTCGACTCCGAGCACTGGCGGCCCCTGCTTGCCTGGATCGACAACGAGCTCGAGGATGCCGGCATGATCGCCCCCGGGGACAAAGAGCTCCTGCTCACCGCCGACACTCCGGAGGAAGTCTGCGACCACGTGCGCCGGGCCAGCGAACAGCAGAAGGGGCTCGCGGGGCCTGGCCAGAGCCCCGGCTAGTGCCGGAAGTGGCGGTGCTTGGTGAAGACCATCGCCACGCCGCCCTCGTCGCAGGCGGCGATCACGTCGCCGTCGCGTTTGGAGCCGCCGGGCTGGATCACGGTGTTGGAGCCGGCCTGGATGGCGAGCTCAGGGCCGTCGGCGAAGGGGAAGAAGGCGTCGGAGGCGACGGCCGAGCCGGCGAGGAGGGAGTCGGCGTCCTCGCCGCGGGCGTCGCGGCACTTCTCGACGGCGAGGCGGACTGAGTCGACGCGGCTCATCTGACCGGCGCCGACGCCGAGGGTGGCGCCGTCCTTGGCGATCACGATCGCGTTGGAGCGGACGCGGCGGCAGACGGTCCAGGCGAAGAGCAGGTCGCGCCACTGCTCCTCGCTGGGCTGCGTCTTCGTCACCACCTCCATGATCTCGCGCGGCTCGGGGTCGCCGTCACGGTCCTGGATCAGGAGGCCGCCGTGGACGCGTTTGACGTCGCGCTCGCTGGGGTCGGTCTGGCGGCGCTCCTCCTCGCAGAGGATGCGGATCGCCTCCTTCTGCTGCAGCACGGCCAGCGCTCCGTGCTCGAAGTCGGGCGCGCTCAGCACCTCGACGAAGTTCTTGTGCAGCTCCTCGGCCAGCTCGCGGCTGATCGGGCGGTTGAGGGCGATCACGCCGCCGTAGGCGGAGAGCGGGTCGCAGGCGAGCGCCTTCAGGTAGGCCTCGAGTGCGTCGGCGCCGATCGCCACCCCGCAGGGGTTGTTGTGCTTGACGATCACGCAGGCCGGCTGCTCGAAGTCATCGACGAGGGCGCGAGCCGAGTCGAGGTCGAGGACGTTGTTGAAGGAGAGCGCCTTGCCGTGCAGCTTCGAGACCCGCGAGAGGATGTGGCTGCGGGCGCCGGCATCGGCGTAGAGGGCGGCGCGCTGGTGCGGGTTCTCGCCGTAGGAGAGGTCGAGCACCTTCTCGTAGGCGACCGCCAGGTGTTCGGGGAAGTCCTCGTACTCGGTCGAGAACCAGCGGCTGATCGCGGCGTCGTAGCGGGCGGTCTGGGCGAAGGCCTCGTTGGCCAGCCAGTGCCGGGTCGAGGCGGACAGCTCGGCGCCGCCGCTCTCCTCCAGCTCGGCGCAGACCGCGTCGTAGGACTCCGGCTTGACGACGACGGCGACGGCTTCGTGGTTCTTGGCGGCGGCGCGGATCATCGTCGGCCCGCCGATGTCGATGTTCTCGATCGCCACCTCTGGCGCCACGTCGTGCGCCGAGACGGTCTGCTCGAAGGGGTAGAGGTTGACGCAGACCAGGTCGATCGGCTCGATTCCCTCGCGCTCCAGCGTCGCCATGTGCTCGGCATCGTCGCGCCGCGCCAGCAGCGCCGCGTGCAGGCGCGGGTGCAGCGTCTTCACGCGGCCGTCGAGGATCTCGTCCTGACCGGTGAACTCGGAGACGTCGGTGACGGTCAGCCCGGCCTCGCGCAGGGCGGTGGCGGTGCCGCCGGTGGAGAGGATCTCGACTCCGAGCGCCGCCAGGCCCTTGGCGAAGTCGGCGACGCCGGTCTTGTCGGAGACCGAGATCAGCGCCCGGCGGACGCGGATCGCGCCGTCGTTGGCGTTCTCGTCACGGGTGTCGGCGGCAGTCTCAGTCATCGATCGCGACCTTGTGCGGGTCGCTGGCATCGATCCTAACTCTGCCTTCCGCGATCATGCGGATCGCCTCCGGGTAGAGCTCGTGCTCGACGGCGTGAACGGCAGCCTCCAGCTCCTCGCGGTCGCGCCCCGCGGGCACCGGCACCTCGCGCTGGACGATCGCCGGTCCGGTGTCGACCCCCTCGTCGACGAAGTGGACGGTGACCCCGGTGGTCTCCACCCCCGCCGCCAGCGCCTGTCCGATCGCGTCGAGCCCGGGAAAGGCCGGCAGCAGGGCGGGGTGGACGTTGACGATGCGGTTGCGGAAGCGAGCGACGAAGCCGTCGTCGAGCAGCTGCATGTAGCCGGCGAGGACGACCAGGTCGGCTCCGCGCGATTCGATCCAGTCGCCCATGTCCGCGTCGCGCGCCGCCCGGTCCTCGTATCTGTCGCGGATGAAGACCGCGGTCGCCACACCCTCGATCTGCGCCCGTTCCAGCGCCCAGGCGTCCGGCTTGTCGGTGCCGACCCCGACCACCTCGATCCCCTCGCGCCGGTGCAGCGTGTCGAGGATCGCCTGCAGGTTGGTGCCGCTGCCGGAGGCGAGGACGACGAGCTTGAAGGTCTCGGCCACGGCGCCATCTTCGCGCAGTCGTGCCGCCCCTGGGGCTCGGCGCCTAGGATCGGCGAGGTGATGATCCTCGACCGCATCGGCGTCACCGTCCCGCTCGTCCAGGCTGGGATGGGCGGCGGCCTCAGCCGCCACGAGCTGGCCGCGGCCGTCTCCGAGGCCGGCGGCCTGGGGACGATCGCGGTCAACGGCGCCACCGCGATCGAGCGCGAGCTGGCCGCCGCCCGAGCGCTGACGGCGGCGCCGGTGGCGGTCAACCTGCTGCTGCCCTTCGCCCGCCGCAGCTGGTTCGCAGCCGCGGCCGCCGCTGACGTCGTCGTTACCTTCTGGGGGGCGCCGCGGCGGCGGGTCCCGGGGGTGTGGATGCACCAGTGCGGGTCGGTTGCGGAGGCGCTCGGGGCGCAGGCGGCCGGCGCCGACGCGGTGATCGTCCAGGGCGTCGAGGCGGGCGGCCACGTGCGCGGCCGGACGCCGGCCCTGGAGCTGCTCCAGCAGGTGCGCGCCGCTCTGCCCGCCGACTACCCGCTGCTCCTCGCCGGCGGCATCGCCGCTCGCGCCGACGTCCGCCAGGCGCTCGAGCAAGGGGCCGTCGCCGCCGTCGCCGGAACCCGGTTCCTGCTCTCGGAGGAGAGCCGCGCCCACCCCGCCTACAGGCAGCGCCTGCTGGACGCGGAAGAGACCGTCCTCACCGAGCTCTTCGGCGCCGGTTGGCCCGCCCCGCACCGCGTCGTCGCCAACGCCGCCACCGCCCACTGGCTCGGCGCCGATCGCCGCGGCCCGCGCCTGAGCCGTGCCCTCAACCGCCTGTCGGGGCCCGGCGCCCGCTTCATGCCCCCTTCCCTCCAGGTCCGCCTCGCCCGGGCCCAACGCCCGGAGAGCCGCCTGCTGACCCCGATCGGCCCCACCGACGACGGCTTCTCGACGCTGGTCGAGGCAGGGCCGCTCTATGCGGGCTGCACCGTCGCACGCATCCACGACTCGAGACCCGCGGGGGCTCTGGTCCATGATCTGACCCCGTAACTTGCTCGCATCGCCGGCGATCCTCCCTGGGGTTGCGCCCTCGACGCCGAGCCCCGTTCTTCCAGACCCCGTGGTTACCATGGACGATCTTGAGGCTGGGGGCAGATAGGGCGTTCGCGTTCGCATCGAGGGCTTGGCGGCCCTCCGGTCTGGCGCCGATGCTCGCCCTCCTCGCATTGTCGTTATCCGCCTCCTCTGCCGCCGCCTATCCGGGCACGCCGATCGAACCGCCGGTCCCATATCTGGCGCCGCCGGGCTTCGCGTCGATGCCGGTGACGAAGGGCGGGGTGGACGTGACCTACGCCTGCCCCTCGTATCCCTCAGGCGGTGCGAGCGACTACGCGGTCCGCTTCTCGAACGGCGGCGAAAAGGGCGCCGACGGACGTCTGATCGCCGCCGGGCCGTACTTCGCCGGCGAAGCCCCGGCACAGCTCGGGCTGCAGGCGGGAACCTGCGTCTCGCATCTGCAGCTTCCGACCACCACCTCCCCGGCGGCGCTCTACCTGGGCACGGTCGCCTGGCCGGTGACCCGCCGCTGCTGGGGTTGTCAGTACGGCTGGGAAGTCGGGTCGCTGGGCTGGGTCTTCCTAACCCCCAACGTCGAAGGGGCCGAGCTCACCGCTCCGAAGCATCTCTACGCCGGCTATCTCAGCCGTTTCACCTTCCACGCCAGCGCCGATCTCGGCGCCACCGAACTCGCCCTGCAGGGGATCGGCCGTAAGCTCGGCCCGCGGGGCTGGACCGACCTCGCTCGCACTTCCTACGACCCGGCCGGGGAAAACGCCCTGCTCGTCAAGCTGCCCGCCGGCCGTCACAAGCTGCGGGTGAATTTCTACGCCGCCGGCACGAGCCAGGGACTGCCGAACGAGGAGTTCACGATCGAGAAGCCGACCGGCCCCTGGTCCACCGGCGCCCGCGACGACGGCCGCTACTCGCTCTTTCCCAGCAGTGCGCAACCGAGATGGCCGGTTCTCGAGGTCGGCGGGGAGGGCAGGGTGCTGCGCGACCTCAGGGTTCCCGTGTCACTCGACTGTGGGGCTCCAACGGGGGGGCATGACACCGCAGCGGCGTTGATCGCCGGTATCCGCTCCGCCCGGGTCGGGCCCGACGGCATCGTGGTCGGGCGGGCGCTGCGCCAGGACGAGTCGCGCACCTATGTCGAACTGGTCGGCCGCCTGCGTCACCGCCGCTTCAGCGGCACGGTGACGGCCACGGCTGGCTCCTGCAGCGGCAGCCGGGATTTCGCGGCGGGCTGGCGGGGCCGCTAGGAAGCGGGAACCACGGCGACGTCCTCGAGCGCGAATTTTCCGTTCGCCTCGTCGGGGTCGCCCAGCGGGTAGTGACCGCTGAAGCAGGCGTCGCAGTGGTCGTCGGCGCTGCCGCCGATCGCCTCGTAGATGCCGTCCATCGAGAGGTAGGCGAGCGAGTCCGCGTCGAGCTCCTCGGCGATCTCGTCGATCGTGCGGTTGTGGGCGATCATCTCCTCGCGGGTCGACATGTCGACGCCGTAGTGACAGGGGTTGCGGATCGGCGGCGCCGAGATCCGCAGGTGCACCTCCTTGGCGCCGGCGTCGCGCAGCATGCCGACGATCTGGCGGGTGGTGTTGCCACGCACGATCGAGTCGTCGACGACGACGATCCGCTGCCCGGCAACGATCTCCGGCAGCGGGTTGAACTTCAGCCGCAGGCCGTGCTTGCGCAGCTCCTGGCCAGGCTGGATGAAGGTGCGGTTGACGTAGCGGTTCTTGATCAGGCCGTCGTCGCGGGGCAGCCCCGAGGCGCGTGCGAACCCCGCCGCCGCCGGGTTGCCGGAGTCCGGCACGGCGATCACCAGGTCGGCCTCGACCGGCGACTGGCGCCAGAGCAGCTCCCCCATCTTGCCGCGCACCTGCTGCAGCACCTTGCCCTCGAGGCGGCTGTCGGGGCGGGAGAAGTAGATGTGCTCGAAGACGCAGGTCGCCTTGCGCTCGGCCTTGACCACCTGGCGCGTCTCCAGCCCGCCCTCGGTCAGCGAGACCATCTCGCCGGGATGCACCTCGCGCATCAATTCGGCGCCGATGATGTCGAAGGCGCAGCTCTCCGAGGCGACGACGAAGCGGCCATCGAGGCGGCCCAGCGAGAGCGGCCGGATGCCGTGTGGGTCGCGGAAGGCGACGATCGCGTGCTTGGTCATGACCACGGTCGAGTAGGCGCCCTGCAGGCGGGGCATCACGTCGCTGACGGCGTCCTCGATCAACTTGCCGTCATGGGAGGAGAGCAGGGCGGCGATGATCTCCGAGTCGGAGGTGCCGCGGAAGTCGATCCCGCGCTCCTTCAGCTCGGCCCAGAGCTCGACCGCGTTGGTGAGGTTGCCGTTGTGGGCCAGCGCCACCTCGCGGCCGTCGTCGCGCCAGACCGGCTGGGCGTTCTCCCAGGAGCCGCCGCCGGTGGTCGAGTAGCGCACGTGGCCGATCGCCATGTCGCCCTCCAGCGCCTTCAGCTTCTCCTCGTCGAAGACCTGGGAGACGAGTCCGGAGTCGCGCAGGGTGGTGATGTGGCCGCCCTCGCAGGTGGCGATCCCGGCCGACTCCTGGCCACGGTGCTGCAGCGCGTAGAGGCTGAAGTAGGCGAGGCGGGCGACGTCGTGACCGGGCGCGTATACGCCAAAGACACCGCACTCGTCGCGCGGACCATCGCGGTCTTCGAGCCGCTCGGCGGAAGTCAAAAGCGCGTTTTCCTCGCTGTGTAGAGACACGGGACGCGCAGGCGGACTGCCTACTCCGGGAGGGTACCAGCGGCGGTCGGTCGGGCCGCACCGCGCGAATCATCGCGATTTGCAGCCTTCCCTGGGCCAAATCTCCGTGACTTCTGAGTTGTGGGGGCTCTGGGCCCCACAACTCAGTTTTGGGGGCTGCGCAGGCTCTCGCCGCTCTCCGGGTCGAACAGGTGCAGCTTGGCGGTGTCCGCCCAGAGCTCGGTGCGGCCGCCGCGGGTGACCTCGCTGGTCGGGTCGAGGCGGGCGACGATCTGCTCCTCGCCCTCGCGGACGTTGGCAGCGCCGGTCTCGTCGAGGCGGTCGCCGACGAGGTCGGCGAGCTGGTCGGACTGGACCCCTTCGGACTCGATGTGGAAGTAGGCGAAGAGGTCGGAGCCGAGCGACTCGACCAGGTCGATCTCGGCCTCGAAGACGACGCCGCGCTCCTGCTTGAGGTCGCCGACGACGGAGGCGTCCTCGAAGTTCTCCGGCCGCAGCCCGGCGACCACCTTGCCGTCGGCCCGACTGCCGGCCAGGTCGCCGGCGTCGATCTCGCCGATCGGCAGCTTCAGCCTGCCACCGCTGAGCTCGGCCGGCATGAAGTTCATCGCCGGCGAGCCGATGAAGCCGGCGACGAAGAGGTTCTTCGGGTTGTCGTAGAGGTCGGCGGGGGTGCCGACCTGCTGCAGGGCGCCGGCCCGCATCACCGCCACCCGGTCGCCGAGCGTCATCGCCTCGGTCTGGTCGTGGGTGACGTAGACCATCGTCGTCTCCAGCTGCGACTGCAGCCGCGCCACCTCGGTTCGCATCTGCACCCGCAGCTTCGCGTCGAGGTTGGAGAGCGGCTCGTCCATCAGGAAGGCCTTGGGGTCGCGGACGATCGCCCGCCCCATCGCCACCCGCTGGCGCTGGCCGCCGGAGAGGTTGGCGGGCCGGCGGTCGAGGTGCTGGGTCAGGTCGAGGGTCTCGGCCGCCTCCTCGACCTTCTTGTCGATCTCCGCCTTATCGACCTTGGCCAGCTTCAGCGCGAAGCCCATGTTCTCGCGCACGGTCATGTGCGGGTAGAGCGCGTAGTTCTGGAAGACCATGGCGATGTCGCGGTCCTTCGGCGCTTTGTCGTTGACTACGTCCTCGCCGATCTTCAGCTGGCCGGAGGAGATGTCCTCGAGCCCGGCGATCATCCGCAGCGCCGTCGACTTGCCGCAGCCCGAGGGCCCGACGAGGATCATGAACTCGCCGTCGGCGATGTCGAGGTCCATCTCCTTGACGGCTTCGAAGCCGTCCGCGAAGACCTTGCTGACTCGATCGAGGACTATCTCTGACATTGGCGTTGCTCCTTATCCCTTGACGGCGCCGGCGGTGAGCCCGGCGACGATTCGGCGCTGGAAGAAGAGGACGAAGACGATGATCGGCACCGTCACGACCACCGCCGCGGCGGCGATGCTGCCGGTCGGCTGGGTGAACGACGACTCGCCGGTGAAGAAGGCCAGTGCGGCCGGGACGGTGCGCGAGGCGTCGGAAGAGGTGAGCGAGATCGCGAAGAGGAAGTCGTTCCAGGCGAAGATGAAGACGAGGATCGCCGCCGTGAACACGCCCGGCGCCGCCAGCGGCAGGATCACCTTGCGGAAGGCCTGCGAGGGCGTCGCCCCGTCGACCTGGGCCGCCTGCTCGAGGTCCCAGGGGATCTCGCGGAAGAAGGCGACGAGGACGTAGATCGCCAGCGGCAGCGAGAAGGTGAGGTAGGGGATGATCAGCCCCGGCCAGGTGTCGTAGAGGCCGAGGCTGCGCCACATGTCGAACAGCGGCCCGACCGTGGAGATCGGTGGGAACATCGCGATCGCCAGGGCGCCGGCGAGGATCAGCCGCTTGCCCGGGAATTCGAGCCGGGCGATCGCGTAGGCGGCGAAGGAGGCGAGGGTGATCGCGATCACCGTCGTGATCAGGGCGATCCCGATCGAGTTGATCAGCGGCTTGATGAAGGGGCTGTCGTCGATCCCGCCTTCGAACAGGCTCTTGTAGTTGTCGAAGGAGATCTCGGAGGGGATGAAGCGCTGGTCGGTGATCGCTTCCGGCGGCTTCAGCGAGAGCGAGATCAGCCAGACCACTGGCACCAGGGCGAAGATCAGCACCACCGCGATGGCGATGCTCCAGGAGGCGTAGTCGCGGCTTCCCCGTTTCATCTCAGCCTCCCGGTCGGCCTTCGTCGAGTTTGGTCCCGAACCCCTTGACGAAGAGGAAGGCGATCAGGAAGACGCAGAGGAAGATCAGCACCGAGACGGCCGAGCCGAGGCCGAGGTTGAGCCGCGAGATCAGCTGGTTGTAGCCGAGGATCGAGACCGATTCGGTGTCCTGCGCACCGCGGGTCATGACGAAGATCGTGTCGAAGACGCGGAAAGCGTCGAGGGTGCGGAACAGCAGCGCGACCAGGATCGCCGGCTTCATCAGCGGCAGGGTGATGCGGGTGAAGCGCTGCCAGGCGCTCGCCCCGTCGACCTTCGCCGCCTCGTAGAGGCCGCCGTCGATCGTCACCAGGCCGGCCAGCAGCAGCAGGGCCATGAACGGAGTCGTCTTCCAGACCTCGGCCATGATGATCACCGCGAAGGAGCTGAAGCGGCCGCCGAACCAGTCCATGTCTTCGGCGATCAGCGGCAGGTGGTTGACGAAGCCGGTGTCGGGCGCGAAGGCGAACTGCCAGGCGAAGGCGGCGACGACGGTGATGATCCCGTAGGGGATCAGGACCGAGGTGCGGACGACGCCGCGGCCGAAGATCGCCCGGTGCATGACCAGCGCGATCGCCATCCCCAGGATCAGCTCGATCGTGACCGAGGTGAGCATCAGGAAGACCGTGTTGAAGATGTCTTCCCACCAGAGGCTGGAGGTGAGGACGGCGGTGTAGTTGTCGAGGCCGACGAAGCCGCTCTCGTCGGGGAAGCGGAGGTCGATCTGCTGGACCGAGAGCACGATCGCGTAGCCGATCGGGTAGGCGGTGACGGCGAGCATCGCCAGCACCGCCGGGGCGCAGAGCATCCAGGCGAGTTTGTGCTCCGAGCGCGTCCGCGCGCTGGTCCCCGGGGCCTTCTGTGCGCCGGCCTCCATCAGAGCAGCCCTTCCCGCTTGACCGCGTCTTCGAGGTTCGACTTCAGTTCGTCGTAGATCGATTCGGTGTCTTCGGGGTCGATCTTGTCCGGCGGGTGCAGCGAGCGCTGGACCGCCAGCGAGACGTCCTGGTAGGCGGGCGTGGTCGGGCGCGGCCCGGCGCCCTCGATCGATTCCTTGACCAGGCCGGCGAAGCCGGGGTAGGCCTTGGTCACGACCTTGTTCGCGTAGAGGTCCGAGCGCGAGGGGGGCAGGCCGTCGAGTTCGGTCGCGGTCAGCTGACTTTCCTTGTTGGCGAGGCAGGTGGCGGCCTCGAAGTCGACGTCCTTGTTCTTCGAGAAGGCGCTGACGGCGAGGTTGAAGCCGCCCAGCGGCGGCTTGCTGGGCACGCTCGGCGTCGACCCGGGGGAAGCGGGCGAAGCCCATCTCCTTGCCGATCTCGGGGGCTTCGGTCTGGGCGCTGGCGTAGGCGAAGGTGTAGTTGGTCATGAAGGCCGATTCGCCTGCCTCGAAGCCGAGCCGGGCGCTGTCCTCGTCGGAGGTGGAGAGGCTCGGGGGAGCGGCCGAGGAGTTGGCCAGCCGGCCCATCACCGCCAGCGCCTTTTCGGTCGGACCCTGTTCGAGGTCGACCTTTTCCGGGCCGGAGAGGATCGGCGTGCCGGCGCTTTCGATCAGGGCGTTGGCCCAGACCATGAAGCCCTCGTAGCGGTTGGCCTGGACCTGGATCGTGCCGGCTTCTTTGAGGCCTTCGGCCTGTTCGATCATCTCGTCCCAGGTGGCCGGCGGCTTCTTGACCAGGTCCTTGCGGTACCAGAGCAGCTGCGTGTTGGTGTTGAACGGGGCGGCGTAGAGCTCGTCCTCGAAGGAGGCGGTCTCGATCACGTTGGGAAAGACCTTTTCGGTGGCCTGTTTCTTCAGTGCTCCCGTCCACGGTTCGACCCAGCCGGCGTTGGCGAACTCGCCGGTCCAGATCACATCCATGCCGACGATGTCGATCGAGGGGTCCTCGGCGCCGAGCCGGCGGACCAGCTGTTCGCGCTGCTGGCTGGCG
>CAWEUG010000004.1:0-891924 GCA_963812145.1 uncultured Solirubrobacterales bacterium
TTAGATCGGACTGGGGCGGCAATCCCTTTAGCGATGCCGGTCAGCCGTCGAGGATGCCCTCGAGGCGCAGCAGCGCCTCCTTCATCGGCAACCCACCGCCGTAGCCGCCGAGGGCACCGCCACTGCGCAGGACGCGGTGGCAGGGGACGACGACCGGGATCGGGTTCGAGCCGCAGGCGGTGCCGGCGGCGCGGACCGCGCGCACGTTGCCGGCGCTGGTCGCCATCTGCGTGTAGCTGCGGGTCTGCCCGTAGGGGATGCGTGCGATCGCACGCAGCACCTTGCGGCGAAAGTCCTTGCTGAGCTGCCAGTCGAGCGGCAGGTCGAAGTCGGTCAGCTTGCCCTCGAAGTAGAGGTCGAGCTCACGCCGGGCCGCGTCGAGCCGGGCGGGGGCCTCGAGCACGCGGGGGGAGACTCGGGTGGCCAGATCGACCAGCAGCTCGTCGATGTCCTGGTTGGGGAGGCCGACGCGGACCAGGCCCTTGGGCGTGGTCGCCAGCAGCAGGGTGCCGAACGGCGAGTCGGCGGTCGTGTAGGCGACGTCGAGCAGGCCCTCTGCGGAGGCGCGCTCGGCGAGCCGGTTCAGCGATGCCTTCATGCGAGCTCCTTTCGCAATCGGATTAGTCCCTCGTGCAGGCTGCGCCGCGCCGCCTCGGGAGAGCAGCCAAGGGCGGCGGCGATCTCGGCGTGGGGGAGGTCGCTGGCGTAGCGCAGCGTCACCGCTGCCCGTTGCTTCGGCGGCAATGTCCCGACCAGCTCCCAGACGCCGTCGTCCGGCAGCGGGTCCTCGAACGCGACCTCCCGCACCTCGGCGACCGGTACCGGTCGCCGGCCCCGGGCGCGGTGGTGGTCGATCGCTTTGCGGTGCGCGATCGTGACCAACCAGCCGCGCAGGTTGCCGCCGTCTTTCAGCTTCGGGTAGGCGCGCAGGGCGGAGATGAAGGTCTCCTGGAAGCAGTCGTCGGCGTCGCTGCGCCCGACCGCCCCGCGGCAGACGGCCATCACATCGCTCGCGTGCTCGTCGATCAGGGTCTGGAACGGGGGCAGCTCAGTCACCTCGTGGATTAAACGCTGCGGCCGGGCCGGATGTGAGATGACGAGCGATGCGTTGTCCGGCTCAGGGACGGAAAAGCGTCGCTCGTCGGGGGTCGGGGTGTTTGCGGGAGCTGCCGGCGTCTGTATACAACTAGGCGCGAAGTGACTACCTCCTCTCAATCCGATCTCGTCGCCCGCGCCCTCGCCGAGGACGTGGGGCCAGGCGACGTGACCACCGCGGCGACGGTGCCGAGCGACGCTCGCGCCCGCGCCCGGGTCGTTCAGAAAGAGGCTGGGGTCGCCTTCGGGTTCGACCTCGTCGAGGAGACGATGCGCCAATGCGAGGTCGAGCACGTCGACCGGCTCGTGGTCGAGGGCCAGTGGCGCGACGGGGTCCCGGCCGAGGTGCTGCTCGCGAGTGGATCGGCGGCGGCGCTGCTGGTCGCCGAGCGCACCGCGCTCAACTTCCTCGGCCACCTCTCCGGCATCGCCACGCTCACCGGACGCTTCGTCGAGGCGGTCGCGGGCACCGGCGCCCGCATCCTCGATACCCGCAAGACGACGCCGGGGCTGCGGGAGCTGGAGAAGGCCGCGGTCGCAGCCGCCGGCGGCGTCAACCACCGCCTCGGGCTCTACGACGCGATCCTGATCAAGGAGAACCACATCGCCCTCGCCGGCGGCGTCGCCAAGGCGATCTACCTGGCCCGCAAGGCGCAGCCGCAGCTGCCGATCGAGATCGAGGTCCGCAACCTCGACGAGACCGCCTACGCGCTCGGCGTCGGCGCCGAGCGACTGCTGCTCGACAACATGGACCTCGAGGACGCTCCGCGGCGCGGTCAAGCTTCGCGACGAGAACTCGGGTGGGGGAAAGGGGCCGGCCCTGGAGGCCTCCGGCGGCGTCGACCTCGACACGGTCCGCGCCATTGCCGAGACCGGCGTCGACTTCATCTCCATCGGCGCTCTGACGCACTCAGCTCCCAGTCTCGACTTCAGCCTCCTGCTCGAACCCTCCTAACTGCCGCGAGGCGACGGGGGAGGTCTCGCCGTCACGAACTGCGGGGAGGTTCCGTCGAGACCTCTCCCGTCGCCTACTTGAGAAGTTTGGAGAGGCGTCGGTCTTTCAGGACCCGGCCGCCGGTCTGCTCCTTGGGGCAGTAGTTCGTCTGGTGTTCGGAAAAGAAGACGGCCTCGATCGTGGTGCCGCAACGGGGGCAGGGGTGGCCCTCGCGTTTGTGGACCTGGAGAGGCATGGGCAATTTGTCGGGGACCTCGGGGCCGATCGTCTCCTCGTAGTGCTCGATTGCATCGCCGAGGACGTGGAGGGCGGCGTGTAGACGCTCGACCTCCTCGGTGTCCAGCTCCGAGCCTTTCTTGAAAGGGGAGAGGCGGGCCTCCCAGAGGATCTCGTCGACCCAGGAGCGGCCGATGCCGGCGATGTCTCGCTGGTGGCGCAGGAGCGGGTGGAGGTGGCGCGGTTGGTCGATTGCCGCCGCGAATGCCTCGAGCGGGGGAGGGGGCCATGCTTCGGGGCCGAGCGACTTCACCATCTCGTCCTCGGCGACTGCGTCGGCAGGCAGCAGCTTCGCCCAGGCCCGCTGCTTGGTCCCAAACTCCCGCAACCGCAGCTCCCGCCCATCGGTCAGGCGGACGAGCACGCGCGAGGCTCGGTCTTTCGGCGAGGCCCGTTTGTCGAACACCCGCAGCCGCCCCGCCGACATCAGGTGGATCAGCAGCGCCAGGTCCCCGAACTCGACCACCGGCATCTTCCCGACCCGTCTCACCCCAGTGACCTCTCGACCCAGCAGCGCGTCCAAGGCCGGCTCAAAGGTCTTCATCACGTTCATCCCCGGCGCAACGGCCGATTCCACCTCAGCTTCGAGCAGAGCGGTGTTCAGCCGCCGCGCAACGATCTCAACCTCCGGCAACTCGGGCATGGGAAGAAGTGTGCCGCCCCCGTGAGGCCGGCGTTGGGAGGGTCCGAGAACGGAGCCAGTTTGCCCCGCCCGCAGGACCCTCCCAAGGGCGGCCCCGAATAGCCAACGCAGTAGACTTCTTTTAAGTTCATTCGACTGGTTTCAGGCAACGCCGACCCAGCGAACATCGAGGAAAGAGAGGGCTCATGCAGGAGCTCCCGACGATCCAACCCACCGCACCGGACGCGCTAACGCCCGCAGAGATCGCTGCTCTCAGCGAGGAAGTGCGCGACCTTGCCGCCCAGCGCAACGCGGTCATCCTCGCCCACAACTATGAGCTGCCGGAGATCCAGGACGTCGCCGACCACATGGGCGACTCGCTCGGGCTCTCGCGCCAGGCCGCCGCCACCGACGCCGAGGCGATCGCCTTCTGCGGCGTCCACTTCATGGCCGAGACCGCCTCGATCCTCTCGCCCGAGAAGACGGTGCTGATCCCCGACCTCGACGCCGGCTGCTCGCTGGCCGACTCGATCGACGCCGACCAGCTGCGCGCCTGGAAGGCCGACCATCCGGGGGCCCTGGTGGTCATGTACGTCAACACCTCGGCCGAGGTCAAGGCCGAGACCGACTACTGCTGCACCTCTTCCAACGCGGTGAAAGTTGTCGAGCAGATCTGGTCCGAGCACGGCCCGGAGACGGAGATCCTCTTCGGGCCCGACATGTGGCTGGGCGCCTTCGTCGAGCGCGAGACCGGCCTGCTCGAGGACCCCGAGCGGCGCGCCCGCTTCCACGTCTGGGACGGCGAGTGCCACGTCCACGCCGGCATCCGCCCCGAGGACATCGTCCGCACCCGGGCCGAGAACCCCGAGGCCGAGTTCCTGATCCATCCCGAGTGCGGCTGCTCGACCCAGGCGATGGAGTACGTCGCTTCCGGGGACATCGACGCCGAGGGCGTCCACATGCTCTCCACCTCGGGGATGCTGCAGCACGTCGAAGCGAACCCCCAGGGGAGCTTCGTCGTCGCCACCGAGAACGGGATGCTCTACCCCCTGCAGCAGGCGGCACCCCAGGCGAACCTGATCGAGGCCAACCGGATGGCCACCTGCAAGTACATGAAGATGATCACGCTGCCGAAGCTGCGCGACTCGCTGCTGGACATGAAGTTCGAGGTCAGCGTTCCTGCGGCGGTCGCCGAGCGGGCACGGGTCCCGATCGAGCGCATGGTCGCGATCGGCTAGTCCCTCCTGGCCCGCGTCGCCGGACCGGCGCTTTACTAAGACTCGCTCATCATTCGCTAAAGTTCTGCAAACCCGAGATGGGCGCGGTCTTGCGTGGCCGAGGGGGCGAAGGAGTCACCCTGTGTCCGCAGAAGCCCACTCCGTATGGCCAGATCCAAGAAGAGACAGACGCGTGACGAGCAGCCGCGGCGGCCCGGTGGCCGCCGGGCGCCGATCATCGAGCTCAATGAGGTGACCAAGGTCTATCCGGGCGGCCACATGGCGCTCGACCGGGTCTCGCTGGCGATCGGACGCGGTGAGTTCGTATTCCTCGTCGGCCCCACCGGCTGCGGCAAGTCGACGCTGATCAAGATGCTGATCCGCGAGCTCGCGGCCACCGAGGGCGCGGTCAGGATCGCCGGCCGCGACATCGGCGCCCTGCCGGAGAAGAAGATCCCGCAGCTGCGGCGCAACATCGGCACCGTCTTCCAGGACTTCAAGCTGCTCCCCGACCGCACCGTCTACGACAACGTCGCCTACGCGCTGCAGGTGATCGGCGCCAGCCGTGCCGAAATCCGCGAGCAGGTGCCGCAGACGCTGCGCCTGGTCGGCCTCTCGACCAAGCTCCACAGCTACCCGGACCAGCTCTCCGGCGGCGAGCAGCAGCGCGTCTCGATTGCCCGCGCCTTCGTCAACCACCCGCCGCTGCTGCTCGCCGACGAGCCCAGCGGCAACCTCGACCCGGTCACCTCGATCGGGATCATGCAGCTGCTCTACCGGATCAACAAGGCGGGCACCACGGTCCTGGTCGTCACCCACGACCGCGAGATGGTCGACAGCATGCAGCGCCGCGTCGTCGAGCTCTACGAGGGCCGGGTCGTCCGCGACGAGGTCAGCGGCGGCTACACCGAGGAGTCGACGACCGAGTTCGGCCTGCGGATGCGGGCCGAGATGGGGGTCGGCCCGGAGGGCGAGGGCCGGACCAACGGCCATGACCAGGGGTCGCTGCTCTGATGTCGCGCCTGATCTTCTTCCTCCAGGAGGCCGTCCGCGCCCTGCGCCGCAACGCCGCACCGAGCCTGGCCGCGGTCGTGACCACGGTCGTCACCGTGATCCTGCTCGGCGTCCTGATCCCGATCTTCCAGACCACCCAGGCCAAGAGCGAGCAGATCCGCAGCGAGCTCAACGTCCAGTTCGAGCTCTACGACGACGCCACGCCGGCCGAAATCGCCGCGACGAAAACGAAGATCGAAGGGGTTCCCCACGTCGATCAGGTCACCCTCATCACCAAGGCCGAGGCGCTGGAGACCCTGCGCAGCGAACTCAAGGACAAAACGATCGTCGAGCAGCTCAACAGCAACCCGCTGCCGGCCAGCCTCGAGGTCAAGGCAGACGACGCCGCCAACCTGCCCGGGATCAGGGCGACGGTGATGGGCACCGAAGGCGGCGGCAAGCCGCAGCCGATCTCACCGATCATTAGCAAACCCTTCGACCGCCAAGAGGCCTCGCAGCAGATCGAGCAGGTGACCAGCGCGCTGAAGATCGTCCTGACGGTGATGACCGCGCTCTTGATCGCGGCCTCGTTGATGCTGATCGGCAACACGATCAGGCTCTCTATCTACACCCGCCGCCGTGAGGTCGAGGTGATGCGGCTGGTCGGCGCGACCCGCTGGTTCATCCGCTGGCCGTTCATGATCGAGGGGGTGGTGGTCGGCTTCGTCGGCGGCCTGGTGGCCATACTGATCCTGTGGCTCGGCAAGCTCACCGTCGTCGACCCGCTCAGCGACTCCTTCAGCTTCCTGGCGGCGCAGAACGACAGCACCCTTTCGTTCCCCGCCCTGGTCGCGATCCTCTTCGCCGCCGCGGTCCTCGTCTCGACGATCGGCTCCGGCATCACCCTGCGTCGCTTCCTCAAGGTCTGAGGCCGGCGTGAAAGCGCGCGGGGCGGTGGCCTACGCCGTGGGGCTGATCGCCTTTCTCTGCGCCGGCCTCTGGCTCGGCGCACACCCCGCCAAGCTGCCGGAATTCGTCCGCGACGCCTTCGCCGAGACGCCGTCGACGCTCACCGCCGAAGCAGCGGAACTGCTGCAGGACAACTACTTCCGCCCGGTCGGCGCCACCGAGCTCGGCAACGCCTCGCTGCAGGGCATGGTGCGCGAGCTGCGCCAGCGCCACGACGACCGCTTCACCGAATACTTCTCGCCGGAGGGCCGCGAAAGCTTCAACCAGGCGATCGAAGGCCGCTTCTCCGGGGTCGGCCTCAGCGTCGTTCCGGTCAAGCGCGGGCTGCGCGCGGTCGAGGTCTTCCACGGCTCGCCAGCTGACGAGGCGGGGATCGAGCCCGGCGACACGATCGTCTCGGTCAACGGCACTTCGATCGCCGGCGAGGGCAGCACCGAGGCGACCAACAGGATCAAGGGCCCGGAAGGGACCGCGGTGACGCTCGGCGTCCGCGACGCCGAGAGCGGCAAGGTCCGCCGGCTGCGCCTGGTCCGGGCCGAGGTGGCGCTGCCGAACGTCAGCAGTCGGGTCGAGGCCGTGAACGGGCGCAAGCTCGGCTACGTCCGCATGCTCAGCTTCAGCGAAGGCGTCCACGCGCAGCTCGCCAACGCGATCCGCAAGGTGGAGCGCGAAGGGGCGGAGGGAGTCGTGCTCGACCTGCGCGGCAATCCCGGCGGGCTGCTCGACGAGGCGGTGCTGAGCGCCAGCCTCTTCCTGCCCGAGGGCCGGGTCGTCGTCTCGACCGAGTCGCGCACCCAGGGCTCGAGTGTCCACAAGAGCGTCGGCGGCGCCCTGCCGAAGCGGCCGATCGTGGTCTTGATCGATCGCAATACCGCCTCCGCGGCGGAGATCCTCACCGCGGCTCTCGCCGATGACGCCGGCGCCACCGTGGTCGGCACCCGCTCCTACGGCAAGGGCGTCTTCCAGGAGGAGAAAGGGCTCGCCAACGGCGGTGCCCTGAAGCTGACGGTCGGCGAGTACTTCACGCCCGACGGCGTCAACCTGGCTCGCAGTCATGGCATCCATCCCGACGTCAAGGCCGGCGATGACCCGGAAACGCCGGCGGACGAGGGGAAAGAGCGGGCGCTCGGCGTCCTCGCCGGTCAGGTCGGAGGTTGAGCCGCCGTCGCCAGGCGCGGCCGGGGCGGGCGCAGCGGGCACGCGACCGGGCCGCGCCGGCGGGCAAGCCGCCAAAGGGCAGGCGGGAGACGGCGAGGCCACGCGATCGTGAGCGGCTCCCCAGCGCCCGCGACGCGGTCGAGGCACTGCTGCGCGAGCAGCTCGGCTTCCGTGGTTTCCGCGCTGCGCTCGAGGTCGAAGCGAGCGAGGCGGCGGCCGCGGCGGAGCGGCACTCCGGGCCCCGCCGCGACCTCACCGCGCTCTCGACCTTCACCGTCGACCCGGCCACGGCCCGCGACTTCGACGACGCCGTCTCCGCCCAGCGCGAGGGCGATGGGGCCAGGGTCTGGATCCACATCGCCGACGTCGCCGCCCACGTGCGGCCGGGCTCGCCGCTGGACGTCGAGGCGCGCCGCCGCGCCAACAGCACCTACGTTCCCGGCGCGGTCGAGCCGATGCTGCCGCACGCGCTCAGCAGCGATGCCTGCAGCCTGGCGCCGGGGGTCGAGCGGCTGGCGGTGACGGCGGAGATCGCGCTCGGCCCCGGGGCGGAGCCGCGCTCGGCCCGTTTCTACCGCAGCCGCATTCGCTCCGACGCCCGTCTCGACTACGACCAGCTCGACGCGATCTTCGCCGGCCGAATGAGGGCGCCGGAGGAGGTCGCCGAACCGCTCGCCGCCGCGCGCGCGGTCGCGACCGATCTCGGCGAGCACCGTGGGGCCACCAGCCTCGACGTCGAATCGTTCGAGCCCGAGTTCCGCTTCGACGGCGCCGGCAACGTCGTCGGTGCCCATGGCGTCGCCCAGACCGAGGCCCACCGCCTGATCGAGCGTCTGATGATCCTCACCAACGAGCAGGTGGCGCAGCGGCTCCAGCGCCAGCGGGTGCCGGCAATCTACCGCGTCCACGCCCAGCCCGACCCGACCCGGATCGAACGCCTGGTCGAGCAGCTTGCGGCGCTCGGCGTGCCGACCCCGCCGCTGGGGCGGGGGCTGTCGGCGCAGGAGGCCGGCCGGATCGCCGCCGAGGCCAGCCGGCTCGTCCGCCGCGAGGCCGCGCGACGCGGACACGGCCGCGAGGCGTATACCTCGCTCGTGCTCCGTTCTCTCAAACAGGCGGCATACAGCGAGCGCAACAGCGGCCACGCCGGCCTCGGCAGCGCCGCCTACACGCACTTCACCTCGCCGATCCGGCGCTATCCCGACCTGGTCGTGCACCGGGCGCTGCTGGCGGCGCTGGGAGAGGGGGAGGAGGCGCCGCGCCTGGGAGAGGCCCGCGACGTTGCCGCCGACTGCTCCGCCCGCGAGCGCGAGTCGATGAAGATCGAGCGCGGCGCCGACGACGTCTGCGCCGCCTACCTGCTCGAACGCGAGCTCGGCGAGCGCGGCCTCGACGCCGAGTTCGAGGGCGAGGTCTCCGGCGTGATCCGGGCCGGCGCCTTCGTCTCCTTCGCCGGCGAGCTCGGCGACGTCTACGAGGGAATGCTGCCTGCCCGGCGCCTGCCCGGCAGCCGCTACGAGCTGGACCGAGCAGAGGTCGCCCTGGTCAACCGCGAGAAGTCGACCCTGCGCCTGGGTGACCCCGTCAAAGTCCGCGTCGCCGGCGTCGACCCGCCGCGCGGAAGAGCGGAACTGGAGCCCGTGGATGGCTAAAAAGAGCAAGAAGCCGCGTCTGCCCGCCTCGGGCGACGTCGTCACCAACCGCCGCGCCCGCCACAAATTCGTCTGGGTGGAGACGATGGAGGCCGGGATCGTGCTGACCGGCTCCGAGGTGAAGTCGCTGCGCAGCGGCAAGGCGCAGATGACCGACTCCTATGCCGTCGTCGAAGACGGCGAGGTCTGGCTGCGCAAGCTCCACGTCCCGCCGTACGAGTTCGCCAGCGTCGACGCCCACGACTCCGAGCGCCCGCGCAAACTCCTGCTGCACCGGGAGGAGATCGAGCGGCTGATCGGCAAAACGGCGCAGAAAGGGTTGACGCTGATCCCCACGCGCATCTACTTCAAAGGGCCGCGGGCCAAGGTGGAGCTGGCGTTGGCCCGGGGCAAGGAAGGCCGTGACCGGCGTCGCGAGATTGCCGACCGCGACGTGCGCCGCGAAGTCGAGCGCGAGTTCAAGGGACGGATGCGGTGAACGCGATCCGGCGCCTCGAACGTCGGTCCGCCGGACGGCGCGGTCCGCGCTTGCATCGGCCGCCTCACATGCAAGGATGCACGGGCATGCGGATCCGTTTGCTCCTCTCGTCGTGTCTGGCCGGGCTCGCCTCGCTGGCCACGGTCGCGCCTGCGACAGCCGGGGCCGAGTCATTTCCGGACAAGGCCAGCGGCTACGTCAGCGACCACACCGGCTATTTCGTCGCCGCCCTGCTGCTGGCGGTCCTGCTGCTACTGCTGATCGTCACCGTCAGCCAGCGCCGCACTAGGGAGAAGGCAAAGGGTGCCGGCGCCAAGCCGGGCCCGGTGCCAGGAGCGCCGCCGCCGGGTGTCGCCGCACCACCACCAGCGCCGGGCGCCGCCGCGGTCGCGCCGCCCTCGCCGCCCCCCGGCAGCGTTCCGCCTCCCATGGCGGCCCAGCCGACCACCGAGATGCCTTCCGCGCCGATGCCCGCTATGGCACCGGCGGTCCCGGGCGCCGTTCCGGCCGCGGCGCCCCCGGGGCAGCCCGAGAGCTCCAAGGACCGACGCCGGCGGGTGCGCGAGGAACAGCGGGTCAAACGCAACGAGCTGCGGCAAAAACGCCGCGAGGAGATCAAAGGGCGCAAGGCACAGCGCGCCGGCAAGCGCGGTCGGGGCAGCCAGCCTGCGCCCGCGCCGCCCGCGCAGCCCGCGCAGCCGCCCGTCCCCGGCCAGCCGGAGATCGCCGTGCCCGAGCCCAAGCAGAAGAGCTTTTTTGGGATCAAGTACGGCGGCGGCAAGCAGAAGCGGGAAGCGGCGCTGGCGGAGCAGCGCCTCGCCGCCGCGCGCGCTGCCCGCGAACGTGAACTTGCCCAGGCCGGCGGCGAGCCGGACACCGCGCAGTTCTCGTTGCCGCAGCCGGCTGCGGAGATGCCCCCGGTTCAGGCGCAGCCGGCTCTCCCGGCGCAGCAGGTGCCGCCGCCGCTGCCGACGGCACCGCCGCCGGTCGGCGGGATGGTTGCTCCGGGTCCGACCGAGTACGACTCGGCCGCCGCCGAACAGCGGGTTCGCGACAAGGTCGAGGAGGTCCGCTTCGAGGAGCAGCGGATTCGCGCCGAGGCCGATCGCCGGGTCGAAGAGGCCGCGAGATTCCAGCCCGAGGCGCAGTCGCCGGCGCCGCTGGCCGCCGTGCCGCCGGCGTCCTCAGCGGACCTGCACACCGCCGAACAGCGCCTGCAGGACGAACGCGCTGCGCAGGAACGCTCGATGGCCGAGGCCGAGGAGCGTCTGCGCCAGATCGAGGAGCGGACCAAGGCGGCGGAGCAGCGCGCCGCCGAGGCAAAGCGACTGGAAGGGCTGAGGTCGGAAGAGGAAGAGCGCCAGCAGCGCCTGCGGGAGATGCAGCAGAGCGTCGCCGAAGCCGAGGAGCGGGCCCAGGAGGCGGAGCGCCGCGCGATGGAAGCCGAGCAGGCGGTCGTCCGCTCGGTTCAGGGGGCGGCGCAGCCGCAGTTCCAGCCGCAACCGCCTGCGCCCGAGCCGCCCGCTTTCGCGCCGGCTCCGCAATCCGCCCCGCCACCCGTACCAGGCCAACCGCCTGCCCCCCAACCGCCTGCGCCGCAACCCCCTGCGCCGCAACCGCCTGCGCCCGAGCCGTCACCGCCCGCACCGGCCCCACCGCCGTCACCGCCCGCGCCTCAACCGCCGAATCCAGAGCCGCCAGCTCCAGCGCCGGCTCCGACTCCAGCTCCGCCACCGCCTCCCGGGCCCGTGGCTCCAGAGCCTCCGCCCGCGGCCGCTTTCAGTGCGCCCGAGCCCGTCGACGGCGCCGCCGCGGTCAACCTCAACACCGTCACCTTCGAGCAATTGCGCGCGCAGAACCTCACCGTCACCCAGGCCACCCGGCTACTCGCCCACCGCGAGCGCCTCGGTGGCTTCCAGACGGTCGACGACCTCGATCAGGTCGCCGGCTTCCCCGGTGATCTTCTCGCCGATCTGAAGAGCCGCTCCACGGTCTGAGCGGACCGTCCCAGCGAAGCTAGCCTTCGTACTTCTCCAGCAGCTTCAGCCAGACCTCGCTGCGACTGGGGTAGGGCGCGATCGCGTGGCGCAGTCGCGATAGCGGCACCTCGCCGACGATCGCCACGGTCGCCGCCTGGAGAAAATCGGCGGTCTCGAAGCCGGTGAAGGTGGCGCCGACGATCGTCCCGCGGGCCTGGTCGATGATGATCCGCGAGCTGCCGCCGGTGTCCTTGCCCTGAAAGCTGGCGCCGGCGGAGCCGTCGGTGGGGGCGTCGACGGCGACCGCGTCGAGGCCCGCCTCGCGCGCCTGGTCGAGCGTCTTGCCGACGGCTGCGACCTGGGGGTCGGTGAAGGTGACGCGCGGCGAGCCGATCCCCTCGGCGACCGCCTCGGCCTCGCGACCGAGCAGGTTCTCCGCCGCGACCCAGGCCTGGTACTTGCCCATGTGGGTGAAGAGGGCCCGGCCGTTGACGTCGCCGATGGCGTACAGCCAGTCGCGGCCGCCGACCCGCAGCCGGTCGTCGGTCTCGAGGAAGCCGTGCTCGCCGGCCTCGACTCCGGCGGACTCGAGGCCGAGGTCGGCGGTGTGGGGGACGCGGCCGACGGCGATCAGGATCTCGGCCCCCTCGACCCGGCTGTCGTCGCTGAGCCGGGCGATCACGCCGGGGCCGCCGGCTTCGATCTTCTCGGCCTCGACCCCGGTATGGACGTCGACGCCGAAGCGCTCTCGCAGCGACGCGGCGACTTCTTCGCCGGCGAACGGTTCCTCGCGGGAGAGCAGGTGCCCGTTGCCCTCGACCAGCGTCACCTTGGTCCCCAGCGACGACCAAGCCTGGGAAAGCTCGCTGCCGACCGGGCCACCGCCGAGCACGATCATGCTCTCGGGAGCCCGCTTGGCGGTGGTGCCCTGACGGTTGTTCCAGGCCTGGACCGTGTCGAGGCCGTCGATCGGGGGCATCGCCGCGCCGCTGCCGGTGGCGACGATCACCGCCGTGCGTGCGGTCAGCACGTCGTCGCCGACGAGCAGGCGGCGCTCCCCGTCGAAGCGGCCGGCGCCGCGATAGAGGTCGATGCCCCGTTCTTCGAGCCAGGGCAGCTGCGCCGAGTCGTCGAGATCGTGGATGACCTCGTCGCGGCGCGCGAGGATCGCCTCTGGGTCCAACTTGGCGTCGGCCCCGACCGGGACCCCCGGCAGCCGCCGCGCCTCCTCGAGCACGTCGGCGGGCCGCAGCAGCGCCTTCGAGGGCATGCAGGCGTAGTAGGAGCATTCGCCGCCGATCAGGTGCTGCTCGACGATCGCCACCTTCAGCCCACCGTCGGCGAGGCGACCGGCGCAGACCTCGCCCGCCGGGCCGGCACCGAGCACGATCGCGTCATATGCATGCTCGCTCACAGACCCACCATTCCCGACACCGTACAATTCCAAGCGCAGTGCACGGGGGCGACAGGCTTCGACGTGGTCGACTCGTGCGAAAGGTTGCAGGTCGAGGTTGCCGGAGGCCTCGTTAAACCCCGGCACAAACCAATACGTGCGGACCATGAGTTCGCCCTCGCCGCTTAGCTAGAAACTAAGCGCTGTGAGAGTCGGTCCTCCCGCGCCCGCCGGGAGGGCAGCCGGCTTCAAAATGCGGGCTCACCCGGGCGGATCGCCCCGTCTTCCCAGGGAAATCTCAGAGGGCTGTGTCTCCCGTAGTGCCCGCCGGCGCGGACCCCGGGAGACGAGAAAAAAGCGCCGGCTAAACCTGTAGACGCCTTCGTGCCGCGGCCGCGGATCCGAGTTCGAATCTCGGCGCCTCCATGGAAACCGATCGCCTAGCCCTCCGGGGCCGGGCGGTCGGCGAGCCAGGCCAGCACCTCGGCGGCGTCGAGATCGGGCGGGAAGACGGGGTAGAAGGCCTTGACGATCGTTCCCGCCTCGGCGACGAGGGTCAGCCGCCGGTAGAGGGTCATTCCGCCGGCCTCGAAGGTCGGCAGGCCCAGGGACGCGGCGAGCTGGAGGCGCTCGTCGCTGAGCAGCGGGAAGGGGATGTGCTCGCGCTGGGCGAACTTGAGCTGTTCGGCCGGGCTCTGGGTACTGAGGCCGGCCACGGCGGCGCCGAGGCGCTCGAACTCGGCGAGGCTGTTGCGGTAGGCGCAGCTCTGGGGCGTGCAGCCGCGGGCACCGGGGATGTCGTCCCAGCCCGCCGGCAGGGGCTCGCCCGGCGTCCCGGTCCGCGGGTAGACGTAGAGGATGAGCCGTCCCCGCGCCGACTCTGCGAGGTCGGTCGTCCCACTGAGCGTCGATGGCAGTGGGGCCGAAGGAATCGCCAGGCCGGGAAGCCCGTCGGCGGCCCCATCGTCCTCAGGGACGGGAAGGTTCGGCGGCAGGTGTGCGAGGTCGGGGCTCATGGGGGGCGTGTCTGAGCTTAGGGGTCTATAGGCCCCCCTAAGCTCAGACACGCCCCCGGGGGAGTGCTGTTGCTGGCGCAGATATCGTCTTGACCGTGGAGCGCTACGTGGCCTTTCTGCGCGGGATGAACCTCGGCAAGCGGCGGATCAAGAACGACGAGCTGCGGGCGGAGTTCGAGGCCCTGGGCTTCGGGGAGGTCGCCACCTTCCGCGCCAGCGGCAACGTGATCTTCGGCGCCGGGAGAACGAGCGAGAGGGCGCTGACGAAGACGATCGAACACGGCCTTGGCGAGGCACTCGGCTACGAAGTGCCGGTCTTCCTACGCAGCGCCGCCGAGGTCGCAGTGATCGCCGCCCGGGAGCCGTTCGCAGCGAAGCTCGTCAAAGCGTCGAAGGGCAAGCTTCAGGTCACCATGCTGGCGAAGAAGCCCACCGCGGCGGCGCGTAAGAAGGTGCTGGCGCTGAGCACCGATGAAGACCGGCTGGCGATCGAGGGGCGCGAGCTGTTCTGGCTGCCCAGTGGTGGCACGATCGATTCAGAGCTCGACCTCAAGGCGATCGACAAGGCCCTGGGCAAGGGCACGCAGCGCACCAAGGGCACGATCGAGCAGATTGCCGCCAAGCATTGCGCCGACTAAGGACTGGCGAACCTAGAACAGAGCGGAGTCCGAGCGGGGGAGGGCGGCGAGCTCGATGTCGCGGCTGACGGCACCGATCTCATCCGGCAGCTCGGCGAGCTGGACGTTGGCGACGAACTCGAGGCGCCGGCCGAGCGGGCGGAAGAAATTGTCGTAGTGGGTGGGGACCACGGCGCGGGGGTTGAGCTTGGGGAGGATGCGCTGCCAGTAGTCGTCGGTGAAATCGCGGCCGGCGACGCCGGCGAGGAAGACGTCGACCTCGCGCTCGCGGATCGCCTCGTCGACGAGGTTGGCGCTGCCCTGGTGGTAGAAGCGGACGCCCGCCACGGCGATCGAGATGCCCCAGACCTGGCCGCAGCGGTAGGCGCCGGGGGAGAGGGCGTCGAGATGCTCGCAGGTCAGTTCGCCGTCGTAGGGGACGGCGAGGCCGAGCAGCAGCTTGGAGTGGACGCTGGGCGTGAAGGAGACCTCGAACGGCCCCAGCTCGTAGGTGCGGTAGGGCTCGACCACGACCGCCCGCTCGGCGAGGCCGTGCAGGGCCATCAGGTTGAGCAGGGACTCCGAGCCGTAGGCCTTGCAGCCGGTGCGCCGGGCGATCGCCGGGGCGTCGACGGCGTGGTCGAAGTGGGTGTGGCCGACGAGGACGCCGACCGTCTCCCCAGGCGCCTTGACGAAACGATCGAGCGCCGCCGGGTCGGGCAGCGTCGGCCGCCGCAGCAGCAGGCTGCGGAGGGGGACCCGGGAGAGGTAGGGATCGACGAACAGGGTCCGGTCCTCGTAGGTCAGGCGGTAGCCGGAGACACCGAGCCACTCGACCTCCAGCCCGGCCGGCAGCCGCAGCGGCCACGCCTCCAGCTCGCGCAGTGCCTGGCTGTCGGCGTGCGCGGAGGAGCCCCGCGTCGCCCGCGCCTTTGCCAGCTCGCCGAGGTGTCGCAACGGCCCCGCCATGGGCTGGAGGTTACGGGGACGCTCATCGCTCGACGCACCGGCCGCACCAGGGTGTGGTCAATGCATCGAAGCGTGATCTAACTTGGTGTGTCGCATGGCAATCGCGACCGCAACCTCCCTGGACGTCCACGTCGGCGGCAAGCTGCTCTTCGAGGACGTCTCCTTCAAGCTCGAGCCGCGCGAGCGGATGACGCTCTCGGGCCGCAACGGCGCCGGCAAGTCGACGCTGCTGCGGGTGCTGTCCGGCGAGCTCTCGCCGGAATCCGGGTCGCTGACGATTCACCGCGGCGCTCGCGTGGCCCTGCACGACCAGCGCCCGCCCCGCGACTCCAGTGCCACGCTCGGCGAGTACGTCTTCTCCGGCCGGGCCGACATGCTGGCGACCGAGACGGAGCTGGAGCGCCTGGAGGGGGAGATGTCGGCCGCTGCCGATGAGGAGACGATGGCCGCCTACGCGGATGCCCAGCACCGGCTCGAAGCCGGCGGCGGCTACCGCTGGCGCGACCAGGTGCTGGAAGTGCTGCGCGGGCTCGGCTTCGACGCTGAGCAGGGCGAGCGCCGGCTCTCGACCTTCTCCGGCGGCGAGCTGACCCGGGCTTCGCTGGCGCGGGCGCTGGCGACCAAGCCCGACCTGCTCCTGCTCGACGAGCCCACCAACCATCTCGACATCCCCTCGCTGGAGTGGCTGGAGGGGTACCTGGTCGAGCTCGACGCCGCCGTCGTCCTCGTCGCCCACGACCGCTGGTTCCTGGAGGCGGTCGGAACCTCGGTCCTGGAGCTGGAGGCCCAGCGCGCCCGCTTCTTCGCCGGCCCCTGGCACGCCTGGCGCCAGGAGCAGGCGGCGCGCCAGATCGCCCTCGGCAAGGCAATCGACCGCCAGCAGGCCGAGATCGAGCGGATGGAGCGCTTCGTCGAGCGCTTCCGCTACAAGGCGACTAAGGCCAAACAGGCGCAGTCGCGGATCAAGCAGATCGACAGGAAGAAGAAGAGCGGCCCGCAGGCCGAACGCCGCGACGGCCGCAAGCTGCGCTTCTCCTTCAAACCGCCGGAGCGCCCCGGCCGGGTGGTGCTGAAGATGGTCGACGCGACGATCGAAGTCCCCGGGCGCGTCCTGCTCTCCGGGGCCGAGCTCGAGGTTGAGCGTGGCGAGCACGTCGTCCTCGTCGGCGCCAACGGCAGCGGCAAGACGACCCTGATCGCGACCCTCGCCGGTCAGCGCCCCGCTGCCTCGGGCATCGTCCGCACAGGCCACAACGTCAAGCTCGGCTATCTCTCCCAGCACGCGGACACCGCGGCGGGGGCGGGCACCGTGCTCGACGCCGCGCAGCGCGAGACTGGTCTCGCCGGCCCCAAAGCGCGGGCGCTGCTCGGCGGCTTCCTCTTCTCTGGCGCCGACGCCGAGAAGCAGCTCAGCGACATCTCCGGTGGCGAGCAACGGCGGCTCTCGCTGGCGATCCTCGTCGCCTCGGGAGCCAATGTCCTGATCCTCGACGAGCCCACCAACCACCTCGACATCGAGAGCCGTGAGGCGCTCGAGGACGCCCTGCTCGCCTTCGAGGGAGCGGTCGTCCTCGTCTCCCACGACCGGGCCCTGCTGGAGGCGGTCGGCACCCGCACGCTGGTCTGCGAGGACACCAAGCTGAGCAGCTATCCGAGCGGCTGGGCCGAGTACCAGCGCCGCCGCGACGAGCGCGAGTCGGCCACGACCGCGGCCGCGAAGCCCGCCGCCGCGGCCGGCGGCGGCAAGTACAGCGCCACCAAGCCGGCCGAGAAGGCGGCGAAGAAGGCGGCCAAGCTGGAGCAGCGGATCGAGAGGGCCGAAGCGAAGCTGCGCGAGGTCGAAGAGGAGCTCGCCGACCCCGCCGCCTGGGCCAACCCGGATCGCGCGGCGCAGGCGGAAGCGCGTCACGCCGAGGCCAAGCGTAACGTCGAGCAGCTGCTGGAGAAGTGGGAGGCCGCTCAGGCCACAGCCGAGGCCGAACCGGCCGCCGGGTAGGCGAGCGGAGCCTCCAGCACTACTCGGGCTCCCCTGGCCGGGACCAGGGTGATGTTGCGGATCTTGACCTTTTCCGGGGCCGGGTCGGCGGGGCGCAGCTCGGCCCGCTCGACGAACTCGCGCAGGATCATCCGCATCTCGTATTCGGCGAAAGCGGCGCCGATGCAGCGGCGGACGCCGCCGCCGAAGGGAATCCAGGCGTAGTTGTCGGTCTTGGCCTCGAGGAAGCGCTCGGGGCGGAACTCCTGCGGCTGGGGGAAGGCGTCCTCGCGGTAGTGGAGGGCGGCGATCGCGGCCAGGACGAAGGACCCCGCCGGCAACTCGTGGCCGCCGATCGTCGCCGCCGCGGTGAGCTTGCGGCCGACGTCGACGATCACCGGTCGCGCCCGCAGCGTCTCCTTGACCGTGGCCCCGAGGTAGTCCTCCTCGCCGGCGGCCAGCGACTCGCGCAGCGTCGCGAGCACGGCGGGATTGTGGGCGAGGCGCTCGACCGCCCAGGCGAGCCCGGTCGCGGTGGTCTCGTGGCCGGCGCCGAGCACCGTCACCATCTCGTCGCGCAGTTCGCGGTCGCTCATCGGCTCGCCCTCCTCGTCGCGGGCGCCGAGCAGCAGCGAGAGCACGTCGTCGCGCTCTTCCTGCTCGGCCTCGGCCCGGCGCAGAGCGATCTCCTCGTAGATGAAGGCGTCGAGAGCTTGGCGCGAGCGGACGAACCTCGCCCAGGGGCTGAGTCGACCGAAGCTGCGCCGCAGGGGCGGGAGGGAGGCGACCAGGCCGACCCGGCGGGCGAAGTCGTCGATCAGGACCGCGAAGCGCGCCAGCCGCTCGTCGTCATGCACGCCGAAGACGGCGCGCATGATCACCGCCAGGGTGATCTTCTGCGTGTGGGGGCGGATCGCGAACGGCTCTCCGACCGGCCAGCTCTCCATCTCGCGGCGGGTGATCTCGACGATCAGCTCGCCGTAGCGCTCGACTCGCTCGCCGTGGAAGGGGGGCAGCAGCAGCTTGCGCTGGCGCAGGTGCGGCCCGTCGTCGAGGGTCAGCACCGAGTTCGGCCCGAGCGCCGGCTCGAGCACGGTCGCGTTCGCCTCGCCGGCGTGGAAGACGGCGGGGTCGGCGGTGAAGAGCGCTTTGACCAGGTCGGGCTGGGCGACGTAGACGATCCGCCCGAAGTAGGGGAAGCGGACGGCGAAGATGTCGCCGTGGCGACGCCGCTGGTCGGGGAGGAAGCCGAGCGGGTCGCGCGCGTAGCCGAGGAGCTGAACGATTCCGGGAGCGCGCGAGCCGGGAACCATCAGAAGACGATCGTGCGCTCGCCGTCGAGCAGGACGCGGTCGTCGAGGTGGGCGATCACCGCCCGGGCCAGGACCAGGCGCTCGGCGTCGCGGCCGATCCGGACCAGGTCGGCGACCTCGTCGCTGTGGCTGACCCGGGTCACGTCCTGGTCGATGATCGGGCCGGCGTCGAGGTCGGCGGTGACGTAGTGGGCGGTGGCGCCGATCAGCTTGACGCCGCGCTCGTGGGCGCGGCGGTAGGGATCGGCGCCGACGAAGGCCGGCAGGAAGCTGTGGTGGATGTTGATCGCCGGGGCGCCGAGCTCGCTCAGGAAGTCCTCGGAGAGGACCTGCATGTAGCGGGCGAGGACGAGCAGGTCGACCTCGCCGAGTAGGTCGAGCGCCTGGCGCTCGGCCCCCTCGCGGGCTCCGGAATCGACCGGGACGTGGTGGAAGGGAAGGCCGACCGCGGCAACTTGATCGGCGTGGTCGGAGTGGTTGGAGATGACCGTGGTCAGCTCGCCGCCGAGCTCGCCGCTGCGCCAGCGCCAGAGCAGGTCGGAGAGGCAGTGGTCTTCGCGCGAGACCATGATCGCCACCCGCTTGGCCTGGCTCGACTCGGCGAAGCGATGGTCCATCTCGAAGGGTGCGGCGACCTCCTCCTCGAAGCGCCGCTGCAACGCCTCGCGCTCCCCCTCCGGGACCGGGTCGAAGACCATTCGCATGAAGAAGCGGCCCTCGCCGGTCGAGTGCTGGTCGGCGTCGACGATGTTGAGCCCGGCGTCGGCGAGGAAGCCGCTGACCCGGGCGATCAGCCCCGGCCGATCGGGGCAGGCGAGCAGCAGCCGCGTTGTCGATTGCTCGGCGATTTCCAGATCATGATGCATCGCCCCCTCACCCCCGAACTGCATCAAGTTCCAACCCCTTAAGGCTCAGAATTTGATGCAGTTCGCGCTGCACGGGCTGGATCATTGGCAGGCCGGTGAGAGCAGCTCGTGCCTGAGCAAGTGCGGATTGACGCTTTTGCGCGCCGTTGTGTGATCGCGGTCACCAATCGGGACCGCAAATACCGCAACGGTCCTCCGCTTGCTTACAAAACGCACACATATTCTCCCTGTCCTGTTCCTCGGCCTCGCCCTGCCGGCGACCGCACTGGCCGCGACCGGCTCCGGCGGCGACGGCAAGGTCGGAGTCGGCAACGCAAAGGTGGCGCGGATCGCACCCCTGCAGCGGCCGATCGATCGCTTCCAGCACGTGATCGACACGGTCATCCGCCAGATCCGCGTCGAACATCGCGCTGCCGTCCGCAGGCAACGCGAGGAAATGTTCGCCAGCCTCCCCGGCGGCGTCAGCATCGAGACGCTCGAATCGATCGCCGCCTGCGAGTCCGGAGGAGACCCCACCGTCGTCTCCTCCGATGGCTCCTACCGCGGCAAATACCAGTTCGACTACGGCACCTGGGAATCCGTCGGCGGCTCCGGCGACCCGGCCGCCGCCCCCGAGGACGAGCAGGACTACCGGGCGGCCCTGCTCTACGCCCAGTCGGGCTCCAGCCCCTGGCCCGTCTGCGGCTGACCGGGGGCGGGGTGGGAAGGGGCACCCGACCCCTTCCATACGATCGGCCCCATGAACGACGCGGTCCCGACGCCCGACCCCAAGGGCCCGACTCGCAAACCGCCGCAGGAGGCGGTCGCTGAGGCGAAGGTCCGCGCCCCCAGCCGCGGCAATCGCAAGCTCGAGGGGTTCCTCGAGGCGGTCAACGGCGACGAGCAGGTGCGGGCCTGGTGGTACATGACCCAGGTCCAATCGGAGCGGCTGGGCATGTCGGACCACTCTTGGGTGCACATGCAGATCGTCCTCAACATCGCCCTGCGACTGCTGCGCCTGTTGGTCAAGGCGGGGGTCGAGCCGGCGATGGTCTCAGACCACGGGATGCGGGACCGCGACGCCGAGGTGGTCGTCGCCGGCGGCGCCCTGCTGCACGACGTCGGCATGTCGATCCACCGCGCCGATCACGAGGCCTACTCGCTGTTCCTCGCCAGCGGCGCCCTCGAACGGCTGCTGGCCGGCTCCTACCGCGAGCCCGAGCGGACCGTCGTCGCCTCCGAGATCCTCCACGCGATCATCGGCCATCGCCGCCGCGGCGAGCCCTACACGCTCGAGGCCGGCGTCGTCCGCGTCGCCGACGCGCTCGACATGGCCCAGGGCCGGACCCGCATCCCGATCGAGTCGGGGCACGAGGGGATCCACTCGATCTCCGCCGCGGCGATCGACGAGGTCCGGATCGAGGCCGGGGAGGAGCATCCCGTGCGGATCGAGATCGAGCTCAACAACTCGGCCGGCATCTTCCAGGTCGACGACCTGCTGGCGACGAAGATCCGCGACACCCCGCTGGAGGGCAGGGTCGAAGTCGTGGCGCGGATCGAGGGTGAGAGCGAGAAACGCCTGCTGAGCGGCTTCCGGCTGTCCTAAGGCGTCAGGCAAGGGACGCAAGAAAGCGCGCGTGCTCTGCACACGAGCGACCGCGGACGCCGTCTGACGCCAGTCAGGACAGCCGGGACAGGTCGCTGCGGCGGCGTTCCTTGCGCTTCTCCAGCTTGCCCTGGAGCAGCGACATGCCGATCACGAGGATCGCGAAGAAGGCGATCACGCCGAAGCAGAAGAAGGTAACCGTCTTGTCGGTGGTCGGGCCGGCCAGGCCGACGCCGTTCTCGGCCATCGCCGCCGGGGCCACCAGGAGCATCGTGGCCAAGATCGAGACGAGGGCTGCCGCGGTCCGCTTCACGGGCGGAAATCTACCGCACTCCGGCGGCGTCGAGGCGCTCCCACGCGGGTCCCCGTCGATTCTCGAGGCACCGCCATAGGATGCGCCGCCATGAGCACCTTGGAAGCGATCGTCCTTGGCCTCGTGCAGGGCCTCACTGAGTTCCTGCCGATCTCCTCCAGCGGCCACCTGCGCATCGTGCCGGCGCTGTTGGGCTGGGAGGACCCCGGCGCCGGCTTCACCGCCGTGATCCAGCTCGGCACCATGGCCGCCGTCCTGATCTACTTCCGCGCCGAGCTCTGGCGCATCGCCGTCGCCTGGCTACGCGAGCTGCGGGTGCCGATCCGCCGCGCCAGCCGGGAGGCGAGGCTGGGCTGGTTCATCGTCCTCGGCACGATCCCGATCGCGATCTTCGGCTTCGCCTTCAAGGACCAGATCGAGTCGGGCGCGCGCAGCCTCTACCTAATCGGCTCGGCCCTGATCCTCTTCTCCTTCGTGATGCTGGCGGCCGAGCGGGTCGGCACCCGCGAACGCGCCCTGACCGAGATGAGCGGCCGCGACGGACTCTTCGTCGGCATCGCCCAGGCGCTGGCGTTGATCCCCGGCGTCTCGCGCTCGGGGGCGACGATCTCCGCCGGCCTCTTCCGCAACTTCGACCGCGTCGCCGCCGCCCGCTACTCGTTCCTGCTCTCGGTTCCGGCCGTGGTTCTGAGCGGGCTCTTCGAGCTGCGCAAGGTCGGCGAAGACGGCAGCCCCTCGGCGGCGGCGACGGTGATCGCGACGCTGGTCGCCTTCGTCACCGGCTATGTCGCGATCGCCTGGCTGATCCGCTACCTCGGCACCCACACGCTGGGGATCTTCGTCGTCTACCGGATCATCCTCGGCGTGCTGGTCCTGGCGCTGGCTGCGAGCGGCGCGATCAGCTAGAGCGGAAAGCGGTCGATTTTCGGGTGAGTTTGCCGCAATTTGGCGCAGAGTTGCCTGTAAAAATCCTGTGAACGCAGGCAGTTCGACTGTCGAGTGGGCTTACAATCGCGCCATCGTTCGTCTAGCGGTAATCGATAACGACAGCGGCTTCGTCACCGTGCTCGCCAAGCGCGCCGATGCGGCGGGCTGGCAGCTACGCGTCGTCTCCAGTGCGATCCCGCCGGAGGAGCTGGTGGCGATGAAGCTGAACGCGCTGCTGCTCGACCCCGCGCTGCTGGGCGAGGAGGGCTGGACTTACCTGGAGCGCGTCTGCGGGATGCTGCCCGACCTCGGCATCGTCGTTTGCACCGGCCGCTCGACCGTCGCCCAGCGGGTGCGGGGGCTGCGCCTCGGGGTCGACGACTGGATCAGCAAGCCGTGCCATCCCGAGGAGGCGATGGCGAGGATCGAAGCGGTCTCGCGCCGCCACCGCCGCGGTCGCTCCGAAGAGCAGTCGGGCCCGACGGTCGCCGGTGAGCTGGAGATCCGCCCGGACCAGTTCCAGGCGTTCGTGATCGGCGGCGGCAGCCTCGACCTGACCCGGCGCGAGTTCGAGCTCCTGCAGCTGCTCGCCGGGGCCGAGGGCCAGGTCCTCGAGCGCGAGGCCATCTACCAGCGGGTCTGGGGCTACGCGATGGCCCACGGCGATCGCTCGGTTGACGTCTTCATCCGCAAGCTCCGCCAGAAGCTGGAGAAGAGCTCGCCGGGCTGGGGCTACATCCACACCCACTTCGGCGTCGGCTACCGCTTCGACCCCGAGCCGTTCGGCGGGGTCGTCGAAGAACCGCCGCTCCCGCAGACGGCTTCAGAGGGGGAGCCCACGCTGGCCCCCGAGCCCGTTTCACAGGTCGTTCACAGCAGTTTCACGCCGGGATAACCGCCGCCCTGCCGGCGATCGCCATCCTCGGCGATCATGGCGATCGGAACCGGGAATGCCTCGCAGCGGCTCGAGAGCCGCCTGGAGATCAGGCCGGAGGAGCACGCGGCCCTGGTCGATGGCCGGCCCCTGAGTCTGACGATGCGCGAGCTGCAGCTGCTGGTCACGCTTGCCTCCCATCCGCAACGGATCATGACCCGGGAGGAGCTCTTCACAGAGGTCTGGGGAAGCCTTCCGAGGCGCGACGATCGTTCCGTCGACGTCTATGTCAGCCGCCTCCGCGCCAAGCTCGGCGAAGCACTGCCGGAGGCACGGCTGATCCACACGCACAACGGCATCGGCTACCGCTTCTCGCCCGATGGCTGAGCTTCGCCGGCTGCGGTCCAGGGCTTTTACATTCTTTTCACATTCTCGATACAGCGAGGTAACAAGCTTCAGAGGGGCCGCTGACAGTGTCCCTCCGACCTCGGCCCCTGGGCCGACAATCGAAGTGAACAACCAGAAGGAGAAAGAGTGACTAGCTCTAAGTGGCTCGCGGTCCTCGCCTCCGCATCCATCCTCACGGTAGGGGTGGCAGCGTGCGGTAGCAGCGACGACGACTCAACTAGCGGTGGTGGTAGCGACCTCTCGGGAACGATCCGCATCGATGGATCAAGCACCGTGGCGCCGCTGAGCGAAGCGATCGCCGAGCAGTTCCAGACCGAAAACTCGGGCGTCAGGGTGACGGTCGGAACCTCGGGCACCGGCGGCGGCTTCGAAAAATTCTGCGCCGGGGAGACTGACATCAGCGACGCCTCACGGGCGATCGAGCCGGAAGAGGAAGCTCTCTGCAAGAAGAATGGGGTCGGCTTCCAGGACGTGCACGTGGCCACCGACGCGCTGACCGTGATGATCAACAAGGAGAACCCGGTCGCCTGTCTGACCGTCGACCAGCTCAACGCAGTCTGGGGCCCCGACTCGAAGATCTCCAACTGGAACGAAATCCCAGGCCTGAAAGAGGACTTCGACGAGTCCCTCGCCCTCTATGGGCCGGGCACCGACTCGGGCACCTTCGACTACTTCACCGAATCGATCAACGGTGAGGAGGGCGCTACCCGCAAGGACTACAACAACGTCGGCGAGGACGACAACGCCACCGTCAAAGGCGTCGAGGGCTCGCCCGGCGGCATGGGCTACGCCGGCTTCTCCTTCTACCAGGAGAACGAAGACAGCCTGAAAGCGCTCGAAGTCGACAACGGCAAAGGCTGCGTGCCTCCCGCCGTCGACACCGCCCAGGCGGGCGAATACGCGCCGCTCAGCCGGCCGCTGTTCATGTACCCGAGCGAGAAGGCGCTGCAGGAGCCCGAGGTCAAGGCATTCATCGCCTACTACCTCGAAAACGTCAACTCGGTGTCCGAATCGCTCGGCTTCGTGCCGCTGACTGACGAACAGCTCGAAGAATCGGAAGCGGCCGCGCAGAAAATCGGCGCCTAGCCGACGGCACAACCCGATGAGTTCAGTACCGACGAACGCGACGCAGCCGGCGGGGGGACCCCCCCGCCGGCTGCAGGCGCCGAGCAAGCGCTATGGCGAGAAGGCGATCCACGGGGCGCTCGCGCTCTGCGGCATCCTCTCGGTCCTCACCACGACCGCGATCGTGATCTCGCTGGTCGGTCCGACGATCGGGTTCTTCGAACTCGTCCCGGTCGGCGACTTCCTCTTCGGGACCGACTGGACGCCGCAGTTCGAGCCCCCCAGCTTCGGAGTGCTGGCGATCGTCGTCGGCACCCTCAACGTCACGCTCTGGGGGATGCTGTTCGCGATCCCGATCGGCCTTGGCTCGGCGATCTACCTGAGCGAGTACGCCTCGTCTCGGGTCCGCAAGACCTTGAAGCCGGTGCTGGAGATCCTCGCCGGCATCCCCACTGTCGCGATCGGCTTCTTCGCGGTCAGCTTCATCCTGCCGGAGATCATCCAGCCGCTCTGGCCGGACAGCCTCCTCGGCGGCGCCGTCGGCAAGCCCTTCATGGCGCTCGCCGCCGGCCTTGGGATCGGCTTGATGATCGTGCCGATCATCGCCTCGATCTCCGAGGACGCGATGTCGGCGGTGCCGCACGGGCTGCGCGAGGGCGCCTACGCGCTCGGCGCGACCAAAGCCAAGGTGGCGATCCGGGTCGTCTTCCCGGCGGCGCTCTCGGGAATCGTCGCCTCGATCGTGCTGGCGATCTCGCGCGCCCTTGGCGAGACGATGATCGTCGTCCTCGCGGCCGGCTCGACTCCCCAGCTCACCTTCAACCCGGTCGAAGCGATCCAGGCGATGACCTCCTACATCGCGACGACGGCGACGGGCGACATCTCGACTGGATCAGTCGACTACAAATCCGTCTTCGCGGTCGGGACCGTGCTATTCGTGATGACCCTGATCATGAACGTGATCAGCATCAGGCTGGTCCGCAAGTACCGCGAGGTCTACGACTGATGGCCGGGACCGGCGCCGAGGTCCCCCGCAGCCGCCTCGCCGTCGCCGGCGCCCGCGCGACCACCTTGGCGATGCTGCGCGACCAGCCGCGCGGTGACGTCATCCGCAACACTGTCTTCGCCGGCCTGCTGCTGCTGGCGGTCCTGATCGCTCTGGCCGGCCTGCTCGCCCTGCTGATCCAGGCTTTCGCCAAAGGGTCCTCGGCGCTCAGCCTGGACCTGATCACCAACCCGCCGTCGACCGCCTTCCCGGAGAAAGCCGGCTACCGGCCGGCGATCATCGGCTCGCTGGAGCTGATCGCCGGGGTGATCCTCTTCGTCGTCCCGGTCGGCATCGGCGCGGCGCTCTACCTCGAGGAGTACGCCGACAGGACCCGCTGGTGGAACACCCTGATCGAGGTCAACATCCAGAATCTGGCCGCCGTGCCCTCGATCATCTACGGCATCCTCGGGCTCGCCTTCATCGTCCGTGGCCCGCTCGACCTCGGCTTCATCCTCGCCGCCGGTTCGCTGACCCTGGCGCTGCTGGTGCTGCCGATGGTGATCATCGCCGCCCGCGAGGCGATCAGGGCGGTGCCGGACTCGATCCGGCAGGGCTCGCTGGCGCTGGGGGCGACGAAATGGCAGACGATCCGCACCCAGGTCCTGCCCGCCTCGATCCCGGGAATCGCGACGGGCGTGATCCTCGCGGTCTCGCGGGCGCTGGGGGAGACGGCGCCGCTGCTGCTCGTCGGCGCGACGGTCTTCGTCACCTTCGATCCGACCCCGTTCTCGCCCGACGGCTACTCGGCGATGCCGGTGCAGATCTTCAACTACGCGCTGCGGCCACAGGAGGAGTTCCAGGCTCTCGCCGCGGCGGGCATCATCGTCATGCTGGTTGTCCTGCTCGCAATGAACTCCTTTGCGATCTGGCTACGAAATCGTTACGAGCAAAGGTGGTAGGTGATCTACTTTGAGCGAGAGAATGGCCTCGGAAGATAAAGCTCGGGCAGGGAGGGACGCGCGCGAGGCGGCCGCGGGTCGGGCCGGCATTGCCGTGCGCCCCGACGAGTTCCAGCAGAAGCGTTCCAGCGGCAGCCGGGAGAAGGTCTTCGAGCTGAACGGGATCGACGTCCTCTACGACGGCGTCGCCGCCGTCAAGGGGATCTCGATGGAGATCCACCGCAACGAGGTCACCGCCCTAATCGGCCCGTCCGGTTGCGGCAAGAGCACGCTGCTGCGCTGTCTCAACCGGATGAACGACCTGATCCCCACGGCAGAAGTGGAGGGTGAGCTGCTGTATCACGGCGAGGACCTTTATGGCCCCACCGTCGATCCGGTCCAGGTCCGCAAGCTGATCGGGATGGTCTTCCAGAAACCGAATCCCTTCCCGAAGTCGATCTACGACAACGTCGCCTTCGGACCTCGCATCCTCGGCGAGAAGGACGGCCTCGATCAGAAGGTCGAGAGCGCTCTGCGCAGCGCGGCGCTTTGGGACGAGGTGAAAGACCGCCTCGACTCCAACGCCTTTGGCATGTCCGGCGGCCAGCAGCAGCGGCTCTGCATCGCTCGCTGCATCGCGGTTCAGCCAGACGTCATCCTGATGGACGAGCCCTGTTCGGCGCTGGACCCGATCTCGACCGGAAAGATCGAGGATCTGATGGTGGAGCTGAAGGACCAGTTCTCGATCGTGATCGTCACCCACAACATGCAGCAGGCCGCGCGGGTCTCCGATCGCACGGCTTTCCTGATGGTCGAGCTCGACGCGACCGAGCAGAATCGCTGGGGACGGCTGGTCGAGTACGACGAGACCGAGAAGATCTTCACCAACCCGTCCGACAAGCGCACCGAGGACTACGTCTCCGGGAAGGTCGGCTGATGCCCGAGGGCGTCCGCATCCAGTACCAGGAGGAGCTCGAGCGCCTCGAGGCCAGCGCCCTCGACGGCCTCAACCTCGTCACCGCCGCGCTGGACCGAACCCTGGAGGCGGTCGAGCACCAGGACGTCGAGCTGGCCCAGATCGTCGTCGCCGACGACGACCGCATCGACGGCCGCTACCTCGAGGTGCACCAGAGCCTGATCACGCTGCTGGCGACCCAGTCGCCGGTGGCGACCGACCTGCGGCTGATCTCGGCCCTGCTGCACGTGCTGAAGAACATCGAGCGGATGGGCGACCAGTGCGTCAACGTCTGCAAGCTGATCCCGCTGACCGGCAACGAGCCGCCGGCGGACCGGGGGATGGTGAAGCTGATCCTCAGCATGGGCAAGCAGACCCGGACCCTGATCAGCCAGGCGAAACGAGCCTTTGCCGAGCGCAACATCGAGATGGCGCGCGACCTGGTCCGCCAGGACGACGTCGTCGACGACCTCAACCGCGAGTGCTTCCGACTGGCGCTGGAGATCGGCGACGACGCCGACAAGCGCGAGTGGGCGATGACGATGCTGCTGGCGGCGCGGGCGATCGAGCGGATCGGCGACAACGCGGTCGATATCGGCGAGCAGGTCGCCTTCGTGGTTACGGGGTTGTTTCGGGAGTTTGAGGACGCTTCGCACCCGACTGGCTAGCGAACGCCGCGGAGAGGGGGTTTTGCGGGCGAGGCAAACTGGCTCCGTTCTCGGACCCCCTCTCCGCGGCGCCCACGCAACGCTCGTGTGAGATCCGGGGGTTCTGGGAACATCCAGGTTGACCCCGCATGCTCTGCGCCGCCATAGATATTGGTTCGAACACCACCCGCGTCCTCGTGGCGGAGCCGGTGGATGGGCAGTTGAAGAAGGTGATGGAGCAGCGCGCCTACACCCGCATCAACAAGGCACTGGGCAAGAAGGGGGAGATCCTGCCGGAGAAGGTCGAGGAGGTCTGCGAGGTGGTCGCGACCCAGGTGCGGCTGGCGCAGGAGCTTGGGGCGGAGGAGATCCGCGCCGTTGCCACCGCCGCCGTGCGCGAGGCGTCCAACGGCGAGCAGGTTGCTGCGGCGATCGGCGAGGCGGCCGGGGTCCGGGTCGACGTGCTCAGCGACGAGGAGGAGGGCAGGCTCTCTTTCATCGGCGCTACTAAGGGCCTCGGCCACCCGGTGGAGGGCAAGATCGGCGTCGTCGACGTCGGTGGGGGCTCGACCGAGATCATCGTCGGCACCGCCGCCGGCGGGGTTGAGAAGGTGCGCTCCTGGCGGGTCGGCTCCGGCGTCCTCGCCGACGAGCTGATCGCCTCCGACCCGCCCTCGGCGGCGGAGATCCGCAAGGTCCGCGACCGCATCGACGACATCTTCGCGGGAGTCGAGGTCGAGCATCCGGCGCAGGCCGTCGCCGTCGGCGGCAGCGCCACGTCGCTGCGGCGGCTGGTCGGCACCGTGCTCGAGTACGAGACCCTGGAGCGGGGGATAAGGGTGCTCTGCGGCGAACCCTCCACCGACGTCGCCCGTCGCTTCGAGCTCGACCCGGTCCGGGTCCGCATCCTCACCACCGGCGTGCTGCTGCTGGAGAAGGTCTCCGAGCTGCTCGGTCAGCCCCTGCAGATCGGCAAGGGCGGCTTACGCGAGGGGGTCATCCTCGACCTCCTCAACGGCGACGCCAACGGTTCCGCGCCGGCCCGGCTCGCCGCCTGAGTCGGCGGGCTCAGGGGGTGGCGTTGAAGACGGTTTCCCCGAACGGCGCCAGCGCGAGATCGTTTGCGTAGCCGAGCTTTTCGAGCCCGAACAGTTCCTCGATGCTGAGGAGCAGCGAGTAGTGGTTGAAGTAGGCGGCTTCTTCGACGCTGCCGGGCTCGACGAAGGGTGAGATCAACAGCAGGCCGACGCGGCCGCCGCCCCCGGTCGGTTTGACCGCGCCGGTGCTCGGTTCGGCCGGAGGAGGCGGCGGCAGGTTCGGGTACTCGGGGCTCACACAACAGGCACTGGGATCGGCGTGCGGTCCGGCCTGTGGCGCGTGGGCGGAGGTGATCGCGATCAAGCCGCCCTCCTTGTACGCGGGCGAGGCTTCGATCGCCGGGACGACCTTCCGCAGAAAGGCTTCGGCCGCGAGTGGGCCCCCGGGCTGGCCTTCTTCACAGGGCAGCTCGCCGCCGTCGTGACAGGCGTTGGGAACGATGTAGGAAAGCGCCGGCGTCCTGGCCGCCGTTCGGAGGTCGGGCTCGAGCCGGTCGAGGCCGACGTCGTTGCCGGCGCACTCGGCCCCGTCGATGACCGAGTGGAAGTAGACGAAGGGGTTGCGCCAGGTCACGTAGGCATCCCCCGGCAGCGGTGCCTGGCTCGCGTCGGGGCTGCCGAGGGCAGGATGCCGGCAGGTGGCAGGTTGCCCGGCGGCGACACCGTTGCCGACGTCCTCCACATAGGCCTTCCAGCGCAGTTTCTCGTCGACCAGCTGACCCGGCAGCGTCGGGGTCGCCGCCGGGTACACGCAGCCGCTCCCTTCGACCTGGTCTTCGAAGGAGATCGTGCCCGGGAAGACATCGACGTAGACGGGGCAGTTGGCCGCCGTCTCCGGGGTCGGGCCCTGGCCGCTGATCAGGGCGATCTGGTTGGCGAGGTCGCCTTGGGTCACGGCGTAGTAGTTGGAGATCAGCTCCCCTTTGCCGCGCAGCGTCGTCGCCAGGTAGGGAGCGGGCGAGGTTTCGCCGAACGCTTCCTCGTAGCCGTTCTCCCCCAGCACGATCAGGAACACGTGCTTGACGGGAGGGAGCGTTTCGGCTTCCGGGATTTCCGGCGGCGGGGTGGGTTCGACCGGCGCTTCCGGGATCGGTTCCGCGGCCGGCGGCGGCGCCGGCGGCAGACTCGAGGTGGTGGCGGGAAGCAGCGGCGCCGGTTCGGGCTCGGCGGCCGGTTCCGTGGGCGCGGATGCGATCGGCCGTGGCTGCACGGGCGCCGCGGAGGGGGCTTCCAGCAGGATCGAGGTGAGGCCGGCGCTGCGGGCGACCTGGCTGGTCGCCGAGCCAAGCAGGACGCCGAGGGTGAGCATGCCCATCACCGCCACCGCGGCCGCCCACGGCGAGGGCATAAACCGGCACTCCAGGCACTGATCGCGCTTGCCGGAATGCGCCGCGCCGCATTCGGCGCAGCTCTTGAAGCCGGCCTCGCCGAGGCCCTCGTCGTCGACTGGGGTGGTCACGCTGGGCCCAAGTCTCGCCTGGCGCCGGGACCCAGATGTGAACATCCTGGTTCCGCCCGGACCGGGTCTGTGCGTGCCTTCACAACTCTTAAACACCGGCTACGGATGCCGGGCCGAAGATGCGTCGGTGACTGCCGGATGCCCGTCCTGCGGCGCCCACATGGCCGCCGACCAGCGCTACTGCCTCGAGTGCGGGCAGCGGCGCGGCGACCCGCGGCTGCCCTTCATGGACGCCGTTGTCTTCATGGACGCCGTGAAGCGCCCGGTCTCGGCCGTCCAGCCCTCGCCCTCCGCGGCCCCCGAGCGCCGATCGCGGATGACCGCCAACGCCTCGCTGATCGCCGGCGTCGCGACGCTGGTCCTGGCGATCGGGGTCGGGGTGATGATCGGACAGTCAGGGGACAACGGCAGCTCGGTCGCCTCGGCACCGGCACCGCAGATAATCAAGGTCGGCGGCGGCGAAGAAGCCGCGACCGCAGCGAGCGCCGACAGCGGCAACGAGATCGGCGGCAAGGGCAAGGCCAAAAAGGCCAAGGCGCCCGAGAAGGCGGTCGACAGCAGCGGCACCTCCGAGGCTGCCGCCGAAGTCCTCAAGCCCGCCGGCGACGTGAAGCTGCCGCCGGCCACCGTGCAGCCCGGCGGCGAGTGCGAGAGCGGCGCCTCCGGGTGCAAGGACGGCGAGTTCACCGGGGAATTCTTCGGCGAATGAGTGCGGATCACAAAGAGTTCGTGGTCGACCTGCAACGCCGCCGCGACCAGCTGGTCGCTCGGGTCGCGGAGCTGCAGTGGGATCTCGGCGGCCTTGTCTACGAGATGGCGACCCGCAACCGGATCAAGGTCGAGACCCTGGTCAAGCGGGCGGTCGAGCTGCAGGACGCCGACGCCGAGCTCGGCGAGGTCGAACGCATCGTCCGCATGGAGGAGTCCGGCACCGCCGGCTCCTGCGGCTCCTGCGCAGCGCCGCACAGCAGCGGCGCGACTTTCTGCTGGCAGTGCGGCAACTCGCTGCTGCAGCAGGTCTCGGGCGACTCCATCCTGCGCAGCTGATCAGCCGAAGCGGCCAGTCACGTAGTCGCGGGTGCGAGGGTCCCGTGGCCGCGAGAAGATCGTCTCGGTGTCGTCGAGCTCGATCAGCGTTCCCACCGGCTTGGCATCGCTCGAGTCGAGGCTGAAGAAGGCGGTCCGGTCGGCAACGCGGGCCGCCTGCTGCATGTTGTGGGTGACGATCACGATCGTGAAGCGGCCTTTGAGGCTGTGCATCAGGTCCTCGATCGCACCGGTGGCGATCGGGTCGAGCGCCGAGGCGGGCTCGTCGAGCAGCAGCACGTCGGGCTCGATCGCGATCGCGCGGGCGATGCAGAGCCGCTGCTGCTGGCCGCCGGACAGGCCCAGGGCGCTGTCCTTGAGACGGTCCTTGACCTCTCCCCAGAGGGCGGCTCCGCGCAGCGCCTTCTCGACCCGCTCGTCGAGCCCCGTCTTCAAGCCGAGGTTGCGGGGCGCCCAGGCGACGTTGTCGTAGATCGACTTCGGGAAGGGGTTCGGTTTCTGGAAGACCATCCCGATTCGCCGCCGCACCTCGACCTGGTCGACGTTGGCGCCGTAGAGATCATGGCCGTGGTAGAGGATCTGACCGTCGATCCTGAAGTTGGCGACCGAGTCGTTCATGCGGTTGAGGCTGCGCAGGAAGGTCGTCTTGCCGCAGCCGGAAGGCCCGATCAGCGCGGTGATCTGGCCGCGCCGGATGCGTAGCGAGACGCCGGTAAGTGCCTGTTTGGCTCCGTAGTGGACGGAGACGTCTTGGGCGTCGAAGACGACCTCGGGGGCGACCCGCAGCCGGCCGTTGCCGCTCGCCGTCGCACCCACAGCCTGTGCTGGCACCTCGCTGCGGATCCGCACCCGTGACGGTGCCCCGGCGGCAGGCGCCGAATCCAGGCCCTGGGCCTGCCCAGGGTCATTCACGAGGCCATCCTCCTGCGGCTGCGCGCGAGCAGAGCCCTGGCTCCGAGGCTCGCAAAGAGGATCAGGGATACGAGGACGAAGGAGAGGCCCCAGGCTTCGGCGAAGCCTTCCGGGTTCGCTTCTTCGGAGAGCTGGAAGACCCGCACCGGAACGTTGGGCAGCGCTTCGAACGGGTTCAGCGAGTACCGCGAGGGATCGAAGACGGAGGTGGCGAAGATCAGTGGCGCCGTCTCCCCGGCGGCCCGGGCGACGGAGAGCACGGTTGAGGTGATGATCCCCCCGAGGGCACTGGGTAGGACGATCCCCAGCACCGCCCGCCAGCGACTCACTCCAAGCGCGTCCGCCGCCTCACGCAGGTTCGCGGGCACGAGCAGCAGGACCTCCTGGGTGCCGCGGGCGATCAGCGGCACCATGATGATCGCCAGCGCCACCGAGGCGGCGATGCCCGACTGCTGCCTCTGGTTGACGAGCAGGCCGAAGACGAAGAGCCCGATGATGATCGAGGGCAGCCCGTTCATCAGGTCCAGCGTCAGCCGCACCAGGTGAGTCGCGCGGTTGCCGGCAAACTCGGTCAGGAAGAGGGCGACGAGAACGCCGATCGGCATCGCGATCGCGGTCGCGATCGCGACGATGACGGCGGTGCCGACGAGCTCGGGGCCGATGCCGTCGGGAGCGCCCTTGATCAAGAAGTCGAGGCTGAGGGCGCTGGCCCCTCGCGTGACCACCGTGTAAACGACGATTGCCAGCACCGCGACCGCAAGCACGGCCGCCGCCGTGGCGCCGTACTCGGCGAGCCGGCTGATGATCCGGCGGCGGCGCAGGTTGCCGCTCGGGGTGAGCGGCGCCATCGGGTCGAACCTGCCGTCGCTCACCGCGCCGCCGCTTCCCGGTAGGCGAAACGCCGGCCGATCCACTGCGCGATCAGATTCGACGCCAACCCGATCACCAGCAGGATTACCCCGAGATAGAAGAGCGAGGCTTTGTGCATCTCCGTCAGCGCCCCCGGGAACTGGTTGGCGATCCGCGCGGCCAGGGTGTCGCCGGTCTCGAACAGCGATGCCTGGATTTCGGAACCGGCGCCGATCACCTGCGCCACGGCGATCGCCTCGCCCAGGGCTCGCCCGAGCCCGAGCAGTGACGCAGCGACGACCCCGGACGCCGTCGATGGGAGGACGATCCCCCGCACCACCTCCCAGCGGGTCGCGCCGAGGGCGCTGGCACCGTCCTGAAGGTCGCTTGGCACCGCCTGGAAGAGATCGCGTGAGATCGAGGCGATGATCGGCACGACCATGATCGTCAGGATCAGGCTCGCCGTGAAGATGCTGGACCCGGTGGTTTCGGGGGCGCCGAAGATCGGGATGAAGCCGAGCTTGTCGTGGAGCCAGGGCTCGAGGCTCCCCTGTACGAAGGGGGCCAGGACGAGGACGCCCCAGAAGCCGAGGATCACACTGGGGATCGCGGCCAGCATCTCCACCAGCGGTGCCACCACCCCCCGCACCCCGGAGGGTGCCAGCAAGCTCAGGTAGAGGCCTATCGAGATCGCGATAGGGGCGCCGAGGAGCAGCGCGAAGAAGGAGCTGACGGCAGTTCCGAAGATCAGAGAACCGGCCCCGAACTGGCCGAAGTTCGGCTGCCAGGTCGTCTCGGTGAGAAACCCGAGGCCGTACTTGGAGATCGCCGGACCGGCCCCGTGCACCACCTGGTAGCCGATCAGCACGATCGCGACGATGCAGAGCAGGGCGGCGAGGAGACAGACGCCATGGAGGGCGCGGTCGCCGAGCCGATCCGCTCGCTTGCGCCGCCGTGCGGAACGGGCACGGGAGTCATTGACAGGGTTGAGGACGGCCGGGCCCGTGGTGGTGCTCATCGGCCGCACCGTAGTGAATCTCACGCCACTATTTGTTACGAACTTTCACACTTACTGTCACATCTTTGTAACGAGCCGTCTTTCACGGGATTGACACATATGTGTGATTTCAGCCCCCGATGCTATGCCGCGCCCGGGTTGCACCTCTTGCGCCCGCCAGACATAGAACGAGTCGAAAGGAATTCTCTTGAATCGCATCAGGTTGCTTGGGGTGGCCATCGCGGCCGTCCTGGTCATGGCTACGGGAGCCGCCAGCGCTTCCGCCGCGGGCCTCACCGGAGCTGGGTCGACGCTGGTTGCGCCGCTGATGGCCAACTGGATCAACGGCTTTGAAATCAAGGAAGGCATCGCGGTGAAATACGGCGCTGTCGGCTCTGGGGCGGGGATCGCCCAGATCACCGCTCGCACCGTCGACTTCGGTGCCTCCGACGCTCCGCTGACGCCGCAGCAGGCCTCCGCCTGCAACGGCTGCGTCCAGGTCCCGTGGGCTCTGTCGGCCACCGGACTCGGATTCAACGTCCCGGGGGTCAGGAAACTCAACCTCTCGGGGAAGATCATCGCCGGGATCTACTTCGGCAAGATCACCAACTGGAACGATCCCAAGATCAAGAAGATCAATCCCTCGGCAAAGCTGCCGAACCTGGCGATCACCCCAGTCTTCCGCAGCGACGGCTCCGGCGACACCTACACGTTCACCAACTACCTGTCGAAAATCAGCCCGGCCTGGCGCAGCGAAGTCGGCTACGCGACCACGGTCGGCTGGAAAGCCGGCGTCGGCGCTAAAGGCAACTCGGGGATCACCGCCACGGTGGTGAAAACTCCCGGAGCGATCGGCTATATCTCGGCCTCCTACCTGATCGCCGCCGGCCTCGGCGCGGCCGCGGTTCAGAACAACGCCGGCAACTACGAGCTGCCGAACCTGAAAAACATCGAAAGTGCCGCATCGGTGGTCAAGAGCGTGCCGCCGAGCAACGAGATCAACATCACCAACCCGCCGAAAAAGGCGACCACGGCATACCCGATCTCGACCTTCACCTACGCCGTTGTCCCGCACGACGCCCCGCAGAAGGGCTTCCTGCAGCAGTTCCTCAACTACGCCATCACGAAGGGGCAGGTGTATGGAGCGGCGCTCGATTTCGCGCCCCTGCCGAAGGTCGTGCTCAGCGCGGCCAAAAGCAGCATCGCCTCGCTTTAAGGCGCTGACGCCGACGTGCCGCCCGGGCTTGTGCCCGGGCGGCACGGGCCAGGTGGTGCGGCCGCGGTCACTCGAAGTTCACACCTCGTTCTCACTCCGTTCACTCGATCTCACCGCGGATGGCGAAATCTGAGGGGGGACAAGATCTGACACGAGAGGGAGACACCGATGACTTCCCGAGTTGACATGCATTGCCACTCCACCGCCTCCCAGCTCTCCCGGCTGGGCGTGCAGCGATCGCTCGGCCTGCCCGAGTGCGCGACCCCTCCCGAAGAGGTCTACGAGCTGGCCAAGCGGCGGGGGATGGACTTCGTGACGATCACCGATCACGACACGATCGCGGGCTGCCTCGAGCTCGAGGACCGGCCCGACTGCTTCGTCTCCGAGGAGCTGACCGCCCGCTTCGCCGGCGAGCCCCAGGCGGTTCACGTCCTCTGTTACGGGATCACCCGCGGAGACCACGAGTGGCTGCAGGCACATTCCGGCGACCTCGAGGCCTGCGCCGCCTACCTGCACGAGAACGGGATCGCCTGTGCTCTGGCGCACCCCTTCTTCAACGTCGCCGCGCCCTTGACGCGGCGCCACCGCCGCCGCCTGGCGGAGCTGTTCGGGGTCTGGGAGGTCCGCAACGGTTCGCGGGCCGCGGAGCTGAACATGCCGGCTGCCGTCTACGTCGACACCCACGGCGGCACCGGCATCGGCGGCTCCGACGACCACGCCGGCGTCGACGTCGGGCGCACCTACACCGAGGTGCCCGATGCTCAGACGCCGGAAGAGTTTCTGCGCCACCTGCTTCGCGGCGACGCCGAAGCCGGCGGCGAGCAAGGCAGCGCCGCCAAGTGGACCCACGCGGCGATGGCGCTGGCGACGCGGGCGCTGGTCCTGGCGGATTCGGAGGGCGCGAACGCACTTGTCCCCGGTGTGCGGGGAGAGGTGCGTGCCGAGCGCCCCGATCCCGCCGCGGTCCTGAGGATGGCGGAAAGGGTGATCCGCGAGGGCGCGGCCCGCGAGGGCAAGGTCGCAGCCGACATCGGGCCCGACGACGCCCGCTGCCTGCTCGATGCCTGGCTCGCCGGGATCGGCCTCGACCTGCGCGGCCGCGAGCTGATCGCCTACATGCAGTCCGACGGCTTCTCCCACGCCGACCTCTACCGCCGCGCTCGCCGCATCCACGATCGCCGCCTGCGGGCGGCCGTCGATCGGGGCGTCGCCGACGTCACCGCCGGCGATCTGCAGAGTGCAGTCGGCGGTCTCTTCGAGGCGATCGTCCCCGCCGTGCCTTACGCGCCCTCCACCGTCTTCCTCGGCGCCGAGAAGGCGAAGCTCTCCAGCCGCGAGGGACCCCGGCGCAGGGTGGCGCTGATCGCCGACGGGATCGGCTCGATGCACGGCGTCACCCACACGATCGAACAGGTGCGCGAGCGCGGCGTGCCCGGGTTCGACGTCGACGTGATCGGGACCGACGCCGGCGTCGATCGGCGCCTGCCCGCGGCGGCCGAGCTGGAGCTGCCCTTCTACCAGGGGATGACGCTCGGCGTGCCGGGATTGCCGGATCTGGTCGAGACGCTGGCCGACGGCGGCTACGACCTCGTCCACGTCACCGCTCCCGGTCCGGCGGGGGTCGCCGCGACGCTTTTGAGCCGGATCACCGGGGTGCCGCTGCTCGCCAGCTACCACACCGAGCTGGCCGCCTACGCCGGCATGCGCAGTGGCGACGGCGGCGTCGAGGCGATCGCCCGGGTCGCCCTCGGCGCCTTCTACGGCGCCCCGCACATCGTCCTCTCGCCGAGCCCGGCGGCGGATGCCTCGCTGGTCGCGCTTGGCACCGAAGCGGCGCGGATCGGCCGCTGGGAGCGCGGCGTCGACACCGATCGCTTCGATCCGGTCAAGGCGGACCGCGACGCCTACCCGGGCGAGATCAAGGTTCTCTACGCCGGCCGGCTGACCCGCGAGAAGGGGGTGGACCTACTGGCCGAGAGCTTCCTCCGCGCCCGTGACTCCGACCCCCGCCTGCACCTGCTGGTGGCCGGCGGCGGTCCCGAGGAGGGCGAGCTGCGCGAGCGGCTCGGCCGGCACGCGACCTTCCTCGGCTGGCTCGGCGGCGAGGAGCTGGCCTGCGCCTACGCCAGCGCCGACGTCTTCCTCTTCGCCAGCGCCACCGACACCTACGGCCAGGTGATCCTCGAGGCCGGCGCCAGCGGGCTGCCGGTGGTCGCGGTCGCCGAGGGCGGCCCGGCGGCGCTGGTCGAGAATCGCCATACCGGTCTGCTCTGCCGCCCTGACCCGGACCACCTGGCGGGCACTCTGCTCCAGCTCGCCTCCTCGCCGGCGCTGCGCCATCAGCTCGGCGCCGCCGCCGTCACCGCGGCCCGCGATCGTTCCTGGGAGCGCGCCCTGGGGCAGCTCGCGGCCGGCTACCGGCGGGCCCTGGACGCCCGCCCGGCGGCGGTCGCGCAGCCGCTGTCCCAGGTCGCCTGAAGCGTGGGGGCGTGCCAGGCGTGCCTCAGTACGATGGATCGATCGACGATCCCGCTCTCTATTCCAACCGCGAGCTCTCCTGGCTCGACTTCAACCAGCGGGTTCTCGAGCTGGCCGAGGACACCGAGGTGCCGCTGCTGGAGCGGCTGCGCTTCTGCGGCATCTACGCCTCCAACCTCGACGAGTTCTTCATGGTCCGGGTCGCCGGCCTCTTCGACCAGCTCGACGCCGGGATCGACGCCCGCGGCCCCGACGGCCTCGCCCCGAGCGAGCAGATCGACCTGATCCAGGCCCGGGTGCTGGAACTGGATCGCCGCCTCCACTCCTGCTTCGGCGGCGTCCTGCGGCCGGCCCTGGAGGCGGAGGGGATCCGCATCGTCACTCTCGACAACGCCAGCGCCGAGGAGCGCAGCGAAATCGACACCCGCTTCCACGAGCAGGTCTTCCCGGCGCTGACGCCGCTGGTGATCGGGCTCGGACGGCCCTTCCCCTACATCTCCAACCTCTCGCTCAGCCTCGGCGTGCTGCTCCGCGACCCCGAGAGCGGCAGCGAGATCATCGCCCGGGTCAAGGTGCCGAAGGAGCTGCTCGGCCGCTTCCTGCCGCTGGGCGACGACGGCAAGGCCTTCGTACCGCTGGAGGAGGCGATCGCCGCCAACCTCGACCTGCTCTTCCCCGGCACCGAGGTGATCGACCACGGCTACTTCCGGGTCACGCGGGACGCCGACTTCACGGTCAGCGACGAGGCTGACGACCTCCTGCAGGCGGTCCAGGACGAGATCCGCCGCCGCCGCTTCGGCGAGGTTGTGCGGCTGGAGGTCGCCGCCGGGATGAACGCGAAGCTGCGCGAGCAGCTGATCGGCGCCCTGCGGCTCGAAGACCGTGAGGTCTACGACGTCGACGGCCTGATCGACCTCGGCGACCTCAACGACATCGCCGACGTCCCTGGCCACGCCGAGCTGCGCTACGCGCCCTGGTCGCCGGTCACGCAGCCGCGCCTGCAGGGGGAAGACGGAGACCCAGTCGACATGTTCGCGGCGATCCGCCGCGGCGACCTGCTCGTCCACCACCCTTACGACTCCTTCGCGACCTCGGTCGAGCGCTTCGTCGAGCAGGCCGTCGAAGATCCCGACGTGCTGGCGATCAAGCACACCGTCTACCGCACCAGCGACGACTCGCCGCTGGTGCCGTCGCTGATCCGCGCCTCCGAACGCGGCAAGCAGGCGGTCTGCATGGTCGAGCTGAAAGCGCGCTTCGACGAGGAGGCCAACATCCACTGGGCGAAGTCGCTGGAGGAGGCCGGCGTCCACGTCGTCTACGGCATCCCCGGGCTGAAGACCCACGTGAAGGCGATCCTGGTCGCCCGCCGCGAGGGGGAGAAGGTGCGCGAGTACGTCCACATCGGCACCGGCAACTACCACCCGAAGACGGCCCGTCTCTACACCGACTTCGGCCTCTTCACCGCCGACCCCGACATCGGCGCCGACGCCGCCGAGATGTTCAACTTCCTCACCGGCTACGGCCGGCCCGCCGAGTACCGCAAGGTGCTGGTCTCGCCGACGACGATGCGGGACCGGATCATCGAGGAGATCGAGAGCACCGTCGCCGCCCACGAGGCCGGCGAGGAGGCGCGAATCGCCCTGAAGATGAACTCGCTGGTTGACGCCGGTTGCATCCGGGCGCTGTACGAGGCCTCGCGAGCGGGGGTGCAAGTCGACCTCAACGTGCGCGGGATCTGCTGCCTGCGGCCGGGGGTGCCGGAGGTCTCGGAGAACATCCGCGTCGTCTCGATCGTCGGCCGCTTCCTCGAGCACTCGCGCGTCTATACCTTCCAGCGCGGTGACGAGACCCGGGTGCTGATCGGCTCCGCCGACCTGATGCCGCGCAACCTCGACAGCCGCGTCGAGCTGGTCGCCCCGGTCGAAGACCCGGAGCTGAAGGCGGAGATCCTCGACGTGCTGGAGCGCTGCTTCGCCGACAATGCCAACGCCTGGGAGCTCGACTCCGAGGGCCACTGGACCCGCACCGTCGTGCCCGAGAGCGAGCGCCGCGGCGTCCAGGCGGAGCTGCGCGCGCGCTACGCCGCCCGCGCCGCCGAACAGCTCGCCGCGGCGAGCGGCTGACGCCATTCCGCCTCGCCCCGCGCGCCATTAGGATGCGGTTCTTGGCCCGCTTCTCCCTCCTTCCTCGCGATCGCACCTTCTTCGACCTCTTTCTCGAGGCCGGTCAGAACAGCGTGCACGCCGCCCGGCTGCTCGACCGGATGATGAATCAGTGGCCGGAGGACGGTGGGCTCTCGCAGGAGGTCCTCCAGGCCGAGCAGGAGGGCGACCGGATCACCCACGACATCATCAAGCGGCTCAACACGACCTTCGTGACGCCGATCGACCGCGAGGACATCTACGGGCTGGCGACGCAGATGGACGACATCGTCGACTTCACCGAGGAGGCCGCCGACTTCCTCGGCCTCTACAAGATCGAGGCGCCGATGGAGCAGGCGACGGCACTGACCAAGGTCCTGGTCGCCTCCTGTGAGCAGCTCGCCATGGGCCTCGAGCACCTGCCCGAGTTCAAGGACCTCGACAAGTACTGGATCGAGATCCACCGGCTCGAGAACGAGGGCGACCGGATCTCCCGCGACGCCGTCGCCTCGCTCTTCTCCAACGGCATCGACCCGATGGTCGTGATCCGCTGGAAGGACATCTTCGCGGTGCTCGAGAACGCGATTGACGCGACCGAGACGGCGGCGCAAATTCTCGAGGGAATAGTCATCAAGAACTCATGAGGGGCCTCAGGCGGCGTCATGCTGTGTCCTCGGTCGGCCGCCGGCGGGTCACGCACTGATGTGCGCTCCCCTTGTCGGCCTCCCTGCGTCCTTGCCTGACACCACCTGAGGCCCCTCATCGTGAGCTCGGACATCATTCTCTTCATCGTCGTCGGAACGGCGCTTGCTTTCGACTTCACCAACGGCTTCCACGACACCGCCAACGTCGTCGCCACCTCGATCTCGACCGGCGCCGCGCGGCCGCAGGTGGCGATCGCGACGGCCGCGCTGCTCAACTTCGCCGGCGCCTTCATCTCGATCTCGGTCGCCGCCACGGTCGCCAACGACGTCGTCAACGCCGACGTGATCACGCCGACGATTGTCTTCGCCGGGCTGATCGGGGCGATCGCCTGGAACCTGATCACCTGGTCCTTCGGCCTCCCATCGAGTTCCTCGCACGCACTGATCGGCGGCGTCGTCGGCTCCGCCGTTGCCGCCGTCGGCTTCGACGCGGTGATCGCCGAAGGCCTGGTCGGCAAGGTGCTGGTGCCGGCGATCGTCGCGCCGGTGCTGGCCTTCACCGTCGCCGGCCTCTCGATCGGGCTGATCTACAGGATCGTCGGCAAGCAGCGGCCGGGCACCGTCACCCGCGGCTTCAAATATGGGCAGGTCGTCTCCGGCGGGTTGCTGGCGCTGGCCCACGGCACCAACGACGCCCAGAAGACGATGGGGATCATCACCCTGGCCCTGATCGCCAACGGCAGCCTCGCCGCCGGAGCCGATCCGCCGTTCTGGGTGATCGCCTCGGCGGCGGCGGCGATCGCGCTCGGCACCTACAGCGGCGGCTGGCGGATCATCAAAACCACCGGCACCCGGATCATCAAGATGGACGCCGCCCAGGGGTTCTCCTCGCAGGGCGCCGGCGCGGCCGTGATCCTCACCTCGACCCACTTCGGCTTCCCGCTCTCGACCACCCACGTGATCAACGGCGGCATCATGGGCGCGGGTGCCGCCAAGCGCTTCTCGGCGGTGCGCTGGGGGGTGGCGGGAAACATCGTCACCGCCTGGGTGCTGACCCTGCCGGCGGCGGCGGCGATCGGCGCTCTCGCCTACGGGCTGACGCGAATCTTCGGCACCGGCGCCCTGGGGCCGGTCGTGGTCACCCTCGCCTCGCTCTCGCTGATCGTCGCCCTCTTCGCGCGGCGGGCCGAGCGCGGCGCCCCCGTCGCGGCCTCGAGCGGATGATCGCCACCCTGGTCGAGGGCAAGGAGCTGCTGGAGACCGTGGTCTTCTCGGCGGTCGCCGGCATCGGCGTCACCTTCGTCTTCTCGGTCGCGATCTGGGGAGTGGCCCAGTTCGCCGATCTCAGCCGCAACGAGCGGCCGCTGGCCGCTGCGGCCGCCGCTTTCGTCGCCGCCCTGGCGCTGTTCGGCACCGCGGCCGTGGTGGTCTTCGGGATCATCGTCATGACCAGCAAGTAGCGCCGTACACTGAGGTCGTGCGTACCGCTCGCAACGTCGCCATCATCATGGTCCTGGCGCTCGGCGTCGCCTTCGCTCCCGCCGGGGGCAACGTCGTCGACGCGATCTTCACCGCCCTGACGATGGGCTTCCTGGCCGGGTTCGCTTGGCTCCTCTACGTCCTCAGCCGCCAGAACCAGCTGACGCTGGCAACGCTCAGCGATGCCCGCCGGGCGATCTTCTACGGGGCCTTCGGGATGATCGCGCTGTTGATCGCCGGCCTCGACGAGCTGCGGCAGACCGGCGGCGGCACCGTCGTCCTGATCCTCCTTGCCGCCGCTTCGGGCGTCGCGATCTGGCGAGTCTGGGTCGACGCCAATACCTACTGACGTAGGGGAGATCTAACGGAGCCGTGAGCCTGTGCGCGCCACGCGTGCGCGTTTGCCTGGGACGGTTCGCCGGTGCCGACTGGGACCGTCAGCAGCGCAGGCCACAGGGAGGGAGGGACCGCGTCGGTCGAGCTGGTCGCCGTGGTCCCGTTCCTGCTGCTGGCGGTTCTGGCGGCCGCCCAGATCGCCCTCGCCGGCCAGGCTCTGTGGTCGGCGAGCGTGGCTGCCCGAGCCGGTGCCCGGGCGGCGCTGGTCGGTGCCGATGCGGCGGCGGTGGCGCGGCGGGCGCTGCCGCCCGCCCTGCGGGACGGCTCCGAGGTGGAGACCTCCGGCGAGGTCTTGGTCCGAGTGCCGGTGCCACGCCTGTTTCCAGGCTTGGCAAGGGTGATGGTGGGGGCGGGGGCGAGCCTGGAGGTTGGGGATGGGTGAGGAGCGCGGTCAGGCCTCGGTGGAGCTCGTCGCCGCGCTGCCGGCTCTGCTGCTCGCGGCAATCGTGGCCCTGCAGCTGCTCGCCGCCGGCTACGCGATGACGCTCGCCGACGGTGCCGCTGAGGCGGGAGCGCTGGCGCTCGCCTCAGGCGGCTCCGCCGCCGAGGCAGCCCGGCGCGCCGTGCCGGGGTGGGCGGAGGACGACGTCACCGTCACCGTGCGGGGCGGGACCGTCACCGTGCGCCTGCTGCCGCCCTCGCCGCTGCGCTCCCTGGCGGGCCGCCTTGCCGTCAGCAGCTCGGCGAACGCGCGGCCGGCGCGATGATCGCCGGCCCGACCGCCGACGCCGCGACCGTCCTGGTTACGGCGGTCGGGGAGGCCGAGGGCGCCCGCGCCGGCGCCGCGGCGCTCGCCTGCGCCGCGGCCGGCGCCGACCTGGCCACGCTTCTGGTCGACGTCGGCGGCAAGGCGCCACGGCCGACGCTGCTCGCCTCGGCGCCGGCGCGGCGGTTGGAGGAGCGGCTGGCGGTGCACCTTCCGCAGGCGCGGGTGGCGGCGCGGGGCCAGGTCTGCCACCTGGCGGTGGCGGCCGATCGGGAGGGACTCGGGGCGGCCTCCGCCGCGGTCACGGTCGCCCGCGGGGCGCTCGCGACTCTCCACCTACCCGCGGCGCTGCTGCAGCCGGTGCTGACCGAACGGCTCGGGCCGGCGCCGTCCGCGGTTCTGCTGCGCGCCGACATCGCCGCCGACCGGCCGCTGCTGGCCCTGGTCGTCCGCGACCTGATCGGCCGCGATCTCGCCGTCGGCGTCCTCAAGCAACGCCTCAGCTGGGTCGCCGAGCGCCGCGCCCTCTTCGGCACCCTGGCGGCGGACGCGGTTGGAGGGATGCCGACGCCGCTGCTCCGTCGCCTGGCACCTCGGGACAGCTCCGGCGAGCCTGCTCAGGCGGGGCTCGACCGCCAGATCGGGATCTCGGGCTAGTACGGGTAGGGCGATTCCGGCTGGGGCTGCGGTTCGGGTTGCGGTGACCCCTTCGCCGTTATCGCGGCATGCCAGGTGCCGACGTCCTTGATGCCCTCGCCGTTGACGTCGCCCGGCTTCGAGTCGCCGGAGAAGCTGTAGATCGGGCGGCCCTTGAAGGTCACCTGGGTCTTGCCGTCGGGCCGCTCGATCGTGCCGAGCTTGACCGGGCCGGTCGGCTTCACAGTGGCGGCGACGACGAGCGGGCGCCAGCTGGAAAGGCAGGCGCCGGTGCAGATGAACCGGCCGTTGGCCTCAGCGCTGAGGCTGTAGAGAGTGCGGCCCCTGGTGGTGGTCAGGATCGTGCCGCCAAGGGTTGCGTTCGCGGCCTGCTTGGCTACCCGCTTGCTCGTCTCGCCGGCGCCGGCGATCGCAGGTACGAGCAGGGCGGCCAGCGCCACCGCGCAGAGGGCGAGTCGGATCGAAGGACTGGTCGGGCTGGAGATCGTGAATCGGCGCATGGCGGGGCTCCTCGGGTCGGTGCGGTCGAACGGTCTACGGCGCGGGGTCCGGAATGGTTCGGCGGCGGCACCAGATTTGCGATCTCGTCGCCTTGCCGCGCGGCAATCGTTCGCTTGCTCGCCCCATCGGTGCGGCCCGGATCGGGAGGGTCCTGGCATGGGCGCGCGAGCGGCGATTCGGCGGCGGCGAAAGGCCAGCGGTGATCTCGGCGACGAGTCTGGCCAAGCCCTGATCCTGGCACTCGGCGGGGCCTTCGTGTTGCTGGCGGGGGCACTCGCCCTGGTCGCGATCGCCGCTGCGGTAACTGGCAAGGGGCGGGTGCAGCGGGCGGCCGATCTGGTGGCGATCTCCGCCGCCCGCTCGATGCGCGACGACCTGCCCAGGCTGCTGGCGCCGCCGACGCTCCCCAACGGCCTGCCGAATCCGGCGCACATCGGCAAGACCTCATACCTGGCGCGGGCCAGGCTGGCGGCGATCGCGGCGGGCAGGGCGAACGGGGTCGACCCGGATCGGCTCCGGCTCAGCTTTCCCGACTCGAGCTCGTTCGCACCGGTGCGGGCCAAGGCTGCCGTCGTCGCCCGGCTCGAGGTCGGGGCGGAGCAGGCCCCGGTCGAAGCATCGGCGCTCGCCGAAGCCGCGGCGCCACTGGGAACCGGCGGTGGCGCTGCCACCATGGCCAGCGGCGGCGGCTACAGCGGCCCGCTGATCTACCGAACGGGCGAGGGGATGCGGCCTGACGTCGCCGCCGCCTTCGACCGCATGGCGGCAGCGGCCCGCGCCGCCGGCATCTCGCTGCTGGTGGTCTCCGGATTCCGCTCCGACGCCGAACAGGCGGCCCTGTTTGCCGCCCATCCCGACCCCACCTGGGTGGCGCCGCCGGGGCACTCCCTGCACCGCTGCGCGACCGAGCTCGACCTCGGCCCCGAAACCGCCTACGGCTGGCTCGCCACCAACGCCAGCCGCTTCGGCTTCGTCCAGCGCTACTCCTGGGAGGCCTGGCATTACGGCCTCGACGTGGGCCCGCCTCCCTGCTCGGAGGCCGGCAACTCGCTGGGGGCGGGCGGGGAAGGGGCGGCCGCCGCCGGCGCGACCGCGTTGCCGAGCTTCGTCCCCTCTCGCTTCCGCGACCCCCTGGTCGCCGCCGCCACCCGCTGGCGGGTCTCCGCCGCCCTGCTCGCCGCCCAGCTGATGGCGGAGTCGGGCTTCGACCCCTTCGCGGTCTCCCCGGCGGGTGCTCAGGGAATCGCCCAGTTCATGCCCTCGACCGCCGCTTCATACGGCCTCACCGACCCCTTCGACCCGGTCGCCGCGATCGATGCCCAGGCTCATCTGATGTCCGACCTGATCCGCCAGCTCGGCTCCCCCGAGCTCGCCCTCGCCGGCTACAACGCCGGCCCCGGCGCCGTCGCAGGCTGCCACTGCATCCCGCCCTACCCCGAGACCCAGGCCTACGTCACCCGCATCCTCGCCCTGCTCGGTGGCGCCGGGGCGCTGGCGCTGCCCAGCTTCGAAGTTCGCCTGGTCTCCTGACTCGATTCTGCGCGCCGCGCAGGGCGCTCAGTCGCCGCCGGGGTGAGCTCCCCGGGGCGCGTTCCGGGTAGCGTCGCGGTGAGCCCATCATCCAGCCGAGGAGGCCGCATGCCCGCACCGTTCACCCATATGAAGCTCACCGACGTCAAGGACTCCGCCCCGGAATTCGGGATGGGGGACGTGCAGGAGGCGCGCTTCGCCAAGAAAGACCTCGAGGCCGAGAGGACCGGTGTCAGCCACCTGCGCCTGAAGCCGGGGAAGCGCTCCCCGTTCGGGCACAAGCACGAGGAGGCGGAGGAGGTCTACGTGGTCATCGGTGGCAGTGGCCGGGTCAAGCTCGACGACGAGATCGTCGAGGTCGAGACCCTCGACGCGATCCGCGTCTCGCCCGAGGTCACCCGCGCCTTCGAGGCCGGCGACGACGGCATCGAGGTGCTCGCGGTCGGCGCCCGTCACGACGGCGACGGCGAGGTGATCCCGGGCTGGTGGAGCGAGTAGGGGCTCAGGCCCCGCGCCAGGCGCGCCAGTAGCGCTCGATCCGCCGGCTGAACGCCTTCGGCTTCTCCGCGTAGAGGCGCCGGCCGATCCCGAGTGCGCGATCGAGAAGCTCCTCTTGGCGCCTCTCGATCGCGGTCTCGAAGGCGCCGCGATCGCCAAGGCCCTCGCGGGTATCCAGGTCGTCGGCCAGGACCGCCAGATCGTGGTGGTCGCCGAGCAGCTCGGTCAGCTCGTGGGCCTGGTCCACCGTCCCGTTGAGCAGCTCCGGCCATGCATCCTGGACGATCCGCAGTTGGTACCAGAGGTCCTTGGCGCTTTTGCGCCAGGAATGGACGTTGGCGGCGGAAGGCTCCGCTAGCGCTAGCTTCATCCTCCTCCGCCCATCCCGGTAGCTCCTCGCGAGGCCCGGCCCGACCAGCGCCCAGGATTCGGTGCGTAGGCGCCACTGCCCGATCGCCTCCTGCCCGGCTTCGATCGCGTCGATCACCGGGCCGATCCGGCCCTCGGCGTCCTCGCGCATGGCGGCCGCGATCTCGTCTCGCTCCGCCTCGAGCACGCCCTCCCAGCTCTCGGCGGCGCCGACGGGAAGATCCTCGAACCGGTGCCGTAGCGTCAGCAGCGTCTCCAGCTTGACCTCGGCGTCGCGGCTGCCGGAGAGCGCTCGCCCGGCATCCCGGTAGCGGCGGTTTTCCGCCCCGAAGGCCTTGTTACCCAGCTCGCCGCGCACGAGTCGCAGCAGGCTCCGCAGCTTCTTGAGGTCTTTGCGAGCGCCGTGGATCGCCACCGCGAGCGTTTCCTCGTCGGCGCCTTCGAGCCGCTGCAGCGCCCGCTCGGTTCGACCGCCGGCGATTCGGCGCACCCCCTCTGCGGCGCCCTCGTGCGTCTTCAGCCGGTATGCCCTCGACGTTGCCTTACCAGCGGCCATGGCGAGAGCGTAGTGCCTCGCCGAGGGCTCCTCTGCGGCCGCTCTCGATCGCCTAGACTGGCCGCCGATGGCAGCGGTCGAGGCACAGGGAGTGGAGGGAATGCAGTCGCTGGTCGGCCGCGAGGTCGGCCCGAGCGATTGGCGCACCGTCACCCAGGCGGACATCGACGCTTTCGCCGAGCTTCTCCGGCGACCACCAGTGGATCCACGTCGACGTCGAGCGGGCCAAGTCCGAGAGCCCCTTCGGCACGACGATCGCCCACGGCAACCTCACCCTCTCCCTCGTCGACGGCTTCCGCGGCGAACTGATCGAAGCCACTGGCTTCGCCCTCGGCGTCAACTACGGCTGGGACAAGATCCGCTTCCCCGCCCCCGTGCCCGTGGACTCCAAGGTCCGCGCCCGGGCCGAGGTCGTCTCCGTCGACGAGAAGGGCGGCGGCTGGTACCAGGTCGTCACCCGCTTCACGATCGAGGTCGAGGGCAGCGAGAAGCCCTGCTTCGTCGGTGACAGCGTCACCCGCGTGATGGCGCCCGCCGGCTGACGGTCGAGTTTGTTGGGCAAGCTAGGGTCGGCTCATGGCTAGGTCGCGATCTGACATTGCGAACACGGCGGTTCGGATCTTCCTCCAGGAGATGGGGAAGGAATATGACCGTGAACGTGGCCTGGAGCCGTTCGCCAAGAAACACCTCAAGGATGAGGTCTTGGAGTTCTTCGAGGGCCGCTGTTGCTTTTGCAATGTCGAGCTCACGCCTGCCCGTGTTTGTGGCGATCACCTGATCCCAATGAACAAGAAGGACCTAGGTCTCGACGCGTGGGGAAACATCGTTCCGGCTTGCAATGCCTGCAACTCCAAGAAGCATGCCAGCGATTGGCGGGATTTCATCATCCAACGTGCCGGCCCGAACGCTGCTGAGCGCCACCAGCGCATGCAGGACTTCTTGAACGTCTATCCGTATACGCCGGCCTACGAGCTCGGCTCGATCGTCGCTGATCTGTACGACGAGTCTGCTGCTGTGGCGATGGCCTTGATCCACGAGAAGGTCGCCCGCACGAAAGAAACGCTCCAGCCGGTGTCTTAGGCGAGTTGCGTTTGCGACCCGTCTGAGGCGCCCGCCGGCTGACGGGCGCCTTCTCAACTGCGAGCTACTTGACGGTCAGCGTTCCTTCCATGCCCGCTTCCCGGTGGCCGGGGACGGTGCAGTAGAAGGTGTATTCGCCCGGCTTCAGGTCCACCGCCGCAGAGTTGGAGCCTTCGGCGATCAGATCGGTCTTGCCGACCGTCTTGCCACCGGAGTCTTCGATCGCGACGTCGTGGGTCAGCGGCTGCGGGTTGGTGAAGTCGATCGTGACTTTGCCAGCCGTGGCGGTGGCGCTGTCGCTGGTGTAGGCGAGGCCGCCGGCAGGGTCGGCTTCGAAGTCGACGGCGGCGGCGCTGCCGGCGGACTTGCCTTCGGCTTCGTTCGCCTCGCCTCCGCCGGTTTCCGCCTGGCTTTCCGTGGTGGTTTCGGCGCTGGTGGCGCTGGAGTCGTCGGAAGAGTCACCGCAGGCGACGAGGGCGAGCGCTGCGAGGACTAGGGCAAATGCGACTGCAACCTTCTTCATGGCGGTCCTTTCCCGCGGGGGACTGGCTGAACTTGGTCTGACTGTAACCCGGATACGGGCCGGCCGCAGCCCGAGTTCAGCGGCCGTGGAACTCGGGCTTGCCGCCGCCGAAGAAGGCCTCGACCCCGTTGCGGAGATCCTCGGTGGCCATGCTGTCGGCGATCCCGTGGCGCTCCAGCTGCAGGTGCTCGGTGAGGCTGTTCTCGATGCTGACGCCGCACAGCAGCTTCGACATCCGCGCGTAGTGGGGGGCCTTGGCGGCCAGCTTCTCCGCCTTCTCCCGGGCCGCGCTCATCAGCACCTCGGGGGCCACGACCGCGCGGACCAGACCCTCCTCCAGCGCCGTGGCGGCGTCGAGGTTGGGGTCCTCGAGCAGCAGTTCCAGCGCCCGACTGGGGCCGACGACCCGCGGCAGGAAGTAGGTCATGCCGCCGTCGGGCGAAGCGCCGATGCGGCCGTAGGCGCAGGCGAAGAAGGCCGACTCGGAGGCGATCCGGGTGTCGCAGGCGAGGGCCAGCGAGAAGCCGGCGCCGGCGGCCGGGCCGTTGATCGCGGCGATCACCGGGTAGGGAATCCGCCGCAGGTCGACGATCGCCGCGTGCAGCGCCTCGGCGCCGCGCCGCACTTCCGAGGAGAGGTCGATCTCCTCCGACTCGACCCCTTTCTGAAACCAGGTGACGTCGCCGCCGGCGCAGAACGCCTTGCCGGCGCCGGTCACGATCAGGGCGCGCAGCGGGGCGCGGTCGGCCAGCCAGGCGAAGGCCACGGTCATCTCGCCGATCATCTCCGGGCTCATCGCGTTGAAGGCGTCGGGCCGGTCGAGGGTGAGCGTGCCGATCTCGCCGTCGATCTCGATCTTCAGGGTGTTCAGCTCGGGTGGGCTCAGGGTCTGGCTGGTCATCTCGCTCTCCGTCTTGACATCCGTTTTTTCGCCGCGTGGTTCCTTTTGCACGATATGCGTCCCTGGGGAACCACGGACCGCATTTGGCCGGGTGGCCAGCAGCCTACCCTTAGGGGGATGAGCGAAGCCGGGGAAAACGGCGGCCTCTCGCGGGCCGCGCGCATTGCCGACCAGCGCCGCTCGCTGCCCGACGCGCCTGGGGTCTACCTCTTCTACGGGGCCGACGGCAAGCTGCTCTACGTCGGCAAGGCGCGCTCGATCCGCAAACGCGTCGCCAACCACTTCTCCGGCGGCGGCTCGCGCCTCACCGCCCGCGTCGACCGCATCGACACCCTCGTCACCGCCACCGAGGCGGAGGCGCTGCTGGCCGAGCAGAGCTTCATCAAGCGCCACCGGCCGCACTTCAACATCCGCCTGCGCGACGACAAGTCCTATCCCTACGTCTGCGTCAGCCTCGACGAGGAGTACCCGCGGGTCTACTTCACCCGCGAGAAGCACCGCCCCCACCGCGCCTACTTCGGCCCCTTCTCCAGCGCCAAGCGGGTGCGCGAGACGCTTGACCTGCTGGGCAAGCTGTTCCAGTTCCGCACCTGCGAGGGGGCCGAGCCCGGCCGCCGCTCCGGCAGCCCCTGCCTCGACTTCTACATCAAGCGCTGCGGGGCGCCCTGCGTCGGCCACGTCAGTCAGGAGGAGTACCGCGACAACATCGATGCGATCGTCGACTTCCTCTCCGGCCGCTACCGCGAGGTCGAGGTCGAGGAGCAGACGAAGATGGCGGCCGCGGCCGCGGCCGAGGAATTCGAGCGCGCCGCCCTCCACCGCGACCGCCTCAAGGCGATTCGCTCGCTGTTCGAGCGCCAGCGTATCGCCGGCGGCACGGTCGGCACCGCCGACCTGATCGGGGTCGCGGTGGAGGGCGCCGACGCCAACGCCCAGGTCTTCCAGGTCCGCGACGGCATCCTCGCCGCCCGCCAGAGCTTCTACCTCGAGAACCAGGCCGAACGCGACCAGGCCGAGGTCGCCGAGGAGTTCATCGGCCAGTACTACTCGGCCTCGCCGGCGATGCCGAAGACGATCGTCGTCGGGCCCTACCTGCGCGAGCGCGTGGCGATCCTCGCCGAGGCGCTGAGCGAGCGCCGCGGCTCGCCGGTCGAGGTGCGGGCAGCCGAGCGCGGCGACAAGCGCCGCCTGCGCGAGCTGGCCGAGCGCAACGCCCGCCTCGCCCTCGACCAGGACCGGCTGCGCCGCGAGCACCGGCGGGCGCGCCGGGTCGAGTCGCTGGCCTCGCTGCGCGAGGTGCTGGGGATGGAGGAGCTGCCGGTGCGGATCGAGGGCTTCGACATCTCCAACATCGGCGGCGAGCACACCGTCGCCTCGATGGTCGTCTTCGAGGGAGGCGCGACCAAGAAGCCCGACTACCGGCGCTTCAAAGTGCGCGGGGACGCACGGGCCGCGGGAGGCAACGGCGGCCCCGACGACTTCGCCTCGATGGAGGAGGTACTGAGGCGGCGGGTCGCCCGCTACCTCGAACAGGTCGATCTATCTCCCCACGACGGGGTGCGCGACGAAAGCTTCGCCTCGCTGCCCTCGCTGCTGATGATCGACGGCGGCAAAGGGCAGCTGGCAGCCGGGATGAAGGTGCTGGCCCCCTTCGTGGAGCGCGGCGTCACCGTCGTCAGCCTCGCCAAGAAGCTGGAGGAGGTCTACGTGCCGGGCCGCTCGGCGCCGCTCGACCTGGCGGCCGACTCCGAGGCCTCGAAGCTGCTGCAGCGGGTCCGCGACGAGGCCCACCGCTTCGCGATCGATCACCACCGCGGTCGTCGCGACCGCGCGATGACCGGCTCGATGCTGGACGAGCTGAAGGGGATCGGCCCGGCTCGCAAGCGCGCACTGCTCCAGCATTTCGGCTCTCCAGAGCGGTTTCTGGCGGCAACCAGGGAGGAGCTGGAGGCGGTGCCCGGCCTGCCTGGCAAAGTAGGCCGGGAGATCCACGAGCAGCTCAACAGGACGAGTTAGGGGCGATGGCGAAGTCGGAGAAGACGAAGGCGGCAGCGGCGGGCGCGAACGGCGAGCGGCCGGTCGGTGACGTCACCCTGGTCGTGATCACCGGCCATTCCGGAGCGGGCAAGTCGGAGGCGATCGCGGCCTTCGAGGACGGCGGCTACTTCTGCGTCGACAACCTGCCGCCGCGGATGATCGACAGCCTCGGCGAGCTCTTCCGCCACGAGGGCAGCGGCGTCGAGCGCGCCGCGGTGGTCTCCGACGTGCGCGGAGGCGAGTACTTCGACGGTCTGGTCCAGGTGCTCGACGACCTCGAGCGGGTCGGGCTGAAGCCCCTGGTCCTCTTCCTCGAGGCCGACGAGGAGACCCTGCTCGACCGCTACAAGGAGACCCGCCGCCGCCACCCGCTGGCGCCGGAAGGGCGGATCGTCGACGGCATCCGGGCCGAGCGCGAGCTACTGGCGCCACTGCGCGAGCGCGCCGACGTGGTGATGGACACCAGCGACCTCACCGGCGCCGAGCTGCGGCGGCGGATCGCCGAGGAGATGCTGGGCGGCGAGGACGGGGGGGAGCTGGCCCTGACCCTGCTCACCTTCGGCTTCAAGAACGGGCCGCCGCGCGACGCCGACCTCACCCTCGACGTCCGCTTCCTGCCCAACCCCCACTACGTCGACGAGCTGCGGCCGCTGACCGGGATGGACGAGCAGGTCCGCGCCTACGTCGAGTCGGGCACCCAGGCCGGCGAGTTCTATGGCCGCCTGCTGCCGCTGCTGGAGTTCCTCGTCCCCGCCTACGTGACCGAGGGCAAGAGCCACCTGACGATCGCCGTCGGCTGCACCGGCGGCCGCCATCGCTCGGTCACCGTCGCCGACCGCATCCGCCGCGATCTCGCCGCCCGCGAGGACGTCATCGTCAGGGTCAAGCACCGCGACGTGGAGCTGGACTGAGCCGCGTCGGGGGAGCCTCCCCTCGCAACAGCGGTGAGGCTCGGTGAGGCTCCCCCGACGCGGCTCTACCTAGACTCTCCGATTTCTTGGCCGAGCCCGTCATCTCAATAAGCGGTCTGCGTATGACCTACGGAGACCTGGAAGCCGTCCGCGGCATCGACCTCGAGGTCCACGCCGGGGAGATCTTCGCCTTCCTTGGGCCCAACGGGGCTGGGAAGACGACCACGGTCGAGATCCTCGAGGGCTACCGCAAGCGCAGCGGGGGAGAGGTGGCGGTGCTGGGCGAGGACCCACAGCGGGCGCGGCGCGAGTGGCGCGAGCGGATCGGGATCGTCCTCCAGAGCTGCCGGCTCGATCCCTACCTGACCGTGCGCGAGTCGCTCGAGCTTTACGCCGGCTACTACGCTCGCCCGCGCCCGGTCGAGGAGGTGGTCGAGCTGGTCGGCCTCGGCGGCAAGGCGGACGAGCGCACCGGCAAGCTCTCCGGCGGCCAGCAGCGCCGCCTCGACGTCGGCATGGCCCTGGTCGGCGACCCCGAGCTGCTCTTCCTCGACGAGCCGACGACCGGCTTCGACCCGCAGGCGCGGCGCCAGGCCTGGGAGGCGATCGCCGGCCTGCGCCGGCTCGGCAAGACGGTCTTCCTCACCACCCATTACATGGACGAGGCGCAGCAGCTCGCCGACCGGGTGGCGATCATCGCCGGCGGCGAGATCGTCGCCAGCGGCACGCCCGAGGACCTTGGCGATCGCGACAGCCAGCCGACCGTGATCACCTACCGCGGCCGCGACGGCGCCCAGGTGGCGCTCAGCACCACCGCGCCGGCCGAGACGCTCAACGAGCTGACCGGCAGGGCGCTCGCCGAGGGCTTCGAGCTGGAGGGCCTGGAAGTGAGGCGACCGACGCTCGAGGACGTCTACCTGGAGCTGACCGAGCCGGGGGAGCCACCGGCGTGAGCCTCGCCTTCCACCAGTTCCGCTACGACCAGAAGGCCTTCTGGCGCAACCCGGCGGCGGTCTTTTTCACGGTGCTGTTCCCGGTCGTGCTGCTGCTGATCTTTGCCACCGTCTTCGGCGACAAGACGATCGACGTCGACGGCGGCATCGAGACGACGGCGTACTACGTGCCGGCGATCATCACCCTCTCGGTGATCTCGGCGACGATGCAGAGCCTGGCGATGTCGCTGGTGATCGCCCGCGAGGACGGCCGCCTCAAGCGCGGTCGCGGCACCCCGATGCCGGCCTGGGTCTTCATCGCCGGCCGGGTCGGCAACTCGATCGTGACGGCCCTGCTGATGCTGATCCTGATCGCGGCCCTCGGCCGCATCCTCTACTCGGTGCCGATCCCCTGGGGCGAGGCGCCGGCGATCCTCGTCACTCTGGTGATCGGCGCCGCCTCCTTCAGCTGTCTCGGCATCGCCCTGACCGCGGCGATCCCCTCCCAGGACGCCGCCGCGCCGATCGTCAACGCGCTGCTGCTGCCGCTCTACTTCCTCTCCGGCATCTTCATCCCCGATGACGAGCTTCCCCAGGGCGTCATCAACTTCGCCAACCATTTCCCCGTCCGCGACTTCTTCCAGGCCTTCTTCAACGCCTACCTGCCAGGTGGGCACTCCGGCCTCGACTGGGGCAACCTCGCGATCGTCGCCATCTGGGGCGTCGCCGGCCTGCTGCTCGCGGTGCGCTTCTTCCGTTGGACCCCGCGCGGCGGCTGAAACCCCGCCGACGGGCCGATTTCCGCTGACATAGGTGGGTTTTCGGCCCATCGGCCGGCTGGTCAGACGACTTTCCGAGAGACCCGTCTATAGCCTCCCGGCGATGCTTCATCACGTCCTCCTGGAGGTCTCCGACCTCGAGCGCGCCGCTGCGTTCTACGACTCGATGCTCGCGCCACTCGGCTGGCGACGCCATTTCGAGGAGGACAAGACGATCGGCTGGGGCATCGCCAAGCCGGTCTTCTTCATCGCCGCCCACCATGATCCCCAGCCGGGCTTCGGGCTGCTCAGCTTCTCCGGCCTCGGCATCGTCGCCGTCAAGGCGGCCTGGGAAGGCGGGATGCGGGCCGGCGGCGTCAACGTCAGCGACCCCGGCGAGCAGCGCTCGCACGGGTCGGGCTCCTACTCGGCGTTCCTCAAGGACCCGGACGGGTACGAGATCGAGATCACCATCGGGTCCGACTAGGCCGACTCCGTAGGATCGGCTCCACAAAGCGAATTCAGGAGGCATGACTGCATGGCTGTGAAGGTCGGCATCAACGGTTTCGGACGCATCGGTCGCAACGTCTTCCGCGCTGCCCAGGCGGCGGGGGCGGACATCGAGTTCGTCGCCGTCAACGACCTCACCGACCCCGGCACGCTCGCCCACCTGCTCAAGTACGACTCGATCCTCGGCCGCTTCCCGGCTGAGGTCGAGGTCGACGGCGACACGATCTCGGTCGGCGGCACGCCGCTGAAGGTGCTCTCCGAGCGCGACCCGGCGGCGCTGCCCTGGGGCGACCTCGGGGTCGACGTGGTGATCGAGTCGACCGGCTTCTTCACCGCCCGCGCCGACGCCGCCAAGCACCTCGAGGCGGGCGCCAAGAAGGTCATCATCTCCGCCCCGGCCAAGGAGCCGGACGTGACCGTGGCGCTCGGCGTCAACTTCGACAGCGACTACGACCCGGCCAGCCACGACATCATCTCCAACGCCTCCTGCACGACCAACTGCCTGGCGCCGCTGGCCAAGGTGCTGAACGACTCCTTCGGGATCGAGCAGGGGCTGATGACGACGATCCACGCCTACACCGCCGACCAGCGCCTGCAGGACATGCCGCACTCCGACCTGCGCCGGGCGCGGGCAGCGGCGCTGAACCTGATCCCGACCACGACCGGCGCCGCCAAGGCCGTCGGCCTGGTGCTGCCGGAGCTGAACGGCAAGCTGAACGGGTTCGCGATGCGGGCGCCGGTGGCGACCGGCTCGGTCGTCGACCTCGTCTTCAGCACCGCCGACCCGGTCGAGCCCGACCAGGTCAACGCCGCCGTCAAGGCCGCCGCCGAGGGCCCTCTGAAGGGAATCCTCTCCTACACCGAGGACCCGATCGTCTCCACCGACATCGTCGGCGACCCGCACTCCTCGATCTTCGACGCCTCGCTGACGATGGCGATCGGCGACGGCCGGATGATCAAGGCGGTCAGCTGGTACGACAACGAGTGGGGCTACTCGAACCGCTGCGTCGAGCTGGCCGGCAAGGTCCTGGCCGGCTCCTGAGCGCGCTCGGGAGGGCCAATGTCTAGCTTCGCCAAGGCAAGTGTCCGCGATGCCGAGGTGGCGGGCCGGCGGGTGCTGGTCCGGGTCGATTTCAACGTGCCCCTGGACGGCGGCGAGGTGGCCGACGACATGCGCATCAGGGCGGCGCTGCCGACGATCGAGCTGCTGCGCGAGCGCGGCGCCGCCCTCGTCCTCGCCTCGCATCTGGGGCGGCCCAAGGGCAAGCCCGACCCGGCGCTCTCGATGGCGCCGGTCGGGAAGCGGCTCGGGGAGCTGCTGGGGATCGAGGTGCAGCAGGCGTCGGGGGTGATCGAGGGCGACATCGACCTCAAGTGCGGCGCCCTCGGGCCCGGCGACGTGCTGCTGCTCGAGAACACGCGCTTCGAGCCGGGGGAGACCGAGAACGACCCGAAGCTGGCCGAAGCGCTGGCCCAGCTCGCCGACCTCTACGTCAACGACGCCTTCGGCGCCGCCCACCGCGCCCACGCCAGCACCGAGGGCGTCGCCCATCACCTGCCGGGTTACGCCGGGCTGCTGCTGGAGCGCGAGACGATCGAGCTGACCGCGGTCGTCGAGTCCCCCGAGCGGCCGCTGGTCGTCGTCCTCGGCGGTTCCAAGGTCTCCGACAAGATCGGCGTCATCGACCGTTTCCTCGAGGTCGCCGACCAGATCCTGATCGGCGGTGCGATGTGCTTCAGCTTCTTCCGCGCCCAGGGCATCGGCACCGGCGATTCGCTGGTCGAGGAGAAGGGGGTGGAGCTCGCCGCCGAGGCGCTCGAGCGGGCCAAGGACTCCGATTGCGAGCTGACCCTGCCGGTCGACCTGGTGCTGGGCGAGAGCTTCGACGCCGATACCGAGCGGCGCGAGAGCGAATGCGTCGAGGTGCCGGACGGCTGGATGGGGCTGGACGTCGGCCCGCGCACGGCCGAGCGCTACGCGCAGGCCGTCGCCGCGGCCGGCACCGTGCTCTGGAACGGGCCGATGGGCGCCTTCGAGATGGAGCCCTTCGCGGCCGGCACCCGCACCGTCGCCGAGGCGGTCGCCGCGGCCCCCGGGACGACCGTGATCGGCGGCGGCGACTCGGTCGCGGCGCTGCGCAAGTTCGGCCTCGACGACGAGGTCGATTGGCTTTCGACCGGAGGAGGAGCATCCTTGGAGCTGCTGGAGGGAAAGAAGCTGCCCGGGGTCGAGGCCCTACTCGACAAGGAGACGATCGATGCCTGAGCGCACGCCCTATATCGCCGCCAACTGGAAGATGAACAAGACCGTCGCCGAGGCGGCCGAGTTCGTCGATGCGCTGCTGCCGCGGATCGCGGCGACGCAGTGCGACGTCGTCCTCTGCCCCTCGTTCCCGGCCCTGCACGAGGTGGTCGAGCGCCGCCGCGGCACCGCCGTCCGCGTCGCCGCCCAGAACATGCACGAGGAGGCCTCGGGAGCGTTCACCGGCGAGGTCTCGGCGCCGATGCTGGTCGAGCTCGACGTCGACGCGGTTGTCCTCGGCCACTCCGAGCGGCGCCAGTACTTCGGCGAGACCGACGAGGCGCTGGCGCGCAAGGTGCCGGCCGCCTTGGCCGCCGATCTCGAGCCGATCCTCTGCGTCGGCGAGAGCGAGGCCGCGCGCGACGGCGGCGAGACCGAGGAAGTGCTGGAGCGCCAGCTGCAGGCGGACCTCGCCGGCGTCGAGTCGGCTGACCTGGCCCGCGTCGTCGTCGCCTACGAGCCGATCTGGGCGATCGGCACCGGTCGCACCGCCACCCCCGAGCTGGCCCAGGAGGCTTGTGCCTTCATCCGCGACGTGCTGCGCGTGCGCGGGGCCGCGGCCGACCAGGTTCGAGTCCTCTACGGCGGCTCGATGAAGCCGGACAACGCGGCCGAGCTGCTCGCCCTGCCCGACGTCGACGGCGGGCTGGTCGGCGGCGCCAGTCTCGACCCGGGCGACTTCGCGGCGATCGTGGAGGCGGCGGGGTGACTCTGGTCCCCTCGGTGGCGCTGGTCATCCTCGACGGCTGGGGGCTGGCCGAGCCGGGCCCTGGCAACGCCATCTCGCTGGCGGAGACGCCGGTCTTCGATTCTCTCTGGGCCCGTTACCCGCACACCCAGCTCTCCGCCCAGGGCCGCGACGTCGGCCTGCCGGACGGGCAGATGGGCAACTCCGAGGTCGGCCACCTCAATCTCGGCGCCGGCGCGATCGTCAAACAGGACCTGGCGCGGATCGACGACGCCGTCGCCGACGGCAGCTTCTTCGACAACGAGGCGCTGTTGGCGGCATGCGAGCGGGCGCGCTCGAGCCCCCGTGGGCGCCTGCACCTGCTCGGCCTCGTCTCCGACGGCGGCGTCCACTCGGGCTGGGAGCACATCGAGGCTTGCATTGAGCTGGCCTCCCAGGAGGGCGTCCCCGACGTCGTCTTCCATGCCTTCACCGACGGTCGCGACACCCTGCCCCATGGCGGCCGCACCTACCTGGCCGAGCTGGAGCGCTGGCTGCTGCAGGCCGGCCGGATCGCCACCGTCAGCGGCCGTTACTACGCGATGGACCGCGACACCCGCTGGGAGCGGACCAAGCTTGCCTATGACGCGATCGTGCACGCCCGCGGCCAGCAGGCTGCCGGCGCGGCCGAGGCGATCGAGACCTCCTACGAGCGCGGGGAGACCGACGAGTTCGTCCTGCCGACGGTGATCGGCGACTACGACGGCGTCGTCGCCGGCGACGTCGCGATCTTCGTCAACTTCCGCCCCGACCGGGCCCGGCAGATGACCCGGGCGCTCGCCGAGCCCGGCTTCGACGAGTTCTCGCGGACCGGCGGACCGGCCCTCGACCTGACCACGATGACTTCCTACCGCAAAGGCTGGCCCTACCCGGTCGCCTTCCCGGAACAGCGGCCGAAGACGACCCTGGCCGAGACGATCGCCAAGGCCGGCGGTCGCCAGCTGCATGTCGCCGAGACCGAGAAGTACGCACACGTCACCTATTTCTTCAACGGCGGCCAGGAGAAGGAGCTGGAGGGGGAGGAGCACTGCCTGGTCGAATCCCCGCGCGACGTGCCGACCTACGACCACAAGCCGGAGATGAGCGCCCGCGCCGCCGCCGACACCTTCGTCGAGCGCTGGGGGGTTGGCGAGTACCGCTTCGGGATCATCAACTTCGCCAACCCGGACATGGTGGGGCACACCGGCGTGATCCCCGCCGCGGTCGCCGCGGTCGAAGCGGTGGACGCCTGCCTCGGCGACGTCGTCGCCGCGGTCGAGGCCCGGGGCGGCGTCTGCATCGTCACCGCCGATCACGGCAACTGCGACCACATGCTCGAGCCCGACGGCTCCCCCAACACCGCTCACTCGCTCAACCCGGTGCCGCTGATCGTCGCCGCCGAGGGCCTGGAGCTGCGCGACGGCGGCATCCTCGCCGACGTCGCCCCCACCGCCCTCGACCTCCTCGGCATCCCGCAGCCCGAGCCGATGACGGGCCGCTCGCTGATCGCCGGCTGCGAATAATGATCGCGCCGCTTGATGCATCGACCCCACTCCAGTGGGGTCAATCGAACAAACGGCGATGAGGGTCGACCCGGACAGATTGCGGTTTGAGATCGGGGCGCGGGATGGGAACGCGCGCGCCGGCGTCATCCACACGGCCCACGGGCCGATCGAGACGCCGGCCTTCATCCCGCTGGCGACCAAGGGGACGGTGCGGGGGCTCGAGTCTGAGGAGGTGGCCGGGCTCGGCTACCAGCTGATCCTCGGCAACACCTACCACCTCTTCGTCTCGCCGGGCCCGGAGCGGATCGCCGCCGCCGGCGGCCTGCACGGGTTCATGGGCTGGGAGCGGGCGCTGATCACCGACTCCGGTGGCTTCCAGGTCTTCTCGCTCGCCCACGGCGGCGTCGCCAACGAGGTCAAGGGCAGCGGCCGGTCCGGAGGGGAGCACGGCTCCGAGGTCGAGATCAGCGAGGAGGGCGCGCGCTTCCGCTCCTACCGCGACGGCTCCGAGCTGTTCATCTCGCCCGAGGTCTCGATGCAGGTGCAGGCGGCGCTCGGCTCCGACATCGCCCTCGTCTTCGACGAGTGCACGCCCTTCCACGCCGACCGCGACTACACCGCCCGCTCGACCGAGCGCACCCACCGCTGGCTCGACCGCTGCCTCGAGTGGCACCGGCGCCAGGGGCCCGAGCGCCAGGCGGTCTTCGGGATCATCCAGGGCGGGGTTCACGAGGACCTGCGCCGGGAATCGGCCGCGGCGGTCTCCGCCGCCGGCGTCGACGGGATCGCGATCGGCGGCACCCTCGGCCGCGATAAGGAGGAGATGCACGCGGTGCTGGCGATGACCGCGCCCCTATTGCCGGAGGAGGCGCCGAAGCATCTGCTCGGCATCGGTGAGATTGATGACCTGCTCGGCGGCATCGCCCTCGGTCTCGACGTCTTCGACTGCGCGGTCCCCACCCGTCTGGCCCGCCACGGCGTCGCCCTCGCCCCCGATCCCGAGAGGCGCTTCCGCCTCGACATGCGCAAAGGCGGCTGGGTCGGCAATCGCGAGCCCCTCGTCGAGGGCTGCCCCTGCCCTGCCTGCCAGCGCCACGATCGCGACTACGTCAGCTATCTCTCCCGCGCCGAGGAGCTGACCGCCGTGCGCCTGATCGTCACCCACAACCTCACCTACATGCACCAGCTCACCACCCACGCTCGCACCGCGATCGAAGCCGGCCGCTTCGACGCCTACCGTGCCGCCGTCCTCTCCGGCTCAGCTCCCTGGGACGCCACGAGCTCAACCCTCTAAACCGACAGCGCTTCGAGGGCGGGGCCGGGGTGCCCCTCCGAACGTTTTGCGCCGCTGGCCAAGAGGCACCTCGGACGGCCGCAGGCGATCCAGCCAGTCAGGCGAGTGAGGAGGGGCACCCCCGCCCCGCCCACCAACGCCTATTCGGTGTTCTTCTTGACCAGCTCTTTCACTTCGTCGACGACCTTGTCGACCGTGTCGCCGGCCACCTGCTTGACCTTGACGCCCGCCGCCTGGTCGGTGGCGTAGATCACCGCGCCTGCCACGGCCGCGGCCACCAGCACCAGCGCCACCAGGGCGAGGACGAAGCGGACGAAGCGGGAGAAGCCCGAGCGTTTCTTCTGGCGCGGCGCCCCGGTTCGGGCCGGCGGCGGTGCGACCGGGGGCGGCAGTGGCGCCCGCGCTTCCGGGCGCCGCGTCTGCGACTGCGCCGGCCGGTACTCGGTCTGGGCGGTGGTGCGGTCGAGGTGGTGGGTGGCGGCGGTGTCGCCGCCGAGGACTCTGGTCGGGGTCGCCCCCTCGGGCACCGACACGTCCGTCCCTTCGAGACCCAGGCGCAGCCCCCCGGCCAACTCGTCCGCACTCGCGTAGCGCCGGTTCGGGTCGCCCTCCAGCGCCCGCAGGACGGCGCCGCCGAGGGTCTCCGGGACTTCGTCGTTGTAGGTGCTGGGCGGCAGCGGCGTCTCGTTCTGCTGGCGTACCGCCAGCTCGGCCAGCGAGGAGCCCTCGTAGGGGAGGCGGCCGGTGAGGAACTGGTAAATGACGACGCCGAGGGCATAGACGTCGGTGGCCGGAGTCGCCTCCTCGCCCCGCACCTGCTCGGGGGCCAGGTAGGCGGCGGTGCCGACCACCGAGCCGACCTGGGTGATCCGGGTCTGCTCCATTGCCCTGGCGATGCCGAAGTCGGTCAGCTTCACGGTCATCTCGCCGCCGCCGACCGGGCCGCCGAAGACCATCAGGTTGCCGGGCTTGACGTCGCGGTGGATGATGCCGCGGCGGTGTGCGTAGTCGAGGCCGGCGCAGGCCTGGACGCCGATCTCGGCCGCGATCTCCGGGCCGACCGGGCCATGGCGCTGCAGGATCTGCGCCCCGGAGCGGCCCTCGACGTACTCCATGACGATGTAGTGGCGGCCGTCGTCGACGCCGGTGTCGTAGACCTGGACGATGTTGGGGTGGATCAGCTTCGCCACCGCCAGCGCCTCGCGGCGGAAGCGGGCGACGAAGCGCTCGTCGTCGGAGAGGTGCTCGGCGAGGATCTTCACGGCGACGGTCCGCTCGAGGATCAGGTCGGTCGCCTTGTAGACATTCGACATGCCACCTGAGCCGAGCCGCTCGCCCGTCTCGTAGCGGCCGGAGAGGCTTCCCGCCTCCATCATTCGCTCCCCGCGGGAGTGGCGGGGCCGACTCCCCCCGAGGTGGCGTCACCGCTGGGTTCGACCGGCGGCGCTTCTTCTTCGCCGCCTTCGTGGCCTTTGGCTTTGCCTTCGGCCTGCGGCGGCAGGGTCGGCGAGGTTTCCGCCTCTTCCTCTTCCGGCTTCTCGGGCTTGGCCGGCTTTTGCTTCTCTTCCACGTCTTCCAGTTCTTCGGCCGGTTCGACGGCCGGCGCGGTTTCTTCTATTTCCGGTTCTTCGCAGTCGGCGACGACTTCGTTGAGCCGGGTCGCGCCTTCGCGCAGCGCCTGCTTCAGCTTCTTGTCGACGCCGCCAAGCTCTTCGATCTGCGCGCTGACCGCCTGCGCCGCGTCCGCGGCGCCGATGCAGTCGCCGGCAGTCGCCAGCGCCTTGACCTCGTCGAGGTTGGCGGTGATTTCCCCGGCGGTGCCGCCGGGCAGCAGGTCGGCGCTGTCCTCGCCGCCGCAGGCGGTCATCCCCAAGGCCGCGACGGCGGCCAGGGCAAGGGCAAGCAGGAATGCTCTCAAGCGACCCATGAAATCGAGTCTAGACAACGACCGGGGAGCCGTATTTAGCCTGCATTTGGGGATCAGCGCCCGACCTCGAGCCGTTCCGCCAGCTGGCTCGGCAGGCCGGCCGCGAGGATCGTCTCCGCCGCCGTGGCGACGTCGTAGGGGACACGGTGGAAGCACGCCGTCCAGGCCTTGGTGTCGAGCTCCAGCCAGGCGGCGCGGGGATCGCCGTCGCGCGGCTGGCCGACGCTGCCGGGGTTGAGCAGCCAGGCGCCGCTTTCGAGGCTAAGCACCGCCCCGTCGCCGGCCTGGGCGCCCTGGGCGTCGCCCCGCGCAGCTCCATCGGGGCGGGTGAAGAAGAGCGAGATGTGGGAGTGGCCGATCAACCCGATCCGCTCGGCCTGGGCGTCCATGCCCGCTTCCGCCTGGTCGATCGAGAGCACGTACTCCCAGATCGGGTCGCTGGGGGAGGCGTGGAAGATGCCGACGCCCTCGCGCACCCCCGCCGGCTCGAGACCGCGGAGGAAGTCCAGGGTCGCCTCGCTGGCGTTCTCCCGAGTCCACTCGACGGCGACCGCCGCGGTCTCCGAGAAGGTCGCGATGTCGAGCCCGCCCAGCACCGCGAGGTCGTGATTGCCGGCCAGGCAGACGTCGCAGCGCTGCTGGATCAGGTCGGCGCAGGCGTCGGGCTGGGCTCCGTAGCCGACCACGTCGCCAAGGCACCAGACCTCCTCGGCGCCGGCCTCGTCGATCGCCCCGAGAACGGCCTCGAGGGCGGGTTGATTGGAATGGACATCGCTGATGACGGCTACGCGCAAGCGGCCAGCGTACCCGTGTCCACCTCCGGTCCATACGATTGGCCCGTGACCGCCACCGATTCGATCGCCGAGCTGCGCAGCGCCGTCGACCAGGCGGCGCGGGCCCTGCGCGACGGCGAGCGCACCGAGCCGGCGCCCTCGCTCGACCGCCCGCCGAAGCCGGAGCTGGGCGACTACAGCTCCAATGCGGCGATGCTGCTGGCGGCGCCGCTGGGCGAGAACCCCCGCGCCGTCGCCGAGCGCCTGCGGGGGGAGCTGGAGCGCGCCCTCGGCGGCTCGGGCAGCCTCGACCGGATCGAGGTCGCCGGGCCGGGCTTCGTCAACCTCTTCCTCTCCGACGCCTGGTACCGGCGCGCGCTGGCCGCACTGGTTGCGGCGGGGGACGGCCTCGGCCCCACTCCGACCGCGAGCCCGGAGCGCGTCCTGGTCGAGTTCGTCTCCGCCAATCCGACTGGGCCGCTGCACGTCGGCGGCGGTCGCCACGCCGCCTACGGCGACGCCCTGGTGCGGCTGCTGGAGGCGGTCGGCCACGAGGTCGAGCGCGAGTACTACGTCAACGACGCCGGCGGTCAGGTTGGCCGCTTCGCCGACTCGATCGCCGCCCGCATGGCCGGCTCCGAGCCGCCCGAGGGGGGCTACGAAGGCGACTACGTAATCGAGCTGGCCGAGCGGATCGCGGCCGAGGGCGTCGATCCCACCGATAGCGAGGCTCTGGGCCGGCGCGGAATCGAGCTGGTCCTGGAAGGGGTGCGGACGACCCTCGAGCGCTTCGGAGTCAATTTCGATACCTGGTTCTCCGAGCGCGACCTCTACCAGCGCGGCGAGGTCGAGGCCGCCCTCGCCGACCTCGACGAGCGCGGCCACACCTACCGCCACGAGGACGCGCTCTGGCTGCGCACGACCGCCTTCGGCGACGACAAGGACCGGGTTCTGATCCGCTCCAACGGCGAGCCGACCTACCTCAGCGCCGACGTCGCCTACCACTGGGACAAGCTGCAGCGCGGCTTCGAGCGGATGATCGACGTGCTCGGCGCCGACCACCACGGCTACGTGGCGCGGATCCGGGCGGCAATCGAGGCGCTGGGCGCCGATCCCGAGGCCTTCGAGGTGGAGATCATGCGACTCGTCCACATCGTCGAAGGGGGGGAGCGGGCGCAGATGTCGAAGCGCAGCGGCGACTTCGTCGCGCTCGACGATCTGCTCGACGACATCGGCGTCGACGCCAGCCGCTGGTTCATGCTCTGGCGCAGCCACGACACCACCGTCGACCTCGACCTCGAGCTGGCCCGCAGCCAGTCCAGCGAGAACCCGGTCTACTACGTCCAGTACGCGCACGCGCGGATCAGCAGCATCCTCCGCAAAGCCGGTCCCGCCGCCGAGGAGGCCGCTGGCGGACTCGACGCCGAGGCTGCGGCCGCGGTGGTGGAGCCGAGCGAGAGGGCGCTGATCAAGCGCCTGCTCGAGTTCCCCGAGGAGGTGCGCGAGTCGGCCGCCCGCCGGGCGCCGCACCGGATCTGCGCCTACTCGAGCGCCGTCGCCGCCGACTTCCATGCCTTCTATCGGGACTGCCAGGTGGTCGGCGCCGCGGGCGAGGGCGTCGAGCGCTCGCGGCTGGCGCTCTGCCTCTGCACGAAGCGGACGATCGCCGCGTCCCTGGGCCTGCTCGGGATCTCCGCCCCCGAGCGGATGTGATGCGGGGCAGGCGCCGCAAGCTCCCCGTTCTGGCCGAGATCGCCGGCCCCGCGCCCGGCGAGGCACGAGCCTGGTCGCTGCGTCGCGCCGACCTCGAGGCGCTCACCAAGTTGCAGGGAGGGCTGGACGAGCACCGCGTCGTCCTCGTTCCCGGCGGGGAGGGACAGGCAGCGGCCCCGGCGCTCGCCGGCGCCGCCAGCGCCGCCGGGCGCCGCGCCGTTCTGCTCGAGTGCGACCTGGCGAGGCCCCGCCTGGCGGCGGAGCTCGGCCTCGCCCCGGCGCCGGGGCTGCACGAGTACCTGCGCTGGGAGGCGAGCGCCGCGGAGATCCTCCAGCCGCTGGTCCTGGCGGGCCCTGCGGCGAAGGGGGCGCCGCATCCCCTGGTCGGCATCGTCGCCGGGCGGCAGGCGCCCGATCCGGAGACCCTGATCAACCTCGAGAGCTTCCGTCACGCGCTCGCCAAGCTGCGCCGCGCCTATGACCTGGTCGTCCTCGCCGGCCCGGGGCTCGACTGCGGCGATGGCTCCCTGGCCGCCGTCGCGGCCCAGGCCGACACGCTGATCGCCGCCGTCCCGCCCGCCGCGGTCTCGGGCCGCCCCGGTCGCGGCCTGCGCGCCGTCCTGCGCAAGCTGCCGGTCGAGGTCCGCGGCGCGATCGTCCTCGGCGCGTCCTGAGCCCCGCTCAGAGGTCGTAGCGGGCGAGGTCGGCGTCGAGGCGCTCGGCGTCCTCGGGGCTGGGACCGCCGCGAAGCGGAGGTTCCTCGCGATCGGACCGGGCGCCGGCCCGGCGCCACCTCAGGACGCCGACGGCCAGCGCGATCACGGCGATGACGAAGGCGATCACCGGCACCAGGTAGGCGGAGAGGTCGAAGCCGGAGCCCTGCGGCAGCGCCAGGACCTCGGTCCCGTACTCGGCCACGAGCGCGTCCTTGATCTGGTCCTTGCTCTTGCCCTCCGCCACCAGCCGCGAGACGAAGGCTTTCTCCCGCAGCGCCTGCGGCGATTCGGCCAGCTCCAGCAGGGTGCCGCAGACGGGGCACATCACTTCCGAGGAGATCTCGCTGAGCGAGGTCTGGGGCGTCGCCGCCATTGCGCCCAGCGGCGCCGGTGCCAGCAGCGCCAGGAGCGCCAGCACGACGAGTGCGGCCCGCGCCCTCACGACTTCCCGCCCGCCAGCAGCGGCGCCACTTCGGCGCGCAGGCTCTCGTCGCCGACCGGCCCGACCACGATCAGCCGCACCTTGCCGCGGGGGTCGATCAGGTAGTTCTCCGGCACCCCGGTGGTCCCAAACTCGTGCGCCAGCGCGCCATCGCCGTCGCGCAGCTGCGGGTAGCTGAGTCCGAAGCGGCGCATGAAGGCGCGCCCGTCGCCGCTGAGGTCGCGACTGTCGATGCCCAGCACGGTGAAGTCGCCGTCGCCATGGCGCCGCTGGAACTCCTCCAGCGCCGGCGCCTCCTCACGGCAGGGGATGCACCAGGAGGCCCAGAAGTTGACCAGCACCCAGCGACCCCGGTAATCGGTCAGCGAGCCCTTGGCGCCGCCCTCGAGGCGGGGGAGGGGGGTGGTAGGCGCCACCTCGCCCACCGCGATCCTCGACGAGCCCTTGCTAAGCAGGCCGAAGGTGAGCAGGCCGACGACGGCCAGCACGGCGAAGACAGCGATGGCAGAGCGAGCGCTCACAGAGCGCAGAAGGTTAGAACCCGCGCGCCTCCGGCAACCGCCCGCCGGTCTAGGGGCGTAGCGGGGGCCGGGCCGCGCGGGCACCCCCACGGCCCGGCGCCGCCGCTTAGTTCGCCTTGGTGACGGACTGGGCGGGGGAAGACGCTCGGAATCGTCTTGACGCTCATGTGCCGCACCCCCCTTCACGGTCGCTCTATCCATCGGGATTCCATCCCGCTACGAAGCAGACCGGCGCACCGGTAGAGAGGATTCCAGCAATAAATCTGTGGGCCGCATAATGCGCGACCAGGGAATGGCAGGCGCTCGCCGGGTCTCGCGGGGCAAGCGCCACGGGGGCTGCGGCGCACGCGGCGGCCGGGAAAGGGGACGACCGGGGGGCAAGGTCGGGATTCGTTCGGAGTGGGGCCGGGTCGAACACGAGCCAGGCGTTCGGACTCCGCATAGAATGGCCCCGCGCGGACGTAGCTCAGCTGGTAGAGCGCGAGCTTCCCAAGCTCGAGGTCGCGGGTTCGAGACCCGTCGTCCGCTTCTTTCGGCCACTTCTTCACCAGCCGGCCTGCCCGCTCTCGGCTGCAGATCGGGCAGGCCGACAGGTCGCTAGCCGTTCTTGCTGATCGAGGCCATCGGGAAGGTACTCACCGCCAACGCGACGTTCATCGCCCATCACCTCCCTCCCCTGTCATCCGGTTCCAGCGACATCGGCGCACAAGGATCTTCACGAGCTTCCTTGGAAAGTAGGCTCCGCCGGCCTATGGGCCGGTTCGAGACGGGCTTGCAGGCTTGGGCTCGAGCCCCATCAGTTGCCTTCCGTCTCTCGGTGACTCTGCCTGCCCGCTGCCCGGGATTCGGTAGAAGTGCTCGGTTGCACCGCGTACCTGGCGCTTGCGGGTGAGCTCGATCAGCTTCGCTTTGGCGAGCTCGGTGACGTGATAATTGGTGTTGCTGAGGGGGATCTGCAGCTCCTGGCTCAGCTCGTTGGGGGAGAGGGTGCGCCCTCCGTCCATGCCGAGGATTTCCAGGATCGAGATCCGTAACGGGTGCGCGGTGGCTCGCGCCAGCCGCTCCCAGTTGAGGGGCACCGCGCCGTTCCCGTGCCCGTTGCCATTGGCGGAGATCTCTTGGTGACCGTTTGCGGAGTGTCCGTAGGGCTGCGTCATGGGCGGAGACAATACCAAAAATTATTGATTCGTGTCATCAAAATCGGGTAGAGTCGATCCGGGATGGGTCAACGGAGAGCAATACGGACGGGTGGGTGGCGGTGGATCATCGCCTTGGCCGCCATCGCGCTGATCGCGCTTGGGATGGGCCAGATGGCGCCGTCGGCGGCGGCAAGCACCGCCGACATCATCGCCCCCAGCGACCCTCGCAATCCCACCGTCGATTCGGGCTGGCAGGCGGGGACCTGCAAGCAGGAACCGCCGCAAAGCGCCAGCGTCTGCTCCGTCGCCACCAAAAGCCAGTTCTTCGAACGGGCCGCCGCGCACCCGAATTGGGGCTTCACCCAGTTCATCGTCAAGAATGAGCCCTACGAAGTCGGCGGCATCGAGCTCGGCCCCGAGGCGCCGGTCGGCGAACTGGAGACGGTGCGGGTCGACCTCCCGGTCGGGCTGAGCGTCAACCCAGGGGCGACGGCTCGCTGCCCGCTGCCCACCTTCGAAGCGGGCGCGGGCGGCTGCCCGACCGGCTCGCAGGTCGGGCAGAGCATGGTCACGGCGTCACTGCTGGGCGTGCCGGCGCCGCCAGCTCCGCCGCTGACCCAGGTCCCTGTCTACAACGTCATCCCGCCGGATGGCGAACCGGCGCGCTTCGGGCTCGAACTGGCCGGCAACGAAGTCTTCCTCAAGGCCGACGTCGCCTGGGCCGGCGACTTCCACGAGGGCTTCACGATCGACGTCCCCAAAGCCCTGCCGGCCGGGATCGAAGGGCTGATCCTCAAAAACCGCCTGGTGTTCGACGGCCGCGCCGGCGACGGCACCTTCATCACCACTCCGAGCACCTGCCTCGGTGAAGCCGCGCCGGGCCCCTCCGGGAGCAGCTACTCGACCTACCTGCTCGCCGCCTCCTACGCCGAACGGGAAGACCCGGCGTACTCGTTCCCGCAGAGCGCCAGGCCCGCCTTCGAGTCGCCGATCCCGCAGGGAACCTCGCCGAAAGAATGCGAGACGATTCCCTACGAGCCCGCGCTCGAGGTCGATTCCGCCACCGCGACCACCGACTCGCCGGCTGGTGCCGCCGTCGACGTCGACGTCCCTCACATCCTCGGTGCCGACGCGCAGGACAGCTCCAACACCCGGACCGCACGCGTGTCGCTGCCGGTCGGGATGGGTCTCAACCCCGCCGCCGCCAACGGCCTGCAGACCTGCTCCGACGCCCAGTTCCGCCAGCACAGCACCACCCCCGGGGTCGATTGTCCACCGGCCTCGAAAGTCGGCGTGGTCACGATCGAATCGCCGCCGCTGCCGGAAGGGTCGCTGGTCGGCAGCGTCTTCGTGGGCAACCAGCTCAGCCGCGACCCGGCCTCCGGGGACGAGTACCGGATCTTCGTCGACGCCGAGTCCGCCCGCTACGGGATCTCGGTACGGCTGCTCGGCAAGGTCAGCGCCAATCCCCAGACGGGACAGCTGACCACCACCTTCGCCGACAACCCGCAGGTCCCGTTCAGCTCCTTCGAGCTCGACTTCGACGACGGGCCCCGGGCGGTGCTCAGCAGTCCGCCCACCTGTGGCCCCAACGCCGCCACGACCCAGATGACGCCGTGGTCCGGCAACCCGGCGGCGACGCCGTCGCACCCGATCGTCCTCAAATCCGCTCCCGGCGGTGGGCCCTGCGCAAAGACGATGGTCGAACGACCCTTCGCGCCGCGCTTCGCAGTCAAGCCGAATGGGACCCGGGCCGGCGCCTTCAGCCCGGTTTCGCTCCAGATCGCCCGCGGCGACGGCCAGCAGGAGCTGAAGGGCGTCGACGTCACCCTGGCGCCGGGGATGACCGGCCGGCTGGCCGGCATTCCCTACTGCCCCGGGAGGACGCTTGCCGCGGCGGCCGCGAGCGCCGGGGCCGCCGAGCAGGCCCGCTCGAGCTGCCCCGCCAAGAGCCTCGTCGGCTCCGCCGCGATCACCGCCGGCACCGGTCCCTCGCCGCTTCACATCGCCGGCAAAGTCTTCCTCTCAGGCCCCTACCACGGGGCTCCTCTCTCCCTGGCAGTCGTCACCCCCGCCACGGCCGGGCCCTTTGACTTGGGCACGGTCGTGGTGAGGGTGGCACTGTTCCTCGACCCCGAGACGGCGCAGATCCACGCCGTCTCGGACCCGATACCGAACGTCTTCGGCGGCGCCCAGCTCAGCATCCGCTCGGTCGACGTCAACATCGACCGCAAGCAGTTCACGCTCAATCCGACCAGCTGCGGGCCGCTGAGCAGTGCCGGCGTCCTCAACGGCGGCGGCGCCGACCCGGCCAACCCGGCGGCGTTCAGCGCCTTCGCGGTCAGCACCCCGTTCCAGACCAGCGACTGCGATCGGCTCGGCTTCAGGCCGAGATTGTTCACCCGGCTGTACGGCGGGCGCAAGGCGACCAGGCGCGCCCAGCACCCGAAATTCCGCGCCGTCCTCATCGCCCGCCCCGGCGACGCCAACATCGCCCGTGCCGCGCTGACCCTGCCGCACTCCCAGTTCCTCGATCAGTCCCACATCCGCACGATCTGCACCCGGGTCCAGCTGGCCGCGCACGACTGCCCGCAGGCCGCCATCTACGGCTACGCGCGAGCGCAGACGCCCCTGCTGGACGACGAACTGGCCGGCCCCGTCTACCTGGTCTCCTCCAATCACGAACTGCCGGACCTGCTCGCCGACCTGCGGGGCCAGGTGAACGTGCAGCTGCGCGGCGTCATCAGCGCCGCCAAGGCGCGAATCAAGAACGTCTTCTACCCGGTGCCCGACGTGCCGGTCAGCAAGTTCGTGCTGACGATGCAGGGCGGCAGGAAGGGCCTCCTGGTCAACTCGCGCGATCTCTGCGCGCAGCCGTCCTCCTCGTTCATGAACTTCAAAGCCCAGAACGGCAAGGCGCTGAAGAAGAAGCGCTTGCCGCTGCGGGTGCCTGTGTGCCGCAGCCACGGGGGCAAACGCCCGGGCGCTGATTGACGTTCGTTCCGAGCGGGTATGCCATGGCAGGGCTTCCTCCAAGCGGGGCAGAGGCCATGTGCAAGGGAAACGATGAAGGAGAGCCGATGAGGAAGCGGGCAGGGACTCTGGTGGCGATGGGCGCGGCGGTCGTGGCGCTGTCGCTGACGATCGCGGCTCCAGCCGCTGAGGCCGCCTTCGGCGTCGCCAAGTGGGAAGCCGGCACCTGCAAAATCGACGCTCCCAAATGCACCTACTCGAGCCCGCAAGCCCAGTTCTTCACCCAGGCTGCCGGCCATCCGCCCGTCGGCCTTACCGACTTCGCGATGAACACCACCGGCGGCGTCCCCGACGGTGCGATCAAGGACGCCAGGGTCGACCTGCCCGAGGGCCTCAACGTCAACCCGCAGGCGGTTCCGCAATGCGCGAAAGCGACCTTCGAATCCAACGCCATCGCCTGCGCCGCGAGCGAGGTCGGGTTCAGCGAAGTCACCTCCGAGATCGCCGGCCTGCCCGTCGGACCGCTGGCGTTTCCGGTCTACAACCTCGATCCACCCCCCGGCGTGCCCGCCCTCTTCGGCTTCAGCGTCGGCCTGCCGCTGATCCCGGTCGCCAACGTCTACCTGGTCGCCGACGTCGCCTGGGACAGCGACTACCACGAGGGCTTCACGATCAGCGACATCCCGACGACGCTGCCACTGGTCGAGAACCGGCTGGTCTTCGACGGCACCAAAGGCGGCACCTTCCTGACTCTGGGGAGCCAGTGCAACGGTCCCTCGACGACCACCTTGAGGGTCGACTCCTACGAGAATCCCGGAGCGTTCCAGACCTACGCGACGAAACCGCCGGCCGATATCGACGGCTGCCAGTCGGTCCCGTTCGCGCCGACGATCTCCACGTCTTCGGAATCGCCGACCACCGATTCGCCTTCCGGTCTCACGACCGACCTCAAAGTCCCCCAGGGCCAGCAGCCGCAGAACTCCTCGACGCTGCGGACGGCGAGCATCTCGCTCCCCCGCGGCCTCGGGCTCAATCCGTCCTCCGCGCCTGCCCTCCAGTTCTGCACCGACGCCCAGCTCGGCAAGGGGACCAAAAGGCCGGTCGCCTGCCCCGCCGGCTCGCAGATCGGCACCGCCTCGATCCAGACCCCGGTGCTGCCGGCCAACTCGCTGCCGGCCAAGGTCTTCCTCGGCCAGCAGCTCAGCCGCGACCCGGCCTCCGGCAACGAGTACCGCGTCTTCGTCGACGCCGAGTCACCGCGCTACGGGCTGTCGGTCCGGTTGATCGGCAACGTCAAAGCCAACCCCCAGACGGGTCAGCTGACGGCGGTCTTCGCCGACAATCCGCAGGTCGCGTTCAGCTCATTCAAACTCCAGATCAACGGTGGTCCGAAAGCGCCGCTGAGCAGCCCGCCGATCTGCGCGAACACGACGACCACGCAGATCTCACCCTGGTCGGGCAACGCCGCCGCTGCGCCGACCAGCCCGCTGACCCTGACCAAAGCCCCCGGGGGCGGCGCCTGCGCGAAAACGATGGCCGCCCGGCCTTTCGCGCCCGGCTTCAAAGCGAGCCCGAAAAGCGCCAGCGCCGCCACCTTCACGCCATTCGCCGTCAACATCACCCGCACCGACGGCCAGCAGGAGCTGAAGGGCGTCGACATCACCCTGCCGCCGGGCGCAACCGCCAAGCTCGCCGGCGTCCCCTACTGCCCGCCGGCGGCGATCGCCGCCGCAGCGGCGCGGGCGGGCACGGCTGAGCGGGCCAATGCGAGCTGCCCGGCCAAAAGCCAGATCGGCGTCGCGACCGTCGCCGCGGGGACCGGCCCCTCGCCCCTGCAGATCGGCGGCAAGGTCTTCCTCGCGGGCCCCTACAAGGGAGCGCCGCTCTCTCTCGCGGTCGTCACCCCCGGCGTCGCCGGGCCCTTCGACCTCGGCACCGTCGTGGTCCGGGTACCGATCTTCGTCGATCCGGAGACGGCTCAGATCCACGTCCTCACCGACGCGATCCCGGACGTCTTCGGCGGCGCCAAGCTCGGCATCCGCTCGATCGCGGTCAACGTCAATAAGGACGAGTTCACGCTCAACGGCACCAACTGCTCGAAATTCGCCACCGCCGGAGCCCTCAAGGGTGGTGGGGCCGACCCGACCAACCCGGCCACGTTCTCGTCCTTCCCGGTCTCCGACCCGGTTCAGCTGAACAACTGCCCGGCGCTGAAATTCCGGCCCAAGCTCAACCTGCGCCTCTTCGGCGCAACCAAGCGGGCCAAGCACCCGCGCCTGCGGGCGGTCCTCAAGGCCCGCGCCGGCGACGCCAACATCGCCCGCGCCTCGGTCGGCCTGCCGCACGCGCTCTTCCTCGACCAGGCCAGCCTCTCCAAGATCTGCACCCGGGTCCAGTTCGCCACCAACGACTGCCCGAAGAAATCGGTCTACGGCCGCGCCCAGGCGATCACGCCGCTGCTCGGCCAGCCATTGGCGGGCCCGGTCTACCTGCGCTCGTCCAACAACCCCCTGCCGGACCTCGTCGCCCACCTCCAGGGTCAGGTGGACATCGACCTGGTCGGCCGGATCGACAGCTTCAAAGGCGGCATCCGCACCACCTTCGATCGCGTCCCCGACGTCCCGGTTTCGAAGTTCACGATGGTCCTCCCGGGCGGCAAGCGCGGTCTCCTGGTCGCCTCGAAGGACCTCTGCAAAGGGAAAGGGGTCAAGGCGATCATTCGCTTCAAGGCCCAGAACGGCAAGAAGGTCGGCAAGCGGGCGAAGCTGAAAACTCCTTGCGGGAAGAAATCGCAGCGGAAGAAGGGGTCCCATGGGAAATAGCGCAACTTGGCCCCGGGGGAGCTGTTTACCTATTAGTAGCAATTCACATTTGATTCGTGGTTGCCGCCCGCTACTGTCTTGGACGGGAGAAGTGCAAGAGCGCTACGCAGGGGAAGCGTGTTCGCTCAACGGGTTAGAGGAGGATTTGAATGGCTAGGCGCTTTTTAATCGCAGTTGCGGTTATGGCTTTGGCTGCAGTGTTCGCCGTCCCCGCAGCGCAGGCGGATACCGGGAACATCATCGAAGAACAGCACGTGCCCGCTACCGCCGAAGACGGCTTTCAAGCCGGGACCTGCGTCGTCAACAAAGAACCGGCACCACCGGGGAAATTCTGCTCGCCGGAGACGCCGGACCTCTTTTTCGAAGATGCTGCCGGCCATCCCCCGATCGGCTTTACCCAGTACATCGTCAAACACATCCTTCCCGAACCAGCGGAACCCGCCCGCCAGATTCCGGTCGGCCTGCTGAATGAAATCCGGGTCGATTTGCCACCGGGGCTAACTGTCAACCCCCAGGCGACGCCGCAGTGCGAACTGGCGGTCTTCGAAGCGGACGAGACCAATTGTCCGGCTGGTTCGATCGTCGGTAAAGAGGAACTCACGCTCGCCACGGTCGTGGAACTCAATCCGAACCCACTCCCCTTCGGGCCCAATCCTCTTCCCTCTGGCTTCCAGATCCCGCCCAACCCGATCCTCAACACCGAACCGCCGCTTTACAACCTCGAGCCTGTCAATGGCGAGCCGGCGCGATTCGGGTTCAAGATCGGTCCCACCAAAGAGAAAGTCTTCCTGAGGGGCACGGTCGACTGGGCCGGCGACTACCACCAGGGCTTCTTCATCAAAATTCCACCACCCTCCAATCCGGCTCTTCGATCGCTGAAAAGCCGTCTCGTCAACATCGGGACTTCGGGTGATGGCACGTACATCACCAATCCGACCACCTGCCTCGATCCCGCCACGGGGGCCTACTCGACCCTCCTGCGCGCTCAGGCAGTCGGCGATCCGACGCCGAACTTCCCCGGCGGCTTCACGCCGTGGGAGGCGGCGCTTCCGCCCGGTGTAGGCCAGAAAGGCTGTGAGTCGATTCCGTTCGAACCGGGGCTTCAGGTGGAGCCGGGGACGACTCAGGTCGACTCGCCGGCGGCCCCGACCGTAACCGCGACGCTGCCCTTCGTTCCCGATAAAGACGGGCGCGAACAGTCGAACGTCCGCAACGCCAGCGTGGCGCTGCCGACGGGAATGGGCCTGAATCCGTCGGCCGCAACCGGCCTCCAGGCCTGTACCACCGAACAGTTCGGCAAGGGGACCGAAAACCCGGTCACCTGTCCGCCGGCCTCGAAAATCGGGACGGCGGAGGTCGAAACGCAGCCACTGCCGGCCGGCTCCCTGAAAGGGGACGTGTACCTCGCCGAGCAGCAGGGCTTCAACCCTGAATCCGGTGACATGTACCGGATCTTCATCAACCCCAAGTCGGACAGGTACGGGATCGATGTGCGCCTGATCGGCAACGTCAAAGCCAATGCCACCACGGGTCAGCTGACGACGGCTTTGCTGGAGACTCCGCAGGTCCCATTCGAATCGGTCAAATTGAAATTCGACGAGGCGAAAGGCGTGCTCTCGAGCCCGCCGACCTGTGCCAAACAGACCACGACCAGCGAGATGGAACCGTGGGCGAGGCCCGGGACGTTCGCGTCGCCGTCCGCCGAGTTCACCCTCTCCAGCGTTCCGGGCGGCGGTACCTGCCCGCAGACGCTGGCCGAGCGGAAATTCGCGCCCGGCTACACGGCGAAAACGGACAGCACCAAAGCCGGGGCCTACAGCCCGTTCCACGTCCACATCGGGCGCGTCGACGGCGAGCAGGAGCTGAAGGTCGTCGACGTGACCCTGCCCAAGGGGCTGACCGGCAAACTCGCCGGCATCCCCTACTGCTCCGAGGCTGACTTGACGGCCGCGGCGGCAAGCATGGGCAAAGCCGAGCAGGCCAAATCGAGCTGCTCGGCGGAAAGCCAGATCGGCACCACCTCCACCGAGTCCGGCACGGGCGCCAGCCCGCTGAAACTCGGCGGCAAGGCGTACCTCGCCGGTCCCTACAAGGGCGCCCCGCTCTCGATGGCCACGGTCACGCCGGCTGTCGCGGGCCCGTTTGACCTCGGCACCGTCGTGGTCAGGGTCGCTCTCAACGTCAACCCGGAAACCGCCCAGATCAACGCGGTCTCCGACACCATCCCCGATGTGTACGGCGGGGTGAAACTGGACCTGCGTTCGATCGACGTCGACGTCGATCGCGCCAAGTTCATGCTCAACCCGACGAACTGTGCCGCCGGCGCGACCAGCGGCACGATCAGCGGCGGTGGGGCCGACCCGACCGATCCGGCGGCGTTCAGCTCCTACGCCGTCAGCGCCGCGTTCCAGGCAACCGAATGCAACAAGCTCAGCTTCAAGCCGAAGCTGTTCACGCGGTTGTACGGCCCGACCAAGCGGGCCAAGAACCCGCGCATCCGGGCGATCCTGGAAGCACGGGAAGGCGACGCCAACCTCAGCCGTGCCGCGCTGACGTTGCCGCACTCGCTGTTCCTCGACCAGAGCCACATCAAGACGGTGTGCACGAGGGTGCAGCTGGCAGCCAAGGCGTGTCCGAAGGGTTCGGTCTACGGCCAGGCGGAAGCGAAGTCGCCTCTGCTCGACAACAAGCTGAAGGGCCCGGTCTACCTGGTCTCCTCCAGCGACAAGTTGCCGAACCTGGTGGCCGACCTCCGCGGCCAGGTGAACATCCAGCTGCGCGGCGTGATCAGCTCCAAGCGGGGCGGTCTCAAGACCGTCTTCCCGACGGTGCCGGACGTGCCCGTGAAGAAGTTCATCCTGAACATGAAGGGCGGCAAGAAGAGCCTCCTGGTCAACTCGACCAACACCTGCAAGAACAAGCAGACGGCCGTGTTGAACCTCAAGGCTCAGAACGGCAAGAAGGTCAAGAACAACAAGTACAAGCTGAACATCAGCTCCTGCGGCAAGAAGAAGAAGTAGCGGCCCTAGCAACGTCGCTCGCACCGGTGCGGATGGCCGAATAGCCTCCGCGCCGGTGCGCCCGACGCTTTCCGTCCTCATCGTCGCCTGGAACAGCCGCGAGGAGCTGGCCAGAACCCTGCCGGCCCTGCTGCCCGAGCTGGGCGACGGGGATGAGCTGATCGTCGTCGACAACGACTCGGCCGACGGCACCCCTGAGGCGGCGCTGGAGCTTGCCCCGCAAGCGCGGATCATCCGCGCCGGCGGCAACCTCGGCTTCGCGGCTGGCTGCAACCTCGGCGCCGCTGCGGCGAGCGGCGACCTCCTCCTCATCCTCAATCCCGATGCGGCGCCGCTGCCCGGCTTCGGCGAGGCGATTCGCCGTCCGTGGCTGCAGGAGAGAGGCTGGGTCGCCTGGCAGGCGCTGGTCGCCGACGCGGGGGGGACTCGGATCAACTCGGCGGGCAACCCGATCCACTTCACCGGCATCGTCTGGGCCGGTGGCCACGGCCGCCCGATCGACGAGGCCCCGGCAGCCGGCGAAGTCGCCGTCCTCTCCGGCGCCTGCCTGGCGATCCCGCTGCGCACCTGGCGCCAGGTCGGCGGCTTTCCCGAGCAGTTCTTCCTCTATCACGAGGACGTCGACCTCTCGCTGCGGCTGCGTCTGCGCGGCGGCACGCTCGGGATCGAACCTGCCGCCGTGGTCGACCACGACTACGAGTTCGGCGCCCGTGAGCACAAGTGGCGCTGGCTGGAGCGCAACCGCCTCGCCTTCCTCGTCCGCGCCTACCCGACCTCGCTGCTGATCCTGCTGGCGCCGGCCCTGCTGGCGACCGAGCTGGGGCTGATCGCCGTCGCGGTCTCCGGCGGCTGGGGCAGGCAGAAGCTGGCCGCCGACCTGGAAGCGCTGCGCTGGCTGCCGCGCCTGCTGCGCGAGCGCCGCCAGGTGCAGGCGACCCGCACGGTCAGCGTCGCCGAGTTCGCCTCCTGGCTGACTCCCGACCTCGACTCACCCTTCATCGCCGCCGCCGCGCAGTCCTTCCCGGCTCGCCTCGCGCTGCGTTCCTACTGGCGCGCGGTGCGGTCGCTGCTCAGTCGCCGCTCGTCGGCATCTGGAAGCTGAACATCCGTTCCGGATCGATCCGCCAGTAGCGCGGCCCGGAGTCGAGGAACTCCTCCTCCCACCCGGGCCCATAGCGCGGCACATAGATGTCGAGCAGCGCCCGCCGCAGCTCGGCGCCCTCCTTGGCCTGGACGTCGACCGCAACCGCCCTCCCGTGAACCGTGACCGCCAACTCCTCACCGGGAAGGTGGGTTGCGCTGACCTGAGGCCGGGCGCCGATGTGCCGCGCTCGGACCGAGTCGGGCGCCGAGCCGAAGTGAAAGCAGCCGCGCAGGAAGACGCCGTCGACCGGGCCGACCACGGGCCGCCCGTCGGCGGTGACGGTCGCTAGGGCGAGCAGGCGCATCCCACTGAGCCTTTCGGCTACCTGCTCGGCGCCGAGCCGCCGCTCCGGCGTGATGATCCTGAGCAGGTGGGCGCCGGCCGCGGCGAAGCTCTCGTCGAGGAGGTGCTGGAGCCTCGCCAGGTCGGCTTCGGTCTCCCGCACGGGCTAGATCGGCTGGCCGGTCGGGCGAATCAGGATCTCGTTGACGTCGACGTTGGGGCCCTGTTCGAGCGCGTAGATCACGGCTTTGGCGATGTCGTCGTCTTGCAGTGCCCATTTACCGGGCCGGTTGTCGAAGAAGTCAGTGTCGACCATTCCCGGCTCGATCAGGGTGACCTTGATGCCGTTGTTGTCGTGCATCTGGCGCAGCTCAGCGCGCAGCGACTCGCCGATCGCCGTCGCCGCCCACTTGGTCGCCGAGTAGAGCGAGCCCGGCAGGGCATGCCGGCCGGCGACCGAGCTGGTGATCAGGAAGTGGCCGTCGCCGCGCTCGAGTAGGTGGGGGAGGGTGGCGCGGATCGTCAGCGCCGCCCCGTAGACATTGGTCAGGACCATCGAGCGCCAGTGCTCGGGCGACTCCTCGAGGAAGCCGCGGGTGGCGCCGAAGCCGGCGTTGGCGAAGACGGCGTCGATCCGGCCGAAGCGCTCCAGCGCGGCCGCGGCCATCGTCTCGACCTGATCCCACTCGGTGACGTCGCAACGGACGGCCAGCGCCCGCTCCTCGCCGCCCAGTTCCGCGGCCAGCGCCTCCAGCTCCTCCAGGCGCCGCGCCGCCAGCACCAGGCGGTAGCCACCGGCAGCTGCTCGGGCGGTCGCGGCGCCGATGCCGCTGCTGGCGCCGGTGATCAACAGGACTGGATCGTTTGCGCCTTCGCTGCTCACACCTGGATTCTCCCAACTCTTGACGGCGGCGGATGTCCCGGGGTCGCCGGACACTCAGCGCGAAGCGCGTCCGCCGACCCCGGGACATCCGCCGCCGCTACGGGCTTGCGATAATCCCCAAGCTCGTGGACCCTCAGCGCAAGCGCAAGATCCGCCTCGTGGTCGCGCTCAGCGTCGCCGTTCTGCTCTCGGTGGCGCTGATCTACACCTCCTTCTCGGCCTCGACCGAGGCCAAGGAGCCCTCGCAGCTGCTCGGCGCCGCCCCCGGCACCAGCTATGAGATGACCGGCCGCGTCGTCAAGGGCTCGATCCACCGCGAGGACAGCGGCATCGCCTTCCGCGTCGTCGATCGCGACGGTGGTGGGCAGAGCCTGCCGGTCACCTATTCGGGCACCGTCCCCGATCCCTTCCGCGGCGGCCGCGAGATCGTCCTCACCGGCGCCCTTCAGGGCGGCACCTTCGTCGGCGAGCCCGAAACCCTGATCACGAAGTGCCCGTCGAAGTTCACGACCGAGAGCGATGCCTAGCCTCGGCAGCGCGCTGCTGGCGCTCGCCTTCGTCACCGCCGTCACCGCCGCCGCCCTAGCGCTCGCCGGACGCAACGGCGACCGCCGCCGCATCGACCTCTCCCGCCGCGCCGTCTACCTCTTCTGCGGCCTCGTCACCGCCTGCGTGGCGATCATCGAGCTCGCCTTTGCCGGCGACGACTTCTCCTTCGACATCGTCGCCCAGCACTCCTCGATCGAGACGCCGGAGTTCTACAAGCTGGCGGCGATGTGGTCGAGCCAGGAGGGCTCGCTGCTGCTCTGGGCCTGGGTGCTCTCGGTCGTCTCCAGCGCCGCCCTCTACGCGACCCGAGCCAGGCTGCGCGAGATCGTCCCCTGGGCGACCGCGGTGATGATGGGCGTCGCCGCCTTCTTCGTCGGCCTGATGCTGTTCGCCCCCGACGTCGACCCCTTCGCGACCCTGAGCCCGGTCCCGGCCAACGGCATCGGCCTCACCCCACTGCTGCAGCACCCGAGCATGATGATCCACCCGCCGATGCTCTACTCGGGCTACGTCTCACTGACCGTGCCCTTCGCCTTCGCGGTCGGCGCCCTCGTCACCCGCCGCCTCGACGCCGAGTGGATCCGCGCCACCCGTCGCTTCGCCCTGATCGCCTGGGCGCTGCTCGGCTTCGGCCTGCTGCTGGGCGCCCGCTGGTCTTACACCGAGCTCGGCTGGGGCGGCTACTGGGCCTGGGACCCGGTCGAGAACGCGGCGCTGATGCCGTGGCTGGTCATCACTGCCTTCCTGCACTCGATCATGGTTCAGGAGAAGCGCGGGATGCTGAAAGTCTGGAACGCCTGCCTGGTCGTCGCCGCCTTCTCGCTGGCGCTGCTGGGCACCTTCCTGGTTCGCTCCGGGGTGCTGCAGTCGATCCATGCCTTCGGCGACAACACCGTCGGCCCCTACATCCTCGGCCTGATCGGGGTGGTGCTGGTCGGCTCCACCTTGCTGATCGTCTCCCGCCTCGACGACCTGCGCTCGGAGAAGCGGATCGACTCGCTGGTTTCGCGCGAGTCGATCTTTCTCGTCAACAATCTGCTGCTGGTGGCGCTGACCGCGGTGATCTTCTGGGGCACCTTCTTCCCGCTGATCTCAGAACTGTTCGCCGGTGACAAGGCCTCGCTGGCGGCGCCCTGGTTCGACCGCTACACGACCCCGCTGGCGATCGGGCTCGTTCTCTTCACCGGGATCGGGCCGCTGCTGGCCTGGCGACGGGTGACCTGGGCCTCGGCCCGGCGCGTCTTCCGGATGCCGCTGATCGTGGCGACGGTGACCGCGGTCGGGCTGGCGCTGTTCAGCGACGCCCTCCAGAGCCCCTGGGCTTTCGCCCTCTTCGTCTTCGCCGCCTTCGCGATCGCCGGGCTGGGGCAGGAGTTCTGGAACGGCGCCGCGGCGCGGCGCAAGCTGGCCGGCGGCTCGCTGCCGGCGGCGCTGGTCGGCGTCGTCTCCCGCAACCGCCGCCGCTACGGCGGCTACATCGTCCACATCGGCATCGCCGTGCTGCTGATCGGCATCGCCGCCTCCTCCAGCTTCCAGACCAACCGCGACGTCACCCTGCGGCCGGGGGAGAGCGCCGTTGTCGACGGCCGCACGATCACCTACGTCAAGCCGACCGTCGCCGTCAACGACGAGTACCTGCAGTTCGGCGCTGTCCTCCGGGTCGAAGAAGACGACAAGGTGGTCGCGACCTTGCACCCGAGTCGCCGCTACTTCCGCCCGACCGGGCAGCAGCTCGGCATGATCGGCGACTTCTTCGCCGGCGAGGCGACCAGCGAGGTGGGGCTGAAGGCGGGGATCGGCAGCGACCTCTGGACCGCGATGCAGCCCGGCGTTGCCGCCGTCCAGGCGCGAGTGCGGGCGGCCGACAGGGGCTTCCGGGCCTGCGTCCGCGGCGGCCCCGGCACGCCGCCGCAGTGCGACGCCCTGGCGACGACGATGCGGGCCGCCGCGAACAACCCGGCTCTGGCCCCGGCGGCGCTGACCCAGATCGCCAGCATCCAGACCGCAACCGCGACCAAGATCGCCGAGAGCTACCTCGGCGACGGCTCGGCGGCGGTCTTCAAGGTCATCGTCGACCCGCTGGTGACCTGGATGTGGATCGGCGGCCTGATCGCCCTGCTTGGGGCGCTGACCGCGCTCTGGCCGGCCCGCGGCCGCCGCCGCGGCGCCCTCGTCCGCACCGAGACCGATGCGCTGAAGGAAGCCAAGTACCGGGAGATCCGCGATGCCGAGCTCGACCATGCCGCGGGCAAGCTCTCCGACGAGGACTTCGCCCTGGTCGACGCCGAGCTGCGCCGGGAAGCGGTTGAGATCCTCGACCGGGTCGAGGGCGGCGGGTCGGCAGCAGCACCGACCGAGAACGGCGGCGCGGGGGAGACGCGCGAAAAGGTCCCGCAGGGCTAGACTTCCCGGCCATGTACACGTTCCTCAGCGTCGTCCAGGTCTTCTTCGCCGTCGTCTTGATCTTCCTGATCCTGCTGCACTCGGGGAAAGACGCCGGCCTCTCCGGTGCCTTCGGCATCGGCGGCGGCGGCAGTTCGATCGGCGGCGGCTCGATGGTCGAGCGCAACCTGGACCGCGCCACCATCGTCTTCGCCCTGCTGTTCGTGCTGAACACGTTTGTCCTGCTGAAGATCTAAGGCAGGGCGATCCGGATTTTCAGCGCTCCCTCGGGGCGCTGGGGGGCTGTACGCCCTACTTTGGATGCAATCTGGAGCTATTTGTCCGATTGATTGACAAATGACTGCGGTTTGTCTACGTTTCCTACGTTCTCGGAAACTCTGACAAGGAGAGGCCGATGGAGGCCACCACCGCAGGCGCGCATCACCACGATCACGACGAGGTCGACCTCAATCCCGCGACCTGGAGCGACCCCAAGCGCTACTTCTGGCTGCTAGGCATCATCGTGCCGCTGGTGCCGTTCGAGGCCTGGTTCTTGGTCTCCCTGACCGGTTTCGGCGGTTTCTGGCTGCTCGGTCCGGTGTTCATCTTTGTCCTTTTCCCGCTGCTCGACCTCGGCCTGGGCCTGGACTCGACCAACCCCCCCGACAGCGTTCTCAAGTGGCTGGAGCAGGACCGCTACTACCGCTGGTGCACCTACGTCTTCATCCCGATCCAGTACGCCGGTCTCTTCTTCGCCTGCTGGCTGTGGTCCAGCGGCGACCTGACCACGTTCGAAAGCATCAGCCTGGCGCTGACGATAGGACTGGTCGGCGGGATCGCGATCAATACCGCCCACGAGCTCGGCCACAAGCGGGCCAACTCGGAGCGCTGGCTCAGCCGCGTCGCCCTGGCCCAGAGCGGCTACGGCCACTTCTTCATCGAGCACAACCGCGGCCATCACGTCCGTGTCGCCACCCCCGAGGACCCCGCCAGCGCCCGCCTGGGGGAGAGCTTCTGGGCCTTCCTGCCGCGCACCGTCGCCGGCAGCCTGCGCTCGGCCTGGGGGATCGAGGCGGCCCGCCTCGACCGCCTCGGCAAATCGCATTGGAGCTTGCGCAACGACGTCCTCGGCGCCTGGGCGATGACGGTGGTCCTGTTTGCCGTCCTGGCCATCGTCTTCGGCCCGGTCGTGCTGCCGTACCTCCTGCTCCAGGCGGTGATCGGCTTCTCGCTGCTCGAGGCCGTCAACTACCTCGAGCACTATGGCCTGCGGCGGCAGAAGCGCGAGGACGGCCGCTACGAGCGCTGCCGGCCCGAACACAGCTGGAACAGCAACAACATCGCCTCGAACCTGCTCCTTTACCATCTGCAGCGCCACAGCGACCACCACGCCAACCCGACCCGGCGCTATCAGGCGCTGCGCCACGTCGACGATGCGCCGCAGCTGCCCACCGGCTATGCCGGGATGATCGTCCTCGCCTGGATTCCGCCGTTGTGGCGGCGGGTGATGGACCCGCGTCTGCTTGAGCACCTCGAGGGAGACGTCACCCGGGCCAACATCCAGCCGCGCAAGCGCCGCCAGATGGTCGCCCGTTACGGGACCGCGTCGTGAGTCGCTGGCGCTGTCCCGGCTGCGGCTATGTCTACGACGAGGAGGCCGGGCACCCGCGCGAGGGCTTTCCGGCGGGGACGCCGTGGAGCAAGGTGCCCGACGACTGGGCCTGTCCCGATTGCGGCGTCCGCGACAAGATCGACTTCGAGCCCGGCGAGGACGCCTGATGGCCGCTTCCGCTGCGACGATGGCGAGCACCCGAACTCCCTATCCGGAGGCGGCCCGAGAGCTGCTGCGCGAAACCCTGTTCGGGGCGGCCCGCGACCGGCTCGAGCAGCAGGCTTGGTCGGAGATAACGATGTCGGACATCGCCGCCACCGCCGGCGTCAGCCGCCAGACCCTCTACAAGGAGTTCGGAAACCGCAACGAGTTCGGCCTCGCCTTCGTAATCCACGAGGGCGAGCGCTTCCTCGATGACGTCGAGGTGGCGGTCAAGCAGCACCTCGACGACCCGCGCGCCGCGGTCGGCGCAGCGCTCGAGCTGTTCCTCCGCACCGCCGGCGAGGACCCGCTGATCCGCACCCTGCTCAGCGATGACGGCACCGGTGGCATGCTGCCCTTCGTCACCACCCAGGGCCTGCCGGTCGTGCAGTGGGCCACCGCCCGCCTCGGCGCGACGATCGAGGAGGGCTGGCCGCAGGCGCCCAAGGCCGACGTCGACCTCCTCTCCGAATCGCTGGTCCGGCTGGCGATCAGCTACATCACCGGCCCCAGCGAGTCGCCCGAGACCACCGCCTCCTCGGTCGCCGACCTGCTGGGCCCGTTCATCGACAAGGCGCTGGGCTCCAGTCAGTAAGGCTCGCCATTTCGTGGTTCCCTGGAGACGTATCTCGTCCCCAGGGGAGTTCGGGTTAGGCGACCTGTTGTGCGCCGGCTTTGAGCGGCACCGCGCCCTTGATCAGGTCGGCGGCGCGCTCGGCGATCGCGATCGTCGGGGCGTTGGTGTTGCCGCGGGGGACGACCGGCATCACCGAGGCGTCGACGACGCGCAGGGCCTCCAGTCCCTGCACCCGCAGGTCGGTATCGACGACCGAGCCGATTGCGCAGGTGCCGACCGGGTGGTAGATCGGGTACGTGGTGGCGGCGACGTGGGCGCGCAGGTCCTCCTCGGAATCGCCGGCCGGCGCCGTGAACGGCTCGGCGCAGTAGCGGCGCATCGCCGGCTGAGCGCAGATCTCCTGGGCCAGCCTCACCGCGGCAGTCGCCCGCGCCATGTCCTCCTCGTCGGCGTAGAAGCCGTTGCGGACGATCGGCTTCGCGGTCGGGTCTTTGGAGGCGAGCCGGACCGAGCCGCGAGCGCGGGGCGTCAGCAGGCAGGGAGAGATCCAGACCCCGTGCGCCTGGGGGTCGCCCATGCCCTCTTCGACGATGTGGATCGGCGCTACGTGGAACTGGGTGTCGGGCGCCTCGGCGCCGGCGCCGGCCCGGGCGAAACCGCCGGCCTCGGCCAGGTTGGAGGCGAACGGACCCGTCTGCGAGGCCGTGAACTCCTCCAGCGCCGCGGGCTCCAGCGCCGCCAACAGGCTCTCCGGCTCGGGCGTGGTCCAGACTTCGTAGTGAGCGGCATGGTCGCTGAGGTTCTCGCCCACCGCGGGCTGGTCGAGCAGCAGCTCGACTTCCCGCATCGCCAGGTGCTCGGCGGGGCCGACCCCGGAGAGCATCAGCAGCTGCGGCGAGTTGTAGGCGCCGCCGCAGAGGATCACCTCGCGCTCGGCCCGCAGCTCCTGGGCCTGCCCGAGCTGGCTGGCCTCGACGCCGACCGCGCGCACGCCCTCGAAGAGCACGCGGTTGACGTGCATGTAGGGCATCACGGTCAGGTTCGGGCGGTCCATCGCCGGGTGCAGGTAGGCGACGGCGGCGCTGGCCCGCATCCCGCCCCGCTGCGTCAGCTGGTACATCCCGACCCCGTCCTGCTCGGCGCCATTGAAGTCCCCGTTCCGGGCCAGGCCCGCTTCGACCCCGGCCTCGACGAAGGCCGGGGTGATCGTGTTCCCGGAGCGCTGGTCGGAGACCGGCAGCGGCCCGCCGGTCCCGTGCCACTCCGAGGCTCCGCGCTCGTTGTCCTCGGCCTTGAGGAAGTAGGGGAAGAGGTCGTCCCATCCCCAGCCGCCGACGCCCCAGCCGTCGTAGTCGGCGCGGTTGCCGCGGATGTAGATCATCGCGTTGGTGGAGGAAGAGCCGCCGAAGACCTTGCCGCGGGGAAGCGGGAGGCGGCGCCCACCGCAGCCCGGTTCCGGGGCGCTGTTGTAGTCCCAGTCGACCTCGGTCCGGGCCAGCTGCAGGTAGCCGAGCGGGACGTGGATGTTCTCGTTGACGTCCGGCGGACCCGCCTCGAGCAGCAGCACGCTGACTTCCGGGTCCTCCGACAGGCGCGCGGCAAGCACGCATCCGGCAGAGCCCGCGCCCACGATCACGTAGTCGTACATCGGACCTCCTCCTCGGTTGGGCCGATCCCACTCGGCTCGCTCCGGCCAGAGCCTACTCCGCACTGGCTCAATGGCCAGTCCCTTTCTCGAAGGGCTACGCTGGGGCCGTGGCCGCCGAGCATCCGTTGCGAGCGCTTGAAGCCTGGATCGGCGAGGCCCGCGACGAGGGAATCCCGCAGCCGGCCTCAGTCGCCTTCGCCACCGTGGGGGAGGGAGGCTGCCCCTCGGCCCGCACGGTGACTCTGAAGCGGATCGAGGACGAGGCGCTGCTCTTCACCTCGGCTCTCTGGACCCGCAAGGCCAAGGAGATCGAGTCCAACCCACAGGTCGCCTTGCTCTTCCACTGGCCGGCGCTGGGCCGCCAGGTCCACGTCACCGGCGAAGCCGCCCTGGCCGAGCGCGCGGTGGCTGAGGAGCTCTTCGCCGAGCGCGATCTCCTCCACCAACTGCAGACCGTCGTCTCCCGTCAGGGCAAGCGGATCGACGACCTCGACCACCTCCGCGACCGTCTCGCTCACCTCGCCGGCGTCCAGGAGACCGCGCCGGCCTGTCCCGAGGACTGGGGCGTCCTGCGGGTCAGCCCCCAGGCGATCGAGCTCTGGAGCGAAGCCGCCGACCGCCTCCACGAGCGCCGGCTGTTCGAGCGAGAGGAAAGCGGCTGGAAAGTCACGCTGCTCGCCCCTTAGGGCCTCGCCGGCTTCGGCCACGAGCAGGCAGTCAGGACCGAGGACCGATCGGCCTGGGTTCCGGGGCGGATCATCCAAGGGCTCACCGGGAAGGACGCTTGCCGTAGTAGGTGACGAATCCCTGCTTGAACCCATTGCGCTCGTAGAAGCGATGGGAATCGACGTTTGCGACGGCGGTCGTGATCGCCATCTCGTCGACGCCCGAGGCGCCGAGCCGCTCCCAGACTGCGTCGAGCAACGCGGCGCCGATTCCGTCGCCGCGATGAGCCGGCAGCACCGACAGCGTCTCCAGCTCGGCGAGGCGCTCACGGGTTGCCCATGATGCATAGCCGGGGCCGATCGTCGCGAAGGCGTAGCCGACCGGGTCGCCGCTCAGCTCGGCGACGACGAAGAACGTCCCGTCGCGCTGAAGCCAGCGCTCGTACTTGGCCCGGCGCAAGCGCCATGCCTCGGCATGGCTGCGGCTGGGCGCCGCGTCTCCGAGCTCCCGGAAGGACCGCCGAGTGGTGTGCCTGGAGCGCGTTCCAGAGCGGCTCCAGGGCGGCAAGCTCGTCGACCCGATCGGCGTAGCGCAGGGTCAGGCTGGGGACAGGCTCATTCATCCTCGTCGTACTCCATCGAGACGTCGAAGCCGGGGCCGGCGAGACGGATGTGCGGTGCCCCTGGAAAGGAGACGCTCAGCGAGCCGGCCCACGCCCCTCGCCGGCTTCCGTCCCGGCGACGGTAGGTCGCGGCTCCGCGGAACGGAGGGGGCGGGCTCGCGGTCGCGGAGTCGAGCGACTCGTCGAAGGCGAAGCTCCCCCGGCGATCGCTGGCCGACAGGGCGATGCGGATGATGTTGAGCTGGCGATACTGCCCGTCGATCGCGGCTTCGAAGTAGCGCCGTTGAGGATGCCCGGTGCCGTCGTCGGAGGCGAAGATCAAGCCTTCGCCTCGATTGCAGGCGAAGCGGATCGTCCCTCCCCGGGCCTTCCTGGTCGCGACGAGACCGACCGCGGGAGGCCCGCCCTTGCGCCGATAGACGCTCGCGATGTCCGCGCGATCGAAGGTGTCGCAGTCCCCTTCGCTCGTGGTCACCGTCCCCGCGGCTCGAGCGGCTTCGGCCCGGGTGTAGTCGAGCTCGCCGCGAAAGCGGATCGACCCGACGAAGTGACCCTTCGTTCGCGCCCTGATGCACCCCGGCGGCTGGTTTGGCACTCGCTTGGGAGGTCCCGCTGCCTCGAAGTGAACGGCGATGTCGCCGAGCTTGCCCAGGTCGGCTTCGACCGACATCGGCTCGGCGTCGCCAACGGGGTTCGACAGCGTCGAATAGATGACCCCGGTCGGCCCGGCGGCGGCGGTCAGCGAGAAGAAGGAACCATCGCGTTCCACCGCGATCTCGAAGCCCTTGCTCGCCTCGAGCTGGAACTGCGACCAGACACGCGGCTCCTCCGCGCCCGCGAGGGCCGGCGAGCAGACCGCTGCCAGGCAGACGGCGACCACGACCGGCACCACTTTCTTGAACGCCACTAGCCCCGGCATCGGCTGAGGATACGGGGGCACCGCGAGCGCCCGGTCGCCCTCGTATCTGGCTGATTCGGTTGAAACCGGCTATCTCAGGGTCTGGCTGGCGCACCACTGGCGCACGAGCACGTGGGCCAGTACGCTGGCAGTCTTCAATCGACTTCAGTTCTGTCGAGCTAATTCGCCCTTGAAGAGGTTCGTGCCCGCCCAAACGCGATCTCGCGCCGGCATCCGCCCAGGGGCTGCGGGGGACGTCGCGAGGGGCCGCCGTGGGCGGTGCCTCAGGCCCTAGGTCGACCGGACGGATTTTGCAGCAGCTCGGCGCGGAGCTCCTGTAGTCGCTCGGAGAGCTCTTCGTCTTCGGCCAGGCTAGTTTCCGCTCGCCGCAGGGAGTTGAGCACGGTGGTGTGATTGCGGCCGCCGTAGAGCCGTCCGATCTGGGGGAGTGAGAGCTCGGTCAGCTCGCGGGTGAGGAAGATCGCGACCTGCCGCGCGCGCAGCGGAGTGGCGGCGCGGCTGGAGCCGACGAGCTCGGCCCGGGAGACGCCGAAGCGCTCGGCGACCCGTTGCTGGATCTCCTCGACCGATATTGCCTGTGCGGAGCGGGTTCGGGGGATGACCTCGGCGACTAGCTCGGAGCTGAGGGGCCGGGCCATCAGCGAGGCGTGGGCGAGGACACGGGTCAGGGCACCGTGTAGCTGGCGGACGTTGACACCGGTGCGCTCCGCGAGCTCCGGGAGGGCTTTGTCGTCGTCGATCTCGACACCGGCCTCTTGAACGAGGCGCTGCAGCACCCGGAGCCGACTCGCCGCGTCGGGTGGCTCCACTCCGATCGTGAGCCCGGAGTCCAAGCGGTCGCGAAGCGACGTCGAGAGCGAGGAGAGCTCGCTCGGGGGACGATCGGCGGAGAGGACGAGCTGCGCCCTCGCCTCGTAGAGAGCGTTGAAGGTGTGGAAGAACTCCTCTTCGGTGGCCGGCTTCCCCTCGAGGAACTGGACGTCGTCGATCAAGAGCACGTCGCTCTCCCGATAGAGAGCCTTGAATGCCTCAACCCCGCGCGTTCGTAGAGCGGCGATGAATTCGTTGGTGAACGACTCGGCGGTGGTGTAATGCACCCGGAGGCCGGAGGCGTTCTCGTTCAGGTAGTTGGCGATCGCGGTGAGCAGATGGGTCCTGCCGAGACCCGGCGGGCCATGGATGAAGAGTGGGCTGTAAGTATCGAAGGGCCTTTCGGCCACCGCTAGGGCCGCTCCATGGGCGAGCCGGTTCCCGGGATAGATGACGAAGCGCTCGAAGCTGTAGTTCGGGTTGAGTTCAATGCCCGTGCGGACAAATTGGACGGTCGCCGCCGGGGTGAGGTCGAACCGAACGTGGCGGAGTGACTTGGTTACGTCCGTCAAAGCCTCGGCGATCAGCGACGAATAGCGCCGCTCCGCCCACTGCGCGACTCCCGGCGGAGCCGAGAGGCGGAGGGTTTCACCCTCTATGCCTACTGGCTCCAGCGGCTCGAGCCAGAGCCTGAAGGTAGAATTGGGAACCGCCAACCGCAACTGCTCAAGGGCGTCCTCCCAGGCCTCGTCGAGATCGATTCCCGGATCGCGGTCCGCGACCGCAGGGAGTGCCGGAGCAGGGTCGGGTGTTTGCGCCGCGAGGCGCCGGAGCCGCCAGACGAGAAGGGGGATGGCCGCAAGCGGGGCGACCAAGTAGAGCCAGAGCGGCGCGCTCACCAGCGCCAGGATGAGCGCAACCAGCACCCCGTAAGCCAGGAACGGAATGCCGAACGAGAGGTAGAGCGTGCGCGGTTGATCGTCCATGGAAGCCATTCGAGTGGAAGTTTGACGAGCCAGACCGTTCATCTCACGATCTGCTCAGGATGATCCATGCGCTCAAGGCGAGAGGGACTCCGAAGAGGAAGCCCGCCGCCGTCCCGATCAACGCAAATTCGCTGATGCTTTCGCGAGGCTTGCGTTCAAGCACGCCCCAGGTCACTGCCGCTCCGCTGCCTATCGCCATGGAGCTGACGAGGACACCTGCGACCTCAAGTCCTCGGGACACCACATCCGTGTAGGAGACCAGGACGGCCGCCGCAGTTGCTAGTTCAGGCGCGGGTATTTGCCTGCCCCTTGCTCGGCATCTCCTCTTCGATCCTCCCAGATCGCCTTCGATCACCTAGTCGAACCGCTTGCATCCGGGCGAACCTAGTGTAGAGTTCTTTATGTGCCAAGGAAGCCTAGCACCGCGACGCGACTCGTCTTCCAGGCCTTTCTCGACGCCCCTAGCGAGGAGACGTACGGGTTCGAGCTCGCCGAGCTCACCGGCCTGGCGTCGGGAACGATCTACCCGATTCTCCGGCGGCTGGAGGACGATGGCTTCATCGTCACCCGCTGGGAGACCGTGAGGACGGATTCGCAGCGCCGTCGCCGTCGCTACTACCACCTGACGGGTCAGGGGTACCGTGCGGCGAACGCCGCTACTGCGGATCAGCGCCAAGCCCTCCGCCTGCTAGCGCCGGGATTGGCAGGCGGCGCAGCATGAGAACCTCGAAGCGTTCCTGCGAGGACTGCTATTTCCGGCGGAACCTGCTGTGCGCGCTCGAGCTGGACGAGCCCTGCCCGACCTTCCGTTCCAATAGACCCGAGGGCGTCGCACTGTCCCAGCGCCCGGCGGTCCGCGAGGTCATTCTCACGGAGGCCTCAGAACAATCAAACGGCGGGAGTGAGCGGCAGGAACACGTGGAGCCGTGCGAGGGCGCGATCGCCAGGGCATGCTGGCTCCTGCCTCGCGACATTCGAGAGGACCAGCGGGCGGAGTGGGTCGATGAGATCCAGTCCGCCCGCGAAAACGAGCGTGCCGTCGTTCCCAGGCTGATCTCCCTGGTCGTCCTGGGGGTTCCGCGGCTTCGCCTGCGTCATTGGCGGAAGGGCCTCACCAGGAGATCCACCAGGTGAGGCTGCTGCTGGTGTTTCTGGCGGTTCTCGCCGCGCTTCTGACGCAGGTCGATAGCCAGCTCGTCTCGATCTGTGTTGTTCCGCTGCTGGTCAGCTTGATTGCTTGCCACCTCGACCGCAATGGCGACCTCATAGCCGAGACCCTGATCGCCGCTGCCGTCCTCCTGGTTCCGAAGCGCGACAGGGAGGACTGGCGGGACGTGTGGGTCGATCACGTTCGCTCCGCTAAGGAACAGGGGCTCGTGCCGCTGTCTCGAGCGCTGTCCATCCTTGTTCTCGCGGCGCCAGCTCTTGCCGTCGGCTTAAGAGTGGGACGGACTCGGAGGGCCTCGCACCGCTAGGACGAAGAAGCTGGCCCGAGAGGACGCCGACCGATCCGGACCGAGCTGGTCGGCCAAGTCGATCGAGGGCGCCGAGATCGACGAGGAGACCGGTGAGCTTCGCTGTCGCCTTTCTGATGCCCGGGACGCGCAACCAGGCCCAGTGCCTTGGGGGCGGGCGACCAAGCTGTCCTTTGACTCGATGGCCGAAGTCTTTCCCTCCGAATTCCCGCCGAACTAGCGGCTGACTGGCGCACCGACTGGCGCACCACGGGTCTAGGTCTCCTGCGCAAAAGACCTGCAAAAACAGAAAAACCCCCGGCTAGCGGGGGTTTTCCGATGCGGCTGAATGGAGTCGAACCATCACGGGTGTTTCCACCCACAAGGCCCTCAACCTTGCGCGTCTACCAGTTCCGCCACAGCCGCTCGAGGGCGGCGGATTCTAGATGTTCGGGGCCTGGGGGGAGCCGGTGGGTTGCAAGCATCCGGTGTGGGCGATAGCCTGCGAACAAGTGTTCGAATGCGTCGTCGTCGGCAAAATGGGAGAAACTAGGGCTAACGATGGTTGACCTTGATCTGACCAAAAGGCAGAAGGAGATCTTCGACTTCATCCGCAAATACGCGGCGAAGACGGGGTATCCGCCCACCGTGCGGGAGATCGGCAAAGCCGTGGGGCTGCACTCGTCCTCGACCGTGCACGCGCACCTGGCGAATCTGGAGAAGATCGGTTTGCTGCGGCGCGATCCGTCGAAACCACGGGCGATCGAGCTGCTCTTCGACAAGGCGAAGCGGACGATCCGTCCCGGCAGCGGCCTGCCGCTGGTCGGCCAGGTTGCCGCCGGCGAGCCGATCCTGGCCGAGGAGAACATCGAGGAGTACCTCGAGATCCCCGACGTGATCGGCGGCGAGGAAGGCGACTACATCCTTCAGATCCGCGGCGAAAGCATGAAGGACGCCGGCATCCTCGACGGCGACTACGTGATCGTGCGGCCCAGCGACGACGCGGTCAACGGCGAAATCGTCGTTGCCCTGATCGGCGAGGACGCGACGGTCAAGCGCTTCTACCGCGAGAAGGACCACATCCGGCTGCAGCCGGAGAACGAGGAACTGGAGCCGATCGTCACCACCGAGGCCGTGGTCATCGGCCGCGTGATCGGTGTCTTCCGCAGCGTCTGACCCGGTCCCTCAGGGCCAGCGACCGGACTCGATCAGGCGCTTGTAGCGTCGCTGGCGCCGGCGCGCGTCCCACATGACCGCTGGCAGCAGGCGGATGCCGAGACTGGGGAAGAGGTCGAAGAAGCGCAGCAGCGGGCCGCGCCAGCGCGGCAGGATGAGGATCGGGCGGGGGCGTTCGGTCAGCTTGCCGACCTCGCTCGCGACCTGGGCCGGCGTCAGCAGGTGCCCTGAGAAGGAGCCGGCGGCGTCGGGGTCGTCGAGCTTGTCCTCGAGCATCGGCGTCCAGATCCCGTCGGGGCAGACGGCGGAGATGTCGATTCCCTTGTGACCGGCGCGGCGCAGGTCGAAGAGGGTGCCGAGCGTGAAGGCCATCGCCGCGTGCTTGCTGGCCGAGTAGGCGACCTCGCCCGGCGCCGCGACGATGCCGGCGAGCGAGATCACGTTGACGACGTGCCCGCGGCCGGTGGAGACCATCTGCTCCAGCGCTGCGACGGTGCCGTTCATCGTGCCGGCGGCGTTGATCGAGAGCATTGCGCTGCGCCTGGTCTCGTCCTGCTCCCAGGCGAGTCCGGTGGCGAGGACGCCGGCGTTGTTGACCCAGAGGTCGAGGGAGCCGGCGTCGGCGACGACGGTCCCGACGAGGGCGCGGCAGGCTCCCTCGTCACGCACGTCGAGGGTCGCGGCACTGGCTTCATCGCCGGGCACCCGGTTGCCGGCGGGTCCGGCGATCTCGGCCGCGGTGCGGGCGGCGGCGCCGGGGTCGACGTCGGTCGCCCAGACGGCGTAGCCGCGGTCCGCCAGCTCGTGCGCGATCGCGCGGCCGAGCCCGCTGCCAGCTCCGGTCACGACCGCGGTCCGCATGTCGGCCACCATATCCCGCTCCCGCTTGGCTGAACGGAGCGCGGTGGCTACCATCGAGGGGCGGGCCGAGCGGACCGCGGGGGGAGAGAAAACCCCTCGAGGAAAGTCCGGACACCACAGGGCAGGGCGGTGGGTAACGCCCACCCGGGGAAACCCGCGGGAAAGTGCCACAGAAATACACAGCCGATGGCGCGGCCGCACGTGAGTCGCGTACAGGCAACGGTGAAATGGTGCGGTAAGAGCGCACCGGCGTCGCGGTGACGCGGCGGCCAGGCAAACCCCGCCCGGTGCAAGGCCAAGCAGGACCGTCGACCCGGCTCGGCGAGGTCCAGGTAGGCCGCATAGATAGATGGCCGCTCAAGACAGGATCCGGCTTACAGGCCCGCTAAAGGAAAGGCTCCCGAGAGGGGGCCTTTCCCATGCCGGGGGCGGGCGTCCTCGTGCAGGGCTGGGCCGCTGCCCGCGAGGGCCGATGCATCCCCCCGTGGCCGCCCCCAGCACAACCTGTTCACATAATTCTGTCTTAGTCTTTGCTAACCTGGCGCCAACTTCCGCTGAATCTCCGCCTACATATCGCGGGGAGCGGGGGACCCAATTAGTGGGGGCGAATCGCCGGCATCAGCCGCGTAGCGCAGCTCTTTCAGCGCGAGCCCGACAGCTAACCCCGTAAGCGCTTGGAAGAGACATGCAGCCAAGTGGAAACCGCCTTGCGCGGAAAAGCGATTCGCGATGTGCGTCCCGATCCGGGCGGCGCTCGCTCCGGCGCCTGCGCTGGGCGGCCTCGCTTGTCGTCCTGGTGACCCTTGTTGTCGGGCCAGGTGGGGCTCAGGGTGCGACCGGCGGTGCCTCGACTGCCTACGGCGGCGCCTCGCCTGAAGACCAGGAACTCGTCTTCAGCCCGTTTCGAAGCGCCGGCGCCAGCTGGTATGGCCCCGGCCTCTACGGCAGAAGCACGGCCTGCGGGCAGGCTCTGCGGGCCACCACGATCGGCGTCGCCCATCGCAACCTGCCCTGCGGCACGATGGTCAAGTTCGTCTACCACGGCAACGCCCTGATCGCGCCGGTGATCGACCGCGGCCCCTACGTCAAAGGCCGAGCCTGGGATTTCACCGCCGCCGCCAGCGAAGCGCTCGAGTTCGAAGGCGTGGGAATGGTGCGCTACGCCGTCGCCATCAGCTACGCCCGCGCCGGCGCCAAGCGCTGAGCCGGCGCCGCAAAGGCGCTTCTCCAGCCGCTCCGAAGGCTAGGCTGCCGTGTTCAGGCAGTGCCAGATAAACGAGAGGAGCAGCTGAATGTCGAGGTTTTCGCACGGAGCCCTTACCGCCATCGCGTTCCGGGGGAGCAACCGGTCGACGCTCGCGCTGGCGACGGCGGCCTGTGTCCTCGCCGCCTCGACCGCTCTCGCCGTCGGCACCAGCGCCGCCAAGGTCCCGAGCACCACGGTGATCCTGGGGCAGACCTCGACCGTGCCGGACCCATCCTGCCCGGGGCTCCCGTGCCAGGCGGTGGGCAGCGTCACCGGCTTCCAGGTCAGCAACGGCCAGACGCGCTCGCCCTTCCTGGTCACGCATGACGGCACGATCAAGGCATGGACCCTGACCGTGGCCCAGCCGACCGACAAGCAGCGCTCCTTCTTCAACGGCTTCTTCGGCACTCCGCCGGAGGCGCGCCTCGCAATCCTGCGCCGCGTCGCGGGCACCAACCCGCCCCGCTACAACCTGCGCAGCCAGGGGTCGATCAAGGTCCTCACCCCGTACCTCGGGCAGACGGTGAAATTCGGCTCCTCGCTGAAGGTCGAAAAGGGCGACATCGTCGGCATCACGGTTCCCACCTGGGCCCCTGCCTTCGCCCAGGAACTTCCCGCCAACGAGGTCTGGCGCGCCAGCCGCGCCCCTGGCACCTGCACCAACTCCACCGACATCCGCCAGGGCGAGCCCCTGGAGAAGGTCGGAACCCGCGCCACGTTCGGCTGCAAGTACTCCACCGCCCGCCTCCTCTACACGGCTACTCTCGTAGAGAACTAACCCGTCCCCCAGCCCACGGGACCTGGATCTCGGGGTCTTCGCTGACGCTTGTGAGGAGGAGTTGTGTGCCCCTCTCACAAGCGGCGTCCTCATTTTCGCCTCTACAGCTCAGCGAGAGAGGCACGCTCCACAGCGAAAATCCCAGCGCAGTGGGAGGAGCACACAACTCCTCCCAACGCTATGCCGCCGAAGGAAGCACCCTGGGCGTAGCTTGGTCTTTCGGCAAAGCCGCCGCGCTGGCAATCAGACTCTGGAACTCATTCAAGGCGAGGTGCCCCACCGCCTCGAGGATCTCCTCGTCGGTCCAGCCCAGCTCCCGTGCCTCCTCGTGGAGGTGGAGCGGGGGAGGGCCGTCGGCGTCCAGCGCCTCCTTGAGGAAGGCGAGCAGACCCGCCTCCTTCTCGTCGGCGGAGGTGAAGCTGCGGGCCCGGGAGACCTCGTCGAGGCCGAGCCCGGCCCGTCGAGCCGACTTGGCGTGCTGGGCAATGCTGTAGTTGTCCTCGCGGTGCTCGGCGACCGCTAGGGCAATCCGCTCGCGGGTTGCCTGCGGCAGGACGCCGCCGCGGAGCTCAGAGCGCATCCGCGTGTAGGCGCGAAGCACGGCGGGAGAGCCGGCGAGCACGCCGACGAACTTGGTGACCGCACCGCCGGCCGCCTGGATGGTCTTGATCAGCGGAGCGCTCTCGTCGGGAGCGGTCAGCTCATCATGGATCTGGAACCTGGAGACATCGGTTTTGACCGTCACGGGCTTCTCATCTCTGGCTCTGCTGAAGGCGGACTTTCGCTTTACAGAGCCTTTACGTGGCCTTTACTTTACTTTCAGCCTCTTACTTACGAGGAGTAAGTTATACCTGTTTTTCGGTGTCGATGCAAGGCGGCTGAAGTTCTCACCCCTTACCCGCTCTACGTCGTTGTGCACCTCTTCGGTTCATTCGCCTATCGTTGCCCCCTTCTCGCGGACAAGCCAAGGAGACCGGAATGGCAGAGCAACCCCGCAGTGCCGCTGACGTCATCGAGATCGTCAAGCAGAACGACGTGCGCTTCGTCCGCCTCTGGTTCACCGACGTGCTCGGCCAGCTGAAGAGCTTCTCGATCAACGCCGCCGAGCTCGAGGATGCCTTCGACGGCGGCATGGGTTTCGACGGCTCCTCGATCACCGGCTTCAACCCGATCGAGGAGTCGGACATGATCGCCATGCCCGACCCGGCCACCTTCGCGTTGATCCCCTGGCGCCCCGAGGGCGAGAACGCGGTTGCGCGGATGTTCTGCGACGTTCGCGTCCCCGGTGGCGGTCCCTACGAGGGCGATCCACGCTGGATCTTGCAGCGGGCGATGAAGAGGGCCGCGGAGATGGGCTTCGAGGCCTACAACATCGGCCCCGAGCTGGAGTTCTATTACTTCCGTTCCGCCAAGCCGGAGGGGGGCGTGCCCGAGGTGCTCGACGAGGGCGGCTACTTCGACCTGACCACGCTCGACGCCGGCTCCGACGTGCGCCGCGACACGGTGCTGGCGCTGGAGAAGATGGGCATCCACGTCGAGTACACCCACCACGAGGTCGGTCCCTCCCAGCACGAGGTCGACATGCGCTACAAGAACGCCCTGGAGATGGCCGACGACTGCATGACCTACCGCATCGTCGTCAAGGAGTACGCGATGAAATACGGCTGGCACGCGAGCTTCATGCCGAAGCCCCTGTTCGGCGAGAACGGCTCCGGGATGCACGTCCACCAGTCGCTCGCGAAAGACGGCAAGAACGCCTTCTACGACGCCGACGACCCGTACTACCTCTCGCCGACCGCGAAGTCGTTCATCGCCGGCCAGCTCAAGCACGCGCGCGAGATCTCACCGCTCTTCGCCCAGTGGGTCAACTCCTACAAGCGCCTGGTCCCCGGCTACGAGGCGCCGGTCTACCTCGCCTGGTCGCGCCGCAACCGCTCGGCCCTGATCCGGGTGCCGCTCTACCACCCCGGCAAAGAGGGGGCGACCCGGGCCGAGCTGCGCTGCCCCGACCCCGCCGCCAATCCCTACCTCTGCTTCGCCGGCATGCTGCAGGCGGGCCTGGAGGGGATCGAGAAGGGCTACGAGCTGCCCGAGCCGATGGAGCAGAACCTCTATCACCTCTCCCAGGAGGAGCTCTCCCACCAGGGCATCGAGCAGCTGCCGGCGACCCTGGGCGAGGCGATCGAGGTCGCCGCCGACTCGGAGCTGGTGCTGCGCACCCTCGGCGAGCACACCTTCCGCCGCTTCGTCGAGATCAAGCGGCAGGAATGGGACGACTACCGGGTCCAGGTCACCCCGTTCGAGATCGAGAACTTCCTTCCGATCCTCTAGGCGGGTTCGTGGCGACGCTGCACGTCCTCCGCGTCTTCTGCGACGAGGGCGGCGGCTGGGGAAACCCGCTCGGGGTCTTCCTCGACGGCGAGCAGGTGCCAAAGGATCGGCGCCAGGCGGTTGCCCGTGCGCTCGGCTTCTCGGAGACGGTCTTCGTCGACGACCGTGCTCGCGGTGAGTGCCGGATCTTCACCCCGGGCCTGGAGCTGTCGTTTGCCGGCCACCCCAGCGTCGGCACCGCCTGGCTGCTCGCGGGCGAGGGCGAGGCGGTCGAGGTGCTGCGCCCGCGGGCCGGCGAGGTGCGGGTGCGGCGAGAGGGCGACCTCACCTACGTGGTGGCGCGGGCGGAGTGGTCGCCGCCCTGGGAGCTGATCGAGCTCGGATCGCCGGCCGAGGTCGACGCCCTCGACGGCCCGCCCGGCGGGCGCGAGGACGAAATCTACCTCTGGGCCTGGGCCGACGAGGAGGCCGGTGTGGTGCGCTCGCGCTGCTTCTCGCTCGCCGACGGGGTCGGCGAGGACGAGGCCACCGGCTCGGCGGCGATCATGCTCGCGGCGGCCCTCGGCCGCTCGCTGACGATCCACCAGGGGGAGGGCTCGTTGCTATACGCGCGCCCGCTCGGCGAGGGCCGAGCCGAGGTCGGCGGCCGCGTCGTCCTCGACGAGGTGCGCGAGTTCGACGTTTCCTGAGTTGAGGCCCCTATGGGGACCCAAACTCAGTTCGCGCAGCTACGGAGCGGGGGGTGCCGCGGAGTGCTCGCGGGGCTTCGAGAGCGCCGACGGCCACCAGAAGCGGTCGCCAAGACTGAGGGCGATGGCGGGGACGAGGACGCTGCGGACGAGGAAGGTGTCGAGGAGGACGCCGAAGGCGACGACGAAGCCGAGCTCGGTGAGGAAGGTGAGGGGGAGAACGGCGAGCACCGAGAAGGTGCCGGCGAGGACGATGCCGGCGCTGGTGATGACGCCGCCGGTGACCGCCAGGGCGCGAAGAATACCCTGTTCGGACCCGTGTTTTTCGGTCTCCTCGCGAGCTCGGGCGACGAGGAAGATGTTGTAGTCGACCCCGAGCGCGACCAGGAAGACGAAGGCGAAAAGAGGCAGCGAGGGATCCGAACCGGGGAAGCCGAAGATGACGTCGAAGACGAAGTAGCCGACGCCGAGTGCCGCCAGGTAGCTGAGGATCACGGTGCCGATCAGGATCAGCGGTGCCATCACCGCCCGCAGCAGCCCGATCAGGATCAGGAAGACGACGAGGAGAATGATCGGCGGGATCACCGTCGAGTCCCAGCCGGCGGCGTCGCGGACGTCGAATTCGATCGCGGTCGGCCCGCCGACGAGCGCGTCGGGGTCGGCGGCATGGGCGGCGTCGCGAATCGGTTCGACCAGGTCGAAGGCCTCGGTCGAGTAGGGGTTGGGCTCGAGCGTCGCCTGGATCAGAGTCCCCTGGGGGCCCGAGGCGACCGGGCCGGAGACCGACTCGACGCCGCTTACCCCTTCGACCGCGCGTTTGACCGCGTCGACTGCGGCGGGCTCGGGGACGACGACGTCGGTCAGCGCGGTGGTGCCGGAGGGGAAGCTCTTGTCCAGCAGGTGCTGCCCTTCGACCGAGTCGACTTCGGTGCGGTAGCTGTCTTCGCTGGTCAGGTCGGTGGAGAAGAAGGCGAAGCCGGCGCAGAGGATCAGCAGGACGCCGATCGAGCCGAACATGACCCGGCGGGGAGAGATCGCGACGCGGTTGCCGAGCCGCGCCCAGAAGCCGTGGGTGGCGTCGGCCTTGTGCTCGAGCCGGTAGCGGCGCATCTCGTAGGGCGTGAAGACGGCGCGGTCGAGCGGGCCGACGATCAGCGAGGGGATGCGGCGGCCGCTGAGCATGCGGAGCACCCAGTTGAGTAGGACCAGGGGCAGCAGGATCAGGACCAGCAGGCTGGCGAGGATGACGCGAGCCAGGGCGCCGAAGCCAGGGCCGTCGACGATCTTCTGCCGTGCCCGGTCAGAAACAAATTGGGCGGCGGGGGCCGTGTCGGGCGTGTGCGGGACGAAGGGCCAGAAGGCGCGGCGGCCGAAGATCGTCAGCAGGGCTGGCAGCAGGGTCAACATCGAGAGCGCGGCGCAGGCGATGCCGATCGCGGCGATCGGCCCCAGCCCGGAGGTTCCGTTGACCTTGGCGAGCATCAGGCAGAGCAGGGCGGCGATCACGGTCAGGGCCGAGGCGAAGATCGCCGGGCCGGCCGATTCGAGCGCGGTACGCATCGCCTGGAACTTGTCGGCGGTGTGGTGCAGCTCCTCGCGGTAGCGGGCGACCAGCAGCAGCGCGTAGTCGGTGCCGGCGCCGAGGACCAGGACCGACATGATCGAGCTCGACTGGCCGTTGATCGTCACCCCCAGCTCGGAGACGCCGTAGCCGATCGAGCGCGAGAGGGTCTCCGCGAACAGCACCGCCGCCAGCGGGATGAAGAAGAACATCGGCGAGCGGTAGATGACGATCAGGAGGAAGATCACCAGGCTGACCGCGGCCAACAGCAGGGTGCCGTTGATCCCTTCGAAGACTTCGATCGCGTCGGCGGAGAAGCCGGCGCCGCCGGTGATCTTGACCTCGAGGCCGCCGCCGGGGTCGGAGATTTCGTCGCGCCAGAACTTGACCGGGTCGAGGATGCGATCGCCCTCGCCGTTTCCCTTGATGTAGGCGGTGACGATCGCCGCCTTGCCGTCCTCGGAGCAGATCGGGCCGACGAAGGGGGCGTAGTCGGCCGGCTGGCCGGGGATCGTGCTGGTCGGGAGCCCGCAGCCCGGGGGCAGGTTCTTGGCCGCTTCCGAAGTCTCGCGGGTGTCCTGCTGCTCGCCCCCGGCAGCCGCCGTGGCACCGTCGGGAACCACGCCCGGGAAGCGCTCCGCGGTCATCTTCCCGATGTCTTCGGCGATCGTCTTGCGGTCGGCGGCGGTGAGGCCGGACTCGCGGCGGTAGATGATCACGGCCGGGGCGATTTCGCCCTTCTGCAGCGACTCCGTCGCCTTCAGGGACTTGGTCGATTCGGCATCCCCGGGTAGGTAGGAAGTCGCCTCGTTGCTTTCGGCGTCAGCGAACTTGCCGGGCAGGTTGGCCGGCCCGGCGGCGATGAAGACACCGATGAACCAGAGGGCGAAGACGACCCACTTGGCTCGGCGTCCGGCTGGGAAGGTGAAGAGGGAGCCGCGCACAGGGCCCCATCCTTGCAAACGCGGCGGCGCGGAGTCTTAGAGAAGGACGGTCAAGTCTGCCGCCTTGGTCACCGGCGCTCGGCAGCTGAAGTGCTCGCAGACGTAGGCGGTCGGGCTGCCGTCGATACTGGCGCGGTTGAGGAGCAGGGGCGGCTCGCTGCTGCCCTCCGGGCCGGCGGCGAGGACCAGGTGGGGGCGGAAGCCGGAGCGGACCACCGCCGCGAGCTCGGCGCTGTGCGCGCCGATCAGGGCCACCTCCTTGGTCGGCGAGAGGTGGAAGTCGAGGGCGCGGAGGAGGTGGGCGAAGGACTCCGGGTGCTGGGTGGCGGTCTTCGCGAAGAGGGCGAAGACGCCCTCGGCCTGGCGTTCGTAGCCGCGCTCGCCGGTCAGGGCCGCGAGGCGCAGCAGGCCCAGCGCCGCGGAGCTGTTGCCGGAAGGGATCGGGTGGTCGCCGATCTCCTTGCGGCGGGCGATCAGCTCCTCGTGGTCGCTGGAGGTGGAGAAGAAGCCGCCGCGCTCGGGGTCGCCGAAGCGGGCGATCGTCTCGTCGGCGAGCGAGCGCGCTCGCTCGAACCAGCGCGGCTCGAAGGTCGACTCGTACAGCGTCAGCAGCGCCTCGAGCAGGAAGGCGTGGTCCTCCAGGTAGGCGTTGAGGCGGGCGTCGCCGTCCTTGCAGGTGCGCAGCAGGCGGCCGGACTCGTCGCTGAGCGAGTCGAGCACGAACTCGGCACAGCGGCGGGCGGCGTCGAGATAGTCCTCGCGGCCGAGCACGGCGCCGGCCTCGGCCAGGGCGGCGATCGCCAGTGCGTTCCAGGAGGCGAGTCGCTTGTCGTCGAGCCCGGGCCAGACGCGCTTGGCGCGCGCCTCGTAGAGCGCTTGGCGCGCCGCGGCGAGCCCCTCGGGCTCAGGTGCCTCGACCCCTTGCGCCAGATGGAGGACGTTGGCCCCCTCGAAGTTGCCAGCCTCGCTGACTCCCCAGAACTGCATCAAGTTCTCAACCTCCTGGGGTGAAAAAGTGATGCAGTTCGCGGCGTCTGCCGATCCACCCCCGAGCACCTCCCGAATCTGCTCCGGGGTCCAGACGTAGAAGCGGCCCTCCTCGCCCTCGGAATCGGCATCGAGGGCTGAATAGAAGCCGCCTTCGGGCCCGCGCATCTCGCGCAGCATCCAGTCCAGGGTCTCCTCGCAGACGCGGCGGTAGCGCTCGTGACCGAGGACCTGCCAGCCGTGCAGGTAGGCGCGGGCCAGCAGGGCGTTGTCGTAGAGCATCTTCTCGAAGTGGGGGACGCGCCACTCGGCGTCGACCGAGTAGCGGGCAAAGCCGCCGCCGAGCTGGTCGTAGATGCCGCCGCCGAGCATCGCGTCCAGGGTCCGCTCGGCGACCTCGCGCTCGCCCCGGGCCAGCAGCAGCTCCAGGGCCGAGGCCGGTGGGAACTTGGGCGCGCCGCCGAAGCCGCCGCGCTGCATGTCGGCGCTTGCCTGAAGTTTGGCGATCGCCTCCTCCAGCTGGGCCGTCTCGGGCGGCTCGGGGCTGGGCTCGATCACCCCGACGGCACCCAGCCGTGCCTTCGTCCCCGCGGCCCGCTCGCGGATCTCCTCGCGTTTGCGCTCGAAGGCGTCGACGACGGCTTCCATCACCATCCGGAAGCTCGGCATGCCGCGGCTCTCGTCGGGCGGGAAGTAGGTGCCGCCGTAGAAGGGGACGCCCTCGGGGTCGAGGAAGACGGTCATCGGCCAGCCGCCGTGCCCGGTCATCGACTGCACCGCCTCCATGTAGATCGCGTCGACGTCGGGGCGCTCCTCGCGGTCGACCTTGACGCAGACGAAGTGCTCGTTCATGTAGGCGGCGGTCGCGGCGTCCTCGAAGGACTCGCGCTCCATCACATGGCACCAGTGGCAGGCCGAGTAGCCGACCGAGAGCAGGATCGGCCGGTCCTCTGCGGCGGCTCGATCGAGCGCCTCCGAGCCCCACGGGTACCAGTCGACCGGGTTCTCGCGGTGCTGGAGGAGGTAAGGGCTGGTCTCCTGGGCGAGTCGGTTGGGCATCCGCTCTAGCCTACTTACGGCCCTCCAGACAACTATTCGGGCGGCCCCGTCGCCGAAATTCAAGTCCCGTTGGGAAAAAGGGTCGATTGGCCTTACCGGTAGCTCGGCGAGTCAATACCTTCTGCCGGTGGAGAACGCAGGCACCTCGCAGAAGCTCGATCCGGCGCTGGCGGTCGTGCTCGAGAAGCTCGATGACGAGGATCGCCGGGTCGTCGAGGGGGCTCTGGTCAAGGCCGAGAAGACCGAGGCCGAGCTGCGCTACCTGGCCGACCACGACTCGCTGACGGGGCTCCTCAACCGGCGCCGCTTCCGTGCCGAACTCGACCAATACGTCTCCTTCAGCGCCCGCTACGGCGGCCAGGGAGCGGTGATGATCATCGACATCGACGGCCTCAAGCAGGTCAACGACAAGCTCGGCCACCAGATCGGCGACAGCTTGATCCGCCGCATCTCCGGCGCCCTGCGGGAGCGGGTGCGCACGACCGACATCGTCGCCCGCCTCTCCGGCGACGAGTTCGCGGTGCTGATGCCGCAGACCGATATAGGCGGCGCCCTGCAGCTGGGCGAGGACCTTCGGGCCGAGGTGGCCGAGGGCTCGCCGTCCGTCCCCGAACAGGGTGCGGCGACGATCAGCGTCGGCATCACCATGTTCGGTGGCAAGCGCGAGGCTGGTGCCGAGGCGGTCCTGGTCGCTGCCGACCAGGCGATGTACCGGGCCAAGGAAGAGGGCCGCAACCGGGTCGCCCTCTTCGAGGACCCGGCCGCCGGCGAGGTCCGGGCTCAGCGCAGCCAGACGACCAGCGCCAGGATTCGCGACGCGCTGACCCAGAACCGCCTCAGCCTCGCCACCCAGCCGATCCGCAGTCTCGCCTCCGGTGCCGTCGAGCGCTACGAGCTGCTGCTGCGGATGACCGGCGACGACGGCGAGCTGCTGCCGGCCGCCGCCTTCATCGAGGTCGCGGAGCGCTCGGGGATGGTCCAGGAGCTCGACCGCTGGGTGGTCGCCCGGGCGCTGGAGCTGCTGGCCGAGCGCGAGCGGGCGGGCGAGCCCGTCTCGCTCCACGTCAACCTCTCCGGCGCCTCGCTGACCGACATCTCGGTGCTGGAGTTCATCGAGCGACGCCTCGACGAGGGCGACGCCGACCCCGGCCGCTGCACCTTCGAGATCACCAAGACCGCCCAGGTCGAGGACTACGAGACCGCCGCCGGCTTCGCCGACCGCCTCACCGAGTTCGGCTGCGAAGTCGCGATCGACGACTACGGCGCCGGTTTCAGCCCCTTCCACTACCTGAAGCAGATTCCCTTCGACGTGATCAAGATCGACGGTGCCTTCATCCGCGACATGCCGCGCAACGATGCCGACCAGCTGACCGTGAAGGCGATCGTCGAGATCGCCCGCGGGCTCGGCAAGACAACGATCGCCGAGTTCGTCCAGGACGACGAGACGACGCAGATGCTGCGCGAGTACGGCGTCGACATGGCCCAGGGCTACCACCTGGGACGCCCGGTCGACTCCGCCGAGGGCCTGCTGCCCGAGGCCGTCTAGCTCGACGGCTGGGCTGCCCGCTCTGCTGGGCGGCCGCTCAGCCGCGCCGCGCCGCGACCCAGCCGGTCAGGCGCGTCTTCAGGTTGAGGGCCGCGGTCAGCGCCTTTTCGGGGGAGGAGCCGGCCGGCGGCAGGGCGCCGAGCTGGCGCAGCATTTCGGTGCCGTTCATGTAGGCGTCGTTGTGGTGGATGCGACCGTCGCGGACGGTCAGCACGTCGCAGCCCTGGACCGCGACGGTGGCGCCGTTGGGCTCCAGGCCTTCGAAGTCGCCCTGGCCGTCGAAGGTTCCGGTCGCTCGCCAGCGCACCGCCGCTTTCTCGCCGGAGGCGACGATCTCGACGATCTCCATCTCGAAGTCGGGGAAGGCGCAGAAGAGGCCGCCGAACCAGGCCCGGTAGCTGGCGGGGACCTCGAGCCGGACGAGGCCATAGATCTCGCCGACGCCGCCGGGGACGTAGAACTCGGTCATCGCGTCGAGGTCGCGCCGGCCGACGGCCTTGAAGTAGGCGCGGGCGACGGTCCCGGCGTCGGTTGCCTCAGCGTTGATGGCCACCCGGCCAGGTTACTCCTGCCGCGGCTGCGCCCTGGTGCGCAGCCGCGGCTCTCTCGTCGATTCGGCGCTCGGTTGTCGGACTAGCCGACCTTGGCGAGGGTCCCCGTGGGGTGTCCTTCCCATTTGCAGAGGCCGATGACAGGCAGAGTGGATTCGAGCGTGAGGTTCAGCGCATACGTGAGTCCCGGCTCCCTCACAGTGAGGTCCCATTTCGCGTTGGCCGGTTGCCCACCGATGGTGAACGCCCTGGTCTCGCTCGCCGACCAGGTGTCGCCGCTCTTGGTCAGCGTGACGGGCTGGCTGGTGTAGCTGATGGTGGCGCAGCCGCCCGAGGGCGTGTAGTTGAGGACCGCGGTCGTGGCGCCACCGGAGACGGTCAGCACCAGGCGTGCGGCCGCATCCCCATAGGCGCCGTCACCGAACGGGGTCGCAGCTGGCGGGGCGGGAGTGGGAGTGGGGGTGGGGGCAGTTTTATCCCCGGCCTTGCCTTTGGCTTTCCCCTTGCAGGGCTTGCCTTTCCCTTTTTTCTTCGCCTGGGCGGTGGCGGCCGTCGATTTACCGGCTTTCCCTTTACTGCCTTTTTTCTTACAGGATTTGCCTTTTTTGGCCGCCGGTTTGGCGCTGGCCTCGGCGTTGATGCCGGCCCCGGCGCTGGCACTGAGCCCGAGCGCGAGTACCAGCGCAGAGACACAGGCAACTATGAAGTTCCGCTTCATTTCCCCTCCATTTATGACTCGATAAGTCGTCCAACCCTATTGACGGGCCTGATCAAGTGTGAATAGGGAGATCAGCCGCGCAGCGCAGCCCGTCTGATCTTGCCGCTGCTCGTCTTCGGCAGCTCGGCGACGAACTCGACGATGCGGGGGAACTTGTAGGGGGCGGCGACGCGCTTGCAGTGCTCCTGCAGCTCGCGGGCCAGCTCCTCGCTCGGCTCGCGGTCGCGGGCGACGACGACGGCGCGGACGACGGAGCCGCGCTCGGGGTCTGGGGCGGCAACCGCGGCCGCCTCGGCCACGGCCGGGTGCGACTGCAGCGCCGACTCCACCTCGAAGGGGCCGATCCGGTAGCCGGAGGAGAGGATGATGTCGTCGTCGCGGCCCTCGAAGAAGAGGTAGCCGTCGGCATCGGCACGGACCAGGTCGCCGGTCGGCCACCACTCGCCCTCGAAGCGCTCGCCGTCGAGGTAGCGGCTGAAGAAGGTGGGGGAGGAGGCGGCGCGCAGCTGCAGCTCGCCGACGCCCGTCTCGGCGTCGGCCGCCTCGATGCGCGTCTCGAACCCCGGCAGGGGCCGGCCCATCGAGCCCTGGCGGACCGGCTCGCCGGCGAGGTTGGCGGTGACCTGGCCGGTCTCGGTCTGGCCGTAGCCATCGGCCGGCTCCAGTCCCGTCGCCGCGCGGAAGGCGGCGATCGTCTCCGGGTCCAGGGGCTCGCCGGCGGAGACCATCCGCCGCAGGGCGGGGAGGGGGCGCAGAGCGGTGCGCTTGGCCATCAGCCGGTACTCGGTAGGCGCCTGGCAGAGCACGTTGACGCCGAGCGCGGCGGCGAGCTTCGAGCCGTTCGGCGGGGTCGAAGCGGCCGTCGTGGATGACCGCGGCGGCGCCGGTCAGCCAGGGAGCGAGGAAGACGTTGCGGGCCGACTTCGACCATCCCGTCGCCGTAGTGCACCAGGCCAGCTCGCCCTTGCGCGAGCCGAACCAATGCTCGGCCTGGATTCGCTGCCCGAACAGGTAGCGGTAGGCGTGCACGACCCCGCGCGGCTCCCCGGTGGTGCCGGAGGTGAAGACGATCAGCGCCGGGTCCTCGGGCTCCATCGCCTCGATCGGAGCCGGGGTCTCCTGCGGCAGGTCCTCGTCGAGCACCCGCGTGATCTCGGCCATGTCCATCGTCGCCACCCTGTCCGGTAGCTCCGCCAGCAGCTCCTCCTCACCGACGCAGAGCACCGGATTCGCGGCGGCGACCCGGTGCTCCAGATCATGGCGCCGCAGCATCGTGTTGCACGGCAGTGCCACCGCCCCCATCCGCCAGCAGGCGAGCAGCGTCAGCACCCACTCGACCCGGTTCCCAACCAGCGTCATCACTACGTCCCCGCGCTCGACTCCCCGAACGGCGAAAGCCCCTGAGAGTCCGGCCGAGCAAGCGATCAGTTCCCCGAAATACCAATCCCGCCTGTTCGCTTCCGCATCTACAGCCACAACTCCCAGCCGCGAAGCCGGCGACCGCTCCATCAAGTCCTCGATCAGATTCACGCCCGTCGGCCCCCTGGCTACCGGAGTTCGCTGGAGCTCTTGCCGAGCAGCTGGCGGGCGACGATCAGCAGCTGGATCTGCTGCGTGCCCTCGAAGAGGTCGAGGATCTTGGCGTCGCGGGCCCACTTCTCCAGCAGCTCGTTCTCGCTGTAGCCGACGACCCCGCAGAGCTCGACGCAGCCGAGGGTGATGTCGACGCAGGCGCGGCCGGCCTTCGCCTTGGCCATCGAGGCCTGCAGCGAGTTGGGCTTGCTGTTGTCGGCCATCCAGGCGGCCTGCAGGGTCAGTAGCCAGGCGGCCTCGTAGTCGGCCTCCATCTCGAGGAAGCGCGCCGCGGCGGCGTGCTGGGAGAGGGCGGGGGTCGAGTAGTCGACCGTCACCCCAGCCTGCTTCAGCTGCTTGCGGGTCTCCTCCAGCGCCGCCCGGGCGACGCCGACCGCCATCGCCGCGACCAGCGGCCGCGTGTTGTCGAACGTTTCCATCACCCCGGCGAAGCCCTTCTCCTTCACCTCCGGGTCGCCGAGCAACGCCTCTTTGGGCACCCGGCAATCCTGCAGGGTGAAGTTGGCCGTGTCGGAAGCGCGGATGCCGAGCTTGTGCTCGAGCCGGTCCAGCTTCAGGCCAGGGTTGTCGCGCTCGACGATGAACGACTTGATCGCCGCCCGCCCCTTGGCGCGGTCGAGCGTCGCCCAGACCACGATCAGGTCGGCGCGGTCGCCCGAGGTGACGAAGATCTTCTCGCCGTTGAGGACGTACTCGTCTCCGTCCAGCTCGGCGGTGGTGCGGATCGCGGCCGAGTCCGAGCCGGCTTCCGGCTCGGTGATCGCCATCGCCGCCCACTTGCCGCCGTAGTGCTCCAGTTGCTCCTCGGTCGCCACCGAGGCGATCGCCGAGTTGCCGAGGCCCTGGCGCGGCATCGAGAGCAGCAGGCCGACGTCGCCCCAGCAGAGCTCGATGATGCCGAGCACGGTGGAGAGGTTGGAGCCGTTGCGGTTCTCGCCGTCGCCGTTGCTGTCCTCGCGACGGACCCCGGCGGCACCGGCGCCGCCGATGTCGGAGCCTTCGTTCATGCCGTCGATCAGCGACGCCAGCATGTCGAGCTCTTTCGGGTAGGAGTGCTCGGCCTCGTCGTACTTGCGCGAGATCGGCCGGAAGACCTCGGTTGCGACCTGGTTGGCCTGGCTGGCCAGCGGCTTGAACTTCTTCGGTATCTCGAGATTGATCATCGTTGCCTTTCGCGTCGAATCCGGCGGTCGCCTAGACGAGCAGGGCGCCCTCCATCACGCCCGCTGCTCGCAGGTCTCGGTACCAGCGCTCGACCGGGTGCTCCTTGACGAAGCCGTGGCCACCGAGCAGCTGCACTCCCTGGGAGCCGATCTCCATGCCCTTGGTGGCGCAGAGCCGGCGCGCGATCGCCGCCTCGCGGGCGAACTTCTCGCCGCGATCGGCGCGGCTGGCGGCGCGGTAGGTGGCGAGCCGCATCCCTTCGCTCTCGATGCCGATGTCAGAGACCGCGAAGGCGACGCCCTGGCGGTTGGAGATCGGTTCGCCGAAGGCCTGGCGGTCGTTGACGTAGGGGATCACGTAGTCGAGCACGGCCTGCGAGGCGCCGACGGCGAGCCCGCACCAGGCGACCCGGGCGCGGTCGATGCAGTCGACGTAGTCCTTCGCCTTGAAGCCGTCCTCGCCGAGCAGGGCGCTCGCCGGGACTTTCACGTTCTCGATCAGCAGGCGGCCGGTGGCGGCGGGCCGCAGGCCCATCGCCGGCTCGGCTTCGACCGAGAGTCCTTTGGCGCCCGACTCGACGATGAACAGAGCCGGTCCGATGCCCTCGGCCTCGGCCGCGATCACGAACAGCTCGCAGTCCGTGGCCCGGGCCAGCAGCGACTTGGCCCCCTTGAGCACCCACTCGTCGCCTTTCTTCTTGGCCGTGGTCTGCAGCTTCAGCGGGTCGAACAGCGGACGGGGCTCGAGGATCGCCAGCGCTGCGGCAGGGACGTCCTCGCCGGTGAAGGCCGGCAGGTAGGTGGCCTCCTGTTCGGCGCTGCCCCAGAGGCCGATCGCGGTGGCGACGGCGCCGGGGGCGAGGGCGGCGTAGGCGATGCCCATGTCGCCGTGGGCGAGCGCCTCGCCGATCAGCACGCTGGTTACCGCGGACTGCTCGTGCATGACGCCACCGAGCTCCTCGGGGACGCCGAGCATGTTGACGCCGAGCTCGGTGGCTTCCGCCAGCAGCTCCACCGGCGTCTCGCAGGCGGCGTCGGCGTCGTGGGCGGCGGGGCGGACCTTGGCCTCGGCGAAGGCGCGGCCACCCTCCTGGAACATCTGCTGCTCGTCGTCAGGCCCGAGGTCGAACAGGCCCACCGACTTGCCTTTCTTCAGACGCGCCGGTTTGCCCAGCTGCTGCGCCGACTTGAAGGTGCGGCCGGCGGCGGTCGCCGAGCGGAAGCCGTTCTTGGTGCCCTGAAAGAGGGCGCGCTCGACCTGCTTGCGGATGCGGATGCGGTCCAACAGGTCGGAGCCCGCGAGGCGGTTGAGCTGGCGCAGGCCGAAGCCCATGCCGCGCTCGGCGACGCTGGCGCTGCGCTCGGTGTCGGTGGTGGTCGTCACTTGGCCTTCTTTCTTGCGGTCTTGGCTTTCGGCTTTGGCTGGAGTGGCACCAGGCGGCCGTCGAGGTGAGGGGCCTGGTGCTTGCTGCTGCGAACGCCGAACGCGATCACCTCTTCGATTTCCTCGGCGCTGGCGAACTCGACCTGCCCGGGCAGCAGGATCGGCTTGCGGAAGCGGACGTCGACGGCAAAGGCGTCGGGGAGGCGGCTGTCGAGCGCCGCTAGGCAGCGCGCCTTGGTCCACATCCCGTGTGCGATCGCGCCGGGGAAGCCGAGCGGCTTCGCGGTCAGCGCGTGCATGTGGATCGGGTTGCGGTCTCCGGAGACGGCGGCGTAGCGGCGGCCGAGGTCGCCGGCCAGCTTCCATTCGGCGCTGGCCGGGATGCCCGGGGGCAGCGGTGGGAAGGACTTCTCGCCCCGTGCCTCCTCGTCGCCACCGCCGCGGCGCAGCATCGTGCTGACGCTCTCCCAGACGGTCTCGCCGCCGGCCGCGACCGTGGTCAGCAGCGAGAAGGTGCGGCCCTTGGGATGGGGGCGCAGCTTGGTCGCGCTGACGTCGATCGTCAGCTCCTCGTCGAGACCGATGCGGCGGTGCTGCTCGATCCGGTTCTCGACGTGGACCAGGCCGACCGCCCCGAACGGGAAGCCGCCGTCGGCCATCATCGCCATCTGCAGCGGGAAGGCGAGGATGTGCGGGTAGGTGGGGGGCAGGTGGTCGTGGAGCGGGAAGCCGCAGACCTTGGCGTAGGCGGCGACCGCAGAAGGGTGCGGGGTGACGCCGGCCAGGTGCAGGTCGAGGTCGGGGATCTCGCCGCCGCCGCCGGGGATGAACGGCAGCAGCGAGGCGCCCGGGATCATCGGCGCCGCGGCGCGGGCGTAGAGCGGCAGGATGCTGGGGGAGTGGTCGAGGGCTCGGGTCGCCATCTCAGGCCCCCAGCAGGCTCTGGCCGCAGACGCGGACCGTGTTGCCGTTGACCCCGGTCGAGGCCGGGCTGGCGAACCAGGCGATCGTCTCGGCGACGTCGACCGGCAGGCCGCCCTGGCTGAGGCTGCTGAGCCGGCGGCCGGCTTCGCGCGGGCCGATCGGCATCGCCCCGGTCATCTTCGTCTCGATGAAGCCGGGGGCGACGGCGTTGATCGTCGCCTTGCGTTTGGCCAGCTCGGGAGCCAGCGCTTCGACCATCCCGATCACGCCTGCCTTCGAGGCGGCGTAGTTGGTCTGGCCGGAGTTGCCGGCAATCCCGGACATCGAGGAGACGCAGACGATGCGGCCATTCGCATTCAGCCGTTTGCCGTCGAGCAGAGCGTCGTTGATGCGCTCCTCGGAGGAGAGGTTGATCTCCATCAGCTGCGCCCAGCGCTCTTCCGGCATCTTCGCGATCGTCCGGTCTTTGGTCACGCCGGCGTTGTGGACGACGACGTCGACCCCGCCTTTGGCAAAGTGCTCGCTGATCCGCTCCGGGGCGTCGTCGGCGGTGATGTCAAGACCGAGGGCCTCGCCGCCGATTGCGCCGGTGACCGCGCGCAGGTCGTCGGCGGCCTGGGGGACGTCGAGGCCGACCACCCTGGCGCCGTCGCGGGCGAGGGTGGTGGCGATCGCGGCGCCGATCCCGCGCGAGGCCCCGGTGACCAGCGCCACCTTGCCCTCGAGCGGGTGCTCCCAGTCGAGCTCCGGCGCCGGCGCGACACCCTTGTCGACGCGGATGACTTGAGCGGAGACGTAGGCCGAGCGCGGCGAGAGCAGGAAGCGCAGGGTCGAGTCGAGCTCGTCCTCGGCGCCCTTGGCGACATAGATCAGCTGCGCGGTCGCGCCCTTGCCACCGATCTCCTTGGCCAGCGAGCGGGTGAAGCCCTCTAGCGCCCGCTGCGCGGTGTGGGCGCGGGCGGAGCCTGCCGCGGCCGGCGGCGTGCCGATCACGACGGCGCGGCCGCTGCGCTGCAGACGGCCGACCGCCGGGTAGAAGAAGCGCTGCAACTCGACCAGCTCGGTCGAGTCGCTGATCCCGGTGGCGTCGAAGACCAGCGCCTTCGCTTTGCCCTCGGTGCCGGCTCGTTCGGCCTTGATCGAGTCGAGGAAGCCGGGCAGGTACTTCTCGAGGCGGCCGCCGGGGGCGGCGCCGCTGAGGACGGGCCCGGCCACGACCGGCGCCCCCTCCTTGAAGCGGTCGAGGCTGACCGGCTGCGGCAGCCCTAGCTGCTTGGCGATCGTGCCGACGACGGGCGCGTTGACTACCTGTGAGTAGCGATCACTCATTTCTGACCTCCAGCGCTTTCGAGGATTGCGACGACGCCCTGGCCACCGGCGGCGCAGATGCTGATGACGCCGCGGCCCTTGCCGTCTTCGTGCAGTTGCTTGGCGAGGCCGGCGACGATGCGGCCGCCGGTCGCGGCGAACGGGTGGGCGGCGGCCAGCGAGCCGCCGTTGACGTTGAGCTTCCTGCGGTCGATCTTGCCGAGCGGTTTGTCGCGGCCCAGTTTCTCCTTGCAGAACTCGGCGTCTTCCCAGGCCTTCAGCGTGCAGAGCACCTGGGCGGCGAAGGCCTCGTGGATCTCGTAGTAGTCGAAGTCCTGCAGTTTTAGCCCGGCGCGGTCGAGCATCGTCGGCATCGCGTAGGCGGGTGCCATCAGCAGCCCTTCGCGCTTGTGGACGTGGTCGATCGCCGCCGTCTGGCCCTCGGCGATGTAGGCGAGGATCGGCAGGCCACGCTCCTTCGCCCAGTCCTCGGAGGCGAGCAGGGTCGCCGAGGCGCCGTCGCTGAGCGGGGTCGAGTTGGCCGCGGTCATCGTCCCCTCGGGCCCGCCGAAGACCGGCTTTAGCTTCGCCAGCTTCTCCAGGCTCGAGCCCGGGCGCAGGTTCTGGTCGCGCTCGAGGCCGAGGTAAGGGGTGATCAGGTCATCGAGGAAGCCGCGCTCGTAGGCGGCGGCGAGGTTCTCGTGGCTGGCCAGGGTCAGTTCGTCCTGCTCGGTCCGGCCGATGTCCCATTCGGTGGCCATGATCGCGCAGTGCTCGCCCATCGAGAGGCCGGTGCGCGGCTCCTCGTTGCGGGGGATCGAGGGGATGACGTGGCCGGGGCGGACGCCGGTCAGGGCGCGCAGCTTGCCGACGGTCGAGCGCTGCCGGTTGGCCTCCAGCAGCGTTTCCCGCAGCTGTTCGTTGACGCCGATCGGGGCGTCCGAGGTGGTGTCGGCGCCGCAGGCGATCCCGGAGTCGATCTGGCCGAGGGCGATCTTGTTGGCGACCAGGATCGTCGTCTCCAAACCGGTTCCGCAGGCCTGCTGCACGTCGTAGGCGGGGGTCTCCGGGGCGAGCCGGGTGCTGAGCACGCTCTCGCGGGCGAGGTCGCGGTCGTGGGAGTGCTTGAGCACGGCGCCGCCGGCGACCTCGCCGAGGGTCTCGCCGTCGAGGTTGAAGCGGTCGATCAGCCCGTCGAGGGCGGCGGTGAGCATGTCCTGGTTGGAGGCGTGCGCGTAGGCGGAGTCCGAGCGCGCAAAGGGGATCCGGTTGCCGCCGACGACGGCAACCCGGCGGGTCTTGCTGTTCATCTGCTGGGGGTTCCTTTTCCGGGGGGTAGGGAGGTGGTCGGTGCCGAGCGGGCTCGCAGACCCGGCTCGATCGTCGAGATCAACAGCTCGGCGGCGTCCTTGGCGCCGATCTCCTCGCTGCGCAGCCACCAGCGCGCGAGCGCCTCGGCGGCGCCGAGCAGGGCGGTGGAGAGGGCCTCGATCTCGACCCGGGCGGCGTCGCGGCGCTCCTGCGGCAGCTGCGCCAGCATCGAGCCGGAGACCAGCTCGACGATCCGCCTACGGTAATCGGCGACGCGGTCGGCGACCTCGCCGCCGCGCGGCAGGGTCTCGTCGAACAGCACCGCCCAGGCGGCGCGGTCGCTGTCGAGGAAGGAGAAGAAGGCGCGGACGCCGGCGCCGAGCGCATCGCCCGGGCTGGCCGTGGCGCCGACAGCCTCGGCGACCGTCGCCGTCAGCGAGTCGCCCGCCCGCTCCATGCAGGTGATGTAGAGCTGCTCCTTGTTGCCGAAGTAGTTGTAGAGGAGCGGCTTGGTGACCCCGACCGACGCCGCGATCTCATCCATCTTCACCGCCGCGTAGCCGCGCTCAGCAAAGAGCGCGTGCGCCGCGAGTAGCGTCTGCTCCATCCGGTCGGCGCGGGCAAGGCGGGTGCGCGTGATCGATGCATCCATTGATGTAGACGTTACCCGGATATAAATTTATATATCAGTAGTGTGACCCACGTCACGTATATCCCTTCTCTGTAGAAGCGATATGGATAACGCCGTGGCTCTTCCGGCACGGGCCGAGAACGTGCCTGGCGGCACGCTCGACCCGTTAGGCGCTGCTTTGGGAGAAGTCAGGCCTCGGAGAAACCGAAACGGAGCTGGAGGCGGCGCAGGGGGGCGGGGGCCCACCAGTTCCAGGCGCCGAGCAGGCGCATCAGGGCGGGGACGAGGAGGGCGCGGACGATGGTGGCGTCGATCATCACGCCGACTGCCATCCCGATTGCGATCTGCTTGACGAAGAAGACGGAGCTGACGCCGAAGGCGAGGAAGACGATTGCGATCGCCAGGGCGGCGGCGGTGATCACGCGGCCGGTGCGGCCGATCCCCTTGGCGACCGCCTCCTCGTTGGTGTCGCCCTTGTCGTGGTACTCCTTGATCCGCGCCATCACCAGCACCGCGTAGTCGGTGGCGAGCCCGAAGAGGACGGCGAAGAGGAAGACGATGCTGGTCACCTCGATCGCCGCCGGGCCGATGTAGTCGAGCGGCGTGTTTAGCCAGCCCTCCTGGAAGGCGAGGACGAGGAGGCCGAGGGTGGCGCCCAGGGTCAGCGTGTTCATCAGCAGCGTCTTCAGCGGCAGCAGCACCGAGCCGGTCAGCAGGAAGAGCAGGACCAGAGTGGTGAGGCAGATGATCGCGACGACCAGCGGCGCGTGCTCGATCAGACTCTGCTTCTGGTCGATGAAGCCGGCGGTGTTGCCGGAGACCAGGGCGGTCGCTGCCACCGGGGGACTGAGGTCGCGGATCGTGTGCACCGCGTCCTGCGAGTCGCCGCTGAGGGCCGGCTCGGCGAGGGCGAAGTTGGCGTAGGCGACCGTGTCCGAGGTGGGGATGAAGGGGGTGCCGCGGACGACGCCGGGGACCGCTTCGACCCGGCTCTGGAAGGCGGCCAGCTGGGCAGGACCTGCCTTGCCGTCGACCGCCACCGTCACCGCCTCGGTGACGTCGCGCGGGTAGTGCGCGTCGAGGTAGCGGTAGGCGTCGTAGGAGGGTTTGCCCGGCGGCACTGCTTCGGCGCTCGGCCCGGTCAGCGTCGTCCACAGCAACGGCGCCGCGCAGGCCAGCAGCAGGGCCGAGCTGCCCAGGGCGACCGCGACCGGGCGCCGCATCACCCCGCGGGCAAGCCGGTACCAGCCGTCGGAGGTGTCGGAGACGGCCGGGCCGCGGCGGATCGAGAGCATGTCGATGCGGGTCCCCAGCAGCGACAGCAGCGAGGGGACGACGAGGATCGCCATCAGCGCCGAGAGCACCGCGACCGAGGCTCCCGCCACCGCCATCGAGTAGAGGAAGCGCTGCGGCATTAGCACCAGCGCCGCCATCGCGGCGGCGACGGTGAGGCCGGAGAAGACGGCGGTGCGGCCGGCGGTCTGGACGGTGCGGCGGTGCGCCTCGCGCGTCGCCCCGCCGTTGCCGATCTCCTCGCGGTAGCGGGAGACCAGCAATAGGGCGTAGTCGACCGCGAGGCCGAGGCTGAGCCCGGTGGCGATGTTGAGCGCGAACAGCGAGGTGTCGGCGAAGGTCGACATCACCCGCAGCACGAACAGGGTGCCGACGATCGAGATCACCCCAAGCAGCAGCGGGATCGCGGCGGCGACCACTCCCCGGAAGACGAACAGCAGCAGCAGCGCCAGGATTGGAAAGGCGATCAGCTCGGCCTTGGTCAGGTCCTCGCGGGTCTGGTCGTTGGTCTCGTTGAAGCCGGCGGCGTAGCCGCCCAGCGCGGTGTCGAGCGGGCTCTCGGCGAGCAGCGCCGAGACGTCTTCCGCCGCGAAGCCGCCGGCGTCCTGGATGTCGTCGGTGGAGAGGTTGGCGGCGATCGTCAGCGACTCGCCGTCGCGGGCGACGAGGGTGGCGGCGGCGCGGCGGTTGCGCAGGGGATTGACGACCCGGCCGACGTACTCGACCCGGCGCATCTCGCGGCTGAGCTGGGCGACGTCGCGGCGGAAAGCGGGGTCGGAGAGGTCGAGGCGGCCGCCGTCGGCCGGGCGCACGACCACGACCAGGCCCGGGTTGGGGTCGTAGCCGAGCGAGTCGCGCAGCACGGCACTGCCCCGCTCGCTCTCGGAGGCGGAGTCGGTGAAGCCGGCCGCCTTCAGGTGCTGCTCGACGTCGCGCCCGACCGCGATCGCCAGCAGGGCGAAGACCGCGACCGCCGCGAGGACGAGCTTCGGGTGCTTCCAGGTCAGATCAGCGATCCGGTTCATGGCGCGGCGGAACCGTACCAGAAATCCAAGTAGGTGCTTTGAATTCCAAAGCACGCTGTTAGAATGCGCAGATGCCGCGACGGGAATACGGCCAGGAGTGCAGCCTCGCCTGCGCGCTCGACAGCATCGGCGAGCGCTGGTCGCTGCTGATCGTGCGCGAGCTCTCGCTCGGCCCGCTGCGCTTCTCCGACCTTGCCCGCGACGTCGGCGGGGCGCCGACCGACGTCCTCACCAAGCGCCTGCGCGACCTCGAAGGGGATGGCATCGTCGCCCGTCGCGAGCTGGCGCCACCGGCGGCGACCGCCGTCTACGAGCTGACCGAGCTGGGCCGCGGCCTGGAGCGGCCGATGATCGAAGCTCTCGCGCTGGGGAATGGAGTTGCAGATCGCGGCCGACGTGGTCGGGCTGGCGCCTTCATCGCTGCCGAACGCGCTGCGCGTGATCCTGCGGCCGGAGCCCGGCGCGGACTTCGACCTGGGCCTGCGCAGCGGCGGCCAGAGCTTTGCCCTGCGCGCCCGCGACGGCTGGATCTCGGCCTCGCGCGGCACCGTCGGTGAGCCCGACCTGATCCTCTCCGGTGCCCCGATCGAGGTGCTGGCGGCCGTCGTCAGCGGCCCGGCCGGCGTGCCCGGGGTTGAGATCGAAGGAGAGGCCGGCCTGCTGGAGGAGCTGCGGGCGATGGTCGTGGTGCCCGAGCGCCTGCGCGGCGAAGCGCAACTGCTGGTCGAGTCGGGCGGCCTGCTGATCGCGGCCGCCCAGTCGGCGGCCACCGCGGGCTGAGGGCGCTCACTTCCAAAGGGGCGAGGAACCCGACGAGCCGAAGCTCGCCGGGTTCGATCGCCGGATAGGGGCTTACGCCCCTTCACTGCTAGTGCAACCAGCCGGATGAGTTCGACTGGAACACCTTGGCGACGTTGAACGCCGCCGCGTCGCCGCCGACGGCCGTGGCGTCGCCGCCATCGCCGCCGGTCGCGTCGCCGCTGGTCGCCGTGGTGTCGCCACCGTTGGCGTTGGCGCCGCCGCTCGGCTGACCCTTCGGGCCCTCGCAACCGCAGGACTCGCCCTTGCCGAAGGGCACGGTCCCACCGCCTCCACCTGGAGGCGGTGGTATCGAGATGGCGATGCTGTTGCCGTTCCCGATCTGCGTGTTGCCCGTATCGGCGTTGCCGCCGTTACCGCCCGTCGCGTTGGCGTCGCCGCCGCTGGCTTCGGGCGAGCCCTGGCTTACCTCGGACTCGTTTTTCTGCGTGGAACCGGGTCCCTTGCTCGGACCGCCCTGGCAGCCGCACCCTTTCGGGCCCGAGTGCTCCGGGGCGGAGGACTCGTTGTGCTGCTTGACGACCGCCACGTTGCCGGCCGTCGCATCACCGCCGTAGGCCTTGGCGTCGCCGCCATTGCCGCCGGTCGCGTCGCCGCTGGTCGCGGTGGTGTCGCCACCGTTGGCCTTGGCTCCGCTCGGGTGACCCTCGCTTGGATGGCCTTTCGGGCCCTCGCAACCGCAGGAGCCGCCTTTGCCATAGGGCGCCGGCGAATCGCCCTTGCCCGGAGGCGGGGGCGTCGAGACGGCGATGCTGTTGCCGTTCCCGATCTGCTTGTTGCCGGTATTGGCGTTGCCGCCGTTACCGCCCGTCGCGTTGGCGTCGCCGCCGCTGGCTTCGGGCGAGCCCTGGGTTACATCGGACTCGTTGCTCTGCGTGGAACCGGACCCTTTAGGGGGACCGCCCTGGCAGCCGCAGCCCTTTGGGCCGGGGCCCTTGGAGCTCGAGTCGCCCGACGAGGAGGACTCGTTCGACTGCTTGACGACCGCCACGTTGCCGGCGTCAGCGTCGCCGCCGACGGCCGTGGCGTCGCCGCCATCGCCGCCGGTCGCGTCGCCGCTGGTCGCCGTGGTGTCGCCACCGTTGGCGTTGGCGTTGCCGCCGGGCGCGACCGCGATCGAGTTGCCGTTCCCGATCTGGATGTTGCCCGTGCTGGCATCGCCGCCATTGCCGCCGGTGGCCGTGGCCGCTCCTCCTTCGGCGCTCGGGTCGCCCTGAGTCACCGTGGAGGTGTTGACCTGTTCCTGTGCAGGCACCGGGATCGGTGGTGGCGGGGGGTTCAGACCCATCGCCGGGCTCGCAGCCCCCAGTCCCAGTGCGGTGCTGGCCGCTAAAGCGGCCAATAGCCGTTTCATGGTTGTTCCTTTGCTCGATGTGATGTGTCGCCGGGCGGTAGAGGGGTCCCCGGCGCGACCCTGACTTGGGCTCCGAGGGAGCTAGCCAGGGCGCTCGAGCGCGCAGATGAATGGTGCGGGCCGGTACCTACCGGCGCTTGCCCGCAGCCTCGACGCGATCGCCGGCGTGGCCAGCGCGAGAAGCGCCAGCACCGCGGCGAGAAGGGTCGTCGAGCCGAAGCCGCCGGCGGCCGAAACCGAGCCGATTGCTCCGGGGAAAGGGGGCGTTGAGGGCGTTGGGAGAGAGGGGCCTCCGGCCTCCTTCGCCGGCGGCATCGGATCGATCGCGTCGCTTGCCGCGTCGATGGCGATCGCCGGGGGCGGGATGCCGGCGGCGAGCTTGGACGCTTCGTTCGCGTCCCCGGCCAAGAGGGGAGGAAGGGCGAAGTGCCCGGCGGGGAGGATCGGCGCGGCGAATCCGCCTTCGCCGAAGCGAGCAGGAGCCCCGTCGACGGGAGCCGGGGATTGGCCGAGCGGGGCGGGCGAGGCTGCGTCGAGCTCGGCGGGAGAGCTCGATGCCGGCAGCTCATGACCGACCGCGGGATTGACCGCGAGGACCTCCCGCTCGGTGGCGAGGTCAAGCTTAGGCACGACGCTCGCCGCACTCGGCCGCGTGGCGGTTTCGATCAGCGAGCCCCCGGTACCGGCGAGCGAGTCCGCCGCGCCGGTGACGCGATCAAGGGGCCGATCGAGGACGTGGTTCAAGGGTCCGGCCTCGTCGCCTTTCCCCTGCGCCGCGTCGACGAGCTCTGCGCTCTTCGAAGTCGTCCTTCGGACACTGGTGTCGACGGTGTGCGCAAGGTCGGAGCTCGCGTGCGAGAGATCGGGACTCGGGGTCGAGGTGACCACTCGCTCGACGGTTGCGGCGGCGGTCTCGGCGACTGCCCCCGAGCGGTCGACCGTGGACCCGACGTTGCTGGCCGCGGACCCCGCCGCCTTGGATACCGAAGAGGGAGCCGGATGGGAAGCGGGAGCGGGGGGCGGAACCGGAGCGGGAGCCGGAACCGGCGAGGGGGCGGCGGCTTCAGGTGCCGATTCGGTGGCCGCCGGGCTCGGGCTTTGGACGGTGGCGGTTGCCGCCTCGACCACCGCGCCGGCCGCGCTCGCAGGTTCGGGAGTCTCGGCGCCGGCGGCAGGTGCGAGGACGGCCGTCGCCACCGCGAAAGCAAGGAGTACAAAGAGGGATATTCTGCGTGCGTCCATCAGGTCCTTTAATTTCTACCCAATTTTTGGACGAATATCTACCCTCAGAACATAAAATTTGGTAGACAAACCCTTTTACTGAGGTCGAGGGTGGGAAGGCAGAAGCCCTTGCGGCCTGGGCGCGTAGCGCAAATCCTGGTCGAGTCGAGCGCGCTCTCGATCGCCGCAGCCGCCCTTTAGGCGACCTCGGAGAATCCGTAGCGCTGCTGGAAGCGGCGCAGCGGCGCCGGCGCCCACCAGTTCCAGTCGCCGAAGAGGCGCATCAGCGCCGGCACCAGTAGCGCCCGGACCAGCGTGGTGTCGATCAGCACCGCCGCCGCGTAGCCGAGGCCGGCCTCCTTCATGAAGAAGATCGAGCTGGTGGTGAAGGCGAGGAAGACCGCGGCCAGGCAGAGCCCGGCGGCGGTGACCACCCGGCCGGTGCGGGCGATGCCGCGGGCAACCGCCTCCTCGTTGGGCAGGCCGGAGTCGTGGAGCTCCTTGATCCGGGCCAGGACGAGGACCGCGTAGTCGGTGGAGAGGCCGAAGATGACCGCGAACATGAGGACGAGCGTCGCGGTCTCCATGCCCGCCGGACCGTCGTAGCCGAGCAACCCGTCGAGCAGTCCCCACTGGAAGGCGGCGACGATCACTCCCAGCGTCCCTGCCAGGGTCAGCAAGTTCATCATCAAGGTCTTCACCGGCAGCACCACCGAGCCCGTCAGCATGAAGAGCAGGAACAGAGTGGTGAGGGCGATGACGGCGATGACGAGCGGCAGGTTCTGGCCCAGACTCGCCTTTAGGTCGAGGAATTCCGCCGTATAGCCGGAGACCAGCAGCGGCGCCGGTCCGTTCAGGGCGCGGACGGCGCGGACGGTGTCCAGTGATCCATCGCTGAGCGAATGGTCGGAGATCACGTGCAGGCCGAAGCTGGCTACCGCTAGATCGGGGGCGACGCGCTGGAACGGCACCGGGGATGCGATCCCCTCGATCGCGCCGATCTGGCGCGAGAGGCGTCGCAGCTGCCGCTCGCTCGCCGGCCCGTTGACGATGACCGGGATCGGCGTGCCGAGGGTGGTCGGGTAGTCGCGGTTGATCGTGATTACGACTTCGCGCGACGGTTCGCCCTTGGGAACGTTGTCGGTGCCGGGGAAGGTCAGCTTCACTCCGAGTACCGGTAGGGCGAGGATCAGCAGCAGCGCTGAGGTCGACAACGCCACCGCGACAGGGTGGCGCATGACCCCGTGGGCGAGCCGGTACCAGCCGCCCGATTCGTCGGAGACGGCGGGTCCACGTCGCAGCGAGAGGGCGTTGACCCGCTCGCCGAGCAGCGCCAGCAGGGCCGGCACGAGGAACAACGCGCCAAGCGCGGCAAACACGGCGACTATCGCGCCGCCCGCTCCAACCGAGTAGAGGAAGCGCTGGGGGAGGAGCATCAGCGCCGCCAGCGCGACCGCAACCGTGAGGCCGGAGAAGATCACGGTGCGCCCGCAAGACTCGACCAGGCGGCGGTGCGACTCCCGGCTGGGTCCGTCGCGCTCTAGCTCCTCGCGGTAGCGGGTGACCATCAACAGGCCGTAGTCGACCGCCAGGCCGAGCCCCATCGCGGTGGTGATGTTGAGCGCGAAGACGGAGGTGTCGACGAACTCCGACATCACCCGCAGGGCGAGGAAGGTCCCGCCGACCGAGACCATTCCCAGTAGCAGCGGGATCGCTGCGGCGACGAAGCCGCGGAAGACGATCAGCAGCAGCAGTGCCAGCAGGGGAAAGGCGATCAGCTCAGCCCGGACGAGGTCGTGCTCGATCCTTTCGTTTGCCTCGTTGAAGCCGGTGGCGATACCGCCGACCGTGACCGTGAAATCGGCGGACTTCAGCTGCTCGGACGCTTCGTCGGCGGCGCTGGTCAGGACCTCGGCGTCGCTGCTGGAGAAGTAGGCGTTGAGCAGGAGCGAGCTGCGATTGGGAGCGATCAGCTGGGGCGCGCCTCCGGCAAGCGGGTTTTCGACCCGGGCGACCCCGTCGAGCGCGGTCAGCTTGGCGGTAAGTCGCCTCGCTTCCCGGCGCAGCGCCGGTGAGCGAAGTGGCAGCCGAGCCTCTCCCCGCGGTGGCGTTACCCGCACCACGATCCCCGGCATCGCATCGCTGCCCGTCTTCTCGATCAGCAGCTCCTGCGCCCGGCTGCTCTCGCTGGCCGGGTCGCTGAAGCCGGCCGCCTTCAAATGCTGCTGGACATCGCTGCTGAGAGCGAAGGCGAGCACGGTGAAGATGCCGACCGCCGCCAGGACCAGCTTCGGGTGCTTCCAGGTCAGATCGGCGACCCGGCTGAACATCTGCTGCCCTTACTTCTCGTAGAGCTTGACGACGCGGACGCTGCCGTCTGGGGCGGCGTCGACGCAGAGGTTGCAGAGGACGCACTCGTCGAGGTTCTCCTCGACCACTTCGACCCGGCCGTCGGCATCCTTGAAGATGTCGACCGGGCAGACTTCCTCGAGCTTGGCAGCGAGGGCGGCGTCGCTGGCGACGGAGGCGTCGACCTCAACGTCAATGAAGACCTTGTTCAGCTTCTCGGCCATCAGGCAGCCACTCCCAGCTTCTCCTTGACCGCGTCGGGGATCTCGTCGATCCGCTCGACGACGCGTATCCCGGCCGCTTCGAGGCGGGCGATCTTCTCGGTGGCGGTGTCCTCTTTGCCCTCCACGATCGTGCCCGCGTGCCCGAAGCTCATCCCCTTCATCTCCTCGTCGTCCATGAACTTGCCGGCCATGAAGGCGACGATCGGCAGGCGGCTGTCGTTGTCGGCGACCCATTCGGAGAGCTGGGCCTCCATGCGGCCGCCCGGCTCGGTGTAGATGACGATCGCCTTGGTCTCCTCGTCGGCCTCGAAGTAGGGCATCAGCTCGGCGTAGGCGGAGCCGATGATCGCGTCGCCGCCGATCGAGACGGCGGTGGAGACGCCGAGGCCGGCCTGGGTCAGCGAGGAGGAGATCTCGGTCGTCATCCCGCCGGAGCGGCTCATCACGCCGACCGGGCCGGGCGCGTAGGCCTTGGCCGCGTCCTTGGCGGGACCGCCGATGCCGCCCATCTTGCAGACGCCGGGGACGATCAGGCCGAGGCAGTTGGGGCCGATGATCCGCGCCCCGCGCATGTTCGCCAGCTCGACCATCTGGGCGACGTCGCGGCGGGGGATGCGCTCGGTGACGATCACGATCAGCTTGATCCCGTTCTCGATCGCCTCCAGCACCGCGTCCTTGGTGAAGGCGGGGGGGACAGTGACGACGGAGCCGTCGATCGGGCCGCCGTGGTGCTCGACCGCCTGGGCGACGGTGTCGAAGACTGGCACGCCGTGAACCTCGCGGCCCTTGCGGCCGGGGGTGACGCCGCCGACGACCTTGGAGCCGTAGTCGAGGCACTCGCGGGTCAGGTTGACCGCCTCGCGGCCGGTGATCCCCTGGACGATGAAGGTGGTGTCGTGGTCGAGCAGGATGCTCATCGGATGACCCCCGTTGGCGCTTTACTCGGCATAGGGCCGAAGAAAGCGCCAATCATGCGGGCGCTCCCTGGATCTTGGCGACGGCGCGACCGGCGGCCTCCCAGAGGGAGACGGTGCGGTCGCAGGTCTCGACCCCGTAGCGCTCGAGGATCTTGAAGCCCTCGTCCTCCCAGGCACCGGGGATGCGGAAGATCGCGATCGTCTCGCCCGGGTCCTTGCCGAGCTCGAGGCAGGCCTTGATGACGCCGCGGGCGACGATGTCGACGCGGGTGTTGGAGACGATCGACATCATCACCGCGATCTTCTCGACGCCGTCCTTCTCGAGCACCTCCTTGGCCAGGCCGCAGGCCTTGGCGACGGAGGGGTTGCCGCCGATCTCGGAGTAGTTGGCGGGCTTGCCGCCCTGGCTGCGGACGGCGTCGGTCAGGGTCAGCGAGCCGCCGCCGGCGCCGATCACCAGGCCCAGATTCCCCTCGAAGCCGTGGTCCTTGCCCTGGATCACGCCGCGGTGGTCGGCGGCGTCGATCGCGGCGACGTTGAGCTCGAAGGCGGAGGGTTCGTAGGTCTCGCGGGTGTCGTCCTCGGCGATCTCCAGTTGCTTGCGGAGGAGCACCTTCTGGCGGCCGACCGCCTCGGCCTCCATCTCCATGTGGGCGTCGAGGGCGACGAAGCTGCCGTCGGTCAGCTCGGCCAGCGGGTTGATCTCGGCCAGGGTCATGTCGTAGTCGCGGAAGAGGCGGGCGAGCTTGGCGAGGATCGGCGTCGCCCGGTTCAGCTGCGAGCCGGTGACGCCGGTCGCGGCGATCGTCTGCTTGGCCTCGAAGTCGGCGATCGGCAGCAGGTTGGAGAGGTGGCCGCGGCCGACGTGGTCGGGGTGGGTCTCGGCGACCTCCTCGATGTCGATCCCGCCCATGTCGCTGAACAGCATCAGCGGCTTCTTCGCGGTGCCGTCCCAGACCACGCTCGCGTAGTACTCCTGCTTGACCTCGGCTTTGGGGTCGACGAGGACGCCGCGCGGCATGTGGCCGTTGATCTCCAGCTGGAGGATGTTCTCGGCGTGGGCCGCGGCCTCCTCGGGGGTGTCGGCGAACTTGACGCCGCCGGCCTTCATCCGGCCGCCGCTGAGCACCTGCGACTTGATCACCACCGGCCCGCCGATCTCCTCGGCAGCCTGCCGGGCCTCATCAGCGGTCGTGCAGAAGCCGTACTTGGTGACCGGGATCCCGGCCAGCTCGACGATCTTCCGCGCCTCGAACTCGTAGAACCTCATGCGGCGCGGAACCCTATCCAACGGCCCTTCCGTCCGGGTTGTCGTCGCAGATTGGAATACTCCCGCCGGTGAGTCCCGTCCCCAGAGGGAGGAAGATGAGCTTCTCCGTTCGCTGTGCCGCAGCCCTCGCGCTGCTCGCAATCGCATTCGCCGCAGTCGGTTGCGGAGAAACCGTGATCGACGACGTCAAGGCCGAGGGCGCGATCCAGAGCAACCTCGAGAAGTCGCTTCATGAGAAGATTAAGACCGTCGATTGTCCCTCCGACCAAAAGGTTGAGACGGGCCAGACGTTCACTTGTACGGTGATTTTCTCCGATGGCAAGCAGGCAACTGCGACTTTGAAGATCCTCAACAAGGACGCCGACGTGAGCCTTGTCGGCCTGAAACCGAAGGAATAGAGAGAGGCGAATGAGCGACTTGACCACGGCCCCCCCCGCGGCGCTGACCACCCACGCAAAGCTGCTCAGCTGGGTTGGCGAGATCGCGGCCCTGACGCAACCCGATGCGATCCACTGGTGCGACGGGTCCGCCGAGGAGTACGACTCCCTGGCCCAGGCCCTGATCGACGCGGGCACCTTCGAGCGCCTCTCCGACGCCAAGCGGCCGAACTCCTACCTCGCCCTCTCCGATCCCGCCGACGTCGCCCGGGTCGAAGACCGCACCTTCATCTGCTCCGAGGACGAGGCCGACGCCGGCGCGACCAACAACTGGCGCGATCCGGCCGAGATGCGGGAGGAGCTGAACGGCTTCTTCAAGGGCTCGATGGTCGGCCGCACGATGTACGTGGTGCCCTTCTCGATGGGCCCGCTCGGGTCCGAGATCGCCGAGATCGGCGTGCAGCTGACCGACTCCGCCTACGTCGCCACGAACATGCGGATCATGACCCGGATGGGCAAGGGCGCGCTCGACGTGCTCGGCGCCGACGGCGAGTTCGTCCCCTGCGTGCACTCGGTCGGGATGCCGTTGACCGAGGGCGTCGAGGACGTCTCCTGGCCCTGCAACGGCGACAACAAGTACATCGTCCACTACCCGGAGACGCGCGAGATCTGGTCCTACGGCTCCGGCTACGGCGGCAACGCCCTGCTCGGCAAGAAGTGCTTTGCGCTGCGGATCGCCTCGGCGATGGCGCGCGACGAGGGCTGGCTGGCCGAGCACATGCTGATCCTCAAACTGACCTCGCCCGAGGGCAAGGTCAAGTTCATCACCGGCGCCTTCCCCTCGGCCTGCGGCAAGACCAATCTGGCGATGCTGGTCCCGACCCTGCCCGACTGGAAGGTCGAGACGGTCGGCGACGACATCGCCTGGATGAAGTTCGGCGAGGATGGCCGCCTCTACGCGGTCAACCCCGAGGCCGGCTTCTTCGGGGTGGCGCCGAACACGTCCCACAAGACCAACCCCAACGCAATGGACACGATCGAGCGCAACTCGATCTTCACCAACTGCGCCAGGACCGACGACGGCGACATCTGGTGGGAGGGGATGACCGGCGAGGCCCCCGAGCACGCGATCGACTGGCACGGCAACGACTGGACCCCCGAGTCCGAGACGCCGGCCGCGCACCCGAATGCGCGCTTCACCACCCCCGCCGCCCAGTGCCCCTCGATCGCGCCGGAGTGGGAAGACCCCGCCGGCGTCCCGATCGACGCCTTCCTCTTCGGCGGCCGCCGCGCCACCGTGGTGCCGCTGGTCCAGGAGGCCTTCGACTGGGAGCACGCGGTCTTCATGGGGGCGACGATGTCCTCGGAGACGACCGCAGCCGCCGCCGGCGCCGTCGGCCAGCTGCGCTTCGACCCGATGGCGATGCTGCCGTTCTGCGGGTACAACATGGCCGACTACTTCGCCCACTGGCTGGCGGTCGGCAAGCGCGAGGGAGCGGAGCTGCCGCGCGTCTTCTACGTCAACTGGTTCCGCAAAGACGCCGACGGCAAGTTCCTCTGGCCCGGCTTCGGCGAGAACAGCCGCGTGCTGGAGTGGGTTTTCCGCCGCTGCGAGGACGCCGCCGACGCGGTCGAGACCCCGATCGGCCTGCTGCCGACCGAGGGCGCGATCAACACCGAGGGCCTCAACGTCTCCGCCGAGGCGATGGACGAGCTGCTCAGCGTCGACACCGAGAAGGTCAAGGCGCAGCTGCCGCAGATCCAGGAGCACCTGGCGAAGTTCGGCGACAAGCTGCCGGCGGAGATCTCCGCCCAGCTGCAGGCGCTCGAACAGCGCCTCGGCTAAAGGCCCGGGACGGCCGCGGCGGGTGCCTCCGGCGCCCGCCGCAGGCTCACCAGGCCGGCGCTGGAATCGGGCCGGCGACGGCGAGCTGCGCGTATGCGTTCGGCATGAACACCGTGCGGGAGATGCCCTTGGCGAAGGCGTTGGTAGCGGCGCGGGAGCTCTCGATCGGCCAGTGCATGCCCTGGTCCTTCTCCTCGTACCAGATCAGGCCGTGGATCTTGCGGTACTGGGACGGGACGGTCTGCAGCAGGTTGCGGATCCAGGCCGCCTTGGAGCCGCCGCGATCGTCGGAGGCAACCTCGCCGATCACCATCGGCTTGTCGGGGGCGATCTTCAGCACCCGCTTATAGGTCGAGTGGAAGACCTGGTTGAAGTTCTGCCAGCCGGCGGAGTTCTGGGTCTTGCCCCAGTTGAAGCCGTCGAGGCAGGTCCAGTCGACGTAGTCGCTGCCGGGATATAGGCCCTTCAACGGAACCAGGTTGCGGGTGAAGTCGACGTTCGGGCACCAGACCCAGGTCGCGTTGGTCGCGCCACTGGAGACGAAGAGGTCGTGGACGTGGCGCCAGGCGGCGACGAATTCGCCGCGCTTGTTGCCGTTGACCCCCTCCGACCAGGGGAACCAGAAGCCGTTCATCTCCCAGTTGAAGCGGAGGAAGTAGGGGTGCCCCCATTCCTTCGATTTTTCGGCGAAGGCGCGGATATGGGCGTCGTAGGTGCCGTCGATGATCCGCGCCAGCCGGAATGCCGGTTGCGTCGCCCCTTCGCCACCGGAGGTGTTCCAGCTGAAGAAGGGGATCGAGCCGTGGGCGCGCACGTTTTCCAGGGGCGTGGTCGGAAAGGTGTTGAGGATGCACTCGCTGCCCGTGCACTCGGCGAAGGGCGAGGAGAAGGAGATCAGCGAGGGGGCCTTCCTCGTCAGCTGTTCGAAGCCGGCCACGGCACCCATGTCCCAGGGCGCCTGTTCGCCGGTGAACTGGCTGCCGATCTGGGCGCCCCAGTAGAGCGGCGACGGCGGCGGCTTGGCCGGCGCCGAGGCCGGCAAGGCTACGCCCAGCGAGAGCAGCGCCAAGACGACCAGGTAGAGGCGCCGGCGGTGCGTGGGACTGGATCGCAATTCGTTTCTCATCTCTCGCCTGTCTCGACCACTAAACCCCGTGACCCGAGCTTTGGTGCGGATTGTGTGGCCGCAGCCGCCCGTGGTCACCCTGCTTGTCTACGGGGCCGGGGCAGCCGCGGATCAACCCGGCGGCGGGATCGGGCTGGTGGAGATCGACCCGAAGCGGTTGCCTCGGTAGGGATGCTTCCGCACGCCCCAGGAAAAAGCCCGGCTGCTGGCGACCGAGGTCTCGATCGGCCAGCGCACGTCGCGGTCGAACTGGTTGAACCAGATGAAGCCGCGGATGCGCGGGAAGTTGGTGGCGAGCTGTTTGAACATCCCCCTTATCCAGGCTGCCTTCGCCCGTCCGCTGCCGTTGGAAGCCGTCTCGGCGAGGATCATCGGCTTGTCGGGGGCGATCCGCTTGACGACCTGCTCGTAGGCCACACGGAAGAGCTGGTCGAAGCTCCGCCAGGGAACGGGGTTGGCCTGGTTGTTGCCCCAGTTGAAGCCGTCGAGGCAGGTCCAGTCGACGTAGGCGCTGCCGGGATAGAACTGGCCCATCGGCGCCAGCGTGCGCTGGGCGTCGCCGTAGGGGCACCAGACCCAGGTGGCGTTGGTCGCGCCGACCGCCGTGAAGATGTCGTGGACGCGGCGCCAGGCGGCCACGTATTCGCCGGGCCCGTTGCCGTTGACGCCCTCGGCCCAGGGGAACCAGGCACCGTTCATCTCCCAGTTGAAGCGGAGGAAGAAGGGGTGGCCCCACTGGCGGGCCGACTCGGCGAATTCGTGGATGTAGGCGTCGTACTTGCCGGAGTTGATGTCCACCAGCCGGTGCTCGGAGAAGTCCGAGGTGCCCGAGGCCCCCGAGTTCCAGCTGAAGAACGGAATCGCGCCGTAGTCGCGCACGCTCTGCATCTGCTTCGCCGGGAACGGGTAGCGCTTGCAGGGCGAGATGCCGCATTCGGAGAAGGGCGCCGAGAACTCGATCAGCGACAGCCCCTTGTGGACGAACCCTTCGAAGTGGGAGACGGCCGACATGTCCCACGGGGGTTCTTCGCCGGTCAGCTGCTTGCCGATCCAGGCTCCCCAGTACATCGCCCGCGGCTTGGCCGCGCCGGCGGCGGGCGTCAGCATCAGGCAGGCGAGGGCCACGACGAGCGCGATCCAGCCGCTTGTTCTCGCGCGGGGGGTCATCGGGTTGGCTTCTTCACGGCGGCGGAGTGTATGGAAGCGGCTGGTCTGTCTCAGCTGGGGGGCGGGATCGGCCCGCCGCCCAGGTCGCCAAATTCGTCGCCCAGGTAGGAGGCGCTCTCGATGCCGCTCGCGAAGGCGCTGGTGGCGCTGGCCGAGGTCTCGATCGGCCAGTCCATGTCGTCGTCGAACGCCTCGAACCAGACCAGCCCGCGGATCTTCGGGTACTCGGTGGGCAGCTGGGTCAGCATTTCTTCGATCCAGGTTGCCTTCGAGCCGCCGTACTCGGTGCAGCCGATCTCGCCGATGACCATCGGCTTGGAGGGCGCGATCGTGTCGACCACTTCGTGGTAGGTCGAGTCGTAGAGCTGGTCGAAGGTCCGCCAGCGGTCGGGGTGGGCCGGGTTGGTGCCCCAGTTGTAGCCGTCGAGGCTGGTCCAGTCGACGTAGGCGTCGCCCGGGTAGAGGGGGGCGAGGTCCTGCATCTTGTCGGTGGGGTCGACGTTCGGGCACCAGACCCAGGTGGCGTTGGTGGCGCCGACCGCGGTGAAGATGTCGTGCACGTGGCGCCAGGCGGCGACGTACTCGCCGGGGCCGTTGCCGTTGACGCCCTCGGCCCAGGGGAACCAGCCGCCGTTCATCTCCCAGTTGAAGCGGAGGAAGAACGGGTGTCCCCAATCCTTGGCGGCCGTGGCCCATTCGCGGATGTAGTCGTCGTGGTCGCCGGCGATGACGTCGGCGAGCTGGAAGTCGGGCTGGTCGAGCCGAGAGGGGATGGCCTGCGAGCTCCAGCTGAAGAAGGGGATCGAGCCGCGCTCGCGGATGCTCTCCATCTCCTTGGCGGGGAAGTCGAAGTAGGAGCAGTCCGAGGAGGAGCACTCGGCGAACGGCGCCATGAAGTGGACGAGCGAGGACGACTTGCCGGCCATGCCCTCGAACCGGGAGAGGGCGTCCATGTCCCACGGCGGCTTGTCGCCGGTGATCTGGTCACCGACCAGAGCGCCCCAGTAGAGGGAGACCGGAGCGGCCGACGAGGTCGCGCCGCGGTCGCGGCAGCGCTGCACCCGACGGGCGAGGCGCCGGCTGCGCGCGTCTGACTGCTTGGCGACGATGCGCCGCGCGAACTTGCACGAGGGGCGGCCGCCGAGGCTGCGGAAGTTGGCGAGGCCCGTGCGGCCGGCCTTGGCGGAGGCGGTTGCCTTGCCCTTGGCCGCACCGCTGGCGGGGACCGCGAGGGCGAGGAGCAGGACGGCGGCGGCGATCAGCAGCAGCGGGCGGAGGAGGCGGGGGGCTCGGTGGGTGGGCATGCCCTGCCATCGACGCGAGCCGGCCCGAATCCAGCGGATGCAAGCTCACTGGACGTTTGTTCTAGAGGAGTTGCAAGCGGTGCGCGGCTCAGCTAGGCGGCAGTACCGCGTTGCCGGCCAGCGCGCCGAAGGTGTTGGCGGCGTATGCCGGGTTCTGGATGCCCGCCTTGAAGGCGCTGGTGGCGCTGGTCGAGGTCTCGAGCGGCCAATCCATGCCGTCGTCGAACTGCTCGAACCAGAGCAGGCCGCGGATCTTCGGGTAGTTGCTGGGGATTTTCGCCAGCGCGTCGGTGATCCAGGCTGCCTTCGAGCCGCCGTACTCGGTCGCGCCGATCTCGCTGACCAGCAGCGGCTTGGAAGGGGCGATCGTGTCGGCGATCTCGTGGTAGGTCGAGCTGTAGAGCTGATCGAAGCTGCGCCAGCGGTCGGGCTTGGCCGGGTTGGTGCCCCAGTTGTAGCCGTCGAGACCGGTCCAGTCGACGTAGCTGTCGCCCGGGTACTGGGACCGCAGGTCGAGGAAGATGTCGTCGGGGTCGACGTTCGGGCACCAGACCCAGTTGGCGTTGGTGGCGCCGACCGCGGTGAAGATGTCGTGCACGTGGCGCCAGGCGGTGACGTACTCGCCGGGCTTGTTGCCGTTGACGCCCTCCGACCAGGGGAACCAGCGGCCGTTCATCTCCCAGTTGAAGCGGAGGAGGAACGGGTGGCCCCAGCTCTTGGCCGCCGTGGCCCACTTGCGGATGTAGGAGTCGTAGGTCCCGGCGATCACGTCGGCGAGCTGGAAGTTGGGCTCGCTGGTGGTGGAGGGAATCGACTGCGAGGCCCAGCTGAAGACCGGGATCGCCCCGTGAGCGCGGATGTTGCTCATCTCGTTGACCGGGAAGTTGTAGTAGCTGCAGGCGGCGCCGGAGGTGGGGCAGTTGGCGAACGGGGCGGAGAAGTTGATCAGCGAGAGCTTCTTGCCGGCCATCCCCTCGAATTTCGTCACCGCGCTCATGTCCCACGGCGGCTGGTCGCCGGTCAGCTGCTTGCCGATCCAGGCGCCCCAGTAGATCGACGAGGCCGCGGCCGGGGCGGCGGGGGCGGGCGCCGGCTGCGGGTCCGGCGTGGGTGCGGGCGCCGGCGTCGGTTTCGGCGCGGGGGCCGGGGCGGGGACCGGGCCCGGCGTCGGGACTGGCGCGGGAGGGGGCGTCGGCTTGGGGTTGGAGACGGTCACGGCGATGGTCGAGCTGGGAGTGCCGGCTCTGCGGCTGCCGTAGGCGGTCACCTTGAGGCTGTGCCGGCCGTCGGCGAGGGTCGCGGTATCGAGCCGGCCGCTGCCGCCGTAAGCGTAGGGGGCCGCGGTCTGAGTCCATTTGACGACGCCGTCGACCGAGAAGGTGACCCGGGACGGAGCCGGGCCGGAGACGGCCGCCTGCCAGATCACGGCGCCGGAGAGGACCTGCCCGTTGCCGGGGGCGGTGATGCTGATCCCCGGCTTGCCCGTGGCCGCGCTCGCCTTGGCCGCCTTGCGGAGGTAGAGGTGGCCCTCGACGCCGGCCTTCGCCGCGCCGCCGGTGGGGGCCGCGGCGGCGCTGTCGAGGCTGGGTCCCAGCACGGCGGCGGCGACCAGCAGGACGGCGAGGAGGGGGCGCGAGGAAGCGGAGGGCATTCCCTCCCTTCGACGGCCCGACCCCGAGCTTCAGCAGAAGATTCCGAACTGGACGTTTGTCTTCTCAGACCAGCGTGCGATACAGCTCGTGCAGCCGCGCCGCGCACTCCTCCCAGGAGGACAGCTCCGGCTTGCGATCCGGCGGCGGCAGCGCCAGCTCCTCGACCACCGCCGCGGCGACGCCGGCGGGGTCTTCGTCGAGCGGGATCGGCCGGGCGAAGCCTTCCTCCGCCAGCTCACCCAGGCCGCTGGCGTCGGCGACCAGCAGCCGGCAGCCGGCAGCCGCCGCCTCGAGCGCGACCAGCGGATGCGTCTCGAACTCGCTCAGCAAGACCACCAGCGAGACCCCGCCGAGTAGCTCGGCCATCGCCTCCGGCCGATCGGGAGGAGTGCTGGTGAACTCGACCTCGGCGGCGACGCCGAGGTCGTCGGCCTGGCGCCGCAGGGCCTGCTCGTAGGGGCCCGTGCCGATCACCAGCAGCCGCGCCGCGGGGTCCCTTCTCAGCACCTCGGGGAAGGCGGCGATGACGCGATGGTGGCCCTTGTAGCGCTCGAGCCTGCCGACCGTGGCGATCAGCGAGCTGCCGTTGCGGGAGCCGTTGCCCGTCCCTGCCGAGAAGGCGAGGTCGGTCCCGTTCGGGATCAGCACGAACCTCTCCGGCGGCACTCCCAGCTCCTCGCCGTACTCCCCGATCTCGAATCGCGCCACCGCGACCAGGCGGGCCGCCCTGGCGAGCAGGGGGCGGAGGACGCGGCGCTGGAGCCTGCGCACCCGGTTGCGCGCCGGCGAGGAATGGCCGCCGCCGTGGAAGGTGACCACGTACGGGATTCGCAGCCAGAGCGCCCGCGCCATCGCCAGCGGCGCCACCAGGGTGTGGTAGGACTGGACGTGGACGACGTCCCAGCGGCGGCGGCTCATCTCGCGCCAGATCCGCGGCGCGAAGCAGTAGTCGCGATTGGCCGGCCAGGCCCGCACGCTGCGGATCGTCACCCCGTCGTGGATCTGCTCGGCGACGCCCTTGCCGCCGGGGTCGGTGCAGAGGACCTCCACCTCGACTCCGCTTGCGGCGAGGCGCCGGCTGACCTCCATCACGTGGCGCTCGACCCCGCCCTGGCTGAGCGGGCTGAGCGGGGTCACCATCAGCACCCGCAGCGGTTGCTTGTCGGCGGCGTCCAGCTCCTCCCGGCGCTTGGCCAGGCGCTTCGCCTGCGGGCTGCCGGCCAGGTAGCCGCCGGCGGTGCTGAGCAGTCCGAAGCCCAGCATCGCCGCTCTGGCGAGTCCGTACGGCTCGCCCCGGAAGGTGTCCCCGAGCCCGCGCAGGACGCCCGCCGGCAAGGTTCGCCGCGTGTAGGAGCGCTCTTCGGAGAGCCCCGCCTCACTGCCGACTAGGCCCGCCAGGATCGCCTTCGAACGTCCCTCGCCCCGGCAGCGCGAGGAGAAGTACTCGAGTTGGGCCCGCTCCACCGGCACGAAGTGCTCGACCGCCGCCGCCGGGTCGTAGAGGACCTTTCCCTCGGGATGGCGCTGGGCGATGCGGATGCAGAGGTCGGTCTCCTCGCAGCCCGCCGGAATCGTCCCGATCCGGCCCAGCTCGTGCCGGAAGCCGCCGGCCTCGAGCAGGGCCTCGCGCCGGAACGACATGTTGGCGCCGACCAGGTTGCGGACCGCTTCGCGCTGCTTCGGCATGCCGGAGTGGGTGCAGCCGACCACCCAGTCGAACTCGGCGGGGAACCAGCCCGGGCGCCCCTGCTCCCAGAGCGGTCGCACGGTGCCGCCGGCGCCGAGGACGAGCGGATCGGCATAGGCGGCGCCGAGGCGCTCGATCCAATCCGGCGCGGCGACGGCGTCGTCGTCGAGGAAGGCGACCACCTCGCCGCCGGCCGCGGCGAGGCCGGTGTTGCGCGCACCGGACAGCCCCTGTTGCTCGCGGTTCTCCAGCACCCGCACGGCCGGCCAGCGTTCACGGCAGATGGCTTCGAGCTCGGCGCAGTGGTCGATCGCCAGCACGATCTCTTGCGGCGGCGTGGATTGTGCCTGCAAGGACTCAATGGCGGCGGCGATTCGGTCGATCCTCTTTAGCGTGAAGGCGCAGATGATCACCGAGATCGACGGCGCGACCGCGCCCTCTGCATGGTTGAGACCGGTTGCCACCGGCGGATTCTGGCATGGGTAGGGGGACGCTACGATCCGCCGCGATGGGCGTCGGCTCCCGCGTGCGGCAGAACCCGGGGTGGGATCGCCGCGCCGGCCACGGTGCCGTAAGCGCCCGCGCCAAAGGGCCCTGTCGATGAGGGTCCTGATGCTCGCCCAGTCCTACGCGCCCGTCGTCGGCGGGGTCGAGCGCGTGGTCGAGAACCTCAGCGGCGAGCTGGCGCGACGCGGTCACGAGGTCTCGATCGCGACCCTGCGCCAGCCCGGCGGCGACACCACCGCTGCCCCCGGCGGCGTCCCCGTCCACACGCTCGGCAGCCTCGTCCACCGGGTCCCCGGGGTGAAGCTGGACGCCGAGCGCCGTCACGCGCCGCCGGCCGCCGACCCGGAGACGGTCTTCGACCTCTGGCGCCTGGTTCGTCGCGAGCGCCCCGACGTGGTTCACGCCCACAACTGGCTGATCCACTCCTACCTGCCGCTCGACCGGCACGCGGACCCGGCGCTGGTGCTGTCGATGCACGACTACGGCCTGGTCTGCGCCACCAAGCGCTTCCTCAACCGCGGCGCCGACTGCACCGGGCCACGGCTGACGAAGTGCATGCGCTGCGCCGGCGACTACTACGGCTGGATGAAGGGCAGCGGGGTCGCTGCCGCGACTCGTCTCGCCGAGCAGCGGGTGCGCGACCACGTCGACGTCTTCCTGCCCGTCAGTGCCGCCGTCCGCGATCGCTGCGGCGTCGGCCCCGGCGAGCTCCACCGCGTCGTCCCGAACTTCATCGGCGAGCTGCCGCCGCCCCCGCCCGCCGGCGACGAACGGCTGGCGGGGCTGCCGGACGAGCCCTTCATCCTCTACTTCGGGGACGTCACCATCGACAAGGGCGGCGGCCAGCTGGTCGAGGCCTACGGCGGGCTGGAGAACCCGCCGCCGCTGGTCCTGATCGGCCGCTGCTTCCTGCCCGAGCTGGAACAGACCCCGGGCGTCATGGCGCTCGGTCCGATGCCGCACGACCTCGCGATCGAGGCCCTGCGGCGGTCCCTGTTCACGGTCGTCCCCTCGATGCTGCCGGAGACCTTCGGCCTGGTGGCGCTGGAGACGGCCGCGGCGGGGAAGCCGATCGTCGCCTCGGACATCGGCGGCCTCGGCGAAGTGGTCGTGCGCGGGGAGACCGGCGAGCTGACGCCCCCCGGCAACCGCCAGGCGCTCCGCGAAGCGATGCAGAAGCTGCTCGGCGACCCGCAGCTGCGCAGCCGGATGGGCGAGGCCGCCAAGCGCTGGGCCACCAACTTCGCGGCCGACGCCGTGGTGCCGCAGTTCGAGGACGCCTACCGTGTCGCCATCGAGGCGCGCCGCGAACGGGCGCGTCGAGACGGCTAGGCCGATGCCGACTCCCTCGCAGCCGTCGCGGTCGGCACGTCGCTGGCTGCGCGTGCATCTCAGCGATCCCCTCTACCGGACCGGCTACTACCTGATCCTCGGCACCGGGATCACCAGCCTGCTCGGGGTCGGGTTCTGGGCCCTCGCCGCTCACTCCTACACGGCCAGCGTGGTCGGCCTCAACGCCGCGGCGATCTCGGCGATGACCCTGGTCGCCGAAGCCTCCACGCTCGGCCTCTCGGCGGTCCTGGTCCGCTACCTGCCGGTTGCCGGCGCTTCGACCCGCCGCCTGGTCGCCTTCAGCTACGCGGTGACCTTCACGCTGGCGCTGCTGGTCGCGACCGCGGTGGCGCTCAGCAGCAGCGCCTGGTCGTCGGATCTGGGCTTCCTCGCCAGCGGTGGCTGGCTGGTCGGCTTCGTCCTCGCCGCCGCCGGGACGACGATCTTCACCCTCCAGGACAGCGTCCTCACCGGCCTGCGGGCGGCCAAATGGATCCCGCTCGAGAACGCGCTCTACGCGCTGTCGAAGCTGTTGCTGCTGATCGGCTTGGCGACGACGCTGACCGGATCGGGGCCGTTCGTGGCCTGGACGGCGCCGCTGGCGATCGCCGTCCTGGTCGTCAACGTCTTCATCTTCAGGCGCCTGATCCCGGCTTCGCCGGTGCGGGGCGGCATCGACCGCCGCAAGCTGATCTCGATGGCCACCGGCAACTATGCCGGCAAGCTCTTCACCCTCGCCGGCAACCTCTACATGCCGATCCTGGTCGCCAATCGGACCAGCCCCGCGGAGGCGGCCTATTTCTTCGTTCCCTGGATGATCTCCCTGGGGATCGAGCTGGTGGCGCTGAACGTGATGACCTCGCTGACCGTCGAGGCCGCCAGCGACATGGACCGCCTGCGACAGTTGTCCCGGCGCGCCCTCTGGCACTCGCTGCGGATCGTGGCGCCGATCGCGGTCGTAACGGCGATCGTGGCGCCGTGGGCGCTGCTCGTCTTCGGCAGCGACTACGCCGACGAAGGCGCCTCGCTGCTGCGGCTGCTGGCCGCCGGGATGATCCCGAACGTGATCGTCGCGCTCGGGGTCACCGTCGCCCGCGTCCAGCACCGCGGGCGGGTCGTCGTCGCGATCCAGGGGGCGCACGCGGCGATGGTCCTGGGCGCCAGCGCGGTGCTGCTACCCAGCATGGGGATCATCGCCGTCGGCCTCGCCTGGACCGCCAGCCAGACCCTGCTCGCGGTGATCCTGATCGCCGGCCTGCTGCGCCCGGTCCTGTTCGGGCCGCCCGCGGCGAGCCGGGCCTAACTAAGCGACTGATGCATATCCGGTAGCTCGGGCCGTGCCTGAGCACAATGATCTCGTCATAAATCGTCAGATCGCGGGCGCGGCGAGCCCAAGGAGGGTCTGGAAGTGGCCAACGAACGAATACGGACGGTTCACGGCGATTCCGACATCGTCCTGACTCAAGCTCGCCACAACGGGCGCCCCGAAGGCGTGATCTCCCCCGGCGCTGGAGAAACCGTCACCGTCGAAGGCACCGAAGACGTCTTCCAAAACACCTGGGCCCACCTCCGAAGGCTTCAGCGGCAAGATCGACGAGGCACGGGTCTATGACCGGGCGCTGGGAGCGGGGGAGATCGAACCAAATCAAGGTCCCGATGTTCGCCGCCAGATATTACGCAGAGTGGAACTCTGACTGAAGGGCTAAAAGAAGGTACGAAAGAATATGCCCTCGAAATACACGCTGCCGATGGAGCTCTCGAAAGGCGGGGGAGCGGCGTAAAGAACCTGACTGTCGCTGTCGATGGCCAAGTTGTCGACTCCTTTAACGAAAATGTCCAGAGACGAACTGCGCCCTTGATCTCTTGCTAGCGTTGAGTAATGCCGACGCGACTCATACTGCTTCTGGTTGCGGCGCTGTTCTCCGGGTCAGCGTTGGTAGTGCATGACAGCTGGTCTGCTGCGCCGGCTGCGCCGGAACCTCAGCGATGCCCTACCTGGTTCGATGAATCTCCAAAGGTCGGGCCCGGTCGACCCGAGGCAATCCAACTAGAGGGTCTTTTCGAAGTCACCGTATGTCGGTATCTGCATGCGTTCAGCGGGTATGAAGTCGTTCACGACCCGCCCTTGCAGTCCGATCTTGCAAGTGAGTCCACCCTTTACGGCATCGGTGGGGTAAGGTCGCTCGCTCGGAGCGTCGATGGACTTGAACCCTTCCGCCACCCGAGAATGGAACGGCGGCACTGCGGAGTCCCAGTAGGCGGTGGTTTTTATTTACTGTTTATCTACCGAGACTCTCATCGAGAGTCCGTCAAGCTGGTCGTGACCGGTTGCCGCTATGCCAGAGCTGGAAAGCATGGGAACTTACTTCATGTGAGTAATGAGTTGAAGCGTCGGCTCGGGGAGGTCGCACCGCCTGCAGAAAAGTCGGCTGATCAAAGGGGCTAGAGCGGAATCGGGAAGAATGGAGAAAGTAAGCAAAGAAGTGGTTGAAAAACACCCAGAAAGTTCCTTCAGTCGCCAATAGTAAGCCTAGGAGATACTTCCAGCTATGACTATGGGAAAACGCTCAGCCGCACTGGCCTGCTCTGTGGTGGCTGTCATCAGTTTGGCTCTGCTGCCGCTGTCTGCTCCGCCCTCGCCCGCGAATGCCCGGCCACCCGCAAAGGCCGGACCCGTGATCGCCTGCTTCCACCCGGAGACCCGTCGCTACACCGCTCAGGCTCAGCCGAGTCGGTGTTACCTTCGGGGATACGGGAAAAAGGGAGTTGTGGGGATTCCGATCAAGGGCATGAAGTGGGGCCATTGGGGCTCCAATCCCACCCGGGCGGCCTACGGGGTGAATGAGCGCAGCGGACGCCGCGTTCGCGTCATCGCCGTCCAGCCGATTGCCTGCGAAGGCCGCGCTTGGTATTCGCGGGTCGTCGTCGTCACTCTAAGGGATGGAAACTTCTTCGATGTTCGCCTTCCAACCTGCGATGGCCGTCTATGAGTTCGGTTCGGTGGTGACCGAACGCTCACTATCACTCGTCTCCACAACAGTATCCCGTTCTTTATGGGGAATGCCCCAGTGGCAGATGAGACTCAGGTAAGAGTTCTAGCCTCAAGCATGTACGTTAACCGCCGGCAGGTGTGGACCGCGCTGGCCGGAGGCTTCATCTGTCACGCATCAACTGGCTAGCGGGAGAGTCGGCGGTGCGCGACCGCGCCGCGCCCGACCGCCCACGGGCCCAGCAGGCCCAGGCCGAGGGTGACCCAGGCCTCCGGGTCGAGGGGCGCTCGCCGCAGCGCCCGCAGCCCGTATCGAGTGCCGGTCCGCCTGCGGCCGAGCAGGAAGGCCTGGGTGGAGGCGATCCGCAGCAGCGTCGTGTACTGGCGGGGGCCGTCGCGTTCGAGCGCCGCCCCGTGGCGGGCGAGCGTGGTCTCGGCCATCCAGAGCATGTCCGGGGCCTCGCGCCGCAGGCGCGGGATCAGGTCCCGCGAGCGGTTGCTGCGCAGCCAGCTGTCGGGCGCGTCGCCGTGCACCCTGGTCAGCACGTCCTCGACGCAGACGCTGGTCGCGTGCTCGGCCAGGTTCAGCTCGAACAGCGTCTCCATCGCCCCGCGCCGGCCGTCGATGTAGGGGGAGGCATCGAAGACCGAGCGGTGCAGGCAGCGGGCCGCGTCCTGGCCGCCCTCCGCCTCCGCCCAGCGGATGCGGCCCTCGTAGCCGTAGGGGCCGGCCGGGACGAAGGACGGGGTGATCGAGCCGTCGTCGTGCAGCTGCCGACTGCGCAGCACCCTCACCTCCGGCGCCAGCCCGACGATGATCTCGCGCAGCCGCTCGAGCGCCCCGGGCAGCAGCTCGTCGTCGCTGTCGACGACGACGACCCACTCGCCCCTGGCCGCGCTCGCCCCGGTGAAGCGGGCCGGGTTGATGCCGCGGTTCTCGGCGTGGGAGAGGACGCGGAGGCGGGGGTCCGGGTCGCGTTCCAGCGCCGCGACGGTGCCGTCCCCGGAGCCGTCGTCGACGACGATCAGCTCGAAGTCCGCCGCCGTCTGGGCCAGGCAGCTGTCGACGCAGCGACGTACGATCCGTTCCCGGTTGTACGTGGTGACGACGATGCTGAAGAAGGGATGTGACATCTGTGGCTTCGCCATCGCCCGGTAGAGGGCGCCAGCGCCTGCGCATTCTCGCCTACCACGCGATTGCCGACCTGCGCGACGACCCCGTGCTCGCGGAGTACGCGGTGCCGCCGCGACTTTTCGCCGCCCAGCTCGACGCCCTGATCGCCCGCGGGACCAACTTCGTCGACGTCGACGCGCTGCTGGCGGCGCTGCGGGGGGAGGGGAGGCTGCCGCCCCGCGCCGTCTTGCTCAGCTTCGACGACGCCTACGCCGACCTGCTCGAGGCGGCCTGCCCGATCCTCGCCGAGCGCGGCATCCCGGCGCTGGTCTTCGCGGTCGCCGGGCAGATCGGCGGCACCAACCGCTGGGACGGCAAGAAGCGGGCCACGACCCTCGACCTGCTCGACGCGGGCGGCTTGCGCGAGGTCGCCGCCCGCGGCGTCGAGGTCGGCTCGCACACGACCACCCACCGGCCCCTCACCGCGGTGCCGGGGGAGGAGTTGGAGGACGAGCTCGGCGGCGCCGCCGAGCGCATCGAGCGGGCGGGCCTGCCGCGGCCGCGGGCCTTCTCCTATCCCTACGGGCAATGGAGCCCGGCACTGGCGGCGGCGGTGCGGGAGGCCGGCTACGAGCTCGCCTTCACGGTCGACTGGGGCCTCGCCGGCGCGGCCACCGACCGCTTCGCGATCCCCCGGGTCGAGGTCCACGCCAGCGACACCCCGGCCAAGCTGCGGCGCAAGCTCGCCCTCGCCGGCTGGCCGGGGCGGCTCCGCGACGTCTCGCTCTGGCTCTCCGGCGTGCGGCTCGACCCGTCCTCTTCCTAGTCCTCCCAGGGGTCTGGGCACGCACGCAGAACCTATGCTCCAGACGATGGAGCAGGTGACCGCACCAGACTCGCCGCGAGAGGCCGGCGCCGGCCTCGGGGTGCCCGAGACGATCCGCCTGCGGCCGACCCGCGGCTTCAGCCGTGTCCTCTCTCCCCGGGAGCTCTGGCGCTACCGCGACCTCGCCTTCCAGATCGCCGCCCGCGACGTCACCGTGCGCTACCGGCAGACGGCTCTGGGGGCCTTCTGGGCCATCCTCCAGCCGATCGGCTTCATGGTCGTCTTCACGCTCTTCTTCGGCCGCCTCGCCGGCGTCTCCTCCGACGGCCTGCCCTACGCCCTCTTCAGCCTCGCGGCGCTGGTTCCCTGGACCTTCTTCGCCAACTCGGTGCTGCTCGGCGCCGACAGCCTGGTCAGCAACTCAGCCCTGGTCTCGAAAATCTACTTTCCGCGCATATTCATGCCCGCCGGAGTGCTCGCCGCCGCTTTCGTCGACCTCGGCATCTCGCTGGTGATCCTCTTCGCGATCGTGCTGATCTGGGGCATCGTCCCCTCGCTGGCGGTGCTGGCGCTGCCGGTCCTGATCGTGATCATGGCGGCGGCGGCGCTCGGCGTCAGCGCCGCGCTCTCGGCGATCAACGTGCGCTTCCGGGACGTCCGCTACGTGGTCCCGTTCGCGATTCAGATGTGGCTCTTCGCGACGCCGGTCGCCTACCCGAGCAGCCTTCTCGACGAGCCCTGGCGGACGCTCTCGGCGATCAACCCGATGGTCGGCGTGGTCGAAGGCTTCCGCTGGGCGGCGCTCGACACCGGCGACGCGCCGCTGGCGCTGATCGGCGTCTCGGCCGCCTCGGCGCTGGTCATCCTCGTCGCCGGACTCGCCTACTTCGACCGGGTCGAGCGGGCCTTCGCCGACTACATCTAGACCGATGAGCGAGATCGCAATCCAAACGGAGGAGCTCGGCAAGAGCTACACGCTGGGGGTCGGCAGCCGCGGCTACGGGTCCCTGCGCGAGAGCATCGTCAGCTCCGCCAAGGGGGCGCTCGGCCGGGTGGGGGGAAGCGGGAGAAGCCGCAGGTCGACACCTTCTGGGCCCTGCGCGAGGTCTCGCTGACGATCCGCACCGGCGAGGTGGTCGGCCTGATCGGGCACAACGGCGCCGGCAAGAGCACCCTGCTGAAAATCCTCTCGCGGATCGTCGAGCCGAGCACCGGCTGGGCCGACGTGACCGGGCGGGCGGGCTCGCTGCTGGAGGTCGGCACCGGCTTCCATCCGGAGCTGACCGGGCGCGAGAACATCTTCCTCAACGGCGCGATCCTGGGCATGAGGCGGGCCGAGATCCGCAGTCGCTTCGACGAAATCGTCGCCTTCGCCGAAATCGAGCGCTTCCTCGACACCCCGGTGAAGCGCTACTCGAGCGGGATGTCGGTCCGGCTCGCGTTCGCCGTCGCGGCCCACCTCGAGCCGGAGATCATGCTGGTCGACGAGGTGCTGGCGGTCGGCGACGCCGCCTTCCAGCGCAAGTCGCTGGCGAAGATGAACGAGGTGGCCCGGGAAGGGCGGACGGTCGTCTTCGTCTCCCACAACCTGGCGATCATCCAGGCGCTCTGCAAACGCGGAATCCTGCTCGAGGAGGGGCGGGCGATCGCCGACGCCCCGGTCGGGGAGGCAGTCGACCACTACCTGCGGGCCCTGGAGCGCGCTGCCGACGAGGATCTGGTCAGCCGGCGCGACCGCGACGGACGTGGCTGGCAGGAAGCGATGATCAAGCGGGTCGCGATGTACGACTCGGTCAGCGGCCAGGTCGACGTCGTGGTCGGCGGCCGCCCGGCCGAGGTCGTGGTCGAGTTCACCGAGACGGTGCCGGCGATGGAGTGCAGCCTGACGATCGTCAACAGCCTCGGCCAGCCGGTGACGACGGTGGACAGCGAGCTCTCCTCCAGCGAGGACGTGCGCGACCCCGAGCTCGGGGCGCGGATCGAGTGCAAGATCGAGACCCTGCCGCTGATCCCCGGTCGCTACCGCATCGACGTCCTGCTCAGGGGCCGGCAGCTGGTCCAGGACGGCCTGCAGGCGGCGGCCTTCTTCGACGTCGAGCCCGGCGTGATGGGCGACCGGCCGATGCCGGCGGCCGGGTCGGACGGAGACGTCATCCTCGCCCACAAGTGGCACCTGCCCTCCTGAGCGAGGCGCTCAGCGGCCGCCGCGCAGAACCCTGACCAGGAACTTCGCGAGCGAGTATTCGGCGCGGATCTCGATCCGCGGGATCTGCAGCCGGTCGTCGTCGAGCCGGGCCCGCTCGGGGTGGGTCGTGCACGCCGCCTCGTAGCCGGCGCGGCCGACGGCCGCGACGCCCCGTGCGTCCCGACGGCCGTACGGGTAGGCGAAGCTGCGGACCGGCGAGCCGAGAACGCCTTCGAGGTCGCGGCGCGAGCCCGCGACCTCCGCCTCGATCGCCTCGTCGCCGGCCTCCTCCAGGTTGACGTGGGTGCGGGTGTGGGCGCCGAAGCTGATGCCTCCCTCGCGCAGCTCTTCGATCTCCTCCACGGTGAGCAGGGGGCGCCCGCAGACGACCCCCTCCCGGTCCCAGTCGTTGACGCCGCCGAGGCGGTCGCTGACGAGGAAGATCGTCGCCGGGAAGCGGCGCCGGCGCAGGATCGGCTGGGCGATCTCGAGGTTGTCGCGGTAGCCGTCGTCGATCGTGATCACCAGCGCCCGGCGCGGCGGCGGCGGCCCGTCGCGCAGCGACCGGGCGAGCTCCTCGAAATCGATCACCCGGTAGCGCAGCAGCGCCAGCAACCGCATCTGGCGGCGGAACGCCCGCCGCGGCAGGACGTAGCGGTCGCCTTCGTCGGCCTCGCTGAAGGCGTGGTACATCAGCACCGGCACCCGGCGCGTCATCCGCAGCCAGAGCTCGCGGTCGACGCTGCCGCGGACGCCGAGCCAGAAGGCGTAGCGGGAGACGAAGTAGAACCAGATCAGCCTGCTTCCCTGGCGCGGCAGCAGCCGTCCCGGCAGGGCGAGCGCCGCCGGGCTCACGCGCAGGGCCAGCAGCAGCCGGCGCAGGGCCACGTCGCGCGCGGTCGGCGCGCCGAACCAGCCCAGCAGCTTCGGCAGCGCCGCCGGATAGCGGGCGGCGAGGGCGACGTGGCCGGCGCCCTGGCGGCGGGCGTCTTCGATCAGGCGGCCCCGGCGCTTTTGGTCGTCGTGCACGGCCTCGGCGTCCGGCAGGTAGGCCGGCACGCAGCCCGCGGCGGCAAGCCGGAAGGCGAGGTCGGCGTCCTCCTCGATCGCCAGGTCGGTGGAGAAGCCGCCGAGCTCCTGCAGCGCCCGGCGCGGCGCCGAGAGGTTGCCGCCGTAGCAGTCGGTCCACTCGGGCTGGCGATCGGCGAGCCGCTCGTAGTGCTCGTTCCAGGCCTTGGCGAAGGTGTGTGCGTACCAGTCGTTCGCCTGCGGGGGCTGCTGGAGGAGGGCGCCGATGCCGATCGTCCCGGCGCCGGCCCGGTGCGCGGCGACGTGGCCCTCCAGGCAGCCGGGCGCGGGGATGCAGTCGTCGTCGAGGAAGAGGCAGGTGCGGCCGGCGGCGATCTCGATCGCGGCGTTCTGGGCCGCCGCCTGGCCGCCCTTGTCCAGTCGCAGCAGCCGCAGCTGGAACCGGGTCTCGAGGCCCTCGACGAGCTCCGGCGCGCCGTCGCTGGAACCGTCGTCGGCGACGATCACCTCGAAGCTGCCGGGATCGAGGGTCTGCCGGCTCAGCGCCTCCAGGCAGCGGGCCAGCAGGTCGCGGCGATTGTGGGTCGCGACGATGACGCTGAGCTGCGGTTCGGCGCCGCTCACGGCTGCCCGACCGGCTCAGATGGGGACCGCTCGGGAGCGACTCTGCGGCTCAACGCCAGCCACTCGCGACGGCTCAGCAGCCGCCGGACCTGGCGCCAGAAGGCAAACCTCCAGACGAAGTCGTACCAGAGGCTCTGCCGAGCTTCGCCGGGGACCAGCGCGCCGACGCCGGCCAGTGCCCCCACCGGGACTCGCAGGGCGATCAGCAGGCGCCGCAGGGCGAGCTCGCGGGGGCCGGCGTCCGCGAACCAGCCGATCAGCTTCGGCTCCATGCCGGGATGGCGCCGGCTCAGCTCGAGGTAGGCCCCGGCGTGGCGGCGGACGTCCGCCAGCAGCCGGCGACGCGGCTTCTGGTCGTCGTGGAGGGCGCCGGCCCGGGGCAGGTAGCGGAGCGCGAAGCCCCGTTGCTCGAGCCGGAAGCCGAGCTCGATGTCCTCGCCGACGGGGACGTCGGTGGCGAAGCCGCCGAGCTCGATCATCGCCTCGCGGGGAACCGAGATGTTGCCGCTGTAGCAGTCGCTCCAGGCGGCGGGCTTGCCCTCCATCCTCCGGTAGTGGTCCTCCCAGGCCCGGGCGAAAGCCCGCGTGTACCAGTCGGGCTCGCCGGGAGGAACCTGCGTCAGGGCCCCGATCGCGAGCAGGCGGTCGTCCTCGCGGTGGGCCGCCAGATGCTCCGCGACCAGGGCCGGCGCGGGGATGCAGTCGTCGTCGAGGAAGATGCAGATGCCGCCGGCAGCCGCGGCGACGCCGGCGTTGCGGGCGCTGGAGACGCCGGCCGGCTCGACTCGCAGCGGGCGCAGGGCGAACGGGGTGTCGGCTTTTGCCAGGAGCTTCGCCGTGCCGTCCGTCGAGCCGTCGTCGACGACGACCACCTCGAAGCTCTCGCTGCTCTCGGTCTGCCGGCGCAGGGCCTCCAGGCAGCGGCCGAGCAGCTCCTCCCGGTTGCGGGTCGGGATCACAACGCTGGCCTGCGGCGTTCGCACCGCCCTCACGCTATCCCGGCCCCGCCGGCGGGAGCCTGCCGCCGCAGCTCCTCTTCGATCATCCCGAGGAACATGGCGCCGCGCCGGGCCTCCGCGCTGGGGGCGCCGGCGGCGGCCATCTCGAGGTGGCGGAAGTCGGAGCGCGAGTGAACGACCCAGCAGAGCAGTCGCAGGCGCTCGTAGGTGCCGGGGTCGAGGCCGATCCGCTCGCAGTGGGCAGCGGCGCAGCGCGCCGCCACCGCGCCGGTCGCGCTGGCGGGGTCGAGCAGCCGCGCGTAGGACTCGCGGGTGCGCCCCGAGTCCAGCGCTCCCTCGACCACGAAGGCGGCATTGGCCAGGAAGTAGGCGAGGTCCAGGCCGGGGAGCCCGCGGGGCTCGGCCGACTCCCAGTCCAGCAGCGCCGGGACATCCCCGGCCAGGACCACGTTCCAGGGCGAGCAGTCGCGGTGCTCGCAGGCCTGGGGGAGGTCGCCGAGGTCGCTCAGCAGCTGCCGCACGCGGGCGACGGTGCCGGCCGCGGCGACGGCGCCGAAGCTGCGCTCGAAATCGTTCAGGGGCTCCTCGACCAGGCGCCCGCGCCAGCTGGATTCCGGCAGCGGCGCCCGGTCGACCAGGCCCGCGAGCCACTCGGCGACGAGGGCGGCAAGCCGGTCGAAGCTGTCCAGGCCGAGCTGCGAGATCAGCGGCGTGCCGAAGACCGCCGTCTCGGCTATGGCCCGGCGGCCGGAGCGATGCCCCGAGGCGCGCAGGCGCGGCACTCCGGCGACGGCGGGATGCTCGCTCTCGACCCGGCGCAGGACCTCGGCCTCGTGCTCGAGCGCGGTGTCGGCGGCGGCCACCCGCGAGAACTTGACGACCGTCGCCGGTCCTGGCTGGCCGGGGGCAAAGGGGAGCCCGACGACCTTGTTGATGCTGCGCTTGCCCCCGGTCAGCAGCAGCATCGACCCGCCGGGCCCGGGCAGGTCGCCGGCTCCCGCGTCGCCGCCGGGGGCATGGCCGACCGCGCAGATCGGCGCCAGCAGGCCGGCCCGGCTCACTGCTTTCCAGAGCGGTCGCAGCGCTGCTTGGGTGCGAGACCGGGGCGGCCGCTGGGCGAGCAGGTGCGCCACGGCCTCGGCCGAGTCGAGCGGCAGCCAGAACTCGGGCGGGCGGAAGGGGATCGGACCGGGCCAGTAGAGCCGGGCGTCGGCGAATCCGGCTGCCCGCAGCCGCTTGCGCGCGCGCCCGGTTCCTCCCGGCCGCGGCGCCCGCCAGAGGCAGACCACGGCGCCGCCGGGGGCCAGGGCCGCGAGGGCTGCGCGCAACGAGGACCGGCTCGGATAGCCGATCAGTGCCAGGTCCGCCGCTCCCGGGGCCGGCGACTCGGCGGCGATCAGTTGCAGAGCCCGCGAGCTCGGGCGCTTGCCGAGTGCGATCGCCCGCGGCGGCTCGGCGCCGCCGAGCAGGAAGCGCCAGTCGACCTCGCGCAGCAGCTCGTTGAGCTGGGGCTCCGGCAGCGACTCAGGCACCGGCGGTGGGCCCATCGAGGAGCTCGTCGTAGATGCGCTGCACCTTGCTCGCCATCGCGCCCGGCGTGAAGTCCCGCTCGACCCGCCGCCGGGCGCTGGCGGCCAGCGATTCGCGCAGCCGCTCGTCGCCGAGCAGGCGCCGCAGCGCCGCGGCAAGGCCGGCGGCGTCGCCGGGGGCCACCAGGAGGCCGCTCTTGCCGTCCTCGATCAGCTCGTCGGTGCCGCCGATCGCCGAGCTGATCGCCGCCCGCCCCGACGCCATCGCCTCGAGCACGGCCAGCGAGGACCCCTCGTAGAGGGAGGGAAGGGCGAAGATGTCGCAGGCGGCGAGCAGCTCGGGGATGTCGGTGCGGTGGCCGAGGAAGACGACGCGCTCGGCGATGCCGAGGCTGCTCGCCTCGGCTTCCAGAGCCGCCCGCTCGGGCCCTTCGCCGGCCAGCACGAAGAAGGCGTCGGGGACCTCTGCCGCCGCGCGGAAGAGGACCGGGTGCCCCTTCTGGGGGTCGAGGCGGGCGGGGGTGAGGACGACCTTGCGGTCGCCGCCCGCGGTGATCCGCTCGCGCAGCCCCGCCGGCGCAGCCCCTCCGAAGCGGTCGACCTCGACGGCGTTGTAGATCACCTCGATCTTGTCCGCCGGCCAGCGGAAGCGCTCGACCAGCTCCGCCTTGACGTCGCGCGAGACGGCGATGTAGCGGCCGACGCCCCGGGCCAGGCCCCGCAGCTGCCAGAACGAGGAGCGATCGAGCTCGAACTCCGGGATCAGCTGCACCGTGGCCAGGCTCGGCACCCGCGCCGCGACCGCCGCGGCCAGCGCCCACTTGGCGGCGAGGGGCCAGCTGAGATGGGCATGGAAGACGTCCGGGCGCTCCGTCTGCAGCGTCCGCGCCAGCCGCGCCGCCCGGCGGGCGCCGGCGAGGCCGAGCGGCATCGGCGCCAGCAGGCGGACCGGCACTCCCAGCGCCGACGCTCGCTCGGCCAGGGGCTCGGCGCCGGCCTGGGCGTCGAGCAGCAGGGTGGGCCGCCAGGCCCGGCGATCGAGGTTCTCGATCAGCATCAGCAGCGCCAGCTCGGCACCGCCGATTTCACGGCTATCCGTGTAGTAGTAGATCGATCGGGCCACGATGAAGTTCGGTCGCCAGCTGCTTCAGCCTGCCGTCGTCGTTTGATTCGCGCAGCTCACCCTCGACACCTGCCCAGAAGGCGTAGTCGAGCGCCGCCCGATAGAAGAGCGGCGAGCGCCAGCAGCCGAGCCGCTCCAGCGCCGCCGCAGCGGCGAGCACGAGGGTGGCGACGGCGCTGCTTCTCCTCGTCGCCCAGAGCAGGATCGACCGCGCCGCCAGCCAGGGGCGCGAGCCCTCGCGGGGGGCGGCCAGGCGCAGCGCCTCGAAGGCACCGGGGTGGCGCCGCGCCAGCAGCACCGTGGTGCCGCCTTTCTCGAGCGTGTCTGAGGCGAGGCCGCGCAGGTCCTTGTCGTATTCCTGCCGGGCCAGCGCCTCGGCGTCGTAGCGGAGCGATGCGCCGGCCTCCTGGAGTCGCACCGAGAGCTCGACGTCCTCGTTCCCGTAGGGCGCGAAGGTCTCGTCGAAGGCGCCGACCTCGCGCAGCAGCTGCGCCGGCATCGAGACGTTGCCGGAGAAGAAGTCGCGCGGCATGAAGCGGTGCCCCGGCTTCGCCAGGTTGGCGAGATGGTCGTCGAACTTGGCCTTCACGTAGTGGGCCGCGCGGGGGCTGGAGTCGTCAAGCTCGACCGGGACGGCGCCGAGCGCGCAGACCCGCGAGCCGTCCGGGTGGTGGCTGAGGTGGCGCTCGACGAAGTGCGGCGCCGGCTGCATGTCGTCGTCGATCAGGATCACGACCTCGCCCGCGGCGACCGCGAGCGCCGCGTTGCGGGCAGCGGCCCGGCCGCGCTGGGGACCGTCGAGAACCCGCAGCCGGTACGGCAGGGAGATATCGGCGAGCAGCTCGGCGGTGCCGTCGGTCGAGCCGTCGACCGCGACGATCACCTCGAAGTCCGCCGGGCCGGCGCTCTGGCGCTCGAGCGCCCCCAGCGCGCGTCGCAGCGCCTCCCGGCGCTGATGGGTGGGGATGATGATGCTGGCGCGGGGCTCCTCGCTCATGGTCGCCGCCCCTCAGTCCTGCCGGCGGCGGCGGAGGCTTCGCTTCCGGCGCTCGCCCAGGCGCTCGCCGACCCGCTCCTTCGTCTCCTGGACGACGAGGCGGAGCTTGATCCGCGGGTAGCTGCGTCCGCGCGGGATGATCTTCATCACCGACATCGCGTCCTCGGCGTCGGCCAGGCGCGCCTTGTAGGACTGGCCGCCGGGCCCGAGGTTGAGGTGGTCCTCGCCGCGCTCGGCCGTGTCCTCGATCGTGTGCAGGGTCAGCTGGATCGCCGGCGAGAACTTCTTCGCGGCGTCGTCGAACCCGCCGCTCCAGCCGGCCACCTCGCCCCCTGCGGCGACGAGGATCTGCACCGCCACGATCCGCCCCTCCAGCTCGAGCGTGAAGATCCGCAGCCGCTGCTCGGGCAGGGACTCATAGGCCTCGGCGAGCATCTGCCGCCAGCCGGGGACCAGCGCCGTGGAGCCGCCCCGCTCGCTCCAGCGCCCGCCGTGCAGGTTCTCGAATGCGTCCAGCGCCCGGTCCAGGTCCGCCGGCCCGACCAGGCTGAAGCGGGCCCCCGCGTCGTCGAGGCGGCGGCGGAGCCGCCTCGCTTCCTGACGAAACTTGCTGCTCTTGGTGCCGAGCCACTCCTCGTAGCTGCGCCCGGCGACGGCGACGATCGGCATCGGCACGGCTGGCACCGTGTGGACCCCCGGCCTGAGTCCGGGCCAGGCGCTGAGCAGCCGTTCCGAGAGGACCGCATCCGCATGCCGCCCCTCGAGCCGCAGTAGCGAGAGCTTCGGAGTGGCCGCGGCCAGCCCCTTCGCCATCGCCGCGACCACGTCCGCCTCCCGGCCGGTCGAGACCAGCGGGGTGGCGGGAGGGGAGAGGCGCGCGGTCAGCACCTCGTAGTGGGCGCGCTGCTCGGAGCCGTCGGCGACCCAGAGCGGCGCGAGGCCCAGCAGGCGGTCGCCTTCGTGCACGCAGACGGCTCGAAGCGCCGCCTCCGGGCCGCGGACGTTGCGCCACCAGGCGAGCATCCAGGCCGGCGCGCAGTAGGGATTGCCGGACTCGATCGCCAGGGCGTCCCACTGACCGACGATCGAGTCGAGCTGCGACTCGTCGTCGAGGATCTCCACCGAGAGGGCCATCCCGCGCGAGGCTACCCAGCCCCGCTGATGGACTCGTCGTAGATCTGCTCGAGTCGCTGGGCCCAGGCCGCGGGGCTGTAGTGGGCCTCGGCGAAGGCGCGCGCGCGCCGGCCGAGGTCCCGCCGCAGCGCCGCATCCTCGAGCAGGTCGGCGGTTGCCGCCGCGATCGCCTCGGCCCCGTCGGCGATCCGCAGCGGCGGCTGCGGATCGAGCTCCGCATAGCCTTCGGCGCCGAGTGGCGTCGTCACCACCGCCTTCCCCTTTGCCAGCGCTTCGAGCACCTTCATCCGCATCCCGCCGCCGGTGCGGACGGGGGCGAGGACAACGGCGGCGGCTTCGAGGTCCGGCTCGATCGAGGCCGCGTCGGCGACGACCTCGACCTGCGGGCCGGCGAGGTCGAGCACCTCCTCGGGCGGGGCGCTGCCGAAGATCCGCAGTCGCGCCTCGGGCCGGCGCCGCCGCACCGCCGGCATGATCGCCCTCGCCAGCCAGACGGCGGCATCGCGGTTCGGCGGGTGAGTGAAGTTGCCGACGAAGAAGACGGTTCCTTCCTCTTCGCGCCCGGGGTCGGCGGCGGCGGGCAGGACCAGGCCGAACGGGCTGACCCGCAGTCGCGGCCGCAGCTCCGGCTCGCTCGCGGCGATCGCCTCGGCGTCGCCGCGACTGAAGACGATGATGCGGTCGAAGCGTCGCCAGGCGGAGCGCTGGAAGCGGCCCCAGCGCCGCCAGTCGATCGCGCCGAGCACCCGGCCCGGCATCCCGGCGACCGGGCCGCGCCACCAGCCGGGCCGCGGCGCCCGGTGCGCCTCGTGCTCGGTCAGGATTGCCGGCACGCCCGCCGGCAGGCGGAAGACGGACATCGCGCTGTCCTCGACGGCGATCGCGTCGAAGCTCTTTGCCGCCGCGAGCCGGTCGAGGATCGCCTGGATGCCGGGGTCGGCGAACCAGACCGTCCGCCACGGCCAGCCGCGAGTGGCCCAGGTGGCGGCCAGCCGCAGCCGCCGCCGCCAGCGACGGCGCGCCGAGCGCGGCTGGCGGCGGTCGGCGAAGTGCGCGTCCAGCCCGGAATCGATCAGGGCCGCGGCCGCCTCGGCCTCGCCGCGCTCGTCGCCGACGGCGCTGACGAGGGTCACCTCGTGACGCTCCCTGAGGCCGGCGAGCTGGGCGTGCAGCAGCAGGGGGATCGCGCCGGCGCCGTCCTCGCGCGGCACCATCGGCGCCACCATCAGGATCTTCATTCGCCCTCGGTTGCTGCGGCGGCGATGACCTCCTCGTAGGCGCTTTCGAAGCGGGGGATCACGTTCGGCGCGGCAAAGCCGGTCGCCTTCTCGGCGGCGGCGCGCCCGAGCGCCTCGCGCCGCGCCGGGTCCGTCATCAGCTCCCTCATCGCCGCGGCCAGAGCCTCGACGTCGCCCTGGGGGACGAGGATGCCGGTCTGCTCGTCGAGCATGTCCGTGTGCCCGCCCGGCCGGGTGCCGATGACCGGTTTGCCGCGGCTCATCCCCTCGGCGACGGTCGCCCCCAGGGGCTCGGGCCACAGCGACGGCATCACCCCGAACATCGCCCGGTCCCAGGCGGCCATCACGACTTGGTGGGGGACGTCGGTGAGGACCACGGCCTCGGCGGGGAAGTCGGCGGGCGAGTCGCGCTCGAAGGTGCCCATCAGGACCAGCGGCGGCGGCGAGTCGAGGCGGCGGTAGGCGTCGAACAGCGTCTCCAGCCCCTTCACCTTGCGGAAGGCGCCGACGAAGAGGATGAAGGGCCGGTCGGGAAGGCGGGCGAGCCAGGCGTCGACGTCCGGCGGCGCCTCGCCGGGGCGGGGCGGCGGTTCCGCCTGGAAGCTCGGGATCGTCATCGCGGTCAGCTCGCCGGCGTCGCCTCCGCGCCCGCCCAGATTGCTGACGGTGACGTCGTGGACGTAGGAGCTGACGCTGTGCAGGCCGGTGATCCTGCGCGCCAGCAAGGGCTTGGAGAGCCCGACGCCGACGGCCGCGACCCAGCCCTTCGGGACCCCGTAGTACTCGCCGGCGCAGAGCATGCACTTGACCGGCGCCGGCCCGGAGCAGGGCTTCCCTTTGCGCAGCAGCGTCCTGGTCGCGCAGAAGTAGCCGTAGTCGCGGGCCGAGATCAGCAGCGGTATCCGCTTGCGACCCATCGCCGCGGCGACCGAGAAGGCGAGCCAGCCGTAGGCGTGGACGATGTCCGGCTCGAAGTCGGAGATCAGCTGGTGCAGGCCGACGATCGTCACCGGGTCCGGGAAGGGGGGCTGGTGCCGCTGGCGTTCGTCGCGGACCATGAAGCTCATCGCGGTGCGGAGCTGGCGGACGCGGTGGACGACGAAGCCGTCGTCGTGTTCGAGCTTCGGCAGGCCGCCGTGCCAGGGAGCGACGACCGCGACCGTGTGGCCGCGCCCGGCCATCAGCCGGGCCAGCAGCTGGGCCTGGCGGTGGGCGCCGCCGATGTAGGGGGGGAAGTGGTCGGTGGCGATCAGGATGCGCATCTCAGACGACCGCCGGCTCGTTGCGGGGGCCGCCGCGGCGATGCAGATGCGCCAGCAGGCGGTTGGCGGCGGTCCGGCTCTCGGGGAAGAGGAAGAGCACGGCGAGGCGCCGGGCCAGCCGCCGGGGCGCGAGCGCCATCGCCGCGAACCAGCCGAGGGAGAGCAGCTTCATCGCCGCCGGCACGTCCTCCCGGCGCCTGCTCGCCCGCACCGCGTCGGCGAGGAGCCGGCCTCGCCCGTCCGCCTCGAGCGGGTGCCTCTCGGGCTCGAGGCGCAGCGAGATCATCCGGTTGGCGAGGTCGGCGAGGGAGAGGATTTGCCGCGGGTGCGGGAGGCCGAGCTCGGCGGCGAAGCGCAGCAGCTCGGCGGAGGTCGAGCGGGCGAGCAGGATCGTCTGGCGCAGGTGATCGAGGTCCAGCCGCGAGGACTGGGGCTCGTAGTTGTTGGCGCCGTGCATCCGGTAGGAGACGCCGACCCCGCTCAGCGAGAGCACCGGCCCGAGCAGCGTGCTGAGGTGGACCAGGTACCAGTCGGCGCAGATCCGGTACTCGGGCTCCGGGATCGGCAGCATCTCCCGCAGCGCGGCGCGGCGGAAGGCGTTGGCGCTGGTCGACATCCAGACCATGTCGTAGGGGTGGGCGAGCTCGGCCACCTTGAGGTCGCCGGTCGGCATCGGCAGATGCGGGGAGGGCTTGACGACCCCGGTCGGCCGGCCCTCGGCGTCGATCACGTCGGCGCGGAACTGGACCCTGGCGATTGCCGGGTCCGCCGCGAACGCGGCTGCGACCCTGGCGGCGGCATCGGGGTGGAGGACGTCGTCGGCGTCGAGGAACATGACGACGTCCCCGGAGCAGTGCTCGATGCCGGCGTTCAGGGCCGACGCCTGGCCGCCGTTGTCCTTCAGCACCACCGCCGCGACGCCGTCCTCGAGCTCCTCGAGCACCCGCCGCGAGTCGTCGCCGGAGCCGTCGTCGACGACGATCACCCTCACCTTGGGGTGGGTCTGATCGCGGGCGCTGGCGACGGCGTCGGACAGGTAGCACCCGTAGTTGTAGTTGTTGATCACGATGTCGATCTCGAGATCGGTTGCTGTCGCTGGGGCCGTCATGGCGATGCCTCCGGAGCCGCGATCTGCCCCGAGACCCGTCGGTAGGCTTCGCCCGGAAGGCTTTGAAGGTACAGGCTCGCGTCGACCGCGACCGCGGTTCCGGGAGGCGGTAGTTCGGTGCCTAGCTGCAGGACTTTTTCCTCGCCGGGATCGAGCGAGAACTCCCTTTCGATCGGCTTGGCGCGGTTGGCGAAGGCGACCTGGAGGCGGAACCTGGCCGGGCTCTTCTCCTGGCTGATGACGCCGACTTCGACCGCCGCCGGGACGTTGTCGCTGGGCAGCATCCAGAGCTCGCTGTAGCCGAGCGCGTTCTTCGCCGGCAGGGTCGTGAAGGCGAGCACCAGCGCCGCCACCGCCAGCGCCAGCCCCGCGATCGCCACCACGGCCGCCAGCGCCGAGACCCGCGGCGGGACGAGGGCGGCCCTCTTGATCGGCGGCCGCGGTCGCCTCAAGGCCGCGGCCCGGCAGCCGGCGACCACGATCAGGACCAGCAGCAGGGTCCAGGAGAACGCCCGGATTCCGCCCGGCGCGTAGTTGAGGACCAGGCCGCCGAGCGCCAGCGTCATCAGGCTCAGCGCCAGGCTCAGCGCCAGCAGCTGCGCCCGGTCCAGCGGTCGCCGCACGAAGGTGGCGCTGGCGATCGCGAATCCGGGCAGCAGCAGCGCCAGCGGCGCGGCGAAGATCAGGCTCGGCAGCCCGCCCGGCAGCAGCAGGGCGAGCAGCGCGCACAGCGCCGCAGCCCTGACCGCGATGACGAGGTCGCGATGTCCCCTCATCGTCCCCCCTGGAGGTCCAGCACGGTGATGTAGCCGTTCGCGTAGATCCGCGTGGCGTCCGGGAATTCGCGGAACTTGCTGACTATGTCTTTGGAGAGCAGCTCGCTCAGCTCCGGGCGCTCGGGGATGATGAACGAGTAGCCCTTGAGCGCGTTGGAGGCGATCTTGCGCCGGTCCACGACCAGGTAGCGGACGTCGTTTTCTTCGAGCAGCGGCAGCTCCCAGCCGGACAGGCCCGACTCGATCAGGATGTCTTCGATGTCGGGGGTCTTGCCGGTCAGGGTGGTCTTGCCGCCGGGCACCATCAGCACCCGGGCGTCGGCCGGATTGGCGGCAAAGCGATCCTCCGCCGGCAGGTGCCGCTGCGCCCATTCGGCGGCTCCGAGCGGCGGCGAGACGATCGTCTTCCCGTCGGCGCTGGCGCGCAGCGTGGGAGCGAGCTGGAGGTCCCACGGCCAGCCGGAGATGGCGCCGCCGACGAGGATGACGCCGAGGGCGCCGCTGATCGCGGCCCGGCCGAGCCACGGGCTCTGGCGCGGGCGCCAGCGCTCGAAGCCGGCGCAGGCGAGCGTGAAGGCGAGCCCGATGAAGAGGAACTCGCTGGCGCGGTTGCCGGTCTCCCAGGCAGCCGGCGCGAGCCGCAGCGCCAGGGTCGCGAAGAACGCCAGCCCCGCCAGGGCGAAGATCAGCGCCAGCGGCTTGGTGCGGTGCCGCCGCCAGAGCTTGAGCAAGCCGAACGGCAGCGCCGCGGCCAGCAGCAGCACGGCCAGCAGCGCGACTCCCTTGGCGAGGATCGGGGTCGACACGTCCACCGACTCCTTGGCCTGGAACAGCCCTCGCGGCGCCTCCTCGCCCGAAGCGGTGTTGAAGATCGCCTCGAAGGCTTCGCTCAGCACCGGCGAGAGGTAGCCGAAGGTCGAGCTCGCGACCAGCAGCATCCAGCCAAGCGCCAGCACCGCGGCCGCGATCGCGAAGCGCCACGGGTTGGCCCAGCGCCAGGTGCGATGCACGAACCAGTAGGCGGCCACGAGCGCGGCGATGAAGGCGACCAGCGCGTAGGAGGTGAGGTGGTGGGTGACGACGATCGCCGCCGTGCCGAGCAGGATCGGGACCGCCCACTCCCGGGCCCACTGGCGTGGCGAGGCTTCGCGCTCCGCGAAAGCCATGATCACCACCACCAGCAGCGGCAGCGAGAGCGACTCGTAGGAGTACTGCGCTCCCCAGAAGAGGAAGTTGAAGTTGCCGACGTAGATGGCGACGCCGAGGCCGGCGGTGCGGGCGGAGCCGCTGACCCGGGCGAAGAGGAAGAACAGCCCCAGCATCAGCAGCACCCGGGCGGCGCCGACGACGATGACCCCGGCGCTGAAGCTCGAGAGCCCGGTGATCGTCATCAGCGCCGACGTCGCCCCCTCCAGCCCTGGGTAGAAGGGCGTCACCGGGAGGACCTCGTTGGCTCGGAAGAGGTGGTGGTGGCCGCTGATCTGGTCCGCGTTGAAGGCGTGGACGAGCTCGTCGGAGAAGGTGAAGAGCGGCGCGTCGCGGACCACCTTCACGCAGTACAGCGAGAGGCCGAGGAGGACGACCAGGACCAGTCGTTCGCGGGTCGACGCCGCCTCCGCGGTGAGCCGGTAGAAGATCGGTACGCCGATCAGCAGAATCCCCGCCCAGAAGATCAGCTGCGAAGGATCGAGCGTCGCCCGCGAGAGCGCGTTGGCGATGGAGCAGAGCAGCAGGCCGAGGCCGGTGGTGAGGACGATCGGCGCCAGGTGGCCGAGGTCGTCGAGCCGCGAGCGCCGCGGGGAAGACTCTCTCAGCGGCTCCTTGGCGGAGTCCGGACTGGGTTTCTCAGTTCGGGTCGCCATGGCCTGGAAGGTAGCGGCGTCGGCGGCTTCTTCGCCGGCCACGAGGGGCATGAAACGCGCCGCGCGTCAGACAGCGGAGGCGGTCTTGGCTTCCCGGGTCTCGGCGTCGAGCTGCGGCCGGCGCTCGCTGTGGATGCTGCGGCGGCGGCGGGACTCGCTGAGGATCGTGCCCAGCACCCGGAACCCGTCGCGGAAGGTCTTGAGATTGCTGTCGCCGGAGATCCGCTCCTCCTCGTAGCTCGGCACCTCGGTGATCTTCATCCCGGCGGCGGCGATTCGGAGGTTGATCAGGGTCTCCACCTCGAATCCGGGCACGTCGAGCGCGATGAACGGCAGGCAGCGTGCCCAGAAGGCGTTGTAGCCGTAGCAGAGGTCGGTGAAGTGGGTGCCGTGGAGGAGGTTGGCGGTGCCGCTGAGGCAGGCGTTGCCGAGGCTGCGCGTCCAGGTGATGTCGGCGCTGCCGCCGTCGTCGAGGAAGCGCGAGCCCTTGGCGAAGTCGGCACCGGCCTCGAGGGCGGCGACGAAGCGGGGGATCTCGGCCGGGTCGGCGGAGCCGTCGGCGTCGAGCATGACGACGAGGTTGCCGGTCACGGCGGCGAAGCCGGTGCGGAAGGCGTCGCCCTTGCCGCGGCCGCTCTGCGAGGTGACGCGGATCTCCGGGTAGGCGCGGCGGGCCGCCTCGATCGTGTCGTCGTGGGAGTTGCCGTCGACGAGGATGACCTCGTGCAGGCCCTCCGGCAGGCGCTCGAGCACGTGGCCGATGTTCTGACCCTCGTTCATCGCCGGGACGACGACGCTGACCTTGGTGTTGCGCCCAGCAGTGCGGCGGTCGGGGCCGGTGTAGGGGCCGGCGTCGTGGGCGGTGAGCGCGTCGACCTCGATCAGCGGCACGCCGCCGACCCGGTTCGGCGTCACGGCCTGGGCCTCGAGCAGGTCGAGTGGGCGGGGCAGCAGGCTGACCGGCACGCCGATCGACTTGAAGGCGCGGACGAGATCGAGCAGGCCTTCGTCGTCGGCGTGCTGGCTGGAGATGACGACGCGGTCGGCGTGGTAGCGCTCGACCACCTCGAGGGCGGCGACGCGGCCGTTGGAGCCGGCGTCCTCGTCCTCGGCGGGCGGCACGGTGCCGACCACTGTCGCGAACTCGCTCAGCGGCGCGTAGGACCGGAGCCGCTCGCTGGTCGCCTCGTCGCCGACCAGCACCCAGCGCTCAGGCTGGTTGAGGCGCTGCAGGTAAGGGGAGATGACGATCCGCGAAGCGGTGTCGATGGCGATGAAGCCGGCCCAGAGAGCGAGCTGTTCGCCGCCGCCGAGCGAGGTCATCAGCGAGGCGGCCCAGGCGAACAGGGCGGCGACCACGAAGCGGATCACCGGCCAGCCGGCACCGTCGGCGCTCGAGAACGCGCCCCGGGAGGGGTTGGCGCCGTAGACGCCGAGCAGGCTGTAGACGACGACCAGCACCAGCGGAGCGACCGGCAGCGCCGGGAAGAGGGAGGCGCCGCCGAGATAGGCGACCAGGGCCAGGGCGAGCGAGGAGGAGACGAAGTCGATGCCTGGAAGCAACCACCAGCCGGCGCCGCGGCGGGCGAGCGGCATGGCGCCGAGGGTCGGCCGGTCCTGAACGACGGCTTCCTGGCGGCGCAGCTTGCTCGGGAAGGGCGGATTGAGAGGAAGGTCGCTGGGAGTTTGCATTTTCGGGGGCTCTAGTTTCTAAAGGCGTTCGGAGGACGGGAGTTGCGCTCAGCTGTCCTCCGTATCGGCAGCGACTTCGGATCACGTTAGTGACGGCAGAAAATTCCGCTGGCACGCCTGAGGTTACGGCATGGGCATTGGAAAAATAAGGGTTTTCGGTGCCCGGAAGGTCAGGCGCAGAGTCGTTACAGGTCGTACGCGCCGGCCAGCTCCGGATCCTTCGCGGCCAGCATTTCCGCCAGCTCGACCATCACCTTGCACTGCTTCCAGGTGGCGTCGTCCTGCATCTTGCCGTCGATCATGTGGACGCCGCGGCCGTCGGGGATCGCCTCCAGCACCTTCTTGGCGAACTTGACCTCCTCCGGCGGCGGGCTGAAGACCACCTTGGCGATCTCGATCTGGACCGGGTGCAGCGACCAGGCGCCGACGCAGCCCATCAGGAAGGCGGCGCGGAACTGGGTCTCGCAGCCGGCGGTGTCCTTGATGTCGCCGAAGGGCCCGTAAAAGGGCAGGATGCCGGTCGAGGCGCAGGCGTCGACCATGCGGGCGATCGAGTAGTGCCAGAGGTCCTGCTGGGTGCTGACCCGGTTGTCCTCGGGGTTCTCCGGGTCGGCGGGGTCCTCCATCACGCGGTAGCCGGGGTGGCCGCCGCCGACGCGGGTGGTCTTCATCCGCCGCGAGGCGGCGAGGTCGGCGGGCCCGAAGCTCATCCCCTGCATGCGGGGGCTGGCGGCGGCGATCTCCTCGACGTTGACCACGCCCTGGGCGGTCTCGAGCAGCGCGTGGATCAGGATCGGGCGCTCGAGCCCGGCCTTGGCCTCGAGCTGGGCCAGCAGGCGGTCGACGTAGTGGATGTCCCAGGCGCCCTCGACCTTCGGCACCATCACGACCTCGAGCTTGTCGCCGATCTCGGTCACGAGGGTGGTCAGGTCGTCGAGCACCCAGGGGCTCTCCAGCGAGTTGATGCGGGTCCACAGCGCCGTGCTCCCGAAGTCGGACTCCTTGGCGGCTTTGACCAGCCCCTGGCGCGCGGCCTCCTTGCGGTCGGCCGGGATCGCGTCCTCGAGGTTGCCGAGCAGGATGTCGGTCTTCTCCGCGATCGCGGCCGCCTTGGCGACCATCTTCTCGTTCGAGAAGTCGAGGAAGTGGATCATCCGCGACGGCTTGACGGGGATCTCCCGCAGCGGCTCGGGGGCGCCCATCGCCTGCGGCTGGAAGAAGTCTCTGGGGTTTCTCACACTGCTCCTCGGTTCGTTCGCTCTCTGGGGCGGGCGGGAATCTAGTGACCCGGCGCCTTTGCCGCCTCTTGCGCCCGTAAATTGCGGAATATGGAGAGTGCCGAGCGCGACAGCACGCAGGACTGGCTGCTTCCCGAGGCCGCGGCGCCGCCGCTGCTGAGCGAGCTCGAGGAGCGGATCGACGAGGCGTTGATCGTCGCCAAGGCTTCCGAACGCGCGGTCATGGAGGTCGGTGACGCGGCTCTCGAGGCCGCCCGTCAGGCCCACCGCGCCGCCGACCTGGCCGAGCGCGCCAGCATCGCCGCGCTCAGCGCCGTCCCCGAGCCTCCCTATGAGGACGCCGCCCTGCGCAGCTTCAGCGAGCGGGCGGATCGGGTCGTCGCGCGCCTGCGCGCGGTCTGATGCCGGGGCGGGGCCCGATCTCGACCGCCGCAGTCCTCGCCGTCGGACTGCTGGCCGGGCTCGGCGGCTGCGGAGCGGGGGACGACGGCGTCTCGCTGTCGCCCGGCGAGCCGCAGCTGGTCAGCCCGGCGCAGCTCTCCGAGTTCGCCGGCGCTGCCGAGATCCCCGTCTACTGGCTCGGCGAGCGGGTCGGCGCCAGGTACGAGCTGACCGAAACCGCGGCGGGGCGGATCTACGTGCGGTATCTGCGCGGCGACGCGGTGGCCGGCGACCCGCGGTCGAGCTTCGTCACCGTCGCCACCTATCCGTCTGAGGACGGGGCGGCGAAGCTGCGGCGGGCCGCCCGCTCCGGGGACGGCGCGCGCCTGAGCCGGGCCGCCGACGGGGCGACGCTGCTGGCCGCCCCCGCTTCTCCCAGCGCCTACCTCGCCTACCCGGGCGGCGACGTCCAGGTCGAGCTCTACAGCTCCGTCCCCGGTCAGGCGCTGCGGCTGGCCTCCGCCGGCGCCGTGCGCGAAGTCCCGTAGCGCCGCCGCAGCCCGGCGCCGATCAGCTCGCCGAGCTCGCCGCTCGAGAGCGGGGCTCCGTCGAGGGATCGGGCGGGCTCGATGCCGCGCACCGACCCGCTCAGGAAAACCTCGTCGGCGCCGAGCAGCTCCTCGCGCCAGAGCGGTCGCTCTTCCAGCCCTATCTCCTCCTGGCGGGCGATCTCGATCGTGGCCGCGCGAACGATCCCGGGGAGGATGCGCCCGTCGGCCGCGGGTGTGACCAGGACCCCTTCGCAGACCGCGAAGACGTTCGCGCGGCCCGCCTCCAGGACCTCTCCACCGCTGTCGATCAGCAGCGGCACGGTGGTGCCGGTGGCGTCGGGCAGAGCGGGACGGTCGACCAGCTTGTGCGGCCCGAGGCCTCCCGCCAGAGGGAGGCTGCGCAGCTCGGCACCCCGATCCCAGCCGGGGAAGACGATCGCCGGGTCGACGCCGGCGGCCACGGCGTCGCAGGCGAAGCCGCCGCCCTCCGGCCTCACGGTAAGCCGCAGCCGGCCCAGCGCCAGGCCGGCGGCTTCCCGGCGGACGAGGCCGGCGGCGTCGGCGGGCAGGTCGGCGTCGTAGAGCGCTTCCAGACTGGCCCCGATGCGGTCCATGTGAGCGTCGAGCTCGACCGGCCGGCCGTCCACCACCAAGAGGGTCTCGAAGAGGCCGCGGGCGGGGTCGGGTCGGCGGGGGGTCGTCATCGCAGGGGTATTTTGCTGTGCCGGTGCTCGGAACATGCTGACACTGCTGATCGACAACTACGACTCCTTCACCTACAACCTCTTCCAGCTGCTGGCGGAGGAGAACGGTGCTGAGCCGATCGTCGTCCGCAACGACGCGGCGAACTGGGAGGAGCTGGCGCGGCTCGGGTTCGACAACGTCGTCCTCTCGCCGGGGCCGGGCCGGCCCGAGCGGGAGCGCGACTTCGGCGTCTGCGCCGAGCTGATCCGGCGCTGCGAGGCGCCGCTGCTGGGGGTCTGCCTCGGGCACCAGGGCCTCGGCTGGGTGCACGGCGGCGGCGTCGCGCGGGCGCCGGAGCCGATGCACGGCCGGGTGCGCGCGGTCGAGCATGCCGGCTCACCCCTCTTCGCCGGCATCCCGCCGCGCTTCGCGGCGACCCGCTACCACTCGCTCTGCCTCGAGCGGCCGTTGCCGGACGAGCTCGAGGAGATCGCCTGGGCCGACGACGGCGTCGTGATGGCCGTCGCGCACCGCAGCCGCCCGCAGTGGGGCGTCCAGTTCCACCCCGAGTCGATCGCCACCGAGCACGGGCGCCGTCTGCTGGCCAACTTCCGCGACCTCACCCAAGAAGCCCGACCGACCAGGGCGAACGGGATCGAGGTTGGCGCTTTTGTCGACCAGGGGGTGACAAAAGCGCCAATCACCGAGCTGAAGGCGCGTCGGCTGGAGGGCCCGCTCGATCCTGAGCGGGCCTTCGTCGCTCTATATGGGGCGAGTCGCGATGCCTTTTGGCTCGACAGCAGCCGCCCCGGCGACGGCGCTCGTTTCTCCTTCATGGGCGACGCCTCGGGGCCGCTGGCAGCGACGATCACCTATGGCGTCGATGCGCACGAGGTGACGGTTGAGCGCGGGGGGGAGGTCGAGACCCATGCCGAGTCGATCTTCGACTACCTCGAGCGCGAGCTGGAGCGCCTGCGCCCGTCCGCCCCCAGCCTCGACGCCGCCGACCTCCCCTTCGCCTTCGACTGCGGCTTCGCGGGTTACCTCGGCTACGAGCTCAAGGCCGAGTGCGGCGGCGCCAGCGCCCACGCCTCGCCACTCCCGGACGCGGCCTTCGTCTTCACCGACCGCCTGCTCGCTTTCGACCACGAGCAGAACGCCACCTACCTCCTCTGCCTTTCCCAGCCTGGAGAAGAGAGCGCAGCGGAATCCTGGCTTTCGGCAACCGAAAGTCGCCTCGCCGCTCTCGCGGGAAGCGCCCCATTGGGGGAAACGGGGGAGGGCTCGCCGGAGCCTCCCCGCTCTTGCTCCGCCGAGTCCTCCCCCGCCGGGTCGACCTCAGGCGCTGAGCCCTCGGTGTCCCTGCGCCTAGCCCGCTCCCGAGCCCGGTACCTCGAAGACATCGCCACCTGCGAGGAGCACCTGCGCCAAGGCGAGAGCTACGAGATCTGCCTGACCAACTCGGTCGCCGCCGAGCTCGACGTCGACCCGCTCGCCCTCTATATGGAGCTGCGGCGGGTCAACCCGGCGCCGTTCGCCTCCTACCTGCGCGTCGGCGGCCTCGCCGTGCTCAGCTCCTCGCCCGAGCGATTCCTCAGGGTCGATCGGGATGGTGGGGCCGAGGCCAAGCCGATCAAGGGCACCGCCCCCCGCGGCGAATCCGCTGCCGAGGACGCGCGCCTGGCGGAGGGCCTGCGCACCAGCGAGAAGAACCGGGCCGAGAACCTGATGATCGTCGACCTCCTGCGCAACGACCTCGGCTCGGTCTGCGAGGTCGGCAGCGTCGCGGTGCCTAGCCTGATGGCGGTCGAGAGCTACGAGACCGTGCACCAGCTGGTCTCCACCGTGCGCGGGAGGCTGCGCGCCGGCATCGGCGCGCTCGATTGCGCCCGCGCCTGCTTCCCACCCGGTTCGATGACCGGCGCCCCGAAGCTGCGGACGATGGAGATCCTCGACCAGATCGAGGGCGCTCCGCGCGGCGCCTACTCGGGCGCGATCGGCTACTTCGGGCTGGGCGGCGGTTGCGACTTCAGCGTCGCGATCCGGACCATCGTCCTCGACGGCGCCACGGCGACGATCGGGGCCGGCGGCGCGATCGTCCTCCAGTCCGATCCCGCCCGGGAGTACGAGGAGATGCTGCTGAAGGCGGCTGCGCCGCTGCGGGCGATCGATCCCCGGGTCGACCCCGCGTCTATATCCTTGGACGACCCGTGCCGTGCGGCCGATGCGCCGCCGCCGGCGTCAGCCCCCGACTTGACGAGCTAGGAGCCATGGCCGTAGATACCGCCGCTTACAGCGAGCAGACCGACCTTCAGCGCGACATCACCGAGATGGTCCGTCAGTTCGCCGACGAGAAGATCATCCCCAACGCCGAGCACTTCGACCACGAGGACTCCTTCCCGGAGCAGATCGTCGAGGAAATGAAAGAGCTGGGCCTGTTCGGGGTGACGATCCCCGAGGAGTACGGCGGCATGGGGCTCGACCTGACCACCTACGCGATGATCGTCGAAGAGCTCTCGCGCGGCTGGATCTCGATCTCCGGCGTCGTCAACACCCACTTCATCGGCTCCTACCTGCTGATGAAGTTCGGCACCGACGAGCAGAAGCAGTACTTCCTGCCGAAGATGGCGACCGGCGAGATTCGCGCCGCTTTCTCGCTCTCGGAGCCCGAGGTCGGCTCCGACGTCCAGGGCATCAAGTCCAACGCCAAGAAGGGCGAGGACGGCAACTGGGAGCTGAACGGCCAGAAGATGTGGGTCACCAACGGGCTCGGCTCCAGCGTCGTCTTCGTGCTGATGAAGACCGACCCGAAGGCGGAACCCGCCTACAAGGGCATGACCTGCTTCATCACCGAGAAGAAGCCGTGGGAGGAAACGAACAGCGGCGAGTTCGAGGGCCTGATCGTGCCCCCGAAGATCAAGAAGATGGGCTACAAGGGCGTCGAGTCGACCGAGCTCGTCTACGACGGCTACAGGTGCCCACCCGAGCGCGTGCTCGGCGGCGAGGAGGCCGGCGTCGGCCAGGGCTTCGTGCAGATGATGGACGCGCTCGAGGTCGGTCGCGTCAACGTCGCCGCCCGCGGCGTCGGCATCGCCCAGCGCGCCCTGGAGCTGGCCCTGCGCTACAGCCAGGAGCGCAAGACCTTCGGCAAGCCGATCTCCCAGCACCAGGCGATCCAGTTCAAGCTGGCCGACATGGCGACCAAGATCGAGGCCGCCCGCCTCGTCACCCGCAAAGCGGCGCAGATGAAGGACGCCGGCATCCGCTCCGACCTCGAGGCGGGGATGGCGAAGCTCCTGGCCTCGGAGACCGGCAAGGAGTGCGTCGAGGAATGCTTCCGCATCCACGGCGGCTACGGCTACTCGAAGGAGTACGAGATCGAGCGCCTCTACCGCGACGCGCCGCTGCTGCTGATCGGCGAGGGGACCTCGGAGATCCAGCGCATGGTGATCGGCAAGAAGCTCCTGCAGAGGTACAAGATCTAGCGAATGGCCTCGACCGCAGACCTGATCCGCACCGCCGTCGAGCGCTTCCAGGGGGAAGTGCCGGCACTGGCGAAGCTGAAGCTGGTCTTCGGCCTGCAGCTGAAAGCGCATCACGACATCCAGCTCTACCGGGTCGAGCTGCCGGGGCCGCAGATCAAGAAGGACCTCGCCCAGGACGAGCGGGTGCTGGTCGAAATCGACCGGCCCCAGTTCAACGAGCTGGCCGAGAAAGGCACGATCAAGAGTTACCGCAAGGCGGTCGAGACCGGCCACATCAAGGCCAGCGGCGACTCCAACGTCCTCAAGCTGATCGCCCAGGTGGTCGAACGGCAAGAGGAACGGGCGAAGCTCAAAAAAGTCCACTGAGCGGCGCCCCACTCACTTGCGAGCGCGGATAGCATGCCGCGCCGTCCAACCCAGAGGAGAAGCGACGACAGATGAGCGACGAGAAGCACGAGTTCACCACCGACCAGGCCGAGCGCGAGGCGTCCGGGGCGCATAGCTACGGGCGCTACCTCGAGGAGTTCGAGGTCGGCGCGATCTACAAGCACTGGCCGGCCAAGACCGTGACCGAGGCCGACGACCACCTCTTCTGCCTGATCACGATGAACCACCACCCGCTGCACGTGAACGACGTCTACGCCAAGCAGTCCCAGCAGGGGCGCAACGTCGTCGTCGGCCCGCTCGTCTACTCGCTGGCCCTGGGGATGTCGGTCTCCGACGTCTCCGGCAAGGCGATCGCCAACCTCGCGACTGAAGACCTCAGCCATCCCAACCCGGTCTTCCACGGCGACACCCTGTTCTGCGAGACCGAGGTCCTCGAGGTGAAGCCGTCGAAGTCGAAACTCGACCGGGGCATCGTCAAGGTCCACACCCGGGTTCTGAACCAGGACGGCGTCCTGGTCGCCGAGTTCAAGCGCCTGGTCCTGGTCCCGCGGCGTGAGCACGGCGAGGCCGCGGCTGCCGACAACGTCGACTGAGTGCCCCTGACTGCATCGCCGTGACGCTTCGGTAGCTCTTCAGCCACCGAAGCGTCACCCCGTGCGCGCCACCGGCCCGTCGCCATGGTCGAGCCTTGCCCCGTGCTCATCCAAGGCTGTCGCGCCCCCTCCGAACTGCATCAACTTCTGAACCCTGAGGGGTTAGAAGTTGATGCAGTTCGGAGGTGCGGCTTGGGTTGGGGATGAGGGATCGCGAGGCGACGGAGGCGATCCGCGAGCTCGCTGAACGACAGCACGGCGTGGTTGCCCGGCGCCAACTGCTCGAGCTCGGGGTTGGCACCAGAGCGGTGCAGCGCCGCTGTGAGGGAGGGCTGCTGATACCCCTGTACCAAGGGGTGGTTGCGCTCGGCCACCGCCGGATTGACCGTAGGGGGGAATGGATGGCTGCGGTCCTGGCCTGCGGGCCCGGGGCGGCGTTGTCCCACGGCAGCGCTGCGCAGCTCTGGGGCCTGCGCGGATCACGCGGTTCGATCGAGGTAATTCGCCACTCAGGCGGAGCTCGGCACGCGGGCATTCGCCTGCACCAGACCCGCTCCCTCGAGCCTCGCGACAGGACCGAGGAGTCCGGCATCCCAGTCACGTCGATCGAGCGAACCCTCCTTGACATGGCAGCGCGCCTCGATTCCAGGCAGATCGAGCGAATGCTGGTCGCCGCGGATCGAAGCGGTCGCCTGCGATGGCGAGAACTTGGTCGTGTGCTCGTGCATCGGCGCGGTCGCAAGGGCGCCGGCCGCCTCCGTCGCATTGCGGCGGAAGTGGATCCGCGAGCCGTCGATGCGCTCTCTGGAGTGGAGGTCGACTTCCTGGCTCTGTGCCGCCAGGCGAATCTGCCGTTGCCCCAGGTGAACGTTCTTATCGCCGAGCACCTCGTCGACTTCCTCTGGCCTCGTGAGCGGGTGATCGTCGAAACCGACAGCTATGGCTACCACGGCGATCGTCTTGCTTTCGAGCACGATCATCAGGTCGACGTCGACCTGATCGCCGCCGGCTACGACGTCCACCGCACCACCGATCGCATGCTCAGCCGTGATCCAGGGCCGTTCCTCGCCAATGTCCGCCGTGCACTCCACGAGCGGCGCAAGTGAACTGCATCAATTTCTTACCCCTCAAGGGTTAGAAATTGATGCAGTTCGGGCTGGGCGGATTCGGCCGGGCCGTTCCGGGCCGGGGGCAGGGGTCGGCGAAGCTCAGTGAGCCTCGTCGGAGGCGTGGGCCGGGGGGCGGGACTCCTCGGCCAGGGAGGTGATCTCGAGCTGGCCGTGGGCGGCCTCTTCGAGCACCTCGGTCGCCTCCTGGGCGGAGCGGGCGTAGAGCTCGACCAGGAGGTGGACGACGATCTGCTCGTCGTCGTGCTTGTGGAAGCGGACGTGGGTGAAGAACTCGCGCACGCCGGCGTCGCCGAAGGCGCCGTAGGTGAGGAACTCGATCGCCTCCGGGCCGGAGCAGGTCTCGACCCGGTCCTGGTCGACCCTGACCGTGCAGGAGGCGACCCAGGGGGTACCGGCGACCATCCGCTGCCAGCGATCCTCGATCGCGACGACACGGTCGTCCTGGAAGGTGAGATGGGGCTGGTCGTGCATGCAGTCGAGGCACTGCACGACCGATTCCTGGACCTCGTCGACGCCTTCGGCGAGGATGCCGGTCTCGGGGTCGACGCGGCGGATCGCGTCGTAGTGGATCTGGATCTCCAGGCTCTGGGACCAGCAGCGGTAGCAACGCAGCCAGGCCGCCCGGTCCCCGTTCAGCTCGCTCATCCCTCCATTGTCGCGCGGTGGCGGCTTCGGTGCGATATCGGCGGCGGTCCGGTTGCCTCTAGCATCGGGCGATGAACTCCGATTTGACCATCGGGATCGCGACGTACAACGGCGAGCGCTTCGTCGAGGAGGCCGTGGCGTCCGCCCTTGCCGCAGGTCCAGCGCGGGTAATAGTCTCGGACGACTGCTCCACCGATGCCACCCCGAGCATCCTCGAGTCGTTCGGGCCGAGCATCGAGCTCAGGCGCCAGCGGCAGAACGCCGGAATCGCCCGCCAATACCAGGACCTCCTCGAAGCCTGTGAGACGCCACTGGCCATGTTGCTCAACCAGGACGACCTGGTGATCCCGAGGTGGTTCAACGCGGCCAGGGCCAGGCGCGGCGAGGTAACCGTGTTCAACGGCTGGGTGATCGATGGCTCGGGTGCGCGGCAGCGGCTGATCTACCGCCGCCCTCCCTACCACGCTCTGGTCAAGGGCGTCTATCGCGGGCTGCGGATACAGAGCTTCGTCAGAAGCCCGAGCCAGGTCGTCTTCCCCGTTCGCGCCGCCAGGGAGGTGGGGGGCTTCGTGGTCCCGGGAGATCCGGGACAGGGGGCCGAGGATTGGCTCTGCCTGCTGCGGCTAGCGGCGGCAAACGTGAGCTTCCGCCTGCGGCTGCGGCCGGCGGTCGCCTACCGGGAGCACAGCGGGAACTACAGCCACCACTCCGATTCGCACCAGGCCAGCAAGAGGGCTGTGATCGAAAACTTCCCACCCGCGCCCCCCCGCAACCCGAGACTGCGCCTCGGGCTCTAGGGGCTCAGGCGGGCGCGACGCTGCCGGCGCGCTGGCCGACCAGGGCGACGATCTCGCCCATGATCTTGTTGATGTCGAAGTCCTTCGGCGTGTAGACGCCGGCGACGCCGTTCTCGCGCAGGCGCTTGGCGTCGGCGACGGGGATGATGCCGCCGACGACGACGGGAACGTCGACGCCGCCCTCGTTCAGCAGCCGCACGACCTCGGGGATCAGCTCCAGGTGGGAGCCGGAGAGGATCGAGAGGCCGACCACGTCGACGTCCTCCTGCAGGGCGGACTCGGCGATCTCGGCCGGGGTCAGGCGGATGCCCTGGTAGATCACCTCCATGCCGACGTCGCGGGCGCGCAGGGCGATCTGCTCGGAGCCGTTGGAGTGGCCGTCGAGGCCGGGCTTGCCGACGAGGATCTTGATCCGGTGGCCGATCCGCTCCGAGGTCTCGTCGACCTTGGCCCGGATCAGGTCGAGCTGGTCGCGGTCGGCCGGCGGCGCGGCGCCGCTGACGCCGGTCGGGCCGCGGTAGGCGCCGAACGCCTCGCGCAGGACCTCGGCCCACTCGCCGGTGGTGACGCCGGCTTTGGCGGCGGCGATGGTCGCCGGCATCACGTTCTGGCCGTCGTCGGCGGCGACTCGGGCGAGCTCCTCCAGGGCGGCGGCGACGGCCGCCGGGTCGCGATCGCCCCGCCACCGCTCGAGCGCCTCGACCCGTTCGCGCTCGACCTCGGGGTCGGGAGTGAGGATGCCGCCGTCGGCGCCCGCGGTCAGCGGCGAGTCCTCGCTCTCGGTAAAGCTGTTCTGGCCGATCACCCTGAGCTCGCCGCTCTCGATCCGGGCCACCCGCTCGCGGTGGGACTCGACCAGGCGCGCCTTCATGTAGGGGACGGCTTTGACGGCGCCGCCGTGCTCCTCGACCACTGCCATCTCGGCCTTGGCGCCGGCGGTCAGCTCCTCGACCAGGCCGTCCATGACGATCGAGCCCTCGAAGACGTCCGGGTACTCGAGCAGGTCGGTCTCGTTCGCCAGCACCTGCTGGATGCGCAGGCTCCACTGCTGGTCCCAGGGACGGGGCAGGCCCATCGCCTCGTTCCAAGCCGGCAGCTGGATCGCCCGGGCGCGGGCATCGCGGCTGAGGGTGACGGCGAGCGCCTCGAGCACGATCCGCTGCACGTTGTTCTCCGGCTGGGCCTCGGTCAGGCCGAGGCTGTTGACCTGTACGCCGTAGCGGAAGCGCAGCATCTTCTCGTCGCTGACGCCGTAGCGCTCGCGCCCGATCTCGTTCCAGAGCGCCCCCATCGTCCGCAGCTTGGCGATCTCCTCCACCAACCTGATCCCGGCGTTGACGAAGAAGGAGATGCGGCCGAAGACCTTCGGGAAGTCGGCTTCGGCGACCTGGCCGCGGGCTTTCACCTCGTCGAGCACGGCGATCCCGGTCGAGAGCGCGTAGGCGATCTCCTGGACCGGCGTCGCCCCGGCCTCCTGCAGGTGGTAGCTGCAGATGTTGGTCGGGTTCCAGCTCGGCACCTCGTTGACGCTGAAGGCGACCATGTCGGCGATCAGCCGCATCGAGGGCTCGGGCGGGAAGGCGTAGGTGCCGCGCGAGAGGTACTCCTTGATGATGTCGTTCTGGGTCGTGCCGGTGAGCTGGGCGCGCTCGACGCCGTTCTCCTCGGCGACGGCGACGTAGAGGCCGAGCAGCCAGGCGGCGGTGGCGTTGATCGTCATCGAGGTATTCATCGCGTTGAGCGGGATGCCGTCGAAGAGCTGGTGCATGTCGCCCTTGTGGGCGATCGAGACGCCGACCTTGCCGACCTCGCCGCGGGCGAGGACGTGGTCGGGGTCATAGCCCGTCTGGGTGGGGAGGTCGAAGGCGACGGAGAGGCCGGTCTGGCCCTTGGCCAGGTTGCCGCGGTAGAGCTCGTTGGAGCGTTTGGCGTCGGAGTGGCCGGCGTAGGTGCGCATCACCCAGGGGCGGTCGCGCTCGGGAAGTCGGTGGTCGCTCATGTCCTACATGGTATTTGCCTACCCGGGAGGGCGTGGGGGAGGGCGCGGGCGAAATCCGCCGTTCAGGGGCTGCGCGCCCGCATCTTTCTCCCTGGCCTGTGTTTAGGCTCGACCGATGCGATACCGATTTGCAGTCACTTTCCTCGCCGCCGCAACCGTCTCGATGCTCGCTGCAGCCTCCGTCGGCGCGGCGATGATCGGGATCTACCGCAACGGGATGGAAACGACCGCCCAGCGCGCCCAGCTGGTCAAGCTGGCCGGCGCCAGTTGCACCCGGGGGGGCTCGGAGGGCGCGCTCAGGGTCGCGGTCGGCAAAGCCACCGACGCCTGCGCCTACCGCACCCCGGTGCTCGGCCGCGACCTCGAGATCTCCGCTACCGAGCGGCTGCTGAGCGGCACCCCCACCGCGCTGCAGCGCAAGGCCTACTTGGCCCTGGAGCTGCGCGCCGGGGCGGGCGCCAAGTACCAGCTGCTGGCCTTCCCGCTGCAGCGCAAGGTGCAGCTGGTCAAGGTCACGGGCGCCGGCACCGAGTACCTGGCGATCAGCAAAGACGTGAAAACCCTGATGGGGGTCAACAAAGCCAATGCCCTGCGGTTGCGGGCGGTCAACGTCACCAGCGGCCCCGAACGAGGCAGTGCCCAGCTCTTCGCCTACGTCGGCGGCACCCTGGTCGGCGAAGCGACCGACGAAAGCGCCGGAGACCTGACCGGCGGCGCCTCGGTCGTCGCGGTCGGCGCCGTCAAGGGCGCCAACGGGGTCATCGCCAGCATCGACGACGTCGTCGTTCGGGTCCCCAGTCCCTTCTAGACCCTCCTCGGTCCTCCCTAGGGCCGAGGGTTGCCGCCCCGTCACCCTGACTGCATAATCCGCAGCGGATGTCGACCACGACGATCGAGCGACCCCGCAGCGCCGGCCCGGATTCCGGGTTGGGGGGTGGGTGGAGAGTGATCGTCCGCAACGACAGCCACAACACCTTCGAGCACGTCGCCACGACCCTGGCCCGGGTCCTGCCGGGCGTCAGCCTCGACCAGGGCCACCAGATGGCCGATCGCATCCACCACGGCGGCCAGGCGATCGTCTGGTCCGGCCAGCGCGAGCCGGCCGAGCACTACTGGGAGCAGCTGCAGTCGGCCGGCCTGACGATGGCGCCGCTGGAGCGCGAGTGAGGCTGCTTGCGGCGCGCGCTCCTCAGCTCACCCTCTCGCTGGCAGCGGCGCTTGCCGCGCTGCTGACCCTCGCGGCTCCGGCGGGTGCCGAGCCGGCCCTGCCGGAGGGGTTCCAGGACACGGTTGCGATCGACGGCCTCGAACAGCCGACCAGCTTCCGCTTCGCCGCGGACGGGCGGGTGTTCGTGGCCGAGAAGCCGGGGCGGATCATCGTCTTCGACGACCTCGACGACCCGACGCCGGAGCTCTTCGCCGACCTCCGCACCGAGGTCTACGACTCCGGGGATCGGGGCCTGCTCGGGCTTGCCCTCGACCCCGAGTTCACCAACGGGCGGCCCTACGTGTACGCGCTCTATACCTACGACCACGTCCTCGGCGACGCCGCCCCGGCCCCGAAATGGGGCAAAGCCAAAACGACCGGCGACCCCTGTCCCGACCTCAACGGCGGCGATGCCTGCCTGGTCAGCGGCCGGCTCGTGCGCCTCACCGCCGAAGGCAACCAGGCCAAGGAGGTCGGCGGCGTCCCCGACCAGGAAGAGCTGGCCGAGGGCTGGTGTCAGCAGTTCTCCTCCCACTCCGTCGGCGACCTGGAGTTCGGTCCCGAAGGGGCGCTCTACGCGAGCGGCGGCGACGGCGCCAGCTTCGGCTCGGCCGACTGGGGCCAGTTCGGGACGACGCCGAACCCCTGCGGGGACCCGCCGGGGGGATACGGCACGGCGCTCTCGCCGCCAACTGCCGAAGGCGGCTCGTTGCGCTCGCAGAGCCTGCACCTGCTCAACGGCAAGATCATCAGGGTGGACCCCGACACCGGGGAGGGCCTGCCCACCAACCCGATGGGGTCCAGCCCCGACGAGAACACCAGGCGGATCATCGCCTCCGGCTTCCGCAATCCCTTCCGCTTCAGCATCGACCCGCAGACGGGGGAGATCTACACCGGCAACGTCGGCTCCTCGGAGATCGAGGAGATCGACCGCTTCGCCGCGCCGCCGCCGACCATCTTCAACTCCGGCTGGCCCTGCTACGAGGGCCCGGAGCGCCAGTACCAGTTCCGGGCGGAAGAACTGAGCGTCTGCGAAGCGCTCTACGAGGACGAGCCGGAGACGGCGTCGCAGCCGTTCTTCTATTACAGCCACGGGCAGGCGGTCGTGCCGGATGACGAGTGCCCGCTGGAATCGGGCTCGGCGCTCGGCGGGATCAGCTTCTACGAAGGCGGCAAATTCCCGCCCGCCTACGAAGGCGCCCTCTTCTTCGCCGACTCGGTCCGCGGCTGCATCTGGGCGATGTTCCCGGGTGCGGACGGCCGCCCCGACCCGGCGACCGCGACGCGGTTCCTGCGCGAGGGGAAGGTCTACCCCGGCGTCGACATCCAGGAAGGCCCCGACGGCTATCTCTACTACGTCGACCTCTTCGGCGACGAGGAAAACGGCCCCGGGGCGATCCACCGAATCTCCTACAGCCCCGGCGCTCCGACCGCCCGCCTCACCGCAGATCCGCCCTACGGAGCCGCCTTGCCGCTGCAGGTCGACTTCGATGCGGGCGGCTCGACCGATCCCGACGGCGACCCGCTCGAATACGACTGGGACCTGGACGGCAACGGCAGCTTCGAGGCCCACGGCGGCACGACGCGCTCGCTGCAGTTCACCGCAGCCGAACAGCAGGAACGCAAGGACAACGAGGAAGAGCTCAACCGCGAGGTCGCCGTGCGCGTCTCGGACAGCTCCCTGAGCAGCGTCGCCCGGGTCACCGTCTACCCCGGCGACAGCCCGCCGCAGGCGATCATCGACGCGCCGCTCGCCTCCTCGACCTGGGGCGTCAATCAGAACATCCACTTCGACGGCACGGCGCTGGACTTCGAAGGGCATCACCTGCCCAGCCTCAGCTTCTACTGGAGCACGCGGCTGTTCCACTGCCCGACCGGTCCGACGGACTGCCACGGCCACCCCCTGCAGATCTTCCCGGGGCTGACCGAGGGGGACTTCCTGGCGCCCGAACACGACTTCCCCTCCTACATCGAGATCACCCTCAGGGTCGCCGACTATCGCGGCCTGACGGCGAGCAAAACCCTCAGGATCGACCCCCGCACCGTCGATCTCGCAATCAGCTCCTCACCGCCCGGCATACAGCTGACGGCGGGTCTGCTGCAGGGTCCCTCGCCGCTCTCGCTGACCGCGATCGAAGGCTCCAACGTGCTGCTGTCGGCGCCCGCGACCGCCCAGATCGGCGGCAGGACCTACGGCTGGGAGAGCTGGTCCGACGGCGGCGCTCGCTCGCACAGCGTCCACACCGGCAGCGACGCTTCCTATCGAGCGATCTACTCGGCCGTGGCAGGCCCCGACGGAACGGACGGGCGAGGCGAGTCGCCCGCAGGGCCCCGGCGCGGCACGCCTGCAGCCAAGGCCAGGCTCATCGCCCACCCGGCGAAGGAGAGCGCCAGGAAGACCGCCAGGTTCGCCTTCGTGGCGGATCAAGCGCGGGCGAGCTTCCGCTGCAAGCTCGACCGCGGCAAGCTCAAGCCCTGCGCTTCGCCGCGGGTCTACAGGCGGCTGAAGCCGGGCAGGCACCTGTTCACGCTCGTCGCGACGGGCGCCGACGGCAAAGCCGGCCCCTCGCTGACCTTCGGCTGGAAGGTGCTCGCCCCGAAGTCGCGCCGGTAGCCCGGCTCTCCGGATCGGCGAGACTCCGCGACGTGCTCTCGCGCGCCTTCGGGCTCAGCCTCAGCTTCGAGATGCCGCCGCCGGGCGCCTGGAAGGAGCACGGCGGCGGCGAGCCGAGCCTGCGTCTGGGCTCGGCCACCCGGGAGGAGATCGACGGCGACTGGTCCGGGCGGGACGCCGTCGGTTGGGAGGCCGGCATCGACGGTGCGCCGTTCGTGGTCGAGCGCGGGATTGCCGGTGACCACCGCTTCGCCCATGGCGAGCGCTCCCTCCACCTGCTCGCCGCCGACCGCGCGCTCCTGCGCTCCGCCTTCGACGGCGAAGCGGGGCCCGAGCGGTGGCGCATCCTGCTCGACTCGGTCCTCTTCAGCGTCGCCCTGATCCGCGGCTACGAGGCGCTGCACGCGGGCGCGGTGGCGGCGGAGCGGGGGGCGGTCGCAATCGTCGCCGGGTCGGGCGGCGGCAAGAGCACGCTGCTGGCGGAGCTGCTTCGCCGCGGGCTCCCCCTGTTCGCCGACGACGTGGTCGTGCTCGAGCCGGGCGGCGACGGCCCGCCGCTGGCCCACCCCGGGCCACCGCTGATGACCGTGCCCGCGAGCATCGACCCCCTGCCCGGGGCCGAGATCGCCGCCCTCGGCGAGGAGCGCTGGGTGGCCGTCCCCGCCTTCGGCGAGGCGATCCCGTTGGGGGCGCTGGTCCTGCTCGACCGCCGCCCGGGCGCGGCCACGGGCCTGCGCAGGGTCGCCGGGCCCCTGGCCGCGCTGATGGCGTCGCTGCTGCGCTTTCCGCGCACGCCCGAGCGCGAGCGAGCCCGTTTCGAGATCGCCGCTACGATCGCCTCGCGGGTGCCGATCTGGGAGCTGCAGCGCCGACCTCGACGTCGAGCCCGGCGCCCTGGCCGACCTGCTGCAGACGGGCGTTCTGGAGCGCGACGACTCGGAACGGACGTAGGGGGTCGACCCGATCGTTACTAGGGTCCAGCAATGCCAGTGCTCGAGATCAAGGACCTCTACCACCGCTGGAAGGGTCCGAAGCCGCCTGTGCTCGACGAAGTCAGCCTGACCCTGCGGGCGGGCGAGGTGACCTGGATCGGCGGCCGCAACGGGGTCGGCAAGACGACGCTGCTGCGGCTGGCCGCCGGCATCCTGATGCCGCAGCGGGGGAGCGTCCGCATCGGCGAGCTCAGCTCCACCGCCAGAGGCGCCCGCTATCAGCGCCAGATCGGCTTTCTCTCCGCCGGCGATCGCAGCCTGCAGGCGCGGATGCGGGTGACCCAGCAGCTCGACTACTGGGCCCGGCTCGCCTACGTGCCCCGCGAGCGCCGCCAGGAGCTGGTCGATCTCAGTCTTGAGCAGTTCGGGCTCGAGGAGTTCGCCGACCGCAGGGTCGACCGGATGTCGATGGGTCAGCGCCAGCGCATCCGCCTGGCGATGGCGTTCCTGCACGAGCCGCGGGTGGTGCTGCTGGACGAGCCGCGCAACTCGCTCGACGACGAGGGCTACGCGCTGCTCAGCAAGCAGAGCGAACAGGCGGCCGCGCGTGGCGCGACCATCCTCTGGTGCTCCCCTCGGGGCGAGGACCGCGTGATCGAGTGCGACGCTAGCTACTCGCTCGTCGAAGGCCGACTGGAGCCGGTGGCATGAGGCTCTGGCTCGACGCGATGTGGGCGATCATGCGACGCGACGCGATCCTCTTCGTCAGCTACCGCGCGCAGTTCGTCTCGCAGTTCCTCACCCCGCTCTTCTCGCTGGCGATCTTCTACTACATCAGCAAGCTCTTCACCCCGGCCAGCATCGACTCCCCGGGGGGGTACTTCGGGTTCGTGGTGATCGGCCTGGTGATCGTCCAGATCCTCACCATCTCGATCGGAGTGATGCCGGTCACGGTGCGCCAGGAACTGGTCTCGGGGACGATCGAGCGCTTCCTGGTCAGCGCCCATGGCCCCGTCAACGGCATCCTCGGGGCGATGCTGTTCCCGATGGTCAACGCCCTCTTCAGCGGCACCCTGATGCTGGTCCTGGCGACGGTCTTCTTCGGCCTGCCGCTCGCCACCACCGCCGCTCTGGCGGTTCCGGTGGCCCTGCTCGGCACGCTTGCGTTCATGCCCTTCGCGCTCTTCCTGGTCGGGATGGTGATGGCCTTCAAGCAGGTCTCCAGCGCCTCCTCCTTCATCGTCACCGGCTTCGCGATCATCGGCGGCCTCTACTTCCCGATCGCCCTGCTGCCGGACTGGATCGAATGGACCTCGGAAGTGCAGCCGTTCACGCCCGCGACCGACCTCCTGCGCCACCTGCTGGTCGGCACGCCGCTGGACCATCCGGCCGAGATCGAGCTGCTCAAACTGGTGCTGTTCGCGCTGATCCTGCTGCCCGTTTCCCTCTACTGCCTGCGCAGGGCGATTCGTTACGGTCAACGCACCGGCACGGTCGCCGAGTACTGAAGCCACCGAAGAAGGAGCGATTTCGCAGATGCCAGAACTCTCCGACCAGGACCTACTCGCCTCTCGCGCCCGGCTTCCCCAGCACGTGGTGCACCGCAGCTTCGTCGCTGAGACGGTCGTGCTCAACCTCCGCACCGGCAAGTATCACGGGCTCAACCCGACGGCGGGAAGGATGCTCGACGCGCTCGAGTCGGCGCCCAGCATGGCCGCCGTCGTGCCGGAGCTCGCGGATGCCTACGGCGTCGAGCAGAGCCAGATCGAAGCCGACTTGATCGCGCTCTGCCGCGGGCTGCTCGAGCGCGGCCTGATCGAGATCACGGATGTCGATCCTGCCTGAGCCCGCGAGGGCTCCCAGCCGCGAGCAAGCAGTGGCCTACACCGCTTTTGGCCTGCGCCTGGAGGCCGATCCGAGCATCGACGTCTCCGGCCTGGGTCTATCCGAAGCGCTCGGCGGCGATCTGCCGCGCACGCATCTGAGTCTCGACCCGGAAGAGCTCGAGCGACGCTGGGGCCCGCTGAGCGCGGGGGCGAATCGCATGCGCGCGATCCGGCAAGGCGACGCCGTGGCCCTCACCGTCGACCTCGCCGAGCCGGCCGGCTACCTGCTGCGGGCGGAGGGGGTGGGGAGGATGCTGGTCGCCGTCGACGGGTCCCAGGTGCTTTGCGACCCGCTCGTCGACGGCTCGGAATGGGAGTTCATCCTGCCGGCTCAGGTGCTGCCGCTCGCCGCGACCTTGAGCGGCTACGAGGTTCTGCACGCCGCCGGCCTGGTTCTCGACGGCAGGGCTGCGCTCTTCACCGGCGCGCCTGGGGCGGGCAAGTCCTCCCTGGCGGCGGCCCTGTTGCGCCGCGGCGCCCGCTTGCTCAGCGACGACTGCGTCGCGCTCGAGCAGCGCGACGGATCATTGTTCGCCCACCCCGGGGCGGGGGTGCTCTACCTGCGACGCCCTGAGCACGATCGGCTCTCCGCGGAGGATCGCGATGCGCTCGGCTCCGCCATCCCCTTCGCCGGCAAGCAGCGCTACGACCCCGAGGTCACCGGCGCCAAGGCTCCCTTCGGCGCTCTCTTCCTACTCGAGCGGGCCGAGCAGGGACCCGCCATCGAGCCGATCGAGGACGTCGATCCCTTCGACCTCCTCGCCGCCACCTTCAACCTCTCTGTCCGCACGCCCCAGCGCCTGACCCGGCAGCTCGATCTCGTCGAGGCGCTGGTCGCGAGCGCGAGCGTCTACCGCCTGCGCGTCCTTCCCGGCACCGACGCGACCCAGTTGGCGGCGGTGGTCGAACGGCACCTGGCGGCCGAATCCCGATGAGGGTCGTCACGCCCACCGACCTCGACAGGCTCACCCCGGGCGATCGCGCCGGCTTGGCGCTCGAGGTGGCCGTCACCTACCTCAGGGTGCGCTGGCACATGCGCCAGGACGACGCCGAGCGCGCCGTCGCGGCGCTGCGCGCGCACGCAGGCAGATCGCAGGCGAGCTTCGACGCGGAGCCCGCCTCCGGATTCCTGGCCGGCTGGCGCCTCTCGCGCGCGGTGCGCAAGGTCCTGACCCGCATTCCGGGCGACTCGCGCTGCCTGTTCAAATCGCTGACGCTGATGTGCATGCTCGAGCGCCGGGGAATCCAGCAGCTGGTGGTGATCGCGGTCCGCCCTCAGCCGTTTGCCGCCCACGCCTGGGTCGAGGTCGACGGCCACCCGGTCCTCCCCGACGCCGATCCGGGGTACGAGCGACTGATGGAGCTCTGAGCGAGATGCTCCTCGGCGGCTGGGGAGGCCGTTCGCTCGAGCTGCTGAGCCTCGTCGAGCAGAGCCCGGGCAGGGCCCTCGACCGGGTCGGATCCGCTGCGGTGGCAGGCGCTGCCGGCGCCACCGCCGGCCACTGGCGCTGCTGGGTCTCGGGCCGCGTCACCAACCTCGCCGACCTCTGGGAGATGTTTCCGGGCCCGGGCCCGGTCGATCTCGCTGCCGCGATGGCGCGCGCCCATTCTCGCCTCGGCCCGGCGGCGGGCGACCTGTTGCGCGGCACCTTCGTCATCGTGGCGGTGGACCTCGAGCGCGACGCGGCGCTGGTCAGCCGCGACCAGCTCGGGGGGCAGCCACTCGTCTATGCGCGGGTGGGCGACGGAGCCCTGTTCGCCGAGCACGAGCGCGACCTCCTCGATCTCCTGCCGAGCGCCCCCGGGCCCGATCGCCTGGCCGTTACCGGCTGGATCGACGGCAGGGGCATTCCCGCGGAGCACACTCTGTACGACGGGATCCGGCGGCTGCCGGCGGCGCACCGGCTCGTGCTCGCAAAGGATGGCGTTTCCGCGAGGCGCTACTGGTCGCCTCGTTACGAAGGCACCGTTCCCGGCTCCAGGGACGAGATCGGCGAGCGACTTCGCTCCGAGGTCTTCGCCGCGGTGGAGCGAGCCGCGGCCGGTCCGGGCCGGGTCGCCGTCCGCCTCAGCGGCGGCCTGGATTCCGCCGCGGTCGCGGCTGGGCTCGCGGCGCGCAAGGCGCCGGCAGGCGATGCGATGGCGCTCTCCGCCGTCTTCCCCCACCACCCCGAAACCGACGAGGCCGACCTGATCGAGGCCGTTGCGAGCAAGGTCGGAATTCCCAGCGAGCGGATTCCCTTCGACGACGGCGCCTCGATTCTCGCCCCGGCGCTGCGTCACATCGACCGCTGGCGACTGCCTCCGATGAGTCCGAACCTCTTCGTCTGGGAGCCGGTGGTGGAGCAGGCGAGGCGCCTCGGCGTCGACGTCATGCTCGACGGCGAGGGCGGCGACGAGCTGTTCGGGTTGGCTCCCTACCTGATTGCCGACATGCTGCGGGCTGGGCGATTCGCCAAGGCCTGGTCGCTGACCGGCGGGATACCGGGAATGGGGGAGAGCCCGGACCCGCGGCTCAGGTTGCGGGCTCTGCGCGTCTTCGGGGTCGGCGGGCTGGTGCCGCCCGGAGCGCGCCGCTGGCGTCGTCGTCGGAGCGCTTCGACGACGGTGGGGTCGCTCCTGGCGCCGCCCGATCTCACCGCCCTCGCCGACCTCGACGGCGACACTCGAGGACGTGAGCTCGGCGGCCCGATCTGGTGGCGCTCGCTGGCGGCCAAGCTGACCGAGGGGGGGACGCGCTGGACGTATCGGGACACCTGCAGCGCGAGCGGGTCGACGGTCGGGTCGATCGGCGCCACCCGTTTCTGTTCGACCTGGATCTGGTCGCGGCCGTGCTCGACAACCCACCCCAGCTGCAGTTCGACCCGGTCCGTGACCGGGCGCTCCTGCGCGATGCCCTCGCCGGCTACATCCCCGAGCAGGTGCGCCGTCGGCACGAGAAGAGCTACTTCACGCCGATCCTGCATGCCGCGCTCTGCGGCCCCGATGGAGATCTGCTGGTCGACGGCCTCGGCCCCGCCGCGCCCGTCCGGGCCTTCCTGCGCCCAGACGCGCTCGAGCGCGTCCTGGAGAGGCGAGGTCCGGGCGCACCGACGGAGGTACTGAGCCTCTGGCGGATCGGGGTGGTCAACGCCTGGCTGAGGGCGAGCGACGGCCAGGAGCACCTGTTCGAGGTACTGGAAAAGTCTGATTGACGCCCGGAAGTACTTTTTCAGGGCTTGTGGACGGCGCCGGGGATGGTGATCATGCTGCGAATCCACGCGAAAGGAGGCAAACATGGATAAGAAGATCACGGAGTACGAGGCCCCTCGGATCGAGGATCATGGCGATCTCGCCGAGCTCACGGCCGGTAAAAGCGCGGGTACGAAACTCGATGCCGGCTTTCCCGTCGGTACCGATTTTGGAGACCTCACTTTCACCACGCCGTAAGCTGGTAGAAGTCTTCAGTTTCGCAATATGCCGGTGTCCACTTGGGAGCCGGCATTTTTGCGTCGTGGATTGAACTCGCCGATGCCAGACCAGCCCGGATACCGCGTATCGCTGCTTGAAGACAGGGGCTCGGTCTGGTCCGCGGTCGAGTCGTCGTTGCCGTTGGGGTCCGAGTCGGCCGACGCCTGCGAGATCGGCCTTCTGGGCTGGGTTCGGGCAACCCGGGAAGAGATCTCCCACCTTCCGGAGCTGCGCCAAAGGCACTCCGGACCGCTGGTCGCCGTGGTCGAGGAGATGCCTGGCGCCCGCGGCGCGCGGGCGATCGCGGCCCGCCTCGAGGGGGCGGTCTTGGCGGCCGAAATCGAGCAGGCGCTGCTGCCCACGCTCGCGGCGGTCGCCGTCGGGCAGTGCGTGGTGCCGCGGTCGATCAGGCAGATCGTCGATCGGCCGCCGCTGTCACCCCGTGAGCGCCAGATCCTGGCGATGGTCGTGATGGATTTCTCCAACGCCGAGATCGCGGAGAAGCTGTTCGTAAGCGAAAGCAACGTCAAGAACCATCTCTCCTCCGCGTTTCAGAAGCTCGGCGTCAAGTCGCGCAGCGCCGCCGCCGAGCTGATCCTCGACGGCGAGAGCGGGCTCGGGCCCGGCATTCTGCGCATCTCCCCCGAGGAGGCCCTGCCCGAGCTCGGCTGAGCGGCGCTACCGGCGCCGGTTGCGGCGGGCGCGACGCACCGCGAGCAGTCCGCGGGGGGCCTGGGCGAGCAGTCTCAGCCACCGCCACGGGTAGCTGAGGACCAGGCCCAGGGGGCCGCGCCGCGCCAGCGGCGTCCACCAGCGCATGAACTCGGGCCGGGGGAAGAACTCGCCCGCGACGGTCAGGGCCCGCTGCTTGATGCTGATGCCGGGCTGCAGCAGGGCATCGATGCCCTCGGCCGTCGGTACCTGCTCGAAGCGGATGTCGTGACGAGTCGAGCGCACGCTGTCGTCGATCTCGAGGCGGCGGGCGAGCTCCGCCCCCTCCGGGATCAGCCGCAGCCCGCTAGCGAAGGTGGGCGTGCCCTCGAGCTCACCCGCCAGCTCCAGCGCCTCTCGCCAGACATCCTCGCCGGCCACCGCGATCGCCCGCCGGAGGTCCTCGAGAGCCTTGCCTTCGGCGTGATGGGCGGCATGCAGGCCGACGTGCAGCGCCAGCGCCGCGCGCCCCGGGACCCGCAGCTCGGCGCCGCCGATGGCCAGGACCTCGGCGCTGCCCGCGAAGCAGCTCCAGATGCGGTCGGGGTCGGCGTCGAGCCCGTGCAGGGTGCAATGGAGATCGAGGTTGTCCTCCTTGTGCTCGCCGCGCAGAAAGGCGGTCGAGGCGAAGGACTCCATCCGCGGATGGGCCATCGGCCCGAGGTGGTCGGAGAAGCCGAGCCGGTGCAGGATGGCCACGGCGCCGGCCCAGTCGCCGGGAGCGACCATCAGGTCGGCGTCGCCGTAGGGGCGGACCTCGCCGGGATAGAGCCACGCCGCCAGCACCGGGCCCTTGAGGACCAGCGTCTCGATGCCCGCGGCCGCGAAGGCGGTCGCGACGTCCGCCGCGAGCCGGTCGATCGCGACGTTGCGCACCGCCAGCATGCGGAAGAGGCGATCGTCCTCGCTCGGGCTCATCGCGGCCTCACGCCCCGGCGCTGCCGAGCGCCTGCTCGTAGACGTCGAGCATCGAGGTGACGTGGCGGTCGAGGCTGAATGCCTGCTCGACCCGGCGCCGGCCCGCCTGGCCCATCTCGCGCCCCAGTGCCGGGTTCCGCGCGAAGCGCCCGATCGCCTCTGCCCAGGCCTCGGCATCGCGGGGCTCGACCAGGAAGCCCTCGCGGCCGTCGGTGAGGATCTCGGGCGGCCCGCCGACCCTGGTGGCAATCACCGGCACCTTCAGCGCCATCGCCTCGATCAGGGCGCGCCCGAAGGGCTCCTCCCAGGAGGGCAGCAGCAGCACGTCGAGGGCGCTGACCAGCTCCGGCACGTCGTCGCGCTCGCCCATCCAGGAGACCCGGTCCTCGAGGCCGGCGGCGGCCACCCGCTGGCGCAGCTCCGCCTCGTAGGCTTGGTTGTCGTAGCGGGTGGAGGGGGAGAGGAACTTCGCCGAGCCGATCAGCAGCAGGTGGGCATCGACGCCCCGCCGGCGCAGCAGGCGCAGCGCCTCGACCGCTGTCTCCTGTCCCTTCCACGGCGTCAGCTGCGCGACGACGCCGAGCAGCAGCGCCCGCCCGCGCACCTCTCTGAGCCGGGCGCGAGCGTGCACGCGGTCGATCCGCGCCGGGTCCCAGCGGGTCAGGTCGACCGGGTTGTGGACCACCTCCAGATTCGCGCCCGGCGCCAGCCGGCGCACCGAGTCCGCGGTGTACTCGGAGTTGGCGACGACGGTCGTCGCGGTCGAGGCGACCAGGCGCATCGTGGTGGTGCTGACCCGTCCCGGCGGCAGGCAGTCGCGGACGTGGACCACCGTCGCCGCAAGCGTGTGGGTGAGGCCGAGCGCCACTCCCGCCCGGATCGAGTTGGCGTGGACGAGAACCGCCCGGTGGCGGCGCGCGGCCAGGCGTATTTCCCCCGCCGCCACGGCGATCTCGGCAAGCGCCCGCGGGGTGCGCGAGGGGTGCAGCTTGAGGCTGCCGGCGGTTCCGGAGATCGTCGTGGTGGGGATGCCGAGGCGCTGCGCTTCGTAAGCCAAACTGCCCTCCGGCGTCGCCAGCAGCGGCCGCACCATGTCCGGCAGCGCCGTGATCAGATCGAGCAGCGAGCGCTCGGCCCCGCTCACCTCGGCGGTGTGGTTGACGTAGAGGACGTTGACGCTGCCCGACTCCAGGGGCGCGGGCCCTAGCTCGTTCATGGCGCCGCCCGGCCGTCGAGCTGCTCGAACAGCAGCGCTTCCACGCGCCGGCCGATCTGCGGCCAGGCAAAGCCCCGCGCCCGGGCGGCGCCCGCTTCGCCCAGCCGCCGCGCCAGGTCGCGGTCGAGCAGGAGCTTGGTGGCGGCAGCCGCCACGGCGAGGTGGTCGGCGGGGTCGACCAGCAGGCCGCTCTCGCCGTCGGCGACGGCGTCCAGCGCGCCCGCCACGTTGCCGGCGAGGACTGGCTTGCCGTAGGCGCCGGCCTCGAGGTAGACGATGCCGAAGCCCTCGCCGGCGAAGCTGCCGTCGGGCAGGCGACTGGGCATCGCCAGCAGGTGGGTGCGGCGCAGCCAGGCGTTGCGCTCCTCGTCTGAGACCGCGCCGAGGAAGTGGACCGCGTCCTCGACGCCGTGGGCGGCGGCGAGACGTTCCAGGCCGGAACGCAGCGGGCCGTCGCCGATCACCACCCACTGCACGTTGGGAACCGCCGCCCGCACCAGCGGCAGCGCCCTGATGATGACGTCGTGGCCCTTGTAGCGATCCTCGAGGCGGGCGATGGTGAGCAGGGTGGGGCGCGACTCCGGCAGCGGCCCGGCCTCGGCGGGCAGGTCGACGCCGGGAGGGATCAGGCTGGTGGTCGCCGGCGTCGCCCCTGTCGCGGCGACCAGGCGCGAGGTGTAGGCGCTGACCGCGATCGCCGCCTGGGCCTGCTGGGCGGCAAAGGCCGCCAGCCTCGGTTTGGCGCCGATCTCCTTGGCGTGGAAGTACTGCACGGTGGGCGCCCCCGTCGTCCGCCTGACGAGGGCGGCGGCGGGGCTGGCGACGATGTGGACGCTCAGCGTCAGCTGGGGCCGGAAGCGCACCGCCTCGCCGAAGGCGACCGCGTTGAGGGCGATGTTGCGGCCCTTGCCCAGGCGCGGATTCGATCGCACCCTCCGTACCGAGAGGTCGCCGGCGGCGTCGAACTGGGCGGCGCCGGGCGCGTCGGTGGCGACGACGCGGGTCTGGAAGCCGTCGAGGCCGGCGGCGAGCCGGTGGGCGAGAACCTGGATGCCCCCCCGGGCGGGAGGGAAGTCCGGGGTGATGACGAGGAGCCGCGGCTTAGGCGGCATCGCGTCCGAAAACCCGGTCTCCCCAGAGGCCCAGGGCGAGCAGGGGCCAGAGCACGTCGCTGTGGTCCTGCGCGGCTACGACGTGCTCGCTGAGCAGGCGGTCTGCCTCGCCGCGGTCGAACCAGCCCTGCTCGAAGATCGTCCCGCCCTCCAGCTGACGGCGAAACACGGGGGCGAGGGGACCGCGCAGCCACTCGGCGGTGGGGGCACGGAAGGCGGCCTTGCGGAAGCGGCTGGGTCTACTCGAGGTGTCCATGCCGGGCGGAAGCATCGCATGCAGGAGGGTCTTGCCGCGACCGCCGAGGTGCAGCGAGGTATCGGTCGAGGCGGCGAACTCGGCGAGGCCGCGATGCAGGTAGACGGTGCGGATCTCGAGCGAGGCCAGCATGCTGGCCCGGTCGGTCTTGACGAGGACGTCGTCGGGCAGGTAGTCGACCTGGTCCAGTCGCATCAGCCGGCGGCCCGGCGAGGGCCCGTCCTCGTCCCCGGCTCGCTCGCCGAGCCCGGCGAGGACCTGCTCGGCGCCGATCCCGGCCAGGCGGGGCCCGTAGAGGGCGTGGCGACGGTGCCGGCGCCCGCCGGTGACCCAGTCGAGATGGCGCTCCAGCAGCGGCGCCGGCGAAGCCCGTGCGAGGACGCGCTCGGCGGCGCTCCAGCGGCCGGCGTGGCGGACCAGGCCACCCAGCGACCGGCTGGCCATCGGCAAGGCGGACTCGAGGCGCCCGGCGCGTTCGATCCAGCGGTAGCGGGGATAGCCGCCGAAGAGCTCGTCCGCTCCCTCGCCGCCGAGGGCCACCGTGACCAGCGGCCGGGCGAACTCCGAGAGGGCGTGCAGGGAGATCAGCGCCTGGTCGGCGAGCGGTTGATCGAGGCTGGCCAGCAGCGCCGGTGCCCGCTCGCCCACCTCGGCCTGGGTGAGGACGACCTCGTGGTGCTCGGTCTCGAGGCGGTGCGCGACCCGGCGCGCCTGGGAGGTCTCGTCGAAGGAGCCGACGTCGTAGCCGATCGTGAAGGTCTTCACCTGCTGCGAGGACGTCTGCGCGGCCGCGCTCGTGACCAGGGTGGAGTCGATGCCGCCGCTGAGGAACACCCCGACCGGGACGTCGGCGATCATCCGCGCCCGCACCGAGTCGGTGAAGAGGCGCTCGGCCTCCGCGACCAGCGCCGGGAACGGCTCGTGCAGCCGCCCGGAAGGTTCCCGCGGTGGCGCCCACCAGGAGCGCTGCTCGGAGCGACGTCCGCGCTCCCAGGTCAGCAGGCAGCCGGGCGGCAGCTGCCGCACGCCGGGCACGATCGTCCCCGGCCCTGGCACGTAGCCGAGCACGAAGAAGGCATCGACTGCAGCCGGGTCGAGCTCGCGCAGCGCCGGCCTCACCTCGAACAGGGCGGTCAGCTCGGAGGCGAAGAGGAGCTCGCCGCCGCTCTCGTGCACGAACAGCGGCTTCTCGCCGAAGCGATCGCGGGCCAGCAGCAGCCGCCCCCGCCGTTCGTCCCAGAGCGCGAAGGCGAACATTCCCTCGAGCGCGTGGACCATCGCGTCGCCGAACTCCTCGTAGAGGTGGACGAGCACCTCGGTGTCGCAGTTGGTCGCGAACCGGTGCCCTCGTGCCAGCAGCTGCTCGCGCAGCTGGGGGTAGTTGTAGATCTCACCGTTGAACACCACCCAGACGGAGCCGTCCTCGTTGCTCAGCGGTTGGTGGCCGCCGGGAAGGTCGAGGATGGCCAGGCGCCGGGCGCCGATCGAAACCCCCGTTCGAGGATCGCTGTGCAGGCCGTCGTCGTCGGGGCCGCGGTGACGCAGCGTCTCTGACATCGACCGCACCGCGCTGCCATCCGGGTCTTTGGTACTGCCGGCGATTCCACACATCGGCCAAACCGTAGTTGACGGGCGGTCCGTGGGAGTGGGACTGCTCCCTTCCGACCGCTCGACCATACGGCCAGCGCTCACCCAGGCGTCAAGTGCCCAGAGGGATCGGTCGATGGTTCGTGGCCGGCGCCTTCACGCCTGGCCTCCACCCATAGAGCCCGTGACCATGACGCCCGTCAACCCCCACCGGCCCGTGCGGCTGACCCTTCGTCTCCTCGTAGGCGCTCTTTGCCTGCTCGCGCTGGCTCTCGCGGGTGGGCAGGCCGCCGCTGCGAAACAGCGACAGGCCGATGCCCGAGCGCAGCTCGGTCGCAGTCAGTGTGTGACTGTCGAGCGGCAGGGGAGACCGGCGCGCAGCTCCGCGCTGCAGAGTCGGGAAATGGTCGAGGTGCGCATCTCGTGGTGGAGCTTCACGTGGCGGGGCTGGCGACCGGCGCACGCCAGTCGCGGACCGGTCCGCTGCGATGAACCTCCGCAGCTGGAAGTTCACGGTGCGAACGCTGTCGAAGGCCGCCAGACCGGCCCGGGCCCGGCTGCCTCCACTCCCGAGGTCGGGGTGACTCCAGTGCGTAAGCCTCGTGCACCCGGAACGCCCGCACCCGAACCGCCCAGTCCCGAATCTCCCGCACCCGAACCCAAGGCACCCGAGCCGGCGGCACCCGAGCCGCCCGGTCCCGAACCTCCGAGCCCTGAACCGCCTGACCCCGGCCCGCCCGCACCCGAACCTCCGACTCCCGAACCGCCTGCACCCGAACCGCCTGCACCGGAACCTCCCGGTCCGAGCACCGCGCAGGCGGAGAACTTCGCGGGGGAGCCGGCCGACGTGCTGCTCCCCTCCACGGCCGGCGTCAGCCTGGCTGCAGCGTTGCAGTGCGTCGGCCGGGACGCGTCCGATAACACCATCACTTTCGGCGGCGTCGATCCGGGCCCGGCGGCGGGAACGATCCGACTCGAGCTGGTGCCGGCGGGGGAGATGCCGGCCGAGGTGCGCTGCCCGGTGGCGAGCGGCACTCGCACCTTCACGGTCACCGCTGCGGCCCCGTCGCCGGGCGGGGTGGTCGCCGACCCAATCGACCCCGGGTACCTGACCGGAGTGCCCTTTGGCCGCCGCTCGTTCTGGATACAGCCCTGGCGGGCCTACCTCGATACCTGGCCCGCTTCGCGCTTGCTGAACGCGGTCGGGATCAACTTCAACGTGAACGCAAGCGAGGCCGACGGAACGGCGCGTCTGCTGCAGAGCAGCGGCTTCAAGCTGGGCCGGATCGAGATTCCGTGGAACGCCATCGACTACGACCACCCGGCCGAGTTCGTCAATGCGACCGGCATCCGCCGGCGCCTGGTCGCCCTGCGCGACCACGGGTTGAGGCCGCTGATCCTGCTCAACGCCAACAGTGGCGGGCCCGGCCCGGCGGAGACGGTCAGTCTCGAGGCCACGACCGGCGCTGCCGCCGGTGCCCGGACCGTGAGCTTGAGCGCCGCAAGCGCCGCGGAGGTCGTGCCGGGCAAGACCGGCTTCAACAATCTCAGCTTCGGCGGTAGCCCTGATCTACTGATCGAGTCGGTGGACGACGAGGGCGTGGCGACGCTGTCCAAGCCGTTGCCCGCCACCCTTGCCGCCGGCCCACACCCGGGGGTGACGCTGCGCTACGCGCCGTTCGGTCCCCCGCGGCTGGCCGACGGAGCGCCGAACCCCGCCTTCGAGGAGACCCTCGCCGGCTGGCTGCAGTACGTGACGACGGCTTGCGAGGAGGCCGACGACGTATTCGGTCCCGGCGGCTACGACCTCGAGGTCTGGAACGAGCTCAGCTTCGGCTCGGAGTTCCTCTCCGAAGCGAGCTACTACTCGCCGCCCCGGGAGGACGGATCGGGCTCGGTGACGCAAGCGCTGCTCGAACGGACCGTCGCCTACGTTCGCGATCCCGCCCACGGTATCTCCGCCGACGTCGGCATCAGCGACGGCTTCGCCAGCCAGACGCCGTTCGTCTCCGGCGCCTCGGTGCCGGTGGGCACCACTGCGCTCAGCAAGCATCTCTACCAGGGCCCGCAGTACTTCCCGCGCAACGCCACCATCAACGCGATCCGGCCGCTGGACGCGCTCGGCTCCCCCGATTCGACCACCAGCAACGCGCCCTTCACGCCGCGTTTCACCCCGAGCTACGCCTCTGCTCTGCCGGAGTACTTCCTCACCGCGACGCAGACCGAGACCGCGGTGCGGGACCTGGCGCCGTTCACCAACACGATCTACGGCGGTCCGCACGGGCGCCACGTCGGCCCGCCGGGCGGCGTCCCGCCCGAGACCTGGATGACCGAGTACAACCTCAACACCAACACGCTCTTCCCGCTCGGCGCCCAGAACCCCGATCTGTACATCGGCAGGGCCTCGGCGGCGGAGAAGGAGCGCCTCCAGGCGGTGATCGTCCTGCGCAGCCTGGTCTCGATGGCGAGCAAGGGCATGGCTCGGATCTACTTCTATGCCGCCGCCCACGCCGAGGGCTACAGCCTCGTCAGCGACAGGTTCATGGACGCGCTGGGCGCAGCCCCGGACTCCTACCCCGGCGACCAGCTCGGCGGCGAGACGATGGACGGCGTTCGCCGCCTGCTCACCGGCTTTCAGGGCCCGGGCCCAGGCGGTGCGGCCCGTCAGCTCGAACTGCTGTCCATCGCCCAGGAGGGCAACCACGCCCAGTTCGAGGGCGACGGCAGCGCCGCCCACCCCGATCTCTACGACCGCGAGCTGCTCGCCGTCTTTCCCTTCCAGTCCTCGCCGACCCGCTTCGTGATTCCGGTCTACGTGATGACCCCGAACCTGACGACGGTCCGCTCCGACTCCGCCAACCGCTTCGACCTCCCCGACGAGAGCTTCCGGATCACCCTGGGGAACCTGCCGACGACGGCGGACCCGCCCACGGTGGCGGCATACGACCCGATGCGCGACCTCCAGACCGCCGCCCGCTTCGTCTCCCGCGAGGGTGACCGCGCCGTCTTCGAAATCGCCGCGACCAACTATCCACGGCTGCTGACGGTCGACTATTCGGGAGGTTGAGCGCGGCAGGGCGGATCGATTGAGGGCATAGACTGCGCGGCCCTCTCGATGACCAAAACCATCTCGATAGCAATGGGGACGTTCAACGGAGCGCGCTTTCTGGCCGAGCAGCTCGATTCGATCCGGACCCAGAGCAGATTGCCCGACGAGATGGTCGTCTGCGACGACGGCTCCTCCGACGAGACGCAGCAGATACTCGCGGACTTCGCTGCCTCCGCACCTTTTCCGGTCCGGGTGTTTCGCAACCGGTCACGGCTGGGCTGGTTCGCCAACTTCCTCAGCGCCGGCCACAAGTGCACCGGCGACCTGGTCGCGTTCTGCGATCAGGATGACGTCTGGCTGGCGCCGAAACTCGCCCGCTGCGAGGAGGTCCTGAGCGCCGCGGACCCGCCGAGCCTGGTCATTCATTCGGCGCGGGTGGTCGACGACGAGCTCGTGCCGACCGGGGCGCTCCACCCCGACATTCGCCGGCCGGCGATGCTGAGGGGGAGGGACTACCCGACGTTCGTGGGTGGCCCGGGGTTCGCGATGTGCTTCGAGAGGAGGCTGCTGGGCTACCTGCGCGAGCCGCCGTTGCCGAGCGAGGTCAAGCTCCAGTACGGGCACGACACCCTGCTGGTCCTACTGGCCGGAGTCGAGAACGGGCTCTGCCTGCTCGACGAGCCGCTGGCCCTGTACCGCCGTCACGGGCGCAATGTCAGCGGCTTCGAGAAAGGGCCCCCGACGCGGCTCTTGAGACGTCGGGACCGCGGCGATCTCGACCGCCTGCTGGAGGCGAAGGAAGCGGTCGAGGACAGGGCCGTGATCCTCGACTGGCTGAGCCTGCGAGACGGGGCGCCGCCGAGCCGGGTGCAGCCGCTCCGAGACCTAGAATCCACCCACCGTCGCTTCGCCGATCTGCTCGGAGCGCGGCTGGAGATCTACCGGCCGGGCCGGTCCGCCGTGGCAAGGGCGCGGAGCTTCCTCCGGCTGATCCGCGCCAGTGGCTACTCCACTCGCACGGCCGGTTCGCTGGGGCGGAACGCGTTGGCCAAGGACCTGCTCGCGGCGACGACCGGACTCGTGTATCGCGGTTGAGGTCGGAGGGGCGCAGTAAGTGGGGATCGCCGGCCGGCGCGCCTAGCGCCCCAAGCGCTCGCGGACCCGGTCGATCATCTCGTATTCCGGCTCGAGGCGGGCTCGCAAGAGCTGAAGCTCCCTCGGGGAGAAGCTCGACTCCCTCGACGAACCCCTTCTCTCGCTTCTGCTGAAGATCCAGTCCGAGGCGCGACCCCAGGAGGCTCGAGGTCTTCCGGGAAGGTCTCGGTGAAGCAGACCATCGAGCAGGCAAGAGCCTGGTCGGCCGCCTCCTCAGGGTCCAGGCGCGGCGAGAACATATGAATCTGGGTCAGGAGGTGGCGAGTGGGGGCCAGGGTGAGGAAATTGGCAAAGGCCTCGCTCACGCCCTTTGGCTTGCGACGCTGGAGGCCGAGTGCCCGGATCGGGTGCTCGCTGCGGCTTCGAGAGAGCTGGCGGCGAAAATGCCGGAGCCTGCCGTCGAGGAATCCGCTCTCCCTCCGCAGGCTCTCGAGGAACGGTTCGACGTCGTAGGCCCGTGGATTGGCCCGGGCCCAGAGCAGGTACCTGTAATAGGAAACCGCCCGGGAGAGTGGATCGCGAAGGATGGTGACGGTGAAGGTGCCCGGCGGGATGCGAAGCCGATACAGCGGATAGTGCGAGCTGGCAAAGAAATAGTCGCCCTTCGCAATCAGCTCCGGATCGTGAAACACGAAGTTCAGGCCGTTGCCGGTGACGGTCCGGCCGGCGGCATCGACTTTCGATACCCCCTCGACTTCCGGACCGCCAAGTGCCCAGAAGGCCGAGTCCAGGCTCGAGCCCGCCGTCTTGCGGACGTGGAGGTGGAGGACGCGGTCGCAGCCGTTCAGGGTCGGGGGCTTCTCGCTAGACACCGAGCGCACTCCGAAGCACCCGCTCCAGCTCGCCCGTCTTGCGCATCTTGCGGGCGACCTCGTGCTCTCCACCGGCGACCGGTCGAAGCTGCACCCCGTCGATCCCCTCGAGCCGTTCGGCGTGCAGACGATCCGGTGGATAGGAGTCGTCGAAATAAAGCTCGTACTGCGTCTGGGCGATGCGAGCCCGGGGCAGGGCTCGGCGGAGGTCGGTCCAATGCGTGTCGAGATCGTTGCTGGCGACGAGAGCGGCGATCTTGTCGTCCCAGCGGTGATCGTCCATCGCCCCCAGGATCTCGAGGTCGAGGCTGGTCTGGGGCCCGAAGCAGAGCACTCGATCCGCTCCCAGCAGCGAGCCGAAGATCAGCGCCGCATATCCCCCCGCCGAGGTGCCGACCACCACCAGCCGGTCGATCCGGTGGCTCGCGATGAGCCGCTCGAGATGCTCGGCCACCTTCGGGATCGTCGAGCCGTGGCGCCGGACGCCACGGTGGTACCAGGCCTGTTTCAGATCTCGCACGAAGAGGCGTTTGATCGGCATCTCCCCGGTCAACCCGAAGAACTCGAAAGGGGGGATGTCGAGCTTTCCCTTCATCCCGCCGAAGGCGAGCAGCAACGTGGTCGAGTCGCCCTCCATGTCGCTGCAGAGGGGGGCGGTGGGATCTTCGAGGGCGAGGCGGAAGCGATCTCCGAACGGCAGCCGGCTCCGCGTCGCCGCCGCGGTCCGGCGAGCTCGCCGCCGAACGGCCCTGGCGACTCGCCGGCCGGTGATCCGCCTCTTCTTGGCTGCGGGCGCGCTCATCGCAGCTCGTAGGCCGCGTTGGCCGACGGCCGGGCCAGCCGCAGTCGCTTGCGCAGGGCCGCCACGGCCGAGCCCGGCAGCGGCACGCGGCGATAGCCATGGCCCTCGAGAAGGGCTGCGGCAGCAGTCGTGTCACCGTGGACATCCATCGCCTCGAGGGTAATTCTCGTTATTCGCCCCTCGCCCAATGCCCGCTCGGCGCCATGCAGAACGCTGAGCTCATGGCCCTCGACATCGAGCTTGAGAACGTCCACTCGATCTAGGCCTTCGGCAGCGAGATAGCCGTCGAGGGTGATCGTTGCCACCCTCGCTCCCCGCTCCTCGATCGCGTGCCGCTCGAGGTCGAAGCCGACGCTGCCGGCTGAGTCCGAAAGCGCCACCGCGTTCACCTTGACGCGGTCTCCGGCCCCGTTGAGCTCGATGTTGCGCCGGTACTGCGCGTTGCGGTCCGGATGCGGCTCGAAGGCATGGATGCGAGCCGACCGAACACGCTGCAGCACCTGGAACGAGATCAGGCCGATGTGTGACCCGACGTCGAGAAATACGCCGTCGGGGGGGAGGCTGGCGGCGACGAACCGGACGGTGTCGAGGTCGTACTCGCCGAGCATGAACGCCCTGGCCTGCGGCCAGTCGCCGAGGTCGAGGTCGAACTTCGAGCCGTCCCGGAGGCCGACGCCACGGCGCGTGGTCCCTCCGCGGCCGCGCAAGCCGGCCCGGTAGACGTAGTTGGTCAGCCGTACACGACCCAGCCCAGCCGGCACCGCACGCAGGAACGGCCGCACCAACGGGACCCTCTGTGAGGTGTCGTCAGGTGTCAACTCAGCCGATCCTGTCGTAGTCCCAGAGGCTGACCAGATCGCGCCCCAGGTACTCGCTCAGGGCGACGACCTCTGGCTTGAACCGCTGCCGGAGCTCTTCCATCAGAGGGTCGTCGGCGGGTGGGGGACTGGCAAAGACAAGCCGGCTGCGAACGGTCTCGAGAGCCCGCCGGCGCGCCCTGCGCGGTGTCACGGCCTTGACCCCGCTCTTCAGCGCCGCGGCAGCAGAGCCTCGCCCCATCGTCACCTCGTAGAGAAGCCTGTTCAGGCGCCGGGATCGCACCCTCACCGAAGGGTTTGCCTCGGTGGCGGCTATCGATATCGAGTCATCGACGCCGAGGAACTTCATTACTTTGCGAGCTGTTCCCTCGTTGTCACGCCGAAAATCGTCGTAGATGAGGACGAGGATGTTCTCCGCCGGAAACAGGTCGTCGTAGCGGCGCAGCTGGTCGACGTAGGGGACGTAATCCGAATACAGGAGCTGCAGCGGCCATTGCTTGGAGGATGCGCGAGGGAGATTGCGGCCTTCGCGTCGGCTTCCCTCCAGCGAGAGGGCCTTTCGAAAGTCCTTCTCCGACTCGACGTGTGACTGCACGAACTGCATATGGAGTGAACGCAGAAAGGCGGCGGGCTCTCGCAGCAGGGCGACGATTCGCGCATCCGGGCGCAGATCGGCGATGCGCGCAGCAGCCGAACGGGACCATAGATGCAGCGCCGATGCCTCCCCGACTCGCTGTCCCGGCTCGGCCGCGGAGAACAGGGCCAGAAACTCGTCCAGCGTCTGCGGGGGGTCGCCGGCCCTGCGCCGGTGCGCCGGAATCCGCAGCTCGTCGGCGAAGAAGAAGGTCTCCTTGCAGTCGGGCATGTAGATCTGCGGATGGGTCCTCAGCATCTCAAAGAGCGCCGTGGTGCCGCACTTCGGATGACCGACGATGAAGAAGTCGGGGGCGCTCAAGGTGCGGCCTGCTCGGAGGCGCTCTCGCTGAGGCCGGAGGCGGAGCGATAGTAGGGGTTGCTGCCCAACAGCGCGGCGGTTGTATCGAAGGCTTCAAGGCGGCCGTCGACGATCACCATCACCCGGTCGCACATGTCGAGAGTCGAGATGCGGTGGGCGATGGCGAAGATGGTCATCTCCTCCTTGAGGCCGAGCAGCGAGTCCTGGATCAGGGCCTCTGAGCGCGGGTCGAGGGCGCTGGTCGGCTCGTCGAGCACGAGCACCTCGGGGGCTGCGGCGAGCGCCCGGGCCAGGCATATGCGCTGCTGCTGACCGCCGGAGACGGCGTCGGCGCGGGGGCCGACGACCTTGTCGTAGCCGCCCGACCAGCCGGCGACGTCGTCGTGGATGCGGGCCAGCCGAGCGGCCCGTTCGACAGCCTCCTGATCGAGCGGGCGGAAGTAGCGGATGTTGTCCGCCACCGAGGCGTGCAGGAGGCGCGGTTCCTGCGGCACGTAGGCGACCCGCCGGTGCCAGTCCTCGCTGCCGAACTCGTCCGCGGGCACGCCGTTGACGAGGTAGCGCCCGGCGCTGGCGGTCCTCAGCTGCAGCAGCAGCTGGACCAAGGTCGACTTGCCGGCCCCGGACGGACCGACTACGCCGATCGCCTCGCCGCCCCTCACCTCGAAGCTGATCTCCGAGAGCACCGGACGTCCTGGCTGATAGGAGAAGGAGACGCGCTCGAAGCCGATCGTGCGCACTGCCGGCAGGGGGCGGCTCCCGGAGGGGGAGCTGCTTTCCGCGTAGAGCCTCTCGGCTTCCTGCAGGCGTTCGACGAAGGGCAGGGCCTGACGGATGAGCTGGTAGGAGCTCTGTAGCTGCTGGCCGTAGCTGCCGGCGCGAACGAGGAGCAGGACCACTGCGCCGAGCGACGCGACGTTCCCGGCGTCTGACGCGTAGAGGCCGGCCAGCCCGAGCACGATCACGAGGAAGATCAGGCCCTGGTAGAGGCCCGGAACCAGCCGGCCGATGAACTGGGTACGGAGGAAGAGATCCCGGGCTGCGGCGACGAGGGTGTCGATCCGCTGGCGCTGCGCGGCGGCGACGCCGAAGACGTGGGTCTCTTCGGCCACCCGGACCGCCTCGCCGATGCCGCCGGCGTACTCCATCTGCGCCTGTGAGAGCGCTCGCGAGCGCCGGTGCCCGAGCGCGTTCATCGGCCGCAGCAGAGCGAACAGCAGCACGGCCGCGGTGAGGACGACGAGGGCCGCGCCGACGTTGAGCGCCAGGGCGGAGATGATCAGCACCAGGAAGGAGAAGAGCGCGGTGATCATGATGGTCACCTGCTGGGCGCCCTGGGTCGCCTGCACCACCTGGCTGGTCATCATCTCCTGCAGGTGACCCTCGCGATCGTCCGACTGCACCCCCCATGAGGCTCTGGTGAAGGCATCGAAGAGCCCCCGGCGCAGGGTGGCCTGCACGTCGGCGGCGATCCGGGCGGGCAACCAGGCGATCGGCACCTGAAGCACGAGGCGCACGACCGCCAACGCCGCGGCGGCACCGAGCAGCACCCCGACCGACGTCTGCACGTCGATCGCGCCGATGCTCGCGCTCACCTCGGTCTCGCCGCTGACGAGGCTGGCGGCGACCTGGGCGACGGCGGCGAGGATCACGGCTTCGGTCAGGCCCGAGAGGACGGAGATCGCCGCCAGCGCCGCGATCGGCCGCCGCCGGCCGCCGACCAGGGGTCGCAGCCGTCCCCAGGACATCGAGTGAGCCAGTCCGTCGCCGCCGCGCTTGGGCCGGTCGGTCACCGGCGCCCCCCGCCCGCCTCGGGTGAGGAAGCGAGGAAGGCGGCGTAGTAAGCCCGGGCCTGGGCGACTGTCGCCCGTGCCTCGGCCACTCCCGCGTAGCCGCTGCGCTTAACCGAGGCGGCGTAGAGATGGGCCACCGCGAGCGCGAAGCCAAGCCAGCCGCGAAACCGGGAGCCTTCGGTCCAGCGGCGGCGCTTCAGGGTCACGTACAGCCTCGACGCACTGGCGAGATTCTGGTACTCGCCGCGGCCGACGGTCGAGGGGAAGTGGTAGTTGACGGCCTCGAAGCAGGGGACGATGGCGTAGCCCAGCGCAATCGCCCGGGTGGTGATGTCGACCTCGTCGAAGCCGTACCGCAGATTGGTGTCGAAGCGCACCTGGTCGAAAGCCCGCCGCGGGAAGAGCGCCGCGTTGATGACCACCGTGTGCAGGGGCTCGCCCGGCTTGTAGGGGCGCGACTGGAACCCCAGCAGGCCCTGGTCGTTGGGGGTCACGACCTCACCTCCCTCGACGTCGACGCCGGTGACGATGGCTTTGGCGCGATCCTCCGCGTCGAGCCCGCCCAAGGTGCGATCGATTTCCTCCAGGAAGCTGCTGCCCAGGGTGCCGTCGTCGTCCAAGAACAGCAGGTATTCCTCGGTTGCGAGTGAGATCGCATGATTGCGGTTGGCCCCGAGGCCTGTCCGGGGGCCACGGGTGTACGCGACTTCGAGGGGGTGGGCGGAGGCGACTGTCGCTGCCGCATCGTCCTCACCGTCGTCCGAGACGACGACCTGGGCGGGGGCAACGGTGGACTCGGCGATGCTGTCGAGGGCCCGGCGCAGCTCTTCGGGCCGGTCACGGGTGCAGATGCAGACCGAGACGCTGAGCGTCGCCGGGTCGGACGCGATCGCGCTCACGACGGCGACCCCGGGGGTTCGAGGCGTTCCCGTTGCGGAACGGTCTTGAACCAGTAGGCGGCGATCCCCAGCGCGAACCAGAAATACGGGCCGAAGGGGAGGCTCGACATCGTCGGTCCGACGAAGCCCATGATCGTGAAGGCGATGACCGTGGCGAAGACGCCGGCGAGATAGAGGCGCAGCTCGACGTCGCCGACCCGGCGCAGGCCACGGACCGCCAGGGCGATGATCGTGATCGAGAGGGCCACCCAGAGAGCCAGGCCGGGCAGGCCGAGTTCGAGCGTCACGTAGTTGTACTGGGACTCGGCGCTGGCGGTGTGACCGTTGATGATCGCGGGACTGCTCCCGCCGAAGCTCTTCCCGGCTCCGGCGATCGAGAGGCCGGCCCCGAGCGGGTATTTCTCGATCACGGCGGGGATCTGGACGATCGTGCCTTCGCGATAGCTGACCGAGGTCGTAGCGGCCTTGTCGGGGGCGATGGTGTCGTAGCGAGAGAAGACCCCTTTGCCGGCGCTGGGTGCGAGGGCCGAGGCGAGGGCGAAGGTCAGGGCTGCGACGATCAGGAGGCCGGCCAGCACGTTGGTGGCACGCCTGCCGGCGCTTGCCGACAGCGCCGCCAGGGCAACGGCGGCGACCACGGCCCCCAGCACCGCCAGCCTCTGCAGAGAGGTGGCGACGGCCAGCAGTGACCCCAGGCAGAGAAGCACCACCAGGGGTTGTCGTCGCAGGCTCTTCGCGCCCAGCAGCGCCAGCAGCCCCGGTAGCGCGAGAACGCCGACGAAGCCGCCGAAGCCGATATCCGAGCCCAGCGCCGGCGGCCGAACCCTTTCCGTGCCTTCGTCGTCGAAGTAGACCCGGCCGGAAACGTCGCCGGTTCCGGCGATGCGTTCCGCGTAACCGGGGCCCCAGGCGGAGAGCTGTTCCGGCGTGAGCTGGGTCTGGACGGTGCTGACCACGCCGTTGGCGAGCGCGATCACACCGAGGAGGAGGAAGAGCTTTCGAAACCGGTCCTTGGAGCGCATCAGGAAGTAGCCGACGAAGAAGAAGGGGATCCACTCCAGGTGCTGCCTGAAACCGCCGATCACCTTGAGGATTCCCAGGGTGTGCGGGTTCGCCGCCTCGATCAGGGTGAGGACGACGAAGGCGATCACCCAGCCCGAGAGCGGCGGCAGCCGCACTTTCTCGCGGCTCGCGACGAGCCGGACCAGCACCCCTATGCAGATCGCCCCGATCATCAGGTCGCGCAGGCTGGAGACCAGCTGGTTGGCCGTCTGCAGCTTGATGACGCCGTCGACCAGGCCGAAGTACAGGACCAGGATCGTCAGGGTCACCTCGTACCGCGTGCTGGCTGCGAGTGCGACCAGCCCCAGCGTCCCGAAGACGATTCCCGCCGCCAGGAGGAAGTTCGGGTCGGGGACCTCGATCGCGATCGCGAGGGCGACGACGAGGGGGATCGCCGCGGCCAGGCCGGTGCCGAGCAGCTCCCGCTGGCGGCGGTTGAGGGTGTTCGTGTGGCGGCTCCACGGTGCGCGCGGGACGCCGGCGAGTGGGGGCCCCAGCCTCACCGAGGCGCGGCGCCGGGCTCGCCGTAGTCCATCAACGAAAGCCCGAAGGCCTCCATATCGGCCTCTGAGGCGTCGTTGGCGATCGTTCCGATCACCGGCGCGTGGGGAGCGCGTGAGAGCAGATCGACGAGGCGCCGCGCCGCGGTCTCATCGGTGTGGCCGACGCGGGCGACGATCACGATTGCGTCGACCATCGCCATCAGCGGCAGGACGTCGCTCACCTCGAGGGGCGGTGGGGCGTCGATCAGCACGTAGTCGAATTCCTCGGACAGGGAGTTCAGCAGCATCGGCATCGCGCGGCCGGCCAGCAACGCCGGTGGGTTGGCCACCGCGCCGCCGCTGGGAAGGACCGAGACCGATCCGGCGACGCGAGACTCGATCGCGGTCGCGACCCCCTCGCCGACATCCAGCCCGCCGTTGTCGCTCGGCGTCGGCGTCGACTGGAGCGTCTGCGTCGCATCGTGGACGGCGATCGCCCCTGCCAGCACCTCCGCCAAGCCCTGCGAGCCGTCGACTCCGAGCAGCTCGGCCTGGATCGGCCGGCGCAGATCGGACTCCAGGATCACGACCCGTTCCCCCGCCTCTCTCTGCACGAGCGCCAGCCCGGCGAGCAGGGTCGACTTGCCGTCGCCGGCGTCGGCGCTGACGAAGAGGACCGAGCGGGGGGCGGGCCGCTGCTCGAGGTCGCCGGACATGCTGCGCAGCTGCAGGGTGGTGTGCAGGCGGCGCAGCGGCTCGCGCAGGGCGGCGGCGGGCACGGGCTGCCCCTGGGGGTAGACGAGCGGCCGCCGGATCGAGGGAACCGTGGTCAGCACGGGGGCCTGGAAGGTCTCCTCGATGTCCGCCAGGGAGCGCAGGCGCCGGTCGAACCGACTAAGGGCGTAGGCGCCGAGCGCCGCCAGGACGAGGCCGAGGACGAAGCCGAATATCGCGTTTCTCGTCGGCTTGGGGGAGAGCGGCACCGTGCTGGCGGCGGCGGGGTTGATCTGCCGGTTGCCGGCGTCGCCGAGCGAAAGCTGCGAGCGAAGTTGGTTGACGCGATCGACGAGGTTCTGGATCTGCAGCGCTTCCGAAGCGCTCGGGGTGGCGGCTTCTTCGGTTGCGCGCAGCTGCTCGTTGGTGCTGGCCAGAGCTATTTCGATGTTCTTGCGGTGGCTGGCTTCCCGTAGCCGCAGGTAGACCTGGACGTAGGCGTTGGCGAGGTCCGCAGCCGCCTGGCCGCTGCCGGCCGTGGTCGAGATCGAGATGAAGTCGCTGCCTTTGGCCGGGATCGCTTCGGCGCTGCCGCTTGCCGCGGCCAGGTTGCCTTCCTTGATCAGACGACTCTGAACGGCATTGCCGACGACGCTGGAGTTGATCAGCAGCACCTGGTTGGTGATGCTGCGGTCGTTTTCGGTGGCGTTGGCCTGATCGTTGCCGAGCAGCGCCTGGACTTCCGAGCCGCTGCCCAGGTAGACGCCGGTCGCGGCGCCGTATACCGACGGCTGCCGGTCGTAGTAGACGTAGGTTGCCGCGGCGACCAGGATGCCGACGAGCAGGATCAGCCATTTGCGCTTCCACAGCGGCGCGAAGATCTCGGTGGCGTCGGGGGTCTCGTTCATCGCGTCAGAGTCCATCTATTGCCGGAATTACCGTGGAACAAACGTTGCAGTCGGACGTTAGCTTCTTGGTAGGCGTCTGATCTCCTCAGGGCAGAATTCCTGCCCGGGCGGGTGGTGCGGCAGGCATCGACGTCGATCGAACCGATGCAACGATGTCCCGGTGCGCGTCTCAATCATCGTCCCCACCTACCGCCGTCCGCAGGTCTTGAGCCGCTGCTTGGAGGCTCTTGCGGGGCAGGATAGAGCGCCGGACGAGGTGATTGTCGTCGTCCGGCGCGAGGACGACGCCAGCGCTCGCGTCGTTCGCGAGCACGGCGGGCTCGCTCGCCTCGTCCCGATCGACGTTCCCCCGGGGTCCCCCGGGGTGGTGATGGCCCTCAACGCCGGGGCCGCGGCCTCCTCGGGAGAGATCGTCTGTCTCACCGACGACGACGCCGAGCCCCGCCCGGGCTGGATCGCGCGGATACACGAGACCTTCGCGCTCGATTCGAGCATCGGCGCCGTCGGCGGCCGGGACTGGCTCTTCCTCGACGGACAGCGCCAGGACGGGGTCGAGTCCAAGGTGGGCACGGTCAGCTGGTTCGGGCGGACCACCGGCAACCACCATCTCGGCGCCGGCCTCCCTCGCGACGTCGACGTGCTGAAGGGGGTCAACCTGAGCGTCCGCGGAGACCTGATTCGGGAGGTCGGCTTCGACACCCGCCTGCAGGCGGTCACCACCGAGCACCACTGGGAGCTGGCTCTGTGCCTGAAGCTGCTGCGGATGGGCTGCCGGATCGTCTACGACCCGGCGATCGAGGTCGACCACCGGCCCCAGCCGCGGATTGCCGAAGACCGCGAGCGGGGCGAGCGCGACGTACGCGATGCCGCCCACAACGAGACCCTGGCGATGCTGGAGCACCTGCCCCCGCACGGGAAGGCGCTGCACCTGGCCTGGACGGTGGCCGTGGGCTCGCGGGCGGCGCCGGGCTTGGCGTCCTCGATGCGCGGGCCGCTCAGCGGTCAAGGGCGACGACTGGCGCTTCTCCGGGGCAATCTCTCGGGTCGCAGGCGAGCGGTAGGCACCTACCTGGGGTCGCGCTCGAGCCGTGGGTCGAAGCGATCCCGGCGAGGAGCGCCGGCTCGCCGCCGCCGGCGAGTGCTGAGCGTCTGTCAGTCGCCGGCTGCCACGCAGCGGGCCGAACAGCTGCTGGCCGCTGTCGCCGACGTCGAGGTGATCGCCCCGGGCCCCGGGGCCCGGGGGATGCTGCGCTCGGCCTCCTCCGTCCTCTCGGCCCGGGCCGGTGTGCTCTACCTCGTCGACGTCGGCAAGGCGACCACGGTCGCCGCCCTGCTCGGCCGGCTGACTCGCCGCCGGGTCATCGTCGACACCGGCGACGCGGGCTTCGCCCTGGCTCGTTCGCTCGGCGAGCGCGGCTTCCTCGGGCAGGCATTGGTCGGCCTCGGCGAGCAGCTTGCCCTGCGCTGCGCTGACGAGATCGTCGTCCGCGGCCGCCTCCACGCCGACCACGTTCCCCGCCCGGCGACGCACATCCCCGATCTCGCCCCTCCCGGTGCCGGCCCGGTGCAGGGCTCCGGCCTGCGGCGGGAGCTGGGACTGCAAGGGGCTTTCGTGGTCGGCGTGGTGGGCAGCTTGATCTTCTCGCCGCGCCACCGCACCTCCTACGGCTGGGACCTGGTCGAGGCCCTGCCCCTGACGGACCCCTCGGTGGCCGCGCTGATCGTCGGCGACGGCAGCGGTCTCCAAGCGCTTCGAGACCGCGCGAAGGCCCTCGGCGTCGCGGAGCGCTGTCGTTTCGTCGGCAGCGTGCCGGCAGATCGAGTCAGCGCCTACGTGAGCTCGATGAACGCGGCGATCTCGACCCAGACGAACGACCTCGTCGGGCGCGTCCGCACCACCGGCAAGCTGCCGCTCTATCTCGCCTGCGGATGTCCGGTTCTGGCAACCGACGTCGGCGAAGCGGCCAGGGTGCTGGGACCGCACGGCTGGACCCTCGGCTATGCCGGTGTCGTCGACCCTTCCTACCCGACGCGGTTGGCAGAGGCGATCGAAGCTTGGCGGCTGCACGCGGAGGGGGAGCCGGCCAGGCGGCAGACGGCCCTCGACATCGCCGCCAGCGAGTTCGATGCGGACGAGCTGCGAGCCCGCTTCGAGCGACTCCTTTCAGATCGAGCCGACCCGGGACCTGGCGGCGACCTCTGAGTACAGGCGACGATGGTCGGAGACCATCACATCCCACCCGAACCGCAGTGCGGATTGGCGGGCGGCTTGACCGAGACGCTCGCTCAGCATCGGGTCCTCGGCCAGCCGGTTGAGGCGTCGAGCGATTTCGCCGGCGTCCAGGTGGATGAGGAAGCCGTTCTCCTCGTCCTCGATCAGCTCGCGGACGCCGCTGACGGGCGCGGCGATGATCGGCAGGGCGCTGGCCGCGGCCTCGAAGGTGACGAGGGAGAACGTCTCGTAACGCGAAGGCAGAACGAAAGCGTCAGCCATCGAATAGACCACCTGGATCTCGCGGGTGACCCCCAGCCAGTGCACGGCCTGTCCCACTCCAAGCGAAGCCGCGATCTCCCGGTAGTGGCCCTCGTCTCCGCGACCGGCCACCACCAGGTCCCAGTCGGGGGCGAGGGGCAGGGCTTCGAGCACCAGGCGAAGCCCCTTCCGTTCCCACTCGCCACCTACGAAGGCGGCAATGTTGCGTCCGGGCGGTATTGCCGCTTCGCGCCGCTTCGCAGCCGCAGCCATAGCCCACTTCCCGGGTGAGAACGTGCTGGTGTCGACGCCGTTGTAGATCGTCACTATGCGGTCCGCCAGCTTCGGATAGTGCTCCCTCATCTCAGCGGACACACCCTCTGAGACGCACACGAACCTCGTCGCCGGGCCGGCATGCGAGAAGCAGAATCTCTCCGCAGCTCTCTTCACCCGACCCACTATCCGGACGTACCAGCGAAACAGAAGCGAGGGGCGGCTCGGGGTGGCCAGGCCGGCCTGATGGCAGTAGTGCACTGCGATGACGTCGACGCGGTTCAGGACGATCGCGCCGGTGGCTTGGACTACTCCTTTTCTCCATCTGCGTACCGCCAGCGAGCCCATCAGCATGAACCAGGGATACCCCAGGAGGAACGGTCGCGCCGGCCCTCTGACGCGGCGAAAGGCTATTCCGGCGTCCGCGGGCAACTCGCATGTTCGGGCGATGACGGTCACCGAGCAGCCGTGGCGGCGAAGCCCGAGAGCGAGCTCCGCGAGCTGGCGCTCCATCCCTCCGACCCCGCCTACGTTGTGTGCCACGAGGGTTACCTCGCAGGGGGGCTGATCTGACAATGCGGGCCGCTGGTCCCCCCTCGAAAGCATCGACCGGAGATTCACGAGCAGACCCTATCGGCGCCGATCGCCGTCGCCCGCGTCATTCCATCGAGAACGGCAGTGATCGGGCCGCCCGGCGCCAGTGCTCGGGGTTCGCTCCTCGCAGTGCGAGGGCGGTTTCATCGAGCAGGGGAAGACCTGGATTCGCTCTCTTGGCAACGCGGATTGCCTGCCGCGCCTCAATCCCGGCCGCCCCCCGCGCGAGCGCCAGCACGTAGTGCGACTCCCAGCTGCCGGGGTCATGTGCGACCGCGGCGCCGGCCCACCTGATCGAGGCGCCGGAGTCGCCCTGGCGGGCCGCGCACATCGCCAGCACCTCGTACGGCCGCGGGCCGGTGTCGAGCGCCGAGATCGCCGAGTGGGCGTCGGCGCGGGCGCTCACGCACGCCCTCTCGTCGAGGGCGTCGATGCTGTCGCGGAGATGGGCCTGCGCCAGCGCCATGCGGCCGGGCACGACGGCCACGGCCACGCAGGCCAGGGCCAGCACCGGCCTCAGCGTCCCCGACGTCGCCCGCACCAGGGCGGCCGCCGGCGAGGAGCGCAGCGACGGATGCTCGTCGTACTTCAGCCGCACCCGGGACCTGGCCAGGGCGAGCCCGCCGAGGGCGAAGACCGGAACGCCGAGCGCGGGGGTCTGCCAGTCGATGTCGACGCCGGCGTGCAGCGCCCAGGCGAGGATCAGGGCGAAGGCGGCCGCGTAGGCAGATCTGCCCGGGCCGCGGATCGCCAGTCCGGTGCCGACGAGGATCAGCAGCAGGCTTCCCACCAGTAGCACCAGTCCCACCGCCCCCAGCTCCGCGAGGGTTTCGAGATACAGCGAGTAGGCGAAGAGCCGCTCGGGGCCTTCCGTGCGATGGCGCTGCCACTGGAGCTGGTAGGTACCGGCGCCGGTCCCGTGCAGCGGCTCCTCGCGGTAGGCGTCGCGGGCGACCTCCCAGAGCGGCCGCCGACCGTCGTTGCCGATCTCGAGCAGCCGGCTCCGCTGTCCCTCCTCGGCCACGGGCGCTTCGTGGGTGTTGTCGACGAACCGCTCGTACTGCCGCTGCAGCGACGCCGGGCCATCGGCGGCGACGAAGCCGATCAGCAGCAGGCCGCCGATTCCCACCGCCGCGATCTGGCCGCCGCGACGCCAGCTCGGCGAGAAGATCGCGAGCCGGGCGATCCGGTTGTCCAGGAGCACGGCGAGTGCGCGCAGAGCGGCGGCGCCGGCCATGCAGAGGGCGAGGACCAGCGCCAGCTCCTCCCCCTGGGCGATCGCGGCCGGCGTCAGCGGCGTCCCTTCGTGGATCGACTCCGCCGAGTAGGTCTGAGCGAGGGCGATCGCCGTCGCCGGGGCTGCGGCGAGCAGACCGCCGAACAGCCCACGCGGGTGGGCGACCACGAGGTAGACGAGGGTCGCCAGCCCGGTCACGGCGATCGCGCCTCGCGAGAAGGTCAGCAGCAGCGTCGCGGCGAGCGCCGGCAGCAGCGCCGCGGCGCCGATCCGCACCGCCGCCGGCTCGCGCTCGTCGCAGCAGTGGTGCACGGCCAGGATGCAGGCCATGCCGACCAGCAGCGCGAACGTGTTCCAGTAGGTGATCGGGTAGCTGAGGCGGTCGCTGACGAGCCCCGTCGCGGTCGGCCAGAGGTCCGGCAGCAGCCGGCTCGCCAGGCCGACCAGGGCGACCGCGGCGGTGGCGGCGAGGAGGCCGCGCAGCAGCCAGCGGAACCGTTCCTCCGAACGCGGCACGCAGGCGAAGAGGGCGAGGACGGCGAGGTACAGCAGCACCCGGTCGAACGCGACCAGGGAGCGGCCCGTCGCATCCGACCAGCTCGCCGAGAGCAGCGTCCATACGGCGAAAAGAGCCAGCAGGCCGCACGCGGCCATCCCCAGGCGGGAGAGGCCGGCAAGTGGGCGCGGCGCGGCGGCGACCGCGATGCTCGCCACGACGAGCACGACCAGAGCGGCTAACCCGGTCGTCACCTCGAACATGCCACCCGAGTTGAAGGCGAGGAACAGCGTCAGCGCGCCGGGAAGGATCAGCAGCAGCGCCAGGCCGACCCCGGCCGGGGTCAACTGCCGCGACCACGCCCGCTCGCCAGCCCCGCCGCCATCGCTCACCCGGCCCATGCTGCGGCAGGCTACCGGCGCGCCGCCGGGCCCTTTCCGTCAGGATGCGGTCGCCTTGAGGCTTTCGATCCCCGTCCTGCTGAGCTTTGCCGTCGCTGCGGTGGGCGTCGCCGGGGTCGTCGTGGTCGCCTCGGCCACCAGGTCGGGCACCGCTCCCGGCAGCGGCCAGAAGGTCTTCGACGCTCCCGGCTGCCTGCCGAAGTCCTACGCCGGCCCCGGCCGCAACGGCCGCTATCTGCTCAACCGCAACTGCCCGACGCCGACGGCGGTGATCCTGCGCCGCTCCGCTCGCGTCGACGGCGTCTGGCGCGTCACCTGGGACGGCTCCCGCTCGTTCGACCCGATCGGCGGCCGGCTGGTCGGGTACGCCTGGAGCGTTGACGAAGGGCCGCAGCGCCCAGGCCGCAGGATCACCGTCGGCTTCGACCGCCCGGGGCCGCACTCGGTGGTCCTCTTCGTCACCGACGACAGCGGCCTGACCGGGACGGCGAGGCAGACGGTGAGGCTGCCATGAGCGCCGCCGGCGGGCCCTCCCCTCGGGTCGCGATCGCCCACGACTACCTGCTCGTCATGCGGGGGGCGGAGCGCACCTTCGCCGCGATCGCCGGCCTCTATCCCGAGGCGCCGGTCTTCACGCTGCTCTACGACGAGGACGGCACCGACGGCCGCTTCTCGGGCCGCTCGATCACGACCTCGCCGCTGCAGCGGCTCGGCGTCGGCCAGAGCTCGTTCCGGCGGCTGCTGCCCCTCTACCCATGGGCCGCCGAGCGCCTGCGACCCGACGGCTGCCAGGTGGTCCTCAGCAGCAGCAGCGCCTTCGCCCACGGCCTGCGGCCCCCCGAGGGCGCCATCCACGTCTGCTACTGCCACGCCCCGTTCCGCTACGCCTGGTACGAGGAAGCCCGGGCCCTGAGCGAGGCACCTGCCGCATTGCGCCCCCTGCTGCGGCTGCAGCTGCGCCGGATGCGGCGCTGGGACCTCGGTGCCAGCGGTCGGGTCGATGCCTACATCGCCAACTCCGAGCTCACCCGCGAACGGATCGAGCGCTATTACGGCCGCGAGTCGGTCGTCATCCACCCGCCGGTCGAGACCCATCGCTTCGCGCCCGGCGTGCCGGGAGAGGCCCTCCTGGTCGTCTCGGAGGTCGTCCGGCACAAGCGCGTGCACGTGGCGCTGGAGGGCGCGCGCCGTGCCGGCGCGCCGATCCGCATCATCGGGCTCGGTCCCGACCACGCGGCCCTCAGGGCGGCCTACCCAGAGGCGGAGTTTCTCGGCCGCGTCTCCGATGCGGAGCTGGTCGAGCTCTACCCGCGGGCGCGGGCGGTGATCGTCCCCAGCAAGGAGGAGTTCGGGATCACCGCGGTCGAGGCGCAGGCCGCGGGTCGGCCCGTGATCGCCGCCGCGGCGGGCGGCGCGCTGGAGACGGTGGTCGAGGGGGAGACGGGCCTGCTGGCGACCCTCGACGACCCCGACTCCTTCGCCGCGGCGATCGGCCGTATCGACGACCTCGACTTCGACCCCGCCCGGGCGCGTGAGAACGCCGAGCGATTCTCCGTCGCCGCCTTTCATCGCCGCCTCGGGGAGGAGGTCGAGAGGATCGCCGGCAGCCGCTCGGCCCGCCCGGTCGAGCAGGATGGACGAGAACCAGACAGAACTCAACAGCGCCCGCAACTTTGATCCCCACCATGGCGTTGGTGAGTCCAGATGCCTGAAAGAGATGCCAAATGAGAATCCGCCACCGTTTTCGCAAGCCGCTGCTCGCTGTTTTGCTCGCCCTGCTCGCGATGTCTGCGACGACTTCGGGCGCGTCTGCGGCCGGCACCGCCACCAACCCGATCGAAGGCGTCTGGACGTTCACGGGCGGCGAGGTCGCGGTGCAGGGCCTTGCCAACGGCGCCTATCAGGGCATCGTCGTCAGCCCGACCAAATTCGCGACCTGCGAGCACGGCACCGGCGAAGTCATGTGGACCAGCATGCGCCCTCAGGCCGACGGCTCGTTCTGGGGACTCCACCAGTGGTTCCGCGGCGGCGTTAAATGCGAAGCGAATCCGCTTTTGGGGCTGACGGCCTGGAGAGTGGTCGCGGCAGCCGACGGCTCGCGGCAGCTCCTGGTCTGCTTCAGCAAGCCGGGCGATGACTCGCAGCCCACGATCGCGGTCGACGGCGCGACGGCGCGCGCCACCTACGGCTGCGTCACATCGAACCCGGTGGCAGCGCTGCCGGGGATGGACAGGATCACCTTCGCGAGCGTCGTCGGGGTTCCGCCCGCCAAGGTCTGCCGGCGCCGAAGCTCGCTGAGGATCGTGCTTCGCAACCCGCAGCACGACCCGCTCAAAGAAGTGGTGGTCCGGGTCAACGGCAAGAAAGTGTTTGGCGCCACCGGCCCCGACCGCTTGAAGAAAATCATCCGTCTGAAGCACCTTCCGCAGGGGAGCTACCGGGTGAGCATCGTCGCGATCACCGTTCTCGATAGACGGATATTCGGCAGCAGGACTTATCGTGCCTGCGTCAAGGGCCCGGGCAAGATCAAAGTGCCGGGCGGCGGTTCCCGCGGCCGCGACTAGGCTCCGCAAAGCGGCACGGGGCGCTAGCATCTCGCGAAAGCGCGAGGAGGTATCCACCGTTAACAGCTCGTATCGTGAAGGCCGCAGGGAACGTCCTTCGTTGACGCGCCCGAGCCGGTCGGGCCGGTGGCCAAGGCGAAATCGATGCGCGGTGGTGCCAAGAAGGAATGAGCTGCGCCGCTCTTTGACGCAGATCCGTATTTTCTGGGTAGGGGAACAGCTACATGGATAAGTGCAACGCAGATCGGGCTCTTCCTGCGGGGACGGTCCATCCATCGACATCGCGTTCGCAAGCCAAGTCGGCGCGGGCGGCAAGGAGATGAGCGCGGGCGCCGGGCCGGAAGCACAGGCAGGGCGCCCCGATCAGGTCGCTCCGTCGCCGCCGGGGATCGAGTTCAGGCGGCTGGACCGGGCGCCGAGCGATGCCACGGCCGGCCTCGACCCCGACCAGGGCAGGCGCCTCAGCCTGCGGCGCGACCAGCTCTTCCGTCACTCGCTCCTGGCAGCGGACATGGCGGCGTTCGTGGCGGCCCTGCTCGTCCTCGACGGGTTTTCCTCGCGCTCGCTGCGACTGACCTTGCTGAGCGTCGTCTGCCTGCTCGCGCTCTTCGTGGTGATCAAGGTGATCGGCCTCTACGACCGCGACGAGGCGCTGCTGCACAAGACGACGCTCGACGAGGCACCGAAGCTGCTGCAGGTCGCGACGCTCGGGGTGCTCTGCGTCTGGCTGGTGGGCGGGTTCCTCTACGCAGGCGGCAACCTCGACCGCAGCGAAGTGCTCTGGCTCTGGCTGATGCTGGTCGTCTTCCTCGTCGTCGCCAGGGTGGCTGCCCGGGCCGTGGCCCTGCGCTTCTCGCCCGCCGAGCGCTGTCTCTTCGTCGGCGATCACGACGCTGCGACAACCATCGGGTCGAAGCTGGCGGACCACCATGGGCTGAAAGCCGAGCTCGTCGCCCACATCGACCCGGCCGACGTCCATGCCTGGTCGGCAAACGGGCTCTCGGCGCCGCGACTCTCCGAGATCCGCGACCTGGCCGGGTCGCTCGACGTGCAGCGGGCGATCATCGCCCCCGACAGCCTGGAGCCGCAACGGATGCTGGATCTCGTCAGCACGCTCGACGCGGTCGGCGTCAAGGTCAGCGTGCTGCCACGCCTGCTCGAGGTGGTGGGCTCGTCGGTGGAGTTCGACGACCTTCACGGGGTGACGGTGATGGGCGTGCGGCGTTTCGCCCTGACCCGCTCCTCGATCGCCGTCAAGCGCGCCTTCGATCTCACGGTTGCCGTCCTCGGCCTGCTCGCGCTCGCGCCGCTGGTGATCGCGATCGCGATCGCGATCAAGCTCGACAGCCGGGGCCCGGTCTTCTTCAGGCAGTGCCGGGTCGGGCGGCACGGGAAGCATTTCGGGCTCTTCAAGTTCCGCACCATGATTCCCGGAGCCGACGAGATGAAGGACGCTCTCCGCGATCGCAACGAAGCGCAGGTCGGCCTCTTCAAGATCGCCGACGACCCCCGCGTCACGCGGGTGGGCAAGTTCCTCCGCGAGAGCGCCCTGGACGAGCTGCCGCAGCTGCTCAACATCGTCCGCGGGGAGATGAGCCTGGTGGGGCCGCGACCGCTGGTCGTCGACGAGGACGAGAACGTCAGAGGCTGGTATCGCCGCCGGCTGGAGCTGATGCCGGGCATGACCGGGCCCTGGCAGATCCTCGGGCCGGCCCGCGTCCCCCTGCAGGAGATGGGGGCAATGGACTATCTCTACGTCGCCAACTGGTCGCTCTGGGGCGACGTCAAGATCTTGCTGCGCACGGTGCCCCACGTTCTCGGGCGACGCGGACTCTGAGCGAGTGAGCCGATTTCGGCGTCGCTGCGGCCGGCCATCCGGCAGGCGGCGACGACGACGATGACGACCAGGAGCCACGCCAGCGCGATTACAGCCGAGACTATGAACGCCGTCGAACCGAGCACTCCGTACCTCCCTTTCTCGCAACCCAAGTCATGTCTAACCGATCTATCGGACACGATGTGCGATTCCTTGAGCCCGAACGCGGTTACTGCGGACGTTTAGGCACAGGGGAGGTACTCGGATGGGCGCGCTCGGCGCCCGGAGGCCTTATTCAGCCGCGAGCAGGGTGTGCCAGGCGGGCAGCAGCGGCTTGTCGTAGAGGTCGATGATGCTGGTCCGGGCGGCCGCGATCTCCTCCGAGAACCAGTAGCGCTCGAAGTCGGAGCGGCTCTCCCAGATCGAGGTCTGCTGAAAGGCCAGCGGGTCGTCGACCGAGCGGGTCAGCGACCAGCTCTTGGCGCCGTAAGCCGGCATCTTCGCCGCGGCCGGCTCCCAGAGGTCGAGCCAGCGGTCGCCGCGCAGCGGGGCGATGTGCCAGTCGAGCCTGTTGACCTCCGCCATCAGATACCCCTTTCGCGTTGCCCTCGAAGTTGCCTCATGCCCCGACCTCGGCCCGGATCGCGCCGGGGCCCTCCTCGGTCTTGCCCGCGTCCTCGGACTCGGCCCCGACCAGGATCGAGATCTTGCCGAGGTGCTTGTTTTCGTGCAGCAGCTGGTGGGCGCCGGGTACGCCGTCGAAGCCCATCGTCTGCCAGAGGACGGGTCGGACCTTGCCCTCCGCCATCAGCTGGTTCGCCTTCATGCACTCATAGGCGTTGGCGAAGTGGGAGCCGATGATCTGCTTCTGGCGCATCCACAGGTAGCGCACGTCGAAGTCCAGCTGGAAGCCCGAGGTGGCGCCGCAGATGACGACTTTGCCGAACGGCTTGACGGTGTAGACCGAGGTCGGGAAGGTCGCCTGGCCGACGTGCTCGAAGACGATGTCGGGGGCGTCGCCGAGCAGCTCTTTGACCCGTTTGGCGAAGCCGCGCGATGCCTTGAAGCGCTCCTTGTCGAGGGCCTTGTCGGCGAGGTTCTCCGGCGTCCGCATCATCTCGCCGAACTCGCCTCGGTTGATGTAGTCGACGGCGCCCAGCTGCTTGACCAGCTCGCCCTTCTCGTCCGAGGAGACGACGCCGATCGCGTTGGCGCCGGCCGCTTTGCAGAGCTGCACGGCGAAGACGCCGAGGCCGCCGGCGGCGCCCCAGATGAGGACGTTGTGGCCGGGCTGCAGCTTGCACTGGTCGATCAGCATCCGGTAGGCGGTGAAGTAGGTGAGCCCGTAGGAGGAGGCCTCGGCCCAGCTCAGGTTCTGGGGGCGGGGGAGGAGCTGCTGCGCTTGCACTTTGGTGAACTCGGCGAAGGAGCCCCAGGTCGTCTCGTAGCCCCAGATCTTCTGACTCGGAGCCGCGAGCGGGTCGAGCCCGTGGACCTCGACGTCCTCGTAGGAGGCCTGGTTGCAGTGGACGACGACCTCGTCGCCGACCTTCCAGCGGGTGACGCCCTCGCCGACCTTCCAGACGATCCCGGAGGCATCGGAGCCGCCGATGTGGTGGCCGTACTCCGGGTGGTCGCCGTAGGGGAAGACCGAGACCGGCTCGCCCAGCGCCGCCCAGACGTTGTTGAAGTTGACGCCGGCCGCCATCACCCGGACGATCACCTCGAAGGCGCCGGGCTCCGGCACCTCGATCTGCTCGAGCTGGAAGGCGTCTTTCGGCTCGCCCTGGCGCTCCTCGCGGATCACCCAGGCCGCCATCGTGTCGGGCAGGTTTCCGGGCTCTACGTCGAGGTTCGAGAGTGCGCTGGTGTCCACTGCCAAGAGAGTCCTCCGCGGGGTAGGGAACGGGCCGGGGAATCCTAGTTAAAAAAGACCTTGCTCTGACGTCGCCTGATCAAGCAGGCCAAGGACGCACCGAGCGCCGTGTGCTTTGCACACAAGCGAGGGAGGACGCAGGCATGCGCCGGTCAGGCGACGTCAGAGAGCTCTGGGGCGGTGATCTCGCGGACGGTGATCTCGACCGGTTCCGGCGGCTCGATTGCCTTGCCCGGGGCGATGCCGAGGTCCTCGACCTTGCGCAGCTGCGGCAGCAGCCGGCCCTCCATCGAGCCGACCGCGGAGTTGTAGGACTTGGTCGCGGACTCCAGCCGCCTGCCGACCGTGTCGAAGTCGCTGATGAACTTGCCGAAGCGGGCGTGCAGGGTGCTGGCGGCGTCGGCGATCTCGGCCGCCTCGGCGACCATCCGCTCCTGGCGCCAGCCCAGCTCCATCGTCCGCAGCAGCCCGATCAGCGAGGTCGGGCTGACCAGCAGCACGTTGCGCTCCAGGGCGTAGTCGAAGAGGTCGGGGTCGGCGCCGAAGGCGGCGTGCAGGGCGGGCTCGTTGGGGATGAAGCAGATCACCAGGTCCGGCATCTCGCCGGCCTTGAACTGGCCCTGGTAGTCCTTCGAGCTGAGCGCACGGACGTGCTCGCGGGCCTGGCGGGCGTGGCGCTCGAGGTGGACCCGGCGCTCGGATTCGACCTCGGACTCCTGGGCGTCGAGGAAGGCGTCGAGCGGCACCTTCGAGTCGGCGACGAAGCTGCGGCCCTCGGGCAGCAGGAAGAGCGCGTCGGGGCGCAGGTTGCCGTCTTCGCTGCGCAGCGTCTCCTGCAGCTCGAAGTCGACGTGCTCGGTCATGCCGGCGATCTCGACGCAGCGGCGCAGCTGCAGCTCGCCCCACTGGCCGCGGGTCTGCGGCTGGCGCAGCGCCTTCTTCAGGCCGGCGGTCTCCGAGTTGAGGTTGCCGACGGTCTGCCCCATCTGCTCGAGCAGGGTGCGGGTCTGCAGGTCGGTCTCGCCGCGCTTGCGCACCTCGGCCTCGATCTTCTCCTGGCCCTTGGCGATCCGCTCGGCCAGGCCCTTGATCTCCGCCTGGCGCTTGTCGATCTCCGCCTGGCGCCTGTCCAGCGCCGCCTCGGAGGTCTTTGCGTCGAGCTTGCGGGACTCCTCGTTCACCCGCAGCAGGTCGGCGACCGCCTGCGAGGTCGCTTCCTGGATCACCGGCCCGAGATCGGGCTGCTCCAGCGGCGCCTCGCGGCGCGAGGCGAGCAGGTAGACGAGCCCGGCGGCGAGCAGGACGACGGCGATGGCGAGGACGACGGTCACGAATACCCACGGTGACAGGCCACCCAGACGCGATTGTCGGCCTGAAAAGCCGCTTGCAGCGACCTAAGGGAGCAGGACGTCGTTCTTGGAGGAGGCTCGGTAGGGGCCGACGATGAGTTTGCCGGGGCGAGCGCCGGGGACGTTGGCGGCGCCGATCACGTAGGTACCGGTGGGAAGGTCGGTCTGCAGGGTGGCGGGGCTGCCGGCGGGGATCGGGACCGAGCTGACGTCGCGCGGGCCGCGGATCTCCAGTTTGGAGTCGAAGCGCGTCTGGTTGGCGGTGACGATCGAGACCGTGAGCGGACCGTCGCTGTCGATCCGCGGCTGTGCGTGATTCAGGTTCTGCGGGATCTGCTGGGTGCGGGCGGGGCCGACGCCGATCGTCGTCGGCTGCACCGTGATCGCCCGGGGAGTGATCGTGACGCTGACCCGCAGCGCCACCTGCGGCCGCGGATCATTGGGGTGGGTCTCGGCGCCGCAGCCGGCCGCCAAGAGGACCAGCGCACCGAGTGCGCAGGCCACCGCCGCTTTCGCTCTCCCACGACCCATCGCGCCGGAATCTAACCGAAGGGCAAGTCGACCACGCGAGCCGTAACGCCATCTTCACCTACGGCGAGCTCGGTTCCGGGCTCGGCCTCGCGGCGTAGGATCGCCAACCCGATCGGCCCGAAGGCGGGGGAGACGGTGGCGCCGCCGAGCCGGCCGACCTCCTTCTCGCCGAGCAACAGGGCCGCGCCGGGCTCCGCCGGGGCGCTCAGCCGCAGGCCCCGCAGATGGCGGTTGGGACGGCCCTTGTAGTGGAGGCGGGCGACCGTCTCCTGGCCGATGTAGCAGCCCTTGGTGAAGCTGACGGCGTCCTCGACGATGCCCGCCTCGGCCGGCATCGTCGCCGTTCCCATCTCGGCTCCGAAGCGGGGGGCGCCGGACTCGATGCGGAGGATCTCGACCGCCTCGGGGGAGACCTCGACGGCGCCGGCGCGGAGCAGGGCCTCGCGCAGGCGCTCGGCTTCCGCCGCGGCGGCGATCAGGTCGATCCCGTTGCGGGTCCCGACCGCAAGGCACTCGACGCCGCTGGCCGAGCTCGTTTCGCAGGCGTTTTCCGGCAGCGCCGCGGTGCCGGCGATCTCGGCGCTGCGGGGGCCGATCAGCGAGAAGACCAGCCGCTCGTCGCTGACGTCGGCCACCTTCACGTCGCGGCCGATCGAGTACATCTCGAGGTGGCGCCGTGCCGCGGGCAGTGCCACCGGCTCGGTATCGAGCCAGATCTCCTCGGCAGCGGGCCGCAGCACCCGCATGTCCGCCTGCATATGTCCCTTGCGATCCAGCAGCGCCGCGTACTGCCCTTCCCCCGGCTCCAGCCCCTCGACGTCGTTGGTCAACTGCCCCTGCAGATACTCAGCCGCGTCGGGCCCGCTGACCAGCAAGACCCCCCGATCCGACCGCTCCAGCAACCCGCATTCCTCCCGCAGCTGCCTGTACTGCGCGTCCAGCTCGATCAAAGCGTTCTCAGCCATCCACCGATTCTAGGAAGCGCTCGCGATGGGCGATGGGGATGACCCCAACGGAACCTCCCGCTGTTGTGAGGGCGGGGTCATCCCCATCGCCCAAACGGCGACCCTTTTTAGACGAATCGAAATCCATCTTTTAGATGTGTCAAAATCCCCACCGATGAAATCTTCGGCAAAGACGAACGGCATCAGCCGCCGCCGCCTGCTCGGCGGCGCCGCGGCAGCCGCGGCGCCGGCGGCGATCGGACTCAGCGGCCTCCTCAACGGCCGCGGCCCCGGCCCGGACAGCGCCCTTGCCGAGGCCCCCGCCGCCAGCGGCCACGCCGGTCACGGCGATTTCCCGCACGCCACCTTCGCCGCCGGCTCCACCGTCGATCACCGCGCCAACGGCTTCGACCCGACCGAGATCCTGCGCGACTTCGACTACGGCACCACCCGTCGCCTGGCCAGCGGGCGGGTGCTGCGCGAATGGGAGATCGTCGCCCACGACAAGGAGATCGAAGTCGCGCCGGGGGTCAAGTACGAGGCCTGGACCTACAACGGCCGGGTGCCGGGGCCGACGCTGCGGGCGCGCGAGGGCGAGCGCCTGCGCATCCGCTTCGTCAACGCCTCCGAACACCCTCACACGATGCACTTCCACGGCGTCCACCGGGCGTCGATGGACGGCATGCCCGGCATCGGCGAGCTCGCGGGCGGCGGCCAGGTCGAACCCGGAGAGAGCTTCAGCTACGAGTTCGAGGCCGCGCCGTTCGGGCTCCACCTCTACCACTGCCACGTCGCTCCGCTCGCGGCCCACATCGCCCGCGGCCTCTACGGCGCCTTCGTCATCGACCCCAAGCAGGGGCGCCCGGAGGCCGACGAGATGGTGATGGTGATGAACGGGTTCGACACCAACTTCGACCTCTCCAACGAGGTCTACGCGGTCAACAGCGTCGGCTTCCACTACGTCAACGAGCCGATCCAGGTCGACCGCGGCCGCCTCGTCCGCATCTACCTCGTCAACGCGCTCGAGTACGACCCGCTCAACTCCTTCCACGTCCACGGCAACTTCTTCCAGCACTATCCGACCGGGACCTCGCTGACGCCGAGCGAGTACACCGACACCGTGATCCAGGGGCAGGGGCAGCGGGGCATCCTCGAGCTCGAGTTCCCCTTCGACGGCGACTACATGTTCCACGCCCACGTCAGCGAGTTCGCCGAGCTCGGCTGGAGCGGGTTCTTCCGCGTCGGCGATCCCTCGCGCCTGAGCGCCGCGGCTGCGGCGGCCGCCTACTGCGAGCTGCCCTGGGGCGGCAGCGGGGGGCCGGCCTGATGGAGGCCGGGGTTCGGGCCGAGCGCGCGCCTGGCGGCGGCCTGCCCACCTGGGCCCTGGGGGCGATCCCGCTGGCCCTGATCGCGATCGCGATCGGGGCGTTTGCCTTGCTCGGCGGCCCCGGCCTCGGCGAGCGAACCGGGCCGCCGCTGGAGGAAGTCGCGGTCGAGCGCACGGCGCTGCACCCCGGCGAGATCGAGCTGACCCTGCGCAACGACGGGCCCGATCCGGTCCGCGTCGCCCAGGTTGCCGTCAACGACGCCTTCGCCCCCTTCGTCGCCGCGGAGGGGAACGAGATCGGCCGGCTCGGCTCGACCACGCTTGACGTCTCCTATCCGTGGATCGAGGGCGAGGCTTACGAGATCTCCATCCTCACCTCCTCCGGCGGCACGATCGACGCAAGCATTCCCGTGGCCGCCGAGACGCCGCAGGCCGACGCCGACTTCTACGGGCTGATGGCGCTGCTGGGGATCTACGTCGGCGTCATCCCGGTCAGCCTCGGCATGCTCTGGCTGCCTTTCCTCGGCCGCCTCGGCCGCCGTTGGATGAGCAGCCTGATCGCCTTCACCGTCGGCCTGCTCGCCTTCCTCGCGATCGACGCCGGCCTGGAGGGCCTGGAGATCGCCGCCGAGGCCCCGGCCGCCTTCGGTGGCGCCAGCCTGGTCTTCCTCGGCGCCCTCGTCGCCTACCTCGGCCTGGCCGGCATCGACGCCCACCTCACCCGGCGGGGCCGCCGCGCCGGCGGTTCGGCGGCCGGCGGCGGCGCCTACCTGGCGCTGCTGGTGGCGATCGGGATCGGCCTTCACAACCTCGGCGAGGGCCTCGCGATCGGCTCTGCCTACGCGACCGGGGCGCTGGCGCTGGGCGCCTTCCTGGTCGTCGGCTTCGCGATCCACAACACCACCGAGGGCCTGGCGATCGTGGCGCCGTTGCGGGGTGGGGCGGGGAGTGAGATCGAGCGGCCGGGGCTCGCCCGCCTGCTCGGCCTCGGCCTGATCGCCGGTGCGCCGGCGATCCTCGGCGCCTGGATCGGCGCCTCCGCCTTCAACCCGAGCCTGGCGGCGCTGCTGTTCGGCGTCGGCGTCGGCGCGATCGTCCGGGTGATCGTGCAGATCTCGCCGGCGATGCGCGACGAGGACGGGCGGCTGCTCCACCCGTCCACGGTCGCCGGGATGCTTGGCGGCATCGCCGTCCTCTACCTGACCGGCCTGCTGGTCTCCGTCTGATGGCCGCGGCCGACGCGACCCCGCCCCGACGGGCACCCAGCACCGAAGCGATCGAGGACTACGCGAAGGCGATCTACGCGATCTCGCGCGAGCGCGACGGCCTGGTCCTCAACGGCGAGGTCGCGCAGCGGCTCGAGGTGACGCCGGCGACCGCGACCTCGATGCTGAAGCGCCTGGCCGGGCTCGGGCTGGTCGACTACATGCCCTACAAGGGCGCCAGCCTCACTCCCGCGGGAGAGAAGGTGGCGCTGGAGGTGATCCGCCACCACCGGCTGATCGAGGCCTACCTCTCCGAGGCCCTGGGCATGCCGGCCGACCGCGTCCACGAGGAGGCGGAGGTGCTCGAGCACTACATCTCCGAGGATCTAGAGCTGCTGATCGCTGCCAAGCTCGGCGAACCGAGCCACGATCCTCACGGCACCCCGATTCCGGGTCCCGACCTGCTGCCGCCGGCCGGCGAAGGAAAGCGCGGGTGAAGCTGGCGCGGCGCAGCGAAGCCACCGTCGAGGACGTCCTCCCCGGCGAGGCGCGGGTGGCCGAGGCGGCGCGGCGCTCGCTCGACGGCCACGCCACCGGCCTCGGCCGCATCTGGCCCTTCCTCGGGCCGGCCTTCATCGCCGCCGTCGCCTACATCGATCCCGGCAACTTCGCCACCAACATCGCCGGCGGCGCCAAGTTCGGCTATCTGCTGCTCTGGGTCGTGCTCTCGGCCAACCTGATCGCGATGCTGGTGCAGACGCAGTCGGCCAAGCTCGGCATCGCCACCGGCAAGAATCTGGCCGAGCTCTGCCGCGAGCGCTTCTCGCGCCGCACCTCTGTCGGCCTCTGGCTGCAAGCCGAGCTGGTGGCGATGGCGACCGACATCGCCGAGGTGGTCGGCGCCGCGCTCGGCCTCTACCTGCTCTTCGGCATCCCGCTGTTCCCGGCCGGGATCATCGCCGGCGCCGGCGCCTTCGCGATCCTCGGCCTGCAGCAGCTGGGCTACCGGCGGCTGGAGGCCGGGATCACGGTCCTGGTCGGCGTCGTCGTCGCCTCCTTCGTCTTCGAGCTGATCGACTCCGGCCCTGACGGCGGCGAAGTCGCCAAGCACCTCTTCGTGCCCGGCTTCGCCGGCACCGAGAGCATCCTGCTCGCGACCGGGATCATCGGCGCGACGGTGATGCCGCACGTCGTCTACCTGCACTCGGCCCTGACCCAGCGGCGCATCGTCGGCCGCGACAGCGCCGAGAAGAAGAAGATCCTCGGCTTCGAGAAAGTCGACGTGGTCATTGCCCTGTCCTTGGCGGGCCTGGTCAATCTCTCGATGATGATCGTCGCCGCCGCCCTCTTCAACGAGAGCGGGCTGACCGGCGTCGACTCGATCGAAGGCGCCTACGCGGGCTTCCAGCAGCTCGTCTCCGACCGAGCCGCGACCGTCTTCGGGATCGCCCTGCTGGCCTCCGGCTTCGCCTCCTCCTCGGTCGGCACGATGGCCGGGCAGGTGGTGATGCAGGGCTTCATCCGCCGCCGCATTCCGCTCTTCCTGCGCCGCGCGATCACGCTCGCCCCGGCCCTGTTGGTGCTGGCGATCGGGATCAACCCCACCGATGCTCTGGTCGGCAGCCAGGTCGTCCTCTCCTTCGGCATCCCCTTCGCCCTGGTGCCGATGTTGATCGTCGCCAGCAAGCGCGAGGTGATGGGGGATCTGGTCAACCCCGGCTGGCTCTCGGCGCTGGCGGGCGTCCTCGCCGCGATGATCATCGCCCTCAACGTCTTCCTCCTCTACGAGGTCTTCCTCGGCTGATGGAGCGGCGGGGGGAATTCCAGATCGCCTCGACGCTGCGGGCCGAGCCGGCCGCGGTCTGGGAGCGGGCGATGAGCGCCGAGGGGATCAACGCCGAGCTGGGGCCGTTCCTGCGGATGACGGTGCCGCGTGGGCTCGACAGCCTCGACCTGCACGGGCTCGAGCCCGGACCGCTGGGGCGCAGCTGGCTGCTGCTCTTCGGTCTGATCCCGATCGACTACGACGAGATCGGGCTGGAGCGGCTCGAGCCGGGGCGGGGCTTCCTGGAGCGCTCGACGATGCTCACGCAGCGGCTCTGGGAGCACGAGCGGACGATCGAGGCCGACGGCGAGGGCGCCACCACGATCGTCGATCGCCTGCTCTGGGAGCCGCGGCTGCCGCTGCCCGGGCGACTGCTGCGGCCGCTGATCGCCGCCGTCTTCCGCCACCGCCACAAGCAGCTACGGCGCCACTTCGGTGGCACCGCGCAGCCGCGCTAGGCTTCCGCCGTGCCTCTCGCAGACGACTTCCAGCGCGTTCTCGACACCTTGCCGCCCGACTGGACGGACCTCGAGCTCGACCTGCGGATCGACGACGAGAGCCAGTACATCGACAGCGCGGTGGCGCTGAGCCAGGTCAACGCGCAGGTCTACAACCACGCTGAGTGGCACTGGCGACTGCTGGTCGCCCATAGCTTCGGCCACGCGGCCGCGGCCGAGACCGTCAAGGGCGTGCTGGCAAAGCTGGACGGGGATGGCGTCAGCGGCCAGATGGCGGTCGCCGAGGTGCGCGAGGGGCGCTCCGAGGTCGTGCAGATGTGGGGCCGGCCCGAGAGTGTCCGCGAGGAGTTTCGCCAGCGCCGTTCGATCTAGTGGCCCGCGTCGTTGCGATCGCCGCCGACCTGATGCTGGGCAGCAAAGTCGAGGCGACGCTGAGCGCCGCCGGCCACGAGGTGACGCTGTCGCCGTCGTTGCAGGAGGCGCAGCTCGACGGCGTCGAGCTGCTGGTCGCCGACCTCGACGTCGAGAATCCAGAGGCCCTGGTCGGCCTCGGGGTGCCGGTCCTCGGCTACTACTCGCACGTCGACGTCGAGACGCGGGAGGCGGCCGAGGCGGCGGGGGTCGATCTGATCGTGCCGCGCTCGCGGCTGGCGCGCGAAATGCCGGATCTCGCGAAGCGGCTGCTTCAGGGCTGAGGGCTGGGCGGGTCCCGGATGGGACTCGCCTGCGCGAACTGCGGGGAGGCTTGGCGAGTCCCATCCGGGACCCGGCTCATCTCTCGGCCAGGTCGAAGGCCCTGTCGATCTCGACCGGGTGCTGGAGGAGGCCGTGGGCGACGTCCCAGCTCGACCAGGCGTGGAGGACGCGTGGGTCGAAGGGGGCGGGGCCGAGGTCGGGGAGGAGGGCGTCGAGCTGGGCCTGCTGTTCCTCGCGATCGAGAGCGGGGTCGGCCGCCAGTAGGTCGTCGAGCGCTTCGTCGGGATTGCGCTTGACGAAGGCGTAGCCGCGGCGGGTCGCGTCGACGACGGCGCGGACGAGGCCGGGGTCGTCCTCGAGCGTTTGGCGGGAGGTGGCGAGGATCAGCTCGGGGTAGGGCGGGGCGCCGTAGCGGTCGACCTTGAAGATGTGGACGGGGATGCCCTGGCGCTGCAGGGTCACGCCCTCGGCGTTCCAGAAGCCGGTGGCGGCATCGACCTTGGCGGCGGCCAGAGACGCGACGGCGTTGAAGCCGATCGTCACCTCGTCGACCTCGGCCGGGTCGCCGCCGTCGGCGCTGACCTCGGAGTCGACCACGGCTTCGTCGGAGGGCAGGCCGGTGACGCCGACCGTGTGGTCCTCGAGGTCGCGCGGTCGGCGCACGCCGCTGTCGCGCAGGGCGATCACCGCCGCCAGGGGGCGCTGGACGATCGGCATCACCCCAACCAGATCGAGCCCCTTCTCGCGGGCGATCCCGAGGTCATGGATGTCGAGGATCGCGAAGTCCGTCCGCCCGGCCGCAAGCAGCTTCGGGGCGTCGGTCGATTCGCCCGGCTGGCGGATCGCCAGATCGACTCCGGCATCGTCGTAGAAGCCCTCGCCCTGGGCCGCGTAGATCCCGGAGTGGACCGCGTTGGGGATGAAATCGAGCACCACGCTCGCGCCTTTCGGCACGCCCGGTTCTGCGCCGCCCCCACCGCAGCCGGGGATGCCGGCGAGCAGGAGGACGGCCGCCAGCAGCGCGACAGCACGTCTCATCTGCCCGCGAACTTAATCCATTGAGCAAATATGAGAGACTGCCGCCGCTTACCTGATCACGGGATCGAGGAGGGAAAAGAGTGCAGGAACGAGGTCTAGCCGCATATCTTGCTGAGTTGATCGGCACGCTTTTGCTGGTCTTTTTCATCACCAGCGTCGTCGTGCTGTTCGTTTCGACCGGAAGTCAGGCCCAGTTCGGCTCTGATTTCGCGGTAATAGGGCTAGTCCACGCCTTCCTGCTGTTCGGACTGATCGTCATGTTCGGCGTAGTCAGCGGTGGTCACTTCAATCCGGCGGTGACGCTGGCTGCGATCGTGATCAAGCGGATCAAGCCGCTCGACGGGGTGATCTACATGCTCGCCCAGCTCTCCGGAGCCGTCCTCGGAGCGCTGCTGACCAAGGGCCTGCTGCTCGACGAGGGTCGGGCCACCCATTACGGCGCTGCCGAAGTGAGCGGCCTCCTGGCCGGGAACTTCGCCGGCTCGATCGTCGAGGCGGTCGGCACCTTCTGCCTCGTCCTCGTCATCCTCGCCGCCGTCTACTCGAAGAAGAGCGTCAAGGATTGGGCGCCGTTGGCGATCGGCACCACCCTCGGCTTCATCGTCATGGTCGGTGGTCCGCTGACCGGTGGCGCCTTTAACCCCGCCCGCTGGTTCGGTCCCGCCCTCGTCGGCAACGACTTCGGCGGCACCTGGCCTTACCTGGCCGGCCCGATCGTCGGCGCTCTGCTCGCCGCCGCGGTCTACAAGTTCGTGCTCGAGCCGGGTGGCCCGCCACCGACCGAAGCGCCCGAGCGAGTCCGGCCGCCGGCACCGAAAGCCGCCACGCCGGGCAGCACGAAGCCCGCCGACTGATCCGAGCCGATTGACCGCCGGGCCGTCCGGCCCGGCGGTTGCAGTAGCTTGGGCGGCGTGCGAAGGGTTACCTTCTCCCGCAACTACACGCTCTCTCTTTCCCGCACCTGTCAGTGCTACTGCAAGTACTGCGCGTTCGCGACTCATCGAGCCCATATCCACGCGCCCGACGAGGTCGAGCGGCGGTTGGACGAGGCGCTCAAACGCAATGCCAAGGAGCTGCTGGTCCTCACCGGCGAGCGGCCGGAGGTCAACCCCGAGGTCGCCGCCAAGCTGGCCGAGTGGGGTCACCGGGACTTCACCTCCTACGTCGTCTGGGCCTGCGAGCGGGCGCTGGAGCGGGGCATGCTCCCGCACACCAACATCGGCGTCCTCGACCACGCCGACCTCTCCCGCCTCCGTGAGGTCACCGCCTCCCAGGGCCTGATGCTGGAGTCCAGCTCCGAGCGGTTGATGGAGACCGTCCACGCCGGCTCGCCGACCAAGCACCCGGTTCTGCGCCTAGCGACGATCGAGGCCGCCGGAGAGCTGCAGATCCCCTTCACCAGCGGCATCCTGGTCGGCATCGGCGAGAGCGAGGAGGAGCGGGTCGAGTCGCTGGAGGTTCTGGCCCGGCTGCACGAGCGCTATGGGCACCTGCAGGAGGTGATCCTGCAGAACTTCGTGCCGCATCCCCGCTACTACGGGCAGGAGGTCGCGGAGATTGCGGATGCGGCGGCACGGAGTCGGTGGGAGGGCAACGCTGAGTCCGTGGACGGCGAGCTGGCGATGCCGGAGTGGGCATCATCGGTTGGGATCGAGGAGATCAAGCGGTTGATCCAGGAGGCGAAGCGGCTGATGCCGGATGTCGGGGTGCAGATTCCGCCGAACCTCTCGGACTGGTGGCCGGAGCTGGTTGAGGCGGGGGCGACTGACCTGGGGGGGCTGTCGGCGAACGGGGACCACATCTCGCCTGAGGAGCCGTTTCCGAGTCCGCACCAGGTGCGGAAGGAGCTGGCGCCGAAGGGATATGCGCTGACCGAGCGACTCTGTGTCTACCCGCAGTACATGGACTCCGAGTGGATGGAGCAGGGGGTCCTGGATGTGATCAAGCTGAAGTACTGGAGCTTCATTCCGCGCCGTGGGTCTGGGCGCAGGAGCGAAGAGACGCTGGTGCCGGGGCTGGCGGAGGAAGCAATTGCCAAGGGACGGGAGGGGGTCGAGCTCTCCGAGGACGAGCTGACGGCGTTGTTCGTCGAGAACCGGCCGGAGGTCGTTGAGGAGATGCGGGTTGCCGCCGACGAGCTGCGGGCGGAGCTGCACGGGGACCGGGCGACCTTCGTCGTCAACCGCAACATCAACTTCACCAACATCTGCGTGGTCGGCTGTGCCTTTTGCGGCTTCGGCCAGGGGAGGCGCTCGCCGGACGCCTACGAAGTCTCCGAGCAGGACTTCGCGGCGCGGATCGAGGAGGCGGTCGAGTTCGGGGCCACGGAGCTCTGCATGCAGGGCGGCATCCACCCCGACCTGACCCTGGAGGAGTACGGCAAGTGGCTGCGGCTGGCCAAGGATGTGGCGCCGCAGCTGCACCTGCATGCCTACTCGCCGATGGAGGTCGACTACATGTGCGAGCGCTCGGGCAAGCAGCCCGGCGAGGTCTTCGAGTACCTGCTCGAGTGCGGCCTCGGCTCGACGCCGGGGACCGCGGCCGAGGTGCTCGACGACGGCGTGCGGCAGCGGATCTCACCCAACAAGCTTCCCGCCGACCGCTGGGTCGAGATCATCGAAGCCTCCCACCGCGCCGGCCTGCGCTCGACCTCCACGGTGATGTTCGGCCACATCGAGGAGCCGCGCGAGCTGGCTCGCCACATGCGGGTCGTGCGCTCCCTGCAGGAGCGCACCGGCGGCATCACCGAGTTCGTCCCGCTCAGCTTCATCCCCTTCAACACCATGCTCGGCCGCACCCACGGGATCGAGGAGATCTCGATGGCCGACAACCTCAAGCACACCGCGGCCTTCCGCCTGGCGCTGGGGCGGATGATCCCCAACCTGCAGGCGAGCTGGGTGAAGATGGGTCTGGAGGGAGCGACCGAGTCGCTGCGCTGGGGCGTCAACGACCTCGGCGGCACGCTGATGGAGGAGAACATCTCGCGCATGGCCGGCTCCCAGCACGGCGTGCGCCTGGAGCCCGCGCAGCTGATCGAGGCCGCCCGCGCCGCCGGTCGCGAGCCCGCCCAGCGCACGACCCTCTACGAGATCGTCGAGAGCTACGAGCCAGTCGTGCTTTAGCCGTTCCCGATCCGGGTAGCCGGTGCTCGACAAACCGAGCGACAGGAAGGGATCGAGATGAGCGACGAGGTTGAGAACAAGGACGACGCCAAGGGGCGGATCAAGGAGGCGGCCGGGAGCCTCACCGGCGATGAGGACTTGAAGCGGGCGGGCAAGGTCGACCAGGCCACCGGCAAGGCCAAGGAGGGCGTCGAGAAGGCGGCCGACAAGGTCAAGGACGCCCTCAGACGGGACTGACGCCGAGCGGCGGGCCGCCTGCCCGCGCTATGCGTGGGGCTGCGCCCGTCGGCCGTGTTTCAGCGGAAGAGGTCCTCGGCGGGGGGGCGGCGCAGGGCCGCCGCGCCCGGGCCGTCCGCGGTGCCGACGTGGCGGCCGAGGCCGCGGACGATCACGGCGGGTATGCCGCTGGCCTTGTCGCGGACGAGGTCGGCGGCCGCGGCCGCCTCGTCGGCGATCGCGATCAGGGTCGCCTCGAGCTCGCGGCCGGCGGCGTCGAGGCGGCCGCGCCAGTCCTCGAGCGGCTCCAGGCCGGCGCAGCCGATCGCCACCTCGACCTGGCCCAGCCGCCAGGCGCGGCCGAAGCTGTCGCTGATCACGACGGCGATGCCTCCCGCGATGGCCGTCGTGATTTCGGTGCGGATGTGGCGGGCGGAGGCGTCTGGGTTCTCGGGCAGCAGGCAGACCGTGTCCGGGTCCGGCAAGTTGGAGCTGTCGATGCCGGCGTTGGCGCAGACGAACCCGTGCTTGGTCTCAACGATGAGGACGCCGCGCTCGGCCCGCAGCACCGCCTCGCTCTCCTCGAGGATCAGCTCGACAAGCGCCGGCTCTTTGCCGAGCAGCGCGGCGAGCTTGCGCGCCTCGGCGCCTGGCAGCACCGAGGAGAGCTTGCGAACCCGCCCCTCGGCCTTGGAGACGATCTTCTGGGAGATGACGATGACGTCGCCGTCCGCGAGCGCGGCGCGTTCGGCGATCAGCTCGCCTACCCGCATCCCCTCGACGAACTCCGGCAATCCCGCGACCGGAACGACTCGCAGTCCCTCTCCGCTCACTCCGCGGTTCCTCTGCGACGCGTTTCGTCCCGGCGGAACTGCGCGATCGGGCTCATATCCCCAGGACCTTCGCGGTCCGCCGGGCGCGGCCGGAGCGTGCCGCCAGCTTGCGGGTGAGGGCGATGACGTCGGCGGGGGTGTCGAGGTCGAGCCCGAGCGAGGCCAGCTCCTCCACCCCGAAGGGGGTGCCCGCCTCGCGGGCGAGGGCGACGTGGCGGGCGCGGCTTCCCTCGCCGAAGGCCGGCACGATCGCGTCCGGCGGGCTCAGCGCCAGTGCGTTGGTGCCGGTCCCGTGGCGGTCGGGGACGATGCCGACGTAGCGGTCGGGCATCCCGGTCAGCAGCCGGTCCAGCTCACGCGGCTCCAGCAGCGGGCAGTCGCCGGGGAGGAGGACCACGCAGCCCGCTCCCTCGACTTCTGCCCGGGCGATCCCCGCCAGTGCCGCCTCGACGTGGCCGGCGTCGGCGGGGTCGGGGACGACCTCGGCTCCGGCTGCGGCGGCGAGCTCCTGCGCCAAAGGGTCGCCGCTGACGACGATCGTGCGCTCGACCGTCCGCGCCTCGCCGATCGCCTCGAGGACGTCGGCGACCATTGCCGCCGCCAGGGCTCTCCGCCGCTCGTCGTCGATGCCGGTGGTGAGGCGCTGCTTGGCCGCGTCGAAGCGCTTGACGGGCAGGACCGCGGTTGCCTTCATCTGCGGCTCACGTGGCGAGGCCCTCGGCGTAGTCGAGCACGATGCGGGCGACCCGGGCCCGGCCGCTCGCCCCCTCCATCAGCGTTGCTGCGGCAAGGGTCGCGACCTCGACCGGCGGCGGGTCGGGGTCGCCCTCGTCGACGACCATCCCGTCGATCAGCCCGGCGTAGAGCGAGGCGACGCCGGCCGCCGTGGTCGGGCGGTTCAGCGCCTGCATGAAGCGGTCGGTCGGCCCCTTGACGACCTTGCCGGCGACGTAGGGGCTGACTGCCACCACGGGAGCGGGGGAGGCGGCGATCGCGTCGCGCATGCCGGGCACCGCGAGGATCGGGCCGATGCTGATCACCGGGTTGGAGGGGCCGATCACGATCGCCTCGGCGCCGCGCAGGGCGTCCAGCACCTCGCGGCTCGGCTCGGCGTGCTCGATTCCCTCGAGCTCGACGCCAACCACGTCCGGCTCGCCGCGGTCGACGATCAGGTACTCCTGCAGGTCGCGGCGGCCGGCGGCGGTCAGGACCTTGGTCCGGACCGGGGAGTCCGACATCGGCAGCACCTTCGCCTCGACCCCGAGGCCGCGGGCGATCTGCGCCTGGGCGTCGGTGGGCCGGCCGCCCTCCTCGATGAACTGGCGCCGGTAGAGGCAGGCGGCGAGGTCGCGGTCGGAGAGGCCGAACCAGCTCGGCGCTCCCAGCTGCTGCAGTCGCTCGAAGACGGTGAAGGTGTCCTCGCGGATTCCCCAGCCGCGCTCCTCGTCGATTTCGCCGCTGAGCCAGTAGGCGATCAGGTCGGGGTCGGGGGAGACGTGGACGCCGAGCACGTCGACGTCGTCGCCGGTGTTGGCGATCACCGTCAGCTCGGAGCCGAGCTCCTCCTGCATTCCCGCCGCGAGCTTGGCGCCTCCGGTACCGCCGGCGAGGAGCGCGACCCTCATGCCCCGTCTATTCCCAGTGGTCGGCGTTGGGCAAACCCGTCAGCCTGATGCCGGCGTGCGCCTTGTAGCGGCTGTTGACCGAGATCAGCATCGGCGTCAGCTGCTCGACGATGCGCGCCATCTCCAGCGGCCCGGCGTTGACCGCGCGCAGGCCGGGGATCAGCTCGATCAGCCGCGCCACCCGCGCCTTGTCGGCCTTGCGGTCGCCGCAGACGAGCACGTCCTCGCCGAGCTCGGCGCCGGCGTCGGACAGCGTCGGGGCGCCGACCGTGTGCAGGGCGGCGACCACGGTGACGCCCTCCGGCACCATCTCCTGCGCCTGCTGGGCGGCGGAGCCCTGCCAGACGCCGAGCGAGCGCGTCGCCTTGCCACTGACGGCGGCAGCGAGCGGCACGGTGCAGTCGACCAGGATCTGGCCGGGACCGAGGGCGCCGCGCAGGTTGTTGAGGTTCTCCGACTGGACGCGGAAGGGGACGGTGAGGAAGACGACCTTGCCCTGCTTCGCCGCCTCCTCGTTCTCGAGGCCGGTGACGTCGGCGCCGGGCACCGCCGCTCGCACCTTCGCCGCCGCCTCCTCGGCCCGCTCGGCCGAGCGCGAGCCGAGCACGATCGCCGCTCCGGCCCGCGCCCAGCGGGTCGCCAGACCGGCGCCGAGGGCGCCGGTGCCGCCGATGATCGGGATCGGTTCGCTCGCCACGGGGGCGCCAGTCTATGCTCCTCAGCGCATGAGGCTGGAGGGACGCAAAGCGTTGGTCACCGGCGGCGCCAGCGGCATCGGTGCCGCAATCGCCGCCCGGCTCGCCGCCGAGGGCGCCGAGGTCTGGGTCGGCGACATCGACGTTGCCGGCGCCGAGAAGGTCGCGGGCGAGGTCAACGGCCACGCGATCGAGCTCGACGTCACCAACCTCGAGTCCGCCCGCGCCGCCGTCGCGGCCGCCGGCACGCTCGACATCCTCGTCAACAACGCCGGCACCGACGAGTTCGGCTTCTTCACCTACACGGCGCCCGAGCAGTGGCAGCGGGTGCTGGCGATCAACCTCGTCGGCGTCCTCAACTGCACCCACGCGGCGCTGCCCGGCATGCAGCAGGCAAAATACGGCCGCATCGTCAGCATCTCCTCCGAGGCCGGCCGCGTCGGCTCCAAGGGCTCGGCCGTCTACTCGGCGGCCAAGGGCGGCATCGTCGCCTTCATGAAGGCGATCGCCCGCGAGGACGCCCGCTACGGCATCACCGCCAACTCGATCGCCCCGGGCCCGATCGAGACCCCCCTGCTGATGGGCGCCAAGGAGTTCGGCGAGATCGGCGAGAAGGTGATCGAGACGATGAAGTCCTCGACCCAGATGGGCCGCCTCGGCCAGCCCGAGGAGGTCGCAGCAGCCGCCGCCTTCCTAGCCTCCGACGACGCCACCTACGTAACCGGCGAGACCCTAGGCGTCAGCGGCGGCTTGGGCATGGTCTAAACCAGGGGAGAGCTGCAAACGATTGGTGACTTAGGGGGTCTATAGCGCACCTAACTCACCAATCGACAGAGGCGAGGGGACGGCGAGCCTGGGAGCGGGCCGCCTGTCAGCACTGGGTGATCACTAGTGGGCAGCTGGCGTCCTTCGGCTTCAGCCGCGATGCGATCAAGCACCGCATCGCCACCGGTCGTCTGCATCCTGTGGCCAGGGGCGTATACGCCGTGGGTCGTCGGGCTCTAACTCGGGAGGGGCGATGGATGGCGGCCGTGCTGGCCTGCAGCCATGGAGTTCCTGGCGCCGACGCCTTCCTCAGTCACGGCAGCGCCGCGGCGCTCTTCGGGATCGGGGTGGAGGACTCAGGCTGCATCGAGGTCTCGGTCCGAGCCGACCGTAGGGGGAGCCGGCCGGGGATCTGCGTCCACCGCCGTTTCAGCCTCCGGGACGAAGACGTCGGCCTCTACCAGGACATCCCAGTGACCAGCCCGGCACAGACGATCATCGACCTGGCTGTCCGCCGCGACCGGCTGACGGTCGAGCGCATGGTCGACGAGGCGGATCGGCTTGATCTCATCACGCCTCCGGAACTCCGCGCCGCGCTTGGGCGCCATCTTGGAGAGCCGGGCGTGGCTCGTTTGCGTACCTGGCTCGATCGGCGCACCTTTCGCTTGACCCGCTCCCACCTGGAGCGTCTCTTTTTGCCGCTGGTCAGGGAAGTCGGTTTGCCGGTGCCAGAGACCAAAGTCTGGGTCAGCGGCTTCGAGGTCGACTTCCTCTGGCCGGATCTGCGGCTGGTTGTCGAGACCGACGGCCTGCGCCATCACCGCACTCCCGCCGAGCAGAGCCGCGACCATCGGCGCGACCAGGCGCATGCTGCTGCCGGGTCTACCTCATTGCGCTTCACCCACGAGCAGGTTCGCTATGAGCCAGAGCATGTGCGGGTCGTCCTGGGCGACGTGGCGCGCCGCCTCGGGGCCAGCCGGACTCCTGCTGTCTCCCCATAAGCTCTCCACGCGATGGCCGAGTTGCCGAAAAGCGTCCACATCCGCGAGGTCGGCCCCCGCGACGGGTTCCAGAACGAGCCGGAGACGATCGACGCCGCCGAGAAGGTGCGGCTGATCGACCTGCTCTCGGCGACCGGGGTGGGGCGGCTGGAGATCACCTCGTTCGTGCGGCCCGACGTGATTCCGCAGCTGGCCGATGCGGCCGAGGTGCTGCTGGCGGTGCGGCGGCGCCCGGGGGTCTCCTTCTCGGTCCTGGTCCCGAACCAGCGGGGGCTGGAGCGGGCGCTGGGGATGCGCGATCGCTTCGACGAGATCAGCGTCTTCCTCTCCGCCTCGGAGACCCATAACCAGCGCAACGTGAACAGCTCCATCGCGGACTCGCTGCAGGGGCTGGAGGCGACGCTCGCGACCGCCGGTGAGGCCGGACTGCGCCGCGAGGGCGTGATCGCCACCTCGTTCGGCTGTCCCTACGAGGGCCACGTGCCGCCCGAACGCGTCTTCGAGATCGCCGAACGGCTCGCCGCCGCGGGCTGTGAGGAGGTCGGTTTCGGCGACACCACCGGGATGGCGAACCCGCGTCAGGTCCACGAGTTCTTCGCCGCCGCCCGCGAGCGCCTCCACGGCGTCGAGCTGACCGCCCATTTCCACAACACCCGCGGTCAGGGCCTGGCCAACCTCCTGGCGGCGCTCGAGGAGGGCGTCGAGTCCTTCGAGTCGAGCTTCGGAGAGTTGGGCGGCTGCCCGGTGCCCCCGGGCTCGACCGGCAACGTCGGCAGCGAGGACGTGGTCTCGATGCTGCACGAGATGGGCATCGAGACGGGAATCGACCTGCCGAAGCTGATCGAGGCCTCGCGTGCCGCGCAGGAGGTGCTCGGGCGGCCGCTGGGCGCCCATGTCCTCCGCGCCGGCCCCGTCGACTGGCACCGGGAGGCAGCCGGCGGCGGCGGGCGCGGCGCGACGCTGCGTCCTCAGTCGCCCGAATAGGCTGCCGCCGTGAGCGATTTCGCCAAGGCCTTGGAGGCCGCGCTCTCGGGAGGCCCCCAGCGCCACCACGAGAAGACCGCCGAACAGGGGAAGCTGCCGGTCCGCGAGCGGGTCGAGCGGCTGGTCGACGCCGGCTCCTTCGCCGAGGAGGGGGCGCTGGCGAACTGGGAGAAGGAGGGGCTAGGCGCCGACGGCGTCGTCACCGGCCTGGCCACGATCGACGGCCGCCGCGTCGCCCTGATGGCCAACGACCCGACGGTCAAGGCCGGCTCCTGGGGCCCGAAGACCGTCGAGAAGATCCTTCGCGTGCAGGAGCGGGCGCTGAGCCTGCAGCTGCCGCTCGTCTACCTGGTCGACTCGGCCGGGGCGCGGATCACCGACCAGGTGCAGATGTTCCCCGGCCGCCGCGGCGCCGGGCGGATCTTCCACAACGAGGTGCGGCTCTCCGGCCAGGTCCCGCAGATCTGCCTGCTGTTCGGCCCCAGCGCCGCCGGCGGCGCCTACATCCCCGCCTTCTGCGACGTCGTGATCATGCGCGAGGGCAACGCCTCGATGTACTTGGGCTCACCGCGGATGGCGGAGATGGTGATCGGCGAGAAGGTGACGCTGGAGGAGATGGGCGGAGCGAAGATGCACACCGGCGTCTCCGGCTGCGGCCATTTCCTCGTCAAGAGCGACGAGGAGGCGATCGACCTGGCCCGGCGCTATCTCTCCTTCATGCCGGAGAGCTGGCGCCAGCAGCCGCCTACCGCGCCGCCCGCCGAGCCCGCCTCGGACGCGGCGATCGCCGAGATCGTCCCCGCCGACGAGAACCAGCCCTTCGACATGCGCGAGGTGCTCGACGTCCTGCTCGACGCCGACAGCTTCCTCGAGGTCCACAAGCGCTGGGCGAAAGAGCTGATCGTCGGCTACGGGCGCCTCGACGGGCGGGTGGTCGGAATCGTCGCCAACCAGCCCAAGCAGAAGGGCGGCGTCCTCTTCGTCGACTCGGCCGACAAGGCGGCGCGCTTCATCCAGACCTGCAACGCCTTCAACGTGCCGCTGCTCTTCCTCGCCGACGTGCCCGGCTTCATGATCGGCACCGCGGTCGAGCGCCACGGGATCATCCGCCACGGCGCCAAGATGATCAGCGCCGTCTCCGAGGCGACGGTGCCGAAGCTCTCGGTGATCGTCCGCAAGGCCTACGGTGCGGGGCTCTACGCGATGGCCGGACCGGCCTTCGAGCCCGACTGCTGCATCGCCCTGCCGAGTGCCTCGATCGCCGTGATGGGCCCGCAGGCCGCCGTCAACGCCGTCTTCTACAACCAGATCCAGGCGATCGAGGGCGAGGCCGAGCGCGAGCGCTTCGTCGCCGAGAAACGCGAGGAGTACGCCGCCGACATCGATGTCCTCCACCTCGCCTCCGAGCTCGTCGTCGATGCGGTGATCGAGCCGGAGGATCTGCGGGGCGAGCTGATCCGCCGCTTCGCCCACGCGGCGGGCAAGGAGCGCTCCTTCGCCGCACGCCGTAACCCGGTCACCCCGGCCTGACCTTCCCTCAGCCCCTTCTCGCTACCGTTTTGGGGTGACCAAGAGCGTCAAAGCCCCGCTGGCGGCGTGGATCGGCTGCGCCGGCGCCCTGATCGGGCTGGCGCTGGTCGCCTACGGGATCGACGCCGCACAGCGGGCCGACGCGACTCTGCTCGCCAGGTTCATCAACGATGGCGTCAGTCTTTATCCGACCGCCGACACCGTCGCCCACCTGGGTGACCCACTGCCCCTGCTGCTGATGCTGAGCTGTGCCTGTGGGGTCGCGCTGTGGCGGGGCAGGCCACTCGACGCCGCCGCCGCCGTGACCGTGGTCGCCGGCGCCAACCTGACCACGCAGGTGCTGAAGGTCGCGCTCGCCCACCCGCGCTTCCAGGCCGTGCTTGGCCACGACCAGCTCGGCGCGGTCGCCTTCCCGAGCGGCCACGCAACCGCCGCCGCCTCGATCGCAATCGCCTTCCTCTTCGTCGTCCCTCACGCCTGGCGGCCCGCCGTGGCGCTCGTCGGCGCCTGCTTCGTGGCGGCGGTCGGCTGCTCGGTGATGATCCTCGCCTGGCACTTCCCGAGCGACGTCCTCGGCGGCATTCTCGTCGCCTGCGGCTGGGGTTTCGCGGTGCTGGCGGCGCGCCGCGTCGCCGAAGGCGGCGGCTCCGGGCGCCGGGCTCAGGTCTCGAGCCGGCCGACCATCTCGGTGAAGTAGTCGAGCGCCGCCGGGTTGGCGAGCGAGTCGCGGCTGGCGGCCTGCGCGGCCGGCGTGCCCATCAAGATCCGCTTCACCGGCACCTCGAGCACCTTGCCGCTGAGCGTGCGCGGCACCTCGGCGATCTGGAAGACCTCGTCGGGAACGTGGCGCGGCGAGCAGCGTTCGCGCACCCGCCGGGCGATCTCCTTCGGCAGCTCCCCATCCAGCTCGACCCCCTCGCGGAGGACGACGAACAGCGGCATCCAGCCCTCGGTCCCGGGTTTGGGGATGTCGACGACGAGGGCGTCGACGATCGCGTCGACGCTGAGCACGGCGCGGTAGATCTCGCTGGTGCCCATGCGGATGCCGGAGCGGTTGATCGTCGAGTCCGAGCGCCCGTAGATGACTGCGGTGCCGCGCGAGGTGATCTCGATCCAGTCGCCGTGGCGCCAGACGCCGGGGTACTGCTCGAAGTAGCTGGCCCGGTAGCGGCTGCCGTCGGCATCGCCCCAGAAGCACACCGGCATCGAGGGCATCGGCGCGGTCACGACCAGCTCGCCGACCTCGTCGACCACCGCGTTGCCGTCCTCGTCCCAGGCCTCGACCGCGGCGCCGAGCGCCCGCGCCTGCAGCTCGCCGCGGTAGACCGGTAGCAGGGCGACGCCGCCGACGAAGGCGGTGCAGAGGTCGGTGCCGCCGCTGGTCGAGAACAGCCAGGTGTCGGCTCCGACGTGCTCGTAGATCCAGTCGAAGCCCTCGGGCGAGAGGGGAGAGCCGGTCGAGCCGACGGCGACGAGGCGGCTGAGGTCGCGGCCGGCGCCGGGCTCGACCCCGTCCTTCATGCAGGCGGCGATGTAGGAGGCGCTGGTGCCGAACGTCGTCACCCCGGCCCGCTCCGCCAGGTCCCAGAGCACGTTCATGTCGGGGTAGCCAGGGCTGCCGTCGTAGAGCACGATCGCCGCCTTGGTCAGCAGTCCGGAGACGAGGAAGTTCCACATCATCCAGCCGGTCGTGGTGAACCAGAAGAGGCGGTCGCCGGGGTGGGCGTCGACGTGGAGGTGGAGCTTCTTCAAGTGCTCGAGCAGGATGCCGCCCTGGCCCTGGACGATCGCCTTCGGCAGTCCGGTCGTGCCAGAGGAGTAGAGGACCCAGAGCGGGTGGTCGAAGGGGACGCGCTCGAAGCCGAGCTCGGCGCCCTCGCCGGCGGCGAGGAGCTCGGCCCAGGTCGTCGCGTCGCGCAGGCGGGAGAGGTCGGGCTCGGGGGCGAGGTAGGGGAGGACGACGGTGCGCACCAGGGTGGGCATCGCCTCCTGCAGGCCGGCGATCGTCTCGCCGCGGTCGAAGTCCTTGCCGCCATAGCGGTAGCCGTCGACCGCGAAGAGGACCTTGGGCTCGATCTGGGCGAAGCGGTCGATGACGCTGGCCGGGCCGAAGTCGGGCGAGCAGCTGGACCAGACGGCGCCGATCGAGGCACTGGCGAGGAAGGCGACGATCGCCTCCGGGATGTTCGGCATGTAGGCGACGACGCGGTCGCCGCGCTCGACCCCGAGCCCGCGCAGCGCCGCGGCGAGAGCCGCCACCTGGGAGCGCAGCTCGCCCCAGCTCATCCGGTCCAGCTCGCGCAGCTCGGAGGCGTGCAGGATCGCCGTCTCGCCATCGTCTTTCCCGGCGAAGGCGTGCTCGGCGTAGTTGAGGGAAGCGTCAGGGAACCAGCGCGCTCCCGGCATCTCCCGCGAGGCGAGGACGGTCGAGCGCACGCCGTCGGCCCGCACCTCGAAGAAGTCCCAGATCGCCGCCCAGAAGCCGTCGAGATCGTTGACCGACCACTGCCAGAGGGCGTCGTAGTCGGCGAAGCCGAGGCCGCGCTCGGCCTGCAGCCAGCGCATGAACTCGGTCAGGCGAGCGTTCTCGATCAGCGCCGCCGACGGCTCCCAGAGCTTGTCCGGGCTGCCGGCGTTCACACGCTCGCGGCCACAATGTTCGCCCGGCCCTGCTCACGCTCCAGCTCGTGCGGATCATGGGAGCAGAGCAGGGTGACCTCGTCGCCGTGACGCGCGGCCAGCTCGCGCAGGCGCTCCTGGTTCGCCTTGCGGGCCTTGCCGTCGGCGGCATTGAGGTTCTGGAAGAAGCGCAGCCCGGGCGGGCAGCTGGGCGGCGTCTCGACCTCGCCGTGGTTGAAGTAGGCGTCGCCGCAGTGCAGGAGCCAGCCCGCCTCGGTCCTGGTGGCGACGCCGGTGTGACCGAGCGAGTGGCCGTGCAGCGGCACCAGCAGGATCTCGGCGCCGCTGCCGGGCAGGATGCGCACGCTCTCGAAGCCAAACCACTCGTCGCCGTCCGGCTCGTGCCTCACCCAGCGCGGCCCGTGCTTCCAGCGAATGTCGAGGTAGCGCGGCCGGTCGCGGAGTCGGGGGTGCATCGCCGCGTCGAGCTCAGTCGAGAGAACGTGGACCTCGGCCTGCGGGAAGTCGGGCAGCCCGCCGGTGTGGTCGGGGTCGAGATGGGTGGTGACGATCTGGCGCACGTCGCCCGCCTCGAAGCCGAGTGCCTCGATCTGCTTCAGCGCCGTGGTCTCGATTGTGGGGCTGACGTTGAAGGCGCGGTGGAGCGCCGGTAACTGGCGCCGGTTGCGCGCGTCCTCCATTCCAAAGCCGGTGTCGAGCAGGACCAGCCCGTCGCCGGTCTCGATCGCCAGGCAGTGGCAGACGAGCAGGGCGCGGTCGCGCAGGCGTCCCTCGCCGTTGAGCAGGCTCCTGCCGTGGGGGCAAAACGACCCGCAGTTGAGGTGGTGAACCCTCATCGCGCCGGGAGTCTAGTGCGGGCCCCCGGAACGGCGGTCTATCGTTCCCCCGGCGCCGGAGTGGCGGAATTGGCATACGCGATCGGCTCAAAATCGATTGCCCTCACGGGCTTGTGGGTTCGAGTCCCACCTCCGGCATGAGTTGCGCGTCTGCGGGAAGCGTCGCCATGCGACGCCAAACGCAGGCTCGTCAGGCGGGCTGAGGGGTGCCGTCGTCGGGCGCGGCGCCGGCGCCATAGTCCTCGCCCGAGCCGATCGGGCGCTCCTCCTCCACCTGCCACTCCTGGTTGAAGCCGTAGAGGGCGAAGGCAATGAGGACGATCTGCAGCAGGGCGAGGATCACGACCAGGGTGCCGAGCAGCGAGGAGGGGAGGGCCGCCTCGTCGAAGCCGGCCTTGTCGCGGGAGAACCAGCTGCCGGCGCCGACCGCGCAGAAGATCGCCAGGATCATCGAGAGCGCCGCCGCAACGGGAAGGATGCCGCGGCTCCAGCGGGCGACGAGGAAGGCGAAGAGCGCGTAGAGCAGCGCGTAGATGACGCAGACGAGCCCCATGCCGCCGCCGCCCTTCAACAGCGACCAGCCGCCGATCGCGACCACGGCCGCCAGCACGGCCGTCGCGAGCAGCAAGAGGACGATCACGAACTTGGTCGTGACCGACCCAGCTTTCTCCCGATTCGGCCGCCACAATTCGTAGCCGGGCCTGACCTCTCCTACAGCCATGCCGACGATCATAGAATCTGTCAGCGACGATGCGGCATTGGTCGCGCGTTAAGCCCCGATTCAGGGGCGCCACGCGGGCGTGGTGAAATTGGCAAACACGCTGGCTTTAGGTGCCAGTGCTCGAAAGAGCTTGGGGGTTCAAATCCCTCCGCCCGCATCCCGGACCCGAGCGCGGCGGCCGCTCGTTACGATCCGCCTCCCTCTGGGGCAGTGGCCCAACTGGCTAAGGCACCGGTCTCCAAAACCGGCGATTCCAGGTTCGAGTCCTGGCTGCCCCGTCTCCTCTTCTTGGCTCCCGCTTTGCAGGCGGGTTTGCGGGCTGTCGCCTTGGAGATCCCCGGAAGGTCGACGGAGGTCAGCGAGAGGTGCTCTTGCCGGCGAGAGTCGCTATCCGTTCTTTCCCGTTGATCGACTGGGCAGCGCCATGACCAGCCTTCCCGGACCTTGCCTCATCCGAAGGCAGCGTTCCCACAATCCCTTCTCGCCGAGGTGACGTGGACGCCTGGAGAGTTCAATCGACCGGGCTACAAAGTCGAGTTCGAGTGGAAGGCGGCGGGAGTGCTTCGGGTAGATCGTTGAACGCGCCCGTACTTTCGCTGAGCTTTCAGCGCGACGTATTCCTCGGAGAGCGCGAAGCAGCTCGTTGACCGCTCTCTCGATTCGTCGGGCGCTCGAGCATAGGAAGCAGCGCGAGGCGGACCAGTCGCACGACAGAGTCTGGGTCATCGACCGTGATGTCCCCGTCGCGCGTAAGCAGCAATGAGATTGCAAGGCGAGCGATCACTTCAGCGACGCCCTCTACATCTGACGTTTCGGCACGACCCGCATCGACTTCAGCCTGAAGCCGCTTCGCGATCAGTGATCGGTAAAGAGCGAGCACCGGGCCGCCGTCGATCGTGAGCGGCGGCAGCAGGACCTCGGGTTCACGCCGCAAGATCCCGTCGAACAGCGGGTGGTTGCGCACGTAGCGCCCGGCGAAGGCGAAGCCTTCAACCAGCCTGTCCTCCAGCGTCTCGGCACCCTCCCAGAGCAGATCGAGCTCTTCCATGCCACGGCGTACCTCGCGTGCGATGACGACCTCGACGAGGCGGTGCTTGCTCTCAAAGCGGCGAAAGACGGTCATCCGGGAGACACCGGCGCGACGCGCGACGTCTTCCATGGAGGTGCGGCGGATTCCGTGGCCGGCGAACTCCTCGAGCGCCGCGGCGGCAATCCGGTCGAATGCCGCGTCCTCCCCTGAAGGGGGAGTCATCGCCAGGGCTTCAGCTATCGGCGCCACTGGTACGATGATACTCCATTCTCACAAAGTAACAAGAAAGCGATCATGGATAAAGCGCTCGCCGACCTGCCCCGACTGAAACGCCCAGCAGTCGTCAACGCCGCTCAGTACTGGCTCGCCCCGGAGCGGTTCGCGCGCACTTGTCAGCACCTCGGCGACCGCTTCGTGGTTCCGATGCCCTCGGCCACCGGACCGTGGCTGTGTCTGACCGACCCCGAGGACATCAAGCGCGTGTTCACCGCCGACACCGACGTCCTTCGCCTCGGTGCTGCTTTGGCGAAGGCCTCGGCGCACCATCTCGTTCTCGGCCCGACGGGACTCACGAATCTCGACGGGCCCGAGCACATGCGCATGCGGCGAAGGCAGTTGCCGCCGTTTCACGGACGCGCGCTCCCCAGCTACCACGAGACCATGGAGCGCAAGGCCGAAGAGGCTCTTGCACGCTGGCCATACGGTCGCCCCGCCCCCGCTGGGCCACAGATCGAGGGGATCACTCTCGAGGTGATGATGGCCACGGTGTTCGGGGTCACCGAACCCGCACGCGTCGAGCGGCTGCGCGCAGCGACGCTCGAGCTGCTTCGCGAGGGCCACTCGCGGCGCTTCTTCATTCAGACCATGATCGCGACCAGCCGTAAGGACGGGTGGGACAGGCCGTTCCCGCGGATGAGCCGCGCAATCGCCGCGGTCGACGCGGTCGTGATGGAAGAGGTCGCCGAGCGCCGTAGGGAGGACAGGCTCGATGGCCAGGATGTCCTCGGAATGTTCCTTCGCACCCCCGATCAGGATCAGCTGATGAGCGACAACGAGATCTGCGATGCGATGCGGACTCTCTTGCTCGGCGGCCACGACACCACTGCCTCCACCCTGACCTGGGTGCTCGAGCACATCAGTCGCTTCCCTGACGTGCTCGCGCGCCTGGAAAGCGCCGCGCTGGACGAAGACGACGAATATCTCGACGCGGTGATCAAGGAGACGATGCGCCTGCGCCCGGCCTTCCCGCTCACCGCACGGCTCGCAACCGAGCCGTTCGAGCTGCCGGGCCTGACCATTCCGAGTGGCACCATGGTCGTCCCTTACATCACGCTCGTGCATCGCCGTCCCGAGCTCTACCCCGACCCGCTCAGCTTCCGGCCGGAGCGCTTCCTCGACACCCGCGCTGGGACCTACACCTGGATTCCCTTCGGCGGCGGACCGAGGCGATGCATCGGCGCCGCCTTCTCCATGGCCGAGGCCCGAATCGTGCTGAGGACGATCCTGCGCCAAGCCCGCATCGAACCTTCCCGGCGGCGTGCGGAGCGGGTCGCGCGCCGCAACGTCTTCATCGTGCCGGCCCGCGGCGGGCGCGTCACGCTTCAGTTACGCACAACCGAGACCGATCGCCGACAGCATGCCCTTCGGGGCGACCATGCGGGAGTCGTCTAGCCGCGAAGCGGGATCACAGATCACGGTCGCGAGCAGAGAGGAGCCGGCGCTGCCTCTCGGCGGTTGGCGCGCGCAGGGGTGGGTGCGCGAGATCGGCCCGCCGTTAGATCCACTGTCCCTCATGGGCCATGCCAGCGTCTAGTCGCATCTGCAACTTGTATGAGAAAGTGGGTCGACCCCAACGAGAGGCTGACCAGTGCGAAATGGGACCGAGACCGATGTGAAGGCGATCCAGCAGCGCTATTCAGAGGCCTGGAACGGCCACGACCCAGACGCGATCGCCGCGCTGCACACCGAGGACACGCGCTTTTGCACCCATGGTGCCGGTACGGCGGCCGAGGGGCGCGAGGCTATGCGCACCGCCGCCGCCGAGACCTTCGCGCAATTCCCCCAATTCGCCTCCAAGCCGATTCGAGCCCTCTTCGGCTCTGATCACTGGGTCATGGAATGGACGATGATCAACGTCGATCTGAGCGTCGATTGCGTCGACGTCATCGTCCTCGAGGGTGGCCTGGTGAAGACCAAGGACACCTACTTCGACTTCGCGCAGCTGCAGGCGGCAATGGCCGCCCTTGCAGCTGGTTGATCCTCGCGTCGAGGCGGCGAGGCCGGGGGCGACCGGCTTAACCCAGCCGCAGGACCCGGGAACTGAGCGCCACCGGGATTGGCCAGGCTGAGGGCGCTACGGTGAGCGAGATGGAAACCGATGTCACCCATCTCTACACCTATGGCGAGCACGACCCCGCCGAGATCGACGCCGCCCTGGCGAAGCTCTCGGCCGAGCTGGAGCTGCCCGACACGCTCAGGATCAAGGACAGCCATAGCGGCCTGATCACGCTTCGCAGCACTGGACCCGATGAGACCTGGGCGGCCATGGAGCGTGCGGTGACCGACTGGCCTGAGCTGTTTCTTCCTCGCCCGGCGAGCTAGACCGTCGGGGCGTCCTTTGGGGCTCGGTCTTACTGATTTGGCCGGGTATCCGCATCGGAGAACTCAGCAGCGGCGGTTGAAGATCGGAGGCCGCGCCCTCTCCGAGGCCGTCGACTCCCGGATCGTCGCCCAGGGATTCCGGGAGGCGTTTGCTCAGCCAGGCAGGCGCCATGACCTCGAGGCGAAGCTGGAAAGCGGTCAGCCTCCAAAGGGCCACGTCCAGAACTACGAATTCGGCTGGAACGCCGGCCAGGATGCGATCCGCCTGATCGAGGGCCGAGTCGGAAAGCTCACCTCGGCAGCGCCGCCCCGGCGAAGGGGCCGGCGCGGCACTCAGGGCAAGCAACGACAGGCCGCTCGCCGCGCAGCGTAGGCGGGCTGATTTGGGGGAAAGGGCGACCCGGTTCATTCCCCCCTGTAATCCCCCGAGAGGCAGCGGAGGCTAGGGTTTGGCTCTGCAGCAAGCCTTGGGGGAGTGGTTAACGGCTATGCGCGCGGTCTCCAAAACCGGCGATTCCAGGTTCGAGTCCTGGCTGCCCCGTTCTCGCCGGTCCTCTTAGCGCGGTCGGGGGTCGCGGTATTCGGGGTCCACCGCCCTGCGGTCGTCGACCAGGACCTCGGCTTGCCTAGAGCGACGGGACCAGACGGCCCACTGCCAGATCGCGATTATCAGGCCGACGACGCCGGCGATCATCAAGATCAAGCCGATCGTCCTCAGATCCAGGCCCTTGACATGGAAGTGGGTGGCGAAGCGCAGGATCGCGCCGACCGCGATCAGGAAGATGCTGCCTGCAAAGGTCATCTTCACCGCCCCTAAAAGACGCGGCGGAAAAGATAGATGGCGAGCAGGATCAGGATGATGACGATGAGAATTCCGACGATGGTCAAGACGAGCTCCTTGGTTGGGTTTTGGTTTCTCGGGTGGTGAAGATGGGCGGAGCCGGGGGGCTATAGCGGCGACTTGGAGCACGCTTTCTCGCCGGCGGATTGGCTCTTGTCGGCGGCACGTGGCTCACAGGTTCTCCTCGATCTCGTCGGCTTTCTGGCCGTGGCGACGGGCCCGCTCGCGCTCGCGCTCACTGCGCGCGCCGGCTCCCTCCGACTCCTCGGCCAGCTGGTCGGCGCGGTCGCGGTGCTCCTCGGCGACGCGCTCGGCCGCCTCGGCTACCTCGGCCGCCTTTGCGGCCTCGGCCCGCTTCGCCTGCTCCTCCTCGGAGAGGCTGGTCGCCTTGGCAGCCCTGGTCTGCGCCTCGTCGCGGTGGGACTCCGCCTCTTCGGCCAGCCGCTCCCGTTCGATTCGCCGCCGCTCTTTCGCGCGCCGGGCGATCACGACGGCGGCAGCGGCCAAAGACAGGACGACGACAACGATGACGACGTTAGAACGGTGGACATCTACGTCTCCTCTCATTGGGGCACACCTGGCACCTGCAACCGGCCCGCGTAGCCCTTGAGCTCAGAGAGCCGTGCAACGCAACCGTCAACCTCTCAACCCGATTGCCTTTCCTACCCATTTGGCGAGGACCAAACCACCGGCACTAGGCCTCCTGGTCCTTCTTCGCCTAAATGAGCAGCGGCAACGACACAGCTCTCCTCGTCCTCGACTCCCTCGGCAGCCGTCTTCTGGCCGAGCCCGCGGGCGCGATCGAGACGATCGCCTCGATCGACTGCTGATCGGCCGGGTTCTTCTCCAGCTCGCGGATGAACTCGGACATGGCCCTCGATCCAAGTGGGCAGTGGAGCGGCGACGTCCTGACATCGAGCTGCGCGAGCAGGAGCTTCGTCCTGTGCGCCGCGATGCGGCTGGTCACTGCCGATCGTGGCAGGGCGCCGGATCTCGGCAGCGGCGTCAGGACGGCCGGTCAGATGATGTGGCCGCTGCGGGGCAGCCCCAGGATGGCTTGGCCCTGCCCGCGCCGAGATAAGACGAGCAGCGCAGAATGTCGGGCGTGGCGTCAGCCGCCCGCCGGCGTCAGCCGCTCGTGGACGAAGCGGACGACGGTGGCGCCCTCGCCGACGGCGGTCGCGCAGCGCTTGATCGAGCCGGCGCGGACGTCGCCGGCCGCGTAGACACCGGGGACGCTGGTCTCGAGCAGGCCCTCGGCGCCGGCGTCGGGGCCGGTGAGGATGAAGCCGTGGCGGTCGCGGGCGACGGTGTCGCCGAGCCACTCGGTGCAGGGGGCGGCGCCGAGGAAGAGGAAGAGGAAGCTGAGCGGCAGCTCGGTGCCGTCGGTCAGGACGATGCCTTCCAGCTCGCCCTCGTCGCCTTGCAGGGCGGCGATTTCGCTGCGGTCGCGGACGGCGACGCCGTAGCGGTCGAGCTCCTCCAGCAGGTAGTGGGACATCGTCTCGCGCAGGTCGGCGCGGCGGTGCAGGAGGGTGACCAGGGCGCCGCCGCGGGCCAGCCAGACGGCGGCCTGGGCGGCCGAGTTGCCGCCGCCGACGACGCCGACGCGCTGGGCGCCGCAGAGCCGTGCCTCGGGCGGGCCGGCGGCGTAGAAGACGCTGATCCCCTCGTATTCGTCGAGATCGTCGACCGGGAGGCGGCGGTATTCAGCGCCGGTCGCCAGCAGCACGGCGCGGGCGCTGACCTCGATCCCGCCCTCGAGCCGGACCAGGTGGCGCTCGCCGCCGGGCTCGAGCGCCTCGGCCCGGTAGGGGGTGCCGGTGCGGGCGCCGAACTTGCGCGCCTGGGTGACCGCCCGCCCGGTCAGTTCGGTGCCGCTGATCCCGGCCGGGAAGCCGAGGTAGTTCTCGATCCGCCGCGAGGTGCCCGCCTGGCCGCCGAGCCCGGTGCCGTCGACGAGCAGCGTGTCGAGCCCCTCGGAGGCGCCGTAGACGGCGGCGCCGAGGCCGGCCGGGCCGCCGCCGAGGATCAGCAGGTCGACCTCCTCGCGCTCGCTCAGCTGCAGGCCGATGCCGAGCGCCCGCGAGAGCTCGCCGTTGCTCGGCCGCCGCAGCTCGGCCCCGCCCGGCAGCCGCACCAGCGGCAGCTCCTCGGGCTCGAGCGCCGCCACCAGCGCCGCGGCCTCCTCGCTGCTCGCCGGGTCGATCCAGGAGTGGGGGAGTTTCTGACGGCGGGCGAAGTCGAGCAGGTGGCGCGTTGCCTCGGAGTCGCGCGGGCCGAAGATCTCCAATCCGACCCCCTCCTCCTGCTGGAGCAGCTCGCGGCGCTCGATGAAGGCGGAGAGCAACAGGTCGGAGAGGCTGGCGTCGTCGAAGAGGAGCTGGCGCAGGACCTCGCGGTCGACCGCGATGTAGCGCAACGGCTCGGTGGCGACGGCGGTGAGGAAGACGGTCTGGCCCGAGAGCAGGTTCATCTCGCCGACGAAGCCCGCGGGGCCATGCCGGACGATCTCGCGGCCGCTCGGATCTTTGATCGCGGCCTCGCCCTCGAGGATCGCCATGAACGGGTAGCTGCTGTCGCCGACGTCGAACAGGGTCTCGCCGGCCGCGGCCGTGCGCTCCTCGCCGTGCTGGGCGAGCATCTCCAGCTGCGAGCTGGAGAGGACGCGGGTTACGGGGCCGGCAGCCATGCTTCCTCGATGAAGTCGGAGAGCTCGTCGTCGAGCCGCGAGGAGACCCGCCACTCGAGGATCGATTTGGCCTGGACCAGGCGCGCGTTCGGCATCTCCTCCACCAGCATGCCGGCGTCGCTGAAGGGGTGGATCGGGTCGGCGGGGTGGCCGACGACCAGCGCCGGCTGGGTCAGTCGCAGGCGCTGCTCGCGGTGCGGCGCGGTCTCGCCCAGCAGCAGTCCCTCCAGCACCGCCAGCGACGGGCCCGGCCGCTGGCGCACCCAGTCGAGGCCGATGTCGACCAGCAGGTTGGTGCGGGGGATGGGCGAAGTGACGCGCGAGAGAGCCTCGAAGACGGGGCGGCCCAGGCGCAGCCCGACCATTACCGGCGTGAAGGCGGCGGCCATCGCGACCAGGGCGTTGTCGAGCACCGGCATCTCCAGGAAGAGGCCCTTGGCGCGCTCGGGCTCGCGGGCGGCGAGCTCGAGGGCGACGTTGGCACCGAGCGAGGTGCCGCCGACGACGGCGGAGTCGAGCTCGAGGTGGTCGAGCAGGGCGGAGACCTGGCGGGCGAAGAGCGGCATCGAGTAGAGGCGCAGGTCTTCGGGGCGGTCGGAGCGGCCGTGGCCGAGCAGATCGACGCAGATAACCCGGTTGCCGCGCTCGGCCAGGGCCGGGGCAAGCCGGTCGTACATGCGGCGGTTCATCAGCAGCCCGTGCGCCAGGACGATGACGCGCTCGCCCGTGCCGTAGCTGTCGTACTCGATCCGGTGGCCCTCGTAGGTGAGCTCGCCCATGGCGAGGCAGCCTAGCCGGGTGCGCTCAGCGGCCTTGCGGTTCGAGCCCGATCACCACGTAGTAGCCGACCAGGTAGAGGCGCCTGCCGTCGGAGACGACGGGCGTATAGCCGGCCTGCTTCAGCTCGAAGACCTTCTTGTGGGTGACGGCGTCGAGTCCGATCGTCCTGTCGGTCTTGAAGCTCGAGGTGTAGACGGTGCGGCCGATCACGGTGGCGGTGCCGGGAATCGGGCCGCCGACGTCGTAGCTCCAGCGCGGCTTGCCGCTGGCCGCGTCGAGCGCGTAGAAGCGCCCGTTTTCGGCGCCGATGTAGACGGTCGGAGGGGTGCCGGGGACCTGGGCCAGAGCGGGGGAGCCGTAGGCCGGGCCGCCGGTGTCGAAGGACCAGGCGACCTTGCCGGTCTTTTCGTCGAGGGCGAAGACGGTGCCGTCGTCGCGGGCCGCATAGACGTGGCCGAAGCCGATCGCGGGGGAGGAGAAGAAGCCGCCCTGGCCGAATGGGGCGACCTTGCTGGTGTTGGTGCGCCAGCGCGGCTTGCCGCTGTCGGCGTCGAGGGCGAACATTCCGCTCTGGTAGTCGGCGACGTAGAGGCGGCCGTCGTGGAAGCTGGGGCTGGCTTTGATCGCGGCGGGGAGGTTGGTGCGCCAGCGCGTGGCCCCGTTGTCGGCGCGGAGGGCGACGACGTCGGTCGTGTCGGTGCCGAGGTAGATCGTTCCCTGTGCGGCCATCGGCGACGATTCGAGGTGACCGGGCAGCTTGCGCCGCCAGACGGTGTGCCCGTCAGCGGCGTCGCCGGCGACCACTTCGCCGCCGAGGAAGGCGCCGTAGACGCGCCCTTCGTAGTAGACGGGAGCGGTGACGAAGTTGGGCGTGCCCTTGTCGCTCGGCCTGTTCTCCACCTTCCAGAGCACCTTGCGGTCCCGCAGCCGCACCGCTCTCGCGTTGCCGTACTTGTTGATCACGTAGGCGACGCCGCCGGCAATCGCCGGCGGAAACTCGATCAGCGCGTGCGTATTGATCTGCCAAACCCGCTTCAGCGGCGGATCCAGCAACCCCGCCTGCGCCGGCAGGTAATGCGTCCGCTCCGGCACCCGCCCGAAGAACGGCCAGCCGACCTGTCCGGCATTGCCCTCGCTGACCGTGACGTCCTCGCCTTCGGAGGAGTCGTTGGAGCTGCCGCAGCCGGCGAGGGCGAGCGCGGTGAGGGCCAGCAGGAGACAGGCCAAGAGGGATCGTCTTGCTGGGCGGGCGGGCATCGGAGGCTTATAGCGGCGGTCGATGCCCGTATTGGCAACTCCGGACACGAATTCGAGAGCGGCGGACGAGAATCGAACTCGCGTCATCAGCTTGGAAGGCTGAGGCTCTACCGTTGAGCTACCGCCGCGTCGGGGGAAGCCTAGCCGGACCCTCGCCAGTTCGTAAGATGCAAGACCCCACGGGGAGTGGCGCAGTCTGGTAGCGCACTCGGCTGGGGGCCGAGCGGTCGCAGGTTCAAATCCTGTCTCCCCGATGCAGACCTTTGCCCCGCATGGCTTCGCATAGCCCCGCGCAGAGCGCCGATGAGTGAGTCACGCGGGGCTATGCGAAGGGACGCGGGGCGATCCGTGATACGAGAGTGATACGGGGCTCAGCGTGAGAGGGATACGCGCCGCCACTTTCAGTTCTTAGGAGGTCCGGCTCAGCCGGCACACTGGATCGCATGCCTCATCGACCTCCTGGCGTCTGCATGTTCTGCGATGCGACCGGCGTCACTAAGGCCCACGTCTTCGCGGAGTCATGGACGAGCCTGTTCGACGAGCCGAACGACACCCGCGAGCACGAGGTCGTTCATCGCTATACGGACCCGATCACCGGCGAGCAGCGCGTCCTAAAGCGTGCGAAGACCTTTGCATTGTTCAGTCGCAAAGTATGCGGCAGATGCAACAGCGGTTGGCTCAACGAACTGGAGGCGCGGGTGCGCCCGATCATGGCCCACTTCGCGGCGAATACGTCGATCATGCTCAACGCCGAAGAGCAGGCGGACCTCGCGCTTTGGTCGGTAGCCGCAGTTCTCATCGCGATGAGCAACGACCCAGACGCGGCGGGGTTCGCCGATCCCGCGATCGCCCATGAGATCTTTCGGGAACGGCACCCGCCCGACGACATGAACGTCTGGCTTGGCGCGAATTCGCACGGGGAGATGGGTTGGTTCCGCTCGCACTCGCTCAATCTCGCTCCCGCCCCCGAGCGAACAGGCGCGTGGGGTGCGACGATCTCGTTCGGATACGCCGTCATCCACATGGTCTTCCACGGCCTCCCGAATCAGCGGATGCGGCTGCGCCACGAGGCTCAACGATCTTTACGGCGGATTTGGGCGCCACGCGACCGCGTCATGTGGCCGCCAAAACTGATCATGCGCCCGCATGACCTCACGCCGCTTGCACATGTCATCGGAGAGCAGTCTTCCTTTGAGCGGGCCGTTCCCGCGCGTTCGAGCTAGGTGTGCTCGTTTACCCGCGCGCCCGTCGCATCGATGTCTGGGTAGCCGGTCCGCGCTCCCGCCGTCAGGAACAGGCGGTCCATCGTCCTTTTCGTCCAGATCCCGACCCGGTCGGCGAGCTCATTCATAGGCCCCTGGAGAGGCCGTCCTTGGAGGTGGTCAGCGCGGACGGTGGGGTCAGGTAGCCAGAGCCGCTCGCTCACCCCGAGGCGGTGATCCTGGAGATCGGCGAAGTTTGCGATGACCACTGCCTCGCCTTCGTATCCCACCGTCAACAGCAGGTTCAGAAAAAGCAGCGCATAGTCGTGGATCAGCTCTGCGATAGAGGTCGTCGGGATAACCATCTGCATCTCACCTCCTAGGCCGTGGTGCGCCTGATGCGAGACACGCTGCCCGTATTCCATGAGCCCGTCCTCCCAGATCTTCAGCCATGCTTCGGGGGCGACCGTTTCGTCGTCCGGCATGCGGCGGAAGAAGCCGGTGTGGTCAACCCGCAGTCCGAATCGGTTTAGCTGCTCGCTGCGGTACCAGCGGTCCTCGACGGTGACCTCCCTCAATGTGTCGGGGTCGACCTCGATTGGGTCGATGAGATCGGTCTGGAGTCGGACTGGCCCGGCAACGATGGCGAGCCAGCCCGAGATAACTTGTCGGTTCTCCGCGAGCTGCTCAGCCTCTCGCTCCGTATCGGTGAACCGCAGCTTGACTCGCTGTTTGGATTCGACCAGTTGGACCGGCTCCGGAGTGGTAGGTCCGAACGATGGCTCCTGTGCCGCGACGATGGCCGCAGCCGTCGCACCTTGCCCTTTCCGGCGCTCAATGGCGCGGATGATTTGCTCAGCGGCTTTGTCGAGCGGGTCGCTTGGTACGCCGATTCGATCCGCAAGCAATGGACTTTTGCTCGCCAGAAACTCCTCGTCCACGCCGTGCCAGACCGGAAGTATGAGCCGCTCGCCGCCGACCATCTCCTTCGCTGCGAGGGCGTTTAACTCGCTCTGGGGCCAGCCCTTCTCGAAGAACTGCGGACTCAGGACGACGACTCCGAAGCGAGACGCCGCCAGCCCCTCGTCAATCTTCGCGCGAAGGCTGTCTCCTAATACAAGTTCGTACTCGTCGAACCAAACGCTGTAGCCAGCGCTGACCAGCGCTTCAGCCAAGGGGCGGGCGACCGCGTCCTTGTCCTCAGACGCATGAGAAATGAAGCAGTCGCGTGGCTCCTGGGTGGCCATGCCCTCGAAGATAGGTGCTCGTTCGGCGGGTCGAGCGCGCTGTAATCAAACAGCCGTGCGAGACTCGGGCCAGGCTCCGGACTGGACCCGCGCATAAAGCGTGTCGGGGGCGAGGTCGGCGCCTCCGGGCCAGACGACGGTCCCGGTCTCCGGATCGGTGTCGACCTTGGCAAATCCCTTGGGGGTGCGGGCGTCTTCGAAGACGGGGCCGCGCATGCGGTCGAGGACGTCGACCTCTCCGCTCAGCCCGTCGGCGAAGGTCAGCCGAAGGACGCCGTGACGGACGGCCTCTGCAGCGGTGATATCAGGGGTTAGGCCGTTCATCTCAGAGGCTCGATATCCAGAAGTGTCTCACCGGCGCGGGCTCGGCGCCAGTTCTCTTCCAATTCTTCTTGATGGAGCTCGGCCCAGGCGAGGATGAACCGCAGTTGGCGGCGACCGAGAGTGCTGTCCATGACCTCCAGGTTGTCGATCCGCACCTTGGCTTCTCCTTCGGCATGGCGAGCATGGAAGTGCGGGAAGCCGTGATCGTCGAAGAACATGACGATGGCTATCCCAAAGAAGCGGCTGATCGTCGGCATGCCTCAATAATGCCCACGGCATCGGCGGCAAGTGCAGACCAAACCTTTCGCTAATTCGCCTCGCGAAGACGGTTGGAATTTGGGATACGAGGGTGATACGGAGGCGCGTCGAACCGACTGCCGGAGCCAAGTTGTTCCTGTCTCCCCGATTCTCAAAGCGTCCGGATCCTTGCCGCGCGTTGGATAGATTCGCCTGATGGATCGCCCACGGACCCGGTATGCGCGCAGCGGCGAGCTGGCCATCGCCTATCAGGTGCACGGTTCGGGCGATCGCGACCTCGTGTTGAACAGCGGGGTCGCCTCGAACCTCGAGACGGTTTGGGACATCCCTGAGGCCGCCCGATTCTTCGAGCGCCTCGGCGGGTTCGCGCGGGTGATTCGTTTTGATCGGCGGGACACCGGACTGTCCGATCCGATTCGGGACGACCTGACGCTCGAAGCGCACGCGGACGACGCGTTGGCGGTAATTGACGCGGCCGGTTCCGAGCAGCCCGTTTTGATGGGGAGCCTCGACGGCGCTCGCTCGCTCGCGCTGCTTGCCGCCACCCGACCGCAGCGCGCGGGTGGGCTGATCGCAATTTCCCCTTGGGCGAAAGGCCTCGCCACCACTACGGAGTTCGTCGTCGAGTCGTTGGAGCAGAACCTCGCCGAGCTCATCGACTACCCGAGCGTAGATCTCCTTCGCCTCTGGGCCCCCGACTGGGTGGACGACCCCATACGAATGGACCGCCTCAAACGCTACATGCAGGCATCTGCCACGCCACGGCAGGCTGCTCGAATTCTGCGAATGCAGTTGATCACGGACATCCGCGATGTCCTGCCGCTCGTCCAGGCTCCCACCCTGGTACTCCACCCGCCCGCCCTGCGGATGCTCCCTGTCGCCTCTGTCCGCGAGTTCGTCGAGCTGATCCCCGGGGCGAGGTATCGGGAGGTTTCCGGCAACTCAGCGAACTCCTTCGCGCTCGACACCGAGGAAATCGCGGGCATCATCGAGGAGTTCGTCACCGGGACGGCGCCCGCCCCGGTAGCCAAGCGGATCCTGGCCACCGTTCTGTTCACGGACCTGGTCGACTCGACCAGGCATGCAGCGCGTAGCGGGGACCGAGCTTGGTCAGGCGTGCTTGACCGCCATTTCCGGGACACGAGGGCGGCCGTCACGGCCCTCGGCGGGGAGACGATCAAGACCACCGGCGACGGCGTTCTCGCCCTCTTCACCGGGCCGGGTCAGGGCATTCGCTGTGCGGAACAGGTGATCGCCGACGCTCGCGGCATGGGCCTCGACGTCCGCGTTGGCCTGCACACCGGTGAAGTCGAGCGCAGCTCCGACGATGTCGCCGGGCTCGCCGTCCACCTCGCGGCTCGCATCATGAGCCGCGCCGAGGCGAGTGAGATCCTCGTCTCGAGCACCGTTCGCGACCTGGTGATCGGCAGCGATCTCACCTTCTCAGACCGCGGCGACCACGAGCTGAAGGGCATTCCGGGTCGCTGGTCCCTCTACGCAGCGACCTGAGACCTGACGGACCTCTACGGCGTCGAGACCAGGGGCCGAGGCTTTGAGATCACAATTTGTGATCTCAAACGAGGGGTCGAGGCGGGGTGCCGCTACGCACCATCGCCCACTGTCGCTTCAATCGGAGTCCGTGATGCGCGAGTGATATGGACCGTGGCCGAAATCGCTCCAGCAAGCGATTTTGTTCCTGTCTCCCCGATTACGAGAGCCGGCCTGGAGACCCGACTCCAGCAGCTTCCTGGCCGGACCTACGCCGTCGGATGGGCCAGGGTGACGCGGAGCCCCGGTCCCGTGAGTGGGTAATCGGAGTCACCCGGGAGGTCGACGGTGAGGTTGCCGGTCCAGCGACGGGCGGGTGGGGCGCCACGGTGGTAGGTGGCGTGGCCAGCGAAGGGAGCGGGGGGCGAAAGAGTCGCGGTGCGTAGCTGAGGATCGAACCGAAGGGCGTCGGGACCGGCCCGGACTCCGGTGGCGCGGGTGGTTTCGAACCCTTCGGGGCCTTCGTCGACCTGAACCCAGACCTCGGTCGCCGCGCCGGGACGGAGCTGAGTCGCGGCCAGCATGAGCTCATTCGACTCAGGTAGGCGGTGGACGTCGAGCCGCGCTCCGGGAAGGGATTTTCCGGCTGGGCGGCCGCCCTCCTGGGCGCAGGCAAATTCCTGGAAGGTCCGGTAGTCGAAGGGCCCGCCCGTCGCTTCGACGTCGGTGAAGCCTTCCTCGCCGTGGAAATCAATCGTTCCCTCGTAGCGGACGGCCGTGATCTTGCGCCTTTCTTTCCCATCACAGGACCTGAGCACGGCAGGTTTGCGATCGGCCGGCACCGCCTTCACCGAGACTCGACCGAGCGAGCCGAGATCTGCTTGAACGGTCTTGGCCGTCACCGTCGCCGGGAACCGATAGATGGCCGCCGACCTGGCGTTCGACGCGTAGACCGCGATTAATCCCGTTCCATCAGGGGAGCGACTGGCAAAGACCCTCACCTCGTAGCCGTGCGACGCGCGGACTTTGAAGATGGCGATCCCCGGGCCAGGGGTTGGGACAGTTTGCGCGCCGGCCGCGGGCGCGAGGCAGAATCCCACTACCGCCGCCGCTGCCGATACGACCGACCATCTACTTGCCGCTCTGTAAGGCGATCCTCCAAGGATCTTCAGCATTCGAGGACTCTACCCGCGCGTTGCTCTGGTACTCCTCGCAATCAGAGGGAGCCTTCGGAGCCCGGGACACGGATGTTCGAGGGCCGGGGCGGCCATAGCTATGCGCCCTCCTCAGGCGCCGTCGCCGCCGAACCAGCGGGTGAGCCTCTCCTCGCTCATCACCTGTGACGGTCGCACCTGGCGGCTGAAGGAGTCGCGCAGATCCTGGCCGGCGTCGGCCTCGGCTGCCCAGCCCTTGAAGACGACCTCTGAGGTGTCAGTGGGGAACCGGCCCCAGGCGTAGGACCAGTCGAAGTGCTCGGAGGCGCGCTGGTCTCGCCAGGCCTCATAGCCCTCCAGCAGCGGGTCGCTTCCGCGGATGCCCTCGGCTATGTAGTGGGCTTGCTCGACGGCATCCGCGATCCCCTGGGCGGTGCCGGGGTGCTTGAAGTGGCAGGCATCGCCGACGAGGGCCCAGCCAGGTCCGCTCGGGGTGCGGAAGTAACCGCGCATGAGCGACTCCGGGGCGACGATCAGGTCGCTGACCATCTCGGCTCGCTCGAGCGCTTCCGGCGCGACCGTTTCCGGAAACCGCCGCAGCAGCGCGAGATACCTCTCGAGTCGCTGCTCCTTCGACCCACGGGTGAACTCCGCGTCCCCCCAGGCGACCAGCAGATGCACTCCGTCCTCGCCCGCCCAGCGGCTGAGGATCTCGTCCCGGCGGATGTTGGAAGTCGCAAAGCCGTCGTTGGCAAGCCCGTTCCAGTAGGCCAACAGGTACGACACCTCTCCGGCCTGGCCGCGGGTTTTCTCGAGGCCGAGCCGGCCGGCCACGGTCGATCCCCGCCCATCGGCGCCGAAGACCCACTTGGCCCGGATCTGCTCGCCGCTCTCGAGGACGACTCCGGAGACGGGGTCATCCTCGGTCCCGTTGCCGATCAGATCGACGACCCGCTCTCCGAAGCGCCCCTCGACGCCGGCCGCGAGCGCCGTATCGACCATTGCCTTGTCCAAGGCCGAGCGCCGCGGGGCGGCCGCCTTGTCGAATCCTTCGACTGGCGTGAAATAACCGGCGATGTCGTGGCCTAGACCAACGATGCGGAAGCCGAGCAGCGGGATCTCGTGCGCGTCGCGCAGGGTCTCGAGAACGCCCAGCTGCTCGAGACGCGCGAGCGTGTTCGGGAAGATCAGGTGGGTCGACACCGTTTCGCTCGGAAACCTGTCGCGGTCGACCACCATCACGTCGAGGCCGGAGCGGGCCAAAGAGAGCGCCAGGGTCGACCCCGCGCAGCGGGCGCCGACGATCAAGGCGTCCAATTCCTTCACCAGAGAAAAGCCTACCGGCGAAATCGACACTCGCCGTTACTAGCGCTCTGCGAAGGAGCGCTAGCCTGTGCGCAATGGCTCAATCGCGAGGCTCAGCCCCAGTCGCGCCGGGTAACGAGGAGGCGGTAAGGGCCTGGGACACCGTGCTCTACGAGCGCTGGAAGAAGAATCGCGAGGTGTTCGTCGGTGCACTGGACGGGGTGACCGGGGAGCTGTTCGACCGCTTTCCGCCGCCGCAGGGTGGAAGCTGCATCGACATCGGCTGCGGCTTCGGCGAGACGACGCGGCAACTGGCCGGGCTCGTCGGTCCCCAGGGCTTTGCGCTCGGCACCGACTCCTCCCCTCGCTTCGTCGAGGATGCCCGTCGGGAGGCGCTCGAAGCGGACGTGGGGAACGTCGAGTTCGAAACCGTCGACGCGCAGGCGGCCGAGTGGGATCGTGCCTACGACTACGCATTCTCGCGGATGGGGACGCAGTTCTTCGCCGCCCCCGTGCCCGCGATGCGCGCCATTCGGGGGGCCTTGAAACCCGGAGGCGGGCTGCGCAAGATCTGTTGGAGGCGCAAGGCCGACAGCCCCTTTTGGGCGGAGACCGAGCAGGTGGTCGAACGCTTCCTCGCGCGCCCGGACGAGTACGAAGCCGATACCTGCGGCCCCGGACCGTTCTCGCTCGGAAATCCCGACACCCTGCAAGGCATCCTCGAGGCCGCCGGGTTTGCGGAGGTCGAGCTGCACCAGCGCGACTTCGACTACTTCATGGGCAAGGACATGGCCGAAGCGGTCGACTCCCTGCTCGCGATCGGCCCTGGAGCCGAGCTGATCCGCCTCAACGGAGAGCACGGCGAGAGCCGTCGTACGGAGATAGCCGATGCCCTCGCCGACCACTACGCCGCCTGGCAGCGGGCCGACGGATCGATAGTCGGCCGCGGGTCCGTGTGGCTGGTGGCGGCAACGAATCCAGACTAGACGGGCTCGCCAGAGGCCGGCGCGGTGGCGTCGGCGGATTCCAGCTCGCGCAGGTACTGGTGAACGAAGGCGATTGACATGCTGCCTTCGCCGACCGCGGCGGCGACCCGCTTGACCGGGCCGAAGCGGACGTCGCCGCAGGCGAAGATCCCGGGGACGCTCGTCTCCAGCAGAAAGGGGTCGCGGTCGAGGCTCCAGTCGGAGGCGGAGCGCATGTCCGGGCCGGTCAGCACGTAGCCGCGGTGGTCGAGGGAGATCTCGGGGGGCAGCCACTCGGTCTCGGCGTCGGCGCCGATGAAGATGAAGAGGCCGGAGGACCCGACGCGGTTCGTCTGCCCGGAGGCGATCTCCCGCAGGTCGATCTCGGCGAGCGATCCGTCGCCGTGGACGGCGGCGACTTCGACGCCGAAGGCCACCTCGATGTTGGCCCGGGTCTCGAGCTGGTCGATGAGATAGCGGGACATGCTCTTCTCGAGCCGGTCGCCCCGGCAGAGGATGGTGACGTTGCGCGCGTACGTGCAGAAGAAGAGCGCGGCCTGTCCGGCCGAGTTTCCGGCGCCGATGACGTGGACGTCGAGCCCGTGGGTGTTTGGCGCTTCGCTGCGGGCGGCCCCATAGGAGATGCCCTTGCCGACGAGACGGTCGAATCCCTCGATAGCGAGCTGGCGCCAGGTGACCCCGCAGGCGAGGATGATCGTGCGGGCCCGCAGCACGTCGCCGCCGTCGAGGTGGAGCTCCCGGCTCGCCGCGTCGATACGGGTGATCGAGCGGGTGACCAGGATCTCGGCGCCGAGGCGACGCGCCTGCTGCAGGGCGCGGCTGGCCAGCTCGTCGCCGGAGACGCCCGAGGGGAAGCCGGGGTAGTTCTCGATCCGGGAGGAGGTCCCGGCCTGGCCGCCGGGAGCCTCGCGCTCGACGACGATCGTCCGCAGCCCCTCCGAGGCTCCGTAGACGGCGGCCGCGAGGCCGGCGGGGCCGGCGCCGACGATCACCGTGTCGTAGACGGCGGCGGCGGGCTCGGTGTTCACGCCCAGCAGGTCCGCGACCCGTCGGAGGCTGGGCCGCACCGCCGTCTTGCCGTTGATGATCCGGACCGCCGGCCAGTCGTCGGGGTCCGGCAGGGCCCCCTCCCACAGCTTCGCTTCGTCCGGCGTCTCGCCGGTGATCCAGCGGAAGGTGATCTGGTTGCGGTCGAGGAAGCGGCGTAGCTCGGAGCAGGCGGGGTCCCAGCGGTGGCCGACCACGATCGCGCGCGGCGGCGGCGGATCGGCAGCGAGGCCCTGGAGGCCGTGCGAGCCGCCCATCCGATCTGCCGCGAGCCGGCCGAGCTCCTGGGCGACGTTGGGGGCGACGGCTGCCAGCGAGTGGTAGGCGTGCGGGTCGATCCGCATCACCCGGGTCGGCTCGGCCGCACGGAATCCCACCGGGAAGACGGTTCCGAGGACGATCGGGACCTCCCCGAAGACGTCGCCGACGACCCGCTCGCCAACCACCTTCTCGATTCCGTCGGTTGCCTTGACCACCTCGATGCGCCCGTCGAGGACGGCGAAGATCGCCCGTTCTTCGCCCTCTTGCGCCGCGAACTCCCCGGCCAGCAGTCTGAGATCGGCCGCCGCACGCGAGAGCTGCTCTCGTTCGGCCGGACCGAGCGACGAGAACACCGCGACCTCGCCGATCTCCTCCGGGGTGATCACGGCCGCAGCCTACTGAGTAGACGGGGCTCCGGATCGGTTGACGGTGGCGCCGCTCCGGCCAATACTTGGCTTATGAGCGAGGCTGGCGATCAGGCCTTTTTTCGAGCTCTGGAGACGCACCGGATGCGCGGGCTCGTCCGTCTGATGAGCCACCTTCCCAGCGATCCTCGCTGCGCCGTATGTCGGGCCCCATATGGGGGTCTTGGCGGGCGCATCATGGGCCGCCTGGGTTTCGCTCCCTCGCGCAAGAACCCTCGCCTATGCAGTCAATGCTTCGAGAAAGCACCGATGGGCGGTGTGGAGATGCACGTCGGCATCCTCTTCGCCGACGTACGCGGCTTCACCTCGCTCGCCGAGCATCAGGCGCCCGACGCGGTTGCGGCCCTGCTGAACCGCTTCTATGCGACGGCCGTCGACGTTCTCTGCGAGCACGCGATCATCGACAAGCTCGTCGGCGATCAGGTGATGGCCCTCTATCTCCCGGGCGTCTTCCCCGGGGTGCCCGCACGGCACATGGTCGTCGACGCGCACGAGCTTCTGGTCGCGTCGGGGTACCGGGAGAAGCAGCCCTGGGTGGAGCTCGGGATCGGGCTCGATTTCGGTTCCGCCTTCGTCGGCAACGTCGGCTCGGGTGGCGTCAAGGACTTCACCGCGATCGGCGACGTCGTCAACACGGCGGCTCGCCTCCAGGCTGCCGCCGCCAGTGGGGAGATCGTCATGTCCAGGCGTGTGCACGATCGTGCCGGCGGTCACGGGACGGGTGACGAGATGCGTGAGTTGAAGCTGAAGGGCAAGAGCCAGCCCGAGGTCGCGATGGTCAGTCGTTTCGACCCGACCTGAACACCGATCGCGACCGGAGCGGTATTTTTTTGTGGCCGTGTCCGCTCCCATCCTTCTCGCCGTCGACGAAGACGAGCGTTTGCTGCGCAACGTCGAACGCGAGCTGGTCGATCGCTACGCGCGGAGCTACCGCGTCGTCTGCATGTCCTCGGCGGAGGAGGCGATGGCGGAGCTCGAGGCGCTTGCGGCCGCGGGCGAGGACGTCGCGCTCGTGCTCGCCGCGCAGTGGCTTACGGAGACGACCGGGAGCGAGCTGCTGGGCAAGGTGCGAGCGCTCCACGGGCAGGCTCAGCGTGGGCTTCTGATCGACTGGGGCAGCTGGGGGGACGGCCGCACGGGCGAGGCGATCTTCCAGGCGATGGCGCGGCGCCAGATCGAGTACTACGTGATCCGGCCGTCGCGAACGCCGGACGAGCTGTTCCACCAGTCCGTCTCGACCTTCCTGCTCGAGTGGGCGCACGCGCGGCGGGTGTCCCCACACACCGTCCACATCGTCAGCGAGTCGTGGACCGGCAGGGCCTACGAGCTGAGGGAGGTCCTGGGGCGCTGCGCGGTGCCGCATGCATTCCTCCGCGCCGACTCGCCCGAAGGCCGGGCGCTAGTCGAGGAGTCGGGCGACGGGGACCCGCTTCCCCTGGTGGTCTTCCCAAACGGCACCGTGCTCACGGACCCGACCAACCTGGAGCTGGCGAGTGCCGCCGGCGCCACGATCGACCCCAAGCAGCGTGAGTTCGACGTCGTCATCGTCGGCGCCGGGCCGGCCGGCCTGTCGGCGGCGGTCTACGGCGCCTCCGAGGGCTTCCGGACGCTGGTCGTCGACGACGGCGGCATCGGCGGCCAGGCCACCTCGAGCTCGCTGATCCGCAACTACCTGGGCTTTCCCCGCGGGGTCAGCGGTCGCCGACTGGCCGAGCGTGCCTATGAGCAGGCCTGGGTCTTCGGGGCCAAGTTCGCCTTCATGCACGACGCGATCTCCATCCGGCGCGATGGCGACCGCACCTTCGTCGGCCTCTCCGACGGCGGCGAGGTCAGCGCCCGCGCCGTCATCCTCGCGACCGGCGCCACCTACCGGCGGCTCGGGGTCGAGGAGATCGAGGATCTGGTCGGGGCTGGCGTCTTCTACGGCGGCCCCGCCTCCGAGGCGCCCGCGATGGCCGGTGAGGCGGTGTACGTGCTCGGCGGCGCCAACTCGGCGGGCCAGGCGGCGCTGCACCTGGCCGAATACGCCGAGCGGGTCACGCTCGCGGTGCGCGCGGAGTCGCTCGACAAGGGGATGTCGCACTACCTGGTGCGGCAGGTCGAAGGGGCGCCCAACATCGAGGTGCGCCTCGGGACCGAGGTCGTCGGCGGCGGGGGGGACGGCCGGCTGGAGCACCTGGTCCTGCGTCGCCGCGAGGATGGGGCGGAGGAGGCCGTGGGGGCCGACGCGCTCTTCCTGATGATCGGCGCCCGCCCGAACACGGACTGGCTGCCGGCGGAGCTGGCCCGGGGAGACGGCGGCTTCGTTCGCACCGGAGCCGATGTAGAGGACGACGAGAGCTGGCCGCTCGAGCGCAGCCCGCTCTCGCTCGAGACCAGCATGCCCGGCGTCTTCGCCGCGGGAGACGTCCGTCACGGCTCGATGAATCGCGTCACCACCGCGGTCGGCGAGGGCTCGGTTGCGATCCGGCTGGTCCACGAGCTCTTCGCGGCCGAGCAGCTCCATTCCCGCGACCGGGTCTGACGTCCGGGACGACCGCGCCGTCCAGCTCCTCGCGCCTAGGTGGACTGGGGTGGCGCGCTTGCCAGGTCCGGCGGGGCCGCCTGGGCCCGCCTGGCGATCGCCCGCAGCCACTCGTGCCGGATCAGGCCGCTGCCGGGCCGGATCAGGAGCCAGTAGAGGCCGAAGCGCCGGCGGGCATGTGCGTCGGTGCCCGCGATCCGCGTCTCCGTCGAGAGCTTGCCGTCGACCAGCCGGAAGTTGAACGCGACCTTGGCGTAGCCCGGCTCCTCGAACTGCGTGAACTGCTCCCGTCCCTCGACGCGGCGGAGGCCGCCCGACAGCTTCCAGAAGCGACCGATGCCGGCGACGACGAGCTCCTCGCCGGGTTGCTCGGCGACCTTGCGGAATCCCATCCGCTCGAATCCTTCGAGCACCGTCCGATCGGCGTCGCCGCCTCCGCGGCCGAGCGTGCGCAGACCCATCAGCATCCGCATCAACCTGAGCTCGTCGCCGTTGAGGTCGTGGACTGCGTCCCAGAGGGCGGAGGCCGGGGCGGCGGTGGCGCAACTGTGCACCTCGCGCCGGTCGTAGGAGGGCATGACCTGGTCGATAAGAGTCATCTTCTAGAATATAATTCTAGCATGAGCCGCCGCCAGACGATCCTCGCTGCCGCGCTCGCGTCGTTCGACGCCACCGGCACGACCGCGATCGAGGAGATCAGGCGGCGCTCCGGCGCCAGCGTCGGCTCGATCTACCACCACTTCGGCGACAGGGACGGGATCGCCGCCGCGCTCTACATCGAGATCCTGAGCGGGTACCAGGCGGGAGTCGTCCGTGCCCTGGGGCGCGCGAACGACGGCGCGGACGGGGTCGAGGCGCTCGTCCGCCACCACCTGCGCTGGGTCGAGCGCAACCCCGAGCGCGCCCGCTTCCTGCTCCAGAGCGGCACGGCGCGGCTGGCCGCCGGCGACGAGCTGAAGGAGCTCAACCGGGCGCTTGCCGCCGCGGTCGGAGAATGGGTCGAGCGCCAGCCGCTGATCCGGCCGCTGCCCGGCGAGATCTTCTATGCGATGGTCTTCGGGCCGGCGCAGGAGCTCTCGCGCTCCTGGCTGGCGGGCCGGACCCGCTCGCTGCGCCGGCTGGAGGACGAGCTGGCCGAAGCGGCCTGGAGGGCGGTACGGGCCGACTGAGAAGATCCGTCGATACGGAGGTCTCCACTTCGGCTGGGACCTCGACTGAGGAGCCACTTTGGGGAGGCTGAGATGCAGAGCTGGGACCTGAATAGCATCGCTGCTGAGCCGCATCAGCCGCTGATCCTCGCTTCGGCGGAGGACGCGCGTACGATCGTGCTGCAGCTGGCGGCGGGCGAGGAGCTGCAGGAGCACGAGGTGCACGAGCGGGCGCGCGTCGTCGTCATCGATGGCGAGGTCGAGGTTTCGACCGTCGCCGGAGAGACGGTGTCGGCCGCCGCGGGGCACCTCTTCGAGTTCGATCCCGGCGAGCGGCGCACGGTCGCGGCGCGATCCGACTCGCGCCTGCTGCTGATTCTCTCTCCGTGGCCGGGCGACGGCCATCCCGGCGCGATGACTCTCGAGCAGAAGGCCGAGGCGCGCGAGCGCGCCGCCGAGCACCCCTAGGACGCCGAGGCCGGGGCAAGTCCAGCTGCCGTTTCGTGGTTAGAGCAGACGCTTTGCGGGGAGGGGTTCCCCGTGCCTGAGGGGAATTCCGATCCAAACCTGATCCTCGGCCCGCTGCTGCGCTATGTCGGCGAGACCGAGGCGACCGTCTGGGTCGAGACCGACGCGCCCTGCGAGGTCGAGATCCTCGGTCGCCGCGAGCCGACCTTCACGGTCGAGGAGCACCACTACGCGCTGGTCCGGATCGAGGGCCTGGAGCCGGCCAGCTTCAACGAGTACGAGGTCAAGCTCGACGGCGAGCGCCACTGGCCGCTGCGGGACTCCGACCTGCCCCCGAGCGCGATCCGCACCCTCGGCGGCGACAAGCCGATCGACGTCTGCTTCGGCTCCTGCCGCGTGGCGCTGCCGCACGAGGAGCCCTACGTGCACAGCAAGGATCGCCACGAAGACGGCAAGGAGTACGACGCGCTGCGGGTGCTGGCGACGGAGATGATCCGCGGCGAGCACGAGCAGTGGCCGGAGTTCCTCTTCCTGCTCGGCGACCAGGTCTACGTCGACGAGGGCTCGCCGCGCACCCGCGAAAAGATTCGCAAGCGGCGCGGCACCGAGACCCCGCCCGGGGACGAGGTGACCGACTACGAGGAGTATTCGTGGCTGTACGAGGAGTCCTGGAGCGACTCCCTGATCCGCTGGCTGATGTCGACCGTCTCGGTCTCGATGCAGTGGGACGACCACGACATGAGCGACGACTGGAACATCTCCCGCTCCTGGCTGCAGGAGATGCGGCGCAAGTCCTGGTGGCACGGCCGGGCGACGGCCGGGGTGATGAGCTACTGGGTCTACCAGCACCTCGGCAACCTCTCACCGCGGGCGCTCGACGAAGACGAGCTCTACGGGCGGGTGCGCGGCAACGTCCATGCCACCGCCGAGCTGCGCGAGTTCGCCGCCAGGGCGCACACGACCGGCGCCGGGACGCGCTGGAGCTTCTGCCGCGACCTCGGCGGCACCCGGGTGATCTTCATGGACTCGCGGGCGGGCCGGGTGCTGGAGGAGGGTGAGCGCTCGATCGTCGACGGCGAGGAGTGGGACTGGATCACCGAGCACGCCACGGGCGACTTCGATCACCTGCTGATCGCCACCACGGTCCCCTGGCTGCTCTCGCCCGGCTTCCACCACCTCGAGGCCTGGAGCGAGCGGGTCTGCGACGGGGCCTGGGGAGGGCTGGCCGCGCGCGGCGCCGAGAAGCTGCGCCGCGCCGTCGACTTCGACCACTGGGCCTCCTTCGACGACTCCTTCCAGGGCCTGCGCGGGCTGCTCGAAGAGGTGGGCTCCGGCAAGCGCGGCAAGGCGCCGGCCTCGATCGTCGTCCTCTCCGGCGACGTCCATCACGCCTATCTGGCGGAAACCGCTTTCGCCTCCGGCTCGGGGATCGAGAGCGGGATCTACCAGGCGGTCTGCTCGCCGTACCGCAACCCGCTGGACGAGAACGAGCGGCGGGCGATCAAGGTTGGGTTCTCGCGGCCGTTCATCGCCGCCATGCGCGCCCTGGCTGGCTCGGCAGGTGCCGCCGATCCGGGACTGCGCTGGCGCCTGGCCGAGGGCCCCTACTTCGACAACCAGGTTGCGACCCTGCGCCTCGATTGCCGCGAAGCGCAGATGAAGCTCGACAAAACGATTCCAGGAGAGGACGAGGAGCGGCACCTGGACTGCGTTTTCGAGCGCCGCATCGCCTGAAGGACCTCCCTGCAAACCGCCTCTCCGGACCCCCTCGGGCCTTTGATCAGGAAATTTGGTGGAAGACAGGAATGCTGTTATGCTCGCGCCCGATCGACCAGTCAAGGACTTTGGCAGGCCGGCGACATAGCCAGCACCAGTGCCTTAATCGGTTAAAGGGACGGCGTTGTAAGCCGTAGATCCGGGTTCGAGCCCCGGCTGGTGCATTCGTAAATCGGGATTGCGAATGGGCTATGAGATGAACGTTTTCGACTACATCGAGGCACCCGAGGCAGAGGGCGAGGAGCGGGCGCACTGGTCGGCGCGGGCGCCCTTCCGGCCCCGCGGGGACTTCGACCTGATGCTGGTGCCACGGGTGCCGGACTGGCGCGACCACGAGGGCTCGCGGCGCTCACTGGAGCGGCTCGAGCAGGAGGATTGGGTCGACGCAGTCGACGCGGAGGGCGACGAGGTCCTGCTGCGCCTCGACAGCGCCTGGGTCGAGCGGACGGGCGCTGCGCTGGAGACCGGCGGCGTTGAGGCCAGCCACGCCGATCTCGCCGCGGGCAAGCGCTATGCCGTCTACTTCTGGGGCGCCAACACGACCAAGGCGCTGCACATCGGCCATCTCCGCAACCTCGCGATCGGCCACGCGATCGGCGCCGCGCTGGAGCAGGCCGGCGCCCGGGTCGAGCGTCGCAGCCTGATCTGCGACGTCGGCCGCAGCATGGGCGAGGCGATGGCCGGCGTCGTCCAGAGCGGTCGCGACCAGCAGGTCTGGCCGGACGGCGAAGAGAAGAGCGACCACTTCGTCGGCGCCTGCTACGCCGAGTACGTCAAGGCCGGGCGGGCCAGTGGCGCCGGCGGCGAGACCGACGACGGCGCCGAGGACTCGGTCGCCCGCGAGTCCTCGATGTACAACGACAAAGCCGACGAGCTGATGATGCGGGTGCTCGGCGGTGACCAGCAGTCGCTGGAACTGTGGTCGAAGACGCGGGCCTGGGTGATCTCGGGCCAGCGCAAGACCCTGTCCCGGCTCGGCATCGCCTTCGACAAGGTGATCTTCGAGTCCGACTTCCTGCCTGAGGTGGCGGAGCTGACCAACCAGGGCCTCAGCGAAGGAACCCTGACCAAGCGCTACGGCGACGACATGGTGATGTACGAGACCGAACGCGAGGAGCTCGAGGAGATGCCGCTGGTGCGCTCCGACGGGCTGCCCACCCAACATATGCGGGCGCTCGCCTACTGGTCGGCGGCACCGGAGCTCGACGACGTCATCTCGCTGCAGGTCTGCGGCACCGAGTGGGTCTCCCACGTCACCTGCCGGCGCCAGCTGATCGACGCGCTCGAAGCCGTCAACGGCAATGGCAACGGCAGCGCCAAGGGCGGCGGCCCTCCCACCTACGACGTCTTCCACGGGATGGTCGCCCGCGATCGCACGTCGATCACCTCCAGCAAGGAAGGGGCGCTGCTGATCGACGATCTCGGCGAGTGGCTGGAGGAGGAGATCGCGGCCGACCCCGGGCGGGCCGAGGTGCATCGCGACCACCCCGACGCCGAACGCCTGCCGGCCCAGATCGCGCTCGGCTACTTCCTCCTGCAGCCGACCGCCAAGCGCGTCGACTTCGAGCCGGAGAAGCTGCTGCGCGAGGAGAAGGGCAGCCTGGGCTGGGATCTGGCGCGGGCCCAGGCCCATCGCGGCACCGCGCCGCTGGCCGCCGAGAGCGCGGCCGAGGACACCGACTACCGCTTTGCCGTGGTCCAGTCCGAGCTCTACCGGCGTCACCTGCGCAGCTCGGTTGAGGGCCTCGACGTGGTGCCGCTGGCCCGCTACCTCTCCCACTTCGCCCGCTGGTACCGCGAGGACGAGCGCTCGCCCGAGGTCGAGCGGGTGGTGCGGACGGTGCTGGACCAGGGCGTGCGCGGCCTCGGCCTGGAGGGGGCGTGATGAGGACGCTGCTGGTCGACAACCACGACTCCTACACCTACAACGTCTTCCACCTGCTGGCGGCCGCCTCGGGCATGGAGCCCGTGGTGGTCAACAACGACGCCGTCTCCTGGCGGGTGCTCTCGCGCTCGGACTTCGACGCGATCGTGCTCTCGCCCGGGCCGGGGCGGCCCGAACGCTGGCACGACTTCGGGGTCTGCCGCGACATCCTCCGCTACAGCGAGATCCCCGTGCTCGGCATCTGCCTCGGCCACCAGGGGATCGGCAACCTGCTCGAGGGCGACGTCAGCACGGCGCCGATGGCGATGCACGGCCGGCTCAGCCACGTGCGCCACTCCGACAGCGGCATCTTCGAGGGCATCCCGCAGGACTTCGAAGTGGTGCGCTACCACTCGCTGGCGATCACCAGCCCGGTCGGCCCCGAGGGCCACGAGACCGCCTGGTCCGACGACGGCGTGGTGATGGGGGTCGAGCACACAAGCCGCCCGATCTGGGGAGTCCAGTTCCACCCGGAGTCGATCGCCACCGAGCACGGCCGCGCGATCGCCGAAAACTTCTACGCGATGGCCGGTCGCCACCGCGGCTCCCGCCGCCCCGCCATGGCACCCCCGTCCCCAAGCCCCGAAAACACCGGCCGACGGGCCGACGCCGTCCAAATGGCGGACGCCTCAGGCCCATCGACCCCGGGGGAGGCCGGGTGGCGGCTCAGGGTCCGCACGGTCGAGGGGGAGGCGCCGACGGAGGCGCTGTTCGAACGGCTCTTCGGGGAGGCCGAGAACGCGTTCTGGCTCGACAGCGCCGATGCGCCGACGCGGCTGGCGCAGTGCTCCTACCTCGGCACCAGCGCCGGCGAGGGCCGCTGCCTGCTCGAGTACGACGTCGAGGCCGGGCAGGTCTCGGTCAGTCGCGGCGGCGTCGACACGGTCGAGCACAAGTCGATCTTCGACCTGCTCGCCCGCGAGATGGACAGGTTCGCGGTCGAGCCGCCGCCGGAGCTGGCCCGCGGCCTGGTCGGCGGCTACGTCGGCTACCTCGGCTACGAGTGCAAGGCCGACTGCGGCTCGCCCAACGTGCATCGCTCCGACATGCCCGACGCGGCGATGATGCTCGCCAACCGCGTCGTCGCGGTCGACCACGTGCGCCGCCGGACCTACCTGCTCGCCTGTGGCAACGAGGACGACGACGCCGCCGACGCCTGGCTCGACCTGGCCGAGCGGGCCGTCGCCGAGCTGCTAGCCGATCCGCCGGCGCCGACTCCCACGCCGGCACCCGACGCTCCCGAGCCCCACGTCAGCTTCCAGTCCGGCCGCGGCCGCGAGCAGTACCTCGCCGACATCGCCCACAGCCAGGACGAGCTGGCCGCCGGCGAGTCCTACGAGGTCTGCCTCACCGACCAGTTCTCCACCACCGCCAGCCCTGACCCCTTCGTCCTCTACCGCCACCTGCGGCACAGCAACCCGGCTCCCTTCGCCGCCTACCTCAGGTTCGGCGAGCGCGCCGTCGTCAGCTCCTCGCCGGAGCGCTTCCTCTCGGTCGGCCGCGATCGCCGCGTCGAGGCGCGCCCGATCAAGGGCACGATCTCCCGTTCGGAGGACCCGGTCGTCGACGCCGGCCGCCGGGCGGAGCTGGCCGAGGATGAAAAGACCAAGGCCGAGCACCTGATGATCGTCGACCTGCTGCGCAACGACGTCGGCCGCGTCTGCGACGTCGACAGCGTCCGCGTCCCGGAACTGATGACGATCGAGCCCTACGCGACGGTGCACCAGGTGGTCTCGACGATCGTCGGCCGGCTCGAACCCGAGCGGACGCCGGTCGAGTGCGTGCACGCCTGCTTCCCCGGCGGCTCGATGACCGGGGCGCCGAAGCTGCGCACGATGGAGATCATCGACGGCATCGAGGACGAGGCGCGCGGCGTCTACTCGGGCGCGATCGGCTACTTCGGCCTCGACGGCAGCACCGACCTCAGCATCGTCATCCGCACGATCGTGATGCGGCCGGGGAGGACCACGATCGGCGCCGGCGGGGCGATCGTGATGCAGTCGGACCCCGTCGACGAGTTCGACGAGATCCTGCTCAAGGCACGGGCGCCGATGGCGGCGGTGGCGCGGGTGGCCACCGGTCGCGACGACGACGATGCCTGGAGCGTGGAGCTGGAGCCGGCGGCGCGGACGGCCGGAGCGGCATGAAGCCCTCCGTCCCAACTTCGACCCGGCCAGCGACGATCCGGCCCGCGGCCCGCGGCGACGTCGGCGCGGTGGCCGCCGCGGTCGAGCGGCTGCTGGTCGAGCTGGGCGGCAGGCGGCCGCCGCGAGCCGAGCTGGAGGCCGAGATCGAGGCCGTGCTCGATGATCCCGAGGTCGGGGCGCTGGTCGTCGCCGAGGCCGACAGCGAGATCGTCGGCGTGCTCAGCGCCAGCTGGCAGCGGGCCCTGCACGTGCCCGGGCGCTACGCGACGATCCAGGATCTCTGGGTGCACCCGGACTGGCGCAGTCGCGCGGTCGGCGCTGCCCTCGTCGACGAGCTTGTGGCCCTGTGTGGGAAGCAGGGGGTGGCACGGATCGAGGTCGGTCTCCCGCGGGAGAGCTTCGACGCGATCCGCGCCACCGAGGCCTTCTATGTCAGCAACGAGTTCGAGCACCTCGGCCCGCGGATGCGGCGGTTGCTGACATGAGCGCGGAACGAGCAAGCGTGCATATCTGGTTCTTCGCGCCGCGAGTGAAGCGCGAGGTGGTGTGGTGAGCGAGCTGCTGATGGTCGAGCAGCGGCGCGGCAGCGACGACGCCGCGCACTGGATACGGGAAGGCGGTCGCCTGATCCCCGGCCAGGACAGCAACCGCCGCCTCGACGAGCTGCGCGCCGGCCTGGTCCGCCACGGGGGCGTGCGGGCGGTCGCCGCCGACGCCGGCGACGAGGCGCTGGAGCGGACCCTCGGCGCGATGCACGAGCCGGACTACCTCGATGCCCTGCGGGGGGTCGAATCGGCCGAGCCGGTGGTGATCTCCGGTTTCGCGCCCCCCGGCCTCGAGCCCGACATCCCCGTCTGCGCCGGCCTTGTCGCCGCCGCCCACGAGGGGGTGCGGACGGCGATCACGGCGGCGCAGCGGCTTGCCGGCGGCGCCCGCTTCACCTACGCCGTCTGCCGCCCACCGGGCCATCACGCCGGCCCCGACTTCCTCGGCGGCTACTGCTACCTCAACAACGCCGCCGCCGCGGTGCGGACGCTCTGCGAGGCCGGCGTCAGGCCGGTCGGGGTGCTCGACCTCGATCTCCACTACCCGAACGGGACCGCGGCTCTGGTCGAGCGGATCGAGGATGCAACCCTGCACTCCCTGCATGCCTCGCCGGTGACCAACGTCGCCGCCGGCACCGTCCTGCCCCGGGCCGCCGGCGAACGGGTCGTCGCCTTCGGCGCCAGCCCCGACGCCGACGCCTACCTGGACGAGGTCGGCAGCTCGATCGAGGTGCTGGCCGGGAGCGCGGCCGCGCTCGTGGTCTCGCTCGGCTACGACACCGTCGCCGGCGACCCGCACGGCTGCTGGGGCTTCGCGCCCGAGATCTTCACCGCGGTCGGCCGCCTGCTGGCGGCGGCGGAGCGGCCGATCTGCGTGATCCAGGAGGGGGGCTACTTGCTGCCGTCGCTGGCCGAATGCAGCCACGCCTTCGCCACCGGGCTGCTCGGGGAGGCCCCGGCATGAGCGGGCTGGAGCCGTTCCGCCGCCGTCTCGATGCGATCGACGACGAGATCGCCCGCCTGCTCGGCGAGCGCTTCGAGATCTGCCGCGAAGTGGCGCTCCACAAGAGCGTCCACGGCATCCCGATGATGCAGCCCGACCGGGTCGAGGAGGTGCGCGCCCGCTACCTCGCCCGCGGCGCCGAGGCCGACCTGCCGACCGAGTTCAGCGCCGACCTCTTCGACCTGCTGATCGCCGCCACCTGCAAGGAGGAGGACGAGCTGATGGAGGCCCGCGCGGCTGCCGCGCCGCGGCAGGGGGGAGCCCAGTGAGCGACGCCGCCGCAACCGCGGTCGCCTCCGGTGCCGGCCTGCCGCCCGGCCCGCGGATGCCGAGGGCGCTGCAGGCGGTCGGCTGGACCCGTCGCCCGCTGCCCTTCCTCGAGCGCTGCCAGCGGCGCTACGGCGACACCTTCACGCTGCGCATCCTCCACTGGGGCGATTGGGTCGTGTTGGCCGACCCCGCCGACGTCAAAAAGGTCTTCACGGCGGGCGACGCGGTCGGCGTGGCGCTGGCCAATCCGCTGCTGGGGCCGGTGCTCGGCCCGCACTCGGTGATGCTGCTCGAAGAACCGCAGCACATGACCCGTCGCAAGCTGATGCTGCCCGCCTTCCACGGCAAGAGCATCGAAGGCGACGGCGAGATGATGGCGGCGGTGGCGCGCCGGGAAGTCGGCCGCTGGCCGGTGGGTGAGCCGTTCGAGCTCTGGCCGCGGATGCAGGGGATCACCCAGGAGGTGGTGATGCGCGCCGTCTTCGGCAGCGGTGAGGACCAGCGCCTCGGCCGCCTGCGCGAGCTGCTGCGGGGTCTGACCGTGTGGATGAACGAGCCGCGCAACCTGACCCTGCTGGCCACCTTCGGACCGCGCTGGGTGGTCCGCAGCCGCCAGTTCCGGCGGGCGATGGCACCGGTCGAGGAAGCGGTTCTGGACGAGGTGCGGCGCCGCCGCGCCGAGGGCGACCTGCGCGACGACGTCGTCTCGATGCTGATCCAGGCCCGCTACGAGGACGGCTCGCCGATGAGCGAGCGGGACCTGCGCGACGAACTGCTGACCCTGCTCACCGACGGCCCCACCTCGAGCTCGCTGGCCTGGACCTTCGAGCGGCTGCTGCGCAACCCCGACAAGCTGGCGCGCGTCCAGGCCGAGGTGCGCGAGGGCGGCGACGGCGACTATCTGGACGCGGTGATCAAGGAGACCCTGCGGGTGCGACCGCCGGTGCCGGTGGTGGTGCGGCGGCTGCTGGAGCCGATGCGGCTGGGGGGCCACGACCTGCCGGCGGGGACGATCGTCGCCCCCTGCATCCACCTGATCCACCGCAGCGAGGCGATCTACCCGCAGGCGAAGAGCTTCGTCCCCGAGCGCTTCATCGGCCGCCAGCCAGGCACCTACACCTGGATTCCGTTCGGCGGCGGCACTCGCCGCTGTCTCGCCGCCAGCTACGCCGAACTGGAGATGAAGCGGGTGCTGCGGACGGTCTTCTCCGAGGTCGACCTGCAGCCGGTCGAGACCCGCTCGGAGCGGATGCGCAAAAGCGCGATCTCCTTCAGCCCCGACCGCCGCGGGCTGGTGATCGCGCAGCCGTGCTAGCCGCGACCGATCTGCTGATAGTCGGCGCCGGCGCGAAGGCGGCCGGGATCGCGACCAAGGTCCACGTCCTCAACCGCCTCGGCCTGGGACCGATCAGCCTCAAGGTGATCGAGGGGACCGAGCCGGCCGCCTCCTGGCTGGGCCGCAACGGCATGACCTCGGGCGAGGAGCCGCTGGCGGTGACCCCGATCAAGGACATCGGCTTCCCCTACCAGAGCCACTACGAGTTCGGCGAGGCGGGCGAGGCGATCGATGCCGCGACGATGGCCTTCTCCTGGCAGCAGTACCTGATCGGCAAGCGCCGGTACGCGCGCTGGATCGACGCCGGCTCGCCCTCGGTGCGCCACCGCGACTACGGCGCCTACCTGACCTGGGTGCTGTCGCGGGCGACCGAGGGGGTCACCCACCTGCACGGCCGCGTCGCCCAGGTCTCGCTGGAGGAGGGAGGGGAGCGCTGGCTGGTCGACGTCGAGGAGCCGGCCGCGACCTCGCGGCACGCCGCCGCCGCCCTGGTCCTGACCGGTCCCGGCACCCATCGCGCCTTCCCGCACGAGCCCAGCGTCGCCTCGCGCGTCTTCCACTGCGACAGCAAGCGCAGCGAGTTCGCGCATCTGCCCGACGATCGCAACTGCGACGTCGCGGTCGTCGGGGGAGGGGAGAGCGCGCTCAGCTGCGTGATGTTCCTGCGCGGCTTCCGGCCCCGCTCCCACTTCACCGTCTACACGCCGATGCTGCCGATGAGCCGCGGCGAGAGCTTCCTCGAGAACCGCGTCTTCTCCAACCCTGACGAGGTCGGATGGGGCTCGCTGGACCTGCAGACGCGGCGCGACTTCGTCAAGCACTCAGACCGCGGGGTCTTCGACCCGCCGAGCCTGGCAGCGATCGCCTACGACGACCGCTGCCGTTTCGTCACCGGCCGGGTCACCGACGTCGGCGCGCCCGCCGGCGGCGGCGAGGGCGTGCGCCTGCAGTACGAGTCGCCCGAGGGCGCCAGCGGGAGCGAGCACGAGTACGTGGTCAACTGCACCGGGTTCGATCTGCTGGCGCAGCTGCGCGGGCTGTTCCCGCCGCCCGTACGGGAGCAGGTCGAGAGCCAGGCCGGCGCGCTCTGGGAGCGACCGGTGGGAAGCGAGATCCGCATCGGCCGGGCGCTGGAGCTGGAGGGAATGACGCCGCGCCTGCACATCCCGGGGCTCGGGGGCCTCAGCCAGGGGCCCGGCTTCGCCAACCTCGGCGCCCTGGGGCTGCTCTCGAACCGCGTGCTGCAGCCGCTGCTCCAGGAAAAGTCCTCCACGCAGGGTTTTGGCGCGGGGGCCCATATGCAATATAAATCCTTATCGTTCGAGTAAATATGTGGCATTCCTATCGGGGGGGTTGACGTGAGTCTGGAGAAAGTTCCGCAGGCCGCTCGGGCCGGGTCGGGCGTCGTCGTCCTTCTGGTCGCCGCGATCGCGGCGCTGTCGGGCTGCGGATCCTCCTCGTCCGGAGAGGGCCTCGAGCTGACCGGCTCGGGCTATCCCGGCGTCGATGCCGCCAACAGTCGCGAGGCCGAGGGCACGATCGACAGCTCCAACGCCTCCGAGCTGGAAGTCGCCTGGACCCTGCCGCTGACCGCGGAAAGCTCCTTCGGCGCCCACTCCTCGGCGCCGGTGATCGTCAACGGCGTCGTCTACTCGCAGGACCTGGAATCCAACGTGCAGGCGATCGCCCTCGATTCCGGCGAGGTCCAGTGGACGAAGAAATACGACGACCCGAGTCAGGGCCCAAACGGCGTCGTCGTCGCCGACGGCCTCGTCCTCGGCGCCACCTCGAAAGCTGCGTTCGCGCTCGACCAAGAGACCGGCAAAGAGGTCTGGTCGACGCCGCTGGTGGTGCAGCCGTCGGGCGAAGGCATCGACATGGCCCCCAGCTATCACGACGGCCTCGTCTACGTCTCGACCGTGCCCCTGACGGCGACGGAACTGTACCCGGGGGGTGGAGTCGGGACGCTCTGGGCGCTCGACGGGAAGACCGGCGCGAAAAAATGGCACTTCGACACGGTGCCGAAGGGCCTCTGGGGGGACCGCGAAGTCAACTCCGGCGGCGGCCTCTGGCAGCCACCCTCGTTCGACGACGAGGGCTTCATCTACTTCGGCACCGGCAACCCGGCCCCGTATCCCGGCACCGCCGGGGAGCCGTGGGGCTCCAGCAGGCCCGGCTCGAACCTCTACACCAACTCGATGGTCAAGCTCGACGCGAAGTCGGGAAAGATGCAGTGGTACTACCAGCAGACGCCTCACGATCTCTACGACTGGGACTTCCAGGACCCGCCGATCCTGGTCGAAGCAGGGGGCAGGGAGCTGGCGATCGGGGCCGGCAAGTCGGGCGTGGTGGTGGCCCTCGACGCCGCCACCGGCAAGCCGGTCTGGAAACGCCCCGTGGGCACCCACAACGGTCACGACGACGACAACCTCTACGCACTGCGGGGCGAAAGCTCGAAGATCAAGGCGGGGCAGGTCTTCCCCGGCACCCTGGGCGGCGTGATCGCGCCGATGGCGACCGACGGCTCGAGCGTCTTCGTCCCCGTCGTCAATCACCCGGCGACGATCTCCGCCGACGGCGGACTGGGGGAAGCCGGCGAAATGACCGGGGAACTCGTCGCGATCGACGCGGCGACGGGGGCGATCGAGTGGAACCAGGAATTCGCCTCGGCGGCCTTCGGGGCGCCGACTGTCGTCAACGACCTCGTCTTCGCCCCCTCCTTCGAAGGCAACCTCTACGCCCTCGACGCGAAAAGCGGCGGCGAAGTCTGGGTGGGGACGCTGCCGGCCGGGATCAACACCGGCGTCTCGATCAGCGGCGACACCGTGATCGCGCCCGCCGGCCTGGCCAGCGCCGAAGGCCAGACCCCGGAAATCGTCGCCTTCCGTCTCGGCGGCTAGACCCCTCCGAGGGGCCTAGCCTTGGAAGCCGGGGTCGGCGCCGGGTCGTATTCGCGCCGACCGCGGCGGTTGGCTGTCACCCGGGCGGGTACCGTCAGTGCGTGTCCGCCAAGCGCAGCGCCGGCATCCTCCTCTACCGCTTCGAAGCGGGGGCGCTGCGACTGTTGCTGGTCCATCCCGGCGGCCCCTACTGGGCAAAGCGCGACCTCGGTGCCTGGACGATCCCCAAGGGCGAATACGAGGAAGGGGAGTCGGCGCGGGACTGCGCGCTGCGGGAGATGGGCGAGGAGCTCGGCGCCGCGGCGCCGGCGCTCGCGGTCGAGCGGCTGCTGGACCTCGGGTCCGTGCGCCAGAAATCAGGCAAGGTCGTCGAGGCCTGGGCGGCCGAAGGCGAGTTCGACCCGGCCGCGCTGGACAGCAACCTCTTCACACTCGAGTGGCCGCCGCGCAGTGGCAGCGAGCGCGAGTTCCCGGAGGTGGACCGGGCCGAGTGGTTTGACCTCGAGCAGGCGCGGCGCAAGATCCTGGCCGCCCAGGCGGAGCTGATCGACCGCCTGCTCGAGCGGCTCGGGTAGTCGGCTGGCCGGCCCGGACGTATACTCGCGGCGGGATGGAAAACGGCTCTACACCGCCGTCCGCTGACACTGGCGAAGCGGGCCAGAACGGCCACCTGCCGCTCTCGGCGCGGCTGCTGGGCGTCGGCGTCGGTGCCGCTCGCAGCGTCGGCAAGGCGACCGGGATCGACCGCGCCGTCGAAGTCGCGGCGGAGGAGGCGATCGTCGCCGCGGTCGAGAGCGAGGCTGTCGAGCGGGCGATGGCACGGGTTCTGCGGGGCCCGATCGTCGAGGAGGCGGTGCAGGGCGCCCTCGAGAGCGACGCGGTCAAGAAGGCGCTGCTGGAGGCGATGGACAGCGAGCTGGTCGACGAGGTCTGGCGCCGCCTGCTGGCCAGCGAGGAGGCCCAGCAGCTGGTCGAGCGGATCGCCGAGGCGCCGGAGGTGCGGGCGGCGATCAGCGCTCAGGGTGCCGGCCTGCTCGAGGACATCGGCCGCACGATCGGCAAATTGACGCGGCGGCTCGACGACAGCTTCGAGCGCTTGGTGCGGCGGGTCGTCTTCCGGCGTCGCCGCGCGGTCGCCAGCGGCCACGCCGGGGCGATCAGCCGGGCGCTGGCGATGGTCATCGACGGCGTCTTCGTCAACCTCGGCTTCACGGCGATCGTCGCCGTCGTGACCCTGGTCGACAACGCCTTCGGCGGCGGTGGCGGCGGTGCCTCCAACTTCGCGATCGCGGTCGGGTCGACCGCCTGGCTGGCGCTCGGCTCGCTCTACCTGGTCGCTTTCTGGTCGCTGGCTGGGCAGACGCCGGGGATGCGCTTCGTCGGGATCAGGCTGAACTTCGCGCGGCTGCCGTTGAGGCGCTCGCTCAAGCGCCTCGTCGGCCTCGGCCTCTCCGTCGTCACCTTCGGCCTCGGCTTCCTCGGCATCGTCTTCGGCGAGCAGCGCCGCGGCTGGGACGATCGCTTCGCCGGCACCGATGTCATCTACGACGAGCGCCGGCCGGAGCCGGCGCCGTGGTCATTGCCCGAGCCGGCCGAGACGACCGCGCCCGAGCCGCTCGCCGAGCCCGTCGCGGTCGCGGCCGAGTCGCCGTCTCCCGTCGCCTAGCCGCGGCCGGCTCGACGTCGGCGACGAACATCACTGAAGTCCGTCGCCGACGCCTCGTCGGGATTAGCGCAGTCTCAGCGCAGGCTCACGGGGTGCCTTCGGGCCCCTCGGCGAGCTTGTAGACGATGATGATCGAGAGCGCGAACACCGCCAGCGACCAGAACGGGTAGGCCCCGATCGAGAGCAGCGAGCCGATTGCGTTGAGCGAGGCGATGAAGATGCCGAACCAGCGGCCGAACTCGTTGCCGGACCAGAGCGAGAAGGCGGCGATCATCTCGAGCACGCCGACGATCAGGAGGATCCAGCCCCAGGTGTGGAGGCCGCTGAGGATGTAGGTGGCGTTCTCGGTGAAGAACTTCGAGTCGCCGATCGCGGCGATGCCCCAGATGATGTTGAGCAGACCGGCAACGATGAGCAGGATGCCGGCGAAGACCCACCAGCCGCTGAGCGTCGATTCCGCGTTCATGAGAATCCTTTCGTGCGTTGTATGGAGCGGACGCTCGGAAGATAGGCGACGGCGGCGACGCCAGAAAGGAATTTCTTCTGAATCGCCTCGCGGCGACTCAGGAAACGAGCTTGAGGACCTTGAAGGCTTTTGTGCCGCGCGGGGTCTCGACCTCGACCGTGGCACCGACCTTGGCGTCCATTAGCGCCCGCCCGATCGGCGACTCGGCGGACAGGCGTCCCTGGGCGAGGTCGGCCTCGGTCGAGCCGACCAGGGTCCAGACGTTCGTCTTGCCGCTCGACTCGTCGGCGACTTCGGCGGTCAGCCCGAAGGCGAAGGAGTCGGCGGAGCCGGCGTCGACCTCGACGACGACGGCGTTCTGTAGCCGTTCCTGGAGGCGCTTGATCCGCGTCTCCAGGTGCGACTGGTCCTCTTTGGCGATGTGGTAATCGGCGTTCTCCTTGAGGTCGCCATCTTCGCGGGCGGTCTTGATCCGGGCCGCGATCGTCAGCCGCGCGGGCCCTTCGAGGTCGGCCAGCTCGGCGCGCAGGTCCTCGATCCCCGCTGCGGTGATCGGCTCCCCGCCTGAATCAGGTCCAGTCATGGGGCCAGACTGCCAGAAACCAAGCTCCGCTGTTCCTTGGCCCCGAATAGCGAGGGAGGGAGGCGCGGAGGGCTTCAGTCACCGGCGTTCTCGCCCAGCAGAGCCGGCGCGAAGGACTTGACCTTGGCCCCCTCCGCGGCGCCGAGGTGGGAGAGGCCGAAGAGATCCTCGATCGAGCGCAGCAGCGAGTAAGGGTCGTAGGCGACGGCGTCGGTCGAGCCGGGGGAGACGAACTGCGAGACCAGCAGGGAGCCGACTTTCAGCGGGTTGGCGGGTGCAGCCGCGGGAGCCCCGGTTGCCGGGTCGATCGGCGGTGGATTGGCTTGGCCGAAGGTGACGACGAGCAGCCCGTCCTCCTTGTAGGCGGGGGAGGCGAGGATCTTCGGCACCAGCGCGGCGAGGAAGGCATCGGCGCTGGCGGCGCCGTCGGGGGCACCGGCCGGGCACTGGCCGCTGACGCCGGCGTTGCAGAGGTTTGGGGAGATGTAGGAGTAGCTGGGGGTTGACTTGGCCTTCCGCAGATCCTTCTCGAGCTCGGCGAGGGGGACGTCGTCGCTGGCGCAGTCGCCGAGGTCGAGCAGCGAGTGGAAGTAGACGAACGGGTTGAGCCGGGGGGCGTAGCCGCCAAGGGCCGTTGCCTCGGGCGCGCCGGGCTGCGGGTAGACGCAGTTGTCGGGCGCGCCCGTTTCGGGGTTGACCATGCCCTCCATGTAGGCGCGCCAGCTGAACTTGGCGAGGCCGAGCTGATCGGCCAGGGTCAGGGTTTCGGCCGAGTAGACGCACCTGCCGTAGTCCGGGCAGTCGGCTTTGGTCTCCGGCGTCGGCGGCTGGCCGCCGACCGCCGCGATCGAGTTCGGCAGCGCCGCCGGGTCGAGCAGCGAGTAGCCGCTGAGCAGCGTGCCCTGGGGCCTCAGCGTCGTCGCCAGGTAGGGCATCTGGGGGGTGGAGCCGAAGGCGGCGTCATAGCCGGGGCTGGCCAGGGAGACGACGAAGACGTGCTTGATCCGGCCAGCTTCGGGTGCCGGCACTTCGGGCGCGGCAGGGGTCGGTTGCGGTTTGGCGGCCGGAGCCGGTTGCGGTGCCGGCGCGGGTTGTGGCGAGGACAGCGGCACGGAGGAGGACGAGGCTGGTTCGGGTGCCGAGGCCGTGGCGCCGCTGGCCGAGCCGGCGGCGGGTTCGGGGCCGGGGGCCGGCTGGGTTGCGACCGGCGTCCTCTTGGCAGCGAGGCTGCGACCGAGCAGCGCCGCCAGGGGCCCGCTGTCGGCGGAGCTGGTCATCGCCGCCGCGACGATCGCGGTGGTGACGACCAGCGAGGAGGCGACGAGCAGGTTGAACCGTTTTCCGGTCAGGCTCGCCGCCGCTGCAGCCGCCTGCTTGTACAGGCGCGAGGCGGCTTTCATTTGCCCGACTCCGTCGGCACCAGCGCGTGACCGCACTGGGCGCAGAAGCGCACCGCGTGCCCGTAGGGGGCGCCGCAGCCGGGGCAGAGCCCGGCCGCATCGGCACGCTCGAGCTCGAGCACCCGCTCGATCGCGAGCAGCTCGGCGTCGACTCGCTGCAGCTCCGCCGCTTTGCGGGTCAGCACGTCGAGGCGGACGTGGTCGCGGATCGCCATCTCGTAGAAGGCGCCGCCGAGGTCGGCCTGCATCACCGTGAACTTCTCCAGCAGGCGGTCGCGCTGGGCGAGCAGCTCGGCGCTCTCCTCCGGTTTGGCGGCCTCTTCGGCGGCCGGCTTGGCCGGTGCCTTAGCGGCGGCGGCCGCTGCCGGCTTCGAGGCCGGGCGCCGCAGCAGCTCGACCGGGCGACGGGCGAGGGCGCTGAGGCGGCTCACGGTTCCACCCCGCTGGTCGGGGCGGGCGCGGAGCCGGGGTCGCCGCCGACCACGGTCACGTCGGGCAGGTTCTGCTGGGCTTTGATGTAGTCGTCACCCGTCTGTTCGGGGTTTTCTTCGACGATCTGCGTGTCCGCTTCGGTCTTCTCTTCGCTCGCTTTGAAGTCCGTCACCGAGTGCACCGTTCCGTTCTCGGTCTGGGCGACCACTTTGCCCTCTCCTTTGGCTGGGGATTTGCCGGCTTTGCCGGGTTTCTTCGCGGCGCTCGCGGTTACGGCCGGGGCGGCACCGGCGGCGCTGGCAGTGGCTGCCGCCGCTTCCTGCTGGCGCAGCGCCTGCAGCAGAGCCTCGTTGTCGCTGCCGCCGGAGTCGCCGCGGCCGACGACGACGCCGAGCCCGACCGCGACCGGGAGCAGGGCGAAGAAGGCAACCGCGGCCGCGCGGCTGCCAGGCCCGGCTTTCGCCGGCGGCCGGGTCAGAGGGCGTCGAGCCCTCTTGCTCATCGCCGCGAAGTAGCGCGAGGCCGGGTTGGCGCCGTTGCCGCGCCGGGCGGCGCAGTTGACGCAGTAGCGCTGCTGCGGGTCGAGCGGCGCCCCGCACTCCTCGCAGGGCTCATAAGTCCCCCGCACCACCGAAACCGTCGCCTTCTCCTCACTCACTCTCGTCCTCCTGGGGTCGATGGGCCGATTTCCTACGCTGGGATTGGGTTTTCGGCCCATCGGCATGCTTTTTCTGGCGCTCGGCCCGCGCATCGAGGATGTGCTTGGCCCGGGCCTGTTGGATTTCGGCCTTTTCCTGGGTCGTCGAGCAGCCGGTCGCCGCTCCGACGAGGAGCAGGCAGCAGGCGGCGAGAACCGCAAGGCGGGCGCTGTGGCGGCTAACCGAAGGCACCGCTGACGTACTCCTGGGTCCGTTTCTCGCGCGGCGAGCCGAAGAGGGCGGTGGCGCTGCTGTACTCGACCAGGTCGCCCAGGTACATGAAGGCGACGTGGTCGGCGATCCGGTAGGCCTGCTGCAGGTTGTGGGTGACGATCACCACGGCGACGTCGTCGCGCAGCTTCACGATCAGGTCCTCGATCACCTGCGTCGACTGCGGGTCGAGCGCCGAGCAGGGCTCGTCGAGCAGCAGCACCTCCGGTTCGGCCGCCAGGGCGCGGGCGATGCAGAGCCGCTGCTGCTGGCCGCCGGAGAGCTTCAGCGCCGGGTGGTCGAGGTTGTCTTTGACCTCCTCGAAGAGCCCAGCGCGGTCGAGGGCGCTGTGCACTTTCGGCTCCAGCGCCTTCTTGCGCGCCCGCCGCGAGCCCTGCTCGCGCAGCACGTAACCGATGTTGTCGAAGACGCTCATCGGGAACGGGTTCGGTTGCTGGAAGACCATCGTCACCCGGCGCCGCAGCAGGGTCGGCTCGATCAGCTTGATGTCGACGTCGTCGAGCAGGATGCGGCCGCGCAGCTTCGCCGTGCTGGTCAGCTCGGTGAGGCGGTTGAGGGAGCGCAGCAGGGTCGTCTTGCCGCAGCCCGAGGGGCCGATCAGCGACAGCACCTCGCCCTGGCGGACCGGCAGCGAGACGCCTTTGACCGCGTCGCGGTTGGAGTAGGAGACGGAGACGTCGTCGATCTCCATGCGCCGGATCGAGAACTGGGGCGCGCCGATCGAGCGCCGGGCACCGGTGAAGCCGCCGGGTGCAGTGGCGCCGTTGCCGTCGGTCGGCTGGGCCGGAGCCGCGACCTGCTGGGCCGCGGGCGGGTCCTCGAGCTCGAGTCGGCGGATCGGCGGTGGGGGGGAAGTTAGGAACTCCACGTTCCAACCTTTCGGGCGCGGCGGTGGACGACGTCGACGGCCCCGTTCAGGGCCAGCACCATCAGCAAGAGGACGAAAGCCGCCGCATAGGCTTTCTGGGGCTGATTGAGGTTGCCGGTGGGGGATGCCTCGTAGACGAAGTTGGTCAGGGTCGTGCCGGCTCCGCGCAGGTAGTTGAACGGGAAACCGGCGCCTTCGACCGGGGCGAAGTTCTGGGTGGCGCCGAGCAGGACGACGATGATCGCGGTGTCGCCGATGATCCGGCCGAGGCCGAGCATCGCCCCGGTGGCGACCTGGGGGCGGCTGGCCGGCAACAGGATGCGGCGCGTCGTCGCCGCCTTGGTCTTGCCGACCGCGTAGGAGGCCTCGCGGACGTGGCGGGGAATCGAGCTGCAGTCCCTCGCGGGTGCTGGCGACGATCAGCGGCAGGGCGACCAGCGAGAGCATCGCCGAGGCGGCGAAGAAGGAGCGGCCGAAGACGATGCCTTCGGTGCTGCGGCTGAGGAAGCCGAGCGCGGTGCTGGAGAAGATCACGGTGCCGAACAGGGCGAGGACGATCGAGGGGATGCCCGCGATCGCCTCGATCGTCGATTCGGTGATCCGCGCCAACGCCGTCGGACGGCCGTACTCGACCAGCCAGACCGCGATTGCGACCCCGGCCGGGAGGGCGATCGAGATCCCCATCACGGCGACGATCAGGGTGCCGAGCAGCGCATCGGAGAAACCGCCGCTTTCGCCCTGGGTGAAGCCGGCGGCGGCCGGGGTCACCAGCATCGAGGGCTTCAAGTAGGTGATCCCCTGGATGAAGAGGTAGACGACGACCGCCACCGCGATCGCGCAGAACAGCAGGCCCAGCGCCCAGCAGATCGCTAGGCCGAGGCGGTCGATCGGGCGCCAGGTGGCGCTGCCCTCGACCGCGTCCTTGCGCGGGCGGGGTGGGTTCGTCGCCGGCGGCGGCAGGACCGGCGGCGGTGCGACCGGGGAGCTCATCAGGCGGCCCCGTATTTCCGCATCGAGCGCCGCGCCACCCAGCCGCTGAGGGAGAGGAAGGCGGCCGAGAAAAGCAGCACGGTGGCGATCGCGAAGAGGGTCGCGTTGGCCGGCGGCGAGCTCAGCTGATCGATGTTCTTGACGATCGTCGGCGCCAGCGGCCGCGACGGCTCGTAGATGAAGATCAGGCCGTCGGCGGGGTTCGGGGAGAAGCCGACCGAGCCGGAGATCATCGCCAGCATCACCGCCTCGCCGATCGCCCTCGCAGTGGCGAGGACGGTGCCGGCGACGATCGCCGGGCGGGCGGTGCGGACGACGATCTTCCAGGTCGTGCGCCAGCGGTTGACGCCGAGCGCCAGCGAGCCCTCGATCCAGCCCGGTTTGACCGAGCGCAGGCCGTCGCTGAAGATCGAGACCATCAGCGGCGCGATCATCACCGTCAGCACGATGATCGCGGCCAGCAGGCTGTAGCCGGTCAACGAGATGACGCCGGCGACCGAGGCCTTCTGGCCCTCGGTGACGAGGTGGTTGCCGATGAAGGGGACGAGGACGACGACCCCGATCAGGCCGTAGATGACCGAGGGCACGCTGGCCAGGAAGCGGACCACCGGCTGCAGGATGTTGCTCATCCACTCCGGCGCGAACTCGACGATGAAGACGGCGACGAAGAGGGCGGAGAAGAGGGCGATGAGGACGGAGCCGCCGGTGATCAGGATCGTGCTCCAGATCAGCGGCCAGGCGTGGAAGGTGTAGATGTATTCGGCCCCGGCCTGGCCGGAGAGGAAGATCGCGTTGAGCTGGTCGTCGACGCTGCCGCCGGCGCCGAACCAGGCCAGGCCGTTGTGCGAGAACGACGGCCATCCCCGCACCAGGACGGTGACGATCATCGCCAGCAGCAGCCCGACGACGGCGCAGACCAGCGCGCCGAGCATCCGCTCGACACGCTGGTCCGACCACTTCGGGCCGTACTCGGGGGGGTACTCCTCGTTCAACTGTCGGCTATTTCTTCTTGTTGAACGCGGGGACGCCGCCGGCTTTGCTGATCACTTCACCGGCCAGCGGGCTGAGCCGCATCCAGTCGATGAACTTGGTCAGGGCCGGGGGGCTGGTGCTTCCGTCTCCTGGCAGCACCATGAACAGGTAGCGCGAGAGCGGGTACTTGAGCGGCTCGACGCTGATCTTGCTCGGGGTGCAGGGGACGCCGTTGACCTTGAGGGGCTTGAGCTTGCTGCTTCCCTGCCAGGCGAGCCCGGCGTAGCCGATCGCGTTGTCGTCCTGTTTGACCGCGTTGACCACGAGGCCGTCGGCGGTGAGGGCATTGACGTTGGACGCCGGTGCTTCGTTGTTGAGGACGGCCTGGAGGAAGAAGTTGTAGGTCCCTCCGTTGGTATCGCGGCCGACCGGGTCGATCGTCGTTTCCAGTCCCGAACCTGGGATCTGGTTCCAGTTGGTCAGCAGCCCGCGGTAGATGTCGTGGGCCTGCTGGATGGTGATGCTGCTGAGCTTGTTCTTCGAGTTGACGTCGAGGCAGAGCCCGTCCATGAACATCTTGATGTAGGTCGTCCCGGCGTCGCTGGGGAGGGGCGTGCGAGCGTTGCCGGCGAACTGGCTGGTTCCGTTCTGCACGTCTTTGACGCCGGCGTTGCCGCCGTTGGCGGTGTAGACGAAGTGGACTTTGTGGTTGACCTTCTTCGTGTAAGTGGCGAAGAGGGCCTGCAGCACGGGCTGCGCGGCTACGGAGCCCGACCCGATCAGGGTCACGGCACCGGCCGACGCCGGCACGGCGAGCCCGGCAAGGGCGATGACCGCAATGGCGAGGGTCTTGATTCTCATCAGATGCGCTTCCTTCCTTCGGAGGTTAACTAGAGTTTGTTGACCAACTTGATGGCCTTAAGCTAGCAGTTTCTGTAGTTTATTGAGTCACTTAGTAAAGAAAGGCCGCCCGGCAGGAGTAGATGGGCCTCCGGCAAGGCCACGACAGGAGGTTCAATTGTTGAAGAGAAGGATTTCGTCCCCCCGCGCGGCGAGCGTCGTCGCCCTGGCGGCTGTGGTCGCGCTGGCGCTGACGGTGACGCCGTCGCTGGCCAAGAAGGCCCAGTCGGTCCTGACGACCAAGAAGGCTGCCGCGACCTACGTCACCAACAAGAAGGCATCGACGCTCTACCTGAGGAAGAAGGCGGCCTCGAACCTGTTCGTCGCCAAGGCCGGAGCGCCGAAGCCGCCGGTCGCCGGGATCGCTGCCGGCACGGCGCAGTTCGGACCGATATCGGCGACCACCGCGGGTTACATCCCGACGGCGTTCACCTCGTTCGCGACCCCGGCCAAAGCCAGCTCGGCCGTGATCACCTTTTCCGGCAACGCGACCTGCACGGCGCCCAAACCGGGTCCCGACCAGGCCTGCCCGATCTCGATCCTCGTCGACGGTCAGGTGGCCGGCAAAGTCAACCTGGTCCCCTCGACGGCGGCAACGCCGACGCCGGTGCCGATCGTCGGCACGGCGACCCTGACGACCGTCCTCGCCAAGGGCGGGCACACGGTCGCCGTCCAGTACGCCGGGGCGAAAAACGTGAGCTTCACGCTCAAAGGCTGGAACCTGGCGGTTGAGGCCTACCCGCAGCCCGAAGAAGCTCCGCTTGAGGAGACGACCAAAGGCAGCTAGCCCTCAGTCCCCTTCCGCGGTTCCTCTTCGCCTCATTGGTGGAAGAGGAACCGCGGAATCTTCGCCGTTCAGCGGTTGGGGCGGGGGAGGGCGTCGCCGAGGATCAGGCGGGCCCGGTAGAAGAGCGCCTCGTCGGCCGCCGACTGGACCGAGTTGCGGTTCGCGGAGCGGGTGGTGCGGTTCTGTCCCGTGCCTGCCGGCATCTCATCCCTGACCAGACCGGTGATCCGGCCCCGAGAGATGAAGGTCGTGTTCTGGACTCGCTTGCTCATCGCCAACTCCTTTCCTTACTTAGTTGAGTAACTAACTCAACAATAGCAGAGAACGAAATTCGGAGGAGAGAAGGACCGGCTCATTTGTCCTTTGTCACCCTCTGGGTTACAAAGGACAAACGGACGCGATGCTGGGGCGGCGAGTTGGGGCGGGGCGCTACCCGGCAAAAAGCGCGCCCCGCCCCGTCGCCTCTTCAGACGGCTGCGGGTTTCTCCGCGTCGCCCTCGTCCTCGAGTCCGCGGGGAGTCGAGGCCCCATGGTCCTGGGACGGGGACGAACCGTTGAAGCTCTTGGCCTGGACCGGGCGCAGGTAGGCGATCTGCCCCTCCCGCAGCTCCAGCCGCTGCAGCTCGTTGCGGGTCAGCTGCGCCCAGACCTCGGTGCCGTCGGCGAGCACGAGCTCGACCCGGATCTCGAAGCCGAGGGCGACGATGCGCTGCACCATGCCCTCTTCGGTGCTCTCGTCGGCGTCGGGAACGACCTCGATGTCGTGCGGGCGCACGTAGCTGTCGCCGAGCCGGTTGACCTCGCCGACGAAGCTCATCACGAACTCGTTGGCGGGGTCCTCGTAGAGGTCGTTGGCGCTGCCCGACTGCTCGACCTGGCCGTTGTTCATCACCACTAGCTGCTCGGCAACGTCCATCGCCTCCTCCTGGTCGTGGGTGACGAAGATCGTCGTCACGTGCATCTCCTCATGGAGGTGACGCAGCCAGGTGCGCAGGTCTTTGCGCACCTTGGCGTCTAGCGCCCCGAAGGGCTCATCGAGCAGCAGCACCTGCGGCTGTACCGCCAGCGCCCGGGCCAGGGCCATGCGCTGGCGCTGACCGCCGGAAAGCTGGGAGGGGAAGCGGCCGGCCAGCCCGTCGAGCTGGACCAGCTGCAGCAGCTCGTGGACGCGGTCGGAGATCTCCGGCTTCTTCCACTTGCGGATCTTCAGCCCGAAGCCGACGTTTTCGAACACGGTCATGTGCTTGAAGGCGGCGTAGTGTTGAAAGACGAAGCCGACGCCACGGTTCTGCGGCGGTTTCGCCGTCGCGTCCTCGTCGTTGATCACGACGCGGCCGGAATCGAGGTCCTCGAGCCCGGCGATCGCCCGCAATAGCGTCGACTTGCCGCTGCCGCTCGGCCCGAGCAGGGCGGTCAGCGAGCCGTCGGGAACTGAGATCGAAACATCCTTGAGAGCCTGAAAGTCACCGAAGCGCTTGTTCGCTCCCTCGACTGTGATTCCCATCAGGCCTCCTTTCGTTTGAGTAGGTTCATTGCGATTAGGGCGGAAAGCGCCAGCAGGGCGAGCAGCAGCGAGGCGCCGTAAGCGCCGGCGAAATTGAACTGCTCGAACTGCTTGGCGACGAAGAGCGGGAGGGTCTGGGTCTCACCCGAGATCGAGCCGGAGACGATCGTCACCGCGCCGAACTCGCCCAGGACTCGGGCGGTCGTCAGCACCATTCCGTAGGCGACGCCCCAGCGGATCGCCGGCAGGGTGATGCGCCAGAAGGTCTGCCAGGAGTTGGCACCGAGGGTCGATGCGGCCTGCTCCTGGTCGGTGCCGATCTCCTGCAGCACCGGGACCACCTCGCGGACCACGAACGGCAGCGAGACGAAGATGCTGGCGAGGAGCATCCCTGGGACCGAGAAGAGGATCTTGATCCCCGCTTCGGCCAACGCCGGCCCGAACCAGCCGTTGGTTCCGTAGAGGAGGAAGAGGGCAAGGCCGATCACGATCGGCGAGATCGCGAAGGGCAGGTTGATGATGCCGTCGATGATCGCGTTGCCCTTCCACTTATGGCGGACCAGAAGCAGCGCGCAGCCGACGCCGAAGATCGTGTTCAGCGGCACTGCGACGACGACCATCAGCAGGGTCAGTTTCAGGGCATGGAGGCCGTCGGGGGAGGTGATCGCGTCGATCGGCGGTCCAATCCCGTCCTCGAAGGTTTTGAAGAAGATCATCACCAGCGGTGCCAGCAGCAGCAGCGTCAGATAGCCGATCCCGAGGAAGCGCAGGCCCCAACGGCTGGGGCGGGAGCTACTCATCGTCGGCCCCTTTCTCTTTGGTGAAGTCCTCGCCGCTCGGCGGCATCACCAGCAGGCTGGTGTCGCCACCACGTTCGTGACGGCTGCCCCAGCGCTGGACGAGGGTGATCGAGGCGAGCAGCAAAAGAGAAGCGCCCAGCAGGACCACCGAGACCGCGGCGGCGCCGGCCTCGTTGCCGCTCTCTACGAGCGAGCGGATGTAGACCGAGGCGACTTCGGTTTTGAAGGCGATCCCGATCAGTGCCAGCGAGCCGAACTCGCCCAGGGCGCGGGCGAAGGCGAGGGCGACGCCGGCTGCCAGCCCAGGCAGCAGGTTGGGGAAGATGATGCGGCGGAAGATGGTGAAGCCCCGGGCGCCGAGAGAAGCCGCCGCGGCCTCCATCTCGCGGTCCATCTCCAGCAGCAGTGGTTGCACCGCGCGGACGACGAAGGGCAGGGTGACGAAGAGCAAGGCCATCACGACGCCGACGCGAGTGGTGAAGACGTCGAGCCCGAACGGACTGTCGGCGCCGTAAAGAGCAAGCAGGGTGAGCCCGGCGACGATCGTCGGCAGCGCGAAGGGCAGGTCGATCACCGCATTGACGATGGGCTTGCCCGGAAATTCATCGCGGACGAGAATCCAGGCGATGATCGTGCCGAAGAATGCGTTGATGACGACGACGATCAGCGAGGCGATGAAGGTCAACTCGAGCGCCGCGACCGCCTGGGGGGCGCTGACGGCGGTCCAGAACGCGTCGAGCCCATTCTCGAAGGCTTTCGAGAAGACGGCGGCCAACGGCAGGAGGACGATCACGCTCAGGTAGAGCAGGACCGTCCCCCGGCCGAGGCCGGCGCCAGCCCCGGGCAGGCGTATGCCTGCCCGGGGTCCTGGTGCTGCTGCCGGGTGTGCTGCGTGAGCCTCCATTGTCAGCCGGTGGTGGAGACGCCCAATTCACCCTCAATCTTCGCGACGGAACCGGTTTCGTCGTCGAAGAACTCGTCGTTGACCTTGCTCCAGCCGCCGAACTGGCTGATCTTGAACAGGTCCTTGGGGGTCGGGAACTGCTTCGGGTCGACCAGCTTCGGGTTGACCGGGCGGTAGCCGTTCTCAGCCCAGATTTCCTGACCGGCATCGGACCAGATGTAGTCGAGGAAGTCCTGAGCCGCGGGCTCGGGGGCGTCGGTGGTGACCGCGATCGGGGTTTCGATCAGGATCGTGCTCGGCGGGATGACGTATTCGACGTCTTCGCCCTCATCGATCGCCTTGATCGCCTCGTTCTCATAGCCGAGCAGCACGTCGCCCTCGCCCTGGGTGAAGGCGGCGAGTGCGTCGCGGGCGCTGCCCGGTTGCACGACGGCCTTTTCGAGCAGGGTCTTGACGTCGGCGAGCGCCTCGGTCTCGGACTTGCCCTGGTTGATCGCGTTGCCGTAGACGGCCATGATGTTCCAGCGCGCGGCACCGGAGCTGAACGGGTTCGGGGTCACGACATCGACGTCCTTGCTGAGGACGTCGTCAAAGGACTTGATGCCCTCGGGGTTCCCCTTGCGGACGGTAATGACGACGACCGAGTCCTGGGCGATGCCCTTGTACTGGCCTTTGTCCCAGTCTTTGGCGACGAGGCCGCCTTCTTCGACCAGTCGCTCCATGTCGCCGGCCTGGGCGAAGTGGACGACGGACGCCGGCTGTCCGGCCACTACCGCGCGGCTCTGGTCTCCCGAGGCGCCGAAGGAGTTGCTGAAGCTAACGCCCGATCCCTCCGGGGTCGCTTCGAATCCGGGCTCAAGGGCTTCCTGATAGACGGATTCCGGGGTGGAGTAGCCGACTACGCTGAGGCTGCCGCCATCTCCTGAACCGCCGGAGGTGTCGCTGGTGCTGTCGTCACTGCTGCCGCAACCGGCGGCGAAAACGGCGATGAGCAGGGCGAGAAGTGCGGCCGGGAGGCCGATCTTCACGCTGCGCCGCCGGGCATTGCGAGCGTTCCGCATAGATGTTTCCTTCCTATTTCGACTGACTTACTGCTGAATGAAGTTCGCCACCGTAGCATAAAGTCGATAGACAAAGTAGGGAATACCTATCCGGATTGCTGGATTTAGACTGCAACGCACTGGGAGCGGGATCTACGGGAGGAGCGCAGGATGAGCGTCGACGCGGTGCGCACGCCGGACGAGCTGCTTGAGGGCCTGCCCGATTACCCCTTCGAGTCGCGCTATCGCGAGGTCGACGGCCTCCGCCTCGCCCACCTCGACGAGGGGGAGGGCAAGCCGGTCGTCTTCTTCCACGGCGAGCCGACCTGGTCGTACCTCTGGCGCAAGGTAATCCCGCCGGTCCGCGACGCCGGCTACCGCTGCATCGCCCCCGACTACGCCGGCTTCGGCCGCTCCGACAAGCCCACCGACCTCGGTTGGTACACCTACGACCGCCACGTCGAGCTGATGGCGCTGCTGCTGGAGGAACTCGACCTGCGCGACGCGACGGTCGTCGTCCACGACTGGGGTGGGCCGATCGGGCTGCGGCTGGCGGTCGAGCACCCCGATCGCATCTCCCGGATCGCGATCATGGAGACCGGCCCCTTCACCGGCCATCAGCGCATGAGCGACGCCTGGTTCGCCTTCCGCGACTTCGTCCGCGACAACGAGGACGTGCCGGTGGGGATGCTGATCCGCGGCGGCTGCAAGGACGACCCCGGCGACGAGGTGATCGCCGCCTATGACGCTCCTTATATCGACGGAGCCTCGAAGGCCGGCGTCCGCGCCTTTCCGCTGATCCTGCCGACCACCCCCGAGGCGGTTGGCGCGGTCGAGGGCAAACGCGTCGCCGACGGCCTCCGCGAGGACGACCGTCCCTCCCTGGTCCTCTGGGCCGACTCGGACCCGATCCTGCCCTTCTCAGTCGGCGAACGGGTCTCCAGCGAGCTCAACCTGACGCCGCCGCGGGCAATCGCGAACGCCTCTCACTTCCTCCAAGAGGACGCGGGGCCCGAGATCGGCGCGATCATCGCCGAGTGGCTGGGGGCGGCTGGCTCTTAGTCCGGTCGATCAGCTCGATCATCTCCGGGTGGGAGCGGTCGAGCAGCAGCTGCACCCGCCGCGGCGGCGCCTCGTCCTCGAGCCAGGTGACCGTGCCCGGCCAGTAGGGGCTGGGAGGGGTGCCGGGTCGGTGGAAGGCCGAGGCGAAGACCCAGCTGCCGGTGTTGTGGAGCTGGCCGCCGCCGGGCAGGGCCCAGGTCGCTTCGCTGTCGGTGGGGCCGCCGCGATGGGTGTGGCCGGTGATCACGTGGACGCCGTCGACCTGCAGGCGCGCCGCCAGCTCGGTCGCCGCCTCGACCCCGGCCGCGAAGATCGCCGCCGCTGAGATGTCGGCGTCGAAGTCCGAGTGGAGCAGGCGGTTGATGGCCCAGATCCCGGCCGGGAAGGCGGTGCGAAGGGTGGCGCCGCGCAGGCGGCGGCCGAGGCCCTCGCCGCCGCGGCGACCGGCGAGGACCCCCCAGGCGGCCTCGCCGGGATGCGCGCGCGGGCGCGGGATCGCGGCCCGGGCCTGGGCGACGCCGAAGCTGAAGCCGTAGATCGGGCGCAGCACCCGCTCGTAGTCGCTCGGCGCCGCCGGCGTGGGGAGGGCCCCGCGGGCACGGATCAGCGCCGCGGTCGCCAGGCACTCCGGCCGCGGCAGGGTCAGGTGGGCGTCCATGTAGTGACCGTGGGTGGCGTAGACGTCCTCGCGCAGCCAGAGCCCCGGGTAGGCGATGCGCAGGGAGGCTCGGCCGAGCCAGTCGTCGATCGTCGCGCCGGCACCGTCCCCCGGTGCATCGTCGTGCTGCTCGAGCCCAAGCTCGGAGGCGCCGGCGAGCGAGAGCCGGTCCAGCAGCGGCTCGGCCAGCCGGTGGTCGTGGTTGCCGGGGACGATCGTCATCTCGCGCTCGCCCAGTGCCTCCCCGAGCTCCTCGAAGAAGGGCCGGGCCGAGTCGAGGGCGACCCCGAGGGCGAGGTCGCGCAGCTCGACCACGTCACCGAGCAGGACGACGCGATCGGCGCCGCCGATCTCCTCCAGCAGGACACGCCGAATTGCCGGGTCGCGCAGCACGTCCTCGCCGCTGGCGGCGCCGAGGTGGAGGTCGGAGACGATCGCGGTCCGCATCCCACACTTCTACTCGAACTCTAGACTTGCCCGATGCACGCCTTCGGCGACGAGCGGATGGCCGCTGCCAACGGAATCGAGCTCTGTTACCAGGAGATGGGCGACGCCGACGGCGAGCCGCTGCTGTTGGTGATGGGCCTGGCGACCCAGATGATCGCCTGGGACAAGGGTTTCTGCAGCCTGCTGGCCGACCGCGGCTTCCGCGTCGTCCGCTTCGACAACCGCGACATCGGCCGCTCGACCACGATCGACTCGGCGGGGATGCCGCGCCGCGTCGACCTGATGCTCGGTCGCCGCGCCAGCGCGCCCTACCTGCTGCGCGACATGGCCGCCGATGCAATCGGCCTGATGGACCACGTCGGGATCGACTCGGCCCACGTCGTCGGCGCCTCGATGGGCGGCATGATCGTCCAGACGATGGCGATCGAGCACTCCGAGCGGGTGCGCTCGATGGTCTCGATGATGTCCAACACCGGCAGCCGCTGGACCGGGATGCCGAGCCGCCGGGCGATGGCGGTGCTGCTGGCCCGGCCGCCGAAGGGACGCGACGCCTCAATCGAGCGCGCGATCAAGACCTTCGGCGTCATCGGCTCCCCCGGCTACCCCTTCGACGAAGAGCGCCTGCGCGAAGTCGCCGGCTGCTCCTACGACCGCGGCCGCAGCGCCGCCGGCGTGCTGCGCCAGCTGTACGCGATCACCGCTTCCGGCGACCGCACCGAGGCGCTGCGCGGAGTGCGCACGCCCACCACCGTCATCCACGGCCGCCGTGACCCGCTCGTCCGCCCGGCCGGCGGTCGGGCCACCGCACGGGCCATCCCCAACGCTCGCCTGAAGCTGATCGACGGCATGGGCCACGACCTGCCCCGCCGGCTCTGGCCGGTCTTCGCCGAGGAGATTGCCGGTGCCGCGTCGCGCCAGCTCGGCGGTCAAGCAGCCTGCTTGAGCTAACGCTAGCCTTTGCTCGGGAGGTTTCGAGCTACTAAGGGGGAGTTTGGCGATGAGCAGTTGGAGCAGCGGGCGTCTGGTTCTTTCTGCGGTTGCGGCGCTTGCCTGCCTGGCGCTGCTGGCGCCGAGCGGCGCTTCGGCGGCGACCATCGTCAACGGCGATTTCGAGTCGGGGACGCTGCAGGGATGGAAGGTCCACCGGGTAACGGGATCGGGCAACTGGTTCGCCTACCAAGGCATCGACGAGCCGATCGCCAATCAGCGCGGCCGCAAGCCACCGCAGCCGCCCCCGCAAGGCACCTTTGCTGCGGTCTCCGACCAGGCCAGCGTCGAGACGCTGGTCCTCTCCCAGGAAATCGTGCTCGCTCCCGGGCTGAACCACCGTCTCAGCCTGCTCGCCTACTACGACACCATCGCCCCGCTGGCGGTGCCGGCGCCGGACACGCTCTCGGTCGACGGCGAACTGCTGGGCGGGCAGGCCAACCAGCAATTCCGGATCGACGTGATGAGGCCGGGCGCGGCGATCGAATCGCTCGATCCAGCCGACGTCCTGGCCACGGCCTTCCGCACCAGACCGGGCGGCCCGCTGAGCCTCGGTCCGACCTGGGTGACGGCGGACCTCAGCCCCTTCGCCGGCCAGGCCGTGGTGCTGCGGATTGCCACCGTGGCCCACGAGGAGCTCCTCACCGGCGGCGTCGATGCGATCTCGGTCGACAGCACCCGGCCGGGCAAGTCACCGCCGCCCCTCGGCTCCAACCGCTTCAGCTTCGGCAAGGTCAAGCTGAATCGGAGCAACGGAACCGCGACCCTGGCGGTCGAGGTTCCGGGCCCCGGCGAGCTCACCGCGAAGGATTCCGCATCCGCCAAGGCCGGCGTGAGCAAAGCCAAGAAGCCCGCCAGGCTGATCAAGCCGGCAACCGCCCGGGCGGCTGACGCGGGCACGGTGAAGATCCGCCTGCGCCCAACCGCCGCAGCCCTCGCAATCCTGGAGCGGAAGCAGAAGCTCCGTGTGCGGGTTGCCGTCACCTACGCGCCGGCCGGTGGCAAGCCGGCAACGGCGACCGCGCCGGTGGTGCTCAAGCTCGCGCTTCGCCCGCACCGGCGCTGACCTCTGCTTCAGATGCGGCTGAAAGGAGTCGAACCTTCACGGAGTTTCCTCCACACGGACCTGAACCGTGCGCGTCTACCAGTTCCGCCACAGCCGCGTGGGGGGAGCCAATTTACCGGTTGCGCCCCCAACGCCGCCCGCGCCCCCAAGAAGCGTCCCCAAACTCGGAATCGCTAGAATCGCCGTCCCTTGCCGCTATCGTCTAGGGGACTAGGACGCTGGCTTCTCATGCCAGAAACCGGGGTTCGAATCCCCGTAGCGGTACTCCAGATCCAGAGCCAAAATGGCCGCCCGAGAGGCGGCTTTTTTGTGCCCGGGTGGCAAGGGATGTGGCAGGTCAAGCGGAGGGCATGGACAATAGGTTCGCCACGAAATGCTCTAGATGGGCAGCGCGGTGCCCGACTTCTTCGTCGCTCGGTCGTGGATTTGACCCATGGACCAGGTGGCTCCGCAGTGTGTAGCAACGGGTGAAAAATTGGGGTGCGGACTCAGAGTTAGGCTCGTCTAGGTAGCGCCGCCCGCCAAGTCGGGCAGCGAGCTTTCGTCCAGCTTGGCCTATCGATTCATCCTGAAGCCATTGCAGGCTGCTGATGATCGATTCGATTTCAGCCTTTGGGAGTCTTGATCCACGGGTGGCCGTGATGAAAGCCTCAACGTGCCCGCGAACCTGAGCGGAGCGGGGCTTCGGGTCAATCAAAGTCTCTAGCGCCATCATGAGCATCATGAATCGGGCTTCTGGTGAGCGCTCGAAAAAGGAAGCTGCGTACAAGTCATAGGCAAGCTTCTCTGCTCGCGTCATCAGGACCCCTTCGTCCACGGTCTTGGCAATGGCGGTGCCGAGCTGATCTGCGTCGGGTCCGACTTGAATCTCCATTGGCAAGCGGACGAAGAGGGGCTTGGGATCGCATTTGAAGACCGAGATTCCGTGTACGTCGTTTAGCGCTCGCCGTCCCAATTCGCCTTCGAGTTTCTGAAGCCCTAGGGCAGTGAAGGTGCTTCTCTGCGTTTCGGGTCCGAAATCTGCGCCGAGGTTCACCTTGGAAAAAGCCCTCCGAAGCACCCCGATCCAACGTTCTGCCGCTGCCCTTGCGTCCGTCTCAGAATCGAAGGGTCGGCCAAGAAGCAAGACTTCCCTTGCTTTCTTGAGCTCCGACGCTTCGCCGCCCGCTTTGAGGCGAACCTCCTTGCCTTCGACCGGGTCGGCCAATGACAGTTCGGTTTCCGGCGAGTTGATTCTCGAGCGCTCACTGAGGTTGAACCGGATTCGGAAGCACATTGCCATTGGCTTGTTATCCTCCTGGTAGCTGGCGGCCTGAGGCTTGACCCTGAGGCACGCTTCCAACGTATCGTCGCCGGAGACTAAGACGGCGTTCCTCCTGAGTGGACAAGCGAGGCGCGGGGGTTTTGTGGACTCGCGAGATTGTGGCTCCGGCAACGAATGCGGCTACCGTGCCATCGGAACCGGCTCGCGGCGATCCACGCTACCCGGTTCGCCTTTCTGTATCCCAAGGGATTTCGTCTGCTCTCGGTATGTTGCGTCGATGGGTAGCGATCTCATCGCGTTGGCGGTTGCGCTTACGGCACCGCAGTCGTCATCCTGGGACTGCGGCGCAATCTCGGCGATACCACGCGAAACTGGCTGCCACGGTTTGGAGAAGCCTCGGAGCATGCGACCGCGACACCGGGGCCATCTGATGGTGGGCAAAGGCGTCGTCCGCTCTCCCCGCTGCGAAGACGTTGGATCGCGGCGGGCTATCTGCTGGTAGGTCTTTGCAATGCAGCTTTTGCGGTCCTGTCGGCCGACGACAGGTTGTTTCACGCGATCATCGCCGCCCTGTGGGCGCTTAGCGCTGTGGCGTTCTTGCTGAAAAAGTGGCCACCTTCCGTGGTTGGGTGTATCGCCTGATCGATTCAGCGGCCTGCACGATGAGCAAGCGAAATCGGGTCAGCCTCGATTCGTGCTCTCCGGTTCGTCTTGTGTCTCGTAAGGGGTACTCCATTTCCCGCGAGGAGGTTCTTGCCGATAATGCACGCATGGGAGGCGAGGAGTGGAGGCTCGATGAGCAGAAAGTCAGTCACTATCTCGATCGAGCCGATGAGTTCCCGCATCGCGCCGAGGGAGAGGGAGTCTTGCTTGAACACGTGCCGCTCGACGCTCGGCGCATTCTTGACCTAGGCACTGGCAATGGCCGTCTGCTCGCCCTTCTCCAGCTCGGGCGTCCGGGGATGTTTGGCATGGGGCTCGACTTCTCCGACCTCATGCTCGACGTGGCGCGCGCGAGCTTTGCCGGCGACGAGCGGGTCGAGTTCGTACGTCACGACCTCGGCGAGCCGCTGCCCGCCCTCGGCCACTTCGACGCCGTGGTCTCATCGTTCGCCATCCACCATCTCGAGCATGAGCGCAAGCGCTCGCTTTACGGAGAAGTGCTCGATCTGCTCGAGCCCGGTGGGGTCTTCGCGAACTTCGAGCACGTGGCATCGGCGACGCAGCGCCTGCACCTGGCGTTCTTCGCCGCAATCGACGAGCCGCTCGAGAACGCGGATCCGTCCGACCGCTTGCTCGATGTCGAGACCCAGCTCGGATGGCTGCGCGAGCTGGGTTTCGATGACGTCGACTGCTATTGGAAGTGGCTTGAGATGGCGCTACTCGTCGGCGTCAAGCCAAGGTCCGGCGACTAACCCATCGGAGTGCAAGGCAGAATGTGAGTTCCCTGCAGTGCGCTGCCGTCGGCGAAGAGGATGTTCCCTTCGGTGTAATAGAGCCCGGTCGGGCAGCTGGCGGTCAGGTAGCTCTCTTTCTTGCCTTTGTAGGTGAATTTGCGGCCGATGGTTAGCTTGAACTCAATCACCGAGCCGGCCCCACCGGCGATCGCTGGGATCTGCGAGACGGTATGGGTGCCGTAGTGGCCGCGGTGGATGCGACTGATCTTGACCGTTGCGACGACGGCAGCCGGCGCTGGGACGGCGACATAGGTGTGGACGAAGAGAAGCGTGGTGCCGCCATGGACTCCGCCGTTGAAGAGGATGATCGGGCCCTTGGCAACGAACGGCTCTTGTTCAGGGAAAGCGACTTCGACTTCGCCTTCCCCGGAGCCGACGATCGCATCTGAGCAGGCCTTCCTCGCGTCCGTGGTGGAGCGCGTCGTGAGCTGTTCTCCCCTGCACACAGGCAGACCCCTGGCGTTCACCTGAATGCTCTTGTCGAAGTCGATGTTCAGAGTCCTTACCGCCGGAGGATGACTGCCGTCGGTGGTGCCGATTTCAGCGTCGATGCGCGCTGAAATCGGCATCTGACTGTGCCTGGGCAGCCTGCTTGGAAAGATCCCCCCGTTGTCCCTCAGAAAGAGGTTTCCGGCGCGGATCACGTGTGGCTTGGCCAAAGCGCTCGCCACGACGATCAGCGCAAGCCCGGCCCCGACGGCCATGGCGCAAACCAGATACTTCCTCATGCTCTTACCCCCCTCGTGAATGGGCTCGAGCTGATCTTCCTCGGCTCCGCGCGGTCGCTGCCTCCTCAATATGGGGTCTTGCTCACCGGGGATTCAGCAAACCGGGAAAGCGCGAATCAATCGTCTAGCCGCAATGCGGTCTCCAGCTCCGTCGCGAAGTCCTTGAGGGGACGGCCGAAGAGATCCTCGATGGCGCGAATGCGATTCGTGACGGTACGACGATCGACCCCCAGTGCGGCAGCGGTCGAGGAGATGTTCCGATCGGCAGCGAAGTAGGCGCGCAGGGTCTCTCGCCCCACCTTGCCGCCGTCCCGCGCTCTTTCGAGCGGCTCCAGATAGAGCTGGTGCAGCGAGGTGGCGACGAGGTCGTCGCGGAGGGTCGATGCCAGCAGGGCGACGTCGGCGTAGCGCAGGATGGCCTGACCCCTGCGCTCGGCGATCGGCACCGCCGCCTTGGCCTGGCGGTGGCTGAACCGCCAGCCCGAGAGTCCCTCGCCGGGCTCGCCGACGGTCACGAACACGCGATCCAAGGGGATTTCGCCTAGGGCCCGCAGCGCCTGCTCGGCCTCGAGCGGGCGCCTGCCGCCGAGCCAGCAGGCCCAGACGGGTTCCTCCTCACGGCAGACGGCGAGCAGGTGACGGTCGAGCTTGGCCGCCAGTACGCGCATCACCTCCGGCGACCCCTCTCCTTTGGCGATCAGGGCAAGGTGGTGGGCGTCGAGGTCGTATCCGAGCTCGGAGTGGTCGACCTGCTCGCCGGCGAGCAGGCTCTTGACGCACTCGCGCCGCCGCTCCGCGGTGCTGCTCGGCCAGCTCTTCGCCTCGCGGACGTGCTCTCCGCTCACCGCCTCGACCAAGCGATCGAAGAGCGCCGCCTGCCGGCGAAGCAGGCGGCGAAGGGCGGAACTCGATACTTCGGCGCGCTCCGCCTCCTCGAAGAGGAAGTCGCCGAGAAGAGCATTGACGGCGAAATAGCGACGCAGGACGGTGTCGATGGCCACGCCGACGCGAGCGGCCAGGCGCGCCTCTGCGAGCAGGGCCGGTGGAACGCCTGGGGCGCGGCGTTCGCCGAGCTCGATGACGACGAGGGCATGGTCGAGGGCCACGGTGAGGGCCCCGTTCAGACTGTGGAGGTAGGTGGGGTCGGCGACCTCGTGGGGGTCCGAGATGGCGTAGACGCGGGTGGCGATAGTGGCTTCCAGCTCGGGGAGCCGGCTGCGCAGGCGGGACGTAAGCGCGGAGCAGGCTTCGTCGAAAGAGCGTATGGATGCCGATGCTCGGCGGGGCCGCCCGGCGCCGGCGGCGAAGCGCGAGCCGTTGGCGAGTGGGTGCAAGCCACGCTTCTTGGACACGCACTCACCTTAGCGGCGTACTCGCAAGTGCCGTAGATTCTCCGACTGTGACGACGGCCTTCGCGATCGGAACCCGCTACGAGCGCCCGCCCGAGGAGCCGCCCTCGTGGTTCCACGATGTCCTCGAGCAGGTTCGCAGCGAGCGCGACGGCGACATCCCGGTTCGGGTCGAGGCGACCACCGGCCACCGGGTCGACGGCCTCCTGATCGAGAAGGACGAGGCGATCTCGCCGGGGCCGCACGGCAAAGTCAGCCTCAACTCCCACGGCGAGGATCTCGTGATCGGCTCGGAGATGATCGCGGCGTTCACCCTGCTGCCCGGCAAGACCGCAGTTCGTCCGGACGAGGGAGACTGACCCGGTTGCATCTGCGGTCTCTGGGGGAGCCTCAGGTGACTGCCAGCACCGCGTAGCGCAGGCCCAGCCCCAGGGCCAGCACTCCAAGTCCGCGCCGCAGCAGCGTCTCCGGCAGGCGCGACTGCAGGCGGGCGCCGAGGTAGGTGCCGGCGAGCCCGCCCAGCCCGATCCCGATCCCGAGCGTCCAGTCGGGGGCGACGTCGCCGTCGCCGAGGCTGAGCAGGGCGAAGGTGGCGACGCCGGCGAGGGAGGTGAGGAAGGTCGCGGCGAGAGCGGCGGGGGAGACCTCGAGCACGGTGTAGCCGAGGCCGACCAGGATCGGGCCGAGGATCGAGCCGCCGCCGATGCCGTAGATGCCGCCGACCGTCCCGACGGCGAGGGCGAGGGCGAGGATCAGGCGGCGACGGTTGCGGTCGGGCGGTGCGGCGGGGGTCGCCGGGCACGCCAGGGCGAGCCAGGCGCCGAGCGGGACCAGGACCGCCGCGATCACCACCAGGAAAGCCTCGGTCCCGGTCAGCAGCTCGGCTCTGATCACCGCTCCCGCGACCATCCCCGGCAGGGTGCCGAGCACCAGCAGCCGCGTCAGCGGACCGGTTAGGCGGCCCTCGCGATGGAAGCGCAGGAGGGCTCCGGGGATCGCAATCAGGTTGTAGAGCAGGTTGGTCGGGGTGACCGCCGGGCTCGGGGTGTGGAGGACGCTGACCTGGACCGGGATCAGGAAGACCGCCCCGGAGACGCCGACCGGGGTCGTGAAGACGGCGAGGGCGAAGGCGATCAGCGCCCCTAGGACGGCGTCGCTCAGCAAATGTCGAGTTCGTTGATCGAGATAGGCTTTAAGCCTACCCCGACCTCGCGCTAACGCCTTTTCGTGGGCTGCTCGGGCGCCGGCAGCTTCAGCCGCTGGCGGGCCGCGGCGACGGCCGAGACCGAGGAGCGACAGGCTTTGGCGATGGCGCCGTCGCCGTGATCGGGCCGGCGACTGACCTCGAACTCGATCAAGGCGGCGCGGCGCAGTTTGGCGCGGACTTCGATCGGGCTGTCCTCGGGCGCCGAGTTCAGCGCCGCCTGGGCGGCGCGGTCCCGCCGGCAGTTGAGGCAGAAGAGCCCGTCATCGCAGCGGTCCCAGGTCTCGGGAAGCGCGACTCGGCTGCCGTCGATCTGACTGACCGAGACGCCGCACTGGTCGCAGGTCCACTTCTTCGCGGTCGGGGTTGCGGTTGCGGTGCTCATGCGGCCACCTTTGCCTTGCTGCGACGACGTCGCCGCCGTCGCTTCTGGGCGGCGGAGGAGGAAGAGGAGGAGCTGCCGCCGTTGCCGTTGGAGCTGGTATTGGAACGGGGAGTCGACGCGGTCGAGGTCTCGCCGAAGCCGGCGGGGCGGCCCTGGTCGAACTCGCGGCTGAGGCCGAGGTCGCGGGCGATGCGCCGCATCTCACCGTACTGGTCCTCGAGCACGAAGCTGATCCCGGCGCCGCGGTTGCCGGCGCGGCCGGTCCGGCCGATCCGGTGCACGTAGGCGTCCTGGTCGCCGGGGGCGTCGAAGTTGATCACGTGGGTGACGTCGGCGACGTCGATCCCGCGGGCGGCGACGTCGGTGGCGATCAGGGTGTCGACCTCGCCCCGCTCGAACCGCGCCAGCGCCCGTTCGCGCTGGCCCTGGCTCTTGTCGCCGTGCATCGCGACGGAATCCAGCTCGCGGCTGCGGAGTCGTTTGACCAGCCGGTCGGCGCCGCGCTTGGTGCGGACGAAGACGAGGGTGCGGCCGCGCTCGACGTCCTGCAGCTGCACGGTCAGATGGTCGAGCTTGGCGCCCTGGGACTCGACGTGGACGAAGCTGTGGGCGATGTCGGCCTCCTTGTCCTGGGTCAGCTCCTGGGTGTGGCGGCGCGCGTCGCGGGTGTAGGCGGCGGCGAGCTTGCCGGTCGCGCCCTCCAGCGTGGCGGAGAAGAAGAGGGTCTGGCGATCGCGCCGGGTCTGGGCGACGATCCGGCTGACCGCCGGTTTGAAGCCCATGTCGAGCATGCGGTCGGCCTCGTCGAGGACGAGCAGGCGGACCCGGTCGAGGGAGATCGTGTTGCGGCTGAGCAGATCCTCGAGCCGGCCCGGGGTGGCGACGATGACGTCGGCGCGGCGGGCGGCGTTGCTCTGGGGACCGAAGCCGACGCCGCCGTAGACGGCGGCGATGCGCAGCCGGCGGGCACGGGCGATCGAGTCGAGCTCGTCGACGATCTGGCTGGCTAGCTCGCGGGTCGGCGCTAGGACCAGGGCGGAGAGGCCCTCGCCCGGCTCGATGCGGTCGACGATCGGGATTCCGAAGGCCAGGGTCTTGCCCGAGCCGGTCGGGGACTGGACCAGCAGGTCGTGGCCGGCGAGCGCGTCGCTAATGACCATCTGCTGGACGGGGAAAGGCTTCGTGATGCTGCGCGCTGCGAGCGCGTCCACCACAGGGTTAGAGATGCCGAGGTCGGCAAAAGACTTCAAGTTATGTGCTCCTTATTGTGCGATTCAGGGAGATTCAGAAGCCCCAAAACGCTGAGAAGCGAGCGGAGGAAACGGAACCTCTCGGGTGGCGGTGGCGCCAAGCCCGACTCGAACACCGTAGCAGGCCATCGGTTTTGGCCTGCTTTTTGGCACTTTTCGGGCGTTTCCTACACTTCTTCGATGGCTTCTCGCGCTCCCACAGAACCGACCTACACCCTGTACCGTCGCGGCCTCGAGCTGCTCGAAGACGGCGACTTCGTCGATGCCGCCGAGCCGCTTGCCGAGGCGGCGCGGCGGGTGCCGGAGAAGTCCTCGGTGCGGGAGGCGCTGGGGCGCGCCTACTATCGCGCCGGGCGCTTCGCCAAGGCGGCGATCGAGTTCGAGGCGGTGGTCGAGGCCAACCAGGTCGACGACTACGCCCACTTCTGCCTCGGTCGCGCCCTCAGCATGACCGGCCAGAAGAGCCGCGCCCGCCACCATCTCGCCCTCGCCTCGAACCTGCGCCCGGACCGGCGCGACTACCGCTTCTACCGCCGCCTGCTCGACGCTGAGCCGGGCGGGCCCGGCTCAGAGGCCGCGGACCAGCTTGCCGACGGTTTCGGTCGAGAAGTAGGGGCCAAAGGTGTGCGACTTGTTGTCGAGGTGGAGGTAGGTGTTGACGCCGTTGATCTGGGTGCCGTCGCCGATCAGCCAGCCGCCGCCGCTAGCCCCCGGGGCCCAGTGGCAGCGGATGCCCAGGGTCGGCGGGCCGGGGAAGGGGTTGGAGAGCAGGTCGTCGCCGATGTACGGGGAGCTGCATCGCTGCATGTACTTGGTCTGGCCGGGATAGCCGAAGGTCTGGAAGGTCTGGTGGCGGGTCAGGTCTGTGACGATCGTGGCGCCACCGCCGACCGCGTCGGCGACGTTCACCCCTTCGGAGTTGGGCAGGGTGAGGAAGGCGCCCATGTCGAAGTCGGGGTTGCCCTGCTTGGTCCACTGCCGGGGGGCGCGGATGACGTTGCGGCGGGCGACGAAGGCTCCGAACGGGGCGAGGCCGCCGTTGTAGGCGGGGACGAACTGGAGGTAGGTGGACCAGACGCTGGCTCTGCCGTCTTCGCGGCCGCTGTTGACGCAGTGGCCGGCGGTCAGCACCAGCTGCCGGGTGGGACTGTTGATCGCGGTCCCCGAGCAGTAGCCGGCGAGCTTGCCGCGGCGGATGAAGATGCGCCCGTTGAACGAGTAAGGCGGCACGTCGGGGGTGGAGACGTTGAGGAAGCTGGCGCCGGCGTCCCCGGTCGTTTCGGCGGCGCCGACCCTGAGCCTGGGCTTGCCGCCGCCGTCGACCACGAGGTCGAGCGGGCGGGCGCTGCGCATCCGCGCCGGGGTCCAGTAGCGGGCGACCTTGGCCGCCTCGGCGCGTTCCCGGCTGGTCGCTGCGGCTGGGGCGCCGGCATCCGTGGCTGCCGCCGCTGCCGCCGGAGAGGCGACGGCGACGACCGCGAGCAGCGTCAGCAGAGCCGCGAGCAGGCCCGCGGGTCGTGAATGGGCACGTTGCGAGCGCCGCTGCATCCCCCGGGAGGATAGAGGTCGCCGCGCCGCAAGCGGCTTGGCCGCCGCCCGGCGCCTCGGCGGCCGCATCAGGTGACGAGCGGGATTACGCAGCGATATTTCCTGGGTTCGGTGGAGATTGCGGAACCAACAGCAGTAGTGGCTGAGACCGTAACGACACTGTAGGAATTGACTGACGTATAGGTGGCCATCTCGCCAGTCCACTCATCCCCAGCCGCCAGCGCGATCCCCGGCTGCTGCGAGAAAGCAGCCAGCGCCAGGGCGCTGGGCAGTTCGCCCCCCTGGGTCGCGCAGGCGAGCGCCGCGGCCGGCGCGCTCACCGCCGCTTCGCTGCTGCCGGTCTGCCAGCAGGCGCCGGCGAAGCTGCGCGCGGGCGGTTTGCAGCCGGCCGTGTGGCCGTTGACCCGGACCGCGTCGAGGGCGTTGACGGCGTTGAGCGCGGTCTGGGCGTCGTGGGCGCTGTCGGCGGAGTCGGCGTGGACGGCGGTCGGCACCTGGCCCAGCGTCGAGGCGTCGATCTGGATGCCGGTGATCGACCCCGGCGCCAGGGCGCTGCCCGTCAGCGCTCCCGGCTTCAGCCGGTTGCCCGGCACCGAGCCGATCGCCAGGCGGTTGCCCGGCAGCGACTTCGCCTTGATCGTCTTGCCGTTGATCTTCGCCGCCGCATAGACGGTGCCGCCGAGCGCGGCGACGAGCGCGATGCACGCGACCACCAGCGCCGGCGCCTGCCGGCGGATTCCCCTGCCCATGATCTCCCCCTCGTTCGCGGTTGGAGGGTTCCCAGAAACATCCGGGGTCCCTGACACGCCGCGAGCCTAGCCCGGCAAATGTGGTGATTGGACGAAAATCCTGCTGCCACGGAGAGGCCCGAGCCTCCAGCTATTTTGAGGGTCACCCGTGGAGCCAGGACGACCCAGCGATCTGCCCGATTTCGACCTCTCCGCCGTCGTTGCCGATCGGGGCTCCCCGCCGGTGTACGCGACTCGCCGGGGGGCGCTCTTCAACGAAGACTGCAACGAGTTCCTGACGAGGGTCGGGGACGAGTCCGTGGACACCGTCTTCGCCGACCCGCCCTTCAATCTCGGCAAGGTCTACGGGCCTCGCGTCGACGACAAGATGACCGAAGGCGAGTACGTGGAATGGGGCAAGGCCTGGATCGACGAGTGCATCCGCGTCCTCAAGCCGGGCGGCTCGTTCTTCCTCTACAACCTGCCGCGATGGAACGTCCTCTTCGGCGCCCACATGCTGGCGCGGGGGCTCGATTTCCGGCACTGGATCTCGATCAGCATCAAGTTCGGGCTGCCGATCGCCGGTCGCCTCTACCCGGCCCATTACAGCCTCCTCTACTACTCCAAGGGGAAGCCCGCGACGTTTCGCAAGATCCGCACCCCGATCGAGACCTGCAGGCACTGCGGCGGCGACGTCAAGGACTACGGCGGGCACCGCGGCGCGATGAATCCCGACGGCGTCAACCTCACCGACGTCTGGACCGACATCCCGCCGGTGCGCCACCGCAAGTTCAAGAGCAAGAAGCGCAGCGCCAACCAGCTCTCGACCAAGCTCCTCGAGCGGGTCGTCCACATCTCGACGCGGGAGGGCGACCTGATCCTCGACCCCTTCGGCGGCAGCGGAACGACCTTCGACGTCGCCGAGCAGCACCAGCGCTACTGGCTCGGCTCCGAGGTGGAGAGCTGCGAGGCGATCGCCGAGCGGCTCGAAGACGCGGCGGTGCACCGCCACCCGAACAGCGACTGGATCGAGCGGACCGCCGCTTAGCCCAGCGCCCGGCCGTCCCTGCCCTTCGGGATGTGGGGCACGGTCGGATCCAGATCGTCGTGGGCGACGCCGTAGATCCGCAGCACCCCGTTCTGAACCGGGTAGCGGCTCCAGAACTCGAAGTAGGGCGCGATCTCCTCGAAGTTGCCGATGCGTTCGGTCAGGTAGCGCTGGGTCGCTCGGACCGGCAGGGCGAGTATCCCGCCGCCGAGGCTCTCGCGGGCGATGCCGTCGAGGAGCTTGTTGATGGCGCGATGGCTGGAGGAGACGTTGCCGGTCTCCCACTCGAAGCCGACGTAGCGCCCGCGGTCGAGCAGCAGGGCGTCGAGGTCGCCGGTGGTGAGGAGGTCCTTCCCTTCGGCCCCGACCGGCAATTTCGGCAGAGCCTCCGTCTCCCACCCTCGGCTCCGCAGGTGGCGGAGCATCGGCCGCTTGATCGGAACCACGCCGTTCGGGTTTCGATCCGGGGCCCCGGTCCGATTCCTGCCCGGCTCGGGGTTGAGCGAGAAGCTGCCCGAGCCGAAGGGCCAGTCGGCGGCCTCGATCGCCGCCTCCACCTCCTCGGTGGCTCGGCGCCAGGTCGCCGTCCGCGGGAATCCGCCGGCACGGATCACGTCTAGCGCCTCGACGATTCGCACTTCCTCAGCCTTCCATACCGTCCTGACGAGACCCGGTGCCCGCACGCTGGACTGGACGCGGGCCGCCTCGCCGCGGATCGCGGGTAGACTCGCCGGCGTAAATACGGTCGGTGGTCAAGGGAAGTCCGGTGTGAAACCGGCGCGGTCCCGCCACTGTGACCGGGTCAAGGAAGTCGCAGGCGCCAGGTGCGCCAGCCACTGGGGAGGACACAGATTCCCCGGGAAGGTGCGGCCGACCACCCCGGAAGCCAGGAGACCTGTCCCCGGCCAGCCAATTCAACCCTCGAGGAAAGGGTGGCTTCAATGCCAAGACTCATCCCGATCCGGCTTGCCGCCGCGTGCGCGCTGGCCCTAGCACTGTCCCTGCCGTTCGCTGCGAGCGCGCTCGCCAAGGGCGTTTCCGCCGAGCTCCGCGTCGTCGGCAAGGGCGGCAAGGTTCTCACCGAAGAAACGCTCAGCACCGGCACCACCACGATCAAGACCAGCAAGAAGGCCAACTGCTTCGGTGCCGGCACCGCCGGCAGCGGCAAGTCGGTGACGATCAAAGGCGCGACGGCCCTGGGACTGCTCGGTCAGGCTGCGAAGCAAACCGGCTCCCTGCAGCCGCTGTTGATCACCGACGCCTTCGACTTCGGGCTCGGCATCTGCGGCGTCGGCGCCAGCAAGGTCTCGGGCAAGGCGTCCTGGTACCTGAAGGTCAACCACAAGGGCGCGATGGTCAGCGGCGACGCGGTCAAGCTGCATCCCGGCGACGAAGTCCTCTGGGACCTCGCCCCGTCCTACCCGTACCCGAACGAGCTGGCGCTGGAAGCGCCGGAACGGGCGGAGACCGGCGTTCCGTTCGAGGTTCGCGTCGTCTCCTACGACGAAAAGGGCAAGCGCAAGCCCGTCGCCGGGGCGAAGATCAGCGGCACCGACGGCGTCGTCAGCGGAGCCGACGGTCGCGCCACTGTCACCCTCACGGCGACCACCGCGGATTACGCGACGCTGGGCGCTACCCATGGCAAGGACATCCCGGCGCCCGCGGCGCCGGTGTTCGTCTGCGTCGCCGGTAGCTGCGCACCGGCTAAATAGGTGAGCCCCAGCCGCGGCACGGCGGTCGCGACGGCGCTGCTTCTGGCAGCGCTCGCGGCCGCCGGCTGCGGCCTCGGCCCGGGTGCCGTCGCCGGCGACGCCGGGCTGACGGTGACGCGGGAATTCGGCACCGTGCCCCTGCTCGAGCGCTCGCTCGAGGTGAGCGAGTCGGACACGGTGATGCGGGTGCTGGAAGGCAGCGCCGACATCTCCACCCGTTACGGCGGTGGCTACGTGCAGTCGATCGAGGGGGTCGAGGGTGCGCAGCGCGGCGACCGTCCCTATGACTGGTTCTTCTATGTCGACGGCATCGAGTCGCCGGTCGGCGCCGCCGACTACTCGCTGCAGGGGAGCGAGCGGATCTGGTGGGACTACCGCGACTGGTCGGCGACGAACCACGTCCCGGCGGTCGTCGGCTCCTGGCCGGCGCCCTTCGCCGCCGGCTACGAAGGAAAACCGCACCCGACGGTCGTCGAGTGCGAGGGCGGGGGAGGGGCTTGCGCGCGGGTCAGGGGCGCGCTGGAAGGGGCGGGGGTCGAGCTCGCCGCCGACTCGGCCCCCGGCGCGATCCGCGTCCTGGTCGGGCCCTGGGCGCGGCTGCGCTCCGATCCGGCGGCGGCGCTGATCGAGGCCGGCCCGCAGGAAAGCGGCGTCTTCGCGGACTTCCGGCCGAACGGGGCCGGATACGAGCTGGTCGGTCTCGACCAGGGTGGCGAGGCGGGCCGTGAGCTCGGCCCCGCCGCCGGCCTGGTCGCGGCGACGCGGCGCTACGAAGCGCCGCCGGTCTGGGTGGTGACCGGCGCGACGCGAGCTGCGGTGCAGGCCGCCGCCGGCCTGCTCGATGCCGGCAAGCTGCGCGACCATTACGCGGTGGCGAGTGAGGACGGGAAGGAGACGCCGCTGCCGGTAGAGGTGCGATGAGATGAGATCGCCGTTCGCCTACACGCCGAGGCCCGGGCCGCTCCAGACGGCTTCACCCGCCGCTGCCGTGGCCTACCTCGGCGCGCTGACGGTCGTCGCCTTCCTCTACTCGAGCCCGCTGGTGCTGGCGGCGGCGGGAGTCGCCGTTGCGCTCGCCGGCCGCCTCGCCGGGGCGTGGACGGCGGTGCGGGCGGCGATCCGCCTGGGCCTGGCGATCGCGCTGCCGATCGTCCTCGTCAACGCCCTGGTCGTCAACCGCGGCGAGACCGTGCTGGCGCGGCTTGGCGAGTGGCCGCTGCTGGGGCAGGTCGACGTCACCGCCGAGGCGCTCGCCGACGGCGCCGTCTTCGGCCTCCGCGCGGTGGTGGTGATGATCGCCTTCGCCGTCTACTCGGCCTGCGTCGACCCCGACCGGGTGCTGCGGGCGCTGCGCCCGGTCGCCGGCCGCTCCGCCCTGACGGCGACGCTTGTCTCGCGCTTGGTCCCGGTCGCCGCCGCCGACGCCGCCCGCCTGCGCGACGCCGCCCGCCTGCGCGGCCCCGGCGCCGCCGCGGCGGGCCGGGCGCCGCTGGCGCGCCGCCTCCTCGCCGGCTCCCTCGACCGCGCCGTCGACGTCGCCGCCACCCTCGAGCTGCGCGGCTACAGCCTCGAGGCTCGGCGCCCCAAGCGCGCCTTGGCCCGGCGCGCGGGATCGCTGCGGCCGGGTCGGCGGGGTTCCGCGTCGGTGTCCAGGTTCGACCGGCGATTCTTCCTCGCCGGCGCCCTGGTCCTGGGCGCCGCCATCGCCGGCGAGCTTCTCGGCGCCGACGACTTCCATGCCTATCCGACGGTCCACTTCGGCTTCGGCCCCGCCACCGCCGCCCTCGCGGGCATCCTCGTCCTCAGTGGCCTGGCGCCCCTGCGCCGCAAGCCGAAGCGCCGCTCTGCCCCGCCGCCCCGCGCCGCCCGCTCTGCCCCGCCCCGTGGCCCGGGCGCGGCCCCGCCTCTATCGGCTGACGCTCTCCCGTCCCTGGGGGCGCCCGGTGTCTGAGCTCGCGATCCGCCGCGGCGCCGCTCCGGCTCTCGCGATCGAGGCGCTGGGATACGCCTATCCCCGAGCCACGCGTCCGGCGCTCGTCGACGTCTCCTTGGAGATCGCCCCCGGCGAGTTCGTCCTCCTCGCCGGTTGCTCGGCCTGCGGCAAGTCGACCCTGCTCAAAGCCGCCTGCGGGCTGGTCCCGCACTTCCACGGCGGCGAGATCGAGGGCAGCGTCACCGTCGCCGAGCTCGACGCCATCGCCAGCGGCCCCGCCGAGCTGGCCGCTGCCGTCGGCTACGTCGCCCAGGACCCCGAGACCCAGGTCGTCTCGACCACCGTCGCCGCCGAGATCGAGCTGCCGCTGGAGATGCGGGGCGATCGCCCCGCCGCCCGGGCGAGGGCGGTCGAGGAGGTGGCCCTGGCGCTCGCGGTCCCGCATCTCCTCGACCGCACCGTCGACACCCTCTCCGGCGGCGAGCTCCAACGCGTCGCCCTGGCCGCCGCCCTCGTCACCCGCCCGAGCCTGGTCCTCCTCGACGAGCCGACCTCCCAGCTCGATCCCGTCGCCGGCGACGAGCTGATCTGGCTGCTGCGCAGGCTCAACGAGGAGTGGGGAGTGGCCGTCCTGCTCGCCGAACACCGCCTCGAGCGCTGCCTCGCCGCCGCCGACCGGGTCGTCGCCATGGACGCCGGCGCCATCGCCTTCGACGGTCCTCCGGCCGAGTTCCTCGCCTGGTCCCATCTTTCCGACCCGGCTCTGACGACCCCGGCCGCGCGGCTCTTCTCCCTCGCCGATATCGATCCCCTGCCGACGGGAGTCCGCCAAGCTCGCCAGACGCTCGCCGCGAGGGGCGAGCGCGCGAGCCGAGCCGAGCTCCTTTCTCGCCCGACCTATCCGGATCGAGCGGCCCCGGTGGGCGCCCCTCGCGGGGAGCTGGCCCTCGAGGCGCGCGGGTTGTGGGTCGAGCTGATGCGGAGCGAGGAGCCGCGAGACGTCCTGCGCGGGGTCGACCTGCAGCTGGGCCGCGGCGAGCGAGTCGCCCTGATGGGTCGCAACGGCGCCGGCAAGAGCACCCTGCTGAAGGCCGCCGCCGGGCTGGTCGACGCCGTCCGCGGCAAGGTCGAGCTGCGGGCCGGGATCGCGCTCTTGACCCAGAACCCGAGCGACTATCTGGTGCGAGAGCGGGTCGGCGACGAGCTGCCCGGCGAGGCCGGTGCGGCGGCGCTGCGGATTGTCGGCCTCGAGCACGCAAGCGACGCCGACCCCCGCGACCTCTCGGGCGGCGAGCGTCAGCGGCTCGCTCTGGCGATCGCGCTGGCGGGGCAGATGGAGGCGGAGCGGCTGCCCGGGATCATCGCCCTCGACGAGCCCACCCGGGGCATGGACCGCAGCCGCAAAGACGACCTCGTCGCCTTGATCGACGACCTCGCCGGCCACGGCGCCGGCGTCGTCGTCGCCACCCACGACGTCGAGTTCGCCGCCGAGTTCGCCGAGCGCGTGGTGCTGCTCGGCAACGGCGTCGTGATCGCCGACGGCCCCGCCGCCGAGATCCTCTCCGGCGGCTGGTACTTCGCCACCGAGGTCGCCCGCGTCCTCGACCTGCCCGGCGTCGTCACCCCCGAGCAGGGCGCCGCCGTCCTGGGCGGAGACGGGGAGCGCCACGGATGAGCTGGGAGCTGACCAGCTTCCTGATCCTCGCCGCCGTCCTGATCGGCGGCTTCGCCTGGTACGAGCGCTCGCGGCCGCCCTCGCAGGTGGTCGCCCTGGTCGCCGCCCTGGCGGCGCTGGCGATCGCCGGCCGGATCGCCTTCGCCGCTTTTCCCAACGTGAAGCCGACGACCGACATCGTCATCTTCGCCGGCTACGCGCTCGGGCCGGCCCCGGGCTTCGCCGTCGGCGCCCTCGCGGCGCTGGTCTCCAACCTCTGGTTCGGCCAGGGCCCATGGACGCCGTGGCAGATGGCGGGATGGGGCCTTTGCGGAATCCTCGGCGCGGCGCTGGCGCTGGGCGTGCGCAACGCTGGCCGGCTCAGCCTCGCCGCCACCTGCGGCTTCGCTGGCATTGCCTACGGCGCTCTGCTCAACTTCTCCCTGATGGCGACCTACGGAGGGGATCTGTCGCTCGAGCGCTTCGGCGTGCTGCAGGCGCGGGCCCTGCCGTTCGATCTCGCCCACGCGGCCGGCAACGTCGCCTTCGCCCTGCTGGCCGGGCCGGCGATGGTGCGGATGCTGATCCGCTTCCGCGAGCGCTTCGAGTGGGGCAGGGGGGAGGGAGACGGGAAGGCGCCCGCCCCCGCCGCCGGACTGACCCCCGGCCTGAGGGGCGGCGGCGTGGCGGCCCTGCTCCTCCTCGCCCTGCTGCTCGGCGCCCTCGCGCCCAGCCGCGCCGAGGCCTCCGGGGTGAGCCGCGCCGCCGCCTGGCTGACGTCGGTGCAGAATCTCGACGGCGGCTTCGGCGCCTCGCCGGGCGATGATTCCGGCGCCGAGATGACCGGCTGGGCGATGCTGGGCCTGGAGGCGGCCGGCCGCAACCCGCTCGACGTCTCCCGCGCCACCCAGACCCCGGTCGATTTCCTGCGCGGAGCCGTCGCGGAGCTGAAGAGCCCGGGCGACCTCGCCCGCACGATCGTCGCCCTCGAGGGGGCCGGCGTCGACCCGCGCGAGTTCGGCGGCGCCAATCTCGTCGCTCAGCTGCTCTCCAAGCGTCGCGACGACGGCTCCTACGAAGGCTGGCCGGGCACGACCGCCTTCGCCGTCATCGCCCTGCGTGTCGCAGGCGCCGGCGGCGGTCTCGAACAGTCGCTCTCCTGGCTGCACGAAGCTCAGAACGACGACGGCGGCTGGGGAGACCTGCCTGGCTCGCCGAGCACCGCCGACGGCACCGGCGCCGTCATGCAGGCGCTCTCGCCGGGCTCGAAGGCGATCCAGCGCGGCCTCTCCTACCTGCGTCAGGCCCAGCGCCCCGGCGGCGGCTTCCCGCTCGGGGGCAACGGCTCGGTCAACTCCCAGTCGACCGCCTGGGCGATCCAGGGCATCCTCGCCGCCGGCGGTGACCCCTCCTCCTACCGCCGCGGGGGCAGCAGCGCCCCCGATTATCTCGCCACCCAGCAGGAGGGCGACGGCCACTACCGCTACTCCAAGTCCAGCAACCAGACCCCGATCTGGGTGACCGCCGAGGTCCTGGTGGCGGCTGCGGGCGAGTACCTCCCGATCTCGCCACCTTCGCGCGAACCCGCCCCCGCCCAGGACAAATCCAAGGCCGGCGGTCTCATCCCCGGCGCCACCAAAGCTCCGGCACCGGTTGCGCCGTCCAAGGACCTGCCGGCCGTGCCGGGAGCCTCGTCGGTCTCGCCGAGCGTCCCCCAAAAAAGCGCCGGGGGCCAACCTCCCTCGAACGCCTTTCCGCCCGGCGCCCAGCCGGCCCCGGGGGCGTCTGCCGGCGCAGCACCTCCGGGCGCGGAAGCGACGGAAGGCCTTGCCACCCCCGCCACCGAAGAGCCGGCCCCGGAGCCATCCTCCGAAGATGATTCCGACAGCAGCCCGGTCGGAGCCGCCCTGCTGGGCCTGCTCGCCGGTGCCCTCTGCTTCGCCGCCGCCCTCGGCGCCCGCCGCCTCTGGATGCGCTGGCGCTACGGCCTCTGAGAAAGCGAGCTGCAGTCCGGGGGCGCCGTGGCGCGGTCCGGGCACGCGCCGGGCTATACCCTCGGACGATGGACGTCGAGACGGCGATACGCACCCGCCGCACCCACAAGGCCTTCGCGTCGGAGCCGCTTCCCCGCCGCCAGCTCGAGGAGCTGTTGGAGCTGGCGGCGTGGGCACCCAACCACCACCTCACCGTTCCCTGGCGCTTCCGCGTCGTCGGCCCGGACTCCCTGCTGCGACTGAAGCAGGCCGCCGGCCCCGAGGGCGCCACCAAGCTCGACCGCTGCCCGACCCTGGTAGTCGTCTCCTCGGTCCAAGGCGATGATCCGGTCCAGAGCGAGGAGGATCTGCACGCGACCGCGGTTGCCGCCTACATCGTCCTGCTCGCCGCTCATGCCCGCGGGCTCGCCGGCTACTGGCGCAGTCCGGGCCTGCTGCGCGGCGAGGCCGGGCGCGCCGCCGTCGGCCTCCCCGAAGGCGAGCGCTTCGTCGGCCTCCTCCACCTCGGCCGGCCCCGTCAGGAGCGACCCGTACCGACGCGCCCCCTCACCGCAACCACCGTCTTCCTCGACTAAGTGACTCGCCGATGCTGACCCGCGCCGCGGCAATCGAGGCAATCGCCGGCCGGCACTTCGAGGTCGTCGTCATCGGCGGCGGCGTCACCGGCGCCGGCGTCGCCCTCGACGCCGCCTCGCGCGGCTACTCGGTCGCCCTGCTGGAGCGCGGCGACTACGCGGTCGGCACCTCCAGCCGCTCCTCGAAGATGGTCCACGGCGGCCTCCGCTACCTGCAGAACTTCGACCTCGGCTTGGTCCGCGAGGCGCTGCTGGAGCGCCAGCTGATGGTCCAGCTGGCACCCCATCTGGTCTACCCGACGCCCTTCCTGGTCGCCGCCCTGGGCGAGGAGCGCCGCGATCGCAAGCTCGGCCTCGGGCTGAACATGTACGACGTGATGGCGACGACCCGGGTCGGCCGCAGCCGCCGCGAGCTGCGCTCCTCCAAGGAAGAGGACGAGGACTTCTACTGGTCGCCGGACCGCCACCGGACGATCGACCGCGAGGAGGTGCTGGAACTGGTCCCGGCCCTGGCCGCTCGCGAACCGAAGGACGCCTACCTCTTCTATGACTGCCAGACCGACGACGTGCGCCTGGTCCTCACCGTGCTCGGCGAGGCCGAGCGCTTCGGCGCGGTGATGCTCAACGGCGCCGACGTCACCGAGGTGCTCTCCGATAACGGCCGGGCCAGTGGCGTCGCCGCCGTCGAGGCCGAGTCCGGCGAGCGTTTCGAGGTTCGCGCCGACCACGTCATCAACGCCACCGGCGTCTTCGCCGACCGCATCCGGCCCGAGGAGACGGTCGAGGAGGAGGACCTGCCGCGGATCAGCCCCAGCCGCGGCACCCACCTGATCCTCGACTCGGCCGACCTGCCGATGGGCCAGGCCGCCTGCATCGTCCCGGCCGGAGCGGGCCGGATGATCTTCTCCCTGCCCTGGTATGGCCGCACCCTGATCGGCACCACCGACAATGACTTCGACGGCGACACCGCCCATCCGAGGCCGGCCGCGGACGACACCGAGTACCTGCTGGAAGCCGTCAACGAGTTCTTCGGCACGTCGCTGACCCAGTCCGACCTGGTCGGCGCCTATGCCGGCGTGCGGCCGCTGATCGCCACCGGCGATCCCCGCAAGTCGGTCGACATCTCGCGCCGGGCGGAGCTCTACGAGACGTCTTCGGGAATGCTGACCATCACCGGCGGCAAGCTGACCACCTGGCGGCGGATGGCGAAGCAGACGGTCGATCGGGTGGTCGAGCGCGAGGGTCGCGAGGCGCCCTGCCACACCGCCGAGATCCCGCTCGGGATGGAGGCCAGGGCGGAGGACCTGAAGGCGCCGGAGGGGGTCAGCGAGGATTCGCTCGCCCAGCTCGCCTTCCGCTACGGCCACGCCGCCCGCGCCGTCCTCGACCTTGCCTGGAAGGACCCGAAGCTGGCCGCGCCGATCGTGCCCGGCCGTCCCGATCTGCTCGCCGAGGCGGCGATCGCCGCGCGCCGCGAGCAGGCCCGCTGCGTCGCCGACGTGCTGCTGCGCCGCACGCGCCTGGGAATCCTCGCGGCACCGCAGCTGCGCGATGCCACCGCCGCCCGTCCCGTCGCCGAGGTCCTCGGGGCCGAGTTGGGCTGGTCACGGCGCCGAATCAAGCAGGAGGCTGAGGCCTGGCCGCAGGCCGCGGCGCTGGAGGGCATCGACCCCGCCTCCGCCGGTTGAATAACCTGCCGCTTCGATGAACAAGGCTGAGCTGGAGAACAAGCACCTGGGCGAGCTGCACTCGCTGGCCGCCGAGGCCGGCATCGAGCGCTACCGGATGCTGTCCCGCGCCGAGCTGATCGCGAAGCTCGCCGACGGCGACTCCGGTTCGAGTCGCCGTCCTTCCTCGCCCGGCAGCGGGGGAGAGCAGCGCGACCGTCCACCGCGCCGCCGCCGTCGCTCGGGCCCGAAAGACGGCTCCGGCGGCGAGGGTCGCGCATCGGGGTCCGGCCGCCAGCCGAGGGCCCCGCGGCAGCCCGAGCCCGCAGCCGAGTCGGTCACGGAGGCTGCGCCCCCGCCGCGGGCCGCCACGCCGGTTCCGAGCGCCGCCACGCCGGCCGAGCCGCCGTCGCGACCCAAACGTCGCCGCCGTCGCCGCTTCGGCCGCCGCGGCAAGCAGGGCGTCACCCTCCAGGGCCTGCTGCTGCCGCCCGAGTCCGGCCGTCAGGCGCTTCTCTGCGCGGAGACCCGCGCGGGTTGCACCGCGCTCCTGCGCGGCATCGCCGCGGATCTCTCCGACGGTCCCCAGAGCCCTGACCCGGTGGTGCTGCTGATCGACCCCAGCCCTGAGGAGCTGGCCGATTGGCGCCGCGACGCCCCGCAGGCGGAGATCGTCGCCGCCGGCCAGCCGCGCCACGCCAGCGACGCCCTCGCCCAGGCCAGCGCCCGCGCCGCCGCTGGCGACGACGTGATCCTCCTGGTCGACTCCCTGACCCGGCTCGGCGAGGCCTACGAGGACGCCGACGCCGCCAAGCAGTTCTTCGACGCCGGCCGTGCCCAAGCCGCCACGGGTGGCGGCACCCTCACCGTAGTCGCAGCGCTAGAGCGCCTAGCGTCAACCTGATACCCGCCCGGGGAGACCGGGGAGGGGTGAAGCGTCTTGCACTTTTTCGCGACCGACGTCCTCGGACGCCCGCAAGCGATCCCTCGAAAAAGTTAAGCGAAACCCCTCCCCGGTCTCCCCGGGTGCGCGCCTACCGCCGGTAGGCGATACGGCGCCAGCTCGGCTCTTTGGAGAGCTCGATCAGCTCGGAGCTGCGATCTGGCTGGACGTAGCCGAAGGTCTGGGTGCGCTCGTCGAAGACGACGTCGAGCTCACCCTCCTTGACCCGCTGGTCGAGCCAGGCACCGCGGAAGACGAGGCGGCGGATCCAGTGGACGAGGCTGCGGTTGGCGGGACCGACCAGGTCCTCCCAGTTCTCGTTGATGTGCTCGCCGAGCGCGGAGCTGGGCTCGGCGATCTCGCCGCTGACGGCGAGGTCGAGGAGGTCGTCCAGCTCCTCCTGGCTGAGTCCCTGGTGGACGAAGCCGAGCTTCACTGCCGCCTGCTCCACCCGCTGCCCGAAGTCGCCCTCGTTGAAGGCGAAGCGAAGCTCCCCGTACTCGAGTACGTAATCGGAGCCAGACTCGTAGTTCCCGCGGCGGGTCGTTTTCTTATCCATGAGTTGAAGCCCGTCTGCGCCCGCAAGCCCTGCGGGAACAGGTCAATGATCTTGCCGATCATCGTACGCCGGTGCCTGCTCAGGGCAGTGGCTGAACGGCCGTTTGCACCTGGCAAGACATCGCCCAGCGCGAGATCGGCCAGCGGCAGGGGAGAGACCGCCCCGCCGGGCCCTTGGCGAGGGATGACGGCGACTCGGCTCGGCCAGCTCTCCCAGCGCCGCGTCTGCGGCATCGTCGTGCCGGTCGCGGTCGGCTTCCGCAGCCGCCTGCTCGGTCTCGCTCGGCTGCCCCGCGAGCAGGCCGGGGCGGGTCTGCTGCTGCCGCGCTGCGCCAGCGTCCATACCTTCGGCATGCGATTCGACCTCGATCTGGTCTTCCTGGATCGGCAGGATCGGCCGCTCGCCCACTTCTTCGGCGTGCCGCCGCGACGCCTGGCCTGGCACCGCGGCGCCGCGGCGGTCCTGGAGGTTCCTTCGCGCAAGGGGGGAGAATCCGCCGGCGCCGGGCCTTAGGGAGAGCATGTTGCCGCAGCGAACCGAGATCGCCAGCGTCGTCGTCTGCGAGGACGACGCGATTACGCTGGAGCTGCTCTGCGACCACCTGGTGGCGGACCGCTTCGGGGTATTGCCGGCCCCGAGCGCCTCCGACGCGCTGCGCCTCTGCCGATACAACCAGCCGGACCTGCTGCTGCTCGACCTCTCCCTTCCCGATGCCTCCGGGCTCGACGTGCTGCGCGAGATCCGCGAGGCCGACGGCGTCGATTCGCGCTTCGACCCGCAGCTGCCGGTGATCGTCCTCACCGGCCGCGGTGCCCAGACCGACCGCGTTCGCGGGCTCACGGCGGGAGCTGACGACTACCTCACGAAGCCCTTCAATTTCGAAGAGCTACGGGCGCGGATCGGGGCCGTGCTGCGCCGCCGGGCGAGCCGCCGCGAGGGGCCCCTCCGGATAGGCGAGCTGATCATCGACCCACTGCGTCGCCGGGTCACGGTCGGCGACCGCGAGGTGCCGCTGGCGAAGAAAGAGTTCACCCTGCTGCGGGTGCTCGCCGGCGATCCGACCCGGGTCTTCTCGAAGGAAGAGCTGCTGCAGGACGTCTGGGGCTATCGCAGCCCCGGGCGCACCCGCACCCTGGATTCGCACGCAAGCCGGTTACGGCGAAAACTGGACCCGGAGCACAGCCGCTACATCGTCAACTGCTGGGGGATCGGCTACCGCCTGATCGACGGCTGAGCCCCGGGTCCCTGAAGCTGAGAGTCCCTACTTGGACTCGCTCTCGGCCGCCGGCGACTCGAAGTGGAGGATCGCCAGTTTGGTGCTGAGCGAGTCGGACTTCTCGTTGCTGAGGCGGGTGGCTGCTTCTTCCTGGATCTCGATCGCCTTGTTGAGCGTGTCGGAGAGCAATGCGGCGACGTCGGACCAGCCCTTGTCGTCGAGGACGAGTGGGGTGCGGCTGATGTGGGAGTCGCTATGGGCGTCGATGCTGCCCGCCATCAACGCCTCGGTCGCGTCCTGGCCGACGGTCTCGAGAATCGAACCGGCGATGCCCTTGCGCGCAGAGGCGGGGATCTTCTCCCAGTCGCTGCTGCTGAAGAACGCCCGCTCGGTGGCGCGGTAGAAGTGCTCGACGGCGCCGCGTCGGGGCTCCGTTTTCACCAGTTCGACGCAGTCGTACTCGAGCAGCGTTTTGACGTGGTAGCTGACGTTGCCGAGCGGCTCGCCGAGTTCCTGCGAGAGCTGGTTGGGACTGGAGACGCCCTTGTGGAGGGAGGTCAGGATGCGCACGCGCAGGGGATGGGCGAGGGCCTTCGCGAGCTGCTGGGTGATTCCCTCGGGAGAGGTTCGAGTCTGTGCCACAGGAAGAGTCTCCGATCGTTTTTGGGGGGCCGAGGCAGGGTGGCTGGGGATGTATTCCATCCCGGTTTCTGGATCAAGTATTTCAAAACGCTCCGTCGTTTCCGCCTTCGAGAGCCTTTTCCAATGCGAAAAAATCAAAGCGACGAGCCGTAATTGGTACTAATCAAAGGACTATATGAATCTGTTTTAGCGTTAAGGCCGGTCTTATCGATGCGCACCCGCCGCCCTGAGGCGCCTGGCCGAGACCGCTTTGGGATGGCGGGTGCGCGATTTTCTCCGCTCGGACGGGGGGAGAGATCGCCGCGCCCGGGCTCTTGACGGGCCATGTCGGTGGCAGCCGCAGGGACGGGATCGCGATGAAGCCGGCGCTGGCGGAGGTCGTGGCCGCCTGGCCGCTTGGCGTCTCCCTGGCCGCGGTTGCAGCGGCACAGGGCCTCTGGGCCGGGCGCCGGCGAACTGCTTTAAACGAGGCCCTGCACGAGCTGAGGCGCCCGCTCCAGGCACTGGCCTTGGCGGTGCCAGGGGAGCAGCGGACGAGCCCGGCGGCGATTCAGGGGTCGGTGCAGATGGCGGCCAGCGCGCTGGAACGGCTCGAGCGCGAGATCAACGGCGAGGCGGAGGCGCGGGCGCGGGCGCGGGCACCGATGCTCGCTCACGCGGTGTTGGACGCTGCGGTCGAGCGCTGGAGGGCACGGGCGACCCGCGCTGGTGGGGCACTGTCACTGCGCTGGCAGGCGGGGGAAGCGGTCGTCGACGGCGATCGCGCCGAGATCGCGCAGGCGCTCGACAACCTGATCGTCAACGCGATCGAGCACGGCGGGCCGGAGATCGTCGTCGGGGCGTCGGCTGAGCTCGGCAGGCTGCGCGTCTCGGTGGTCGACTGCGGCCGCGCCCCGGGCCCCGCTTCGCGGCGCGGAGGTTCCGGCGACCTGATCGCGCGCCTCTCGGGGCGGCGGCTCCACGGCCACGGGCTGCGCGTCGTCAGGCGCACCGCGGCCGCCCACGGAGGAGATTTCCGGTTGTGCCGCTCGGGGCGGGGGACGGAAGCAGTCCTCGAGCTGCCACTGGCGGGCGCGACGGGGAGCGGCGCGTGAGCCGAAGGGGCCGGGCGCTCGCCTTCTTGCTCGCGGCGCTCCTCGCCGCCGGCGCGGCTGCCGCGATCGCCGACGGCTATGGGAACAGCGTTGCCCGTGGCTACGGGGCGCTGCGGCCGGTGGTCGTCGCTCGCGACAGTCTCGAGGCCGGCCAGGCGATCGCGCCCGGCGAGGCCGCGGCCAAGCTGGAGCTGCGCCGGGTGCCGGTGCGGTTCCTGCCGCCGGGTGCCCTGGGGGACCCGGCAGAGGCGATCGGCCTGGTGCCCGCCGCGCCGATCCCGCCGGGCTCCTATCTGCTCGCGTCGCAGCTGCACCCGCCGCGAGCGGCTGCCGGCGCGGCCCTCGGGTTGGGGTCCGCCCGCCACCCGGTCGAGATCTCGGTCAGCGGTGCGGAGGCGCTGCTCGTCGGCGGCGCTCAGCCGGTCGGCGAACGGGTGGACGTGGTGGTGACGGCCGAACCGACCGGCTCGGGGCCGGGCCGGACCTACGTCGCCGCCGCGGCGGTGCCGCTGCTGGCGCTGGCGCCGGGCGCGGTGGAGGCGGAGGGCCTTGCGGCGGCGACCTTGGGGCTGACGCGGCGCCAGGCCCTGCGGTTGATCGCGGCCGAGAGCTTTGCTCGCCAGGTGACCTTGCTGGCGAGCGGCTGAGCCGTGGGGGCGCACGAGCGCAACGTGGCTGAGCTGGCCGGGGCGCTGCGTGCCGGCCTGGTCGAGCGACGTCGGGCCGAGGTCGCCGGTGGCGGAGAGGGCGGCGGCGACCTCCGCGAGGCCGTTCGTGACCTGGTCGACGAGCGGGCCGTCCTGCTCGCGGCCGGCGATCGCGAGGAGATCGCGGCGCGGATCATCCGCGACAGCGTCGGCCTCGGCCCGCTCGAGGTGCTGCTCGCCGACCCCGCCGTGGAGGAGGTGATGGTCAACGGCCCTGGCGCCGTCTTCGTAGAGCGCGGCGGGCGCATCGAGCCCACCGACGTCGCCTTCGCCGACGAGGAGGAGCTACGCAACGCGATCGAGCGCATCCTGGCCCCGCTGGGACGGCGGGTGGACGAGCTCAGCCCGATGGTCGACGCCCGGCTCGCCGACGGCTCGCGGGTCAACGTCGTGATTCCGCCGCTGGCGATCGACGGGCCGCTGATCTCGATCCGGCGCTTCGGCGCTCGCCGGCCCGGCCCCGACGAGCTCGTCGGCCTCGGCACCTTGACCGTGGCCCAGTCTCAGGCGCTGCAAGCGGCGGTCGTCGCCCGTCGCAGCATCCTCGTCAGCGGCGGCACCGGCTCCGGCAAGACGACCCTGCTCAACGCCCTCTCGAGCTTCATCGACCCGGGCGAGCGGGTGGTGACGATCGAGGACGCAGCCGAGCTCCGCCTGCAGCAGCCGCACGTGGTGCGGCTGGAGAGCCGCCCGGCCGGGGTCGAGGGACGCGGCGAGGTCTCGATCCGCGACCTGCTCCGCAACGCGCTGCGGATGCGGCCTGACCGGATCGTGGTCGGCGAGGTCAGGGGAGCGGAGGCGCTCGATCTCCTCACCGCCCTCAACACCGGCCACGACGGGGCGCTCTCGACCGTCCACGCCAACTCGCCCGCCGACGCCCTCAGCCGTCTGGAGACGCTGGCGTTGATGGCCGGGGTGGGGTTGCCCCACGCCGCGGTGGCCGAACAGGTGCAGCGGGGGATCGATCTCGTCGTCCACCTCGAGCGCCGCGCCGACGGCGCCCGGGTCGTCACCGAGATCGCCGAGGTCCTGCGGGCGGCGGGCGCGACCACCGTCCGAGCGCTCGGCGCCGCCGGCGCATCTTGATCGCCTCCGGGTTGCTGCCGACTCTGGCCGGCGCCGCGGCCGGCGGACTGCTGGCGCTGGCGGCGCGGGAGGCGCTGCTGGCCAGTCCGGCGGCGGCGCGCTGGCTGCGCCTGGCGCTGGAGCCGTTGCGCCGGGCGGGACGCGAGGGCTACGTCCCCTCGACGCTCGAGCGTCGCAGGCTCGCGGTGCTCGCCGCGCTCGCCGCGGTCCTCGGCGGTTGGTCCATGGCCGGGATCGCGCTGGCGCTGCCGCTCTCGGTCGCCGGCCCGGCGCTCGCCGCCTGGGCGATCTCCAGCCGCCGGCGCCGCTATCGATCCGCTCTCGAGCGCTCGTTACCGGAAGTGGCCACCGCGGTCGCCGACTCGCTCAGCGCCGGCCGCTCGCTGCGGGCGTCGCTGCCAGCGGCCGCGACTTCCCTGGATGGCCCGCCGGCCTCCGAGCTGGCTCGGCTCGGCGCCGAGCTCGACCTCGGTGCGGCGACGACCGAGGCGGTCGAGGCATGGCGGCGGCGAATGCGCTCCGAGCGCGTCGACGCCTTTGCCGCCGCCCTGCTCAGCCAGCGGCTTGCCGGCGGCGACCTCGCTGGCCTGCTGCGGCGCTTCGCCGCGGGCGCCGCGGAGCGCGACCGGGCCGCCGAGGACGCGCGCTCGGCTACCGCTCAGGCCCGCTTCACCGGCCTGCTCGTGGTCGCGATGCCGAGCGGCGGCGCCCTCTTCGCCGAGCTGATCCAGCCGGGCTTCATCGCCAAGCTGATCGGCTCGCCGCCCGCCGCGCTGCTGCTGAGCCTGGCTGCCGCCTTTCAGCTGGTCGGCTTCATCGCGATCAAGCGGCTCTCGCGGGTGGCTGGGTGAGCGCGGCCGGGACGCTGGCGGCGCTCGCGGTCCTGCTCGGCTTCGCCGCCGCCCGTCAGCTGCTCGCCGGCCGCGCCGGCCGCGACCTGCCGTCGTTGCCGTTCGGGCTCAGCCGGCGCTCGGCTGCGGCGGCACTGCGACTCGGGCTGCCGCAGCGGCTGCGGCGCGCCGGCCTGGAGTCGCGGCTGCCGCTCGCCGCCGTACTGGCGGCGAAGCTCGCCGCGCTCGCCGGCGGCGGGCTCGTGGCGCTGGCCGCAGCGCCGGCGGCACCGGGTCGGACTTCGCTCTTGGTGGCGATCGCGATGCCGGCCGCCGGCTTCCTCGCTCCCGACGCGCTCTTGGAGCGCGAGGCGCGACGGCGACGGCGACGGCTGCTGGCCGCGCTTCCGGATGCCCTCGACCTGCTCGCGGTCAGCGCCGGCTCCGGTCGCGGCCCAGCGGCCGGGCTGGAGCAGTTGGCGCTGGCAGGAGAGGGGCCGCTTGCCGACGAGCTGCGGCTGACGGTCGCCGAGCTGTCCTGCGGCGTGCCGCTCGGCACCGCGCTGCGGTCCCTGCGCACCCGCGTGCCCGGCAGCGAGCTGGCGACGCTGGTCGCTGCGATCGAGCGCTCGCGCCGCTTCGGATCGCCGCTGGCCGAGCAGCTGCGCCGGCAGGCCGCCGCTCTGCGCCGCGACAGCCGCCGCGCCGTCGAGGAGAGTGCCGCCCGCGCCGCGCCGAAGATCCAGCTCGTCGTCGCCTTGGTTCTCGTCCCCTCGGTGCTGCTGATGATCGCCGCCGCCCTGATCGCCAACGCCGGCTCGCTGCTGGCGGGCTTCTGATCTGCACTGGCGCCTTTCTCGGTGTATAGCCGAGTAAAGCGCCAATGGCTCGCTACTCGGCTGCCTCTTCGCGCAGGCGTTTGGCGACGGCGGCGGTGGCGACGCTGATCTCGTCGAGCTCCTCGGCCTTCTTCCTGTGGCCGTTGACGTAGCAGCAGAGGGTGCCGTCGACGAGCTCGAAGGCGAACTTCCTCGGCGCCGACTCGGTCAGCCAGACGATGAAGGTGGGGGCGAAGAGGCGGCGCAGCCAGACGGCGTCCTGGCTCTTGCCGGCAAAGACCTCGTACTTGTCGCCCATTGCCGTGCTCTCGAGGTTGACCCGCTCCTTGGAGCCGCGGAAGGCGTCCTCGAACCCCTCCAGCGCCCGTAGGCCGAACTTGCGCTGGCAGTAGAGCTCCGGCACCAGCGCGACGGACTCTGGAACCGGGACCAGGCCGACCGTGTAGCGGTAGTAGTTGGTCTCGCGGTTGCCCTCGCTGTCGGTCGACTCCTCCTCATACGTATAGAGAGCGAGGATGCCTTCGATGCCTTCGGCGAAGGGGCCGGAGAGAGAGCGCTCGGCGTAGCGGTCGTCGCCTTTGCGCAGCAGCGGCGTCGTCGGCGGCAGCGGCGAGCGGCCGCCCAGTTCGAGGCCGTGCTGTTCGGCGTAGGCCTCGAAGAAGGCGTCCTCGGCGCGGGAGTCGGCGATCCCGAAGACGATCAGCAGTGCCAGCAGGAAGGCGGCGACCGCGGCGACGGCACCGATCGCCGGCCCGACCAGGGCAGCTCCGGCGATCCCGGCCGCGATCGTGAAGACGGCGATCAGGATCAGGGTCGGCGTCCTGCGCAGCAGCTGCCGGAAGTGGAAGCCGCGCAGATCGTTCGCGTCGTCGGGCGGGGCTGCGGACGGCGCGGCCGCTTCGTCCGAGACGGGCGGCGGCGGGGCGTTGACGTCTTCGCCGGTGGGGCTCACGCGCTGAACCTACCGTGCGGCAGCGGATGCAAATGGCCTTGCAGAGGGGGGTCGTGTTGCAAAGTGGGGGAGTGTGGGTTATTGTGGCGATCGAGTTGAAGCCCAGGACCGGGGTGGTGAGGTTCCTCCCACCTCATCACTCCGGTCCCAACTCTTTCCTGGCCCTCCCGCTCAGAAAGGACTCGCCGAGGTGGCATTTCGGGGTCTCTACGAGCACAGTCTCGATTCCAAGGATCGACTCACGGTTCCCTCGCGGTTCCGCGCCTCGCTCTCCGACGGCATCGTTCTCTCCAAGGGCTTCGACCCCTGCGTCTGGGTCCACACGACCGCGGAGTTCGAGCAGCTCTCGGACACCTTCCTCTCACCGCACAGCCCCTTCGGGCGCGACGCCCGCCAGCTGCGCCGCCGCTTCCACGGCGGCTCCTTCGACGAGAAGCTCGACTCCGCCGGGCGCATCCGCCTGCCGAAGCCGCTGATCGAGCACGCCGGGCTCGGCGGCAACTGCGTCGTGATCGGGGCCGGGGAGTACCTGGAGATCTGGGACGCCGAGGCCTGGGCCAAGCAGGAGGAGGAGCTCGACGCCGCCGCCCCCGAAATCGCCGAGGGACTTGCCGCCGCCGGCACCGCGTAACCATGAGACTTCATGCAGCCCGCACCCAAGCCCACTACAGCCACCCGTCGACGGGCCGGAATCCCACGTATGCCGAGGGAAATCGGCCCATCGACCTCGAGGCGATGACGCACCTGCCCGTCATGGCGCCGGAGTTGACCTCGCTGCTCGCCCCTGAGCCGGGGCAGACGGCGGTCGACTGCACCTTCGGTGGAGGCGGTCACGCGCGGGCGATCGCGGCCCAACTGGGATCGACCGGGACGCTGATCGCGATCGACCGCGACCCCGCCGCCAAGGCCCGCTTTGCCGAGTTCGCGGTCGAGGCGCCCTGCCGCACCCGCTTCCTCAATGTCGACTTCGCAGCAGGTCTACGCACCCTGCGCGGCGAAGGCATGCGGCCAGAGATGATTTATGTAGACCTCGGGATGTCCTCGATGCAAGTAGATGCCTGGGAGCGGGGGTTTTCGTACGCCTATGACGCGCCGCTCGACATGCGCATGGACACCCGCCAGGACTTCGATGCCGCCAAGCTCGTCAACGAGTGGCCAGAGTCGCGGATCTCCCAGGCGCTGCGTGAGTTCGGCGAGGAGCGCTATGCCGGCGGCATCGCCCGCGAGATCGTCCGCCGCCGCCCGCTCAGCACGACTTCGGAGCTGGTTGCGGCGATCAAGGCGGGGATGCCGGCGGCGGCCCGCTTCGGCGCCGGCCATCCCGCCAAGCGCAGCTTCCAGGCGATCCGGATCGCCGTCAACGGCGAGCTCGACTCGCTCGAGCAGGCGCTGCCGCTGGCCTGGGACATGCTCCCGGTCGGTGGGCGCTTCGGCGCGATCTCCTTCCACTCGCTCGAGGACCGGCCGGTCAAGCAGTTCCTCGCCGGCAAGGCGCGCGGCTGCCTCTGCCCGCCCGAGCTTCCCGTCTGCGTCTGCGGCCACGAGCCCGAGGCAGAGCTGCTGACCCGGCGCGCGGTCGCGCCCGGCCCGGCTGAGGTCGAGGCCAACCCGCGCTCGCGCTCGGCCCATCTGCGCGTCGCCCTCAAGCTCGATGACGCGCCGCTGGGGGAGGCCGGCTAATGGCCGTCGCCGCTCCCGCCCGCAAGACCTCACCGGCACCGGCACCGTCGCGGACCTCACCGCCGCGTCGCAAAGCAGCGCCCGCCCGTCCGGCGCCGCAGAAAAAGGCCGCTCCCGCTCGTCGTCCGCGCACCCGCCCGGCCCCGAAGGGGCGCGCCGTGGCCGCGCCTGCGCCCGCACGCAAGGCGCCCGCACGCAAATCTCCGGCGCGCAAAGCGCCGACCCGTAAGACGACCCGTAAGGCGAGTGCACGCACCGCGCCGGCTCGCGCCCCGCGCCGGGCTCGGCCGGCGAGTCGCGCCGCGGCCGTTCGCGGTCAGCTGATCCCGCTCGCCGGCCGCACCGCGGTCGCGGTCGGCCAACTGCCCGACTCGGGTCTGATGGTGAGGATGACCCGCGGTCGGGCCTGGATCGCCGTGCTCGGCGTGCTCCTGGCCGGGATCGTCACCCTCAACGTGATCACCCTCAGCTTCGCCGCCTCCTCGGGCAGGATCGACGAGCAGATCACCGCGCTGGATCAGGAGAACTCGATCCTGGGCAGCCGCGACGCGAAGCGCACGGGCATCGGTGCGGTTCGCGGCGCCGCCGGCCCGCTCGGCCTGGCGATGCCCTCCAGCGCCGAGATCCACTTCACCGACGCCGGCCCCGACGACGTGGCTACCGCGGCCCAGCGCCTCGCGGCTGCCGCTCCGTAGGCGCCCGGGATGCGCTTGATCGAGCGCCGGATCGGACTCCTCTTCGCCGGCTTCCTGCTCTGCTTCCTGGTCATCGTCGGCCGCGCCTTCTGGTTGCAGGGCGTGCAGGGCGGCGCCCTCGCCTCCGAGGCGATCTCCCAGCAGACCGAGACGGTCACCGTGCCGGGGCTGCGCGGCAGCCTGCTCGATCGCAGCGGCAATCAGCTCGCCGCCTCCGAAGACGCGGCGACGATCTACGCCACGCCATACCAGGTGAAGAACCCGCCGCTGGCGGCGGCGAAACTGGCCCCGATCCTCGAACTCGACAAGGCCGACGTGCTGAAGAGCCTCACCGCCGACAACGGCTTCTCCTACGTCGCCCACAAAGTCAGCCTCGAAGCGGCCGGCCGGATCGAACGCTTGAAGCTGGAAGGGATCGGCGAGCTGCCCGACAGCCGCCGCACCTACCCCCAGGGGGAAATGGCGGGGCAGGTGGTGGGCGCCGTCGGCTCCGAAAACCAGGGGCTGACCGGGCTCGAGGTGGGAGAGGAATCGGTTCTCAGCGGCAGCGACGGCGAACGCCGCATCGTCAGAGACGCGCTCGGCGACCCGATCCGACTCGAAACCGTGAAGGAGGCGAGCGACGGCGAGGACATCCAGCTGACCCTCGACCCGCTGATCCAGGAGAAGGCCGAGCAGGTGTTGGCCGAAGTCGGCGAAACCTACTCGCCCAAGGGGGCGACGGCGATCGTCATGGACCCGCGCAGCTCGCAGATCCTGGCCATGGCCAACTGGCCCCCGGTCGACCCAAACGACCTCTCCGCCGCCAGCAACGACGATCTGATCAATAAGGCGACCGGCTTCACCTATGAGCCGGGCTCGACCTTCAAGGCGTTCACCGTGTCCGCCGCGCTGGAGGAAAAACTGGTGACCCCGGCGTCGTCGTTCACGCTGGCTCCCAGCATCCAGGTGGCCGACCGGGTGATCGAAGACTCCCATCCACGGGGGACCGAAACGATGAGCGTCGCCGAGATCCTCGCCCACTCCTCCAACGTCGGCGCGGTCACGATCGGGCTCGAGGTCGGCGCCGAGAAATTCAGCCGCTGGATCAGTCGTTTCGGCTTCGGCCGCCCGACCGGGGTCGAGTTCCCGGCCGAGGAGCAGGGGATCGTGCCCGGGCTCGACGAATACTCCGGTTCCTCGATGGGCAACCTGCCGATCGGCCAGGGCCTGGCGGTGACGCCGATGCAGATGATGGCCGGCTACGCGGCGATCGCCGACGGCGGCATCCTCAAGCAGCCGCAGCTGATCGAGCGGATCGGCGACCGCACTATCCACGAGCCCAAGGGCAGGCGGGTGATCGACGAGGACGTGGCGGCGCAGGTGCGGGAAATGCTCGAGGGGGTGCTGGCGCCGGGCGGAACCGCCTCGGAGGTCAGCGTCCCCGGCTACACGCTGGCGGGAAAGACGGGCACCGCCGAGGTGGCCGAAAACGGGACCTACTCGGAGACGAAATTCGTCGCCTCGTTCATCGGCTTCGCACCGGCGCAGAATCCGAAGCTGCTGGCAGCCGTGATCGTCGATCAGCCGCAGGGGGACTACTACGGCGGCTCGGTGGCGGGGCCGGCATTCGGTTCCATTGCGGGGTTTGCGTTGCCCTATTTGGGTGTGGCACCCGAATAGGGGGCGGGAGTCGGTGCCCGACTCCCGATCTAGACTCGGGATCTGATGAGGGTTGATGCGCTTGCCGCTGAGGTCGAGGGGGCCCGGGTCGTGGGGGATGGGTCCGTTGGCGTGCTCGACCTTGCCTATGACAGCCGAAAAGCTGGTCCCGGGACGCTGTTCTTCTGCGTGCCGGGGGGGAAGGTCGATGGGCATGGATTTGCCGCCCAGGTAGTCGAGGCTGGGGCGGCTGCTCTGGTGGTCGAGCGGGAGCTGGAGGTGCCGGTGTCGCAGGTGGTGGTGGCGGACGCGCGGGCGGCGATGGCTCCGGTGGCGGCGCGGTTCTTCGCCGACCCGACGGGCGAGCTGCGGGTCGTCGGGGTCACCGGGACCAACGGGAAGACCACGACTGCGTTCTTGCTCCGGGAGATCCTGGAAGGGGCGGGGGTTTCGGCCGGGCTATTGGGAACGGTCAAGCAGGTGGTGGGGGGGGTCGAGGAAACGGTCGAGCGGACGACGCCGGAGGCGATCGACCTGCAGGCGACGTTCCGGCGGATGCTGGATGGGGGGGATCGGGCCTGTGCGATGGAGGTGTCGTCGCACGCGATGTCGCTGCACAGGGCCGACGCGATCCACTTCGAGGTGGCGCTGTTCACGAACCTGACCCAGGACCATCTCGATTTCCACGCCGACATGGAGGACTACTTCCTCGCCAAGCGCAAGCTGTTCGAGGCCGGGGCGGGGACGGCGGTCGTCAACGTCGACGACCACTACGGGCGCCGGCTCGCCGAGGAATTCGATTGCGTGACCTTCTCGGCCGAGGGTGCCGACGCCGACTACAGCGCCCGCGACGTCAGCTTCGACGCCAGCAGCGCCACCTTCACCGTGAAACGGGGATTGACGGGCCTCGAACGTCCAAATGCCGGACGCTTGAGGCCCATCGGCGGCGAGGTGCGGGTGCGGATTGGGTTGCCGGGGCATTTCAACGTGGCGAATGCGTTGGGGGCGTTTGCTGCGGCGGAGGCGATGGGGGTCGAGGGAGAGACGGCGGCGGCCGGGTTGGCCCAGGCGGCGCGGGTGCCGGGGCGCTTCGAGCCAGTCGACGAGGGGCAGGGGTTCTCGGTCCTGGTCGATTACGCGCACACGCCAGACTCGGTGGAGAACGTGCTGCGGGCTGCCCGGCGGTTCACCGCGGGGCAGCTGATCGCGGTCTTCGGCGCCGGCGGCGATCGCGATCGCGACAAGCGGCCGAAGATGGGCCGGGCCGGGGCGCAGCTGGCCGACCTGGTGGTGATCACCTCCGACAACCCGCGCTCCGAGGACCCGGCCGCGATCGTCGCTGAGGTCGCGGCCGGGGCCGCCGGGGCCAAGGAGCTGGAGGTCGAGGTCGACCGCCGGGCCGCGATCGCCCTGGGGCTGGGGCGGGCCGAGCCCGGAGACACCGTCGTCATCGCCGGCAAGGGTCACGAGCAGGGCCAGGAGTTCGAGGCAGGGCGCAAGCTGCCGTTCGACGATCGCGAGGTCGCTCGCGAGGAGCTGCGGAAGCTGGTGGGCGCGGCGTGAGGCTGACGCCGGCTGAGATCGCGGCGGCGCTCGGGGCCGAGATCGTCGCCCCAGGGGAGTCCGGCTCCCCCGTCCGGGCCGCGATCGACTCCGGCGCCAGCGGCCCCGGCGACCTCTTCTTCGGCCTCCGGGGCGCCAGCCGCGACGGCGGCGAGTTCGCCGCGGCGGCGATCGCGGCGGGAGCCTGGGGGGTCGTCGTCAGTCCCGAACGCGCCGCCGGCCTCGAGGGCGCCTGGGTCTTCGCCGTCGCCGACCCGCTCGCCGGCATGCAGGCCCTGGCCCGCGCCTGGCGGCGGGCGCTGGGCGCGCGCGTGGTCGGGGTCACCGGCTCGGTCGGCAAGACCTCGGTCAAGGACATCGCCCGGACGCTGCTGCCGGGCCGCGTCCACGCCAACCGCGAGAACCTCAACACCGAGATCGGGCTGCCGCTGACCGTGCTGGAAGCGCCCGAGGAAACCGACCTGCTGGTGCTGGAGATGGCGATGCGTGGCGCCGGCCAGATCGCCGAGCTGGCCGAGATCGCCGAGCCGGAAGTGGCGGTGATCACCAACGTTGGCCCGGTCCACGTCGAGCTGCTGGGCTCAGTGGCGGCGATCGCCGCGGCCAAGGCGGAGGTGCTGGACCTGCTGCCGGCGGACGGCGTCGCAATCGCCCCCGCCGAGGCGGGGGAGCTGGAGCCCCATCTGGCACGGGCGCCGCGGCTGCTGCGGTTCGGCCCCGGCGGTGACGTCGAGGCGAGCGAGGTGAGGGTGGTCGAGGGCGTGACCGAGGCGCTGGTCTCGACTCCGGCCGGGACCCAGCGTTTCCATCTCCCCTTCTCCGAGGCCCACAACCTGACCAACGCCCTGGCCGCGATCGCGGCCGGCGTCGCCCTCGGGGCGCCGCTCGCAGAGATGGCCGACCGCGCCGCGGACATAGGATTCTCCCGCTTCCGTGGCGAGCGCATCGAGCTCGGCGACGGGATCATCCTCGTGAACGACTGCTACAACGCCAACCCGGTGTCGATGCGCGCGGCGCTCGACCATCTCGCGACCCTCGGGGCGCCGCGGACCATCGCCGTGCTCGGCGAGATGGGCGAGCTCGGCCCGGGCGCCGCCGACTTCCACCGCGAGGTCGGCGAGCACGCGCGGGCGGTGGGCGTCGACCTGCTGCTGGGCGTCGCCCTGCCGGCCCGCGACTACGAGCCCGACGAGCTGGTCGCCGACCCCGGCGAGGCGGCCGAGCTGCTGGCCGCCCGCCTGCAGCCCGGCGACGCCGTCCTCGTCAAGGGCTCGCGCTCGGCCGGGTTGGAGGAGGTCGCTGAGATGCTGACGGGGTGGAAAGCGGCCCCCGGACGCGGAGCCGGGGGCGAATCCATATCTGATTCCCCTTCGCCCCCGGCGAGCAGAGGAGGCCGCGCTTAATCATGGGTGAAGTCCTGATCGCAGGGATGGCGGCGATGCTGATCTGCATCTTCCTCGGCCCGAAGTTCATCGAGTACCTGCGAGTGCGCGAGTTCGGGCAGCACATTCGCGAGGACGGCCCCCAGGAGCACCACGCCAAGGCCGGCACGCCGACGATGGGCGGGCTGATCATCTTCGCCGCGATCTGCGTGCCCTATCTCGTCCTCTCCGACCGCGACGCCCAGAGCCTGACCGTCTTCGGCGTCGCCCTGGGCTGCGCGGCGATCGGCTTCGCCGACGACTTCATCAAGATCGTCAAACGCCGCTCGCTGGGCCTCTCGGCCCGCTGGAAGATCCTCTTCCAGGTTGCCCTGGCGCTGATTCTCTGGTGGGTCGCGCGCCACAAGGTCGGCCTCGAGCCGATCCTCTACTTCCGCATCGGCGGCGCCAGCCTCGACCTCGGCCCGGTGCTCTACTTCGTGCTCGTCTTCCTGGTGCTGTCCGGCTTCTCCAACGGGGTCAATCTCACCGACGGCCTCGACGGCCTTGCCGCCGGCTCCTGCGCGATCGTCCTCCTCGCCTACACGGCGATCGCCTTCGTCGCCAACGAGCAGCTGGACCTGGCCCTGCTCTCCGCCTGTCTGGTCGGCGGCTGCATCGGCTTCCTCTGGTTCAACGCCTTCCCGGCCTCGATCTTCATGGGGGACACCGGCTCGCTCGGGTTAGGCGGGGCCATCGGGGCCCTGGCGGTGATGACCCAGACCGAGGTCCTGCTGCTGATCATCGGCGGCATCTTCGTGATCGAGGCGCTCTCGGTGGCGGTCCAGGTCTTCTCCTTCAAGACCTTCCGCCGCCGCGTCTTCCTCATGGCCCCGCTGCACCATCACTTCGAGATGATGGCCTGGTCGGAGACGAAGATCATGCTGCGCTTCTGGATCATCGCCGCGGTCTGCTCGGGGATCGGCTTCACGCTTTACCAGCAGTCGATCGGGCGCTAGCACCGGGTCGCGATGGGCGAAGGCACCGAGCTCAGCACGCCGCGGCTGCTCCTGCGCCGCTGGCGGGTCAGCGACCGCGAGCCGTTCGCGGCCCTCAACTCCGACCCGGAGGTGATGGAGCACTTCCCGAATCGCCTGACCCCGGCACAGAGCGATGATCTCGTCGACCGCATCGAGGCCGGCTTCGAGCGTCGCGGCTTCGGACTCTGGGCGCTGGAGACGCGGCCAGGGGGCGAGTTCATCGGCTTCACCGGCTTGGCTGCGGTCCCCTTCGAGGCCCATTTCACGCCGGCGGTCGAGGTCGGCTGGCGCCTGGCACGCTCCGCCTGGGGCCAGGGCTATGCGAGCGAGGCCGCCCGTGCCTCGCTCGCTTTCGGCTTCGACGAGGTCGGCTTGAGCGAGATCGTCTCCTTCGCGGTGCCCGGCAATGCGCGTTCGCTCGCGGTGATGGAGCGGATCGGAATGGTCCGCGATCCCGCCGCGGACTTCGACCATCCCGGCTTGCCGAGCGACCACCCCCTCGGCCGGCACGTCCTCTACCGGACTGGGGGGCCGGACGGCTAAAGGCGTCTGCCGACAGGTTCGGCCGGCCCGAGGGCGAATCTCTCCCTTGATGAGTGCGCCGCCGACCAGACGACTTCGCCCGGAGCTGCCGCAGGGCCCGTTTCTGGTCGTGGGTTTGGCTCGGTCCGGGCAGGCGGTCGCGCGGCTGCTGGCGGAGCGGGGGGAGAGGGTCCGCGGGGTCGATTCGGGGGTGCCGAAAGAGGCGGAGAGGCTTTCGGAGGTCGGTGTCGAAGTGTTCCTGGATACGGATGGACTTGCACTGCTCGAGGGGACGCGGACTGTCGTCAAGAGCCCGGGTGTTCCCCGGGAGGCGCCGGTGATCGCAGCCGCTCTGGAGCGGGAAATCGACGTCGTCGGGGAGCTGGAGCTGGCCTGGCGGATGATCCCCAACAGGTTCGTCGGCGTGACCGGCACCAACGGCAAGACGACGACGGTCGAGCTGCTGGGACACGTCTACCGCAGTGCCGCTGAGCCGGTCGCGGTCGCCGGCAACGTCGGCCGACCGCTGGCAGAGCTGGTCGGCGAGGTCGAGGCCGACGCCACGGTGATCTGCGAGTGCTCCAGCTTCCAGCTCGAGGACACGAGCTTCTTCGCGCCGGAGTGCGCCGTCTTCCTCAACCTCGCCCCCGACCACCTCGACCGCCACCACGACCTCGAGTCCTACCTGGCGGCGAAGCTGCGGATCTTCGCCAACCAGGGCAACGACGACGTCGCCGTCTACAACGCCGACGACCCGGCGCTGGCCGGCACCGACCTCGGCGGCTGTGCCCGGCGGCTGGCCTTCTGCATGGGCGCGGGCCCCGACTGCGAGGTCGCGCTGGCAGGGGGAACGATCTTCCACGACGGCGAGCCGCTGCTGGCGGTCGACGAGCTGGGCCTGTTCGGGGACCACAACGTCGCCAACGCGATGGCCGCCGCCGCCGCCGCGCTCTCGATGGGGCTCGACCGCGACGCCGTGCGCGAAGGGCTGCGCAGCTTCGCCGGCGTGCCGCACCGCCTGGAGCAGGTCGCCGAGATCGGTGGCGTCCGCTTCGTCAACGACTCCAAGGCGACCAACGTCGCTTCGGCCACGGTCGGCATCCAGGCCCTCGGGGCCGGGGTGCGCTTGATTCTCGGTGGCAGCGAGAAGGGCGAGCCCTTCGCGCCCCTGCTCGACCCGGTCCGCAAGCACTGCCGCGCCTGCTACCTGATCGGCGCCGCTGCCGACCGCCTGGCGGAGGAGCTGGCGCCTGCCGCCGCGGCCGGCGTCGAGCTGCACCGCTGCACCGACCTCGAGGACGCCGTGCGCCAGGCCGCCGCTGCGGCCGAGCCCGGCGAGGCCGTCCTGCTCTCGCCCGCCTGCGCCAGCTTCGACGCCTTCGAGAACTTCGAGCAGCGCGGCGAGCGCTTCCGCGCGGTCGTTGGAGATCTACGGTGAGCGCCTTCCCGATCGCCCTCGGGCGCTTCGCCAGACCCGCCAGGGGGAAGACGAAGAAGAAAGCGAGACGCCGGGCGCGCGGCGCCACCGCTTCGGCCGAGTACAACATGCTGCTGACCGCGACCCTCTGCCTGCTGGCACTCGGCGCGGTAATGGTCTTCTCCGCCAGCTCGACGACCCGGGTGCTGCAGGACGGCGGCCTCTCCGACAGCGCCTTCTACCTGAAGCGGACGCTGATGTTCGGCGCCGTCGGCCTGGTGATCATGCACCTGACCGCGCGCCACGGCCTGGCCCTGGTCCGCAACCTGACGCCGGCGATCCTCGGCGTCTGCTTCTTCCTCCTCGTCGCCGTGCTCGGGATCGGCACCAGCGTCAACGGCGCCAGCCGCTGGATCGGCTCCGGCTTCCTGCAGATCCAGCCCTCGGAGCTGGCCAAGGTGGCGCTGGTCCTGTACGGCGCCGACCTGCTCGCCCGCAAGCCGAAGCGGGCGCGCTCGATCGAAGGCTTCATGCCGTTCCTGGTCGTCGCCGGCGCCGCCTGCCTGCTGATCATGCTCGAGCCCGACATGGGGACGACGATGGTCCTCACCTTCGCCGTCGGCGCCACCCTGATCGCCGCCGGCGCCCGCCCCCGCGACCTCGGCCTGATCGCGCTCTCGATCGGCGCTCTGGCCCTGCTGATGACGGTCATCGAGCCCTACCGAATGGCCCGCCTTACCGGCTTCCTCAATCCCGGCGCCGACGCTGCCGGGGCGGGATTCCAGGCGGCCCAGGCGAAGATCGCCCTCGGCTCGGGGGGCATCTTCGGGGTCGGCATCGGCAACGGCGTCCAGAAGGCCTTCTATCTGCCGGAGGCCCATACCGACATGATCTCGGCGGTGATCGGCGAGGAGCTCGGCCTGATCGGCGTCATCGGCGTCGTCGGCCTCTTCGCGATGTTCGGCTACGCCGGCCTCAAAGTCGCGCAGAAGGCGAAGGACACCTACGGTCGCCTGCTGGTCGCCGGGCTGACCTCGCTGATCCTCGTGCAGGCGACGATCAACCTCTTCGCGGTGATGGGCCTGGCGCCGCTGACCGGCGTGCCGCTGCCGTTCGTCTCCTATGGCAACAGCAGCTTGATGACGACCCTGTTCGCGGTCGGCCTGATCCTCAACGTCGCCCGCGGCGGCACCGCCAAGGCGGCGCGTTCCGCGACGGGCTCCCGCGCTGGCAAACTGCGCGTCGTCGAAGGCGGGCGCGCGCCCAGCCGCGAAAGGAGTCGATCGAGCGGTGCCAGGAAAGCCAAGAGTGGTGGTGGCGGCAGGGGGAACGGCCGGCCACGTCGTGCCGGCCATGGCGGTCGCCGCCGAGCTTCGAGCTAGCGGCGCCGAGGTCTCCTTCCTGGGGACGCGGGAGCGGATCGAGGCCGAGCTGGTCCCGGCCGCCGGCTACGAGATCGACTTCGTCAAGGTGCGCGGCATCGACCGCAAGAACCCGCTGCGCGCCGCCCGCGCGGGGTTCGAGGCGCTGGGCGCGATCGGCACCGCCCGCGAGGCGCTGCGACGGCGCGGCGCCGACGTCGTGATGGGCGGTGGCGGCTACGTCGCCGGTCCCGCCGGTCTCGCGGCGGTCCTCGCCCGCACGCCGCTGGTCCTGACCGAGGCCGACAGCCACCTCGGCCTCGCCAACCGCCTGCTGGCCCGCCGCGCGTGCCGTGTCTGCCTCGCCTTCCCGATCGAGGGACGCGAGGGGCAGCCCTACCTGGTCACCGGCCGGCCGGTTCCAGACGCCGTTCTGCGCGCCGACCGCGCGGCCGCCCGAGCGCGATTCGGCATTCCCCCAGAGGCGCGCTGCCTGCTCGTCGTCGGCGGCAGCCAGGGCGCCCGCTCGGTCAACTTCGCCGCGATCGAGGCCTTCGCCGAGCGCGACGGACGCGACTTCCACGTCCTGCACCTGGCCGGCCGGCGCGACTTCGAGGAGCTGCAGCGGCGCCTTGCCGCAGCCGCCAACGAGGGCCGCTACACCCTGCTCGCCTACGAGCCCGACCTTGGCGACGTCCTCGCCGCCTCCGACCTGGTGCTGGGACGCTCGGGGGGCTCGATATTCGAGATCACCGCCGCCGGGCGGCCGGCGATCCTCGTCCCCTATCCCCACGCCACCGCCGACCACCAGAGCGCCAACGCCGCCTGGATGGAGCGGGCGGGTGCGGCCTCGGTCCTCCCTGACCGAGAGCTGAGCGCCGAGCGGGTGGCGATGGACGTGTCAGCCCTGTTCGAGGGCGGCCGCCTGGAGAAGATGGCCGCCGCCTCCCAGGCGCTGGCCCGGCCCGACGCGGCGCGGCGCATCGCCGACGAGGTTCTGGCGGCGGCCCGATGAACGGCGGCGCCAAGCGCGACTGGTCCGGCCGCCGGCTCCACTTCATCGGCGTCGGCGGTGCCGGGATGAGCGGCCTGGCGCTGGTCTGCGCGCGGCTGGGCGCAAGCGTCACCGGCAGCGACCGGGCCAACTCCTCTTATATGGAGCGGCTGCGCCGGGCGGGACTCGATCCGGCGATCGGCCACGATGCCGCCAACCTGCCCGACGGGGCCGAGGTCGTCGTCTCGACCGCGATCGGCGCCGACAACCCGGAGCTGGCCCTGTCCCGGGAGCGGGGCGTCGAGCCAATCCACCGCGGCGCCCTGCTGGCGGAGCTCTGCGCGGAGAAGCGGCTGATCGCCGTCGCGGGCACCCATGGCAAGACGACGACGACCGCGATGGCGGTCTGGGCGCTGCGCGCGATCGGCGCCGATCCCGCCTTCTTCGTCGGCGGCGAGGTCCCCGGCCTGGACGCCGACGGCGGCGCCGCCAACGCCGGTTGGGGCGAGGGGGAGTGGGTCGTCGCCGAGGCCGACGAGAGCGACGCCAGCTTCCTCGAGCTGCGGCCGGAGATCGCCGTGGTCACCAACGTCGAGATGGACCACCACACGCGCTGGGGGTCGCTGGCCGAGCTGCACCGGGCCTTCGCCAGGTTTCTGGCGCCGGCCGCGGCGGCGGCGCTGCCCGCCGCCGGCGAGCTCGACGAGCTGAGCGGCGCCGGCACCCGGCTCGGCTTCGACGCCGACGTCCCCGGGCCCGCCGACCTGCCCCTGGCGGTGCCCGGCCTCCATAACCGCGCCAACGCCCGCGCCGCCCTAGCCGCGATCGAGCTTGCCGGGCTCGATGCCGGTGCCGCCGCGGCGGCTCTGGCCGACTTTCCAGGGGTGCGGCGGCGGCTCGAGCTGAAGGGCCGCCGTGGCTCAACCCGCATCTACGACGACTACGCGCACCACCCGACCGAGGTGCGCGCGGCGCTGTCCGCCCTGCGGCAGCTGCAGCCCGGACGCCTGATCGCGGTCTTCCAGCCGCACCTCTACTCGCGCACCAAGGCACTTGCGGTCGAGTTCGGCGCGGCGCTGACCTTGGCCGACGAGGTGGTGGTGCTCGACGTCTATCCGGCCCGTGAGGAGCCGGTCGGCGAGCTGGCCGGCGTCAGTGGCCTGCAGGTGGCACAGGCGGCGGCGGAGCGGATGGGGGGGAGGCCGGTCTGGTGGCTGCCGGAGGCGAGCAGCGCGCGCCGCGCGCTGGCCGAGCGCCTGGACGGCGGCGGCCTGCCCGCGGATGCCGTGCTGGTCACGATCGGCGCCGGCGACGTCTTCAAGCTCGGCGAGTCCCTGCTGGAGGAGTCATGAGCCCGACGCCGGCGGGGGTGGAGCGCGACCGCCCGCTCGCCCGCCTGACCACCATCCGTACCGGGGGCACGGCCGACTGGTTCGCGCGCCCGTCCAGCCAGGGGGAGCTGGTCGAGATGCTGCGCTGGGCCGAGTCGGAAGGGCTGGCGGTAGGACTGGTCGGCTCCGGCTCGAACCTGGTCATAGCCGACGATGGCTTTCATGGCCTTGCAATCAAGCTGGACGGGGAGCTCGCGTCGATCGAGCGCGACGGCGAGCGCGTGCTCTGCGGCGGCGGTGCCCGCTTGCCTTCGGCCGCCGCCAAGACCGCCGGCTGGGGTCTCGCTGGCCTCGAGTTCGGGATCAACATCCCCGGCACCGCCGGCGGGGCGGTGCGGATGAACGCCAACGCCTACGGTGGCCAGCTGGCGCGGGTGCTCGACTGGGTCGAGGTAAGCACCGCGGCCGGCACCGACCGCCGCGAGCCCGACCGGCTCGACTTCTCCTATCGCCGCTCGAACCTGCGCTCGGGCGAAGTCGTCTCCCGCGCCTGCTTCCGGCTGCGCCCCGGCGACCCGGCCGAGATTCGCGCCACCCTGGCGACGATGCGCGAGCGCCGCCGCGAGGCCCAGCCGGCCGGTATCAAGACCTTCGGCTCGACCTTCAAGAACCCCGACGACGAGCGCGCCGAAGGTCGCTCGGCCGGCCAGCTGCTCGATGCCGCCGGCTGCCGCGGCCTCAGTCATGGCGGTGCCCGCTTCTCCGAGAAGCACGCCAACTTCGTCGAGAACACCGGCGAGGCGAGCACCGAGGACGTGCTGGAGCTGATGGCCGCGGGCCGTCGCCGCGTCCACGCCGAGTTCGGGATCGAGCTGGAGCCGGAGGTCCAGGTGCTGGGCGAGGTGCGCTGGCCCAGCGGCTGGGAGCTGTGAGGCGGCTGTGGAAGCCGGTCGCGGTGATCCTGGCCGTGATCGCCGCCGGGGCGCTCTTCCAGATCGTGTTCGGCGACGAGAGCACCACCGGCACGGTGCGGGTGCCGGCGCCGGTGGCGACGATCGGCAGCGGCGAAGACGCCGTCGCGGTGACCGCCGCGGGCGCGATCGTCCGCTGGTGGCCACTGCCGGCTGAGCCCGGTTTGCCCCAGCTGCCCCTCTTGGAGCCGCCGCAGGGTGGGCGACTGGCCGGCCCGCTGCTGCAGCAGGCCCGCGTGCTGGGAGCCGCTCCGGCCGCCCTTCGCCCTTACCTCGCCGGCAGCTACTACGGCGAGAGCGGGGTCGACGTCGAAACCACGGCGGGGATCGAACTGCGCTTCGGCGACGCTTCGCAGGCGGCGCAGAAGTGGAAGGCGGCTGCGGCGGTGCTTGCCGACCCGGCGATCACCGCGCTCGATTATGTAGACCTGCACGCGCCGAGACGACCGGCGTACGGTGGCTCTGGGCATACTCTTCCGCCCCCTCCCTGAACCCTCGATCAAAGGGTTAGCCTGGGCAAAGCCTCAAGTTAGCATCGAGGGTCTGGCCTTGCAGGATGCCTGTCGGCCGTTTGACAGAGGCGCGACAATGCCCTACGTTCAGCGGAATTTCCGTACTTGAAGCGAAGGCTCGAACCCTTGAGCCTCACTGAAGGCTCGGACGGAACAAGGGCTCAACTCAAACGCCGACCCTCGAGTCGGCGAGCTGGAGAAATCGGGAGATGGAATCCACTTACCTTGCGGTCATAAAGGTCGTCGGAGCAGGCGGCGGCGGTACCAATGCGGTCAGCCGCATGATCGACGCCGGCATCCGCGGCGTCGAGTTCGTCGCGGTCAACACCGATGCACAGGCCCTGCAGGCTTGCGATGCCGACATCAAGCTTTCGATCGGGCAGGAGCTGACCCGGGGCCTCGGCGCCGGCGGCAACCCCGAGGTCGGAGCGGGCGCGGCGGCGGAGAGCCGCGATGAGATCAAGGAGGCGCTGAAGGGCGCCGACATGGTCTTCGTCACCGCCGGCGAGGGTGGCGGCACCGGCACCGGCTCGGCGCCGGTCATCGCCGAGATCGCCAAGGACGAGATCGGCGCCCTCACCGTCGGCGCGGTCACCAAGCCCTTCGAGTTCGAGGGCAAACGGCGCATGCAGCAGGCGCTCGAGGGCATCGAGAAACTGCGCAACAACGTCGACACCCTGATCATCGTTCCCAACGAGAAGCTGCTGCAGGCGGTCGAGCGCCGGACCAGCGTACTGGAGGCGTTCCGCCAGGCCGACGACATCCTCCGTCAGGGCGTCCAGGGCATTACCGACCTGATCACGATCCCGGGCCTGATCAACCTCGACTTCGCCGACGTGCGCACGATCATGCGCGACGCCGGCTCGGCCCTGATGGGCGTCGGCTCCGCCTCGGGCGAGGCGCGGGCGCTCGACGCCGCCAAGGCGGCGATCACTTCGCCGCTGATCGAGGAGTCGATCAAGGGCGCGACCGGGATGCTGCTGAACATCACCGGCCCCGAGGACCTCGGCCTGTTCGAGGTCAACGAGGCGGCGCAGCTGGTCCAGGCCGAGGCCGACGACAACGCCAACATCATCTTCGGCTCCGTCGTCGACCAGTCGATGAAAGACGAGGTCCGGGTCACCGTGATCGCCACCGGCTTCGAGGGCTTCGAGCTCCTCGCCCGCTCCCCTCAGCGGGTAAGGCGGCGTTACGAGGCGAAGCCGCGGATCGCGGCCGACGACACCGACATCCGCAAACTTCGCGTTTCGGATGACGACATCGACGTGCCGGGGTTTCTTAAGGACTGAGCGTCAAGGGAGGTCGGGTGCCCCTCCCGCGGAGACCGTCGCGCAGCTGATCGAGTCCCGAGGGTTCGGGCGCGGTTCCTTGAGCCTCCGCGGGAGGGGCACCCGACCTCCTTCGAGGGTCGTTCGTCAATAGCCTGGGCGCGTGAGCGAGCTCCGGCGCACCCCTCTCTACGAGCAGCACGTCGCCCTTGGGGGGAAGGTGGTGCCGTTCGCTGGATGGGAGATGCCGGTGCAGTACGAGGGCATCAAGGAGGAGCATTCGGCGGTGCGGACGCATGCCGGGATGTTCGACGTCTCCCATATGGGCGAGGTCGAGGTCGAGGGGCCTGGGGCGCTGGCGTTCCTGCAACTGGTGCTCTCCAACGACGTCGCCAAGGTCGAGATCGGCGGTGCCCAGTACTCCTGTCTCTGTCAGGAGGACGGCGGTGTCATCGACGATCTCTTCGCCTACCGGCTCGGCGGCGATCGCTACCTGATCGTCACCAACGCCGCCAACCACGGGACCGACCTGGCTTGGCTGGGCCGCTGGAGCCGGGGCTTCGACGTCATCGTCCGCGACGTCGCCGACCGCTACGCGATGCTGGCCGTGCAGGGCCCGCACGCCCGCGCCGTCTTCACCCGCGCCCTCGGCATCGCGCTGCCGCCGCGGATGCAGGTCTCCCATGTGCGAGTCGGCGGTCGCCCGGCACTGGTCTGCGGCACCGGCTACACCGGCGAGGACGGGGTCGAGATGCTGCTCGACCCGGAGGTCGCCACCCCGATCTGGGCCGAGCTGCTCGATGCCGGGGTCGTCCCCTGCGGGCTCGGCGCCCGCGACACCCTGCGGCTCGAGGTCTGCTTCCCGCTGCACGGGCACGAGCTCAGCCTGAAGCGCAACCCGATCGCGGCGGGCCTCGGCTGGTGCTGCGCGGAGGCGACGGGCTTCCTCGGCTCCCAGGTCGTCGCGCAGGCGCGGGCCGAGGGCACGGCTGAGCGCCTGGCGCCGTTCCTGATCGAGGGTGCCGGCATCCCCCGCGACGGCAACCCGGTGCTGGCCGGCGAGAAGACGGTGGGCGTCGTCAGCTCCGGAACCTTCTCGCCCTCGCTCGAGCAGGGTGCCGGCATGGCCTACGTCCGCAGCGACCTAGCCGAGCCGGGGACCGAGTTGGAGATCGACGTGCGCGGCAAGCGTCGCGCCGCCCGGGTAGCTTCCAAGCCCCTCTACCGGAAAGCGAGCTGAGCTTTGTCCGAAGACGACTACCCCGACGACCTGCGCTACCACGACCAGCACGACTGGGCGCGGCTGGAGGGCGACGAGCACGCTGTCTTCGGGATCACCTGGTACGCCCAGGACTCGCTCGGCGAGGTCGTCTTCTACGACCCGCCGGAGGTCGGCGCGACGATCGACAAAGACGCCTCCTACGCCGAGGTTGAGTCGGTCAAGGCGGTCTCCGACGTGATCGCGCCGATGTCGGGGGAGATCGTCGCGGTCAACGACGCGCTCGAAGACACGCCCGAGAAAGTCAACGAGGACCCCTACGGCGAGGGCTGGCTGGTCAAGGTCCGGCTGACCGCGCCGCAGGAGGCGGAGGCGCTGCTCGACGCCGCCGAATACCGCAAGTTGCTGGAAAGCTAGCGCGGCACCCCCGCCCCCGGCTTCCGTAGCCTTAGCCGCGTGACCCGCTACACCTCAGCGACCGTCGGCGATCGCGCCGAGATGCTCGCCGCGATCGGCGTCGACTCGGTTGGCGAGCTGTTCGACCAGATCCCCGAGCCGCTGCGCCTGGGCCGGCCGCTGGCGCTGCCGGACGGCCTCGGCGAGGCCGAGGTCTACGAGCGCCTCGCCGGCCTGGCCGACCGCAACGCCGACGCCGAAGGTCAGATCTGCTTCGTCGGGGCGGGGATGTACGACCACTACGTGCCGGCAATCGTCGACGCGATTACCTCGCGCTCGGAGTTCCTCACCCCCTACACCCCCTACCAGCCGGAGATCTCCCAGGGCGGGCTGCAGGTGATGTTCGAGTTCCAGACGGCGATGTCGGAGCTGACCGGGCTGCCGGTCTCCAACGCCGGCCTCTACGAGGGGCCATCGTCGGTCGCCTCCGCCGGCTACCTGGCGATGGGCGCGACCAAGCGCCGCCGCTTCGTCGTCTCCCGCGGGGTCCACCCGCATAGCCGCGAGACCCTCGCCACCTACTCGGAGGGCTACGGCGCCGAGGTGGTCGAGGTCGGGCTCGAGGGCGGGCTGACCGACGCCGCCGCCCTGGCCGCCGCCGTCGACGGCGAGACCGCCGCCGTGGTCCTGCAGAGCCCCAACTTCTTCGGTGCGGTCGAGGACGTCGAGGCGCTCGGCGCCGCCGCCAAGGAGCACGGCGCCCTGCTGGTCGTCGCCTGCGACCCGATGACTCTCGGCATCCTCAAGCCGCCCGGCGAGTGCGGCGCCGACATCGCCCTCGGCGAGGGCCAGCCGCTCGGCAACCGCTTGGATTTCGGCGGCCCTTCGTTTGGTTTTTTCTGCGCGACCGAGGCCCAGATCCGCCGCATGCCGGGCCGGATCGCCGGCGAGACCGAGGACGTCGACGGTCGCCGCGGCTTCGTCCTCGCCCTGCAGACCCGCGAGCAGCACATCCGCCGCGAGAAAGCCACGAACAACATCTGCACCGCCCAGGCGCTGAACGCACTGGGGGCGATGGTCCACCTCGCCTGGCTCGGCCGCCAGGGCTTCCGCGAGCTCGGCGAGCTGCTTGCCCAGCGCACCGCCTATGCACGGCAGAGGTTGGCCGCGGTCGAGGGGGTCGAGCTGCTGCACGAGGCACCGGTCGTGCGCGAGTTCGCGGTCAAGCTCGATGCGCCGGTCGCCGCCGTACTCGACCACTGCGCCGAGCGCGGCATCGCCGCCGGCTACCCGCTCGGCCGCGAGTACCCCGAGCACCCCGACGGCCTCCTGATCGCGATCACCGAGCGCCGCAGCCGCGAGCAGATCGAGGAGCTGGCCGACGCCATCGGCGCCGCGATCGCCGGATTCCACGCGCATGGCGCTTTCCTCGGCAATACGCCGAGTAAAGCGCCAATGGCGGAGGGGGTCGCATGAGCGCGATCACCGAGACGCCGATGCAGCGCGAACGGACCAGGACGATCTACGAGAAGTCGAAGCCGGGCCGGCGCGCCGCGGTGCTCCCGGACGCCGGTGTCCCCCAGACGCCGCTGGAGCAGTTGATCCCGGCCAACCTGCTGCGGGCCGAGCCACCGGCGCTGCCGGAGATCGCCGAGCCGGAGATCGTCCGCCACTACAACAAGCTCTCGCGCCGCAACTTCGACCTCGACAGCGGCTTCTACCCGCTCGGCTCCTGCACGATGAAGCACAACCCGCGTCTGAACGAGAGGGTCGCGGCGCTGCCCGGCCACGCCCGCCTGCACCCGGCCCAGGACCCGCGCCGGGCCCAGGGGGCGCTGGAGCTGATGTGGCTGCTGCAGCAGTCGCTGAGCGAGATCTGCGGGCTGCCGCACGTCAGCCTGCAGCCCTCCGCCGGCTCCCACGGCGAGCTCGCCGGCCTGCTGCTGACCCGCGCCTTCCACGCCGACCGCGGCGAAACCCGGAGCAAGGTGCTGGCTCCCGACACCTCGCACGGCACCAACCCGGCCTCGGTGACGATGGCCGGGTACGAGGTGGTCAAAGTCGCGACCAACGAGCGCGGTGGGGTGGAGATGGATGACCTGCGGGCCAAGGTCTCCGACGACGTCGCTTGCCTGATGCTGACCAACCCCAACACGCTCGGCCTCTTTGACGAGAGCATCGCCGAGATCGCCGGCCTGATCCACGAGGTGGGGGGGACGCTCTACTACGACGGCGCCAACCTCAACGCCGTCATGGGCCACTCGCGACCGGGCGACATGGGCTTCGACATCGTCCACCTCAACCTCCACAAGTCCTTCAGCCAGCCGCACGGCGGCGGCGGGCCCGGGGCCGGACCGATCGCCGTCTCCGAGCGCATCGAGCCTTTCCTGCCACGCCCGCAGGTGGTACGGCGCGAGAGCGACAACGGCGGCGGGCCCAGCTACGACCTCGACTTCGAGCGGCCCAAGTCGATTGGCCGCCTGCGCGGCTTCCAGGGCAACTTCGGCGTCTTCGTCCGCTCCTACGCCTACATCCTCAGCCTCGGCGCCGACGGCCTCGCCGAGGCCTCGGAGACCGCCGTCCTCAACGCCAACTACCTGAAGGCCCGCCTCGCCGCCGGCCGCGCCGGCGCGCGCCTGCCCGTCGCCTTCGACCGCCACTGCATGCACGAGTTCGTCCTCTCCGGCAAGCCGATGAAGAAGGAGCTCGGCCTGGCGACCCTCGACCTCGCCAAGCGCCTGCTCGACTTCGGCTTCCACCCGCCGACCGTCTACTTTCCGCTCCTCGTCGAGGAGGCGTTGATGGTCGAGCCGACCGAGACCGAGACGAAGGAGAGCCTCGACGCCTTCGCCGACGCCGTCGAGCGGATTCTCGAGGAGGCCGAGTCCGATCCGGAGCTGGCCAGGAACGCGCCCTACACGACCCCGGTCCGTCGCCTCGACGAGGTCAAGGCGACCCGTCACCCTGTCGTTCGCCAGCCGCTGGGACAGTGACCCCGGCGCCTGGCCAGCAGCCGGCGCCGGTGGATTCGAGGGTCGCTACCCGGGCGGATCTGGACACGCTGGCCGAGACGATGGCGCTCGCCTTCTACTCCGACCCGGTCTGGGGCTGGGCCTTCCCCGACCCCAAGCGCCGCTTGGAGCAGCACCGCGCCGTCTGGGGGTTCCTGCTGGAGTCGGCCCTCGACTACGGCTGGGTGTGGGTGGCCGATGCCGGTGCCGCCGCGCTCTGGATCCCTCCCGGCAAGCCCGAGCTGCGCCCCGAGGACGAGCCCCGCTTCGAGTCGATGGTCGCCGACCTGCTGGGCGACACGGCGCCCCGCGCCCTCGACAGCTTCGCCCGCTTCGACCGCGCCCATCCCGCCGATCGGCCCCACTACTACCTCAGCCTCCTCGCCACCCACCCCGACAGTCGTGGGCGGGGCCTGGGCATGGGATTGCTGGCGGAGAACCTGGCGCGGATCGACGCCGAGGGCGCCGCCGCTTATCTCGAGTCGACCAACCCGGCCAACCACCGCCGCTACGAAGGCGTCGGCTTCGCCAAATGGGCCGAGTTCGAGTTGGGCGAAGGCGGTCCACCCGTGACCCAGATGTGGCGGAACCCCCACTAGCCGCCCCCGGACGCGGGAGCGCGGGCGCGAGCACTCCGGTCGTCATCAGCGCGCCCGTGCGGGAGCAGAGGAGGCGGCGCTTTATTCAGAGCTCCGGCAGCTCCTGTTCGAGCTCCAGCACCGGGGCGAAGAGGTCGCCGTGGCGCTCGATCCGCTCCAACACCGCGCCGGCCTCGAAGACCAGGCCTGAGCCGTCGCCGCTCTCGGCGGCCGCTTCGACCTCTTCCCAGGTGATCGGGGTCGAGGCGGTCGGCCGCTCGCGCGCCCGCAGCGAGTAGACCGCGATCGTGGTTTTGCTGCGGTGGTTCTGGGACCAGTCGACGAAGACCTTGCCGCCGCGTTCGACCTTTTTCATCTTCGAGACGACCAGGTCCGGGGTCTGCTTTTCCAGCAGCTGGGCGATCGCTTTGGCGAAGGGTTTGGTCACGTCGTAGTTGACTTTCTTTGAGTTGAGCGGGACGTAGACCTGCATCCCCTTCGAGCCCGACGTCTTTGGGAAGGACTGGACCCCGAAGTGGCCGAACATGTCGCGCAGGCGCAGGGCCACGCGGCAGCAGTCGACGACGTCGGCCGGCGGGCCCGGGTCGAGGTCGAAGGCGAGCACGGTCGGCCGCGTCGGCGCCCGCCCCAGCGAGAGCGAGGGGTGCAGCTCGATCGCCGCCAGCTGCGCCATCCAGATCAGCGTCGGCCGTCCGTCGCAGACGCAGAAGTCGATGTTGCCGGCGTTCGGGCCGGCACGCACGTTCGTCGTCTTCACCCATTTCGGCCGGTGCTTGGGGCAGCGCTTCTCGAAGAAGGCGGAGTCGAGGTCCTCGACCCCTTCCGGGAAGCGCCGCAGGGTGACGGCGCGGCCCTTGAGGTGGGGCACCATCGCCTCCGCCACCTTGGCGTAGTAATCGACCATCTCGCCCTTGGTGAAGCCGGCTTTCGGGTAGAGAACCTTGTCGAGGTTGGTGAGCTTCAGCTCACGCCCGTCGACCTCGACCACCTGGCTAGTGGCCACGGGCTACTTCGAGGACTTCGCTTTGGAGCGCGACGGCGAGCTTTTCTTCGCTTTCGTCGCTTTTGCTTTTTTGGCCGGCGCTTTGCGTTTCTTCGCGGTGGCTTTTTTGGGCTTGGCGCCCTTGCCCTTGACCGCGGCGATGCTCTCCTCCAGCGCCGCCATCAAGTCCGGGGCCTTGGTCGCCTGTGGCGCCTCGCTCTCGGAAGCGACGATCTCCTTGCCTTCGGCCTTGCGTTCGATCAGGCCCAGCAGCTGCTCGCGGTACTCGTCGCGGTAGGCGGAGGGGTCGAAGTCGGTGCTGAGCGACTCGATCAGCTGCTCGGCCATCTCCTGCTCCTTCTTCGCGACCTTGGGGGCCGTGTCCGGCAGCACCTCCTCGAGCTCGCTGGCCGGCACCACCTCGTCGGCGAAGCGCATCGTGGTCAGGGTGAGGACGCCGCCGGAGGTGCGGATCGCCGCCAGGTGCTCCTTGTTGCGGAAGACGAAGCGGGCGACCGCGACCTTGCCGGAGGCCTCCATCGCCTTGGCCAGCAGCGAGTAGGCCTTCTCGGCGCCGTCGGCCGGGCCGAGGTAGTAGGGGCTGTCGAAGTAGATCGGGTCGATCTCGTCGAGGTCGACGAAGTCCTGGACGTCGATCGCGCGCGTCTTCTCCGGCGCCATCGAGGACATCTCGTCCTTGCTGATCGGGACGTACTGGCCGGGGGTGATCTCATACGCCTTGACGATCTCCTCGTAGGGGACCTCCTCGTCGGTCCCCTCGGCGACGCGCCGATGTTTGATCCGGGCGCTGTCGGACTCGCGGATCTCGCGCAGGGCGATGCTGCGCCGGGCGACGGCGCTGTAGAGCTTCACGGGCACGTTGAGCAGCCCGAAACTGATCGAGCCGCTCCAGATCGCTCTAGCCATGGACGGTCACCTACCCGGATTGTTCCAGTCAATCCCAGGGCCGGCGCACGATTGGCCGCGAGCGGGAGGTATCTTGCGCTGTGCCGGCCTGGGGCAGCGAGTCGGCGGTGGACGCCTCCTAGACTCGCTCGGTGTCCCGCCAGCAGCGCCTGACCCTCGTCGCGACGATCCTCGGCTCCACCGTCGTCTTCCTCGACGCCACCGTCATCAACGTCGCCCTGCCGGCGATCAGCGACGATCTCGAGGCCGGCCTAGCCGGGCAGCAGTGGGTGGTCGAGGCCTACCTGCTGACGATGGTCTCGCTGATGCTGGTCGGCGGCTCGCTCGGCGACCAGTTCGGGCGGCGGCGGATGTTCGTCGCCGGGCTGCTCGGCTTCGGCGCCACCTCGGCCCTCTGCGCGCTCGCGCCCTCGGACGAGTTCCTGGTCGGCGCCCGCGCCCTGCAGGGGATCGCCGGGGCGCTGCTGGTGCCGGGCTCGCTGGCGATCGTCGCCGCCACTTTCGAGGGCGCCGAGCGCGGCAAGGCGGTCGGCACCTGGACTGCCTGGACCGGGATCGCGACCGTGCTCGGGCCGGCCGGGGGCGGCGCCCTGATTGGGCTGCTCTCCTGGCGGGCGATCTTCTGGGTCAACCTGCCGCTGATCGCGGTGACGGTGGCGGTGACCCTGCGCGCGGTCGAGGAGAGCCGCGACCCCGACGCCTTCCGCGGCATCGACTGGCCCGGGGTCGGGCTCTCGGCCGCCGGGTTGGGTGGTCCTGTCTTCGCCCTGATCGAGCAGCCGACCCACGGCTGGAGCGACCCGCTGGTCTGGGTGCCGCTGGTCGCGGGCATCGTCTGCTTCGCCCTCTTCCTGCTCTACGAGGTGCGGGCCCGCCACCCGATGCTCGACCTCGGCCTCTTCCGCATCCGCAACTTCGCCGTCGCCAACCTGACCACGCTGGCTGCCTACGCGGGCCTGATCGGCGGCCTCTTTTTCGTCGCCCTCTATCTGCAGCAGGTGGTCGGCTACACGGCGCTGGAGGCGGGGCTGGCGACGACGCCGATCTCGGTCCTGCTCTTCCTGCTCTCGCCCCGCTTCGGCCGCCTCGCCTCCGGCACGGGGCCGCGGCTGCCGATGACCGCCGGTCCGATAGTCGCCGGGATCGGGCTGCTGCTGATGCTGCGGGTCGACACCGACGCCGACTACCTCGCCGACCTGCTGCCGGCGATCCTCGTCTTTGGGCTCGGCCTGGCGGCGACGGTGGCGCCGCTGACCGCGACCGTGCTCGACTCGGTCGAGGAGCGGCAGGTGGGGATCGCCTCCGGCGTCAACAACGGCGTCTCGCGGGTCGCGGGGCTGCTGGCGATCGCCATCCTCGGCGCTGTCATCTCTGCCCACTTCGGCACCGTGCTCGACGAGAGCCTCGGCGCGGTGCCGCTGAGCCCGGCGGCGGAGAAGACGGTCGCCGACGCCAAGGCACAGCCGCTGGCGGTTCCCGGGACGAAGAAGCTGCCGCCGGCCGAAGCGGCTCTCGTCCGCGCCGCCGCCGCTGATGCCTCGACCTCCGCCTTCCACCTCGGCGCCCTGATCGCCGCGGTGCTGATGATCCTCGGCGGCATCGCCTCCGGTTTCGGCATCGAGGACCCACGCCGCAAGGTCGACCCCATCTCTGAAGAGCCGGCATCAAAGCAGCCCGCCTGAGCCGGGACGGGGGTGCCCCTCGACCGAACCTCCCCGCAGTTCGTGAGGGCGAGGGGCACCCCCGTCCCGCCCCCCGAATAGGCTGCTTCCGTGCCTGCCCCGATCATCTTCTCCGGCATCCAGCCGACCGGTCGCAAGCACCTCGGCAACTTCATCGGCGCGATCCGGCAGTACGTCGAGGGACAGGACCGCGGCGACCCAGCGATCTTCTGCATCGTCGACCTGCACGCGATCTCGGTCGCCTACGACCCGGCCGAGCTGCGCGAGCGGCTCTACGACACCGCCGCGATCCTGCTCGCCGCCGGCCTCGACCCGGCTCGCTGCATCTTCTTCCGCCAGTCCGACGTGCGCGAGCACACCGAGCTGACCTGGCTGCTCTCCGCCGTCACCGCCCACGGCGACCTCAACCGCATGCACCAGTTCAAGGAGAAGTCGGCGCGCCAGCGCGAGCTGGTCTCCGCCGCGCTCTTCTTCTACCCGGTGCTGATGGCCGCCGACGTGCTCGCCTACCGCGCCACCGAGGTCCCAGTCGGCGACGACCAGCGCCAGCACGTCGAGCTGATGCGGGAGATCGCCCGCCGCTTCAACGAGCGCTTCGGCGAGGCCCTGGTCGTGCCCGAGTTCCGCATCCCGGAGGTGGGCGCGCGGATCATGGACCTGCAGGAGCCGGAGCGGAAGATGTCGACGACCGGCGGCACCGAGGCGGGCACCGTGCTCGTGCTCGACGAGCCCGACGCGATCCGCAAGAAGCTCGGCAGTGCCGTCACCGACTCCGGCCGCGAGGTGCGGCGGGGAGAGGACAAGGCCGGGATCACGAACCTGATCGCCATCCTTGCCGTCGCCCGCGGGGTCGGCCCCGACGAGGTCGAGCGCGAGTTCGAGGGCGCCGGCTACGGCGACTTCAAGACGGCCGTCGCCGAGAGCGTCGTCGAGCTGCTCGCCCCGGTCCAGGAGCGCTACGCCGAGCTGCGCCCCGACGAGGCGGCGCTGGACGCGGTTCTGGCCGCCGGCGCCGAGAAAGCCAGGCCGCTCGCCGCCGCCACCCTGGCCGAGGTGCGCGGTCTTATGGGCTACGGCCCCGGATAGATCCCGCCCGCGCGGGCGGGCATCCAAGCCGGGCGTTACCGTCCCCCTGTGGCCGTTGCGGACCTAGACCTCGACCTGGACATCTTCGCCGGGCCGTTCGACCTGCTGATGGCGGTCGTCCTGCGCGAGGAGGTGAGCCTGCTCGACCTGCAGCTGGGCGAGGTCGTGGTCTCCTACATCGAGCACCTCGAGCGCGAGGGCGAGCTGGAGCTGGAGGTGGCGACCGAATTCCTCGTCCTGATCGCCGCCCTGCTGGAGCTGAAGTCGCGGCTGATGCTGCCCGGCCCCGAGGACGAGCTCGACGATCTCAGTCCCGAGGAGGCGATCGAGGAGCTGCTGGCGCGGATGCTCGAGTACCGGCGCTACCGCGACGCCTCGGCGGTCCTCGCCGACCGCTTCGAGAGCCAGCGCGGCTACCTCTACCGCTCGGCGCCGCTGCCGCGGGCGCTGCGGCAGGTCGCGGTCGACGCGGCCACCGCGGTCTACGAGCCGGAGGCGCTCGGGGCCGCGCTTGGCGACCTCTTGACCGAGCCGCCCGACGTCGACGTCAGCCACATCCGCCCGACCGTCTCGCTCGAGCGCCGCCTGCGCGCCCTGCGCGACGTCCTCCGCCGCCGCACCAGCTTCGACTTCGACGAGGAGTTCGGCGGCGAAGACCGCCTCACCCAGGCGGTCACGATCTTCGGCTTGCTGGAGCTGTACCGGCGGGGCGAGATCACCTGGGAGCAGGGGGAGCCGTTCGGCCCGATCCAGGTGCGCAAAGTGGCGGCGCCATGAGCGACCTCACCCGCACCCTCGAAGCGCTGCTCTTCCTCTCCTCCCAGCCGGTCGCCGCCGCCGACCTGGCGCGGGCGACCGAGGCGACCGAGGGCCAGGTCGCCGAGGCGATCGAGCTGCTGCGCGAGGACCTCGCCGAGGGCAAGCGCGGGATCGTCCTGCGCGAGGTCTCCGGCGGCTTCGCCCTCGCCAGCGATCCCGCCAGCGAGGAAGCGGCGCGGCGCCTGCTCTCGAAGCCGCGGACGCCGCCGCTGACCCAGGCCCAGGCCGAGACCCTGGCGATCGTCGCCTACCTGCAGCCGGTCACCCGCCCCGAGGTCGCCCGCATCCGCGGCGTCTCCTCGGAGTCGGCGGTCCAGGGCCTGGCCGAGCGCGGGCTGATCGAGGAGTCGGGGCGCTCGCAGTTCGGCGCCGCGATCTTCAAAACGTCGGAGCTGTTCGAGCGGCTCTTCGGGTTGTCCGGGTTGGACCAGTTGCCGGATCCGTCGCGGTTCGATCCCAGTCCGGAGGATGCGCGGGAGCTGCGGGAGCGGCTCCTGAAGGCCGGGGAACAGCGGGCCGAGTGACCAGGCGGTGGAGCCGCGGGGGTCACCCCCGCCACAGCAACAGCGGGGAGGCTGTGTCGGGGGTGACCCCCGCGGCTTCGACGTCGTGAGGCTCGCCAAGTATCTGGCGCATGGGGGCGTGGCTTCGCGGCGGATGGCGGAGAAGATCATTGCCAACGGGCGCATCACCGTGGATGGGAAGGTGGTTACCGACCCGGCTCGCGATGTCGATGAGGAGAACGACGTGCGGGTTGACGGGAGTCCGGTCGGGGTCGAGGCACACGAGGTTTGGGCGGTGAACAAGCCGGCGGGGGTCGTCTCGACGGCCAAGGAGCCGGGGGAGAGGCCGGCGGTGGTCTCGCTGGTCGATACCGAGGCTCGCCTCTATCCCGTCGGCCGGCTCGACGCGGAATCGACTGGGCTGCTGCTGCTGACCAACGACGGCGAGCTGGCGAACCGGCTCACCCATCCTCGCTATGGCGTCGCCAAGACCTACCGGGCCGAGCTGCACCGGCCGCCGTCCGATCGCGACCTCGAGCGGCTGCGACGTGGGGTGAGCCTGGAGGACGGCGTCACCGCCCCGGCTGAGGTCACTCGACAGAAGGGGCGCGAGGTCGAGATCGTCCTGCGCGAGGGGCGCAACCGCCAGGTCCGCCGCATGGTCGAGGCGGTCGGCAACCGCGTCGTGGCGCTGCAGCGGGTCCGCTTCGGCTCGCTGGCGCTGGGGCGGCTGGCCGAGGGAGGCAGCCGCCGCCTCTCCGACGGGGAGATCGCCCGGCTCTGGAAAGATGCGGAGTTGTGAGTGAGATGAACACGGGTGCCGACGAGGCCCTCCGGCAGCGGCTCTTCGCGGTGCGCGGGGCGACACAGGCCGAGGCCAACGAGGCCGGGGCGATCCTCGAGGCGACGACGGCGCTGATGCGGGAGCTGATCGAGCGCAACGGCGGCCTCGAGCCCAAGGCGATGGTCAGCTGCCTGTTCACCACCACCGATGACCTCGACGCCGAGTTCCCGGCGGTCGCCGCCCGCGGCCTCGGCCTCGACGCGGTGCCGCTGCTCTGCTGCCGCGAGATCCCGGTGCCGGGCTCGATGCCGCGGATGATCCGGGTCATGCTCCACTTCTACGCTCCCGAGGACCACGTCCCGGCCCATGCCTACATCGGCGAGGCGCAGAAGCTGCGCGCCGATCTCGAAGCGGCTCAGTAGCGTCGAGCGGCGTCCGTCCGTCAGAATCGACGCATGACCGTCACCTTCGCGGAGAAGCTGGCCCGGATGCCGGGCTACCAGGCCGGCGTGCCGACCGGGCAGGCACCCGAGGCGATCGCCGCCGGCGGCATCGCTCAGCTCGCCTCCAACGAGTCGCCGTCCCCGCCGCACCCGCGGGTGGTCGAGGCGATCGCCCAGACCGCGGCGGCGATGAACCGCTACCCCGACCCCGACGCGACCCTGCTGCGCCGCCGCCTCGCCGAGCGCTACGAGACCGAGCCCGGGCGGGTCGCCGTCGGCAACGGCTCCTGCGAGATCCTGCTCGCCGCCGCCGAGGCGCTCTGCGAGCCCGGTGCCGAGATTCTCTTCGCCTGGCCGGCCTTCTCGATGTACCCGTACCTGCCGGCGCTGACCGGCGCCCGCGAGGTCCGCGTGCCCCTCGCCGCCGGCGACGTCCACGATCTCGACGCGATGGCCGCCGAGGTCACCGCCGCGACCCAGCTGCTGCTGATCTGCAACCCCAACAACCCGACCGCGACCCACATCCCGGCGGCCGAGATCGCCGCCTTCTGCGAGCGCATTCCGCCGCACGTAACGGTCATCCTCGATGAGGCCTACGTCGAGTTCCAGACCGACGACGACCCCGACGCGACGCTCGACCTGCTGGCCGACTTCACCAACCTGGTCGTCCTCCGAACCTTCAGCAAGTGCTACGGCCTGGCCGGCCTGCGGGTCGGCTACGCGATCGGCTCCGCGACCTTCCGCGCCGCCGTCGACGCCCTGCGTCAGCCCTTCAGCGTCAACGCCCTCGCCCAGGCGGCCGGGGCGGAGGCGATCTTGCACCAGGACGACGTCCTGCGCCGGGTCGAGACGACGGTCGCCGAACGGCTCCGCGTCGAGGAGGCGCTGCGGGCGACGGGCTTGGAGACGAGCGAGACGCAGGCGAACTTCTCCTGGATCGATCTCGGCGACGCCGAGGAGCGCGAGGTGGTCGCCGGCCTCGCCGAGCGCGAGGTCGCGGTCCGCCCCGGGACTCCCCTCGGCGCCCCCGGCCACATCCGCGTCAGTTACGGCAAGCGCGAGGAGAACGACCGCTTCCTACGTGGTTTGTCAGAAATACTCGACTAATCGTCCGACCCGTGCTACTCCTAGGGCTTCGCTTTGGCGGGGAGCAACCAGAAAGTACGATTCCCTCGGTTTGGAGAAAGGCGACGGCAAAATGATCATCGGCATGCAGGAGGGCGCCAGACGTGACGGTGTGAGGGACCAGCGGATCGCAAAAGTGGTCGAGCTCGCCCCGCCGGAAAAGCTGCTCGAGGAGCTGGCGCTGGGCAAGGAGCAGGCCAAAGCGGTCATCAAGGCCCGCGAGGAAGTCGTCAACGTGCTCCACGGCAAGGACTCACGGCTGCTCGTAGTGGTCGGGCCGTGCAGCGTCCATGACCCCAAAGCGGCGCTGGACTACTCCCGCCGCCTCGCCGCCACGGCGAAGGAGCTGAGCGACCGGCTGCTGGTCGTGATGCGGGTCTACTTCGAGAAGCCGCGCACGACCACCGGCTGGAAGGGCCTGATCAACGACCCGCATCTGGACGGCTCCGGCGACGTCAACGCCGGCCTGCGGATGGCCCGCAAGCTGCTGCTCGAGGTGGTCGGCCTGGGGCTGCCGGTCGGCTGCGAGTTCCTCGACCCGATCACGCCGCAGTACATCTCCGACACGGTCGCCTGGGGCGCGATCGGGGCTCGCACCGCGGAGAGCCAGACGCACCGCCAGCTCGGCTCGGGGCTGTCGATGCCGATCGGCTTCAAGAACCGCACCGACGGCAACATCCAGGTCGCGGTCGACGCCGTCCGCGCCGCCGCCGTCCCCCACGCCTTCGCCGGCATCGACGACGCCGGCATGCCGGCGATCCTGCACACGACCGGCAATCCCGACTGCCACATCATCCTCCGCGGCGGCCACGGAATGCCGAACTACCACGTGCCCGACGTCGAGGACGCGCTGGTCACCCTGGGGGTCTCCGGCCTGCCCGAGCGCCTGGTGATCGACGCCTCGCACGACAACAGCGGCAAGGACCCGGAGAAGCAGTTCTTCGCGGCCGGCGAAATCGCCGACCAGATCGCCGACGGCAACAAGGCGATCGTCGGCGTGATGCTGGAGTCGTTCCTGGTCGGCGGTCGCCAGGACCTGGTGCCGGGCGAGAAGCTCACCTACGGCCAGTCGATCACCGATGCCTGCATGGACTGGGAGGAGACCGTCGGCGTCCTCGAGCGTTTCGCCTCGGCCATCGAGGCCCGCCGCAGTTGATTGTGGTGCCCTGGCTCATGACGGGGGCCGGAAATGACGGCCCCGGGTCGTCGCCATGCGGCGTCCTCGGTCGGCCAAATAGTGCTGCTATTCGGCCTTCCTGCGTCCTTGCCTGGCACCGCCCGGATCTCGTCATTTCCTGGCCCCCGTCATGAGCCAGGGCACCAAGGTTTCGGTTTTGGGGGTTGGACTGATCGGGGGGTCGATTGGGCTCGCCGCGCGGCAGCGACTTGGGGCCGAGGTGGTTGGCTACGGACGTACTCCGGCGACGATTGAGCGGGCGATCGAGCTGGGGGCGCTCGATCGCGGTACCGGCTCGGTCGCGGAGGCCTGCGAGGGAGCTGACATCGTCTTCTGCGCCGGGCCGGTCGGGGCGCTGCTGGACCAGGCCCGGGCGGCGCTGGCGGCCAGCGGTCCGGAGACCGTGGTCACCGACGTCGGCTCGACCAAGGGCGGGCTGGTCGCGGCGCTCGGCGGCGACGAGCGCTTCATCGGCGGTCACCCGCTGGCCGGAGCAGAGACCGCCGGGGTCGAGAACGCCCGCGCCGACCTCTTCGAGGGCGCGCGCTGGTACCTGACCCCCACAGAGCGCTCCAGCGGCCTCCTCTACGACCGCCTGCAGCGCACCGTTTCCGGCCTCGGCGCCCGGCCCCAGGCGATCGACGCCGCCGCCCACGATCGCCTGCTGGCGACGATCAGCCACCTGCCGCACGTGGTCGCCAACGCCCTCGCCGCCGAGGCGGCGGCGGAGCTGACCCGCGACTCCGAGCGGATGCCCGAGGTCGGGCCGAGCTTCCGCGACACCACCCGCGTCGCCGGCTCCAACCCGGCGATCTGGGCCGACATCTTCGCCAGCAACCGCGACGCCGTCGCCGACTCGGTCGAGGCCGTCGCCCGCCGCCTCGGCGAGGCGGCGGAGCTGATCCGGCGCGGCGACCGCGACGCCGTCGCCGCCTGGCACGCAGCCGCCGGGGAGGACCGCCGCCGCCTGCTGGAGTCCGATCTGGACGCGGGCCCGCTGCGCGAGCTGCGGATCGTCGTCGCCAACGAGCCCGGCACGATCGCCGCCCTGGCGCTGGCTCTGGGCGAGGCCGGGGTCAACATCACCGACATGGCCCTGCACCCGGCGCCCGACATGACCTCCGGCGCCGTCACTCTCTGGGTCGCCGGCGACGACCAGGCCGAGCGCGCCGCGGCGCTGGTGCGCGAGCTCGGCCACACGGTCACTGTGCTCGGCGCCGCGTAGTAGCGTCGCCGCCGTGACCCGCTTCGACCCAGCCGGCCCCCTGCGCGGCTCCCTGCGCCCGCCCGCGGACAAGTCGATCTCCCACCGCGCCGCCCTGATCGCGGCGATGGCGGAGGGAGAGACGAGGATCGAGGGATACCTCGACGCCGCCGACACGAGCTCGACCCTGGACGCGGTGGCGAACCTGGGGGCCGAGACGGGGCTGGTGGAGACGACGGTGTCGGTGAGCGGGCAGGACCTCGAGGCGGCGCGAGGGGCGCTGCCGCCTTCGGCCCTCTACGTCCGCGGGGTCGGCCTGCGCGGCCCCCGTCCGACCGCGATCGACGTCGGCAACGCCGGCACCCTGCTGCGACTGCTGCCGGGCTGGCTGGCCGGACAGGAGGGGGGGCACTGGACGCTCGACGGCGACGACTCGATCCGCCGGCGGCCGGTCGACCGCGTCGCCATCCCCCTACGGGAGATGGGAGCCGACCTGCGCTGCCGCGATGAGCGCCTCCCCCCGCTGGAGATCCTCGGCACGCGGCTGCAGGGGATCGAATACGAGCTGCCGGTCGCCAGCGCCCAGGTCAAGTCCTGCCTGCTCTTCGCCGGCCTGCTCGCCGCGGGGGAGACCCGGATCATCGAGCCGCTGCCGACCCGCGACCACAGCGAGCGGATGCTCGCCGCCGCCGGCGCCGTCGTGCGGCGCGAGGAGCACGGGGCGCAGGGGGGCGGCACGGTCGTGATCGAGCCGGCCGAGCGCCTGCGGGTCGATCGCATCGTCGTTCCCGCCGACCTCTCCTCGGCCGCTTTCTTCATCGTCGCCGGCCTTCTGATCGGCGGCAGCGAGGTCTCGATCCGCGGTGTCGGGCTCAACCCGACCCGGACCGGGCTGCTGACGATCCTGGAGCGGATGGGGGCCGAGATCGAGGTGAGCGCCGGCGGCGAAGAGGGGGGCGAGCCGATCGGCGACCTCCGGGTCCGCGCCACCGGGCTGCGGGCGACCGAGGTCGGCGACGCCGAGGTGCCGCTGGCGATCGACGAGCTGCCGCTGGTCGCGCTGGCCGCCTGCTTCGCCGAGGGCACGACGACGATCCGCGATGCCGCCGAGCTGCGCCGCAAGGAGTCGGACCGCATCGCCACCGTCAGCGCCGCCCTGAACGCGCTCGGCGGACTGGTCGAGGCGACCGAGGACGGCATGGTCATCACCGGGACGGGCGGCCTGCGCGGCGGCGCGATCGACTCGCACGGCGACCACCGCATCGCCATGCTCGGTGCCGTCGCGGGCCTCGCCTCCGGCGAGGGCGTCGAGGTCCGCGGCATGGGCGCCGCCGCGGTCAGCTACCCCGGCTTCGAGTCCGATCTCGCCGCACTGCTCGTCCGCGACGGCGCCTGACCGAGACGGCGCCGCCCTCGATCGCCCCCGCGGCGGCGCAGGTGCGGCGAGCCGGGCCGCCGCCCGCGACCGCGCGCCTCTACGCTGCCCCGCTGATGGTTATCGCGATCGACGGCCCCGCCGGGGCCGGCAAGTCCTCTGTGGCGCGCGCCGTGGCGGAGGAGCTCGGCTTCACCTACCTCGACTCCGGGGCGATGTACCGCTGCGTCGCCCTGGCCGCGCTCGAGCGCGGTGCCGAGCTCGACGACGGCGACGCCCTGGGCGAGCTGGCGAGCCGGCTGGAGATCGAGCTCGAGGGTCGCCGCGTCCTGCTCGACGGCGGCGACGTCAGCGCCCCGATCCGCGAGCCCGGCGTCACCGCCGCCGCCTCCCGCGTCTCCGCTCACCCGGCGGTTCGCGAGGCGATGGTCGCCCGCCAGCGCCGGCTGATCGCCGCCGGCAGCTACGTGGCCGAGGGTCGCGACATCGGCACCGTGGTCAGTCCCGAGGCGCCGCTGAAGGTCTTCCTCACCGCCTCCGACGGAGAGCGCGCCCGCCGCCGTGCGGCTCAGACCGGCGAGGATTTCGAGTCCGTCCTCGACGCCCAGCGCCGTCGCGACGCCCGCGACATCGAGCGCGAGCACGGCGCCCTGCGCGCCGCTGCGGACGCGGTCGAGCTGGACACGACGGGCCTCGGCCTCGAAGAGGTCGTGGGACGAGTCGTCGGCCTTGTCCGCGAGCGGGGCCTGGCATGAACCGCCTGCCCACCGTCGCCGTCGTCGGCTTCCCCAACGTCGGCAAGAGCACCCTGATCAACCGCTTGGTCGGTGGCAGCGAGGCCGTCACCGCCGCCGAGCCCGGCGTCACCCGTGACCGCAAGCGGCTCGCCTGCGAGTGGAACGGGGTCGCCTTCGAGCTGATCGACACCGGCGGCATCGACCTCGAGGACGAGGCCGAGCTGGCCCGCGACGTCCAGACCCAGGCCCGGCTGGCGATCGCCGAGGCCGACGCGGTGCTGATGGTCGTCGACGGTCGCGCCGGGCTGCGGGTCGGCGACGCCGAGCTGGCGCGGACGCTGCGCGGTGGCGAGGTCCCGGTCCTGGTCGCGGTCAACAAAGCCGACCGCCCCAACGACTTCAGCATCACCGCCGAGTTCCACGGCCTCGGCCTCGGCGAGCCGCTGGCGCTCTCGGCGACCCACGGGCTCGGCACCGGCGACCTGCTCGACGCGATCGTCGCCCAGCTCGGCGACCTGCCCCCCCGGGAGGAGGACGAGGACGCCGTTCGCGTGGCCGTGATCGGCCGCCCCAACGTCGGCAAGTCGTCGCTGGTCAACGCCTTCCTCGGCTCCGACCGGGTGATCGTCTCCGACATCGCCGGCACCACCCGCGACGCGATCGACACCGAGCTCGAGGTCGACGGCCGGCGGGTGATCCTGGTCGACACCGCCGGCCTGCGGCGCCGCTCCAAGGTCGCCGGCTCGATCGACTACTACGCGCAGCTGCGCTCCCAGCGCGCGGTCGAGCGAGCCGACGTGGCGATCGTCGTCTGCGACGCCTCCGACGGCGTCACCTCCGAGGACCTGCGGGCCGCGGAGCTGGCGATGAAGGCGGGCTGCGCGACCCTGCTGGTGCTCAACAAGTGGGACCTGACCGCCACCGACATCGACGACGCCCGCGCCCGGGTCGAGCGCAAGCTGCGGCTGCGCCCCGCGGTCGTCACCTGCTCCGCCACCCGGGGCCGCAACGTCCCGGCCCTGCTGCCGCGGGCGCTGCAGCTGGCCGATCGCGCCGGCGAGCGCATCCCGACCCCGGAGCTGAATCGCTTCGTCGCCGCCGTCGTCGCCAAAACCCCGCCGCCGTCCCGCCGCGGCCGCCGCCTGCGCCTCTACTACGCCGCCCAGGTGGGGGAGAGGCCGGTGCGGATCGCGATCCAGGTCAACGACCGCAAGCTGATCGTCCGCGACTGGGCCTATCACCTGGAGAACCGCATGCGCGAGGCCTACGGCCTCGAGGGCGTGCCGCTGGTGATCGACTTCGTTCCCCACAGCGGCCGCCGTGGTCGGCCGGACTGACTGCGCCAGTCCAACGTTTTTGCCGATTCTCTAGGCTTCGCCGCATGCCAACCAAGCCGCTCGCCGAGAACGAGCATCTCTTCACTTCCGAGTCCGTTACCGAGGGCCATCCCGACAAGGTCAGCGACCAGATCTCCGACGGCGTCCTCGACGCGATCATGGCCGAGGACCCCGAGGGCCGCGTCGCCTGCGAGACCCTTGTCAACACCGGTATGGCGGTCGTCTCCGGCGAGATCTCGACCGACGTCCACCTCGACATCCCCGAGATCGTCCGCGAGACGATCCGCGGGATCGGCTACGACCACGGCGACTACGGCTACAACTGCGACCACATCTCCGTCCTCGTCTCGCTCGACAAGCAGTCGCCCGACATCGCCCAGGGCGTCGACGTCGCCCTCGAGGCCCGGGTCGACCCCTCCGACGACGACGAGCTCGACCTCGCCGGTGCCGGCGACCAGGGGATGATGTTCGGCTACGCCAGCGACGAGACCGCGGCGCTGATGCCGATGCCGATCCACATCGCCCACCGGCTCGCCGAGCGTCTCGCCGCTGTCCGCAAGGACGAGACCCTGGCCTACCTCGGCCCCGACGGCAAGACCCAGGTCAGCGTCCGCTACCGCGAAGGCCGCCCGGTCGGGATCGAGAAGCTGCTGATCTCCACCCAGCACGCCGAGGGCATCGACTCCCAGGCGACGATCCGGCCCGACCTCTGGGAGCACGTGGTGCTGCCGGTGCTCGAGGCCGAGGTGCCGGGGATGTACGACGAGCCCGAGCTGAACGAGGGCTTCCTCGTCAACCCGACCGGCAAGTTCGTGATCGGCGGTCCCGTCGGCGACGCTGGCCTCACCGGCCGCAAGATCATCGTCGACACCTACGGCGGCATGGCCCGCCACGGCGGCGGTGCCTTCTCCGGCAAGGACCCGTCCAAGGTCGACCGCTCGGCCGCCTACGCGGCGCGCTACGTGGCCAAGAACGTCGTTGCCGCCGGCCTCGCCCAGCGCTGCGAGGTCCAGGTCGCCTACGCGATCGGCGTCGCCCACCCGGTCTCGCTGATGGTCGAGACCTTCGGCACCGGGGTGCTGCCGGATTCCCGTATCTCACAGCTGGTCGAGGCGGAGTTCGACATGCGTCCCGGCGCCTTCCGCCGCTACCTCGACCTGCACCGGCCGATCTTCCAGAAGACCGCCGCCTACGGCCACTTCGGCCGCGAGGACGCCGACTTCACCTGGGAGCGCACCGACCGTGCCGACGCTCTCCGCACCGCCGCCGGCCTAGAGACCGCCGCCGCCTAACTCCCTCCCCCACGGGGGAGAACCAACGCGCGTCCTGACTTTGGGTCCCTATGGGGTCCCAAACTCAGAACGCGCGGAGCGCTGCCGCTTGGGGTCTCGCCAGACGGCAGCACTGGGTGGTCACGCGGGCTGATCTCCTGGGGCTTGGTTTCAGCCCTCAGTCGATCAAGCATCGAATCGAGAGAGGACGCCTTCATCCCGTGGCACGGGGCGTCTATTCGGTCGGTCGACAGGAGTTGACGCGCGAGGGTAGGTGGATGGCGGCGGTCCTGGCCTGTGGCGCGGGCGCGGCGCTCAGCCATGGCAGTGCGGCGGCGCTCTGGTGCATCGGGGAGGAGCGAGGAAGTCACGTCGACGTCGCCATTCGCCGCAGAAGCGATCTCCGTCGACCGGGGATTCGCGCTCATATCCGTCTCGCGATATCCGCCCGGGACATCACCGAGCGTCACGACATTCCGGTCACCACTCCGATCCGGACCCTGATCGACCGGGCGACCGAACTGCCGTCGAACCGGCTCGAGCGGATGGTGAACGAGGCGGACAAGCGCGACCTGGTCGATCCCGAGTCACTGCGGGCGGCGCTTGACGTCTATGTGGGCGAGCGCGGGGTCAGGCCGCTCCGGATCTTGCTCGACCGCCTGACCTTCCGCCTCTCCGACACCGAGCTTGAAGTCCTGTTCCGGCCGATCGCCGCCCGGGCCGGCCTTCCGACGCCACTCACCAAAGAGCTGGTCAACGGCTTCGAGGTGGACTTCCACTGGCCGGACCTCGGCTTGGTCGTCGAGACCGACGGCTGGCGCTACCACCGCACCCCCTCTGCCCAGACCCGCGACGCCCTCCGCGACCAGACTCACACCGCCGCCGGCCTGACCTCGCTGCGCTTCTCCCACTTCCAGGTGAAACACGAACCCCACCACGTCCTCCGCATCCTCTCCCGAACCCTCGCCAACCTCAGACCCGGTTATCTGCACCCACACCCGAATGGGGTGCAGATCAACCGGGTCTGAACCTCGCTCTCAGGCGCTGGGCGCCGCCGGTCCGCCCGGCGGCTGTGCCTCGCCCAGCCCGTGTGTCCCGGCGCTGTGCGTGCCGGTGGCCTGGTCGACGCTGTGGACGACGCCGGCGGGGTCGGCCACTCCAACGAAGACGAAGTTGTAGTCGTCGGTGGCGGCGGTATCGAAGTCGACGTCGCCGATCTGCATCAGGCGCTGGTAGACCGACTGGCGGTAGTTGACGTTCTGGACCCGCTCGAGACGGGTCTCCTGGATCTCCCGCGAGACGATTCCGCGCTTGATGTTGAGGCGGCGGTTGGTGATCGTGTAGGTGGTCGCAACCCGCTTGACGAAGCCGATCACGACGGTGATCGCGATCACGACCAGGATCACCAGGAAGGCGGTTCCGTTGCCGTCGACGAGCTTCGCGATCACGCCGAGGACGACGGCGACGATGATCCCTTTCAGATAGAAGCCGAGGATCGCGCGCCAGGACGGGTGGCCCTCGAAGATCACCTGCTCCCCGGAGCTGAGATTGAGGCTCACGGCGGGCAGCATATGTCTTCGGCCCGCTGCCCGCCAGACCTCTGGACGGGTCGTCCCCGCCCGCGCATACCCTCGCCGGATGGCCATCCTCAGGGTCGAGCCGCTGACCACCGCCCGCGCTCTGCGGGGCCCGTTCGACTACCGCCAGCCCGCGGCGATGGAGGATCTGCAGGTCGGCAGCGTGGTCCGCGTCCCGTTCGGGCCGCGCAAGCTGCTGGGGGTCGTGGTCGAGCTCGCCGAGGTGTCGGAGCTGCCGTTGGAGCGCCTGGCCGAGCCGATCGAGGCGATGGAGTCCGGCGCTCCGGCGGAGCTGGTCCGGCTCGGCCTCTGGGTTGCTCGCGAGTACTGCTCGACTCCGTCCCGCGGCTTGCAGCTGGTGCTGCCGCCGGGGACCGGTACGGGTGGCCGCACCGTCCGCTCCAAGGTCGAGCTGCGGGCGGAGATCCTGCCGGCGGGAGAGCAGGCGCTGAGCGGTGGTCAGCGGCTCGGCGTCAAACAGAGGGCGGTGCTGGAGGCGCTGCGGGCGGGGGAGATGTCGGGAGCCGAGCTGGCCGCCGCGGTTGGCTCGGATCGCCAGGCCCTGCGGCGGCTGGAGGAGCGCGGCCTCCTCGCCACGCGCAGCTCGCGGCTGCGCCGCAGCCCGGCCCACTCCAGCCTCGCCGCCCCCGCCGCCCGCCCCCAGCTGCTCCCAGAGCAGCGCCAAGCCGTCGACTCGATCGTCTCCGCCCTCGACGGCCACTGGGCCGACGAGCCGCCGGTGACGCCCCTCGTCGGCCCATCGGCTGTGGGAACGGCGCCCAAGCTGCTCCTCCACGGGGTGACCGGGTCGGGCAAGACCGAGGTCTACCTGGCCGCCGTCGAGGCGGCGCTGGAGCGGGGCCGCGGCGCGATCGTCCTCGTTCCCGAGATCGGCCTGGCGCCGCAGGCGGTGGCACGCTTCCGCGCCCGCCTCGGCGACCGCTTCGCCGTCCTCCATTCGGCCCTCTCGGCCGGCGAGCGCTACGACGAGTGGCGGCGCCTGCGCAGCGGCGAGGCCAACGTCTGCGTCGGCCCCCGCTCCGCCGTCTTCGCCCCGGTTCGCGACCTCGGCCTGATCGTCGTCGACGAGGAGCACGACGCCTCCTACAAGCAGGAGGGAGACCCCTGCTACGACGCCCGCACCGTGGCCCGCCGCCGCGCCGAGGAATGCGGCGCCGTCCTCGTCGCCGGCACCGCGACGCCGCGCCCGGAGGCCTGGCTGGAGCTGCCGCGCCTGGAGCTGCCGCGCCGGGTCGACGGCCTCCGCATGCCGCCGGTCGAGCTGGTCGACATGCGCGAGGCAGATCCGCGCTCGGGCCCGCTGCACGCCGACACCTGGGAGGCGCTGGAGGACGTCCGCGCCGCCGGCGCCAAGGCGATCGTGATGATCAACCGCCGTGGTTTCGCCCCCTGGCTCACCTGCCGCTCCTGTGGGCACCACTGGAACTGCCCCAACTGCGACGTCTCGCTGATCGTCCACCGCCACAGCGGCCGCCTCGTCTGCCACCACTGCGCCCACGCCGAAGCGCAGCCGCGAGCCTGTCCCCAGTGCGCCTCGACCACGCTCTCGCGGGCCGGAGCCGGAACCGAGCGGATCGAGTCGCTGCTGAGCGAGCGCCTGGTGCCGATGCCGGTCTTCCGGCTCGACTCCGACACCGCTTCGGAGCGCGGCGCCCACGCCCGCATCCTCGCCCGCTTCGGCGAGGCGTCCAGTGGTGTCCTCGTCGGCACCCAGATGGTCGCCAAGGGGCACGACTTCCCCGAGGTGACCCTGGCCGCGATCCTCGACGCCGACGCGACCCTGCGCTTCCCCGACTTCCGCGCCGAGGAGCGGACCTTCGCGATGGTCGCCCAGCTGGCCGGGCGCAGTGGCCGCGGCGAGGCCGGCGGCGCGGTGATCGTCCAGACCCTGTCGCCGGGGGCGTCGAGCATCGAGCACGCCGCCCGCCACGACTCCGCCGGCTTCCTCGTCGGCGAGCTCGAGCGCCGGCGCCTGCTGCGCTACCCGCCGTACTCCCACCTGGTCCGGATCAACTTCGCCTCCGAGCAGGAGGCGCGGCTGGAAACGGCAGCCACCACGGTTGCTGCAGAGCTGCGCGAGAAGCTCCCCGCGGGCTCCGAGCTGCTCGGCCCGGCGCCGATGTTCCGCGTCCGCAACCGCCACCGACGCCGCATCCTGATCAAGGCCCGCGACCGCGAGGGTGCCGTCACCGCAGTTCGCGAGGTGGTCGATCGTCTCGCCTCCGAGCGCGGGCTGAAGGGCGTCGCGCTCGGAGTGGACGTGGACCCGCAGTAGGTCCATACAATCGATTCCGTGAGCGAGGATCGGGCGATAGGCGCGGACGAAGGCGAGCGACAGCTCGAAGCGGAGCTGCTGGAACGGCGCGAGGCGGCGCTCGCCAACGTCATCAAGTTCGGTGATCCGGTGCTGAAGAGCGTGGCCTCGCCGGTGGCGAGCTTCGGCCCCGAGCTGCGGGCTGAGGTGGAGCGCATGATCGCGATCATGCGCGACGGGATGGGCGTCGGCCTCGCCGCCACCCAGGTCGGCGTGCTGCGCCGCCTGCTGGTCTTCCAGACCGGGTCCGACGGCGAGCCGACGGCGCTGGTCAACCCGGTGATCGAGTGGCGCTCCGACGAGGGCTCCCTCGCCGAGGAGGGGTGTCTCAGCCTGCCCCGGGTCTCGATGGACGTCGAGCGCCCCCTGCACGTCCGGGTCAGCGGCCGTGACGTCGACGGCGACCCGGTCGAGATCGAGGCCTCCGGCCTGGAGGCGCGGGTGCTCCAGCACGAGATCGACCATCTCGACGGGGTGCTGATCCTCGACCGCACCAGCCGCAGCCAGCGCAAGGGCGCCCTGCGGGCGCTGCGCGCGGGCGAGAGTTACAGCCCCCCCGGCGACCATGAAGCCGGGGACGAGGGCGAGCTTCGCGAGCCGCGCACCGACGCGTGAGCACGGTCTACCTCGGCACCTCCGAGTTCGCCGCCACAGTGCTCAGGCGGCTGGCGAGCTCCGCGCACCGGCCGGCGCTGGTGGTGACGCCCCCCGATCGGCCCCGCGGGCGCGGCCGCAGGCTCCTGCCGCCACCGACCGCCGAGGCGGCCCGGGAGCTGGGGATCGAGCTGCTGCAGGCCGAGGACGTCAACGACGAGGCGACCAGCGCGCGAATCGCCGCCACCCGTCCCCGCGCCGTGATCGTCTGCGCCTTCGGCCAGCTGATCCGCGAGCCACTGCTCTCCGCGCACCTGATGCTGAACGTGCACCCCTCGCTGCTGCCGCGCTGGCGCGGCGCGGCGCCGATCGAGCGGGCGATCATGGCCCGCGACCCGCGCACCGGCGTCTGCGTGATGAAGCTCGTCGCCGGGCTCGACGCCGGCCCGGTGGCACTGAGCTCGGAGGTCTCGATCGGGGCGGACATGGACTTCGAGGCGCTCTCCTCGACCCTGGCGGGGCTTGGCGGCGAGCTGCTCGTTCGCGCCCTCGGTCTCGAGGCCGAGGGCGCGCTCGAGTTCACCGAGCAGGACGAGGCGGAGGTGACCTACGCGGAGAAGATCGACCCCGCCGAGCGCCGGCTCAATCCCGCGCGCCCGGCCACGGAGCTGGCGGCGACAGTTCGGGCCCTGACGCCGCACATCGGCGCTTACCTCGAGACCGCCGGCGGCGAGCGGCTCGGCGTCCGCCATGCCCGCGCCGTCGACGTCAGTCTCAAGACCGGCGCTCTGCAGTCGGAGTGGGGGGCGCTGCTGCTCGGCTGCTGCCGCGGGGCGCTGCGGCTGGAGGTCGTGCAGCCCGCCGGCGGCAAGCCGATGCCGGTCGACGCCTACCTGCGCGGCCACTCGCTGCCGAAGTTACCGTGAGTGCGGAGCGACCCAAATGAGGCATCTCTGGGACTTCGCTCCGGGAGCGGAGCGCGAACAGCTGTGACGATCGCCCCGGCCCGCTCGCTGGCCTTCGAGACGATCAGGGAGACCTTCGAGGGCGACGCCTTCACCGAGCGGGCCTTCCGCGCCGGCGCCGAGCGCCTCGGCCTCGACGGCCGCGAGCGCGCCCAGTCGCAGCGCCTCGCCTACGGCGCGGTCCAGCGCCGCGGCACCAGCGACGCCGCGATCGAACGGCTGGCGGGACGCTCGACGCGGCTGCTCGACCCACCCGTTCTGGGCGCCCTGCGCCTGGGCCTCTACGAGCTGCTCTTCGCGGACGGCACGCCGGACCACGCCGCGGTCGACCAGGCGGTCGAGCTGGTCAAGGGCGCCGGGGCGGCCCATGCCTCCGGCTTCGTCAACGCGATCCTGCGGCGGGCTGCACGCGAACGCGCCGAGCTGACGGCGGCGTTGCTGGACGACGACTCCACCCCCGAGGCGGCCGCGGTCGCCCACTCGGCGCCGCTCTGGCTGGCGCGGATGTGGTGGCAGGAGCTGGGCCCCGACGTCGCCCGTTCCCTGCTGGCCGCCTGCAACCGGCCCGCCGAGGTGGGGATGCGGGTGAGCCTCGGCGGGCGCGATCGCGGGGCGCAGTTGGCCGGCCTGCGCGAGGCAGGGGTGGATGCCACCGCACCTGGGCCCGGCTGGCCCCTGGCTGCGCCGGAGTCGATCGTGATCGAGGGCCGGACCGGTGAGGCCGTCCCGGCCGCCGTGGTCGCCGGCGACCTCACCCCGCAGAGTCGCGGCTCCGCCGCCGTGGTCGAGGTGCTCGATCCGCAAGAGGGCGAGCAGCTGCTCGACCTCTGTGCGGGCCCGGGGATCAAGACCGGCCAGATCGCCGCGCGGATGGGCGACCGCGGCGAGGTGATCTCGGTCGAGCTCGACCCGAAGCGGGCCGAGGAAGTCGCGGCGCAGGCACGGCGCCTGGGGCTGCGCAGCGTCACCGTGATCGAGGCCGACGCGGCGGCGATGGAGATGGCGCCGGGCTTCGACCGTGTCCTCCTCGACGCCCCCTGCTCGGATCTCGGCGCGCTCGCCTCGCGTCCGGATGCCCGCTGGCGCAAATCGCCGAAGTCGATCGCGCGCCTGGTGGACGTCCAGGAGCGAGCGCTGCGCAGTGCCGCCCGGCTGCTGCGGCCCGGGGGCACCCTGGTCTACGCGACCTGCACGATCTCCCGCCGCGAGAACGAGGATCGGGTCGCGGCGCTGCTCGCCGCGGCCGAGGCAGGGGAGGTGCCGGCGCTCGAGCTCGAGGACCTCGGCGCTCGGGCGCCCCGCCTGGTGTCGCCGCTCGAGCCGCGCTGCCTGCAGCTGCGCCCGGACCGCGATCGCACCACCGGATTCTTCATCGCGCGCTTGAGAAGGCATGATTAGGCCGTGAGCGAATCCGGAAACGTCGGTTCCGGCGAAGGGACCACCCTGGGCCGGGCGCCCTGTCCGAACTGCGGCGAGCCCTGGCTGCGCCCCACCCAGCTGCCCGGTCGGCTGCGCTGCGTCAACTGCCTCAGCCGCTTCGAACTCGTCTCCCAGTGCCCCAACTGCGGCGAACACCAGACGATCGCCCGGATGAGCCATACCGAGGACATGCAGTGCCAGTCATGCGGCTCTTCCATGCTGCGGGCTGCCTGAGCGGCTCCCGTCCCCATGACGTTTGTAACCCACAGGGTTACAAAGGACAAACGGAGGCCGGATGTCGTTCCCATCCTCTAGGTTGACCCCATGAGCGAGCGGATGAGCGAGCTGATCGAGTCGCCCCGGGTCGCCCCGTCGATCCTCTCGGCCGACTTCGCGAAGCTGGGCGTGCAGATCGAAGAGGTGATGGACGCTGGCGCGCGGGTGATCCACTTCGACGTCATGGATGGCCACTTCGTACCGCCGATCACGATCGGACCCCTGGTCCTCAGCGGCATCGCCGACCAGGTCCATGCCGCCGGCGGCGTGGTCGACGTGCACCTGATGATCGAGGCGCCGGAGCGCCAGATCGAGGAGTTCGCCGGCGCCGGCGCCGACTCGATCACCTTCCACGCGGAGGCGACGCCGCACGCCAACCGCACTCTGCACGCGATCCGCGAGCTTGGCTGCCTGGCGGGGGTCGCGATCAACCCCGGCACGCCGGTCGAGGCACTTTCGGAGCTGCGCGGCTACGCCGACCTCGTCCTCTGTATGACCGTCAACCCGGGCTGGGGCGGACAGTCCTTCATCCCGACCTCGCCGGCCAAGGTCGAGCGCCTGCGCCCGTTCGTCGGCGAGGCCAAGATCGAGGTCGACGGCGGCGTCGACCCTGCCACCGCCGGCCCGATCGCCGCCGCCGGCGCATCCCTCTTCGTCGCCGGCTCCGCCATCTTCGGCAGCGACGACCCGGCTGCCGCCTACTCCGAAATCGCAAGCGCCGCAGGCGCTAGCTGAAGCTCCCAGGCCCGCCTGAGAGCAAGACGCAGGGAGCGAAGCGTGCTCTGCACGTGAGCGACCGAGGACGCCGAGATGTGCCGCTCAGGCGGGCCTGCCGCGGGCGATCAGCGCGCCCGTGACCTCCTGCCACCAGGCCCGCTCCGCCTGATCGACCCCGCTGCGAGCGGCGCGGCGCTCGCACCAGCCGGCGAGGGCGCGCCTTCCACCCACCGCGATCACCTCGTCGCTGGTCACCGCGTAGCGGCCGTCGGCCAGGGCCGCCATCGCCCCGACCCCGTCGCGGCGGCTGCGCAGCACCGTCAGGACCGGAATTCCGTCGACCTCGGTCAGCGCCAGGGGATCATCGCCCTCGCGCGCCGGTCGCACCGAGAAGATCTGCGAGGCGGCACGGTGCGGCAGCGGCGGCGGCGCCGGCCGGCCGACCGGCCCCTTGGTCCAGGTCTTCGTCTTCGCCTCGACCTCCTCGCGCAGCTCGCTGCGGACGAGGATGTGCAGCTCGTCGCCCTCGCGCATTTCGGTCGATCCACGCGGCGGGATCGCGTGCCCGTCGCGGACGATCACGTTGACCAGCGCCTCCCGCGGCAACTCCAGCTCGCGCACGTGGTGGCCGGCCGCCGCCGCGCCGGGAGGCAGCCGGTAGGCGATCACGTCGCCGCCCATGCGGCGGATCCGCCCGGACTCGAGCAGCCGCCGCGGCAGCGCCGGCTCGTCGGTGGTCAGCCCCAGTCGCTTGGCGATTGGCTCGAAGGACGCCCCCTGGACCAGGGTCGAGCTGACGACGACGAAGAAGACGATCGAGAACAGCTCCTCGCCGGCGCCGACCCCCGCCACCACCGGGAAGGTCGCCAGCCAGATCGGCGTTGCCCCCCGCAGTCCGGCCCAGCCGAGCATCGCCTTCTCGCGCACGTTCAGCGGCGCGAAGGCGGTGGCGGCGAAGGCCGCGATCGGCCGGGCGACGAGGATCAGCGCCGCCGAGAGCGCCAGCCCCTTCAGCGCCACCTCGTCGAGGCTGCTGGGGAAGACCAGCAGCCCGAGCAGGATGAAGAGGGCGATCTGGGCGACCCAGCCGAGACCCTCGTGGAAGGCGACGACGGTGCGGCGGGCGGGGATGCTGGCCCCGCCCAGGGCCAGCGCCGCCAGATAGACGGCGAGCAGGCCGGAGCCGTGGGCGACCTCGGCGACGCCGTAGGCGAGGGCGGCGATCGCGATCGTCGCCACCGGGTAGATCCCGTCGGTCGGCAGCCGGGTCGCGTTGAGGGCGGCCACGGCCAGGCGCCCGACCAGCCAGCCGGCGGCGATCCCCACTGCCAGTTTCAGCGCCAGCAGCGAGGCCATGTCGGCGAGGCCGTAGCCCGGCTCCTGGATCCATTCGATGAAGCCGATCACCAGCAGCAGCGCCACCGGGTCGTTCATCCCCGACTCGCCCTCCAGCGAGCGCGCCAGCCGCTTCTCCAGGGTCGAGCGGCGCAGCACGGCGAAGATCGCGGCTGAGTCGGTGGCGGCGATCGCGGCGCCGACGATCATCCCTTCCAGGGTGCTGATGTCGAAGATCAGCTTCGCCGCCAGGCCCGCCAGCAACGCCGTGACGACCGTGCCCAGGGTCGCCAGCGAGGCCGCGGTGCCGAGTACCGGCCGGATCTCCGACCAGCCCGCGGTCAGCCCACCCTCGAAGAGGATCAGGATCAGCGCGATCGTGCCCAGCGTCCGGGCCAGCTCGGCGTCGTCGAAGTCGATCCCGCCGATGCCCTGCGAACCGGCGAGCATCCCGAGGCCGAGGAAGAGCAGCAGCCCCGGCACCCGGACCTTGTCGGCGAGCAGCGCCCCGAGGATGCCCGCGGCCAGGAGGCCGCCGGCGATCAGGATCAGTTGGGCGTCGTGCTCTCCCATCGACGGACCCTAAATGATCAAATCGGCGATCCTGTGTGCCGACGGTCCCAATCGCTGGACCGTAATCAGACGTTCTCGTCGATCGCCGCGAGCCGCGCCTCGAGCTCCTCCGGCGAGCCGGCCTCGGGCACGTCCTCAGGGCGTTCGTGGGGGCGGCGGTAGACCAGGTAGAGCAAGGCGAAGAGGACGCCGGCGGTGAGCGCGAAGCCGATCTCGACCCGGCGGAACTCGTCGCTGACCAGCGGCACGAAGTTCCAGGCGATGAAGAAGGCGGCACAGCCGAGCCAGCGGGCGGCGGCGCGGCGTACCTGCCCCTGCGCCAGGCAGGCCTGATTGAGGGTGACCGAGCCGAGGTAGAGACCCATCCCCACCACCACCAGCAGCAGCCCGGCGCGGTCGTAGGTGAACTTGTCGCTGAAGGCGATCTGCATCAGCTTCGGCCCGGCGATGCCCATGACCAGGAAGGAGATGGCCGTGAACGCGGTGAGCCCGAGCAGAACCATCCGCACGGTGCGGTGGAACTCGCGCTCGCTGTCGGGGTCGGTCGAGGTGTGGAGGCTGGTTAGGTGCGGCAGGATGCTGGTCGAGACCGCCTGGAACAGCTGCAGCGGCGCCCGCGCGATCATCAGTACGTTGAAGATGAAGCCAGCGGCCGAGGCGCCCTGGAGGCCGCGAGCGATCAGCGGCCCGGCGTTGAGGAAGGCCTGTTCGCTGAACATGATCACGAGAACGGCCGCGGCGAAGCCGCCCCCCTGTTTCATCGAGAACTCCTCGCGCTCGGCGCCGCCCGCGACCGCCGGGGGCGGCGGCAGTGCCGCCTCCTTCTTCGCGCGCAGGGCGAAGGCCAGCGGCACCACCAGCAGCGAGAGCGAGGGCGCGGCGACGATGCCGATCGCGACCGCCGACTGGCCGCTCATCAGGCCAACCGCGACCAGCACCGCAAACGAGGTGCGGAAGATCGACTCCGAGAGGATCAGCGCCGTGAACGGCCCGAAGCGGCGCTGCCCGGCAAGGAAACCGCGGGCGAAGTAGCTGGCGGCGTAGAAGAGGACGGCGCCGAAGAAGACCCAGTAGAGGGTTTCGTTGCCTTCCAGCAGACCGTCCTGGATCGGCCCCCGCAGGACCAGCGCCACGACTGCGAACGAAAGCGCCAGGCCGAGCTGGATCGTCGAGGCGACTCGCATCTCCTGACCGATCGGCTCCCGCTTCTCCAGCCGTTCGGAGATGTGGCGGGAGAGCAGCTGTTCGACCGGCCGGTAGAGGGTGGAGATGGTGATGAAGACGGCCGACCAGACCACCGTGATCTGCCCGTAGTCGTCGGTGGAGAGCACGTGCGAGGCGATCAGAAAGTAGGCGTAGGTGATCAGCCCGGTGAGGCCGACGCCGATGGCGAGAAAGCTCGCGGTCTTCCCGTACTCGGCCGAGGCCGAGCGCTCCTTGCTCCCCTCCATCAGTCCTGGCGGCGGCCGGGCTCGTAGTGCGAGGGCTCGACCCCGAGCGCCAGCTCGACCCGCCGCACCCGCTCGAAGACCCGCTGCGTCATCACCCGCTGCCCGGCCAGGAGGTCGCCGATGACCCCGAGCGCGAACAGCTGCACGGCGGCGATGAAGAGGACGGCGCCGAGGATCAGCGACTGAACGTGGCCGGTGCTGTCGCCGTTGAAGATCCAGTCGATCAGGAACGGCAGCCAGGCCAGGAGCGCCAGCCCGAGGACTACCAGCCCGGCGCTGGCGAAGGCGCGCAGCGGCTCGTAGCGGGCGTAGATCCGCAGGAGCGCCGGCCCGTTGCGCCGCACGTAGGCCCCGGTCGAGTCGAACAGCCGCGACTCGCGGGTCTGCGGGTTGGTCCCGACCGTGACCTGGTCGACCGCGACCAGCATCTTGCCGGCCTGGATCAGGCTCTCCAGCGTGTAGGTGAAGTTGTCGACGACCGAGAGCTGCAGCGCCGCCTCGCGGTTGTAGGCGCGGAAGCCGGAGGTGGTGTCGGTGACCTCGGTTCCGGAGAGCTGACGTACGACCCAGCTGCCGAGCCGCTGCAACCCTTTTTTGGAGCCGGAGAAGTGGTCGATCTGGGCGACCTGGCGGTCGCCGACGACCATGTCGGCCTCGCCGGCCAGGATCGGCGCCACCAGCTTGGCGACGTCGGCGCCGCTGTACTGGTTGTCGGCGTCGGTGTTGACGACGACGTCCGCCCCGAGCTTGAGGCAGGCGTCGAGACCGGCCTGGAAGCCGGCCGCCAGGCCCTTGTTGTTGGTCAGGCGGACGATGTGCTCGACTCCACTGGCGCGGGCGACTTCGACGGTGCGGTCGCTGGAGCCGTCGTCGACGACCAGCAGCTCGATCGTGTCGATGCCGGGAATCTGGCGCGGAAGGTCGGCGATCGTCGCGGGGAGGGTCGCCTCCTCGTTGAGGCACGGGATTTGGATGATCAGCTTCATGGGGACGGGTCAGGGTATCCGCGTGGTCGGCGCGCGGGGCCTGTCGTCGGGGTGGTGGCCTCGCTTGCGCTTCGATCTGCTCAGGCAGAGGGATCGAGCCCGCGCGAGGGGTCAAGCCCCGCCCTTCGCAGACTCCGCGCTGCGCGAGACCACCACCCCGACGCCACCCGCGCGAGCCGCGCCTTGGCTAATCGGGGGCGCGGTACCATTGGTTGACTGACCAGTCAATCAGTAGATGAATTCACTGCTCACAGCCACGGATCGAGGGCATCTGCGCCGGGCGTTGGAGTTGGCTGAGGGCGGGCGGGGGAGGGTCAGTCCGAATCCTCTGGTGGGCGCGGTCGTGGTGCGGCATGGCGAGGTGATCGGCGAGGGGTTTCACGCTGAACTGGGTGGGTTGCATGCGGAGCGGGCGGCGCTTGAGGACTGCCGCCAACGCGGTAATCAGCCGGCGGGGGCGATTATGTACGTGACGCTGGAGCCGTGTGCGCATCAAGGTCGGCAGCCGCCGTGTGTTGAGGCGGTGCTCGAGGCGGGAATCGGGCGGGTTGTCATTGCCTCCGAGGATCCGAGCGAGAAGGCGGCGGGACGGGGGCCGGGGATTCTTCGCGACGGTGGGGTGGAGGTCGTCCTTGCCGCCGGTGCCGAGGCGGCCGCGGCGCGGTTGCTGAACCAGGCCTTTCGCAAGCACGCGCGCACCGGGTTGCCGCTGGTCACCTTGAAGCTGGCGATGTCACTCGATGGCCGCACCAGCACCGCGCCCAGCGATTCGCCCTGGATCTCCGGCGAGCTCAGCCGCGCCCTGGTCCACCGCTGGCGCGCCGAAGCGGACGCGATCGCCGTCGGCATCGGCACCGTGCTCGCCGACGACCCCCTGCTGACCGCTCGCCATCCCGACGCTCGCCAGCCGCTGCGTGTCGTCTTCGACTCCCAGGCTCGCCTGCCCCTCGACTCCCAGCTGCTCGCGACCCTCGACCAGTCCCCGGTCCTCGTCGTGACCTCCCCCGACGCTGACCCTGCCCGTGTCGGCGCCCTCCGCGAGGCGGGCGCCGAGATCCTCGTCGCCGGCGGCCCTGCCGGGGTCGACCGCATCTCCTCAGCCCTCGCCGACCTCGGCCGCCGCGGCCTCACCAGCCTCTTCCTCGAGGGCGGTCGAACCCTCGCTTCGGCCTTCCTTGCCGCCGGCCAGGTCGACGAGTCGCGTACCTTCATTGCCCCGATGCTCCTGGGTGCCGCCAAATCGACCGCAACCGAGGCCCCGCGCGTCACTGCGCTGGCGTCCCGGGTCGAGCCCGTCGGGGACGACACCTTGATTACCGCCCGGTTCAAGGAGTGGTGACGTGTTCACGGGCCTGATCCAGGACGTCGGCACCGTTGAGGCGCTCGAGTCTGGAGCTGACGGAGCCCGCCTGCGCATCGCGACCTCGCTCGGCCCCGAAATCGCCCCCGGCGACTCCATCGCCGTCAACGGCGCCTGCCTGACGGCGATCGCGGCCGACCCCGACGGCTTCGAGACCGAGGCGATGAACCAGACGCTGGAGGTGACCGCCCTGGGCGACGTCGAGGTCGGCGCCGCGGTCAACCTGGAGCTGGCGATGCAGGCCTCGGATCGCCTCGGCGGCCACATCGTGCAGGGACACGTAGATGGCGTGGGGGCGGTGGCCGCGATGGCGGCGGACGGCTTCGCCCGCCGCGTCCGCGTCGCCCTCGGCCCCGAGCTGCTGCGCTACGCGGTCGCCAAGGGCTCGATCACGCTCAGCGGGGTCAGCCTGACCGTGGCCGAGCTGGGCGAGGGCTGGGTAGAGGTCTCGCTGATCCCCGAGACTCTGGAGCGGACCAACCTCGGCGACCTGGGGCCGGGAGACAACTTGAACGTCGAGTGCGACATCGTGGCCAAGTACGTGGAGCGGTTGCTGGCACCATTCGCTGGAAAGGAACGAGCGTGAGCCATATGACGGAGACCGAGAACAAGGACAGCGTGGTGACCGAGGCGGGGGAGAGCCCGTTCTCGACGATCGAGGAGGCGATCGAGGAGATCCGCCGCGGCCGCATGGTCGTCGTCTGCGACGGCGAGGACCGCGAGAACGAGGGCGACCTGGTGATGGCGGCCCAGTTCGCCACCCCGGAGGCGGTCAACTTCATGGCCAAGGAGGCGCGCGGGCTGATCTGCCTGGCCCTGACCGCGCAGCGTTGCGAACGGCTCGGGCTCAACCTGATGGCGGCCAAGAACGAGGCGCCGCTGCAGACCGCCTTCACGGTCACGATCGAGGCCGCCGGCGGGGTCAGCACCGGCATCTCCGCCCACGACCGAGCCCACACGATCCAGGTCGCGATCGACCCCGAGTCGGGGCCGCGCGACATCGTCGTCCCCGGCCACATGTTTCCCTTGCGGGCCAAAGAGGGCGGCGTCCTGGAGCGCACCGGCCACACCGAGGCCAGCGTCGACCTCGCCCGCCTCGCCGGCCTCACCCCGGCTGGCGTCATCTGCGAGGTGATGAACGACGACGGCACCATGGCCCGCGTCCCGGATCTGATCCCTTACTGCCGCAAGCACGGCCTGAAGATGGTCACGGTGGCGGAGCTGATCGCCTACCGGCGCCGCACCGAGAAACTGGTCGAGCGGGTCGTGGCGACGGCGCTGCCGACCTCCTTTGGCGACTTCACCGCGGTCGGCTACCGCTCGCTGGTCGACGACAAACACCACGTGGCGATGGTCAAGGGCGAGGTCGACGGGGTCGAGGACGTGCTCGTCCGCGTCCACAGCGAGTGCCTCACCGGCGACGTCTTCCACAGCATGCGCTGCGACTGCGGCGAGCAGCTCGCCTCGGCCCTGGCGATGATCGAGGAGGAGGGCCGCGGCGTCCTCCTCTACCTCTCCCAGGAGGGTCGCGGGATCGGCCTGCTCAACAAGCTGCGCGCCTACAAGCTGCAGGAGGAGGGGGCCGACACGGTCGAGGCCAACCTCAAGCTGGGGCTGCCGGCCGACCTGCGCGACTACGGCATCGGCGCCCAGATCCTCGGCGACCTCGGCCTCACCAGCATCCGCATCCTCACCAACAACCCGAAAAAGATCGTCGGCCTCGAGGGCTACGGCCTCTCGGTCTCCGAGCAGGTGCCGATCGAGTCCGACCCCAACACCCACAACGAGGCCTACCTGCGGGCCAAGCGCGACAAGATGGGCCACTCGCTGCACCACCAGGGCCTCGCCCTCGACGAGGAGATGATCCACGACGAGTCCGAACGCGACGCGAGGGCCGGGGACGCAGATGGCTGAGTCAACCGCCTTCCTGGAGGACTTCAGCGATGCGGAGCGCGCGGAACTGGCGAATCGGCGCTTCGCCGTCTGCGTCGGTCGCTTTTACGAGGACCTCGCCGAGCGCTTGGTGGCCGGCGCCCGCCAGGGCTTCGAGCTGGCTGGCGTCCCCGCCGAGAACGTCGTCGATGTCCCGGTTCCGGGTGCTTACGAGCTCCCGTTCACGGCAAAGCTCTTTGCCGAACGCGACGATTTCTCCGGGGTCGCCTGTCTCGGCGTCGTCATCCGCGGCGAGACGGACCATTACGACTTCGTCTGTGCCGAGGCGGCCCGCGGCATCCAGGACGTCCAACTCGAAACCGGCGTTCCCTGCGCCTTTGGAGTGATCACCTGCGACACCATGGAGCAGGCTCTGGCCCGGGCTGGCGGCGACAAACGCGACCAGGGCCGCAATGCCGCCCTCACCGTTGCCCGCATGCACCTGCTGAAGCATCAGCTGGCCGCTTCGCGGTGGTAGTGCCGCGTCAGGCGGCACCCCTGTACCATCCACGACCCGATGGCCAAGGTATGTCACAGCTGCGGCAAGGGACCGGCGTTCGGCCAGTCCCGGAGCCACTCGATGGTCGCCACCAAGCGGCGCTTCGATCCGAACCTGCAGAAGGTGCGGATCACCGAGAACGGGCGGCCGCTGCGGACCTATGTCTGCACGCGTTGCCTGAAGTCGAACAAGGTCACGAAGGCGGCTTAGTTCGAAGGTTGTGCGGGGGAGGGGTCTGGTTGCCCTCCATTCGAATTTGTCGCTCCGCGCCCTATGGGCGCGTCGCTCCGGATGTGAGAGCGCGACCTAAAGGTCGCGCAGAAGACAGATTGCATGTCGCGGCCGTTCGGCCACATTCGAATGGAGGGCAACCAGACCCCTCCGACGACACGTCTTCCGAGACGGCCGAAGGAACGGGATCTCTCCATAAGCGATGACGGACGCCCACAACCTCTCGAAGTAAGACGCATCTGCTGAGTTGTTCCCGTGAGGAGGTGTTGGGGGTCCCCGCAGCGCGCGGCGTCCTGATTTTCGCAGTGCCGGTCAGCGAGAGCCGGCGTGCTCCCAGCGAAAATCCCAGCAAGCGGAGGGGACCCCCAACACCTCCCCCTGAAGCCCCTACTCAGTCAGCCTGCGCCACAACAGGATGCTCGCCCGTCGGCGCCGGATCGCCCTCGGCCGGCTCAACGTGCAGCTTCGGCAGGATGCGGTCGAGCCAACCCGGCAGCCACCAGGCTTTCTCGCCGAAGAGCTGCATGATCGCCGGGACCAGGACCGAGCGGATGATCACGGCGTCGATGAAGACGGCGGCGGCGAGGCCGAGGCCGAAGAGTTTGATGATGCGGTCGTCGCCGATCATGAAGGAGGCGAAGACGGTGACCATGATCGCCGCGGCGGCGGTGATCACGCGGCCGGTCAGGGCGAGGCCGCGGGTGACCGCTTCGGTCGCGTCCTTGCGGCTCTCCCACTCCTCGTGGATGCGGGACATCAGGAAGACCTCGTAGTCCATCGAGAGCCCGAAGATGATCGAGAAGAGGAAGATCGGGAAGAAGGAGATGATCGGGCCGGTGCCGTCGACCCCGATCAGGCTGGCGCCCCAGCCCCACTGGAAGACGGCGACGATCAGGCCGAAGGCGGCGCCGATGCTGAGCAGGTTCATCACCACCGCCTTCAGCGGCACCAGGATCGAGCGGAACACGGCCATCAGCAGCAGCGCCGAGAGCAGGACGACGACGCCGATGAAGAGCGGCAGCTTTTCGGCGATCGCGGTGCCGAAGTCCTCGAAGATCGCGGTGATGCCGCCGACGTGAAGGGTGGTGTCAGTCGATTCCTCAATCGGCGGGACCAGGTCGTCGCGGATGTGGTCGAGCAGTTCGGTCGTCCGCTCGCTCTGCGGCGAGCTGGTCGGGTAGGCCTGGAAGATCGCGGTGTTCTTGGCCGGGTTCAGAATCACCGGGGTCGTCGCGGCCACCCGGTCGTCTTCGTCGAGGGCTTTCTTCAGCTGCACCAGCCCTTCGTCGTCGCCCTTCTCGGGCAGCGCGCCGGCGACTACAAGGGGGCCGTTGAAGCCGGGCCCGAAGCCCTCCGCGAGCAGCTCGTAGGCTTCGCGCGTGGTCGACCCAGCGGGGTCGGTGCCAGCGTCGTTGGAGCCGAGGCGCAGCGAGAAGGTGGGGATGCAGAGGATCAGCAGCAGGCCGCCGGAGAGCACCGCCGAGAGCACCGGCCGGCGCTGGATCTCACGGCTCCAGCGGAACCAGCGCGTGTCTTCGGCGTTGGAGGAGCCGCGGCCGAGCCCGGGGATGCGCAGCTTGTTGACGCGGCGGCCGACGATCGTCAGCAGCGCCGGCAGCAGGGTCAGCGCCGCGATCATCGTGAACAGCACCGCCAGCGCCGCCGCCATCGCCACCCCGTAGAGGAAGGAGAGGCCGAGCAGCATCATCCCCATCAGGGCGATGATCACCGTGATGCCGGCGAAGAGGACGGCGCGGCCGGCGGTGTCGATCGCCGCGATCGCCGCGGGCCGGGCCTCCATGCCCTCGTCGAGCCCGTTGCGGAAGCGGGTGAGGATGAACAGCGCGTAGTCGATGCCGACGCCGAGGCCGATCATGAACGCCAACTGGGGGGCGAACTCGGCGGTGGGAAAGACGTGGGTGGCGAGCGTCACCAGGCTGAGCCCGACGCCGAGCGCGAACAGCGCGGTGACGATCGGCAGCCCCATCGCCACCACCGAGCCGAAGGTCAGCAGCAGGATCACGATCGCCGCCAGCAGCCCGACGAAGCCGGAGACGTCGGTTTCTTCTTCGCTGCGGACTTCCTCGATCGGCTGGCCGCCGACCTCGACCTGGAGGCCGTCGCCGGAGGCGTCGCGGCTGGTCGAGAGCAGCTTCTTGAGGTCGTCTTTTTCGAGTTCGTTGGTGGTGGTATCGAACTGGACCGTCGCGTAGGCGATCTTGCCGTCGTCGCTGACCGCGCCGGTGCCGCCGCCCTCGTAGGGGCTGGCCACTTCGCTGACGTGGGGGAGCTTGGCGACGGCGGCGAAGACGCCTTCCATCTCCTGCTCGACCGCCGCCGTCTCGACCCCGCCCTCGGCCTTGTAGACGATCGTCGCCGTGTCGCCTGACTGGGCGGGGAACTTCGTTTCCAGCAGATCGAAGGCCTCCTGCGAGTCGGAGGCGGGAAGCTTGAATTCTTCGCTGAAGTCCGAGCCGGCGGCGCCGGCCAGCATCCCGACCCCGATCAGGGCGATGATCCAGCCGATGATCACGGTCTTGCGGTGGCCGGTGCACCAAGTGGCAAAGCTGCGCATTCGGCGGCACGCTAGCAACGCCGATTGGTGGCCGCTTCGCAACATCTCCAGTGGCGGCTAGATTCCCCGGCCAGATGCCCGATCCCTCGATCGCCCGGTTCCGACGGGTAATCAGCTCCGCATACGCCTCGCTCGAGGCCCGACGCCAGGAGGTCAACGACCTCAACGTCTTCCCGGTCGCCGACGGCGACACCGGCGACAACATGGCGATGACGATGCGCGCCGTGATGGAGGAGCTCGATCGCCTCGACAAGCTCGACGTCGACGAGGTCGATCGCACCGAGCTGGTCCAGGCGCTGGCCCGGGCGGCGCTGATGGGCGCCCGTGGCAACTCCGGCGTGATCCTCAGCCAGATCGTCCGCGGGGCAGCCGAGGAGCTGGCCAGCCGCTCTGGCGAGCTGGTCGACCCGGTGCTGGTCGCCGCCGCCTTCGCCAGTGCCGCCGACGCCGCCTACGACTCGGTGCGCGAGCCGGCCGAGGGGACGATGCTGACCGTCTTCCGCGAGATGGCGCACTCGCTGACCCGCCAGCTGGCCCATCTCGAGGCCGATAAGCAGCGCCTCGGCCGCGACGTCAGCGACGAGCAGCAGGACGCGGTCCTGGCCGAGGTCCTGGAGCGGGCGATCGAGGACGGCGAGCGGGCCGTCGCGCGGACGCCGGAGCAGCTCGAGGTCCTGCGCGAAGCCGGCGTCGTCGACGCCGGCGGGCACGGCCTGGTCCTGATCCTGGCCGGGGTGGTCGCCGCCCTGCGCGGCGACGACGAGCTACCGGAGGTGTCGCACTACGAGGCGCCGCGGCGCAGCCTGCCCCACCATGAGGACAGCCGCTTCCGCTACTGCACCAACTTCATCGTCGCCGGCAGCGGCCTCTCCTCGCGGGACTTCCTGCCGCGCCTGGAGGGCCTCGGGGACTCGGTCCTGGTGGTCGGCGACGAGGCGACGCTCAAGGTCCACGTCCACACCGATGCCCCGGAGGCGGCGGTGGCGCTGTTCGACGACGCCGGCACGGTCACCAACCTCGACGTCGCCGACATGCGCATGCAGATGGCCGAGCGCAGCGCCCGCCTTGCCGCCGGCCGCACCGGGGTAGTGGCGGTCGCCGCCGGCGCCGGCCTTGAGCGCCTCTTCGCCGAGCTCGGCGCCGACGTCGTGCCCGGCGGCGAGACGCTCAATCCCTCCACCTACGAGCTGCTGGCGGGCATCCACGGCGTGGCCGCCGAGGAGGTGCTGGTGCTGCCCAGCTCCTCCAACGTGGTGATGGCGGCCGAGCGCGCCTGCGAGCTCTCGGAGAAGCCGGCCCGGGTGGTGGCGGCGACCTCCCAGCAGGCGAGCCTGCTGGCCCTGGTCGAGCTCGACCCCGCTGCCGGTGCCGAGGAGAACGCGGATCGGCTGGACGCGGCGCTCGAGGGCGTCGCCACCGGCGGCGTCGCGCCCGCAGCCCGTGATGACCTCCAGGATCGTTTCAAGCAGGGCGACGCGGTCGGCTTTGCCGATGGGGAGATCGTCGCCTGGGGAGGCTCCGGCTCGACCCTGACGAAGACGATCCAGCACCTCGCCACGGGCGCCGAGATCGTCACCGTGATCGCCGGCGAGGGGGCACCGATCCCGCTCTCGGAGATCGACACCCACGTCCCCGACGGCGTCGAGATCGAGACTCACGAGGGGGGCCAGCCGAGCTGGTGGTGGCTGCTCGCCGCCCAGTGAGGGGTTGCTAGTGCGCTCCTTCGCAGGCGCCCGCGAGCTCAGCCGCGCCGACCTTCTCGCGGCCCCCGTGCACTGGCCCCGGCCCAGCGTCCTCGAGGTTTCACTCCAGGCCCTCGACGGCGTCGGCCCGCGGCTCGCAGAGGCGGCCGTCGAGGCTGGCCTGCAGACCGTCGGCGACGTCCTCACCCGCTTCCCCCACAGCCACCGCGACCGCCAGATCAGGCTGCTGGGGGACCTCGAGGACGGTGCCCAGGCGACCGTCCTGGTCGAGGTCCTCGGGGCCAAGCCGCGCCCGTTCCGCCGCCGTGGCCCGACCATCGTCAGCGTCAAAGTCGGCGACGAGAGCGGTCACGTTCGAGCGACCTGGTTCAACCAGCCCTGGGTGGCGGAGAAGCTGGTGCCGGGAACCCATCTGCTGCTCACCGGCAAGCTCTCCAAACGCGGCTTCGGGGTCAGCGAGTACGAGCTCGTCGGCGATCAGGCGCCGTCCTCGGGCTTCGTCCCGATCCATCCGGCGACCGAGGCACTGCGGCCCCAGCGCCTGCGCGACTGGGCGAAACAGGCCTGCCGCTGGGCGCCGAACGCGATCGAGGGGCTGCCGGCCGAGCTGCGGGCCCGCCGCAAGCTGGCCGGCGTCGCTGACGCGATCCGCGCCGCTCACTTCCCCGCCGACCCGGAGGAGGCGGAAGGGGCCCTGCGGCGGATCGCCTTCGAAGAGCTGTTCCTCTACCAGGCGATCCTGGCGACGCGGAAGCGGACGCACCGGACCGCGCGCCCGGCTCCCCGCCTCGGCAATCCGGGGGAGCCGGTGGGCCGCTGGGTCGACTCGCTGCCGTTCGAGCCCACCAAGGACCAGCTGGCGGCGTTCGACGAGATCGACGCCGACCTCGACGGCGGCGAGCCGATGCAGCGGCTGTTGATGGGGGAGGTCGGCTCGGGCAAGACCGTGGTCGCCGTCTACGCGATGCTGCGCGCCCTCGAAGCCGGCTATCAGGCGGTCCTGATGGCGCCGACCGAGACCCTGGCCGAGCAGCACGCGATCACCCTCGGTCGCCTGCTGGCGGCGGACGCGACTCCGTTTGCGCTGCTGACCGGAGCGACGCCGGCGCCGCGGCGCCGCGAGGCGCTGGACCGCCTCGGCAGCGGCGAGCTGGGCCTGATCGTCGGCACCCACGCCCTGCTCGAGTCCGATGTCGGGTTCTCGCGGCTCGGCCTCTGTGTGGTGGACGAGCAGCACCGCTTCGGGGTCGAGCAGCGCCGCGCCCTCGACTCCAAGGGGGTGGAGGGGATGGCGCCGCACGTCCTCCACATGACCGCGACGCCGATCCCGCGGACGCTCTCCCTGACCGCCTACGGCGACCTCGACACCACCGCCCTGCACGAGCTCCCGCAGGGGCGCAGGCCGGTCGAGACCCGGCTCGTCGGCGAGGACCACCGGGCCGGCGCCTACGAGTTCCTGCGCGAACGGCTGCGCGAGGGCCGCCAGGCCTTCGTCGTCTGCCCGCTGGTCGAGGAGTCGGAGAAGATCGAGGGCAAGGCGGCGGAGGTCGAGGCGGAGCGGCTGCGGGCAGGGGAGCTCCGCGATTTCGAGGTCGACGTCCTGCATGGTCAGATGCCCTCGGCCCGCAAGGCCGAGGCGATGCGGGCGTTCGCGGCGGGGGAGACCGACGTGCTGGTGGCGACGACGGTGATCGAGGTCGGGGTCGACGTCGCCAACGCCAGCGTGATGGTGATCGAGGGGGCCGAGCGCTTCGGCGTCTCGCAGCTGCACCAGCTGCGCGGCCGGGTCGGGCGCGGCGAGCATCCCTCGCACTGCCTGCTGTTCGCGGCGGAGATGGGTGGGCTGGCGAACCGGCGCCTGAAGGCGGTGGCCAAGGAGCGGGACGGCTTCAAGCTCGCCGAGGTCGACCTCAGCCTGCGCGGCGAGGGCGAGATCCTCGGCACCCGCCAGCACGGCCTGCCGCGCTTCGCCGTCGCCGAGCTGCCCGAGGACACGCCCACCTTGATGGCGGCCCGCGAAGAGGTGCTGGCGCTGCTGCGGCGCCACGGCTCGCTCGCCGATCCGGCCCTCGGCCCGCTGCTCGACGCCGCCCGCCGCCGCTTCGGCGCCGGCGCCGCCGACCCGATTCCCCTCTAATAGGGGGATGAGGGTGATCGCCGGAGAGCTGGGAGGGCAGAGCCTGGTCGCGCCGCGGGGATGGAAGGTGCGCCCCACCTCCGACCGGGTGCGGGAGGCGATCTTCTCGGCCCTGGGCGAGCGCGTCGCCGGGGCCGCCGTCCTCGACCTCTACAGCGGTACCGGCGCCCTCGCGATCGAGGCGCTCTCGCGCGGCGCCGAGCGCGCCGTTCTCGTCGACCGCGACACCCGACCCGCCCTCGGCAACATCGAGCGGCTCGGCCTGCGCGAGCGCACCGAGCTGGTCCGCGCCGACGTCGGCCGCTGGCTGGCGGCGCTCCCGGAGGACTCCGAGCGTCTCCGCTTCGACCTCGTCTTCGTCGATGCCCCCTATAGACTCGCCGACCGCGTGACGCAGGATCTCAATACCCACCTCCCCCGACTGCTCGCCGGCGATGGGCGGGCGATCGTCGAGAGCGGCGCCGGCAAGCCGCTGCGGATCGACTCACTGGAACCGGTGCGGCAGCGCCGCTACGGCAGCACTGACGTCTCCATATACGGGGAGGCGGGGGAGTGAGCGAGCGCAAGAACGGCACCGTCGTCTGTCCCGGTAGCTACGACCCGGTCACCAACGGCCACATCGACATCATCACCCGGACCTCGAACGTCTTCGACCGCGTCGTCGTCGGCGTCGTCAACAACCCGGTCCGCAAGCAGAAGACGCTCTTCAACGCCGAGGAGCGCCGCGATTTCATCGCCGCCGCGACCGCCGACCTGCCCAACGTCGAGGTCCAGATCTTCGCCACGCTGCTGGTCGAGTTCGCCCGCGACAACGGCGCCAAGGCGATCGTCAAGGGCCTGCGAGCGATCTCCGACTTCGAGTACGAGTTCGAGATGGCTCAGCTCAACCGCAAGCTCGATCCGGGCATCGAGAGCATCTACGTGATCGCTTCTCCGCACTACAGCTTCCTTTCCTCGACCGGGGTCAAGGAGATGGCCACCTTCGGAGGCGACGTTTCGGACCTCGTTCCGGGCCCGGTCGCAGTCGCGCTCGCCGACCGCCTGGACGACAGGTAGGCTTTCTCGCGCCGGTCGGTCCTCGTGGGCGACGGCTTGCAAAAAACGCCCTGGAGAACTGCATCTTCACCAAATCCCCCGCATACACGTAGGCTTACGACCTGCAAATGGACGTACTGGTTCTCATAGACAAGCTGGACGACGTCGTCCACAACGCCCGACCCGTCCCCTTGACGGATCAGGTGCGTGTGGACCGCGAGGAGATCTACGACCTCCTCGACCAGATGCGCGCGACGATCCCCGAGGAGATCAAGCAGGCGCGCTGGATCGTCAAGGAGCGCCAGGAGATGCTGGCCGAGGCCAAACGCGAGGCGGAGCGGATCGTCCGCGAGGCCCGCGAGCAGCAGGCCCGCCTGATCTCCGACGAGGAGGTCACCAAGCAGGCCGAGCGCGCCGCCGACGAGATCGTCGAGGACGCCCGCACCCGCGAGCGTGAAATCCGCCTCGGCGCCGAGGACTACGCCGACGAGATCCTCAACACCCTCGAAGTCAACCTTCAGAAGTTCCTCGCCGCCGTCCAGCGCGGCCGCGATCGTCTCGCCGGGCGCGACGACGAGCAGCCGGCGGCTGAGCTCGACCAGCAGCCCTAGGTCGCAGGGGCGGGGTCCGGGTACCCCTCCTCACTCGCCTGACTGGCTGGGTCGCTTAGGGCCGTCCGAGATGGCCTCTCGGCCAGCGGCGCAAAACGTTCGGAGGGGTGCCCGGACCCCGCTCGCATGCGCTGCGGGGTAAGTGGACGCCTAGGGACGTGGGGCTCTTGGGTTCCGGAGTGCTTCGGCGACTACAGCCGCGGCGCGTTCCGGGGCTGCGGTGACCTGGCGGTAGGTAAGGCGGACGACGTCGTAGTTGAGCGTGCGCAGGTCCAGGTTACGGTCATGGTCGTCCTCGAAAGCCTGGGAGCCGCGGTGGTAGCGGTAGCCGTCGGTCTCGACGACGACGCGCTGCTTGGGCCAGAGGAAGTCGACGATCCGCGGGCCAATTCGCACGTTGACCTCCGGCGCCGGCAATCCATGTGCCTCGCGCAGCCGCAGGAAGAGATGCTCCAGCTCGCTCCGCGTCCGCTCGCTGGTGCTGCCGGCCAGTCCAGTCCGGAGCCCGAGTACCGCTGCCTGTCGCACCGCCTGTCGAAGTTCTGCCGGAGAGGCGATTCGCCGGAGGTCGGCGATCGTCTGCGCTGGCGTCGTCACTGGGATTCGACGACGCTCTGTGATCGAGCCAGTGACGAGGATCGTGCGGCGATGGAGGCGAATGCCAGCGCGTCGCCGACGTCCGGGTGTGGTTGCAACCGAGACGTCAACCGGCCCACCCTTCGCGTCAAGCAGCTTCCAGAGTCCGGCGGCACTCCGGTGGCTGATGACGGCGCCCTCGCCGCAAGCAAGAGCCGCGGCCATCCATCGACTCTCGTTCGAGGTGCTCCGATATCCGACGGAGTACACGCCCCGATGAAGGCGGTGAAGTCGTCCGGTGCGGACACGACCGAGAACCGCATCGTCGCTTAGGCCGATTTCTCGCAGCTGTCCGATCGAGATCACGCCATGCTGCTTCTCGCTTTTCGATGCGACGCGCCGATCGGGATTGGCGCTTTTCTCGGCCATATGCCGAATAAGGCGCCAGCGCCCTTGCTTCTCCCCCCGCTATTCGAGCTTCAGGTCCTTGAGCGCTGCCCAGCGGGGGTCCGTGCCGCTGTCGTGTTCATGGTCCGCCGGGTCGGCGTCGTTGAGGGAGGCGCCGCAGTCGGGGCAGAGGCCGGCGCAGTCGGGGCGGCAGAGGAAGCGGGCGGGGAGGGCGAGCAGGGTGGCGTCGTGGGCCCAGCGCCCGATGTCGAGCTCGTCGTCGTCGACGTAGGGGCTGCGCAGCTCCTCGTCGTCGGTCTGGGCCTGGTCGACCTCGCGGGATTCGACGTCGAGGTCCAGCGCTCCCGGTTCGAGACAGCGCACGCAGGGGCCTTCGAGGTGGACCGGGAACTGGAGCCGGAAGGCGAAGCCGCCGCTGGGGCGGGAGACCTCCAGGCGCACGGTGGGCGCGGCCGGGTCGGCGACGTAGGCCTGGCCGCCGAGCTCGAAGGGGTCGAGCTCGACCGGGACCTCGATCCGCTTGCCCTCGCCGTGCGCCAGCGAGAGGCGCGAGAGGTCGATGATCGTCGTGCGCAGTTGGGACATGAGCGAACCTCCGCTGGATGGGTCCTTACGATGACTCCCTCCCGACGAGATTACGAGATGGGCCAATTCGACTGGACACCCGAGGTTTACCTGGAGCGGATCCGCGCCGAGATCCCCGGCTACGACGATCTCCAGGATCAAGCCGTGGCGGCGATCCCGTTTCCGCCCGAGCGGGTGCTGGAGCTGGGGATGGGAACGGGGGAGACGACGCGGCGTCTGATCGAGGCCCATCCGGACGCCTGGGTCGTCGGCCTCGACGCCAGCCCCGACATGGTCTTCCGCGCCCGCAAGAGCTACGACGACGTCCAGCTCGCCCGCATGGAGGACCCGCTCCCGGACGGCCCCTGGGACCTGGTCGTCTCGGTGCTCTCGGTCAACCAGCTCGACGACGACCAGAGGCAGAACCTCTGTCGCCAGGTCAAAGGCCAGTCCCGCTCCCTGGTCATCGGCGACGTCTTCGTGGGAGACCAGCTGGCCGACCTCGTCGACTGGTGCGAAGGTGAAATCAGCTGGAAGCAAGGGGACCTAGCCGTAGTGAGAGCGACCTACTGAGAGGGCGGGCACCCCTCCGAACGTTTTGCGCCGCTGGCCAAGAGGCCATCTCGGACGCCCTAAAGCGATCCCGCCAGTCAGGCGAGTGAGGAGGGCTGCCCGCCCTCTCAGCCGACCCTCGGAGCTTCCGGCCGCTACCATCTCGCGTCCGATGGCCGTCCCGAAGAAGAGAACCTCCAGTGCGCGCCGCGACAAGCGCCGCGCCAATCACAAGGCCGGCAAGGCGCGGCTGAACAGCTGCCCGCGCTGCCACAGCCCGCGCTTGCCGCATCGCGTCTGCCCGACCTGTGGCACCTATGCCGGGCGTGAGGTCATCTCTCACAAAGTCGCCGAGACCCCGGCGACCTCCACCGACTCCGAGTAGCCGTGGCGCCCGGTGGCGGCGTCACCGTTGCCCTCGACGGCTATGGCGCCGAGCAGGGCTTCGAGGTACTTGCCGAGGGCGCGCGCCTGGCCGCGGCCGACGGGATCGGGGTGCGGGTGTTCGGCCCCCGGCGCAGCCTCGGACTCGATGATGTCGACGGCGTCGAAGTGGTCGAGACCAGGGACTGGATCGCCAATGAGGAGGACCCGGTGCCCGCGGTCCGCGCCAAGCCGGAGTCCTCGGTCGTGCTTGCCGCTCGCGACGTCGCCGACGATGCCGCCGACGCGCTGGTCAGCTGCGGCTCTACGGGGGCGACGATGGCGGCGGCGACCTTTGGCCTGCGGCGCCTCAAGGGGGTGCAGCGGCCGGCCCTGGCGGTGCGGGTGCCGATCCCGGGGAAACCGGTCCTCTTCCTCGACGTTGGCGCCAACGTCGAGGTTCGCGCCCAGCACCTGGTCCAGTTTGCCTTCCTCGGCGCCGCCTTCAGCGCCGCGGTCCTCGGGGTCGAGAATCCCAGCGTCGGCCTGCTCACGGTCGGCGAGGAGTCCGGGAAGGGGCGCCAGGAGGTCGTCGAGGCCCACCGGGTTCTCTCCGAAGCGCCCGGGATCGAGTTCGCCGGCAACGTCGAGGGGGGCGACCTGCCGGCGGCGACGGTCGACGTCGTCGTCACCGACGGCTTCACCGGCAACGTCGCCCTGAAGCTGATGGAGGGCACCGCTCGCACGGTCGCGGGCGCCGTCGGCGATGCCGCCCGCTCCAACCCCGTCGCCGCGGTCGGCGGGTTGCTGCTGAAGCCGGCCCTCGGCGGCCTGCGGCGCGAGCTGCACCCCGACACCACCGGCGGCGCGATCCTGCTCGGGCTGCGCGGGATCGCCGTCGTCGGCCACGGCAGCGCTGGTCCCGAGGGGATCGCCAACGCGGTACGGCTGGCGGCCCGCTGCGCCGACGTCGACGCGGTCGGACGCACCGCCGCCCTGCTGCGCGAGGGCGGCGCCGGTCGCGGTGCGCTCGCGGCCAGCGAGGGCGCGTGATAGGAAGAGTGGGATGAAGCGCGACGAAGTCCTCACCCTCGTTCGCGAGCACCTCGCCGAGGAGCTCGAGGTAGACATCGATCGGATCACCGAGCAAACTCGCTTCAAGGAGGATCTCGACGCCGACTCGCTCGACCTCTACGAGCTGGTAATGGAGCTCGAGGACCGCTACGGGGTGACGGTTTCCGAGGAGCAGGCGTCGCGAATCGAGACCGTCGGCGACGCAATCGGCTTCGTGGTCGAGCACGCTCCGGCCTGACCAGGTGGCGGCGAACCCGGAGGAGCCGGCCGTTGCGGCCCTCGCGGCTCTTGTCGAGGAGCTGCCCGCCGAGCTGCGCGAGCAGGCGCTGACCCACTCCTCCTGGACCGAGCGCCGGGTCGACTCCTTCGAGCGTCTGGCCTTCCTCGGCGACAGTGTGCTCGCCCTCTCCGTCGCCACCGACGTCTTCGAGCGCTTCGCCGAGATCGCCGCGGGGGGGCTGACGAAGATCCACAACCAGGCGGTCAGCGGCGTCTCCTGCGCCGAGATCGGCCGCCGGCTCGGGGTCCCCGAGATGCTGCTCGCCAACGAGCCGGAGGGGCTGGCAGGCGCGATTCCGGCCGAGGTCCTGCTCGACGGCGAGCGCCCTGTGCCAGAGGCCACCGAGGCCCTGATCGGTGCCTGTTACCTCGCCTTCGGCTTCGAGCGCACCGCCGCCGCGGTCGTGGCCGCCTTCGAAGCGCGGATCGAGCATGCCTCCGCGACCCGGATCGACTTCAAGTCCGCCCTGCAGGAGCTGCTCGCCCGTCGCGGGGCGCGCGTAAGCTACGAGGTGATCGATGCCACCGGCCCCCCGCACCGACGCACCTTCGAGGTCGAGGCAGTCGTCGACTCGAAGCCGATTGGAGCGGGCACGGGACGGAGCAAGAAGGCGGCCGAGCAGATTGCCGCCGAGCAGGCCCTGAAGCAGCTCGGGGGCTAGGCGGGTGGCGAGCGTCGCGTCCGACTCAACCGCGAGCCTAGGCATCGACGGGCCGAGGAGAACATGTATCTGAGATCGATCACGATGAAGGGGTTCAAGTCGTTCCCCGAGCGGGTGAGCCTCGAGTTCTCGCCCGGCGTCAGCGTGATCGTCGGCCCCAACGGCTCCGGCAAGTCGAACATCACCGACGCCGTCCTCTGGGCCCTGGGCGAGCAGAGCCCCGGTGCGATCCGCGGCGCTTCGATGCAGGACGTGATCTCCGCCGGCGGCAAGGGGATCAGCCAGCGCCGCGCCGCCGAGGTCGAGGTCGTGATCGACAACGCCGACGGCCGCGCCGCCACCGAGTTCTCGGAGATCGCCGTGCAGCGGCGCCTCGATCGCTCCGGCGACGGCGTGTACCGCCTCAACGGCGCCCGCTGCCGGCTCGCCGACGTCACCGACGTCCTCTCCGACACCAATCTCGGTCGCGAGATGCACTCGGTGATCAGCCAGGGGCGCGTCGAGACGATCGTCCACTCCAAACCGCGCGAGCGCCGCCTCCTGGTCGAGGAGGCCGCAGGTCTCGGCAAGCATCGCAAGCGCCGCCGCCGCGCCGAGCTGAAGCTGCGGGCCGCCCGCGACAACCTCGACCGTGCCCTCGACGTCGAGCGCGAGGCCCGCGCCCGCTTGCGCCCGCTGAAGCGCCAGGCGCAGGCGGCCGAGATCGGCGCCAGGATCGAGCGCGAGGAGCTGGGCCTGCGCGGTCAGCTGGTCTCCGAGGAGCTGCGCTTCGGTGCCGACCGGGCGGCTGCGGCCGAGAAGGCGGCGGCCAAGGCCCGCGCGACCCGCGCCCAGATCGAGGAGCGCCTGGCCGCGGTCGGCAAGCGCCGCCGCGAGGCCGAGGAGCGCTTCGCCACCCGCGATCGCGAGCGCACCCAGGCCTGGGGCCTGGTGACGAAGCTGCGCGGCGAGCAGGAGCGGGTCGCCGTCCGCGCCGTCGGCCTCTCCGGCCGCGTCACCGAGCTGGAGGCGAGGTTGGAGTCGCTGCGTTCCGAACTGGGCCCGCTGACCCTCGACGTCGGTGCCGGCGCCGCTCCCGCCGAGCGCGCGCGCAAGCTGGAGGAGGAGCTGGGCGAGATCGGCACCGGCTTGGACGCCGCTGTCGCGGGCCTTTCGGTCGCTCGCTCCGATGCCGCCGCCGAGTCCGCCCGCGAGGCTGCCCTCGGCGACATCCACAGCGGCGCCGAGCGGGCCTCCCGTCACGCCCGCCGTGCCGAGGGGCTCTTGGGCGAGCGCCATCGCGAGGCACTGCGCAAGCGGGTCGCCGACGGCGAGGCGCTGCTCGACGACGCCCGTGCCGCGCTGGCCGCGATCGAGGCCGTCGGCGCCGCGATCCGGGCCCGGGTCGAGCGCACCGAGGGCAAGGTCGTCGGCGGCAAGGACGACGGCGACGAGATCGCCGACGAGCTGCGCGCCTGCTCGCAGCAGGAGTTCGAGCTGCAGACGGAGATGAAGGCAGTCGCCGACGAGCTGACCAAAGCCGAGGTCGAGGCCGCCCACCTCGGCGATCGCCGGGCCGAGGCGGAGCGGGAGCTGGCCGGTATCGCCGCGAAGCTGGGCGAGGAGGTGCCCGCGGCCGAGCGGCCGATGGGCGAGGAGGAGCGGGCCGAGATCGACCGCCGCCTCGAGCGCCTCGAGCGTCGCCGCGCCCAGATCGGGCCGGTAAACCCGCTGGCCGAGCGCGAGTACGACGAGGCCCGCGAGCACGTCGAGAGCCTGCAGGCCCAGCGCGAGGACACCGAGCGGGCGATGCGCGAGCTGGAGACCCTGATCCGCGAGATCGACGCCGAGATCGAGCGGGCCTTCGAGGAGACCTTCGACGCCACCGCCAAGAACTTCGAGGAGATGGTCGAGCATCTCTTCCCCGGCGGGCGCGGCGTCCTGCGCCGGGTGGCGCTGCGTCCTGTCCGCGACGAGGAGCGGCCCAGCGGCGAGCAGGAGGCGCCGAGCGACGACACCGAGCTGGAGCCTGAGGAGGAGGAAGAGGAGCGCGAGGAGCTCGGGGTCGAGATCGAGGTCACCCCGGCCGGCAAGTCGACCCGCAAGCTCTCGCTGCTCTCGGGCGGCGAGAAGTCCCTGGTCGCGCTGGCCTTCGTCTTCGCGGTCTTCCTCGCCCGGCCCTGCCCCTTCTACATTCTCGACGAGGTCGAGGCCGCCCTCGACGACGCCAACATCGACCGCTTCCTACAGCTGATCCGGCGCTTCTCCGACCGCGCCCAGTTCGTCATCGTCACCCACCAGAAACGGACGATGGACGCCGCCGACGTCCTCTACGGGGTAACGATGGGCGGCGACGGGATCACCAAGGTAGTCTCGCGCCGCCTGCCGCGAGAAATGGAAGAGGGCAGCGGCGAGCCGGGCGAGGAGGATGGCGGCAGCACCCTCTCGGCCGTCGCCTGATTTGAGAAACGGCACGTAGGCGGTACCCTGCCTCCAGGGAAGGGGAGGGAGATGGCACAACGCCATATGGACAGGTTGACGTCGTTCGATACGTCGTTCCTGGCCAACGAGAGATCGAACGGGCACATGGCGATCGGCGCCTTGCTGATGTGCGAGGGCAGTGCCCCGAGCGAGGACGATTTCCTCGTCCACATCCGCAGCCGGGTGCACCACCTGCCGCGACTGCGCCAGCGGCTCCTCTATCCGCCACTCGGGCTCGGCACGCCCTTCTGGGTCGACTACCCGGAGTTCGACATCCACCGGCACCTGCGACGGATCTCGCTGCCGGCCCCGGGGACCGAGGCCCAGTTCCAGGCCGTGGTCGGCGAAGTGCTGGCGCCGCCCCTTGACCGCTCGAAGCCGCTCTGGGAGCTGACCCTGGTCGAGGGCTTCGAGGACGAGCGCTTCGGGATCATCTACAAGACCCACCACGCGATGGCCGACGGCATCTCGGCGGTCGACATCGGCATGCTCCTCTTCGACGTCGAGCCGAAGCCAGAGCCGGCTCGCGAGGAAGCGCCCTGGGCACCGGCCCGCACCCCGTCGAGGATCGCCCTGGTCGGGCACGCGGGCTCCGGGATCATCGCGACCGTGGCCCGGCTCGGCCGCTGGCTGCGCCGGGCGCTGGGCGAGCCCTCGCGCGCCCGCCGCCGCGCTCTCGACGGTCTCACCGGGCTCTGGGAGGTGACCTGGAACCTGGCGCGCCCGGCGCCGAAGGTGCCGTTCAACACCGAGATCGGAACCGGGCGCAGCTTCCACTGGTCGAGCTTCGGCCTGCCCGAGTTCAAGCACGTCAAGAACGCCCTCGGCGGCACCGTCAACGACGTCACCCTGGCCGTCGTCGCGGGGGCCCTGCGCCGCTGGCTGCTCGAGCGCGACGTCGCCGTCGACGGGCTCGAGCTGAAGGCGCTGGTGCCGGTCTCGATCCGGACCGAAAACGAGCACGGCGAGCTCGGCAACAAACTGACCGCGATGCGGGGCCCGCTGCCGGTTGGGATCGCCGACCCGGTCGAGAGGTTGCACGCCGTCTCCGCCGCGATGGACGCGCTGAAGGCCTCCAAGCAGCCCTTGGGCGCGGAGGCGATCTGGGGCCTCAACGACTGGTTCCGGGACTTCGCGCCGCCGGTCCTGCTGTCGCCGACCGCGACGATCAACTTCTCCACCCGCCTCTTCAACCTGCTGGTCACGAACTTCCCCGGGCCGCAGGTCCCGTTCTACGTGCTCGGCCGCGAGCTGACCGGGGTCTACCCGATCGGCTTCCTCGCCAGGAACCACGCCCTGGCGATCGCCATCCTCAGCTACAACGGCCGGGTCGGCTTCGGGCTGCTGGCCGATCCCGGGTCCGTCCCCGACGCCGAGCGGATCATCGGCCACCTCGCGGCGTCCGTCGAGGAGCTCTCGAGCGCCGCGCAGATAGCCTCTCCGGCCAGCGATGGCAACGACCTGGCAGGAGATGATCGACCTCGGTTCGCGCGCGAACGCGAACGACTCGGCGGCGGCTGAGCCCGAGCCCGAGCGCCGCGGCGTCTTCAAGCGCCTGCGCGAGAGCCTCTCCAAAAGCCGCCAGGCACTGACCGAGGAGATCTCCGCCAGCCTCTTCGACCGCATCGACGACGAGACCTGGGAGCGGCTGGAGGAGGCCCTGATCCTGGCCGACGCCGGCGCCCCGACCACCGCCGCCGTGGTCGAGCGGCTCGAGCACGAGGTCGAGGCCGGCACCGTCGCAGCCGACGGCGTCGCCGTCCGCGACCGCCTGATCGAGATCCTCGCCGAGGTCGCCGGCAGCGGCCGCGCCCCGATCGACCTCAGCGCCGAGCCGGCGGTGCTGATGATGGTTGGCGTCAACGGCACCGGCAAGACGACGACGATCGGCAAGATCGCCTGGCACCTGAGCAAGGAGATGGGCCTCTCGGTCGTGCTCGCCGCCGGCGACACCTACCGCGCCGCCGCCGCCGAGCAGCTGGCCGAGTGGGCGCAGCGGGCCGGCGCCGAACTGGTCCGCGGCGAGGAAGGCTCCGATCCCGGCTCGGTTGCCTTCGACGCGATCGCCGCCGCCCGCGCCCGCGGCGCCGACGTCGTCATCGTCGACACCGCCGGCCGCCTCCATACCCAGGACAACCTGATGGAGGAGCTGGCCAAGGTGCGGCGCGTGATCGATAAGCAGATGCCCGGCGCCCCACACGAGACGCTGATCTCGATCGACGCCACCACCGGCCAGAACGGGCTGCGCCAGGCGAAGGTCTTCTCTGAAGCCGTGGACGTGGACGGCGTCGTCTTGACCAAGCTCGACGGCACCGCCAAGGGCGGCATCGCGCTGGCGATCGCGTCTGACCTTGGGATTCCGGTGAAACTGATCGGCGTTGGCGAGACCCTCGAGGACCTGCGCCCCTTCGACCCCCCCGAATACGCCGAAGCCCTGCTCGCCGAGTAGCCCTTCCCTTTGTCCTTAGTCGCCCACAGGGCTACAAAGGACAAAAGGACTGTCACGTAAGCTGCGCGGACCTTGTTCGACCAGCTCTCAGACCGCCTGCAGGCAACGCTTTCCGACGTCCGCTCGCGTGGCAAGCTGAGCGAGTCCGACGTCGACGCGGCGATGCGCGAGATCCGCCTCGCCCTGCTCGAGGCCGACGTCAACTTCAAGGTCGTCAAATCCTTTACGAAGACGGTGAAGGAGCGCTGCCTGGGCGACGAGGTGCTGCAGAGCCTCGATCCGGGCCAGCACGTGGTCAAGATCGTCAACGAGGAGCTGGCGACGCTGATGGGAGGGACCGGACGCGAGCTGGCGATGGCCAACAGCGGCCCGACCGTGATCCTGATGGCCGGGCTGCAGGGTTCCGGCAAGACCACCGCCTGCGCCAAGCTCGCCATGTACTTCAAGAAGGACGGCAAGGACGTGGCGATCGCCGCCTGCGACGTCTACCGCCCCGCCGCGGTCGACCAGCTGGTGACTGTCGGCGAGCGCGCCGGCGCCCATGTCTACCAGCAGGGGACCGAGCGCGACCCGGTGGACATCGCCGAGTGGGCGCTGCAGCAGGCCCGCACCGAGCGCCGCGACGTCCTCATCGTCGACACCGCCGGCCGCCTCCACATCGACCAGGACCTGATGGCGGAGCTGGCGAAGATCCGCAAGAAGACCCAGCCGCACGACGTCCTCCTCGTCGTCGACGCGATGACCGGCCAGGATGCGGTCGGCGTCGCCGAGTCCTTTGCCGAGGCGGCCGAGTTCGACGGCGTCGTCATGACCAAGCTCGACGGCGACGCCCGCGGCGGCGCCGCGCTCTCGGTCAACGCGGTCACCGGCAAGCCGATCCTCTTCGCCTCGACCGGGGAGAAGCTGGAGAACTTCGACAAGTTCCACCCCGACCGCATGGCCCAGCGCATCCTCGGCATGGGCGACGTTCTCAGCCTGATCGAGAAAGCCGAGCAGCAGGTCGACGAGAAGGAAGCGCTGGCCCTGCAGGACAAAATGAAGAAGGACCAGTTCACGCTCGAGGACTTCCTTCAGCAGATGCGCCAGGTGCGGAAAATGGGTCCGCTCAGCGGCATCCTCGGGATGCTGCCCGGCATGGGGGCGATGAAGCAGCTGAAGAACGCCGACATCGACGAGGGCGAGCTGGACCGGGTCGAGGCGATCATCCTCTCGATGACCCCGGCCGAGCGCGCCAATCCGGGGATGATCAACGGCTCGCGCCGCAAACGCATCGCCAACGGCTCTGGGACCAAGGTTCAGAACGTCAATGCGCTGGTCAAGCAGTTCGACCAGATGCGCAAGATGATGCGCTCGATGGCCTCCGGCAAGATGCCCGACCAGCAGCAGCTGGCGCAGATGACGGGCGCCGCGCCGCGCCCGAAGATCCGTAGGCGCTAACCTGCCCGGTCCAAATGGCTGTCCGAATCAGACTTAGACGTGTGGGTTCCAAGAAGAACCCGATCTGGCGCATCGTCGTCGCCGACAAACGCTCCCCGCGTGACGGGCGCACGATCGAGACGATCGGCCAGTACAACCCGCAGACCAATCCCTCGTTGATCGAGTTCGACGAGGAGCGCGCGCGCCACTGGCTCGAGCACGGGGCCCAGCCCTCGGAGACGGTCGCCGGCCTGCTGCGCACCAAGGGCATCGCCGCCTCCGGCAGCTAGGGCCGGCCGGTAGCCCGATGACCGAGCTGATCGAGTTCCTCGTCAAGGCTCTGGTCGAGGACCCCGAGGCCGTCGTCGTCGAGGAGCTGGAAGAGGACGGCGACCTGGTCTACGAGGTCACCGTCGCCGAGGGCGATCTCGGCCGGGTGATCGGCAAAGGCGGCCGGGTTGCGAACGCGATCAGGACGATCGCCAAGGCGGCGGCCGTCCGCATCGACCGGCGAGTAATCGTCGACATTCTTGACTGAGCGGCGTGGGGGCGACGCTCCACCCCTACCCGGACCCCGCTCACAGGGACGCCCAATCTGATGAAGCTGGACATCTTCACGCTCTTTCCTGAGGCCTTCGAGTGGTTTCAGACGCAGAGGTCGGTGACGAATGCGGTCGCCGAGGGGAATGAGCTGCGGCTGTTCAACTACCGCGACACGACGCCCTTGACGGCGGGGCAGGTCGACGACTCGCCCTATGGCGGCGGCGCCGGGATGGTGCTGCGGGTCGACGTGGTCGACGCTGCGTTGCGGGCGGCCTATGGCGAAGGGGAGAAGCCGCGGGTCGTGCTGCTCTCGCCGACCGGGCCGCTGCTCGACGACGCGATCGCCGACGAGCTGACGGCGGAGCCCCACGTTGCGCTGCTCTGCGGTCGTTACGAGGGCTTCGACGACCGCGTGCACCAGCACCTTGCCGACGACGAGCTCTCGATCGGGCGCTACGTGCTGGCCGGTGGCGAGCTGCCGGCGATGGTCGTCGCCGACGTCCTGATGCGGAAGCTGCCAGGGGCTCTCGGTCACGCCGAGAGCGCGGTCGAGGAGTCCTTCAGCCCGGTTCTGGAGGGCATGCCCGAGTACCCGCACTACACCCGGCCGCCGCTCTACAAGGGCTGGGACGTGCCCGAGATCCTGCTCTCCGGGGACCACGAGAAAGTCCGTCAGTGGCGCCTCGCGCAGAGCCGCCTGCGGGCCGAGAAGTTCGACTCGGACGCCGAGTAGCTACCATTCCGCCAGCCGCGCGGTTCCCGCACTCGGGTCCGGCGGCTTTTTCTCGCCAATGAGCTCCGTAATCGACAGCATCGAGCGTGCCCAGCTGAAAGAGGGACTTCCCTCCTTCGGCCCAGGCGACCGCGTGCGCGTTCACTTCCAGGTCGTCGAGGGAACGCGCAAACGCACCCAGGTCTTCGAGGGCGTCGTCCTGCGGCGCCAGGGCTCGGGAGTTCGCGAGACCTTCACGGTCCGCAAGCAGTCGTTCGGCGTCGGCGTCGAGCGGACGTTTCCGCTGCACTCGCCGAAGATCGAGAAACTCGAGGTCGCGGCGCGCGGTGACGTGCGACGGGCCAAGCTCTACTACCTGCGCGGCCGCATCGGCAAGGCCGCACGCGTCGCCGAGCGGCGCTGGGGGATCGACGACGATGTCGTCGCCGCACCGGCGGCGTCGGTTGCGACCGACGCCGAGGGCGTGGCGCAGGACGAGGTCGTGCCGACCGAGGCCGAGGCGAGCGAGCCCGATGCCACCGAGCCCGAGCCCGAGGCGGCGGCAGAGGCCGAGACGGCGAACGAGCCCGAGGCGGCGGCAGAGACTGAGGCAGCGGCGGACACGGACGCAGAGGCGCCCGCGGCCGGGGAGACCGAGGACAGCCCAGCAGCGTCAGAGGATGCCGAGGACGAGAAGCCGGCGGACGCCGGCGACTCCGACGAGGATCCGGCAGCCTGAAACTCGCGATCCCGAAGCCGAAGGGCAAAGGCGGCGGGCTGGTGGAGTTGGTCGTCATCGTCGCGCTTGCCCTGGGGCTGGCGCTGGCGATTCAGGCCTGGGTCGTCAAGCCGTACCAGATCCCTTCGGAATCGATGGAGCCGACGCTCGACGTCGGCCAGCGGGTGCTGGTCAACCGTTTCATCTACCACCTCAACGACCCCTCGATCGGCGACATCGTCGTCTTCCACCCGCCCGCCGGGGCCGACAATGGAACCGAATGCGGCGTTCAGCCCGAACCGGGCGAACCGTGCCCGAAGCCGACCAGGGCCGAGTCCGAGCAGAACTTCATCAAGCGGATCGTCGCCGGGCCGGGGGACACGCTCTCGGTAAAAGACGGCCATCCGGTCGTCAACGGCGTCGAGAAGAAGGAAGAGCCGTTCATCATCCCCTGCGGTGGCGCTGCTGCCTGCAACATGCCGGAAGCGATCAAGATCCCGCCCGATCACTACTTCATGATGGGTGACAATCGTGGGGCGAGCGACGACAGCCGTTTCTGGGGACCAGTCCCGCGAAGCTGGATCATCGGCGAGGCCTTTGCCACCTACTGGCCACCCGACCGCATCGGCACCCTCTAGCTCCCGAACCGGTCGCCGCAGGCTGGCTCGCAGCCGTCGCCTGTTCGCTTTCGATCGTGGCCTCCAGAGCCGGTTCGTCGCCGGCGCCGACGAGGCTGGCCGCGGCTGCCTCGCCGGGCCCCTGGTCGCTGCCGCGGTCCTGATCGACTACGAGCAGCTCTCGCACGCCGATCGCCGTTCGCTCGCCGGCCTGCACGACTCCAAGCAGATGACGGTCGAGCGGCGATTGGAGATGTTCCCGAGCGTGCTGCGGGCTGCCACCCGGGTCAGCGTCGTCGTCCGCTCCGCCGCCGGGATCGACCGTCGCGGCCTGCACGTGACCAACATCGAAGCGCTCTCGATCGCGCTCGAACGGCTCGCTCCCCCAGCTGACGCCGCCTGCCTCTCCGACGGCTTCTCGCTGCCGCGCTGCGCCGTCCCGCATCGTGCCGTGATCCAGGGCGACGGCACCAGCGCCGCGATCGCCGCCGCTTCGGTGGTCGCCAAGGTCAGCCGCGACCGCTACATGCACGACGCCGCCCGCGAACACCCGGGTTGGGGCTTCGACGAGCACGTCGGCTACTCGACTCCGGAGCATCGGGCCGCGATCGAAGAGATCGGGATTTCCCCACTGCACCGCCGCTCCTTCCAATCCGTGGCTTACCCGCAAATGGGCCTGGAGGGCACCTGAGAAGAAATCTCGGCGTCCTCGTTCGGTCATGTGCAGAGCACACTCCCTCACTCGTCCTTGACCTGTCTCCTCAGGTGCCCTCCCCGGTTCTTCAAAAAGCTCCCTCGATGTGCTCGATGTCCACGACCCGATCGGCGCGGTCGAAGGTGACGCCGATGGCATCGAAGCGGATCTCGGCGTAGGCGGGGATGTCGCGGCGCTCGGCCATCCAGGCGGTGGCGAGCTTGCGGACGCGGCGCTGCTTGCGGGCGTCGACGGCGAGGACGGGCCGCTCGGGGCCGAAGGCGGCATTCTGTCGCCCGGCCTTGACCTCGACGAAGACGAGGGCGCGGTCGTCGCGGGCGACGATGTCGAGCTCGCCGTAGCGGGTGCGGGCGTTGCGCTCGACGATCTCCCAGTCGGCGGCGGCGAGACGGCGGGCGACCAGCTCCTCGGCTCTGGCACCGGTTCTCTGGCGGGAGATCGTCATCGTCGAATCAGGCTAGAAGGCAGTGGCGCACGAGATGCGCGCCAAAAGGCCCAATAGCTCTACAGCTGGCGCGTAACTGGTCGGACCTCTCTCCGTAGCGTCCTTGCCGTGCTCGCCACGGCCCGAACCTTCACCCTCGACGGCATCTCCGCCCGCCCGGTCCGGGTCGAGGTCGATGTCCATCGTGGTCTACCCGGCTTTGCGATCGTCGGCCTTCCGGACGCCGCGGTCAGGGAGGCGCGGGAGCGGGTGCGGGCGGCGCTGGTCAACTGTGGTTTCGAGTTCCCGCTGCGACGGATCGTCGTCAACCTCGCTCCGGCCAGCCTGCGCAAGGCAGGGCCGGGATTGGACCTGGCGATCGCCGCGGCCCTGTTGAGCGCCTCCGGCCAGCTCGAGTGGGAGGCGCTGTCGCGGATCGCCCTGGTCGGCGAGCTTGCCCTGGATGGCTCGACGCGGGCGGTCAACGGAGCGCTGGCGATCGCCGAGGCGGCGCGCGAGGGTGGCGCCGAGGCGATCGTGGTGCCGGCGGAGAACGGGCCCGAGGCGGCCCTGGCGGCGGGGATCGAAGTGATCGCGCTCGACGGCCTCGGCCGGTTGACGGCCCTGGCGACGGGAACGTGGGAGCCGTCGCGACCGCAGGCGCTGTCGCTGCAGGGCAGCCCGGCAGGCGCACCCGATCTCGCCGACCTGCGCGGGCAGCCGCATCTGCGCCATGCGCTCGAGGTGTCGGCCGCCGGTGGGCACAGCCTGCTGATGATCGGCCCGCCCGGTGCCGGCAAGTCACTCGCCGCCAGTCGGCTGCCTTCGATCCTGCCGCCGCTGGCCACGGTCGAGGCGCTCGAAGTGGCCCGCGTCGCCAGCGCCTGCGGGCGGCTGAGCGGGCCGCTGTCCGGGGGGCGGCCGTTTCGGTCTCCCCACCATACGATCAGCCCGGCGGGCCTGATCGGTGGCGGCAGCCCACCGCGGCCGGGCGAGGCGACCCTGGCCCACCGCGGCGTCCTCTTCCTCGACGAGCTCTGCGAGTTCCGCCGCGACGCCCTGGAGGCGCTGCGAGCGCCGCTGGAGTCCGGCGAGGTCTCGATCGCCCGCGCCGCCAGTCGTCGCAGCCTGCCCTGTCGCTTCATGCTGGTCGCCGCCGCCAACCCCTGTCCCTGCGGCCGCGGCGAAGCCGACCCCGACTGCAGTTGCGCGCCGGTCGCGGTGCAGCGCTACCAGGGCCGTCTCAGCGGAGCTCTTGCCGACCGCATCGACATCCTCGCGGCGGTGCGCCAGCCGAGTGCGGCGGAGATCGGCGGCGGACCGGGGGAGCCCTCCGCCGACGTCAGGGAGCGGGTGGCAGTCGCCCGTGAGCGCCAGGAGCGCCGGTTGGGCCCCGGCCGCTGCAACGCCGAGATGACTCCGGGAGAGGCGAGGGAGTGTGCGTTGAGCGCTGCGGCGGGCGAGCTGCTGGCGGCGCTGTATTCGCGCCAGCGGCTCAGCGGTCGCGCCCACGACCGGGCGCTGCGCCTGGCGCAGACGATCGCCGACCTCGCCGGCAGCGACACGATCGGCGAGGAGCAGATGGCGCAGGCGCTGCAGCTGCGGAGGCGCGACCGTGGCTAGGGAGCCGCGGGCCTGCCCCGATTGCCTGCGCCGCTCCTGGCTGCTGGCCTTGCTCGGCCCCTACATCGAAAAGATCGCCAGCGGAGAGATCGGCTCGCGCTCACCGGAACTACTGCGGCTCAGCAACGAAGATCTCGTCGCCGCGGCGGCGCCGAAGGTTGCCAGTCAGCTGCTGGGCCGGACCGAGGCGCTCGATGAGGGCTACCTGACGGCGGAGCTGGTGGCGGCGCAGTGCTGGGCCTGCTGCCGCCACGGCGACCTCTACCCGGACGGGTTGCGCGACGCTCCCGACGCGCCCTGGGCCCTGATCGGCCGGGGGGACGCTGGCCTGCTCGACTGCCTCGAGCCGCACGAGGCGGTGACGATCGTCGGCGCCCGCCGCGCCACCTCCTACGGTCGTGAGGTCGCCCGTGAGCTGGGACGTGAGCTGGCGGCGGCGGGCATGGTCGTCGTCAGCGGCCTCGCCTTCGGGATCGACGCCTGCGCCCACCGCGGCGCCCTCGACGCCGGCCGCACGATCGCCGTCCTCGGCTGTGGCCCCGACACCGCCTACCCGGCGGCCCATCGCTCGCTCTGGCGGCAGATCTGCGAGAAGGGTGCGGTCATCTCCGAGTTCCCGCCGGGAGCCGCCCCCTGGCGCTGGACCTTCCCCGCCCGCAACCGGATCATGGCCGCCCTGGCCGGGATGACCGTCGTCGTTGAGGCCGCCGCCCGCTCCGGCTCGCTGATCACCGCCGATCTGGCGGCCGACCTCGGTCGCGACCTCGGCGCCGTCCCCGGCCCGGTCACCTCCCGCGCCTCGGCCGCCCCCAACAACCTCCTCGCCGGCGGCGCCTGCGTGGTCCGCGACGCCCAGGACGTCCTCGACGCGATGCTCGGAGCGGGCGCGAAGCAGCTCGACCGTGGCGGGCCAGCGCTCGACGACACCCTGGCGACGGTCCTCGCCGCGGTCGAGGCCGGCGAGTCCGGTTGCGACGGAGTCGCCGCCGCCCTCGGTCTCTCCGGCCCTGACGTGGCCGCCTCCCTCGCTCGTCTCGAGCTGCTCGGCTATCTCACCTGCTCGACGATGGGGCTGTACTCGCGCACTCTGCTCCCGTCCCCAACGCGCTCGGATATCTAGGCTGCTGCCATGACCAGGAAAAAGGTTCCAACGGCGCTCTCGATCGCTGGCTCGGACTCCGGCGGCGGCGCCGGCATCCAGGCCGACCTGAAGGCGTTCGCGCGCTGCGGCGTGCACGGGACGACGGCGATCACCGCGATCACGGCCCAGAACACTCGCGGGGTCAAGCAGGTCGAGGTGGTTTCCCCGCAGGTCGTCTTCGGCCAGATCCTGGCGATCGCCGAGGACATGGGGGCAGACGCGGTCAAGATCGGCATGCTCGGTTCGCCGGCGCAGATCGACGCGGTTGCGGTTGGGCTCACCTACCTCGGGGTCACGCTTGCGCCCGTGGTGATCGATCCGGTGATGGTCGCGGAGAGCGGCGCCGTGCTGCTCGACGACGAGACGAGGGCGGCGCTTGTCGACCACCTGTTGCCGGGCTGCGCGGTCGTCACTCCCAACATCCCCGAGGCGCGCGAGCTGACCGGAATGGGGAAGGGGGCGAGCCAGGAGGAGCTCGCCCGCGGCGTGTTCGAGCTGGGACCGAAGGCGGTCGTGGTCACCGGCGGCCACAGCGAGGAGCTGGTCGACCTCTTCTTCGACGGCGAGCGGCTGGTCGAGATCCCCGGCGAGCGGCATCCGGACGGGGCCGCGCACGGCTCGGGCTGCACGCACTCCTCGGCGCTGGCGGCGTTCCTGGCCCACGGCCACGAGCCGCTGGAGGCTGCGCGCAAGGCACGGGTGGTGGCGTCGGAGGCGGTCGCCAACGGACTGCGCGAGATCGGCTCCGGGCCGGGGCCCGTCGACGTCTTCGGACTGGCCTCTGGACCTCGTCAGTAGATTTGGTCCCATGAGCACCAACGGCAATACCGCGACCAAGCTCCCGCGTCCCCGCTCCGCCACCGTCTTCGACGGTCCCGACCGCGCCCACGCGCGCGCCTACATGAAGGGGGTCGGGTTCGACGACGACGCGCTGAGCCGGCCGACGATCGGGATCGCCAACACCTGGACCGAGGCGATGCCCTGCAACTTCCACCTGCGGGCGCTGGCCGAGCACGTCAAAGAGGGAGTGCGTGCCGCCGGCGGCACGCCGATGGAGTTCAACACCGTCGCCGTCTCCGACGGGGTGACGATGGGGACCCAGGGGATGAAGGCCTCGCTGGTCAGTCGCGAGGTGATCGCCGACTCGATCGAGCTGATGGCCCGCGGCTACCAGTTCGACGCGATCGTCGCGCTCTGCGCCTGCGACAAGACGATCCCCGGCTGCGCGATGGCGCTGGCCCGGCTCGACGTGCCCTCGGTCCTGCTCTACGGCGGCTCGATCGCCCCCGGACACTGGCATGGCCGCGACGTCACCATCCTCGACGTCTTCGAGGCGATTGGGGCGCACAACGCCGGCGACATGAGCGACGAGGAACTGAACGAGCTCGAGGGCGTCGCCAGCCCCGGGGCCGGGGCCTGCGGCGGCCAGTTCACCGCCAACACGATGGCCTGCGCCTTCGAGGCGCTGGGAATCAGCGCCGGCGGCTCGGCGATGGTGCCTGCCGAAGACGACGACAAGGGGACCGTCGCCGAGAAGATCGGCGAGCTGGTGATTCGCGTCCTCGCCGACGACATCACCCCGAGCAAGGTGATCACCCGCGACTCGCTGGAAAACGCGATCGCCTGCGTCTGCGCCTCAGGGGGCTCGACCAACGGCGTCCTCCACCTGCTCGCGCTCGCCCATGAGGTCGGCGTCGAGCTCAGCATCGACGATTTCGAGCGGATCTCGCGGGCGACGCCGCTCTTCGCCGATCTCAAGCCCGGGGGGCGCTTCGTCGCCACCGACCTCTACGCCGCCGGCGGTGTGCCGGTCATCCTCAAGCGACTCGCCGATGCCGGCATCCTTCACGGCGACGCGATCACGGTCACCGGGAAGACGATCGGCGAGGTCGCCGCCGCGACGACCGAGGCGCCGGACCAGGAAGTGGTGCGCCCGCTCGATGATCCCCTGAAGAGCGAAGGTGGCCTGGCGATCATGCGCGGCAACCTCGCCCCCGACGGCGCCGTGGTCAAGGTCGCCGGCACCGAGCGCCGCCAGCAGACCGGCCCGGCCCGCGTCTTCGAGTCCGAAGAGGACTGCTTTCGCGCCGTCAAGGATCAGCAGATCAACGCCGGCGACGTCGTCGTCATCCGCAACGAGGGACCGGTAGGCGGTCCTGGGATGCGGGAGATGTTGCAGGTCACCGCCGCGATCGTCGGCGAGGGCCTCGGCGAGAGCGTCGCGATGGTCACCGACGGTCGCTTCTCCGGTGCCACCCGTGGCCTGATGATCGGCCACGTCGCCCCCGAGGCAGCCCTGGGCGGTCCGATTGCGGCGGTTCAGGAGGGCGACGAGATCACCGTCGACATCGATGCCCGCCGGCTCGACGTCGACCTCTCCGACAAGGAGATCGCCAAGCGCGTCGCCGACTACGAGTCGCCGTCCTCGCCCTTCGGCCGCGGGGTCATGGCCAAGTACGCGGCGACGGTCTCCTCCGCCGCGCTGGGCGCGATCACCGACTAGCGAGGAAATCGTCGAGCAGGGCGTTGAAGCGCGCCGGTCGCTCGAGCTGGGGGACGTGACCGGTGCGCTCGAAGATCTCCAGGCGGGAGTGGGGGATGCGGCGGTGGTAGCTGAGCGCCGCCGCCATCGGGATCACCCGGTCCGACTGGCCCCAGACGATCATCGTCGGTATCTCGATCGCCGCCAGGCGCTCGCGGACGTCGTGGCGGATCACCGCGTGCAGGGCCTCGCCGAAGCCATCGGCGCGCCGCAGCCCACGCTCGATCTGCTCCAGGAGCAGGTCTTCGCGCAGCCGCGCCGGGTAGCGGACGAAGGACCGGAAGACGATCTCGCGGGCTCGCGGGCGCGAGACGATCAACCGACTGCGGTTGGCGAAGTGCGGGCCGAAGGTCTTCCAGGCCCAGGCGGTTGCAATGGCCCGCTCTTCCGGGTTCCAGGTGTTGAGGATGCCGGCGGCGGAGACGAGGACCAGGCGGTCGAAGCGACCGGGTGCCGCCGTCACCGCCTCGACCGCGATGAAGCCGCCCATCGAGTTGCCGACGATGGTCGCCCCCTCGACCCCCAGCTTCTCGCAGAAGTCGTGGATGAGGCGGCCGTAAGCCGGCATGTCGATCTGCCACGAGGGCATCGGGCTGGCTCCGAAGCCCGGCAGGTCGAGCGCGATCGTGCGCTGGCCGCGGCCGCAGTGGGGGAGGTTCTCGAGCCAGTTCTGCCAGCAGCCGGAGATGCCGTGGACGAAGACGACCGGCCTGCCCTCGCCGATCTCGACGTAGTTGACGCTTGCTCCCGGCAGCTCGATCCGTCGCAGATGCCGGCGCCAGTCGACCCGCGGCCACTCGGGATCGGGATTGCCATAGTCCGCGCCGCTGAGGACGCGCGGGTCGAGCCGGGCGTCAGCCCTTCCGAGCACCATCCTTCTTCCTGCCTTCCGTGATCGTCCAGACCTCGGTTGCGTTGACGAGCATCTTCGCACCGTCGATGCGGGTGGCCTCGAAGAGCGGCACCGGCGGCGTCGCCGCATCGATCCGCTGCTTGAGCTCAGCGGGGCTCTCCTGCACGGCCACCGAGTGGTCGTCCCCGAAGCGGATGTAGGTCGGCATCGGCTGAACCTAGCCGAACCTCTGCGTCGGCAGTCCTCGGGCGGCCTGCGCTATTGTTAACCAAGTGGTTAAGTATCGAACTCTCGACGGCACCTTCGGTGCGCTCTCGCATCCCACCCGCCGGCAGATCGTGCTGCGGCTGAGGGAGGGGGAGGCATCGGTCAGCGAGCTCGCCGCCCCTCACGCGATGTCGCTGCCCGCGATCTCCAAGCACGTCCGCGTGCTCGAGGAAGCCGGCCTTGTGCTCAGGAGAAAGGAGGGGCGCGAATATCGCTGCTCGCTGGCCGCCTCTCCATTGCAGGAGATCGACTCGTGGCTGAGCCGCTTCCGCGGCGAGACCGAGACGACTTCAAACCGACAAAAGGAGAAGCAGGATGGCTAAGTTCGTGTTGATCTACCACGGTGGCAAGGCGCCGCAGGACGCGGAGGAGAAGGACCGCATGATGGCCGCCTGGGGGGAGTGGATGGGGAGCCTCGGCGAGGCCCTGGTGGACAGCGGCAATCCGCTCGGCCCGCCGCAGTCGATCGGCGGCGACGCCGCCGATCCGGCCAGCGGCTACAGCATCCTCGAGGCCCCCGATCACGATGCCGCGGTGCGGCTCGCCAGCGGCAATCCGCTGGCCGGGGAGGACGGGGCGCGGATCGACGTCCACCAGACCTTCTCGATGTAGGTGCGTGAGGGTCGCCGGTCACCGAGGACGGTTCCGGCGACCTTCTGCGCCTCAAAGGTTCGCCCGGTGGGCGGGCTACGCGTAGCCCATGCGTTCGAGCACCGGGATCTCGCGGATCTGCGGCGGTTGCAGATGGTCCCAGAGGATGCCGCGCGGGCGCTCGTACTGGCGCTCGACGTCGATCACCGCCCGCGGCGTCGCGATCAGGTCGACCGGCAGGTCGTGGGCGGTGACCATCAGGTGCTGGCGCAGGATCTGCATCGGGTGGACGGTGGTGGCGACCGTGGTGTGGCTGTCGATCTTGCCGGCGTCGGCGAGAATCCCGTACTCGAGGTCGTGGTAGCCGCCGCCTTTGCCGACCCGAGCACCGCTCAGGTTCACCGCCACCGAGCCGCAGAGGACGAAGTCGATCTCCGGCAGGTCGTCGAGGGCGACCACGCGGCCGTGCTTCAACGCCCCCTTGATCGTCGCCGCCTCCTTCACCGCCTGCTTCGAGAGCTGCTTGGGGTCGAGAACGCGGAAGGGGTGGGGATCACGCAGGCGGGGGACCGCCATGATCACCGTCTTGCCCTCTTCCAGGGCGATCCGGCGGGCGTGCGTCTGCGGCGAGTCGGGATTGGCCTTGATCACCCGCGCGCGCTTCCAAAGCCGGTGGTTGGCGAGCTTCTCGGCTGCCATCTTGGCGCCGGCGAAGTTGGGGATGCGCCCCTCGGCCCCGGGGAAGCGGGAGACGCCCTCGCGTTCCATCGCCTTCCAGACCTCCTTGCGGACCACGTCCTTCGTGCGCACCGGCGAAAGATATCCGGCTGGCTGTCGATAAGACCGGTGCAGATGCGAAATTGCAGGGAAGACGGCCTGCGAGGCCGAATGATCCGAATGCCTAAACTTTTCGCAACTGGCCAGTGGACATGTCGAGGATGATCCAAGAGGAGCGATGGGACGCAAGACGCAGATAGCAGTGATCGTCGCCGTCTTGGTCGTCGTTCTGGGCGCGGTCGGCGCCTACGCCTACGACAGCTCGCAGAAGGACAAGATCGCCGAGGGGGTCCGGATCGCCGGTGTCGACGTCGGTGGCCTGAGCGAAGACGAAGCCGCCGAGCTCGTCCAGCGACGACTGCTGGCGCCGCTGCGCCACTCCCTGCGGGTCAGCTTCGACGGTGAGACCTGGAAGCTTGCGGGCGCCAAGCTGAAGGTCCACGCCGACGTCGACGAGGCGGTCGAAGAGGCGGTCGCCGACAGTCAGGACGGTGGCTTTCCCGGGCGCCTGGTGCGTTACGTGACCGGTGAAGAGGTGACCACGAGCATCTCACCGCAGGTGACCTACTCCGAGCGCGCGATCAACAGGTTCGTTCGCCATGTCGCCGAGGAAGTCAACCGCGAACCTCGCAACGCTGCCGTCGACGCAAGTGGGGCCTCGCTCGAAGTCGTGGCCGGTGAGAACGGCCGCAAGCTGCGCGACAACAAGCTGACCGCCGACCTCAATGCCGCGGTCCTCAACGCCAATGCTCCGCACACGATCGTCGCCGACGCCCACCCGACCAAGCCGGAAGTGACCAAGAGCGAGGTTGCGGCTGAGTACCCGGCCTATCTCACGCTCGACCGCTCGACCTTCACCCTCCGCCTCTGGGAAAACCTGAAGCTGGCCAAGACCTACACCGTCGCGGTGGGGATGGAAGGACTGGAAACCCCGGAAGGCCTCTACGCGATTCAGGAAAAGGAAGAAAACCCGACCTGGCACGTGCCCGACTCGGCCTGGGCCGGCTCGCTGGCGGGCACCACCGTCCCGCCGGGCCCGTCGAACCCGATCAAGGCGCGCTGGATGGCGATCTACGAAGGCGCCGGTATCCACGGCACCGAAGAGACCTACTCGCTGGGCAGCGCCGCTTCCCACGGCTGCGTGCGGATGGCGATTCCCGACGTCGAAGAGCTCTACGACCGCGTCGAAGTCGGGACTCCGATTTACATCGGATAGCGGACGCTGCAAACCGGCGCGCAGGACGAATAGGAGAGGGGCCGAATTCAGACTCTGTGAACTGGAATTCGGCTCTCGCCGAGTATGACCGCGACCTGCGGGCGCGGAGCGCCGCCGAGCGGACGCGGCGGGCCTATGCGGTCGATCTAGCCGGGTTCGTCGAATGGGTGGGGCCGCAGGGGCTCGATCCGGGCGACGTGCGCCACCGTGACGTGCGCCGTTATGCGGCGGGGCTCTCTTCGGCTGGGGCGGCGCCGGCGACGGTGGCGCGCAAGCTCGCTTCGATTCGCGGGCTCTACGGCTTCCTCGTCCGCACCGAGCGGGCCGGGCAGAACCCGGCCGAGCTGGTTTCCAGCCCGAAGCGCTCCGAAAAGCTGCCGAAGGTGCTGACGACCGAGCAGATGCGCTCGTTGCTGGAGCGGATCGACGCTCGCACGCCGCTGCAGTTGCGCGACCGAGCGATGCTGGAGCTGGCCTACTCGTGCGGGCTGCGCTGCGAGGAGATCGTCAACCTCGACGTCGGCGCGATCGACTTCGAGAGCGAGCAGCTGCGGGTGATGGGCAAGGGCTCCAAGGAGCGCCTCCTCCCGGTCGGGGAGCCGGCGCAGCGGGCCCTGGAGCGTTACCTGGAGCAGGGCAGGCGGGCGCTGGCCACCGACGCGCGCGAGCTGGCGCTGTTCCTCTCCAAGAGCGGCAGGCGCCTCTCGAACTCGGACGTGACCCGCCGCCTCGGCCTCTGGACCCGCGAGGCGGCGATCGCCACCGGCGTCTCGCCGCACTCACTTCGTCATTCATTCGCCACCCATTTGCTCGAGGGAGGCGCCGATCTGCGTACCATCCAGGAGTTGCTTGGCCACGCGTCGATCTCGACCACCCAGGTCTACACCCGAGTCGACGCGGCTCGCCTGCGTGATACCTATGCCGCCAGCCACCCCCGTGCGTGACCCAATGACCCCTGCTAAACGTAGAATCGCCTGACAGGCATGGAGACCGGCGTAAAAGAGGTGGAGCTGCGGGATCTTTGGCGTCGCTACAAGGACGAAGGCGACGGGACCGCACGCGAGCGCCTGGTCGTCGCCTACTCGCCGATGGTGAAGTTCGTCGCCGGTCGCCTCGGCGCCGGACTTCCGTCCCACGTCGAAGACGCCGACCTGATCTCCTACGGCCTGGTCGGCCTGATCGGTGCGATCGAGCGCTTCGAGCCCGAGCGCGGGATCAAATTCGAGACCTTCGCGATGACCCGCATCCGCGGCGCGATCATCGACGAACTGCGCTCGCTGGACTGGGTGCCGCGCTCGGTGCGCTCGCGGGCGCGCGAGATCGAGGCCGCCCAGGCCAAGCTCGAGCACGAGCTGCAGCGGGCTCCGACCGAGACAGAGCTGGCCTCGAAGCTGAACATGACCGAGGAGGAATTGCAGAGCTCCCTGCTGGAGATCGCCAACTCCTCGGTCTACGCGCTCGACGAGCTCTGGACCGTGTCCGACTCCTCCGGCGACCAGGTCTCGCTGCTGGACACGATCGCCGATGACGGCGCCGCCGACCCCCAGGAGGCTCTCGACAGCAGCGAGGTCAAGGATCGCCTGACCGAGGCGATCGGGTCGTTGCCGGAGCGCGAGCAGCTGGTCGTCGCCCTCTACTACTACGAGAATCTGACCCTGAGGGAGATCGGCGAGGTCCTCGGCGTCACCGAGTCGCGGGTCTCGCAGCTGCATACCAAGGCCGTGATGCGGCTGAAGTCCCACCTCCAGCAGGCCTAGCCGCCGTGCGCTGGCACCTTCTGCACACGCGCGAGGCCGAGCCGTCGTCGCTGAGCCCGTTCGAGCGCGCGGCGATCCGCTTCAACGGCAGCGAGGCCGGCCACACCGTCGCCGGCCTGGTCCGGGCCCTCGGGGCTCCGTCGGTTTCCGTCGGCGCCTCGGCCGGAACACCCGAAGAGGTCCGGGTCACGGTCGCCTGGGAGCTGTCGTGGTACCAGTGGGGCGTCGACGTCGGCGATGATCCGCGCCCGGTCGTCCAGCTCGACCAGGGAAGCGAGATCGACCAGCTCGATCCGGCCGCCAGGCAGTGGAATGCCTCTGTCGTCGAAGGCGGACGCGTCGTCCTCGTCGCCCCGTCCAGGGCGCGTCGCGGCGCCGGCACTCCGGCTCACCGCTGACGTCGTGTCCAAGCTCACTGTCAACGTCGATGGCGGTGCCCGCGGCAATCCCGGGCCGGCGGCGATCGGTGCCGTCGTCCGCAACCCCGAGGGCGAGATCCTCGAGGAGCGCGGGGAGCGGATCGGCCGTGCCACCAACAACGTCGCCGAGTACAGGGCGCTGCTGCTGGGGATCGAGCTCGCCGCCGCGCACGGGGCCGGCGAGCTGGAGCTGATCGGCGACTCCGAGCTGATCGTGCGCCAGGTCGAAGGCAGGTACAAGGTCAAGGACGCGACGATGAAAGAGCTGCACGGCGAGGTGAAGGCCGCGCTCGAGCCCTTCCAGAGCTGGTCGATCCGCCACGTCCGCCGCGAGCACAACGCCGACGCCGACCGCCTGGTCAACGCCGCCCTCGACGGTGGCTAAGCTCAGCCGGTGACTCAGCACAGCGTCGAGCCGATCGATCCCGGCGTCGACATCGGCCACGTCCACCTCAAGGTGGCCGACGTCGACCGTTCCCTCGGCTTCTACTGCGGCGTGCTCGGCTTCGAGCTGATGCAGCGCTACGGCGACGACGCCGCCTTCGTCTCGGCTGGCGGCTACCACCACCACATCGGGCTCAACTCATGGGAGTCCAAGGGTGGCTCGCCACCCCCTCCCGGCACGACCGGGCTCTACCACACGGCGATCCGCTACCCGAGCCGCCGCTCGCTCGCCGGAGCGCTTCGGCGCCTGCTCGACGCCGGGATTCGCCTCACCGGGGCCTCCGACCACGGCGTCAGCGAGGCGCTCTACCTGGCCGACCCCGATGGCAACGGGGTCGAGCTCTACTGGGATCGTCCGCAGGCGGACTGGCCAGAGCCCCAGCCCGGCCAGAAGGTCGAGATGTACGTCCGCCCACTCGATCTCGACAGCCTGGTCGCCGAGCTGAGCGAGTAGGCGCGCGGGACTAGGGCGCTGGGCGGGCGGTCTGGGCGTCGCTCTCGACGGGGTGGCCGCCGTCGCGCCAGCTGCCGACGCCCTGACCGACGTGGACGACGTCGGCGAAGCCCTCGCGCTGCAGGATCGAGGCGGCGAGGCCGCTGCGCTTGCCGCCGCGGCAGATTGCCGCGATCGGGCGGGCGGGCGGCAGCTCGTCGAGGCGGCCGGCCAGGTCGCCGTAGGGGATGTGCATCGAGCCGGGGATGTGCTCGCCGGCGTACTCGGCCGCGTTGCGGACGTCGAGGATCAGCGGGGGCTCGGGCCCATCGACTCGCGCGGCCAGCTCCTCCGGGTCGATCAGCTCGATCTTGCGCACCGGCCGCTCCTCCGTTCGCCAAGCGGTCATCCCGCCGGCGAGGAAGCCCCGCACCCGCATGCCCACCGCGGCCAGCAGCTCGGCGGCGTCGCGCTCGTCGCCGTCGGAGGCGGCGACGACGATGATCTCGGCCTTGCCGGGGGCGACGCGGGAGACCTTGGTGGCGAAACCGGTGTCGTAGGCGGAGGTGCTGAGGGCACCGGCGATATGGGCCTCGTCGAACTCCTCGTTGGTGCGGCCGTCGATCACGACGGCCCCGCCGGCGACTGCCTCCTCGACCTCGTGCGGGGTCAGCGGCGCCGGCGTGCCGAAGTCGTCGACCAGCGGCCCGCGATTGAGGTCGACTATCTGCTCGACGTTGGGCGGGCGGTCGCCGAGCGAAGCGACGGCGTCTGCGACGAACTCGGCCTCGTCGCCGATCGCCAGGGCGCGGTTGTGACGGCGCTCGAAGCCGATCGTGGAGGAGGTCTTGAGATCGATCGCCGAGCCGCCGCAGAGCGAGCCGCCGAGATGTCCAGGCCAGATCTCGACCTCGTCGTCCAGCCTGAGCAGGCGCTGGTGCAGCGAGCGGAACATGTCGGCGGCGCCCTCGCGCGGCTCCACCGCCAGGTCGGGACGGGCGACGTCGCCGATGAACAGGGAGTCGCCGCCCAGCACCGCCCAGGGAGCGCCGCCCCGGCTGGCGTCCCGCAGTAGGAAGGAGGTGTGCTCGGGCCGGTGCCCGGGCGTGTGGACGGCCTCGATCGTCAGGTCGCCCAGCTCCAGCACCCAGCCGTCGGCGAAGGGCTCGTGCGCGTACTCGGCCCCGGCCAGCTCGTGGATGTGGATCATCGCCCCGGTCGTCCGCGCCAGCCGCCCGTGGCCGGAGACGTGGTCGGCGTGGTTGTGAGTCTCCAGCACGTGCCCGATCCGCACCCCGTGCAGGCGGGCCAGGCGCCGGTAGGGCTCGACGTCCCACTGCGGATCGACGACGACGGCGACTCCGGTTTCGCGATCGGCGACCAGGTAGGAGGCGCAGCCGAGATCCTCGTGGATTATCTGACGGAAGAGCATGGTCGCTTGAGCTGGAAGTCAGGCTAGCGAGCGGATTCGCACTCCGCGTCCGCAGCGAGGGCATCCCCGAGCTCGGGAAACCCCGTCGAACCCCCCGCGCGCGGGGGGTTCGACCAGCCGGACGCAGGATTCTCGGCCGGAAAGCTAGAATCACGCCCCGTGCGGCTGTAGCTCAGCTGGCTAGAGCGTCTGCTTGCCATGCAGAAGGTCGAGGGTTCGAATCCCTTCAGCCGCTTCACGCGAAAGCCCGCTCTGCAGCGGGCTTTCGTCGTTCAGGGGGCGCGTTCGGAAAATCAAACCACCCCCGCATATCGCCTCCATTTCAGGCACTAGTGCCCAAAATGGAACCCACCCTCAGAAGCGATCCGGCGGCCTCGCCGAGGGTTTATGCGACAGCCTCACGCGGAAGGGAAGTCCGAGTCGTCAGCCTACTTAGAGGGCTGTGCTTCTCAGGGGAGGCTGCTGTAGCTCACGTGATGTAGCAATGCGCGCCGCGGCCGATAAATCCGTTCCAGGTGACGCCGCCTTGGGAGCCGTTGATGGCGGCGGCCACCCGGTAGTAGCCGCGGTGGGTGACCCGAAGGTTCAGCGTGCTGTTGTGGAAGCGACCCCCGGTCCATGCCGTGACGCCCTGGCCGTAGTAGTTGTACGACGACCAAGTGGTGAACTGGGAATAGTTGTACCACTGGGTGCCGTTCCAGCGCTGGAGCTGACTGATCCAGACCACCTGCTCCGTTCCATAGCTCGCCCAAATCCGGGGCGGGCTGATCGAAATCGTCGCGGGATATCTGCCGCAGACGAACCACGCTGGCCCGTTGATTTGCCGCGCCGCCTCGGCAGGCGCGGACACCAGCGAGAAGTATGCGGCTGCAATGAGAGCCCCAGTGGCGACCCGACGAGCCAAGCGCGGCAGAAGGCTCTCGTCGACCTTCCTGGTCAGCTCCCCGCGATGCTGGTCGATGCCCTCGTACCGTCGGATGGTGGCAAGCATTCTAATGCTCCTAATTGAGTGCGGGGGCCGGCTAGTCCGAGGCACTGCTCCCAGCCGGACGCAATCAAACCGCCACCTCGGATCTCAGGCACTTCTCAGCCGGAGTTCCCAAATCGTCGCATATCGCTCACTGTCAACGTGAGCTGAGGCGCAGGTTAGGACGTGGGTGGGTCTGGATGCTCACGCGGCGAAGGTCGTCGCGGCGATCGCCGACCTGGTCCGGCTCATAGTGGCCAGATAGCGCAACCCTGCGCCGCGTCGAGGTGTTACGACTGATCATGCGCCGAGGTGTCCATCGATGGGGCTTCCTTTCCGTTTTCTTGGTCTGGGCGCTCGCTGCCGTCTTCGCATTGCCAGCAAGCGCTGCGAGGGCGAGGCTCTACTCGCTTCCGCTCGCGACCCACGGATACGCGCTAGCGGTCGACCCGGACCGAGCGGTCTGGTTCGTCGGAAGCTATGGCTCCCGGCACGAGGGCGGCGTTGGGGGTTTCGTCGGCCGCTTGGCACCCGATGGCACGGTGAGCGAATTCCCCCTACCCTATGGCGGCGCAGCTGGTGCGCCGAGCATCGGTCCTGACCGGGACGTCTGGTTCCCGGAGCTCTACGAAGACGATCGAGGCTACGCGACCCCCCGAGTCGGGCGCATATCGAACTCGGATCAGCTGCGGGAGTACTCCCTTGGTAATGAGGAGGGACAAGTTAGCTCGGTGGCGGCGATGAACGGCGACCTCTGGTTCGCGGCGACGCACGGGAGCGATACCGGCGTACGCTCGACGATCGGCCGAATCGCCACCTCCGTCGACGACGCCGTAAATGAGTTCGCGCTCAGACCAGATTGCTTCGCGGGCGCGATCACCGCGGCAGCCCGTGCTATCTGGTTCACCGAATCATGCCGGCCTGGATCGAATTCGGGTCGCGTTCGTCCCAGCGCCGCTATCGGCAGGATCGACTCGGCGGGGGAGATCGTCCGCTATCCCCTTGCAGCGCGGGACTTCCCGGTTTCAATTACGGCTGATCCGAAGGGGACCGTCTGGTTCGGGGTGACGCGTTACGACTCCTCGGCGCCGAGAATCGGGCGCATCACGCCCACGGGGGATTTCGCGGAGTACCGGGTCCCCCATAGCTGGCCGATGACGATCGCGGTTGGACCCAACAATCGCCTCTGGTTCCCGAGCACCTTCGGCGGCGCCGTCCTCCGCGCCCTCCGCTCGATCGACAAACGGGGTCGCCTGGGCAAGCCGATTTGCTTCGACCCGAGCTGTCGGCTCGAAGCCAACGGCCTCGCCTCGAGTCCGGATGGCCGCATGTGGTTCTCCGCCAGAAAAGCATCCAGTCCCGGTGGCGGCGGGACGACCGGGATCATCGAGGATGAAAACATCGCCAATGAAGCCGGGATCATCGGACGGCTGGCGCTGTAGGTCCAATGCCAAGCTTCGACGCTGGACGGGAACAAGTCACATGCGGTTCGGCCTCCCCGGGGTGGATCTCACCGCCACAGCTCGCGGCGCAGCCTCGCATTGCCGCGCTCGAGCTGCTCGATGGTGGCGCTGGCGACCGAGCGCGTCCGGGTGTCGCGATTGATGCGGGCCTGGACCTCCCGGTGCGATTTGCCGGTGCGACGGGCGACGTCGGCGACCAGGCGCCTACGCTCGCCGCGCAGCCGCTCTCGGGTCGCGAAGGCCGACTCTCGCTCGAGTTCGAGGTCCTCCGACGCGGCTTTGGGCCTGGCGAGGGCGGTCGCCTTCTTCGCCCCCGGCCCGGGGTCATCGGTCGGGAAGAGCTGAAGCGTGGTTTCGCTCATGATCGCCGCGTCCAGTTCGGCGTCGCCTGAGCTCAAGGCGGCAAAGCCGCCACCCGGCTCGCCCGGCTCCGGGCCGGAGTCGTCGATCTCTTCGCCCTCTTCCTCCTCGGCGTCCGGCAAGAGGTCGAGCGCGTGACGGCGCTCCAGCTCGATCTCGTGGGCGAGTGCCTTTAAGCGCGGGTCGGCCGGCATCAGGAGGTAGCTCATCTGGCGACGCGGCCGCGGGGTCGTGCGGATGAAGCGACCGACGACCTGGCGGAAGAAGAGCTCGGTTCGGGCCGCCGTCGCATAGACGCCGACCCGCAGGCGGGGGATGTCGACGCCCTCGGAGACCATCAGGACCGAGACCAGCCAGCGTCGATCGGAAGAGGCGAAATCAGCGATGCGACGGCTGGCGCCGGGCTCGTCGCTCATCACCAGCTCGGGTCGCTCGCCCGAGACCGACTCGAGCCGTGCCGCGATCGCCCGCGCGTGATCCTGATCGGAGGCGATGACCAGGCCGCCCGCGTCAGGATGTCCGTCGGCGCGCACCTCGCTCAGCCTGGCATCGCCGTCGCGCAGCACCTCGCCCATCCACTCGCCCTCCGGGATGAGCGCTGTCCGCAGGCGCCGGGCCGCCTCCACCGCCGGCAGGGCAAGGTCGAAGTCGGCGCTGCGCAGCCGACCGTCCGAGACCCACTCCATCTCGCCGTCATACGGCAGAAAGGTGATCGGGCGGCATACCCGGTCGACCAACGCCTGCGGATAGCCGTAGGCGTAGTCGGCCCGACTGAGGCCGTCCTCGTCGTAGGTGACCCAGGGAATGGCCGAGTTGTCGGAGCGGAAGGGCGTGCCCGAGAGAAGCAGCCGGAAGCGGGCGCCGTCGAAGGCCCTGCGGGTCTGCAGGCCCCAGGCGGCCTGGTCGCCCATGTGGTGCGGCTCGTCGGCGATCAGCAGGGTCGGCCGGCGGCCGACGGCCAGCCGGTGCGTATCCGGCCCGGCCGCGATCGTCTGGTAGGTGACGGCGACGCCGTGGAAGTCGGCCGACTCCGGCCCGTCCGAGTTTGGCCTGTTCGGCTCGAGGTCGATGCCGTAGCGGCCCGCGTCGGCGGCCCACTGGCGGCAGATGTGGGTGGTCGGGCCGACCACTACAACGCGCGAGACGAACTTGGCGCTCAGCATCCGGTGCGCGATGTGCAGGCCGAAGGTGGTCTTGCCAGCCGCCGGCGTAGCCGAGGCCAGGAAGCTGGTGGCCGAGTGCGCCCGCACGGCCTCAGTCGCCTCCTCCTGCCACGAGCGGAGGGGTCGGGAGTCGGGCCAATCCGGAAGCGATCGGGCCTGCGCCCCGCCGCCGATCGGGTGCTGAGAGACGTCGTACAAGGGCGGGCCACAATAGGGTCACCCGCGGTCGGAGGACGGCGACCCGCACGGGCTCGATCAGCGCGATCCGCTTCGTCGAAGACCTCGCTTCAGGCGGAGCCTTTCTCGTTCCGGGTCAATAAGCTGCCGGCTGTGAAGGCCATGCGCTACATCGCTCTCGCCGAGGCGACCAGCTTCATCGCGCTCCTGATCGCCTCTTTTCTCAAACGCCAGGGCGAGGGGGAGCTGGGAGTCCAGATTCTCGGCCCGATCCACGGCGGACTGTTCATCGCCTACTGCGTGATCGCCTTCAACCTGCGGCCGCAGCTGGGCTGGTCCAATCTCGCCACCTTCTGGATCTTCGTCGGCGCCGTGGTGCCTTTCGGTGGCTACGTCGTCGACTGGTGGCTGGTCCGGGAGGGGCGCCGGGCCCCCGTATGAGCGATCGATTCGCCTGAGACGTCCCGGCTCGGCTCTGCGGCGGCGACTGACACAATGCGGGCGTGGCTGAGCGGCAATACGACCTGGCCCTGTTCGGGGCCACGGGATTTACCGGCGGGCTTACCGCGGAGTACCTCGCGGCCAACGCGCCCGAGGGGCTGAGCTGGGCGCTGGTCGGGCGTAACCGCGGCAAGCTCGAGGCGGTTCGCGCGCGACTCGCCGGGTCTTCTCCCGGTGCTCCGGTGCCGGACCTGCTCGAGGCCGACGCGGCCGACCGCAGCGCCCTGGCGAAGGTCGCCGGGTCGGCTCGGGTCGTGATCACCACCGTCGGGCCCTATGCCCTCTACGGGGGGCCGCTGGTCGGCGCCTGCGCGGCGGCGGGGACCGACTACGTCGACCTCACCGGCGAGCCTGAGTTCGTCGACCGGATGTGGATCGAGAACCACGCCGAGGCGCAGCGAACCGGGGCGCGGCTGGTCCACTGCTGTGGCTTCGACTCGATCCCCCACGACCTCGGCGCCTACTTCACGGTCCAGCAGCTGCCGGAGGGGGTGCCGCTGCAGGTCAACGGCTACGTCCGCTCCGGTGCCAGCTTCTCGGGCGGGACCTACCACTCGGCGATCAACGGCTTCGCCCGGGCGCGACAGACCGTGGGCGCGGCGAAGGAGCGCCGGCGCGGCGAGTCACGGCCCGCCGGCCGCGAGATCCACTCGGCCCGGCCGGGCATCCGCCGCGACGCCGAGCTAGGCGGCTGGGTGGTGCCGCTGCCGACGATCGACGGCGCCATCGTCCGCCGCTCCGCCGCCGGCCTCGACCGCTACGGCCCGGATTTCACCTACGGCCACCACCTCGTCGCCAAGCGGCTCGCGACGCTCGCGGCGCTGGGGGCGGGGGTCGGGGCGGTTGCCGTGCTGGCGCCGTTGCCGCCGACCCGCAAGCTGCTGCTGAAGGTCAAATCCCCCGGCGAGGGACCCGACCAGGCCGAGCGGGACAGGAGCTGGTTCAAGGTCAGGTTCGTCGGCGAGGGTGGTGGCAAGCGCGTCGTCACCGAGGTCTCAGGCGGCGACCCGGGCTACGGCGAGACCTCGAAGATGCTGGCCGAGTCGGCGCTCTGCCTGGCCTTCGACGACGGGCTGCCGACGACGGCCGGCCAGGTGACCACGGCGCAGGCGATGGGTGACGCCCTGCTCACACGACTGCGGCGGGCGGGGATAGCCTTCGACCTGCTCGATCCCGCCCGACCCTCTCCCGGGGAGCCTGAGAGTGTCGCTTGAGCATGTCGACGTCCTGATCGTCGGCGCCGGCCTTTCCGGCATCGGCGCCGCCCATCACCTGCAGCAGCGCTGTCCCGGCAAGAGCTACGCGATCCTCGAGGCGCGCGAGGACATCGGCGGCACCTGGGACCTGTTCCGCTATCCCGGCATCCGCTCGGACTCCGACATGCACACGCTCGGCTACCGTTTCCGCCCCTGGACCGAGGCGAAGTCGATCGCCGCCGGTGATTCGATTCTGCGCTACGTCCGCGCGACCGCCGACGAGGGCGGCATCGACCGTCATATACGCCTTCAGCACCGGGTCGTCAACGCCGAGTGGTCGAGCGTCGAGGCTCGCTGGAGCGTTGAAGCCGAGCGCACCGATACGGAGGAGATGGTGTCTCTGACCTGCGACTTCCTCTTCATGAACACCGGCTATTACCGCTACGACGAGGGCTACACGCCGGCATTCCCCGACTTCGATCGCTTTGCCGGTGAGGTGATCCACCCCCAGCACTGGCCCGAGGACGTCGATTACGCCGGCAAGCGCGTCGTCGTGATCGGCAGCGGCGCCACGGCGATGACGCTGGTGCCGGCGATGGCCGAGGACGCCGCTCACGTGACCATGCTGCAGCGCTCGCCCACCTACGTGATCTCGATGCCGGGAGAAGACGGGCTCGCCAACCGGCTGCGCGCCATCCTGCCCGACCGAATCGTCTATCCGCTCGTGCGCTGGAAGAACGTCCTGCTGCAGGGGGCGTTCTACCGGCTCAGCCGCAAGCGCCCGGAGCTGGTGAAGAAGCTGCTCAGGCGGGGAGCGATCAAGGCGCTGCCGCCGGGTTACGACGTCGACACCCATTTCAAGCCCCGCTACAACCCCTGGGACCAGCGTGTCTGCCTCGTTCCCGACGCCGACCTCTTCCGCGCCCTCGGCAGCGGCAAGGCCGAGATCGTCACCGATCGCATCGACGCCTTCACCGAGAGTGGCATCAAGCTCGAGTCCGGGACCGAGCTGAAGGCCGACGTCGTCGTCACCGCGACCGGCCTGAACCTGCTCTTCCTGGGCGGCATGCGGATCTCGGTCGACGGCGAGGAGCCCGAGATGCCGCGGGCGCTCACCTACAAGGGGATGATGCTCAGCGACATTCCCAACTTCGCGTTCACGCTCGGCTACACCAACGCCTCCTGGACGCTGAAGGCGGACCTCACCTCCGAATACATCTGCCGCCTGCTCAACCGCATGGAGGCAGGTGGCCACCGTATCTGCACGCCCAAGGTCGGCGACCCGTCGGTCACCGAGGAGCCGCTGCTCGACTTCAACTCCGGCTACGTCCTGCGCTCGATCGACCAGCTGCCCAGGCAGGGCTCGAAGGAGCCGTGGAAACTGCGCCAGAACTATCCGGTCGACCTGAAAATGCTGAGGCGCGGGCGGATCGACGACGGCACGATGCGGTTCTCCAATCCGACTGTTGATTCTCAGCCGGTTGCGGCCGCGACCGGCTGAGGTCGGTCGGCTCGTCGTACTCGGACCTCCTCATCCTGGGCTGGAGCGCTGGACGAATGCAGTCTGCGCCATGCCGTGGGCCGGGCTGCCGCGACCACAAATGCGCCGCTAGGCTTGACCGATCCGCGGCGCCCTGGCGGAGTGGTTACGCAGCGGCCTGCAAAGCCTCCTGTTTTCGTCCATTTTTTGCCTCTATAGAGCCAAAAAGCGGTGGATTTGACGCTTCGATCAGGGTCAGATTGCCGCGGGGATCACGCATGATCACGCGCTATTTCGGCAGGTTTTGGCAGTGACTGCCAATTGATTTTCGGCGTCTTCGCCCCTGATCCAATCGGCAGTACGACATATGGCACAATGGGTGGCATGCGTAAGACGACCGTCTATTTGCCCGACCAGTTGAAGGGCCGCCTCGAGCGAGTGGCCGAGGACTCTGGCCGTTCGGAGGCCGACCTGATCCGCGAGGGGATCGAGCTGGTCAGTGGTCGGGCGGGCGGGACGGAGCCCCGACTGCCCCTGTTCGAGAGCGGCAAGCCCGACCTCGCCGAGCGGGCGGAGGAGCATCTCGCCGGCTTCGGCGAGCGGTGATCCTGCTCGATACGAGCGGTCTCCTGGCCGCGATCGACTCAAGCCAGCGACATCATCGCCGGGCGGTCGCCGCCCTGCGGGAGGCGAGGGGGCCACTGCTGCTCTCCCCGTTCGTCCTCGCCGAGCTCGACTACCTCCTCGCGACCAGGGTCGGGCCCCAAACCGAGACTGCGCTTCTCGCCGAGGTGGGCCGCGGCGCCTACCGCCTCGAGCCATTCGAGGCCGCCGACATTGCGATTGCCGCGGCGGTGATCGACACCTACGCCGACCTCGAGGTCGGCCTCGCCGATGCCTCGATCGTCGTCCTCTCGCGGCGCCACGAGGTGCTCGACCTGCTCACCCTCGACGAACGCCATTTCCGCACCCTCCGCGGCTCGGGCGCCCAGCCCTTCCGACTCCTACCCGCGGACGGCGATGCGGGGGTCGGTTCCTGACCCCCGCATCGACGGGATACACGGATTCGTCGTGAGTCGGTTTGCCGGGATCCCTGATCGCTGCCGGCCGGTAACTGTGGCACTCGCTCCATGGAACGGCAACTAGAGTCGACCGCCGGGGTGCGATCCAAGTCGGCGAAGTCTGGGCGGTGACTTTAGAAGTCCGTCATTAGCAGGGAATTAACCAGGCTCCGCGACAGCTCAGCGTGCTGGCGCATTGCCGCGGCCGTAAGCCCAGGAAACTAGCTCGACGCCTTAGTGAGCAAACGTTCAACAGCGGCTTCAACCGAGTCGACATGAATTGCTCGAAGAGAGTCGTCCTGCTTGCGTCCCCAGACCGTGTAGCCCGAAGAGTCCTCTTGCTCAACATCTGAATTCCAGCGCCCTTTTGAGACCAGCCGAATATAGAGGCGACCTGCGGTTGGTTTGGCCGCCTCGATCGAGAGCAGCTTTCGTCCAGTCTTGTCTTTGAGCAGGTGGCCCCCGGTGGTGTCGATCGCGTAAACATTCTTATTTCTCCACACCAGAAAGTCTGGATAGAAATTGTCCGTCGGCCCTATGCTGATGAGCGGAATGTTGTACCCGCTGCGTGACGGGTTGCGTGCCCAGATGAGGCCGGTCTTGTCGATTGCTCGGGCGAAAGGCAGCTCCAGCGACTTGTTCAGTCCGCTGTAGCCCTCATGCAGGGCGTTAGTAAACTTTTCCATCTCGTCCCGGCGGACCAATGCTGGCCCGACGACGTACGGGTTGATGGCCTTCTGCTTGAGGTAGACGTTGTCGATGTAGGCGTTGACCACGTCCTCAGCGACGCGGCTGATCTGTTTGTGGGCGCGGCTTCCGAAGCCGACCTTGGCGTCGAACTGAGGCGCCTCCATCGAGACGATCCCCAAGACCCCCTTGAACCGTCGTGCCACTTCTCGCTGGAAAAGCCAGCGGGCGACGACAAGATTCGTGTGCTCGAACTCTTCCCATTCGAACTCCGGGGTCTCCTTCTCGCCGATCAGGCGCTGGATCAGGGTGCGACCACCGGCGCTCTTTATGTTCGTGCCGTCGTCGTTGCGAAAGTCGGTGAGGCTGTCGACTAGCTCGGCGACCGGCTTGATCGCTTCGGTGGTTTCGTAAGCAGTTCCGAAGATCGACTTCTCCTCCTTGGCGGGGAGCGGCTCCGGTTTCGCTTTACCCGGCTTGGTCTCGACGATGCTGAGGCCGGGCGCATCCGCCGTCAGCTTCTCGTTGACCTTCTCGAGCACTTCGGTGAAGACGCCGCGTTTATCGACCCGGATGTAGACGTGCGCCGAGTTAAGTCGCTCGACCGGGTAGTGCTGCGCTCCCGGTTGGCGCAGGAGGCGACCGATGATTTGCTCGACCTGAATGCTCGATTCCATGCTTTTGTCGATGTAGGCGAAGTAGACGAGCGGGTCGTCCCAGCCCTCCTGCAGGCTGAGGTTGAAGATGACGTGGCGGAAATCGCCCGCGGTGAAGGCCTCGTAGTCCTTATCTTTCCCTTTGAACAGACGGAACCCGGGCGGGAGCGGGTAATCCTTGTGCGTCGCCAGCGATGCGTACACCGCAATCTGTGACGGGTCGATGCCGCAGGCCTCGGTGAGGTGGCGCCAGATCAGGATGGGTGGTGATTTGCGGTGCAAGAAGGGCTGTCGCGGGTCGTCCTTTTCGTTGCTGTCGCCCTCGACGATGTTGGTCTTGCAGACGTAGATGGCCTTGGGACTGCCGACCCCGTGGGATGCTGCCTCCTTTTCGCAGTCCTCCATGTCGGTGATCAGGGCATTGATCGTCTCCTCCATCGGGGCCTCGTAGCCGCCCAACTGGAGACGACTCTTGACCAGTCCCGAATCGGCGACAGCTTTGGGGTCGACGGTCGTAACCAGTTCGTCGTCGCTCCACCTCTCGTCTTTGAGGCGCTGGATCTCGGTGCCGAGGCGGGCGGGCAACTTGGTGGTGGCGCTCGCCGCGATCAGCCCGTCCGGCTCCAGTTCCAGCAGCAGCTCCATCTGCTGATCAGTGAGGTTGTGGCTCTCGTCGTAGACGAGGAGCAGGGGCCGGCGCTGGTCGGCGCTGTCGACGCGCAGCTTGAGTGCCTCCCACGTACTGTCCTCCGCGGTGTCGATCTCACTCCGGAAGATCAGCCGCTCGCCCTTCTCCTTGTCTTTCTGGTTGAAGGTGCCGACGGTGCCGAAGTAGATCAACGGCTCGCCGGCTTCACGGACGACGCTCGTGTCGTACTGGGCCAGATAGCTGAAGCGCGCGTTGCCTAGCAGGTGGTGGTACTTGCCGCCGGCGGCGAGGTTGGTGTAGGTCTGGTCGACGACGACCTTTCCCTTCGAGAGCCACATCACCACCGGCGCGATCGGGAGCAGGGTGGAGATGGTGGAGACGGCATCGGCGACGATCACGGTCTTTCCCGAGGCAGTAATCGAGGCGAGGCTCTGGTAAAAGGGCACGACCTGCGGCCGCTTCCTGGTACCGCGCATTGGCGGCTCGTCGTAGTACTTGGCGAAGCGGTCGGCAATCTGGTCGGACGCCAAGCCCTGGAACTTCTTGAGCTCGATCACGGTTCAACGTCGTGGTAGGGCTCGCCGCGAAGGTCAAGTCCGAAGTCCGTCAGGATGCGATCGGGGATCTGATAGAAGACGACGTTGCTGGTCTGGAACACGTACAGGCGGGCGTAGACGTGGTACCTGGACTCCAGGCCCGCCTTCGCCGCCTCTATCGCGCACGCTTCGTAGGTCTTCTCGGTGAAGTCAAGGTTGCCTTTCGGCCCGTTCCAGATCAGGAAGAAGCCCTCGGACCGGTCGTTGTGGGCGACTAGGTATTTGTAGCCGGCTTTTCGCGGGACCCTGACTAGGGCGTCGCGCTTGCGCACCGACGCATCGAAATGTGAGGCGATGATCGTGTCGGCGAGGTCTTCCCGCTCCATCTTCAGGAGCGCCTCGGCGTCGACCTTCTTGCCCAGGTTCCAGAACCGGAAGCCGCCGTCCAGCGGCTCCTCTTTCTTGCTTTTCCATCTGCCGCTCACGACGCGTTTTAGGCGGTCGGCGGTGAGCGAGCGGGCGTAGGAATCGCCGCGCTCGGGGCGGCCCTGCTCGATCAGGATGAAGCGTCGAGAGGCTCCGCTTTCAGCATTGGAGGCAAGCACGGCATGGCCGGTCGTGCCGGTGCCCGCGAAGGGGTCCATCACCAGGCCGTCGGCCGGGCACCAGAGCGAGATGATCTTCTGCATCAGCATCAGCGGCTTGACGGTGTCGAAGCCGTGCCCTCGTCCGACGACGGCGTTCAGCTCACGCTGGCCCGCGTGCGTCGTTCCCGAGAGCTCGTGCTCCCAAGAGACCGCGTCGAGCGAGAGGAGGTCGAATTCGTCGCTTGCCCAGAAGGTCGTTGGCACGACCCCTGCTTTGACGTCCTGCTCGTAGGTCTTGTAGCGGAGCTCCCCCTCGCCGGGGCGACGGTTGCGGTCGGCCCGCCAGAAGAACCGAGGCCATACCTCGTTTTCCCGCATCTTCAGCGCCGCCTTCCGCGCTTTTTTGATTACCGGATTAGCCAGCGTCGCCTTTTGGGGATCGCGCACACCTTTGATCACTAGCGCCGGGTGAAGGCCGTCCTCCAGGTTGACGTCCTCGTAGGCGACTCCCCACTCTTCGACGGCGGCCTTCATCTTGGCCCGCTCGTTGCGCCAGCAGCGGCCCTGCTGCGGATAGTGCAGGCGACCAGTGAAGGGGTTCTGGATCGCGTAGACCTGACCCGGGTGCGTGGCGGCGCCCATCAGGGTCGAGTCCGAGGGCGCCCACGGCCCGCGCGGATCCTTGTCGTTGTTGCGGTAACCGCCGGCGGTCACCTCGGAGCGCACCGTCTTGCCCGTTCGCGCCTGCTCAGCGTCGCGCGCGTAGACCAAGACGTACTCGGTGGTCACCGAAACGCCCTGATCCTGGTTCTTGGCGCCGTACATCTTTTGCCAGTTGATGATCGCGAGCCGGTTCTTCTCTTCGAAAAGCTCGTCCAGCATCTGTCCCAGCCGGAACAGCTCCCGGTGGTCGATGCAGATCGCCAGCACGCCCGTCGGCTTCAGCATCGCTTTCATCATCTGCAGTCGCGGCCACATGAACCGCATCCATTTCGTGTGGCGGGCGCCATCCTCAGCGGTCACCCACTCGCCGAGGCCGGGGTCGTTGGGGTCCTCCTCCCAGCGGTCGTTGTAGCGCCAGTCGTGGCCGGTGTTGTAAGGCGGGTCCGCGAGCACCAAGTCCACCTGGCCACGCTCCCGGAACAGCGTCGCCATCGCCTGCAGGTTGTCGCCCTCGATGACGAGGTTCCTCGCCTGCTCCTCCTCGCTGCCGACCGAGTATTTCTTCAGCGTCCGCGCGACCCGCGGTCGCACCCGCCTGTATAGCCTGCGGGCGTTTGCCTTGCCGGAGAAGTCGATATGGATTCCGTCTTCCCTCTGCTCGTTGAGCAGCTCAATGAGCCCCTCACGCGAGAGCTCAGCCAGTTCATGAGCAGCTTCGACCTGCGAATTGGACATGGCTGGAACATACGAGATAAGGAGGCGGCGCCCGGTCAACGCTGCAACTCGAGAGAAAGCTCTGGATCGCTACTGATCCTTGGCCATTGGCGCGATTTCGGCCGTTACCTACTGCCCGTTATCGCGCGTTGTCAACGTCAGGCCCTGATCGGATCGGGCGCGGAGGGCCGGTCCCAGCTTCTGTGGCGAGCTCGTCGAGCGACCGTTGGATCATTCAGGCATGGAGTGAGGTTATGGCGGCCCGTGGCTTGACGGAGGAGCGGGTCGGCTACCGGCGGACGATCGCCGCCCAAAGTGCGCAGATGTTTGCGTGCCGGTAGCAACCTCTCGGAAACGGAGAGCGGGAGCCCGAGTACGACGCGCGCGCTGCCCATAAGTCTGTACGTAAGCCGACGAAGTGGCCTCGAAACCAGCAGGCAAGGAGCGCAGTGCGCAGATGCTTGCGTACTCGTGCCGACCCCACCTCGGCAAACCGCGAAGCCGACTCCGGGCACGGCGTGCGCTTCACCGTCGAACCGCATACGCGAAGCCGTTGGAACTGCCCCTGAACCTAGAGGCCGTCTATCTTGAGGAATTCAAGCGGGCCCTCGCGTGGGCGTCCTGCCGACGACCCGACCCGGGAGTTTTGGCAGGGAATTGGCAGTAATGCCTAACAGCACATTTGAGGAACCGCCTGAATTTGGCTCTATAAGCCAACTTGGCGCCCTGGCGGAGTGGTTACGCAGCGGCCTGCAAAGCCGTTTACACCGGTTCGATTCCGGTGGGCGCCTCTCCCTCGGTGCGCTTCAGTCGGTCGGCGGCTTGGCCCGGACCGCCGGCAGCAACACTCCCAGCAGCCCTCTCAGGGTCGCCGCGGTGTAGTTCATCCAGTCGAAGCGGTCGCGCCAGAGGGCGATCTCGCCGTTCTCGACGTCGAAGCGGCCGCAGACCCAGAACTGGATTCGCAGACGACCGAAGGTCATCGCGTCGGTCCTTTCGGTCAGAACCGAGCCGCCCGCCGCGGAGATGGCGTGGCTGTAGACCTCGAAGCCGGCGCCCGGGCGACCCAGCGTCAGCTGGGCCAGTCGCCGCACCCGCTCGCGACCGCGCACGGTCGGCAGCGAGACGTTGCTGTACTCGACGTCGCTCGCCAGCAAGTCCACCGCGGCGTCGATCTCGCCGTCGGCGAGGTTGGCCAGGAACCGTTCGACGATCAGGGTTGGCTCGCTCACCCTGCCAGCCTAGGGAAGTCTCAACGCGGTCGGGTCCAGTTCGGCCGCAGGTAGGCCTCTTCGAATCCCGCCCGGAGGATGTTCCTGTAGCTGGCGGAGGGGCGGTCGGGGACACGCTCGCCGGTCTCGACGAAGAGGGTGTGGCAGCCGGCCGCGGCGGCGTCGAGGATGCGGCGGTGGAGAAGGGCACGCTGGGCTCCGCGGCCGCGGGCCGGCTCGAGCGTCGCGGCGATGCCGAACTCGGCGAGGCCGCCCTGGATCAGCATCGCGGCGCAGGCCTGGGTCTCGCCGTCGATGCGGGCGACGTAGCAGCGCCAGTCAGGTTGCCCGGGCAGGTTCGCGAAGAACGATGCGGCCCAGGCCGGCAGGCCGAAGCCGGTGGCGGCGATCATCCCGAACGGCTCCGCCGCCGCGTCGGTCACCTCCACGACCTCGACGTCCTTGGGCACGGCGAAGCGAGGAGGGTGGGCGTCGCGGGCGAACTTCATCCAGGCGTAGGCCGGGGAGAAGCCGTCGTCGACCAGCCAGCGGGTGGCCGGCTCCGTCTCCGGCAGGTTGGGGGTGACGGGGACGTAGCTCTCCACGCCCCGCGAGCGCACCCACTCGGTCGCCTCGGCGAGGCGACCGCCTGCGACCGCGCCGGGCCCGGTCGCGCCGAGGACGAGGTTCATCATCCCGACGCCCGGCAGCGCGTTCACCGTCGAGGCCTGGACGGGACCGAAGCGCCTCAGCTCGACCCCCCGCTCGGCGGCGACCTCGGCCGGGACCGACTCCCAGATCTCGCGCCAGAAGCGCTGCTCGACCCGATCCAGCTCCCCGTGGTCGAACTCGACGCCGCCTGCGGTCTTCCCGTCTGCCATCGCTAGCGGTCAGGATAAGCCGCTCCCAGGGCACTGGCCAGAGGCGCCCATCTGTCAGCCTGAGGGCGTGAGCGTCACCACCGCCAGCGCCTCTGCCGAGAGCGGGGCGGCCGAGATCCCCGCCAACCAGGTGATCGTTCTGTTCGGGGCCACCGGTGACCTGGCCAAGCGCAAGCTGCTGCCGGGGATGTTCCACCTCTCCCAGGTCGGGCTTATGCCCCAGTCCTTCCGGATCATCGGCGCGGCGCGGCACGGCGTCGAGATAGCGGAGTTTCGGGAGCAGGCGCGCCAGGCGATCGAGGCGTCGGGCCGGGAGGACATGTCGCCCGCCACCTGGGACCCGTTCGCCGACTCGCTGCGGTTCGTCAGCGTGGGAGATGGATTCGAGGCCCTGGCCGGGGCCGTCGCCGAGGCGAGGGAGGAGCTCGGCGGCGAGACCGGCGTCCTCTACTACCTCTCGCTGCCGCCGCGCGCGACCGCTGGCACCGTCGAGGCCCTCGGCGAAGCGGGACTCGGACACGGCGCCCGGGTCATCACCGAGAAGCCGTTCGGCACTGACCTCGCCTCGGCGCGGGAGCTGAACGCGCTGCTGCACTCGGTCTTCGACGAGCGCTGCATTTATCGCATCGACCACTACCTCGGTCGCGAGGCGGTGCAGAACCTGCTCGCCCTGCGCTTCGCCAACGGGATGTTCGAGCCGGTCTGGAACCGCAACCACATCGACCACGTCCAGATCGACATCCCGGAGACGCTCTCGATCGAGATGCGGGGGAGCTTCTACGAGGAAACGGGAGCCTTTCGCGACATGATCGTCACCCACCTCTTCCAGGTGCTCGGCTTCGTCGCGATGGAGCCGCCGACCTCGCTCGATCCGAAGGCGCTGGGCATCGAGCGCGAGAAGGTCTTCGACTCGATGCCGCCGCTGCGGCCCGAGAACGTGGTCCGCGGCCAGTACGACGGCTATCGCGAGGAGGACGGCGTCGCCGCCGATTCGGACACCGAGACCTTCGTCGCGGTCAAGGCCTTCGTCGACAACTGGCGCTGGGAGGGGGTGCCGTTCTACCTCCGCTCGGGCAAGCGCCTGGCCCAGAGCAAGCACCTGCTGACGGTCGCCTACACGCAGCCGCCGCGGCGGATGTTCCCGCTCGACTGCGACCAGGTCGCCGAGTCCTTCGGCCATGACCACCTCACCTTCGAGCTCGGCGACCCCGGCAGCATCTCCGCCTCCTTCCTGGCCAAGGTGCCAGGGCCGACGATCCGGCTCGGCGAGGCCCACATGCACTTCAGCTACGCCGACACCTTCGGCGGCGCCGAGCATGCACTCGACGCCTACGAGCGCCTGATCCACGACGTCATGGTCGGAGACCGCACCCTTTTCACCAGCTCCGATGCGATCGAGCGCCTCTGGGAGATCTCGGCGCCGGTGCTGGAGGAACCGCCGCCGGCTCTGTCCTACGAGCCCGGCTCCTGGGGACCGGTGACGAGCGACGAGCTGATCGCGCCGCGCCGCTGGCACCTGCCCAGCGACCACGTCTGAGCACGGGGGGAACGGAAAAGGGCCCCGTGAGGGGCCCCTTGTTTCCGAAGGACGTGCCACCAGAGAGTTTGAAGTCGCTGGCTCGTCGGTCCTCGAGCTTGGAAGTCTTAGCTGCCGCTGCTCGTGCGACGTACCCATAAACACGCGAAGGACTGAAAAGTTGCACAGGTTGCATCGGCCACCGTGGCGGCGACCTTTAGCCGGCGGCGACCGCCGACCGGCTCCGGTTTCGCGCTGCTAGATTCCGGCCTCCCGGGCGTTTAGCTCAGTTGGGAGAGCGCTACCTCGACAAGGTAGAGGTCACTGGTTCGAGCCCAGTAACGCCCATATCTCTCCGGGACCCGGCTGCTAGGTGAGCGCCGGCAGCTTCACCTCGGTCAGCCGGAAGCTGTTGCCCGAGGGGTCGCGGAAGCCGGCATCGATGCCGTAGGGGCGCTCTTCCGGCGTCTCGGTGAACTCGACCCCGCGTGCCTTCAGCTCCTCGTAGGAGGCCTGGCAGTCCTCGGTGGTGAGGAAGACCGTGCCGGCGAAGCCCTTGCCCATCACCGTGCGCACCTGCTCGACGGACTCGTCGGTCATCACCGGCTCGCCCGGGATCGCCATCAGCACGATCGAGAAGTCCTCCTGGCCGGCCGGGCTCACCGTGAGCCAGCGGAAGTCGCCCATCTCGGGCATGGTCACGTCGTTGCGGACCTCCATCCCGAGCTTCTCGGTGTAGAAGGCGAGCGCCTCGTCCTGGTCGTGGACCCACAGCTGCGTGTTTGCGATCTTCATCGGTTCCTCCTTGGTCGAGATCTGCCTGGCGCCGATGCTAGGTCGCGGCCTTGGCGCTGTCTTCTCGAAACGTGCGGTGTTGCGGGCGGCCATAGGCGCGGACCACGCAGGCGGGAACCACGGCTTGGCTGACGGCGGGCGGGAAGGCCGCCCGGTAGGCGGTCGGCGTCATCCCGTAGGTGCGCTTGAAGCTCGTCGTGAAGGAGCCGATGCCCTGCAGGCCGACCGCGAGGCAGACCTCGGCGACCGAGTTGTCGGTGCTCCGCAGCAGCGCCGCCGCCCGCTCGAGGCGTCGCGTCAACAGATAAGCGTGTGGAGACGCACCGAAGGTGCGGCGGAACTCGCGGCTGAAGTGCGCGCGCGAGAGCCCTGCCGCGCGGGCCAGATCCTCAACCCCGAGCGGTTCGAAGTAACGGGCGTCGGCCAGGTCCTTGGCGCGCAGCAGATGGCGGGCGGGAGGGACGAACGCCATGCCCGCAGTCTAGGCTCGCGGGCCTCGTGATCGGTACCTACGCAGCGGTTCTGGCGGTGTGCGGCGCCTCGTTGGCGATCGGCCAAGCGGCGGTCGGCCTCTGCGGCGCTCGCCGCTGGTCGTGGCTCTCGGCGGCGGTTGGCCTGGCGCTGCTCTGTGCGATCTGCTGGGGGACGGTGCGGATCGGCGGCGACGGGGTTGTCTCGGCGATCGTCGTGCTGCTCCTCGCCATTGCCTCGATCGTCTATCTCCGGAGTCGGCTCGAGGGTGGGGCGAAGGCGTTGCGGGCGGGATGGCCGGTGGCGCTGATCGCGCTGCTGGCAGCCTCGCTCCCATTCTTGGTCGAAGGCCATTTCGGCATCCTCGGCACCAGCTTCAACCCGGACATGTCCCAGCACCTGCTGGCCGCCGACCGCCTTGCGCACGGCGAGGGCGGGCAGCTGTTGCATCAGGGTTATCCGCTCGGACCGCACGCGATCGTCGTCGCCCTGAACAAGGGCCTCGGGATCGGCCTCGTTCAGGGCTTCAGCGGCCTCACCGTCGCCGTCGCGATCCTGGCCCCGCTTACCGCGCTGGCCGCCTTTGCCAAGCTCAAGCCGATCCCCCGCACCGCTGGCGCGCTGGTCGTCGGCCTCGCCTACGTCGTCGCCTCCTACTTCGCCCAGGGCGCCTTCAAGGAGACCATCCAGGCCCTCCTCGTCTTAGCCTTCGCCCTCGCCCTACGCGAGTCCACCCGCACCTGGCGCGATCTCCCACTGCGCTTTCTGCCCGCGGCGTTCCTCGCCGCCGGCTCCGTCTACGTCTACAGCTTCCCCGGCCTGATCTGGCTGATCGGCACCGCCGTCATCTGGGCAGCTATCGAGTTCGCGTTCAGCCGAGTCGGTCCGTCCAGGGGGGCTGGTGCGGGAGGGGAGTCCGAGAACGGAGCCAGTTTGCCCCGCCCGCAGGACTCCCCTCCCGCGGCGGCCCCCCTGGCCAACCGCGCCGTCCTGCTCGCAGTTCTCACCTTCGCCGTCCTAGTCGCACCTGAGATCGGCCGCATGCTGGACTTCCACAGCTTCGAGACCTTCGACCCCAACGGGCCCGGCCTCGGCAACCTCTTCGGCCAGGTCTCGCCCTTCGAGGGGCTCGGGATCTGGCCCTCGGGGGACTTCCGCCTCGCCCCCGGCGACGGTGCGGTGCCGGCGATCGGCTACTACCTCGCCGCCGCCTTCGCGCTCGTCCTCCTGCTCTACGGCGTCGGCCAGTGCTGGCGCCGTCGCGAGTCCGCGGTTCTCGCCGGCCTCGGCGCGGTGGTGCTCGCCTACGCGGCGGCTCGCATCGGCGGCACCCCGTACACCGCCGCCAAGGCGATCGAGGTTGGCGCCTCGGTGGTTGCCCTAGCCATCCTGTTGCCGCTGCTCGATCGTCCCGTGTGGCGACTTAATCGGCGTATAGCCGAGAAAAGCGCCAATGAACCGATTGCTGCCGTTGCCGGCGCGATCTTCGTCCTCGCTGCCGGGATCTGCTCGCTGCTCGCGCTCGCCAACGCGCCGGTGGGGCCGACCTCCTTCTCTCCCGCTCTGCACGACATCCGGCCACTGATCGCCGCCGACTCGACCCTCGTCCTCGCCTCCGAGGAGCTGCTCGCCGATCAGCACGGCGGCCCGTTCATCTCCTGGGAACTGCGCGGCGGCAGGGTCTGCATCGCCACGGAGGCCGAAGCCGGCGACGCGCCGCCGCCCGGCGTGCGCTTCGTCGTCACCCGCGGCGCGCCGACCGAGCCGCCCTTCCCGGCCCTCCGCGTCCGCCGTGTCGCCCCTCCCTACGTCCTCTGGGAATCGACCCGCCCGGTCCACGGCCACAGCCCCTGTCCGCTGATCGCCGAACGCCAGGCACGCCAAGGGCCCGCGCGCTAACTACCATGGCCTCGATGGAGGCCGCGACGGAGAAACTGACCGTGACCCTGCCCGACGGCAAGGCGCTGGAGCTGCCCGCCGGCGCGACCGGAGCCGATGCCGCCGCGGCGATCGGGCCGGGCCTGGCCAAGGCGGCGCTCGCAATACGGGTCGACGGCGAGTTGCGAGACCTCTCCGCGCCCCTTCCCACCGCCGGCGCGGTGATCGGGATCATCACCGACCGTGACCCGGAGGCGCTGGAGCTGATCCGCCACGACGCCGCCCACGTGATGGCCGAGGCGGTGGTCGATCTGTACCCCGGGACCAAGGTGACGATCGGCCCCCCGATCGATTCCGGCTTCTACTACGACTTCGAGTTCCCGACCGATACAAAGATCACCGAAGAGGACCTGCCGAAGATCGAGCAGGCGATGCTCGAGCACATCGGCGCCGACGAGGAGTTCGGTCGCCGCGACGTGCCGGTCGCCGAGGCGCTGGACGTTTTCAGGGCCCAGGACCAGGGCTTCAAGGTCGAGCTGATCGAAGACCTCGTCCGCGACGAGGGCGTGGAGACCGTCTCGCTCTACCGCAACGGCCCCTTCGAGGACCTCTGCCGCGGACCCCATGGCCCCTCGACCGGTCGGATCAAGGCGATCAGGCTGAGCTCGGTCGCCGGCGCCTACTGGCGGGGCGACGAGAACCGCGAGCGCCTGACCCGGATCTACGGCACCGCCTTCTTCTCCAAGAAGGATCTCGAGCAGCACCTGGAGCGGATCGAGGAGGCCAAGGCCCGTGACCATCGTCGGCTCGGCCCCCAGCTCGGCATCTTCATGCTGCGCGACGAGGCGCCGGGGATGCCCTTCTGGCTGCCCAACGGGACGACGCTGCTGCACCTGATCGAGCACGAGGTCCAGGAGCAGCTGCGCAAGCGCGGCTACCAGGAGATCGCCACCCCGCAGGTGCTCGACGAGCAGCTCTGGCACCGCTCCGGGCACTGGGACAACTACCGCGACGAGATGTACTTCATGGAGGACGGCGAGCGCCGCTTCGCGCTGCGGCCGATGAACTGCCCCGGCGCCTGCCTCGTCTACTCCTCCGACCGCCACTCCTACCGCGAGCTGCCGCTGCGCCTGGCCGAGTTCGGCCGCGTCTCCCGCAACGAGCGCGAGGGCGTGCTGCATGGGCTGCTGCGGGTGCGCGCCTTCACCCAGGACGACGCCCACGTCTACTGCACCGAGGACCAGATCACCGACGAGGTGGCGAGCATCTGCGAGGCGATCGACGAGCTCTATGCCCGCTTCGGCTTCGAGGACGTCAAAGTCGAGCTCTCGACCCGGCCCGAGAAGTCGATGGGCAGCGAGGAGCAGTGGGCGAAAGCCGAGGCGGCGCTGACCGAGGCGCTGGAGCGCCAGGGGCGCGAGTACGAGCTGAACCCCGGCGACGGCGCCTTCTACGGCCCGAAGATCGACTTCCACGTCACCGACGCGCTCGGCCGCTCCTGGCAGTGCGGCACCTGTCAGCTCGACTTCCAGATGCCCGAGCGCTTCGATCTCTATTACACCGGCGCCGACGACGCTCCCTACCGGCCGGTGATGATCCACCGCGCCCTGCTCGGCTCGATGGAGCGCTTCGCCGGAATCCTGATCGAGCACTACGCCGGCCGTTTCCCGGTCTGGCTGGCGCCGGTGCAGGCGATCGTCCTGCCGATCTCCGACCGCCACAACGAGTACGCGACGAAGGCGATGGAGGAGCTGCGCGAACTCGGCGTCAGGGTCGCCCTCGACGATCGCTCGGAGTCGATCGGCAGGAAGGTCCGCGACGCCGCGATCGGCCGCTACCCCTACATGCTGGTGGTCGGCGACCGCGAGCAGGAGGGCGGCGCCGTCGCCGTCCGCTCGCATGACGACGGCGAGTTGGGGGCGATGTCGCTGGTCGAGTTCGCGGGCCGCGTCAAGTCCGAGACCGGCACAGGCTGAGCGCCGCCGAGTTGCCAACCGCCATTCTGCCTCTATACTCCGGCCGACTTGACTGCAGGCACCCCAACTCACCGCCGCCGCTGAGCGCCCCGTGCCTGCGCCCCGACCTCTCGTCCTCTTGAAGCTCCACCGCTCTACTCGATAGTGCCGGTCCCTCGCAGGTTCGATCGGCGCCCACCAGAGCGCGACACGACTCGGATAAACGAGCGCATCCGCGTGCCGCAGGTGCGCTTGATCGGCGCCGACGGCGAGCAGCTCGGCATCGTCGAGATCAACGACGCCCTCAAGCGCGCCCAGGATGCCGACCTCGACCTGGTCGAGGTCGCCCCCGGCTCGAAGCCGCCGGTCACCCGCCTGCTCGACTACTCGAAGTACAAGTACGAGCAGGAGCAGAAGCAGAAGCAGGCCCGCAAGCACCAGCAGCAGGTCAACATCCGCGAAATCAAGCTGCGACCGAAGATCGCGACGCACGACTACGAGACCAAGAAGGGCCACGTCGAGCGCTTCCTCAAGCACCACGACAAGGTCAAGGTGACGATCATGTTCCGCGGTCGTGAGCAGGCCCACCCCGAGCGTGGCCGGGCGCTGCTGCAGAAGCTCTTCGAGGACCTCGGCGGCATCGCCGTGATCGAGTCGGCGCCGCTGCAGGAAGGCCGCAACATGAGCATGCTGCTGGCCCCGAGCAAAGAGGTCGACAAGATCGACGCAGCCGCGCCCGACGGCGACGTTCCGGCGGAGGCGGCAGCTGAGGCTGCTCCGGCCGACGATTCACCCGCTGCTGACGCCTGAGGGCCTAAGCGCGGGCGGCGATGACGTCGGCGATGCGCTCCGCTGCGTGGCCGTCCCAGAGGGGCGGCGGCTCCGTCGTTTCATTGCCGCGAGCGGCCAAGGCCGCGGGGATGCCGGCGATCGCGGCCGGGTCCAGCCCGAGCAGGGTGTTGGTGCCGGCGCTGACGGTGACCGGTCGCTCGGTGTTGTCGCGCAGGGTGAAGCAGGGGATGCCGAGGTAGGTCGTCTCCTCCTGGATGCCGCCGGAATCGGTGAGGACGGTGCGCGAGTCGGCGAGCAGGGAGAGGAAGTCGAGGTAGCCGAGCGGCTCGGTCAGGAGCAGGCCCGGGTGATCGGAGTCGAGGCTCTCCATCATCTTGCGGGTGCGCGGGTGGACCGGGAAGACGACCGGCATCTCCCGAGCCAGGGCGGCCAGCTGCTCCACCGTCTGTGGCAGCAGCGGCCCGTCGACCAGGGCCGGGCGGTGCAGCGTGACCAGCGCGTAGGAGCCGGGGTCGACTCCGAGCCGAGCCGCCGCGCCCGCCGCGCGGAAGCGCTCCTCGAGCGCGACCAGGGTGTCGATCATCGTGTTGCCGACCATCTGCATGCGCTCGTCGGGGATGCCTTCGGCGCGCAGGTTGGCGACCGCCTCCTCGCTGTGCAGGAAGAGCAGCTCCGAGAAGCGGTCGGCGATGATCCGGTTGACCTCCTCCGGCATCGTCAGGTCGAAGCTGCGCAGCCCGGACTCGACGTGGGCGACGGGGATGCCCAGCTTGACCGCCGTCAGCACCGCCGCCAGGGTGGAGTTGACGTCGCCGGGAACGACGACCAGATCGGGCGCCTCCTCGAGTAGGACCGGCTCCAGGCGCTCCATCGTCCGTGCCGTCATCGTCGCGTGGCTGCCGGAGCCGACCTCGAGCATGTGGTCGGGCGCGGGCACGCCCAGCTCCTCGAGGAACACCTCCGACATCGAGCGGTCGTAGTGCTGGCCGGTGTGGACGATCGCGTGGCGGCCCTGGGGCAGGCGCGAGCGCAGGGCCCCGATCACCGGGGCGGTCTTGACGAAGTTCGGCCGGGTTCCGACCACGTAGACGATGCGCATCGCGGCGCCAGCGTACCCACGGCGGGGGCTGCAACTCCGCTCAGGCGTCGCGGTCTGCTTCAATACCGAGCCCGATGCCGAAGATGAAAAGCCATTCGGGCGCCTCCAAGCGCTTCCGCAAGACCGGTACCGGCAAGCTCCGGGGCCGGCGCGCGTACTCCAGCCACATCCTGGAGAAGAAGTCGCCGAAGCGGAAGCGGAGGATGGCGCGGCCGGTCGAGATCTCCAAGAACGACGCGCCGACGGTTCGGGCCCTGCTCAGCGGGAGCAAGAAGTGAGCCGCGTCAAGCGCTCGGTCCACGCGCGCAAGAAGCGCCGCAAGGTCCTCAAGGAAGCGAAGGGCTACTTCGGCCGCAAGCACTCCTCTTACCGTTTCGCCAAAGAGCAGGTGCAGCGGTCGGGCATGTACGCCTACCGCGACCGGCGCAACAAGAAGCGCACCTTTCGCCGTCTCTGGATCACCCGCATCAACGCCGCCGCGCGGCTGGAGGGCATGAGCTACTCCGAACTGATCCACGGTCTCGGCAAGGCTGAAATCGAGGTCAACCGCAAGATGCTCGCCGAGATCGCAGTCAGCGATCGCGATGCCTTCCGCCGATTCGTGGAGCTAGCCCGGGAGGGTGCGGCCGCCTAGCGGCCCACCGACACTCCATTCTCCCGGGCGGGCCGTGAAAACGGCCCGCTTTTTTTGTTCCAGGAGAAGAAACCGCCAACCAGAAGAGTCAGACCGAGCAGGAAGAACCGATGATCTCCAGCCCCCAAAACGAGAAGCTGAAGCTGGTCCGGAAGCTGCGCGACCGCAAGCACCGCGAGCGCGAGGCGCTGTTCGCGACCGAGGGCGAGGATCTGGTCGAGGCGGGGCTGGCCGCGGGGGCCGAGCCGCGCTTCCTGCTCACCGCCGCCGGCTCCGGCCTCGGTGGGGAGGAGGTCGAGCCGGCGCTGCTGGCGGCGGCCTCCTCGCTCGGCTCCGGCACCAGGGCGATCGCGGTCTGGCCGCTGCGCTGGTCGCAGCGGCCGTCGCCGCCCTGCGTCTACCTGCACGGCGTCGCCGACCCGGGCAACGTCGGCGCCATCGTCCGCACCGTCCACGCCCTGCTCGACGGCCCGGTCACGCTCGGCCCCGGCTGCGCCGACCCCTTCTCGCCGAAGGCGGTGCGGGCCAGCATGGGCTCGGTCTTCGCTCAGCCGCCGGGCCGGGCCGAGCTGGGGGAGACGCCGGCCCCGCGGGCCGCGCTGGTCGCCCACGGCGGTGCCGGGCTCGACGCCTTGGCCGGCGCCGCGACGCTCTGCCTCGGAGCCGAGCGCGAGGGGCTGCCCGCCGCGGTCCTGGCTGAGTGCGAGGTCGAGGCGACGATCCCGTTGCGGGCCGGCGCCGCCGAGTCGCTCAACGTCGCCGCCGCGGCGGCCATTGCCTGTGAGCGCGTAGCGAGCGCAACGCCCATGTCTGACACTGCGCAAGCGACCGAGCGGGAACAGTGATGTCCAAGCGGATATCGTCGCTCGGCATGTTGGAGGAGCAGCCTGATGCTTGAGCGGATCGAGGAGATCAGGGGCGAGGCCACGGCGGCGATCGGCGCCGCCGAGTCGAGCGCGGCGCTCGAGGAGCTGCGGGTGCTCTACCTCGGCCGCAAAGCGGAGCTGACCTCGATCCTGCGCGGCATCGCCGGGCTTCCGGCGGAGGAGCGGGGCAAGGTGGGAGGCGCCGCCAACCGGGCCCGCAAGGAGCTGGAGGCCCTGCTGGAGGCGAGTGCCGAGCGGCTCGACGCCGGCGAGCTGGAGAGCCGGCTCGCCGTCGATCGGGTCGACGTCACCCTGCCGGGGGCGCCGCCGCGGCCGGTCGGCCATGCCCACCTGATCACCCGCACCACGCGGCTGATCGAGGACACGATGGTCGGGCTCGGCTACCGGGTCATGGAGGGGCCGGAGATCGAGCACGACTACTACAACTTCACCGCCCTCAACCACCCGCCCGGGCATCCGGCGCGGATGCTCCAGGACACCTTCTACGTCCAGTCGCACCCCGAGGTGCTGCTGCGCACCCACACCTCGCCGGTCCAGGTGCGCTCGATGGAGGCGCAGCCGCCGCCGATCTTCATCATCGTCCCCGGCAAGGTCTACCGCCGTGACTCCGACGCCACCCATAGCCCGATGTTCCACCAGATGGAGGGGCTGGCGATCGCCGAGGGGTTGACCCTCGCCGACCTCAAGGGGACCCTGCTGGCCCTCTGCAGGGCGATCTTCGGCGACGAGCGCGAGGTGCGGCTGCGGCCCCACTTCTTTCCCTTCACCGAGCCCAGCGTCGAGGTCGACGTCTCCTGCTTCCAGTGCGACGGCAGCGGCGAGCTGGCGTCGGGCGAGCGCTGCAACCTCTGCAAGGGACAGGGCTGGATCGAGATCCTCGGCGCCGGCATGGTCGACCCCAACGTGCTCGGTTTCGTCGAGCGCCACGGCTATGACCCGGAGCGGGTGCAGGGCTTCGCCTTTGGCATCGGGGTCGAGCGGGCGGCGATGCTGCGCCACGGCGTGCCGGACCTGCGGCGCTTCTTCGACAACGACGTGCGGATGCTGGAGCAATTCGGATGAGGGTCCCGTACTCATGGCTGCGCGAGTACTGCGACCCCGGGGTCGGGGTCGGAGAGATCGCCGAGCGCCTGGTGATGACCGGGACCGAGGTGGAGCGGATCGGCGCCGTCGGCCCGCCCTCGGCTGACGGCTTCGTCGTCGGCAAGGTGCTGAGCGCCGAGCAGCACCCCGATGCCGACCGGCTGCGGGTCTGCCGGGTCGACACCGGCGACGGCGAGCGGACGATCGTCTGCGGCGCCCCCAACGTCGCCGCCGGCCAGACCGTCGCCGTGGCCCAGCCGGGAGCGCGGATGCCGGGCGGCGAGAAGCTGCGCAAGGCAAAGCTGCGGGGGGTCGCCTCGGAGGGGATGATCCTCTCGGTCTCCGAGCTCGAGATCGGTGTCGACGCCGACGGCATCCTCGTGCTCGGCGGCGAGCACGTGCCGGGGACGCCGCTGGCCGAGGTGCTGCCGCTGGCCGAGTCGGTGCTGGAGCTGGAGGTGACGCCGAACCGCTCCGACTGCTTCGGGATCTGGGGCGTCGCCCGCGAGGTCCACGCGATCTCGGCGGCGCCGCTGGCGGCTGAGCCATGGAGCGAGGATGCGCCGGCCGAGGGCGGGGGAGACGTCGGCGACTACGCCTCGGTTGCGGTCGAGGTGCCCGCGCTCTGCCCGCGCTTCACCGCCCGCGTCTTCACCGACGTCACCGTCGGCCCCTCGCCGCTCTGGCTGCAAGCCCGCCTCACCGCCGCCGGACAGCGGCCGATCAACAACGTCGTCGACATCACCAACTACGTGATGCTGCTGACCGCGCAGCCGCTGCACGCCTTCGACCTCGAGAAGGTCCCCGGTGGGGCGCTGACCGTGCGCACCGCCGGCGAGGGGGAGACGATGACGACCCTCGACGACGTCGAGCGCACCCTCGACTCCGAGACGGTGCTGGTCTGCGACGAGAACGGCCCCACCGGGATCGCCGGGATCATGGGCGGCCAGGTCTCCGAGGTCGCCGCCGGGACGACGCGGGTCCTGCTCGAGGTCGCCAACTGGAACGGCACCAACATCCTTCGCACCTCGCGCCTGCTGGGCCTGCGCTCGGAGGCGTCCTCGCGCTTCGAGAAGCAGCTCCACCCGGACCTCTGCCTGCGGGCGCAGCGTGTCGCTTCGCGGCTGCTGGTCGAGCTCTGCGGCGCCAAGCAGGTGCCGGGCACGATCGACGTCGCCGCCGATATTCCGGCAGCGCCGCGGATCGAGCTGCGGGCGGCGCGGGTCGAGGGCCTGTTGGGGATGCGGATCGAGCAGGCCGACCAGGTCGCCTACCTGGAGCGGCTCGGCTTCGACGTCGAGGTCGACGGCGACGACCTTCAGGTCACGGTCCCACCCGAGCGCCACTACGACGTCGGCCGCGAGGTCGACCTGATCGAGGAGGTCGGCCGGGTGCACGGCTTCGAGGAGCACCTGCCGACGACCCTGCCGGCGGTCGCCGAGAGGGTCGGCGGCCTCAGCCGCGAGCAGCAGCTGCGGCGCCGGGCCGAGGACGCCCTGCGCGACCTCGGCTTCGACCAGATCGTCGGCTGGAGCTTCACCGACCCCGGCGAGGTCGGCCGGCTGCGGCTCCCCGAGGGGGACCCGCGGGCGCAGGCGATCACTCTCGCCAACCCGCTCTCCGAGGAGCAGTCGGCGATGCGGACGACCCTGCTCGGCTCGCTGCTCGACGTCGCGGCCGGCAACCTCGCCCGCGACGCCGACGCCGTCGCCCTCTTCGAGTCCGGCCAGATCTACCTCAACAGCCCGCCGACGGGCCGAAATCCCACGGACGGCGAGGGAAATCGGCCCATCGACCCGCTGGGCGGGGCGTTCGTGGGCGAGCGGGGGGCGCCGTTTGCTGAGCCGCACCGGATCGGGGCGCTTGCGGTGGGGCCGTTGGTCGAGAAGTCCTGGCGGGGCGGGGGCGAGGCGGCAGATTTCTTCGCGCTCAAGGGCGTGCTGGAGGCGCTTGCCGCTCGGCTCGGCGTCGAGTTGAGCTTCGCGGTGGCGGAGGAGCCGTTCCTGCACCCGGGGCGCTCGGCCGCGGTCGAGATCGACGGCGCCGCGGTTGGCTGGATCGGCGAGGTCCATCCGCTGGTCTGTCGCGAGTGGGATCTAGAGGCCGCAGCGGGCTTCGAGATCGAGTCCGCCGCGCTGCTCGGCGCCGCCACCGTCGGCATCGAGACCTACGAGGACGTCACCACCTTCCCCGCCGCCCACCAGGACCTGGCCGTGGTGGTCCCGGTCGAGGTGAGCGCGACCGTCGTCCGCGACGCGATCCTGGCGGGAGGGGGCGAGCTGCTGCGCTCGGCCCGGGTCTTCGACCTCTACGAAGGCGAGCAGCTGGGCGAGGGCCGCAAGAGCCTGGCCCTGCGGCTCGAGTTCCGCGCCGGCGATCGCACCCTCACCGACGAGGAGATCGCGCCGCTGCGGGAGGCGATCAAGGCGAAGCTGGCCGAGATCGGAGGGACCCTGCGTGAATGAGCTCGACGCACAGCCACTGAGTGGCGAGCCCGCGGCGCGGGTGCTGGTCGCCGGGGCCTCCGGCTTCACCGGCGCCCTGGCGGCGCAGATCGTCTGGCGCCACCCGCGGCTGCAGCTTGCCGCCGTCACCTCGCGCAGCGATGCCGGCAAGCGGCTCGACAGCCTCTACCCGCGCTACCGGGTGCCGCTGGAGCTGACCGAGCTCGACCTCGACCGGGTCGAGGAGATCGATGCCGCGATCGTCGCCTACCCGCACGGCGCCGCCGCGCCGACCGTCGCCGCCCTGCGCGCCCAGGGCATCCTCGTCGTCGACCTCTCGGCCGACTTCCGCCTGCGCGACGTTGATACCTATCAGCGCTGGTACGGCGACCACGGCGCCCCCGATCTGTTCGGCCAGGGCGTCTACGGGCTGACCGAGATCTACCGCGACGAGCTGCGTGAGGCGAAGCTGGTGGCCACTCCCGGCTGCTACCCGACCGCGAGCGTGCTCGGTCTGGCTCCGCTGGCCGAACGGGGCCTGCTCGCCGACGTCGTCGTCAACGCCATGCAGGGCGTCTCCGGCGCCGGGCGCGGCGGCGGCGACGCGATGCACTACGCCGCGATGGACGAGAACGCCTTCGCCTACAAGACCGAGGGCCACCGCCACCGGCCCGAGATCGAGCAGGAGCTGGCGGCGCTGGGCAGCCCGGCCCCGGTCCTCTTCGTCCCCCACCTGCTGCCGCTCGACCAGGGCGAGCTCGCCAGCTGCTACGCGCAGACGACCGAGCCGGTCACCAAGGAGCAGGTGCAGGCGCTCTACCGCGAGTGCTACGCCGGCGAGCCGTTCGTCCGCGTCGTCGACAGCCCGCCGGGGCTGCGCGACCTGCGCGACACCAACGAGTGTCACATCTACGTCACCGTCGAGGAGCGCGGTCGGGTGATGGCCTTCTCGGCGATCGACAACCTCTGGAAGGGCGCGTCCGGCCAGGGCGTGCAGAACCTCAATCTGATGCTGGGCCTCGACGAGACCGCGGGGCTGCGGTGAGCGAGAACTTCTTCAGGTCGCGGTGGGTCGAGGCGCCGGCCGGCGTCGAGGAGCTCGACCCGGGGCGGCTGGCGCCGGGCTTTCGTGCCGGCGGTGCCCACTGCGGCCTCAAGGGCGGTGGCAGGACGGACGTCGGCCTGCTCGTCTGCGATGTCGAGGAGGTCGTCTCGGCGCTGCTCCTGACCCGTAACGCGTCGGCGGCGGCGCCGATCCGGGTCTGCCGTGAGATGACCGAGCGCAACCGCGTCCGCGCCGCCGTCGTCAATTCCGGCAACGCCAACGCCGAGACCGGCGCGAAGGGCTACGCCGACGCGCTGGCGATGTGCGAGCGGGCGGCCGGCGCGCTCGGCATCGAGGCGGCGAGCGTCGCCGTCGCCGAGACCGGCACGATCGGAGTGCCGTTGCCGATCGAGGCGGTGCTGCCGGGTATCGACGAGGCCGCGGCGGGTCTCTCCGCCGCGGGCGGTGGGAGCTTCTCGGACGCGATCGTCACCACCGACCGCTGGCCGAAGCGCTGCACCCTGCGGCTCGGCGGCGTCACCCTCTCGGCACAGGCGAAGGGGGCGGGGATGATCGAGCCGAAGATGGCGACGATGCTCTGCTTCGTCCAGACCGATGCCGTCGTTGCGGACCCCGACGCGGCGCTGCAGGCCGCCACCGACGCCTCCTTCAACCGGATCACCGTCGACGGCCAGATGAGCACCAACGACTGCGTCCTGCTGCAGGCCACCGGGGCCAGCGGCAAGCCGCTGCCGGCCGGCCTGCTGGAGGCCGTCCTGATGCAGCTGGCGATCGAGATCGTCCGCGACGGCGAGGGCGCCGTCCGGGTCGCCCGGGTCGAGGTCGGCGAGGCCGCCTCGGCCGGCGAGGCCGAGCGCGTCGCCCGGGCCGTCGCCAACTCGCCGCTGGTCAAGACGGCGCTGTTCGGCCGCGACCCCAACTGGGGCCGGATCGCCCAGGCCGCCGGCGCGGCGCTGGTCGGCGAGGACCTGGAGGAGATCGGCGCCGACTCGATCGACGCCGCCGAGCTGGGTGCCGAGACCGCCGAGGCCGAGATCGGCCTGCGGCTCGGGCGAGGCGAGCACCGCGCCCACGTCTGGTTCTCCGACCTCGGCTACGAGTACATCCGGATCAACGCCGAGTACACGACCTGATGACCACGAACGAGAGGAGCGGACGATGACCGAGCAGGCACCGCAGTCGCGGGCGGCCGGAGCCAGCGTCGAGACGCTGCTCGAGGCGCTGCCCTACATCCGCGAGTTCCACGGCCGCACGGTGGTGATCAAGTACGGCGGCGCGGCGATGCTGGACGAGGGCCTGCGCCAGGACTTCGCCGCCGACGTGGTCCTGCTCAAGTACGTCGGCCTCAACCCGGTAATCGTCCATGGCGGCGGCCCCGAGATCACCCGCTACATGGACCGCCTCGGCCTCGAGGTCAAGTTCCACGACGGCCTGCGCGTCTCCGACGCCGAGACCGTCGAGGTGGCGAAGATGGTCCTGGTCGGCAAGCTCAACTCGGAAATCGTCCAGCGGCTCAACCGGGCGGGGCAGCCGGCGGTCGGCCTCGCCGGCGAGGACGGCACCCTGTTCGAGGTCGCGCCGGCCGCCAACGCCGACCAGGTCGGCTTTGTCGGCTCGGTCGAGCGGGTCGACGTCAACGTCCTCAACCACATCGCCGCCGACTACATCCCGGTGATCGCCTCGTCGGCCTCCGACCGCGAGGGCCAGTCCTACAACGTCAACGCCGACGAGGCAGCCGGCAAGGTGGCCGCCGCGCTCGGCGCCCACAAGGCGATCTTCCTCACCGACGTCGAGGGCTGGCTGGCCGACGCCGGCGACGAGGGCTCGCTGATCTCGCGTGCCGCGGTGGCCGAGGTCGAAGAGCGCCTGGGAGATATCGACGGGGGGATGCGGCCGAAGCTGCAGGCCTGCGTCGACGCGATCCGCGGTGGCGCCCAGTCGGCCCACATCATCGACGGCCGCAAGCCGCACAGCCTCCTGCTGGAGCTGTTCACCGACGCCGGCATCGGCACCATGGTGACCCCGTGAGCCTGGCCGAGGCGCAGTCGCTGGAGGACCGGTACCTGATGCGAACCTACCGCCGGGCCCCGGTCGACTTCGTCCGTGGCGAGGGCCCGCTGCTCTGGGACGCAGACGGCAAGGAGTACCTCGACTTCCTGACCGGGATCTCGGTCTGCACGCTCGGCCACTGCCACCCGGCCGTGGTCGCGGCGGTGCAGGAGCAGGCGGGACGGCTGATGCACGTCTCCAACCTCTTCTACACCGAGCCGATGGCGCGCCTGGCCGAGCGCCTCTCCGAGTCGAGCCTCGGCGGTCGCGTCTTCTTCGCCAACTCCGGGACCGAGGCCAACGAGTGCGCGATCAAGGTCGCTCGCAAGCACGCCCACGGCCGCGGCATCGCCGAGCCGGAGATAGTCAGCTTCGAGGGCGACTTCCACGGGCGCAGCTACGGCGCCCTGGCGGCGACGCCGGGGCTGGCTCGCAACGAGGCGCTGGGGCCGATGCTGCCGGGCTTCCGCGCCGTCCCGCGCAACGACGCCGGCGCCTTGCGCGATGCCGTCGGCGAGCGGACGGCGGCGGTGCTGATCGAGCCGATCCAGGGCGAGGCCGGCATCCACCCGATCTCCGACGAGGTGCTGCTCGCGGCTCGCCGGGCCTGCGACGAGGCCGGTGCCCTCTTGATCTTCGACGAGATCCAGACCGGGATGGGGAGGACGGGGTCGCTCTGGGCCTACCAGCAGACCCCGGTCCGGCCCGACGTCCTGACCAGCGCCAAGGCGCTCGGCGGTGGCGTCCCGATCGGCGCCTGCATCACCGGCCCGGCGGCGGCCGACGTGCTCGAACCCGGCGACCACGGCTCCACCTTCGCCGGCGGCCCCGTCGCCACCTCGGCGGCGCTGGCGGTCCTGGACATCGTCGACGACGCCGCTCTGCTGCGGCGGGTGCGGGAGCTCGGCACCGAGCTGCGCGGCGGCCTCATGGCGCTCGAGGGCGTCGAGGAGGTGCGCGGGCGCGGCCTGATGGTCGGCGTCGGGCTCGCGGCGGGACTCGACGCCCAGGCCGTGGGAGCCGACCTGCTGGAGCGGGGGCTGGTCGTCAACGTGCCCGCGGCCTCGACCCTGCGGCTGCTGCCGCCGCTGCTGGTCGAGTCGTCCCACGTCGAGCGCGCCATCGGCCTGATCGGCGAGGCGCTCGCCGGCGCGCGCCTGCAATGACCCGCGCATAGAGCGGATAGATGCGAACTCGCCCCGGACCGACCATCTAGGGTTGTCGGCCACGTGAGAGGCAAGGATCGATCAGCGCCACCGGAGCCACTTGCCACCAGCACGGCGGAGCGGCTGGCTGCGATCGTCGAGGCGGCCGAGCGCGCCGCGGTGACCGTCATCGACGATGCCGAAGCGCAGGCCCGCCGCCAGCTCCAGCAGGCTGAGGTCGATGCCGAGCGCCTCGTCTCCGACCGGCTCACCGCGCTCGCCGACCTGACCGACTCGCTGCTCGCCCGAGCCGAGGCGATCAGAGAGCAGTCCGAGCAGCTGATCGCCACGCTGGAGGCGGCGAGGCACCGCTTCGGGTCCGCAGAAGAGCCCGAGGAGGTCGATCGTCGTCAGCCCACAACGGCTTCGCGTCCCACACATCTGACCGCGGTCGATCCCGTCGGCGGGCCGGCCGCCGCCGAGCCGACGGAGCTGCGGCCGGCTGAAGCGGAGCCCGCCACAGCGGCTGGAGCGCGCCTGCTGGCGACCCAGATGGCGGTTTCCGGCAACAGCCGAGAGGAAATCGAGGCGCGACTGCGAAACGGATTCGATATCGAGGACACCGCCTCGATCCTTGACGCGATTCTCGGACCGGAGAGCTAGAGATCCAATGCACGAGGACCCGACCCGACTGATGGGCCAGCCCGAGGACCGCGGTCCCGGCGGGCAGAAGCCGCACGGCAACATGCGGCTGCTCGTCGCCTGCCTGGTCGCCGTGATCGTCGGCCTGGTGGTGGCTGTGATCGTGATCGCCGGCAACGACGACAACGGCAGCTCGACTGCCTCCAGCTCCGAATCGGTGACCACGCTGCCAAGCACCGAAAGCACCGAGACGACGACCACGGCGCCGACCACCACCGCGCCGACGACGACCGAAAGCACGACCACGGAAACGACGGAACCGACGACGACGACGGAACCGACGACGACTCCGACCGAGACGACGCCGACCACTGCGCCTGAAGAAGGCGGTAGCGGCGGCATCCCAGTGCCCTAGGACGCCACTCGCGAGCGCCCGCCGGGCGCCGGCTGCCGCGCGACTGTTCGTCGTGCGAGACTTGCGCCCTCGCGTGACCCCCCTGCCACCACAAGCGAGCCCCACCGCCAGCTACGAGGCCGACCCCGCACAGGTCGACCGGGTGCTGCTGCTCTACTCGGGCGGCCTCGACACCAGCGTGATGCTGAAGTGGATCCAGGACTCCTACGAGGCTGAGGTCGTCTGCCTCACCGTCAACCTCGGCCAGCCGGGTGAGGACTACGGGGTGATCGAGGAGAAGGCGCGCCGGCTCGGCGCCGTCGAGTGCCACGTCGTCGACGCCCGCGAGCGCTTCGCCGCGGAGTTCCTGGCTCCGGCGATCAAGGCCAACGCCGTCTATGGCAACGGCTACCCGCTCTTCACCGCGCTGGGGCGGCCGCTGATCGCGGCGCTGGCGGTCGAGTACGCCCGCCAGACCGGCTGCGACACGATCGCCCACGGCTGCACTGGCAAGGGCAACGATCAGGTGCGGATCGAGGCCACGATCGCGACCCTGGCGCCGGAGCTGCGCACGATCGCGCCGGTGCGCTCCTGGCAGATGGGCCGCGAGGAGGAGATCGCCTACGCCCGCGAGCACGGCATCCCGGTCAAGGGGGGTACCGAGGTGGCGCCCTACTCGATCGACGACAACCTCTGGGGACGCTCCTCGGAGGGGCGCTGGATCGAGGACCTCGCCCGCGCTCCCGAGGACGACGTCTTCCAGCTCGTCACCCGTCCCGAGGAGGCACCCGACGAGGCCGAGACGGTCACGGTCGGCTTCGAGGCGGGGGTGCCGGTCGCACTCAACGGCGAGAAGCTGGGCCTGGTCGACTTGCTGGAAAGGACGGCCGAGATCGGCTGCCGCCATGGCGTCGGCATCGTCGACCACATCGAGGACCGGATCGTCGGCCTCAAGGTACGCGACATCTACGAGGTCCCGGCCGCGGCGATCGTGCTCACCGCCCACGAGGAGCTGGAGCGGCTGGTCGGCACGATCCATCAGAACCAGTTCAAGCCGGGCCTCGACCAGAAGTGGGGATACCTCGTCTATGCCGGACTCTGGTGGGAGCCGCTGCGCAGCGACCTCGATGCCTACATGGACGCGGTCAACGCCCAGGTGACGGGTGAGATCGGCCTGCGTCTCTACAAGGGCAGCGTTCGCGTCGTCACCCGCTCCTCGCCCAACGCTGTCTACGACTCCGAGCTGGCCAGCTTCGACCAGTCCGGCGGCCTCTTCTCGCAGGCCGCCTCGCCCGGCTTCATCGAGCTCTGGTCGCTGCAGTCGCGGATGGCGCACCGGATCCGCGAGCGTGGGGAGGAGGGCTGATGTACGACAAACTGGGAAAGGCCGCGATCCGCTTCGCCTTCGCCTACGCGCGTCGCCGCTACCGGCGCGAGATCCGCATCGGGATCGGCGTCACCGCGGGACTGGTCGCGGTGGCCGCCTACCTGGCGAGCCGCAACGTCCCCGAGGGCTGAGCCCGCCGCCGGTCCTCCACCGGCCAGAAGCTGCCCGTCCCACTCGAACTAATCGATTTTCCGGGCTGGCCTACGGGTGATTTGATGCAGTTCGGGGGAGTCCAGGCGAGGGTTCGCCGGGCGCCGCTAGCCTCGGATGTTTCGTGGTGCCGGCTCGCGCCAGAAAGGACCTAGTTGCCCTCGGCGCCGCCGTGGCGCTGCTCGGCACCCTGGTGGCGCTTCTTCTCGGACTCCCGCCGCGCGCTGGAGCCGCCGACGCGGGCTCGCTCGAAGCGAAGCTCGTCACCGCCCGCGGTGAAGCCGGCTCGATCGCCGCCGGCCTGCGCGCCAGCCGCGAACGGCTCGCCGTCGCCGAAGGCGAAGCGGCGGATGCGGCGGCGCGCGAGGCACGCCTCTCCGGCCTGCTCGCCGAAGGCCAGGAGCGGGCAGCCGAGCTGAGCCGCAGACTGGCCGCCACGCGCGCCCGGCTGGTGGCCGAGAAGGCCCGCCTGCGCCGTTCCCGGGCGGCCCTGGCGGCCCGCCTGGTTGCGATCTACGAGAGCGGCACGCCGAGCACCGCCGACCTCATCTTCAGCTCCGCCGACTACCAGGAGCTCGCCACCAGGGCCAGGTACCTGCGGATGATCGAGGACGCCGACAGCGCCCTCGCCGACCGGGTCGAGCAGGTCCGCGACGAAGTCCGCCACGAGGCGAAGCTGGTCGCGGCGCTCGAGGCGCGCGCTGTCGCCTACAACGAGCGACTCGCCGCCGCCCGCGCCCAGATCGCCTCCGTCCGCGCCGCCGCCCAGGCCGCCGCCGCCCGCCAGCAGTCGATCGCCTCCGAGCGCGAAGCGTCTCTGGTCGATCTCAAAGCGAGCATCGCCAAGTGGATCAAGGAGGTCCAGGAAGCCCGTGCCGCCGAAGCCCGTGCCGCCAGCGAAGCCGAAGCCGAAGAAGAGGTCGGCCGCTGGCTTGGCGGCCCCTACTCGATCCCGACCTACATCGTGATGTGCGAGTCCGGTGGCGACTACGGTGCCCTCAACCCTTCCTCCGGAGCCGGCGGCGCCTACCAGATCCTCCCATCCACCTGGGACCTCTACGGCGGCCAAGGGGAGCCTCAGAGCGCTCCGAAGGCTGAACAGGATCGTATTGCCGGAGAAATCTGGGCTGACTCGGGTGGCGGTGCCTGGGTCTGTGCGTAACTGAAGGAGCCCTCAGTTGGAGAGGACCCGGGTAGGGGTTTCGCTTAACTTTTTCGAGGGTCCTCGCCAGTCCTCCGAGATTCCCAGCCGCGAAAAAGTTGAAGACGCTCCACCCCTACCCGGGTCCTCTCCGCGCAGCGGCCACGTTCTTCAGCTAAGGACGAGTGCGGGCCGCCGTCCTCGCGGATGAGCTGTTGGCATCGGACCGTCGCTTTCCGCTGTTTTGGCACTTCGTGACCTTGCGTTTGAACTCGGCGGGTGGTCTGGGTAGGGGTGGAGCGTCTTCAACTTTTTCGCGAGATGCCATCTCGGAAGGCTCTAGGCGACCCGCGAAAAAGTTAAGCGGAACCCCTACCCAGAGCGCCCGCACAGCTTCGCCCCAATAGTCCCGTAAGTAGCGAGAAACAGTCACGAATCGCGCCCGTGGCATCTGCCCCAGTTGCCATGATCGCCCGACCTCGATGAGCACCGCTTCAGCCGTCCATCTGCACGCCCACAGCGAGTACTCGCTGCTCGATGGCGCCTGCAAGATCGACGCGATGGCGGCGCGGGCGGCGGAGCTCGGTCAGCCGGCGTTGGGCCTGACCGACCACGGCGTCATGAACGGGGCGGTCGACCTTTACAAGGCCTGCGCGAAGCACGGGATCAAGCCGATCGTCGGGCTCGAGGCCTACTTCGTCGAGGATCGCAAGGCGATCAAGGAGCAGCCTCGCTACGAGCGCAACCACATCACCCTGCTGGCCGAAAGCGACCGTGGCTACGCCAACCTGGTCCAGCTCACCTCCGCCGGCTTCCTGGAAGGGTTCTCGCGCGGCAAGGCCAACGTCGACATGGAGCTGCTGGCCCGCCACTCCGAGGGCGTCATCGTGCTCACCGGCTGCCTGCAGTCGCGCTTCTGCCGGCGCTTGGTCGAAGAGCGGGCTGACGACGCCCGCTCCCACCTCGACGACCTGATCCAGGCCTTTGGTCCCGACCAGGTCTATTTCGAGGTCCAGAAGAACGGCATCGAGGAGCAGGACAAGGCGAACGAGGGGATCGTCCGCTTCGCCCGCGAGTTGAAACGGCCGCTGGTCGGCACCGCCGACGTCCACTACCTGCGCCGTGAGGACTTCGAACACCACGCGGCTCTGCTCTGCGTGCAGACCAAGTCGACCCTGGCGCTGCCGAAGATGAGCTTCGACACCAACGAGTTCTACATCAAGAGCTCCGAGGAAATGATCGAGTCCTTCGCCGAGTGGCCGGAGGCGGTGCCGACCTCGCTGGAGATCGCCGAGCGCTGCTCCCTGAACATCGAGCTCGGCAGCCTGCTGCTGCCGCGCTACCCGACCGAAGACGGCTCCGAGCCGGAGGCGATGCTGCGCCGGATCGCCGGCGAAGGGCTGCGTGCCCGCTACGGCGAGCCGCCGCCCGCCGAGGCGGTCGAGCGGATGGAGTTCGAGCTCGGCGTGATCGAGGAGATGGGCTTCTCCTCCTACTTCCTGATCGTCTGGGACTTCGTCCGCTACGCCAAGGAAAACGGCGTCGCCGTCGGCCCGGGCCGCGGCTCCGCCGCCGGCTCGATCGTCTCTTACGTGCTCAAGATCACCGACCTCGACCCGCTGGCCGAGGGCTTGATCTTCGAGCGCTTCCTCAACCCCGGCCGTAAATCGATGCCCGACATCGACATCGACTTCTCGGTCCGCGGCCGTGAGCGGATGATTCGCTACGTCGGCGAGAAATACGGCCGCGAATCGGTCGCGCAGATCATCACCTTCGGCAAGATGGCGCCGCGCGCGGCGACCCGCGACGCCGCCCGCGTGCTCGGCTACGACTACGGCGCCGGCGACCGTCTGGCGAAGCAGATCCCGGAGCCGATCATGGGCCGCAGCCCCTCCTTCGCCGAATGCCTGAAGAAGGGCCAGGAACTGAAACAGACCTACGACGCCGAGCCGGACGCGAGGAAGATCATCGACGTCGCCCAGGGGCTCGAGGGGATCGTCCGCAACAACTCGATCCACGCCGCTGCGGTGGTGATCGCCGACCGGCCGCTGCAGGAGGTGGTGCCGCTGCAGCTGGCCGAGGATCGCAGCGCCCCGGCGGCAGCCGGCAACGGCTCGGGCAAGGCCGAGCGCCAGTACAAGATCGTCACCCAGTACTCGATGGGGCCGATCGAGGAGATCGGGCTGCTGAAGATGGACTTCCTCGGCCTCCGCAACCTCGACGTGATCGAGGACGCGATCGACATCATCCGCCGCTCGCGCGGCGAGGAGATCGACATGGAGCAGATCCCGATCGACGACGCCAAGACTTACGCGATGCTGGCCAAGGGCGACTCGACCGGCGTCTTCCAGTTCGAGTCCGAGGGCATGCGCGACGCTCTGCGCAAGGTCGGGCCGACCGAATTCGCCGATCTGGTCGCACTCGGCGCCCTCTACCGGCCCGGCGCGATGGCCTACATCCCCGCCTACGCGAAGGGCAAGAAGGACCCGACCACGGTCCGCTACCCCGATCCGCGCCTGCGCGCGATCACCGAGGAGACCCACGGCTGCGTCATCTACCAGGAGCAGCTGATGGAGATCTCGCGCTCGATGGCCGGCTTCACCGGTGCCGAGGCGGACGATCTGCGTAAGGCGATCGGCAAGAAGAAGCGCGAGCTGATGGCGACGATGAAGGACAAATTCATGCAGGGGCTGGCGGAATCGAAGACCGCTCCCAACGTCGCCAAGGACCTCTGGAAGCTGAACGAAGCCGCCGCCGACTACTCCTTCAACAAGTCCCACGCCGCCTGCTACGGGCTGATCTCCTACCGCACCGCCTACCTCAAGGCCAACTACCCGGCCGAGTACATGGCGGCGGTGATCTCCTCGGTGATGAGCACCAAAGACAAGGTCCCGTTCTTCGTCAACCGCTGCGAGGAGATGGGGATCGAGGTGCTGCCGCCCGACGTCAACTCCTCCGACCACAGCTTCGTCGTCAACGAGAAGGCGATCCGCTTCGGCCTCGACGCGGTCAAGAACGTCGGCCACTCGGCGGTGGAGGCGATCCTGCGGGCCCGCGAGGACGCCGAGATCGCTTCGATCTGGGACTTCTGCGAGCGGGTCGACTCCCGCGCCGTCAACAAACGCGCGATCGAATGCCTGGTCAAGTGCGGCGCCCTCGACTCGACCGGTGCCACCCGCAAAGGAATGCTGGAAACGCTCCCGGCGGCGCAGTCGGCCGGGCAGAAGGCGCAGGCGGACGCGCAGATGGGCCAGGGCTCGATCTTCGACTTCGGCGAAGACGCCGACGCCACCGGGTCTTCGCCGGCCCAGGCTCACCACCGGCCGCCTATCTCCGCCGTCGAGTTCGACCGCGCCGAGCTGCTGGCGCTGGAGAAGGAGACGCTGGGGACCTACCTCTCCTCGCACCCCCTGGCGGAGGTGCGCGGTGCCCTGCGCGCCCGCGTCGACTGCAGCCTGGCCCAGCTCGGCGGCAAGCCCGACGGCTCCTGGGTGACGGTCGGCGGCATCGTCGTCGAGTGCAAGAAGATCCGCACCAAGAGCGGCAGCCAGATGATGTTCGCGACCCTCGACGACGTCGAGGGCCAGGTCGAGATGCTGGTCTTCAAGGCCGACGAGTCCGAGAACGCGCAGGTGATCGCCCCCGACGCGATCGTCGTCGTCCGCGGCCGTCTCGACCACAAGGACCGCGGCGAGACCAAGCTGGTCGTGCAGGAGGCGCAGCGCTTCGAACCCGACGGCGACGAGATCGCCCGCGGCAACAAAGGCGCAGTGCCCTCGGGGCCTTTCAAAGTCGAGGTCGACTCCGGCCGGCTCGACGCCGGCCTGGTCGACGAACTGAAGGCGGTGCTCGAACACCACAAGGGCGACGCCGAGGTTCATTTGGTCCTGGAGACCAGCGAAGGGTCGAAGAGCCTACGGCTCGGCAGCGACTACCGGGTCAGGCCTTCGAGCGGACTGGCGGCGGAGATAGACCACGTCCTCGGCCAGGCAGCACTCGCCGCTTGATTCGAGCAAACCGCTTCATTCCGCGGTCTTGCCCCCCTAGACTTTCCCTATGACCGTTACGCGCACCCAGGTCGGCGAGTGCCGCCAGTGCCGCTCGTTCTGCGACAAGATGGTCGAGCCGCGCGGCTGCATCGAACTTGGCTGCCGCTACCTCTACAGCTACGTCGATCGCTTCAGCGGCGAACAGTACGTCGGCTGCATGCAGGAGGTCTTCGCCGCCGAGGTGGAGCTCTCCGCGGTGCTCGAGCCCGGCGGCTTCGGCGGCGTCAAGATGACCGGTGAGCCGCTGCCGCACTGCCAGTTCTCGGTCGAGCAGGCCTACGAGGGCTCCGGTGAGTCCTACGGCTGCGTCAACCGGCGCTTCTTCGACTGCACCGACGAAGGCGCCGAGGGCCTGCGCGCCTTCGACCTTCGCGACGTCTGATCGGACACGGTTCCGTGTAATTGGCGACACGGTTTCATGTAGAATCTTTGGTCATGCCTGAGACGGCCGACGTGGCGGAAATGGACGCGAACGAGGCGCTGGCGGAGATCGTCGGCGACAACGGGGACGCGGAGCAGGGCGGCCCGAAGTTCACGCTCGAGCTCAACCAGGACCAGAAGGACATCCGCGATTGGGTCCACGGCTTCGCCGAGGGCGTCGTCCGCCCCGCCGCCGAGGAGTGGGACGAGCGCGAGGAAACGCCCTGGCCGGTGATCCAGGAGGCCGCCGGCATCGGCCTCTACAGCTTCGAAGCGCTTGGCCAGTTCTGGGCCGACGAGACCGGCCTGACGCTGCCGATCGCCAACGAGGAGCTGTTCTGGGGCGATGCCGGCATCGGCATGGCGATCATGGGCACCTCGCTCGCGGTCGCCGCGATCTTCGGGCAGGGAACCCCGGAGCAGATGGGGGAGTGGATCCCCCAGTGCTTCGGCACGGCGGACGACGTCAAGCTCGGGGCGTTCTGCGCCTCCGAGCCTGACGCCGGCTCCGACGTCTCGGCGATCCGCACCACCGCCAAGTACGACGAGGCCAAGGACGAATGGGTGATCAACGGTCAGAAGGCCTGGGCCACCAACGGCGGCATCGCCAACGTCCACGTCGTCATCGCCTCGGTCGACCGCGAGCTCGGCTCGCGCGGCCACGCCGCCTTCGTGATCCCGCCCGGGACCAAGGGCTGCGAGCAGGGCGCGAAGGTCAAGAAGCACGGCCTCCGCGCCTCCCACACCGCCGACGTCCACCTCGACGACTGCCGCGTCCCCGGCGCCTGTCTGCTGGGCGGCAAAGAAAAGCTCGACGAGCGCCTGGCGCGTGTCCGCGAAGGCAAGAAGTCGAAGTCGCAGGCGGCGATGCAGACCTTCGAGGCGAGCCGGCCGACGGTCGGCGCCCAGGCGCTGGGGATCGCCCGCGCCGCCTACGAGTACGCGCTCGAGTACGCCAAAGAGCGCCGCCAGTTCGGCAAGGCGATCATCGAGAACCAGTCGATCGCCTTCGACCTGGCCAACATGAAGCTGGAGATCGACGCGGCCCGACTGCTGGTCTGGCGCGCCGCCTGGATGGGCCGCACCGGGCAGACCTTCGAGAACGCCGAGGGCTCGATGTCGAAGCTGAAGGCCGGCGAGGTCGCCGTCTGGGCGACCGAGCGGGCGATCCAGATCCTCGGCGGCAACGGCTACACCCGCGAGTACCCGGTCGAGCGGATGCATCGCGACTCGAAGATCTACACGATCTTCGAGGGCACCTCAGAGATCCAGCGCCTGGTCATTTCCCGCGCGATCTCCGGCGTCCACGTCAAATAGAGAATTTACGGCGGGAGAGCAAGGGCCGGCTAGTCCGGTCCTTGTCGCCTGCTCTCTTGGGCGGCTGGAGGGGGATCGGGTGGGACTCGCCTGCGCGAACTGCGGGGAGGCTTGGCGAGTCCCACCCGATCCCCCGACACGCGCAGCAGGGTAGGCCACAAGGTGCGGACGTCTCGGTAGATGGGCGAGGGTTGGGAGGCCGAGCTACTTCTGGCGGCGTTTTAGGCCTTCGCGGCGGAGTTTCTTGGCGAGGGTGACTTCTTTTTTGTCCGAGCCCTTCTTTTCGGGGCCGGGGGTCTCCAGGGTGGCGGGGAGGCCCTCGAAGCGGGGCTCGGAGAGGAAGGCGGCGAGGCCGCGTTTGCCCATCTCGCCTTTGCCGATGTTGGCGTGGCGGTCGCGGCAGGAGCCGAGGGGGGCGGCGGCGTCGTTGACGTGGACGGCGCCGAGGCGGTCGATGCCGACCTTGGCGTCGGCTTCGTCGAGGACCTTGGCGAGGTGGGCGCCGTCGGTGATGTCGTAGCCCTGCACGAACATGTGGCAGGAGTCGAGGCAGAGGCCGAGGCGCTTGTCGCCGCCGGCGCCGTCGATCAGGTCGGCGATCTGGTCGAAGTCGCGGGCCAGCAGTCCTTTGTGGCCGGCAGTCTGCTCGAGCAGGAGCCGGCAGGAGTCGGTGTCCCCGAGCGCGCCGGCGATCGTCTTGGCGGCGCGCTTGATCGAGGGCGCGAGCGGCTCGTCCTTCTGGGAGCCGGGGTGGAGGACGACACCCGCCGCGCCGATCGCGTCGCCGATCCGCAGGGCATGAGTGAGCGAGTCCCGTGACTTCACCCGCAGCTCTTTATCGCGACTGGCGCAGTTGATCAGGTAGACGGCGTGGATGATCACCGCTTCGACCTTGGAGGCCTCCATCGCCTCGCGGAAGGCGGCGAAGTCCTCCTCGCCGTATTTCGTCGGCCGCCACATGCGCGGGCTCTGGTTGAAGATCTGGATAGATTCGCAACCGCGCTCTTCACCGCGCTCGACCGCTTTGGCGAGCCCACCGGCGGTGGATACATGCGCTCCGACGAACATGACCAGCGATAACCCCCGTTTGAGATTTGCCCCCTCGCCGACCGGTGCGCTGCACATCGGCGGAGCGAGGACGGCACTCTACAACTGGCTCGCGGCGCGCCATGAGGGCGGTGAGCTGGTGCTGCGCATCGAGGACACCGACCGCGAGCGCTCCACGCCTGAGAACGTCGAGCAGATCCTCGATGCGATGCGCTGGCTGGAGCTGGACTGGGACGAGGGGCCGGTCTCGCAGGCGGGACGGGCCGAGAGCCACGCCGCGGCGCTGGTGCGGCTGCTGGAGTCCGGCGCCGCCTACCGCGACTCGGCCACGGCCAAGGACGTCGAGGCCTGGAAGGCCGAGCACGGGGCCGGCAGCGGCTACCGCGGCACTCCGACCGAGGAGCCGGGGGCGGCGATCCGACTGCGCGTGCCCGACGCGGGGGAGACCGTGGTCGAGGACCTCCTCCGCGGTCCCGTCGCCTTCCCCAATGCCAGCTACGACGACTTCGTGATCGCCCGCGGCGACGGCTCGGTCCTCTACAACTTCGCGGTCGCGGTCGACGACGCCGAGATGGGGATCACCGAGGTGGTCCGCGGCGACGACCACCTCTCCAACACGCCCAAGCAGCTGCTCGTCCTCGCCGCCCTCGGCCACGAGCCTCCGCATTACGCCCACCTGCCGCTGCTGCACGGGCCCGACGGCAAGAAGCTCTCCAAGCGCCATGGCGCCGCCTCGGTCCAGGAGCTGCGCGACTCCGGCTATCTGCCCGCGGCCGTGCGCAATTACCTGGCGCTGCTCGGCTGGGGGACCGACGACGACACCACCCTGATGTCGACCGATGAGCTGGTCCGGCGCTTCCGGGTCGCCGACGTCGGCAAGGCGGCGGCGATCTTCGACGAGAAGAAGCTGCGCTGGCTGAACGGACGCTTCATGCGCGAGCTGCCGCTCGGGGAGTACACCGCCGCCGTGGCCCGCCATCTCGGCCGCGACCCCGACGAGAAGCTTCGCGCCGCCTGCGCGATCGCCCAGGAGAAAGCGCAGACGCTGGACGAGGTCTGGCCGCTGATCCGCTTCCTCTTCGAGCCGCCGGTCGATGATCCCAAGGCCTGGGACAAGGTGATGAAGGAGGACTCGGGAGCGCTGCTCGAGGCGGCTGCCGAGGCCTTGCAGGAGGTCGATCCCTTCGTGCCGGAGGCGATCGAGGCGGCGCTGGCGCCGCTGCTCGACCGCTTCGAGGTCAAGCCCGGCAGGCTCTACCAGCCGATCCGCGTCGCGATCACCGGCAGCTCGGTCTCGCCGGGCATCTTCGAGTCGCTTGCGGCGCTCGGGTCCGAATCGGCTCTCAACCGGTTGAAAACCGCAGTACAGCGGCTAAAATGGACAGATAGTCGAGCCTGACGCACGACTGCGAAAGGACTTTCGGCTAAACCAAACGTCTTCATCTGCCGATGTGGAGGCCAATGGGCCCCACCACCACCCAGGCAAGCAGGACGGCTTCTACTCATCAGGAACCATCTGGCGCCAACGGCGCCGGCGCCTCCAACACCGCCAACGGCTCGCGCGCCGCCGCCGCCGCTCCGGGCAGCCGCCTGGCCGAAGCCTTCGAGGCAGTCGAGCGCTTCCCGGTCCTGATCGAGTCCCGTGAGCGGGTGATCGCCGCAGCGACGGCCGACACCGCCCGGATCGGCAATCTGGTCGAAGCGGTCGAGTCCGACGTCGCTCTCTCGATCTCCGTGCTTCGCTTCGCCAACCGCAGCGGCGTCGTCGCCGGTGGGGTCGGCGGCATTCCCGAGGCGATCGAGGTGCTCAAGCCATCGGGCGTACTGGCGATCGCCGGGACCGCGCCCAGCTTTGACTTCTTCGAGTCCAACGGCGGTTGGGAGCTGAAGCCCGAGCGCTTCCGCGTCCATGCGCTGGCGGCCCAGCGCGCCGCCGACCAGATCGGCCGCGTGGTCGGTTGGGTCGAACGCGACGAGCTCGCCGTGGCGGCGCTGCTGCACGACGTCGGCCGCCTCGTCATCTCCCGCCTGCACCCGGGCTACAAGGTCTACTTCGACGCCGGCTCCCGCACCCCAGAGCAGCGCCTGCGTGACGAACGCGAGCAGCTCGGCATCGACCACACGCTGGTCGGCGGGGTGCTCGCCCGGCGCTGGAACCTGCCGCAGCGGATCGCGATCGCGATCGAGCGCCACCACGCCGAGGACGCCGACGGCCTGGCGGCGATGGTCGCGACCGCCGACATGGTCGCCCACTACTCCCAGGGCGAGGCGATCTCGCCGGAACGGCTGCGCGCCAGTGCCGAGCGCTGCGGACTCGGCCCCGACGGGCTGCGCGACCTCCTCTACGAAATGCCGCTGCCACGCGAGGGCTCCTCGCGGATCAGCGAGCCGTGCCCGCTCTCGGCCCGCGAGCTCGACGTCCTCCGCCACCTCTCCGAGGGGATGGTCTACAAGCAGATCGCCGGCGAAATGCAGCTCTCGGTCTCGACCATCCGCACCCATCTTCACAACGTCTACGGCAAGATCGGCGCCGTCGATCGCGCCCAGGCCGTTCTGACGGCCCGCGACCGTGGCTGGATCTAGCGACAGCGAGCGTCAGTCCGCTCCTCCGACCGAGTGGCGCCGCCGCTCGGTGGTCAGGGTGCGCCGCCCCGTCTGGGCGAGTCGTGCTGGCGCCGCCGAGCCGGCGGTTAATCGATCAGGCACTCGCGCAGGGCAATCGCCACTGCGTGGGTCCGATTCCTAGCCCCGAGGCGGGCCAGGGCGACCTTGATGTGGGTCTTCACGGTCTCTTCGCTGAGGTCGAGTTCGCGTGCCGCCACCGTCGTCGATTCGCCGTTGGCGAGCAGCTGCAGGATCTCGCGCTGGCGCCGGGTCAGCTTGCCGCGACTGCCTTTCGGCGGCACTGCGGGGTCGACGAAGCTCTCTTGCGCCGCGGCGGCGTCGACGGCCCTGCGCAGCTCCGCGGTTCCGGTGGTGCGCGCCACGTAGGCACTGGCGCCGGCCTGGATCGCGACGTTGGCGATGTGCCGCTCCGGCCGCTCGCCGTGGGCGACGATGCCGATCCCCGGTGAGGAGCGTCGCAGCATCCGGATCGCCTCGGCGCCGCTGATCGACGCGACGGCGCCGTTCTGGCGCCAGCGCATGTCGACGATCGTGACGTCGAAGGCGCCGATGTCGCGGACGAGCTCGAGTGCTTCCTCGCGGCTGCTCGACTCGTGCACCTCGAAGCCGTCTTCGAGCACCTCCCGGACTCCGAGCCGGACCAGCGGGTGATCGTCGATCACCAGGCAGTTGGGGCGCTCGCTCAGGACTGCTTCCGATCACTCGTTTACGGGCTGGGCTCGTTTGCCGAGAACGACCCCGTCGATTCCGATCCTAGCCCAGCCCGGAACGGTGCGGTAGAAAGGGCACTTGATCTCGATCACCTCCAAGTCGCGCTATGCGGTCGTTGCCCTCGCCGAGCTCGCCCGCTCCGGCGATCGCCCGGTCCCGATCAAGGAGCTGGCCGAGCGCCGCGAGATCCCCGAGCAGTTCCTCGAGCAACTGTTCTCGACCCTGCGCCGGGCCGGCCTGCTGACCAGCCACCGCGGCATGCGCGGCGGCTACACGCTCTCGAAGCCGGCCGAAGAGATCACCGTGCTCGAGGTCGTCCAGGCGCTCGACGGCAAGATCGGCCAAGAGGCCGACGAGGCCGGCGGCATCTGGGCAGAGGGTGTCACCGCCCTGCGCAAGGTCTTCGGCCAGACCACGATCGCCGAAGTCGCGCGGCGCGAGGCCGAAGAGTCCGGCAGCGGCATGTACTTCATCTGACTGGCGCACGACTGCGCACCAGTGGCGCACAGACCAGGTTCTCTCTTGCGGGCTGAGGCTTACGCCCGCTCTCGGAGGCGTGCCGTCCATTGCGCATGGCGTCGCCGCAGCTCGTCTTCATCGAGGTCGTCGCGGCCCAGCGGCAGGTAGTTCGGGCCCCAGGACCCAACCGTGTCATCGGACCGAGCGACAGCCCAGCAGTCCCAAAGGCGCTTCTCGCGGACTGCCTTGCCGGTCGCTGCTTCGTAGGCCGCAAGAAAGTCGTCGGCAAGTTGCTCGTCGAACAGGAGGACGAGATCCAGTCGGCACCAGCCCAAGTCGAAGCCGCACGGACCGCGTGACCCGTCCGACCAGTCGACGATGCCCGTGAGCCTTTCGTCCCGCCAGACGACGTTGCCCGACCAGTAATCGCAGTGAGCGAGCACCTCCGGCGAGGCAACAACCTCTGACCAGCGAGACCGAACTTCTGCCGCCAGCGGACCACCCAATATCTCCTGAGAGCCTCCGCCGCGGTCGAACACGCTCGGCAATTCCGCCAGTCGCTCGGTTGGCACCGCGTGCACCGCAGCGAGCGCGCGACCTAACTCGCGCGCCCACCCCCTGGGATCGGGCGGAGTGATGTCCGGCTCGCCGTCAAGCCAGCTGATCAGGGAAGTCGGATACTTCGACCAGCGGCCGTCCAGGTCGCCGCTGAGCAGCACCGGGGCCAAACCGCCGAGTCCGTCGAGGGCCCGCAGTACGCGCTGCTCACATAAGGGGGCAGGGTCGTCCACCGGAAACTGACGGACGACAACACTGATCGCGGGATTCTCGGTATCGACTCTCCAGGTGTCCGCGTGCTGGCCGCCTTCGAGCCGTGTGGCACCCAGGACCACGGCCGACGGGCCAGCCAGGCGCCGGACCTCCTCCAGCGCTCCCGATGAAAGCAGGGCCTCGGATCGAGTCATCGCCGAAACTCTAAGTTGACGGCGCTCGAATAGCGTTTGTCGCATGTCTGACGAGTGGGCTAATCAGGCGCGGGTTGCCGAGTACCTCGCGCGGGAGATACCGCATCGGCAAATCGCCGAGAAGATGCTGCTGGCGGCTCTCCCGGAACAGGTTGAGCGGTGCATTGACCTCGGCACCGGCGACGGACGGCTCTTGGCCTTGGCCCGCACGCGCTATCCGGACGTGGAAGCAATAGGACTCGATTCTTCGGCGGCGATGCTCGACCGAGCGAAAGAGCGATTCCGCGGTGGTCCCGAGGTCGAGCTGCGCGACCACGACCTACGAGCACCGCTCCCGGACGCCGGACCGGCCGAGGTTGTCGTATCGGGGCTGGCAATCCATCACCTCGAGGACCGTCGCAAGCGAGAGCTTTTCGGTGAAGTACATGGCCTGCTCGCTCCAGGCGGCGTCTTCGCGAATCTCGATCTCGTGCGTTCCGTCTCCGGGCGACTGCACGATCGCTTTCGTCGCGAGATCGGACGCGTCGAGGACGACCCGACCGACCGGCTAGCGGGACTTGACGAGCAAATGGATTGGCTGCGAGAAGTCGGTTTTGCCGAGGTGGACTGCCACTTCAAGTGGCTGGAGATGGCACTGATCGTCGCAGTACGCTGCACGGATGCCGCCACACCTTCGCCTCGCTGATTGATCGGGAGCGGTGGCATCGTCTACCTGTGCGGTTTTTGGCTCAGCTCAGGACAGCGCTCGTTTCTCTTGTCTCTTGTCCTGGCCTAAAGTGGCGGGCATGAGCGGCGGGCGATACGGCTGGCGCCAGTGAGGATCGGGGCGGAGACCTCGGCGGTCGTCGGCGGCACGCCGCTGGTGTTGCTCGACCGGCTGGCCGATGGCCTGGCGGGGCAGGTCTGCGCCAAGCTCGAGTACTTCAATCCCGGCGGCTCCGTGAAGGACCGGATCGGGGTGGCGATGATCGACGCGGCCGAAGAGGAGGGGCTGGTCAAGCCGGGGCGCTCGGTGGTGGTCGAGCCGACCAGCGGCAACACCGGGATCGCGCTGGCGATGGTCTGCGCCGCCCGCGGCTACGAGCTGATCCTGACCCTGCCGGAGGGGATGAGCCGGGAGCGGGCGAAGCTGCTGCGCGCCTACGGGGCGGAGGTGCGGGAGACGCCCTCGCTGGGTGGGATGAACGAGGCCGTCGCCCTGGCCGAAGAGATCCGCGAGCAGCGCAAAGCGTTCATGCCGATGCAGTTCTCCAACCCGGCCAATGCCGAAGCCCACCGCCGCACCACGGCAGAGGAGATCTGGCGCGACACCGACGGCCAGGTCGGCGCCTTCGTCGCCGGCGTCGGCACCGGCGGGACGATCACCGGCGTCGGCCAGATGCTGAAGGAGCGGGCGCCGGAGGCGCTGGTGGTCGCGGTCGAGCCGGCTAGCTCTCCGGTCCTCTCGGGTGGCGCCCCGGGCCCGCACAAGATCCAGGGGATCGGCGCCGGCTTCGTACCGGAGGTGCTCGACCGCGCCGTGATCGACGAGATTGTCGCGGTCAGCGACGAGGACGCGCTGGAGACGGCGCGGCTGGTGGCGCGCGAGGAGGGCGTTCTGGCTGGGATCTCGGCCGGCGCCAACATCTGCGCCGCGCTGGAAATCGCGGCCCGGCCCGAGATGGCCGGCAAGCGGGTGGTGACGGTCGTCTGCGATTCGGGCGAGCGCTATATGTCCCTACCCTTCTTCTCACCATGAGCCGGTGGAGGAGGGTGGTCTACGAGGTGGGCGCAGACGTCGCCGCCGCGCGCGATCGCGACCCCGCCGCGCAGGGCGTCTCCACCTTCGAGATACTCAGCAGCTGGGCCGGGGTGCAGGCACTGCTGGCGCACCGGGCCGCCCACGCGCTGATGGAGGCGGGGGTGCCGGTCCTGCCGCGCGCCATCGCCTACGTAGCCCGTGCCGTAACCGGGGTCGAGATCCATCCGGCAGCCCTGATCGGCAACGAGTTCTTCATCGACCACGGCGCCGGCGTGGTGATCGGCGAGACCGCCCGGATCGGCAACCGGGTGACGCTTTACCAGGGGGTGACGCTGGGTGGCACCGGCTTCCAGCGCGGCAAGCGCCACCCGACGCTGGGAGACAACGTCACCGTCGGCTCCGGCGCCAAGCTGCTGGGCCCGATCGCGGTCGGCGACGGTGCCAAGGTGGGCGCCAACACCGTCGTGGTCGAGGACGTGCCGCCGGGGGCGACCGTGGTCGGCAACCCCGGCCACCCTGTCCGGGTCGAGGGCAAGCGGGTCGAGGGTCCCGACGTTGACTGGATCCACCTGCCGGACCCGATCGCCGAGGCGCTGAAGGCGCTCTCGGAGCGGATGGCGGACCTCGAGCGCCGGCTGTCCGAGCTCGACGGCGGCGACGGGCCGGGGGGCGAGGCACCCGAGCTCCGCTCCCGCACCGGCCGCTCCTCCGCCGGCGGCTAACCGATGCGCGGAATCGCACTGGCCCTGCTCGGGGCGGCGGTGCTGGGCCTATCCGCCTGTGGCGGTGAGACCAGTCGCGACGACAGGACGGAGATCCAGGCGACGATCGAGGCTGCCGCCGCAAGCGTGGACCCGGCTGGGTGTCAGCGCTATGCGACCCAGAAGTTCCTTGAACAGACCTACAAGGAGCGGGGCGAGAAGGCGCTCAGGAGCTGCGAAGAGAGCGCGGGCGAAGAAACGCCAACCCCGGTCACGGTGATGAGGGTCGAGGTCGATGGCGACGAGGCGACCGCCCAGGTCGCCTATGACGGCGATAGCGACTATGTCGGGCTCGTCGCGACCTTGGCGCTGGTCAAGCGGGACGGGCGGTGGCTCGAGGACGAGGTGACCGAGTTCGTGGAGTTCGACGCCGATGCGCTGGCGATGGAGTGGGGCCGGCAAATGCTCCGCAAGGCTGACTCGGGTGTCAACGCGCGGGCGTCCGTCTGTGTAGTCGAACAGCTCTACGGTCTCGATGAGGAACAGCTCGAAGCGCTGCTACTCGATCCGTCTCCGCAGCCCTGGCAGGAACTCGCCCGGCCCTGCGAACCGCGCTCCGACGGCGTCTGAGCCAGCCGCCCGCCTCTCTATGCTCGGAGGCGATGCTGCAGAGCGAGTTCGAGATCCCGGCCGAAGCTGAGAATCCGCTCGGCGGGGCACCCACCGAGGCCGGCGCCGACCGCGTCGAGCGGCTGCTGGTCGGGCTCAACCCGCCCCAGCGCAAGGCCGCCGAACACACCGAGGGGCCGCTGCTCGTGGTTGCCGGCGCCGGCTCGGGCAAGACCCGGGTCCTGACCCACCGGATCGCCTACCTGCTCGCCACCGGCGCCGCCCGACCCGGAGAGATCCTCGCGATCACCTTCACCAACAAGGCGGCGGCGGAGATGCGCGAGCGCGTCGGCGAGCTGGTCGGGCGCTCGGTGCGGGCGATGTGGGTGACCACCTTCCACTCCTCCTGCGCGCGGATGCTGCGCGCCGACGCCGAGCGCCTCGGCTACTCGCGCAGCTTCACGATCTACGACCAGTCGGATTCGCTGCGGATGCTGAAGCGGGTGATGCGCGAGCTCGGAGTCGACCCGAAACGCTATCCCGCCCGGGCGATCCAGAACAAGATCTCCGGCGCCAGGAACCAGCTGATCGATTCCGACATGTACGCGGAAACGCAGGGCAGCCTCTTCGAGGAGGTCGTCGCCGAATGCTTCCCGCTCTACGAGAAGCGGATGCTCGAGGCCAACGCGATGGACTTCGACGACCTCCTGGTGCGTACGGTCAACGCCCTGGAGCTGTTCGAGGAGGTGCGCGAGCGCTGGCGCCGTACCTTCCGCCACGTCCTCGTCGACGAGTACCAGGACACCAACCACGCCCAGTACCGGCTGTTGCAACTTTTGGCTTCAGAGCACGGAAATCTGATGGTCGTCGGTGACGAGGATCAGTCGATCTACGGATTCCGCCACGCCGACATCCGCAACATCCTCGACTTCGAGCACGACTTCCCCGAGGCCGAGGTGGTGAAGCTGGAGCAGAACTACCGCTCCACCCAGACCATCCTCTCCGCCGCCAACGCGGTGGTCGAGCGCAACCGCGAGCGGCGGCCGAAGGAGCTTTGGACCGACATCGAGGGCGGCGAGCTGGTGCAGCTCTCCGAGCTCGGCGACGAGCACGAGGAGGCGCGCTGGGTGGCGGCGGAGATCGAGCGGCTCGGCGAGGAGCACGGGGTCAAGCGCGCCGACGTCGCCGTCTTCTACCGGACCAACGCGATGAGCCGGGTGCTGGAGGACACGCTGGTCCGCTTCGAGGTTCCCTACCAGGTGATCGGCGGCACCAAGTTCTACGACCGGGCCGAGGTCAAGGACGCCGTCGCCTATCTCAGCCTGCTGCTCAACCCGGCTGACCAGGTCTCCTTCCTGCGCATCGTCAACTCGCCACGGCGGGGGATCGGCAACACCACCCAGGGCCGGCTCGCCGCCTACGCGAACACCGCCGGGCTGACGATCTGGGAGGTCGCCGAGCGGGCCGAGGAGGTGCCGGGGTTGAGCGCGGCGGCGGTCAAGGCCGTCTCCCGCTTCTTCGAGACGATGGACCTGCTGAAGGCCCGGGTCGCCTCCGGCGCCGCGGTCGCCGACATCGTCCAGGCGGTGCTGAGCGAGACCGGCTACGTGGAAGCGCTCGAGGCCGAGCGCACGGTCGAGGCCGAAGGCCGGATCGAGAACCTCGATGCCTTCGCCGAGGCCGCTGCCGAGTTCGACCTCAATCGCGAGCAGGAGGGCGAGAGCGAGGTGCCGCCGCTGGAGGAGTTCCTGCAGCAGATCTCGCTGCTCTCCGACCAGGACTCGATCGAGGAGGAGCAGGACCTGGTCACGCTGATGACGGTGCACAACGCCAAGGGGCTCGAGTACGACACGGTCTTCGTGATCGGCTGCGAGGACGGCTCCTTCCCGCACATGATGGCGCTCGAAGAGGGGGGCGAGGAAGAGGAGCGGCGGCTCTGTTACGTCGCCATCACCCGTGCTCGCCAGCGCCTCTACATGACCTGGGCGCGCGAGCGCCGCCTGTTCGGGCGCTCCGAGCGCAACCTGCCCTCGCGCTTCATCGACGAGCTGCCGGTCGAGCTGACCGAGCGCCACGCGACCGTCTCCAGCACGGTCGGGGGGATGACCTGGGAGCCCACTCCGGGCGCCGATCCGGCGCAGCCGGTCGACCCCGGCCCCGCGCTGGAGATGCAGACCGGGGACGACGTCGTCCACGCCAGCTTCGGCGATGGCGTCGTGACCGCGGTCGAGCCGGGGGGCGTAGTCGTCGTCCGCTTCTCCGGCGACGGCTCCGAGCGCAAGCTGATGGCCGACTACGCGCCGATCCGGAAGCGGTAGGCGTGGCGGCACGGACGATCGACGGCAAGGCGGTGGCCGCGGCGGTGCGCGAGCGGGTGCGGGTCGACGTCGCCGCCTACGCGCAGGAGGCGGGCAGGGTGCCGGGGCTGGCGACCGTGATCGTCGGCGACGACCCGGCCTCGGAGATCTACGTCGCCAGCAAGCACAGGGCCTGTGGGGAAGCGGGGATGCGCTCCGTCCACCATGGCCTCGCCGCGACCACCGCAGAGGACGAGCTGCTGGCGCTGGTGGCGTCCCTCGGCGCGGACGACGAGGTCGACGGCATCCTTGTGCAGCTTCCGGTCCCGCCGCAGATCGACCCCGACGCCGTGGTCGCCGCGATCGACCCGCGCAAGGACGTCGACGGGCTGACGCCCCAGAACGCCGGCCTGCTCGCACACGGCACGCCCGGTCTGGTGCCCTGCACGCCCGCCGGGGTGATGGAGCTGCTGGCGCAGGAGGGAGTCGAGCTGGAGGGCGCGGAGGCGGTGGTCGTCGGCCGCTCGAAGCTGGTCGGGGTCCCGGTCGCGCGCCTGCTGCTGGCCGCCAACGCGACCGTGACCATCTGCCACTCGCGCACCCGCGGCCTGGTGGCGACCTGCCGCCGCGCCGACGTCCTCGTCGCTGCGGTCGGGGTGCCGGAGCTGCTCGGGGCCGACGCGGTCAAGCCCGGGGCGGTGGTGATCGACGTAGGCACGAACCGCACCGAGGAAGGCCTGCTCGGCGACGTCGACTTCGCCGCGGTCGCCGAGGTGGCGGCCGCGATCACGCCCGTGCCCGGCGGCGTCGGGCCGATGACGATCGCGATGCTGCTGGTCAACACCTTGCAGGCGGCACGGCTGCGCACGTTGTCCAGTCCGGCCTAGAAGGGTCGGCCATTTCCCCACCGAATAGGGCCTGTGGTGGATATACAGGGTCGGGTCAGCCGGCCAAGCTTCGACGGAGGGATATGAGATGGACGTAGACAAGCTCAACACCGGAGAGAAGATCGCCGGGGTTTCGGCCGTCCTGCTCTTCATATTCATGTTCTTCACCTGGTTTGGAGTGGAGGTCTCGGGCTCCGAAGGCTTCTCGGGCGCCGTGCCCGGTGCCGGCGGCAGCGCCTGGGACGCACTCGACTTCATCCCGATCGTCCTCGTGGTCACGATCGTCGTCGCCCTGATCAACGTCTTCCTGCGCCTCAGCGACGCCGACTACGAGCCGCCGGTCTCGATGAATGTCGCGGTCACCGTTCTGGGCGGCCTCTCGGTCCTGCTGATCCTGTTCCGGATCATCGATCCGCCGAGCTTCGGCAGCTTCGGCGGCGTCTCGGTCGACGGCACCCTCGAAATCGGCATCTTCCTCGGCCTCGTCACCGCCGCCGGCATCGCCTACGGCGGCTATCGCGGCATGCAGGAAGAGGGGACGACCTTCAGCGGTACCGCCGACAAGCTGTCGGGCGGCGGTCCCAGTGATCCACCACCACCGTCTTCGACCCCGCCGCCACCACCCCCGCCTCCGAGCAGCTAGCCGTGCGCGGGATCGCGGGTGGGCGTTTCGCTTAACTTTTCGAGGTTGCGCTAGAGCCGTCCGAAAAGGCTTGTCGCGAAAAAGTTGAAGGCGCTTCACCCCTGTCCGCGATCCCGCGCGCCACCTGCTTGGCGAAGGCGATGATGGTCATCATCGGGTTGACGCCGACCGAGGTGGGGAAGAGGGAGCCGTCGGCGACGTAGAGGGCGTCGGTGCCGTGTACGGAGCCGTCGATGGAACAGACCCCGTCGCGTTCGTCAGCAGCCATGCGGGCGGTGCCCATCGGGTGGAAGGCCTCCAGGCGCAGCTCCGAGGGCTTGAAGGAGGTCGCCTCGAATTCGGCCAGGTCGCCGGGCTTGAGGACGCCGACGCGGGCGATGTTGGGGTAGACCTCGGTCGCCCCGGCGGCGAAGTGGACTTCGGCGGCGCGGGCGATGCCGTAGGCGAGGCGGTCGGCATCGTCCTTGATCAGCTTGTAGCTGGCGCGCAGCGAGCCCTCGGCGCCGAGCCCGACCCGGCCGGAGGAGCGGTCGCAGAGGTGGACGCCGATCGAGCCGACGTGGCCGAAGTCGAGCATCGCCCGCTGGTGGGACTCGCCGGCGCCGAGCAGCCAGGCACCGCCGAAGGCAAGCGGGGTGAAGGTCGCCTCGAGCAGGATCCCGGTCGACTCCCACTGGTCGACGTAGTAGCTCTGCATGACCCCGTCCCAGCCGCGCACTTCCTCGCCGTAGCGGGCGCCGACCCAGCAGGCGGGGTGGATGTGCAGGTTGCGGCCGACCTGGCGCCCACCGAGCCCCGAGCGCAGCAACAGCTCCGGCGTGCCGAAGGAGCCCCCGGCGGCGATCACGGCGCGCCGCGCCCGCACCGTGAAGGGGCGGCGCTTGGAGCCGGCGCCCGCCCGGGTCGTGCAGCTGACCCCGATCGCGCGCCCGTCCTCGACCAGGACCCGGTCGACCTCGACGCCGGCGCGGATCCGCGCCCCGGCGGCGACGGCGCGAGGCAGGTAGCTGACGTGCATGCCGCGCTTGGCGTCGATCTCGCAGCCGAACGGGCAGGAGCTGCACTGGTTGCAGTTGCCGGCGTTGCGATGGATCGGGGCGCCGCTGGCCCCGATCGCCGCCGCGCCCTCCATCGCCAACTGGCCGTTGCGGCCCATCGTCTCCGGGTCGAGCTGGGTGACCCGCAGGGTCTGCTCGGCCTCGGCGTAGTCGGGGGCCATCTCACCCGCCCAGGAGATGCCGAAGCACCGCTGCCAGTCCTCGAGCACCGGCTCGGGGGCGCGGAAGCAGGTGCCGGAGTTGATCACCGTAGTGCCGCCGACCACCTTGGCGACCGGAACGGGGATCGGCGGCCGTCCTTCGGCGATCGTCAGGCCGCCGTCGCGGTAGAGCTCGGCGATCGCGTCGAGATGGTCGCTTGGGTAGCTGTCGCGGTCGTAGTGCTCGCCGGCCTCGAGCACGATCACGTCCAGCCCGGCTTCGGCGAGCGTCGCCGCCGCGACCGCGCCGCCGGCGCCCGAGCCGACGATGACCACGTCGCACTCCTCGCCCTCGCCGGGAGGCTCGGTATCGCCCAGGCTGCCGGCCGGCTCCGGCAGCGACCCGTCGGCGGTGGCGCAGCGAATCTCGAAGCCGATCCGCTCCTGCACCTCCGGCGTCACCGCGTAGCCGAGGGTCGAGAACAGCTTGGCCATCAGCAGCAGGTCGTGGTGGAAGGAGAGCTTCGAGCCCTCCAGGCGGTGCAGGAAGTCTTCCCGGGCCCCCGGGTCGAGGCGGCTGAAGCGCCAGGGGAAGGGCAGCCACTCGAAGGCGCGGAGGCCGAGCTTGAGGCGGCCCAGGACCCGCGGCGAAACCGAGCCGAGGAAGCTCGCCACCGGCCCGGAGACGTCGACGTCGCGCTCGGCCACGGGCAGGCCGTCGATGCCCGGCGCCATCGCCGCGCAGATCGCGCTCAGGGTGCGTTGCTCAGCGGCTGAAAGCCCCGGCGGGCGCTGTCAACCGGGGTCGGTGGGACGGCCAATTCGCCCGGCCAGGACCCAGAGCCAGAGCGCGACGAAGACCAGCGAGCCGTCGACGAGGAAGTTGAGCAGGTAGATGAAGACGTGCTGGTCGAAGAGGAAGAAGGCGAGGGAGGTGAGCGAGGAGGCGGCCTTTCCGACCGCGAGCACCAGCAGCAGGGCGCGATAGCGGACGACGTCGGCCTGCGCGACCAGGCAGATGCCGGTGATGACGACCATGTAGGAGAAGCCCAGGGCGAGCCAGAGCTGGGCGCCGCCGTGCGGCGCCCGCGTCTCGTTGCCGAACCATTCGCCGAAGTCGGAGATCGTGTCGAGAACGCCGTCCGGGACGGCGATGAAGAGGAGGCCGACGACGGCGAACGTCAGCGCCAGTAGGCGCAGGCTCACGACGACGAATCTCTCAGCGGCCGGCCCCTGCATCGGCGGGACAATAACTGGCTGGGCAGCCAGTTGCCCGCCGCCTAGAATGCGGCCGGTGATCGACCGGGACCAGGTGCTGCACGTGGCAAGGCTCGCCCGCCTCCGCCTCTCGGAGGAGGAGGTCGGAACGATGACCGGAGAGCTGTCGGGGATTCTCGAGCACGTCGATCGGATCGCGAAGCTGGATCTGGAGGGGGTCGAGCCGACCACCCATGTCGTCGCGCTGGAGAACGTCCTGCGGGCGGATCGGCCGCGGCCGAGCCTTGCTCCGGAGGTTGCCCTGGCGCCGGCGCCGGAACCGGTCGACGGGGCTTTCAGGGTGCCGTCGCCGCAGGCCGACGCTTGATGTCGGATCTACTCGAGCTGACCGTCGCCGAGGCGGCGGCGAAGATCGCGGCGGCCGAGATCTCGCCCGAGGAGTACTTCGCGGCCTGGCGGGCTGCGGCGGCGGGCGACGAGCTGAATGCATATCTCTGGCAGGTCGAGGACGGCAACGGGTACGAGGTCCTGGACGGGCCCCTGAAGGGGATTCCGGTTGCGGTCAAGGACATCTTCTGCACCGAGGGCTCGCCGACCACGGCCGGCTCCCGCATCCTCGAGGGCTACCGGCCGCCCTACACGGCGACCGCGGTACAGCGCCTCGACGCCGCCGGCGCCAGGGTGCTCGGCAAGACCAACATGGACGAGTTCGCGATGGGGTCCTCGAACGAGAACTCGGCCTACGGGCCGGTGCTCAACCCGTGGGATCAGGGCCGAGTGCCGGGCGGCTCCTCCGGCGGCTCGGCGGCCGCGGTCGCCGGCGGCCTCGCCCCCTGTGCGCTCGGCACCGACACCGGCGGCTCGATCCGCCAGCCCGCCTCGCTCTGCGGGATCGTCGGCCTCAAGCCCACCTACGGGGCGATCTCGCGCTACGGGATGATCGCCTTCGCCTCCTCGCTCGACCAGTGCGGGCCGCTGACCCGCGACGTCACCGACGCGGCGCTGCTGCTGGCGGCGCTGGAGGGGCGCGACCCCTGCGACTCGACCTCGGTCGGGATCGAGGGCGGAATCACCGCGCCCAGTCGCGAGGACCTGAAGGGCCTGCGCTTCGGGGTGCCGAGCGAGCTTGCTCGCGATGCCTTCGACACCGGTGTGCGCGAGGCCTTCGAGGCGACGCTGGCGAAGATCGAGAGCCTCGGCGGCCAGATCGCCGAGGTCTCGTTGCCGAGCGCCGAGCACGGCATCTCCGCCTACTACGTGCTCGCCCCGGCCGAGGCCTCCTCGAACCTGGCCCGCTACGACGGCGTCCGCTACGGCTTGCGCTCCGCGAGTGCGGGCGACCTGCTGGAGATGTACGAGACGACCCGCGCCGAGGGCTTCGGCGCCGAGGTGAAGCGGCGGATCATGCTCGGCACCTACGCGCTCTCCTCCGGCTACTACGACGCCTACTACGGGCAGGCCCAGAAGGTCCGGACCAGGATCGCCGAGGACTTCGACACCGCCTTCGCCAGCGTCGACTTCGTCGTCACCCCGACCTCGCCCTCGGTCGCCTTCGGCCTCGGCGAGAAGACCGACGACCCACTCTCGATGTACCTCAACGACTTCTTCACGGTGCCGATGAGCCTGGCCGGCATCCCGGCGATCTCGATCCCCGCCGGGCTGGCCGAGCCCGAGGGCGGTGGCCCGCGGCTGCCGGTCGGCTTCCAGATCGCCGCCCCCGCCTTCGGCGAGCAGAAGCTGCTGGAGGCGGCGTACGCGCTGGAGCAGGCGATCGGCTTCGACGCCAGGCCGGAGGGCGTCGATGGCTGAGAGCGCGCATGAGCTGGAGGCGGTGATCGGGCTGGAGATCCACGTCCAGCTGGCGACGAAGACGAAGATGTTCTGCGGCTGCGAGCTCTCCTTCGGCGACGAGCCCAACATCCACACCTGCCCCGTCTGCCTCGCCCACCCGGGTGTGCTGCCGGTGCCCAACGAACAAGCGATCCTCTACGCGCTGCAGATCGCCGCGGCGCTGGAGTGCGCGGTGGCGCCGCACTCGATCTTCCACCGCAAGAACTACTTCTATCCGGACAGCCCGAAGGCGTACCAGATCAGCCAGTTCGACATTCCGCTCGCCAGTAACGGCAAGCTCGGCGACATCCGCATCCATCGCGCCCACCTCGAGGAGGACGCGGCGAAGATGATCCACGTCGGCGAGTCGGGCCGGATCCACGGCTCCGGTGCCTCGCTGGTCGACTTCAACCGCGGTGGCACGCCGCTGGTCGAGATCGTCACCGAGCCCGACCTGCGCGGCGCCGCCGAAGCCGCCGATTGGGCGCGGCTGCTGCGCGAGACGGTGCGCCAGCTCGGCGTCTCCGACGTCAACATGGAGGAGGGGAGCCTGCGCGTCGACGCCAACGTCTCCGTGCGCCCGGCCGGCTCCGAGCAGCTGGGGACGAAGACCGAGCTGAAGAACATGAACAGCTTCCGCTTCCTCCAGCGCGGGGTCGAAGCCGAGCTCGAGCGCCAGCGCGAGCTGATCGCGGCGGGGGGGACGGTGACCCAGGAGACCCTCCACTTCGATCCCCAGAGCGGCAGCCTCACCTCGCTGCGCTCGAAGGAGGAGTCCCACGACTACCGTTACTTCCCCGAGCCCGACCTGGTGCCGCTGGCGCCGACCGAGGCGATGCTGCGGGAGGCCCGCGAGGCGCTGCCGGAGCTGCCGGCGGCGCGGACCGAGCGTTACACGGGCGAGCTCGGGTTGGCCGCCGACGTCGCCGCCTCCCTCGCGGCGGACCCGGAGACCGCGGCCTACTTCGAGCGCTGCGTGGCCGAGGCGGGGGAGGTCGAGCCGAAGGTGATCGCCAACTGGGTCACCGGCGAGCTGGCGGCGGCGCTGCGCCAGGGCGAGGAGGAGGTCGCCGCCGCCGACTCGAAGGTGGAGCCGGATGCCCTCGCCGCCCTCGTCGCCCTGGTCCTGGAGAAGAAGATCTCCCACGGCAGCGGCAAGACCGTCCTGGCGGTCCTGGTCGCCGAGGGCGGCGACCCGGCTGCGATCGTCGAGCACGAGGGCCTTGCCCAGATCTCCGACAGCGGCGAGCTGGAGTCGATCGTCGCCACGGCGGTCGACGCCAATCCCCAGGCCGCCGAGCAGATCAAGGCCGGCAACCCCAAGGCGATCGGCGCCATCGTCGGCGCGGTGATGAAGGAGACCAAGGGGCGCGCCGACGGCGGCGAGGTCAACCGGCTGATCCGCGAGCAGCTCGGGCTATAGGCGGGAGGAAGTGCGATCTGACACTTTGTGACAAGTTGTTACAAAGTGCTAAGTTCAAGGCATGGCCTGGAACGTCGTCATCGCCGGTGGTGGATTTGGGGGATTGGCGGCTGCGCGGGAGCTGGAGAAGGCGATGCCGCGGCAGTCGGCGCGGCTGGTGCTGGTCAACGAGACCAACTTCATGCTCTACACGCCGTTCCTGCCGGAGGCCGCTGCCGGGACGCTGGAGCCGCGGCACGTGGTGACGCCGCTGCGCGACATCCTCAGGCGCACCTACCTGCGGCTGGGCTCGATCGTCGCTCACGACCCCGAGGCGAAGACGGTCGAGCTGCGGGCCAAGTACGGCGAAACCGAGACGCTGCCTTATGACCAGCTGCTGCTCTCGCTGGGCTCGGTCTCGCGGACGCTGCCGGTGCCCGGCCTGGCCGAGCACGCGATCGGGTTCAAGGGCCTCGCCGATGCGATCTGGCTGCGCAACCACGTCGTCGAGACGCTGGAGGAAGCCAACGCGACCGAGGACCCCGCCCGCCGCGACAAGCTCCTCACCTACGTCTTCGTCGGCGGCGGCTACGCCGGCCTGGAGGCGCTCGCCGAGCTGCAGGACTTCGCTGCCGACGCGATCGAGAGCTACCCGCGCGCCCGCCTGCACGGGATGCGCTGGGTGCTGGTCGAGGCGACCGGCCGGGTGCTGCCGGAGATCGACATCGAGCTGGCCGACTACGCCCTGCGCGAGCTGCGCGGGCGCGGCATCGACATCCGCCTGAAGACGACGCTGGAGCAGGTCGAGGCCGATTCCGCCCGGCTCTCCACGGGCGAGACGCTGCCGACCCGCACCGTCGTCTGGACCGCCGGCGTCGCTCCGCAGCCGATCCTCAAGGATCTCAGCCTGCCGCTGGACGAGCGTGGGCGGGTCCCGGTCGACGAGCACCTGCGGGTGCAGGGCATGGACTCAGTCTGGGCGATCGGCGATTGTGCGGCGGCGCCCGACCCGCGCGGGGGCATCTGCCCGCCGACCGCGCAGCACGCGGTCCGCCAGGGCCCGGTGGCGGCACGCAACATCGCCGCCGAGCTTGGGATCGGCACACCGGAGCGCTTCGAGTACCGCAGCGAAGCCTCGTTCGTCAACCTCGGTCGCTACAAGGCGGTGGGCAAGATCGGCGACCGTACCTTCCGCGGTTTCCCTGCCTGGTGGCTGGCCCGGACCTACCACATGAGCCAGATTCCGGGCGCCGCCCGCAAGGCCCGCGCGGTGCTCGACTGGACCGCCGGCCTGCCCTTCCGCCGCGACATCTCCGAGGTCGGCTCGATCGGCCACCCGAAGCGGCTCGGCTAATCGGCCCTGACTTCGAGGTCGACGCTCATGCCCCATTCCTCGTGCTGGGGGAGGCTGCACCAGAGCCGGTAGCTGCCCGCGGGAAGGTTGAGACGCGCGACTCTGCTCTCGCCCGGTTCGGCTTCGCCCACCTCCAGCGGCGGCTCGCCGCTGCCCTCGAGCCGGAGGTTGAGGTTGTGTGGGTCCTGACCCTGGTTGTTGAGCTCGACCGTCACCTCGCCGGAGACGACGAAGAGGCGGGAGAGGGTGAAGCTGAAATCTTCGGCTTTGGCGTCTTCGGCTTTGACGCTGACCCTGCGGGGCGGGGGTTCCGGCTCTGGGGTCGGCGTCGGCCCCGGGCCGGAGGGGGCCGCCGGCGGGATGCCGATCGCGGCCGGGTCGTTGCGCGGCTTGCAGGTCCACCAGTGCTTGCTGCGGACGACCCTCCGCATCCGGCCCTCCCGTTTCACGTGCTTGACGACCCGTTTCGAGTGGCGCTGCCAGGCGCAGTCCGCCGCGGCCGCGCGGCCGGCGCCGATCGGGCCGATCGCCGGAGGCAGGCAGAGGGTCGCGACTAGCGCCAGGGCGACCGTGGCGAGGAGCGCCCTGGTCACGCTTTCACCAGCGTCGGTCGGGCGAAGCCCGCGGCGCCGGGGATGATCGGGCCGGCGTCGTGGCCGAGCCATTGCTCGAGCAGCGAGCAGTACATGGCGCGGAAGTCGCTGGTCACGCGGAGGTTCTCGTTGCCGTCGAGCTGTTCCAGGCCGGGGAACTCGCCGACCATCTCGCCCTTCGCTTTGGAGCCGATCACGAAGGCGCAGCCGGCGGCGCCGTGATCGGTCCCGGCTGAGCCGTTCTCCTCCGGTCGCCGCCCGAACTCGCTCCACATCTCGGTCATCACCCGGTGGTCGAGGTGGCGGAATTCGAGGTCGCGCTGGAAGGCGAGCAGCCCCTCGCAGGTCTCGCGCAGGTTGCGGTCGAGGTCGGCCGCCTGATCGGAGTGGGTGTCGTAGCCGCCGGCCGCCCGGATCGTCACCGCCCGCATCGGCAGCCCGGCGGCGATGAAGGCGGCCAGCCCGGCGAGCTTGTGGGCGAAGTAGGTGTCGGGATAGGGGACCGGGCTAGTGACCTCGCCGATCCCCTCGAGGTCCTGGCGCAGTTTGTCGGTCTGGGCGGTCGCGCGGCGGACCTGGGCGAGGCCGGCGGAGTCGGAGGGAAGCGAGCCGAAGCGGGCGAAGCTGCGGTACATCTCGTCCTTGACCGGGTCGCTGACCGGCGACCAGAGGTCGAAGCCATCGACGCTGTCGATCGCCGCGACGGGCTTGTCGGCGGTGGCGATCATCGGCGAGAGCGAGCCGTCCATCGAGAGGCCCTGGAGGGGGTTCTCGGCGTCGCCGACCAGGTCGATGTAGCGGCCGAGCCAGCCGGTGCGGAAGCCGACCGCGAGCTCGCCGACCTCGTAGAAGTGGCGCGAGGTGAAGTGCGACTGGTCAGGGTGGTCGTAGCCGATCGCCGGAAAGGCGCTGACCTTGCCCTCGGCGTGGAGGGTTGCCAGGCTGGTGGCGGCCGGATGCCAGTTCAGCCGGTCGTCCTCGGCGAAGGGGGTGCCGGTGCCGGCGGGGAGGGCGAGGCTGGGGCGCAGTAGCGAGTAGCGGGGATCGCCGACCGGGGCGAGCACGCTGAGCGAGTCGATGCCGCCGTCGAAGAAGACCGAGACCAGGACCTTGTCGGTCGAGGCCGCCTGGGCGATGCCGTTCTCGAAGGCGGAGAGCGGGATCTTCGAAGCCCCGTAGACGGCCAGCGCCAGGCCGGCGGCGCGGGAGATGAAGGTGCGCCGCGAGAGCCCGGTCCCGGCCGGCTCCGGCATCCCCGGCTCGATCACGGGCAGCCCCTTGCCGGCCTCGGCCGCGGCCGAGCGCAGCAGCTGGGAGCGGGTGTAGTCGCCGCAGCAGTTGTGCGAGCTCGGCGTCATTGCAGGATCAGGTCCGGGCTGACGCCGATCAGCTGCAGCAGGGCGTTCTGGCGCATCGCCCGATAGGGGCCGCGTTGCCAGCCGGTCGCCAGATTCTCCGCCCGCCGGGCGAAATCGAGCAGCTCCGCCCGGTGTTCGGCCCGCACTGCGGGGGAGCCCCAGGAGGAGATCGCCCGCGCCAGTGCTTCCTCGGCGGTCTCGGTGGCGCTGTAGGTCCCATTCCAGGCGTCCACCGAGATCTCGTCGAGGGCGTAATGGACGATGTTCCAGCGGGCTCGCATCCGCGAGGTGTCGAGCCAGCGGCCGTCGTCCCAGCCGGACACGTTCGGGGGCCGGAAGAGGACCTGTCCGGCCGGGTCGCAGAGCCAGGTCCAGGCGTTGGTGTCGATCGGGCGGCCGAGCGCCCGCAGCATCCCGGCGAGCTGGACGACGGGAGGCTTGACCATCGCCGGGCCTTCGTAGAGGTCCGGGCTCAGCAGGATCGACTCCAGGACCGGGCGGATCTGCCAACCCGAGCCGCCATAGACACTCATCAAGCCGTCCCGGACCGGCGCCGCCGGCGGCTGCGGGACGAAATAGCTCCAGAGCTTGTCGACGAAGAAGGAGGGGTGGAGGGGATGCTCGACGCAGAGCCGGCAGGCGTCTTCCCAGCCCCAGCTGCCGGTCCGGCCGAAGACGGTCTTGGCCCCGGTGTCGTGGCGTTTGGGGTCGAGGCGGAAGTTGTAGGCGCCCAGCTCGCCCGACCAGTCGTTGCGCCAGCCGGTCAGCGCCCGGGCCTGTTCGCGGATGTCGTCCTCCGTGTAGGCGCCGCGGTCGGCGCCGAGCGAGAACAGCTCCATCATCTCCCTGCCGTAGTTCTCGTTCGGCGCACCCTTGCGGTTTTCGTTGCCGTTTAGCCACTGCAGCATCGCCGGGTCGACCGTCACCGCCTTGAAGAGGTCGAGGAAGGAGCCGAAGCAGGCGGAGCGGAAGAGGTTGGACTGGTCGATCATCTGCTGCTGTTTGGAGACCCCGTCGATCGAGGTCGCGAACCAGTCGTGGAAGACGAGGGCCATCCGCTCGACCAGTGGCTGGTTGGTCCTGACCATGCGATCGAGCCACCAGAGGTGGTCGTGGCCCCAGGCGTCGGCGGGGGCGATCGGGGCGCCGTCGTCGTCGACCGGCGCCGGCCCACTGAGGGTGGCGGCACCGCTGGGACGGGTCAGCGACTGGACCGCCCCGACCAGGCCGAGTGAGACGAGGTGCTCGGCCTGGCCCGGCACCGGCCCGAACCCGGCCCGGTTCAGCAGCCGCACCGCCTGCTCGACGCCGAAGGGGCCCTGGTAGGCGCCCGCGGGCCGGGGATCGGGATTGACCGCCGCGAGCGCCGCCGCCGGGCGACCAGCCGGCTTTTTCCCGGGCCCGCGGAAGTGACGGCGCTTGGGCTTGTGACGGTGGCGGACTATGTAGCCCTGCACGCGCCAGTCACCCTGGCCGTCGGGCACCCAGCGGAAGTGCTTGTCCTTCCAGACGTGCAGGCGATGACGGCGGTGGTGCCGCTTCGTCTTCGCCGCGCTCGCTGGGGTTCGGGGAATCGCCATGCGCAAGGAGACCCGAGGCGGGCCTTCCCTGGTTTGTCGGCCCTGCCCCGAGCGCCTTTAGGCAAGTTCTCTTACCTGGACGTTCGACCCATCGCCGCGAACCGTCAAAATGGGCACATGTGGTACCTCGTGATCGCCTTCCTCTTCGGCCTCGCCACCGGCTTCGTCGCCAAGGGCAAGGGCAGCTCCTTCTGGATCTGGTTCGTGATCGGCGCCGTCGTGCCCATGCTCGGCCTCGTCGCGGCGATCCTCTACCGGGTCGAGAAGAACGAACCCGAACGCCAGTGCCCGACCTGCCAGAAGGAGCTCAAGCTCTACGTCCAGGTCTGCCCCAGGTGTGGGACCGACCTGTACCTGCCTGACCCGGCGGCCGTGCGCCACCCCGGCGTCCGCTGACCCCTGCCTCGTCGAGAGCATCGATCCCCACCTCGCCGAACTGCATCAATTTGTGACCCTTGAAGGGTTAGAAGTTGATGCAGTTCCCGCGAGCTGTCGCCGCCACTGCTACCGCAGCCAGGTGCGGACGATGGCGTTGGCGAAGCCGACTCCGTAGCGGAGCACCGCGGGCTTCTTGGAGTGGCCGTGGAGGCGCTGTTCGACCGTGATCGGGATCTCCTTGGCGGGGATGCCGCGCTTGATCGCCTCGATCATGAACTCGGAGGTGTGGAACTGCTCCTGGCGCAGGACCAGCTGCGGGAGGACGGTGGTGCGGACGGCGCGGTAGCCGTTGGAGCAGTCGGTGACGTGGGTGCGGGTGATGGCGGAGACGAGGCGGTTGAAGAAGACGATGCCGAGCTCGCGGGCGAAGTGGTTGCGGTCGGCGTGGCCGAGCACTCGGGAGCCGTGGGCGACGTCGACTTCGCCGTCGAGCACCGGCTTGACCAGGCGCTCCATCTCGGAGGGCAGGTGCTGACCGTCGGCGTCGAGGGTGACGACGATCTCGGCACCGGATTCGACCATCAGCCGGTAGCCGGTGCGCAAGGCGGCGCCACCGCCGCGGTTGGTGACGTGGCGGGCGACCGCGGCGCCGTGGGAGGCGGCGACGTCGCCGGTGCCGTCGCGGGAGCCGTCGTCGACGACCAGGATCTCGGTGGCGACGCCGCAGACCGCGGCCGGCATCTGGTCGAGCACGTGGCCGATGTTCTCTGCCTCGTTGTAGGCGGGGACGAGGATCGCGACCTTGCCGCGGAAGCGCTCGGGCAGCCCCGCCTGGCGGAACTCCTCCCAGGCCAGTCCCTCCAGCGCCGCCGAGAGCTGGCGCGAGTTGCGGGCGGCGACCGAGAGCGCCCGCAGGGTGAGCAGGAAGAGGATGAAGATCGCGAAGACGGCGAGGCCGAGGATGCGGCCGCCGTTGCCCCGTTCGAAGGAGAAGGCGGAGAGCAGCTTGTCGGTGATTTCGGTGCCGGCGACCAGGGCCAGGCCGAGCCCGGCGAGCAGGAGGATGATCACCTCGGCGTTGCGCAGCGAGCGGCGGCGGAGGAGCGCGTAGGCGATCAGGCCGATCGCGAAGATCAGCCCGCCGCTGCGGAGTGCCGTCAGTTCGGCGGGGAAGATGCCTGCTCTGGGGACCATTCGCGACCGGAGGATATGGCCGCGACCCCCCATGACAGCGCCAGGGCGGCAAGTGGGAAGACCAGCGTCATCAGCACCTCGTTGCGACGTGGGGCCGCCAGCGAGGCGGCGCCGATCGCGGTGACGAGGACGATCGGGGTGGCGAGCGCGACCAGATCCCACCAGCGCCGGCGCATCCCCAGCAGCACGAAGCCGGCCAGCCCGAGCGCGACGAGCAGGATCTGGGCGGCGCGGCCGACCCCGCTGCTCATCGCTTCCCCGACCCCGCTACTCCACATGCGCCCGACCTTGCGGGCGGTCATCGCCGCGTAGCTGACCGGGTCTTCGCCGAGGTACTTGGAAAGGTTCTCCTTGCCGACCTTGCCGAGAGCGGAGTCGCGGGGAAGGTCGGGGTAGCGTTCTTCGGCGACGCGGTCGAAGAGCGGCGTCGGGTCGACGGCCTCCAGCGCCGCCGAGTGCGGGTCGAGGTCGCGCCCTTCGTAGCGCTTCGCCAGCAGCGCCTTGACCCGCTGGTATTCGCCGTCGGCGGGGAGGAAGGTGCCGACGTAGAGGGCCTTGCCGCTGCCGGTCGAGATCGGCACCACCCGGCCGAGCACGTCGGCGTTGCGGATCGTCCAGGGCACGATCGGCAGCGCCAGCGCCGCGACCAGCAGGCCGGCGCCGGCGAGGCCCGGTCGCCAGCCGCGCCCCAGGCCGACCCGGAGCCCGGCGAGGACGACGAAGGCGGCGCCGACGAAGAGGTACTCGGGGCGGAACATCGCCGTCAGGCCAAAGAGGAACCCCGGCAGCAGCCAGGCGCGCAGTCGCTCCTGCTCGCCCGCCCAGAGGAAGGCGAGCACCGCCGCGGGCAGGGTGAGGATCGCCGGCGGCTCGCTCATCAGCTCGGCGGTGGAGTGGATGAAGGGCGGGTAGACGGCGACCGCGAAGGCGGCGAGCAGGCCGACGGCGGTGCCGAGGCGCGGCCCGCCTCGCGGTCCCGCCGCCTCCCCGAGCCGCCGGCCGAGCACGAAGACGACGAGGATCGCGGCGACGCCGAGCAATGCCTCGATGATCCGCGCCGTCCCTTCGCGGGCGCCGCCGGTGGCGTAGAAGCTGGCGGCGTAGAGCAGCGGCGCCCCCGGCGACCAGTCGCTGGAGTCCTCGAATTCTGGCCCCCCGAAGCTCCCTTCCTCATACAGCGCCTTGGCGAGCGCGTAGTAGGCGTGCGAGTCGTCGGCCGGGTTGGCGACCGGGTTGGCGACGACGTAGGCGCGGGCGCCGAGGCCGACGACGGCGATCAGCGCCAGCGCGATCAGGGTCGTCTTCCCAAGGCGCTGGGGCAGGGCCCGGATCCAGTTGGCGGCGGCGTTCAAGGCCGGCTCAGGCTACCCCGGGAGGCGGAGACCGGGGACGGGGCACGCGCTGCGCAGGGCGCCGGGCCGCGGCGGCGAACCCTGCTCGGCAGAACCCGTAACCGACAAGGAGAACACCGATGCGCCGTAATTTCGCGATCGTCGCCGCGCTTGCCGTCTGCGCGCTGCTCGTCCCCGCCGCGGGTGCCGCCGCCAAGGCGTCGCCGGCGAAGACCTGCACCACCATCTCGCCCAACGTGGTCGGCAAGACCGTGAAGGGCACCTTGACCTCCAGCAACGTCGATCCCTCCCAGGCCCGTTTCGCCACCTGCGCCCACGCCAAGGAAGTGATGGCGAAGACGACCGAGCTGCGGGTCGAGGAGCCGCGCTCGACCAAGGCCTTCTACTGCGTGCCGACGGTGAAGTCGACCGCACCCGACGTCGTCGCCTACAAGTGCACCTTCAAAGGCGCCGACACGGCGACCTTCATCAAGCTGCTCTTCCAGGTCAAGTACGACCAGGACTGAGCCGGCTCCAGAGCCAGGTCGCGGCGACTCCGGCGAGCGCCGCGACCAATGGCACCATCACCAGCACTCGCCGCGGCGAGGCGACGAGAAGGGCGCTGAGGGCGGTGATCGAGAAGAAGACCGTCGCCAGCACCAGTGCCTCCCAGCGGCGGCGCCAGGCGAGCAGGCAGAGGCCGAGCAGGCCGAAGCCGACCAGCGCCCAGTGCAGCGCCGCCCAGCCCGGCTCGCGCATGACGTCGCGGGGGCCGTGCGACCAGATCCGCCCGATCTTGGCGGCGAGGAAGCCGGCGTACTCGAGCGGCTGTTCGGAGACGTCGTCCCAGAGCCGTTCGCGACCCATGCGCGAGAGCGCCTGGTCGGTTTCGAGGTCCGGGTAGCGGGCGGCGGCGAGCCGGGCGAGGATCTGCTCGAGCCGCAACCGCCGGGCATCGGCAGGAGTGAAGAGACCGGGGTGGCGGGCAACCACCTCGCCCCCGACCTTTTCCGGATCGCCGTCGGAGGGCAGGTAGGTGCCGGCGAAGAGGACCTGGCCACCGCCGGTCGAGATCGGCACCGCACGGTCGAGGACGACGGCGTTGCGGATCGTCCAGGGGGCGACGACGAGGACGATTCCGGCGAGCAGGGTCAGGGCCTGGGCCAGTGCCCGCTGCCAGTTGCGAACCGAGCGCGCGAAGACCAGAACCCCGATCAGGAGGGCGACGCCCAGGTACTCGGGGCGAACCATCGCGGTGGCGCCGAGCAGGGCGCCTGGAAGCAACCAGGGCGCCGTGCCATTCCGATCGTCCGCCCAGAAGATCGCGAGGACGGCGGCGGACAGGAGCGTCGCCGCGAGCGGCTCCGACATCAGCATCCCCTGGTACTCCAGCAGCGCCGGGTAAACCGCCACGACCGTGGCCGCGATCAACCCCGCCGCCACGTCGATTGGTGCATTTTGGACCCCCTGGGGGTGTAAATGCATCAGTCGACGAAGGTGGCGTCCGATCAGGTAGGCGAAGAGGACGGCGAGGGAGCCGATCAGGGCTAGGAGCACGCGGGCGGTGCGTTCGTGGGAACCGCCCGTCAGCTCGTAGGCGCCGGCCACCAGCAGCGGCAGGCCGGGGGAGTAGTTGCTGGAGGGTTGGGTGGCCGCCGCGCCGACCGTGAAGCCCTCGCCGCGCTCGAGGTTGGCGGCGATCGCGGCGTAGGCGGCGGCATCGTAGACGGGCTCGCGGCCGTCCCACGCGTAGCTCACGCGCAACCCGAGCCCGAGCACGAGGATCGCGACGAGGGCGGCGAGGCAGACGCGGCCCCCGTTTCTCGCCGCCAGTCCGTTTTCCATCGGGCGGATTCAACTAGGACGGTCGGGTGGGCGCCCGCACAACCGTTTAAGCTGCCGCGTCCTATGCGAATCCTCATCCTCGGGGGTGACGGGTACCTGGGCTGGCCGACCGCTCTGCGCTTCTCGGCCGGCGGCCACGAGGTCTCCGTCGTCGACAACTTCTCGCGCCGCCGCTGGCACGAGGAAGCGGGCACCGGCTCGTTGACGCCGATCGCCGATCTGGAGCCGCGCATCGCCGCCTGGAAGGAAATCTCCGGCAAGGAGATCCGCAGCTACGTCGGCGCGATCGAGGACGGCAACTTCCTCGATGCCGTCGTCGTCGAGACGATGCCGGAGGCGGTAGTCCACTACGGCCAGCAGGCCTCGGCGCCCTACTCGATGGCTTCGCGCCAGAAGGCGGTCGAGACCCAGCACGCCAACGTGATCGGCAACCTTAACTTGCTCTTCTCGATCCGCGACCACGTCCCCGACTGCCACCTGGTCAAGCTCGGGACGATGGGCGAGTACGGCCAGCCCGAGATCGACATCGAGGAGGGTTACATCGAGATCGAGCACAAGGGGCGCAAGGACACGCTGCCCTTTCCGAAGCTGCCGGCCTCGCTCTACCACTGCTCGAAGGTCCACGACTCCACCAACATCCACTTCGCCTGCCGGGTCTGGGGGCTGCGTGCCACCGACCTCAACCAGGGCGTCGTCTACGGCATCGACACCGCCGAGACCGAGGGCGACGAGCGGCTGATCACCCGCTTCGACTACGACGAGATCTTCGGCACCGTGCTCAACCGCTTCTGCCTGCAAGCGGTGATCGGCCACCCGCTGACCGTCTACGGCGCCGGCCACCAGACCCGCGGCTTCCTCAACATCCGCGACACCATCGCCTGCGTCGAGCTGGCCGTCGCCAATCCGGCCGAGCGCGGCGACTTCCGCGTCTTCAACCAGTTCACCGAGCAGTTCTCGGTCCTGGAGCTGGCCGGGCTGGTCAAGCAGGCCGGCGAGCACCTCGGCTACGCGGTCGAGACCCAGCACTACGAGAATCCCCGCGTGGAGAAGGAAGAGCACTACTACAACGCGGTCCACACCAAGCTGCTCGACCTCGGCCTCGAGCCGACGCTGCTGGGTGAGGAGCTGGTCGAGTCGATGATCCACATCATCGAGCGCTACAAGGGCAACGCGATCGAGAGCTCGATCGACCCCCGGACGCGCTGGAACCCGGCGAAATCGCCTGCCGGCCAGGCATAGCCCAGGCCCCGCCCGCGCGCCCGGACGGCGCCTGCGCGCTGGTAGCATCGCCAGTTCGATGAGAGCCGCCGACACGCTGATGGAATGCCTCAAAGCCGAGGGCGTCAAGGACGTCTTCGGGATCCCCGGTGGGGCCAACCTGCCGACCTACGACGCGCTCGTCGACGCCGACTTCCGCCACGTCCAGGTCCGCCACGAGCAGGGCGGCGGCCACGCCGCCGAGGGCTACGCCAAGGCCTCGGGCCGGGTCGGGGTCGCCTTCGCCACCTCGGGCCCGGGCGCGACCAACCTGGTCACGGCGATCGCCGACGCGATGCTGGACTCGGTCCCGACCGTCTTCATCACCGGCCAGGTCCGCACCGAGCTGATCGGCACCGACGGCTTCCAGGAGGCCGACATCCTCGGCGCCACGCTGCCCTTCGTGAAGCACTCCTTCCAGGTCACCGACGCGCGCCAGATCCCCGAGTACGTGCACGAGGCCTTCCACGTCGCTTCGACTGGGCGCCCGGGGCCGGTCCTGCTCGACATCCCGCAGGACCTCTCGCGCGCCGACATCGACTACCAGCCGCGCACCGAGCCGGTCGAGCTGCCCGGCTACCGGCCCTCGACCGAGGGCAACATCAAACAGATCCGGATCGCCGCCAAGGCGCTCGCCAACGCGCGCCGGCCGATCTTCTACAGCGGCGGCGGCGTCATCAACGCCAACGCCTCCGAGGAGCTGCGCGAGCTCGTCGCCTCCGACCGCTTCCCGGTCACCTCAACCCTGATGGGGCTGGGCGGTTACCCCGCCTCAGGTGAGAACTGGCTGGGGATGCTGGGGATGCACGGCACCTACACGGCCAACACGGCGATGGACAAAGCCGACCTGATTGTCGCCATCGGCGCCCGCTTCGACGACCGCATCACCGGCAAACTGGCCGAGTTCGCGCCGCACGCCAAGATCATCCACATCGACATCGACCCGGCGGAGATCTCCAAGAACGTCGGCGCCCACATCCCGATCGTCGGCGACGTCAAAAAGGTGCTGCCGAAGCTGACCCGCGAGTACCGGGCGCTGCAGACCGACTCCTCCCGGCTCGACGCCTGGTGGAACCAGCTGCGGTCCTGGCAGCAGGAGCACCCGCTCTTCTACGAGCCCGGCAAGGACGGCGAGATCAAGCCGCAGTTCATGGTCGAGGCGATGCACCGCGCGACTCAGGGCGACGCGATCATCACCTCCGACGTCGGCCAGCACCAGATGTGGGCGGCTCAGTACTACGGCTTCGAGAAACCGCGGCGCTGGATCAACTCCGGCGGGCTCGGCACGATGGGCTTCGGGCTGCCCTCGGCGGTCGGCGCCAAGGTCGCCTGCCCCGACGAGCACGTCGTCTGCCTGGCCGGCGACGGCAGCCTGATCATGAACGTGCAGGAGTTTGCAACGTGCGTAAGCGAAGAGATCCCGGTCAAGGTCTTCCTCATGAACAACGGCTACATGGGCATGGTCCGCCAGTGGCAGGAGCTGTTCTGGGACCGCCGCTATAGCTCGGTTGAGATGGGCGCCAGCCCTGACTGGGTGAAGCTGGCCGAGGCCTTCGGCGCCACCGGCATGCGCTGCGAGAGCTCTGCCGACCTCGAGGAGACGATGGTCAAGGCGCTGGAGACCGACGGCCCGGTCCTGCTCGACGTCCGCGTCGCCCAGGAGGAGAACGTCTACCCGATGATCGCTCCGGGCCAGGCCGCCCGCGACATGGTCGAGGCGCCGGGGCTGGTGCGCGAATGATCACCCCGACCAAGCAGATCAAGGACGCAGGGAGCGTGGCGTGCTCGGCACGCGAGCGACCGAGGACGCAGAGATGCGCCGTGTCGGGGGGGTCATGATGGAGGCCGGGACCCCGCAGGCGGTCAAGCTCGAGGACCTGCACCTGCCCGGACAGCTCAGCGGCCGCAAACACATCCTCTCGATCCTGGTCGAGAACAAGCCCGGCGTGCTGGCCCGCGTCGCCGGCCTCTTCTCGCGTCGCGGCTTCAACATCGACACCCTTGCCGTCGGCCCGACCGACGACCCCAGCGTTTCGCGCGTCACCCTCACCCTCGACGGCGCCGTCCACCCGATCGACCAGGTGACCAAGCAGCTGCACAAGCTGGTCAACGTGCTCAAGATCCGCGACATGGAGCCGGAAGAGACGGTGGCCCGGGAGATGGCGCTGTTCAAGGTCTCCTCGGCGGTCGAGAACCGGGCCGAGATCATCCAGTTCGCGGAGATCTTCCGAGCCAAAATCGTCGACGTCGCCCGCCGCACGATGACGATCGAGGTGACCGGCTCGGCCGACAAGATCGAGGCCTTCGAGCGCATGGTCCGCCCGCACGGCTTGGTGGAAATGGTTCGCACGGGGGAGATCGCGATCGCCCGTGGCAGCGACTGAGCTCCTCGCCGACCTCCTCGCCAAAGCTGTTCAGCGTGGGCGGCGGACCCTCGTCAGCGTCACCGTCGAGACCGACGTCGCCGACCCCTGCGCCGCGGTGTTCGCCTCGCGGCTCGCCTCGGACCGCTGGTTCTGCTGGGAGCAGCCCGACCGTGGCTTTGCGCTGGCCGGACTCGGCGTCGCCTACGAGGCGGCGTCGCGTGGGAAGGCCCGCTTCGACGACGTCGCCGAGGAGTGCCTGCGGGCGGGCCGTGACGCGATCCTCGACGAGCCCCGCGGGCTGCCGGCGGGCTCCGGGCCGGTCTGGCTGGGCGGATTCGCCTTTGCCGCCGCGGGCGGCGCATCGTCGACCTGGTCCTCGCTCCCGCCCGGCTCGCTGGTGCTGCCGGAGCTCTCGCTCTGCCGCAGCGGCGAACGTGCCTTCCTGACCCTCAACGCCGTGGTCCAGCCCGGGGACGACGCGGGGGAGAGGGCCGCCGCGCTGGAGGCGAGATTGGCCGGGCTGCGCGGCGAGGCGCCGCTGCCGATGCTCGACCCCCATCCGACCTCACACGCACAGATCCACAGCGCCCGGCCCCCCGCGGAGTTCGAAGAGGCCGTCGCCGCCGCCACAGCCCGGATCGCGGCCGGGGAGATGACGAAGGTGGTGCTCGCCCGCGAGGTCGTCGTCAGCGCCGCCGCCGCCCACGACCCGGCCGCCCTGTTCGGCGCCATCCGCGAGCAGTTCCCGGCCTGCTTCTGCTTCTGCTGCGGCACCCCGGAGGCGGCCTTCATCGGCGCCAGCCCGGAGCTGCTGGTGCGCCGCTCCGGTGCCGGTGTCTCGACCGTGGCCCTGGCCGGCTCGACCCGCCGCAGCTCCGACCCCGCCGTCGACGACCACCTCGGCGAGCAGCTGCTGCGCAGCGACAAGGACCGGCGCGAGCAGCGCATCGTCTCCGAGCGGATAGTCCGCGCCCTGCGCCCCCATGCCGTCTGGGTCGAGACGGCGCCCGAGCCGGAGATCGTCAAGGTGGCCAACATCCAGCATCTGGCGACGCCGGTGATCGCCCAGCTCGCCGAGCCGCGCTCGGCGATCGAGCTGGCGGGGATGCTGCACCCGACCCCGGCTGTGGGCGGCGAGCCCTGGCCCGCCGCCGCCCGTGCGATCGCCGACCTCGAGGGCATGGACCGTGGCTGGTACGCCGGCCCGGTCGGCTGGATGGACGCGACCGAGGACGGCGAGTTCTGCGTCGCCCTGCGCAGCGCCCTCCTGCGCGACCGCGAGGCCCACCTCTTCGCCGGCGTCGGCGTCGTCGCCGGCTCCGACCCGGCCGCCGAGTTGGCGGAGACCGAGGTCAAGCTGCAGGCGCTGCTGCCCTTGTTAGCCGAGTAGCCGATCGGGTAGGGAGCCCTCCTGTTTATTTATCTTCGTCATCTCATATTGGCAGTGACGGTGGGGCTGGCACTGCTGATGCCGGCCAGCTTGGCGATGGCTTCGCCGCCGGGGTCCCCGCCTGGCTGTGGTCAAGCTGCGGGACCCGCAATGGACCCAGCTTCTCACCGTAGATCCCCTTGGTGGGGCGCGCGAATCGCTCTACGCACTCAGCCAGTCGAAAGCGCCTCGTGCGGTGTATCCGTGGTCGGCGCCCTCCTGGTCGCCCGACGGAACCCAGATCGCCTTCACCACGCTGGATGAGCAGCTCCCGGAGTTCGGCAGCACGGGAACGAGCCTGGCGCTGATCTCGGCTGACGGGGGGCCGGTGAAGCCGATTCCCGACACCGTGAACGGGTTCGAACCCGTTTTTTCCCCCGACGGGCACACGATCGCCTTTGCCCGGCAGCGGGAAGCTCACGCTTCGCTCCAGCGCGATGCCGATGGTGATTTCGCGAGCATCGCGGTTTGGCTCGCGGACCTGGAGACCCGGGAATCGCGGCCCCTGACGCCCTGGCGCAACGACGTCTTCCTCTTTCCGTCCTCGTTCTCGCCGGACGGGTCCCGCCTGGCGCTGAGCAGGAGGGTTGGCGAGGGGCCACCCGAGGCGGCAGAGATCGGCCTCGACGGCAGGCCGATCAGGGTCTTCGCGCGCAACGCCTACGAACCCGTCTACTCGCCCGACGGTCAGTCGGTGGCCTTCCTCAGGGGACCCTGGAAAGAAGTTACGAGGCGCCACTCAGGGAACGGAAGACTCCGGCTTGCAGCACCCTTGAACGACATCTTCATCATCAACCCCCCGGGAACCCGTCCTCGCAGGGTGACTCACACGAAGCGAGCGGTCGAGGAGGCGCCGCGCTGGGACCCGTCCGGCCAGCGCCTGGCCTACACGGAGTGGCGACCCTTTGACTACGGCTCGAAGTCGATCTCTCGCCAAGAAGCAATCGGCTTCGGCTTCGGCAAGGCGGTGCGGATGATCAATGCCGACGGAACCTGCCCGACGACGGTCCTCTCGGGGCTGCATTCAATGGATTACGCCGCCGTGTGGCAACCGGGCCCCGGCCGCGAGGCGGGACCGATCGCTTGCTAGCGCGGTAACGCGTCATGAACGCGGCGGGTCAAGTCCCGGTGCGCCGCGACATTGGCGGCGCGGTCAGCCCTGATCTCGATCAGACCGGTGCCGGCGGCGAGCGCTCCGGGGAGGTCGGCGAGGGACTCGAGGTGGCGGTGAGGGAGGTCGAAGAGGGTGGCGGCCTTCTCGGCGCTGACGCCGCGGGGGGTGCCAAGCAGGGCCTCGAACTCGTCGCCTCCGAGTGCCTGCTCCTGCGGCAGGAAGTGGAAGATGCCGCCGCCGCCGTTGTCGATGACGACGATGCGGACCGGGGTGGAGACGTCGCGCAGGGCGGCGAGGCCGCCGAGGTCGTGAAGCAGGCCGAGGTCGCCGCTGACGATCGTGGTCGGGCGGCCGCTGGCGTGGGCGGCGCCGATGCCGGAGGAGACGAGGCCGTCGATGCCGTTGGCGCCGCGGTTGCAGAGGAAGAGGGCGTCGGTCTCGCCGGCGCCGAGGAAGGACTCCTGGTCGCGGATCGGCATGCTCGAGGCGGTGTAGACGAGGTCGCCGTTGCTGTGGGCCTCGCCGAGCGCCCGGTGCAGGGCGGGCTCGGAGATTGCCGCTTCGAGATCGCCGACGCCCGTCTCTGGGTCATCCAGCTCGCGATCGAGCACTCCTTGCACGATCTCCTCGGCCGCGATCCACGCCTCGGGCGCTCCTCGCGGTTCCTTCTCCAGCCGCGCCGCCCAGCCCGAGGCCAGCTCGGTCGGGTCCGCGCGCAGGATCGCCGAGGCGCGGTTGCTCGGCTCGTTCCAGCCGCCATGGGGGTCGATGGCGATTTCACTGGCGCCGCTCGCCGCCAGCCAGGCGCGCAGCGGCTTGCTGGTCGGCATCTCGCCGAAGCGCAGGACGAGGTCGGGGACGACCGAGCGGGCGAAGCGCTCGTCGCGCAGCAGCAGGTCGTAGCCGGCGATGACCCGGGAGCGGTCGTGGGGGCCGCAGCGCAGCTGGGAAGTCGGCTCGGCCAGGAGCGGGAAGCCGGAGACGCGGGCCAGGTGGGCGAGCGGCTCGCGCAGCTCGCGGTCGAGCTGGCGGCCGGCGACGATCACGCCGGAGATCGCGTCGCCGATGTGGCCGGCCATCTCCTCGAGCAGGAAGGCCGAGGGCTCGAGGTCGATCCGCGTCACCGCGGTCAGCGGACGCCCGTCGCGTCCTTCCAGCGCCAGCGGCTCGATCGCGCTCACCGCCCCCTTGACAGGGATCGGCGCCAGCGGCTCGCGCCAGGGCAGGTTGAGATGCACGGGGCCGGGCCGGACCTCTCCGCGGGCCGAGGCCAGCGCCCGGCAGGCGACCGAACGGTAGTGCAGGAGCCCCTCGTCGTCCGCCGCGTGCGTGCCGACTTCGCAGAACCAGCGCACCGAGGAGCCGAAGACCTTGATCTGGTCGATCGTCTGCCCGGCACCGATCCCGCGCAGCTCGGGCGGCCGGTCGGCGCTGAGCACTAGCAACGGCAGTCCCGACTCGTCGGCCTCGATCACCGCCGGGTGGTAGTTGGCGACGGCGGTGCCGGAGGTGCAGAGCAGGGCCACCGGCACCCCGCTGGCCTGGGCGGCGCCGAGGGCGAAGAAGGCGGCGGAGCGCTCGTCGACGATCACCGTCACCTCGATCTCCGCCTGGCGCCAGAGCGCCAGCGCCAGCGGCGTCGAGCGCGAGCCGGGGGAGACAACGGCGTGGCGCAGGCCGCCACGCGCCAGCTCCTCGACGAAGGCCGAGGCGAGGGCGGTGTTGGCGTTGGTCGGGTCCACGCTGAGGCAACCTAAATCATCGAAAGGTTGATGACTTGACCACACGATGGTGGGGTCAAGTCATCGAGAAGCGCTAGAGCCGATGGTGGTCGAGCGCGCGCTCGTCGATCTCGACGCCGAGGCCGGGCCCGTTGGGCAAGTGCAGCATGCCGTCGCGCAGCTCGCACTCGACCGCGGCCACGGTCGTGGAGAAGAGCCGCTGGGTAGCGAGGCCGTGAGCGAGGTCGAGCGCCCCCCTCGGCGCTGCCGCTTTCAGCGTCTGCGCCACCTGGGCCGCGGCGGCAATCCCGACCGGGCCGTCGAGGGCGCTGGAGAGATAGGAGGGCAGCACCTCGGCGATCTCGATCGCCTCCTCCGGGCCGCCGACCTTTGAGAGCTTGATGCCGGCCAGGTCGCACGCCCCGAGCGAGACCGCGCGCTCGGCGTCGGCGCGGCTCTCGACGCTCTCGTCGCCGGCGATCGGGATCGAGGTCGATGCCGCCACCTCGGCCGCCTCCTCCAGCGTCGCCACCGGCTGCTCGGCGAGCTCGACGTCGAGCTCCTCGAGCTCGCGCAGCGTCTGCTTGGCGGCCGCCACGTCCCAGGCGGCGTTGGCGTCGACCCGGATGCGGGCGGCCGGGCCGATCGCCTCGCGGACGGCCCGCACCTGGCCCGCGTCGTCGCCGGTGCCGAGCTTGAGCTTGAAGGTCGTGAAGCCCTCGGCGGCCCAGCGCAGGGCGTCGTCGGCGACCGCCGCCGGCTCACCCGCGACCAGCGTCGCATTGCAGCGAACCGGCTTACCCGCCCCCGGCGTGGAGCGGCCCCCGGCCGCGGCCCGCCGTCCCCGCAGGTCCAGCAGTGCCGTCAGCGCCGCGCAGCGAGCCGGCGCGGAGAGGTTGGCGATGCCGCCGCTCAGGCTCGCCTCGTCCAGCTCCGAGAGCTCCGAGAGTAGCTCCAGCTCGCCCACCACCCGGGCCAGGTTGGCACCGCCGCGCAGCGACATCGGCACCGCTTCCCCCAGCCCTGTCAGGCCGTCGTCGGAGCGCAGCCGCAGCAGCACCATCTCGCGCTGAGCGAGGCTGCCGCGCGAGGTCACGTAGAACTCGCGGAAGGGCAGCGCGTAGGGGATGACCTCGACGGAGGCGATTCGCACTCCCACAGCTTCTCACCCCGGCACGGCGCCGGCTCCGGCTCAGCTGGAGATCAGCAGGCCGGCCGAGACCAGCAAGCTGTAGACGGCCAGCACCGCGCCGGTGGCGGCGAGAGCGCCGTTCAGCGCCGGGCCGTCGGTGCGGTTGGTCATCGCCCGCATCGGCGCGAAGGCCATCGGCAGCGCCAGCAGCCCGATCAGCGGCAGTGCGCTCGCCTCTCCGGCGGCCAGGGCGATCGGCAGCACCACGAAGGCGCCCAGAACCAGCAGCCGGTACAGCATCACCGCGTTGTGGCGGCCGATCCGCACCGCCAGGGTCATCTTGCCCGCCCGCCGGTCGGTCTCGAGGTCGCGGACGTTGTTGACGACGAGGATCGCCGTGGCGAGGAAGCCGATCGCGACCGAGAGCCCCAGCGGCAGCGCGTCGAGCTGCTCCACCTGCACGTAGTAGGAGCCGTTGACGGCGACCAGCCCGAAGAAGAGGAAGACGAAGACCTCGCCGAGGCCGGCGTAGCCGTAGGGCCGCGGGCCGCCGGTGTAGAGGACGCCGGCGGCGATCGAGAGGACGCCGACGACGAGGATCGCGGGCCCGGCCACGGTCGTCAGGTAGATCCCGCAGGCGACGGCGACGGCGAAGGCAATCCAGGTCGCCCGCATCACCCGCTGCGGCGTCACCAGCCCGGCCGAGGTGACCCGCACCGGCCCCAGTCGGTCGGCGGTGTCGGCGCCGCGCTTGGCGTCGGAGTAGTCGTTGGCGAGGTTGGTGCCGATCTGGATGAAGATCGAGCCGACCAGGGCGGCGAAGAACGCGCCCCAGCGCGGCAGATTCCCGACCCACTGCACCGCGGCGGCGGTGCCGACGAGGACCGGCGCGATCGCTGCCGGCAGCGTCCGCGGTCGCGCTGCCATCAGCCAGATCCTCATCGCGTCGCTCTCGTCTGCTTGGCGCTCATGGCCGGCGCGGGAACTTCGAGAAGTCCGGTTGGCGCTTCTCCTTGAAGGCCTCGCGTCCCTCGCGCGCCTCCTCGTTGCCGTAGAAGAGCAGGTTGGCGTCGTGGGCGAGCTGCTGAATCCCGGCGTAGCCGTCCTCGTGGGCGTTGAAGCTGGCCTTGGCCAGGCGCAGGGCGAAGGGCGAGAGCGCCAGCATGTCGCGGCACCAGGCGACCGTCTCCCGCTCGAGCTGGTCAAGCGGGACGACCTCGTTGACGAGGCCCATCTCCTGCGCCTCCTCGGCGTCGTACTGGCGGCAGAGCAGCCAGAACTCCTTCGCCTTCTTGGTGCCGACCAGGTCGCGCAGGAGCGAGGCGCCGAAACCACCGTCCCAGGACCCGACCCGCGGTCCGGTCTGGCCGAAGACGGCGTTGTCGGCGGCGATCGTGAGGTCGCAGCAGACGTGGAGGATGTGGCCGCCGCCGATCGCGTAGCCGGCGACCATCGCTACCACCGGCTTCGGCAGCCGTCGCATCTGCACCTGCAGGTCGGTGACGTGGAAGCGGCCGAGGGAGGCGCCCTCGGCGACGTAGCCGCTGTCGCCGCGGACCGTCTGGTCGCCACCGGAGCAGAACGCCCGCTCACCCTCGCCGGTGAGGACGATCGCGCCGACCTCGGTGTCCTCGCGCGCCAGCTCGAGCGCGGCGGCGATCTCGACCAGCGTCTGCGGCCGGAAGGCGTTGAGCACCTCGGGCCGGTCGATCGTGACCTTGGCGATCCCGTCCGCCTTCTCGTAGCGGATGTCCTCGTACTCGGCGACGCTCCGCCACTCGATCGGCGCGTAGAGATCCTGCTCGGGCGGAGCGTCCTTGTGGCGTTTGGGCATGATGGGCACGATATCCGGATGAAGCTCGACGACTGGCTCGCCCAGAGATCCCAAAGCTGCCCCGACCGCACCGCCCTGGTAGCGGACGGCGCCGAGATGACCTACGCCGAGCTCGAGGCCGAGGCGACCTGGGTCGCCCGCCGCCTCGCGGCGCACGGCGTCCGCCGCGGCTCGACCGCGGCCCTGACCATGCACCCGCGCCGCGAGCAGGTGGTCCTGGCCCACGGCTTGATGAAGGTCGGGGCCCGTTTGCTGCCGTTGAGCCCGCGCCTGAGCCGCGAGGAGCGCTCCGCGATCGTCGCCGCCGAGGAGCCGATCGTCGACCTCGACGACGCCGGCGAGCTGACCCAGACCGAGGCCGACATGCCGCTGCTCGGCGAGCACGACATGGACGAGGTCTGCGCCCGGGTGCTGACCAGCGGCAGCACCGGCGCCCCGCATCCGGTCGGGCTGACCTACGGCAACTTCCTCTGGAGCGCCGTCGGCTCCGCCTTCAACATCGGCGTCGAGCCGCGGGACCGCTGGCTCTGCTGCGTGCCCCTCAGTCACATCTCCGGCCTCGGGATCATCATGCGCTCGGTCATCTACGGGACCGCGGCGGTCGTCCACGACGGCTTCGACGTCGACCGCGCCGGAGCGGCGCTGGAAGCAGACGGGATCACCGTCGTCTCCGTCGTGGCGACGATGCTGACCCGGCTGCTCGAGGCCGGCGCCGACCTCTCCGGCCCGCGGGCGATCCTGGTCGGCGGCGGCCCGGTCCCGGAGGGGCCGCTGGAAGAAGCGACCGCGAGGGGGGCCACGGTCGTGCAGACCTACGGCCTCACCGAGACCTGCTCGCAGGTCACGACCCTCGCTCCGGAGGACGCTCGCCGCAAGCTCGGCTCGGCCGGCCGGCCGCTGCTGACCACCCATCTCCGCATCCAGGACGGGGAGATCCTCGTCCAGGGCCCGACCGTCGCTCCGGGCCGCGCCGACGCCGACGGCTGGCTGCACACCGGCGACCTCGGTCACATCGACGACGAGGGCTTCCTCTACGTCAAGGACCGGATCGACGACATGATCGTCAGCGGCGGCGAGAACGTCGTTCCGGCCGAGGTCGAGGAGGTGCTGCTGCGCCACCCCGAGGTCGCCGACGCCGCCGTCGTCGGCCGCGAGGACCCGGAGTGGCAGCAGGCGGTCACCGCGGTCGTGGTGCTGGAGAGCGACTCGGCGGTGACGCCGGACGAACTGCGCCGCCACTGCGCCGAATCGCTGGCCGGCTTCAAGGTGCCGAAGCGGGTCGAGCTGGCGGCGGCGCTGCCGCGCACCCCCTCGGGCAAGCTGATGCGCAGGGCGCTCCGATAGCCTGCCGCGCATGCGCACCGACGACATCTTCTACGACAAGGACGCCGACCTCGGCAAGCTCGACGGCAAGACCGTCGCGATCCTCGGCTACGGGTCCCAGGGGCACGCTCACGCCCTCAACCTCAAGGACTCCGGGGTCGACGTGGTCGTCGGCCTGCGTCCCGATTCCTCCAGCCGCGCCAAGGCCGAAGCGGCGGGACTGGAGGTGCTCGACATCGCCGAAGCCGCCAGTCGCGGCGACCTGGTGATGATCCTGCTGCCGGACGAGAAGCAGTCCGAGGTCTGGGCATCGGAGATCGCCGACGGCATCGCCCCCGGCAACCTGCTGCTCTTCGCCCACGGCTTCGCGATCCACTTCGGCGAGATCGAGCCGCCCGCCGGCGTCGACGTCGGCATGGTCGCGCCCAAGGGCCCAGGTCACCTCGTTCGCCGCCAGTACGAGGAAGGCAACGGCGTCCCCTGCCTGATGGCCGTCCACCAGGACGCCAGCGGCGACGCCCACGACCTCGTCCTCGCCTACGCCTCCGGGATCGGCGGCGGCCGCGCCGCGGTGATCGAGACCAGCTTCAAAGACGAGTGCGAGACCGACCTCTTCGGTGAGCAGGCAGTTCTCTGCGGCGGTGCCTCGGAGCTGGTCCGGGCCGGCTACGAGACCTTGGTCGAGGCCGGCTACGACCCGCGCCTTGCCTACTTCGAGTGCCTGCACGAGCTCAAGCTGATCGCCGACCTGATGTACGAAAAGGGCATTCAGGGCATGCGCCACTCGATCTCCAACACCGCCGAGTACGGCGACATGACCCGCGGCAAACGGGTGATCGGCGAGGAGTCCCGCGCCGCCATGAAGCAGATCCTCTCCGAGATCCAATCAGGCGACTTCGCCCGCGAGTTCATCGCCGAGAACAGGGCCGGCAACGAGAACTTCGACAGGATGCGCCAGGAGGGCGAGGGGCATCAGGTAGAGGAGGTCGGTAAAGAGCTGCGGGACATGATGCCCTGGATCGATCAGGGGTTCAAAGACACGAAGTAGAGCTTTGCGGGGGAGGGTTGGATACCCCTCTCCCGGAGACCGGCGGAGGGGTACCCGGCCCTCTCAGGGTGCTCGGTCTACCGGTGCGTCTCGCCCTCAGCCAGTTTGCCGTCCCGCCCCACGTAGCCGCCCTTGCCGCCGACGACCACGTAGACCGCCTCGGCCGAGTCGCTGAGGTTGCGGACTTTGCGCGAGGTGGGGGCGTCGACCCAGGCGAGGCCGCCAGGGCCCAGTCGCTGGGTCGAGCCGTCGCCGAAGGTGAGCTCTACTTCGCCGCTGTGGACGAAGTAGAGCTCCTCCTGCTCGTCGTGGAAGTGACTGCCGGTCTCATACGTCGGCGGCAGCACGATCGCGTTGACGCCGAAGGCGGTCACGCCCAGCTCCTTGCGGATCTTGCGGAAGCCCGGCCCCTCGCCGAGGTCGGACAGGTTGGCGACGGCGTAGCCCTCGCCTTTGGTCACGTTCTGGCTGTTCGTATCGCTCATCTCGGCTCCTCAGATGCTCGGCATCGCCGGCGGGGCGGGCGGTTGGGTTGGCGGCGCTGGCGGGGCAACCTGTGCGCCGGCGCCCTTGGCCCGCTCGAGCCCGATCGGCGGGTAATCGTCGGTGAGGATCGCGATGTAGCCGAGGACGCGGGCGTGGAAGCTGTTGACGAAGGTCATCATGCTGTTGATGCCCTCCGGCAGGTAGCCGCGGAAGACGATCGTCAGCCAGGCGATTACGCCGGCCAGCATCTGGACATAGCTGGTCCCGTAGGAGAGCACCAGCGCCACCGGCAGGACGAGGATGATGCGGAAGAAGGCCTTGAGCCGGCTCTGCCGCTCTGCCGCTGGGGCGAAGTTGACCCGGATCGGGTAGCTGGGGTCGTCGCTGAGGCTGAACGGGGGCCAGACGTCGGTCTGCAGGTAGATCCAGGCGGAGGTCCGGATCGAGAAGCGGACGACGCCGGAGTTGAACTCGTAGAGCCACTGGGGGTAGCGCCCGAGAATCACCACCGCGACCCAGGCGAAGAGGTGGGTGAAGATGAAGAGGATCCCCCAGAAGGTGGCGACGATGAACCAGGGGATCGCCAGCAGCAGGCGGAAGAAGGTCGTCCAGCGGTTCGGTTCCGGGTTGAAATCGGCTTCGTAGCTAATCGGATACATAGATCCCCCTCGGGTTGGACGGGACTGCCGGCACAGCGCCGCGAGCCTACCCCCGACCCCGGCGGGAGTCCACCCGCGACGGTCAATAACCTGTCGAGCCCGATGGCACCCCCGGCAACCGACACCGCGCAGATCCCGGCCGAGCTGAAGCCTGCCGACGGTCGCTTCGGATGCGGCCCCTCGAAGGTGCGCCCGGAGGCGTTGGCGGCGCTTGCCGAGCGCTCGGACCTGATGGGCACCTCGCATCGCCAGGCGCCGGTCCGCGATCTGGTCGGCCGGGTGCGCTCCGGGCTGGCCGAGCTCTTCTCGCTGCCCGACGGCTACGAGGTCGCGCTCGGCAACGGTGGTACCACCGCCTTCTGGGACGCCGCCGCCGCCTGGATCGTGCGTGAACGCGCCCTCCATCTCACCTATGGCGAGTTCTCGGCGAAGTTCGCCAAGGCGACCGCGGGGGCGCCGTTCCTGGGCGACCCGATCCTGATCGAGGCCGACCCTGGCGACGCGCCCGCGCCGGCCGCCGATCCCGCCGCCGACGTCATCGCCTGGGCCCACAACGAGACCTCGACCGGAGTCATGGTCCCGGTCGAGCGCCCCGCCGACGCCGGCGACGCCCTGGTCCTGATCGACGCCACCTCGGGCGCCGGCGGCCTCCCGGTCGACGTCGCCGACGCCGACGCCTACTACTTCGCCCCGCAGAAGTCCTTCGGCGCCGAGGGCGGTCTCTGGCTGGCGCTGCTGAGCCCCGCTGTGATCGCCCGGATCGAGGAGCTGGATGGCGCCGACGGTCGCTGGCAGCCGGAATTCCTCTCGCTGCAGACGGCGCTGGACAACTCGCGCAAGGAGCAGACCTACAACACGCCGGCGCTGGCGACCCTGCTGCTGCTCGCCGACCAGGTCGAGTGGATGCTCGGCAACGGCGGCCTCGAGTGGTGTGTGGAGCGGACCGTCGATTCCTCCGACCGCCTCTACGGCTGGGCCGAGGGCAGCGACGTCGCAACCCCCTTCGTAGTCGACCCCGCCAAGCGCTCGCTGGTCGTCGGCACCGTCGACTTCGCCGATTCGGTCGACGCCGCTGCCCTGGCCGCTGCCCTGCGCGCCAATGGCATCGTCGACGTCGAGCCCTACCGCAAGCTCGGCCGCAACCAGCTGCGGGTGGGGATGTTCCCGGCCGTCGAGCCCGACGACGTCGAGGCGCTGACCGCCTGTATCGACTGGGTCCTCGCCAACGTGGAGGGGGTCGCCAGGTGAAGGTCCTCGTCAAGGAGAAGATCGCCGACACCGGGGTCGACCTGCTGCGCGCCAACTTCGACGTCGACCTCGGGATGGAGATGTCCGACGAGGAGCTGCGCGAGAAGATCGGCGCCTACGACGCGATCCTGATCCGCTCGGCGACGAAGATGACGCCGGATCTGATCGAGCTGGCGACCAACCTGAAGGTGATCGGCCGCGCCGGCACCGGCGTCGACAACGTCGACATCCCCGCCGCCACCCGCCGCGGCATCATCGTCGCCAATGCGCCCGAGTCGAACTCGGTCGCGGCCGCCGAGCACACCCTCGCCCTCGCCCTGGCGCTATTCCGCAACGTCCCGCAGGCGCACGAATCGCTCGTCGCCGGGCGCTGGGACCGGGCCAAGTTCAAGGGCGCCGAGCTCTATGGCAAGACGCTCGGCGTGATCGGCTTCGGCCGGATCGGCCAGCTCGTCGCCAAACGCGCCCAGAGCTTCGAGATGGACGTCGTCGCTTTCGACAAGTTCGTCTCCGCCGAGCGCTTCCGGGAGCTCGGGGTCGAGGGGCTCGACAGCGTCGAGGAGGTTCTCGGCCGTGCCGACCTGATCACCCTGCACGTGCCGAAGACGCCGGAGACGATCGGCCTGATCAACGACGAGACGATCGCCGCGATGGTGGACGGGGCCCGCATCGTCAATTGCGCCCGCGGCGAGCTGGTCGACCTCGACGCCCTACAGGCCGGGCTCGAGTCGGGCAAGCTGGCCGGCGCCGCGCTTGACGTCTTCCCGTCGGAGCCCTTCACCGAGCACCCGATCTTCGCCCGCGACGACGTCGTCGTCACGCCCCACCTCGGCGCCTCGACCGCGGAGGCGCAGGATCGCGCCGGCGTCGTCACCGCCGAGCAGGTGACCGCGGCGCTGAGCGGAGGCGTCGTCACCAACGCGGTCAACATCGCCGCCGTCCGCCCCGAGGCGATGGAGGCGCTGGCCCCGTTCGTGCCCCTCTGCGAAAAGCTCGGCCGGCTCGCCCAGGGCCTCGGCGACGGCTCGGTCGACCGCGTCACCGCCGAGTTCCGCGGCCGCATCGCATCCCACGACACCCGCCTGCTGGGAATCGCCGTCCTGGTCGGCATCCTCTCCGGCCACACCGAGGAGCCGGTGAATCTGGTCAACGCGCCGCAGATGGCGGAGGAGCGTGGGATCGAGCTGGTCGAGACCAAGGACGCCAGCGCCGAGGACTTCACCGAGCTGGTCACCGTCCGGGTCGGCTCCGGCGACACCGAAGTCGAGGTCGCCGGCACCAGCGTCGGGCCCCGCAACGAGCCCTACCTGGTGTCCGCCTGGGGCGAGGGCTTCTACCTGCCGTTCGCCGAGCACATCTCCGTCTTCCGCTACGCCGACCAGCCGGGGATGATCGGCCGGGTGGGCACGATGTTCGGTGAAGAGGGGGTCAACATCGTCTCCGCCGCGGTCGGCGCCGAGCAAGACGGCGCCCGTGCCGTCATGGCCCTCACCACCGATGCTCCGGTGCGGGCCGAGACCATCGAGAAGATCCTCGGCCTCGACGGCTTTGCCGTCGGCCGTTCGGTCGACCTCTAGTCCTGAGGTCGACCGAACGGCACATTTCGGCGTCCTCGATCGCTTGTGTGCGGAGCACACGGCGCTCCCTGCGTCCTTGAACTGCTTGGTCGGACGACCTCAGGACAGCTAGTAGGGTGGGCTGATGCGGGCGGTGGTATTGACGGGGACCGGAGGTCCCGAGGTTCTCCAGGTGCGGGAGCGGCCGGACCCTGCCGTGGGGCCGGGTCAGATCCGCATTGCCGTGCGCGCGGCAGGCATCAACTTCGCCGACACCCTCGCCCGCGTCGGCCTTTACCCCGACGCCCCGAAGACCCCCTGCGTGCTCGGCTACGAGGTGGCCGGCGAGGTCGAGACCGTGGGGGAGGGGGTGGCCGATTTCAAGCTCGGCGACCGCGTCGTCGCCGGTACCCGCTTCGGTGGCCAGGCCGAGCTGGTCAGCGTCGACGCCGCCCAGGCGCTGCCGCTTCCCGATCGGCTCAGCTTCGAGCAGGGCGCCGCCTTCCCGGTCAACTACGGCACCGCCTACGCGGCTTTGATGCTGATGGGCGGAATGCGGAAGGGCGACCGCGTCCTCATCCATGCCGCCGGCGGCGGCGTCGGCATCTCCGCCGCCCAGATCGCCCGCAATGCCGGTGCCGAGATCTTCGGCACTGCTTCGCCGGCCAAGCACGACGCGATCCGCGCCCAGGGCGTCGGCCACGCGATCGACTACCGCAACCAGGACTTCGAGGCCGAGGTGATGCGGATCACCAACGGCGAGGGAGTCGACCTGATCATGGACGCCCTCGGCCCGACCTCGTTCCGCAAGGACTATCGGCTGCTGCGCTCGGGCGGACGGTTGGTCATGTACGGGCTGTCGGAGAACTCCGACAACGGGGTCCGCAACATTCCGGCGACCTTGAAGAGCCTGGCGAAGATGCCGCTGGCGACGATGCCGTGGTGGAAGAGCCTGATGGTGATGAACGAGAACAAAGGGGTGTTCGGGCTCAACATGCTGAGCTGGTGGGATCGCGAGGGCAACCTCGACCGCGTCACCGAACCCCTGTTGGCCGATCTCGAGGCGGGCCGGCTGGAGCCGGTGGTCGCCGAGGCGTTCCCGTTCGACCGCGCCGGCGAGGCGCACGAATTCATCGCCCAGCGCCGCAACGTCGGCAAGGTCGTGTTGTTCCCAGAGTAGGTCCGGGCATTGCGAGCCGGAGCGATTGCGCGATGAAGAGGCTGATCCTGACTGCGACGACGGTGCTGGTGGCATGGGCCGCCATGCCCGCCCATGCCACCGAACCGCCCCTGACCGTGCTGCTCGCCGGGGGAGTGGAAGAGAACGTGATCGGCATCAAGCTCAGCCCGGATGGCCGCAGCTACATCATCGACTCGGTCGGTCCGCTCGAAGTCGGGGGCAGTGTCTGCGCCCATCCGCAGGGCAACGAAAGCGAGCTCGATTGCGAAGCGGCGTCGATCGGCGGCTTCGAAGTCAATGCCGGCGGTGGGGCCGACTCGGTCAACGTCGCCGCCGTCGTCCCCGTCCCGGTCACCCTGCGCGGCGGTCCGGGCGACGACGCGCTGCTCGGTGGGGCCGGCGCCGACAAGCTGATCGGCGGCACCGGTGCCGACAGGCTGATCGGGCGCGGCGGCAACGACTCCCTCTTCGGGGGTCCCGGCGACGATCGTCTCGTCGGCGGCTGGGGAGACGACCTTCTGCACGGAGGCAGCGGCGAAGACGTTCTCTCCGGGGGCGCCGGCAGCAACGCGCTGGCGCCCTGAGCGACGGCCGGCTGCCCGAAGAGCTGCGCCGCCGGGCGGCCCGCGGCTAGGTCGCCCGCTCAGCGGCGCCGCGCTGCGAGAGCAAGTTTCCCCCGACGAAGAGCAGCGCGATGACGAAGCCGACTAGGGAGAGGGCGGCATCGAGTCGGAAGCCCGCCTGGACCCCGTCGACGAAGGGCGGGATCGCCGCCGAGAAGACGGTCGTGGTCAGGCCCAGACCGATCGAGCCGCCGGCGATCTGAAACATGTAGATGATCCCGCCGGCGAGGCTGGTCTGGGAGTCGTCGACCGAGGTCACGCCGGCGGTCGTCGCCGTCGGGTAGAAGCTGCCGACGCCGAGCCCGAGCACGACCATTCCGGGGACCAGCGAGCCGTAGCCGGAAGCGGCATCGACCTGCGAGAAGAGGAACGGCGCCACGGTGATGCAGGCGGCGCCGAAGACGGCGAGCGGCTTGGCGCCGAGCCGGTTGTAGAGCGGCCCGGCGACAAAGGAGACGACCGCGAAGACGCCGAGGAAGGGGAGGATGCCGACCCCGGCTTCCAGCGGCGAGTAGCCGAACTGCTCCTCCATGAACTGCGGCAGGTAGAGCAGCGAGGCGAAGAAGGTCGCCGACATGAAGAGGATCGCCACGCAGGAGGCGGTGAAGCTGCGATTGCGCATGATCTCCCGCGGCACCAGGGCGTGGGACCCGGCGCGCCGCTCGATCGGCACGAAGGCGGCGACCAGGATCGCGGCGACGGCCAGCAGGGCGACCACGCGCGGGTCGCCCCAGCCCCAGTCGGCGACCTGGTCGAGCGCGATCAGCAGCGAGACCAGCCCGACCGAGAGCGCCGCGATCCCCGGGTAGTCGATCCGCTGGTCCTTGGCTTCGGGCTCCTTGACGTGGACCAGGAAGTAGGTGACGGCGACGGCGAAGATCGCGATCGGCACGTTGAGGAAGAAGATCCAGCGCCAGCTCAGCGTGTCGGTGAGGACGCCGCCGATCAGCGGCCCGACGGCGTTGCCCAGCCCGGCGGCCCCGAGGATGATCCCGCCCGCCAGGCCGGCCTTGTCTTCGGGCAGGATCGCGAAGGTCATGCCGAGGATCGCCGGCCACATCAGGGCGCCGCCGATCCCCATCAGCGTGCGGCAGGCGATCAGCCAGGCCTCCGACTGCGCGACGCCGCCGAGGGCCGACATCGAGGCGAAGATCGCGGTGCCGAGAAAGAAGGCGTTGCGGCGCCCGAACATGTCGGCGAGGCGGCCGCCGGTGACGATCATCACCCCGAAGGTCAGCGCGTAGGCGTTGACCACCCACTGGATCGTGTTGATGTCCGTGTCGAAGTCCTTCTCCATCGTGGGAAGGGCGACGTTGATCGCCGAGAAGTCGTTGGCGATCACGACCACGGCCATGCCCATGGCGAAGAGGGCGAGCCAGTTGATGCGCTGCGGGGCGGAGGCCTCGATGCGCCTCACCCTATGAAAAGCCCCCGATGCCGCGCTGGTCTGCGCTACCCTTGCTCGGACGAATGACCCATCGGTTCCACAGCCTCGCGCTTCTCCTTCTCCTCCCCCCTCGGGGGGAATAGCGCTGGGCGGCGCGATAGCCGCGAGAGACAGAGGTCATTCAAATGAAGCAGAGAAGGAGGAGGTCCCATGGGACCCGCATCTGACGCCAATCGCGTCCACATATTCGACACCACCCTGAGGGACGGCGAGCAGTCGCCCGGGATTTCGCTGAACACGGCCGAGAAGGTCGAGATCGCCCAGCAGCTGGCAAGGCTGGGGGTCGACGTGATCGAGGCCGGCTTCCCGATCACCTCGCCGGGCGACTTCGAGGCCGTCCAGGAGATATCGCGCAAGGTCGAGGGGCCGGTGGTCTGCGGCCTCGCCCGCACCCACAAGGCCGATATCGACGCCGCCTGGGGAGCGGTGCGGGACGCCGGGCGTTCGCGCATCCACACCTTCATCTCCACCTCCGACATCCACATCGAGCACCAGCTGCAGACGGACCGCGAGGACGTCAAGGGCCAGGCCCGCGCCGCCGTCTCCCTGGCCAAGTCCTACTGCGAGGACGTCGAGTTCTCGCCGATGGACGCGACCAGGGCCGACGTCGAGTTCACCGCCGAGGTCTGCGCGATCGCGGTCGAGGAGGGCGCGACCGTCGTCAACATCCCCGACACGGTCGGCTACACCACCCCGGAGGAGTACACGGCCTACCTGCGGCGTCTATACGAGCTGGTGCCCGCGCTGCATGGGGTCGAGCTGTCGGTCCACTGCCACGACGACCTGGGCCTGGCGGTCGCCAACTCCTACGCCGGCGTCCTGGCCGGGGCGCGGCAGGTCGAGTGCGCGGTCAACGGCATCGGCGAGCGGGCGGGCAACTGCTCGCTGGAGGAGATCGCGATGCTGGTCAAGGTCCGCGAGGACGTCCACGGCCTCACGACCGCCATCAACAGCCGCGAGATCGCCCGCACCAGCCGCATGGTCTCGCGCCTGACCGGCTATGCGATTCAGCCCAACAAGGCGATCGTCGGCCGCAACGCCTTCGCCCACGAGTCCGGGATCCACCAGGACGGCGTGCTGAAGGAGCGCAGCACCTACGAGATCATGGACGCGACCGAGGTCGGCCTGGAGTCGAACTCGATCGTGCTAGGCAAGCATTCCGGCCGCCACGCCCTGAAGGACGCGCTGGAGCAGTTGGGCTTCCAGGTCGAGGGCAACGCGCTCAACGCCGCCTTCAAGGCTTTCAAGGAGGTCGCCGACCGCAAGAAGCAGGTGACCGCGCTCGACCTGGAGGCGATCGTCTCCGACGAGATGCGCGAGCGCTCCGACGCCCACGAGCTGGCCTGGTTCGAGGTCGAGGCGGGCTCCCGTCGCGATCCCGTCGCCAAGGTCGCGGTGACGCTGCCCTCGGGTGAGGAGGTCGTTGGCGAGTCCGGCGGCGACGGCCCAATCGACGCGATCTTCCGCGCGATCCAGTCGGCCACCGAGACCGAGTGCGAGCTGGCCCAGTACACGGTCGAGGCGGTGACCGGAGGCGAGGACGCGCTCGGCGAGGTGACCGTGATGCTGCGCACCGCCGGCCGCCTGGCCACCGGCCAGGGCGTCGCCACCGACATCCTCGAGGCCTCGGCCCGTGCCTACGTGCGGGCCCTGTCCAACGCCCTTGAAGGCGCCGCCACCCGCGAGGCCGAATCGGCCACCGCCGAAGCCGCAGTAGAACGCACCCCGGGCCCCTAAACCGCATCCGCCCCTCGAGCCCGGGGGCGAAATCTCCACGAGTCTGCCCTTAGGCATCCCATGGGTGCCTCAGGGCAGACTCGTGGACTGGATTCTCGGATTGCACGACTGGCGGACGAGCAGCATGGTGTGGTGGGACGGCAGCAACTGATGGCGCTGGGAGTGGGGAAGGGGTCACTTGAGAAGCGATTGAGGATGGGGCGCCTGCATCGACTCCGCCCGGGCGTCTACGCGGTTGGCCACCGAGTTGTCTCCCAGGAGGCACGGTGGATGGCCGCCGTTCTTTTGGCCGGGGCAGGGGCCGTGCTCAGCCATCGCTCCGCGGCGGCACTGTGGCGAGTCCGAGGGGTCTCGGGCGGCGCGATCGAGGTGACGACTCCGAGGAAGAGCCGCTCGCGTGGCGACCTCAGTCGCCATTTCGCGGTCCTGCCTGCGGACGAGGTGACGACCGAGCTGCAGTATCCCGGTCACTACGGTGCCGCGGACCATCTTCGATCTCGCGGCGACCTCGACCGTCGACGTGGTCGAGCACGCCCTACGCCAGTCGGAATACCTGCGCCTCCACGACGCTCTCTCGCTGCCCGATCTGCTCGCTCGCTACCCCCGGCATCGCGGGGCGCGGAACGTGCGGGTCTGTCTCGCTCGCCGCGCCGAGGCGCCTGGCCGCAGCCGCAGTTGGCTGGAGGAGCGATTCCAGCTCTTTCTCCGTGAGCAGCGCCTTCGCCCCCCGCAGCTCAATGCCTGGATAGAGGCGGGGGAGAGGTGGTTCGAAGTGGATTGCTTCTGGCCTGACTCGCGCGCGATCGTCGAACTTGACGGCTTCGTAGCGCACGGCACCCGGATCGCCTTTCGTGAAGACAGGGCGCGAGATCGGCGCCTGCGGGTAGCCGGCTACGGAGTGATCAGGATCGCCCCGGAGCAGCTGGACGAGGAAGCCGAGTCGATCGCCGCCGACCTCAGGGCACTGCTGGCAAATACAGATGTCCGTGATAACGTACGATGAGATGACCGCTACCGCCGCCCGCACGAAGGCCTCGAAACCCACCGCACATGCGGCTGCCGGCGCCGTCGAGCCCGGCGCCCCCTCGGCGACCGTCGGCCCGCGGATAAAGGCCCTGCGCGATGCAATGGGCTTCTCCCTGCGCGATCTGGCAGAGCGCTCCGGGGTCAGCGCGCCGATGCTGTCGCAGGTCGAGCGCGGGGAGACCAGTCCGACGCTGGCGGTGGCGGAGAAGATCGCCGGCGGGCTGGAGCTGACGCTGTCGCAGCTGCTGCGCCTGGACGAGGGCCAGCATGTCTCGATCAGCCGGGCCGGCGAGCGCCGCCGCTCTGAGCGCGGGGGGCACCGCTTCGAGGAGCTGACGCCCCCGCTGCCCGGGCAGCGCGCCGATGTCTCCCTCCACACGCTGGAGCCCGGTGCCACAACTGGGGGCCGGGAGGATCCACCGATGCACGAGCCCGGCAGTCGTGAGACCACGGTCGTTCTTAACGGCAACCTGGCACTCTTCGTCGAGGGCACCCGTCACGACCTTTCCAGCGGCGACAGCGTCACCTTCGATGCCGACCTGCCCCATCACTTTGAGAACGATGGCGAAGACCCGACCAGGTTCATCGCCGTGATCGCCGCCGGCCTCAGGCGCGGCTAGAGAGGAAGAGATGCCGCAAAACATGTTCGAGAAGATCTGGGAGGCCCACGAGGTCTCCGACGGCCTGATCTACATAGACCTGCACCTGGTCCACGAGGTCACCTCACCGCAGGCCTTCGATGGGCTGCGCCTGGCCGGCCGCCGGGTCCGTCGCGCCGACAAGACGCTGGCGACCGCCGATCACAACGTCCCCACCGACGGCACCATGGCGGCGCGCCTGATCGCCGATGAGCTCTCGCGGGTCCAGGTCGAAACGCTGGAGCGCAACTGCGAGGAGTTCGGCATCCCGCTCTACTCGCTGGGCTCCGAGCGCCAGGGCATCGTCCACGTGATCGGCCCGGAGCTGGGGGTCACCCAGCCGGGGATGACGATCGTCTGCGGCGACAGCCACACCTCCACCCACGGCGCCTTCGGAGCGCTGGCCTTCGGCATCGGCACCTCGGAGGTCGAGCACGTGCTGGCGACCCAGTGCCTGGTCCAGAAGCGACCGAAGACGATGCGGATCTCCTACTCGGGCGAGCTCGGCACCGGCGTCACTCCCAAGGACCTGATCCTGGCCACGATCGGTCGCCTCGGCACCGGCGGCATGGTCGGCCACGCGGTCGAGTACGCCGGGCCGGCGATCGAGGCGTTGGAGATGCCCGGGCGGATGACGATCTGCAACATGACGATCGAGGGCGGGGGCCGCGCCGGGATGATCGCCCCCGACGAGGTCACCTTCGAGTGGGTTCGCGACCGCGCCGCCGCCCCCGCGGACCTCGGTGCCGCGCTCGAGCGCTGGCGCCTGCTGCCGAGCGACCCCGGCGCGACCTTCGACACCGAGGTCGAGATCGACGCCGGCGCGATCTCGCCGATGGTCACCTGGGGCACCAACCCGGGCATGGTCTGCGAGGTCACCGACCGCATCCCCGATCCGGCGGCGATGGACTCGCCGGCCGACTGCGAATCGGCCGAGCGCGCCCTCGCCTACATGGGCCTCGAGGCCGGCACGCCGATGACCGAGGTCGCCCCGGAACGGGTCTTCATCGGCTCCTGCACCAACTCGCGGATCGAGGATCTGCGCGAGGCGGCCGAAGTGGTCGACGGCCGCAAGGTCGCCGGTACGGTGCGGGCGATGGTCGTCCCTGGCTCCCAGCAGGTCAAGGCGACCGCCGAGGCCGAGGGGCTGCACGAGGTCTTCCGCGGCGCCGGCTTCGAATGGCGCGAGGCGGGCTGCTCGATGTGCCTGGGGATGAACCCCGACATCCTCGACGAGGGCGAGCGCTGCGCCTCGACCTCGAACCGCAACTTCGAGGGACGGCAGGGCAAGGGGGGGCGCACCCACCTGGTCAGCCCGAAGATGGCCGCCGCGGCCGCCATCGAGGGACATTTCGTCGACATCAGGAACTGGAGCTGAAGATGAGGCCGATCGACGTGATCGAGGGCAAGGTGTCGGTCCTGGACCGCCACGACGTGGACACCGACCAGATCATCCCCAAGCAGTTCCTCAAGCGGGTCGAGCGGACCGGCTTCGGCGAGTTCCTCTTCTACGACTGGATCCGCGACGGCGAGATCGAGCTGGAGCCGAATCCGATCCTGGTCACCGGGCGCAACTTCGGCAGCGGCTCCTCCCGCGAGCACGCACCCTGGGCGCTGGAGGACTTCGGCTTCCAGGCGATCGTCGCGCCCTCCTTCGCCGACATCTTCTACTCCAACTGCACCAAGATCGGGCTGCTGCCGGCGATCCTCGACGAGGAGCACTGCCGCCTCGTCGCCGAGGCCGGGGAGGCACGGATCGACGTCGATGACGAGACCGTCACCTGCGCCAACGGCGTCTTTAACTTCGCCGTCGAGCCCGATGTCAAGCACCGGTTGCTGAACGGGCTCGACGACATCGCGATCACGCTCGAGAACGGGGCCGCGATCGACAGCTTCGAGTCCGGCGGCGGCGCCGACCGCGGGCCGGTGACGACGGCGCTGTGAGCGACCCGGGCGCGCCCAGGGCGATGAACAGCAGCGCCCGCGAGTGGGACGCCGAGACCTACGACCAGGTCTCCGATCCCCAGTTCAGCTGGGGGATGGAGGTCCTGGACCGGCTGCAGTTGCGGGGTGACGAGGCGGCGCTCGACGCCGGCTGCGGCTCGGGCCGGGTCACCGCCGAGCTGCTCGATCGCCTCCCCGGCGGCAGCGTGCTGGCGGTCGACGGATCGGAGGCGATGGTCGCCAAAGCGCGGGAGCGCCTGGGCGAGCGTGCCTCCTACTTGGTTGCGGACCTGGCGGAGCTGGAGATCGCCGAGCCGGTCGATCTCCTCTTCTCGACCGCGACCTTCCACTGGATCCTCGACCACGACGCGCTCTTCGCCCGTCTGCGGTCGGCTCTGCGGCCGGGCGGGCGCCTGGTCGCGCAGTGCGGGGGAGAAGGAAATGTCGCCAGGCACGCGCAGGCGATCGCTACGGTCGCCGCCCGCCCGGAGTTCGCGCCCCACTTCGCCGGGGCGCCTGGGATGTGGAACTTCGCCGGCCCAGAGGAGACCGAGTCGCGCCTGCGCGGCGCCGGCTTCACGCAAGCGTGCTGCTGGCTCGAGCCGAAGCCGGTGCAGCCGCCGGACCCGCTTGCCTTCACGTCGACCGTCACCCTCGGCCCTCTGCTGGCCCAGCTGCCGGAGTCGCAGCGGCGCCCGTTCGCCGAGGCCGTCCTGGCGGAGTCCGAGCAGCCGCTGACCCTCGACTACGTGCGCCTCAACATCGAGGCCGTCGCCGCCTAACGCGGCTGGCCGCCCAACCCTTAGAGTCCCGCCGCGTGAGCGCCACCCCACTGATAGTCGTCCTCCCCGGCGACGGGATCGGCCCGGAGATCGTCGCCGCGGCGCAGCAGCTGCTGACCTCGTTGGGGGAGTTCGAGTTCGACGAGCGCCTGATGGGCGGCTGCTCGATCGACGCCCACGGCACCGCCCTCACCGACGAGGTTCTGGATGCCTGTCGGGCCGCCGACGCGGTCCTGCTCGGCGCCGTCGGCGGTCCCAAATGGGACACGACCGACCCCGACGCGCCGCGCCCCGAGCAGGGCTTGCTCGGCCTGCGCAAGGGTATGGGCCTCTACGCCAACCTGCGGCCGGTCCGGCCCAGCCCGGCTCTGGTCGGCGCCAGCCCGTTGCGCGAGGAGCGCATCGCCGGCACCGACCTGCTCGTCGTCCGCGAGCTGACCGGCGGCATCTACTTCGGCGACAGCGGCCGCGACGGCGACTCCGCCCACGACACCTGCGAGTACGACGCCGGCGAAATCGAGCGCATCGCCCGCACCGCTTTCGAGGCCGCCCGCCGCCGCGCCGAGAGCTCTGGCCGCAAGCCTCGCGTGACCTCGGTCGACAAGGCCAACGTGCTGGAGACCTCGCGGCTCTGGCGCGAGGTGGTCAGCCGCGTCGCGCCCGACTACGCCGACGTCGCGCTCGACCACCTGCTGGTCGACAACGCGGCGATGCAGCTGGTCTCGCGCCCCTCCGAGTTCGACGTGATCGTGACCGAGAACCTCTTCGGCGACATCCTCAGCGACGAGTCGGCGATGCTGACCGGCTCACTGGGGATGCTGCCCTCCGCCAGCCTCGGCGTCGACGGTGCGCCGGGCCTGTTCGAGCCGGTTCACGGCTCCGCTCCCGACATCGCCGGCAAAGGCATCGCCAACCCGCTCGCGACCTTCCTCTCGGTGGCGATGATGCTGCGCCACGGGCTCGACCGCCCGGACGACGCGGCCCGGATCGAGGCGGCCGTCGACGTGGCCCTGGAGAGCGGCCTGCGCACTCCGGACCTGGCAGCAGGGACGCCGGCAACTCCGCCGATGCCGGACATCCCCGCCGAGGTCGAGGTCGGGACCGCTGAGATGACCGACGCGGTCCTCTCAGCGCTCGCCGGCTAGGGAGCGGTCACCGCCCACTGGCCGTAGGCGTAGTAGCTGCCTGGCGCGGCACCGGATTTCGCAGCCAGGCCGAAGCCGAGACGGGTGTTGTTCTCGGCCGACAGCGGGGTGGTCGCGTCGACGTTGACTTCTTCGGTGACGTAGACGCAGAGGTTCCCTGCGGTCGCCTGTGGGGTCTGGCTGGCGCCGGTCCCGAGCCCCGCGCAGTTGGCCGAGGTCTGCCCTTTTTTGAGCACCGTAACGGCCGGGCTCGCGAGCAGCGGGAACTGGTAGCTGATCGCCGATCGCGCCTCTTCTCCGGCCCCAACCGCATGCCCACCGAGGTCGAAGACCCCCCGCAGCGTCTGTCCGCTTTTCAGCGTCGCCACGATCGGGCCGAATTCGTTGCTGAGCTTGGCCGGCGTCACCGAGCCGTTGGCCAGGATCGGGTTGGTCACCGCGCCGGTCGCGAGTTTGTCCGTGGTCACGGCTTTGCTGTTGAGTTTGTTGGTGGTGATGACGCCGTTTTTGATCGAGCTGGCGATCACGGCCCCGGCACCGATCTTGGCGCTGGTGATGGCGCCGTTGCCGATGTTGCCCGGCAGGACGGCGTTGGGGCCGAGCTTGCCGGCGATCACCGACTTCGGTGCCAGCTTGCCGCTGGTGACGGCCCCTTTCTTCAGCTTCGCCGCGGTCACGGCGCCGCGCTTCAGCTGTTTGGTGCCGACGCTGTTCTTCGGTAGGCCGGCGGCGATAGCGGCACCGCCGAGGGCGATGAAGAGCGCCATGGTCGCGATCACGTTCGAGTAGCTGAGCTTCGGGAGAAATCTGGAGTTCATCAAGTCCTGTGCCTCCTTCGTTGCTTTTCAGCCGTCATTCGCGGCTTCGGGGGTGAAGCCCTTCGTTTGATCGGGCATACTTCCCTTCAACATGGAGCAGGTGGATTTGATTTGGAAGAACGGCGAGTTCGTGCCCTGGGAGCAGGCCCAGACCCACGTGCTCAGCCATGGCCTGCACTACGGAACCGGCGTTTTCGAGGGGATTCGCTGTTATGAGACCGAGCGTGGGCCGGCGGTCTTCCGCCACGCCGACCATCTGGCGCGTCTGGAGAAATCGGCCCAGCTCTACTACCTCGAGTTGCCGTACTCGGCCGAGGAGATCCGCCAGGCGACCCACGAGCTGCTGGCTCGAAATGGCCTCCGCTCCGCCTACATCAGGCCGCTCGCCTACCGCGGCTACGGCAGCCTCGGGCTCTACGCCAAAGACGCCCCGATCGACGTCATCGTCGCCGCCTTCCCCTGGGGCGCCTACCTCGGCGAGGAGAGCAAGAACGGCGGCATCCGCGCCAAGGTCTCGAGCTGGCGGCGGATCAGCCCCGGCGGCTCGATCCCGCACGCCAAGGCCTCGGGCTCCTATCTCAACTCGATCCTGGCCAAGACCGAGTCGGCCAACGCCGGCTACGACGAGGCGATCCTGCTCGACGAACGCGGCTTCGTCTGTGAGGGCTCGGGTGAGAACATCTTCGTGGTCCGCGACGGCGAGATCGTGACCCCGCCGCACGTCGCCTCGATCCTCGACGGGATCAACCGCAAGTCGGTGATCCAGATCGCCCGCGACCTCGGCTACACGGTGGTCGAGCGCGACGTCGCCCGGGCCGAGCTCTACCTCGCCGAGGAGGTCTTCCTGACCGGGACGGCGGCGGAGCTGGTGCCGGTCCGCGAGATCGACGACCACCCGCTTGGCGGCGGCAAGCCGGGCGAGATAACCACCCACGTCCAGGCAAAGTTCGAGGACGCGCTCTACGGCCGGGCCGAGGAGTACCTGGAGTGGCTCGACTTCGTCGAGATGCCGGCCGGGGTCGACGCGGCGAGTAAGGTGAGTTCGTGACGTTTCACCGCCGCATCGAGTCAATCGGGCGAATTACCGCAGCCGCCTAGCGGCTGGCGCGGCTTCGTGCCGCGCAGGCAGGCCCCCGTGGCCTCTCCCCGAACTTCAGACTCGAAAGGCAGCAGATGGAACAGGTGAAGCTCTACGACACGACCTTGCGCGACGGCATGCAGGGCGAGGGGATGTCGCTCTCGGCCTCCGAGAAGGCGCGGGTGGTCCTCGCCCTCGACAAGCTCGGGGTGCAGATGATCGAGGCCGGCTTCCCCAGCTCCAACCCGAAGGAGGTGGAGCTGTTCGAGCAGCTCGCCGAGCTGGAGCTGGAGCAGGCGACGATTTGCGCCTTCGGGATGACCCGCCGCCGCGACACCGACGCCGCGGATGATCCCGCGCTGGCGACCCTGGTCGGCTGCTTCGCCCCGGTCGTGACCCTGGTCGGGAAGACCTGGGGCCTGCACCTGGAGAAAGTGACCAAGGTCTCGCGCGAGGAGAACCTGGCGATGATCGCCGACTCGGTCGGCTTCTGCCGCGAGCAGGGCAAGCGCGTCGTCTACGACGCCGAGCACTTCTTCGACGGCTACCGCGACGACCCGGGCTACGCGCTGGCTTGCCTCGAGGCCGCGGTCGCGGCCGGGGCAGAGAACGTCTCGCTCTGCGACACCAACGGCTCCAGCCTGCCCGATCAGGTGGCGGCGGCGGCCGCGGCGATGACGGCGAAGCTGGGGGAGAGGGTGGAGCTCGGCATCCACGTCCACGACGACGCCGGCTGCGGCGTCGCCAACTCGCTGGCCGCCGTGCGTGAGGGGGCCCGTCTCGTCCAGGGCACCGTCAACGGCTACGGCGAGCGCTGCGGCAACGCCAACCTGACCACGATCCTGCCCGACCTGCAGCTGAAGATGGGCTACGAGGTCGTCTCGGCGGAGCAGCTGGCGACCCTGACCGAGACAGTCCACTTCGTCGACGAGCTCTGCAACCTGACGCCGAATCCCGACGCCCCCTACGTCGGCCGCAACGCCTTCGCCCACAAGGGGGGGATGCACGTCGCCGGGGTCGCGGCCGACGCCCGCACCTTCGAGCACATCGACCCGGCCGCGGTCGGCAACCAGCGCAACGTCCTGCCCTCCGAGCTCTCGGGCAAGGCGACGATCCGCGATCAGGCCGCCCAGGCTGGATTGGAGATCGACGACGAGGCGGCGGCGCGGGCGATCGAGCGGCTCAAGGAGCGCGAGCATCACGGCTACCACTACGAGGCGGCGCCGGCCTCCTTCGAGCTGCTGCTGCGCCGCGAGGCGGGCAGCTACAAGCCGCTGTTCAAGCTGGAGAGCTTCCGCGTCGTCACCGAGAAGCGAGCCGGCGGCGGGGTCGAGACCGAGGCGACGATCAAGGTCGAGGTCGACGGCGAGCGCTATGTCCGCGTCGCCGAGGGCAACGGGCCGGTCAACGCGCTCGACCAGGCCCTGCGCGGCGCGATCGCCGATCGCTACCCGCATCTGGCCGAGATCGAGCTGACCAACTACAAGGTCCGCATCCTCGACGAAGCCCACGGCACCGGCGCCGTCACCAGGGTCCTGCTCGACTCCGCCGACGGGGTGCGCGAGTGGGGCACGATCGGCGTCTCCGAGAACATCATCGAGGCCTCCTGGGAGGCCCTGGTCGACTCGCTGGAGTACGCGTTCCAATGAGTGGACCGGAGGCGATCCCGCTCGCGCAGCCGGAGATCGGCGCCCGCGAGGAGGAGCTGACGCTCGAGGTCCTGCGCTCGAAGCAGCTCTCGCTGGGCCCGATGGGAGTCCGCTTCGAGCGCGAGCTGGCGGGCTGGCTCGGGGTCGGGGACGCGGTCTCGGTCTCCAGCGGCACCACCGCCCTGCACCTCGGCGTGCGGGCGCTCGGCTGGGGCCCCGGCGACGAGGTCCTGACTAGCCCCTTCAGCTTCGTCGCCTCGGCCAACTGCCTGCTCTACGAGGGCGCCAAGCCGGTCTTCTGCGACGTCGACCCGGTGACCCTGAACCTCGACCCGGCGGCTGTCGAGGCAGCCGTAGGAGAGCGGACCAGGGGCATCCTCCCGGTCCACATCTTCGGCTACCCGGCGGCGCTGTCGGAGCTGGAGCCGCTCGCTGCCCGGCACGGCCTTGGCATCCTCGAGGATGCCTGCGAGGCGATCGGCGCGGTCGATTCCGAGGGCTGCAGGGTCGGCACTCGCGGCAACCTCGCCACCTTCGCCTTCTACCCCAACAAGCAGATGACCACGGGAGAGGGGGGGATGATCGTTCCCGCCAGCCCGGAGACCGCGGCGCGCCTGCGCGCCGAGCGCAACCAGGGCCGCGCCGCCGACATGGGCTGGCTCGACCATGGCGGCCTCGGCTTCAACTACCGCCTCTCCGATCTCGCCGCTGCGCTCGGGGTCGCCCAGGTCGAGAAGCTCGACTCGCTGCTGGAGCGCCGCGCCGGCGTCGCCTCGCTCTATGAGCAGGGGTTGACCGGCATCGAGGGCATCGAGGTTCCGATCGCCGGCCGCGGAGAGGAGCGCCGCAGCTGGTTCGTCTACGTCGTCCGCCTCGGCGACGGCGTCGACCGCGACGCGACGATCGCCCGCCTGGCCGAGCGCGGCATCGCCAGCAAGGCCTACCTGCCCTGCATCCACCTCTTCCCGCATCTGCGCGAGCTCGGCTACGGCGAGGGCCGGTTCCCGGTCGCCGAAGCCGCCTCCGCCCACTCGCTGGCACTGCCCTTCTTCTCGGCGATGAGCGAGGGCCAGGTGGACCGCGTCTGCCAGGGGCTGGCCTCGGCAATACGATCCCGCCCGTGAGCCGCTTCCGCAGAGATCCGGACCCCCGCTTCTGGGCGCTCAACCGCTCGCTCCCGTTCGACTGGCAGCTGGCTGCCTACGACATCGACCAGTCGCAGGCCCACGCCCGCGGCCTGCTCGGGATCGGCATCCTCGACGAGGGCGAGCTGGCCCAGATCGATGCCGGCCTGGAGCGGGTGCGCGCGCGCATGGCCGAGCACGGCTTCGCCTTCGAGGACTCCGACGAGGACATCCACATGGCGATCGAGCGCCTGCTCGGCGAGGAGATCGGACCGCTGGCCGGCAAGCTCCACACCGGCCGCTCGCGCAACGACCAGGTCGCGACCGACGTGGCGATGGTGGTCCAGGTCCACTCGCTGCAGGCGATCGAGCTCTGTGGGGCCGCGATGGAGCAGCTGCTGGTGCTGGCCGAGACGCACAAGGACTGGCCGATGCCCGGCTACACCCATCTGCAGCGCGCCCAGCCGGTCTACCTCGGCCACCACCTGCTCGCCTACTTCTGGATGCTCGCCCGCGACGTCCTCCGCTTCCAGTTCGCGCTCGACAGCGCCGGGGTGATGCCGCTCGGCTCCGGTGCCCTGGCCGGGGTCAACTGGGAGATCGATCGCGACGCGGTCGCTGCCGACCTCGGTTTCGAGCACGTCAGCCACAACTCGATCGACGGCGCCTCCAACCGCGACTTCGTGCTCGACTACCTGGCCGCCGCCTCGACCTGCTCGATGCACCTCTCGCGGCTCGGCTCCGAACTGGTCATCTGGTCCAGCACCGAGTTTGGCTTCTGTCAGCTCGACGAGACCTTCTCCTCCGGCTCCTCGATCATGCCGCAGAAGCTCAACCCCGACTCGGCCGAGCTTCTACGGGCCAAGAGCCCCCGCGTTGTCGCCAGCTACGCGACCCTGCTCGGCGTCATGCACGCGCTGCCGCTGACCTACGGCAAGGACATGCAGGAGGACAAGGAGCCGCTCTTCGACGCCGTCGAAACGATCGAGCTCTGCCTCGACGCGACCGCGGGGATGCTGGCGGGGATCGAGTTCGACCGCGAGCGCATGGAGGACGCCTCCGGCGACGAGATGCTGGCCGCGACCGAGGTCGCCGACCTGCTGGTCCGCAAGGGGGTTCCCTTTCGCGAAGCGCACGGCGTCGTCGGTGGCCTGGTCCGCGAGGCGGTCGAGCGCGGCAGCGCCCTCTCGGACTTCACGCCGGAGGAGCTGAAGGCTCACTCCGAGCACCTCGACGACTCCTACTACGAGGTGCTGCGGCGCAGCAGCTGGCTGGAGTCGAAGCGGATCGCCGGCGGCACCGGCTCGGTTCCCCTGGCCGCGCAGATCGGCGAGGCCCGCGAGACGCTCGCCGCCGTCCAGGCCCGGGTCCTCGACGAGCGCTCTTGACGGCCGACGGGCCGCAAGCGTCCAGATGGCGGACGCCTCAGGCCCATCGCCTGGATCGAGGGTTCTTCGATCGCTCAGTGCACGACGTCGCCCATGACCTCGTCGGCTGCCGGCTCTTCTTCGACGGCGTCGGCGGCACGATCGTCGAGACCGAGAGCTACGAGCGCGACGACCCCGCCTGCCACGCCTACGTCGGCCTCACCGATCGCACCGAGGTTCTCTTCGGTCCGCCCGGCTTGGCCTACGTCTACCTCTCCTATGGCATCCACAGCCTGCTCAACTTCGTCGCCGAACCCGAGGGCGAGGCGGCGGCGGTGCTGATCCGGGCGCTGGAGCCGACGGCCGGCCTGGAGGCGATGCGCGCCCGCCGCGGCGACCGGCCCGAGGGCGAGCTCTGCTCGGGGCCGGGCAAGCTGACCGAGGCGCTCGGCATCGGCCTCGAGCGCAACGGCGCCGACCTCGGCCGCGACCCCTTTCTGTTGTTGGGGCCCGAGGGCCCGGCACCGGCGGTCGTCACCGGCCCACGGATCGGCATCACCAAAGCCGTGGACCGCCCCTGGCGCTTCTGCGCCGCCGGCAGCCCCTTCGTCTCCCGTCCGCGTCCCTAACCGGCGGTTACGCCGCCACCGCCGCCACCGGATTCGGGGGCTGCTTCTGGTGCTTCGGGAGCCGCTTCAGGGGTGGCTTCGGCTTCGGGCGCCGCTTCCACTTCCGGAACAGCTTCGACTTCTTCTTCGGGGGCCGCTTCGGTTTCCACCGGCGGCACGTAGGTCTCGCTTTCATCGGAGTCGCCGTCGTCCGATCCGCGGTCGTCCTCTCGGGCCTTCTTCTCGGCGACGTGGTTGGCCTTGATCTCCTCCCAGGCGGAGATCACGCTGGCCCAGATCAGTGCCGGGAAGGTGCCGCCCATGACCGGGCCGCCGTTGTAGAGGGTGGTCATCGGCGTCGTCGAGTCGGGATAGCCGACCCAGACGCAGGCGGTCACTTCGTCGCTCACGCCCCCGCAGAACCAGGCGTCGCCGTTGTTCTCCGTCGTCCCGGTCTTGCCCCACTGCCCTTCGGCGCCGATCTGGGCGTTGGTGCCGGTGCCGCCGGAGACGACCGTTTCGAGGATGCTCTTGGCGGTTTCCGCGGTCCCCTCGTCGATCACCTGCTCGTGGGTGGAGTCGTTGTCGCCGCCCTTGATCGTCTTGTCGTCCTTGTCGGTGACCTGGGTGTAGGAGACCGGGCTGTCGCCGGGCCGGGGGGCGAGGGTGCCGCTGACGCGGTCGCCGTCGTTGCCGAGCGTGCTGTAGGCGTAGGTCCAGCCGACCGGGGTGACCCCGATTTCGAGCCCGCCGAGGACCATCGCCGGGTTGGTCGAGATCGGGTCGGCGTAGCCCATCTTGTGGATCGTGCCGGCGATCGCGCTGGTGCGGTCGTGGACGTTCTTCCCCTCCAGGCCTTCGAGCGCGAGCGCGGCGTAGATCGAGTTGTCGGAGTAGGTCGTCGCGCAGGTGATCGAGCAGGAGCCGAGGTAGGCGTCCTCGTCGTTGCTGACTTCGAATTCTTCGTTGCCCTTCTTGCCGAAGTAGAAGGTCCGCTGTTCGGAGGGGTAGACCGTTTCCGGCGAGATCCCCTGTTCGAGGGCGGTCAGCAGCGTGAAGGGCTTGATCGAGGAGCCGGGCTGGCGGTGGCCCTGGGTGGCGAGGTTGAAGGGCGCGGTGTCGAAGTCGGGACCGCCGACCATCGCCTTGATGCCGGCGTTGTGGTTGTCGATCACGACCACCGAGGCGGTGGCCGGCGAGTAGCCGAGGTAGGAGTTGACGGCTTCCTGAGCCGCTTCCTGCAGGCCCAGATCGAGCGTCGACTTGACTTTGAGGCCGCCGAAGAAGGCTTTCGAGGCGCCATAGCGTTCGACCAGCTGCTGGCGCAGGTAGGCGGTGAAGTAAGGCGCCTTGGAATCGAGCGTCGGCGGTTCGATGTCGCTGGGCGAGGGCAGCGCCTGCTTGCTGCCTTCGACGAACTGCTCGTGCGAGATGTAGCCCTGTTCGTACATGTTTCCCAGCACGAGGTTGCGTCGGCCGAGCGCGTTTTCGGGATAGATCTTGGGGTCGTAGGCCGAAGGCGAGGCGATGATCGCCGCCAGCGTCGCCGCCTCCCAGGGCTCCAGGACCGAGGCGCAGGGCTCGGTCGAGCTGCCGCAGCCGGGGTGGGCGTCGCCGAAGTAGGTGCGGGCGGCGGCCTCGATCCCGTAGGCGCCCTCGCCGAAGTAGATCGTGTTCAGGTACTGGGTGAGGATCTTGTCCTTGCTCCAGTGGCGCTCGAGCCGGTAGGCGAGGGCAGCCTCCTTGAACTTGACGAAGAGGGTGCGGGTGTCCTGGGCTTCGAGGGCGTTCTTGACGAACTGCTCGGTGATCGTCGAGGCGCCCTGGGCGGCGCTCTGGCTGAGGATGTCTTTGACCAGGGCACGCCCGATGCCCTCGAAGTCGACGCCGCTGTGCTCGTAGAAGCGCGAGTCCTCGACCGAGACCACGGCGTTCTTGATGTTGGGGGAGATCTGCCCGGAGCTGAGCAGGATCTTGTTCTGGTCGCTGGTCAGGGTGCCGATCGGCTCGCCGGTGGCGTCGTAGACCTCGCTGTTCTTCGAGGCCTTGTACTGGGCGAAGTTGTAGATCGCGGGCAGGTCCTGGGAGACCGCCGCCATCATCCCGAAGACCATCGAGACCATCGCCAGGATCGCCAGCCCGAGCAGGACGAAGAGCACGCGCAGCTTCTTCAGCCGTGGCTTCGCAGGCTTGGTCGGGGGGGCCGGTGAAGCGGGCGGAACTTCGCCGCCACGCCGCCGGCGCTTTATTCCTAGGGCCGCCATCAAAGAGGTGAGGGCTCGGCGTGGCTCAACTCGCCGAGCGGAGGCGGCAGTCTAGCATTCGCGAAATGGCGGATTTGACGCGCAACGCGGTCGACGTGCTGCCGGAGGGGCGGCTCGCCGAGCAGCTCGCCGGGGCCGATCCGCTGCGCGTCAAGCTGGGAATCGACCCGACCACCGCCGATATCCACCTCGGCCACACGGTGGTGCTGAAGAAGCTGCGCGAGTTCCAGGATGCCGGGCACACGGTCGTCCTCATCATCGGCGACTTCACCGCCCGGGTCGGCGATCCGAGCGGCCGCTCGAGCACGCGGCCGCTGCCCTCGCCGGAGGAGATCGAGGCCAACGCGGCCACCTACCAGGAGCAGGCCTTCAAGCTGCTCGACCGCGAGCGGACCGAGGTCCGCTTCAACAGCGAGTGGCTGAGGATGGAGCCCGAGGCCCTGCTGGGGCTGCTCGCGCAGACGACCGTGGCCCGCCTGCTCGAGCGCGACGACTTCCAGAAGCGGCTCGCCGCGGCAGCGCCGATCGCGGCCCTGGAGCTGCTCTACCCGCTGCTACAGGGCTATGACTCGGTCGCGGTCGAGGCCGACCTCGAGCTCGGCGGCACCGACCAGAAGTTCAACCTGCTCTTCGGACGCGACATCCAGGCCGCCTATGGAAAGTCGCCGCAGTCGATCCTGACGATGCCGATCCTGGTCGGGACCGACGGCGTCAAGAAGATGAGCAAGTCACTCGGCAACTACGTCGGCGTCACCGAGGCGCCGGAGGAGATGTTCGGGAAGCTGATGAGCATTCCCGACGAGGCGATGGCCGAGTACTACCGGCTGCTGCTCGGCTCCGAGCTGCCCGGCGGCCCAGCCAACAAGGCCAAGCGCGAGCTGGGGCGGCGGATCGTCGACCGCTTTCACGGCGAGGGAGCGGGGGCCGGGGCGGAGGAGCATTTCAACCGCGTCATCCGCGACCACGGCGTGCCGGAGGAGATCCCCACCTGGGACATCGACCCAGCCGCCGGCAGTGAGCCCGAGCAGATCCTGCTGCCACGGCTGATCGGGAGCGGCTTCGACTTCAGCTCCAGCGAGGCCCGGCGCCTGATCAAGCAGGGAGGGGTGAAGCTCGACGGCGAGACGATCGCGCCCGATATCCTCGAGCTGCCGCGTGAGGCGCTTGCCGGCAGGGTTCTGCAGGTCGGGAAGCGGCGCTTCCTCAGCCTCTTCGATAGCGCCGCCTGAGCCTCGCCGCCAGGCACTAGGCAAACGTCCGCCGGAGCGCTATACTCCCGCGTCCTTCTGGGGCTGCCTTGTGCGGCTCCATGCGTGAAGAGCGTCGAGTCCCGGCGTAGAGGCGCAACGGTCTTTGAAAACTGAGCAGCGTGCACTCCGTAGACCCATCAACCGGTCTGCGGAATGTTTGAGCCCGATCCATCCGGCGCGCCAGCGCACCGGATGGTCTGATTTACCCGTCATGCCGGTCGCCGAGTTTGTGTACCCGGTGGCCAGCCAGGCATGGCAGCTCTTTGTGAGTACCTTTCACGGAGAGTTTGATCCTGGCTCAGGACGAACGCTGGCGGCGTGCTTAACACATGCAAGTGGTGCGACGAACCAGGGCTTGCCCTGGGGCTAAGCCGCGAACGGGTGAGTAACACGTGAGTAATCTGCCCCGATGACCGGGACAACCCGAGGAAACTCGGGCTAATACCGGATGTGGTGCACGGGTATAAGCCTGTGTACTAAAGGAAGCTTCGGCCTCCGCATTGGGAGGAGCTCGCGGCCCATTAGCTTGTTGGTGGGGTAACGGCCTACCAAGGCAACGATGGGTAGCTGGTCTGAGAGGACGATCAGCCACACTGGGACTGAGACACGGCCCAGACTCCTACGGGAGGCAGCAGTGGGGAATCTTGCGCAATGCGCGAAAGCGTGACGCAGCAACGCCGCGTGGGGGAAGACGGCCTTCGGGTTGTAAACCCCTTTCAGGAGGGACGAAGGTTCACCGGTGAATAGCCGTGTGGATTGACGGTACCTCCACAAGAAGCTCCGGCTAACTACGTGCCAGCAGCCGCGGTAATACGTAGGGAGCAAGCGTTGTCCGGAATCATTGGGCGTAAAGCGCGCGTAGGTGGCTCTATAAGTCCGTTGTGAAAGTCAAAGGCTCAACCTTTGAAAGCCGATGGATACTGTAGAGCTAGAGTCCGGAAGAGGCGAGTGGAATTCCTGGTGTAGCGGTGGAATGCGCAGATATCAGGAGGAACACCAATAGCGAAGGCAGCTCGCTGGGACGTGACTGACACTAAGGCGCGAAAGCGTGGGGAGCGAACAGGATTAGATACCCTGGTAGTCCACGCCGTAAACGATGGGCATTAGGTGTGGGAGGTGTCGACTCCTCCCGTGCCGTCGCTAACGCACTAAATGCCCCGCCTGGGGAGTACGGCCGCAAGGCTAAAACTCAAAGGAATTGACGGGGGCCCGCACAAGCAGCGGAGCATGTGGTTTAATTCGACGCAACGCGAAGAACCTTACCTGGGCTTGACATGTTGGTGACCGCCGTGGAAACACGGTTTTCCTTCGGGACACCATCACAGGTGGTGCATGGCTGTCGTCAGCTCGTGTCGTGAGATGTTGGGTTAAGTCCCGCAACGAGCGCAACCCCCGTTCCATGTTGCCAGCATTAAGTTGGGGACTCATGGGAGACTGCCGGTGACAAACCGGAGGAAGGTGGGGATGACGTCAAGTCATCATGCCCCTTATGTCCAGGGCTACACACGTGCTACATTGGCGCATACAAAGGGCAGCAATACCGCGAGGTGGAGCAAATCCCATAAAGTGCGTCTCGGTTCGGATTGGAGGCTGAAACTCGCCTCCATGAAGGTGGAGTTGCTAGTAATCGCAGATCAGCAATGCTGCGGTGAATACGTTCCCGGGCCTTGTACACACCGCCCGTCACACCACGAAAGCGAGTAACACCCGAAGCCGGTGGCCTAACCGCAAGGAGGGAGCCGTCGAAGGTGGGACCCGTGATTGGGGTGAAGTCGTAACAAGGTAGCCGTAGCGGAAGCTGCGGCTGGATCACCTCCTTTCTAGGGAGATTTCTCTAGAACGTCGACCGGGCTCCCCGCTGGCACTTAGTGCCGGTGGGAACGCTGCTCAGTTTTGAGAGACCACCACGGAAGAACTCCGTGGTGTGCCTCGGTGGACCTTGAAAACTGCACAAGGCAAAGATGGGTAATTTAATTTCGGCCTGTACACCTCGTGTGTATGGGCTGTATCACCGTCAAGATATTAAGAGTTTACGGTGGATGCCTTGGCACCAGGAGTCGATGAAGGACGTGGACGGCTGCGATAAGCCGCGGTTAGGCGCTGAACAGCCTTTGACCCGCGGATTTCCGAATGGGGAAACCCGGCGCCGGTAATGCGGCGTCATCCAACGATGAATACATAGTCGTTGGAAGGGAACCGGGCGAACTGAAACATCTAAGTAGCCCGAGGAAAAGAAATCAACCGAGACTCCCTTAGTAGTGGCGAGCGAAAGGGGATCAGCCCAAACCTGACAGATGTAAGTGGGCACGCGTTGTCTGTTGGGGGTTGTAGGACATCATGCCCGAGCCGTGCCTGGCTCGGCAACAGTTACCAAATCAGGTGTTAGCCGAAGCGAGTGGAACCTCGCACCATAGAGGGCAATCGTCCCGTAGGTGAAAGCGCACTGATCTGTTGATTGATGTTCCTGAGTAAGACCACACCCGTGAAACGTGGTCTGAACCTGGGGGGACCACCCTCCAAGGCTAAGTACTACCTGGTGACCGATAGTGAACTAGTACCGTGAGGGAAAGGTGAAAAGCACCCCTGAAGGGGAGTGAAATAGTACCTGAAACCGTAGACTTACAAGTGGTCGGAGCACCTTCGGGTGTGACGGCGTGCTTTTTGCATCACGAGCCGGCGAGTTACTCGTCAGTGGCAAGGTTAAGCGATGAGCGGAGCCGTAGCGAAAGCGAGTCTGAATAGGGCGAAATAGTCACTGGCGGTAGACCCGAAACTGAGCGAGCTATCCATGGGCAGGCTGAAGCGGGGGTAAGACCTCGTGGAGGGCCGAACCGACCTAGGTTGAAAACTGGGCGGATGACCTGTGGATCGGAGTGAAAGGCTAATCAAGCTCAGAGATATCTGGTTCTCTCCGAAATATATTTAGGTATAGCCTCGAGTGATTGCGTTGCGGCCGTAGAGCACTGTTTGGATTAGGGGCCCTACCAGGTTACCGACTTCAGGCAAACTCCGAAGACCGTTACGGTTAGCTCGGGAGTCAGTGTGCGGGGGATAAACTTCGTACGCGAAAGGGAAACAACCCAGACCATCAGCTAAGGACCCTAAGTGCTAGCTAAGTGGCAAACGATGTCCGAATGCAGAGACAACCAAGAGGTTGGCTTAGAAGCAGCCACCCTTGAAAGAGTGCGTAACAGCTCACTGGTCAAGTGTTCGGGCGCGGATAATTCAACGGGGCTCAAGCTAGCCTCCGAAGCTATGGGTGTGCAGGCCTGCGGGTTCTGTACGCGGTAGGAGAGCGTTCCAACTGCGTGAAGCGGCGTCGTAAGGCTCCGTGGAGCGGTTGGAAGTGAGAATGCCGGCATGAGTAACGAAAGTGGGGTGAGAATCCCCACCACCGATTGTCCAAGGTTTCCTGAGTAAAGTTCGTCTGCTCAGGGTTAGTCGGGACCTAAGGCGAGGCCGAAAGGCGTAGCCGATGGCCAACAGGTTGATATTCCTGTACCACGTCGATTCCGTTATGACCGATGGGGGGACGGGGAAGGGTAAGGGATCCCAGGCGATGGTAGTCCTGGGGCAAGCACGTAGCTAGTCGCTGTAGGGAAATCCGCAGCGGCGTTTTGACGCGAGGTGCGATGCCAGCTGGCTTGACCGCCGGCAAGTCCCCGATCCCATGCCTCCAAGAAAAGCCCCTAGGCAGGATTCGCGTGCCCGTACCGATAACCGACACAGGTGGACAAGTAGAACATACTGAGGTGAGCGAGCTAACTCTCGTTAAGGAACTCGGCAAAATCGTCCCGTAACTTCGGGAGAAGGGACGCCCCGTTAAGGTGAACTCCATACGGAGGGAGCCCGAGGGGGCCGCAGTGAATTGGTCCAAGCGACTGTTTACCAAAAACACAGGCCTCTGCTAAGTCGTAAGACGACGTATAGGGGCTGACGCCTGCCCGGTGCCGGAAGGTTACGCGGACTTGTTAGCACTTCGGTGCGAAGCAGCGAAGCTAAGCCCCGGTAAACGGCGGCCGTAACTATAACGGTCCTAAGGTAGCGAAATTCCTTGTCGGGTAAGTTCCGACCTGCACGAATGGCGTAACGACTTGGACGCTGTCTCAACGAGAGACTCGGTGAAATTAAAGTCTCGGTGAAGATGCCGAGTACCCGCAGCTAGACGGAAAGACCCCGTGAACCTTTACTGCAACTTGATATTGGAGTCTGGGGTATCTCGCTCAGGATAGGTGGGAGACAGTGAACCGGCGACTTTGGTTGTCGGGGAGTCACCCTTGAGATACCACCCTTGGTAGTCTGGGCTTCTAACACCGCGCCGTAATCCGGGCGGTGAACAGTGTCAGGTGGGCAGTTTGACTGGGGCGGTCGCCTCCTAAAGAGTAACGGAGGCGCCCAAAGGTTCCCTCAGCACGGTTGGAAATCGTGCGTAGAGTGTAAAGGCAATAAGGGAGCTTGACTGCGAGACCGACGGGTCGAGCAGGAACGAAAGTTGGGCTTAGTGATCCGGCGGTAGCAAGTGGAAGCGCCGTCGCTCAACGGATAAAAGGTACTCCGGGGATAACAGGCTTATCGGTTCCAAGAGTCCACATCGACGAACCGGTTTGGCACCTCGATGTCGGCTCGTCGCATCCTGGGGCTGGAGTAGGTCCCAAGGGTTGGGCTGTTCGCCCATTAAAGCGGTACGCGAGCTGGGTTCAGAACGTCGTGAGACAGTTCGGTCCCTATCTGCTGTGGGCGTTGGAGAGTTGAGAGGAGTCATCCCTAGTACGAGAGGACCGGGATGAACGTGCCGCTGGTGTATCTGTTGTCCTGCCAAGGGCATCGCAGGTTAGCTACGCACGGAACGGATAACCGCTGAAAGCATCTAAGCGGGAAGCCGTCCTCGAGATGAGCTCTCCCATCCCCTTGAGGGAGTAAGACCCCTGGTAGACCACCAGGTTGATAGGCCGGCGGTGTAAGCGCAGCAATGCGTTCAGCCGACCGGTACTAATGGGTCGAGGGCTTGACGGATATTTCGATTATTTACTCTGAAGGCCTTGTGCAGTTTTCAAGCTCCACCGGGGCGGTCTCGCAAAATTCCGGTGGCGCATGGCGAGTGGGAAACACCTCTTCCCATTCCGAACAGAGCAGTTAAGCCACTCTGCGCCGATGGTACTTGGGGGGCAACCCCCTGGGAGAGTAGGTCGCCGCCGGTTCTTTTTTATGAGGTCCGCGACGGGGTGTGTCGCGGGGCCTGACGCCCGATAAGCCGCGCGGGAAGCCACCCGCCCGCGGCTTGCGTGGCGCTGCCACGCGGCGCCACGTGCGTGCGTCTTCTCGCTTGCTTCTCGAACGTCAGGCCTCCACGCCTCACCCCGCCACGAACCTCGGGGAGGTCTTTGGAGGCCGGGGACGGAGCCTGGGCGCTAGGGACGGAGAAGAAAAGGGCCGTCGATTTGGTGTCGGCGTCGTGACCGCGGCTCTTCAGTTGCCAGGACCAGGGTGGGGGCGCCGGGGCGGCGTTGCCGATTGGGGGCGGGGGAGAGCGGACGGCGGTGGCGGGTTTCGCAGCTTGGGGCTGCTTTGGCGACGGGCTCGAAGCCGTACTCGCCGAGGGTCGCGAAGTCGATCAGGAGGTCGGCGGCGTCGGCCAGCCGGGTGCTTATGTTTTTGCTTGAGTCGAACATAGGTTCGTAAGGTACGGAGCCCCTCGGACGGCAAGCCGTGGCTGCAACGGGGATTGCATTTCGGTCCGCAAACCGCTCTGGCAAGCCATGGCGCTTAGGCGGGTCCCGTGCCGAAGATCTAGCCGCCGGGGGGCGATTTGGCGAATCCGATGATCAGACGGGCGGTCTCGGACGGCACCTCGACGTTGGGCGAGTGGCCGGCACCGGCGAGCAGGGCGGTCTCAGTTCCCGGCGCGCCGTTCTTGTACTGGTCCAGCGCTCGCTGTGGGTCATCGACGATCTGCTCCTCGGCTCCCATGATCGCGAGCAGCGGTTTGGCGGTCCCTCGCATGCGTCGGTCGAGCGATTCCTCGCCGATGAAGTCCTCGGTCCCGGTCGGCGATTCGTCGTAGGCGGTGTAGGTCAGTCGCTTGACGTCCTCGACGAAGCGATCGGGCACGTCGAATCCCGGCGCGAAGGCAACCGCGAGCCCGTCCTTGACGGAGAAGTCGGGCTTGATCGTCCACAGCGCCTCTCCGAGCACGGGTTGGAAGGCGAGGCCGGCGATGAAGCCGAGGTCTCCGTAAGAGTTGTCGGGAGGCATGTCGATGATCGCGACCCGGTCGACCAGTTGCGGATCCTGTTCGGCGAGAGCGACGGCGACGGCGCCTCCGAGCGAGTGCCCGACCACCTCGGCTTCGCGGACGCCCAGCTTCTCCATCGCCTCCGCCACCACCTTCGCCTGATTCGCCGGCGTGTATCCCGAGCCCGGCTTCTCCGAGCCGCCGTGGCCGAGCAGATCGACGGCGACGACCCGGTGGTCCGCTTCCAGTCGCGGCCGCACCCCGTCCCACCAGTCGATCGCGCAGCTGAAGCAGTGGATCAGCACGATCGGGTCGCCATCGCGAGGGCCGCCTTCGACCACCTGCACTTCGCCGCCCGGGAGGTCGAGGACGCGGCCGCCGGGCATGGTCGCCGCGGCCGGCTCGGTCTTGCCGCCGACGATCAGAGCGTTGACCAGCAGCAGCGCGACCAGCGCCACGACCACTCCCCCGGCGATCTTCCAGCCTCTCCCCATGACGGTCGTTACCCTAGCCGAGACCATGGAGAAATTCGTCATCCAGGGCGGCGCTCCGCTCTCCGGGGAGCTGACCGTCGCCGGCAACAAGAACGCGGCCCTGCCGATCCTCGCTGCCTGCCTGCTGACCGAGGAGGAGCTGCTGCTGCACCGGGTGCCGCGCATCCGCGATACGGAGGCCCAGATCGCCCTGCTGGAGCAGCTCGGGGTCGAGGTCGCTTGGGTGGCCGACAACAGCGTCCGCCTCTGCGCCCGCGGCGTCACCGAGACAGCGGTCGACGAGGAGCTCTCGAGCCGGATTCGCGCCTCCTTCCTGCTCGCCGGCCCGCTGCTGGCTCGCTTCGGCGAGGCGCGTATGCCGCCGCCGGGCGGGGACTTCATCGGCCGCCGCCGCCTCGACGCCCACCTCGACGCCTTCAAGGACCTCGGCGCCCGGGTCGACGGCAACCGCTGGATCGAGCTGAGCGCCCCTGGTGGCCTCTGCGCCTGCGAGATCTTCATGGACGAGCCCTCGGTGATGGGGACCGAGAACGCGCTGATGGCGGCGGCGCTGACCTCCGGGGCGACGAAGATCTCCAACGCCGCCTCCGAGCCCCATGTCCAGGACCTCGCTCGGCTGCTGACCAAGATGGGTGCCCGCGTCGACGGGATCGGCTCCAACGTGATGGTCGTCAACGGCGCCGAGCACCTCAGCGGCGCCGAGCACACGATCTCGCCCGACCACATCGAGGTCGGCAGCTTCATGGCTCTCGCCGCTGCCACCGGTGGCGAGCTGCGGATCCGCGACGTCGAGGCCGCCGACCTGATGATGGTCCGCCGCCAGTTCCGCCGCCTCGGGCTGCGCTCGGACGTCGACGGCGCCGACATGATCGTGCCGGCGGGGCAGAGCCTGCGGGTCGAATCCGACCTCGGCGACGCGATCCCGAAGATCGAGGACGGTCCCTGGCCGGCGTTCCCGGCCGATCTCACCTCGATCGCTCTGGCCCTCGCCACCCAGGCGGAGGGCGAGATCCTGATCTTCGAGAAGATGTTCGAGAACCGCCTCTTCTTCGTCGACAAGCTGGTCGCGATGGGCGCTCGGATCACGCTGTGCGATCCCCACAGGGCGATCGTCAGCGGTCCGAGCCGGCTTCATGGCGAGCGCGTCGAGAGCCCCGACATTCGCGCCGGCATGGCGATCCTCATCGCCGCCCTGGCGGCCGACGGCACCTCCCACATCGGCAACATCCGTCAGATCGATCGTGGCTACGAGCAGATCGACGAGCGCTTGCGCGGGCTCGGCGCCCAGATCGAGCGGGTCTCGGCAGAGGTCCCTGCTTAGCAGGGCTTTTCGACCCTCTCTCGTAAGGTCAGTCCGATGATCCACCCGATCCCGCCCGGAACCCGTGACGTGCTCCCCGAGGAGATGCGGGAGCTGCGACGCCTGCAGCGACGCCTGCTGGACGTCTTCGAAGAGCGCGGGTACGGCGAGGTCTCGACGCCGGCGATCGAGTACGACGAGGTGCTGGCCCGCGGCGACGGCCGCACCGCCGCCGGCGCCTACCGCTTCTTCGACGAGGGCGACCTGCTGGCCCTGCGCTCCGACATGACGGTGCCGATCGCCCGCCTCGCCGCAAGCCGCCTGGCCGGCGCGGGAACACCGCTGCGGCTCTCTTACATGGCCAGTGCCTACCGGGCGGTGCGCCCGCAGCGCGGGCAGATGCGCGAGTTCATCCAGGCAGGGGTGGAGCTGATCGGCGCTGCGGCGCCGCAGGGGACCGCCGAGGTGGTCGAGGTGCTGGAGGCGGCGCTGGACGCCGCCCGCCTCGATCGCGCCGTGATCGGGCTCGGCGACGCCGACCTCTACCGCCAGCTGCTGACCGAGTTCGGGGTCGAGGGCGAGGCGCGAGACTCGATCATCGGCCGCCTGGCGACACACGACCTGGTCGGGCTCGAGGCCGAGCTCTCCGCCGTCGAGGGGATCAGCGACGAGCAGTGCGCCACCTGCGTCTCCCTCTCGCAGCTGCGCGGCGGCAGCGAGGTCCTGGAGCAGGCGCGCGGCCTCGGCGGCGCCGCGGTCGAGCGGGCGACCGCCCGGCTGCAGGAGACCTTCGAGGAGCTGGAGCGGCGCGGCGCCGCCGGCCGGGTTCAGATCGACCTCGGTCTGCTGCGCGACCTCGGCTACTACAGCGGCGCCATCCTCGAGGTCTACGATCCGGCGCTCGGCCACGTGCTCGGCGGCGGCGGTCGCTATGACGGACTGCTGAAGCGCTTCGGCGTCGACCTGCCCGCGGCCGGCTTCGCCCTTTACCTGGAGCGCGTGCACGTCGCCCAGATGGAGGAGTCGCGGCGGGGAGGGGCGGGGCGATGAGCTTCGAGGTCGCCGGCCTCAGCCGGGCCAAGGCCGACGGGCCGCTGAAGATCGCGGTGCCGCGCGGCGCCCTGCTCGGCGAGACCCTGGACGTTCTTGACGGCGCCGGGATCGACACCTCCGAGGTGCGCGGCGACTCGCGCTCGCTGATCTTCGAGACGGAGGGGATGACGTTGGTGACGATGCGCCCTTCCGACGTCCCCACCTACGTCGAGGCCGGCGCCGCCGACGTCGGCATCACCGGCAAGGACGTGCTGCTCGAGCAGTCCGACCGCATGGTCTACGAGCTGCTCGACCTCGGCTTCGGCCGCTGCCGCATGGTCCTCGCCGGGCGCAAGGGCGACGAGAGCCTGGGCGAGTCGCAGCGACGGCTGGGGATGATGCGGATCGCGACCAAGTACCCGCGGATCGCCGAACGCCACTTCGAGGCAACCGGCCGCCAGATCGAACTGATCGAGGTCAAGGGCTCAGTCGAGCTGGCGCCGCTGATCGGCCTCGGCGACGGCATCGTCGACCTCGTCGCCACCGGCCGTACCCTGGAGGAGAACGATCTCGAGGTGCGCGAGGAGATCCTCGAGTGCAGCGCCCGCTTCGTCGCCAACCGGGTCGCCCACAAGCTGCGCGCCGCCGAGGTCGACGAGCTGACGGCGAAGCTGAGAGAAGCGGCGGCGAGATGAGGGTTCGCCGCTTCGAGTGGAGGGGAGCGGCCGACACCGCCGCCTCGATCCGAGCCTACGGCGCCGCCGCCGCGCCGGCGGTCGACGTCGACGCGATCTTCCGCCGGATCTTCGGCGAGCCGACGTCGCCGCGCTCGCCGGCCCAGTGCGAGGCCGCGGTGCTGGCGCTGACCAACGAGCTCGACGCGACCGAGCGCGCGCGCGAGGAGTTGCGGGTCGACCCCGCGCTCGCAGCCGCCGCCCTGGCCGCGCTGGACTCGCGGCTGCTCGAAGCCCTCGAGTTGGCGGCCGCCAACGTTCGTGCGGTCGCCGAGGCGCAGCTCGGCGCCGAGCGTACTGTCGAGCTGCCCCAGGGCCAGCGGGTCAAGCTGCGCGAGCTGCCGGTCGCCGCCGCCGGGATCTACGCCCCCGCAGGTCGCGCTGCCTACCCCTCCAGCGTCCTGATGTGCGCGCTGCCGGCCCAGGTCGCCGGGGTCGAGCGGATCGCGCTCGCTTCGCCGCCGGGCCCCGGCGGCGAGCCGCACGAGCTCGTGCTTGCCGCCGCTGCGCTCTGCGGGATCGAGGAGATCTACGCGATCGGCGGTGCCCAGGCGATCTTCGCGCTCGCCCACGGCACCCAGACGATCGCCCCGGTCGATGTGATCGCCGGGCCCGGCAACGCCTGGGTGCGCGAGGCGAAGCGGGCGGTCGCCGGCGCGGTCGGGATCGACTCGCTCGCCGGGCCCTCGGAGCTAATGCTGATCGCCGGCCACGACACCGACCCCGAGTGGGCCGCGCTCGACCTCTGTGCCCAGGCCGAGCACGGCGCGGAGAGCCCGCTGATCGCGGTCGCGGTCGAGGAGCACGTGCTCGACGCGATCGCGGCGGCGAGCGAGGCCGCCGCGGCTGCTCGTCCCTCGGTGGCCGACGCGCCGCTGGCGCTGGTCCAGGTCCCCGAGCTGGAGGCCGCGATCGACCTCGCCAATGCCTACGCGCCCGAGCACCTCGAGTTGCTCGAGGAGGACGCCCGCCTGTTCGCCGGCCGGGTCCGCACCGCGGGCTGCGTCTTCGTCGGCCGCTACGGCGCCACCGCCTTCGGCGACTACGTCGCCGGCTCCAACCACGTGCTGCCGACCGCTGGCGCCGGGCGCTTCTCCGGCCCGCTGGGGCCCGGCACCTTCCGCCGCCGCATCTCCGAGGTGGAGCTCGGCGCCCGGGCTGCCGCGGAGCTGGCCCCGCAAGCCGACGCCCTTGCTCGGGCCGAGGGCTTCCCCGTCCACGGCGAGTCAGCGATGATTAGGCGATGAGCAGAACCTCCAGCAGAGAGCGCAGCACCGCCGAGACGCAGATCAAGCTCTCGCTTGATCTCGACGGCGGGGCGGCGAGCGCCGCGACCGGCGTCGGCTTCCTCGACCACATGCTCGATCTCCTGGCCCGCCACGGGCGCCTGGGATTGCAGGTCGAGGCCACCGGCGATCTCGAGACCGGCGCCCATCACACGGTGGAGGACGTCGGCATCGTGCTCGGGCAGGCGCTCGACGAGGCGCTGGGCGACCGCGCCGGGATCCGCCGCTATGGCTCCGCCGTGGTGCCGATGGACGAGTCACTGGCCGAGTGCGCTATAGACATCTCCGGGCGCCCCTTCTGCCACTTCGACGCCGATCTGCCGACGACCTCGATCGCCGGCTTCGACACCGAGCTGGCCGAGGAGTTCTTCCGCGCCGTAGCCAACAGCGCCAAGCTGACCCTGCACGTCTCCGTCCGCTACGGCACCAACGCGCACCACATGATCGAGGGCTGCTTCAAGGCCTTCGCCCGCGCTCTGCGGGTCGCCGTCTCGATCGACCCGGAGGAGAGCGGCGTGCCCTCGACCAAGGGGACGCTGAATGAATAGGCGCCACCTCCTCTGCTCTCGCACGAGCGCGCTCATGACCACCGGGAGCCACGCGCTCGTGCTCCCGCGTCCGGGGGTGGCGCCGTGATCCGCATCTGCGTCCTCAATTACGGGATGGGCAACCTGCGCTCGGTCGAGAAGGCGCTGGAGCACGTCGGCGTCACCGCGACGATCACTCACGACCCAGCGGAGGCCCGCGCCGCCGATGGGCTGATCCTGCCCGGCGTCGGCGCCTTCCCGCGGGCGATGGAACGGATCCGGGAGATCGGTCTCGACGAGGTGATCGCCGAGCGCCGCGATGCCGGCGTGCCGATCCTCGGTATCTGCCTCGGGCTGCAGCTGCTGTTCGACTCGACCACGGAGTTGGGGGGCGCCGCCGGGCTGGGGTTGCTCGAGGGCCCGGTCGCCGAGCTCGAGGCCGACGGCCTCAAGGTCCCGCACATCGGCTGGTCGCCGGTTCGCTGGGAGCACGACTCCCGTCTCGTCGAGGGGATCGAGTCGGAAACCCCCTTCTACTTCGTCCACACCTTCGCGCCGCGCCCGGCCGCTGGCGAGCTGCTCGGCAGCGCCGCCTACGGCGCGCGCTTCGCCTGTGCGGCCGAGTGCGACAACGTCTTCGGCGTCCAGTTCCACCCGGAGAAGTCGAGCGCCGCGGGTCTACGGCTGCTCTCGAACTTCGCTGGGATCTGCGCCTCCGTACCGGCGTGATTCTCTATCCCGCCATCGACATCCGTGGCGGTCAGGCGGTGCGGCTGCTGCAGGGCGACTACGAGCGCGAGACCACCTACGACGCCGACCCGGCCGACGCCGCGACGCGCTGGGCCGGAGAAGGCGCCGAGTTCCTGCACGTGGTCGACCTCGACGGGGCGAAGGCGGGGGCGCCGCGCAACCTGGAGGTGGTGCGCCGGATCGCAGCCGCGGTCGAGTGCCCGATTCAGGTCGGCGGCGGCCTGCGTGACGCGGCTTCGGTAGACGCCGTGCTCGCGGCCGGCGCCGAGCGGGTCGTGATTGGGACGGCGGCGCTGCGCGATCCGGAGTTCCTCGACGCGGCGGTGGCGGCGCACGGCGAGCGCGTCGTCGTCTCTGTCGATGCCCGCGGCGGCCAGGTCTCGCTCTCAGGCTGGACCGAGGCCACCGGTCGCGATGTGGCCGAGACGGTGGCGGAGCTGAGCGAACGCGGCGTTGCCCGCTTCCTCTGCACCGAGATCGATGTCGACGGGACGATGGCGGGGCCGGCACTGGACGAGTTGGCGCGAATCTCCGCGGCGACCCCGGCCCGGGTGATCGCCTCGGGCGGCGTGGGAGGGTTGGCGGATCTGGAAGCCCTGGCTCGCGACGCGACCCCCAACATCGAAGGCGCGATCGTCGGCCGGGCTCTCTACGAGAACCGTTTCACCGTCGCCGAGGCCATGGCCGCGCTGGCGGGGGGCTGATTGTCGACTTATTCGGCATATAGCTCACTGTCAACGTGAGCTGAGGCCGGCGGCGACGTCCGGCCCAGCCGGTTTGGTCCCGGATCGGCGGCGAGCTGACTCTGCATATCGCTGTCGGCCTTCGGTCTGACCTCATGCGGTTGTGTCGCTCGCCGCCATCCGAGGACCCCGGCTTGACCTAATAGGAGCGTGGCACCACCCCAAGTGAGGTTCGTCAGCCGGAGGTCCGATCGAAGGCAATGACAATCGAAGGGACAGACCAGATGATCGTGATCGGAGCGGATACCCACAAGGCCACCCACACCTGCGCGGCGGTGGCTGCGGCAACCGGTCAGCTCGCCGGCGAGCTGACCGTGGCGGCGAGGAAGCCGGGATTCATCGAGCTGCTCGCTTGGGCTAGGGAGCTCGATCCGGACCGGGTCTGGGCAATCGAGGACTGCCGTCATGTCTCCGGCGCCCTGGAGCGGTTCCTGGTCGCGGCGGGAGAGCGGGTGGTGCGGGTCCCTCCGAAGCTGATGGGCCAAAGCCGCCGCGGCGAGCGCAGCGCCGGCAAGTCGGATCCGATCGACGCCCTCGCAGTCGCCAGGGCCGCTCTGCGCGAGGGCCCCGAGGCCCTGCCGGCCGCACACCTCGACGAGGCCGCACTGGAGCTGAAGCTCCTGCTCGACCACCGCGAGGACATCGTCAAGGCCCGCTCCGCAGACCAGCAGCGGCTGCGCTGGCACCTGCACGACCTCTGGCCCGAGCTGGAGTTGCCGGCGGGCTGCCTTGACCGGCCCACCTGGCTCGATCGCCTCGCCCGCAAGCTGGCTAGGGCCGAGCAGGGCGCCCGCGTGAGGGTCGCCCGCGAGCTGGTGGTGGAGATCCGCCGGCGCGCTCGCCGGGCCAAAGAGCTCGAAGGCGAGATCGCGGCGCTGGTCTCTCGCCGGGCGCCCGAGCTGCTGGAGCTGAAGGGCTGCGGCACGCTGATCGCCGCCAAGCTCGTGGCCGAGACCGCCGGCGCGGCCCGCCTTGCAAGCGACGCCAAGTTCGCCCGGCTGGCCGGAGTCGCTCCCGTTCCCGCCTCCTCGGGCAAGCGCGTCCGCCATCGCCTCGATCGCGGCGGCAACCGGCAGCTCAACTGCGCCCTACACCGGATCGCCGTCTGCCAGGGACGCGTCCACCCCCCGGCGCAGGAGTTCCTCGAGCGAAAGCAGGCCGAGGGGAAGTCAAGGCGCGAAGCCCTTCGCTGCCTCAAACGCCACCTGGCCCGCCGGGTCTGGCGGCTGTTGATTGATTCCGAAAGGGAGATATCCCCGACACCTGTCGACACTCAGAGAGGCACGCTGGCGCCGCAGTTTGCGGTGGCCACTTGACATAGGAGCAACCGAGTAAAGCGCCAATCTAAGCTCCCACCATGGTTCTGAAGCGCGTTATCCCCTGCCTCGATGTCGATGCCGGCCGCGTCGTCAAGGGCACCAACTTCGTCGGGCTGCGCGATGCCGGCGATCCGGTCGAGCTGGCCGAGCGCTATGACGCCGAGGGTGCCGACGAGCTCGTCTTCCTCGACATCACCGCTTCGCACGAGAAGCGCGAGACGATCGTCGAGTTGGCTCGGCGCACGGCCGACAACGTCTTCATCCCCTTCACGATCGGCGGTGGCATCCGTTCGGTCGCGGACGCCCAGGCGGTGCTCGACGCCGGTGCCGACAAGGTCTCGGTCAACTCCGCGGCGCTGGGTCGGCCGCAACTGCTGACCGAGCTGGCCGATCACTTCGGCGCCCAGTGCGTGGTGATTGCGATCGACGCCAAGCGCGAGGAGGACGGCTGGGGGGTCTACGTCAACGGCGGCCGCTGGCGGGTCGAGGGGCGCGATGCGCTCGGCTGGGCCCGGGAAGCCGTGGAGCGCGGGGCGGGGGAGATCCTGCTGACCAGCATGGACCGCGACGGCACCAGCGACGGCTACGACATCGCCCTGATCCGGGCGGTCGCCGACGCGGTGCCGGTGCCGGTGATCGCCTCCGGCGGCGCCGGCGAGCTGGCCCACCTCAGCGAGGCGATCGCCGCGGGCGGCGCCGACGCCGTCCTCTGTGCCTCGATCTTCCACTACGGGCAGCACCGCGTTCGCGAGGCGAAGGAGCGCCTCGCCGCCGACGGCATCGCGGTCAGGCTGTAGTCGCTGCCGAGCGCCCCGTCGGGCCCCCCTGTCTCTCGGCTGGCCATCCGCGCGGCCGATCATGGTAGGGAAGGGAGCCATGCAGAGCGCCGGAAAGCCGATCGAGAACCTCGCCGAGGCGTTGGAGAGCACCTACCCGGAGCTTGCCGCACTGCGCGATGCCGCCTCCGAGCCGCTCTACCTGGTCGGCGGCGCGGTCCGCGACCTCCTGCTCGGCCGCGATCGGGGGGATATCGACGTCGTCGTCGCGGGCGACGCCGGTGCGCTCGCCGCCCGCCTCGGGGCCGAGCCGGTCGAGCACGAGCGCTTCGCCACCGCCAAGGTCGAGCTCGACGGCCACGAGGTCGACATCGCCGGCGCCCGGACCGAGACCTATCCGCACCCCGGAGCCCTGCCGGAGGTTGCGCCCGCCGCCGAGATCGAGGCCGACCTCGGGCGCCGCGACTTCACCGTCAACGCGATGGCGATTCCCCTCGCCGGGGAGCGGCGCCTGATCGATCCCCGCGGAGGCCGAGCCGACCTGGGCGCCCGCCGGCTGCGGGTGCTGCACCCGGGGTCGTTCGTCGACGATCCGACCCGGGCGATCCGTGCCGCTCGCTACGCGGCACGGCTGGGGTTCGAGCTCGAGCCGGAGACGGCGGAGCTGCTGGCCGCCACCGACCTCGGCACGATCTCCGGCGACCGCTGCGAGACCGAGCTGCTGCGCCTCGCCGCGGAAGCGAGCGCACCGCGCGCACTCGGCCTGCTCGCGGACTGGGGCCTGGTCGAACCGCGCCCGGGCGGCGTCGAGCTGGCGGCCCGCGTCGACCAGCTGCTTGCCGTGCCGCTGTGGAACGGCGTGGCGCCGCGGGCGGCGGCGCTGCTCGCGGCTGCCCTTGGGCCATCCGGCGGCGAGGGCGACCTCGCGAGAGCGAGGCCCGAGCGCCCGTCGGCGGCGGTCGAGCTGGCCCGCGGCCGCGACCCGGTCGAGCTGGCCCTGGCTCGCGCCCTCGGCGCCAAGTGGCTGGACGACTACGTCGGCGGGTGGCGCGCCGTCGAGCTGGAGATCGACGGCGCCGACCTGATCGCCGCCGGCATTCCCCAGGGCCCGGCGCTCGGCCGCGGCCTGGCGGCGGCGCTGCGGGCGAAGCTCGACGGCGAGGTGGAGGGACGCGAGCAGGAGCTCGCCGCAGCGCTCGCCGCGAGCAGGGCGGAGTAGGCGGATGGACTGGCGAGAGAGCGACGGGCTGCGCTGGCTGGAGGCTGACCTGGGGGGAGCCCGCGCTGCGTTCCCGACCCGAGCCGGAGGGGTCAGCGCAGCTCCCTTCGACAGCCTCAATCTCGGCGTGCTGACCGATGACGCGAGCGCCGCGGTGGTCGAGAACCGGCGGCGGCTGGCGGCGGCGCTGGGACTCGAGTGGGAGCGGATACCGATCGGTCTCCAGGTCCACGGCGGCGATCTCGCCCTCCACTCCGGCCCTCAGGAGCCAAGCCCGTTCGCCGAGCCCGGCGTCGAGATCCCCGAAGTCGACGGCCACGTCGTCACCGCGCCGGGCCTGGCGCCGCTGGTCCTCACTGCCGACTGCTTGCCGGTCGCCCTGGCCGGGCCCGGTGGGGTGGCGATGCTGCACTGCGGCTGGCGCGGTCTCGCAGCGGGGATAGTCGCTGCCGGTGCCGCGGCGATCGGCGCCACGGACGCCGCGATCGGGCCCGGAATCGGGCCCTGCTGCTACGAGGTCGGCGAGGAGGTGCTCGACGCCTTCGCCGGCCTCGGTGAGGGCAGCGCCGCCGCCGGCGGGCCTGGGAGTCAAGCCGGAGCAGAGGTATCGGCCCGCCGCCGGCTCGACCTGCCGGAGGTTGCCGACCGGCTGCTGCGCGCGGCGGGAGTGGGGCGGATCCAGTCCGCCGGCCTCTGCACCAGCTGCGAGGAAGAGCTGTTCTTCTCCCACCGCCGCGATGCCGGCCGCACCGGCCGCCAGGGCGGGCTCGCCTGGATCGAGGCCTGAGTTGGCCGCTCTGATCCACGGCATCGATCCGAACAGGGTGCGGGCGAACCTGGAGCGCGTGCGCGAGGCCGCCGGCGCCGACGTCGAGATCCTCGTCGCCGCCAAGTACGTCCCGCTCGAGGAGATGGGAGCCCTGGCCGAGGCGGGGGTAGCGCTGGTCGGCGAGAATCGTCAGCAGGACCTGGTCGCCAAGCGCGAGCGCTGGGGCGACGCCTTCGAGTGGGACTTCATCGGCAACCTGCAGAGCCGCAAGGTCAAGCAGCTGCTGCCGATCTGCCGACTCGTCCACTCGGTGGCCAGCGACTCGGTGCTGACCCAGCTGGGCCGTCACGGCGGTCCCGACACCGAAGTGCTGGTCGAGGTCAACGTCGCCGCCGAGGCGGACAAGGGCGGCATCGCACCCGCGGACCTGCCGGCCTTCGTCGAACGCTGCCCGGTCAAGGTCGCCGGCTTGATGACGATGCCGCCGTTCAGCCGGGACCCCGAGGCCTCGCGGCCCCATTTCGCCCGGCTCGCGGAGCTGGCCGCGGACAACGGGCTGCGTCGCCTCTCGATGGGTACCTCCCAGGATTGGCCGGTCGCGGTCGACGAGGGGGCGACGATCATCCGCTTGGGCACGGTGCTGTTCGTGTGAATCGGCGCTAACCTCCCGATAATTCGTAAAGGAGTCGGCCCGGATAGGCCGAAACACCGATACCGATGGCCCTTCGCGACACCTGGCATAAAGCGCTCGTCTACTTCGGCCTCGCCGAGGATCACGACTACGGCCCCGAGTACGAGGAAGATTTCGAGCCCGAGACCGGCTCCGAGGAAGTCTTCGAGGCCCGCCGCGAGCGCGACCAGGGCGCGGTCAGGCGCCTGCCGACCTCGCGCCGCGCCCGCCGCGACGAGATCGACGACATCTTCGCCGACGACGAGCCGATCGCCGCGAGTCGCACCCGGACCCTGCGCCCGGTCGACAACGGTGGCGACGGTGGCGATCTCCAGGTCCACCTGGTGATCCCGCGCAACTTCAACGACGCCCAGCAGGTCGCCGATCAGTTCAAACGACAGGTCCCGGTGATCCTCAACCTGCAGACCGCCGATCACGAGCTTTCGAAGCGGATGATCGACTTCTGTTCCGGCCTCACCTACGCCCTCGACGGCGGCATGCAGCGGATCGCCGAGAAGATGTTCCTGCTGACGCCGCGCAACGTCGACGTCTCCGCCGAGGAAAAGGCGAGGCTGATCGACAAGGGCTTCTTCAACCAGTCCTGACTCGCGCCGCAGCTTCCCGGCAACGGGAATTTCACAGCGGCTCAACAGCACGGCCACATCGCTTCCCGCGGGCGCTCCTAGCTTGCCTGACGTCTCGTAAAGACGTCTCGTAACCACATCAAGCAGAGGGAGAATCGATGAAAGGCAAGCGCCTTACCGCCGTACTCGCGGCAATGCTCGCCCTGACGGCTGTCGGTGCCGGTACCGCCGCCACGGGAGCGTTCTCGTCCCACCGATCCGGCCCCACCGAGCGCGCGCTCACCGCCGCCCTGCGGGATCGCGAGCCGAAGAACGTGATCTTCCTGCTCGGCGATGGCATGGGCACCCAGGAGATAACCGCCGCCCGCTACTACCAGGGCGTGAGCAAGGAGCTGAACGTCGACCGGATGCCGTTCACCGGCTTCGACACCACCTGGTCGGTGAAGCCGGCCGCGAGCGCGCCCTACCTGCCCGACTACGACCCCGACTCGGCCTCGACCGGGACGATGTGGGCGACGGGGAAGAAGACCCTCGACGAGCGCATCTCGCAGGGCCCGAGCAGCGCCATCGAGGTGCCTGGGCAGAACCTGACGACGGTGCTGGAGCTGGCGCAGAAGAGGGGCATGAAGGTCGGCGACGTCTCCACCGCCGAGATCACCGACGCGACGCCGGCGGTCCTCGCCTCGCACATCTCCCTGCGCGGCTGCCAGGGCCCGGCAAACATGGCGCCCTGCCCACTGGAGACGAAGGCGGCGGGGGGCCTCGGCTCGATTGCCGAGCAGGAGATCGACCACAGGATCGACGTGCTGCTCGGCGGTGGCCTCGGTCGCTTCACGCAGATGATCCCCGGCGGCCCCGACGCCGGCAAGACGCTGGTCCAGGTCGCCCAGGAGCGGGGCTACCGCTACGTCACCGACGCCGACGGCCTGAGCACGGTGCCGAACGCCAACAAGCCGGTGCTGGGCCTCTTCAACGGCTCCAGCATGTCGCTGGAGTGGACCGGTCCCGCGGCTTCCACCGGCAAGGGCAACGCGCCGGTGGCCTGCAGCGAGGGTCAGCGGCCAGCCGGCGAGCCGAGCCTGGCGGCGATGACGAGGCGGGCGATCGACCTGCTCGACGACGACAGGCGCAAGGGGTTCTTCCTGCAGGTCGAGGGCGCCTCGATCGACAAGCAGGACCACGCCACCAACGCCTGCGGCCAGATCGGCGAGACGGTCGCCTTCGACCGGGCGATCGGCGTCGCGCTCGACTACCAGGAGGATCATCCGGACACGCTGATCGTGGTCACCGCCGATCACTCGCACACGAGCCAGATCGTCGGCGAGGACGCGAGCGGCTCGGGCATCCCGACCGGCTACTCGACCAACCTGCTGACCAAGGACGGCCAAACCATGAGCCTGACCTACGGGACGGCGGGTTACGGCGGTCCCGGTGCCGCTCCGGTCGCGGTTCCAGCGAGTCAGCAGCACACCGGCGCGGTCGTGCCGGTCTGGGCCTCCGGCCCTGGCTCGCTCGGTGTGCTCGGGACCAACGACCACACCGACTTGTTCCAGACGCTGGGGGGCTGATCTGGGGCATACGCCGCGAAGGGGGCCGGGCAACCGGCCCTCCTTCGTTCGCGCGGCTAGGCTGCTGCCAATGATCGTCGGCTTCGTCGGATCGGGCAGCATGGCCGCCGCAATCGCGCGCGGATGGGCCGGGGAGTTCGAGCGGATGCTGTTCTCGGACTCCGGCTCCGGCCGTGCCCTGAAGCTTGCGAAGGAGCTGGGGGGAGAGGCGGTCTCCAATGCTGAGGTCGCCGCTCGCGCCGACCTCGTCGTGCTCGCCGTGAAGCCGGCGGCGCTGGACGGCGTGGCGCTGGATCTGGCCGATGTGCGGAAACTCGTCTCGGTTCTGGCAGCGGTGCCGGTCGCGCGGCTGCGGGAGGCCTTCCCCCAAGCAGAAGTCCTGCGAGTGATGCCGAACGTCGGAGTCGAGGTGCGCAAGGGCGTGCTCTGCGTCGCCGGCGACGCCTCGGAGGAGGTGAGGGGCAAGCTCGGCGTGCTCGGGCACGTGGTCGAGATCGCCGACGAGGACTTCGACGCGGCAACCGCGGTGATGGGCTGTGCGCCCGCCTATCTGGCGCTGGCGGTCGAGGCGATCGCCGAGGCTGGGGCGGAGGACGGCCTCGATCCGGAGCTGGCGCGTGAGCTGGTGGTCGAGACCGCCGCCGGCACCGCCGAGCTGCTGCGGCTGCGCCACCCGGCCGACGTGCGCAAGGCCGTGGCCTCGCCCGGTGGCAGCACCGAGGCCGGGCTGGAGGCGCTCGATCGCGAGGGGGCGGGGGCGGCCTTCGCGGCGGCCGTGCGGGCCTCGCTGGAGAGGATGCGGCGATGATCCCGCTGGCGCTGAGCCGAGGCGACGTCGCCGACTACGTCGACGCTCTCTTCATCGTCTACATCGTCCTCATCCTGGTCAACATCCTCATCTCCTTCGTGCCGCGGATGCCGTACAGGCCGTGGCTGCGGGCGGTGCTCGACTTCGTCACCGAGAGCACCAACCCCTACCTCAACTTCTTCCGCCGCTTCCTGCCGCCGATCGGCGGCAGCAGCTTCGCCCTCGACCTCAGCCCGATGATCGGGATCATCGTGCTCTTCGTGCTCCGGGCCCTCGTCGTCAGCCTGATCGCAGGGTGAGTGCCACCGCCCGCGCCTGGTGCCGCGCCGGCGCCCTCGGGTTGGCGGTTCTCGTCGCCGACCAGGTCGCCAAGGCGGCGATCGAGGCGCGTCTGGTGCCTGGTGAGGACGTCGACGTGCTCGGGCCGCTCGGCCTGACCCTGTCGCACAATCGCGGCGTCGCCTTCGGCCTCGCCGGCGGCGCGGGAGCGCCGCTGGTCCTGATCACCCTGGCCGCGCTGGGCGTGGTGGCCTACCTCTTCGCCCGCAACCCGACCCGCCCGGGGATGTGGGTTGCGACCGGGCTGCTGGCGGGCGGGGCGATCGGCAACCTCGTCGACCGCGTCCGCGCCGACGCCGTCACCGACTTCGTCGACCTGCCGCTCTGGCCGCCCTTCAACCTCGCCGACGTGGCTATCACCGCCGGAGTCCTCCTGCTCGCCTTCCTCTACCTGCGCGACGCCGATCGGGAGCGCGCAGGTGGCTGAGCCGGAGCTGCGCATCGTCCATCTCGACGAGGCGCTGGCCGTCGTCGACAAGCCGGCGGGCCTGGTCGTCCACCCGGCGCCCTCGCACGAGGGTCCGACTCTGGTCGACGAGCTGGGGGAGATCCTCGGCGGCGGCGAGGACCCCGAGCGCCCGGGCATCGTTCACCGGCTCGACAAGGGCACCAGCGGTCTGCTCGTCGTTGCCCGCAGCGACGCGGCCCACGCGGCTCTGCAGGCGCAGGTTCAGCGCCGCGAGGTCGAACGCGTCTATCGCGCCCTGGTCGGTGGCAAGATCGGCTCCCGCACCGGCACGATCGACGCCCCGATCGGTCGCGCCTCGCGCCAGCGCCACCGGATGGCGGTCTCCGGCGCCGCCTCGCGGGAGGCGCGGACGCATTTCACGGTCTTGGAGCTGCTGACCCTGGAGAGCTACGTCGAGGCGCGCTTGGAGACTGGCCGCACGCACCAGATCCGGGCCCACTTCGCCGCGATCGGCCACCCCTTGACCGGCGACGTCACCTACGGCGGCGCCCGCCGCTACGACCTGCGGCGCCAGTTCCTCCATGCCCACCGGCTCGCCTTCGACCACCCGCTCAGCGGCGAGCGCCTCAGCTTCGAGTCGGAGCTGCCGCAGGACCTCGCCACCGCCCTGGACGCGGCCCGCGCCGCTCAGCGCTAGCCCTCTACAATCAGCCGTCCTAAACCAACCCCCGTTCGGCAGCGAACCGGATCCTGCCTGGCCCAGCGCCAGGTCCGGCAAGCGGGACGGGAGAGCTCCACCAACAGACCAAGGAGATTCGATGCCAGAGGCAGGCCTCACCGAGCTGCTCCAGGCCGGAGTGCACTTCGGCCATCAGACGCGCCGCTGGAACCCGAACATGCGCCGTTTCATCTTCGGCGAGCTGGACGGGATCCACATCATCGACTTGCTGCAGACCGAGGCGCTGCTGGAGAACGCCCGTCGCTTCGCCGGCGAGCTCGCCAGCGGTGGCGGCACGGTGCTCTTCGTCGGCACCAAGAAGCAGGCCCGCGACACCGTCCAGGAATGGGCCGATCGCTGCAAGATGCCCTACGTCAACAAGCGCTGGCTGGGCGGGCTGCTGACCAACTTCAACACGATGTCGACCCGGATCGCCCGGCTGCACGAGCTCAACGGCTGGAAAGAGGACGGCAAACTCGCTCTGCTGCCGACCAAGGAGCGGATGGGCATGGAGGCCGAACTGGCCAAGCTCGAGTTCAACCTCGGCGGCGTCCGCGACATGGACCGGCTGCCGGATGCGGTTTTCGTCACCGACCTCAAAACCGAGGAGATCGCCGTCCACGAGGCGGCGCGCCTGCGCATCCCGATCATCGGCCTGGTCGATACCAACTGCGACCCGACCCCGGTCGACTTCGTGATCCCCGGCAACGACGACGCGATCCGTTCCTGCGGCCTGATCATCGGCACGATCGGCGGCGCCGTCGACGAGGGGTCGAGCGCCTGGCGCGTCCAGGAGGAGAAGCGCATCGCCGAGGAAATGGCGCGGCGCAAAAAGGACGAGGAAGAGCGCAAGAAGCGCGAGGAGGAAGAGAAGGCCCGGCTCGAGGCAGAGGCGGCGGCGAAAGCGGCGGCCGAGGCCGAGGCACAGGCGAAAGCCACCGCTCAGGCCCAGGCGGCCGCGGCGGCGACTCCGTCGCAGCCGTCCCAGAAACCCGTTGCTCCAGACCCGGCGGCGCCGAAAGCCGCTGCGCCGGCGGCCAAACCGGCGCCAGAGGAGCCCAAAGCGGCTGCCGAGGCCGCGAAACCGGCCGAGCCGGCCACCCCAGCCGCGCCCGAGACGCAGCCCGACGCCCCGACCCCCAGCGAGGACAAAGAGGGAGATAAATCGTGAGCATCACCGCCGCCGACGTGAAGGCGCTTCGGGATCGCACCGGGGCCGCGATGATGGACTGCAAAGCGGCCCTGACCGAGGCCGACGGCGATACCGAGCGGGCGATCGAGCTGCTGCGGGTGAAGGGCCAGGCGTCGGCGGCCAAGCGCGAAGGCCGCGGCACCGAAGAGGGCGTCGTCTCCTCCTACATCCACGCCAACGACCGGGTCGGGGCGATGGTCGAAGTCCAGTGCGAGACCGACTTCGTCGCTCGCAACGAGGACTTCAAGGCGTTCGCCTATCAGGTCGCCCTGCACGTGGCCGCGACGGCGCCGCGCTACGTCTCCTCGGAGGAGATCCCCGCCGCGGAGCGCGAGGCCGAGCAGCGGGTCTTCGAAGAGAAGGCACGCGAGGAAGGCAAGCCCGACAACGTCGTCGAGAAGATCGTCGCCGGGCAGCTCTCGAAGTGGGCCAGTGAGGTCGCCTTGCTCGACCAGTCGCACGTCAACGCCGAGAAACACGATTCGAAGACGATCGAGGAGCTGCGCCAGGAGCTGGCCGCCAAGACCGGCGAGAACGTGCGGATCGCCCGCTTTACCTACTTCCGCGTCGGCGAGGAATAGGGTCATCTGCACGTGACCGACTCTCCCGAGCCGCGCTTCGGGCGCATCCTGCTGAAGCTTTCTGGCGAGGCCCTGATGGGCAGTCTCGATTTCGGCACCGACGGCGCCGAGGTCGACCGCATCGCCAAGCAGGTGACGGCGATCCGCGACCGCGGGGTCGAGATCGCGATCGTGGTCGGCGCCGGCAACATCTACCGCGGCCTCGATGGCGCCGCCAGCGGCATGGACCGCGCCACCGGCGACTACATGGGAATGCTGGCGACGGTGCTCAACGCCCTCACCCTGCAGGACGCGCTGGAGCGGCTCGGACAGCACACGCGGGTGATGTCGGCGATCGACGTCAAGGAGGTGGCCGAGCCCTACATCCGCCGTCGCGCCATGCGCCACCTGGAGAAGGGCCGCGTGGTGATCTTCGCGGCCGGCACCGGCAACCCGTTCTTCACCACCGACACCGCCGCGGCGCTGCGGGCGCTGGAGATCCACGCCGAGGCGATCCTGATGGCCAAGAACGGGGTGGAGGGCGTCTACGACGCCGACCCGGCAACCCATCCCGAGGCCAAGTTCCTCGCCACGATCAGCCATCGCGAAGCGATCGAGCGCGGCCTCAAGGTGATGGACTCGACCGCGCTCTCGCTCTGCATGGACAACGACCTGCCGATCTACGTCTTCAACATGGGCGACGAGAAGAACATAGATAGGATCGTCCGCGGCGAGAAGGTGGGCACCCTGGTCTCCAACGGGCCCGCCGCTTAAGCGAGGACGGGAAACCAGTGGAGCTGATCGACGAACTGCTCAAGGACGCCGAAGGGCGCATGGCCAAGTCGGTTGATTCGAGCCGTGGCGAGCTGGCCACGGTCCGCACCGGCCGCGCCTCGCCCCACCTGCTCGACCGCATCGTCGTCGACTACTACGGCACGCCGACGGCCCTCAAGCAGCTGGCCAACGTCTCCACCACGGACGCCCGCCTGCTGACCGTGACCCCCTTCGACAAGGGCGCCCTGGGCGGGATCGAGAAAGCGATCCAGGAGTCCGACGTCGGCCTGACGCCGAGCAACGACGGCAACGTGATCCGCCTGGCGATCCCCGAGCTGACCGAGGAGCGCCGGCGTGAGATGGTCAAGGTGGTGCACGGCGTCGCCGAGGAGGGACGGATCGCGATCCGCAACGTCCGCCGCGACGTCATGCACGACCTCCGCGAACTGAAGAAAGAGGGCGAAGCGGGCGAGGACGACGAGCGCCGGGCCGAGGCATCGCTGCAGAAGCAGACCGACGACTCGATCGCCGAGATCGACTCGTTGCTAAAAGGCAAGGAAGAAGAGATCCTCGAAGTGTGAGGGGGCTGCAAACCGGCGCATCTCGGGGTTCTCGGTCGGTTGGATGTCATTCATGACCTCACCTCGATACGTCGCGATCATCACCGATGGCAACGGGCGCTGGGCTCAGCAGCGCGGGTTGCCGGTGGTCGAGGGACACCGGGCCGGGGCCGACGTCGTCAAGGCGCGGCTGCGCGACGCGGTCGAGCTCGGGGTCGAGGAGCTGACCGTCTTCTCCTTCTCGACCGAGAACTGGACCCGGCCTTCGGAGGAGGTCGAGGGACTGATGCAGATGATGGGCGAGCGGATCGACGATGAGACCCCGGAGCTGAACGACGAAGGGGTGCGGATGCGCTTCGTCGGCCGTCGCGAGGGGGTGCCGCCATCGCTGCTCGAGCGGATGGACTGGGCCGAAGAGACGACCGCCGACAACGACCGCATCGTCTTCTTCGTCGCCTTCAACTACGGCGGCAGGGCGGAGATCGCCGACGCTGCGCGAAGCTTCCAGGGAGGCTCCGAGGAGGAGTTCCGAAGCCACCTCTATGCACCGGAGATGCACGACCCAGACCTCCTGATACGAACCAGCGGCGAGCGGCGCATCTCCAACTACCTGCTCTGGCAGTGTGCCTACTCGGAGCTGGTCTTCCGCGACGAGCTCTGGCCGGACTTCGACCGCGCCGCGTTCGAGGGCTCCCTGCGCGAGTACGAGACCCGCCAACGCCGGTTCGGGGCGCGCTGATGAGGACCGACCTCTTCGACGACGAGATGTTCGAAGACGAGCCGGCGCCGCCGCCGAAACCACCGCGCCAACCGCGCCGGAAGCGTGGCTTGCGCGGCGAGACCGCCAAGCGGGTACTGGTGGCATTGCCCTGGATCGCCTTCGCGATCGCGATCGCGATCGCCGGCGGCGCGATCTTCGCGGCGGCGATGATCGCGATCGGCGTCGTCTGCCTGCGCGAGTACGTCGCCATGACCGAGACCTCGCGGCCGCTCGCGGTTCCCGCCTACCTCGCCGTCGCGGCGCTGGTCGTCGCCGCCCACTTCGGCACCGCCTTCAACGTCCTGCTGATCCTGGCCGCCTCCTTCCCGCTGCTGTTCTTCTTCGGCGCCAGGTCCCATCGGCGCGACGGGGTCACGGTCTCGATCGGCGTCACCCTGCTGGGGATCCTCTGGATCGGCATCCCGCTGGTCCACGCGGTGCTGCTGCGCGATCTGCCCGATCACGGGGCCGGCCTCCTCGTCGACGTGCTCGTCGGCACCTTCGTTGCCGACACCGCCGCCTACGCCACCGGCCGCATGTTCGGCAGCCACAAGATCGCCCCCAGCATCAGCCCCAACAAGACGATCGAGGGTCTCATCGGGGGTTTCCTGATCGGGACCATGGGCTTCTGGTTCGCCGGCCTCTACCAGGACTGGCTGTCGGGGGTGGACGCGCTGATCATCGGCGCCGCCGTGGCGGCAATCGCGCCGGTCGGCGACCTCTTCGAGTCGATGCTGAAGCGCGACCTCGGGACCAAGGACACCGGAACCCTCTTCGGCCCTCACGGCGGCATCCTCGACCGCCTCGACGCCGTCTTCTTCACGATCGTCGTCGGCTACTACCTCTCGGTGGCGCTCGTCTACTGACGCGTTTGGGGCCAACCCGGCGCTGCTACGGTCACTCAGCGTGAAATGCAGGACAAATCGCCTCTCGATTCGGGGATTCGCGGCCATCGCGGCCGCTCTCGCCATCGCGGCCCCGGCGACGGCGAGCTGGCAGCCGGCGACCGAAGTTCCCGCCTCGACCGGGGTGACGAGCGGGTCCGCGACCGCCGCCGGTCTGGCCGACGACGGCGCCGCCGCGATCGCCTACGTGAGCGAGAGCGCGATCAGGGTCGCGACGCGGGGCACGGCCGGCGGGCCCTGGGCGATCGAGACGCTGGAAAGCGAAGCGCTCGGCAGCTCCGACCTGCAACTGGAGATGAACGCCGCCGGAGACGCCGTCGCGGCCTGGCGACTGAGCAGCGGCAGCGGCTTCATCGCCGTCGCCTACCGGCCGGCCGGAGGAGCCTGGGAGGAGAGGAAGTTCCTCGACGACGCGCTGCTCGCCGGCAGCGGCCATCTCGATGTCGCGATCAACTCGCGGGGTGACGCGATCGTCGGCTGGAGCGCGGCGGCCCCCGGCTCCCCGCCTCAGAACGTCATCCGGGCCGTGATCCGCGCCAAGGCGGGGCCGTGGCCGGCGCTCGACTCCTACGCCACCGTGGTCAGCGAAGACGACCTCACCACCGCGGGGACGATCCTCGGCGACCCCGGCTGCCAGGGGCCCGCGGTGGCGATCGACGACGCGGGCAACGCGATCGCCGCCTGGTCCAGCGCCTACGGCTCGTTCTCGCGCAGCCTCGGTGCCAAAGAGCAGATCGTCTGCGGCGTGCGGACCGCGCGTTGGAACGGGGCCTCCTGGGGGATTCCCGCCAACCTCACGGCTCGGCCGGCCATCGGCTACATGCTGACCAGCGGCGGCACCCCGGCGCCTTCCGCGGGCACCCCGGTCGCCGCTGCCGACCCGGTCAGCGGCAAGCTCGTGCTCGCCTTCCGCAACAGCTTCGACGCAATCGACGGCGGCAAAAACAACGCCTTCAGGTTCAGCGAAAACTGGAGCTCGGCGATCTACGGCGGTACCGTCGCCGCGGGTCCGGGAGCCGTCGTCGAAACGCCCTCGATCGGCTCGATCGGAGAGCTCGCGGTCGGCGTCGGCGGCAGCAACCAGGCCGTCTCCACCTGGGAGTCGGACGGCATCCCCGGCCTCACCTCCTACGCCGCCCGGGCGGGCTCGGGAGCCGCCGGCTCGCCGCTTTCGCTCGCACCGCTGACCAGCGAAGCGCTGGTCGCGGCGGCGGCCGACGCTGGCGGCGACGGGCGCGCTTTCGCCGTCTTCGAGGATCAGTTCCCGACCAGGCGGGTGCTGGCTTGGACGGCCGCCCTCGGGCAGGGCTTCGCCCCGACCGGGCCGCTGTTCACCGGCATCACGGCGACCCCCTCGCTGGCCGCGAACTGCCATGGCGACGCGATCGTTGCCGCCGGCGGCAGCGCCGGCGCCCTCTACGCCGACTACCTAAGCGGCGAGACGGGGGCCTGTGGCTCGGGCGCCGGGGGTGGCGGTGGCGGTCCCGCCGGCACCCAGCCGAGCGCCGGCGGGACCGCCGGCCCGCTCCCGCTCCCGGGCGCGGGACCACCCGGCAACGTGATCAAGCTGAAGGCGCCGATCTCCTCGCCGGACGGCGGAGTGGTGCTCGTGGTCACCTTCCCGGGTGCCGGCATCGCGGCTCTGAAAGGGACGGCGAAAGTCGACTCCGCCCAGCTCGCGCGGGTCTCCGCCAAGCGGACGATCGTCGTCACGCGGAAGACCGTGACCGTGAGGTCGGCCGGCTCCCTGAGCCTAAAGCTCGTCCCGACGGCCGTCGCCAAGCAGCTGCTGAGCAAGCAGGGGAGGCTGACGGCCCAGCTGGCGATCGCCTTCACTCCCACCGGCGGCAGCGCCCGGACGGTGAAGCGAGACGTCACCTTCAAGCTGCCGCGTTCCACGCCCGCGGGCGGCTAGGCCTCGCTTCGCCTGAGCCGGGCGACGCGATCGCGGGGCCGGGGGCGATCCCTCCGTATTCTCTGGGATCGATGAAGAAGGTGCTGATACTCGGCTCGACCGGGTCGATCGGGACGCAGGCGCTGGAAGTCGTCGCCGCCTCCGAGCGTCTCCGGGTCGTCGGCCTCGCCGCCGGCTCCGACTGGGAGGCAGTCGTCGCGCAGGCGCGCGAGCACGGCGTGCCGACGATCGCCCTCGCCGACCAGGCGGCGGCGGCGCAGGCGCGCGAGAGCTGGTCCGGACGGGTCCTCGGCGGCGAGCCGGGGGTGACGGAGCTGATCGCGACCTCCGGCGCCGACCTCGTCCTCAACGGCATCGTCGGCGCCGCCGGGCTGGCCTCGACCGTCGTCGCCCTCACCGAGGGAATCGACGTCGCCCTCGCCAACAAGGAGAGCCTGGTGCTCGGCGGCGAGCTGGTGATGGCGCTGGCCGAGGCGACCGGAGCCCGCCTGCTGCCGGTCGACTCCGAGCACTCGGCGCTGCACCAGCTGATCGGCGCCGAGGCGCCGGGCACGGTCGAGAAGCTGATCCTGACCGCCTCCGGCGGCCCCTTCCGGGGACGCGAGGACCTCGCCGGCGTCAGCGTCGCCGACGCGCTCGCCCACCCGACCTGGGAGATGGGCGGCCGAATCACGATCGACTCGGCGACGCTGATGAACAAGGGCTTCGAGGCGATCGAGGCCCACCACCTCTTCGGCGTCCCCTACGAGCGGATCGGCGTCGTCGTCCACCCCCAGTCGCTGGTCCACTCGCTGATCCACCTCAACGACGGCTCCTCGCTCGCCCACCTCGGCTATCCCGACATGAGGGTGCCGATCTCCTACGCCCTGAACTTCCCCGAGCGGGTGGACGTCGAGGTGCCGCAGCTCGACCTCGCGGCCGTCGGCGCCCTCACCTTCGAGGCGCCGGACCTGCAGACCTTCGCCTGCCTGCGCCTCGCCTTGGAGGCCGGCGAGGCAGGGGGGAACGCGCCCTGCGTGCTCAACGCCGCCGACGAGGTCGCGGTCGCCGCCTTCCTCGCGGGCGAGATCCCCTTCACCGGCATCGCCGCCGTCATCGAGCGGGTCCTGGAGGAAATGCCGGCTCGGCCCGTAACTCACTTCGATGACCTCTTTGCCAGCGACGACGAGGCCCGCCGGCGCAGCGAAGACCAGGTTCGCGGGTTGACGCCAGCATGAACTGGCTCTACATCTTCCTCGGCTTCTCGCTGCTGATCATCCTCCACGAGGGTGGGCACTTCGCCGCCGCGAAGGCAACCGGGATGCGGGTCGAGCGCTTCTTCCTCTTCTTCGGGCCGACCCTGTGGTCGTTCAAGCGCGGCGAGACCGAGTACGGGATCAAATCGATCCCGCTCGGCGGCTACGTGAAGATCACCGGCATGACCCCGGAGGAGGAGATCCCGCCGGAGCACGAGCACCGCGCCTACTACCGGCAGCCGGTCTGGAAGCGGATCGTCGTCATCGCCGCCGGCCCGGCGGTCAACATCGCCCTCGCCTTCGCGATCCTCTTCTTCGTCTACTTCGTCAACGCCCAGCAGGTCGACCAGAGGGTCGGCGAGATACGCAGCGGCACCCCGGCGGCGAAGGTCCTGCAGCCAGGCGACCGGATCATCGCCGTCGACGGCAAGGCCTATGCCGGTCTCGACCAGGAAGCGCGGCTGGAACACTTCGGCAAGCAGGTCGCCTCGCATGAATGCGACGGCAAGCAGGTCGAGGGCTGCCTGGCGGCGACGCCGGTGGTGCTGAGGATCAGCCGCGACGGGCAGGTGCGGACGATCTCGGTTCGCCCCGAGTACGACGAGGCGAACCGGCGGGCGCTGATCGGGTTTTCCTACGGCAGCAAGCCGCAAGACATCAGCGTCGGCACCGCGGCCACCCGGGCCTGGGACTCGATCTGGCTGGTCACCGAAAAAACGGCCTCGATCTTCTCCCGCATCTTCGAAGAGGAGCAGCGCAAGCAGATATCCGGAATCGTCGGTGTCAGCGACGTCGCCAATCAGACGATCGACCGGAGCACTACCGAGTCGTTCCTGCTGCTCGCCCTGGTCAGCCTCTCGCTCGGCCTGATCAACCTGCTGCCGATCCTGCCGCTTGACGGCGGCCACATCTTCTGGGCCCTGGTCGAGAAACTGCGAGGACGCCCGGCCTCGCTGCGGGTGATGGAGCGAGCCACCGTAATCGGCTTCGCCCTGGTCATGGTGCTGATGGTGATCGGCCTCACCAATGACATCGGCCGCCTCGGCACCGACGCCTACAACGTCCGCTAGTCGGCCCGACGGGCCGCCCGGATACCCTTCGCATATGGCTTCCAAGCGTCAAATCTTCGTGGGCAAGGTGCCCATCGGCGGCGGTGCGCCGGTCGCGGTGCAGACGATGACCAAGACCGAGACCGCCAACCTGGCGGCGACGATGGAGCAGATCCACAAGGTCGCCGACGCCGGAGCCGACATCGTCCGCTGCGCGGTACCGCGCGAGAAGGACGTCGAGGCGCTGAAGACGATCGTCGTGCAATCGCCGATCCCGATCATCGCCGACATCCACTTCAACCACACCCTGGCGCTGAAAGCGATCGACGCCGGCGCCCACTGCATCCGCCTCAACCCCGGCAACATCGGCGGTCGGGACAAGGTCGCCGAGGTCGCGGTGAAGGCGAACGCGGCGAACGTGCCGATGCGGATCGGGGTCAACTCCGGCTCGCTGCCCAAGCACCTGCACGAGCTCGAGCGCGAAGCGCCGGTCGAGGCGCTGGTCGCCGCCGCGGTCGAGTTCACCGAGCTGATGGAGAGCCTCGACTTCGAGAACTTCAAGGTCTCGATCAAGTCGACCAACGTGCCGAACACGATCGCCGCCAACCGCCTGCTGGCCGAGAAGATCCCCTACCCGCTGCACCTCGGGATCACCGAGGCGGGGACCAAATGGGCGGGCTCGCTGAAATCGGCGGTCGGGCTCGGCGCCCTGCTCGCCGACGGCATCGGCGACACGATCCGGATCAGCCTCTCGACCTTCCACGCCGAGGAGGAGGTCAAAGTCGCCTGGGAGATCCTCAAGGCGCTGCAGCTGCGCGAGAAAGGCCCGGTCCTGATCGCCTGCCCGACCTGCGGCCGCCTGCAGTTCGACATGGACTCGGTCGTGGCCGAAATCGAGCAGCGGCTGGAAGGCTACGAGGAGCCGGTCGAGGTGGCCGTCCTCGGCTGCGCTGTCAACGGCATCGGCGAGGCCTCTCACGCCGACTTCGGCATCGCCGGCGCCAAGAACGAGGGCCTGATCTTCGCCGGCGGCAAGCCGCTGCGGAAGGTCCCACAGGAGACCCTGGTCGACACCCTCTTCGAAGAGATCGACAAGTCGCTGGACCGCGGCAAGGTCGAGGTCGACGAGGCCGAGGCCCAGGAGGGAGCCGCCTGGCTGGCGAAGATCGAGGAGGAAAACGCGGGGGAACTGACGCCAGAGAAGATTGCGGCGATGGAGAAGGAAGCGGTCGAGCGGGGCGAGTCGGACAAGGTGCTGCTCGACGAGGAGGCGTCCCCGACGGCGGGTCGCAGGTTCACGCGGGCCTAGCCCCTCAGCCGGAGCGGGATAGGTTTCACGGGTGACTCGACTCAGTCAAGCGTTTATCCCCACGCTCAAGGATGCTCCGGCCGACGCCGAGGCCGTTTCTCACAAGCTGATGGTGCGGGCTGGCTTGATCCGTCAGCTTGGCGCCGGGTTGTGGAGCTATCTGCCCGCTGGATGGCGCGTTGAGCGGAAGGTCGAGGCGATCATCCGGGAGGAGATGGAGGGGATCGGGTGTCAGGAGATGTTGATGCCGGTGTTGATGCCGGCGGAGAACTGGGAGAAGACCGGGCGCTACGCGATCGAGGAGCTGTTCAAGCTCGAGGACCGCAAGGGGTCGCCGCTGGTGCTGGCGATGACCCACGAGGAGGCGGTGACTGACCACGTGGCGCGCGAGGTGCGCTCCTATCGGGATCTGCCGTTGATGCTCTTCCACATCCAGACCAAGGAGCGCGACGAGCCGCGGCCGCGGGCGGGGGTGCTGCGCACGCGCGAGTTCACGATGAAGGACGCCTACTCCTTCGACCGCGACGAGGAGGGGCTGGCGCGCTCCTACGAGCTGCAGGCAGGTGCCTACGAGCGCATCCTCGACCGCTGCGGGCTGCGCTGGTACAAGGTCGAGTCCGACGTCGGGATGATGGGCGGCTCCGGCGCCGACGAGTACATGGCGCCCTGCCCGGCGGGTGAGAACGAGGTGGCGCTGGCGCCCGGCTACGCGGCCAACGTCGAGGTCGCCTCGGCCACCGCGCGGCCGGTTGAGTTGCCGCCGCAGTTGGACGCGCCGGAGCCGGTCTCCACTCCCGGCCTCGGCAAGGTCGAGGAGGTCGCCGCCGAGCTGGGGTTGCCGCACGGTGCCTTCATCAAGGCCCTGCCGGTTGTCGTCGAGGGCCGCGGCCTGGTCATGGTCCTACTGCGCGGCGACCACCGCCTCAACGAGATCAAGCTGCGCAACGCGCTCGGGGCCGATTTCCGCCAGGCCGGTGCCGAGGAGATCGCGGCCGAGATCGGCCCGGCCGGCTACATCGGCCCGGTCGGCGCCAAGGTGCCCGTGGTCAAGGACGCCGCGATCGTCGGCGACTCCTACGTCTGCGGTGCCAACCAGGGCGACACCCACCTGCGCGGCGTGCGGCCAGGACGCGACTTCGAGTTCGAGGAGCTCGACGTGCGCACGGTCGAGGCGGGTGACACCACCCCCGATGGCGGCACGATCGAGATCGAGCCAGCGATCGAGGTTGGCAACATCTTCAAGCTCGGCACCCGTTACTCGGAGCCGCTCGGCGCCACCTACTCCGACGAGGACGGGGTCGAGAAGCCGGTCGTGATGGGCTGCTATGGGATGGGGCCGGCCCGGATCATCGCCGCCGCGATCGAGCAGCGTGCCGACGAGCGCGGGATCATCTGGCCCAAGGCCCTGGCGCCCTGGGACGTGCACCTCGTCTCCCTCGCCAAGGCCGGCGAGCGCGAGCGCGAGGCCGCCGACAAGCTCTACGAGGAGCTGAAGGGGGCCGGGATCGAGGTCCTCTACGACGAGCGCGATGCCGGCGCGGGGGAGAAGCTGACCGACGCCGAGCTGCTGGGCTGCCCACTGCGGATCGTGGTCGGCCGCCGCGGTCTCGCCAACGGCGTCGTCGAGGCCTCCGAGCGCGGCTCCGGCGCCGAGCACGAGCTGCCCGTGGGGGAGGCCGCCACGCAAGCGCTGTCCCTTCTCCAGGGCATCGATGCCTAGCCGGGCCCCCTTCGGCCGCGGCCGCGTGCGCCGCCTCTTCGGGCTCGACCGCAGCGGACCCAAACCGCAACGGACCCGCAAGGGGGAGCCGCTTAACCCCTGGACGATTCCCAACCTTGTCGGCTACATCCGCCTGGCGGCGCTGCCGGTCTTCCTCGTCCTCGCCTACTCCAGCGACGACGGCACCTCCTTCGGCGCCGCGATGGTCTTCTGGGCGATCGCCGCCGGCGACTACCTCGACGGCTTCCTGGCCCGCGTCACCGGCCAGTACAGCCGCATGGGCGCGCTCCTGGATCCGCTGGTCGACCGCCTCACGATCCTTGCCGGCGCCGTCGTCTGCTGGAGCTTCGAGCTGCTGCCGCGCTGGCTGCTGGCGGTACTCGCGCTGCGCGAGCTGGCGATGCTCTTCCTCGCCCAGTTCGGCCTCCGCCACGGGGTCGACATCGAGGTCAACTGGCCGGGGCGGATCTCGGTCTTCCCGATCATGGGGGGGATCTGGCTAGCGCTCTTCGCCCCGGGCTGGGTGGCGAGCGCGCTGGTGGTCTGGGGCACGGCGATGGCGATCCTCGCCACCGCGCTCTACGCCCGCACCGGCATCCGCGCCGTGCACGCCCGCTCTGCAAGCTGAGCGCCAAACCGGGAGAACCTTCAACCTCCAGTTGAACCTTGAAGGCCGCTCGACCTATAATCGGCTCCTGCGCAAACGGGGGGCGCCTGCGCCTCCTTCGACTAAGGAGCGAGATGGAGGACACCTTTCCCGACTTGGGCTCCCTCAGCGACAAGGAGCTGAAGGACCTGATCGACAAGCTCACGGAGGAGGAGAACGAGATCTCCTACAAGCGGCGCGTCCTGCACGGAAAGATCGACATCCTCCGCGCCGAGCTCGTCAACCGCCTGCGCGACAAACACGAGCGCGGCGACTCGATGATCTCCGGCGACGACGTCAGCAAGCTGACCGAGATCCTCGCTGGTAAGGCGCCTGGTTCGGCGTCGGGAGACGAGCCCGCCGCCTGAGCGGAGGGAGCTGTCGCGATGGCCGTTCACTGTCCCGAGTGCGGGTTCGCCAACCCCGAGGGCGCCAACTACTGCCAGAAGTGCGGCGCCTATCTGGGTGGGCCGGCCGAGTCCGGCGACGACCCGACGACGATGACCTACACGGTCGACGACACCGGCGACATGCAGCCGGTCGACATCGACGAGGTGGTCGAGGAGGCGGGTGCGGCACTGGTGATCCGCGCCGGCGGCGGTCGCGCCGGCGAGAGCTTCAGCCTCGACGAGGACCGGGTCGGCATCGGCCGCAGCCCCGACGCCGGCGTCTTCCTCGACGACGTCACCGTCTCCCGTAACCACGCGCTGCTGGTGCGCCGGCGGGACGGCCTCTACATCGACGACCTCGGCTCGCTCAACGGCACCTACGTCAACCGCCGCCGGATCGAGTCGCACCGGCTCGCCGACGGCGACGAGATCCAGGTCGGCAAGTACAAGCTGAGCTACCTGGAGCGCTGAGCCATGGCCATCTCCGAACAGCCGACCCGGCCGCCGGACTCGGCCACCCGCCCGCGCAAGGCGCTGACGATCGGCGCCGTCTGCAAGATCCTCCAGGGCGAGTTCGACGACGTCTCGATCTCCAAGATCCGCTATCTCGAGGATCAGAAGCTGCTCAACCCGCGCCGTACCTCCGGCGGCTATCGCCTCTACAGCCAGAGCGACGTCGAGCGCCTGCGAACGATCCTGCGCCTGCAGCGCGACGAGTTCCTGCCGCTGCGCGTCATCCGTCAGGAGCTGGCCGGCGGCGGCGAGCTGATCCTCGGCGACTCCGAGCGCAAGCCGACCAACGGCGGCGCCCGCAGAGCGATCCTCGTCGACACCGCGCACGCTTACCTGACCCTCGAGGAAGTGGTCGAGGAGACGGGTGCGCGGGAGGAGCTGATCGGCGAGCTGGAGAACTTCGGCATCGTCCAGCCGGAGAAGCGCGAAGGAAAAACCGTCTACGACGAGACCGACCGGGAGATCGTCCGCGCCGCCAACGAACTCTCGCGGGTCGGCGTCGGCGCCCGCAACCTGCGCGTCTTCCGCTCCTCGGCCGATCGTGAGGCGCAGCTGCTGGAAGCGCTGCTGGGCCCGTCGCTGCGCTCGCGCAATCCGGAGCGCCGCAAGGAGGCCCTGCAGAGCCTGGAAAGCCTGGCGGCGACCGTCAGTCACCTCAAGCATCTCCTGCTGGTCAGGGATCTCCGCCGCTTGGCGGGGGATTAGGGCGCCGCAGGCCGGCGTCTGGCGGTGTCCTCGGTCGCTCGTGTGCAGAGCACACTTCGCTTCCTGCGTCCTTGCCAGACTTGGCCTGCGGCGCCCTAATCAAATGCCTCGGATAACCAGACGAAGAACGGTCGATGCCAGTCCCAGCGATGTCTGGCGGCTCGTGTCCGATCCACATAATCTGCCGCGCTGGTGGCCGCGGACGAGTCGGGTCGAGAACGTCGAGCAGCGCGGCAGCGGTCGGCGCAGCCAGTGGACGAAGGTGTTGGAGACGAGCGAGGGACGGGGGGTGCGGGCCGATTTCCGCTGTGTTAGCGCGGCCGAGAACGAGCGCTACGTCTGGGAGCAGGAGCTCGAGGGCACGCCCTTCGCCCGCCACCTGCGCAGCTCGCGGATCGAGGTCGCGCTGCGACCGGGCGAGGGCGGCACCCAGGTCGACCTCAGCTCGGTGCAGACGCTGAAAGGGATGTCGCGGCTGGGCTCGCCGATGATGCGGCGCGGCCAGGGCGAGATCCTCGACGAGGCGCTGGACGGACTGGAAAGGGCTCTGACGTGAGCAATTGGCGCCTTTGTAAACCACTGGTTGATAAAAGCGCCAATGGTGCCCTGACATGAGCGAACCGCGGCGCGACTCGAATTGGTGGGGATGGGGCGACCCGGCGGTCTCGCCGGAGCTGGACGCGGAGGCGCGATCGGTCCTGCGTGAGCGGATCGGCGAGCTGGAGCCGTGGCCGCTGGCACGCCGGCTCGAGGACTTCGAGCTGCCGGCCCCCGAGTCTTTGCCCGCGGCGCTGACCGCGGCCGTAGGAGCGGATGCGATTTTCGTCTCCGGCGAGGACCGGCTGCGACATGCCAGCGGGCGCGGTTACGTCGACCTGGCGCGGATGCGCGCCGGCAGCCTCGCGGCGGCGCCCGATGCGGTCGTGCTGCCGGCCGACGCCGAGGCGCTGCGCCGGGTCCTCGACATCTGCGCCGGGGAGGGAATCGCCGTGGTCCCGTTCGGCGGCGGCACCAGCGTCGTCGGCGGGGTCGAGCCGCTGCGTGGTGCCCACCCACGCCTGATCAGCCTCGATCTCGCCGCCCTGCGCGAGGTCGCCGTCGACCGCCGCTCGCTGACCGCCCGCCTCGGCGCCGGCCTGCGGGGGCCGGAGGCCGAGGCGGCGCTTGGCCGCGAGGGGCTGACCCTCGGCCACTTCCCGCAGTCCTTCGAGTACGCGACGATCGGCGGCTTCGCCGCCACCCGCTCCGCCGGCCAGGCCTCCAGCGGCTACGGGCGCTTCGACGCGCTGGTTAGCTCGGTGCGCCTGCTCGCTCCTGCTGGTGAGATGGAGATGCTGGAAACGCCCCACACCGCGGCGGGGCCGGCCCTGCGTGAGCTCATCGTCGGTTCCGAGGGGGTGCTCGGCGTCATCCCCGAGGTGACGGTGCGCGTGCGCCCGGCCCCGGCCGTGCGCCGCTACGAGGCCTGGATGGCGGAGAGCTTCGAGGCCGGCGCCGAGATCGTCCGCGCCCTGGCGCAGGGCTCCGGGCTGCCCGATGTCGTCCGCATCTCCGACGAGGAGGAGACGCAGGGCTCGCTAGCGCTCTCGGGCCCGCGTGGCGTCGCCGGCAAGCTCTTCGGCGGCTACCTGGGCCTGCGCAAGCGTCGCAGCGGCGCCCTGACCATCGTCGGCTTCGAGGGCGACGAGGAGTCGGTGGCGCGCCGGCGGGCGCTGGCGGTGCGCAAGCTGCGCGCCGGCGGCGCCGCCTACCTGGGCCAAGCGGCAGGGCGCTCCTGGGAGCACGGCCGCTACCAGGGCCCCTATCTACGCGACACGCTGATGGGCATGGGGGCGATGGTCGAGACCCTGGAGACCTCGCACACCTGGAGCCGGCTGGGTGAGCTGCACGCGGCGGTCGCGGCGGCGATCCATGGCTCGCTGGACGGGCAGGGCACTCCCGGCCTCGTCTTCTGCCATCTCTCGCACGCCTACGCCGACGGCGCCTCGCTCTACTTCACCTTCATCTCTCGCAGCCGCCACGGCGCCGAGCTCGAGCAGTGGCGCCAGGTCAAACAAGCGGCCTCGGAGGCGATCGTCGCGACCGGCGGCACGATCACTCACCACCACGCCGTCGGCCGCGACCACGCCCCCTACATGGAGGCGGAGGTTGGGCGGACCGGCCTCGCCGTCCTGCGGGCCGTCAAGGACCAACTGGATCCAACGGGAATCATGAATCCAGGCAAGCTCCTCCCGTAACGCGGTCAAGCAGGCCAAGGACGCAGGGAGCGAAGCGTGCTCCGCACGTGAGCGACGAGGACGCCGGCATGCGCTGCGCCGCGTTATCGGGAGGCCGCGCCGATGATCGGGCCCGTTATCGTCCCACGGAGGACGTCGGTGCCGGTGTAGATCGGAGCCTTCTTTTCCTGGGTCGCCTTGGCCAGCGACGCTTTCAGGGTGGCGTCCGAGGTGAGGGAGATATCGAGCTGGTCGAAGGTTTCCTTGGCGAGGTAAGCGAGGACTTCGGTCGGGACCTGCACTTGGGCGCCGATCCTGCCCGACCGGGGCACCACGGTCGAGGCCAGCGGCAGCCTTTTCTGCGGTGACTCGTAGAGCCAAATCGTGTAGGACTGCCCGTTCTCGGTCGGGGCCAGGCCTTCGGCTTCGACCTGCAGGGCCAGCGAGTTCTTGACGCGCCCGAAGGTCGCCAGGCCCTTGGCGTCGCCGCCGTCGACGGGGGCCAGGACGGCCTGGGTCATCTTCGGATCGGTCGCGGCGACGTCGGCGGCTTCGGCTGCGGTGGTGCTCTCGCTCGATCCGCCACCGGTCGCGTCGCCGGAGTCCTCGCCACCGCTGACGGCGAGGACGACGATGAGGAGGGCCACGACGGCGACGCCGGCGGCGATCGCGGCGCGGGCGCCGCCGCTCTTGGGCAGGGAGGGTCGGGGCCGCGAGGGGGAAGCGCTCTTGACGGGCCGGGGAGGAGGAGCGGGGGCAGCCGGCTGCGGCGCCTCGGTTGCAGCAGCCTCCAATGGTGCGGGCGGCTCTGCCGGCGTTGGCTCGCTGGGCACGACGGGCTGCGGCGCCGGCTCGGCGCGAGGCGGCTCGACAGGAGGTGGCGGCAGCGCCGCGCCTTCCTCCTCCAGCTGCGCGAGCGCGTCCTTGACCTTGGCCCGCACCTCGTCGATGCTGAGGCCCATCAGGGCGGCGAGGTCGTCGTAGCCCTGCTCGCGCTGTGCGAGCAGCCGCAGCATCGCCTTCTGGTCGTCGTTCAGTGCCATCGGCCCTCAACCCTAAGGGGAGCGGACGATGCGGTGGCGTCTGCCGCCACGGGGTATCGAAGGCTTAATCTCGGCCTGGATAGGGTTGGCGGCGATGGCCGATGACCCGCGCGGGCTGCGCTCCCGATTCGACGAGCTGCTCGGCACCGAGTGGCTGAACGATGAGCCCGGCCACGCCCGGGTCCGGGTCGAGCTGCGCGACGAGCTGCGCCAGCCGGTGGGACTCCTGCACGGCGGTGTGATCTCGAGTCTGGTCGAGAGCGTCTGCTCGCGGGCGACGGCGCTGGCCGTGATCCCCGAGGGGATGATCGCGATGGGCCAGTCGATCAGCGTCAACTTCATCCGCCCGGTGACCGAGGGCGGCGCCGAAGTCAAGGCCCGCGCCCGCCACCGCGGCCGCACCACCTGGGTCTGGGATGCCGAAGTGCTGAACGACGAGGGAAAGCTTTGCGCCCTCGCGCAGATGACCATCGCCGTGCGCCCGCAGCCGCAGCGCTAGCCGCCGAAGCGGTTGGTGATGGGGAGACGCCGGTCCTTGCCGAAGGCCCGCGGCGTGATCCGGATTCCCGGCGCCGCCTGGCGGCGCTTGTACTCGGAGCGATCGACGAGGCGGATCACGTCGTCGACCGTCGCCGCCGGCATCCCGGCATCGATCATCTCCTCGCGGCCCTGGTCGCGCTCGACATAGGCCTCGAGGATGCGGTCGAGCAGGTCATAGGGGGGGAGGGAGTCGCTGTCGAGCTGGTCGGGTCGCAGCTCGGCCGAGGGCGCCCGCTCGATCACCGAGGCCGGCACCAGCTCGCGGTCGGCGCGCTCGTCGCGGCGTCGGGTCAGTTCGTAGACCAGCGTCTTCGGGACGTCCTTGATCACCGCGAAGCCGCCCGCCATATCGCCGTAGAGGGTTGCGTAGCCGACCGACATCTCGCTCTTGTTGCCGGTGGTCAGGACCAGCCAGCCGTGGCGGTTGGAGAGCGCCATCATCAGGTTGCCGCGGATGCGGGCCTGAATGTTCTCCGCCGCCAGGTCGGGCTCGGAGGGCCGCGCCGGGTCGTGGGGAGGGGCCTCCTCGCCGCCCGCAGGCGCCCGCTCGGGGCTCAGATATCCGGCCAGGGCGCGCTCGTAGCCGTCCATCATCGGCTCGATCGGGATCTCGATCAGCTCGCAGCCGAGATTTCCAGCGATAGTCCGGGCGTCCGCCTGGGTTGCAGGGCTGGAATGAGGCGAGGGCATGACCACGCAGCTGAGCCGCTCCGGGCCGACCGCATCGGCCGCGAGCAGCGCCACCAGGGCGGAGTCGATGCCGCCGGAGAGGGCGACGCCGACATGGCGAAAGCCGTTCTTGGCGACGTAGTCGCGCAGGCCCAGCACCAGCGCCCCGTAGACCTCGTCGAGGTCGCCCAGTGGCGGCGCGATCGCGGCCGGGCCGGCGCTCGGCACCTCGCAGACGAGCAGCTCCTCCTCGAACTGGGAGGCACGGGCGATCAGCTCGCCGGCGGGGTCGGTGACCAGGCTCTGGCCATCGAAGACGAGCTCGTCCTGGCCGCCGACGAGGTTGCAGAAGGCGAAGTAGGTGCCATAGGCGCGCGAGCGCTCGGCGAACATCTCCACCCGCTCGTGCCCCTTGCCGCGGTGATAGGGCGAGCCCGACGGGTTGGCGATCAGCTGCGCCCCCTGCTCGGCCTCCGTCTGCGCCGGCGGGCCGGTCACCCAGCAGTCCTCGCAGATCGTCAGCCCGACCCGCAGGCCGCCGGCCTCGATCGTCAGCGGCTGCGCGCCGGGGACGAAGTAGCGCTGCTCGTCGAAGACCGCGTAGTTCGGCAGCCTGTTCTTGCGATAGACGCCCCGCACGGCTCCGGCGGCGAGGACGGCGAGCGAGTTGTGGGCGATCCGCGAGTCGCCGCCGTCCGCAGCCGGCTCCGCGAAGCCGACCAGCACGGTCATGCCCGGCCGCACCCCGGCCGCCAGATCCTCGACCGCCCGGCGGTTGGCCTCGACGAAATGTCGCTTCAGGTAGAGGTCCTCGGCCGGGTAGCCGGGCAGGCACAGCTCCGGGAAGATCGTCAGCTCGGCCCCCGCCTCGCCGGCACGGCCGATCCACTCGGCGATCTTGGCCGCGTTGCCGTCGATGTCGCCGACGGTGGGGTCGATCTGGGCGAGGGCTATGCGCACGGGAGCCTGGCGTCGGTCACCGCCGAAGTATCGCCATCGCGGGGGCCGGAACGGGCCGAGGGGCCCGCTAGGGTGCTGGCGATGCGGGACCGCCGTCGTCACCTGGTCGGTTTCTCGGTGGCCGCGCTTCTGCTCGTCGCCGCCGCGCCCGCCGCTGCCTCTGCCTCGACCGGGCTGGCCGAAGCGGTGCCCAGCCTCGCTTCGCCGAGCCAGAAGCCCTTCGTCGCGCCGAAGCCGCGCCCGACCGAAGCCCGCCGGCGCCCGACCGACGACCCCGACCCGAACCGCAACGCCTACACCGTGCCGCAGGCGCCGAAATCGCCGAAGTGCGGGCGCTTCTTCTGCGTTCACTGGGTCGCCGAGGGGATCGACGCCCCCGACCTCGCCGACGCCGACGGCAACGGCGTCCCCGATTTCGTGCAGCTGGTGCTGAGCATCGCCGAACACGTGCACGAGGTCGAGAACGTGAAGCTCGACTGGCGCGAGCCGAAGAGCGACGGTCGCGTCGGCGGCGGCCACGGCAAAACCGACATCTACCTCTCCCAGATCGGGGGCGAACTGTTCGGCTACGCCGCCCCGGATCGTGGCCAGGCGAGCAAGCAGCACCGCATCCCCCGACGCCTGCACGGCTATCTGGTTCTCGACAACGACTACAGCGCCTTCGAGTTCCCGGGGACGAAGCCGGTCGAGGACCTCGAGGTGACGCTTGCCCATGAGTACAACCACATCCTCCAGTTCGGCTACGACGCCTTCCAGGACGCCTGGTTCGCCGAGTCGACCGCGACCTGGATGGAGGACCAGGTCTACAACGACATCGACGACTACCTGCGCTACGTGCGACGTTGGGTGAAGCGCTGGGAGACCCCGCTCACGACCAGCTCGATCAAGGAGTACGGCTCGGCGGTCTGGAACCAGTGGCTGCAGGGGCGCTATGGCAGCGCGATCGTGCGACGGGCGTGGGCGCGGGCGATCCACGTCAGGCCCGGTGGCTTCTCGGTCAACGCCTACGAGGCGGCGATCCGCGCCGCCGGCAACTCCGACCTCGGCCACGACTTCACCCACTTCGCCGCGGCCGTCGCCGAGTGGCGTACGGGGGAGGGGTTTCGCGAGAGCGAGCGGTATCCCGACATGGTGCGACAGGGATCTCTGCCGCTTGGCGGCCGGTCGCTGACCCGTCTGCTCAATCACACGACCTTCGCGCTGCTGCGGGTGCATGCCCCGGGCGGGCGCGCAGTCGCCGTCCACGCGACGGCACCGCAGGGCACCGCGGCCGGGCTGGTCCTGGTCGGACGCAGCGGCAGCGAACGGCGCGGCAGCACCGTCACCCGGCTCGACTTCAGCCGCGGCGGCGGCAAGCTCGCCGTGCGCCTCGGCGACCCGGGGCGCTACAGCCGCATCACCGCGGTCCTCGTCAACGCCGACGCCGCCGCCAGCGGCTTCAGCCCTCGCCGGCTCGACTGGGCCTACCTGACTGACCAGGTCCCGTTCGAGATCAACGGCAAGCTGGTCCGCTGACAGCTGGGAGAGCTAGGAGCGCGACTCGGAGGCGACGACGCTGGTGCCGTTGGAGGAGGCCGAGGCCTTGCTGGGAGCTTTGGCCCTGCCGCGCTTCGCCTTGGCGGGCGCCGAAGCCATCGCCTCGGCGGTAGCGGCCTCGAGGTCGAGCGCGAAGCTGTCGAGGTCGGCCATCGCGTCGTAGTCGCCGATCAGGCCGAAGTTGACCTGGCCGTTGTAGGACATGATCCCGATGCAGAGCGCCTGGCGACGAGCCAGCGGCACCATCGGGAAGATCGACTCCATCTTGCGGCCGAGCACGTAGAGAGGGAACTGCGGGCCGGGGACGTTGGTGACGACGAGGTTGAAGAAGCGCTGCGCCGGCTGCAAGCGGGCCGCCTGGGCGACGATCGTCGAGGGCGCGAAATCGGTCAGCTTGGTCAGGATCTCGGCGCCGACCGCCTGCCCGGAGGACTTCAGGTCGCCCATCTCGCCGGTGACGACCTGCAGCCGCTCGACCGGGTCCTCCGACCAGACCGGCAGCGGCGCCATCATCGCCGAGATCCGGTTGCCGAGTGCCCCGTGCTCCTCCTCGGCGCGGACGCTGACCGGGACCAGCGCCCGCAGCTCCAGCCCCTCGGTGTCGTGGCCGCGCGCCCGCAGGTACTTGCCGATGCCGCCGGCGACGATCGAGAGGATGACGTCGTTGACGGTGCCGCCGTGGGCGTCCTTGACCCGCTTCAGCTCCGCCAGGTCGGCCTGGGTTATCGCGAAGCGGCGGTGGGGGCCGATCTCGACGTTGAAGACGCTGCTGGGGGCGGACATGCCGGCGCCGATCACCTTCGAGGTGGCGCCGATGCCGCGCATGACCTGGCGCGGGCCGCGGAAGGCGGCGCGGACGCCGCGGACGATCTCCGTCGGGCTGGTGAGGCGCTCGCGTACCGCGTCGGTGACCAGGTTCAGGTCGGTCGGTTCGGGGCGGGCCAGCCAGGGTGGCGAGGACGCGGGCGGCCCCTGCGGCTCGGCGTCGAGGTCGAAGAGGACGGTGGTGATGTCGACGCCGGAGACGCCGTCGACCAGGGCGTGGTGGCTCTTGCCGACGATCGCGAAGCGGTCGTCGCGCAGACCCTCGACCAGCCACAGCTCCCAGAGCGGCTTGCTGCGGTCGAGCTGCTGGGAGAAGACCCGCGCCGCGAGGTTGCGCAGCTGCTCCTCGGAGCCGGGTGAGGGCAGGGCGCTCTGGCGCACGTGGTAATCGAGGTTGAGGTGCGGGTCGTCGACCCAGACCGGGCGCCCCTGGGCAAAGGGGACGAAGCGCAGCTTCTGGCGGAAGCGCGGGACCAGGTGCAGGCGCGAGGCGATGTGGTCGCGGAACTCCTGGTGAGTCGGTGCCGGCCCCTCGAAGATGATCGTCGAGGCGACGTGCATATGGGCGCCGGCGCGCTCCATGTGCAGGAAGGAGGTATCAAGTCCGGTCAGTCTTTCGGCGGCCACCCGTGCATCTTCGCACACACCGCATAGGCACGACCGGGCCTTGCATTTCGCTTTCTGGAGCCATTTGCATGCCGTCTTGCCAAATGGCAGGGGTGTGAGAGCGGTCACGTAAGCGTTCTGCAAGCGCTTCTACGGTGTGCGCTCACAGACGAATCGATCCCATCTGCCGAATCCCCTCGCGCCAGGCGCCGGGGAGCGGGGGACCCAACTGCCGCGGCGACCAGCCGCGGCCGGGGCGAATCGGGCGGCTAGCCGCCCGTAGCGAGCGCCAGGCACCGTGCCGGCACCCGCGAGCCCGTCAGCTAACCCCGCAGGCAGCAGAAAGCGAGCGACAGACGATGCGATACCTCCTGCCCGCAGTGGCGACCGCCACTGCGCTGACGATCGGCATAGCGCCGGCCGCGGCGACGAGCAAGCACCATCACCAGCCCACGCGGGTCAAGTCCCACGTCTCCCTGCACCTCTCCGGGCACACCGTGCTGAGTGGCAACGGCGTCGCCGTCCGCGGTCGGGTTCTCCCCGGTGGGCGCCACCGGGTCAGGGTCGTCTTCAGCGGGCCCGATGCCAAGGTGCTCGGCACCACCACTAGGGCCGACGGCAGCTTCGCGCTGCGCTGGTCTCCCGAGCTGATCGGCAACTACGCCGTGCACGCCTTCGGCCTCCACGACCGGCACACCCGCGGCGCGGTCAGCAAGGCCCGGCGCCTGACCAGCTACCGCCAGGCCGGCGCCTCCTACTACGGCCCCGGCCTCTACGGCAACGGAGTCGCCTGCGGCGGCACCCTGATGCCGGGGACGCTGGGGGTGGCTCACAAGACCCTGCCCTGCGGCGCCAGGGTGAAGCTGCGCTACCGCGGCCGCTCGATCACGGTCCCGGTGATCGACCGCGGCCCCTACGTCGCCGGTCGCGACTACGACCTCACCGAGGCGACCAAGATCCGCCTCCGCTTCCCCGGGGTGGGGACGGTGCTGGCGAACCGCTAGCGCGGATCAGGCGGTGAGGCCGAGCTGAAGCTGTCCGGCAGGCGGCGGCGCTGGGTCGGCCGCCGCCGCTTCGTCGCTCTCGAAGCCGGCGAGGCGGACCCCGAGCAGGCGCACCGGGCGCTGCGGGTCATAGGCCCGCAGCAGCCCCAGCGCCACGGGGCCGACCACCGCCGGGTCGTTGGTCGGCTCCTCGACCGTCTGCGAGCGGCTGACGTTGGTCCAGTCGTCGAGCCGGACCTTGATCCCGATCGTCCGTCCCTCCAGCTCGCGCTTGCACAACCGCCGGCAGAGCTCCTCGGCCTGCCCGGTGAGGATCGCCTCGAGCTCGGCGCGGCTGCTCACGTCGACGTCGAAGGTCGTCTCCACCGACTGCGACTTGGTCTCGTGGGAGACCGTTATCGGGGTCTCGTCCCAGAGCCGGCCACGAGCGTGCAGCCAGGCGCCGGAACGAGGCCCGAAGGCCGCTTCCAGCTCCGGCCGCTCGCGGCGGGCCAGGTCCGCCAGCGTCTGGATGCCCATTCCCTGCAGCTTGACTACCGTCTTGGGACCGATCCCGGGGACGAGGCCCGGCGACTCGGCGGCGAAGCGCACCAGCGCGTCCTCGCGCGAGAGCACGACCAGCCCCGCCGGCTTGCCCAGCTCGCTGACGATCTTGGCCAGCATCCGGCTCTCGGAGATCCCGACCGAGCAGCTGAGGCCGGTGTCGCAGCGGATCTCGGTCGCGACCCGCCGCATCGTCGCCTTCGGCGAGAAGATCCCGGTCAGGTCCAGGTAGGCCTCGTCGAGCCCGACCACCTCGACCGTCTCGACGTTGCGCCGCAGCACCTCCATCACCTGCGCCGAGGCCTCCCGGTAGGCGGGGAAGTCCGGCCGCAGGTAGACGGCGTCGGGCAGCCGCCGCCGCGCCACCGCCGCCGGCATCGCCGAGTGGATACCGCCCAGCTTGCGCGCCTCGTAGCTCGCCGTCGTCACTACCGCCCGCGGCCCCGAGCCGCAGACGACCACCGGCTTCCCCCGCAGCTCCGGCCGCTTGCGCAGCTCCACGGACGCGTAGAAGGCGTCCATGTCGAGGTGGGCGATCGTCCGCGCAGCGGCCACTCACCGATGGTAGGAGGGGGAAGGGACGGAGGCGCCTCTCTTTCCTCCTAGACTTGTCGCGTGGCTTCTCCCGAGGCGAAGAACCTGGAGGCGATCTCCAAGGCGATCGACCAGCACAACGCGAACTGCCCGTTTCCGGCGGCCGAGGTGCGGATGAACCCGTTTGAGATCGAGCGACTGGGCTGGGACCACATCCGCGGCTTGCCACTCTTGCCCGATGGGGAGCTCGGCACCGGCCGCTTTCGCATCGTCTGCTCGCGCGACGTCGACGACAGCGGCCTCGAGATCACCGAGGCGGTCGGCAAAGAGCTGGAGACCGTCGCCCCCGTAAATAACTGAGAGGGCGCTGGGCCAAGCAGATCAAGGACGCAGGGAGCGAGGCGTGCTTCGCACGCGAGCGACTGAGGACGCCGAGATGCGACAGCCCAGCGCCCTCTCAGACCCAGTTCCAGAAGTCGAGGCCCACTTCTTCGGCCCAGGTGGTGATTTCGCCGTTGAGCTGGGTTAGTTCGCCGGTCCAGATCAGGATGCCCATCGCGATCAGGATCATGCCGCCGACCGCGACGATCAGCTGGTAGTGGCGCTTGACCACGGCGAAGGCGGTAGTCATGCGGGAGAAGGCGAGGGCGGTGAGGACGAAGGGAATCGCCAGGCCGGCGGAGTAGACGGCCAGGAGGAGGGCGCCACGGCCGGCCGAGCCGGAGAGCGATGCGGCGCCGAGGATCGCGCCCAGGGTCGGGCCGATGCAGGGCGTCCAGGCGATCGCGAAGGCGGCGCCGGCAACGATCGGCCCGCCCTTGCCGGCCCGCTCGAGCAGAGCGTCGACGTGCCACTCGCGGTTGAGCCGGGTGATGAAGAGGGAGGAGACGAAGAGCACGCCCATGGCGACGATCAACGCTCCCGAGATCTTGGTCAGCAACTCCTTGTGGTCCTGCAGGGTCGAGCCGATCGCCGTCGCGGTGAGGCCGAGGAGGATGAAGATCGCCGAGAAGCTGGCGACGAAGAGCAGGCTCGGGCCCAGCACGCGGCGCCAGTCGGCGTCGTCGAGCTCGCTGGCCGAGACGCCGGTCACCGCCGAGAGATAGCCCGGAACCAGCGGCAGCACGCAGGGGGAGAGGAAGGAGACGACTCCCGCCGCGAGGGCGGCGAAGATGCCCACTCCAGCGGCAGGATCGGAGCTGAGAACCGCGGTGACCAAGACCCCTGAGAATACCCCCAGCTCAACGCCGGACGGCGCCGCCTCCGGCCTTTTCAACGCCTCGGGCCGGGCGACGCGGCTGCGCGCATCGCCCCTCTTCGCGATCGGCCCCGGCGAGCCCGGGCCGTCGCTGCGCCGCGGTGCCCTGATCGCGATCCCGGTCGGCGCCGCCCTGATCGTCGAGCTCGGCTTCGACGCCCCGACCAAGGGCGCGATCGCCACCGGCGCCATGTTCGCCGGCTTCGCCGGGCTCGACGCGCCGGCCGCGCCGCGCGCCGCCTGGCAGGCGGCCGCCGCGCCGGCGATCGGCCTGATGGCGGCCCTCGGCATCCTCAGCGCTCAGACGGGACCGACGGCCGTCGCCGCGATGGCCCTGGTCGGGGCTGCCGCCGGCTACTGCTTCTCCTATTCGCTGCGGCTGGCGATCTACGGGCTGGTGGCGGCGCTGACGCTGCTCGTCTCCCAGGGCCTCTTCCTCGAGCTCGACGAGACGCTCCCGGCGCTGCTTTGGGGCACGGTCGGTGGCCTCACCCAGGTGCTCTGGTCGCTGATCGTCTGGGTCGCCGTCGATCGCTGCCGGCGAGGCGAGCCGAGCGGCTGGAATCGAAGCGCCGTCGGCGCGGCCTTCAGATCCAACTTCACGCTGAAGTCGGAGAACCTCCGGCACGCGATCCGCTTCGGCACCTCGCTGGCGGTCGGGGTCGCCATCTACCGGGCCTTCGACATGGACAACCACGGCTTCTGGATTCCGCTGACGATCCTCTTCGTGATGCGCCCGGACCGCGACGAAACGTACTTGCGAACGGTCCTGCGGGCGGTCGGAACCGTGGCCGGCCTGATCCTCGCCACCGCGATCGCCGAAGCCTTCGGCTACAGCGACGCCGTGGTCGTGGTCGTCCTCACCGCGGCAACCGCCTTGGCCCTGGGCTTGCTCACCGTCCAGTACGCCCTGTTTACGGCCTCGATCACCGTCTACGTCGTCGTCCTCACCGACGTCCTCGGCGAGCCGACCTGGGAGGCCGACAAGCTGCGCCTGATCGGCACCGCCCTCGGCCTCCTCGTCACCTTCCTCGCCTTCGTCGTCTGGCCCGACCCGGAGCGGGGGAGAGACTTCCGATTCCGGGTCCTGAGACCGCCTGCGGACCCATCCGGCCCCCGGGCGCGCTAGATTCCTGGCTACGCAGCCAAACTCCGCCAGGCGCGGGAGACTTCGAGGAGAGACAGTTGAGCAACCGCACGTTCGTAATCGGTGTCGGCATGACCAAGTTCGAGAAGCCCGGCACCAAGGAGGGCGACTACCCCGACTGGGCTAAGGAGGCGGGGGAGAAGGCGCTCGCCGACGCCGGCATTCCCTACACGGACGTCGAGCAGGCCTACGCGGGCTACTGCTACGGCGACTCGACCTACGGCCAGCGGGCGCTTTACCAGCTCGGCCTGACCGGCATCCCGGTCGTCAACGTCAACAACAACTGCTCGACCGGCTCCTCGGCGCTGTTCCTGGCCCGCCAGGCGGTCAAGGGCGGCCTCGTCGACTGCGCCCTGGCGCTGGGCTTCGAGAAGATGGAGCCCGGCAGCCTCGGCGTCAAGTACACCGATCGCACCAACGCCCTCGACAAGCACGCGACGCGGATGTTCGAGATCCGCGACCCCGAGGCCTCGCCGCCGGCGCCGCAGATGTTCGGCAACGCCGGCCGCGACCACATGCAGAAGTACGGCTCCAACCCCGACCACTACGCCTGGATCGGCTGGAAGAACCACAAGCACTCGGTCAATAACCCCTACGCCCAGTTCCAGGACGAGTACTCGCTGGAGGACATCAAGGGCGCGAAGATGATCCACGACCCGCTGACCAAGCTGCAGTGCTCGCCGACCTCCGACGGCTCGGCCTGCGCGATCGTCGCCTCCGAGCGCTACGTCGACGAGCACGACCTCTGGGACCGGGCGATCGAGATCGCCGGCCAGTCGATGGTCACCGACCTCTCCTCGACCTTCGCCGAGGACGCCAACTGCATGACGATCGTCGGCGCCGACATGTCGAAGCTGGCGGCCGACCGCGCCTACGAGGAGGCCCAGGTCAGCGCCGAGGAGGTCGACGTCTGCGAGCTGCACGACTGCTTCAGCGCCAACGAGCTGATCACCTATGAAGCGCTGGGATTCGCCGCTGAGGGCGAGGCCCACAAGCTGGTCGAGGCGGAAGCCACGACCTTCGGCGGCGACGTCGTCGTCAACCCCTCCGGCGGCCTGATCTCCAAGGGTCACCCGCTCGGCGCTACCGGGCTGGCGCAGTGCTCGGAACTGACCTGGCAGCTGCGTGGCCAGGCCGACAAGCGGCAGGTCGAGGGCGCCAAGGTGGCGCTCCAGCACAACATCGGCCTCGGCGGCGCCGCCGTGGTCACCGTCTACAAGCCGGTGAGCTGAGGCTCGCCGCACCTACGAGGAGGACAGGATGGCGAAGCAGCGGCGTTCATTGAGCGGCAGGGTCGTGGCGATTACCGGCGGTGCGCAGGGGATCGGCAAGGCGACCGCGACGGCGCTGGTCCGCAAGGGCTGCCGGGTTGCGATCGGCGACATCGATCTGACCCTGGCCGAGGCGACCGCCGCGGGCTTGGGCGGCGGCACGGTTGCGCTCGCGCTCGACGTCACCGACCGCGCCTCCTTCACCGCCTTCCTCGACGAGGCCGAGCGCCAGCTCGGCCCCGTCGACGTGGTGGTCAACAACGCCGGGATCATGCCGGTGACCCCGTTCGCCGGCGAGTCCGAGGAGTCGGTCCGCCGCCAGATCGACATCAACCTGATCGGCGTCATCACCGGCACCCAGCTGGCGATCGAGCGGATGCAGCCGCGTGGCAGCGGCCACATCGTCAACATCGCCTCGCAGGCCGGTAAGGCGGCGGTGCCCGGCATCGCCACCTACTCGGCGACCAAGCACGCCGTCGTCGGCCTCAGCGAGGCGGTCCGCGCCGAGCTGCGCAACACCGGGCTGGAGGTCGCCTGCGTGATGCCGACCGTGGTCAATACCGAGCTGACTTCCGGGGTCGGCCAGCGCTGGGTCAAACCGGTCGAGGCCGAGGACGTCGCCAACGAGATCGTCGACGCGCTCGAAGTCCCTCGCTTCGACGTCTTCGTGCCACGCGCCAACGGTGCTCTGATCAAGGTCAGCGCGCTGATGCCCCGCGGCTTGCGCGAGGCGATCGGCAGGCTGATGAAGATGGACAAGCTGATGACCGAGGTCGACCACGGCGCTCGCAACTCCTACGAGGAGCGTGCCGCCGCCAGCAGGCCGAGTGCCGAGGGCCCGTCGACCGAGGCGCCGGCGCCCGCGCAGCGCGACGCCGCCTGAGCGGTCGGTTGTCGCGACGCCGGCAGCGTGGCTGATCGCGGGCGGGCTCTGAGATGGGACGGATCTACGAGGCGACCTGGGGGCGGGCCTTTGCGGCGATCTACGACCGCGGCCTCGAGGCGACCGAGGAGGCGGGGCTGCGGCGGATGCGCACCGAGCTGCTGGCCGGGGCAGGGGGGAGGGTAGTCGAGATCGGTGCCGGCACCGGCGTCAACCTCAACCTCTATCCCGACGAGATCGACGGCCTCGTCGCGGTCGAGCCCGACGCCCACATGGCAAAGCGGCTGCGCGCCAAGCTGGCCGCATCGGGGCGGACCGCCGAGGTGGTCGAAGCCCCCGCCGAACGGCTTCCGTTCGCGGACGCCGCCTTCGACACCGCGGTGGCGACCCTCGTCCTCTGCACGATCCCCGATCCGGCGGCTGCGCTGGCGGAGGCGGCGCGGGTTCTGAAGCCCGGCGGCCGCCTGCTCTTCCTCGAGCACGTCCGCGCCGATCAGCCCGGGCTCGCCCGCTGGCAGGACCGGCTCGAGAAGCCCTGGCGCTTTCTCGGCGACGGCTGCCACTGCAACCGCGACACCGTGGCGACGATCGCCGGCTCCGGCTTCGAGATCGCCGAGATCCAGCGTGGCCGGATGCCGAAGGCACCGCCGATCGTCACTCCGCTCGTCCGCGGTCGCGCCGTCGCTCCCTGAGAATCAGCATCGCCAGGTCGAGAATGAGCGCGACGGACCGTTAGAGGCTCGCTATTCCCCAGCTCGAGTTTTGAGCACGGGCTCCGCGTAGCCTTGGGATCTGATCACCGACTTGGCTTCGGAGCGTGCGGCGCGGACGGCGTCGTCTCGGGCGTCGTCGACCCGGCCGTTGGTGTAGATCAGCGCGAAGGCGAACAGCCCGACCATCGCGGAGAGGATCGCCACACCCGCGACGGCCACGCTAAAGCCGCCGAAGTTCAATTTCCGCGAAAAGCCCTTGATCGTCTCGTCGTGGGAGCGGAGCGAGCCCTTGACACCCGCCGCCCGCCGCCCGGAGCTGAGCGGTGCGCGGAAGTTGTCCACCTGCGGCCACAGCTTCATCCGCATGCCGTTGCTCGTCAGCTTGCCTTCCTCCTCGAGTCGGTACAGCTCCTCTTCGTCGCCGATTGTGTCGGCCGACTCGAGGCTTGTGCCCCAGGTCGTCTTGATGAAGTCGAGCTTGGCGAACGGCTTGCAGAAGTGGAGGTCGATGGGATCACACGAGATGTTGTGCAGGGGACAGGTGAGAATGCCCCGGAAGCCGGGGTCGATCTGCGGGCCGATGCCCATCAGCAGCCCTTTGAAGATGTACTTGCTCTTGAGGTTGAAGGTGGCGACCAGCCAGTGGGGGATGAGCAGCATCTCCCGTGACGTGGCCAGGGCAATCGACCCCGGGGGAATCCGCAGGATCGGATTCCGGGGGCTGAGGATCTCTTCCACGCCGTCGATCAGACAGCGCGGACCGAGCGTCAGGTCGTAGCTCGCCGCGTTCAGATGGACGTCCTGGAACGGGCGGATCATGCGCCCGACCTTGTAGTGGCAGAAACGGATCTGGTCGGCCGTCAGCACCGCGGTGTTCCCGGGTTCGGGGTCTCGCCAGAAGGCCTCGGTCAGGTTCGGGTGCTCGACCTCCGCCGCCCACTCGTGGTCGTGGGGTATCGCCGCGGCTTCGTCGCGGTCGAGTTGCTCCAGCTTCCTGAGCGTGTGCTCGGGGAGCGCTTCTGAGTTCGCGACGGTTGCCACTGCTGCGGGTGGATTCGAGTATTGGCTTAAAATTCCTTCAGGGTTTCAACCGGCATGGCGAGATCTGCCAGAGTTGGCGCATGCGGATCGGATGCCTCGGGATGGCCACCCTCGACACCCTCCTGTTCACGCCGAAGGTCGCCTTCGCCGACGAAACCGTGACCCCGGTTGAGGAGGCGGTTCTCTCCACGGGGGGCAAGGGGATGGTCACCGCGATCGCCATGGCCGAGTCGGGTGCGGATGTGGTGCCACTGGCCCTGCTGGGGAGGGATTCGCGCCTGGCCGAGCTGCTTCCGGCCGGCATCGAGGACCGCTATCTACTGCCGCGGCTGACTGCCGACAATCGCACCTGGATCACCGTCTCGGAGGGCCACAAAGTGGTCACCTTCATCTCGCGGGGAACGCTCGAGGGCGCGAGCCAGATCGCCGCGGCCGTCGAGTCGTTCGTCTCCGAGCTGGATGCCCTCTACCTGACGATCGAGGAGGTCGCGGTGCTGCGCGCCGCACTCGATGCCACGGCGGGTCTCGACATCCCGATTGCGATCAACGCGAGCCTGCCGTTGCTCGACGCCCTCGGCGACGAGCACGTCGCGCTGTTGGCGGAGCTCGTCGGCCGCAGCCGGATCATCCTCTGCAACGACTGGGAGGCTCCGCACCTGCTGCGGACCCTGGGAGTGGGGGGCTGGTCGGACCTCGACTCCGGAATCCTCGAGGAGGTCGTCGTCACCGCGGGGCCCGCGGGCGGTCAGTACGCCCTGCCTCCCTTCAGGGAGTGGGAGCGATTCGAGGCAACTCCGGTGAGCGACCTCCGCTGTGTCGTCGGTGCCGGCGACACCTTCAGCGGCGGCTATCTGACCGCCAGGCTGGTGGCGGGTGCCACACCCGCCGAGAGCTGTCGTAGGGGTGCGGATCTAGCGGCCTTGAAGGTGGCGCACCGCGGTTCGGTGCTGCCGCTCTCGCGGCTTCAGGCTCGTTCGTAGGGGAGCGTCCACCAGTCCACCGGCGGATCGCCCTCGGCAATCGGTTTGACATAACGCCTGGCCTTGGGCGTGGCCTGGTTCGCCGCGGCATCGTAGGGAAGCCCGGAGCGCTCGAAACGCTTCTCGACCAGGGCGGAAAGGAGGCGGCGGCGTGGCCGGTGCGCGGACACTCCGAAGCGCCGAAAGCCGCGCTCGGGCTGCAGGAGGATGAAAGCGGTGTCGGGCTCACCTGACCAGCGCGGATGGGCGTCCGGGTAGAACGGCGCGAACACCGAGACGAAGAAGGCATGGCCCTGGAAGACGAAGTCCCAGGCTGGTTCCTCGATTCCCTCGACGAGCTCCGTGTCGCTGAGCGGGTCGCGATCGCGCAGGCCCGCGAGCAAGGCGTGTAGCAGCGAGCCGGCCTGTCTGGGAGAAGCGATCCTCGCCGCGCCGGCGATCTCCAAGACCGCCAGGTCATGGTCCGCACGCTCGAGGAAATCGCCCAATTCGGCCGCGAGCCCGTTCAAAGACGCCTCCGAGGCGACCGGCTGTGCCCAGCGGTCGCACAGGAACACCCGAGCGCGGTCGACGAAGGGACATGGGCTCCGTGCGAGGAACCGACTCACCGCCGGCGCCGACGTGTGATCCAGGGCGCTGATCTGATTGACGGACATCACGACTGAGGTTCGAGAGACTAGCCCGACGACCTCCTCGGGGAGTCCCTCTATCGGCAACGCACGATAATGGTGGTTATGTAAACCCGAGCGGAAACGGGCGAGAATCGGGCGACAGGCCCCTCGACGGCCTGCCGCCCCGCTGCGGAGAGCGTTCAGCCGACCTCTTCGATCGATGCTTCGATTTCGTCGGGTGAGCTGGGCGTGCCGAGGAGTTCGAGTCCGTTGCTGTTCGGCCCCTGGATCGCAAATGACGGCGTCCCGGTCAGGCCGAGGCTGGCGGCCTGTTCGGTGGTCTTGGCGACTTCGCCGGTGACCTGCTTGCTTTTGCGGTCCTCGTTCCATCTGGCGATGTCCTTGACGCCGGCGCCCTTGGCCACCGCGGTGAGGAACTCGTCATCCGCGTAGCCCGAGTTCTCCACGCCCTGGTTGCGGTAGAACAGCTCCAGGTACTCCCAGCCTCGACCCTGGGCTCCGGCGGCCAGCGCCGCCGCGCCCGCTGGCGTCGATTGCGGGCCGATGATCGTGAAGTTGCGGAAGATGATCTTCGCTTTTCCTTCTTTGACCTGGCCTTCGATGATCTGCGGCAGGAAGTCTTCGGAATAGGCTTTGCAGACCGGGCATTGCAGGTCCCCGTACTCGATCAGCTCGACCTTGGCCTTGGGGTCGCCGAGTACCAGGCCCTTCTGGGGAATGCCCTCGACGAGGCTGTCCACCGAGCCGACGTCCTTGAGGTTCTCGGCGTCGCCGCCGCTGTCGCTGCTGCCGTTGACGACGATCAAGACGACGACGGCGGCGATCACCACGAACACCGCGCCGGCTCCAAGCTGGAGCAGTCGGGTGCGGCGATCGCCGGCATCGACCTTCGTTTCTTCCTGTAGCCGCTGTTCGCGACGTTTCTCCCGCTCCCGCTTGTTACTCATCGGTCCTTCCTGTCTAGTTGCCGCTCAGCCCTTTTCGGGCACCACGGCGCTGGTCGTCCCGGCGTAGCCAATCAGACGGGTGGCATTGAGCAAGAAGAGAATCGTCATCAGCACGGCACTGGCCACGCACCACTGACAGATCGCTTCGATCGTGAAGATCTCGAGATAGGTCAGGTAGACGCTGAATCCGAAGCCACCAAGCGCCACCGCGAATCCCCCGAAGCGCGCCAGGTCGTTGGCGAAGAATGCGGTCAACAGCAGCGCCACGTAGCCGATGATCCCGAAGACCGCCACGTTGATCCCCGCGATGTGCGAGTAGGAGCTGTTCGCCACCGTCTCGCAACCGCCGCCGCCGGCCAGGCAGGTCGGCGAGCCGCCGCCGGAATCGGCGATCGTGATGTAGGTGGCGACGCCGACCCCCAGGGTCGCCACGAAGGCGATTATCCGGCGCAGTCGGGCTTCGGTCGGGAACTTCATAGTGATGAAGATAAAGCCTGCGTGTAAAAGGCGGCTAACTCCCGCGAGAGCTTGCCCCCCTGCCAGGCCAGCGGCGACTCGCCTTCACGCTCGCTGACCAGCCTGGCCCGCGGCAGTCGATCCGCGTAGGTCGCGGCCGCCGCGTATGGATGACCGGGATCGGCGGCATCGTGGCTGGCGACCACGAGGGCGGGGAAGCTCGAGGCGCTCGAGCTCCCCGATCGACTCGAACGGGCGTGAGCGCGGCACCTCGCGCAGAGCGTCGACCAGGGCCTCGGGATGCCGGTGCAGCAGCATCCGGGCCCGGGTGAAGCCAAGCACCGAGTCGCGCCACGCCGGGTCGATTTCTTGGTTGCGGTCGATGTAGGCGACGAAGCCGTCCACCCCACCGCTCTCCAGCGCCGCCGCCAGCCCGTCCCAATAGCTCAGGGAGTCCGGCGGGGTCTCGCCAACGTACACCGGCCCGATCACGACCAGGCCGGTGAGGCGATCGGGGTGGCGAAGCGCGTAGGCAACCGCGGTATGGGCGCCCATCGAGTGGCCGGCGAGGACGAAGCGCCCCTCCCCCACCTGCGCAGCGACGACCCGCTCCAGGTCCTCGACCAGCCACGGGTATCCATAACCCTCTCCCGGCGGGGCGGGATCGGACTCGCCGTGCCCGCGGGCGTCGTAGACGAGCACCCGGTGCCCGGCCCGCTCCAGCGCCCGCGAGCCGTGGTGGACGTAGCGCCGAGTCGCGGTGATCCCATGGCAGAGGACGATCGGCGCCCCCTCCCCCGCACCCTCGCCTTGGATCAGCGGTGCCTCGCCGACGACGAAGGACGCCGGCTCGGCGCCCGGCATCAGCCGACCGAGGTGACGGCGCGCTCGAGGTCGTCGACCGACTCGTAGCTGAGCCCGGCCAGGGTCACCTTGCGGTGGCGGACGATGCCCTCCTCGTCGACGACGAAGATCGCGCGTCGCACCATCGGACCGGCCAGTACCCCATAGGCACGGGCCGTGCGCTTGTCCTCGTCGGCTAGCAGCGGCACGTTGAGCCGCTTCTCCTCGGCGAAGCGCTCGTGCGAGCTGACTGACTGCGGCGAGATCCCGAGCACGTCGGCACCGAGGCCGTCGAGCTTGTCGGCCTGATCGCGGTAGGAGCAGAACTGCCTGGTGCAGACCGCGGTGAAATCACCTGGGTAGAAGGCGAGGACGAGCTTGCGCCCGCGGTAGTCGGAGAGGCGGTAGGTCTTGCCGCCGGTGCCGGGGAGCGCGAAGTCAGGGGCGGGGTCGCCTACGTTGAGCTTCGCCATCGAGCCACCCTAGCCGCTGCGGCTAGCCCTTTTCGATCGTGATCTTTTCGATCAGGACCGTCTGCTTCGGTTTCTCCGTCGGCGTGCCCAGGTTGCCGATCCGCTCGACGACGTCGATGCCGTCGCTGACCTTGCCGACCAGGGCGTATTCGGGCGGCAGGCCAGCGTCGGCGCCGGTGACCACGTAGAACTGGCTGCCGGAGCTGCCCGGTGGCTCCGCCGAGCTCTTCGCCATCGCCACCGTGCCTTTGGTGTAGGCGAGATTGGCAGGCGGCTTCTCGACCACTTTGTAGCCGGGGCCGCCGACGCTGGTATTGGACGGGGAACCAGCCTGGATCACGAAGCCGGGGACGATGCGGTGGAAGCTGAGGCCGTCGAAGAAGCCTTCTTCGGAGAGGTAGGCGAAGGAGTTGGCGGTCTTCGGGGCGCGCTCGGTATCGAGCGCGATCTCGAAGGTCCCACAACTGGTCCGCACGACCGCCGTCGCTTCCTCGCCCTTTCCGAGCGTCTGCTTGGGCGCCTTCAGCGAGACCTGCTTCGGCTGCGGGGCCTCGACCTGCTTGCAGCCTGGGGCACCGGCCGCCGCGGTGGTGGTCGAGTCCTCGCTGTCGCCGCCGCGGGAGATCAGGATCGCCGCGACGACGCCGATCGCGACGAGCGCGAAGGCGGCGAGGATGATCCAGCGTCGGTCGGGCTGCTCTCCCATCGGCGCGAAAGCCTAGACCACTTACGATCGGCCGGATGCCGACCCCACCGCTGACTCCACTCGCGGCTGCCGTCCTCCACGTCGGGCCCCCGCCAGAGCGGGTTCTGGAGATCGAATGCGGCGACGGCGACGGTGCCTTCTTCCTGGCTCGGGAGTTTCCAACGGCACGGGTGCGGGGAGTCGATCGCTCTGAGGATCGGGTCCGCGCCGCGGTCGCCCGGGTGGGCCTCGACCCCGAAGGGCGGGTCGCCTTCAAGGTCGGCCGCCCGAGGGCCCTCCCCTACCCGAGCGGCTTCTTCGACCTCGTCGTCGAGGTCGACGGTCGCCCCTCGGTCGCCGAGATCGCCCGGGTGCTGCGGCCCGGCGGGCACCTGATCCTCGCCCGTTCGGGCTCCGGCGAGAGCAGGAGCGAGCTCGGCGAGCGGCTGTTGCGCTGGCGCCTCGCCCGGCGCGGGGTCGAGCTGGCGGCGGCCACCGAGGCCGGCGACGGCAGCTTCTCTGTCGGGCGCCTGCGCGGCGACGATCGACTCGCCGCCTCCGACTAGGCTGGCGATGCATGGACATCGAAGGGATGCCACTGGCGCTGCTGGTCAACCCGGCCTCGGCGGGCGGGAAGACGCTGAGGCTGCTGCCTCAGGTCGAGCAGGCGCTCGACGCTCGACGAGCCGTGTTCCGGGTGCAGCGCACCAAGGGGATCGAGCACGGCGTCGAGCAGGCACAGCTAGCCGTCGAAGCGGGCGAGGTTCCGGTGGTGATGAGCGGCGACGGCCTGCTCGGTGCCGTCGGCGGCGCCATGGCGGGCTCCGACACGCCGCTGGGGATCATCCCCGGCGGTCGCGGCAACGACCTCGCCCGGGTGCTCGGCATCCCCAATGACCCGGAGGGCGCCGTGGCCGCGCTCTTCTCCGGCCAGAGCCGGCGGATCGACGTCGGCGAGGCCAACGGCAAGCGCTTTCTCGGCATCGTCAGCATCGGCTTCGACTCCGAATGCAACCGGCGGGCAAACGAGGTCAAGCTGATCCGCAGCAACCTCGTCTACGTCTACTCGCTGTTCCGAACGCTGGTGAGCTGGAAGCCGGCCCGGTTCACGATCCGAGTGGACGACGAACGCACCCGCTTCACCGGCTACTCGGTTTCGGTCGCCAACAACAGCACCTTCGGCGGTGGCATGCGGATCGCGCCCGACGCCGATCTGGAAGACGGCCTATTCGACGTCATCGCGATCGGCGCGGTAGGCAAGCTGCGCTTCCTGGCTAACCTGCCCAAGGTGTTCAAGGGAACCCACGTCGACGGCGACGACGTACGCGTCTTCCGAGCGCCCCACCTCGAGCTGAGCGCGAGCAAGCCGTTCCCCGTCTACGCCGACGGCGAGCATCTCACCGACCTGCCGGCCTCGCTGCGGGTACTGCCGCGGGCGCTCAGCGTGCTGGTGCCGGCAGCGGCCGACGCTTGACCGGGCCAGCGGCCGCCGGGACGAGGCGCCGCGGCGCGCTCTTCGGCGCCAAGCTCGCCGCGTCGCGGGCGATCGGGGTCGCCAGCCGGGCCAGCGGGCGCGGCGGCGGCACGACGCTGCCGGGCCGGGTGCTGCTGCGCCTTGCGCCCGACGCGATCGCCCGCCTCGGCGCCGGCCTCGATCGCGGCGCCACGATCGTCAGTGCCACCAACGGCAAGACGACGACGGCCGGGATGATCGCCGCGATCCTCGCCGCCGACGGACGCCGGCCGGTGCACAACCGGGCCGGGTCGAACATGACCTGGGGAGTGGCGACGGCGCTGCTCGAGCAAGGCGGCCACGAGGGCCTGTTCGAGGTCGACGAGGCCTGGCTGCCGCGAGTCGTCGAACAGCTCGACCCGGCGACGATCGTGCTCGGCAATCTCTTCCGCGATCAGCTCGACCGCTACGGCGAGATGGAGGCGCTGGCCGACCGGTGGGCGGAGACGGTGGCTGCACGGGCCGGGCGTACCTCCCTCGTCCTCAACGCCGACGACCCGTTGATCGCCGACCTCGGTCGCGGCGGCGCCGAGCGCCCGCGCGAGGGCGTCATCTATTTCGGGATCGAGGACGCCTCGCAGGCGCTGCCCGAGCTCCAGCACGCCTTCGACGCCCAGCACTGCCGGCGCTGCGGCCATCCCTACGCCTACGAGCGTGCCTTCGTCGGCCACCTCGGCCACTACTCCTGCCCCGGCTGCGGCGCCGAGCGCCCGCGTCCCGAGGTGGCGGCGACGAAGATCGAGCTGCGCGGGATGAGCGGCTCGCGAACGACGGTGCGCACGCCCGCCGGCGAGATCGAGCTGGAGCTGCCGATGCCCGGTCTCTACAACGTCTACAACGCCCTCGCGGCCGTCGCCGCGGGCCTGCGGCTAGGGGTCGAGCCGGGGCGGATCGGCACCGCGCTGGGCGAGCTGCAGGCCGCCTTCGGCCGGGTCGAGACGATAGAGGTCGCCGGCAAGCCGGTCTCGATCCTCTTGATCAAGAACCCGGCCGGCGCCAACGAGGTGCTGCGGACCCTGCGCCTGGAGGCCGACAGCGAGCCGCTCGACCTCTGGATCGGCCTCAACGACCGGATCGCCGACGGGCGCGACGTCTCCTGGGTCTGGGATGCCGACCTCGAGCTGCTGGCGGGAGCCGTACGCCGCGTCGTCTGCGCCGGCACGCGGGCACCGGAGATGGCACTGCGGCTGAAGTACGCGGGCTGGCCCGTCGACTCGATCGAGGTGGTCCCGGGAATCGGCGCCTCGCTCGACGCCGCGGTGGCCGATGCCCCCGGCCGCCTCTTCGCCCTGCCCACGTACACCGCCCTGCTGGAGCTGCGCAAGCTGCTCGCCGATCGCGGCCTGGCGAAGGAGTTCTGGCAGTGAAGCGCGAGGATCAAGCATGAGCGAGGTGATCTGGCACGACGCCGAGAACGGCGCCTACAGCGGCGACCTGGCGCTCTGGGAGGAGCTGGCCGGGGAGGCCGGCGGCCCCGTGCTCGACCTCGGCTGCGGCACCGGCCGGGTCGCCCTGCACCTGGCCCGGCGCGGGCACGCGACGGTTGGCCTCGACCTCGAGCCGGAGTTGATCGCGGCGCTGGCCGAGCGTGCGGAGGGGCTGCCGTTGCAGGCGCTCGTCGGCGACGCGCGGCGCTTCGAGCTGGAGGAGGACGTTGCCCTGGCCCTGGCGCCGATGCAGTTGGCGCAGCTGCTCCCCGGCAGCGCCGATCGGGTCGAGTGCCTCGGCTGCATAGCCGCGCAGCTGCGTCCCGGAGGGCGGATCGCCCTGGCGATCGTCGAGCGGCTGCCGGCGGAGAGCGAAGGCCCGCCGCCGCTTCCGGACGTGCGGGAGGTCGACGGCTGGATCTACTCCAGCCTGCCGCTGGACGCGGTCGACATCGGCGAGGAGATCGTCATCCAGCGCCTGCGCCAGATCGTCTCCCCCAGCGGCGAGCTGAGCGAGGAGGAAAACGAGATCCGCATCCGCACGCTCGCCGCCGCCGAGCTCGAGAGCGAGGGCGTGGCCGCCGGGCTCACGCCCCTGGCCAGGCGCGAGATAGCCCCCACCGACCTCCACGTCGGCTCCACCGTGGTGATCCTCGGAAAGGAGTCCTGATGGAGCTGCGCGTCCTCAGCCTCTACCCGGAGCAGATGAACATCTACGCCGATCGCGGCAACATCATCTTCCTGCGACGCCGCTGCGAGTGGCGCGGCATCGACTTCAGCCACACCGGGGCTGGGCCCGGCGACTCCGTCGACCCCGCGGCCCACGATCTCTTCTATATCGGCGGCGGCCAGGATCGCGACCAGCGCATGGTCGCCGCCGACATGGTCGCGAGCAAGCGGGCCGACCTCGCGGCCGCGGTCGAGAGCGGTGCCGCCCTGCTCGCCGTCTGCGGCGGCTACCAGCTGCTCGGCCACAGCTACCAGCTCGACGACGAGACCCTGCCGGGCCTCGGCCTCGCCGACCTCGAGACGGTGCGGGAGCCGGGCTCGCGGCTGATCGGCAACGTCGCGATCGAGGCCGACCTCGGCCCCGGGCCGCGCCTGCTGGCCGGCTTCGAGAACCACGGCGGCCGCACCTACCTCGGCCCCGGCGTGCAGCCGCTCGGCCGCGTCGTCAAGGGGCTCGGCAACAACGGCAAGGACGGCTTCGAGGGGGTGCGGCGCCACAACATGTTCGGCACCTACCTGCACGGCCCGCTGCTGCCGAAGAACGCCTGGCTGGCCGACCATCTGATCGCGCTCGCGCTCGAGCGCCGCTACGGGACCCGCCCCGAGCTCGAGCCGCTCGACGACGCCTTCGAGGCCGCGGCCCATGCGAGCGCGAGGTCCGCGGCGGGAGTCTGACCGAGCGCCCGAGCTGCAGCGACCGCTGGAACCGAAGCCGCCGCCGCCACGGGCGGAATCGGCGAGCGCCGACGCCTCGACCGGCTCGGCGATGGCGATCGGCGTGATCAGCAGCTGGGCGATGCGATCGCCGGCGACCACCCTGAAGGTCTCGGCGGGATCGGTGTTGAGCAGGAGCACGCGAATTTCGCCGCGGTAGCCGGAGTCGATCAGGCCGGGGCTGTTGACCAGGGCGATGCCGTGGTCGCGGGCAAGGCCCGAACGCGGCAGGACCAGGCCGCCGTGCCCACTGGGAATCTCCACCGCGACCCCGGTTCCCACGCTCCAGCGCTCTCCCGGCCCGATATGGGCCGCCTCGCAGGCGTAGAGGTCCAACCCGGCGTCGCCTTCGTGGGCGCGCGTCGGCAGCACAGCTCCTGCAACCATCTTCGAGACCGGCAGCTCCATGTCCCCCCAGCCTAGTCGGCCACGGCGCGCAAGTCGCTGAAGCGGTGCAGCTCGGTTACCGGAACCTTGGCGTGGACCAGCACCCCGTCCTCGCGCTCGGTCCGCTCGAGATCGCCGGCGACCTCGTGCAGCTCGTGCAGGCGGCCGCCCTCGGAATAGGGCACCAGCAGCTCGACCTCGGCCAGGGTCTCGTCGAAGGCCGCCTCGACCCGCATCCGCAGCTCGTCCAGGCCCTCGCCGTCGGCCGCCGAGACCAGTACGGCGTCGGGGTGGGCGATTGTCACCTCGTGCCGCTCACCCTCGTCGAGCAGGTCGGCCTTGTTGAGGACCAGCAGCCGTGGCTTCTGACCGGCGCCGATCTCCTCCAGCACCTCGTCGACCGCCTTCATGTCGACGACGCGACGCTCCTCGGTCTCCGAGGCATCGACGACGTGGACGATCAGGTCGGCGAGCACCGTCTCCTCCAGGGTCGCCTTGAAGGCCTCGACCAGCTGGTGGGGCAGCTTCTCGATGAAGCCGACGGTGTCGGTCAGCAGGTAATCGCGGCCGGACAGCTCGAGGCTGCGCGTGGTCGGGTCGAGGGTGTGGAAGAGCCTGTCCCCGACTCCGACCTCGGCCCCGGTCAGGGCGTTCAGCAGGGTCGACTTGCCGGCGTTCGTGTAGCCGGCGAGGGCAACCCGCGGCAGCGCCGAGGCGTCGCGCTGGGCTCGCATCACGCCGCGGTTCTGTTCCAGGTCCTTCAAACGGCGGCGCAGGGCGGCGATGCGGTTGCGAGCGAGCCGGCGGTCGGTCTCGATCTGGGTCTCGCCCGGGCCCCTGGTGCCGATGCCGCCGTCCATGCGGCCGGCCCCGAGCCGCTCGAGGTGGGTCCAGAGGCCCCGCATGCGGGCCATGTTGTATTCGAGCTGGGCCAGCTCGACCTGGAGCTTGCCCTCGGCCGAGTGGGCGTGGTCGGCGAAGATGTCGAGGATCACCGCGGTGCGGTCGATCACCGGGACGCCCAGAGCCGCCTCCAGGTTGCGCTCCTGGCGCGGGGCGAGCTCGTCGTCGCAGGCGACCAGGTTGGCGTCACAGGCGGCAATCTGCTCCTTCAGCTCGTCGAGGCGGCCGCGGCCGAAGTAGCGGTCGGGATCGGGCTTGGGTCGCTGCTGGGTCGCCTCGCCCGCGGTCGCGACCCCGGCGGTGCGCAGCAGCTCCCTCAGCTCCGCCAGCGGCTCGCCCGGCTCACGGCCGTCGACGACCCCGATCGCCAGCGCCCGCTGGCGTGCTCGCGGGTTCGAGACGCCGGCGCCGTCCACGCCATCCACGCCTTTGTGCGTCTCGGTGTTGCGGCCATTTCTCGAACGTTGCACTCAGGCTGAGTGTAAGCAACCGTCCGAGCCGGATAGGGTTACGGGCCGTGAAGGTCTTCGTAACCGGCGCAACGGGGTTCATCGGCGGTGAGGTCGCGCGCCAGCTGCGCGCCCGTGGCGACGACGTCGTCTGCCTGGTCCGGACTCCGACCAAAGCCGCGAAGCTGACCGAGCTCGGCTGCGAGTTGGTCGCCGGCGACCTCGCCGACACCGACGCCATAGCGACCGGCATCGCCGGCTGCGACGGGGCGATCCACGCTGCCGCCATGTACGAGGTGGGGATTCCGGCCTCACAGCGCCAGCCGATGCGCGAGGCCAACGTCGCCGGCACCGAGAACGTCCTCGGCGCCGCCCTGGCGGCGAAGGTGCCGAAGGTCATCTACGTCTCCACGGTCGGCATCGGCCAGACCCACGGCAAGACGATCGACGAGTCCTACGAGGCACCGGACGGCCCCTTCACCTCCTGCTATGAGGAAACCAAGTGGCAGGCCCACCAGGTGGCCAAGCGCCTGATCGGCGAGGGCCTGTCGTGCACGATCGTCCAGCCCGGCGGGGTCTACGGGCCCGGCGACACTTCCTCGCTCGGCCAGATGATCGATCAGTTCCTGAGCGGGAAAATGCCGTTGATCCCCTTCCCCGACACCGGCCTTTGCTTCGCCCACGTCGAGGACACCGCCGCCGGCATCGTCCTCGCGCTCGACAAAGGCAAAGTGGGCGAGGCATATTTCGTCAGCGGCCCGGCCACCACGATCCGGGGTGCGGTCGAGGCCATCGCCAAAGTAAGTGGCCGCAAGGCGCCGAAGCGGTCGCTGCCGACGCCGCTGATGAAGGCGATGATCCCGATCGGGCCGCTGGTGGGCAAGATGATGGGCCAGCCGCCCAACCTGCGCGAGCTGATCTCCGCCGCCGACGGCTGCACCTTCTGGGCCAGCAACGAGAAGGCCCGGCGCGAGCTCGGCTACGAACCGCGCGGCCTCGAAGAGGGCTTGCGGGCGACGCTCGAGGCCGAAGGCAAGCTGCCGGCCACCGCCGGCGCCTGAGGCGAGCCGGGAGAAGACTCGCTGGAGCCTCCCCGCTGTTGCTCCAGCGAGTCTTCTCCCGGCTCACATAGGCTGCCGCGGATGCGCCTCATTGATGTCATGCACCTTGGGCGGCCCCACGTGATCGGCTGCTGGGAGGTGGACGGTGCCCTTGTCGACCCGGGGCCCGAGTCCTCGCTGCAGACCGTGCTCGAGGCGCTCGGAGACGAGCAGCCACGCGCACTGCTGCTGACTCATATCCACCTCGACCACGCCGCTGCCACCGGCGCGCTGGTGCGCCGCTGGCCCGAGCTCGAGGTCTACGTGCACGAGCGCGGCGCCCCGCACCTGATCGACCCTTCGAAGCTGCTCGCCAGTGCCGAGCGTCTCTACGGCGACCAGATGCAGCGCCTCTGGGGCGAGATCGTGCCGGTGCCCGAGGCCAACGTGAAGGTCCTCGCCGGTGGCGAGACGGTGCTGGGGATGCGCGTCGCCTACACCCCCGGTCACGCCTCCCACCACGTCTGCTACCTGCACGAGGACAGCGGCACCGCCTTCGTCGGCGACGTCGCCGCGGTCAGGATTCCCGGCTCGGACCTGGTCGTGCCGCCGACGCCGCCGCCCGACATCGACGTCGAGACCTGGGAGGACTCGATCGCGATCCTCGAGTCCTGGCAGCCGCAGCGCCTCGCGCTCACCCACTTCGGCCCGGTCGAGGAGCCGGCCGCGCACCTGGCGATCGTCCGCGAACGGCTGCGCGAGGAGGCGCGGCTGGCCCGCGAGCTCTCCGAGGCGGACTACGAAGCGCACCACCGCGAGCGGGTCGAAGCGGCGGTCGATCCGGAGACCGCGGCGGAGCTGCTGCAGGCGGTGCCGGTCGATTACCAGTGGCGCGGCCTCGACCGCTACTGGCACAAGCGCGCCGAGCGGGAAGCGGCCCGGAAGGGTCAGGCGGGCTAGCGGCTCAGGCCAGGTGCTCGCGCATCCGCTCGACCGCCTCTTCGATGCGATCGTCGGGAGCGGTGAGGGCGATGCGGAAGAAGCCCTCGCCGCTGGGCCCGTACATCGAGCCCGGCGACACGACCACGGCCGCCTCTTCCAGCACCTTCTCGCAGAAGGAGGTCGAAGTGTGGCCGCTGGGGACGGGAGCCCAGACGTAGATCGTGCCCTTCGGCGCCGTCACCTCGACGCCGATCTCGCGCAGCGCCGAGACGACCAGGTCGCGGCGGCGCGCGTAGGTCTCGTTCATCCGCTCGAGTGGTCCGCTGGGACCGTTCAGCGCCGCCGCGCCGGCCACCTGCACGGCCTCGAAGAGGCCGGAGTCGACGTTCGTCTTCAGCCGCCAGTAGGTCTGGATCGCCTCGGCGTTGCCGAGGATCGCGGCGCAGCGCCAGCCGGTCATATTGAAGCCCTTGGAGAGCGAGAAGACCTCGACGCCGACCTCCTTGGCGCCGGGGGTCTGCAGGAAGCTCGGCGCCACGTAGCCGTCGTAGGTGGTCTCCGAATAGGCGTTGTCGTGGACGACGAGGATCTCGTGCTCGCGGGCGAAGGAAACGACCATTTCGAAGAAGCCCTCGGGGACGACTGCTCCGGTCGGGTTGTTCGGGTAGTTGAGAAACATCAACCGCGCCTTCGCGGCGACGTCGGCTGGGACCGCGCTGAGGTCCGGGGCGAAGCCCAGCTCGGGCAGCAGCGGCAGCAGCTCCGGCGTGGCGCCGGCCAGGATCGGGCCGCCGGTATAGACCGGGTAGCCAGGGTCAGAGGCGAGGGCGACGCCGTCGGGGTCGAGGAAGGCGAAGCAGAGGTTGTAGATGCACTCCTTGGCGCCGATCGCCGGGATCACCTCGGTCTCGGGGTCGATCTCGACCCCGAAGCGGCGCCCGTAGAAGTCGGCGAAGGCCTGGCGGAACTCGGCCCGGCCGCGGTTGCTCGGGTACTGGTGGTTGGCCGGGTCGGCGACCGCCTCCTGCATCGCCTTGACGACGTAGTCGTAAGTCGGGTGGTCCGGGTCGCCGATGCCGAGGCTGATCACGTCGATGCCGGCGGCGCGCTTCTCGGCTATCCGGCGCTCCAGTTCCTGGAACATGTACGGAGGCATCGCCTCCAGGCGCTTTGACGGCTCGGCGATCGACATCGGCGCGGACCCTAGCGATTAGCTCACTGGTCCAGCTCGGACAGCGCCTGCAGCAGCTCAGGCGAGAGCTCGCCGGCACAGACCGGCTCGGCCCAGCCGCTCAGCCTCAGCGCCAGATCGTCGCCGATCTCGACCTCCAGCTCGCCACCTTCGAGTTCGACGACGATCGGGCTGGCGGAGCCGGCGAGGAAGGCGGTGACGGCGGCCCCGCTGGCGCCGGTCCCGGAGGAGAGGGTCTCCCCCACGCCACGCTCGAAGATCCGCGCCCGCACCCTGCTGCCGTCGATCGCCAGGAAGGAGACGTTGGTGCGGTTCGGGAACAGCTCATGGCCTTCGATCGCCGGCCCGATCTCGCCGAGGTCGAGCTCGTCGAGCTCGGCGCCGACGACGATCGCGCACTGGGGGTTGCCGATCGAGACGTGCTGGAACTCCCACTCGCGCCCGCCGGCGCTCAACCTTCCCCTGCCGTCCTCTCCGCCAGAGGGGAAGTCCTTCGAGGCAAGCGAGGCCCTGCCCATGTCGACCGCGCAGGTCAGCTCGCCGGTGATCGTCGGCACGATCGGCCCGGCCACGGTGCCGATCGCAAACGTCTCCTCGTCGGTCCAGCCGTGCCGGCGCAGGTAGAGGATCGCCTCCCGCGCCCCGTTGCCGGAGAGCTCCGCCTCGGAGCCGTCGGGATTGAAGATCCGCAGCTCCGCCACCAGCCCGGGATCATCGCTGGGGGCGAGCAGCAGCAGTCCATCCGAGCCGATCCCGAAATGGGGGTCGCAGAGCCACTCGACCCGGCTCGGACTCAGCTCCCAAGGAAGATTCTGCGTCTCGAGGATCAGATAGTCGTTCCCCAGTGCCTGCCACTTCTCGAATTTCATCGTCGGGCAGCCTATGCCCTGGGGCGATCGACCTAGTTCGTAATGAAGAGCGGTTTCGGTTTCGCCACGGAATAGGTTCCCGACCAGGAGAAGACCAAATAATCAAGAATCTTTACGACAACGGTCTTCAATCATGTTTTGGATCTCGAATCCCACTTCGGCGTCGCTGAGCCCGGCCCGGTCGAGCCAGTGGAGATCGGGGATCTTGCGCATCCAGGTGAGCTGGCGCCGAGCGTAGTTGCGAGAGCGCTTCTTCATCAGCTCGATGTCGCCGTTGAGCAGTTCTTCGAACCCGAGTGCCTTGCGGGCGGTCCGCGACGGTCCCAGCGCCTCGGCCCTGCGCACCTCCTCCGCTGCACCGGCGGCGACGATCGCGTCCACCCGGGCGTCGATCCGCTCATAGAGCAGGGCTCGATCCATGTCCAAGCCGAAGATCGCCGTCGGGTGCCGCGTCTGCGGCGACCAGAGCTCCGAATCCTCGGCCCCCGCCGGCGCTTTGACCAGCGAAAGCTCGGCAACGGCGGCCCGCAGGTAGAGCCCGGTCCCCCCGACCACGATCGGCGTCCTCCCCACCTCCAGCGCCGCATCGACCTCGGCGTGAGCGAGCGGCAGGTAATTCCCGACCGAGAACGTTTGCGTGACCGGCACGAAGCCCACCAGCCTGTGCTCGAGCCGGGCCCGCTGCTCAGCGCTCGCAACCCCGGTCAGGGCGCCGAGCCCCTCGTAGACCTGCAGGGCGTCGCAGGAGATCGCCACCGGGTCCTCGCCGCGCTTCCGCAGCTCGTCGGCGAGAGCGATGGCGGCCCCGGTCTTGCCCACGCCGGTCGGCCCGAATATCGCCAGTACGCTCAAGCCGGCCGGCGGGCTACTGCCGGAAGAGTTGAGTCAGGGGCTTCGCCGACACCCCGCTGAGCGTCTGCGAAGTCGCCGCTTCGATCTCCACGTCGACGAATTGCCCGGGCTCTGCGACCCCCTCGAAGTTGACCGCCTTGCCGTGTCGCGTTCGCCCCCGCAGCTTCGTCTCGTCGGTGCGGCTGTGGCCTTCGACCAGAACCTCCAGGGATCGCCCAGGAAGCGCTGTGCCTGCTCCTTGGCCCGCCTCTGCACCACCTCCAGAAGTCGCTCCATCCGCTCCACCTTGACCGGGTGCGCCAGCTGGCCGTCCATGGTCGCCGCCTCGGTTTCGCGCCGCGGCGAGAAGACAAAGGTGAAGGCGCCGTCGTAGCCGACCTCCTCGACCACCTCCAGGGTCTCCGCGAAATCGGCCTCGGTCTCGCCGGGGAAGCCGACGATGATGTCGGTCGTGATCGCGCAGTCGGGAACGTGCTCGCGAATCAAGGCGACGCGGTCCATGTAGCGCTGCCGATCGTAGGTGCGGCGCATCCGCTTGAGAACCGCGCTGGAGCCCGACTGCAGCGGCAGGTGGATCTGCTCGCAGAGCGCCGGCAGCTCGGCGTGGGCGCGGATCACGTCCTCCTTCATGTCCTTCGGGTGCGGGCTGGTGTAGCGGATGCGCTCGATTCCCTCGATCGCGTCGATCCGGGCCAGCAGCTCGGCGAAGCCGATCCTGCGGTCCTTCGGCAGCTCGCGCCCGTAGCTGTTGACGTTCTGCCCGAGCAGCGTCACCTCGCGCACGCCATCCGTGGCGAGCGCCTCGGCCTCGACGATCAGCTCGTCCGGATCGCGGCTGACCTCGCGGCCCCGGGTGGTGGGGACGATGCAGTAAGAGCAGACGCAGTTGCAGCCCTGGGAGATCTGCAGCCAGCCCTGGAACTCGCGCTCGCGACGGGTCGGAAGATGACCCGAGAAGTCCTCGAACTCGAAATAGCCCTGGGCGCTGAGCGAGTCGGAGTTGAGGAACTCGGCCAGCTTGTGGATCTGGCCGGGCCCGAAAGCGACGTCGACGAACGGAAAGCGCTGGAAGACCTCCTCCTTGACCGACTGCGCCCAGCAGCCGCCGACGCCGATGATCCGGCCGGGCTCTTCGGACTTGAGCCGCTTCGCCTCCCCCAGATGGGCGATGAAGCGACTATCCGCCGACTCGCGGATCGAGCAGGTGTTGAAGAGGATCAGATCAGCCCCGTCCCGGCTCTCGGCCTCCTCATACCCCAGCGATGCCAGCATCCCCCGCATCCGCTCGGAGTCGTGCACGTTCATCTGACAGCCAAACGTGGTGACGTGGAAGCGCTGCGCCATAGGCGGCAGGGTAACGCGGTGAGGCTGTGGCGGGGAGGCCTCGGGGGTCCCCCCCGCGGAGACCGTCGCGCAGCTGGATCGCGCGGCGAGGGCTCGGGCCCCCGTCCCTGAGCCTCCGTGAGAGGGGCACCCGGCCCTCCCTGCCTACTTGACTACGAGAGATCCTTCCATGCCGGCTTCGCGGTGCCCCGGCACGGTGCAGTAGAAGGTGTAGGTGCCCGGCGCCAGCTCGGTGCTGACCGAGGTCTTGCTTTCGGCGATCAGTTCGGAGCCGGCGATCTCCTTGCTGTCCCCTTCGATCGCCACGTCGTGTTCGAGTGCCGACGGGTTGGTGAAGTCGATCGTGACTTTGCCCGGCTTGCTTTTCAGGCTGGTCGCGTCATAGGCCAAGTCGCTGACGTCGGCCGCGAGCTGCAGCGTCCCACCCGGGCCCGAGGCCCCCTCGCCTTTGGGCTTGGCCCCGTCGCCAGCTTTGCCTTTGGACTGCTCTCCGCCCGGCGCCACGGCCTCGCCGGCGGCCTCCTCATCCTCGCCCTCCGCTTCGAACTCCTGGCCGGCGTGCTCGAACTCGGCGGCTTTCTCCTCCTCCTCGTCCTGGGCGTGGAGGACGGCGAAGGTGGCCGCCCCGCCGACCAGGATCGCGAACCAGAGGATCACGAGCGGGAAGGCCTTGCCGGGGAAGTTCTTCGCTTTCAGCCCGACGATGCTGATCAGCACCGCCGAGATCCCCAGCGCGATCCCGCAGACATAGAAGAGAGTTTCGTTGGTCATAGACGCGGCGGTGATCCTATCCAGTGAGCGCTGCGCCCGCCGTTAGGCGAAAGACGGTTCTAGGCTGCCTTCGCCGCCGGGACCGCTGCCTCGGCCGGAGTCTCGGTGGGCTCCGCCGCCGCCGGCTTCTCGCCGTCGATGCCCAGCTCCCTCCGCACCTTGGTTTCGATCTCCAAGGCCAGCTCCGGGTTGTCGCTGAGGAACTGCTTGGCGTTGTTGCGGCCCTGACCGAGTCGGGTCTCTCCGTAGGAGAAGAAGGAGCCGGATTTCTGCACCAGGTCCTGCTCGATGCCGAAATCGAGCAGACCGCCCTCGCGGGAGATGCCGACCCCGTACTCGATGTCGAACTCGGCCTGGCGGAATGGCGAGGCGACCTTGTTCTTGACGACTTTGACGCGGACCCGGTTGCCGACCGCCTCGGTCCCTTCTTTGAGGGTCTCGATACGGCGGATGTCGAGTCGCTGCGAGGCGTAGAACTTCAGCGCCCGCCCGCCCGGCTGGGTCTCCGGCGAGCCGAACTGGACGCCGATCTTTTCGCGAATCTGGTTGGTGAAGAGGCAGACAGTTTTGGTCCGGTTGAGGTTGCCGGCCAGTTTGCGCATCGCCTGCGACATCAGCCGGGCCTGGAGGCCGACCGTGGTGTCGCCGATTTGGCCGTCCAGCTCGGCTTTCGGGGTCAGCGCCGCGACCGAGTCGATCGCGACCACGTCGACGGCACCGGAGGCGATCAGACGGTCGGCGATCTGCAGTGCCTGCTCGCCGTAGTCCGGCTGAGAGACCAGCAGCTCGTCGGTGTCGACGCCGATCGCCCGCGAGTAGACGGGGTCGATCGCGTGCTCGGTGTCGATGAAGGCGCAGACGCCGCCGAGGGCCTGGGCCTGGGCGATGATGTGGTTGACCAGCGTCGTCTTTCCGGAGGACTCGGGACCGAAGATCTCGACGATGCGGCCGCGCGGGACGCCGCCGATGCCGAGCGCCAGGTCCAGCGCCAAAGCCCCGGTCGGGATCGCGTCGACCTTGACCGTGCCTTTGTCGCCGAGGCGCATCAGCGACCCCTCGCCGAACTCCTTCCTGATGCCGCTGACAGCGCTCTCCAGCGCCGCGTCCTTGGCTTTCGCCTCCTTGGCGGAAACGTCGTTCAAGTTGGTCCTTCTGTCTGCCATCTCGATCACCTCACTGCCGCCCTGTTCCGGGCAGCTGGACTTGGGCCAGCGGGACATATCGCGCACCCGAAGGCTGGAGTTCAGAACGGTAGAGGGAGATCCGGACGCCATCGAACCAGCCCGTCCTCGCCGTCGGGGACGGACCGGAGGGAATCTCCACCCTCATCGGCCGCCGCGATCCGCGTCCCTCGGCGCGGACCCTGGCGACCGTCACGTGTGGCCAGAATGGCCGCTTCTCCGGCTCGTAGAGCCGTTCGAAGCTCAAGATCTCACTCAACCTCGCCTGCAGGCTCGGTACCGGCCCGTGCAGGACCGGCAGCGCGACGAGTCGCGGTCTGCCGCCTGCTGGGCGTCCAACCGGGCCCTCCAGCTCCAAAGACACCCGCCGGTCCGCCACCTCTTCCATCGCCTCCGCGATTCGCTCCACGTCAGCCGGCCGCCTGTTGCCGAGGAAGGCCAGCGTGATGTGGAGCGACTCCTCGGCAACCCGCCGCAGCGCCGGGTCGGCGAGCTCGGCCTCGGCCCATTTCGCGACGTCCTCGCGGACCAGCTCGGGCAGGTCGAGGGCGACGAACATGCGGACGGGCTTGCTCTCGGTGGTCGGCCTGCTCACTCCGTCCACGCTACGGGGTGAGGATGCGCGCGTTAAGGCGCTTTCGCAAGAAGTCCGAGCGGTCTTGCGCACGACTTCGAGACGTCCGGCCTAGAGCGGCGGATCGGCGTCGCCGAGGAGGACCCGCAGCAGGTGCATCCCGACCAGAGCCGAGCGTTCGCGGATGTCGTCGCGGCCGCCCGGGATGACCGGATCGCGGGCGATCGCGGTGCCATCGGCGAGACGGGCGTTGAAGCAGACGTAGCCGACCGGCTTCTCCTCCGTGCCGCCGCCGGGGCCGGCAATGCCGGTGATCGAGACCGCGACGTCGGCCTCGAAGCGCTCCAGCGCCCCGATCGCCATCGCCTCGGCCACCTCGGGCGAAACGGCGCCTTTCGCCTCGATCAGTGCGGAGTCGACCCCGAGCAACTCCGCCTTGGCCTCGTTCGAGTAGGCGACGACACTGCCCGCCATGTAGGCGGAGGCACCCGGAACGTTGGTGACCCGCGCCGCCAGCAGGCCGCCGCTGCAGGACTCGGCCAGTCCCAGTCGCCGGCCTTTCAACAGCTCCGCCACCTGGGCGTCGATCGTCTCGCCGTCGAAACTGAAGAGATGGCGCTCGTGGCGCGCCCCGAGGCCCTCGCGGACCGCGTCGGCGACCGCTTCGGTCTCGTCGCGGTAGCGGACGTCGATCTCGATCTCGCCCCGGCGCAGGCAGGTGGTGATCTCGACCGCGCCGATCTCGACCCCATCGCCCTCGATCTCGCGCAGGCTCTTGGCGATCTCCGACTCCGGCACGCCGAACATCCGCAGCGTGTAGCCGCGCAGCGGCGTCGCCCTGCTCAGCACCTCCCGCACGGGCTCGCTCTCGAGCGCCACCGGCCACATCGGTCGTAGCTCCCGCGGCGGCCCCGGCAGGACGACCACGACACACCCTGCCGCCGGCACGACCAAGCCCGGTGCGGTGCCGACGGGGTCGAGCGCGATCGCGCCCTCAGGCACCATCGCCTGCTTGCGGTTGGCCTCCATCACCGCCTCCTCGTCGAAGTCGAAGCCCCCTCGGCGGGCGAAGACACGGAGGATCTCGGCGATCTTCTCCTCTACCGCCTCGTCGAGCAGCAGCTCGCGGCCAGCGAAGCGAGCGACCACCTCGCCCGTGAGGTCATCGGCGGTCGGCCCGAGGCCGCCGGTGGTGACGATCAAGTCCATCCCCTCGGCCGCTAGGAAGTGCAGCCCCGCCTCGAGGTCGTCGGGGCGGTCGGCGACGACGAGGATGTGGGCGACCTCCACCCCCTGCTCGGCCAGCCGTTCGGAGACCCAGGGGCCGTTGGAGTCGGAGATGCGCCCGGTCAGAACCTCGGTTCCCGTAACGACGATGCCGGCGCGAATCACGCCCGTGAAGCTACCGAACGCGTGCGGTCAGACGTCCGGGTCGGGCTCGGGTGGAAGCGGCTCGGGGCCGGCGACCTGTCCTGCGGGGGCCAGCACTCGGTTCAGGTCGGCCTGGGTGATCAGCACCTGGCGGGGTTTCGACCCCTCGTAGCCGGAGATCACACCACGGCGCTCGAGCATGTCGATCAGACGGCCGGCGCGGGTGTAGCCGACGCGCAGCCGCCGCTGGATCATCGAGACCGAGGCCGTCTCGGTCTGGACGACAAGCCGGATCGCCTCGTCGAGCAGGTCGTCGCTGTCGGGATCGAAATCCCCCTCGTGACCCTCCTCGGCCACCTCCTCCGGAGCCTCCAGCAGCTCGGCCTCGAATTCCGGTTCGCCCTGCTTCGCCCAGTGGTTGGTGATGCGGGCGATCTCGTCCTCGGTGATGAAGGCCCCCTGGACCCGCTGCAGCTTCGAGCTGCCGGCACCGCGGAAGAGCATGTCTCCCTGGCCGAGCAGGGCCTCCGCCCCGCCCTGGTCGAGGATCACGCGGGAGTCCGTCTGGGAGGAGACCGCAAAGGCGATTCGGGCCGGGATGTTGACCTTGATCGTGCCGGTGATGATGTCGGTCGAGGGGCGCTGGGTCGCCAGGACCAGATGGATGCCGGTCGCCCGCGACTTCTGGGCCAGGCGGATGATCGAGTCCTCGACTTCGGCCGGGGCGACCATCATCAGGTCGGCGAGCTCGTCGATCACGCAGAGGATGTGCGGCAGGGGCGGCTCACCGGCCTTTTCGCGGTAGCGGTTGAGCTCGTTCAGATTGCGACAGCGGGCCTCGCTCATGATCCCGTAGCGGGTCTCCATCTCGCCGATCAGGTTGGAGAGGACGTTGGCGGCGAGGCGCGGCGAGGTGACCACCGGCGTCAACAGGTGGGGGACGTTCTCGTAGTGGTTGAGCTCGACCTGCTTCGGGTCGACCAGCACCAGCCGAACCTCGTTCGGCGAGGCCTGCATCAGGATCGACGAGAGGATGCCGTTGACGCAGGCCGACTTGCCGGAGCCGGTGGTGCCGGCGACGAGGACGTGGGGCATCTTCGCCAGGTCGGTCCAGACCGGGTTGCCGTCGATCCCCTTGCCGAGCCAGGCGACCAGCGGCGAGGTCTTCTCGGGGCGGCCGGCGTAGATGTCGCCGAGGCGGACGATGCGGCGGCGGGCGTTCGGCACCTCGACCCCCACCGCCTGCTTGCCGGGGATCGGGGCGAGGATGCGGATGTCGGTCGAGGCGAGGGCGTAGGCGAGGTCGTTGGCCAGCTCGGTGACTTTCTTGACCTTGATCCCGGGCGCCAGGCGCAACTCGTAGCGAGAGACGTGCGGGCCGCTGATGACGCCGACGATCTTCGCCTCGACGCCGAAATGCCCGAGCGTCTCGACCAGTTTGCGGCCGACGATTTCCTGGTCGCGCGGATCCGGTCCCTTGTCGCCTTTGCCCCGTTCCAGCGCTTTCGCCGGCGGAGGCCGGTAGTCGATCTCGTCTGAAGTCGTCACCCCGCGCTTCTGGCCCATCGGGGTCAGCGCAGTCTGCTCGGGCACCACGATCGGCTCGTCGACCTCGATCGCGTCCTCCTCGGAGGTGGCGATGTCCTCGAGTTCGCGATCGAAGTCATCTGCGGCGAGCGCCAGGTCCGGCTCGTCCTCGGGCTCCTCGGCCAACTGCACCGTCGGCTCGAACTCGTCCGTCTCGGGATAGGTGCTCATCACGTCGGTCGCCGCGGCCTGCGTCTCGGCCCCCGAGCGCGTCTGCCGCTGCTCGAGCCAGTCGGCGTGCGTCCGCGCAACCGTCCGCGCCGCCGCGTCGCCACCGTGGAAGACGGCCCGCAACCCACGGCCGATCCCCCGACCCAGGGCCGAGACCGAGGTCCCGGTCAGCAGCATGCCGCCGACCAGCAGGATCAGGACCGTGAAGATCCGGGCGCCGACGTTGCCGACGAGGTAGGTGAGCCCGGTCTCCACTCCATAGCCGACCTTGCCGCCCTCCCAGCCGAGGAAGAGCACGAAGACTAGATAGACGCCGAAGGCGACGAGAAACAGCCCGATCAGATCGAGATGCCGCTGCTCCAGCCCGGCGGGCAGGTGCAGCCCGCCCTTCGGCTTGCCCGCTTTGGCGCGTTTTTTCCCGGCTTTGGCTTTGCGCGCAGGCGCGCGCTTCTTGCGAACGAACATGCTGTCCCGGTTCGACGCGCAGGCACGCACCCCTGCGGATAAATTCGCTTTAAATCCTGCAGGGAGCGGCGCAGTCGCGGGCTAACATCGCTTTCATGCTCGCTGACAGCGATCAAACGGGCGGCCGCGTCCTGGTCGTCGAGGACGACGCCGACATCGCCGACGTCCTGCGGCGCTCGCTCCGCAACGAGGGCTATGAGGTGAGGACCTCGGCCGACGGAGTGGACGCTCTCGACGTCGCCGCCGGCTTCGCGCCTGACCTGGTCGTGCTCGATCTCGGCCTGCCCCGCCTCGACGGCGTCGAGGTCTGCCGCCGCCTGCGCGAGGAGGGCGACGTGCCGATCCTGATGCTGACCGCCCGGGCCGAGACCGACGACCGCGTCGCCGGGCTCGACAGCGGCGCCGACGACTACCTGGTGAAGCCCTTCGAGCGCCAGGAGCTGCTGGCGCGGATCCGGGCCCTGCTGCGGCGCCGGCCGCCGCGGGGCGCCGCCTCGCTCGAGGTCGGAGACCTGCAGCTCAATCCCGACACCCGCGAGGTCCGCCGCGGCAAGCGCGAGATGGAGCTGACCAACCGCGAGTTCGAGCTGCTCGAGTTCCTGATGCGCAACGAGCGCCTGGTGGTCTCCCGCGAGCGCCTCCTCGACGAGGTCTGGGGCTATGACCCGATGGCCGCGACCAACACGATCGACGTCTTCATCTCGAACCTGCGGCGCAAGCTCGAGGCCGGCGACGAGCCGCGCCTCCTGCACACCAAGCGCGGGGCCGGCTACGTGCTGAAGGACTAGGCATGCGGATCAGGGGTGGTGACCGGTCCGGCGCGAGGCAACGAGTGCTCCGTCCCGGCAGCTGGCCGCTGCGCTGGCGCCTGGCGGCGGTCTCGGCGAGTCTCACCTTGGTGATCCTGATGCTGTTCGGGGCGGTGATCGGCGGTGTCGCCACGCAGCGAATCCGCGACGACTTCAACAGCGAGGTGAGCAGCGCCGTGCAGATCCTCGCCGGCGAATTCAAAATCGAATACCCGGCGTTCGGGGCGCCGCGGGCGCGGGAAGGCCCGCGGCTCAACGACTTCGTCCTCCCCGACGACGCCTCCGCCCGCGTCCTCGACGTCAACGGCGAGGTGCGGGCGTCGACCAGGGGGTCCTCGCAGCTCGGCCCGCCCAAGGCAGGGATCTCCGACCACGGCAGCATCCGGGTCGCGACCGAGCCGATCGTCGACGAAAGCGGGACCACGACCGGCTACGTCCAGTACGGGCGCAGCACGGAGCACGTCGACTCGACCGTGGACCGGCTCTGGCTCTTCATCGCGGGAGGCGTCTTGCTCGGCACTCTGCTGGCGGTCTTCGCCGGGCTCACGATCGCCAGGCGGGCGATGCGGCCGATCGCCTCGCTGACCGCGACCGCGCGCGAGATCGCCACCACGCGCGACCCCTCACGGCGGATGCCCGAGCCGGCGGTCGAGGACGAGGTCGGCGAGCTCGCCCTGACGCTGGAGGAGATGCTGCGCTCGCTCGACGGCGCCCGGGCCGAGCGCGAGGGGGCGATGCAGAAGCAGCGCGAGTTCGTCGCCGACGCCTCGCACGAGCTGCGCACGCCGTTGACCAGCGTGCTCGCCAATCTCGAGCTGCTGCAGGCTTCGCTCGGGGGGCCCGGCCACGCCGAGGATCGCGAGATCGTCGACTCCGCCCTGCGCTCCTCGCGGCGGATGGGCCGCCTGGTCGGCGACCTGCTGCTGCTGGCTCGCGCCGACGCCGGCCGGCTCGACCGGCATGGCCGCTGCGACCTCGCCGAAGTCGCCGGCGCCGCCGCCGCCGAGGCGGCGCCGCTGATGGGCGAGCGCACGCTCACCGTCGACAACGACCGGCCGCTACGGGTGGAAGGCAGTCCGGACGAGCTGCACCGGATGGTTCTCAACCTGCTCGACAACGCCGTCAGCCACACCCCAGCCGGGACCACGATCGAGCTCAGCCTGCGCGAGGAGGGCGGCGCCGCGGTGATCGAGGTCGCCGACGACGGGCCCGGCATCCCGGCCGCGATGCGCGAGCAGATCTTCAACCGCTTCGTCCGCGGCGAAGGCCCCGCCGACACCGCCCGCGGCACCGGCACCGGCCTCGGCCTGGCGATCGTCAGCGCCGTCGCTGCCTCCCACGGAGGCAGCGTGGAGGCAACCGACTCGCCCTCCGGCGGCGCCCTCTTCCGCGCCCGCATCCCCCTCGCCGATTCTGAGCAAGTCGTTACCGACCCTTTAAAGGCGCTTTAGCCGCCGCCCCTAGATTCCCCGGCGGACGAGACACAGACCCGCCGGGACTTCTCCCCAGACACCGTCCCGGCGGGTCTTTTTTTTGTGGCCCAGGCGGAGGGATGTCGGTACCCCTCCCCGTGAATTTGTCGCTCCGCCCCCTATGGGGGCGTCGCTCCGGATGGTGGAGCGCGACCTAAAGGTCGCGCAGGAATCGGATTGCATTTCCGCGCGCTTCGCGCACATTCACGGGGAGGGGTACCGACATCCCTTCAACAGACGCCAACTCAGCTCAAAGCTTCGACGTACGGGACCTGACGATGCATCAGTTGCCTGTCGCCCGGCCCTGACCAGGCGACCGCACCTCGGTCGTCCCCGTTGTCCGTGTCGAGTGGAGGGGGTTGGGGGTCCCTCTCGCGCAGCGGCGCTCTCTTTTTTGCTCGACCCAGCTCAGCGAGAGCCGTTTACTCCGCAGCAAAAAAGTCAGCAAGCGAGAGGGACCCCCAACCCCCTCCCCCCTGCAGCCTACGAATCAGACCTCGATAACCACCGGCAAAACCATCGGCCGCCGCTTCAGCTTCTGGAAGACGAACTTCCCGACCGAGTCGTGCAGGTCTTCCTCGATCAGGTGCGACTCCCGCGTGCCCTTCTCGGCCGCCTCTTCCAGCTGGTCTTCGACCAGGTCGCTGAGCTCCTCGACCAGTGCGTCCGCTTCCTCGAGGAAGGCGACGCCGCGGAAGATCACCTCGGGGTCGGCGACGACGCTGCCGTCGTCGTTGGAGATCGTGACGACGACGATGAAGATGCCGTCGGCCGAGATCTCGCGACGGTCACGCAGGGCGGCGTCGTCGGGGTCGCCGATGTTGACGCCGTCGACGTACATGGTGCCGGCGTGGATGTCCTCGCCGAACTCGGCCCCGTTCTGATCGACTTCCAGCGGCAGGCCGTTGCGGCCGCGGAAGATGTTGGCGGGGTCGACACCGACCGCTTCGGCCAACTCCGAGTGCAGGCGCAGGCGCTTGTGGTCGCCGTGGACCGGCATCACGTACTTCGGCTTGGTCAGGTTCAGCATCAGCTTGATCTCCTCCTGCCAGCCGTGGCCGGAGGCATGGATCGGCGCGTCCTGGGCGGTGATCACGGTGGCGCCGATCTCGTAGATGCGGTCGATCGTCTCGTTCACCGCGCGCTCGTTGCCGGGCACCGGGGTGGCCGAGAAGACGACGGTGTCGCCGGAGTGCAGTTCGACGTCACGGTGGTCGTTGTTGGCCATCCGCCGCAGCGCCGAGAGCGGCTCGCCCTGGCTGCCGGTGGAGATGATCACCACCTTCTCATCGGGGAAGTTGCCGATCTCACGCGGCTGGATGAAGATCCCCTGGGGCGCTTTGGCGATCCCCAGGTTGGAGGCGATGTTGAAGTTCTTGCGCATCGAGCGGCCGACCAGGGCGACCTTGCGACCGAGCTCCTCGGCGGCGTCGATCACCTGCTGTACGCGGTGGATGTTGGAGGCGAAGGAGGTGACGATGATCCGCCCCTCGCACTGCGAGAACTGGCGCAGCAGGGCCGGGCCGACGCTCGACTCCGAGGGCGCTACGCCCGGGCGGTCGGCGTTGGTCGAGTCGCCGCAGAGCAGCAGCAGGCCGTCGCGGCCGATCTCGGCCAGGCGCGGGATGTCCGCCGGACGCCCGTCGACCGGGGTCTGGTCGAACTTGTAGTCGCCGGTCATCAGCATCGAGCCCACCTCGGTGGTGATCAAGACGCCGCGCATGTCGGGGATCGAGTGCGCCAGGTGGACCAGCTCGAGCCCGAACGGGCCGCGCTGGACCTTCTCCCCCGCCGGCAGCTCCTGCAGTGGCGCGTCGGAGAGCTTGTGCTCGTCGAGCTTGGAGCGCACCATCCCGATCGTCAGCAGGCCGCCGTAGATGACCGGCGGCTCGCCGATCTCGCGCAGCACGTAGGGCAGGGCGCCGACGTGGTCCTCGTGGCCGTGGGTCAGCACGATCGCTTCGATGTCGTCGGCGCGATCGCGCAGGTAGGAGAAGTCGGGAAGGACGAGGTCGATCCCGTGCATCTCCGCGGTCGGGAACATCAGCCCCGTGTCGACGACGACGATCTTGCCGTCGAACTCGACAACGGTCATGTTCTTGCCTATCTCGCCGAGGCCGCCAAGCGGCAGCACTCGGAGTTTCTTGCTTGGCACTAGTAGCTCACTCTCTCTGAAAGTTTGTCTATTACCGGGCAGCCGGAAGGCCGATGGCATCCAGCGCGGCTTTGACCGCCGCCCGTTGCGCGCCGTCGGCCGGGACCAGCGGCAGGCGCATCCGCTCCGAGGCGAGGCCGAGCATCTCCAGCGCTGCCTTGATCGGAATCGGGTTCGTGGTGACCGAAAGACCCTCGTAGAGGGGCGTCAATTCGGCGTCGATCTCGCGCGCCCGGGCGATGTCCCCACCCTGGGCCGCGTCCCACATCTCGCGCATCTGCTTGCCGGCGACGTGGGAGGCGACGGTGATGCCGCCCGCGCCCTCGAACTCGAGCACGCGGAGAAAGGTGTTGTCGTTGCCGGCGAGGACCGCCAGGCCGTCGATCGGCCCCAGCTCGTCGTCGTTGGCCTGCTTGACGGCGACGATGTTGTCGACCGCGGCCAGCTCGGCGAGCAGGTCGGGCGGCATGTTGATAACCACCCGCGCGGGGATGTTGTAGACGATCATCGGCAACTCGGGCACAGCCTCGGCGACGGCCTCGAAGTGGGCGTGCAATCCGGCTCGGTTGGGCTTGTTGTAGTAGGGCGCGACGACCAGCGAGGCGTCGGCACTCGCCGCCGCCGCGGCCTTGGTCAGCTCCCGCGAGTGACGGGTGTCGTTAGTACCGGTGCCGCAGATCAGCAGCACCTCGTCGCCGACCTCGGCCCGGACCGCGCCCAGCAGCGCGATCGTCTCCTCGTCGGTCAGGGTCGGGCACTCGCCGGTGGTGCCGCCGATCACGAGCCCGTGGGAGCCGTGCTCGAGCAGATGGGCGGCGAGACGCCTGCTGGCGCTCAGGTCGACCGCGCCCCGCTCGTCGAACGGAGTTGCCATCGCCGTCAAAACTCCCTGTATTGGCGCCTTCATCGTTGCCAGGGTACCCAGTCCACCGGCCTAGGCACTGAAAAGCAGCTTCTCGAGGCCGACCGTGAAACGGTCGGGCAGCGCCGCCACCTCACGCACGGCGAGCAGCACTCCCGGCATGAAGGAGCGGCGGTCGATCGAGTCGTGGCGCAGCGAGAGCGTCTGGCCCTTGCCACCGAAGATCACTTCCTGGTGGGCGACCAGGCCCGGCAGCCGGACCGAGTGGATCGGCTGGTGGACGTTGCCGCCCGCCGCGTCGATCAGCTCCTGCGTGCGCTTGGCCGTGCCCGAGGGAGAGTCGAGCTTGCGGTCGTGGTGCAGCTCGACGATCTCGCACTCGGGCATGTGCGGGGCGATCGTCTGGGCGACCTCCATCAAGAGCACGGCGCCGATCGCGAAATTGGGAGCGACGAAGCAGTTGGCGCTCGATGCCTCGGCCGCGGCGCGGGCCGCGTCGAGATCGAAGCCGGTGGTCCCGACCACGGCGTGGACCCCGGCCTCCAGGCAGGCGCGGACGTTGCCGAGGGCGGTGTCGGGAACGGTGAAGTCGACGACGACGTCGGCGTCACCGAGCACGGCCGCCAGCTCTACCCCCAACGCCGGATCGGCCCTGCCAACGAGAAGGGTGTCGTCGGACGCCTCGACCGCCTCGCAGACCGCCTCGCCCATGCGCCCGACGGCGCCCGCGACCGCGACCCGGATCATGCCGCTACCAGGCTCTCGCTGACCGGCGCCAGGGCCTGCCGGAAGAGATCCTCGTCGGCCCCGACGCAGGCCGCGGACAGCCGCTCGGCGCCGTAGAGCTCAGACGCCAGCTCGGTCAGGTCTTCGACCTCGATCGCGTCGACCTGGGCCAGCATCTCGTCGAGGCTTTCGATCGGCAGACCGAACAGGGTCGCCCGCGAGATCCGCGTCATCCGCGCCGCCGTCGACTCCGAGGAGAGCACGAGGCGGCCCTTGACGCTCTCCTTTGCCCGGCTCAGCTCCTCGACCGAGACTGGCTCGGAGCGCAGCCGGGCGAGCTCGGTGCCGATGATCGAGCAGGCCTCCTCGACGTTGTCCTCACGGGTACCGACGTAGGTGGCGACCAGGCCCTGGTCGGTGAACTGCTCGTTGTAGGAGCCGACCGAGTAGGCGAGGCCGCGCTTCTCGCGCACCTCGCGAAAGAGGCGCGAGGAGGTCGAGCCGCCGAAGATCGCGTCGAGCACGGCCAGCGGATAGCGGCGCTGGTCGTCGCGGCGCAGGCCCGGCGCGCCGAAGCAGATGTGGTACTGCTCGGTCTCCTTGGGGTGGAAGCAGAGCCGGCCGCCGCCGTCGAGAGCGGTGTCGGGCGCCACTCCCCCGCCCTCGCCGGGCGCGGTGACGAAGCGCTCAGCCAGCTCGACGATGCGGGTGTGATCGAGGTGCCCGGCGGCACCGACGACGATCTCCGAGCCGGCGTAGCGACCGCGGCGGTAGCTCTCGATGTCGGGGACCGGGATCGAGGCGATCACGTCGGGCTCACCGAGCACGCGGCGCCCGAGTGGGTGGGCGCCGAAGACGGCCTCGGCGAGGACGTCGTGAACCCGGTCCTGGGGCTCGTCGTCGTACATCGCGATCTCCTCCAGCACCACCTGGCGCTCGGAGTCGATGTCGGGATAGGTCGGGGCCAGCAGCATCTCCGAGAGTAGGTCGAAGACCTCCTCGGTGTGCTCGTCGAGGAAGCGCGCGTGCAGATGCGTCGTCTCCTTGCCGGTGGCGGCGTTGATCGAGGCCCCGAGCCCGTCGAAGCGCTCGGAGATCTCGATCGCGGAATAGCGCGCCGTCCCCTTGAAGAGCAGGTGCTCGAGGAAATGGGAGACCCCCGCCTGGGCAGGGCTCTCGTTGCGCGAGCCGGTGCGCACCCAGAGCCCGAGCGCCACGGATCGGACCGAGGGAACCTCCTCGGTCACGACCCGGACGCCCGAGCCCAACTCCGAGCACTGCGGCAGCCCCGTCACGATCTGATTCCCCGGGGATGCCGCAGAGCGGAGGCGATGTTCTGCTGGGGTGCGCTCAACGTCTAGCTGCGCTCGCGCTCGCGACGACGCCCGCCGTCACGACCGCCACGGCTGCCGCCACGATCGCCGCCGCGGGGCCTGCCGCCATCACCAGAACCGACCGAAGCCAGCTCCTCTGCCGATTTGCCCGCGACCGACGGGTCGTCGGAGAGGCGCAGGCCGATGCGGCCACGCTCCTTGTCGACCTCGACCACGGTGACGTCGATCTCCTCGCCGGCGGTGAGGACGTCGTCGACCGAGTCGACCCGCTCACCGGGCTTGACGTTGGAGATGTGGAGCAGGCCGTCGGTGCCCTTGACGAGCTCGACGAAGGCTCCGAACGTGGTCGTCTTCACGACCTTGGCGGCGTTGTAGCGGTCGCCGACCTTGGCCTCCCTGGTCATCGAGTCGATGCGGGCGACGCAGGCGTCGACCAGTTCGCCGGTGGGCGCGTAGATCCGCACCGTGCCGTCATCCTCGACGTCGATCTCCGCTTCGAACTCCTCGCAGAGGGCGCGGATCGTTTCCCCGCCTTTGCCGATGACCGCCCCGATCTTCTCGGGATCGATCTTGATCGACTCGATCGCCGGGGCGTGCTGGGAGAGCTTCTCCCGCGGCCCGTCGATCGCCTCGGCCATCTTGCCGAGGATGAACTGGCGGCCCTTGAGCGCCTGCTCCAGCGCGTCCTCGAGGATCTCGAAGGTGACGCCGGTGATCTTGATGTCCATCTGCAGGGCGGTGATCCCGTCCTTGGTGCCGGCGACCTTGAAGTCCATGTCGCCGAGGTGGTCCTCGACGCCGGCGATGTCGGTGAGGACGATGTAGTCGTCGCCCTCCTTGATCAGACCCATGGCGACGCCGGCGACCGGTGCGGTGACCGGGACTCCGGCCGCCTGCAGGGCCATCGAGGAGGCGCAGACCGAGCCCATCGAGGAGGAGCCGTTGGACTCGAGCGTCTCGGAGACCGCGCGGATCACGTACGGGAACGACTCTTCGTCCGGGACCGTGGCCAGCAGGGCACGCTCGGCGAGGGCGCCGTGACCGATGTCACGCCGCTTCGGGCCGCGCATGAAGCCGGCCTCCCCGACCGAGAAGGGCGGGAAGTTGTAGTGGTGGAAGAACCGCTTGGTCGTCTGCAGTCCGAGCGTGTCGAGTCGCATGTCCATCCGGGTCGTGCCCAGAGCCACGTTGGAGAGGATCTGGGTCTCGCCACGGGTGAACAGGGCGGAGCCGTGTACGCGCGGGGAGATGTCGACCTCGCACTCGATCGGTCGGATCTCGTCCTGGGCGCGACCGTCGGGGCGCTTCTTGTCGACGGCGATCGCCTTGCGGATCGTGTCCTTCTCGATCGCGCCGAAGATGGCCTTGACCTCAGCCTTGCGCTCGCCGTCGGCGTCATCGGCCTCCGGCGCGTACTTGGCGACGACCTCGTCCTTGACCTTGTCGATCGCCTCGTAGCGCTCGAGCTTGCCCTCGGTGGCGATCGCGTCGACCAGCGACTGGCCGTACTCGGAGCGGATCGTGTCGAGCAGCGAGCTGTCGAGCTCCGGCTCCTCGTGCTGGATCTTCTCTTTGCCGGCCTTTTGCTGCAGCTCCTCCATCGCGGCGACGAGCTTCTTGATCTCGCCGTGGGCGATGTCGAGCGCGTCGAGGATCTCGGCCTCGGTGACGCCCTCGGCGCCGGCCTCGACCATCAGGATCGCCTCGTCGGTGCCGGCGACGATCAAGTCGAGCTCGAGCTCCTCGTGGCGCTCCTCGGGCGGGTTGACGACGAAGTCACCCTCGAGTTTGCCGACCCGGACCGCGCCGACGTGCTTGGCGACGGGGACTTCCGAGATCGCCAGCGCCGCAGAGGCGCCGTTCATGGCGAGGATGTCGTAGGGGTGGACGTGATCCACCGAGAGCGGCATCGCGACCAGCTGGGTCTCGTGGTGCCAGCCCTTGGGGAAGAGCGGGCGGATCGGCCGGTCGATCATGCGCGCGGTCAGCGTCGCTTTCTCGCCGGATTTGCCCTCGCGACGGAAGAACGAGCCGGGGATCTTGCCCGCGGCGTACGCGCGCTCCTCGACGTCGACGGTGAGGGGAAGGAAGTCCACGTCGCGCAGGCTGCCCAGGGTTGCGGTGCAGAGGACCATGGTGTCGCCGGCCTGAACCACGACCGCGCCACCCGCCTGCTTCGCGAGTTTGCCCGTCTCGAAGGAAATCTGGCTGTCGCCGACATCCACCGAGACTCGGCTTACGTCAAACATGCTCATTTAGTTGTCCTACCTCCGGCCGCCCGGTTGGCAGCCATTCGCTTTTCTTCAGAACTCTCGTTCTCTAACTGCGACAAGGGTACAGGCATCGAAAACCGCTGGAGTGCCCGCGACGCCGGCGCGGACGCCGGACAGGAAGTCGCGCCGCACCCGCGCCGCCAGATCCGGCGATCTGCGGTCGCGCTCGAAGCGCTCGAGGTCGAGCCCGAGGCGCTCGGCGCGCTCCCACAGATGCGGGTCGTCGACGTGGCCGCGATCGCCGTAGAGGGAGTCGACCATGGCGAAGAACTGGCCCTGCAAAGCCGCCGCCTCGGCCGCGGCGTGCAGGGCGGGCGAGCGCGGATGCTTGCTGGCGACCGGGAAGTGGCGGAAGGCCACCAACCCCGGCCGTGCCGCGATCTCGGCCCAAGCGGCCGCGCAGTGGGGGCAGCCGAGGTCGGCGTAAACGATCACCCCCTCCTCCCCTTCGCCGCGCACGTGGTCCTCGGGGCCGATCGGCGGTACGGCGGCACTGGTCAGGTCGCTCATGCGAGCACGAGTCTGCCGCAGCGCACCCTATGGATGCCTAAATGCAGACTCGTGGACTAGTGGGCCGCGAGCGCGTCGAAGATGACGTTGGCACCGGGGAACTCGCCCGGGTTGGGCGATTCGTAGACCCAGACGACCTGACCGTCCTCGTCGACGAGGACGAGGGTGCGGTTGGCGAATCCCGGCCCGTCGAGGTAGGAGCCATAGGCGCGGGCGACCTCGCCCTTCGGCTCGAAGTCGGAGAGCAGCGTGGTGTCGATCCCCAGCTTTTCCTGAAATGCCTTGTGGGCGAAGAAGCCGTCGACGCTGATCCCGACCAGCTCGACCCCCTTGGCGGCGATCTCCGGCTTCACCTCCTGGTAGAGCGAGAACTGATCCCCGCAGACGGGGCTGAAGTCGCCGGGATAGAAGACGAGCAGCACCCTGCGGCCGCGGAAGTCGGATAGGGAAACCTTTTCTCCGTCCTGGTCGCGGAGGGTGAAGCCGGGAGCCGGCGTACCGGCGGCGATCATCGCCGCAGGCCGAGATCGGCGACCAGAGCGCGGTAGCGCTCGAGGTCGATCCGCTCGAGATAGCGCAGCATCCGGCGCCGCTTGCCGACCAGCATCAGCAGGCCACGGCGAGAGTGATGGTCCTTCGCGTGCGAGCGCAGGTGCTCGGTGAGTTCGTTGATGCGCTCGGTGAGCAGAGCGACCTGGACCTCGGCGGAGCCGGTGTCGCCGTCGCCACGACCGTACTTGCCGATCAGCTCGCTCTTTTTCTCTTTGGTCAGGCTCATCTCGTATTTCCCTCAAAAAAACCGTGCACCCAGGGGGTCACGGCCGCTGGAAGCTAGCACAGACGCGCTTGGCGTCCTCGACATCGCGCTGCATCTGAGCGACGAGGTCGTCGACGCTCGGGAACCGCTTCTCCCCCCGCAGCCGCTCGACGAAGGCGACGCGCAGCGTACGGCCGTAGAGGTCTTCGTCGCGGTCGATCAGGTAGGTCTCGATCAGAACCCCGCGCCCGCTCTCGAAAGTCGGGCGCACGCCGACGTTGACGGCGGCGGGAACGCCGTCGGCGAAGGCGGCGTAGACGCCGTGCCCGGGGATCGCGAGGCGGTCGTCGGGGACGAAGTTGGCGGTCGGGAAGCCGAGCTCCCGCCCGCGCTGGTCGCCCTTGACGACTTCGCCCTCGACCATGAAGGGGGCACCGAGGCAGTGTCTGGCGCCTTCCATGTCCCCGGCCGCAACCAAAGCTCGTATCCGGGTCGAGGAGACCGTCTCGCCGTCGACCTCGACCAGCGGCACCACCCTGGTCTCAAACTCCCGCCGGGTGCGCAGCATCTCCGGGTCCCCCTTGGCCCTGGCCCCGAAGCGGAAGTTCTCGCCGACCGAGACCTTCCTCGCTCCGAGCCGCTCGACGAGGACGTGGTCGACGAAGTCCGCGGCGCTGCGCTGGGCGAACTCCGCGTCGAAGGGGATCACGACCAGCTCCTCGACCCCAACCCCGTCGATCACGTCGCGCTTGACCGAGAAGGGCATGATCAGCTTCGGCAGGGCCGCCGGGTGTAGGACCTCCAGGGGGTGCGGGTCGAAGGTGAGGACGGTGTCGGCGTCGTCGATCACCGCCTGATGGCCGAGGTGGACGCCGTCGAAGGTGCCGATCGCGACGTGGCGCGGCCGCGGCTCGGCGTCCGGCAGCGAGGTGACGCGGATGCTCATCGCAAGGCCGCCTCTACCGCCGGGACGAGCTCGCGCACGCGCTCGATCTCCACCTGGTCGCCGGCGTCCTCGACCCGAAAGGGCCCGATCGCGGTTCGGCGCAGCTCCGCGCAGTAGGCGTCGCCGAGGGTCTCGACGAGGGTGCGGACGTAAGTGCCGGCGGCGCATTCGATCTCGTAGCGGGCGAGGCCGGCGCCGGCCGAGAGCAGCTCCGCCCGGTAGACCTCGACGTCGCGCTCCGGCGTCTCCACGACCTCGCCGCGGTGGGCCTTCTTGTAGAGGCGCTCACCGCCGACCCGCACGGCCGAGGTCATCGGCAGCCGCTGGCGCACGGTCCCGGTCGGCAGCTCCAGCGAGCTCGGCACGGCGCCGGTCTCGGTCAACTCGCCGTCGGGGTCGCCGGTGCTGGAGCGCCAGCCGAGCCGAGCCGTGGCCAGATACGTCTTCGGCAGGCCGACCAGGAAGCGCTGCAGGCGGGTGGCGCGGCCGAGGAGGATCAGCAAGAGGCCGGTTGCGAAGGGGTCGAGGGTGCCGGCATGGCCGGCTTTGCAGCCGCGCTCGCGCCGAACCTCGGCAACCACGTCGTGCGAGGTGACTCCCGCCGGCTTGTCGTAGAGCAGGACCGCCGCTCCGGGGTCGCCGTGCGACACGCTCAGGGACCCAGCTGGGAGGTGACCTCGCCACAGAGGAACTCGATCAGGTCGTCGAGCTCGAGGTCGGTGGAGAAGCCGGCGGCGCGCTTGTGCCCCCCGCCCCCGTTCTTGCGAGCGATCGCCGAGACGTCGACGTCGCCCTCGCTGGAGCGCAGGCTGACCTTGCGGGCAGCGCGGCCGCGGTTGCCGAGGTCGCGGATCACCGCGGCGACCTTGATCCCGTCGATCGAGCGCAGGTGGTCGATCACGCCCTCGGTCATCTCCTCCCCCGCGCCGGTCGCCTCGTAGTCGGCGGCGGTGATGTAGGTGAGCACGAGACGATCGCCGCAGTGGCGCTGAATCCCGTCGAGCGCACGGGCGACGAGCCGCAGCTTCTCGATCGGCACGTGCTCGTAGAGGCGGCGGTAGGTGTCGTCGATATCGACGCCGGCGTCGATCAGGTCGGCCGCGACCCGGTGCGTGTGGGAGTCGGTGTTCTCGTACATGAATTTGCCGGTGTCGGTGATCAGGCCGACGTAGAGCGCCGAGGCCATCTCCTTGGTGATCGTCGCCCCGAAGAGGACGGCGAGGTCGTAGACGATCTCGGCCGTACAGGAGGCGCCGACGTCGACCAGGTTGAAGTCGCCGAAGCGGGTGTTGTCGTGGTGGTGATCGATGTTGATCACGTCGTTGCCGCCCTCGGTGAGGAAATCGACCGGCATGCGGTCGATGTTGCCGCAGTCGAGGAAGACCACGGTGCGGTCGGCCATGTCCGCCGGCGGCTCGTGGAAGACCTCCTCCAGCGGCAGGAAGCGGTACTCGATCGGCAGCGGAAACTCTTTCGCGGCCAGGAACATCACCGAGTCCTTGCCGAGCTGTGTCAGCAGATGATGCATCCCCAGCAGCGAGCCGAGGGCGTCGCCGTCGGGGCCCTCGTGGGCGGTCAGCAGGAAGCGGTCGCGGGCGCGCAGCTCGGCGCTGACCCGCTCCAGGTCGGAGGTGGCGATGCCGGTCGCCTCGGTCACGCGCCCGGCTCCGTCGTCTCGGCGGGGTCTTCGTCGAGCAGCTGGGAGATCCGCACGCCCTGCTCGATCGTGTCGTCGTAGTGGAAGCTCAAGGTCGGGGTTCTCTTCATCCGCGTCTCGGCGCTGATTCGCGCCTGCAGCACGCCGTGGGAGGAGCGCAGGCCGCTCAGCGTCTCCTCGCGATCCTCGTCGCTGCCGAGCACGCTGACGTACACCTTTGCGGTGCGCAGGTCGGGGCTGGTCTCAACCGAGGTCACGGTGACGAAGCCGATGCGGGGGTCGCTCAAATCGCTTGAAATCGCGGCACCGACGACCTCGCGCAGCACCTCGTTGATGCGCCGCATGCGAGGGCCGGCCATCCTACTCCAGGGTCTGCTCGACCTGTTTGGTCTGGAAGAACTCGAGCACGTCTTCCTCCTTGACGTCAGCGTAGCCGTCGAGCACGACGCCACACTCCTGTCCCTCCTCCACCTCCTGCACGTTGTCTTTGAAGCGCCGCAGCGAGCCGAGCTTGCCGGTCCAGACGACCGTGCCCTGGCGGACCAAGCGGACACCGGCAGTGCGGCTGGCCTTGCCCTCGGTGACGATGCAGCCGGCGATGCGGCCGACTTTCGACGCCTTGAAGGTCTGTTTGATTTCGGCCTCGCCGACGGACTCCTCGACCTCGAGCGCCTCCAGCAGGCCCTCCATCGCGTTGCGCAGGTCCTCGGTGATCTTGTAGATGACCGAGTAGGTGCGGATGTCGACGCCCTCGCTGACGCCGGCCCGGCGGGCGTCGGCGAGCGGCCGCACGTTGAAGCCGATGATGATCGCTTCGGAGGCCGAGGCCAGCATCACGTCGGACTCGTTGATGCCACCCGTCTGGGAATGGATGATGTTGATCGCGACGCGTTCCTGCGGGACTTTGGCGATCTCGTCCTGGAGCGCCTCTAGAGAGCCGGCGACGTCGGCCTTGAGGACGATGTTGAGCTCCTTGATGTCGCCCTCCTGGACCCGGGCGAAGACCTCGTCGAGGCTGACCTTGCGGGCCTGGCGACGGGCCAGGGCCTCGGTCTTGAGGCGGTTGGCGCGCTCCTGGGCGAGCTGGCGGGCGCGGCGGTCGTTCTCGACGGCCTGGACGAATTCGCCGGCATCGGAGACGCCGTCGAAACCGAGCACCTCGACCGGCATCCCGGGACCGGCGGCCTCGACCCGCTCGCCGGTGAAGTCGTGCATCGCCCGCACGCGGCCCCACTGCGGGCCCGCGACCAGCGAGTCGCCGACCTCGAGCGTGCCGCGCTGGACCAGGACGGTCACCACCGGACCCCGCCCGGGGTCGAGCTGGGACTCGATCACGGTGCCCGAGGCGGGGGCGTCGGGGTTGGCACCCAGCTCCTCGAGCTCGGTGACCAGGAGGATCATGTCGAGCAGGTTGTCGAGCCCCTCGTGGGTCTTGGCGGAAACCTCGCAGAAGACCGTGTCGCCGCCCCACTCCTCGGGCGAGATGCCCTCCTGGGCGAGCTCGTTGCGGACCTTTTCGGGGTTCGCGCCCTCCTTGTCGATCTTGTTGACGGCGATCAGCATCGGCACGTCGGCGGCGCGGGCGTGGTCGATCGCCTCCTTGGTCTGCGGCATGACGCCGTCGTCGGCGGCGACGACGACGACGGCGACGTCGGTGACCTTGGCCCCACGGGCGCGCATCGCCGTAAAGGCGGCGTGACCCGGGGTGTCGAGGAAGGTGATCGTCTTCTCGTCTTTGTGGACCTGGTAGGCGCCGATGTGCTGGGTGATGCCCCCGGCCTCGCCGGCGGCGACCTCGGTCTCGCGGATCGCGTCCAGCAGCGAGGTCTTGCCGTGGTCGACGTGTCCCATGATCGTGACCACCGGCGGACGGTCGACCAGATCCTCCTCGGCGTCGGCGAACTCCGGCTCCTCCGGCTCCTCCTCGGCGGCCGTGACGATCTCCAGCTTGCGGTCGTACTCGTCGGCAATCGCCCGCACCGACTCGTCGGTGAGGGTCTGGGTAAGCGTCGCCATCTCCCCCATCGTCATCAGCTTTTTGATCACCTCGGCCGGGGCCAGGCCGAGCAGCTCGGCGACCTCGCGCACGGTGGCCCCGGAATTGACCTTGGTCGCCTCGGGCTCGGCCGGCGTCGCCGGACCCATCGGCGGCTCCTCCAACAGCGGCCGGCGGCGACGGCCGCCGCGACGGCGCGGTGGGCGCTGGGGCGGCGGTCCGCCCATCTGGTCGCGGCGCGCGGCCTGAGAGTCGATTACGACGCGACGTTTCTTGGCGCCGCCGGGGCCACCCGACCCACCCTGCTGGGGGGAGCCGGCGGGGCGCACCGGTTTGGTCGAAGCCGAAGCTTTGGGCGCGGCGGGCTTCGGCGCCGAGGCCGGCGCGGCGGCGGGTCTCTCGGCGGCGGCCTGTTTGGGCAGGGCGGGCGACTTCGACGTCGCCGTCCCCACCTTGGCCCCGTTCCCCCTGGCGGCGGCGATCGCTTTCGCGGCGGCGTCCTCGTCGACGTTGGAAGCAGCGACTTTCGCCTCCACGCCGGCGGCCTTCAGCGCCGCAAGCACTTCCTTGCTGCTGAGGTCATGCGCTTTCGCGATCTCGTGAACCCGCTTCTTAGCCACTAAGCCTGCTCAGCCTCCTCGGGAACCGGCTCGCCTTCGGCAGCCGGGGCCTCATCCGCGACCCCCTCCTCGGGGACCGAGTCCTCGGCGGAGTCAGCCTCGACGTCCTCTTCTGCGTCCTGAGGCTCTTCGTCCTGCTCCTCCACGAAATTCGCAGCCGCCCGCTCGACGATCTCGTCGACCTGGCCCTGGTCGCCGTCGGGGTCGGCGAGGATCGCCAGCTCCGCCTCGGAGACGCCGGCGAGAACGGCGACCTGGCTGGTCTCGAAGCGGGTCAGCGCCTGGTGCGAGGGCAGGCCGCAGTAGGTCGAACCGGGCACGGCGGCGTTGGGGCAGCGGCGGCCATTCGAGAGGACCGCCATGCAGCGGCCGTCGGACTGCTCTTCGCCCTCATACTCGACCTCGGTGTCCTCGGAGGCGAACTCGGTCTCGGACTTGATGTCGACGCGCCAGCCGGTCAGGCGGGCGGCGAGGCGGGCGTTCTGGCCGTCGCGGCCGATCGCCAACGAGAGCTGGTCGTCGGGGACGATCACGGTCGCCTGGCGCTCCTCGTCGTCGACGATCACCTCGCGCACGCGGGCCGGGGAAAGAGCTTTGGCGACAAAGCGGGCGGGCTCGTCGTTGTGGGGAATGATGTCGATCTTCTCGCCGCGCAGCTCGGAGACGACCATCCGCACCCGCGAGCCGCGGGGGCCGACGCAGGCGCCGACCGGGTCGACCCCGTCGGCGTGGGAGACGACGGCGATCTTCGAGCGGTAGCCGGGCTCGCGGGCGACGCCGACGATCTCGACCAGCTTGTCGGCGATCTCCGGAACCTCGAGCTCGAACAAGCTCTTGATCAGCTCCGGGCTGCGGCGGGAGACGACGATCGCCGGCCCTTTGGTCGAGTCGGAGACGTCGGTGATCACGGCCTTGACCCGCATCCCGTGGTCGTAGCGCTCGTTGTAGACCTGCTCGGACTTGGGCAGCAGGGCCTCGACCCGCTCGCGTAGCTGGACCAGCGTGTAGCGCTTGTCGGACTGCTGGATGATCCCGGTGATCAGCTCGCCGACCCGGTCCTGGTACTCGTCGTACATCATCTGCCGCTCGGCCTCGCGGATCCGCTGCAGGATCACCTGCTTGGCGGTCTGGGCGGCGATCCGGCCGAAGTCTTCGGGGGTGACGTCGTGGGTCGTGATCTGGTCCTCGTACGGAGCGATCATCTCCGGGTCCAGCTCGGGGTCCTCGGGCTCGCGCATTTCGCCCGTCTCGGGATCTACCTCGGGCTCCTCCTGGAGCTCGGCGGCTTCGGCGAGGAGCTTCTGCTCCAGCTCCGGCGGCAGGATCAGTTCGAAGACGCGGAAGTCGCCGGTTTCGTGATCGAGGTCGACGCGAGCGTATTTGGCGGCGCCGGGGGTCTTCTTGTAGGCCGAGAGGAGAGCGTCCTCGAGGGCGTCCATCAGCTTGTCGGCGGCGATTCCCTTCTCCGCCTCGAGCGCTTTGACTGCGTCGACGATCTCTTTGCTCACTGAAGCGGCTCCTTGGAATCGGAAGTGGTGCTGGGGCGGCGGTACTTGGTGCCCGGGCTGGACACCTCGAGCGCATAGTCGGCCCGCAGGTGGTTGAGGTGCTGGGTGACCCGCTCGCAGAGCGCCAGGTCGACGCCATCCGGGTGGTCGATGAAGATGCGCAGCACCTCGTTGCCGGGGCGCTCCAGGGCGACCAGGTCGAGTTCCGAATCGAGGTCGGAAAGCTGCTGCTGAATGTTCTGCTGGAGGTCGGTCATGCCTTGTTCGGGCGTAAAAAAAGTGGGCCAGGCCCACTTCTCGCTACGGGACTACTGAAAAAGAAGAGTCAGTATAGCTCGCGGCTCAAGCGTGGCTGGAGGGCGGTAGGCGGGCGGGTCCTGTCGTCGCGGCATCCCCCGCCACGACGCCACCCGCCCGATTAGCGCTCTTGCAGGGACTGCGTGGGTCGGAGTTGGGCGACTTTGTCGAGGATCGCGTCGGCGATGGTGTCCTTCGGAGCGACAGGGACGAAGGTCTCCGATTTCTCGTCGATCAGGGTTACGGCGTTCTGATCGCTCTCGAAGCCGATGGTGGGGTCGGAGACATCGTTGAGGACGATCAGGTCGGCTCCCTTGCGGGTCAGCTTGGCGCGGGCCCGCTCGGCTGCCTCTCCCCCGTGCTCAGCGGCGAAGCCGACGATGGTCTGGGATGGGGCGCGGGTGGTGGCGAGGGCGGCGAGGATGTCCTCGGTCGGCTCGAGGTGGAGGTCGAGGGCGTCCTGGCGCTTGAGCTTGCCCGCCGCGGGCTCGGTCGGGCGGAAGTCGGCGGGAGCGGCGGCCATCAGGAGGACGTGGGTGGCGGGGAACTCGGCGTTGGCGGCCGTGGCGAGCTGCTCGGCGGTCTCGACGTCGACGCGGCGCACCCCGGCCGGGGCAGGGAGGGCGACGTTGGCGGCGATCAGGGTCACCTCGGCGCCGCGCCTGGCGGCTGCGTCGGCGAGGGCGATGCCCATGCGGCCGCTCGAGCGGTTGCCGATGAAGCGGACCGGGTCGATCGGCTCGCGGGTGCCCCCGGCGGTGACCAGCACGCGCAGACCGTCCCAGGGCCGGCTGCCGCCCGGCAGCCTCGCCTCGATCCGGGCCAGCAGCTGGTCGGGGGCGGGCAACCGCCCGCGGCCGAACTCGCCGCGGGAGGCGAGTCTGCCCTCGTCGGGCTCGATCACCTCGATGCCACGCTCGGACAGGGTCGCCAGGTTCGCCTGCGTCGCCGCGTTCGCGTACATGCGGTCGTTCATCGCGGGCGCGACCAGGCGAGGCGCCGAGCAGGCGAGGAAGGAGGTGGTGAGCATCGAGTCGCCGATGCCGGCGGCCAGCTTGGCGACGGTATTCGCCGAGGCCGGGGCGACCAGGAAGGCGTCGCAGTTGGCGGCCAGCTCGAGATGGCCGATCGGGTCGTGGCCCGGCTCGCCCTCGCCGGGGAAAGCGCCCCGCATCGGGTCGCGCTCGAACTCAGAGATCAGGACCGGTGCGCCGACGATGCCTTCGAAGGAGGCGGCGCCGACGAATCGGGTCGCCGTCTCGGTCATCAGCACCCGGACGCCGTGGCCGGCCAGCGTCGCCAGGCGGGCCAGCTCCAGCGACTTGTAGGCGGCTATCCCGCCGCTGACGCCTAGCAGGACTCTGGCCATCTGCTGCCTCCCGTGAGAGGGCTCGAAGCGCTGGACGCTAGGAGCGGTACTCGTATTTGAGCTTGCCCTCGGCGAGCTCTTCGAGCGCCATCGTGAGGTAATTCCGCTCGGCGTTCACCTCGACCATCGGCGGCGGGTACTCGCCGAAGCCACCCTCGCCGAGGTTGTGAAAGTAACTGTTGATCTGACGCGCGCGCTTGGCCGAGACGACGACGGCGGCGTAATGCGAGTCAGCATGGTCGAGCAGCTTGTCTACGCGTGGTTTGATCATTCGGCGGGGGAGTCTAGTGATAGACCGAGCTCGGCGCGCACGATCCCCTCTAGCTCGGCTGCCGCACGCCCGAGATCGTCGTTGACGACGCTGTGGGCGAACTCGTTCTGCGCTGCCATCTCCCCCTCCGCAACCTCGAGCCGAGCGTCGATAGCCGCAGCAGAGTCCGTACCGCGAGCGTCGAGGCGTTCGCGCAGCACGGCCGGATCTGGCGGCGCGATAAAGACCTGGATCGACTCCCGCATCGCCGCCCGCACCTGACGGGCGCCCTGGACCTCGATCTCGAGCACCACCGAGTGGCCGGCGGCAAGGCGCCGCTCCACCTCCTTGCGCAGCGTCCCGTAGCTGTTGCCGCTGTAGGTGGCGTACTCGAGAAAGTCTTCGGCCCGCATCCGCTGCTCGAACTCCTCGGCCGTGAGGAAGTGGTAGTCGCGGCCGTCCACCTCCCCCTCGCGCGGCTCGCGGGTGGTCGCGGAGATCGAGAGCTCGAGATCGGGAAGGCGCTTCAGCAGCTCCCTGATCAGGGTCCCCTTGCCGACGCCGGACGGGCCAGTGATTACGAAGACTTTCGACATCTGCGGCCGCGGATACTGACCGGCGCGGCGGTCGGCTAGCGGCGCAGGAGGGAAACGAGCTCGGTGCGCTGGCGCTCGGAGAGGCCGCCGATGGTCTTCGAGGGCGAGATCCGGCACTGATTGAGAATTCGATTGGTCTTGACCCGTCCGTACTTGGGGACGGCGAGGAGCATGTCGAAGACCTTCGCGGTCAGCAGGTACTCCGGTGGATCGAGCAGGATCGCGTGGATGCTCGCCCGGCTGGCCTTGAGATCCTTCTTCAGCTTGGCCCGCGCGGTGCGGATGTCGTTCGCTCGTTTGAGCGCATCCATCCTCTGATCCAGGGACCGCTCCGGGGCCGCGGCTGAAATCTTGACTGGGGGGGCGGGCATCTGCGCGGCGAGTATAGCCGCGGCTCCGACCGGTGCAAGTGGCCGCGGCCCGATTCCGCCCAAATTCATCTCAACCTCTACTAGAGGTCGAGTACCGGCGCGACCGCGGGCCCTCGCGAGCCGGCCTCGGCGAGCTCCCTGGCCACCCTCGAGCCGGCCAGGGGATCGCGGAAACTCTCGGTCCCGACCGCAACCAGGGTCGCTCCGGCGGTCAAGAATTCGCCGGCGTCGGCCCCGCGGGAGATGCCCCCCATCCCGATCAGCGGCAGCCCGGTCGCGGCCCTGACGGCGCGGAGCTGCTGGAGGGCGATCGGACGCACCGCCGGGCCCGAGAGACCGCCGTAGCCGGCCGCCAGGGCCGGCGCTCCGCTGACCGGATCGATCGCGCTCGCCTTCAGGGTGTTGATCAGGGAGATGGAGTCCGCCCCACCCTGCTCGGCTGCCACCGCTACCGCCGCCGGGTCGGCGACGTTCGGCGTCAGCTTCACGATCAACGGCTTCGCGGTCAGCGGGCGCAGCGCTTCGAGCAGCGCCTCGGTCTCGCTCGGCTGCTCGCCGACGATCAGGCCGGAGTGGACGTTGGGACAGGAGACGTTGAGCTCGATCGCCGCGACCTCGCTCCGTGCGGCCACCTCCTCGACCAATCGGGAGAAATCCTCACGATTCGTTGCCATCACCGAGACGATCAGCGGCACCGGCAGCTCTGCCAGGCGCGGCAGGTCCTCGGCGAGGAACCCCTGCAGCCCCTTATTCGGCAATCCGATCGAGTTGATCATCCCGGCGGGCGTCTCCCAGATCCGCTGTGGCGCGTTGCCGGCGCGGGGCTCAGGGGTGATCGTCTTGGAGACAAACGCCGAGAACGGGAATTCCTCCAGCAGCCGATCTCCGAACACGCGCCGGGCGGCGATGGCGTCGTAGGTGCCCGAGGCGTTGATAACCGGGTGGGCGAGATCGAGGCCGCAGAAGTCGATGGAATGGGTGCCCTCGGCCGCGGGTCCTGTCGTGGTGGTATCCCCCACGGTGCTCGGCGACGGGGTCGCCTCCGCGCCGCGGGGGACCCCCACCACCACGCCACCCGCGGAAGATCGCATCACGGGGCCATCGACACAGAGGCGGTGATACCCCCCGTCCGGCTTGGCGATAGCACAGCCGAAGCAGGCTCCGTATCCGCAGGCCATTGGGGACTCCATGGCGAGTTCGCAGGCGATGTTTCCGGAATCGCAGAGCCCAGCGACGGCCTCGAGCATGGCCGGGGGACCACAGGAGTAGACGACGGCCGAGGTGGCGTCGTCGCCGGCGAGCATGGTGGCGAGCAGGTCGGTGACGTAGCCGTGGTGGCCACGATGTCCGTCCTCGGAGGCGAGGCGCACCTCCGGGCAGAGGTCGCCGCCGGAGCCGCAGAACAGCTCCAGGCCGCCGCTGTGCTCGCGGTTGCGGAAGCCGAGCAGGACCCGCAGGGGGATGGCCCGCTCCGCGAAGCGGCGGCGCAGCAGGGCCAGCGGGGCGACGCCGATGCCGCCGCCGACCAGGATCGCGCCGGCCGCAGCTGGGTTGGCGTCGCGGGGCTCGGCGAAGGCGTTGCCGAGCGGGCCCGTGACCCAGACCCCCTCCCCCGCCTCCAGCTCGCAGAGCCGGTCGGTGCCGGGACCGACGCCCTCGACGAGGAAATCGAGCCTGACCCCGGCGGCTGCCGGGCCGGTTTCGGCGACCGAGATCGCCCGCGGCAGGAACGGCCTCTCCCCCGGCCCGGACCAACCGGCGGCCGTGGCCAGCATGTAGAACTGGCCCGGCTCTGGCTCCAGCCCCTCGCGGTCCAGCAGTGAGAAGACGCGATAGCCATCCGAGGCCCGGTTCGCGCTGACCGTACAGAGCCTCCTGCCGAGTGGGGCGAGCTCAGGCATCTACGGGAGCGGAGGAGACAGCGACATCGGCGCCCCCGTGTATCTCCTGGATGCTGCGCACCTCGGCGTCGCCCTGACGGCCGGCGGCAATCGCCCGCGCGGCCGCGGTGGCACCGGTCATCGTGGTCACGCAGGGGATGCCGTGGCGGACGGCGGCGGTGCGGATCTCGTAGCCGTCGGCGCGGGCGCCGGAGCCGGTCGGGGTGTTGATCACGAGGTCGCAGCGACGCTCGCGGATCAGGTCGAGGACGTGCGGTGAGCCCTCCCCCAGCTTGTTGATGCGAGTTACTGGCACGCCCATCCGCTCGATCGCCTGGGCGGTGCCGCCGGTCGCGATCACCTCGAAGCCGAGGTCGTGGAAGCGCGCCGCCAGCTGCGTCGCCGCCGGCTTGTCGGTATCGGTGACGGTGATGAAGACCGACCCTTCCTGCGGCAGGGTCACGCCGGCCGCCGCCTGGGCCTTGCCGAAGGCGGTCGGGAAGTCGGCGGCGATGCCCATCACCTCGCCCGTGCTCTTCATCTCCGGGCCCAGCACCGAGTCGGCGCCGGCGAAGCGGGCGAAGGGCAGCACCGCCTCCTTGACGCTGACGTGCTCGGGCGGGCCCGCGGGGAGCTCCTGGTCGGCGAGGCGCTCGCCCAGCATCAGTCGCGCGGCCATCTTCGCCAGCGGCACGCCGATCGCCTTGGAGACGAAGGGAACCGTGCGCGAGGCGCGCGGGTTGGCCTCGATCACGTAGAGCTCGCCGGCAGCGACGCCGTACTGGATATTGAGCAGGCCGATGACGCCGAGCTCGAGGGCGATCCGCTCGGTCGTGGCGCGGATCTCCTCCAACATCTCCTCGCCGAGGCTGAGCGGCGGGATCACGCAGGCGGAGTCGCCGGAGTGGACGCCGGCCTCCTCGACGTGCTGCATGATCCCGGCGACCCAGACCTGCTCGCCGTCGGCCAGCGCATCCACGTCGACCTCGATCGCGTTCTCGAGGAAGCGGTCGAGCAGCAAGGGGTGCTCCTGATCGGCCTTGACATGCGCCTTCAGGTAGGTGTTCAGGTCCTCGGTCGAGTAGCAGATCTCCATCGCCCGGCCGCCGAGCACGAACGAGGGCCGGACCAGCAGCGGGAAGCCGACCTCTTCGGCGACCGTCCCCGCTTCCTCAGCCGAGAGCGCGGTGCCGTAGGGCGGATGCTTGATCCCGAGCCGGCGCAGGAGGGCGCCGAACTGGCCGCGGTCCTCGGCCAGGTCGATCGCGTCGACCGGGGTGCCAAGCAGCGGCACGCCCGCCTCTTCCAGGGTGCGGGCCAGCTTCAGCGGCGTCTGGCCGCCGAACTGGACGATCACCCCCTCCGGCTTCTCCTGCTCGCAGACCGCGAGCACGTCCTCGGCGGTCAGGGGCTCGAAGTAGAGGCGGTCGGAGGTGTCGTAGTCGGTGGAGACGGTCTCCGGGTTGCAGTTGACCATCACCGCGTCGCGGCCGAGCTCGCGAGCGGTCATCGCCGCGTGCACGCAGCAGTAGTCGAACTCGATCCCCTGGCCGATCCGGTTGGGGCCGGCGCCGAGGATGACGACCGAGTCGCGCTCACCGCGGCGGATCTCGGAGGCGGGCGGGCTGCCGTCGGCACGCGGCCGCTCGTGGCCGGAGTAGTAGTAGGGCGTGGCGGCCTCGAACTCGGCGGCACAGGTGTCGACCGCCTTGTAGGTGCGGACCAGACCCTCGGTGCCGTCGCCTTCGGTGGCCAGAGCCTCCAGCTCGCGCAGGAACCAGCGGTCGACCAGGCAGGCGGCGTTCACGGCCTCGACGTCGACCCCGCGGCGGAAGGCCTCGAGAATCAGGTCGTAGCGCTCGGCGCAAGGCTTCTCGATCGCGACCAGCAGTTCCGCTTCGGAGTCGGGCACCTCGGCCTTGGAGTCGAGCTCGCGCGAGCGCATCGCCTTGGCGAAGGACTCGCGGAAGGTGCGGCCGATCGCCATCGCCTCGCCGACGCTCTGCATGTAGGTCGAGAGGCGGCCGTCGGCGCCGGGGAACTTCTCGAAGGCGAAGCGCGGGATCTTGGTGACGACGTAGTCGATCGTGGGCTCGAAGGAGGCCGGCGTCGCCTGGGTGATGTCGTTGGGGATCTCCTCCAGTGCGTAGCCGACCGCCAGCTTCGCCGCCATCTTGGCGATCGGGAAGCCGGTCGCCTTCGAGGCGAGCGCGGAGGAGCGGGAGACGCGCGGGTTCATCTCGATCACGGCGATCTCGCCGTCTTCGGGGTTGACGGCGAACTGGACGTTGGAGCCGCCGGTCTCGACCCCGATCGCCCGGATCACCTTGATCGCGACGTCGCGCAGGTCCTGGTAGAGCGGGTCGGTCAGGGTCTGGGCGGGCGCCACCGTGACCGAGTCGCCGGTGTGGACGCCCATCGGGTCGACGTTCTCGATCGAGCAGATGATCACGACGTTGTCGTTGCGGTCGCGCATCACCTCGAGCTCGAACTCGCCCCAGCCGATCACCGACTCCTCGACCAGGACCTGGTTGATCGGGCTCGCCGCCAGGCCCTCGGTGACGACCTGGCGCAGCTCGGTCTCGTCGCGGCCGATGCCGCCGCCCTGGCCGCCCATGGTGAAGGCCGGGCGGACGATCGCCGGCAGGGTGATGCGGCCGTCGGCGAGGCCCTCCTCGACCTCGGCCAGGGTCTCCACCGTGATCGACCAGGGGATGCGGATGCCGGCCTCGTTCATCGTCGTGCGGAACTCCTCGCGGTCCTCGGCGCGGTTGATCGCGGCGGCGTCGGCGCCGATCAGCTCGACCCCGAACTTCTCCAGGGTGCCGTCCTCGTGCAGACTCATCGCCAGGTTCAGTGCCGTCTGGCCGCCGAGCGTCGGCAGCAGCGCGTCTGGGCGCTCCTTTTCGATGATCTTGGTCACCGGCCCGGGCAGCAGCGGCTCGATGTAGGTGGAGGTAGCGAACTCGGGGTCGGTCATGATCGTCGCCGGGTTCGAATTGACCAGCACCACTTCGAAACCCTCCTCGAGCAGCACCTTGCAGGCCTGGACGCCGGAGTAGTCGAACTCGGCCGCCTGGCCGATCACGATCGGGCCGGAGCCGATCAGGAGGATCTTCTGGATGTCGTCTCTGCGCGGCATGCGTCCTTTCGGCTAGGCCGGGTCTCCCGCTAGTGACAAAAACCGTTTGAACAGGTGGCGGGCATCGTGCGGGCCGGGGCCGGCCTCGGGGTGGTACTGGACGGTGGCGCCAGCGACGTCGCGCAGGACCAGTCCCTCGACCGTGCGGTCGTAGAGGTTGAGCTGGGAGAGCTCGGCGACGCCGAAGTCGGTCTCCCAGCGCACCGCCTCGTCGCCCTCGATTCGCGGCTCGCCGCCGGGACCGGCGACGGCGAAGCCGTGGTTCTGGGAGGTGATGTCGATCCGCCCCGTCTCCAGGTCCTTGACCGGGTGGTTGGCGCCGCGGTGGCCGAAGGGCAGCTTGTAGGTCTCGAGGCCGACGGCGCGGCAGAGTAGCTGGTGGCCGAGGCAGATGCCGAAGACCGGCCTCTTACCGACGATCTCGCGGACCGTGTCGACCACGTAGTCGAGCGCCGCTGGGTCGCCGGGCCCATTGGCGAGGAAGACGATGTCGGGGTCCTCGGCCAGAACCTGCTCGGAGGAGCTGGCGCAGGGCAGCAGGGTCAGCTTGGCTCCGTGCTCGCGCAGCTGGCGGACGATGCTCATCTTGATCCCGGTGTCGATCCCGACCACGTGCGGGCCCTCGCCGTCGAAGCGGACCGGCTCGGGCGGGGTGACGGTGCGGGCGAGGTCGGCACCGTCCATCGGAGGCTCGGCGGCGATCCGTTCGCGGGCCTCGGCTTCGGGCATCGCGGCCGGGAAGATGCCGCCGCACATGGCGCCACGGTCGCGGATGTGGCGGACCAGGGCGCGGGTGTCAACGCCGCTGACGCCGGCGACGCCGCAGTCGCCGAGCCAGTCGAGCCAGCCGCCCTCGGCGCTGGCGACGTCCTCCCGGTTCTTTGCGTCGCGCATGACCACGCCGCGGGCATGGACGCGATCGGACTCCATCGCCGCCGCGCTGACCCCGTAGTTGCCGATCAGCGGGTAGGTGAAGACGATGATCTGGCCTGCGTAAGAAGGGTCGGTGACCGACTCCTGGTACCCGGTCATAGCGGTGTTGAAGACGACCTCGCCGGTGACCGGGGCGTTGTGCCCGCAGGCAAACCCGTCGAGGCGCGTCCCGTCCTCCAGCAGCAGGTAGGCCTCGCTCACGACCCCCCCTTTGGCGCTTTATTCGGGCATATCCCGAGAAAAGCGCCAATCACGACGCGACCCCGAGGCTGAAGCTGCGCAGGCGGAAAGCGACCTGGCCGGCGGCGACGGTGACCAGCACCCGCCCGGTCAGCGTCCGGCCCGCGCACCAGGAGTTGTGCGAGCGGCTCTCGTAGCCCTCCTCCCCCACCGTCCACTCGGCGCCGAGGTCGCAGAGAGCGACGTTGGCCTCTGCGCCCGGGGCGAGGCTGGGCCGCTCGATCCCGAACGGGGCGGCGCCACCCGCCATCCGCTCGACCAGCAACCCGAGCCCGATCGTGCCGGGCAGGACGAGCTCGGTGTGCAGCGCCGCGAAGGCGGTCTCCAGGCCGGTCACCCCCATCGCCGCCTGCTCGAAGGGAACGTCCTTTTCCTCGGCCTGATGTGGCGCGTGATCGGTGGCGACGCACTCGATCGTGCCGTCGCGGAGGGCCTCGATCAGCGCCTGACGATCGGACTCGCGACGCAGCGGCGGGTTCATCTTGAAGCGGTGCGGGTCGAGGCTGCGGACCTCCTCGTCGGTGAGACAGAGGTGGTGCGGGCTGGCCTCGGCGCTGATCTTCACCCCGGCGGCCTTGGCGGCGCGGACGACCGCGACCGACTCCGCCGCCGAGAGGTGCTGGACGTGGATGCGGGCGTCCTCGTAGGCGGCTAGGGCGGCGTCGCGAGCGATCATCGTCGACTCCGAGACCGAGGGGACGCCGGCCAGGCCGAGGCCGGCGGAGACCGGGCCCTCGTGCATGACGCCGTCGCCGGAGAGCTCGGGGTCCTCCTCGTGCAGGGCGATGGTGCCGCCGCAGAGCCGCTGGTACTGGAGTGCGCGCAGCATCACCCGGGCGCTGACGATCGGCAGCCCGTCGTCGCTGAAGCCGATGGCGCCGGCCTCGCGCAGTTCGACCATCTCGGTCAGATCCTCGCCCTTCATGTCCTTCGTCACCGTGGCCATGAAGCCGACCGGAATCGAGGCCCCGGCCCGGGCCTGCTCGCGCAGGGCGGAGACGTCGGCGGCGGTCGAGACCGGCGGCTCGGTGTTGGCCATTGCCAGGATGCCGCAGTAGCCGCCGGCGGCGGCAGAGCGGGTCCCCGTCGCGACGTCCTCTTTGTGCTCGTGGCCGGGGGTGCGGAGGTGGACGTGCGGGTCGAAGAAGGCCGGGAAGGCATGCATGCCCTCGGCCTCGACGACCTCGGCTGCCTCCGCGGAACCCTCCCCGGGCGGTGCCAGCTCGGCGATCTCGCCGTCGCGGATGACGACGTCGTGGACGCCGTCGATGCCGGCCACCGGGTCGAGCACGGTTGCCCGGCGCAGGATCAGATTGGCGTTCTCGCCGGGACGGACGTCGAGGGCCTCGGTCAGGCTAGGCATAAATCTCGCGCTCCACTCCCGGCGCGAAGAGCCAGACACGCACGCTTGGTCGTTCCGCACTCATGCCGGCTGTCCGATCGGCGTCGGCCGGGCGGCGCCATCGCCGTCGGCCAGCGGGGCCGGGCGCTCGCTCCCGGCCAGCAGCTCGTAGAGGATCGCCATCCGCACGACCAGACCCGCCGCGACCTGCTCGGAGATCAGCGACTGCGGCGAGTCGATCGCCTCGCCGGAGAGCTCGACGCCGCGGTTGACCGGGCCCGGGTGCATCAACAGCTGCCGCGGGCTGAGCTTGCGGGTGTCGATCTGGAACGTCGCCGCGTACTCGCGCAGGGAGGGGACGAAGCTCTCGCTCATCCGCTCCTGCTGCATCCGCAGCGCGTAGACGACCTCGGCCTCGCCGAGCCGATCGAGAGAGTGGGAGACCTCGCAGCCCAGCTCCTCGATCCCACGCGGGATCAGGGTCGGCGGGCCGCAGACGGTCACCTCGGCGCCCATCCGCTGGAAGGCGATCAGGTTGGAGCGGGCGACGCGGCTGTGGAGGACGTCGCCGATGATCCAGATCCGCTTTCCATCCAGCGAACCGAAGCGACGGCGCAGCGTGTAGACGTCGAGCAGCGCCTGGCTCGGATGCTCGTGCTTGCCGTCGCCGGCGTTGATCACAGCCGCCCCGGTCCACTCGGCGACCATCTGGGCGGCGCCGGCATAGGGGTGGCGGATCACGATCGCCGCCGGGTCGTAGGCGGAGAGGGTGGCGACGGTGTCCTTGAGCGACTCGCCCTTGTCGACCGAGGAGCCGGCCGCCTTGACCGAGACGAGGTCGGCCGAGAGCCGCTTGGCGGCAAGCTCGAAGGAGCTGCTGGTGCGGGTGCTCGACTCGTAGAAGAGGGTGACGACGGTGCGCCCGCGCAGGGTCGGCACCTTCTTGATGTCGCGGCGGCCGACCTCGGCGAAGCTCTCGGCGCGGTCGAGGATCTGCTCGATCTCCTCCCGGGCGAGCTGCTCTATGGCCAGCAGGTGCTTCACGCGAGCGCCTCCGCCGCGCGGCTGTCGGAGATCGTCACCCGGTCGGCGCCATCGCTCTCTTCGAGGCTGACGTTGACCCGCTCCTCGCGTGCGGTCGGCAGGTTCTTGCCGACGTAGTCGGGGCGGATCGGCAGCTCGCGGTGGCCGCGGTCGCAGAGGACGGCGAGCTGGACGCGGCGGGGCCGCCCGTAGTCGAAGAGAGCGTCGATGGCCGCCCTCACGGTGCGGCCGGTGAAGAGGACGTCGTCGACGAGGACGACGGTGCGCTCGCTGAGGTCGAAGTCGATATGCGAGGCGTGGACGATCGGCTGCGTGCCCGGTGCCTTGGCGCCGACGTCGTCGCGGTAGAAGGAGATGTCGACGTCGCCGATCGGCAGCTGGACATCGGTCAGCTCGGCCAGCAAGGCGTGCAGGCGACGGGCGAGGATGGCGCCGCGGGTGTGGATTCCGACGATCGCCAGGCCCGGGGAATCGGGGTTCTTCTCGGCGATCTCGTGAGCGATCCGCCGCAGCGTTCGCCTCAAATCGTCGTGCTCCAGCACGATCTTCTCGCTCACTCTTCGCTTCCTTCCTGGCCTCGCGGGACCGGGTTAAAGGACGGCCGCAGCGTAGCACTGAGAGAGGCGGGTCCGGTGTGGCCTGGCCTCACGAACTGCGGGGAGGGTCTGCCGGGGGAGGCTCCGGTACCGCCTCGCCCTCACGAACTGCGGGAGGTTCGGTTGAGGCGGTACCGGAGCCTCCTCTGTCGCGGGCTCCGTTGGGGATGAGTTCGGGGTATCCGCGCTCGGGGAAGGGGATCTCGATGATGTCGAAGTCTTTGGGGGCGACGGTGGGTTCGTAGACCTCCTGAGCCTCTTCGAGGACCTTGCCGACGTGGTAGCGCGAGGAGATGTGGACGAGGGCAAGCATCTTCACGTGGGCCTCACGGGCGACGGCGGCGGCCTGGCCAACGGTGGAGTGGCCGGTCTCGGCGGCCCGCTGCGCGTCCTCCTCGGCGAAGCTGGCGTCGTGGATCAGCAGCTCGGCGTCGGCGGCCGCGGCGACGGTGGCGGGAGAGGGTGCGGTGTCGCCGGTGAGGACGATGGTGCGGCCGGGGCGGCTGGGGCCGACGACGTCCTCGGCCGCCACCGGCCCGGCGGCCCCCTCGACCGCCTCTCCGCGCTGCAGGGCGGCGAACGCGGGCCCTTCGGGAACGCCCAGGCGCCTGGCGCCCTCCACGTCGAAGCGGCCGGGACGCTCCGCCTCCCTGATGGCGTAGCCGTTGGCGCGCACGCCGTGCGCCGCCTCGAAGGGCTGGATCTCGTAGCCCTCGTGGGATACCGCCTCCGCCGGAGCCAATTCGACCAGCTCCAGCTCGAAATGGAGGCGTCCGACGATCGGCTTGAGGATGGCGAAGAGGTCGCGCAGGCCAGGGGGCCCGTAGATCCTCAGCGGCAGCTCGCGGTCGGTCAGGTCATAGGTCTTCAGCAACCCCGGCAGGCCGAGCACGTGGTCGGCATGGAAGTGGGTGAGGTAGATCTCGTCGACCTGGGTGAGCCCGATCGAGCGCTGCATCTGCCGCTGCGTCCCTTCGCCGCAGTCGAACAGAAGCCGGTCCCCCCCACGCGAGATCAGCACGCTCGCGGTCGAGCGCCGCGCCGACGGCACCGAGCCGCCGGTGCCGAGAAATATCGCCGAAAGATCCACGGCGGCGAGCCTACGCGAAGCGAACTGCATCCAGGAACCGGGGCAGGAGACTGGTTTCTCGATGCAGTTCCGTAAGCTGGGCCGGCTGCGCCCGTAGCTCAGCTGGATAGAGCGCTTCCCTCCGGAGGAAGAGGCCGCAGGTTCGAATCCTGCCGGGCGCGTAGTGGTGTGCCGCTAAGCGGTCTTGAAGCGGGCGCGCCACTCGTCGCGGTCGAACCGGGCCGGCTCGACTTCGTCGAGGAATCGTTCGAGGGCGGCGATGAAGGCGCCTGGGCTCTCGAGCTGGGGCAAGTGACCGACGCCCTCGAAGATCTCCAGGCGGCTGTGGGGCAGCTCGCGGTGGGCATCTTCGGCGTGCTCGACCGGGATGATCGGGTCGCGGTCGCCCCAGACGATCAAGAGCGGCAGGGCGGCGGCCAGGTAGAGGCGGTCGAGGGCGGCGACCCGCTGGCCGTCGGTGCCGACGACGGAGCGCAGCGTCGCCAGGAAGGCCTTGCGTCGCTCGCGGTCGGCGAGCGACGCGTAGCCGCGGGCGACCTCGGCGACGTCGGCGCTGGGCCGCATGCCGAGCATCCCCAAGCCGCGGCCTACCAGTGATCCGGCCTGGCTCCCGACTCCCGCCGTGGCCGCGATGAAGAGGTCGGCTCCCGGCAGCGCCGCCGCTCGCAGGATCGGGCTGACGTCGGGGCCGAGCCCGCCGCTGGAGACCAGGACCAGGCGTTCGACCATCTCCGGGAACTGGTAGGTGAACTGGAGGGCGACGCCGCCACCGAGCGAGTGCCCGACCAGGGTCGCCCGCTCGTGGCCGAGCGTCAGCATCAAGTCCCGCAGCCCGCTGGCGAGGCTGCCCAGCGAGTAGTCGCCCCCACCCGGCGCCGAGAGGCCGTGGCCGGGGAAGTCCGGAGCGATCACGGTGTTGCGCAGGGCGAGCGGCTCTACCACCGACTGCCAGTTCTCGGCGGTGCCGGCCATGCCGTGGATCAACAACAGCAGCGGACCGGTTCCGGCCTCGGCGTAGCTGACGTCGCGGCCGTGCACGGAGACCGTCCGTGTCTCGACCTTGCCCACTCGCAGCGGGATCGGCTTGGCGCTCACCCCCGACACGCTACCCATCGCCCAGGGCGTCGAAACGAGAGCGTCCGGAGCGCCGCCGGTTCGAATACTGTCGCGCCTGTGACCGAGCCGAACCAGGACACCCGGCCGCCGCGCGGGGCGCTGATCGTGATCGCCGTCGGCCTCTTGGCCTGCGTTGCCGCGGCGCTTCTCACCGCCGACAAGAGCAGCGGCGAAGCGGCGAACCTGGAATGGGTTCAGGAAGCGCCAGTCCCGGATTCGAAGCCGGTCGCGGTGCCGGGCGGCAGCCAGTCGATGCAGTTGATCGACGGCGGGATCAGCGCCACCGGCACCAACGTCAGCGGCTATTCGCTCTTCCGCGTAGCCGCGACGCTGCGGATCGAGGCCGGTGCGCCAGTCGGCGACGGTCAGATCCTCTGCGCGGTCGAATCCGGCCCGCGGACCGAAGTCGCGCAGACCGCGGGTGGGCTGCGGGCGACCTACCCGCGCTCCTCCGAAGCCGGGATCTACAGCCAGGAAGTGCCGGAAACGATCCTGATCGACTTCAGCGCCCGCGGGGTTGGGCTCGCCGTGCTCGAAAGCGGGGGCATCGCCCGCTTCACCACCGAAAAAGGCGTGAAGCTGGAATGGCCCGAGTACGAAGTCGGGGTCGAGCACCTCAAATACTTCATCGCCGGAGGGAAGCCCAAGCAGGACTTGGAGCTGCCCTTCTACACCGTCTGGAAGACGAGGGCCGTCCCCGAGGCCGCCATCGCCTGCACCCTGACCACCAGCGCCGGCAAGGCCACCGCCCGCACCAAGGGAGCGCTGAAGCACCTCTCGCCGCCGATCGACGAAGAAGCGGAAGAGGAAAACGAAGAAGCGGCCGAGGAAGAAGCGGAAGAAGAAGCCGACGAATGAGGCTCAGCCGGACTGCGGCGCGACCAGCAGCTCCGGCCCTTCTTCCATTCCTTTGCCGACCTTGTTCAGCTTCGGGTTGGCGGGTGCGCTCGACATCCGCGCCGGATCGAGCGGCCCGCACATCGCCACCGCGTCCTCGGTGCTGAGGTCCGGGCGCAGCCAGGCGGCCTCGGCCTCGGCACTCGGCAGGATCGCCGGCATCCGATCGTGGACCGGGGCGACGACCTCGTTCGGCGTCGTGGTGACGATCGTGCAGCTGTAGAGCCAGCCATCGTCGAAGCCGCGGTCGTCCTCGTCCTCCCACTCCTTGCGGGTGCAGATCCCGGCGAAGGCGAAGGGCTCGCCGCCGTCGACTGTGAAGTGCCAGGGCTGGCGCGGCTGCTTCGGGTCCTCGGCCTTCATCCACTCGTAGAAGCCGTCGGCGACGATCAGGCAGCGGTGCCGGAACTTGCCGACCAGCGGCCCGTAGGCCTTGCTCGAGGTCAGGTTCTCGGCTTTGGCGTTGATCATCCGGTAGCCGACCTTGAGGTCCTTGGCCCAGCGCGGCACCAACCCCCAGCGCATCAGCCGCGCCTCGCGCTCACCCTGTTCGGCCTCCTCCGGGGGAGGCGAGGAGCGCACGGTGAGGATCTCCTGGGTCGGTGCCACGTTGAAGCGCTCGAGCCCTCGCGCCAGCTTCTTCGCCCGCTCCTTGGACGGCGGCGGAGCTTCGCCGTCGCCGCCCCGCTCCAACGCCTTCTCGAGCTCGACCTGGAAGCGGTCGGCGATCGTCTTCGTGTCTTTGGCCGTGACCGTGAATCGTCCACACATCAGGGGCGCGCCTCCGGGTGTCGCCGGTACCACTCGAGGGTACGGCCCAGGCCGTCCTCGAGATCGACCTCGGGGCCCCAGCCGGTGAGGCCGCGCAGCTTCGCCGAGTCGACGTACTGCCGGTCGATCTCGCCCGCCGGATTGCCACTGCCGTGGTATTCGGGGTCGAGCCCGGCGCCGGAGACGGCGGCGATCGTCTCCAGCACCTCGGCGACCGAGTGCGGCCGCTCGCCGCCGGCGTTGAAGGCCTCGCCAGCGGCCGGCCCGCCGGCGCCGACCGCGTGCTCGATCGCCAGGTAGGCGGCGACGGCGTCGTCGACGTAGAGGAAGTCCCGCTCGGGGCTGCCGTCGGAACGGATCTGGGGACGGCGGCCGTCCAGGACCGCGGCGACGGCTTCCGGGACCAGGCGGGAGAAGTTGAGGTCGCCGCCGCCGTAGACGTTGGCGAAGCGGGTGACCGCGACGGGCAGACCGTAGGCGGGCCTGTAGCTGAGGGCGATCGCGTCGGCGGCGGCCTTGCTCGCCTCGTAGGGGGAGGCCGGACGCAGCGCCATCTCCTCGCGGTAGGGAAGCTCCTCGCTGGGACCGTAGGCCTTGTCGGAAGAGGCGACGACGACGGCTGGGACGTCGGCGCGGCGGCATGCCTCGAGCAGCGTCCAGGTCCCCCGCACGTTGGCCTCGAAGGTCGCCGCCGGCTCGGCCATCGCCGGGCCGACGAGGGTCTGCGCGGCGAGGTGGAAGACGACGTCGAACTCACCGGCGTCGACGGTCGCCCCGACCGCCCGCACGTCGCGCAGATCCCCCTCCACCAGCTCGATCTCGGGGGCGATCCCCTGCAGGGTCAGGCCGGAGAGGGGCGGCGGCGCCAGGTCCAGCACGGTGACCGCGTCACCGCGGCCGAGCAGGGCCCGGGCCAGGTGCGAGGCGACGAAGCCGTGCCCGCCGGTGACCAGGGCTCGCTTCACCGAGCGTCCACCCCAGCCGCATCCCAGATTCGCCAGGGAGCCTCGCCGCTCGCCCACAGATCGTTAAGCACGACCGCGTCCTTGTAGGTGTCCATGCAGTCCCAGAAACCCTGGTGACGGAAGGCGCGCAGCTGACCGGCCGCTGCCAGCTCCTCCAACGGCTCGCGCTCGAGCACGCTGTCCGCGCTGATCTGGGTGAGCGCGCCGGCCTCAAAGCAGAAGAAGCCGCCGTTGATCCAACGCTCGCTGCGCGGCTTCTCGACGAAGCCGTCGACGCGGTCCCCCTCCCCCAACTCGGCGACGCCCCACTGCAGGTGCGGCTGGACGACGGTCATCGTCGCCAGAGCACCGTGGGAGCGATGAAAGTCCAGCTGCGCCCCGAGGTCGACGTCGGCGACGCCGTCGGCATAGGTGACGCAGAAGCTTCCGCCACTCAGCTGCTCGCCAAGGCAGGCGACGCGCCCGCCGGTCGGCGTGTCGAGCCCCGTGTCCACGCACTCCACCGCCACCCCCCCGGGCCAGCACTCGGCCGTCGCGAACTCGGCCACCGCCTCCCCCATGTACCCGGTGGCGAGCAGGAAGCGCTCGAACCCCTGGGCGGCGTAGATCTGGATCACGTGCCAGAGGATCGGCCGGCCGCCGATCTCGACCAAAGCCTTCGGCACCGACTCGGTGCGCTCGCGCAGCCGCGTTCCGCGGCCGCCGCAGAGGATGACCACCGGGGGCTTCATCGTTTGATCGATTGACCCCGCTGGAGGGGGGTCAATGCATCAAGCGGCGCGATCAGCCGCCCGCTACGGCCGGGAGGATCGTAACCTCGGCGCCGTCGCTGATGGTCGTGTCGAGCCCCTGCTGGAAGCGGATGTCCTCGCCGGAGACATAGACGTTGACGAAGCGGCGCAGGTCGCCGTCCTGGGTGATCCGCTCGCGCAGGTCGCCGTGGGCGTCGAAGACGGCGTCGAGCACCTCGCCGACGGTCGCGCCGGCGACCTCGACCTCGGATTGCCCTCCGGTCGCGGCACGCAGCTGGGTCGGGATCTTCACGGTGATTGCCATCAGACGGTTACCTCCTGGCGGAACTCGGCCTCGAAGCTCTCGAGGTCGGGGTCGATCTCGTGCATCTGGAACGTATCGCGGGTGGCGTCGAGCGTCTTCAGGCCCTCGCCGGTGATGTAGACGACGACGCGTTCGCCGCCGCCGATCTCGCCGCGCTCGGCCAGCTTCTTCAGCACCCCGACCGTGACCCCGCCGGCGGTCTCGGTGAAGATCCCCGTGGTCTCGGCGAGCAGTTTGATCCCCTCGCGAATCTCGGCGTCGCTGACCGAGTCGATGCCGCCGCCGGTGCGCCGCGCGTGCTCGACCGCGTAGGGCCCGTCGGCGGGGTCGCCGATCGCCAGGCTCTTGGCGATCGTCTCCGGCTTCTGCGGTTTGCAGACGTCCCAGCCTTCGGCGAATGCCGTCGCGACCGGACTGCAGCCCTCCGCCTGGGCGCCGTTGAAGATCGGCTGCTTGCCCGCCACCAGGCCGAGGTCGAGCCACTCCTGGAAGCCACGGCCGAGCTTGGTGAAGAGCGAGCCGGAGGCGATCGGGGAGACGACGCGATCGGGCAGCTCCCAGCCGAGCTGCTCGACGGTCTCGTAGGCGAGCGTCTTCGAGCCCTCGGCGTAGTAGGGCCGCAGGTTGACGTTGACGAAGGCCCAGGGACGGGTCTCGGCGAGCTGGGTGCAGAGCCGGTTGACGTCGTCGTAATTGCCGCGAACGCCGACCAGGTTGGTCCCGTAGACGCCGGTCGCGAGCAGCTTCTGCTCCTCGAGGTTGGCGGGGACGAAGACGTAGGAGTCGAGGCCGGCGGCGGCGGCGTGCGCGGCGACGGCGTTGGCGAGGTTGCCGGTCGAGGCGCAGGCGACCGTGTCGAATCCCAGCTCCTGGGCCTTGGCGACGGCGACGGCGACGACCCGGTCCTTGAACGAGTGGGTCGGGTTGGCGGCGTCGTTCTTGATCCACAGCTCAGCCTTGACCCCGAGCCGCTCGGCCAGGCGGTCGGCACGCAGCAGCGGCGTCAGGCCCGGCTCCAGCGGATCTCCGGGACGGCCCTCGAAGGGGAGGAAGTCGGCGTAGCGCCAGATCCCCTGCGAGCCGGCCTGTATGCGCCGCTTGGCCGCGACCGCGTCCAGCGACGAGTAGTCGTAGGCGACCTCGAGCGGGCCGAAGCAGTTTTCGCAGACGTAACTGGCATCCAGCGCATACGCGGTGCCGCACTCCTTGCACTTCAAGCTCTCGATTGACATCCGATCCTTTCTCGCTCCAAAAAGAAAAACCTCGCCTTGTGTGGGGCGAGGTCCGATCGGACGTCCCCCACATCTTCCAGGTCCTTTGCACTGCGACCTGCTGGAGTTGGCACCTCCCCTCGAACCGATGGCTCGAGGTGGTTGCCGGGGCTTCACTGGGCCAGTCCCTCCACCCCTCTAGATGTGGCGCTTATGTTGGGTGAACCTTACCAGGGCCGATTTCAGCCTTTGCAGGCGGCCCCGGCGGCTAACCTAGTCGCATCATGTGCCCGCTGCGCGACGAGACGACGAGCCAGAGCGATGCCGAACCTTCCGAAGCCAAGGCTGCGACGGCCCGGCCGGCGCGGCGAGCTCGTCGTACCGTCCTCTCCGGCTGAGCCGCAGACCCCGAACGTCGAGCAGATCGACTCCGCCGGCCTGCGCTGGGTCAACATCGAGCACCCGGGCGCCCTCGAGCGGACCTGGCTGGAGGAGCAGTTCGACTTCCACGCGCTCGACCTCGAGGACGTGCTCTCCCGCAACCAGCGGCCGAAGATCGACGTCTACGACGACTACCTCTTCATCGTCCTCCACTTCCCCGTCTTCGATCGCGCGGCGCGGCGACTCGGAACCGGCGAGCTCGACATCTTCGTCGGGCCGGACTACATGGTCACGATCCCGAACCAGCCGCTACAGCCGGTCGAGTACCTGTTCGAGCGCTGTCGCAGCAAGGAGGAGCTGCGCGAACAGCTCTTCTCGCGCGGCTCCGGCTACCTGATGTACCGGCTCGTCGACGACAGCTTCGACTACTGCTTCCCGATGCTGCGCAAGATCGGCAACAAGCTCGACGCGCTCGAGGACGACATCTTCGAGGAACGCGCCGACGAGGTCGTCCGCGACATCTCCAACGTCAAGCAGGAGATCATCAACTTCCGCAAGGTGATCCGGCCGCAGCGGCCGGTCCTGCGCGACCTCGAGAAAGTCAAGCAGCGCTACCTGGCGACCGACCTCGACCTGGAGATCTACTTCGACGACATCGTCGACGCCCACGAGCGGATCTGGGACATGCTCGAAAATTACAAGGAGGTCGCCGAGGCGCTCGAGGAGACCAACGAGTCGGTGATCTCCCACCGCCTCAACGACAGCATCCGCGTGCTGACCTCGATCAGCGTCGTGATCCTGCCGCTGACCCTGATCGCCAGCATCATGGGGATGAACTCCTGGGTGCCGTTCGAAGGTGACGAGCCGGGCTTCTTCCTCGTCCTCGCGGTGATGGCGGCGGTCCTGATCGGGTTGGTCGCCTACTTCCGCCGCCAGCGCTGGCTCTGAAGCCACGCGCCCACCCTCCCGCGTCCGGGCATGGCTCCCTAGGATGCGGGGCCCGTGGCAAATTTCCGCATCTGGGCGCCCTGGCGCCTCGCCTACGTGAAGGACGCGTCCAAGGACAACGAGGAGGAGTGCATCTTCTGCGCCAAGCCGGCGGCGGAAGACGACGAGGCGAACCTGATCGTCCACCGCGGCGAGAGCTGCTTCGTGATCCTCAACCTCTTCCCGTACACGAACGGGCACCTGATGGTCGCCCCCTATGACCACGTCGGCGCCCTGCAGGAGATCCCGGCGGCGACGCTGGCGGAGATGATGGCGCTGGCGCAGCGGGCGATGGGTCGGCTCGAGGAGATCTACAGCCCGCACGGCTACAACGTCGGCTTCAACCAGGGCCGCGTCGCCGGCGCCGGGGTCGAGCACCACATCCACCTGCACGTCGTCCCACGCTGGGCGGGCGACAACAACTTCATGCCGGTCATCGCCGACACCAAAGTGATGCCGCAATCGATCGAGCAGAGCTACGAGGCTCTGAAGGGAGCGTTTTGAGCGAGCAGGCACCGCTGGCCCCGGCCGGCATCTTCAAGGCTTACGACATCCGCGGCCTCCATGGCGAGGAGATGGACGAGGGCACCGCGCAGGCGATCGGGCGCGCCTTCGCCCGGGTGCTGGCGCAGCTGCGCGGCAAGCAGCCGGGCGAGCTGCGGATCGGGCTCGGCCGCGACATGCGCCTGACGGCGCCGGCGATGGCCGCGCAGCTGCGCGACGGCATGGCCGCCGAGGGCGCCACCGTGCTCGACGCCGGCATGGTCGCGACCGAGATGCTCTACCACCTGGTCGGCTCGCGCGAGCTCGACGGCGGCGCGATGTGCACCGCCTCCCACAACCCCAAGGCCTACACCGGCGTCAAGCTGGTCCGCGAGGGGGCGCTGCCGCTCTCCGGCGACGCCGGGATCGGCGACGTCCGCGACACGATCGCCGCCGGCCTCGGCCCGGCGCCGGGTGGCGGCAGCGTCGAGGAGGTCGACATCTGGGACGAGTACCACGCCCACGCCATGTCCTTCATCGACCCCGCCAAGGTGAAGCCGATGAAGGTCGTCGTCGACGGCGGCAACGGCATGGCGGGGCCGATGGTCGGCCCGATCCTGGAGAAACTGCCGCTCGAGCTGGAGGAGATGTACTTCGAGCCCGACGGCGAGTTCCCCGACCACGAGCCGAACCCGCTGCTGGAAGAGAACCGCAGGATGATCATGGAGCGGGTCACCGCTTCCGGCGCCGACCTCGGCATCGCCTGGGACGGCGACGCCGACCGCTGCTTCTTCATCGACGCCAGCGGCGAGTTCTGCGACGGCGACTTCATCTGCGCCCTGCTGGCGCGGGCGGCCCTGGCCAAGAACCCCGGCGCGACGATCCTCTACGACCCCCGCTCCAGCCGCGCCGTGCCGGACCTGGTCGCCGCTGAGGGCGGGCGCTCCGACCTCTCCCGCGTCGGCCACGCCTTCTTCAAGGCGCGGATGCGCGAGGAGAAGGCCGCCTTCGGCGGCGAGGTCTCCGGCCACTACTACTTCCGCGACTTCTGGAACGCCGACTCGGGCACGATCCCGGCGCTGCTGATGCTGGAGCTGCTCTCGCTCGACGGGCGCGGGCTCGCCGAGCTGATCGACGAGTTCCGCTCCAGTTACTTCATCTCCGGCGAGATCAACTCCGAGGTCGCCGACCCGGCGGCGAAGATGGCGGAGATCGCCGGGCGCTACGCCGACGGCGAGCAGACCCACCTCGACGGGATCTCGGTCGACTACGAGGACTGGCACTTCAACGTGCGGCCCTCCAACACCGAGCCGCTGTTGCGCCTCAACCTTGAGTCGCTGGTATCCCGGGAGGACATGGAGCGCCGCCGCGACGAGGTCCTCGGGCTGATCCGAGCGTGAGCGTCCTCACCCCCGAGGGGGCGCTCGAGCAGGTGGCCCTGGCCGGCATCCACCGGCTGCAGATCCCGACCCCGTTCGCGGTCGGACGGGTCAACTGCTACCTGATCGAGGACGAGCCGCTGACCCTGATCGACACCGGCCCCAACTCGGGCAAGGCGCTGGACGAGCTCGGCACCCAGCTCGGCGCCCGCGGCCACTCGATCGACGACCTCGAGCTGATCATCGTCACCCACCAGCACATCGACCACCTCGGCCTGGTCGAGATCGTCGCCGGGCACTCCGGCGCCGAGGTGGCGGCGATCGGCGTCGCCGCCGAGCGGCTCGCCAACTTCGACGAGGACGCGGAGGCCGAGGACCGCTTCGCGATCGAGCTGATGCTGCGCAACGGCATCCCCGAGGAGGTGACGGTGGCGCTGCGCAGCGTCTCCCGCAGCTTCCGCGGCTGGGGCTCGCATGTGGCGGTGACCCGGCCGCTGGAGGACGGCGAGGAGATCGCTTTTCGCGACCGCACCCTGGAAGCCCTCCACCGCCCCGGCCACAGCCCCTCCGACACCGTCTTCTGGGACGCAGAGCGCAGGATCCTGATCGCCGCCGACCACCTGCTCGCCAGCATCTCCTCGAACCCGCTGATCTCGCGCCCCCTGGACGGCTCCTCGCAACGCAGCCAGGCCCTGGTCACCTACATCGAGTCGATGCGCAAGACGCGCGAGATGCCGGCCGAGATCGTCCTCCCCGGCCACGGCGACCCGGTCGTCGACCACGTCGCCCTGATCGACGAGCGGCTGGCCAAGCACGAGCGCCGCAAGGAGAAGATCCACAAGCTGATCGCCGAGCAGCCGCGGACGGGCTATGAGCTGGCCCAGGCGATCTGGGGCAACGTCGCCGTCACCCAGGCCTTCCTCACCCTCTCCGAGGTGATCGGCCACGCCGATCTGCTGGTCAACGAGGGCCGGGTGCGCGAAGTCGAGGACGGAACGGTGGTGCGCTATGAGACGACCGGGTAGCACAGCCACGTTGGGGTCCGGCTAAGTCCGGTTGTTCCTAGAGGCGGTCGAGTTCTTCGACCAGGGCGGCTACGCGGCGCGCGATCTCCTCCCGGGTAGCCCTGGCCGCCTCGACCGACTGGCCCTTCGGGTCGGCCAAATCCCAGTCGACATAGCGCTTGCCAGGGATGTAGGGGCACGTGTCACCGCAGCCCATCGTCACCACCAGGTCGGCCCACTCGGCGTCCTCACGGGTCAGCTCCTGGGGCTGGCGGGTGCTGAGGTCTATATCCAGCTCGGCCATCACCTCAACTACCTCTGGGTGGACGCGCTCGCCCGGGGTGGTGCCAGCCGAACGCGCTTTATGGCGGCCAGCGGCGGCGCGAGTGAACAGCGCCTCGCTCATCTGCGAGCGCCCGGCGTTGTGCAGGCAGACGAACAGGGCGCGGGCCATCAGGCTGCCTCGGTCTGGGGCTCGCCCGGGTGCTCACCGCGGACGAGCTGGTAGGCGATCGCGCCGATGCCGGCGCCCAGGACCGGGGCGAGCAGGTAGAGCCAGAGGTCGGTCAGCTCGCCTGAGACGAGGGCTGGTCCGAGCGAGCGGGCCGGGTTCATCGAGGCTCCGGTTATCGGACCGCCGAACAGGGCGTCGAGCCCGACCGTGCCGCCGATGGCGATAGCGGCACCCGCACCGACCGCACGGGTGTCGGTGGCGACGGCCATGATCACGAACATCAGGAAGGCGCTCAGCGCGACCTCGTAAACGAAGGCGCTGCCGATGCCGACCGTGGGCAGGGTCGCGCCTAGGTTGGCTGGCTGGCTCGGCCATACCGCGGCCAGCATCAGCGCCGCCGCGAGCGCGCCGAGCAGCTGTGCAGCGACGTAGGCGGCGGCATCGCCTCGCGGCAGATGGCGGGTCAAGGCGAAGGCGACGGTGACTGCAGGGTTCAGCTGTGCGCCCGAGAGGTGCCCGGTCGCGTAGACCATCGCCATCACGACCAAGCCGAAGACGAGCGCGACCCCGACGACGCCGAGGCTGCCGGGGTACTCGGCCTCGGTGATGATCGCCCCGCAGCCGGCGAAGACCAAGACGAAGACGCCGATCCCCTCGGCCGCGGCGCGACGGATCAGATCGGGACGAGTTGGCATTCGGTCTCAGCAGCAGGCAGCAGCGGGCGTGAAAACCTCGCGCACCGAATCGAGAGCACCGGGAACGAGACTGAAGTAGCTGCGGTTGCCGCGACCCTCGCGCTCGACCAAGCCCGCCTCCGTCAGCTTTTTCAGGTGATGGCTGACCGTGCCCTGGGAGAGGCCAAGGTAGGGCTCGAACTCGCAGACGCAGACGGCCTCCCCGTCGGCACGCAGCAGCATGTTCACAATCCGCAGGCGGTGACGGTCCGCAAGGGCTTTGATCACCATCTCCAACTCGCCCGCCTGACCTTTGCCAAGCGAGGAGCCGGCCAGCGGCGTGCAGCAGTTGATCACAGGTAGATCACCCATGACTGCGGACCCTAGCATCTTCATTGATATTCATCAATGAACGCGAGGTTCGTTGGCATGAGGCGTGGAAGTCCGCTGGCCTCAATCGCATTACGCTGCACGAGTACCGGCACACTTTCGCGTGCCTCACTGGGCAGCGACAGCGCCCGGAGGATGAACGTCCGCCCCACGCCGCCTAGCCCCCACTGGCGCACGGAATCTCATTGACCCCCAAACTCCCGCATAGAAAGCCAAGGAAGCCCGCCAAGAAGCGGATGCTGATCATCGTCAACCCGGTGGCGACGACGGTCTCCGACCGGCTCCGCAACCTCGTCGTCTACGCGCTGCAGGGGCGTTACGAGGTCGAGGCGGTCTCGACTGAGGCACAGAACCACGCGACCGAGATCGGCCGCGAGGTTCGCGACCATGGGTACGACATCGTCGTCGCCTTCGGCGGCGACGGCACCCTGAACGAGGTCGCCAATGGGCTGGCCGGGACCGACGTCCCGGTCTCAGTGCTGCCGGGGGGCTCGACCAACGTCGTCTGTCGCACGCTCGGCATCCCCAACGACGTCGTCGATGCGACCGAGCACCTGCTGACCCTGGCCGACGACTGGGCGCCGCGCAAGATCGACCTCGGCCTCGTCGACGAGCGCCATTTCGTCTTCGCCTGCGGGGTCGGCATCGACGCCACCGTGGTCGAGCGGGTCGATGCCCACCCGCGGCTGAAGTCCCGTGCCGGCCCCTATTACTACAGCTGGTCGGGTATCTCCGCCTTCTACCGCAAGTACCTCCACAACGCCGCCCGGGTGCGCTTCGAGAGCGGCGGCGAGTCGGCGGAGGGAGTCACCGCGATCGTCCAGAACTCAGACCCGTTCACCTACTTCGCCAGCCGCCCGATCCGCGTCTGCGAGGACATCGCGATCGACGACGGCACGCTCTCGGTCGGCGTCCTCAAGCGCGCCACGCAGCGCGACATGCCGACCCTGATCAGGCGCCTCTTCAGCGCCGAGAGGCCCGCCGCGCGACACCGCCAGGTGGAGCATTTCGACGACGTCATCACGGCGACCGTCAGCTCGATCTCCAAGGACAGGGACGGCGCCCTGCGGCCGTTTCCGCTGCAGGTCGACGGCGACTACATCGGCGACCGCACCCGGGTTGAGCTGCGCGCCGACCCCGGCGCCCTGACGATCGTCGCCTGAGCTCCGCCGCGCGGCGCTCCTCGCGCCCCGCGGCCGCCGCTACGATGCCGCCCTGTGACCGGGGCCGCGCTCTATCCATCCGACCTGGCCCCGGGGCTGCTGCTCGGCGAGCGCGTCGCGATCGGCGAGGGCACGCTGATCGGCGGCCAGGTCGTGATCCACGCCGGGGTGCGGATCGGCGCCGGCGCCCGGATCGGCGACCACGCCCAGCTCAGGGACGGAGCCGAGATCGGAGCCGGCTCGACGGTGGGGAGCTTCAGCTCGGTCGATCCGGGAGTGGTCGTCGGCGAGCGGGTCAGCGTTCAGACTCGCTGCTATCTCACCGGCGGCTCGGTGATCGAGGACGACGTCTTCATCGGCCCCGGCGTGACGCTGACCAACGACGACACGATGGATCGTCATCCAGCCGAGACCCCCTTCGCGGGGCCGCTGCTGCGCCGGGCCTGCCGGATCGGCGGCGGGGCCGTGATCTGCCCGGGCGTCGAGATCGGCGAGGAGGCCTTCGTAGCCGCCGGTGCGGTGGTCGCCGCCGACGTCGCTCCGCGCGCCGTGGTCATGGGCGTGCCGGCGCGGAAGGTCCGCGAAGTGCCCGAGCGGGACTTACTGGATCGCTGGCGCTGAAGCCGGCTCCCGACTCGGAATCGGCCGCGCCGGGTTGCCGACCACGGTAGCTCCTGCGGCCACGTCCTTGGTCACCACCGCGCCGGCTCCGACGGTGGCGCCGGCGCCGACCCGGATGCCGCCGAGAATGGTCGCCCCGGAGCCGATCGTCGCCCCCCGCTCGACCACCGTGGCGAGCATCTCCCAGTCGGCGTCGCCCTGGAGCTCGCCCTCGCCGTTGGTCGCCCGAGGGTGCTTGTCGTTGACGAACATCACCCCGTGGCCGACGAAGACCTCGTCCTCGATCCTGACCCCGTCGCAGATGAAGGTGTGGCTCTGGATCTTGCATGCAGCGCCGATCACGGCGCCGCGCTGGATCTCTACGAAGGTGCCGATCCGGCTCCCGGCGCCGATCCGGCAGCCGTAGAGGTTGGTGAACGAGTAGACGCTCACGCCGGTGCCGAACTCGACGTCGTCGAGCTCGCGGTGCGCGGCTTCGTTCGCCGGAAAAGTCGTCTCGTTCTGGCCCATCGCACTATCAACGTCCTGCACCTGAGGGACTTCCGCAAACAGGCGCTCGCGCAAACTTTTGAGCGTCCGCGCCGTTGGTGGTCCATGGCGGTTCTCAGCAAACCAATCGGTGACATCCGGACTTCATCCGGTCAGCTCTGCGCGATCGTGAGCGCCGACGCTCCCGACACGCGCCGCCGCATCGCGGCGGCACTGAAAGCCGGGGGGCCCGAGACTTCCCTGCTCGTGATCGACGTCCCCGAGCAGCTCGTCGATCACGAACTCGACGAGAGCGCGATCATCATCCTCGTCTGCGACGTCGATCTGCCCCGCGAGATGGCGACACTGCGCCGCCTGCGCCGCGAGGTCCCCGGCCCCGCCATCGTCGCGGTCTCGCCGACGGCGACCGGGACCGGCGTTCGCCGCGCCCTCGACGCCGGCGCCGACGCAATCGTCTTCGAGCCCGCCCTCGAGTCGACCCTGGCGGTGACGGTGAGCGCCGTCGGCTCCGGCCAGTCGGTCGTGCCCCGCGAAATGCGGGCCAGCGTCGAGCGGCCCGCCTTCTCCCACCGTGAGCGCCAGGTCCTGGCGTTCGTCTCCCAAGGCCTGACCAACGCCCAGATCGCGGAGCGGCTGTTTCTCTCCGAGAGCACGATCAAGAGCCACCTCTCTTCCGCCTTCGCTAAGTTCGGCGTGCGCTCGCGCCGCGAGGCCGCCGCCCTCTTCCTCGAGCTCGAACAGATGACGAACAGCAATCTGCCGAGCGCAGAGCATCCCATCCCCCCAACTCCGAGTGAGGCAACGACGTGAGCGTAACCGGCGAATCGAACGCACCCCTGCCCCTGGCGGCAACCGAGGGCACCCGGGTTCCCTTCATCCGCCTCGACGACGCCTTCCCCGACCTCTTCGCCGAGCTGCTCGAAGTCGTCGAGCGAGTCGCGCGCAACGCCGCCTTCACGCTCGGCCCCGAGCTCGAGAGCTTCGAGCGGGATTTCGCCTTGATGTGCGGCACCGAGCACGCTCTCGGCGTCTCCTCGGGCACGGCGGCGCTCGAGCTCGCCCTGCGCGGCCTCGGGATCGGTCCCGGCGACGAGGTGATTGTCCCCACTTACAGCTTCATCGCCACCGCCGAGGCGGTGAGCACCGTCGGCGCCACCCCGGTCCTGGTCGACATCGACGAGGAGACCGCGCTGATCACCGCCGAGACGGTCGAGCGGGCGATCACCGCGAAGACCCGCTGCGTGATCCCGGTCCACCTCTTCGGGCGCACCGTCGACATGGACCCGATCCTCGATCTCTGTCGCGCCCGCGACATCGCCGTCGTCGAGGATGCCTGCCAGGCCCACGGCGCCGAGTACCGCGGGCGCCCGGTCGGCTCGCTCGGCGACGCCGGCTGCTTCAGCTTCTATCCGACCAAGAACCTCGGCGCCTGGGGAGACGGCGGCGCCTTCGTCACCAGCGACGACGAGCTGGCCGCCCAGATCCGTCTGCTGCGCTCGCACGGCGAGGGAACCCGCCATCGCCACGAGATGGCGACCGGCACCCATCGTCTGGACGCACTCCAGGCCGCGATCCTGAGCGTCAAGCTCGGCCATCTCGCCGACTGGAACCAGCGTCGCCGCGACGCCGGCAGCGCCCTGCGCTCGGCCCTTGCCGACAGCGACGTGATCCTGCCCTCGCCCGCGGCGGCGGACGGGGACCACGTCTTCCATCTCTTCGTCGTCCGCACCCCCCAACGCGACGAGCTGCGCAACCACCTCGATTCATGTGGAGTGGCGAGCGCGATCCACTACCCCACCCCGATCCATCTACAGCCTGCTTACGCGGAGCTCGGCCTCGGTCTCGGCGACCTGCCCGTGGCCGAGCGGCTCGCCGGCGAAAGCTGCTCGCTGCCGCTCTTCCCGGCGATCGAGGACTGGCAGATCGAGGAGACCGTGGCGGCGGTCAAGGGCTTTGAAGTCTCAGCAGATAACTGAGGATCTCTCCCGCAGCGAACGCCGGGGTGGCTTGCGGATCTGCATGGTCCACTACTCGGACTTCGTCGTCGACTCACGAATCCAGCGCCAGGCACGGGCGCTCGCCGAACGCGGCGACCGCGTCGACTGCGTCTGCCTCAACGACGACGAGGAGATCTCGGTCGGGTCGGGTCAGATCGCCCTCCACCGCGCCGCAGCGGGCAAGCCGCGTGGCGGCAAGCTCGCCTACCTCGAGGGCAACGCGCGCTTCCTGGCCGGCGCCGCGCGCAAGGTCAGCACCCTCGACCGGCACCGGCGCTTCGACCTGATCGAGATCCACAACATGCCGGATGCGCTCGTCTTCGCGGCCCTGCGGCCGAAGCTGCGGGGCACCCCGATCGTGCTCAACTTCCACGACACCTTCCCAGAGCTGTTCGCGACCCTCTTCGACCGCTCTCCGAACCACCCGCTCGTGCGCCTGGTCCGCGTCGAGGAGCGCGTCAGCGCCGCCCTCGCCGACGGGCACGTCTTCGTCACCTCCGAGGCCCGCGACCTGCTTCGCGCCCGCGGCGTCGCCGCTGGGCGGACGCAGATCGTCATGAACACCCCGGACGAGCGCGTCTTCGGCGAGCGTCGGCCACCGGTGCTTCCTCCCACAGAGGGTGAGCTGCGCGTCGTCTACCACGGCGGCCTCGCCGACCGCTTCGGGGTCGAGACCCTGGTCCGGGCGGTGGCGCTGCTGCGCAGTCGAGGCGAGCCGGTGACGCTCGACGTCTACGGCTCCGACGCGGAGGCTGCCCGCAGTCTCGCCGCCGCCGCGGCCGAGCTGGCCCCGGAGGGAGTGCGGATCGCACCGCAGCCGACCCCGGTCGAGGAGATCCCGGACCGGCTCGCCGCAGCGCACCTCGGGGTCGTGCCGACCCTGCGCGACGACTTCACCGAGCTGCTGCTTCCGGTCAAGCTTCTCGAGTACGTCCACATGGGCCTGCCGGTGGTCGCCTCACGGCTGCCGGTGATCGAGCGCTACTTCGGCGATGACGTGCTGCTCGCCGAGCCGGGAGACCCGGCCTGCATCGCCGCCGCGATCGAGGGCGTGCGGGCCGAGCCGGAGGTTGCTCGGGCCCGGGCCGAGCGCGCCTCGCAGCGGCTCGCCGAGATCGAGTGGCGGCGGCAGCGCAGCGGCTATCTGGCGCTGATCGACGAGCTCGCGGGCCGCGGCGCATCGGTCTGATCGGCGGCGGGCTTCGGCCTGATCGCAGCGATCAAGACGCGCAGCAGGCGCGGCGCCGTCAGTAGTACGCAGACGGCGTAGAGCCCACAGCCCAGAGCACCGGCCAGGACCGCCTCGAGCAGGCCGTCCGCGACCAGCGGGGCAAGCAGCGCGGCGGCACCGAAGCTGACGGCGGCGAACGCAGAGAGGCGTCCCCCGTCGCCGGCGAGCGTCCCGACCAGCGCCCAGCGACCTTCGCGGACGCCGACGACGAAGAGCACGGCGGCGAACACGGCGGGAGCCACGAAGGCGGCGCCGACGACCCCGTCCGAGCCCCACAGCAGGCCCCCGACCGCGGTGGCGGCGACGTGGAGGGCCAGCAGCCCCGGTGAGAGCGCATTGACGAGGCGGCCGTGCCCGAGCGCGAGCAGAGCCGGAAGCAGGAGGTTGACGAGCAGGGCCGCCACCGCCCAGGGGGCGAGCAGGGCCGCGAAGACGCGCAGGGTCTCCACGTCCGCGGCATCGAAGCTGTGCGGGAGCAGCTCCCCGATCAGCGGCGCCCCGGAGACGATCAACGCCGCCATCGCCGGCGCGACGATCAGCATCGAGTAGCGAAAGCCGGAGGGGACGGTGTCGGTCAGCATCTCCCGCCACTCGCCGAGGGCACCGCGCCGCATGTCGGCGATCCGCGAGAGGCCGAGCGCGAAGGCCGTCCCGGCGACCAGGTAGCTGGCGAACAGGTAGGCGTAGGAGAGTACGGTCGCGTCGCCTTCCGCATAGCCGCTGGCGAAGGCGAGCGTGACCATGTAGAGCGCGTTGAAGACGAGGTAGATCGCCGTCCTGGCGAGGATCAAGCCCGACATCGACGCCAGCCGCATCGGCGCGAACGAGGGCTTCGCGGCCACCCGCTCCGGGCGTGCCCTGTGTAGGCCGACCAGCATCACGACCAGCGTCCCCAGCGCCATCGCCAGCATCGACCAGCCGAGGACCAGCTCGTCGGCCAGCGGCGAGACGATCACGTAGACGACGAGCCCGACGACCGCGCCGACGATGTAGGCGGCGGCGATCGAGATGAAGCGGTCACGGACCGCAAGCAGGGTCGCCGCGCCGGCCGACCAGAGCTGCATCGCCGCGGCCAGGCCGAGCAGGGGCAGGGCGTTCGCCGTCACCGCCCGATCGGCGGCGTCGAGCCCGGGCGCCAGCAGCTGCGCGAACTGATCGGCGAACGGGATCGTCAGGACCAGGATCGGAATCGCGATCAGGCCGAGGCAGGCGCCGTATTCGACCGTGCCGAGGCGCGGCCGGTCGCCGATCAGGAGGTTGGCCGAGGTCATGCGGATGCTCTGACTGAAGACGCCGACGATCGTATAGAGGGCGAAGGCGACGAAGAACCCGTCGGTGCGCCCGTTGACGCCGAACGAGTTCAGGTAGAACAGCGCCTGCAGGCCGGAGGCGGCAGCCATCGAGAGCGTCGCCACGGACATGGCGACGCCGGCGCTGGCGTGTTTCTTCTGCAGGGTGTCCCCGGTCTGGCTCGACATCGTCCTACCAACAACGGGTGGGGCGGTCGATTCTTCGCGCCGCGCCGCGGTCAGAGCGCGACGCTCGCGGTAGCCGCCGGAGCCGGTGCGGGCGTGTCGACCCACTCGCGGATCCAGCGCTCGAGCAGGAAGAGGCAGAAGAGGCGCTGGTCGGCCTTGATGTCCCCGGCGCCCGCCACCCCCAGCAGCCGCTCGACCTCGGCGCCGCGATAGAGGCCGCGCTCGCGCGTGCGGGGGTCCAGCAGGGTCTCCTCCAGCAGGCCGCCGTGCTGGGCGCGAAGCCAGGTGCCAAGCGCGGAGCGGAAGAAGCCGCGCTTGCGCTTGTCGACGATCTCGTCGGCGACGAGCCCTCGCGAGACCCGCTTGAGAAGCTCCTTGCGGTTGCCGAGCCGGACCTTGCGCGAGTCCGGGAGCGCGAGGCAGAAGGAGACCACGTCGTGGTCGAGGAAGGGAACGCGAACCTCCAGCGAGGTCGCCATCGACATCTTGTCGAAATAGAGGAGCATGTTGTCCACCAGCGCCAGGCGGCCGTCGAGGTAGAGCGTCTGCGTCAGCGCCGAGCGGCCCGAGAGGTCGCCCTGGCGCCGCACCGGATCGCCCACGTCGGTCTCGGTGAGGAACGCCGGGGTAAAGAGGTCGAGCCGCTCGCGCGGCTGCACGACGCGGCTCATCGCCAGCATCCGCTCGACCGGGTCGCGGGTCGACAGCGCCCGCAGGCCGCGTGCCCGGGCCGACTCCGGCGCCCCGACCCGGGCCGCCAGGGCGACCGCGCCGCGAGCCGGCGGCACCCGTCCCAGCAGGTCGGCCGCACGGGCCACCTGGTGCTTGCGGTAGCCACCGAGCAGCTCGTCGGCGCCCTGGCCCGAGAGCGCCACGGTGACGGTCTCCCGGGCAAGCCGGCTGAGCAGCAGCAGGCCGACGCAGGAGAGGTCGGCGATCGGCTCCTCGAGGTGTCGCAGGGCGTCGTCGAGCAGGTCGGGATGGTCGAGGGCCGAGGTTTCCAGCTCGTGGTGGTCGGTGCCCAGGCGCTCCGCCACCTGCCGCGCCTCGCCCAGCTCGTTGGCGGCCGCGTCCTCGACGAAGCCGACCGAGAAGGTCTGGACCGGACGATCGGATGCCTCGGCCATTAGGGCGGTGAGCAGGCTGGAGTCGAGCCCGCCGCTGAGCATCACGCCGAGCGGGACGTCGCTCACCATCCGGGCCTGGGTCGCGGTACGGAGCAGATTCAGCAGGCGCTCGCCGTCTTCCTCCCAGGAGTCCCCCACCGAGTCGGGGGGCGAGTCCCAGGGACTCCAGTACTCGCGCTGCTCGACGACCTGACCGTCGGCGAAGAGGAGGTAGGAGGCGGGCGGCAGCTTGCGGACGCCGGCGAAGAGCGTCAACGGGCCGGGCACGTAGCCCCAGGCCATGAAGAGCTCGGCGGCGACGGGGTCGAGGCGCGGCTGCACCAGGCCGGCCGCGACCAGCGACTTGACCTCCGAGCCGAAGGCCAGGCCGGCCTCGGTCTCGGCCACGTAGAGCGGCTTCACGCCCATCCGGTCGCGAACCAGGATCAGGCGCCGGCGCGGGCGGTCCCAGAGCGCGATCGCGAACATCCCCCGCAGGTGATCGACGAAGCGCAGGCCGTACTCCTCGTAGAGATGGATGATGGTCTCACCGTCGCCGTCGCTGGCGAAGCGGTGGCCGCGGCCGCGAAGATCGTCACGCAGCTCGCGGAAGTTGTAGATCTCGCCGTTGAAGACGGCGCTCACCTCGCCGTCCTCGCTGGCGACCGGCTGCCGGCTGCCGGTCGGATCGATGACGCTGAGGCGGCGCATGCCGAGCGCCACGCCCGGCTCGAGCAGGTGGCCGTCCTCGTCGGGCCCGCGGTGCTCGATCGCCGTCGTCATCGCCTCCAGAACCTCTGGCTCGAGCGGCGTCCGGCGGGGGTCCGCGGCGGCGACTCCGGCGATTCCACACATGGCTAGACCGACCCCGAACCCGCGAGCGCCGCCCGCATCCGACCGCGCAGCTCGCGGTGCACGAAGCGGCGGAACTCCGGGTCTTCAACCCGCGGGACGCGCTTGGCCGCCGCCTGCAGGTAGCCGAAGACGAAAGCGAAGCCAGATATCCCCCGCGGCCTCATCCGGATCGCGACCTTGACCCCCCGCAGCATCACCCAGCCAAGGCCGAAGTGCGCGATCCAGGCACAGCGCCCGTGCCGAGCCCGGCCACGGAGGGTGCCGCTTGCCGTCGCCACCGGACGGTGGTGGCGAGCGACCAGGTCCGGGAAGGAGCGCGTCTGGAAGTCCCGCATCCGCGCGTAGGTCTCGTCGATCGTGTCCCAGCCGAGGCACTCCTGGACGCCGCCGATCGCTTCCAGGCACTCGCGCGAGTAGAGCTTCAGGGCGCCGTGAACGTGATGCGGTGGGATCGCCAGGCGCTCCCAGTCGGGGCCTACCGGCTCTATCAGGTCGCCGCAGGCGATGCCGAGGCGCTCGTCCTGCGCGAAGCGGGACAGCAGCACCTCGTAGTAGTCGGGGGGAAGCTCGACGTCGCCGTCCAGCTTGGCGACGTGGGTGAAGTCGTCGCGACCGTGATCGAGGCCGACGTTGAAGGCGCGCGGCGCCGCGGCCAGAGCCAGCCGGTCGACCTCGCCGGGGTCGAGCTCGTCGGTGGGCGAGACGACCCGCATGAAGGGCAGGTCGGGCTGCAGCGAGGCCAGCAGCTCGGCGGTGCCGTCGTCGGAGCCGTCGTCGACGATCACCCACTCGTCGGGAGGGCGGGTCTGAGCGGCCATCGCCAGGGCGGTGCGCTCGAGATGGGCGGCCTCGTTGCGCACCGGGCTGATTACGAGGAGGCGCTGCTGGGGCGGGGAATTCATCTCGGTTATGGAACGGTCCCGGAGCATCGCTGCTTGCAAGCGTCAAAAGTTCCATGAAAGTACGGGTTCCCCCAACCGTTGACTCTGCAGCGAACCTCCAATCGACTGGGATCAATGGACCTCATACAAATTCTCAACGAGCTCTGGAACCGCCGCCGCTGGGTCATAGGCGCGATCGTCGTGGCCCTGCTCGTCGGCATCTCGACGAACTACAAGCTTCCCTCCTTCGAAAAGCGCGCTCTTCTCGTCGGAGCCGCCAGCTCGCAGGTCCTGATCGACTCCTCGACGTCGGCGATCGCCGACGTCGATCGCGACCCGGGACCGCTCGCGAACCGCGCGGTCGTGCTCGCCCAGTACATGAGCAGCGCCGAGGCCCGGACCGAGATCGCCCAGAAGATGGGCCTCTCCCCGACCCAGATCGCCGCCGACGGGCCGTTCAGCACCCTCACCGATCGCTCGACCTACCAGGCAACCCCGGCGGGGCCGCGGGCCAACCAGCTGACCGAAGAGAACGCCATCTACCGGCTCGTCTTCGACGCGCAGCTGAGCCTGCCGATCGTCTCGATCTACACCCAGGCTCCCGACGCCAACAGCGCCACCGCGCTCGCCAGCGCCGCCACCTCGGTGCTGACCGGATACGTCGCCGAACTCGACAACGGCGTGCCGCCGGCGCGGCGGATCACCGTCAGCAAGTTGGGGCAGCCCGAGGGCGGAACCGTCAACGACGGGGCCAACCCGGTACTCGCCTTCCTCGCCTTCGTCGGCGTCCTGGTCGTGCTCTGCACCCTGATCGTGCTGGGCTCCGGCCTCGTCCGCCAGTGGCAAGAGATGAAATCGCCCGACGACGACAGTGACGCGACCCCCAAAGAGCCCGAGGAGACGCCGCTGCTGCCCGGCGACGAGCTGCTCCGGCACCCCCGGCCAGGCGATCGTCGGGGGGTCGCAGTCGGGGCGCCCCGCCAGTACCGGTAGGTCCGATGGCCGACGCAGGCCCTCGCCCCGATCTCTGGCCGCGCACCACGCGGCTGCTGCCGTGGAGCATCGCGCTCTTCCTGGGCATGCTCTTCCTGATCCCGTTCGACGCGATGGCGGTGACGGCCGCCAAGCCCGACCGGCCGATCCTGCTCCTGATCGTCGGCATCTGGCTGCTCTCGCTGGCCGTCCTCAGGGGTGAGAACCGGCCGCGCCTCTCGGGCACGGTCCTCCATGCGGCGCTCCTGTTCTTCGTCATCACCGCCGTGCTCAGCCTCGTGCTCAACGCCGAGACGCTGCGCATCCACGGCGAGTTCGGCCTCGGCGTGAAGAAGCTGATGCTGCTGCTCTCCTTCGTGACGGTGTTCGTGGTCACCGCTTCCTCGCTCCGCCCGGGTGAGGCCCGCGCCTTCATCCCCCTCGTCGTCGGCCTCGCCTGCCTCGCCGCGATCGGCTCCACCTGGGAGTACAGGACCGGCTACAACCCGTTCTACGAACTCGGCGGCAAGATCCTGCCCGGCGGCCTCGACCTGCCCTCCGTCGCGACCGAAAAAGACGCCACCGGCCGCATCCCCGTGCTCGGCCCGACCATCCACCCCCTTGCGGTCGCGCAGCTGCTGGCGATGACGGTCCCCTTCGCCATCGTCGGCGGTCTCTTCGCCTCGACCCGGCGCCGCCGGCTGCTCTACCTGGCGGCGACGCTGATCCTCCTCGCCGGCGTCTTCGCCACCCAGCGCAAAACCGGCCCGATCGTGCTCGCCGCCGGCATCCTCACGCTGGTGATCTACCGGCCGCGCCAGATGATGCGCATGGCCCCCGCCGGCGCCCTGCTGGTCCTCGCGATTCCGCTCGTCGCCCCCTCCGCGCTCGGCTCGGTCCGTGACCAGCTCGCCCCCGGGGCCGCGACCTCCACCCTCTCTTCGCGCGATCGCATCTCCGACTACGAGGCGATTGGGCCGGAGGTGCTCAACCACCCGGCGATCGGCCGCGGCTGGCAGACCTACGACCCGGAGCGCTACCGGGTCCTCGACAACGAGTACCTGTCGATCCTGATCGGAAACGGCTGGCTCGGCGTCGCAGCCTTCGTGCTGGTGCTCGTCGCCGCCCTGGCCGTCTGCACTCGCGCGATCCGCACCAACGACCCCGCTCGGGCACCGCCGGCACTCGCCGCAGCGGCGGTGGTGACGATGATGGCGGTCGCCAGCGCGACCTTCGACACGATCGCCTTCGCCGTCGTCCCCTATGCCCTCTGCCTCTTCCTCGGCCTGGCCGCTGCCTGCGTCCCGGCCCGTGAGGGCGCCCTGGCGCGCACGATGGCCCGCCTCAAGGTGCCGGCCTGGGTGCCTCGCGGGCAAAGCGGCTGATGGAGGCCCCCAGCGGCAGGGACACGCCTCGGCCGCCAGCACCGGCGGCCGCGGGCGCGACCCACGATCTCTGCGTGATCGTCGTCTCCCACGACAGCAGGCGCTGGCTGGAGCCGGCGCTGAACAGCCTCTTCGCCCATGCCGGAGCAATCGACCTCGACGTGGTCGTCGTCGACAACGGCAGCGACGGCTCCGCGGAGTACGTCGAGGAGCGCTTCGAGGGGGCTCGCGCCATCCACTGCGCCAACCGCGGCTTCGCCCATGCCAACAACTGCGGGGCGCTCACCGCCGACGCCCGCTACGTCCTCTTCCTCAATCCCGACACCGAGGTGGTCGACGGCAGCCTCGCCGACCTGGTCGAGTACATGGACGACCACCCCCGGGTCGGGCTCGTCGGCTGCCGCCAGCTCGACGCCGACGGCGGGCTATGGCCGACCGCGCGGCGCTTCCCGAGCGTCGGTCGCGCCCTCGGCGAGGCGGTCGGACCCGAGCGCTTTCCCTTCGCCGCCGCCTGGCTGGGCGAATCCGAGCTCGACCTCGGTCGCTACGACGAGGAGTTCCCCTGCGACTGGACGACCGGATCATTCCTCCTCGCGCGGAGTGAGGTGCTGCCAAGCGACGGGCCCCTCGACGAGCGCTTCTTCTTCTACTCGGAGGAGGTCGACCTCTGCCTGCGGGTCAAGCAGGCCGGCTGGGAGATCTGCCACCTGCCCCGGTTCACGATCATCCATCACGGCGGCTCGACCGACTCCAGCCCCCGCATGGAGGCGCAGATGGCCTACGCCCGCAGCCAGTACGCGGCCAAGCACTTCAGCCCGCCGCGTCGCGTCGCCTTCGTCGCCGCGATCGGGCTGCGGCACCTGCTGCGCTGGATCGCCTTCTCGCTGCGGGGCGCCGACAAGCGGCGCGCCGCAGCACACCGGCGGGCCCTAATGACCCTGCTCGGCCGCGAGGCACCTCCCTTCGGGGCTGTGCCAACGGACGCGACTCCGCGGCGCTGAGCCGGCCGGGCTCGAGCGCTCAGCCGGCGACCGCGCCCGCCGCCAGCGGCCGCTCCAGCACCTCGGCCTTCCAGAAGCTCGAGCATCATCAGCGCCCAGATCCGCTGCGAGTGGTCCTCGCCGGCGAGGTGACCGTCGAGCAGCCCCTGGACCGCAGCGGGGCGGAAGCGGCCGGCCGAGAGCGAGGAGGGGTCGAGCAGCACTTCGCGGGAGTACTCGCGGAGGTCGCCGCGCAGCCACTCGGCCAGCGGGACCGAGAACCCCTGCTTGGGCCGGTCGAGGATCGTCTCCGGCAGCCAGGCGCGCAGGGCGTCGCGAAGGATCACCTTCTTCTCCATGCCGCGCAGCTTCATCGCCGCCGGGATCGCAGCGGCGAACTGCATCATCTCGGGGTCGAGGAAGGGCGAGCGCGCCTCCAGCGAGTGGGCCATCGTCGCGATGTCGATCTTGGTCAGCAGGTCGCCGGGAAGGTAGGTGCGGGTGTCGACCTCGAGCAGCACGTCGAGGCGACTGGGCCCGGACGCCTCGCGCCAGGGCCCGGCGATCGCCTCGGCGGCGACGGGCGAATCCCCCAGCGCCGCCCGGTACTCGTCGCTGTACAGCTGGGCGCGCCGATCGCCGTCGAAGAGCGAGACGTAGCGCTCGTAGCGGCTCGGGCCGTCGAGGCCGAGCGAGCCGCCGAGGCGGCGGACGCGGTTGCGAGCGCTCTGCTCCTCTGCGCTCTCCGGCAGGCGCGCGGCGAGACCGCCCGCCAGGCGTCGCAGCGGCGCCGGGACGCGCTCGAGCCGGGCCGCCAGGGTGTTTGCCGCGTAGCGCGTATAGCCGGCGAAGGACTCGTCCCCACCATCGCCGTTCAGCGCCACGGTGACGTGGCGGCGGGTCATCTCGGCGAGGTAGAAGCTGGGGATCGCCGAGGAGTCGGCGAACGGCTCGCCGTAGTGGCGGGCGATCTGCGGGGCGATCGAGATCGCGTCCGGGGTGACGTGCAGCTCCTCGTGCTGAGTGCCGAAGAGCCTGGACACCTCGCGGGCATGCTCGAGCTCGTCGAAGCGCTCGGAGTCGAAGCCGATCGAGAACGTCCGCACCGGCTCGCCCATCTCCTGGGCCATCGCGGCGACGACCGCCGAGGAGTCGATGCCGCCGGAGAGGAAGGCGCCGAGCGGCACGTCGGCCACGAGGCGACGGCGAACGGCGCGGCGCAGCGTCTCGAGCAGGGGCGCGTGAAGCTCGCGGGAGTCCTCGACGGCGTGCTTGCGCGAGTAGTCGAGCCGCCAGTAGGGCTGCAGAGCCACCCGGCCGCCCTCGTAGACCATCGAGGTCGCCGGCGGCAGCTTGCGGACGGCGCGGAAGGCGCTCAGTGGCGCCGGCACGTAGCCATAGGCGAGGTAGCAATCGAGCGCCTGCTCGTCGACGTCACGCGGGATCTCCTCGTCCTGCAGCAGCGAGCGCAGCTCCGAGGCAAAGGTCAGCGCCCCCTCCCGCAGGGCGTAGAAGAGCGGCTTCTTGCCGACCCTGTCGCGGGCGACGAGCAGGCGCCGCCGCGACTCGTCCCAGAGCGCGAACGCGAACATGCCGTCCAGCGAGCGCACGCAGTCGACGCCCTCCTCCTCGTAGAGGTGGACGATCACCTCGGTGTCGCCGTCGCTGCGGAAGCGGTGCCCAGCCGCCTCGAGCCGGCGGCGCAGCTCGCGGAAGTTGTAGATCTCGCCGTTGAGGACGACGGCGACCGACCTGTCCTCGTTGTAGACCGGCTGGTCGCCGCCCTCGAGGTCGACGACGCGGAGGCGCTGGATCCCCAGCCCGACCGGTCCGCAGGCGTGGATGCCGCGAGCGTCGGGGCCGCGGTGCTCGAGTGCCGCGCACATGCGCTCGATCAGCGCCGGGTCGGCCTCACGGCCGTCGTCGCGGACGGTTCCGGCAATCCCGCACATGTCAGGCCTCCCCCACCCTGCGCATCGCGATGCGGCGGAAGCGCACCGTCCTGGCGCCATCGGGCAGGATGCGCGCGGTCAGCTGGACGATGTCATTCCAGACGACCGGGAAGAAGCTGCGAAGGGCGCTGGCGTAGACGAGAGTGCCGACCACGCCGACCAGGATCGCGAGCACGGGGACGGGGGCACCGGCGTCGCGCAGCAGCCCGGCCAGGGGCGCCCCGGCCGCAAGCAGGCCGAGGCTGCAGGCGATGGCCGGCAGCAGGTCGCTGACCAGGCGGCCGATCGGAATCCCGAGCAGCAGCCGGAAGAGCACCCCGTAGACGGCGACGATCATCGCCACGTGGACGCCGACAACGCTGATCGCCAGCGCCGTGATCCCGTAGGGAGCGGCGATCCACGAGCTCACCGCGTAGAGCACGAGCAGGACCACGTTGAAGACGAGCAGCGCCCGCGGCCGGCCGGCGGCGAGGAGGATCTGCGGGTAGCCCGTGAGCACGGCGGCGATCATCCCGGCCACGGCGAGGATCTGAACCGCCCCCGCAGCGGGCGCCCAACGCTCGCCGAAGACCCACGGGACCAGGTCCGGGGCCAGCACGATCAGCAGCGAGAGCAGGGGCAGGAGGACGGCGGCGTGGATGCGGGTCGCCCGCTCGTGGAAGCGGCGCAGCTCGTCGATGTCGCTGGTCCGCGAGTAGATCGGGAAGGCGAGGCGCATCATGATGCCGCTGATCTTGTCCTGGTAGACGACGCCGAGCTGGAAGGCACGCCAGTAGAGCCCGACCTGGGCCGCCGAGAGGCGCACCGCGGCGACCGCGACGGTGGCGTTGCTGACCGCGACATAGGTGAGGCCCGCGGCCGACGCCGGCAGACCGAACCCCATCACGTCGCGCAGCGCCTGCCGGTGGAAGCGCGGCATCGGCGGCGGCACCGAGATCAGCAGCAGCAGGGCGGTGACGAAGGTGGCGATCAGGGCACCGAGCACGATCGCCTCGGCGGCGAGCCCGGCGACCGCCATCGCGACCGCCGAGGCGGCGCCGAGCGCCAGCGAGATCATTTCGATCAGGCTGACGCGGCGGAAGTCGAGGTGGCGCCAGAGCAGGCCGCGCGAGACCGCGCCCAGGCCGGCGAGCAGGAAGACCGGGGAGATCAGCTGCAGGAGTTCCGCCGAGGCCTTGCCGAAGAGCTGCCCGCCCACCGGATCGGCGAGCAGGAAGGTGGCGGCGCTGAGCACGGCGCCCGTGGCCAGGCTCGCGAGCATCGCCGCCTCGACGTGGGTGTGGTCGATCTCCTTGCGCTGCACGAGCGCGCTGCCGAGCCCCTCGAAGGTGAAGATCACGGCCAGCGGCACGAAGATCAGTGGCACCACCGCCTCGCCGAACTCCGAAGGGGCGACGAGGCGGGCCAGGACGACGGCCGAGGCGAGGGCGATCAGCTCCGACGCGACCCGCGCCACCATCGTCCAGCGGACGCCCGAGACCGCGGCCTCTTTGAGGTCGTGGGAGGACAGCTCGGTCCGCTTGGTGAGAGGTGGGCTCATCGGGGTCGATTTCCTGAGCGGACCCGCGCTCGGGCCCTCTTGAGATGAACGCCTCGGGCGAGAGCCGACTTGCGCCCCGCAAGCGCTGCCACGTGCCGCCCGTTTATGCGAGGAGATGGGACAGCCAACCGTCGAGCCGCGCGACCGCGAGCGCAAGTCACCAGCAGCGCCCGCCGCAGGCCGCTGCCGCGACGCGATCTTCACCTTCGACGAGATCACCTGGGAGGCCGCGCAGCAGCGCGGCATGTGCTTCCCCACCGACCGCGTCGCCCTCGCCCTCAGCGCGGACCCCCGAGTCGAGCGGCTGCTGATCTGCGACCAGCCGCGCAGCGCCCCGATCAAGCTGGTCAAAGACTCGCTGCGGCGACCGCCGCCGTTCCCCGCGACCGACCGCGTCCACCTCTACCAGCCGCTGCGCCTGCGCCGCCGCGATCCCACCGGGCTCGCCGGCCTGGAACGCTCCTACTCGGCGTATGGGCGACGGCTGCGGCGAGCCGCCGAGCGGCACGGCCTGCGGCGCCCCGCGATCATCACCGCCCACCCCTTCGTCGCCGCCTTCGCCGAGCTCGACTGGGCCGGACCGATCACCCTGCTGGCCACCGACGACTGGGCCGTCCACCCCGCCTACCAGCGCTGGCGACCGGCCTATCTAGCCGCTTACGAGCGGATCTCCGAGCGCCGCCTGCGGGTCTGCGCGGTGACCGAGACGATCGTCGAGCGGATCGCCCCACAGGGACCGGCGGCGGTGGTCCCCAACGGCGTCGACCCGAGCGAGTGGCTCGAGATCGCGCCGCCGCCGGACTGGATGACGGAGCTGCCCGGCCCGCGCCTCCTCTACGTCGGCACCCTCGACTCGCGGCTCGACGTCGACGCGGTGCGCGAGGTCGCCCGTGCCTGGCCGGAGGGCGCGGTCGTGCTGGCGGGCCCGGTCGCCGATGCCACCCACCTCGCAGCGCTGCACAGCGAGCCGAACATCGTCTTCCCGGGACCGATCCCGCGCTCGCAGGTGAGCGCTCTCGTCCACGCCGCCGACGCCTGCCTGGTCCCTCACCGACGGCTGCCGCTGACCGAGGCGATGAGCCCGCTGAAGATCTTCGAGTACCTGGCCGGTGGCGGGCCAGTAGCGGCGACCGACCTGCCGCCTCTGCGCGGCATCGAGGGCCCGATCGCCTTCGCCCCTCCCGGCGGGGACTTCGTCGCGGCGGTGCGGGGCGCACTCGGGGAGGGCTCGATGAGCGAGCCCGAGCGCCGCGAGTTCGTCGAGCAGAACTCCTGGTCCAGGCGCTGCGCCGAGGTCCTGGCGCTCGGCCTCGCCGACGGCTGAGCCCGCCTAACGCCGTTCGTAGACGCTGAAGGCGGCCGACGGATAGCTGCCGGAGACCGGCTTGTCGACGTCGCCGAAGCTGGCGACCTGACGTGACTCCTGCTTGATCCAGGCGGCCAGCAACGGATCGAAGTCAGCTCCGAACGTGCGCATGCCGAAACCCGAGAAATCGCGGGAGCTGAGCGCGGTCAGGCGCACGTCACGGCTTTCGAGCCGCGCGATCGTGCGTCGCTCGTCGGCTCGCGAGTCGAGCAGCCCGGGCAGGAACATCACCTCGTACGTGGCGGGCGGGCGGTCCGCCATGAAGTAGACGCCGCCGTCGGAGGGCAGGGCGAGGATCGGCTCGCCGGGCTGCGTGCGCTCATCGATCAGGTCGAGCGTCCGCTGCAGCGCCGGCGCCGAGGCGTCGTTGGCGACGAAGCTGCCGCGCGCGGTCTTCACTTCGGTGTTGTTGTCGCTGTAGAGGCCGGCCAGCGGATACAACACCAGACCCACCGCGGCAACCGCCAAGGCCGCGGTCACAGCCGTGCGCGCCTGCGGCCAGCGCGCACCGATGCGCTGGTGCAGGATTCCCGCGATCAGGACCAGCGGTGCCGCGTAGTAGGGCGCGTATGAGCCCTCGCCGTTGAAAGCGTCGTAGGCGCGCAGGCCCAGCACGAGCGCCACCGCGACCAGGGCCGCGTCGTCGGGCCAAGAGCGGCCCAGCGGCGGCCCGCTGCGGCGCCGCAGCGCCACCGCAGCGGTCACGGCCGCGGCGATCGCCAGCGCGGGCAGCCAGGTCATGCCGAGCGTCAGGTTGGCGGTCTCGTGCTCGACCGCCGCCCGGGCGCCGTCGAAGACGCCGAGGGAGCGCGCCATCCCGTCGAGCAGCCCGAGGAGGACGAGCGCGCCGAGCGGCGGCAGCAGGGCCGCCAGGCGGGCGCTGCCGCTGCGGCGCCGCCAGAGCAGCACCGCCCAGGTGAGCGCGCCCAGCAGGGCGCAGTAGACGAGCGCCCGGCCAAGGGTCGAGAAGGCGCTCGCGGCGGTCAGGGGCGCCCAGTTCTCCTGCGAGCGAAAGCCGGCGACGCGGATGAAGTCGACCGGCCAGAGGTTCTCCCAGAGCAGACGGTGCGCCCCTGCCGCCGACGCGAACGCTCCCAACGCGGCGAGCGGGATCAGCAGCGCCGGCAAGCCGATCCGCAGCGCGTCGGCGAGCACGAGACGCCACGGTCGCTGCCGCGAGCTCGCAACCAGCCAGACCACGGCGGCGAGGGCGGCGACCCCGACGAACTCGGGCCTGGTCAGCCCGGCGGCGCCGATCGCCAGGCCGGCCAGCCACGGTCGGCGGCGACACAGCGCCAGCAGAGCGAGGATCAGGCAGAGCAGTCCCACCGTCGCCGAGTTGGAGTGCGGCAGGACGAAGTTGAAGGCGGTGCCGGAGAAGCCGATCGCCATCACCATCGCGGCACAGACGGCGGCCACCGTCGGTCGCAGCCACTGGCGGGCGAGGGCGTAGAAGGAGCCGACGATCGCGGTGGTCATCGCCAGGCCAAAGGCGAAGGCGGTCGCCAGGCTCGTCCCGAACAGCTCGAAGGAGCCGGCCAGCGAGTAGAGGCCCAGCGGGCCGTAGAAGTAGCGGATGTCCCGGTAGGGCACGGCGCCGTCGGCGACCTGTTCCGCGGTCGTCAGCTCGGCCCCTGCGTCGAGCGCCGGGTTGCCCCACTTCTTCCAGGTGAGGATCGTCAGCAGGACGAAGCCGAGCAGCAGCGCCCCCAGCGCCAGGAGATCGGCCCGCTCGCGGGCGACCGCTGCTTCGTCGGCAGCGGTTGCAGCGGGAGCCGGGCGCTCGAGGGTTGCCGTTGAGGCCATCCCAAGATCAACGCGCCAACCCCCGCCCGCCTCGCGCGGGCGGTCTCAGCGCTCGTCGGCGCCGGCGTCCAGCGCGGCGCCCCGCGGACGCGCCTCGCCGTCGATGTCGTCGCTCAGGTCGCTGACGGAGGCGGGCACGAAATCGACCGCTTTGCCCCCGGTCAGGTGGTAGTCGAGATCGCCGCGATCGCTGGCCCGCACGAACGGCGGCGCGCCGAGGCTGGCGTCGCTCGGATCGCAGACCCCGCCCCCGAACCAGACGTTGTTGCGATAGGTGATGCCGTTGTAGCAAGCGGTCGGCCGTTCGGCGATGTTGCCGATCACCAGTGAGTTCTCGTACTGCGGGTTGGCGGCGCCGTCGTTGAGGTTGATCGCGGTATTGACCGAGTTGTGACGGATCAGCAGGTTGCGCCACGGCCCTCCCCCCGAGAACTCGACTGCGCGGCCGCTGTTGACCGTGCCGGCGGGGTCGGTCGGCGCGGCGAACCAGTTGTTCTCCAGCGTCACGTCTGAGATCGGGCCGTTGAACGGCTGCAGGAAGACGTCGAAGATCGAGCAGTTCCAGAAGCGCGAGCCGCGCACCGTGATGTTCTGGCCGGCTCCGACGATCAGGCACTCGATGTGGCACTGCTCCAGGTCATAGGACTGCACGTCGTGTATGTCGACCCCCCAGATGAGGATGTCGCTGGGCATCGTCGGGCGGTTCATGCGGATGCCGTTGTTGCCGCCCCCGGCGCTGCCTCCACAGGAGCTCGCCGGGCCGTAGTCGCCGCCGAGGACGCTCACCTGGGTACCCGAGTCGATCGTGAAGTTGCGGCCGTCCATGCCCCAGAAAGTGACGTCGCTGACGTCCTCGGGGCCGTCATAGGGGATGTCGGTGTCGTCGGCCTGCATTGCCATGAAGGTCGTGTGGGAGCCGTAGACGTCGAGATCCCCGGCGATGCGTACAGAGGCGCCGGCCGCGGGACGGAAGTAGACGTCCGCCGCGGCGGTCTTCGCGGAGTCGTACTCGACCCGCTGGGCGGGGTACGTGCCCCCGGCGACGTCCACCACCTCGCCCGGCGAGGCGACCTCGTAGGCGCGGTTGAAGGAGCGGCAGGGCTCGCCCGCTCCGCACGACCCGGAATCGGAGCCGGCGGGACTGACGAAGCGCGACGCCGGCACGTCAGGGGCGACCGGGGGCGCAGTCGGCACCCGCACCGAGACCCCGGGGGCCAGCGTGATTCGGGTCTGACGGGCAAGCGGCGTAGCCGCGACGCCCGCCGAGTCGTGGAGGGCAAGCCGCCGGTCGACGCAGAGCCCGGCCGCGCAGGCGATCACCCGCACCGGTCCCGGCTTCTTGGCAGAGCCCGAGTGCGACGCCGCGTTTCCGCGGCCCCGGACGCGCTTCGCGATCGCGGTGTTGCAGCGGTGCGCCCGCCGGGCAGAGCCGCCACGCGGCACCCTGAGGCGGAAGCGGGTTCCATCGCTGCGCTCGGAGGAATCGACCCGTAGCACCCGGCAATCCTTGCCGTAGCGACCGAGGACGTTGCTGGCCCCGCGCACGTAGCCGGTCACGACCACACCCGAGCCGCTGCCGGTAAGACGCGCTTCGAGACCGGACAGGGTCGGCTTGCCCGTCCCCCCGTCCCCTGAGCTGGCAAGCGCGATCAACCCACCCGCGCAGAGCAGGCAGAGTGCGGCGACCGCCGCCACCCAGATGATCCGGACGCCCTTGATGCGCCGATTGTGCCAGGGCTGCGAAGCCCGAGGGGGGTGAAATTGGAACCCGATCTGACCGAAAGTACCGATTTCGGTCAGTTCTCCAGGCAAGCGCAAGCAAGCGGCGGTGTGACCGGTTTACTAAATGCATGCCACCAATTCTCGTTCGCCTCAGCGTCGCCCTGGCCGTCGCCGCCGTTACCGTCGGCGTACTGCTGACCACCGCCTCCGCGCCGGCGGCGGTCACCTGCCCCAGCTCCGTCCCCGTCGTCAACGAGAACAACTGCCGCGGCGAAGGCTCCTCCGGCTGGCTGTTCGACAACTACGACGAGGGCATCGCCGGGTACGCGACCCAGACCAGCTTCAACCTCGGGCAGAGCGTGCCGCTCAAAATCGCCCGCAACACCCCGACGCCGGGCGGTACCAAAGTCGGCATCGCCGTCTACCGGATGGGTTATTACGGCGGCGACGGCGGCCGACTCGTCTACAGCGCCTCGAACGTCACGGTCGCGAACAACTTCACCTGCAAATCGCCGAACGCGGTAACCGGGGAACTGAGCTGCTCGAACTGGAGCGTCACCCAGACCATCCCGGCCTCGGCGCTGCCGGCGACGGGCGTCTACGTCGCCAAGCTGACCACGGTCGGGGGCACGCCGGTCGAAAACAACATCGTCTTCGTGGTTCGCGACGACAACCCGACGGTCGACTCGAAGATCCTCTTCGTCCTGCCGACCGCTGACTACCAGGCCTACAACACCTGGGGCGGTAAGTCCCTCTACTACGACCGGCTCGGCGGTCCGGAAACCATCTCCGGGACCGGCCGTGCGGTCAAGGTCTCCTTCGACCGGCCGCTGTTCGACGCCAACGACGAACGCGATCGCCTCTTCGGCCCCGACCTCGACACGCTCTACTGGCTCGAGAAGCAGGGCTACGACGTCTCCTACACGGACGACGTAGCCGTGCACCAGAACGGCGCCTCGCTGCGCGACCACGACATCGTGATCGTGCCCGGCCACTCCGAGTACTGGTCGGGCGAGCAGTTCCACGCCTTCGAGGCGGCGCGCGACGCCGGCACCTCGCTCGCCTCGTTCAGCGCCAATACCGCCTACTGGAAGGTTCGCTACGAGAACGGCAGCCGCACCCTCGTCTGTTACAAGACGGTGCAGGGCGACGGGTCCGGCGGCAGCGGCTCGATCTCGCCCAACGACTGGGGCCCCGACGGCCTCCAGGGCACGGCGGACGACGCGCTCGGCCTCGACGGGACCGCCGGAACGCCGGACGACCACCCAGAGAACTCGACCACGACCTTCCGCGACAACGGCGCCGCGCCGGGCGACCCGAATGCGCCGCCCGGCGGCCGAGTCGGCCCGGACAGTCCCGAGAACTCGCTGTTCGGCGTCATGTACTTCGGCGACAACGCCGGCCAGAGCTACCCGCTGAGCATCCCCGCAGGCGACGCCAACGACCAGTACGCGGCCGATCGCATCTGGCGCAACACCGGCATCTCGGAGAACACCACCACTACTATCGGCGACGAACTGGTCGGCTGGGAGTGGGACGCGGTCCCGACCCAAGCCCAGTACCTCGCGCATCAGCCGGCCGGCGTCAAGCGCCTCACCAGCACGGACGTCGACGCCCTCGGCGGATCGGCGAACAGCTGGCTGATCGACGAGGGACGCCAGCGGACCAACTTCCCGCCGGCCGGCCAGCCGGGCACGGTCAACGCCGTCAAGTACACGGCGCCCAGCGGCGCCCTCGTCTTCGCCTCCGGCACGATGCGCTGGGCCCGGGGCCTCTCACCGGAAGCCGACCCCCGGATCGAACAGGCGACCTACAACGTCCTCTCCGACATGGGCGCCCAGCCGGCGACCCCCGACGGGCTGACCCTCGATCCGGGCGGCTCCAACGCGGTTCCCAACGCCTCGTTCACCCTCACCCCGAATCCGGTCGGCTTCAACACGACCGTCACCTTCGACGCCTCCGCCTCCAAAGACTCCAACGGCAAAATCTCCAAATACGAATGGGACCTCGACGGCAACGGGACCTACGAGACCAGCTCCACCACGAACCCCGTGGCGACGCGCAAATATACGTCCGACGCCACCATCGACGTGCGGCTACGAGTCACCGACAACGGCGGCGCAACCGACGTCTCCGTCCGCACCCTGACCGTGATCGGCAACCAGTTCCCGGTCGCCTCGTTCACGGCCACGCCGAACCCGGCGATCCAGGGCCTGACGGTCAGCTTCAACGGCTCGGCCTCCAAAGACCCTGACGGCACGATCGTCAAATACGAGTGGGACCGCGATGGCAACGGCAGCTTCGAGACCAACACCGGGACCACCCCGACGACCTCGAGCTCCTACGCGAATCCGGGAACGGTTCAGGTGGGACTCCGTGTCACCGACAACGGCGGCAAAGTAAACGTCAAAACGATTCCGGTCTCGATCAGCGTCGCCGGCGTCAGCAGCTACTCGGATGCCGTCAAAGACACCCCAGGGCTGATCCACTACTGGCGCCTTGGCGAGACCGCCGGCCCGACCTTCGCCGACAGCGTCGGCACCAGCAACGCGACCGCTCTCGGCGGCCCGACCTTCGGCGTGCCCGGTGGCATCGCGGCGGACCCGAACCTCGCCGCCCGCTTCGACGGAGTCGACGACGCCGCCCGCGCCTCCGTCGATCTCTCCGGGCTGACCGCCATCACCGTCGAGTTCTGGCTCTACACGGACGCCTACACCAACAACGACGAGTTGACGCTGGAGCTGACCGACAACTTCAACCAGAACAAAGGCGGCTTCATCATCGATCCCAACGCGCCGCAGTCGGGTGGGAAATTCGGCATCGGGATCGGCAATCCAGACACCCGCAACAACGTCTTCTTCGAACGTCCCAGCGTCGGCCAGTGGCACCACTACGCCGTCGTCCTCGACGCCGCCGCGGCCGCCAACCAGCAGATAGTCCCCTACGTCGACGGTCTGCCGATCGCTTACATCAAGACCGCCAGCGGCACCGGCTCAGGCGCGTTCGCCAACTCCACGCTCAATTTCATGTCGCGAGCCGGCGGGTTCCTGTTCTCGCGCGGCGCTCTCGACGATCTCGCCATCTACAACCACGCCCTCACGGCGGCGCAGATCGCCGAACACGAGGCGAGCTTCGGCACCAACCGGCGACCGGTCGCCTCCTTCACGGCCACCCCCTCCCCGGTCCTCACCGGCGTCCCCGTCACCTTCAACGCCTCCGGCTCCAGCGACCCCGACGGCACGATCGTCAAATACGAGTGGGACCTGGACGGCAACGGGACCTATGAGACCAGCACCGGCACGACGCCGAGCGCCTCGCGTTCCTTCCCGAGCGAAGGCGTGTTCACCGTCGGCCTGCGGGTCACCGACAATCAGACGGGCACCGACACGACCACCGCCACGGTCAAAGTCGGCCCGCAGGTACCGAAAGCGGTCTTCACCGCCGATCCGAACCCCGCGGTGGTCGGCGGCTCGGTGCACTACGACGCTTCGCTCTCCTCGGACTCCGACGGTACGATCGTCAAATACCAATGGGACCTCGACGGCAACGGCAGCTACGAGACCGACACCGGCTCGACGGCAGCCAGCGACCGAGTCTACGGCGCCCCCGGCACCTTCGACATCGGCCTCAGGGTCACCGACAACAGCGGCAGCACGAATGCCACGACCCTGCCGGTGACGATCAACGGCGGCGGCGTCAGCAATTACGGCGACACGGTCCTCGAGACCCCCGGCCTGGTCGGCTACTGGCGCCTGGGCGAGACCAGCGGGCCAAGTCTGGCCGACAGCAAGGGGCTCGCCACCGGCACCGCCTCCCCAGGGGTCGCCTTCGGCCTCCCGAGCGCTGTCGCCGGGGACCCCAACACCTCGATCCGCTTCGACGGCGACGACTCCGGCAAAGCCCCGCTCAACCTCTCCGGGACGAGCAAAGCCACGGTCGAGTTCTGGCTGAAATGGGACGGCTACGTCGATGACGACGCGCTGGCCCTGGAGTTGACCGAAAACTTCAACCAGAACAGCGGCGGCTTCATCGTCGATCCCAACGCACCTCAGCTCGGCGGCACCTTCGGCGTCGGAATCGGCGAGGGCGAATCCCGCAACAACGTCTTCTTCGCCCGCCCCAGCGCCGGCCAGTGGCACCACTACGCCTTTGCCCTGGACAGCACCGCTCCCGCCGCCCAGCAGATCACGCCCTACGTCGACGGCCAGCCCGTGGCCTACAGCAAGACCGCCACCGGCACCGGCGCCGGCGCCTTCGCGAACTCGACCCTCTACATGATGTCGCGCGCGGGCGGCGGCCTGTTTGGCCGCGGCAACCTCGACGAGCTGGCCGTCTATAACCGCGTCCTCACCGCGGCGGAAGTCTCCGCCCATCGCGCCAGCAACGGCGCCAACCACAAACCTGCCGCGGCCCTGACGATCGCCCCCAACCCGGTTGCGATCGGCGGCCACGCCAGCTTCGACGCCTCGACCTCGACCGACTCCGACGGCTCGATCGGCAAATACCAGTGGGACCTGGACGGAAACGGGACCTATGAGACCGACACCGGCTCGACTCCCACCGCCTCCGCCAACTACGGAGAAGAAGCTCACATCCCTGTTTCGGTCAAGGTCTACGACAACAACCTCGCAATCGACACCGAGACCAAAATGCTGATCGTCGGCGGCGCCGATCCGCAGCCGCCGGTGGCCTCCTACTCGGTCCAGCCGAACCCGGCGGTCGCCGATCTTCCCGTCCACTTCGACGCTTCGGGCTCAGCCGATGCCGACGGCTCGATCGTCAAATACGAGTGGGACCTGGACGGAAACGGCAGCTACGAGACCGATACCGGCTCGACCGCGTCCACCGATCGGACCTATACCTCCGCCGCGACGGTTCAGACCCGCCTCAGGGTCACCGACGACAGTGGCATGGTCGACTCGACGACCGTCCCGGTAACCGTCAACGGCGGCGGCGTCAGCAACTATGGCGACACGGTCCTCGACACGCCGGGCCTGGTCAGCTACTGGCGCCTGGGCGAGGGGAGCGGCCCCAGCCTGGCCGACAGCAAGGGGCTCGCCACCGGCACCGCCTCGGCGGGCACCACCTTCGGGGTTGCCGGCGGCGTCGCGGCCGACCCGAACACGGCGATCCGCTTCGACGGGATCGACGACTTCGGTAAAGCCCCGCTCAACCTCTCCGGCACCAGCAAAGCGACGATCGAGTTCTGGCTCAACTGGGATGCGTATGACAACGAGGACGACCTGGCGCTCGAGCTGACCGAGAACTTCAACCAGAACAGCGGCGGCTTCATCGTCGATCCCAACGCCGGCCAGGGTGGCTTCGGAGTGGGGATCGGAATCGCCGACACCCGCAACAACGTCTTCTTCACCCGCCCCAGCGCCGGCCAGTGGCACCACTATGCGTTCGCACTGGACAGCACCGCCCCCGCCGCCCAGCAGATCACGCCCTACGTCGACGGCCAGCCCGTCACCTACACCAAGACCGCCACCGGAACCGGTGCCGGCGCCTTCGCGAACTCGACCCTCTACCTGATGTCTCGCGCGGGCACGGGTCTGTTCGGACGGGGCGCGCTCGACGAGCTGGCGGTCTACAACCGCGTCCTCACCGCGTCCGAGATCGCCGAACACGACGCCAGCTCCGGTCTCAACCGGCGACCGCACGCCGCGCTCACCGCCTCTCCCAATCCGGTCACGATCGGCACTCAGGTCAACCTCGACGCCTCCGGCTCCAGCGACCCCGATGGCTCGATCGTCAAATACCAATGGGATCTCGACGGCAACGGCACCTATGAGACCGACACCGGCTCGACTCCCACCGCCTCCCTGACGCCCACCCAGAAAGGGCAGGTGACGGTCGGGGTCAGAGCGCTGGACAACAGTTTCGCCACCGATACCGAGTCGGCGACCATCACCGTCAACGACCCCGAACAGCCTCCGCCGCCGCCCGCCAGCTACTCGGCAGCGGTGCTGGCCACCCCCGGCCTCACCCACTTCTGGCGCTTCGAGGAGGGCTCGGGGTCCACCTCGCTGGCCGACAACGTCGGCGGCGCGACGGCGACCACGGGCGGCGCCGCCCTGGGCCTCACCGGGTCTCTCGGCAGCGGCGCCGCGGGCTTCGACGGCATCGACGACTTCATGCAGGCGCCGCTCGATCTCTCCGGGACGAGCAAACTCACGGTCGAGTTCTGGCTGCGCTGGAACGCCTTTGCCGATGACGACGCGCTGGCGATGGAGTTCACTCCGAACTTCAACGGGAACGACGGCGGCCTCTTGATCGACCCGAACTCCTTCCAGGGAGAATTCGGCGTCGGGATCGGCAATCCCGACTCGCGCAACAACGTCTACTTCGGCCGCCCCAGCGCCGGCCAGTGGCACCACTACGCCTTCGTCTTCGACACCACCGCACCTGCCGCCCAGCAGATAACGCCTTACATCGACGGCCTGCCCGCCACCTATGCGAAGGGTGCCAGCGGAACCGGTGCCGGCGCCTTCGCGAACAGCACGCTGTACTTCATGTCACGGGCCGGCGGCGGCCTCTTCGGCACCGGGGCCCTGGACGACGTGGCTATCTACGACCAGACCCTGAGCCCAGCGCAGATCGCCGGGCACTTCGCCGCCAACTCCGGCTGAGTCGGGCGGAAGAGACTCAGCCGATCTCGTCGGACCCGGCGTCGCGGCCGGCGCCGACCGGGCGGGGCTTGCCGTCGATGTCGGTCGCGAGGTTGCTCTCGCTCGCCGGTACGAGATCCCGCGCAGCGCCACCGGTCAGGTGGTAATCCATGGCGGCGCTGTTGACGGCGCTGACGTAGGGATATGCCCCACTCAGGTTGACGTCGCCGGTACCGCAGGCCATGCCTTTCCAGGCGTTGTAGCGGTAGATCACGCCCCGCAGCGAACAGGAGCCGTAGGTCGGCTGGCCGATGTTCCCCACCGCCTTGAAGTTGACGTAGGCCGGGTTGACGCCGTTGTCGTCGAAGGAGACGTAGCCGTTCATCGAGTTGTGCCGCACCGTCGAGTTGGCGAAGTCGCCAGCGCCGCCGGAGAAGGCGAGGGTGCTCGAACCCGAGCCGGTGCCGCCCTGGCCGACCGGGCTGGCGAGCCAGTTGTTCTCGATCAACAGGTTCGAGACCGGCCCGCTGTTGGACTGCAGGAAGATGTCGTAGACCGAATTGCCCCAGAACCTCGAGTTGCGCACGGTGACGCCGTTGCCGGCAAATATCGCCAAGCCCTCGATGTGGCAGGCGTTGAAGTCATGGGAGACGACGTCGTGGATGCGCACGCCGTCGATCAAGATGTTCGACGGGTTCGGTGCCCCGTCTTCGGCGAAGCGGCGAATGCTGTTGTTGGAGCCCCCGTAGGAACCGCCGCAAGCGCTCGCAGGACCGTAGTCCCCACCGATCACACTCACATTGGAAGCCGACATGACCATGAAGTTGCGCGCATCCATGTTGCGGAAGGTGATGTCGGAAACAGCGAACTGGTACGGGTCGGTGACGCGAGCGTTGAGATCGGTGGCGCTCATGCCCTGGAGCGTCACGTGCGAGCCGTAGACCGTGACCGACCCCAGCGTCACCGCGGCACCGGCGGCCGGGCGGAAGAGGACGTCTTCAGCGGAGGTGAGCCCGGTGTCGCGCTGGATGATCTGACTGCCGTAGCTGCCCGCCGCGAGCTCGACGACGTCACCCGGCGCGGCGACCTGGTAGGCGCGGTTGAGCGATTTGCACCGCGCAGACGAGGAGCAGGCCGCAGTGTCCGAGCCCGTCGGGGAGAGGAAGAGGTCAGCGCTGCCGCTCGGCGGCGGCGGGTCCGGAGGCTCTGGTGTATCGACGGTCCAGGTCCGGATCGCCGGCGAGCCGTCGACGTTGCCGGCGGCGTCCTCGGCGCGGGTTTGGAAAGTGTGCAGTCCGTCGCCCAGGTTGGCGTAGGTGCGGGGCGCCACGCAGGCCACCCAGGCGCCGCCGTCGAGACGGCATTCGAAGGTGGCGCCGGTCTCCGAGGCGAAGGAGAAGCTCGCCGAGGTAACCTCGACCGTGCCGATCGGACCTTGGACGATCTGCGTCTGCGGCGGAGTGGTGTCGGCGGCCGGTGGCGCGGCCGCACTGGTCTCGTCGGCGCCCGCATCTGGCGCTTTGCCGGCGGGGCGAGGATTGCCGTCGATATCGGTCGCAGGAGCGTTGGCGGGGTCGCCGGCGTCGATCGCGGCGGCTCCGGCTTTGAGGTGGAAATTCAACGCCGCGGCGTTGACGAAGCCCGACGGTGCGACCTTGTCGGTCGCGCCGACCTTGGCCCCTGCGTACCAGACGTTGTGACCGACTTCGATGCCGGCCGGCTTTGCCTGCACGGCCCCGGTCGTCCCGCTCCAGAACTTCACCTCCGGGCCGACGTTGCCGACGATCTTGACGTTTGAGTAGGGCACGCTCGGATCGGGATTGATCGCTTTGTTCAAGGAGTTGTTGCGGATGGTCACGTTTTTCCAGCTGGTGCCCGCGTGGTCGGCAAGGCGAATCGCGTAGTAGCCACCGGCGCAGCAGTCGAAGAAGTTGTTCTCGAGCAGGATGTTGCTCGGCGTCGCCGCGGCGCCGCCGGGGAGCTTCTGCAGGAAGATGTCGAAGACCTCGCAGTTGCGGAAGGTGCTGTTGCGGATCGTCAGGCCGTCCACGGCCCAGACCTGCAGGCACTCGACATGAGCCCCCGAGCCGGGAGTGACGGTGAAGTCATGGAATTCCACCCCGTCGATCAGGATGTTGCGCGGGGACGCGGTGGTGGCCGGCCCGTTCGAGGCGATGCGGCTGTTCTCGTTGGCGGAGGGACCGATGCTGCCGCCAATGAAGGAGATGTCCTGGGAGGACTGTTTCCCATTCGAGTAGAGGTCGAAGTTCTTCAGAGTGCTGTTGCGGACCGTCACATCGGCGGCGGTGGCTTCGATCCACAGCTTGCTGGAGAAGCGCAGGCCGCGCAGCTCCAGATGCCGGGCGTAGACGTGGAGCTGCGAGGGGAAGGTGACCGTGGCTCCGGCGACCGGGCGGAAGATCACGTCTGCCGCCGCGGTCTTCGAAGAGTCCAGCGTCAACCCCGTGTCCGCATAGGACCCGGCCGCCATTTCGACCGTCTGTCCCGGCTGAGCCAGACGATAGGCCCGGTTCAAGGTCCGGCAGGGGCGGGCGACGCTGCAGTCGTTCGTGTCCACCCCCGTGGGGCTGAGCCGAAGTGCGGGGGCCGCGGCTGCGACCGGCTCGGGCTGCTCCGGCGTCGGCTCGGGTTCAGGTTCAGGTTCGGGAGCGGGCTGCTCCGGCGTCGGCTCGGGTTCAGGTTCAGGTTCGGGAGCGGGCTGCTCCGGCGTCGGCTCGGGTCCCGGGTCCGGCACTGGCTCCGGCGTTGGGGCCGGTTGCGGAGCGGGTTCGGGTGCGGGAGTCGGTGGTGAGACCGGTGGCTCCCCGACCGGTGGCGACGGCGTCGCCGGGCTCGCGGGGCTGCGAGGATCGGTCCCGCGGCGTAGCTCTGCCCGATCGCTGATGCCATCCCCGTCCGTGTCCCGCGTCCGCGGATCGGTATGGGAGCGTCGGATCTCGTAGCGGTCGCTGAGCCCGTCGCCGTCCGTATCCCGATGTCGATCGCTCGGTGGCAGGGTGGCCACCCGCTTGCTGACCACCTTGTGCCCGATGACTCCCGTGGCAGCCGAGGCGACGGCGGCACAAGTGAAAACGAGCACGACCAAAAGCGCACTTGAGACCGCGTTCTTCAGACGGTGTGAGCGTTCGGTAAGCATCGCCCTAGTGTCGGTACCCCCCATCCCTTCCCTGAAACGAAGCGGCCCAGATCGACGAATGGACTAGCTTGTCGAGCGGCGCCGCGGCCCGCGGGGACCATATCGATCCTCCGGCGCAGCGGCGTTGCGGGGTCCCGGCGCTACTGAGCTGCGAGGCTCACGGGAGAGGTTGCGTCACGCACCAGCAGGCGTGGCGCTCCACCACCGTCGGCGGGAACGGTGTACACATTGCGACCGTCAGAGTACGCAACAGTATCGTTGTCCAGCCACTCGACCTGGTCGTCGATCGAGCGCGTCTCGGCCAGCTCATGGTCGGCGAGCGTCGCCAGGTCGAGGACTTTCAACCGCCAGCGGTTCTCGTCGCCGATCCGACTCTTGAAAGCGATCCGCCTGCCGTCGGGGGAAAGCGAGGGGCACTCGACTCCGTCGCGCAGCACCCGCATCGACCGGTCCCGAATGTCACCCTCGACCAGATAGTGATCCCCCCCGGTGCCGAGGGTGGCGTAGAAGCGGTTCGGGTCCTTGGCAAAGGTGACACCCCAGAAGTTGAAGTCGACGGCGTCGAAGGGGGCGCCGTCCTTGGTCACGTCGAACTGCTCCAGCTGTCCGATCTGCCTGCCGTCGGCCATCTCGAGAATCGTCGTCCGGGTGGAGAAGGCGGTCGGGGACGAGAGGTAGGAGTCGCCGGTGACGAAAACCGTCATCGCCCCGTAGCGCCCGTCGCTGGAGACCCGGGCGCGGGACGGAAAGCCGGTCAGTCGGATCGTGTCCAGGGGGTGCAGCCCCGAGTCGAAGACGGTCGCCGTGTAGTCGACCCCCGAGGAGGCGACGCCCATGCAGATCCCGCGGCCCGCCGCGTAGTAGACCCGCTCGCAGGCGAGATCGTCACGCCGGCGCCGCAGCTGCCCGTCCTCGAGCTCGAAGACCTGGCCGTTGAGGCGAGTGTTGTCGGGGTCGACCGCCCGGACCATGAGATCGGTCTGGGCGAGGACGTCGGCGGCCTCCGGCCTCGCGTCGGTAGTCGTCTGGTCGGGCCCGAGGGCGGCGAAGGCGACGTAGCCGGCGCCGGCGACGACGCAGAGCAGGACGAAGAGAGCGAGGATCTTGCCGCTGCGTCTATCCATGGACCGGGGTTCGCTGGGCCCGGAGCAGCAATGGCGTGGCGGCGATCATCGCCAGCAGCAGGGCAGTTCCGAAGATCAGCACGGCGCTCTGCAGGCCGATCGCGAACCAGAGCGCGCCGAAGGCGACGGAGGAGAGCAGGCGCCCGAGGCTGACCACGGTGATCAGTATCCCGATCCCGCTCGCCTGCAGCTTCTCGGGCAGCAGCGCGCCGGCGAGCGCGGTCATCACCCCTTCGGTCGCGGCGAAGTAGCCGCCGAGGCAAATCAGGCAGAGGATCAGCAGCCCGTAGCCGACCGAGGTCAGCAGCAGCACCCCGTAGACGACGAAGAGCAGGGCGTGGCCGGCCAGCAGCACCGGTACCTTGCCGATCCGATCGGCCAGCTGCCCAGCGGGAATCGCCAGGCCCATGAAGGCGACGGCGGTGATCACGTAGAGCAGCGGGAAGACGGCGGGCTCGAAGTCGATCGTGCGCTGCAGGCCGACGTAGATCAGGGCGTCGGAGACGCTGGCGATCGAGAGGCCCCCAGCCGCCAGCAGCAGCGGGTAGAAGCGCGGGTCCTTGACCAACCCGGCGGAGGCCCGGAACGAGGGCGCGGCACCCTCGCGCGGAGCCCGCTCCGGCTTGCCCTGGACGGTGAGGACGAGGACCGCGAGGCCGAGCAGGGCGAAGAGGGTGCTGACAACGAAGACGGCGTCGAAGCGGGCCGGGGCGACGAGCAGTATCCCGAAGGCGACCAGCGGCCCCAGCATCGCCCCGACGCTGTCCATCGCCCGGTGCACGCCGAAGGAGGTGGCGAGGCTCTCCTTGCGGCTGGAGAGCGAGATCAGCGCGTCGCGCGGCGCCGTGCGGATTCCCTTGCCAACGCGGTCGACGGTGACGATGGCGCCGATGGCGCCGACCGTGTTGCCGGCCGCGACCAGCGCCACCTTGCCGAGGGCCGAGAGGCCGTAGCCGATTCCGGCGACCTCCTTGTGGCGGCGCCAGCGGTCGGAGGTGAAGCCGCTGGCCACCTGGACCAGCGCCGCGGCGCCGCGGTAGGTGCCGTCGATGGCGCCGAAGACGAGCGGGCTGGCGCCGAGCGTGAAGACCAGGTAGAGCGGCAGGACGGTGGCGACCATCTCCGAGGAGATGTCGGTGAGGAGGCTGACCATGCCGAGCATCACGACGTTGCGCGGCACCCGCAGGCGCGAAGAGCGGCGCGCCCAGAGGCGCGGTTTCAGCAGGGCTTTGGAGGCTTCGACTTGGTACATGGCATCTCAGCGAGCGCGAGACCGAGAACCGGCCTCTCTGCGCCCTCAGTGATGCAACGTGCCAGCTAGTCCTTTTCTCGCACTTTCGCTCGCCGGCTCGCCCGGCAGCTCGAGCCGCTCTGCAACTTCGCCGGCGACCCCTTCGGCAAAGCCCATCACCGAGTCGCCGTTGAGCAGATACGGGTAGATCTGAGCGTTGGAGGCGAGCGCCAGCCCGTCGACGCCGGGCCAGACCGGGGCGACGCGGACGTCGTGGTCGGGGCCGAGCGTGTGCACCGGCTCGACCAGCCTCGCCCTTTGCACAGTCCAGTCGACGACCTCGTCGCGACTGAAGCCGGGTGAGAGGCGGGCCAGATAGTCAGTGAAGCGCCGGTAGACGGACTCGTCGTCCTCGCCCTGCTCGGCGGCGTCGGGAGCGCAGTACTTGGGCAGGTAGACGAGATGGAGCCCGTCGGTGTGGTCGGTGCCGAGCACCTGCGTCGTCTCGATCGCGCTCGTGATCGGCGTCTTCTCGACGATGTTGATCGCGTAGTAGGGCAGCAGCGAACGGCGAACCTTGATGATCGGGCAGACGCAGCCGAGCCAGCGCTGTGGGTACGGCGCCAGCAGTCCCCGATGGCGCTCGGGCAGCAGGAAGCGCAGGGCGGGCGGCTGCAGGGTCGGGATCGTCAGGTCGAACTCGAGGGTGCGGTCGCCGAGCTCGACCCCGGTGACCGCGCCGTCCTCGGCCATTGCCAGGCCGCTGACAGGGGCGTCGGTGAGCGTCTCGACCCCGAGCTCCCGCGCCCGGGCGACCATCGCGTCGATCAGGCGCTGGTGACCGCCGACGATGTGGCCCATCTCCTCGCCGCCGCTGCCCTTGCTGTTGCGGGCGCCGGACATGCGCCGGGTGCGGGCCCAGAGGTAGGTGGCCGGCAGCCCCGAGGGGTCACCGTCGAAGCGCGAGTCGAGCAACGGTTTCCAGATCCGCTCCCAAACCTGCTTGCCGCAGATCCGGCGCAGCCAGGTCTCAAGCGGGATCCGGTCGAGCTTGGCGTAAGAGGAGCGCAGCTGGCACTGGGCGACGAACAGCCCCAGCCGCAACCGCGCCGGCGGGCTCAGGGGCGAGAAGCGCAGCAGGTCGCCGACGCCGTTGAAGTCGTGCATCTCGCCGTTCGCGAAGAAGCCGGCGCCGACCGGGTTGAAGCGCAGCTGGTCGCCGAGCCCGATCTCCTCGGCCATCGCGATCATCCGCTGGTCGGCCGGGGTGATCACGTGGTAGAAGCGGTCGACCTGGTGTCCGCCGAAGTCGAATGCCCCGGCGAGGCCGCCAAGGCTGGGGCCGCGCTCGATCACGGTCACCCTGGCGCCGGCCTGCGCCAGACGCAGGGCAAGCGAGGTGCCGAGGACGCCGCCGCCGACGACGCCGATCCGGGGTGCCTGGCTCATCAGGTCTGGACTGCGGGCTCGCGGCCGTTCGCCGCGGGCGGCTCGGTCGCGGTCGCGGCGGCGGGCTCCGGCAGCGCCAACGGCGCCGTCGCCTCGGCCAGCGGCGAGACCGGCGGTGGCTGGATGCGGCCGACCATCTGTGCCGCCATCACCCGGAAGTAGGCGAGCACGGTCGGTTTCAGCTGCATCTTCGACTCGCCTTTGCGGGTCCGCCAGTCGTTCGTCGTCGGCACCTCGGCCACGGTGGCGCCGGCGTTGTAGAGCTTCAGCAGCAACTCGACGTTGGCGGCAAAGCCGGGCTCGCGGACGAGCAGGTAGCCGTAGGTGTCGGCAGCCTTGCGCAGGGTGCCGGCCCGGTAGACGCGGTAGAGCGAGGAGAGCGTGTGCATCTCGCGCAGTCCGCCGAGGTAGCGGAAGGTGTTGGAGACCGATTTGCTCGCCGCCAGGCGCCAGCCGGCGACGCCGATGATCTTGCCGCCGGGGGCGTAGACCGAAGCGAGGACGATGTCGGTGCCCTGCTCGAAGAGCTCGAGCATGCGCGGCAGGTCGGAGAGGTCGGAGGTGGTGTCGGCCTCGAGGGTGACAATCGCGTCGTCGTCCGAGGACTCCTTCAGGGCGGAGCGGATGCCGGTGTTGATCGCGGTCCCGAGGCCGCGGTTCACGGTGTGCGTGACGACCGCCAGGTGCATGTCCTGGGCGTGTTCGCGGATCACGTCACCGGTGCCGTCGGTGGAGCCGTCGTCGACGATGATCACGCGGGCGCCGAGCTCGCGGGCGACCGGTGCCAGGTCGGCGAGCAGGCGGGGGATGTTCTCGGCCTCGTTGTAGGCCGGAATGACGAAGCGGATCACGCGACGACCTCCAGGGATCGGGGAGCGGGGATGTCGAGTAGCTCGACCGGCCGGCGCACGGCGGCCGACTCGCGCACGGCGAGGGCGGCGGCCAGGGCCTTGACGCCGTCGTGGGCGCTGACCGGCTCAGGGGTGTCGTCGAGCACGCAGCGGCAGAAGGCTTCCAGCTCGGCCCGCAGCGGCTCGGCCTTGGCGAGCGAGAACCGGACCGCGGCCCCCTCGCCGTCGCCGCGCAGCATCGAGAGCCCGTCCCATTGCAGGGGGGCAGTGGTCGACTCGACGAACCAGACGTCCTGGGTGATGTAGCTCGCCCGCAGCAGGCCGTTCTCGCCGATCAGGGCGATCTCGCGCTTCTTCTCCGGGGTCAGCCAGTTGACGTCGAGCAGCCCCAGCGTCTGCGCCTGGCCCTCGTCGCCGAAGCGCGCGAGGCAGGTGAGCAGGTCCTCCTGGGAGCTGTGCTGGAAGCGGCCGCCGTCGGCGTAGATCTCATGGATCGAGGTGTCGAGGACGTGCTGCATGACGTCGAGGTCGTGGGTGGCGAGGTCGATGGCGACGCCGGTGTCCTGGATCCGCGTCGGCAGCGGCCCGACCCTGGTCGCGTGGGCGCGGTACACGGTGCCGAGGCGACCGTCGGCGACGAGCTCGCGCAGCTTTGCCACCGCCGGGTTGAAGCGCTCGACGTGGCCGACCATCAGCTTGCGGCCGGCCTCGAAGGCGGCACCGCGCATCCGCAGGGCATCGGGAAGGGTCGTCGCGATCGGCTTCTCGACCAGCACGTGGAGGCCGGCGGCAAGCGCCTCCAGAGCCACCTCGGCGTGAAACTCAGAGGGACAGGCGATCGAGACCGCGTCCAGCTCCTCGGCGCCGTGCTCGATCATCTCGCGCCAGTCCGCGTACTCGGCGACGCGGGTGTCGCCCAGAGCGCGGCGGCGAGCTTCCTCGCTGGGCTCGGCTACGGCGGCGAGCTGGGCGCAGTCGAGCTGGGCGTAGTTGCGGATGTGGAAGCCGCCCATGCGGCCGCAACCGACGACGCCGATTCGCAGCTGCTCAGACACCGGACTTCTCCAGGACGCGGTCGAGGTGGGAGACGGTCAGCTCGGCGATCCGCTCAGCCGCGTGCCCGTCGCCGAAGATCGGCGGCCGCTGGTCCGGGCGTGGCTTGGCGAGCGCCTCGCCGAACTTCTCGGCGTCGACGCCGACAAGGGTGTTCCAACCGGTCGAGACCGTCTCGATCCACTCGGTCTCCTCGCGCATCGTGATGCAGGGGACTCCCCAGAGGTAGGCCTCGCGCTGGACGCCGCCGGAGTCGGTGGCGATCGCGACCGCGCCGCGCTCGAGGACGAGCATCTCGGTGTAGGTGAGCGGCTCGCGCATCTCGACGTTGTCGGCGACCTCGAGGCTCCAGGTCTCGATGCTCTTGCGAGTGCGCGGGTGGACCGGGAAGATCACCCGGCGTTCGGCGGCCGCGAGGCAGTCGAGCACGGCGGAGAGCCGCTCGGGCGTGTCGGTGTTGTAGTTGCGATGGGCGGTGGCGAGGACGTACTCGCCCTCCTCCCCGCCCTCGGGCAGACGGCTCTGCGTCGCCAGCAGCACGTCGGCGAGGACGTCGCCGGTGACGTGGACGACTCCGGGCACCTCCTCCTCGAGGAGGACGTCGCGGGCGTGGTCGCAGGGGGCGAAGAGAAGGTCGGAAAGCCGGTCGGTCTCGATCCTGTTGTGCTCCTCGGGCATGTCCTGGCGATAGCTGCGCAGGCCCGCCTCGACGTGCAGCAGCGGCACCCCGGCGGCAACGGCTGCCCGTGCCCCGGCGATCGTCGCGTTGGTGTCGCCGCGGACCAGGACCGCGTCGGGTCGCTTGCTCTCGATGACGCGGGCGATTCGCTCCTCCGCCACGGCGACGCCCTCCTGATGGGGAAGGGAGCCGACTCCGAGATTGAACTCCGGCAGCGGCAGCCTCAGGTCCGCGATCTGCAGGTCCGACATACCCGGGTCGTAGTGCTGCCCGGTATGGACCAGGATCTCCTCGACGCAGCTCGAGTAGGCGAGCGAAAGCGGTGCTGCCTGCACGATCTCGGGTCGGGAGCCGATGATGGAGACGATTCGGGGTGCCATGGGTAATCAACGCACGCAACGTCCCCGTCTTTGCGTGCGTTCGAAAATTTTCCCGCCCTTACTAAGACCAGACTTTTTTCACCCTTCGATCGGCCCCCCGGCGCAAGTGTTTCCTCCGTAGGGGCGTTGTTTTAAACGAGGATGGAGGCCCACGGACTCACCCACAAGCAAACGCTGAGTCGGACCGTCAGCGAACCGCGCTGGCTGTCGGCCGTGCGGCGCCTCTTCGACATCGTCTTCGCCGGCGCCACGATCCTCGCCCTCGCGCCGATTCTGATCGCGGTCGCCATCGCGGTCCGCCTCGACAGCCGCGGGCCGGCGCTGTTCCGCCAGCGCCGGGTCGGTTTCCACCAGCAAGAGTTCACGCTCTTCAAGTTCCGCAGCATGCGCCTCGACGCCGACCCTCGCGGCCACCAGGAATACGTCACGGCGCTGATCAACGGCGGCGACGAGGTCGAGCAGATCCCCGACGGCGGGCGCAAGGACCTCTACAAGCTCGCGGTCGACAACCGGATCACCCCGGTCGGGCGCTGGATCAGGAAGTGGAGCCTCGACGAGCTCCCGCAGCTCTTCAACGTCGTCCTCGGCCACATGACCCTGGTCGGCCCCCGCCCCGCCATCCCCTACGAGGTGGCCGAGTACCCGAGCTGGTACCTGGAGCGCTTCTCCGTCAAGCCCGGCCTGACCGGCTTCTGGCAGGTCAGCGGTCGCAGCGAGCGCACCTACGAGGAAATGGTCCGCCTCGACATCGAGTACGCCGAGCGCCGCTCGCTGGCGCTGGACCTCTCAATCCTTATGAAGACCCCGTGGATCGTCCTCACTAGAAAGGGAGCCGAGTGAACCCATCAGGAGCAATAGGCACCATGGTCGTCGGATACGGCTACTGGGGCCCGAACATCGTCCGCAACGTGGTCGAGCGGCCCGAGTTCCGGCTGATGGGCCTCTGCGAGATGGACGATGCCCGGGCCGAAGACTTCCGCCGCCGCCATCCCGGCGTCTGGGTGGAGAGCGACCTCGACGCCGCCCTCGCCGATCCGCGGATCGAAGCGGTGGCGATCGCCACTCCCCCCCATACCCACTACGACCTCGTGCGCCGCGCCCTCGAGGCCGGCAAGCACGTGCTGGTCGAGAAGCCGCTCGCCCGCACCGCCGACGAGGCGGCCAAGCTGATCGCCCTGGCCGACGAGCTCGGCCTGGTGATGATGCCGGGCCACACCTTCGTGTACAGCCCTTCGGTCAACAAGGTCCGCGACCTGATCCAGACCGACGAGCTGGGCGAGATCTACTTCGTCACCTCGTCCCGCATGAACCTCGGCATCTACCAGCAGGACGGGGTCGTGCTCGACCTCGCCCCGCACGACCTCTCGATCCTCCTCCACTGGCTGGGCAAGCCGCTGGTCGAGGTCTCGGCGACCGGGCGCAGCGTTTTCCAGGACGGCGTCCACGAGACCGCCTTCCTCACCCTGCGCTTCGAGGGCGGCACCCAGGCCAACGTCCAGCTCTCCTGGCTGGCCCCGCGCAAGATGCGCCAGATGGTCGTGGTCGGCAGCCGCCGCATGGTCCAGTACGAGGACACCGCCGCCGACGACTCGGTGCGGATCTACGATCGCGGCCTCGATTTCTCCGAGCCGCCCGCCAACTTCGGCGAGTACCGCCTCACCTACCGCAGCGGTGACATGGTCGCGCCGCGGATCGAAGCCCTGGAGCCCCTCAGCCAGGAGCTGAGGGACTTCGCCGCGGCGATCCGCGAGGGGACCACGCCGGTCTCGAACGCGCAACTGGGACTGGAGATCGTGCTCGGACTGGAAGCGCTGGAGAAGTCGCTGGCGACGCGGGGCGAGCCGGTCGCGGTCCGCTCCGTCGACGAGGTCATGGCGGCCGCCCGCCAGGGCACCCTCGCCGCGCCTTCCGCCGACAAGTCCTAGCTTCCGCCTCTATCGCCGGCGCGAATCCCCGGACTACGCCTGGGGAGCCGCGCCGGCGCGAGGCGCGATGCCGAGAAACTCGAGCTCGGCCAGGTAGACCAGGACCGTGTGGGCCGCCAGCTGACTGATCGTCGTCCGCTGCCTCAGGGCCTCACGCTCGAGCATCGCCTCGGTCTCCCGGTCGACCGCCAGGTCGAAGGCGAGCTCCGGCTCCTGCCGGGCCTGATCGTCCAGGAAGCGCGGCGGAGCGAGCGGCCTGCGGCCGGCTTTGAGCTTGCGGGCGTAGTGGAACAGCGCCGTCCGCGCCCCGGCCGGGATATCGGTGCCGAGATGGGTTTCGATCCCCGAGCAGGCAAATTTTCCGAGTGCGACTTTCATCATGTCCTCCCTAAGAACTCCCCCGAGGGGGCCAGGGTTTTCACCCTCCCCGCCAAATTCCTCCTAACTTCAGCCCCCAATACCTGTGCAATTTTGTCCGGAATAGTTGTGCAATTGCAGGGGCTTGAGGCTGGGAATGAAATTTGGACAAATATTGGGCATTGACAACTGGGCCGATCGTCCTTAATCCTCTGCCCCGCAGCCTCTCTCATATGCTGTGGAGGTCAAGCATTACCCTCCATTTTGGGATGAATTTCTTATCCAAATCTTTTCCCAGAACATCGCCGGTCTTGTTTATTTGTTCATGAGATCGCAGCCAGACTGAAAACCAGTAGTGAATGCATGCGGTGAGCATGCGGAGGAAACACAGATGAGCAGTACGCCCGACAGCGCAGCAGCGCCTCACGGGGTCAGCAGCCAGCTCACCAGAGAGGCTGTGGCGCGTGCTAAGTCCGGCGACTCGGAGGGCCTGCACTATCTGTACGTCCGCTACGCGGACGACGTCCTGCGCTACGTGACCGGCTTCATCCGCGACCACCACGAGGCCGAAGACATCACCCAGAACGTCTTCGCCAAGTTGATGAAAGCGATCAAGAAGTACGAGCAGAGGGAGGTGCCGTTCGACGCCTGGATCCTGCGGGTGGCACGCAACGCCGCTCTCGACCACCTGCGCGCCAAACGGGCGATCCCGACCGAGGAGGTGCGGCTCGTCGACACCGGTCGCGCGCAAACCGGCCTCGATCGCGGCCGAGCCCTACGCCAGGCCCTGGAAGAGCTTCCAGAGGATCAGCGCGAGGTGCTCGTCCTCCGGCACATCGTCGGCCTTTCACCAGTGGAGATCGCCGGCACTCTCGACAAGACCGAGAGCTCGGTGCACGGGCTTCACCATCGCGGACGACGCTCCCTGCGCGCCAGCCTGGTCGAGCTCGACGCCGCACCCGTAGTGGCGGCGCCCAGCTCCGCCGCCTAGCCTTTTTCTGTCGCCTCGAGATCGTCGAGGATGCGCTGGGTGATGCGGCCGGCGTCCATCTCGGCAGCAAAGTAGAAGGCAGCGTGCTCGAGCAGCCGCTGCGGCGAGACGTCCTGCCGAGCCGCCTCGGCCTCGAATGACAGCCAGAGGTCGTCCTTGATGCTCAACTCGAGCTGCACGTCCTCCTGAACCTCGCTGCCGCGCAGGAAGGCGGGGTAAGGCCACGCCGGCCGGTTGGCGCCCCGATCACCGAGATAGCAGCGAACGGCGTTCTGCAGCGTTGCCGGAGCGCCTGCGGGGCCGTCTCCGCCGGCGACGGCGTCGAACGCAAGCCGGCTCATGCCGACGACGACCGACCGCTTCGTCGGAGCCCAAGCGCGAGTTGCTGTGGGTGCCTTGGTTGGTGCCTCCATCTTTGCTTTCATCGGCAGCCTCCTACCCGGATCATGAGTCTCATAACGGACCAAATTCGGACGTACCGAATATTAGTTCGAATTGACTTGCCCGGCATTCTCCCTATTGAGCCGCTAGTCGAGCAGTCCGGTTTCGCGAGCGGATACGGCCGTCTGGATCAAGGTCTCGGCGGCGTCGAAGCGCGGTTCCCAGCCAAGCTCTCGGCGCGCCTTGGCGGTGTCCATCAGCACCGGTATCCGCAGCGCCGCAGCCCACTCGAGCTGCGGAGAGAGGAAGCTGAGCCGGGCGGCGACGGCGGCGCCGACGGCGACCGCGGGTGGCGGCAGCCGCAACGCGTGCCAGCCGAGTGCCCGGGAGACGTCGCCGAGGCGGATCTCGCCCTCGCCGGCGAGGTTGTAAGCACCGGGCTCGCCTCTGCCGTCGATCGCCGCCGCCAGCGCCCGGGCGACGTCGTCGTGGTGGACGAGCTGGATCGGGGCGCCGCCGTCCGGCAGCAGCGGGCGCGGCAGCGACAGCCGCGCCAGCCCTCGCCGCAGGGACGGCACCGGGTCGCCGAGGCGGGCTCCCTCGACGATTTTCTCGATCAGCATCGTCGCCCGCGGCCCGGCGACGATGCAGGGACGGAACACGTAAGCGTCCACGTCACTCCCGGCGAGCAGGTCCTCCAGCGTCGCCTCTAGCTCGGCCTTCTGGGCCGAGTAGTAGAAGCTCTCGCTGCCCCGCGCCGGCACCGCCTCGGTCAGCGGCTGCGGATTCTCCGGATGGAAGCCGTAGGCGGCGACGGAGGAGGCGTAGACGAAGCGCTTCACCCCTGCCTCGATCGCCGCTTCGAAGACGTTGCGCGAGCCCTCGAGGTTGATCCGCCGGGTCTCCTCGCGACCGCCGAAGATCGCAAAGGCAAGGTGGACGGCGACGTCGGCCCCATCGAAGAGCGCCGCCAGCGAACCGCGATCGAGGATGTCCCCGCGCCGGTAGGCGACCTTCTCCCACCCCTCCACCGCCGGGTCGAACGGCCGCCGCGCCATCCCCCGCACCGCCCCCACCGCCGGGTCGGCCTCCAGCTCCGTCATCAAAGGCAGCCCGATCTCCCCGGTGGGGCCAGTGACTGCGACGGTCAGGGCCAATGGTCCTCCCCGTCCGTCACGCCGTCGATCAGACGGTCGGGGTTATCCGATAGGCGTCGAACACGCTCTCGACGTTGCGCAGGCGCGAGATGCACTGCTTCAGTTGCTCCGTGTCCCCCACCTCGACCACGAACTTGTTCTTCACCATCGGGTGGTTGGTCATGCAGGAGGCGCCGATGATGTTGATCCCGGCCTCGGAGAAGGTGCGCGAGAGGTCCTCGAGCAAGCGAGTGCGATCGTAGGCGTCGATCTGCAGCTCGACCCGGTAGGAGGCTTCGTTTTCGCCTTCCCAACCGACCTCCACGAATCGTTCGGGGGACTTTTTCAGCGCCTTGACGTTCTTGCAGTCGGCGCGGTGGATGGTGATCCCTCGGCCCAGCGAGACGTAACCGGCGATCTCGTCGCCCGGAACCGGCCGGCAGCACTTGGCGAGGCGCACGGCGACGTTCTCGGCGCCCTTGACCGAGATCCCGTAGTTGGATGCGTCCTTGGTGCGGCGAGCGTGGTCGTCGCGGCCGCGGACCGGCGCGGCCGGGTGCTCCTCGACCGCCTCGCCGGCTTTGAGCCGCTGCATCAGCTTGTTGGCGGCGGTTTTGGTCGAGACCTTGCCCTGGCCGAGGGCGATGTAGAAGTCGGTGCCTTTGCGGTAGCCCATCTCGCGGAAGACGTCGGCGAGCAGGGCCGAGCCGGCGATCTTCTGCATCGGGATGCCGCGCGTGCGCAGCGCTTCGTCCAGACCCTCGCGCCCCTTGCGCTCGGCGTCCTCGCGGCCTTCCTCTTTGAAGAAGGCGCGGATCTTGTTGCGGGCGCGGCTGGTCCGCACCAATTTCAGCCAGTCGCGCGAGGGGCCGCGGTTCTGCTTCGCGGTCAGCACTTCGACGATGTCGCCCGACTTCAGCTGGTAGTGCAGCGGCACGATGTTGCCGTTGACCTTGGCGCCGACGGTGCGGTGGCCGACGTCGGTGTGGATGGCGTAGGCGAAGTCGAGCGGAGTCGAGCCGGCGGAGAGGTTCTTGACTTCGCCCTTGGGGGTGAAGACGAAGACCTCGTCCTCGAAGAGGTCGACCTTGAGCGACTCGAGGAACTCGGCCGGGTCCTGTTCGCCCTCGGCCTCGACCAGCTGCCGCAGCCAGGTCATCTTCTCCCGCTTGGGGTCGGTGCCTCCCCCCTCTTTGTAGGCGACGTGGGCGGCGATCCCGTACTCGGCCAGCTTGTGCATCTCCTCGGTCCGGATCTGGATCTCCAGGGGCTTGCCCTCGGGGCCGATCACGGTCGTGTGCAGGGCCTGGTACATGTTCGCCTTGGGCATCGCGACGAAGTCCTTGAAGCGGCCCGGCAGCGGCTTCCAGAGCGAGTGGATGACGCCGATCGCGCCATAGCAGTCTTTGACCGAGTCGACGATCACCCGCATCGCCGTGAGGTCGAAGATCTCATTGAACTCGCGGCCCTTCTTGGCCATCTTCGTGTAGATCGAGTAGAAGTGCTTGGCCCGGCCGGAGATCTGGGCCTCGATCCCGACCTGCTCCAACTCCTCGGAGAGGAACTCGCCGGCATCGGTGACGTAGCTCTCGCGCTCGTCGCGCTGCTGGGCGACCAGCTGCTTGATTTCGGCGTACTTACGCGGGTGCAGGGTGGCGAAGGCGAGGTCCTCCAGCTCCCACTTGATCGCGTGGATGCCAAGCCGGTGGGCGAGCGGCGCGTAGATCTCCAGGGTCTCGTGCGACTTCGCCAGCTGCTTCTGCTTCGGCAGGGCGCCGAGCGTGCGCATGTTGTGGAGGCGGTCGGCCAGCTTGATCAGGATCACCCTGACGTCGGTGGCCATCGCCACCATCATCTTGCGGTAGTTCTCGGCCTGGCGCTCGTCGCGGCTCTCGAACGACATCCCGGTCAGCTTGGTGACGCCGTCGACCAGCTGGGCGATCTCCTCGCCGAATGCCTCGCGGACGTCGTCGAGGCTGGCGCTGGTGTCCTCGACGGTGTCGTGCAGCAGCGCCGCGCAGAGGGTCTCCGTGTCCAGTCGCATCCCGGCGCAGACCTGCGCCACCCCGACCGGATGGGTGATGAACTCGTCGCCGGAGTAGCGCATCTGGTCGGCGTGGCGCTCACAGGCGAAGTCGAAGGCGCGCTCGAGCGCGGCGCGGTCGATCGTCGCCACCGCGAGCGCGGTACCGCCGGCGCCGTTCCCGTTTTCGCCCGGCGAGGAGTCGAACTCCTCGACCACGGCAAAGAGGTCGGCGAGGAGCTCTGAGTGCTCTACGGCTGCTTGGGTCTTGCGAGGTATAGCGATGCCTCCGAGTGGTCTGCTCTGTAGGCGCGGAACGCCGCTGAGCGCTCCAGATCCGTCCCCCCTGAGGATACGACCCCGACGACCCCCGCGCCGTCGCTGGGCTCGCCTGAGAGCAGCCCGAGCTCGGTCAGGACCCGGAAGCAGCGTGCCGCGGCCTCCGGGCAGAGCGGATGGGCGCCGCTGCCCGCGAGCGCCGCGCGCAGCTCCGTGCCGCTGACGTCGCCGCCCTCGCGCAGGCGCCGGAAGACACCCCCCACCACTGCCCGGGAGGCGTGCTGCTCGTCGGATGCCGAGACCGCGAAGCCCTGCTCCGCCTCGGTCCAGAGCCGGTGCAGGAACCCCGGCTCGCCTTCGCTTGCCGCCTGGGCGCAGCGATCTTCGTCGGCCGGCCCACGCGGCGGGTCGACCATGACCACGTGCTCGAAGGGCTCGGCCAGCCACGGCTCCCGCGCCAGCGCCGCATAGTCGGTCAGGGCCAGGCCGCCGTCGGCGCGGGCGGCGAGGCCGGCGACTGCCTCGCGTCCGCAGCGCTGACAGGCGAGGCGGGCGGCGCCGCCATTGAAGCGGGCGAGGCCACTGGCACCGCTGGCCAGCGGTGCACGTCGCGAGGCGTCGGCGCATACGGCCAGCACGCCGGCACCGCTGGAGACCAGCTCGGCCAGCGCCACGGTGATGGCGCCGGCGCCGTCGATGACCGTGCGCCCGCCGTCGCGCCGGCGACTTTGTGCCCCCAAGGGCGACAGGTCCCCCTCGGCGCGATCGGGAGCACCGGAGTCGGACCGGAGCTCCGCTTCGAAGCGCCGCCACCACTCCTCCTCCCCGCACTCGCAAGAATGAGGCGAGAGCGGCTCACCGGGGGCGTCCTCCAGTGGGTAGAGCTCGTTGAGGACCACACGTGGCTCGATCGAGCCGTTCCAGTGGTTGACCTCGAGCCGCACCGCGGCGTCGACCGGGTCGTCGTCCTCGACCCCCAGGCTGGAGCGTCCGAAGGCGACGCCGAGAGCGCGGTGGGCGCCGCTGTGGAGGCTGAAGCGGGAGTGCTTGCCCTCGCCCATGGTCCGCACGTCACTGACCCGGGCCGAGGGAACCATCAGCCGCACCCCCGGATTGCCCATCCCGAAAGGAGCGAGCCGGCCGAGCTCCTCGGCCAGCTCGAGGCCAAGGCCGACGCCGCCCACCATCGCGTCGATGCGCTCGGTGCGGCGCAGGTCCTCAGGACTCAGCAGCGCCGCTGCGTGGGCGGCAAAGGCCTCGCGGAAGGCACCGAGGTTCTCGGCTCGCAGCGAGAGGCCGGCGGCGGCGCGATGGCCGCCGAAGCTCTCGAGGTGCTCGGAACAGGCCTCCAGCGCCGCCAGCAGGTCGAAGCCCGGGATGCTGCGGCCGCTGCCGCGTCCACCGCCCTCGCCGTCGAGCGAGACGACGACCACCGGGAGGTGGTGGCGCTCGACCAGCCGCGAGGCGACGATCCCGACCACTCCCGGATGCCAGTCCTCACCGGCAAGCACGAGCCCCGGCGCTTCGCGCAGGTGCTCCGGGAGCTCGCGGCGGGCCGCCTCGGCCGCCGTATCCACCTCGCGCTCCCGCGCCCGCCGCTCCGAGTTCGCCCGCCCCAACTCCGCTGCGATCTCCTCCGCCCGGGCCTCATCTTCGGTCAGCATCAGCTCGACACCGGCATCGGCGCGATACAAGCGCCCCGCCGCATTGATCCTGGGAGCCAGTCGAAATGCCAGATCGCTCTCGTCCAACCGCGTCGGCTCGCATTTCGAAGCTGCCATAAGCGCCCGCAGCCCCACCCGCCGCGTCCTCCGCATCTCGACCAAACCCCTCTTCACCAGCGACCGATTCTCACCCACCAGCGGTACCACGTCCGCCACCGTCGCCAGCGCCACGAGGTCAAGGTCCTCCAGCTGCTCACTCTCCCGCAAAGCACAGCTGAGCTTCCACGCGACTGCCGTCCCGCACAGCGATGCAAACGGATAGCCGCTTATCTCGGGATGCAGAATCGGGCAGTCCGGCAGCTCGTCTCCTGCTTGGTGGTGATCCGTAACGATGGTCTCGATCCCTAGTTCGCGCGCCAGACGCACCTCGTCGACCGCGGTAACTCCGCAATCGACCGTGATCATCAGCTCGGTGCCGCGCGCCGCCAGCTTCTCGATGTTCGGGGCACTGAGGCCATAGCCGTCGCCGATCCGGTCGGGAATCAGCCAGTCGCACTCGGCGCCAAGGGCGCGCAGGGTCGAGACCATGATCGTGGTCGCGCAGACGCCGTCGACGTCGAAGTCGCCGTGGACCGTGATCCGCTCGCCGGCGGCGATCGCGGCCCCGACCTGGGCGACGATCACCTCCATCGAGTCAAAAGCCGAGGCTGGATGGGACTCGTCGGCGGCAAGAAAGGTCCGCGCCAGCTCCGGCGTGCGGTAGCCGCGGCGGACCAGGGTCACCGCCACCGGCTCGCTCAAATCGAGACCCTCGGCCACCGCCCGCACGTCGGCGTAGGCATAGGGCTCGGCGGCAAACGTCTTCAGGGTCTCCGGCACACCACCAGGCTAGGAAGCACGGCGGCGTCAAAAGCGCCGCAAAGGTGCCGAAAATGGGGCGGAAAAGCCCTAGGAGGGTCCTAGGAAGGACTAGTCGAGTGCTTCTCGCTGCGGATGCCGATCGCGTAGACGACCGCGAGGCCGATCGCGACCCCGGGGACCGCGGTCAGCGCCGTCCCCAGGTCGGTGTCGCCGAGGCCTTTGCCGCTGATCAGCTCGACGATCAGGCCGAAGAGGATCGCCCCGATGACCGAGCCGAGGAAGGCGCCGACGATGCCCTGCCAGAAGTGGTCGGGCATGAAGACGGTGAAGTGCCAGAGAGCGATCCCCATCGTGAACCAGACCAGCAGTGCCATCAGCGCTTCCTCCCGTGCTTGCGGCGTGCTTGGCGGCGCGCCTTGCGCTCGGCGTTGCGCTGACGGCGCTCGGCCGAGGCGGTCTCGGTCTCGGCGACCGGATCGCCACCGTTGCCCTCGCCGGGTCGCTCGATGGTGGCGACGGCCCCGGCCTGCGGCTGAGCCTCCGGTTGATCGCTCGCGGCGGTGATCTCGGCTTCGGTCTGCTCGTCGCTGCCGAGATCCGCCGTCGCGACGTCGTCGGCGAAGGCCGGCACGCTCCCCTCGGCCTGGGCGATCCGCAGGCGGCGGCGCACGAAGCCCGGCTCGCGTTCCTTCCAGGCGGTCAGCACCGGCGAGGCGATGAAGATCGATGAGTAGGTACCGGAGGCGATCCCGACCAGCATCGCGAAAGCGAAGTCCTGCAGGGTCGCGCCGCCGAAGATCAGCAGCGAGATCACGCCGAGGATGGTCGAGAAGCTGGTCGCCAGCGAACGGGTCAGGACCTCGCTCATCGAGCGGTTGACGATCTGCGAGAACGCCGCGCGCGGCATCCGCGGCACGTTCTCGCGGATGCGGTCGAAGACGATGATCGTGTCGTAGATCGAGTAGCCCAAAATGGTCAGGAAGGCGGCGACGGTACCGCTGCTCACCTCTTTCCCCGTCAACGAGTAGACGCCGGCCGTGATCAGGATGTCGTGGAAGATCGCGATCAGCACCGGCACCGCGAACTTCGGCTCGAAGCGCAGCGCCACGTAGCCGCAGATCACCAGCAGGGAGAAGATCAGGGCTTTCAGCGCACTGCTCGCCACCTGCTGGCCGAAGGTCGGCCCGACACTGGTGCTGTCGAAGCCGTCGGCGACGACGCCGTACTCCTCGCTGAGCGCGTTCTGGGCCTCTTTGACCGTGCTCGGGCCAAGCTCCCGGGTCTGAATCTGGAAGACGTTTTCGCCGAAGACCGGATCGGAGACCTGCTGGATCTCCTCGCCGCCGATCCCGATCGAGTCGAGGGTCTCGCGTACCCCTTCCTCGTCGGTGGGCTTTTCCAGCGCCACCTTGACCCGGGTGCCGGACTCGAAGTCGATGCCGAAGTTGAGTTGCTTGGTCGCCAGCGCCAGGGCGCCGACCAGCAGGATCACGCCGGAGATCGAGAAGAACCAGCGGCTCGCGCCCATGAAGTCGAAGTGCCAGCGCACCCCCTGGCCGCCGGCGCCGAGGGCGCTCGGCGAGCGCAACAGGCGGGAACGGCTCATGCTGCCGAGCAGCGCCTGGGTGAAGACGACGGCGGTCAGCAGGGAGACGATCGTGCCGACGCCGAGGGTGAAAGCGAAGCCTTTGACGCCCGAGGTCGCCAGGACGAAGAGGATGAAGGCGGTCAGCAGGGTGACGACGTTGGCGTCGATGATCGTGCTGATGCCGCGTTTGTAGCCAGCGCTGATCGCGCTCGACATCGAGCGTCCCGCCCGCACCTCCTCCTTTATTCGCTCGAAGATGACGATGTTAGAGTCCGCGGCGACGCCGATCGTCAGGACCAATCCGGCGATCCCCGGCAGGGTCAGGGTGATCGGGATCAGGTTGATCAGGGCGAAGAAGATGACCCCGTAGGCGGCCAGAGCGATCGAGGCGATGAAGCCGAGGAAGCGGTAGTAGAGGAGCAGGAAGATGATGACCAGAGCGAGGCCGATGACCCCGGCCTTGACCCCGGCGTGCAGCGCCTGCGTCCCCAGGGTCGCGGAGACCTGGGTCTGGCTGATCAGTTTGAGGTTGATCGGCAGGGCGCCGATCTGCAGGATCGTCGCCAGGTCCTGCGCCTCGGATGGATCGGTGAAGCCACCGGAGATCTGGGCGCCCTGGCGACCGTCGATGCCGTCGGGGTTCTGGGAGAAGTCGATGATCGGCCGGCTCTTGACTTCGTTGTCGAGCACGACCGCGAAGTGGCCGGAGAGCGCCGCCGCCTGTTCGCCGCTGACCGGGCCGATCGCCTGCGCCTGCCCGCGCTGGGCGATCTTGCGGGTGACTTCCTCGAAGGCGTCGCGGCCCTCGTCGGTAAAGCCGAAGTTGACGGTGGCTTCGTTGTTTTCGCCGAATTCCTGCTTCGGGTCGGTGATGTCGGTCCCCGAGAGCGCCGGGTCGTCCTTGAGCGCGTACCAGCCGGGTCGCGCGGTCTTGTCGACCTTGCCCGCTTCGTCGGTCGGGTATTCGGAGACGAGGATCGTCCCCGCCGGAACCTTGACGACGATCCCGTCGCGGGAGCGTTTTTCACCCGTCGGGCTGAGGTAGAGGTCTTTCTTGGCGAGCTCCGGGCCGGCGATCAGATCGTGCGGCGGCTCTTTCTCGAAGAGGTAGTAGCGCGGTTTCGCAACCGAGCAGTTCCCGCAATCCTCCAGCGGCGGCTGTTCGGCGGCGAGCTGCGCGGCGCCGTAAGCGTCGGGAAAGGCGCCGGCGGCGATCAGCTGGGCGTTCTCGACGCTTTTGACGTCACGACCGGCGTCTTTCCAGCGTTTTTCCGACGCTTTCAGGGGCCCCGGCGGCGGCTGCTGCCCGGGGCTGCCGCCGATCGCCCGCTCGGGGCCGATCAGGTTCGGCTCCCAGTCGTAGAAGAAGAGCTGGGCGGTGCTGCCGACCTGCTCTATCGCCCGCTGCGCGTTGTCGACGTCGGGCAGGCTGACCGTGATCTGGTCGGTGCCCAGGCGCGCGACTTCCGGCTCGGAGACCCCGAGCTCGTCGATCCGCTCGCGGATGATCTCGATCGAGCGTTCGATGTCCTCGCCGGTCACCTCTTTGACCTGGCCGGTCGGCTGGCCCTGGTAGACGAGCTCGACGCCGCCCTTGAGGTCGAGGCCGAGCTTGGTCGAGGTGTTGGCGATGACCAGCGCCGAGGCGATCACCAGGCCGAGGACGAAAAGCAGGACGAAGAGGTAGCGGCGCCGGGTCCCCATCTCCTAGCCCTCCGGGGTGAGCACGAGCAACAGCCCGCCGTCGTCGTCGTAGGCGGGGAAGACGTCGGCCACGGCTTTCGCCGGCAGGTCGCCCTCGGCGTTGACCGAGACCCGCTTGCCGAGCGAGCGCACCCCCCACTCCAGCGAAGTCTCGATCGGGTCGGTGACGCCGTCGCCGTTCGTGTCGGAGCTCTCGTCGCCGTCGCCCTTGTCGATCCAGTCGAGGCCGAGGACCTCGCGCACGGGGCGGCCGATCACGTCCTCGTCGGTCAGGCCGGTCAGCTCGAAGCTGCCTTTGCCGGCGTCGATCACGCGTTCCTGCTTGTCGCAGACGAAGAAGGCTGCATTCGGAGCCGGATAATAATCGTCGAGTAATTCGAATACGAATCCAAAGCCGCATTTGGAGCAGCCCTTCGGGCGCGAGCTGAAACCCGCGGTCCGCTCGCTGCTTGCCTCCCGGTGCCCGCAATTCGGACAGATGAAAAACGGCATATTCGACAGGCTACAAGCGCGCGGCTAGAAGAGGCTCGCGGCGCCCTCCGGCGCCGGCAGCCCGAGGTGATCGTAGGCCCGCCGGGTGAGGACGCGGCCGCGCGGGGTGCGCTTCAGCAGGCCCTGTTGGAGCAGATATGGCTCGAGCACGTCCTCGATCGTGTCCTGCTCCTCGCCGATCGCGATCGCCAGGGTGGAGAGGCCGACCGGGCCGCCGCCGAACTTGGTCGCCACGGTGTCGAGCAGGGCGCGGTCGCTGCGGTCGAGGCCGCCGGCGTCGACCTCCAGCATCTCCAGGGCGTCGATCGCGACGCCGGCGCCGATCGCGCCGGAGCCCTTCACCTGGGCGAAGTCCCGCACCCGCTTCAGCAGACGGTTCGCGACCCGCGGCGTGCCACGCGAGCGAGAGGCGATCGTGTGCGCCCCCGCGGCGTCGATCTCGACGCCGAGGATGCTGGCCGAGCGCTCGATGATCGAGGCCAGGTGCTCGGGGCTGTAGTGCTCGAGCCGGTGGGAGACGCCGAAGCGGTCGCGCAGGGGCGTCGTCAACAGGCCGGCCCGGGTGGTGGCGCCGACCAGGGTGAAGGGCGGCAGCGGCAGCGTCACCGTGCGCGCCCCCGCTCCCTGGCCCAGGACGACCGGCAGCTCGCCGTCCTCCATCGCCGGGTAGAGGGTCTCCTCGACGGCGCGCCCGAGGCGGTGGATCTCGTCGATGAAGAAGACGCTGCCGGGCTCCAGCGCGGTGAGGAAGGAGGCGATGTCGGCCTTGCGCTCCAGCGCCGGGCCCGCCGTCTGCACCATCGGCACCCCCATCTCGGCGGCGACGATGTGGGCCAGCGAAGTCTTGCCGAGGCCGGGAGGCCCGGCGAGGAGGACGTGGTCGAGCGGCTCGCCGCGGCCGCGCGCCGCCTCGATGAAGATCGCCAGCTGCTCGGTCACCTGCGCCTGATTGACGAAGTCCGCCAGCGTCGGCGGCCGCAGCGAGCGGTCGAGGTCCTCGTCGGGCACGTCGGCCCTGGCGTCGTGAACGCGGACCTCGGCGTCGACCGGGACCGGCTCCTCGCCGATCCCCGGCGTGCGGATGCGGCCGCTGCCGATGTCGGCTGAGTCGTTCACGCGCTGCTCCGGATCGAGGCGGCCTTGCGCAGCGCCGCCGCAACCAGCTCCTGCGGGTCGTCGCCCTCGATGCCGTCGAGCAGCTGCTCGGCCTCCAGGGGGGCGTAGCCGAGGTTGACCAGGCCGTCGCGAGCCAGCGAGCGAGCGTCGCCGCTCTCGGCGACGGCGATCGCGACCTCTTCCTCGAGCGCTCCGGCGACCTTCTCGCGCAGCTCGACGATGATCCGCTCCGCGGTCCGTTTGCCGATTCCCGGGACCGCCTGGAAGCGTTTGGCGTCGCCGGCCGCGATCGCCCGTAGGAGATCGCGGGCACTGCCACCGGAGAGCGCCGCGATCGCCACCTTCGGGCCGATGCCACTGACCGAGATCAGCAGGCGGAAGAGATCGCGCTCCTCCTCGGAGGAGAAGCCGTAGAGGGCGAGCGAGTCCTCGCGGGCGATCAGCTCGGCGTGGAGGAAGATCTCGCGACCGGTCGCCGGCACCGCTTTCAGGGTCTCGGCCGAAACCGTGAGCCGGTAGCCGACGCCGGCGGCATCGATCACGACGTGGTCGGCGCGCCGCACCATCACCTCTCCCCGCACCGCGGCGATCATCCGCTGACCCGCTCCGGCGCCGCGTCCGGCACGCCCACGCCTGCCGAGGCGACCGCCTGCCGGTGCCCGGCGCCGCCGCCGTGGCAGATCGCCACCGCGAGGGCGTCGGCGGCGTGGTCGGGCGTCGGCGGCTCGGGCAGGCCGAGCAGAGTTCCGACCATCCGCTGGACCTGGCGCTTGCCGGCGCCGCCGGAGCCGCAAACCGCCATCTTGATCGCCTGCGGCGTGTAGGAGAAGCAGCCGATCTCGCTCTGGGCGGCGGCTAGCATCGCCACCCCACTGGCCTGGCCGACAGCCGTCGCCGAGTGCACGTTCTTGCCGAAGTAGACGGACTCGATCGCCACCGCCAGCGGCCGATGCCAGGCGATCAGCTCAGCCAGCGCCCGGTGGATGCGCTCCAGCCGGCGCTCGATCGGCAGCTCGGCGCTCGTCTCGACCACGCCGCCGTCGAGAGCGACCATGTGGTTGCCCTCGACACGCACGATTCCAAAGCCAAGATTGGCTACGCCGGGGTCGACCCCCATCACTACTTGCATAGGGGGGGATTCTCGGAAGCGGGTCGGATGCCTCCCTGGGAAGCATGGGTAAGGGATGGGTCTGGTGACCCTCTCCCGGAGACCGTCGCGCAGCTGATCGAGCCCCGAGGGCTCCAGCGTGGTTCCTTGGGCCTCCGTGAGAGGGTCACCAGACCCATCCGACGACACGTCTCACTGGGGCGCCGAGGGTTCAGAAGCTTTTCCAGCTTGAGCGAGCGACATCACCCAGGGCTTTTCGCAGAGATTCCGCACCCTGGGCAGTCCGCCGGAGCGCGTTGCGTTGGAGGGAGGTCGGTACCCCTCCCCCACACCACTCTGTCCAGCAGCCCCTCAGGCCGCGAGTTTCTCCAGCACGTCCTCGGGGATGTCGAAGTTGGCGAAGACTTCGTCGACGTCGTCCTGCTCGTCGAGCGCATCGAGCAGCTTCAGCAGCTGCTCGGCATCGTGGCCCTTGACCTCGACCGTGCTCTTCGGCTCCGTCGCCAAGCCGGCCGACTCGATCTCGACCCCGGCGCCCTCCAGCGCCTCGCGCACGGCACTGAGATCGCTGGGGTCGGATAGGACGCGGAGCTGGTCGCCGTCCTCGCGCACGTCCTCGGCACCGGCGTCGATGGCGACGATCACGTCATCCTCCCCGTAGCGGCCGCCGTCGACGACGATCGCGCCCTTTTTCTCGAAGATCCAGGCGACCGAGCCGGGCTCGCCGAGGCTGCCGCCGTGGCTGGAGAAGGCGAAACGGATCTCGGCGCTGGCGCGGTTGCGGTTATCGGTCAGCGCCTCGACCAGGATCGCCACTCCCCCGGGCCCGTAGCCCTCGTAGAGGATCCGTTCGATCGCCGCCCCATCGGCACCGGCGCCGGTGCCGCGGTCGATCGCCCGCTGGATGTTGTCCTTGGGCATCGAGACGTCGCGGGCCTTCTGAATCGCGGTCGCGAGGGTCGGGTTGTTCTCAGGGTCGCCGCCGCCGTCGCGCGCCGCGACGATGATCGCCCGGGCGAGCTTGCTGAAGAGCTTGCCGCGTTTGGCGTCGGCGGCGCCCTTTTTGTGTTTGATCGAGGACCACTTGGAATGACCGGACATATGCCTGTCATTCTATGAAGCGGGGAGATGGCCGCAAACACGCACATCCAAAATCCGGCCCGAGCGCTCGCCGCGGGGTTGGTCTTCCTGGCAATGCTGCTGGCTGCCTTCTCGCTCTGGACGGCGATCCCCCTCAGCTGGGTCTACATCGCCTCCAAGGTCTCCCACACCCAGTTCCCCAGCGGCGGCCCCTACGCCGTCGTCGCCGTCGGGATCATCTCCTCGGTCCTGATCGTCGCCTGGCTGATCGGGCGGCTCAACAACCTCTACATCCGCATTACCGGCACCAACCGGCTGGCGCCGATCCGGCCCGCCTGGCTGAAGAGCATGCGCGACACCGGCAGCATCCAGAGCTCGGTCACGGTCGTCGAGGCGGTGCTGATGGGCTCGGTCATGCTCGCCGGCCTGGCCCTGACCCTCTGGTTCTTCCTCGCCGCAGGCTCGCCGATCCCGAACCAATAGCTCTGAGGTCACCGGACCGGCGCTCTCGGCGTCCGCGGTTGCTCACGTGCAGAGCACGCTTCGCTCCCTGCGTCCTTGACCTGCTTGGTCCGGTGACCTCAGACCCGAAATTTGCCGTCTTCCTGCATGACGATGCCATCGACTTCGAGCTTGCCCCCGAGGCGGAGGTCGCAGACGAGGTCGGTGTGGACGGCGGACTCGTTGACGCCGCCGGACTCCGGATAGCTGGTGCCGACCGCCATGTGGACGGTGCCGCCGATCTTCTCGTCGAGCAGGACCTCGCGGGTGCCGCGGTCGATCCCGTAGTTGGTGCCGATCCCGAGCTCGCCGAGGCGGCGGGCGCCGGGGTCGGTGTCGAGCAGTTTCAGCAGGTACTCCTCGCCGCGCTCGGCGCTGGCGTCGACGACCAGGCCGGCCTCAAAGCGCAGGCGCACGCCGGAGACCTCGCGCCCGCCGATCACGGCCGGCAGGTGGAAGCTGACCTCGCCCTCGACCGAGTCCTCGACCGGGCCGGTGAAGAACTCGCCGTCGGGCATGTTGTGACGGCCGTCGCAGGGGATGAACTTGCGGCCGGCGATGCCGAGCCTGATGTCGGTCCCCGGCGCCGTCACCCGCACCTCCTCGTGCCCCTCGATCCATCCGGCCAGGCGCTTCGTCTCCTCCGAGGCCCGCTGCCAGGCGCTGAGCGGGTCGCCGTCCCCGGCCAGACATGCCCCGTAGTAGAAGTCTTCGTAGTCGGCCAGGCTCATCTCCGCCTCAGAGGCGTAGGCGCTGGTGGGATAGAGCGTGTAGCACCAGCGGAAATCGCCCTCGGCGCTGCGTTTCATCGCCCGCGCCATCAGGTCGCCGGTGACCGTCTGGCGCAGGGTCTGGCGCTCCGGCGGCACTCCCGACAGCTCGCGGGTGTTGGTGCTGGCGCCGATCGCGATCCGCACGTCGACGTTGTCGACCATCCACTCGGCGAAGGGCGAGATCCATTCCAGCTGAGTGTCCGAGGCGTGCTTGAAGTAGGCGGCGATCTGCCCGTCGAGGGCGACGTTGAGAACCGGGTTGGCGCCCGCCTTCAAGACCTCCTCGTAGACCGCCAGGAGCAGCGGCGCGGCGGCGCTCTCGCCGTCGATCGAGACAACCTCGCCCTCTTTCACCTCGGTCGAGTAGCCAACCAGGATCTTTGCCAGGCCCTCGGTCCGCGCGTCGCTCATCTCGTTGCCTCCTCTTTGGCCCGCTCGCGCGCAGCCGTAGTCATCGCCATGAAGATCGCGTGGAAGCGCGGGTCGTCGGTCAGCTCCGGGTGGAAGGCCGAGGCCAGCACCGTGCCCTCGCGCACCGCCACCGGGTGTCCGTCGTAGGAGGCCAGGACCTCCACCCCCTCCCCGTGCCGCTCGATCCAGGGGGCGCGGATGAAGACCGCCCGCAGCGGCTCGTCACCGATTCCCGCGACCATGAGGTCGGCCTCGAAGCTCTGCAGCTGACGGCCGAAGGCGTTGCGCCTGGCGCTGGCGTCGAGGAAGCCGAGGTGCTCGGAGGCGCAGACGATCAGGCCGGCGCAGGTACCGAGGATTGGCCGGCCGGCCGCGTGGTGATCTCGCAGCGCCGGCTCCAGGCCCGCCGACTCGATCCCCTTGACGATCGTCGTGCTCTCGCCGCCGGGGATGACCAGGCCGTCGAGGCCCGCCATGTCGAGAGGGGTCCGGACCTCAGTCGCTTCGGCGCCGAGCTGACGCAGGGTGCGGGCATGCGCCTCGAAATCGCCCTGCAGTGCTAGGACGCCGACGCGCAGCTCAGGCCCCGCGGTTCTGGAGCAGAGCGTCGGCGGCGGCAAGCTCGGCGATCTCGAGTCCCGGCATCGCCTCGCCCAGCCCGATCGAGGCGGCGGCGACCCGCTCGGGGTCGTTGAAGTGAGTGGTGGCCTCGACGATCGCGTGAGCGCGCCGGGCGGGATCGGAGCTCTTGAAGATGCCGGAGCCGACGAAGTTGCCTTCGGCGCCGAGCTGCATCATCAGCGCCGCGTCAGCCGGGGTGGCGATGCCACCGGCGCAGAACAGCGGGACCGGCAGGGAGCCGGCGGCGGCGACCTCCTGAACGACTTCCAGGGGAGCCTGATGCTCTTTTGCCGCGGCTGCGAGCTCCTCGGGGCGCAGCTGCGCCAGCCACTTGATGCCGGAGGTGATCTCGCGCATGTGGCGGACTGCCTCGACGACGTTGCCGGTGCCGGCCTCGCCCTTGGAGCGGATCATCGCCGCTCCCTCGCCGAGTCGCCGCAGCGCCTCGCCGAGATTGGTGGCGCCGCAGACGAAGGGCACGTCGAAGGCCAGCTTCTCGATGTGGTTGCGCTCGTCGGCCGGGGTCAGCACCTCGGACTCGTCGATGTAGTCGACCTCGAGCGCCTGCAGGACCTGAGCCTCGGCGAAGTGGCCGATCCGCGCCTTGGCCATCACCGGAATGGTCACCGCCTCCTGAATCCCCTTGATCATCGCCGGGTCCGACATACGGGCGACGCCGCCGTCGCGGCGGATGTCAGAGGGCACGCGCTCCAGCGCCATCACCGCGCAGGCACCCGCGTCCTCGGCGACCTTCGCCTCCTCGGGCGTGACCACGTCCATGATCACCCCGCCCTTCAGCATCTCCGCCAGGCCGGTTTTCAGTCGAAAAGTCGCGCGCTCAGTCATCGCGCCCATATTACGGAGGAGCGACTTACTTCAGTTTGTAGGCGCGAATGCGGTCTTTGTGCGCGGCTTCGTCACGGGCGTAGAGACCGTGCGCCAAAGCCTGGACCAGCGCCATCAGGGCCGTGTTCGAGCGTGCGAACGAAGGGCTGTTGGAAGAGAAGTAGAGGGTCAGCTCGGCGTGCTCGCCGATCTCCGACATGGTTGCGTCGGAGATGGCCAGGGTACGGGCGCCGCGGTGCAGAGCCAGCTTCATCGCCCGCAGCAGCAACGGGTGGGCGCGGCCGGCGGAGAGCGTGATCACGAGCGTGTCTTCGCCGATCCGGCCGAGCCGCTGCAGGGACTCGCCGCCGGTGCTGGCGACGATCTCGGCGCGGATGTCGAGCAGGCTGAGGGTGTGACGCAGGTAGCTGGCGAAGAACGCCATCTGGTCGACGCCGACGATGACGATGCGCTGCGCCGTGGCCAGCGCCGCAACCGAGGCGTCGACCTGCTCCGGCGTCAGTTTGCGCGCGGTTTCCTCGAGATTCGCGTAGTCGGCGCTGAGCGAGCCCTCGAGCTCGGAGTGATCGAAGGAGAACAGGGCGCCGCCGTTGCTGGCGGCTCCGGCGATCGTCGCGCGGTACTCCTCGATCGCCGCCTGCTGCAGCTCGGGGTAGCCCTCGAAGCCGAGGGCCTGGGAGAAGCGGACGACGGTCGATGACGAGGTGCTCGCCCGACGGGCCAGCTCCTCGGCGGTAAGGAAGGCGGCCTCGTCGAGGTGGTCGACGATGTAGCGGGCAACGTCTTTCTGGGAGCGCGAGAACTCGTCGAAGCGCTCCTGGATGTAGTCGGAAAGGCTCTTTAGCTGGGGGGACTTCGTCGCGGTCTTGGTCACGGCGGTCGATTTCGCCGAACCCGACACTTTCCCTTCTTGCAAAGTCACACTCGCGTGCGTATCTCGGCGCCGATCTGGTTGGATTGAATGCAGGGATGACGTTCGAACAGGCGCTGCGCCTCAACAATCGGTTCATGATCGCCTTCGACCTGGTGCTCGGGAGTGCAACCATCCTCGCCCCGGCTGCGACCCTGAAGGTGCTCGGACACGAGGAGCCCTCGCCCGACGCGAAGCATCTCTTCCGCCGCTGCGGACCGATCTGGCTCACCTTCGCCGCCGCCCACGCCGTCGCCGACCGCCGAGGAACTTCCGGCGACTGGCAGGCGCTGGCCTGGCTGCGTGGCACCGAGATCGCCACCGACGCGCTGTGGGCGGGGTCGCCGGCGGTGCACAGGCCGGGCGCGAAGCTGGGACTGCGCCTGGCCGGCGTCTCCAACCTGGCGATGGCGGCCGGCTTTGCCTGGATGTCGAGGCGATGAGGTGGGTCAGTTCGACGGCCAGCCGAGCATCCGCTGGAGCCTCCGCGGGCTGAACGAAGAGGGCGACGAGACCTGGCTGATCCGCGGCATCGCTCGCAAGCTCTACCACTGCCCGGGCTGCCACGGTGACATCGACGTCGGCGCCGAGCACACCATCGTCCAGTACGTGCGCCGGCTCGGCGGCACAGACCATCACCACTGGCACCGGCGCTGCGCCGAAGAGCTGCTGATTCCCGAGCTGGGCAACCTCAAGCGACTCCCTGCCTCCGAGTCGAGCCAGGCGAAGCTCGAGTCCCGAGGCAGGCGGCCCGCCGGTCGCAGGCGCCGCTAGCCGTGGACTTCCTACGCAGGCTCGGCTCCTTCTACTGGCGCATCGGCCAGACCTACGCCTCGAAAGCGGGCTCGCTACTGCTGCTGGCGACGATCGTCTTCGTCCCGATCGGCTTCCTCGACGCGTTCACGACCGGGATCGACCTCGAAACGCTCGACCCTGGGAGCTTGATCAAGCTCGCCGCGATGATCGGCGCGGTCGCGGCGATCACGATGACCGGCCTGCTCGGCGAGGTCTTCTACAGCGGTGCCGTCGCCGTCTCCCTCACCCACCCGGCGCACGAGAACGCGCCGTCGATCGCCGAAGTCGCCCGCCGCCTCGACTACCGCCGGCTGATTCTGGTCGACATCGCCTACGTCGCCCTCGTCATCGTCGGCCTGCTGGCCTTCTTCATCCCGGGCATCCTCGTCTTCGTCTGGTTCGGCCTGGCCGGGCCGGTGGTGGAGATCGAGGGACGGACCGTGCGCGGTGCCCTGCGCCGCAGCGCCAGCTTAGTTCGCCATAACTTCTGGCTGGTCTTCTTCGTGCTTGCCCCGGTCGAGATCCTCGGCGATGTCGTCGCCGGTCTGGTCGGGCACCTCGTCCACGACGTCCTTGGCGATACCTTCTTCGCAAGCTGGCTGGCGGAGTCGGCATCGGCCATCGTCTTCACCCCGATCTTCGCGATCGCGGCGGTGCTGCTGACCCTGGACTTGATCGCTCTCAAGGGCGACACTGACTCGGGTGAGAGATCCGGTCTCAAATCGGCGCCGATGAGCGCATGACCTACGCCTCGTTCGTCTCCGACTTCTGGAACGAGCACATCCTCGCCAACAACCGCCAGGGCGTGTTCCTGGTCCTGGTCGGGTTCATCCTCTCCTTCGCCTTCATCCGCATGAGCACGCGGCTGATGCGCAGCCCCAAGGTCCCCTGGTGGCCGGGCAGCGTGGTCAGCGACAGCGGCGTCCACCTCCACCACCTGGTCTTCGGGATCGTGACGATGATGATCGCCGGCACGCTCGGCTTCGCCGCCCACGGCGAGAGCCCCTACGCGGAGATCTGCGGCTTCCTCTTCGGCGTCGGCGCCGGCCTGACGATCGACGAGTTCGCCCTCTGGGTCTACCTCGACGACGTCTACTGGGCCGAGGAGGGGCGTAGCTCGATCGATGCCACCGTGATCGCCGCGGCGGCGATGGGACTGGTCGTGATGGGTGTGAATCCGCTCGACACCGGCACCAACTCGGAAGGCTGGCTGGCGCTGATCGTCTCCGGCGTGCTGCTTGTCCTCGTGGTTGCGATCTGCTTCTTCAAGGGCCGTCGCCTGCACGGGATCATCGGTTTCTTCGTCTTCCCGATCGCGCTCTACGGCGCCTGCCGGATCGGCAAGCCCGACTCGGCCTGGGCGCGGCGGCGCTACGGCGAGCGCAAGCCGAAGAAGCAGGTCAAGTCCGAAGGCCGCTTCCCGTCGGACCGTCGCACCGAGCGCTACAAGAACGCCTTCCGCGACATCGTCGGCGGCAAGCCGAGCGAGGGCGTCGCCGCCGCTCGCGACGAGGCGATCGCCGCGACCAGGGAGGCGACCGAGGAGGTCCGCCACCGCGCCGAACAGGTCGCCCACGCGGCCGAACGCAAACGCGACGACGGCTGATCAGCCGCGGTCGAGGCGACGGACGAGGTTTGCCCGGACCGCCGGCCACTCCTCGTCGATGACGCTGAAGTAGGCCGAGTCGCGCAGGCCGACGTCGGGGACGATCATGTGGTTGCGCAGGATGCCCTCGAAGCGGGCCGGTATCGCCGCCATCGCCGCCCGCGAGCGCTCGTTGCGGGCGTCGGTCTTAAGCTCGACCCGGACGCATTCGAGGGCTTGGAAGGCGTGGCAGAGCAGCAGCAGTTTCTGCTCGACGTTGACGCCGCTGCGCCAGGCCGAGGGATTGAGCCAGGTCCAGCCGATCTCGACCACCCGGTCGGCTGGCCGGACCGCCAGGTAGCGGGTGCTGCCGACGATCTCGCCGCTGCGGCGATCACGGGTGGCGAACACCCCCTCTCGCCCCTCGCGATGTGCCGTCAGCGAAAGGTCGAGCCAGCGATCGAAATACTCGCGGCTGCTGCCGACATGGGCCAGCCACTGCCAGATCTCCGGCGCCTGGGCCGCCGCCCAGAGGCCGTCGGCATGCGCTTCCTCGAGCGGCTCGAGAGCGACCAGCTCTCCCTCCAGCGGGATGGCCAGGCGGCCGGTCCAATCGTCCCCGTCGTTCACTCGCCCATCGCCTTGATCACCACCCGCTTGGGACGACCGCCGTCGAACTCGCAGTAGAAGACCTGCTGCCAGGGGCCGAGGTCGAGGCGGCCGGCGGTGACCGGGACGATCGCCTGGTGGTGAACCAGGAGGTTCTTGAGGTGGGCGTCGCCGTTGTCCTCGCCGCCGCGGTGGTGGCGATAGTCGCCGCCCTCGGGAAGCAACTGCTCGGCGACGTCGTCGGCGGGCGGGGCCCAGCTGGGCGGCGCGACTTTGTCGAGCCACTCGATCACGTCCTCGTGCAGGCCGGGCTCGTCGTCGTTGACCCAGATGCCGGCGGTGATGTGCATCGCCGAGGCCAGCACCATCCCCTCGGCGATGCCGGCCTCGTCGACCGTGCCCTGCACCTCCTCGGTGATTCGGATCAGCTCGCGCCGCCGGCCGGTGTCGAAGGTGAGATATCTGGTTGCCGACTTCATCGCGGTCTTCTTAGAGATGGCTGGCGCTGCAGATCTTGAACCCGATCGCTTCGGCCATCCGGGTGCGATTGTCCTCGGTGTCGTTGCGGTTGTCACGCGCTTCCAGATAAGCCGTGACGTCACCGGCCTTCGCGGAAGCCAGAGCGTCCCTGTCCCACTGCGCGACTTCTTCCTGGGATTTGAGGTATTCGCTGTACTCCTCGGCCTTGCTCTTCGGCGGCACCAGGTTCCGGAATTCATTCACCATCCGACTGGAGTTCTCGACCAGCCTTTCGGAGTACGCAACGTCAGGAACTTCCTCGGACTTCGCCGCCGGAAAGTCCTTCCGCGCCTGCTCATAGGCGCTGCGGCTGACTACGCAGACCGCATCGCCTCGCTCGATCAGCTGCGCGGCGTCGAGGCGATCCGCTTCTTGCTTCGGCTTTTCCTGCTCCTCCGCCTTCGGTTCAGCAGCCGTCGCCGCCGCGTCGCGGGAGGCCTTCTCGCCATCGCCATCCCCCGAGCCGGCGAGGGCGATCGCGGCGATGACGACCGCAACGATCGCAGCCAGGGCGCCGCCGATCAGCAGCGGCCGCCGCTTCGGCCCGTCAACGCTTGGCGTGGTCAGCGGCTCCGGCGGCTCCGGGCGCAGGCGCCCGGTCGCGGCGCTCGGCGGGTCTAGCCCGGGGGTGGCGGCCGGCTCCGGTGGCGTCGGTTTCGCCGTCGGTTGCGCGGGGGCCATGGTCTGCGGTTCGACCGTCGCCGCGGCTCCGGTCGCGACCGTGCGCTCGGGGATCGTCACCGGGGTGCCGCTCAGCGCCGCAGTTGCCGCCCGGCCGAGGTCGCCGGCCGAGGGATAGCGATCGTCGGGGAGCTTCGACATCGCGCGGATGACGACGTCGTCGAGCGCCATCGAAACCTCCGGCACGTACAGCGAGGGCGCCGGCGGCGGGTCGTTGAGGTGGGCGTAGAGGCGCGCGGCCTCGCCGTCGCGCGGATAGGGAACCTCGCCCGTCAGCAGCTTGAAGAGCAGGCAGCCGAGCGCGTAGACGTCGACCCGGGCGTCGACGGCGCCACCGGAGATCTGCTCCGGGGCGACGTAATCGAGGGTGCCGACGAAGCGGCCGGTCTGGGTCAGGCCGGACTGGGTGGCGACGTTGCGGGCGACGCCGAAGTCGGTGATGTAGGCGTGATCGTCGCCCTCGCCGCCGCTGAGCAGGACGTTGGCCGGCTTGACGTCGCGATGGACCAGGCCGGCGGCATGGATCGCATCGAGGCCGTTGCCGATCTGGGCGATCAGGGCTACCGCGGCCTCCGGCGCCAGCCGCCCCTCGCGGGCGAGGCGGCGGCTCAGGTCCGAGCCGGCGACGTAGCGCATGGCGATGAAGGGGACGCCGGCCTCTTCGCCGGCGGCGTAGATCGGGACCACGTTGGGGTGCTCGATCGAGGCGGCGATCCGCGACTCCTCGGCGAAGCGCCGGGCAAAGACCTCGTCGGCGGCGGCCTCGGGGGCGATCAGCTTCAGCGCGACGCGACGATCCAGGCCGGGCTCGACGGCGAGGTAGAGGATCCCCATCCCCCCGCGCCCCAGCCGGCGCTCGATTCGATAGCCGGCGAACTCATCGCCGTCCGCCAGCTCGGTCCAGCCATGGGCCTCAACCATGGCTCAACCCTAGCCGCAGAATCCGGCGCCTAGACTGGACCTTGCCGATGCCACCACGCTTTCTCATTCCCCTCCTCCTGATGGCCTTCGGCCTGCTGGGAGCCGGCCTGGCCCAGGCCGAGCTGAGCCAGGACGGCAACGTGCGGATCTCCTTCGGCGGCGACTTCTCCCCGCACTCACTACCGCGCGACCGGCTGGCGCCGGTGAGGATCGACATCCAGGGCGCGATCGGCACCACCGACGGCAGCCACCCCCCGGCTGTGCAGCGGATCGAAATCGGGCTCAACCGCAACGGCCGGCTCACCACCGAGGGCTTGCCGGCCTGCACGGGCCCCACCCTGCAGTCGACGAGCACCGAAGCGGCCCTGCAGCGCTGCCGTCCGGCCCTGGTCGGCCGTGGCCACTTCCGGGCCGACGTCGAATTCGCCAGCGCCAACCCGATCCTCGCCAGTGGCACCATGCTTGCCTTCTTCGGCCACAGTGACGGCGGGCCGGCGCTGCTGCTTCACCTCTATGCGAGGACGCCGGTGCGGACGACCTTCGTGCTGCCGCTGAAGATCTCGCGGCGGGCCAAGGGCCAGTTCGGAACCATCCTCTCGGCCAAGATCCCAACCCTGGCCGGCGGCCTCGGCTCGGTCACGGAGATCGACCTCTCGATCGGGCGCAACTACGTCTACCGCGGCCGGTCCCTGAGCTTCATCAGCGCCAGCTGCCCCGCCCCTCCCGGATTCCCGGGGGCGGTCTTCTCGCTCGCCCGCGGCAGCTTCTACTTCACCGACGGCAGGAAGATCGACACCACCCTCGCCCGCGACTGCCGCGTCCGCTAGTCCCGACTCAGAGCCCGAGGCCGCCGACGCCGCGCTCGTCCCAGCCGAGGTGATGGGCCAGCTCGTGGCGCAGCGTCCGCTCGACCTGGCGGGCGAGCAGGTCGCGATCGTGGCCGAAGTCGCGCTCGAGGGTGTCGCGGTAGATCACGATCCGGTCCTCGTAGCCGTCGCGGGCGATGCCGTCGCCGTAGTACATGCCATAGGCGTGGTGCGCGGTGCCGAGGTCGGAGACGATGACCGCGACGTTCCCGAGCACCTCCTGGAACTCCTCCGGGAGCGCATCGATCGCGTCGGCGACCAGCCCTTCGAACTCCCCCATTTGAGCGTCATCAGCCACCGGAGCCAACGGTAGAGTCATCGGTTCCGAGAATCCACCCCCAGGAGAGCTAGATGAGAGATGCACAGTCAGGCAGTGCCAGGTTGCGCGCACTGAGCGCGATGTTCGCGCTCGTCGCGATCGTTGCCGGCGGCGTCTTCTGGTCAGGTTGTGGCAGCAGCGACGACACCAGCGAAAGCACCGCCACGGCCAAGCAGGAAGTCGAAGAAGGCGTCAAGAAGGCCGAAGAAGGGGTCGAGGAAGGCACCGAGGAGGCCAAGAAGGGCATCGAAGAAGCGAAGAAGCAGATCGAAGACAGCAAGGGCGACACCAAGAAGAGCATCGAAGAAGGCACCAAGCAGGCCGAAAAGGGCATCGAAGAAGGCAAGGCCCAGGCCGAAAAGGGCATCGAAGAAGCGAAGGAGCAGGCCGAAAAGTACCTGCCTTAGTTCGAAGCGATGAAGTGGCGGATCGCGGCCACGCCCGGCGAGCGGAAGGGAAAGTAGAGGCTCGAGGCGTGACCGCGGTTCGGCACGACGTAGAGGCGGGAACGAGGAAAGCGGCGCTCGACCTGCCGCGCCTCCGCCGGCGAGGTGATGTCATCGACCTGGCCGGCCAGGATCAGGGTCGGGAAGCTGGTCGGAGCTGCGGCCCCACGGCGCCCACCGACGTCGGCGGGAGCAGGGCGGCAAGCAGGATCGGCGCGGCGGCGCGCAGGAACGTCTTCATCGGTGGCCAACCTAGCCCCCGTGACCGATCGCCCGCAACCGCTGACCCACCGGCTCCTCCGGATCGGCGCCTGGGTCGGCGGCGTCGCCCTCTTCATCTTCGTGCTCGACCTGCTCGGGGTGCCGGCCGGGGACTGGCTCCGGGACCTCTTTCGCAAGGTCGGCGAGGTCCCGGCCTGGGCGGTCGTCGCCGGGGTCGGGCTGGAGACGGCGCAGACCTCGCTGGCCGCCCTGGCCTGGTTCGGAATCCTCCGCGCCGCCCTCCCCCGGGCCCGCGTCCCCTACCGCCTGATCCTCGCCTGCTACGCGGTCGCGGTCGCCCTCAACGGCTTTCTGCCGGCCAACCTCGGCACCTGGGTGATGCTGTTGATGTTCACGACCCTGATCGCCGGGGCCAGCTTCGCGATGGTCTTCTCGGGCCTGATCGTCGAGAAGATCCCCTTCACCGTCTTCAACGTCGCCCTCTACCTCTACCTCTTCCTCTCGGTCAGCGGCTCCTTCTCGATCAAGCTGGGCTTCCTCGCCGACCACACCGCACTCGTCGTCCTGCTCGTCGCCGGGGCGGTCGTCCTGCTCGTCCTCCTGGCGCGGATCTTCTGGGAGCGGCTGGCGAAGCTGCGCGCCCAGATGGTCAGCGGCGGCGCGATCCTGCGCAGCCCGCGCCGCACGCTCACCGACCTCTTCCTGCCGGTGCTGGGCAGCTTCGCCGCCCGCCTGGCGATCGTCGCCGTCTTCCTCGGCGCCTACGGAATCCCAGTCAGCTTCCACAACGTCGCCACCGTCACCGCCTCCAACTCGATCTCCAACAGCGTCTCCGCCACCCCGGGCGGCGTCGGCGTCACCCAGGCGATGAACTCGGCGGCGCTATCCGGCTCGACCGACGCGGCGACCGCCACCGCCTACTCGATCGGCCAGCAGCTGATCGTCACCGCCTGGGACGTCCTCTTCGCCGTGATCCTCGTCTGCTGGGTCTTCGGCTGGTCTGGCGGCAAGGCGCTGGTCGAGTCCTCCTATGCGGACGCCAAGGTGAAGAGCCGCGAGCTGAAGGCGAAACGGAAAAAGCGCTGAGGGCGGGCCGCCCGGGCTCAGGCCTTGTGGCTCTCGACGAAGATCTCGAACTGCTTGTGGGTCGGCTCACGGACCTTGCCGTTGCCGTGGAAGACCCGCACCACCTCCATCCCGACCGAGGACATGATCTCCTTCAGCTCCTCGACGGTGTAGAGGCGCTGGCGGAATTCGATCGGCTTCAGCTCGTCCAGCACCTCGCCGAAGCGGATCGGGATCATCGCCCCTTCCATGTAGCGGTCGCTCTTGTTCCAGCGGTGCTCGACCAGTTCGATCATCGAAGAACCGGAGATCCACGATTTCTGCGGCAGGTGCTCGCGCGCATAGAGGACGTTGGGGAGCTGCATCAGGTGGCGCCCACCCGGCTTCAGCGAGCGCGAGATCACCTCGAAGGTGCGACGGTTCTCCGCTTCGGTCTCCAGGTAGCCGATCGCACCGTCGTTGAGGCTAAGGACGATGTCGAACTCCGCCTCGAACTCGAGCTCGCGCAGGTCGGCCTCGACGAAGGCGACCTCCAGGCCTTCCTTCTCGGCGTCGGCCCTGGCGATCTCCAGCAGCTCCGGCGAGATGTCCACCCCGACCGCCCCGAAGCCCTGGCGCACCAGCTCCAGCGAATGGCGCCCCGAGCCGCAGGCCAGATCCAGCACCCGCTCGCCGCCCACCGGCTTCAGCATCCGCATCGCCCGCTCGACTTCCGCCTCGGTCCGATCCGTCCAGGCCATGTCGGCCGTGTCGGCGAAGGCCGAGACGTACCAGTCCTCCGCGATCTCCTTCGAAAGCACGCTCATCGCCGCCCCTTGAGCCGATCCGATGCTCTAAGAACCATCAACTACTCAACTCCCCCATAGTGGCTGAGAAGATAGCGGATCGCCGCCACCAGATCGAGCCAACCTATGCGGGGTCGCCCGCGCCGTCGTCGTTGGAGAAATACTCCTCGTCGATACGGCTCAGCTCATAGCTACGGACCCGATCGACACCGACCTCCACTTCGATCATCAGCTCAGCCAGCCTTCGCCCGGCGATTAGCACTATCCGCCGTCGTTCCGCGAGCGCTAGAGCGTCCTCGGAGAAACGAGAAGTGGTGATGAAGACGCCCTTGCTGGCTCCCGCATCCTGCAGAGCCCCCACGAACTCGCGAACCTCCCTTGGGCCCACGTGTCGATCGGAACTCCATTTCTTTGCCTGCATGTAGATCGCATCAAGGCCAAGCCTGTCCTCCCGGATCACTCCATCGATTCCCCCGTCGCCGCTGCGCCCGACCCGCTCCGCAGCCTCCCGCTTCGAGCCTCCGTAGCCCATTCCGACAAGCACATCGAGGACGACATGCTCGAAGAACACATCGTCCTGTCCCAGAAGTCGTGCCAGCAGCTCTTCCGCGAGGGCGGAATTCAGTTCTTCATGGGCGGTCTCGAGACGCTCCTCCGGCGTCCCCTCTTCGCTCCCCGGCACAACGTCGTCACTCGTCGCACCGCGAGGCTTGCCACCAAGTCGAAACTCGCGAAACTCAGGGAACTGATCGAGTATCAGGTTGTCGATCCGATCCGGATGAGCCTGAAGCATCTCCTCCCCGCGCGACGTGATCTCGGTCGAGCCCCTGCGGGGGCTGCGGAGCAGTCCTGCGCGAACCAGGTAGACGACTGCCCAGTTCACCCGGTTGTGAAATCTCGACTGCCTCCCGCTTGGGAGCAGCTCTTCCAACTCCTCGTCTCCGAGCTCGAATTCGGCAGCAACTCCGTCCCGCACGGCTCGACGCGACCTCACGCCGCCACCAGTGTGCTGAGCAAGTACCGGGCGCATCAGCGTCTGGTAGTCCGGGACCGGCATTCCGCCGTCAAGCCTATTGGGACGCAAGCTCCACCGCGCCACGTGCTTTCGGTTAGAGAGCTATCGCGCTTCCAGCTCTCTGACCGAGAGCGCAAAGTCCTCCGAGGCTGGTGCTTCCACCAACCGCAAGCTGAGGGCATCGGCGAGAACATCGCCGCCTCTTCGCTTTCGAGCCCGCGCCTGAATGCCCAGGAAGCAGATCGGGACCAGGAACACGGGAAACAACCACCAAGCCTCTGCTCGATTGGCAATTACGCCAGCCAGGACAACGAGTGGCGGGATCACGGCAAAGCGAAGATCTGCCTCTGAGCTGAGACGATCGCTGACCGAGAACACCTCCTTGTGGTGCTCGAGCAAACGCGTTTTGACGAGGTCCAGATCCTCCAGCAGCTCCTCTACGAAGAGTTCCTCGAGAAGACGACGGGTTGTCGCCTCACTATCCGATTCCGTGTCTTCCAAGCCCGGTCCGCTTCCAAATCTGCGCCGAGTCGTTCGTCGGCGATGGAACTCCCTTGCAAGCTCTTGGGTGACGAGAGACGGCGTGTACGCCCCTTCCATCTCCCTTGCCACGATCGACTCCAGCGTCGCCATCCCACGACTGGAGACACGCAGCTCCGTCAGGGAAGGCGATGAAGAAAAGAAGGGCTCCCTCCGTGAGGGAGCCCAGCAGATAGGCCCCAAACCCAATCGCGACACTCAAGCTGACCGCGCCCGTTAGTTCGCCAAGTTCGATGAACGAGTGCGAGAGGCTGGTCGAATGCGCTTCATCCGCGTGCGTGATCAACCAGAGATTGAGGAGCCAGAGATACCCCGCTGCAAGCGGGGCACGGACTTCTCGAAGCCCTGGCAGTGCGCTCAGCATCGGATCGAAGGACCGACGGTGCAATTCATGGCGCGGCAGGATACCGATGCGTACCAGAGCCAAGCCGTGCCGCTTATCGAACAGGATCAGCCGCGAGAAGGAGGCGAGCTTTTCGAGGAAGCCCGCGACCCGGGACTCGGATAGCGAATCCCTGCTTCACCCCGGGGGCGTGGAGGAACTTCGGCCAAGCGGGGCTTCAGCTCGCCTCGACCTCTACGAATTCGTGCTCGACGTTCCCTGGCGAGATGATGATCAGGCCGCGCAGAGCCTCGGAGCCTGCGTTCCAGGCCGTGTGAGCGGTTCCGCGAGGGACGAAGACAAGGCCCCCGGCGGGAACCACGATCTGCTCGTCCTCGAGCTGAAACGAACCTTCACCTGCCGCGACGTAGAACATCTCGTCGGTCGTCGGATGTTCGTGGAGGGCGGGTGCGGGTGATCCGGGCGGACCTTCGCCGATCATGACTGAGTACGCACCGCCCGTCTCCTCGGCGCCGAACGTCAGCAATCCCTCGATGCTCGCGGACTGGATGACCGTGCAGCCATTAACCGTGCCCATCCATGAAAGGTAGCCGAGGCGGAGAGGCTGCGTTGGTGAAGAAGGATGGCGACCGAGATGAATGGGGCGGGAAGGACTCGAACCTCGACCGACGGATCATGAGTCGCGCCGGAACCCGTCTATAGAGTCGGATCTCGCTCGAGAGCGAATCATGTCCAAGGAGTTTGGCTGAGTTCGGTGGAGTCGGGGACCATTTCGGGACCAAGTTCCCGATCCTCGGCTGGCCACCGAACCACGCGTCAGCTCAATCGAGTGGCCGCGGCGTTCGCCTCTCCATTAAGTGCATCGGGCGGTATAGCGTCGGCGGCGGTGAGTGCACCGAGCAGCGTTCCAAGCAGAAGATCGCGCAGCTCATCGCGCGAAAGATCGCGATGCTCAATCCAGTCGAGGCAGGCCCCGTCCATGAACCAGAGCCAACCGTGCACGGCTGCGCGTGCCTTGGGCGGCGCGGCGCCCGGGTAGAGGCCTTCGAGGATTCGGGCGGCCGTCTTCGTTCGGATCTCATCGACAAGCTCCCGCACCTCGGGGACACTGCTGACGCTCTGCATCAGCTTGCGATAGGCAAGCGCGTTCTCGTCGACCAGCTCGAGGAAGGCATCGAGGCTTCCCCGCAGCTGATCGAGCGGCGGCAGGTCCGGGTCGGGTTCCGTCCGCGCCCGCAGCATCCCCGCCGCCTCGGCAAGCGTCGCCTGGAAGAACGCGCGCTTGCTCGGGAAGTAATGGTAGAGCAGCGGCTTGGAGATCCCCACCTCACGGGCGATCTCCCGCATCGAGAGCTCGTCGTAGGAGTGCCGGGCAAACAGCTCGGCGCCGCGCTCGAGCAGCTGGCGGCGCCGTTCCTCGGCCTGAAGCCGGCGATAGGCGGGATGAGCCATTGCGACGCATTCTAGCGCTTATTGACCGCCGGTTGACAAGCCTGTTACTTTGTTGACCACCGGTCAGCAAGCGAAAACGAGGAGGAGTCATGACCGAAGGAGGAATCAAAGGCCAGCCAGAGTCGATCGAGTCGCGGCTGGGAGATCTGGCGCGTCGGCTCGAGCGGGTGGAGCACCGGGTCTTCCCGTCCGCCGTCGCCGCAGAGAAACATCCCCAGCACGCAACCGTTGCCCGCCCTGCTGCGACACCTGCGCGACCGGCACCACCCCAGCCCAGCCCCATGCCCCCACGGCGCGACTTCGAGGAGATCCTCGGCGGCCGCGTTCTCGCCTGGATCGGCGGCATCGCGATCCTGCTCGGGATCGTCTTCCTGCTCGGGATCGCAATCGACCGCGGCTGGATCGACGAGACGATGCGCACGATCCTCGGCCTCCTCGGCTCCACCTCCCTTCTACTTGCCGGAGTCTGGCTCCATGAGCGCAAGGGGCGCACCGAGGCGGCGCTAGCGGCCGTCGCGAGCGCCCTCTCCGGCCTCTACACGACGGTCCTGGTCGGGACGCAGATATACGACCTGATCCCCGCGGAGGCCGGGCTTGCTTGTGCGGGCCTGGTCGGGATCGTCGGGGCGGTGCTCGCGGTCCGTTGGGAATCGATGGCCGTCGCCGCGATCGGGATTCTCGGCGCGCTACTGGCGCCGGTCCTCGTCGGTACCGGACCCTCTGGGCTTTCCCTCTCCTTCATGGCGGTCGCCCTGGCGGCCGCTGTTGGGATTCTGCTCTGGCAGAGGTGGAACGAGCTCTCGCTGGGGGCCTTCCTGATCTCGGCGCCGCAGCTCGTGGTGTGGTTCGTCGACAACTATGACGAGCGGCTGCCGCTCTCACTGGGCGTGCTGGTTGGTTTCTGGGCGCTTTACGTAGTCGCCGCGATCGGTTATGAGCTGCGCCCCCGGACTCCGGATGAGATCCCGTTCGCGTCCTGGCTCCTGCTGTTCGCCAACGTCGTCCTTATCGCTGGCGCTGGTTACTTCGGACTCACCCAATCCGACCACCCGAATGCCGCAGTCGCCTGGCTTCTGGGCTTGGCCACCGGCCACATCCTGCTCGGGGCTTTCGCCCTCCGCCAGGCGATCAACCGCGAGATCGGCTCGCTGCTCCTCGCCGTCGGCCTGGGCCTGTCGGCGTTGGCCTTCGCGGATGCCCTTGACGGCCCCGCTCTCGTGATCGGCTGGGCCATACAGGCGATCATGCTCGCGTACCTGGCGACCCGGGCGAGCAGCGAGCCCAAGCCATACGGCTCGAACGCCGAGCGTCTCCTGGTCGCTGCGGGTGCCTACCTCAGCCTTGCCCTCGGGCATGTGCTCGTCTTCGAAGCACCGCCCGCCGCGCTCTTCGAGGGGGTGGATAACCTCGGAGATGCGCTCGCCGGTCTCGGCGCCTGCGCCGCCGCCGCACTCTACGGCCGCTTCACCCTGCGCGGCTTCGATCCCCACGTGGTCCAGCTGTGCGAGGTCGTCGCTGCCGCCGTGCTCGTCTACCTCGTGTCGGTGGCGATCATCGACACGCTGCCGGCGGGCCAGGTCCTGCTCTCGGCATTCTGGGCACTGACCGGCCTCGGCGCGATCGTCTACGGGCTGCTGCGCGATGTCCAGCGGGTCCGTCTCGGCGGGCTGGCGCTGCTCGCGCTCGCCATTGTCAAGGTCTACACCTACGACATGGCTTCGCTCGAGGAGTTCTCTCGGGTGCTCTCGTTCATCGCGCTTGGGCTACTTCTGCTCGTGGGCGCGTTCGCCTACCAGCGGATTCAGGTCGGCGTAGGCAGTGACGCCGAGGAGGCGACCCGATGAGACGCATCACCCTCTCCCTTGCACTTCTCGCGTCGCTCGCAGCCGGCGTCCAGCCGGCTGCGGCGACCGAGGTTGACCGAGCCGACTTCCGTTACGTGCGACCGCTAGCCGAAGACCCGAGGGGCGAGCCTGTCCTCGTCGTGCCCGATGGGGCGCTTTTCGAGCACTCACTGCCCGGCTTCGCCGATCTGCGGATCGCCGATGCGAGCGGGCACGAAGTGGCGTGGCGGCCAGTCCGGAGCAGTCGGAGCGCCGCGACCGAGGCAGTGCCGGTCCTGAACAGCGGCCGCCAGGGGCACTTCGCGGTCGCCCTTCTCGACCTTGGGGCGCGGCGGAAGATCCGGGATCGCGTGGTGCTTCAGGTCCCGGACAGGGACTTCGTCGGTCGTGCGGTGGTCCTTGGAGCCAACGATCGACAGGGTCCATTCACGCGGCTCTCGGCAACGGGGGTCTACGATGCCCGCGGAGCGCAGCCGGCGCGGAGCACGGTCGCCGTTTTCCCGCCGAGCGACTTCCGCTACTTACTCGTCAGGGCCACCGGCGTCACCCGCATCCTCGGTGCAAATGTGTCCGCGGCCCGACAGCGGCCGCGGCTTTTGCAACGCACGGTCAGGTCCACCTCGCTGCGCCAGGACGGAACGCGCACGATCGTCACCCTCGATCTCGGGTTCCGCAACGTCCCGGTCGACGAGCTTCGAATCGCCGCGGAAACCGCGCGCTACGAGCGCCCCGTAGCGATCCTGGGTTCGAACCTTCGGGAGCAGTTCGTGCCGCTGACGGCAGCCAGGATCTTCCGTTTCCCTGGATCCGGCTCAGCGCCGATCTCAGTCGGAGCGCATCACCGTTACATCCGGATCGAGTTTGACAACGGCGACGACACGCCCCTACGCGGAATCGAAGTCTCGGCATGGAGCCGCTCGCGCCCACTCCTGCTCGAGGGTGGGCATCCGCCCCCCTACACCCTCTATTACGGAAGCCCGCGCGCGAACGCTCCCAGCTATGACTTCGCTCGCCTTCCAGCGGGCGTCCTCGGGGTCGAGCGCGCTGTGCGCGGCCGGTTGGGATCCGAGCGCGAAAACCCAGCTTTCGAGCCACCTCCAGACACGCGCTCGTTCACGGCGCGCAATCCGGGACTCGTCACGGGTACCCTCGCGTTGGCCGCGCTCGCCCTAGGTGCGGTTGGCCTGCTGGCGCTGAGAAAGCGAAGCGACCTATGAACCTTCGCCCGATCGTCGCCGTCGCCTCCTCTGCGGACTTGTCCTCTGCGGCTGGGGCGCAAGGGTCGCTCCCAGGGCTCCACCAGTTTGAGTGAGGTAAAGAAGTTCGATGCCTATCGTGCCTACTACTCGGGGGAGAAAGTCGACGGGCTTTGGTCACGGGGATCTCAGAGGGAAGCGCGGGACGATGGATCTACTGGAACTTCAGCTACGGCGATTGTGAGCTGCCCAGCGGTTTTTTCGCCGAGGGTGGCTGTTCCTCCCTCTATCGGTCCAGAGCTGGAGAACCTGTTATCGCTGGGCCAACATGTTCGGCGGAGCCGAAACCTCCCACGGTCTGTTCGACCTCCGGAGGACGAAGGGTGCCCCGGACCGCCGCCTTTTCGACTTTCGGGGAGCGAAGGTCACCAGGGGTGAAGGTGGCAGCGAGCTGGAAATCTTCACCGGCCGCACGACCGTGGTGATCTTCGCCCATAAGCGGATGTCGCCAAGTCCGCCGCCCGACAGTTGCGCGGTGCCCGCCAAGCCCGGACGCCGTCGCTTCTCCCGCCTCCGGCCCCGGGTTCTCTACAGGGCAAGCTGCCCTGCCAACGCAAGCCAGACTGAAGCACGTTGATCACCCCGACGGACCCAGAATGGGGCGGGAAGGACTCGAACCTTCGACCGACGGATTATGAGTCGGGCCGGAAGCCGTCTATAGAGACGAATCTGCCCTGGTAGAGCGAATTACATCCAAGGAGTTCGGCTGAGTTCGGTGGAGTCGGGGACCAATTTCGGGACCAAGTTCTCGGAGATAACCAGAGGTCTGCATACCGATGGCTCCGCCCCTTACTCTTCACGCAATAAACAACAGCCCCCCCTCGCTGGACAGGTGCTTCGCTTCGCGCAAGCTCCATCCAACGCCCCTAGAACTCATCAATCCACCCGGCCACTGTGACCACTGGTCATCGCACGATGTTTGGACTGAGCTGACACCGACGGCGCTAGGGCGTCGGACTTTCGGCTGGACTCACCGGCGCCGCCGGTACTGGCGGCGTGGCAGCGGGCAGATGGCGGATGTCGGGGAGGCTGATCAGCGTGACGGTCGCGACGACGGCGAGCCCAAAGGCCAGCCACAGCGAGACGCTGACCCCGATGGCCGCCGCGACCGGACCCCAGATCGCGAGTCCCAAGGGGTAGAAGGCGAGCGAGCCGAACCAGTCATAAGAGCTGACCCGGGACAGTGACTCATCGGGGACGTGGTGCTGGAGCGTCGACTCCCAGACGGAGATCGCGAGCGCCATCCCCGCGCCGGACAGCGCCGCGCCGCAGGCGATCAGCGGCATCGAGGTGGCCGCGGCCACGAAGGCCAGCGGCAGCGCGAAGAGTCCGTCGGCGAGGGCGGCGAGTAACAGCGGCCTGCGCGGTCTGACGCGCGTTGCGAGCAGACTGCCGGCGAGCGCGCCGACCCCTACCGCCGCGAGAATGGTGCCCCAGGCGGCCGCACCGCCGAGGTCGCGCTCGGCAACGATCGGCCCGAGCGCGCTCCACGCCCCCCAGAGCAGGTTGCCGATCGCGAAGTAGAGGACGAAGGTCCAGACCCACCTGCGGGAACGGAAGGCGACCCAGCCCTCGCGCAGGTCGGCGATGAAGGAGCTTTGCTGCACCGCGACGCGCTCGGGAAGCCGCAGCATCGCAAGGCACGCTGCGCTCACCGCGAACGTCACGGCGTCGATCGCGATCGCCCAGCCCGCTCCGGTGGCGGCGACCAGCACGCCGCCCACGACCGGGCCGAGGATCTCACCCGTCGAGACGGCGCTCGCGCGGAGCCCATTTGCAGGCTGCAATTGCTCGGCGAGGACGACCTCGGGCAGCAGGCCGGTCGAAGCGGGACTAAAAAAGCCGGTGGCCGCGCCGGTCACGCTGGCCACCAGCGCCAGCATCCACACATCCGCCACTCCCGCTATCAGCAGAGCTGCCATCACGCCTTGGCTCGCGACCCGCACCAGGTCCGCGGCCACCATCACGGCGCGGCGGGAGGCCCGGTCGGCGACCACGCCGCCCGCCAGCACGGTCGCTACCAGGGGGAACGCCCCCGCGGACAGCACGAGCCCGACGTCTGTGGCCGAGCCGCCAATCTCCAGCACCGCGAAAGCGAGCGCCACGATGGCCATGCGATCGCCCAGCACGGAAATTGCTTGCCCACTGAAAAGGAGCCGGAACTCTCGCGTGCGGAGTACATCAAGGCTGTCGGGGAGGCGCGCCAAGAGACCCACTACGCCAGCGCAGTGAACAAATGCTTTTGGACGTGATCAAGAACGCGGGTCTCGAAGTCGCGAACCTCAATGATGGCTTCGAAGTCGTCACGGGCGATCAGGAATTTGGGGTCCATCTCGAACTCCCGATCCGCCCTGTCGGGCTCGAACTCAGCGTTGTAGCCACGCTGGTCGGGCAACCGGCGAAGCGAAGCTCTGCGGGATTCATGCAGCCCCATCGCGGGCAAGCGTAGCCCGAGCATGGGATCGATTCCGCCCGCGCTCGACGTTCGACTAGCCCTTCACAATGATCGCCGTGCTGAGGCCCGGCCCTTCCATGCCAGCGCCGTTTGCAGGCCCCCACGCTCCGCCGATATCTCGGTCTCCAAGCTGGCCTGCACGCTCACGGCGGAAAGGTCCGCCCTCTGGCCCCACCGTCGCGGCCTCGGTTTACCTGGGAGGACAGAAGCGGCCCAAGCGCACGTCCCCAGGAGACCAATCGATCCCCGCCAGTAACTCGCTCGGCTCGACTTCAAGACTCCCGCAGAGTTTCACGAGGGTGTCGATGCGAGCAATGCGCAGACCGCGCTCAAGCTGACTGATCTCAGTCCGATGGACTGAGGCTCGAACGCTCAACTCGTCCTGGGAGAGATCCGCGAGCTTCCGACACCGCACGAGGTTGTCGCCGAACTGCGCTGCGATATCCATCAATTCGCCCGACCTCGAGGCTGCGCCGCCTCTGGTCGTGGCGGTGCGCTGAACGCGCCGTGGATGCTTGAGCCCGGAGTCCATTCGAGACCCTCGAACAACACGCCGGCTTCGATTTCGAGTCCCCCGGCGACCTTGACGATCGTGTCGAGTCGCGGCATGCGGATGCCGCGCTCCAGCATTCCGATCTCAGTCCGATGCAGATCAGCGCGACCGGCCAGCTCTTCCTGGGAAAGGTCGGCTCGGCGGCGGTGTCGCTGGACGTTGATGCCGAAGTGCTCAGCGACCAACCGGGAGTCGCCGAACATCAGCGCCCCTCCACTCTCACGCCGCCGAGCTGGTCGAGCAGTCCGAACAGCGCGTCGTGCTTCGTAATTACTTCGGCGTAGTTGTTCTCCTTGTCAGCGGCAATCGCCATCGCTTCGACCGCCGCCCGCGCCGCCTCATCCGGAACGACAACCTCGCCCCAAGCAAGGCTCCTCAAGAGACGCTCGTAGGCGTCGGCTTCTCGATCAGCCTTTGCGACGTTGACCGCCTCGTCGGGCGCCTTGAGGTCGCCTCTCACGCCTTCCAGACAAGTCGTGAGGGTCTCGCGAAGGATCGAGAGCTGCGCATCCGTCAGGTCGAGCGGAACGACTTTGCCGCCATCCGTAGGGTTGGAGTTAGCCATGAGGAGGATGTCTCTCCTTGTGGTCAGGCCCTCGGTTGGCGTTGACGCGCCGCCGGGGGCCGCTTCTTGGAGCCGGTAGCTCGCTACCGTTCCCGCTGCGGTCGGCCTGGGTCACCTGTGCCGATCGCCACGGGGCCGGCGTTCCAGCGCGCGGCCCCACTTATGTAGGTGCAGGCTAGCACGTTACACTTCCGGTATGACTCATAAGGTGGGCGTCAAAGGCCAGGTCGTGATCCCGAAAGCGATTCGAGACGAGATCGGCATCCAGCCCGGCGACGAGGTGACCTTCGAGCCGGACGGCTCCGAGGTGAGGGTGCGCCGTGTCGAGGACGATCCGGCTCAACTTGCAAGCGATGTGAAATCGCTACGCGGCCTCTGGGCGGATACTCCCGGTGGCGGCACCGACGAGCTGCTGAAGGAACGCCGCCGAGAACGCGAGCTTGAGGAGCGCAAGGCCAAGAGGCAGGGCGTTGGTCGTCCTCGATAGCTGGGCGCTGCTGGCGTACTTGAAGGACGATCCGGCCGCTGGCCGGATCGAATCCGAGTGGCTTGAATCAGGAGCTGCGATCTCCTCGATCAACCTCGGCGAGGTTCTGTATATCCGCACCCGCGCAATCGGGGAGGACTCGGCCCGAGCCGACGTTGAGACGATCCGCCGGCGCCTGACTTTGATCGAGCCGGATTGGTCACTGGTGATGGCCGCTGCCACGATCAAGGCGAGCGGCGGCCTCTCGTATGCCGATGCCTTCTGTATCGCCACCGCTCTACATCTCAGCGCTCCGCTTTGGACCGGAGACCCCGAGATCATCGACCAGGCGGCTGAGCATTCGTGCGAGGTCGTGGACCTTCGCGCGTCCACTGCCTAACGGCACGCGGAACAACACTTCCCCACCCCGACCTACCCGCAGAACCAGCGCCGCGCGGGCGGCAGTCAAGGGCGCCCCGCGCCCGACCCCCGAAGGGGGTTGACGGCCGCACTCGCGGTGCTATCAATCGCCGGTAGGTCGGGGTGGGGCGCCTACCGACCGATCCCCATTCCACGGCCGAGGTCACGCGAGCGTGGCGCGTGTTGGCCGAGGCCGAGGACTCGTTGGGTCTCGTTGAGTCTGCGCCGTGCCGCCACCTGGCGCGCTCGCTCGGCCCCGTGCTCGGCCTCGCGACCGAACGGCCTGCCCAGATCCTTGATGCCGTGCTCCTGGCGATAGCGCTCGATCCCCTCGACGCCGCGATCCCATGCCTGGCGCTTGGCCGGATCGGTAGGGCGCTCCCCCAGCGCCTTGCTGATGTACGGGGGTGGGGAGACGCGGGCGGCGGTGATCGCCAGCTCTCGCCGCTGGGCGAGTACCTGATCGGCAACCGTCAGCTCCTCACGCGCTGAGTGCCCGGGGGCGGCGGGCAACTCCCGCCCCTCGGCTTCGAGTCGGTCGAGCGCCTTGCGAGAGAGCGGTTCATAGGTATCGATGCGGGCGAGCTCGGCCTTGCACTGGCGGCGGGGCAGGTCCATCGCGGCCTGGCGCTGAGCCTCGAAGGCGTCGAATCGTTCGCGGGCCTTGTCGATCCGCCCCTGCCAGTCAGAGCGTTGCTGGGCTGCACGGGACTCGCGAGCTGCGGCGGACCGCAGATCAGAACGCAGGGCCACCAGCTCCTCGGTCGGCAGACCGGAGAACCGCGAGCGCAGCGCTTGATCGCGGGCGGCGAGCTGGGAGCGGTCGCGCTCTGCAGCTTCGGCGATATGCGGGATGCCTTCGCGCAGATGGGGAGAGCGAGGCGCGATCTCCTCGCGGTGGGTCTGGATCTCTGGCGTCGCGTAGATGAAGGTCTCCTCACGACTGCGGGAGGCGGCGACGTATAGCTCCTGCTTGTCCATCGACGGATCGGCCATGACGAAGGCGCGGTCGACGGTGGTTCCCTGCGCGGAGTAGGTGGTGACGGCATAGGCGTGTTCGAGCGCCGGGGCATCTGAATGCGGATTGGTCCGGTTCAGGTAATCGGCTCCGACCTCGACCCGCCGCGCCTGGTCGATGCCGTCGAGGACGACGCGATGCTGCTCGGGGTCAACCTCGGCGACGCGCCAGCGCTCGCGGTTGTAGATGCCGGCGGCGCGGTCGTTGACGCGGGTAATGACCTGATCGCCGGCGGCGAAGGCCGCGCCGCCGACTTCGACCTCCTGGGCTCCGAGCTTGCCCGCCTGGCGGCGGACCTCGCGCGCCACCCGGTTCAGCTTCTCGACCTCGGCGTTTCGCTTGGCGACCATCACGGCGTCCTCGCCACGCTCGTAGGAGCGATGCCAGTCGCTGACCATCGCCTCGCGGCGGGCCTCTGCGTTCGGGGCGACCGTGACCCGCTCCCCTGACTCGTAGAGGCCCAACGCCTCGCGGCCCTCGCCCGCCCGTATGCGCCCCGCCGCGACTCGATCAAGCTCGTGCTCATGGCGGATCACCTCGTCAAGGTGGATGGGGTCGCTGCGATCCGCAATGGCGCGGAACAACCCGCCGGCCTCGATCTCTCCGAGCTGCTCGGGATCACCGACGAGAATCAGCTTCGCCTGGGCTCGCTCGGCGTGGGAGATCAGCCGCGCCAGCGTCGCCGAGTCCACCATTCCGGCCTCATCCACGAGCAGCACCGATCCCTGCGCCAACCCGTCGCTTCCCTCGTGCTCGGCCCGGTCAAGCTCGGCGAGCAGGCTCGCGATGCTCTGTGCCGGGAGACCCTCGGCGCTCATTACGTTCGCCGCCCGCCAGGTCGGTGCCGCGGCGCGAAGGTCGATCCCCGCCTGCGCCCAGCCCTCGGCCGCCGCGACGATGGCGAAGGTCTTGCCGGTGCCCGCCTCCCCGATCACAACAGCGACTCCCTCGGCGTCGGTGAGAAGACGCCGGATCATCTCGCCCTGGTCGGTCTTCAGGCTCGGGCGGGCGCCGATCACGCGCGCCGCGATCAGCTCCCCGGCCGGAGGCGGCCCTTGTGCCCGCATCCGCTCGGCTGTCGCCAGCGCTTCGCGCTCAAGCTCCCAGATTCGGCGGGTGGTGTAGCGGGGGGATTTGAGGGTGGCGGCGATCTGGATCACCGACTCGGATGCGAGGAAGGCGTCGGCCAGGCGCTCGACCTCGGCCCCCGGCGCTCCGGCGGGCAGCGAATCGGCAACCGCCTGGATCGCGTCGCGGCGGTCGAAGTGAGATGCCGATGCCGTGACCGCTCGGTCGATCTGCTCGATGGAGAGCGTGTAGGGCTCGGCGCCATCGGTCCGGGCACGGAGCCTCAGCCCCGCCTCGGGGTCGAAAGTCCGCTCGATCGTCTCTCGGTCGAGCCCGATCTCCTCGGCGCTCGACCGCCAGCGCTCAAGCAGCTCCCCGCGCGAGACATCGGCCTCCTTCGGCTTGCGGGTTGCGAGAGTCACGATCTGCCGCGAGGCGGCGGAGGCATCAGCCCCGGCGGCCTCGAGTATTTCCGCGCGGCGGGTGGAGAAGGCGCGCAGGTGCTCGTCGGCGAAGCCCGCGATCTCGGCGATGCCCTTGCGGGTCGGCTGCCACTCGACCCCGAGACGGCGGCTCAGCTCGTGGCGAAGGTGGGCCTCGTAGATGTAGGAGGCGGTGGTCGCGTGGTCATAGATGGCCGGGTGGTACAGGCGGGTCCAGCGGCCGTCCGGCCCCTGGGTCGCGTTGGCGATGAGCACATGGGTATGGAGCTGGGGGTCTCCGTTGCGCGAGGAGCGGTGGCGGTAGGCGGCGGCGAGGTAGCCGTTGCCCTGGACGAACTCCGAGCCGCCGGCACCGCGCCGGGTCCAGCACGCCTCGCGTTGCATGTAGGAGAGGGCGGCTCCGATCGCTTCGCGGTGGGCGGCCTGGACTTCGAGGGCGGCGACCGGGCCGCCGAGACTCCAGAGCAGGGAGACCGACTTGGGCGCTGAGAAGGTGAGGTCAAAGCCGGGGACCGCGCCTTTGCCGGGGACGCCCTGGCGGCCGAGCAGCGGTTCCCCGGTCACGGGGTTTCGGCCGGTCAGCATCGCCGTCAGTTGCTCGGGGCCGACCTCGCCTTCGAGGCCAAGGCGAGCAGCGGCTTCGCCGATCCATTCTCCGGGCGCCTCGCCCTCGCCGGAGTAGTACTCCTCGGTGCCTTCGGCGACCTTGTCGAGGTAGTAGCGCTCCTGTCCTATGCCGAGCTTGCCGATCGAGAGCATCCACGGCATACGTCCAAGACGGACGCGCTTTGCCCCGCTCTCTTAACAAAGTGATGAGGCGTGAGGGGTTTTGCTTTTGCTTTTTTTGTTGTGGCTGCTTGGCGCGGTCTGACTGGCTTTCGCCTATTGGCTGCCTGGGTTCTTGGTCTCTTGGTCTGGGGTTCTTGGCCTGGGTTTTGGTCTTTACTTTTGACTGACTTGGCTAGTTGTTGATGGCTGCTTTTTTCTTCTTGGTGGGTGCCCGGCTGTTTTTTGCGATCCCGCCCGCCGCCACCCAGCGCAGCGAAAGCGGGGGCGTCGGGCCGGTTCTTCGGACGTAACCGATGCAATGAGCGCTCGCGTCGGACAACAAGGACAGAGACCGATGGCCGATGCTCCTCTCCTCACCGAGCCCCTGATGACCGCCGACGAGGCCGCGAAGCTCTTGCACGTTCCGCGCAGCACCCTTTATGAGTTGGTCCGCTCGCGTGGCCTGCCGCATGTGAGGATCGGCGAGCGCGGGTTGAGGTTCACTCGCTCCGACCTGGGGAGCTGGATCGCCGAAAACACCTATGGGCCGCGAAGCCGCCGATAACTCGGCGTCAAGCAGTAGAAGCGGATGCCGGCGACCCTTGCGGTTCCTCCAGCCTGAACGCCTCAGAGACTCGCTTCGCGGCGTCCTCACGGTCAACAAAGGCGAGATAGCGCCTGGTCGTCGTCAGGTCGGCGTGACCCATCCACTCCATGACCTCACGCGAGTCGGCGTGGCGGATGACGGTGCTTCCGAAGGTGTGGCGCAGGTTGTGGAAGCGGAAGTCCTCGCGCAGGTCCGCTTTTCTCAGCGCCGCGCGGTAGCGCTCCTTCAAGGACTTGTAGCCGATGTGTTGGCCGCGCAACGTGCAGAAGACGAGATCGTCGTCGGTGATGAAGTGCTGGCGCTGGCCAAGCCGGGCCAGGCGCTCGGCGACCTCCTCGGCCATTGGCACGGCTCGCTCCGTCCCGCCCTTTGGAGTCGTGGTCTCGCCTTGAGTCCAGTTCTCGCGGACGTGGATGGTGCGGCGGGTGAAATCAACGTCGCGCCAGCGAAGCGCCAGCAGCTCCCCCATTCGCAATCCGGCGAACGCGGCCGTGTGAAAGATCGCCGCGTCTTGATCGGACTCCGCCGCCCTAACGAGTGCCAAGACCTCCTCGGGCCGCAACACGTCGATCTTCGCCGCGCGGCGGACTCGCGGGCGCTCAACAAGATCAGCCGGATTGCGAGGCAGACCGTAGACCTTCATCGCTCGCTTGAAGATCGAGCCAAGGCAGACGAGGTACTTCTGCCGGGTCCGGTTGGAGCCGCCGTAGCCGCTGATCCAAAGGTCGATGTCCTGGGTCGTGATCGTCTCGATCTTGCGATTGCCGAACTCGCGGACGAGCACGCGGGCCATGTTGCGGTAGTCCCGCAGCGTGGATGGCTTGCAGTCGCGGACGTTCTCGCTGTAGGCAAGCCACTCGTCGGCTGCGTCGGCGAAGGTCTTGCCGGTTTGCACCAACCCGGGCAGGGAACCGTCTCGCGCCTGCCGCAGCAACTCGTCCAAGTGGGCCTGAGCCTTGCCTTTCGTGAAGTAGCCATCGGGCGGCGCCGTCTTCTCGGTCCAAGCCAACCCGAGCCGCTTCTTCTGCTGCCTGCCATCGGGCAGCCGGAACTTGGCGTACCAGACGACACCACGCTTCCCTTTGCGCTTGAAGACGTGACCGGAGATCGGGCGGAGCGCTGCCTGTCGCATCGGTGTCCGAATTCTAGCAGCATTCGGGACCAATTCGGGACCAATTTACCTACTTCGTGCCAAGTAGCTCAAAGTTATTTGGCTCTGTAAGTTACCTTTCTCTATGGGGCGGGAAGGACTCGAACCTTCGACCGACGGATTATGAGTCCGCTGCTCTAACCAGCTGAGCTACCGCCCCGGAAGGGGCGAGGGTAGCGCGGGAGAGGCGTACTAGGCGCTGAAGAGCTGGGCGAGGGAGCGGCCCACGTCGGGCGGCTCTTCCTTGCCCTCGGCCGCCGCCCCGGCGCCCTCGGCCAGGGCCTTGGCGGCGTCGGCGATCTGGTGGGCGCGACCGCCGCGGATGACGCCGGTCTGCTTCGCTTCGGCGAGGTCGGACTCCATCAGGCCGGCGAGCTCGGCGAGGCGGCGCAAGCCGACCACGGCGGCGGTGCCGCGAAGGGCGTGGGCTTCGGCGCGCATCGTCTCGAAGTCGGTCGTCTCGGTGGCGAGGCCGGCGGCGATCACGTCGCAGCGGCGGCGCGCCTCCTCGGCGAACAGCGCCCGCAGCTCTTCTTTGGAGGCGAGCTCCTCCTGGCTGGGCTCCTTCTCCGTGGCTTTCTCTTTCTTGCCGCTCATTCGGCCACCGCCTTCTTGACCGCGGCGATCAGGGCTTCGGGGCCGAAGGCGCCCTCGATGACGGAGCTGACCCTGCCCTGACGGTCGATCGTGAACAGCCACGGCTCGCTGGGGAGATTAAAGGCGCGGAGCTGGGGGCGGACGTCCTTGCTCGGGTCGTTGTCGTTGTAGATCTCCATGTGGATGAAGGCCGCCTCGTCTCCGTATTCCTGCTTGACCTGCTCAGCCACGTCGACCACGGGGCCGCAAACCCGACTCTGGCAGAACTGGGGGGTCGCAAACAAGAGCACGATCGGTTCCTTTCCGAGCGCGTCCGCGTAGTCGACCTTGTTCTGCGTATCGGGCGGGATGCGGGTGGTGATCTGGGAGAGATCGCCGCCGACGTCCTCGGGCGTGGGCGTGTGGATCTTCGGCGCCTTCTCGCCCGGCCTGGGAATGCCGCTGGACTCGCCGACGACGGCGCTGCCGGTCAGCAGCGTGCCCTTGATCTCGCCGTCCTGCTTGACCAGGGCCGCGATCCGCCACTCGCCGTCGCTGGGGAAGTCGAGCTGGGTCGAGTAGACGACGCTGGCGGCGTCCGGGTCGTCACTGGTCGTCTGGGCGCGAAAGGCAGGCTGGGTGACGAGGCTTTCGATCGAGGCCGGGAACGGCCCGACCGCGGGCTCGTCGAGCGCCTGTTCCTCCGCTTTGGCGGCCGGGCCTTTGTTGCCCGACTTCGATTGCGCGCCCGCCTTCGGGACCGGCGTCTTGGCGAAGTAGAGGGCGACTTCGGCACCGGGAACTTGGGTGCGGTCGCGTTCGAAGACGCCGAACGGGTAGCGGTTCTCGCCCTCGTAGAAGGCCATCGCGGCCGGCGAGATGACCAGTTCGGCCGGGCCGTCCGCGGCGTTCAGCACCTCGCGGAGCGTCCTCCCGTCCGGGCTGGGGAACTCGCTCTTCGGCGGCGCCGGGCGGCTCACGGCGCTCTCGGAAGAGCCGGACGTGGAGTCGCCCGAGCCGGAGTCGCCGCCGCAGCCCGCCAGCGCCGCAGCGAGGCCGAGCAGACAGGCAAGGGCCAGGGCGAGTCGGGGGGCGGCGCGCATCGGCGGCATGTTATTCAGACGGAAGGTCTGACCGGTACGTCCAACGCCCGATCGGGACGACATATAGGGTGCGCGACGGCGTCGAAAGAGGAGGAGAGCGAGATGGCGGAGCGAGCGGCACTGGTGACCGGAGCGTCGAGTGGGATCGGCCTGGCAATCGCGCGAACCCTCGGCGAAGAGGGCTACGCACTGACGGTCTCCGCCCGCCGTCCCGAGAAGCTCGAGGACGCCGCGGCAGGGCTGCGCGATGACGGCTTCGAAGTCCAGGCCGTCGCCGCCAACATGACCGAGGAGGACGACGTCCTCGCCGTCTTCGCCGCCCACCGCGCCACCTACGGTCGCCTCGATGCCCTGGTCAACAACGCCGGGGTCGGAATCGGGGCGCCGATGGAGGGCATCCAGACCAAGCACCTGGACATGCAGCTCGCGGTCAACCTGCGAGCGCTGATCCTGGGAACCCGCGAGGGACTGCCGCTGCTGCGCGAGGCCGGCGCCGAGCACGGCAAGGCGCTGATCGTCAACACCGCCTCGATCGCCGGCAAAGGTGGCCAGGCCTGGCTTTCCATCTACGCCGCGACCAAGGCCGCGGTGATCAACTTCACGCAGTCGACCCACCGCGAGGCGGGCGGCGCCGGTGTCCAGTGCACGGCGCTGGCGCCGGGCTTCGTCGACACGGCGATGACCGAGTTCGCCAAGGGTGAGGTCCCCGCCGAGGCGATGATCCAAGCCTCCGACCTCGGCGAGGCGGTGCGCTTCCTGCTCCACACGTCGCGCAACTGCCATGTGCCGGAGATTGTGTTTACTCGCCCAGGTGAGGGACTCGATACCCCCTAGCGCCACGCCGGCGGCGAACCGCGGCGAATCTTTGCGGGTACTGGTCGCGGCGTTTGGCGATCCCGGGCATGTCTTTCCAGCAATCTCGCTGGGACGGGCGCTGGCAGGGCGCGGGCACGAGGTCGTGGTCGAGACCTGGGAGGAGCGGCGCGAGGCGGTCGAGGGAGCCGGCCTCGGCTTCGTCGCCGCCGAGGAATACCGGATGTTCCCGCCGCCGGAGCCCGAGTCCGTCGACGGCCAGCACGCCGCCGAGGCAGCGCGGGCGCTGCTGCCGCTGTTGGAGGAGATGCGACCGCACGTCGCGGTCAGCGACATCCTCACCCTGGCTCCGGCGCTGGCGGCCGAGCGCGCCGGGGTGCCGCTGGCGACCCTGATCCCGCACATCTACCCGGTGGTGGAGCCGGGACTGCCGTTCTTCGCGATCGGGCTGCGACCGCCGCGGACGCCGGTCGGGCGAGCGATCTGGCGAGCCGGCCAGCGGGCGCTTGACGTCGGCCTCGAGCACGGCCGCCGCGACCTCAACCTGCAGCGCCGGCGGATCGACCTGCCCCCGGTCGAGGGCTTCCACGGCGGCATCAGCTCCGAGCTGGCGCTGGTCGCCACCTACCCCCAGCTGGAGTACCCACGCGAGTGGCCGAATGGTGTCGAGGTAACGGGGCCGATGACCTTCGAGCTCCCGCACCCGCAGATCGAGCTGCCGCCGGGAGACCGCCCGCTGGTCCTGGTCGCTCCCAGCACCGCCCACGACTCCGCCAACCACCTCGTCCGCACCGCGCTGAAAGCGCTGGCCGACGAGCCGGTGCGGGTGGTGGCGACGACCAACCGCGTCGTCCCCCAACACCCGATCGAGGTGCCGCCCAACGCCGTCCTGGTCGACTGGCTCAGCTACAGCCAGCTGATGCCCGCCGCCTCCCTGGTCGTCTCCCATGGCGGCCACGGCACCGTCGCCCGCGCCCTCGGCGCCGGCACCCCGGTCCTGATCTGCCCGATCATCGGCGACATGGGCGAGACCGCGATGCGGGTCGCCTGGGCCAAGGCCGGCCTCTCCCTGCCGTGGCGCCTCTGCCGTCCACAGCCCCTGCGCTGGGCCGCCCGACGCATCCTCCGGGACCCTTCCTTCGCCGCCCACGCCGAGGAGATCGCCGCCTGGGGGCGGGAGCACAACGGGGCCCAGCGGGGCGCCGAGCTGGTGGAGCGATTGGCACGCAGCAGGGCCGAGAACGACGGCTAGCTCCGGGGGTGGGACTCGAACCCACAACAACTCGATTAACAGTCGAGTGCTCTACCGATTGAGCTACCCCGGAACGAAGAGGCCGGATCAGACCGGACCGCTCGGAATCTACCGACTCGTGGCTGGGTCAGCTCTCGACCCGCTGGGTGCGCGCGATCCGCTCGACCAAGCCGGCGCGCTCACGGCTGAGGGCGGCGCGGCGCTCGTAGTCGTCGCGTTCACCGGCGGCGGCGATCTCGTGCTCGATGCGGCGCTGGTCCAGCAGGAGGAAGTTGAGCTCCATCGACTCGCGGGAGGCCGGCTCGTCCTTGGCGAGCATCACCAGCTCGGTGATCAGGCCGGTCAGCTCGGCCTCGTCGGGAAGGTTGGAGGCGGGTTCCTCGGGGTGCTCGCGCAGCCAGGCGGCAGCGCGCCGGCCGGTTGGCGAGAGGTGGGCGTCGGTGAGGCGGCCGAGGTACTCCTTGCCCTCCTCGGGCAGGGCGATGCACATCGCCAGCAGCGCCCGCTCGCGGCGCTCACGCGAGGTCAGCTCGGCCGCCCGCCGCGGCTGCGGCGGCGGTGCTCCCCGGTCGCCGGCCGGAGCCTGGTCCGGGCCGCCGCTGACCGGCCGCGCCGCCACCACCCGCCCCATCACCATCGCCGGCTCGAGGTCGAGCCGCTCTGCCACCTGGCGCACCAGGTCGTCGCGGCTTGCCGTCTCCCCCATCGCACTCAGGACCGGCGCCACCTCGTTCAAGGCGCGGTCGCGCTCGGCCGGCGAGGCGACATCGGTGCCGTCGAGCACCAGCCCCACTTGAAAGGCGTTGAGCTCGACCGCGGCGTCGATCAGCGCCCGGAAGCGGTCGGCGCCGCCCGCCGCGGCCATCATTTCGGCCGGGTCCTCGCCCGCCGGCATCGCCGCCACCCGCAGCCGCATCTTCCGTCCCGCCGCGACCCGCTGCGCCCGCAGCATCGCCTCCTGCCCGGCCGAGTCGGCGTCGAGCGCGAGCACCACCTCCTCGACCATCCCCGAGAGCGCCGCCACCTGCTCGCCGGTGATCGCGGTTCCCATCACCGCGACGGTCTCCTCGACGCCGGCCTGATGCAGCGCCAGCACGTCGGTGTAGCCCTCGACCACGACCGCTCGCGTCGCCTTCGCGATCGCCGCCTTCGCCCGGTCGACGCCGTACAGCAGCTGGCTCTTGTGGAAGAAGTCGGTCTCGGCGGTGTTGACGTACTTGGCCCCCTGGTCGGAGCGCATCGCTCGGCCGCCGAAGCCGAGGGTGCGGCCGCGGCGGTCGCGGATCGGGAACATGATCCGCGAGCGGAAGCGGTCGTACTCCCCACCCTGTTGACCCCTCTGGACCAGGCCAACGCCGCGCAGTTCCCCGACGCTGAACCCGGCCTGCTGTCCGCGGACCAGGATCTTGTCCCAGGCGCTGGGCGCGTAGCCGACGCCGAAGCCGCGCAGCACCTCCTCGGCGAGCCCGCGCTCGGCCAGGTAGTCGCGCGCCTTGCCGGCCTCTGCGGACTCCCAGAGGTAGCTGGAGTAGAAGGCGGCGGTGCGCTCCAGCAGCTGCTCGAGGCGGCGGCGCTGCTGGCGCCGGGCCTCCGCCCGCGGGTCCTCCTGCTCGCGCTCCAGCTCGACCCCGTAGCGGTCGGCCAGCAGCTCCACCGCCTCGGCGAACCCCAGTCCGTCCTTCTCTTCGACGAACTTGATCACGTCGCCGCCGACCCCGCAGCCGAAGCAGTGGTAGAGCTTTTCCTGGGCGTCGACGGAGAACGACGGCGTGCGCTCGTCGTGGAACGGGCAGAGGCCGGTCCAACGGGCGCCGGCACGGCGCAGGTCGGTGTGGGCGGAGATCACCTCGACGATGTCCACCGCCTGCTTGACCCGGTCCAGGCTCTCGGGAGAGATCAGCGCCACTAGAAGCGCGCCTCCTCGGGGACCGTCAGCTCGGTGAACTTGGCGATGCAGAAGCGATCGGTCATGCCAGCGATGTAGTCGGCGACGCGCTGGCACTCGCTTGCCTCCTCGTCCCAGCGCGGCAGCTGCTCCGGGTGCTCGACGTAGTGGTCGAAGAGGCCGCGCATGGTGCGCTCGACGCGGTCGTGCTCGCGCTGAGCGTCGGGGCCCAGGTAGACGCGGTCGAACATGAACTTGCGCAGGCGCAGCATCGCGCCGCCGATCTCCTCGCCCTGGACGATGTCGCCGGCGCCGGCGGAGCGCTCAACGATGTCGCGGACGAGGGTGTCGATCCGCAGTGAGCCGGTCGGGCCGAGCAGCTCGATCTCCGCCGCCGGCAGGTCCTCCTGGCGCAGGATCCCCGCCCGCAGAGCGTCGTCGATGTCGTGGTTGATGTAGGCGACGCGGTCGACCAGCTTGACGATCCGCCCCTCCAACGTCGCCGGCTTCACGGCGCCGTTGTGGTTGAGGATGCCGTCGCGGACCTGCTCGGTCAGGTTGAGCCCGTGGCCGTCCCGCTCAAGCACCTCGACCACCCGCAGCGAGTGCTCGTTGTGCCTGAAGCCGCTGCCGCAGCGCCGGCGCAGCGCCGCATCGAGCGCGTCCTCGCCGGCGTGGCCGAAGGGCGGGTGCCCGAGGTCGTGGCCGAGCCCGATCGCCTCGGTCAGGTCCTCGTTCAGGCCCAGCGCCCGCGCCACGGTGCGGGCGATCCCGCAGGCCTCCAGCGTGTGGGTGAGGCGGGTCCGGTAGTGATCGCCCTCGGGGGCGACGAAAACCTGGGTCTTGTGCTTGAGCCGGCGGAAGGACTTGGAGTGGACGATGCGGTCGCGGTCGCGCTGGAACGGCGTCCGCAGGGGGCTGTCGGCCTCCTCGACGGCGCGGTGTGCCGGGTAGGAGCGGGTGGCGTCGGGTGAGAGGAACTCTTTCTCCCAGGCGGAGATGCGGTCGGAAAAAGTAGCGGTGACTGGCACAGGTCGATCATAGGCGCCGCCAGGCGCCGGAAACCAAGCAGGTCAAAGACGCAGGGAGCGCCGTGTGCTCCGCACACAAGCGACCGAGGACACCGAGATGCGCCGGTTACCGGCGCCTGGCTACGCGGCCGCTCTCAATTGCACGTGCGCGTGATGCTCGAGCGTCTCCCCCACAGCCCGCTCGACCTGGCGCAGCGCCAGGGGCTCGGCCGGCGGCGCTTCGGCCAATGGCAAGGCCAGGGCCTCGACCATGAAGCGGTGGGCCTCCTCGGAGAGGGCGAAGGAGCCTGCTTCGCAACCGGCGCAGACGACCCCCCCGGCCGCGCCGGAGAACCCGGCCAGGTGCTCGGCCTCGCCGCAGCGGGCGCAGGAGGCCAGCTCGGGAGCGAATCCCGCCACCAGCGCTAGCTTCAGCCGGAAGGAGAGCGCCACTTCCAGGCCCGCGGCGCGTGGCTCATCCGGATCATCGAGCAACCCCAGGTAGCGGCAGAGCAGGTTGTAGGCGGGCAAGTTGGGCTCGGCCGAGTCGAGCAGCCGCAGGAAGGCGTCACAGGCGCGGGCGCCGGCGGTCAAGGCCGGGCCGGAGGAGCGCAGGTGCGGGTAGCCGTCGACGGTGGATACGTTGGTCACCGTCATCAGGTCGCTGCGGCCTTCGTGGAGAATCAGGTCGAGCCGGAAAAAGGGCTCCAGACGCCCGCCGAAGCGCGACTTCGGCTTGCGCGCCCCCTTGGCGATGGCACCCAGGCGGCCACGCGTCTTCGAGTAGAGATGGAGGATGCGGTCGGCCTCGCCGTAGCGAATGCTGCGCAGCACGATCGCCTCCGTCTTTACGGTCTTTCCGGCCACCTACCTACTTTGCCCGGCGGCGCGGACGACGACGCAGCTTCACCTGGCAGCTCGGGCAGAAGTAAGTGGAGCGGCCGCCGACGACGATGCGGACGATCTCGCCGCCGCAAGAGGGGCAGGGCTGGCCCTCGCGGGTGTGGACGAGGAACTCGTCCTGCATCGTCCCCTTCTCACCGCGCCCGTCGCGGTAGTCGTCGATCGAGGAGCCGCCGTGGTCGATCCCCGCTTCGAGGGCGGCGACGACGGCGTCGCGCAGCGCCTCCAGGTGCTCGGGCCTCATCGAGCCGGCGGGCGAGAGTGGGTGCAGGCGAGCCCGGTAGAGGGCCTCGTCGGCGTAGATGTTGCCGACCCCGGCGACCCCGGACTGGTCGAGCAGGAACGACTTCAGCGGCGCCGTGCGACCGGATGCCATCGCTCCCAGCGCCTCGGGGGTGAAATCCGCCGAGAGCGGCTCGACGCCGACTTTGCCGGCGAAGCGAGCCTCGAGGTCGACATCGTCGATGAGGAAGGCCTCGCCGAAGCGGCGCGGGTCGGTGAACCAGACCTCGCGGCCGTCGTCGAGGAGGAAGCGGGCGCGCAGGTGGCGAGCCGAGGTGGAGCGCTCCGCCTCGTACAGCCGCCGGCCCTCGGAGGGATCGAGCACGTCCTCCCCCTCTACCAGGACCAGGTTGCCGGTCATCCGCAGGTGCATGACCAGGGTCTGCCCACCGTCCAGAGCGAGCAGCAGGTACTTGCCGCGCCGTCCCAGTCCTTCGATCGTGCGCCCGCTGACGGCGGCCCCGAGCTTCTTCGGCGGCACCGGCCGCGACCAGCGCGCGTCCAACACCTCCAGCGACTCGATCCGGTGCCCTTCCAGCTCCGGCTCGAGCTGGCGCGCAACGGTCTCGACCTCGGGCAGCTCCGGCATCCGCCAGTTCTATCGGACTCTCCCCTTGTCCTTTGTCACCCACAGGGTTACAAAGGACAAGGGGAGCGCTCAGTTGACGCTTGCCCGGGGATGAGCCTGGAAATAGACCTCCTTGAGGCGATCGCCCGAGAGGTGGGTGTACATCTGGGTCGTGGAGATGTCGGCGTGGCCGAGCATCTCCTGCACGGCGCGCAGGTCGCAGCCGCCCGCCAGCAGGTGAGTGGCGAAGCTGTGGCGCAGGGTGTGCGGGCTCATGCGGCCGGAGAGGCCGGCGTCGCGGGCGTGGCGCTGAACGATCTTGTAGAGCCCCTGGCGGGTCAGCGGGCCGCCGCGGAAGTTGACGAACAGCTTCGGCTCATGGCGTTCGCCGATCAGCTTCGGCCGGCCACTGCGCAGGTAGGCGCTGATCGCGGCGATCGCCTGGCGGCCGAGCGGCACCAGCCGCTCCTTCGAGCCCTTGCCACGGGCGCGCAGGAAGCCCTCGCGCATGTCGATGTCGGGCAGCTCCAGCCCGATCGTCTCCGATGCGCGCAGCCCGCAGGCGTACATCACCTCGAGCAGTGCCCGGTCGCGCAGCGTCGTCGGCTCGCTGCCGCGCGGCGAGGCCAGCAGCTTCTGCACCTCGGCGTAGTTGAGGACCTGCGGCAGCTTCCTCGAGCGACGGGGCGCGGTCAGGGCGGCGGTCGGGTCGTCACCGATCAGCTCGTCGCGGCGCAGGTGCTTGTAGAAGGAGCGCAGACAGGCGGCCTTGCGGTGGATGGTCGAGGCCGAACAGGCCGGGCGGCGCTCGCCGGTCGCCAGCTCCGCGAGGAAATCGGCGACGTCGGCGGGGCGCGCGTGCAGGGCGTCCTTGTCGTGGGCGGCGAGGTACTCGCCGTACTGGAAGAGGTCGGTGCGGTAGGCATTGAGCGTGTTGCGCGAGAGCCCTCGCTCCAGCTCCAGGTAGGAGAGGAAGTCGAGGACCAGGCCCTCGAAGCGGGCACCGGCGCCGGGGGCGGCGGGCGCAGCAGGAACCGCGGGCTTGACTGCGATCGCCATGACGCGGGGTTCTCGGCGGCGGGGTTCATACCTTTTGGCGCAAGAGGCGGCCCACGTGACAGGCGTCGGGCCGCGTCTACGGGGGACTGCTTATTTCGTGAGCAGGTGGCCCGCCGCCAGGGGTGCCGCGAAGAAGAGGGGGTCCTCCTGGAGTGGGCGGCCCATGGTCGTGGAAGGTAGGCCCGAGGCGCTGTAGGCGTCCAGGTCGGCGGGGGCGGAGCGGAGGCGGTGGGCGCCGGGGGCCTCTTCCAGGGCCGCTTGGATCTTTTCCTCGCCGGCGGGGACGGCGACGTCGACGGGGGCGAGGAGGAGTTCGAGGACGGTGTAGGTGTGATGGCTGACGTCGAGGTGACGTTCGCGCGGGTCGCTGGAGGAGAGGCGCGGAGAGATCAGGGTCGGGAGACGGAGGCTGAGGGCGGCGTGAGCGCTGTCGAGGGCGGCGATGCCGCCGTGGCCGAACTCGGTGTTGGAGCCGATGATGCCGGGGCCGGGGCCGACCAGCGCCGCGTCCCAGCCGAGCCGGTTGGCGGCGTCGAGGGCGCCGACGGTGCTGAGTGCCTCGTGCTCGGCGCCGTAGGCAGGGGCGGCGGCGATGTGGCCGCAGAGCAGGCCGCGCTCGCGCAGCTCGGCAACGTCGCGGGACAGCGAGCCGGGCAGGGCGCCGCCACCGGTCTGGACGTAGCCGACCTGGACGCCGGGAGAAGCCTGGGCCGCCGCCCAGGCCGCCGGGGCGAGGTGACCATGGAGCGGCAGGATCAGCGCCGATACCGCGACCTGTGCCCCCGTCTCCGCCGCCTCCGGCGACTTCGCACCGGCATCCACCTCGACCGGCGCGACCGGATGCTGCAGCGAGGTGTAGTTGAGCTTGATCACGTGCTCGCCGGCTGGTCCTCCGCCACCCAGACCACGCGTGAGGTTGACGTGGACGACGTCGAAGCCGCCGGAGCCGAGCCCGAGGTCGAGCGCGGCGACGTTGACGACCACCTCGTCGCCCTCACGCATCTCCCCCAGTAGCACCGTGTCGGCCCAGGCCGGCCGGTGCTCGCCGTCGACCTCGACGGTCAGCGGCTCGGCGGCGACGACGGTGCCGCGGCGCAGCTCGAGGCGGCCGCTCACGCCGCGCCCGGAGCCGCGCCTCCGCCCCGCCCCCCACCGGCAGCGACTGCCGCGACGATCCCCTCGCAGACCTCGAGCATCTTCTCCAGGCTGGCGGCGGGCACGTGCTCGTCTTCGGTGTGGACGGCGTCGGTGCCGTTGGCGAGGAGGACGGCATCGAAGCCGTCAAGGCGGAAGACGTTGGCGTCGCTGCCCCCGCCGATCGCCGCTCGCACCGGCTCGAGCCCGGCGGAACGTAGTCCCGCCTCCGCCAGCCCCAGCGCCGGCGAGGAGGACGGCACCTCGTAGCCGCGGAACAGCTCTTCCAGCCGCACGTCGACGTCGCAGCCGTGCTCGCCGGCGCCCCAGGCGCAGGCGTCGGAGATCTGCCCGGCGATCTCCGCGGCGCGGCCGGCGTCGCGACTGCGCGCCTCGGCCTGAATCCAACAATGCCCCGGGACGACGTTGCCCGACGTCCCACCCCTGATCAGACCCACGTTGGCGGTCGTCTGCTCATCGAGCCGGCCCAGCTCCATGCGCCCGATCGCCGCGGCTGCCGCGGCGATCGCGCTGCTGCCGTCCTCGGGCTTGATCCCGGCATGCGCCTCGACTCCCATGAAGTCGGCGAGGATCTTCTGCTGGGTCGGGGTGGCGACGATCACCTCGCCGACCGGCCCGGCGTGGTCGAGGACGAAGCCGGTCCGCGAACGCAGGACCGAGCTGTCGAACGCCTTCGCCCCGCGCAGTCCCTGCTCCTCGGCCACAGTCAGGACCAGCTCGATACCGACCGGCGGCGGCTCGGACGCACAGCGGGCGACCAGCTCCATGAAGACCGCGACCGCCGCCTTGTTGTCGGCGCCGAGAATCGTCTCGCCGCGACTGCGGAAGACGCCTTCGTCGTCGATCACCTCCACCTGCCCCCGATGGGGCACGGTGTCGAGGTGGGCGCAGAACATCACCCACTCCTCCCCCTGTCCCGGCAGCCGCGCCAGCAGGTTGCCGGCCCCGGCTGCGGCCGGCCCGGCGGCATCGTCCTCGCTCACCTCGAGTCCCAGCGCCCGCAGCTCGGCGGCGACGCTATCGGCGATCTCGCGCTCCTCGCCGGTCGGACTGCGAATCTCGCAGAGGCGGGTGAACGTCTCAGAAAGGCGCGAGCTCACGCCCGACAGGCTACGTCAGGCCGAGCGGCGAACGCCGACGTCGTCGGTCTCGGCGTCCTCGGCCGAGTCGAGCTCGTCGCTTTCAGCAGGCCTCGCGCCGGCGTGTGCCGCGGCGGCGCCGACGAACTCGCGGAAGAGCGGCTCGGGGCGGTTGGGACGGGAGTTGAACTCCGGGTGGTACTGGGAGGCGACGAAGAAGGGGTGATCGGGCAGCTCGACCATCTCGACCAGGCGCTCGTCCGGCGAGGTGCCGCCGCAAACCAGGCCCTCGTCTTCGAGCCGGCGCCGCAGCTGGTTGTTGACCTCGTAGCGGTGGCGATGGCGCTTGTAGATGACCGCCTCGCCGAAGATCTCGCGCGCTTTCGTCCCCTCGTGCAGCTTCACCGGATCGGCGCCGAGGCGCATCGTGCCGCCCATGTCGGAGACCTCCTTCTGCTCCGGCAGCAGATCGACGACCGGGAACGGCGTCTCGGGGTCGAACTCGGCCGAGTTGGCGCCCTCGAGGCCCGCCACGGTGCGGGCGAACTCGACCACGGCGATCTGCATCCCGAGGCAGATCCCCAGATAGGGAATCCCACGCTCGCGGGCGATCCGCGCCGCCTGGATCTTGCCCTCGATGCCGCGCTCGCCGAAGCCGCCGGGGATCAGGATCCCGTCGCAGCCCTGGAGCTTCTCGGGGTCGAGGTTCTCGGAGTCGATCAGCTCGACCTCGACCTCGACGCCGTGGTGGAAGCCGCCGTGCTCGACCGCCTCGATCACCGACTTGTAGGCGTCGGCGAGCTGCACGTACTTGCCGACGACGGCGATCCGCACCTTGCCCTCGGCGTTGTCGGCGCTGCGCACCATCGCCTCCCACTCGCGCAGGTCCGGCGAGGGCGCCTCCATCCCGAAGTGGTCGAGGACGAGGTCGTCGACGCCCTCGGCGCGGAAGACGAGTGGCACCTTGTAGATGTTGTCGACGTCGTGGGCGGAGATGACGGCGTCGACGGGAAGGCTGGCAAAGAGGGCGATCTTGCTGCGAATCTCGCGGTCGAGGCGGCCTTCGGAGCGGCAGACCAGCGCGTGCGGCTGGATTCCGATCCGGCGCAGCTCGTTGACCGAGTGCTGGGTTGGCTTCGTCTTCAGCTCGCCCGCGTGGCCCACATAAGGCACCAGGGTGAGGTGGACGAACATGCTCCGTTTCGGCGTCAGGTCCGTGTACAGCTGGCGGATCGACTCGAGGAAGGGCAGCGACTCGATGTCGCCGACGGTGCCGCCGATCTCGGTGATCACGAAGTCGACCGCCTGCGACTCGGCGACGATGAGGATGCGCTGCTTGATCTCGTTGGTGATGTGCGGGATCACCTGCACGGTGGCGCCGAGGTAGTCGCCGCGGCGCTCGCGCTTGATCACCGAGTTGTAGACGGCGCCGGCGGTGACGTTGGAGGCGCGCGAGGTGTTCTCGTCGGTGAAGCGCTCGTAGTGGCCGAGATCGAGATCGGTCTCGGCGCCGTCCTCGGTGACGAAGACCTCGCCATGCTGGAACGGGCTCATCGTCCCCGGATCGACGTTGATGTAGGGGTCGAACTTCTGCAGCTGCACCCGGTAGCCGCGGGAGACGAGCAAGCGGCCGATCGAGGCCGCAGCGATGCCCTTCCCGAGTGCCGAAACCACCCCGCCGGTGACGAAAATGAACTTGGTGTCGCCTTTGTGGGAAGGATTCATGCTCTGCCGAGCGAGTCTAGCCAGCGCAGTGGCGGAACCGACTCGATCGTCGCCGAAATAGAGCGCAACTCGCCGTAAATCGTCAAGGCGACGACAACCACGAGCGCGATCAGGCGCGCATCTCCTCCCAAAATCGTCAATAGCCAGACGCCGGCGACGGCGCCGACCAGATTCGAGCCGGTGTCGCCCAGCATCGCCCGCTCACGCAGGGTCAGCCAGGCGCCCACCAGGATCGGCCCGGCGAAGATCCCCAGCAGCTCGATCGGCGCCAGGGTCCAGGCGCCGAGGCAAAGGCCGACCCCGAGCAACGCCAGCCCCTTCTCCGCCCGCCCCGGCCGCAAGTCGAGCAGGTTGAAGAGGTTCGTCGCAAGGACCAGCAGCACGACGTCAGCGACGTAGCGCCAGTCCTCCAGCCCGCGCCCCGAAACCACGTAGGCGGCCAGCGCCAGCGCCCCGATCGCCTTGATCGCCCCGGTCGAGAGGCTGCCTTCGCGCAGCGCTCGGGCATGACCGCGCCAGCCGCGCGGAGTCGAGGCCGAGGTGCCCTGGCCGAGCGCGTCGTCGAGGAAGCCGAGGAAGGCGATCCCCAGCAGGTAGGGCAGCCAGCGCCGCAGTTCGGGGTCGAGCAGGTCGAGGTCGGCGCGGTCGTTGAGGAAGGCCAGGGGCGCCAGCGCCACCAGCGCCGCCGTCGCCAGCACCGCGCCCAGCGGGAAGGCAAGCGCCGCGCCGCGGTAGTTCTCCCGCACCAGGCCGGCGTCGCGCAGCCCCCGCGCCCCCGCCGGCAATAGCCAGAGCGAGAGCGCGATCGCCAGCGGGAAGCCGACCCAGTACACCTCAGGGGCCCTGGGTCAGCAGGTCCGGCAGCAGCCGGTCGGCGCTGCTCTTGACCCCGAAGCTACCCTCGGCGCCGAGCATCGTGAAGACCAGCGCCAGCTGTCCCGCCGTCGCCTCGATGTCGTCGACGCTGGAGAGATCGTTGCTCTGGAAGAAGGAGATCGAGGACGGGTCAGCATCCGAGGTCTCGACCGCCGTCGCCGGCGTCCGCGTCGCCGTGATCCCGCTCAGCAGCCCGCTTTCCAGCGTGCCCGCGGTCGTCCGCTGCACGGGGCCCAGATCCTGCGGCTGGTTGCGGACGACGACGACGCCGTCGAGGGCGCCGAAGTTGCCGCTGGCGCGCGAGAAGAGGTGGCCGCGGACGACCTCGGGCAGGGTGCCGCCGCGGACCAGCTGGCGGCCGACGCCGACCCCGAGCGCGGTCAGCGTTTCCGGGTTGCGCTCGACGTCGGCGAAGCGGGTCTTGGCGAGGTCGCCGGCAAGGCCGTTGAGGTCGACCGGCTCCCGCACCACGCCGACCCCGACCAGCTTCGCCCCAGTCGGCGCCAGCGTCTCCTCGACCGCCGCGATGTCCTGGCTCGGCAGGCCCCCGAGGGCGACGATCGCCAGCCGTTTCCCCTCCAGCCGGTCGCGCGTCAGCGCTGGGTAGACGCGGTCGGCGAACTCGTTTGCACGCCCCAGCTCGCCGTTCAGTTCGTCGGTCCTGGAGCGCGCGTCCTGGAGGTTGTTGACGAGGCTGGCCTCGAGGTTGCGGCGGGTGCTGGTCAGCGCGTCGCCGCCGAACTCGGCGCCGATCAGGATCCCGATCGCCAGCGCCAGGAACACGGCGATCAACGAAGTTGCGTGGTAGCGCCCGCTGTAGCCCATCAGCAGCCGAAGGCTAGATGGTCGGCGCGGCGGTGGCTAAACGCCCAGCCAGATGCGGATCTTCAGCCAGAACAGCTCAAAGATGTCGTTCAGCGCCGGCGAGGTGATGATCAAGATCGTCAGCAGGACCAGGAAGGCGAGCACGAAGAGGCCGACCGGGGCCAGGGTCGAGCTGGGGTTGTAGAGCCGGCTCACCCCCTTGGCGTCTACCAGCTTCTCGCCGATCCGCAGGCGGGTGAGGAAGGTCGAGGACATGCCGCCGCGCTTGCGGTCGAGGAACTCGATCAGGTTGAAATGGGCGCCGACGCTGACGATCAGTGCCGCTCCCTTCTCATAGGCCATCAGCATCGCCACGTCCTCGCTGGTGCCGGGAGAGGGGACGACGGTGTGCTCGAGGCCGGCCTCGAGCAGGCGCTCGCAGCCGGGGGCGCGCCCGTCTGGGTAGGCGTGGACGACCAGCTCGGCGCCGCAGGCAAGCGCCGCGTCGCTGGCGGAGTCCATGTCGCCGAGGATCATGTCCGGCTTCAGTCCCGCTTCCAGTACCCCGTCGGCGCCGCCGTCGACGGCGACGATCAGCGGCCGCACGTCGCGGATGTAGGCGCGCAGGGCCTTGAGGTCGCGGCGGTGGCGATCCCCGCGGACGACGATCAGGACCTGGCGGTCGCGGAAGGAGGCCTCGGTGTGCGGGAACTCGACGCTGCCGGTCAGCAGGTCGGTCTCCTGGCGCACGTGGGCGACCGTGTTTTCGGCGAACTCGGCCAGCGCCTCGTCGATCCGCGCGCGCTGCTCCTCCAGCTGGCGTTCCAGCTCGGCGGCGCCCAGCACCCGGCCGCGCAGCACCTCCTGGTCGCCGATCAGCACGGTGCCGCCGTCGATCCGCAGCCGGTCGCCGTCTTTGAGCAGCTCGAAGAGGCCGGCGCCGGGGGCGTCGACGAGGCGGATTCCCTCGCGCGCCAGCATCAGCGGACCGGCGTTCGGGTACTTCCCGTCGGAGGACTGGGAGGCGTTCAGCACCGCGGCGACGCCGGCTTCGATCAGCTCCTCGGCGGCGATCCGGTCGATGTTGACGTGGTCGATTACGGCGACGTCGCCGGGACGCAGGCGCTTGACCAGGTGCTTGGTCCGCTCTCCCAGCCGGGCGGTCCCTTCGACCGGGGCCTCCGGGCGCACACCGCCGCGGCGCCCGAGCAGAGCAGGAAGGCGACGGCGACTGGTGGCGGCCACCGACTCAGGTTAGGCCACCCGACGGGGGCCCGGCAAACGACGAGTCTGCTCTAGCACCTCCATACGGTGCCTCAGAGCAGACTCGTCAGGCGGCGGAGAGCAGCTCCCGGGCGTGGCGGGTGGCGGCGTCGTCGGAATCGCCCCTGCCGCCGAGCATGCGGCGGATCTCCTCGACCACGCCCTCGCCGTCGAGTCGTTCCACGCTCGCCAGCGACCCGCCAGCGGCAACCTGCTTGTGCAGGCGGAAGTGAACGTCAGCCAGCGAGGCGACTTGAGGCAAGTGGGTGATGCAGAGCACCTGATGCTCCCCGCCCAACGCCTTCAGTCGCTCGCCGACCACCCGCGCCGTATTGCCGCCGATCCCCGCGTCGATCTCGTCGAAGACGAGCGTCCCCGCCGCCCCGGCCGGCCCCAGCCCGCTCAGCGCCAGCATCACCCGCGAGAGCTCGCCGCCGGAGGCCGCGTCGCGCAGCGGCGCCGCCTCGATGCCGGGGTTGGGAGCGACCCGCAGCTCGACCGCCTCGCGGCCGTTGGCGCCGTAGCCATCGGGGTGTGGCTCCAATACCACCTCGAGCGTGGCGCCCGCCATCGCGAGCTTCTCCAGCTCGGCGGCGACCCGCTCTTCCAGCGGGCCGGCGGTGGCGGCCCGGCCGGTGCTGAGCCGCTCGCCCAGCTCCTGGCGCCGCCCTTCGGCCTCGGCCAGCGCCGCCTCGGCCTCGGCCCCGCGCACCTCGGCCCCCTCCAGGCGGGCGATCTCCGCCCGGCAGCGGTCGGCGTGCTCGAGCACCGACTCGACGCTGCCACCGTGCTTGCGTTCGAGCTTGTCGATTGCCTCCAAGCGCTCCTCGATCGCCAGCAGCGCCCCCGGGTCCGCCTCCAACCCCTCGGCGTAGTCGCGCAGCTCGGCGCCGACGTCGCCGAGCTCGACCGCCAGCGCCACCACCCGCTCGGAGATCGCGTCGAGGCCAGGATCGAGGCCGCCGGCGCTCTGCAGCAGCGATTCGGCCTGGGCCAGCGCCGCCGCCGCGCCGCCGCCGTCCTCTTCAGCGCCGGCCAGACCGGCGTGGGCCCCGGCCGCGGCGTCGCGCAGGCCCTCTGCGTGGCGCAGGCGCTCGCGCTCGCTCGCCATTCCCGCCCGCTCCTCCGGGTCTGGCGCGACCTCCTCGATCTCGGAAAGCTCGTAGCGGTAGAGGTCGAGATCGCGCTCGCGCGAGCCCTCGGCCTCGCGCAGCTCGGCCAGCTCGGCGGCGAGTCGCCCACAGTCCCGGTGCGCCTCGCGGTACAGCCGCCGCCTCTCCAGATGCTCGGTGCCGGCGAAGCCGTCGAGGATCTCCAGCTGCGCCGAGGCGATCGTCAGCTTGCGATGCTCGTGCTGGCCGAAGAAGGCCAGCAGCCGTCCCCCCAACAGCTTCAGGTCCGCCGCGGTCGCGGCACGGCCGGCGACGAAGGCGCTGGTCCGGCCACCCGCGGAAACGCGACGGCCCAGCACGACCTCCTCCGCCCCCGCCGGCAGCCGCTCGGCCAGCTCCGCCATCTCCGGCTCCTCCAGCAACCCCTTGGGCAGATCGAACACTCCCTCGACCCAAGCCTCCTCGGCTCCGGGCCGGACGATGTTCCCCTTGGCCTTCCCACCCATCAACAGATCGAGCGAGTGGGCGAGGACGGTCTTCCCCGCCCCGGTCTCCCCCGTGATCGCATTCAGCCCGGCGCCAAGCCTAAGCTCGGCCCGCTCGATCAGTAGCAGGTTCTCGATTCGGAGCTCGCGCAACATCCACTGCTGTGTACCAGCCAGTCCGGCGGACGGGTCCTGTCACCCGTCCGAGGAGGGTTAGTCGGCAGGAGCGGCTGCGTCGCCCGTTGGCTGCACGAAATCCGAGGAGCGGACCAGGGCGAAGCCGAGGGCGGCACCGGCAAAGGAGAGGATCGCGGCGATCAGGATGATCGAGTTGAAGCCGCTGACGAAGGCGACGTCGGCGGCGTGGACCGCTTTGTCGTGGACCGCCGGCGGCAGCGGCAGCTCGGCGACGGCGCGGGAGCCGCCCGAGGCGACCACTTCGCCGAGGCCGGCCGGGGCCTGGGGCAGCAGCTCGGCGAGCTTGGAGTCGACCCGCGACTGGAAGACGGCCCCGAGCCCGGCGACGCCGGTGGCGATCCCGACCTGGCGGAAGGTGGTGTTGATCCCCGATCCCATCCCGGATTTCTCCACCGGCACCACCGCGATAGCGGCCTGACCGATCCCCGGATTGGTGATGCCGATGCCGATGCCGGCGGCGAGGAAGCCGGCCAGCAGCGTCGTCCAGCCCGAGTCGGACGAGACGCCGTGCATCAGCAGCAAGCCGACGCCGACCACGGCGAGCCCGGTGCCGAGCAGGACCCGGATCGGGATCGTGTTCGAGAGCGCGCCGGAGATCGGCGCGACGACGAAGCCGAGCACGGTCAGCGGCAGGAAGCGCAGTCCCGCCTCCAGCGGCGAGTAGTCGAGCACCCCCTGCATGTAGATCGTCAGGTAGAGGAACATCGCGAACATCCCGGCCGAGAGCCCGAAGGCGACCGCCGAGACGCCGTTGAAGGCTCGTTTGCGAAACAGCGCCAGGTCGAGCATCGGGTGAGCGCTGCGGCGCTCGATCGAGACGAACGCCGCCAGCAGCACCGCGGCCCCGATCAGGCAGACGAGGATCAGCGGGCTGCCCCAGCCCTCGGGGTTGCCGCGGATCAGCCCGAAGATCAGCAGGAAGAGGGCGAGCGAGAAGGTGACGAGGCCCGGCACGTCGACCGGCTCCGGGTCTTTGGCAAAGACGTTGACGATCTTGCGCTCGGTCAGGACCATCGCCCCGATCCCGATCGGGACGTTGAGGAAGAAGATCCACTCCCAGCCGAGGGTCTCGGTGACGACGCCGCCGACCAGCGGCCCGACCGCGACCGCACCGCCGACCACGGCCCCCCAAACGCCGAACGCGGTCGCCCGGTCCTTGCCGTGGAACTCCTGCCCGATCAGGGCCAGCGAGGTGGCGAACATCCCGGCGCCGCCGACCCCCTGCAGGCCGCGGGCGAGGTTGAGCAGGGTCGGGTCCTCGGCGATGCCGCAGAGGAACGAGGCGAAGGTGAAGATCCCGAACCCGATCGTGAAGACGCGCCGGCGGCCGAGGCGGTCGCCGAGCGAGCCGGCGGTGAGCAGGAAGGCGGCCAGGGTCAGCGAGTAGGCGTCGACGACCCACTGCAGGCTGGAGAGGCTGGCATTCAGTTCACGCTGGATGTCCGGCAGGGCGACGTTGACGACGGTGACGTCGAGCAGCAGCATGAACGTCGCGATCGAGACCAGAACCAGGGTCCACCATTTGCGCTCCATGGCGGGCAACCCTAGACAACGACCTACCTCGGCCAAACTGCATCAACTTCTTACCCCTGAAGGGTTGGAACCTGATGCAGTTCGAGTTCGAGTGGTCGACTAAACCGCTAGATGCCCGAACTTCTCGCGCATGCGCTGGTAGAAGCTCGTGCCCGGCAACTGGGCGAGGCGGCCGACGGCGTCGGCGAAGCGGACCTCCAGCGCGGCTCCGGCGGGTAGATCGGTGAGGTAGGCGCCGTCGACCGCGACTTCGACCGGCTCGCGGCCGGCGGCGTTGCCGACGTGGAGGACGTCTCCGGGGGCGACGACCAGGGCGCGGGCGGTCAGCGAGTGGGGGGCGATGTAGCTGACCGCGTATCCCTTCACCCCCCAGGCCAGGATCGGCCCGTGGTTGGCGAGGTTGTAGCCGGTCGAGCCGACCGGGGTGGCGGCGACCAGTCCGTCGCAGCGCACGTGCCCGACCTCCTCGCCGGCGATCCGATAGCTCAGCTCGGCGACCCGATCTTGTGGGCGACGGGTCAAGGTAATGTCGTTGAGGCCGACCCCGGAGGCGCCGTCGAGCGCAACCTCGAGCCCCGGCAACCCGACCGTCTCGACCTCGCCGTCGAGAGCGCGGCGGATGCCCGTCTCGGCGTCCGCGCGCTCGACCGCGGCGAGGAAGCCGACCGTGCCGAAATTGACGCCGAAGACCGGCACGCCGGTGCCGGCGAAGCGGCGCAGCGCGTGCAGGATCGAGCCGTCGCCGCCGAGGACCAGGCAGATGTCGGGACGCGGCTTGTCGTCGGCGACGACCTCGACGCCCTTGGCGGCATCGCCGTGCTTGGCGAGCTCGTCGCTTGTGCCGACCAGGCGCCAACCCACCTCGCCGGCGACCTTGACCGCCACGGCAACCGCTTCGGTGGCGGCCGGAGGGTGCGAGTGGGTGATCAGGGCAGCGGTCTTCACCGGTCCGCCTCCACGGCGGCGTCGACCGCGGCGTCGAGGTCCGCGACCGCGGGACCGTCGCCGCCGCACCAGACGAAGGTCTCGCGGTTCCCCTTCGGGCCCGGCAGGCCCGAGGAGGCGACGCCACGCACCTGCAGGCCGAGACTCGCGGCAGCCCCGGCGACGACGAGGATCGCCTCGCGGCGGTCATCGGCGTCGCGGACGACCCCCCGGCCGACCCGATTGCGGCCCAGCTCGAACTGCGGCTTGACCATCGCCAGCGTCTCGCCGCCGGGCGCCAGGCAGCGCGCCACGGCCGGCAGGATCTTGGTCAGGGAGATGAAGGAGACGTCGACCGTCGCCAGCGAGGGCGCGAAGGGCAGGTCGGAGGGGAGCATCTCGCGGCCGTTGAGGCGCTCGATCACGGTCACCCGGGGATCCTCGCGCAGGTGCACGTCGATCTGGCCGTAGGCGACGTCGACCGCGGCGACCCGCGGCGCCCCCCGCTGGAGCAGGCAATCGGTGAAACCACCGGTCGAGGCACCGACGTCGACGCAGTCGCGGCCGGCGACGTCGATCGCGAGCGCCGCAAGCGCGTTCTCCAGCTTGATGCCGCCGCGAGAGACGTAGCGGGGCCCGGCGTCGACGATCAGCGTCGCCTCCGCCTCGACCAGCTGGCTGGGCCGCAGGGCGACGGGACCGTCCCGGCCGACTCGGACTTCACCGGCCCGCACCGCGCCGGCCGCCGCCGTCCGTGACGGAAACAGCCCCTGGTCCGCCAAAACCGCGTCTATCCGGGACTTCTTCATGCCCCGAACGCTACAGCCGACCGGCCGACCAGGCCGTTTATCGGCTCCTCATGGGGGTATGCGACCGTAGTCGAGGAGCGCGCCTCACCGCTCAGACATCTCTGTGATCGGCCTCACACACAAATCGCACGTATGTTCGTACGCTGTTCAAGGATTCGCATGGAGATGACGATGAAAGGCAATACGAAAAGACTTCTTGGCTGAGCCTCGCGTCGTAAATATGGCCCCCGTTGCTTCCCACAACAGGCGCCCACGACATCACCGGGCTCACCTACCTCCCACGGATCCACATATATAGAGATACATATCTCTCCTCCCTGTAGTAACCCCAGAAGCGCCCCCCCTCCCCGGGGGGGCGTTTTCTGTTGTGTCGTCTCTACAGAGCCAAATTGGGCTGCCAGGTTGTTTGGATCAGGTCGGCGCTTTCCGAGCCGCTGGCCTACCCGATCTCGACTCCTGCCTTGTGCTTGCCGAGCGAGGGTGGCGGGGAAGCCGGAACGAGGAAGACGACCAAAGTCCCGTTTGTAAAGTCGGCGAAACAGGTACTTCAGAGCGGCAAGAGCGTCAAGGCGGACGATCACCGCGACGGTCGACGACGGCAATGGAGTGACCTGGCAGGATGACGAAGTCGGCGACGCTGAAGTCCCCCGCTTAGAAACGCGAAAATGCACCGATGCGGACCGGGACCGGAGGGCACCAAGTGCTGCGGGACGTCCTCGAGCCTGGGATGCGAGTCGTCTTCTGCGGGACGGCGCCCGGCACCGCTTCGGCCAGGGCCGGCGCCTACTACGCCGGACCGGGCAACTCGTTCTGGAAGACGCTCCACCGGACCGGGCTGACGCCGGTCGAGCTGGAGCCGGCCGAGTTCGGGCAGTTGCAGGGCTACGGGATCGGGCTGACCGACATCTGCAAGGTGCTCCACGGCTCCGACGAGGAGGTGGGGACGGTCGAGTTCGACGTCGACGGCCTGCGCGCGCGGATCGCGGAGGCCGAACCCACCTATCTCGCCTTCAACGGCAAGAACGCCGCTCGGAGCGCGCTTGAACGGGGGGTCGAGCCAGGGCCGCAGGACGAGCAAATCGGCGGCGCGGCGGTCTGGGTGCTGCCGTCGACCTCGGGGCGGGCGCGTCGGTATTGGGATATCGGGCCCTGGCAGGAGCTGGCCGCCGCCTGTGCCGACATCGCCTAGCTAGTCCCTCCTAGACCGCGCCGCTGCCGGGCTCAAATGGCGGGCCGGGGCGCGTCCAGTCCATGCGCCCCGACCCACCTAGGGAGAAAGTCATGAAGCCGAAGCGGCCCCAGTTCTTTCCGCGAACGACCATAGCTATTTGGTTTTAGAGCGACATAAGTTTCCGGTGGGGGTCGCTTAGGCAACCTGTTACGATATATCGCGTTAGATTTCGATAGAAAGGTATTTCCGATGCACCACAGACATGAATCACGACACGCCGGCCATCGCCACCGCGAGGAGTTCGCCCGCAGCCGCGGGCCCAGGTACGGGCGCGGACGGGGCGGCCCGAGGGCGCGGCGCGGCGACGTCAGGGCCGCGGTCCTGGCGCTGCTTGCCGAGCGGCCGATGCACGGCTACGAGATGATCAAGGAGATCGAGGAGCGAACCGAGGGAGCTTGGACGCCGAGCGCCGGCTCGATCTACCCGATGCTGCAGCTGCTCGAGGAGGAGGGGTTGACCCAAGGCGAGGAGAGCGACGGCAAGCGCCGCTTCACCCTCACCGAGACCGGCACCGCCGAGCAGAAGGCAAAGGCCGGCGAAGAGCCCCCCTGGGACGCAGTCCGCGCCGGGGCGGCGCCGGAGGCGATCCACCTGCGGGACTCCGTCGGCAAGCTCCACCACGCGATCGGCCAGGTATTCCACGCCGCCGACGAAGCGCAGCAGAAACGGGTCCGCGAACTGCTCGACGAGAGCCGTCGCAAGATCTACGCGATCCTCGCGGAGGAGAGCTAGAGCCCGCCGGCGTGGCGCATTCCGGCGCGCCACGCGAAGCCGGCCGCGCTAGGCGGCCGGTCGCTAGGAAGCCCGTCCCCCAACGGACCCACATATAGAGACCTCTCCTCCCTATGGCGATCCCCAGAAGCGCGGGCCTGACGACCGTTGCTCCGTTCAACCATCACCGGAGAGATTGAGGCAACCTATTCGATTGCGACGATTGAATCAATCGTCAAAATTAGTTAGGCGCAAATCTGTTCCGACTAACCCAAAACGGGCTGAGCGGAGGGCAGCGCCGCCAGCACTCGCTCCGCCACCGACTCGCCGCTGAGGCCGGCCTCGGCCCGCAGCAGCGCCGGCTTGCCATGGGTGACGTAGCGGTCGGGGAGGCCGGCGCGAAGCACCCGCGCCCGCTCGGCCGGGGCCTCGGCGAAGACGTCCTCGAGGTGCTCCAGCACCGCCGAGCCGAAGCCGCCGGGCAGGACGTTCTCCTCGATCGTCACCACCAGGTCATGCTCGCGGGCCAGCCGCTCGGCCAGCTCACCGTCGATCGGCTTCGCGAAGCGAGCGTCGGCAACGGTCGCCTCGAGGCCATGGCCGGCGAGGATCTGCGCGGCCTCGCGGGCAACGGCGACTCCGTAGCCGTAGCCGAGCAGCGCCACCCGCTCGCCCTCGACCAGCACCTCGCCGGTTCCGATCGGGATCAGCTTCGGCTTTACCGGCAGCTTCGCCCCCTCCCCCGCCCCGCGCGGATAGCGCAGCGCCGCCGGCCCGTCGTGGGCGACGGCGGTGTGAAGCATGTGGACCAGCATCGCCTCGTCGCGCGGCGCCATAACGACCACGTGCGGAACCGGGCGGAAATAGGAGATGTCGAAGGCGCCATGGTGAGTCGGCCCGTCGTCGCCGACCAGCCCCGCCCGGTCCATCGCGAAGGTCACATCCAGCTTCTGCAGGCAGACGTCGTGGATGATCTGGTCGTAGGCGCGCTGGAGGAAGGTCGAGTAGATCGCGCAGACCGGCTTCGCTCCCTGCAGCGCCAGCCCCGAGGCGAGCAGGACCGCGTTCTGCTCGGCGATGCCGACGTCGTAGTACTGATCGGGAAGCTCGTCGGCGAGCTTCTGCAGGCCGGTCCCCCCCGCCATCGCCGCGGTGATCCCGATCACCCGCTCGTCGGCTTCCGCCTCGGCGACCAGCGCGTCGGCGAAGACCTGCGTGTACTGCGGCGGTGCCCCGGCGGCCGGCGGCTTCTCCAGCATCTCCGGCGCGATCGCGTCCGGCGCATCCGTTTCCGTCACCGGCACCGGCCGGTGGGCCTCGTCCGTCCGCGATTTGGACGTTTGCGGCCCATCGGCCCCGGCGGCCGCGGCGGGTTGGCCGTTGACTATGGAGTTGGGCTTGGCGGCGTGCCATTTCTCCATCGACTCCAGGCCGCCCTCTTCGGCCGGCAGGAAGCCTTTGCCCTTGACCGTGTGGATGTGGACGACGACGGGGCGTTCGGCCTCGAAGGCCTCCTGCAGCGCCTCGCGCAGGGCGTGCACGTCGTGGCCGTCGATCACGCCCATGTAGGCGATGTCGAGCTCCTCGAAGAAGAGGCCGGGGGCCCAGTAGGCCTTGATCGCCGACTTGATCTCCGGGCCGAGCCGCTCGATCCGTTTGCCCAGCCCGAGCGGCAGCTTGGTCAGCCGGTCCTCGACCCCCTCGCGGGCGTGGAAGAGGCGCGGGTTGAGGCGGATGCGGTTGAAGTAGCGGGAGAGGGCGCCGACGTTGGGCGAGATCGACATCCCGTTGTCGTTGAGGACGATCACGAACGGGGTCTGCAGGCCACCCGCCGCGAGCATCGCCTCGTAGGCGACACCGCCGGTCAGGGCGCCGTCCCCGATCACAGCGGCGACGCGGCCGTCCTCGCCGATCCCCTTGCGCATCGCCTCCTTCAGCCCGACCGCGTAGCCGATCGAGGTCGAGGCGTGGCCGGCCCCCATGATGTCGTGCTCGGACTCCTCGATCGCGCAGAACGGGGCGAGGCCGCCGTACTGGCGGATCGTCGGCAGCTCGTCGCGGCGGCCGGTCAGGACCTTGTGCGGGTAGGACTGGTGGCCGACGTCCCAGAGGACCTTGTCGCGGGGCGAGTCGAGCAGGCTGTGCAGGGCGACGGCGAGCTCGCAGGTACCGAGATTGGCGCCGAAGTGGCCGCCGATCTCGCCGATCGTGTCGATGATGTAGGTGCGCATCTCCTGCGCCAGCTGCTGCAGCTGCTCGTCGTCGAGCTCGCGCAGGTCGGCGGGGCCGTCGATCCCGGCGAGCAGCGCCTCGGTGTTGTCGTCTTCGATGCCCTGGGTGGGGGGCTTTCTGCTCATTCGTTCCTCGTGAAGATGTAGTCGGCTACGCGCCTCAGGTCGTCGGTCTCCCCCGCCGCCTCAGCCAGGGCCGCAACTGCCTTGGCGTGGGACTCGGTGGCCAGCTCGCGGGCGCGATCGAGCCCGAAGAGGCTGACATAGGTGAGTTTGCCATGTCGCTCGTCGCTTCCATGTGGCTTGCCGAGCTGCTCGTCGCTCTCGGTTACATCGAGGATGTCGTCGACGATCTGGAAGAGAACTCCCAGCTCGCCGGCGAAACGGCGATAGGGAATTGTCTCAGGTTCGCCCAGGCCCTCGAGTATCAGTACGACACCGACGCTGGCAGCGATCAATCGCCCGGTCTTCAACGCGTGCAGGGCGCGCAGGCCGGCGGCATCGTCCTCGGCGCCGATCACGTCGACGTACTGGCCGCCGACCATCCCGTCGACACCGGTGGCGCCCGCCAGCTCGCCCATCGCGGCCAGCACCCGCGCCGGGTCGCCGGGCTGCTCGCAGAAGAGGCGGACCGCCTCGGCGAAGAGGCCGTCGCCGGCGAGGATCGCCACGTCCTCGCCGAACTTGACGTGGGAGGTCGGCAGGCCGCGGCGCAGCTCGTCGTCGTCCATCGCCGGCAGGTCGTCGTGGATCAGCGAGTAGGTGTGGACGAGCTCGATCGCCCCGGCGACCGGGAGGAAGCCCTCGGGGTCGGCGCCGAGGGCTCGGGCGGTGGCGAGGGCGAGCACCGGCCGGACTCGCTTGCCCCCGGCCAGCAGCGAGTAGCGCATCGCCTCGACGAGACCCGCAGTGGGCTCGGTGACGGAGAAGTGGAGCCGGTCGAGGGTGGCGTCGACCAGGGAGCGCAGATCCTCGGGATACATCGTCGCCGGGGCGGTGCTCACCCGGCGCTCGCCGCTTCGCGCGCTTGGCGGTTCGCCTCCTCGACCGCCTCGGCGGAGAGGTCGGCGGCCTCGGCGGCCAGCTCGGCGGCGCGCTCGTCGCCCAGCTCGCCGTCCAGGTCGGTGGAGATCTGGCGCAGGCGCTCGGCGATCTCGCGCAGGCGGGAGCTCACTTGGCCGGCTCCCGCTCGCGGGCGATCGCACCGAGGATGCCGTTGATGAATTTGGGCGCGTCGGCGCCGCAGTACTCCTTGGCGATCTCCACCGCCTCGTCGATCGCGACCTCGACCGGCACCGTTCCCGCTTCGATCTCGTACAGCGCCACCCGCATCACGTTGAGGTCCAGCGGCGCGATCCGGTCGACCGTCCAGCCCTTGGCGTAGCCGGCGATGGTCTCGTCCAGCTCTTCCCGCTCGGCGTCGACGCCCTCCGCGAGCTCGCGGGTTAGCGGTTTCGAATCGGCGATCAGCTCCTCCAGCGGGCGGCCGGTGACGTCCCGCTGGTAGCTGGCGAAGACGGCGTCGCGGCGTTGGTCGGATCGGCGCATCGGTTCATTCTCGCGCTTTTGGCAGCGGCCTGAAACCTGCGCCTGCGTCTAGCGCAGGATCTCGACCAGGAGGACCCAGGCATTGATGATTGCGCCCGTGACCGCGAAGACGATGCCGCTCACGACCCAGTACAGGCCGCCGCCAGTCTCGGTCAAGACGCTGACGGCACCGATCAGCAGGGGCAAGGTTCCGGCAATCCGCACCGACCAACGGCCCCACAGCCAGGTGCGCGGCTCCTCCGCGCTTGCGCTGTGAATCGTCGGCAGCCTGGCGATCGCCGTGCCGATCGCCAGGCTGACGATCGTCAGCTCGAGACCGAGAGCGACGTGGCTCTGGCCGGGGATCAGCCCGATCACCGAGACGAGCAGGACGCCGAGCAGCAGCAGGACGGTCTCCAGCGCCCGCTCCGGCAGACCTCTGTATTTGAGGATGCGCTCGATGTTGATCGAGACGGCGACGAAGACAAGTCCGGCGAGGGCCGCTGAGGCGCCGGCGGTGGCGACGAAGAGGTCGGCCCACTCGCTCGGGTCATAGGCGAACACGGACCGGATCGTAGGCGCCGCGAAGGTCGCTCAGGCGCGCGAGATGTACTCGCCGGTGCGGGTGTCGACCCGGACCGTCTCGCCCTCGTCGATGAAGAGCGGCACCTGGACGACCACGCCCGACTCCAGCGTTGCCGGCTTGGTGCCGCCGCCGGAGGCGGTGTCGCCCTTGACCCCGGGGTCGGTCTGGGTGACCTTCATCTCGATCGCGCCGGAGACCTGGACGTCGCTCGCCTGTTCGTCGACGAAGAGCACCTCGACCTCGGAGTTCGGCAGCACCCACTGCATCGAGTCGCCGAGGGCGCCGGTCGGGATCTCGATCTGCTCGTAGTCGCGGCTGTCCATGAAGACCGCAGCATCGCCGGAGTCGTAGAGGTACTGCATCTTGCGCGACTCGGTGTGGACCGGCCGGAACTTCTCGCCGGCGCGGAAGGTTTTGTCGATCACCGAGCCGTCCTCGATCCGCCGTAGCTTGGTCCGCACGAAGGCGCCGCCCTTGCCCGGCTTGACGTGCTGGAATTCGATGATCTTCCAGATCTTGCCGTCGATCTCGATGTGGTTGCCGTTCTTGAACTGATTGGTGGAGATCACGGCGCTGATCCTAGAGGGCCGAGAGCGGGACTTGGTCCGCGGTCGGCGCCCTCAGGCCGAGGCACTGAGGCGCAGCAGGGCCTGCTCGGGGTCCGGGAAGACTTCGCCACGGACGAAGCGGCCGTCGGTGACGTCCCAGATCCAGGCCATCGGGACGTCGCGGATTCCCAGCTCGCGGCTGCGCACGTAGGCCCGGCCCCCGATCAGCAGCGAGCGGCTGCGGCGCTCGATCGAGGTCGGCGTGATCAGCAGCTCTTCCCAGGCCAGGTCGACGTCGCTGAGGTAGTCCTGCAAGCCGGCGGGCCCGACGTAGGGAGCGGTGCGACCGATCGCCTCGGCGGTGCCGACCGGGAAGAAGGCCATCGTCTCGTCGCAGAGATCGACGATCTCGCCGAGGTCGCGGCGGTTGAAGGCTTCGAAGAGGCGCTTGACCAGCCGGCCGTCCTCGTCGGATGCCGGCGCCACCGCGATCGCGGTGGGAGCGATGGCGAGGATCGCGGCGTCATCGTCGAGGGTGCCGGCGCTGAAGCCGTGCATTGCCGCCTCCAGCTTCTGGGCGGCAAGAGCCGGGTTCACGACCCCCGCCAGCTCCTCGTGCAGCCGCCGCTCGCCGAATCGCCCCTGCGGCCCGGAGCAGTCGGTGACGCCGTCGGTGACGACTACGAGCTGCTGGCCTTGGCGTACGTGGAGGTGCTCGACCCCCCAGCTGCCGTCGCGGAAGGCGCCGAGGACCGGTGCCGGGGCCGCCGCCTCCACCACCGAGTCGCCGTCGATCAGGAGCGGAGCCGGATGGCCGGCAATCGCCAGCCGCACCGGTTGCCGCGGGTCTTCGTCGATGGCCATCGCCGCGACGCTGCAGAGGGCCGCGCCGCGACGGGCCAGAAGTTCGCGGTTGAGCGTTTCCAGGGCGATGACCGGATCGCCGGTGAGCGCCGCCGCCGTGCGCAGCGTGTAGCGAGCGAGGGCCGTGACGGAGGCGGCCTGGGCCCCGCGACCGGTGACGTCGCCGATCACGACCATCCAGCCACCGGCGATGCGGAAGGCGTCGTAGAAGTCGCCTCCGATCTCGTTCTCGGCGCCGGCGGGCCGGTACATCGCCGCCAGCGACCAGCCCGGGATGTGCGGCAGCGGCGGCGGCAACAGCCCGCGCTGCAGCGTCTCGGCGATCTCGGCCCGTTCCCGCTCGCTGCGCTCGAGGTCGGAGAAGAGGCCGGCGTTGTCGAGCGCCAGAGCGACGCGGCCGGCGAGGATGCCGGAGAAGTGGGCGTCGTCCTGGCGGAAGCGACGGCCCGAGTGGCTCACGCCGATTGACAGCATCCCGGTCGGCCGGCCTCGTGCCCGCAACTCAACGGTGACGAACGAGCGAACGTTCATCGAGAGCAGGAACTGCAGATCCTCCTCGCTCTCGGCGACGGGGCGCAAGTCCGCCTCGGTGACCCGCTCGAAGAATTTAGGCTCTTGGCGGACCACAGAGGCGGCGCTGGCGAGGCGCTCCTGCAGGGCAGGTTTGCGCTCGCCGAGGCCCTTTTCGATTGCCTCGGCCTCGGGCCCGTCGACGCGGACGGCGGCGCGGCGGATGCGGCCCTCCTCGATCACGTCGATCGTGCAGAAGTCGCCGAGCGCGGGGACCAGGATCGCGGTGATCGCGTCCAGGGTCTGCTCCAGCGAGCGCCCGCCATCGGCGACCGAGGCGATCTCATCGAGGATCTGCAGGCGGCGGGCGGCCTGCTTCGAGCGGCTCCGGTAAACGGCAGCCAGGGCACCCAGCCCGACGGCGGCAAGCGCCACGACAGCTATCGCGATCCAACTCATTGGCCCGTTCTCTTCCCCAGTTCCGCTGCGAAAAATGGGAGCGTAGCGCCTGTGTGGACGCCGGACAGCGGGCGGTGGAACGTGAAATCTCACATTTGCGAGTCCCCCGTCGTTTCCCTGTCATGGACCGTGAAGATCTGGAGTTCCGCGTGGGTGGAGACACCTGCGCCGCCTGGCTGCACCGCACTGACGGCGATTCGCCCACTGGGCCGATCGTCGTCATGGCCCACGGGCTGTCCGGGACGCGGCGGGATGGACTGGGGCCGTTTGCCGAGCGGTTCGCGGCGGCGGGGGTCGCGGCCCTGGTCTTCGACCACCGCGGCTTCGGCGACAGCGGTGGCGAGCCCGACCTGTTCGACCCCGGCCGGCAGCTCGACGACTGGCGGGCGGCGATCGCGTTTGCACGCACGCTGCCTGGAATCGATGGCGACCGGGTGGCGACCTTCGGCTCCTCGATGGGAGGCGGCAATGCACTCGCCGCTGCGGCAGACGACCCACGGGTGGCGGCGGCGGTCAGCCAGGTCCCGTTCCTCGACATGGTGCGCCAGGCGCACCGCTCCTCGCCGCTGGTCACCGTACGCATGCTGCTCTCGGCGCTCCGCGGCAAAGCGCTGCCCGCCATCGGAGCGCCACACGAGGCGGCGTTCATCAACGCGCCGGGAGGCGAAGCCGGCTGGCTTCACGTCGTCGCGATCGGCGAGGACTCGCGCTGGCGCAACCGGGTCTCCTCGCGCTGGCTCCTCGGCCGCCCCTACCGGCCCGTCCGCCTCGCCGCCAAGCTTCACTGCCCCTGGCTGCTCTGCGTCGGCGAGGCCGATCGCGTCGCCAGGCCCGGCCCGGCGATAGCGGCGGCGCGGCGGGCGCCGCTCGGCGAGCTGCGCACCTACGCCGGCGTCGACCACTTCGACATCTACGACGGCCCCGAGTTCGAGGCAGTCGTCGCCGACGAGGTCGCTTTCCTCCGTCGCCACCTGCTGCCCGGCCGTTGATCTGCCCCGGGCGCTCGGGCGCCTAAGCCACCGCGGGCGCGGCGCAGTCCTCGGCCGCGGCGACGAGGTCGAGACCGATCTGGCGCCAGGTATAACGGCCGGCCACCTCGTCACGGGCGCTGCGGCCGCGGCGGCGGCGTCCCGGAGCGTCGGCCACTGCCTCGACCATCGCGTCGGCCAGGGCACCGAGGTCGTCCGGCGGCACGAGCCAACCGGTCCGAGGATCATCGACGATCACCGACGGGCCGCCGCGATCGACGGCGATCGCGGGCAGGCCACAGGCCATCGCCTCGACCAGAACCTGGCCGAACTGCTCGTGGACCGAGGCGTGGACGAGGAGGTCGGCGCAGCGCAGGAAGTCGGGCAGATCGGCGTGGGAGTGCCAGCCGGCGAGGAAGACACCGGGGCAGCGGAGCCGCTCGATCGCCTCGATCGGGTGCTCCCCCTCCCACTCCCCCGCATGGCCGCCGAGCAGGACCAGGGCGGTCGGCTCCCGGAAGCGGCGCCGCGCCTGCGCATAAGCCTCGATCAATAGGGACAGGCGCTTGACGTCGGTGAAGCGACCAACGTAGAGCAGCACGGTGCCGTCCAGCGCCTCCAGCTCCGGCTCCTCGTAGTCGACACTGCCCGGCGGCAGCCCCGGCCGCCATCCCCGCGGGCGCTCGACCAGGTGCCGGCGCCAGTGGGCGCGGCGGTCGACCGGGCCAGGGGCAAAGCTCGCGTCGAAGCCGTTGGGCACGCAGACGAAGCGGTCCGGGTCGACTTCGAGCAGCTCGCTCGCCCGCTCCAGCCCCTTCGGATCGCTGACGATGATCCGCTCGCAGGCCGCCGCCCAGCCGAGTATCCGCTCCGCCCATGCGTCCGCGTGCGCCCAGCCGGACGGCGCCCCGGCGATGATCCGTTCCAGCATCAGCAGCTCGGTGCCGTGGACGTGGCCGAGCACCGGAACCTCCGCGAAGGCGCGCCCGGCCGCCTCGTTCAGCGGCGTCAGATGATGGAGGTAGAGGAGATCGGCCTCGGCGGCGCCGGCCGCGTCCAACGCCTGCGCCCAGGCATCGACCTGCAGCTCGAACGCCTCGTCGCCGATCGAAGCGAGCACCGGGTCCTCGGCTTCGTGGCGGTCCTCGTAGGAGCCCTGGATCGGCGCGGTCCCGGCGAGGCCTTCGAAGTGGAGCGGATCATCGCTGCGCAGCGAGGCGGCGAAGTCAACCGGGCGCAGATCGAGCCCGGAGTAAAAGCTCGACGCGTGGGTGTGCTCGTCGAGGTCCGAGCGAGACCCCGAGAGCACCGTTACCTCGAAGTCGTTGCGCTCGAACTGGCGCGCGATCGCCCTGCAGACATGGGCAGATCCGCCCCGCGGATAGAAGTAGATGCCAATCAGAAGCTTGTTCGGAGTTGATGGCATCCACACCGAGGCTACCGGTGGGCCAAGCTGGCCAACCCCCTTAGTGCTCGACGAACTGAAGAGCGGTGGCGATCTCACGGCCGCCCACCAGCTCCAGGCCATGCTCCTCGCGCGGCGTGTTGAGGAGGGCGCCATTGGCCACCAGCGAGGCCGAGCCACCACCGTCGAGGTTGATCGCCGCGGCCGCGCCGAGCCCGCACATCGCCATCGCCAGCTCGGCCATCGTGAGGCCGGCCTCGTCGTCGGCGCGGCCCTCGCAGACGACGGCGATCAGCTCCTCCGCCGCTAGGCCAAGAGCCGCCCGCGGGTAGCGGCCGAGGGTGATGTCGGAATCGAACTGCCCTGATCCCGCCGAGAATCCTTCGAGGTCCTGGCCCTCGTGAATCAACGACTCCCCGGCGGCGACCAGCATCGGCCCCGCCTGGAGCAGGTCGCCGCGGGGCTCGGGGGGAAGATCGCTGCGGGCGGCCAGCGAGACCGTGCCATCGTCGGCGTGGACGCAGGCGCGGAGAGCGCCCCACGGCGCCTCGAAGGCCTCGGTCGGACGAGCGCCCCCGTCGATTCTCAGATCGCCCAGTGGCGGGCCGCCGGGACGCATGTAGAAACCGCCGACCAGAGCGTGCTCGGCGCCGTTCTGGGCGCACCAGCGAAGCAGGGTCGAGCACGGCTCGAGCGCGACCACCTTGGCGCTGAAGCAACCGCGATCGAAGCGCGCGACCCGGAGCGTGGTCGCGGCGCCGTCCGCCAAGCTCAGCCTGACGCTCTCCAGCGAAGGGTGGGGCATCGCACCGCCCCGCAACCCGGCTAGCGACCGTCGCCGGAGTCGATTTCCTTGGCCGTGCTGGTGGTGAGGCTCGACGCGGCGCCAGCGGTGAGGACGCGGCGGACCAGGCGCGGGGAGACGATGCGGGCGACGGCGGCGAGCCCGTAGGGGCGCGGGACGTAGCGCTCCGCCTTGCCGCCGGGGCCGGCTTCGTAGATCGCCTCGGCGACCTTCTCCGGCTTGGTGACGATCCAGCGGGTGATCGCCTTCTCGCGCAGCTCGGTCGCCGGGAAGCCCTCGGTGGCGACGAACCCCGGCAGGACCATGCCGACGTGGACGCCGTGCGGCAGCTCCTCGGCATAGAGCGAGTCGGTCCAGCCAATCAGGGCGAACTTGCTGGCCGAGTAGGCGCCGGTACGGGCGCGGGAGACGCGCCCGGCGGTGCTGGCGACGTTGACGATCGCGCTCGGCGCCGAGGCACGAAGCAGCGGCAACAGCGCCTCGGTGAGGCGGAGCACGGCGTTGAAGTTGAGCTCCATGTGGCGCTGCACGTGGGCATAGCCGGTCTCTGCGAAGTTCCCACGCCAGGCGGCGCCGGCGTTGTTCACGAGCAGGTCGAGGTGGCCGTGCTCCGCCTCGACGTGGGCGCGAAGGCGCTCCGGCGCGTCGGCGGAGGTGAGGTCGACAGCCACGTAGGTCGCCCTGCAGGGCAGCGAGTCGGCCAGCTCGCGCAGCAGCTCCTCGCGACGGGCGACCAAGATCAGCTCCGTCCCCGGCTCGCGCGCGAGCCGGATCGCCGTCGCCTCGCCGATACCCGTCGATGCTCCGGTCACCAGTGCGACGCTCATCGCCGCAGGCTATTCGACCCCTCCCCAAAGTGGGGGTGTCTGAGCTTAGGGGCGTATATGACCCCCTTAGCTCAGACACCCCCCGGCGGCGAGTTGCAAGGATGCGCCGATGCCAGAGCCCTCCGCAGCCCGCGGCTCCCATTTCGGCGCTACCCGCCGCGAAGGCGAGCGGGTGACGCCGCTGGAGCTCTTCTTCGACCTCGTCTTCGTGCTTGCGATCACCCAGTGCACGGCGCTGATGGCGCACCACCCGACCTGGTCGGGGATGGCGCAGGGCCTGCTGGTGCTGGGCATCCTCTGGTGGGGATGGGTGGGCTATGCCTGGCTGACCAGCGTCATCGACCCGGAGGAGGGCGCGGTGCGGCTGGTCATGTTCGGGGCGATGGCCTCGCTGCTGATCGTCTCGCTCTGCGTCCCCGAGGCATTCGGCCACCTCGGCCTCACCTTCGCCCTCGCCTTCGGCGTCTTCCGCGTCGCCCACATCGCCCTCTTCATGCTCGCCAGCCCCGACGACGCCGCCCTGCGCCACTCGGTGCTGGGACTGGCCGCCAGCACCGCGATCGCCGTGCTCCTGCTCGCCGCCGCCTCGCTCTTCGACGGCCTCGCCCAGGGGGCGCTCTGGGCGCTGGCGATCTTCCTCGACATGGCCGGCCCCTACTTCTTCGGCTCCGAGGGCTGGAAACTGGTGCCCGGGCACTTCGCCGAGCGACACGGGCTGATCGTGATCATCGCCCTCGGCGAGTCGATCGTCGCGATCGGGGTCGGCGCCGCCGGCGCCCTCGACCTCGGCATCGGCATCGTCGCCGTCCTGGGCGTGGCGCTGGCGGCGGCCCTGTGGTGGATCTACTTCGACGTCGTCGCCCTGATCTCGGCGCGGCGACTGGGCGAAGCGGCGGAGGGCCGGGAGCAGAACGAGCTTGCCCGCGACTCCTACTCCTACATCCACCTGGCGCTGGTGGTCGGGATCGTCCTCGTCGCCTTCGGCCTCAAGGTCACGATCGCCCACGACGACGAGCACCTTCACGCCGTCCCGGCTTTCGCCCTCCTGGGCGGGGTCGCGATCTACCTGCTCGGCCTGGTCGCCTTCCGCTACCGGCAGGTCCAGACGATCAATCGCCGGCGACTGGGGCTGGCGATCGTGCTACTACTCCTGGTGCCGGTGGCGACGGCGGTCCCTGCCTTGATCTCGCTGGCAGTCGCCGTCGTCTTGATCTGGGCGATGATCGCCTACGAGCACCGCGGCTACGGCGAGGGCCGCGATCAGCTCCGTCACGAAGCCGCGGTATCCCACTGAGGGCGCCCGAGGGCCTCGCGACGAACGCAGATTCGATTTCGACATACTCCAAAACCTTGAAACAGACGCCTTCACTACTCGACAATCTCCTTCGCGCCGGGGCGCCCTCCGGGTACGAGGGACCAGCTGCGGCGATCTGGCGCGAGGCCGCCTCATTCGCCGAGCTGACGACCGACGGGATCGGCTCCTCGATAGCGACCATCGGCGCCGGCCGGGCGCCGCTGCTGGCGGTGGTCGGCCACATCGACGAGATCGGCCTGATCGTCGTCCACATCGACGAGAAGGGCTTCCTCTGGTTCGCCCCCATCGGGGGCTGGGACCCGCAGATCCTGGTGGGCCAGCGGGTCGAGGTTCGCGGCAAGGACGGCCCGGTCCTCGGCGTCGTCGGCCGCAAGCCGATCCACCTGCTCGAGGCCGACCAGCGCAAGAAGGTGGTGGAGCTGAAGGGCCTACACATCGACATCGGCGCCGCCGACCGGGAGGAGGCGGTCGAGCTGATCCGGGTCGGCGACCCCGTCGTGATTGCCGCCGAGCCGATGCCGGTCGCCGGCGACCGGCTCGTCTCGCGAGCGATGGACAACCGCCTCGGCGCCTATGTGGCGCTGGAGAGCCTGCGCCGCTCCCACGAGCGCGGTGAGCTGAGCGGCTCCTTCGCCGCGGTCGCCGCAGTGCAGGAGGAGATCGGCCTGTTCGGCGCCCGCACCGCCGCCTTCGAGGTCCGTCCCGACGTCGCCATCGCCGTCGACGTCACCCATGCGACCGATGCGCCCGGCGTCGACGAGAAGGAGATCGGCAGCCACCCACTCGGCTCCGGTCCGGTGATCGGCCGCGGCACGACCCTCTCCCCCAAGGTCTTCGAGCTGCTGGTCGAGACCGCGGAGGCGGAGGGCATCGAGTACTCGATCAGCGCCAGTGGCCGCGGCACCAGCACCGACGCCGATGTCCTCCAGATCTCCCGCGCCGGCATCCCCACCGGCCTCGTCTCGGTCCCCCTCCGCTACATGCACTCGCCGGTCGAGATGGTTGACCTGCGCGACGTCGAGGCGGCGGTCGAGCTGGTGACGGCGTTCGCCTCACGGCTGAAGGTCGACGTAGATCTCAGCCGCTGACCGACGCTAGCCCTCAGTTGTCGACGAAGACGGTGTCGCGCCCGCCGGCCTTAGCGGCGTAGAGCGCAACATCGGCGCGGGCGAGGAGATCGTCGGTGTCGAGAGGGCCGGAGCGGGCGATCGCGGCGCCGATGCTGATCGTCACCTGCACCCCGATCGGGCGTCGCGCCCGGACCGCCCGCCGCAGGCGCTCGGCGACCTTGACCGCGTCGGCGCGGGTGGCGCCCGGCAGGATGACCAGGATCTCCTCGCCGCCGACCCTGTAGATCGAGTCGCCGGCACGCACCACGGAGCGCATCGTGTCGGCGATCTCGCGCAGGACGGAGTCTCCGGCGGCGTGGCCGAGACGATCGTTGACGCGCTTGAAGTGGTCGACGTCGCAGAGCAGCATCGCCTGCGACAGGCCCTCCCCCGGACCGCAGGGCTGCCCCTCCATCTCCGCCAGCCGCTGCTCCAGCGCGCCGCGGTTGAAGAGGCCGGTGAGTGCGTCGAGGGTCGAGCGGTTACGGTGCGCCCGGTCGGACTCGGCGAGCGCGCCGGAGAGGATCACGGTGCTGAGGATCAGCGCCGCGACGGCGATCAGCGCCTGCCGATCCTCCAAAGCCGCGCTGGGATCGGGGACGACGGCGGTAGCGACGAAGAGCAGCAGGATGAACGCCGTCCCGGCGATCATGCCGGGGGGCTCGAAGCGCGCGCCGAGGGTGACGGCGGGCAGCGCGAACCAGACCAGGACGGGGCTGGTGGCGCCGCCGGTGACGAGCACCGCGGCCCCGAGCAGCAGTGGGGTCAGACTCCAGGCGGCGGCGATCCAGACAGCGGGATGGCGGCTCTTGCGCATGAAGCGGTCGGCCACCGCGAAGCCGGCGAAGCCGACCGCCAGCGGGACCAGCCACCACCAGCCGGCGTCGGAGCCACCAAGGGCCAGGGCGAGGGCGAGGATCGCAAAGCAGGCGAGGCGGTAGCGGCGGACCCGCAGCTCCATGTCGAGCAGGCGCTCGCGGCGCACCTCGCCGCGGATCGAGACCAGCGTCTCGGCCGAGCGGTCGGCACCGCTCGGAACGCTGTCCCAGCCGGTGCCGGGGGTGTGAGCATTCGCGTCCACGCCACCCCATCGGCTCGCGCCCCCGACCGGCTTAGCGCTGCAGGCGTCCGGCCGTGCCGCGACGCCGGGCCCTAGTCGACGAGCTGCAGGTCCTTCGGAAGCCGGCTGAGGTTGCGGAGGCCGTCCTCGCCGACGACGACCAGGTCCTCGATCCGCACCCCGAGCTTTCCCGGCAGGTAGATCCCCGGCTCGACGGTGACGACTTCGCCCGGCGCCAACACGTCGTCGGAGCGCAGCGAGAGCCGCGGCCCCTCGTGCACCTCGAGGCCGACGCCGTGGCCAAGCCCGTGACCGAAGCGATCGCCGTGGCCGGCCGCGTCGATCACCTTGCGGGCGACCGCGTCGACCGCTTCGCCGTCGACGCCGGCTTCGATCGCTCCTAGCGCCGCCAGCTGCGCCGCCAGGACGACCTCGTAGACCGCGCGCGCCTCCTCGCCGGGGTCGCCCGTGGCATAGGTGCGGGTGCCGTCGGAGCAGTAGCCGTCGAGCTTGGCCCCCATGTCGAAGACGATCAGCTCACCGCGGCCGATCTCGCGCTCGCCGGGCTCGGCGTGCGGCAGGGCGCCGTTGGGGCCGGCGGCGACGATTGCCGGGAAGGAGGGGTCACCGCCCAGCTCGCGGATGCGCGCTTCGGCGGCGCGGGCGACCTCGCGCTCGCTGCGCCCGGCGAGACCGCGCTCCAGACTCCAGGTCCAGACCTCGTCGGCCAGCTCCGAGGCGGCGGCAATCGCCGTCAGCTCCGCGGCGTCCTTGACCCGGCGCAGCCGCTCGACCAACCCGCCCGCCGCGACCGTTTCGACCCCCTCGGCGAGTTTCTCCTTCAGTTTCTCCAGCACCCGCACCGCCAGGTGGTCGTCCTCGAAGCCGGCCCTGCCCTCGAGCCGCTCGGCGATCGCGCCGAGCCAGTCGCCGCCGACCGTAACCGCCTCCCAGCCCTCGACCTCGGCGGCAGCGCGCTCGGTGTAGCGGAAGTCGGTCAGGAACAGGCGCAGGCCGGGCCCGCAGATGCAGGCCCCGTTGGTGCCGGTGAAGCCGGTCAGGTAGCGGACGTTGGTCAGGTCGGTGACCAGCATCCGGTCCAGCTCGCGCTCGGCGAGCAGCTGCTCGAGGCGGTCGCCGCGACCGCGCATCAGGCGCCGGCGCCGAGCTGGGCGGCGAGCAGCTCCAGCGCCTCGCGGTAGCCGTCGGGGCCCTTGCCGCAGATCTTCGCCAGCACCAGCCCGTCGAAGACCGACTGGCGGCGCCAGTCCTCGCGCGACTCGACGTCGGAGAGGTGGACCTCGACCGCGGGCAGGCGGGCGACGTCGAGCGCATCGGCAATCGCGCGGCTGTAGTGCGACCAGGCGCCGGCGTTGACCAGCGAGGCGTCGGCGAGGTCGGGAAGGCGGTGCAGGTATTCGACGAACTCGCCCTCGTGGTTGGTCTGGAAGAAGATCGGTTCGAGGTCCAGCTCGTGGGCCCAGCGGCCGATCTGCTGCTCCAACTCGCTCAGCGAGAGACCACCGTAGACCGCGGGGTCGCGGCGATCGAGGATGTCGAAGTTGACGCCGTGCAGCACGGCGACTCGGTTGCGGGTGGTGCTCATTCGACCAGCTCCTCCACGGCGCCGCGCACCCTAGCGGGGTCGACGAGCTGCCCGACCCGGGGACTGCCCGGCTCGGAGAGCAGGATGAAGCCGACACCGTCGGCGGTGCGCTTCTTGTCGCGTTGCAGGGCGTCGAGGACGGCCCCGACGTCGACGCCGGGGTCGAGGCGGAGCGGCAGCCCGTGGCGGAGCAGGATCTGCTCGCTCTCCTCGCGCAGGTCCGGGGCCTCGGAGAGCCGCAATGCCGCCAGCAGGCCCAGACCCACCGCCTCGCCGTGGCGGTAGCGCGTGTAACCACTGGCGGCCTCGATCGCGTGGCCGACGGTATGCCCGAGGTTGAGCGCGGCGCGCAGGCCGGTGTCGCGCTCGTCGGCGGCAACCACCTCGCACTTGTAGCGGGCACAGGAGAAGACGACGTCGTCGAGATCGGCCGGGTCGAGGGCGGAGATCGCCCGCACCCGCTCCCAGAGGGCGCCGCCGGCGAGCAGGCCGGTCTTCAGCACCTCGACGAAGCCGGCGGCCAGCTCCGCCGCTGGCAGCGTCGTCAAAGCCGAGGTGTCGGAGATCACGGCGGCGGGCAGCTGGTACGCGCCGGCGTAGTTCTTGCCCTCCGGCAGGTCGACGCCGGTCTTCCCGCCGTAGGCGGAATCGACCTGGCCGACCAGCGTCGTCGGCACCTGTACCACCGGCACCCCACGCTGGTAGAGGTGGGCACAGAATCCCGCCAGGTCGCCGACGACGCCGCCGCCGAGCGCGGCGACGTGGTCCTCCCGGGTCATCCCCTCCCGGGCCAGCTCGCGCAGCACCCGGTCGGCCTCGGCCATCGTCTTCGCCCCCTCGCCCGGCTCGACCTCGAGCATCGCGGCGAGCGGGGCGAGATGCTCGCCGTAGAGGGGTGCCACGGCGCGGTCGGAGACGCAGAAGCGGCGGCCCTCGAGCGGCCACCAGCCGGCCTCGAGCAGGCCCGGGCCGACCAGCACCGGGTACTCGCCGGAGGGGCTCGCCGCCCACAGCATCTTGGTACCCGCGGGAAGGTCGGCCAGAGCGAGGAGGGACGGCATGGCGCGGCTGACGATCTCCCGGTCGCCGACCGGGATCACCGCGTCGGCAAGCTCCTCGTAGAGCGGTTCACGCACGGCCATCAGGCGGGCGACGTCCCCGGCGTTGGTCGCCAGCGGGCGGTCGCTGTGGGCGATCCGCCGCCAGGACTCCTGGGCGTCCACCTGCAGCCAGACCACGACGTGCCGGCCGAGCGCGGCGCGAATCCGCTCCGAGAGGACGCTGCCGCCGCCGAGCGCGATCGCGCCGCCGTCGGCCCCCTCCAGCAGCGAGCCGACGAGCTCGGCCTCGCGCTGGCGGAAGCCCTCCTCGCCGAGGCGATCGAAGGCCGCGGCGATCGGCATGCCCAGCTCGCGCTCCATCAGGGCATCGATCTCGGTCGTCTCCAGCCCGGCCCTGCGCGCGGCGGCGAGCGCCGTGCTCTTGCCGGCCCCCATGAAGCCGATGAAGCAGATAGCGGGCCGCCTCCTCTGCTCCCGCGCGGGCGCGCTCATCGCACCCGGAGATCTCGCGCCCGCGCTCCCGCGTCCGGGGGCGACCCGGTGTCGATCACGAGCGCCAATCGATTCTCTTCTCGTACGCCGCGATCGCGCCGAGCACGTCGTCGATGTGATCGCCGCCGAACTTCTCGCGGTAGCAGCGGGCGAGCGTCAGCGCGACCATCGCCTCGCCGACCACGGCCGCGGCGGGGACGACCGTCGAGTCGGTGCGCTCGCGCAGCGCCTGGGCCGGCTGCTTGGTCTCGGTGTCGACCGAGCGCAGCGGCTTGGTCAGGGTCGAGATCGGCTTGATCGCCGCCCGCACCGAGAGCGGCTGGCCGTTGGTCATGCCGCCCTCGAGGCCGCCGGCATGGTTGGTTTCGCGGAAGTAGCCGTCCTTCTCGGACCAGAAGATCTCGTCGTGGGCCTCCGAACCGGGGCGGGTGGCGACGTCCCAGGCCTCGCCGATCGAGACGCCCTTGACCGACTGGATCGAGGCGACGGCGCCGGCCAGGCGGCCGTCGAGCCGGTCTTCCCAAGAGATATGGGAGCCGAGCCCGGGGACGAGGCCGAAGACGCGCACCTCGAAGGTGCCGCCGAGGCTCTCGTTGGCCTTGCGCAGGCGGTTGATCTCGGCGACCATGGCGGCGCTCGCCTCGGGATCGAGGCAGCGGACCGGGTCGTCGTCGACGCCGGCGAAGTCCGCCGGGGTGAGGTCGTCGCGCTCGGCCGCCTTGACCGAGGCGATCTGGGTGACGTGGCTGTGGATCTCGACGCCCAGCGCGGTGAGGAAGCCGCGGGCGATCGTGCCGGCGGCGACACGGGCGGCGGTCTCGCGGGCGCTGGCGCGCTCGAGGACGTTGCGGATGTCGGAGTGGCCGTATTTCTGGGCGCCGACGAGGTCGGCGTGCCCCGGGCGCGGCAGGTGCACCTCGTCGGGCTCGAACCCCTCGACCGGCCAGGGATTCATCCGCTCCTCCCAGTTGGCGTAGTCGCGGTTGGCGACGAGGACGGCGATCGGGGCCCCTAGAGTGCGTCCGTGGCGCACGCCGGAGCGGATCTCGGCGCTGTCGGTCTCGATCCTCATGCGCCCGCCGCGGCCATGGCCGAGCTGGCGCCGCGCCATGTCGCGATCGAGCGCCTCGCGATCGAGCTCGAGCCCGGCCGGCATCCCCTCGACGATCGCCACGAGCCCCGGCCCATGCGACTCGCCCGCGGTGGTGAATCGAAAAGTGGTCATCGCGCGCAAGGCTATCGGCGCGTCGTTCGCTGGGGTCTGCCCGGGCATGGCCGGGCAGAGGCGCCGAACGTCGTCAGCCGCGGGCGGCGGCGCGCATGACTTCGATCGGGGGCTCGCGCCCGGTCCAGATGCGCAGCGAGAGCGCGCCCTGCTGGACGAGGATCTCGAGGCCGTCGACGACAGCGGCGCCCGCGTCCGCGGCGGCTTCGAGCAGGGGCGACGGCGCCTCCCCGTAGACCATGTCGACCACGGTCTGGCCGGCGACGAAGCGGTCGCGGGCGAGCGGCAGGGCCGCGAACGGGTCCTCGCCCCGCAGACCGACCGCCGAGGTGTTGACGATCAGCCCGTACCCGTCCTGGCCGGTCAGGGCGGATGGCGGGCCGGCGGAAGCATCGCCGTCCTCGCCCCCGACCGGTTGCCCACCCAGCTCGGCGCAGAGTCGCTCGGCACGTCCGGCCGTGCGGTTCCAGACCGCGACCGTCGCCCCCTCTCGCTCCAGCGCCCAGACCACGGCGCGGGCCGCTCCTCCCGCTCCCAGCACCAGCGCCCGCTGCCCGCGGGGCGAGCCGGGCAGTGCCGCCAGGAAGCCGTCGGCGTCGGTGTTGTGCGCCTGGACTTCGCCGGCGGCGAAGGCAAGTGCGTTGGCGGCGCCGATCTCCCGCGCCACCTCGCTGGGCGCATCCGCGAGCGCCAGCGCCGCCTGCTTGTGCGGAACGGTGACGTTGGCGCCGGCGAAGCCCTCCTCCGCCATCTCCCGCACCCGCTCTCCGAAGCCCTCCGGCGCGACCTCGATCGCCTCGTAGCTCCACTCCTCGCCCAGGCCCAGCGCCGCCAGCGCCGCGTTCTGCATCGCCGGCGAGCGCGAGTGGGCGACCGGGTGGCCGAGGACGGCCAGTCGCGGCATCGCTATTCCCCGCAGCTGGACGGCTCGTTGCCGCCGTTGGCTTCGCGGGCCGCGTTGTACTTGGCGACATCGCTTTCGAATTCGTCTTCGTTCGCGGAGAAGGCGAGTTCGTTGCACGTGTTCGGCTTGTTCACGTAGAAGAGGTAGGCGGACTTGGCCGGATGGGCGGCGGCTTCGATCGCGTCGATTCCGGGGCTGTTGATCGGCCCCGGCGGCAACCCGGCGTTGGTGCGCGTGTTGTAGGGCGAGTCGACGGCCAGCTCCGATTCGGTCAACGGCCGTTCGTAGTTGCCGGTGGCGAAACGGATCGTCGCATCGATCCCCAGCGGCATCCCTTCGTGCAGGCGGTTGTAGACGACCGAGGCGACCAGCTTGCGCTGGCCGGGCACCCCGGCCTCGTCCTCGATCAGCGAGGCGATGATCAGCACGTCGAAGACGGTCAGGTTCTTGGACTTGGCGTAGCCCATGTCGACGCCCTTGATCCGCCGCTTGAAGTCCTGCAGCTGCAGCTGAACGAGATCGGCGGCGGGTGCACCGGGCTTCAGCTCGAAGGTGTCGGGAAAGAGGAAGCCCTCGAGGTCCTTGGCGCCCTCGCCGCCGTACTTGGCCGGATTCAGGTACTTGGAGCGAACGGTCTCCTGCGTGTAGTCGCCTTCGAGCCCATCTTCCTCGACCAGCTGCGCCGCCTGGGAACGGCTGTAGCCCTCGGGGATGGTGACCGTGGTCACGCGTTTGACCGGCGACTTGGAGAGGGCGTCGATCGCAGCGCCGTAGGACATCCCCTCGGCCAGGGTGAAGTGGCCCGGGTAGAGCTCGGAGCGCTTGCCGGCCAGAGTGACGCGAATCTGGAAGAGGGTCGAGTCGTCGACGACGCCCGTGCGGTCGAGGAGGTCCCCGACTTCACTGACGCTGGCGCCCTTGGGGATCATGATCGCGACCTGGCCCGAGCCATCGCCGTGGAAGGGCTGGAAGAGCGACCAGAGGAACCAGGCCACGATCAGGGCGATGACGAGCGCGACGATCAGCAGAGGGTGGCGGCGGGCGCGACCGAGAATCCCTCCCCCGGCCCCGCCGCGCCCGCGACCCGGGCCGCCCGCGCCGGGTGCCCGTTCCGGCGGCAGTCCCTCCCCGGGCGCCTCCCAGGCCTGCTCGCGAGGCTTGCTCCACGCCTCCTCTGCGGCCGTCGGGGGCGGGGTCGGCTCGGCCGCGGGAGCCTGGCCGCCGGTCAGATCCTCCTCAGCGGACGGATCTTCGTCCCAGAACTCCTGCTCGGGGGTGCGAGACGGCCGCGGCTCGCCTGCGGATGCCGGTTCGGGTGCTGACAAAGGTTCCGCAGCCTGCACTGGCTCGCTTGACGACCGCGCAGCCGGCGCAGGCTCGACCGCCGGCGCCGCGGGAGCCTGCTTCCTTCCCTGCTTCTCCTCGCGCTTGCGGCGCTTCTCCTCGCGCTCCAGCCGCCGCTGCTCACGCTCGCGGGCGGCGGGGTCTTCGGGGTTCGCGAAGGGATCGCTCCCGAGCCAGTCGTCGCTCACGAGTCTTCCCGCTCCTCGATCGCGGCCCGGCCGGCCAGGTATGCCTGCAGCAGGTGTGCGGCGGCGATCGAGTCGCGCGCGCCCGTCGCTCCGGAGCGACGGGTCGCATCCGCCATCTTCGTGGTCAGACGCTCGTCATAGGTCTCGACCGGGATCACGAGCATCGCCTCGAGTTCGGCGCAGAAGCTGCGGGCGAGGCCCGCCTGGCTCCCTTCTTCGCCACTGAGGTGCAGCGGCAGGCCGACGACCACCCGCTCCACCCCGTGCTCGGCGACCAGCTCGGCGACCGCGCGGGCCTCCGGCGGTTCGATCACCGGCAGTGGCGTCGCCAGGGTTCCGCTCGGGTCGGAAAGGGCGCAGCCGATCCGCACCGTGCCATGGTCGAGGGCGAGCACGCGCATGGGCTAGCCGAGCTCCCGCTCGATCGCAGCTCGCGCCGTCGCCAGGGCCTCATCGAGCTTGGCCGGGTCGCTGCCTCCGGCCTGGGCCATGTCGTCACGGCCGCCGCCACCGCCGCCGACCACGGCGGCCGCCTCGCGGACGAGCTTGGCGGCGGAGAGGCCACGACCGACCGCCTCCTCGGAGACCAGGGCGACCAGGGCGACCTTGTCGCCATCGCCGCCGCCCAAGACCAGCGCCGTGGCGCCGCCGAGCGTCGACTGAATCCGGTTGGCGACCTCGAGCAGCTCCTTCTGCCCGGGCAGCTGCGACGCCGAGACGACGACCTTGACGCCACCGGCCTCACCGGCCCCGGCGACCATCCGCTTCGCCTCCTCGCCCAGCAGCTGGCGCTGAGCCTGCTCGGCCCCGGCGCCGGCCTCGCGCAGCCGCTCAGCCGCGCGGCGGGCGCCGGAAAGGGGGTCCTGCGGGTTGCCCAGCAGCTCGCCGGCCTCGCGCAGCTGCTGCTCGCGCTCGCGGAACCAGTCGATCGCGGCGGGGCCGCTGAGGGCCTCGACCCGGCGCACGTTGGCGGCGCTCGATCCCTCCGCGACGATCTTGAAGATGCCCACCTCGGCCGTGTTGGCGACGTGCGTGCCGCCACAGAGCTCGCGGGAGACGCCGTCGACCTCGACCATCCGCACCCACTCGCCGTATTTCTCGCCGAACAGCGCCATCGCACCGAGCTTCTCGGCCTCCGCGCGCTCCATTGTCATCCAGCGCACCGGGGCGCTCGCCTTGACCCACTCGTTGACCCGATCCTCGACGTCCCGCAGCTCCTCGGGGCTGAGGCCCTGGCCGTGAGTGAAGTCGAAGCGCAGCTTGTCGGGCCGGACCGCGGAGCCGGCCTGGTGCACGTGAGCGCCCAGCCGCTCGCGCAGCGCCGCGTGCAGAAGATGGGTGGCGGTGTGGTTGCGCATCGTCGCGTGGCGCGCCTCGTGATCGACCACGGCTTCGACCGCCGCCTCCTCTGCTCCCAGGCGGGCCTGCCCATCCTCGGCCACGTCCTCGCGATCGTCATCCCGCGTCTGGGGGCGGCGGGGCACCACCTCGAGCACCTGATCGTCCCCGACCCTGTAGACGTCGACGACGTCGGCCTCCTCTCCCCCGGCCCAGCGCAACACGCCGGAGTCGGCGACCTGGCCGCCGCCTTCCGCGTAGAAGGGGCTCTCCTCGAGCTTGACCAGAGCGCGGCGGTCGTCGCCCTCGACCGCGGCGAGCCCGGTGGTGGCGCGCAGCGTCTCGAAGCCGACGAAGCGGGTCGGTGGAACCGCGGAGGCGAAAGCGATCACCTTCTCGTGGCTGTCCTCGGAGCCGTGGGCGGTGGCGGCGCCGGTGCGAGCGCGCTGGCGCTGCTCGTCCATCAGCTCCTCGAAGCCGGAGTCGTCGACCGACAGCCCCTGGTCGGCGAGCAGCTCCTTGGTCAGGTCGTAGGGGAAGCCGTAGGTGTCGTGCAGCTTGAAGGCGTCGGCGGCATCGATCCAGGAGGTCTCCGCCTGCTTCGCCTCGGCCACCAGCCGGCCCAGCAGCTCGGTGCCGCGCTCGAGGGTGCGGCCGAAGCTCTCCTCCTCGTCGCCGACCCAGCGGGCAATCGTCTCCCGCTCGGCGACCAGCTCGGGGTAGGTCTCCCCCATCAGCTCGATCGTGCGCTCGGCGAAGCGGCCCAGCCAGGGAGCCTCGAGGCCGAGCGTGTTGCCCTGCTGGATCGCCCGCCGCATGATCCGCCGCAGGATGTAGCCGCGGTCCTCGTTGGAGGGGACGACGCCGTCGGCAATCAGGAAGGCGGCCCCGCGCGCGTGGTCGGCGACGATCCGCATCGCCCGGGTCACCGCGCCGCCCTCCTCGTAGCCGCGGCCGGTCAGCTCCTCCGCGAGGTCGATCAGGGGGCGGACGTGGTCAGTCTCATAGACCGAGGGCACGTCCTGCAGGATCGCCGCCATCCGGTCCAGCCCCATGCCGGTGTCGATGTTGCGCATCGGCAGCTCGGTCAGCGTCCCGTTTTCGGCCAAGTCGTAGCTCATGAAGACGTGGTTCCAGAACTCGAGGAAGCGATCGCTGTCGTCGCCCGGGCGCTCGCCGGCGGCGCCGAAGGCCTCGCCGCGGTCGAGGTAGAGCTCCGAGCAGGGACCGCACGGCCCGGTCGGCCCCGCCTGCCAGAAGTTGTCCTCGCGGCCGAGCTGGACGATGCGCTCGTCGGGAACGCCGACGCGGCGCCAGATCTCGATCGCCTCCTCGTCCGGCCCGAGCCCCAGCTCCTCGTCGCCGCCGAAGACGGTGACCCAGATCCGCTCCGGGTCCATCCCGAAGCCCTGCGTCGAGAGCTCCCAGCCCCAGGGGATCGACTCCTCCTTGAAGTAGTCGCCGAAGCTCCAGTTGCCGAGCATCTCGAAGAAGGTGAGGTGGCGGGCGGTCTTGCCGACCTCCTCGATGTCGGTGGTGCGGAAGCATTTCTGCACGTCCGCGAGGCGCGGCGCCGGCGGCTTCTCGCGGCCCAGGAAGTAGGGCTTGAAGGGTTGCATCCCGGCCGTCGTGAGCAGCACCGAGGGGTCGTGGAAGGAGGGCACGAGCGAGGCCGAGGGGACCACCTTGTGGCCGCGCTGCTCGAAGAACGAGAGGTAGGTGTCGCGGATCTCCTGGGCCTTCATGGGGAAGAGAGCCTACGGTCTGGCGGCGGCGTCGGGAGCGGGGTCAGGCCACGGCGGCGATGGTGCCATGGCCGACGATCGTCTCGCCCTCCAGCAGCACCGCCGTCTGCCCCGGAGAGGCGCCCACGAACTCCTCCCCCAGCTCGACCTCGAGGGCGTCGTGGCAGCCCGCGCCGGCAGCGCCGATCGTGGCCGGCAGAGCGGGCGAGTGGTAGCGCAGGCGGACGCCGTCGACCCGGGCTCCGTCGCGATGCAGGACCGCATTGCGGATCGGGACGCTGCGGGTCTCGAGATCCTCGCGGGTGCCGACGGTGACGGTGTTGGCGATGGCGTCGGTTGCGATCACGTAGAGCGGCTCGGGAGCGGAGACGCCGATGCCGCGGCGCTGACCGACGGTGAAGTTGTGATGGCCGCGGTGGCGGCCGACGGCGCTGCCGGTGCGGTCCAGCACCGCGCCATCGTTGTCGGCGAGGCCGCCGTGGCGGCGCAGGAAGCCGCGCTTGCCCTGGCCGGCGAGGAAGCAGAGGTCCTGGCTCTCCGCCTTCCTGGCGACCGGGAGATCGTGACGAGCGGCGATCTGCCGCACCTCCGGCTTGGTCAGCTCGGTCAGCGGGAAGGAGAGCCGGCCAAGGAGCTGCGGCGGCAGGGCCGCCAGCATGTAGCTCTGGTCCTTGGCCTCGTCGGCCGCCGAGGCGAGCAGGGGGCCGTCGGCGTCCTCGACGATTCGCGCGTAGTGGCCGGTGACGAGGCGGTCGGCCCCGAGTCGCTCGGCGAGGTCGACCATCGCCGCGATCCGCACCTCGCCGTTGCAGAGCACGCACGGGTTGGGGGTGCTGCCAGCCGCGTAGCCGTCGATGAAGCGTCTGACGACGCGGCGGCGGAATTCCTCCTCGAGGTCGAGGGTGAAGTGCGGAATGCCGAGCGAGTGGGCGAGGGCGCGGGCGCCGAGCACCGCCTCCGGCGAGCAGCAGGCCTTGGCGCCGTCGGTATCGGGGTCGGCCCAGAGCTTGACGGTGACAGCGACCACCTCGGCACCGCGCTCGCGCTCGAGCAGCGCGGCGACGGCGCTGTCGACGCCACCGGACATGGCAACCGCTACGCGTTCTGGATTTGGGGACGGGAGTCGGCAACCGTTCCTCGCAGGCGCAGTCGGCGACTCGCGTCGCTCGTTGGCGGAGATCTCCCCGGGGAGAAGGCGAGGCGACAGGTCGAGGCTGCTGCCATGGCGAGTGCTCGATGGAGGGCATCGCTGGCGAGAACTGCGGCATGCCGCTTAGCCGGCGTCAGCCCGCCGATCGCCTCGTCGACCGTGTCGACATCGATCGTCGCCGCCTCCAGCACCGGCGCTCCGTCGACCATCTCCGCGACGGCGGCGGAGGCGGCCTTGGTCGCGCCGCACCCCTCGGCGTCGAAGCTCACCGCCGCGATGCGCGCACCATCGATCGACAGCGACACCCGCGAGAGGTCGCCACAGGCTGCCCCGCCGGCCGCGCCGGTGAAGGCGTCGGCGGCCGGCGCGCCGCGCCGGCTCTCATCGCCCAGGTAGTGCTCGAAGAGCTCGCGATCCATGGCTACAGGGTAGGAGGCCGGGGCTCGACCCGCAGCAGGTCCCGCAGATCGGCGGCGATCGCGGCCGGTTCGTCGCGCAGCTGCCGCCAGGTGATCCACATCGAACCAGCCCGCGATCCACGAGTCTGCTCTGAGTCACCCATGGGATGCCTAACTGCAGACTCGACCCGAGCTTCAATCGCCAGAAGTTGCCGGCGAGCAACAGGCCCGTGCTGGCCCTCGGCCAGCACGCACGACCTCACATCCCTCCCAATTCACATCCCCCCTGCCTGTCGAGGACCGAGCTAGGCAAACAAAAAGAGGCCCCAGCCCGCCGTTGCCGCCTCTGGCTTTGATCCCTTCAAGTGAAGGTGGGTGCCTGCTCCTGACCCCAAGGGGCCCGAAGACTCCCGGCTCCCGCGCCGTTTGTGTTGGGTCAAACGGTGAGACGGCTCTCGCACGGGCTCGAGCCTCGGCTCAACCGTACCACCGGCGGGGGTACGACGGACGACAATTCGTCAGGTCGCTAGGCGTCGTCCCAGTCGAGGTTGGAGAGATGCAGCTCGGCTTCGCTCCAACGGTCGGCGGGCACTCGCAGGGCGATGTCGCCGTGGCCGAAGCGGTCGAGTGGCCAGTCGGCGGTGAGCACCGCCTCGATATCGGCCTCGATCAGCGCCTGGTGCCAGGCCCGCGCCGTCCTCAGGTCGGCAAAATCGCGCACGACCTCCCAGCTGTCGAAGCTCGGGTCGTCGACGAAGACGGGCGTCTGCCCAGGTCCGGGAGCCGAGCGCCACCTGCGTGGAAGCCAGTCCCGGAAGGCCATCTCAGTGGCCCGCGAGCTTGCGCTGGTGGACCGAGATCCCGAGGTCGCGCATCTGGGTGTCGTCGACCGGAGCGGGCGCGCCGGTCAGCAGGTCGAACCCCGAAGCGGTCTTGGGGAAGGCGATCACGTCGCGGATCGTCTCGGCGCCGCTGAGGCGCTGGACGATGCGGTCGACGCCGTAGGCGATGCCACCGTGCGGCGGCGCGCCGAAGCGCAGCGCCTCGAGCAGGAAGCCGAAGCGCGCCTCGGCGGTCTCGGCGTCGATCCCGAGGGCGGCGAAGACCTGCTCCTGGATGTCGGCGCGGTTGATGCGGATCGAGCCACCGCCGAGCTCCTGGCCGTTCCAGACCACGTCGTAGGCGACCGCGCGAGCGTCCCCGGGGTTCTCCGGGTCGAACTCGCCCGCCGGTGCCGTGAACGGATGGTGCAGCGAGTCCCAGCGCTGCTCCCCGGCGTTCCACTCCATCAGCGGCCAGTCAACGATCCAGACCAGCCGGTGCTCGTTCTCGTCGATCAGCCCGAAGCGCTCGGCCAGGTCGATCCGCATCTGCCCCAGCACGGCGTCGGTGACCTTGCGGTCGTCGGCGACGAGCAGCAGCAGATCGCCCTCCTCGGCGCCGAGCCGCTCGTTCAAATCGGCCAGCTCCCCCGCGCTGAGGAACTTCGCCGTCGGCGAGCGCCAGCCGTCGCCCTCGCGGAAGGCCCAGACCAGGCCCTTCGCCCCCAGCTCCTGGGCGCGCGAGATCAGCTTGTCGAGCTCCGAGCGTGGCATCTCGCGGCGGCCGGCGTTGATGCCGCGGATCGCGCCTCCGCCGTCCAGCACCGAGCGGAAGACCTTGAACTCGGTCTCGCGCAGGGCGTCGCCGAGGTCGACCAGCTCGAGACCGAAGCGCAGGTCGGGCCGGTCGGTGCCGAACCGGCCCATCGCCTCGTCGTAACACATGCGCTGCATCGGCAACTCGATCTGGGGACCGCCGGCACGCTCGAAGACATGGGCCAGCAGCCGTTCGTTGACGTCGATGATGTCCTCGCCGTCGACGAAGGACATCTCGACGTCGAGCTGGGTGAACTCGGCCTGGCGATCGGCCCGGGTCGACTCGTCGCGGAAGCAGCGCGCCACCTGGTAATAGCGCTCGAAGCCAGCCACCATCAGCAGCTGCTTGAACAGCTGCGGCGACTGCGGCAGCGCGTAGAAGGAGCCCTGCTGCTGGCGGCTGGGGACGAGGAAGTCGCGGGCGCCCTCGGGCGTGGAGCGAGCCAGCATCGGCGTCTCGATGTCGAGGAAGCCCTCGCCGTCGAGGAACTCGCGCATCGCCGCGGTGACCTTGTGGCGCAGCATCAGCGCCTCGCGCATCGGCTCGCGGCGCAGGTCGAGGTAGCGATGGCGGAGGCGGGCGTCCTCGCCGACCTCGCCGGAGAAGCCCTCGATCTGGAAGGGAGGCGTCTCCGCGTCGGCGAGCCGCTCGGCGCTCCACACCTTCAGCTCGACCTCGCCCGTCGGCAGCTCCGGGTTGACGGTCTCGGCCGAGCGCTGGACAACGGTCCCGGCTGCCGTCACCACGTCCTCGGCCCGCAGCTTGTGCGCCGTCTCGAAGGAGTCGCCCGAGGCATCGGGATGGAAGACGAGCTGGACGATGCCGGTGCGGTCGCGCAGGTCGATGAAGATCAGGCCGCCGTGGTCGCGACGGCGATGTACCCAACCTGCGACCCGCGCCTCTGAATCCACGCGGTCGCCGAGGATCTGCCCACACCAGGTGTCGCGGTACCCGTTCGGCCTCAGGGCCGGCGCATCGCTCACGACTCTCCTCCAGTCATCTCATCGACAAGGTTGCCGGGGTCGGCCGGGCGCTGCTCCCCGGTGGTCATGTCCCGCAGCTGCGCCGAGCCGTCGGCCTCGAGGATGAGGACACGGCGGGCGCCGATCCGGTTCGCGTGTTTGAGCTGGCCCTTGAGGCCGCGGCCGGCGAGGTCGATCTCGGCCGAGAGCCCGGCGTGGCGCAGCTCGACCGCCAGCGCCATCGCCCGCTGCCGCTGACTGTCGTCGCCGATCGCCACGAAGGCATCGCGCCCCGGCGCCTCCTCCTCTTCGTCCAGCGCCAGCAGGATCCGCTCGATCCCCGCCGCCCAGCCGACCGCCGGCGTCGCCGGGCCGCCGAGCTGCTCGATCAGGCCGTCGTAGCGGCCACCGCCGCCGATCTCCGACTGCGCCCCGAGCGCGTCGCAGACGAAGGAGAAGATCGTCCGCGTGTAGTAGTCGAGGCCGCGGACCAGGGTCGGGTCCACCTCGTAGGCGATACCGGCGGCGTCGAGCAGCGCCCGCACCTCGGCGAAGTGCTCGGCGTCCTCGCCCGCCAAGGCGCCGACGATCGTCGGCGCGCTCGCCATCACGTCCCGGGTCCCCTCGTGGTCGGAGTCGAAGGCCCGCAGCGGGTTGATGTCGATCCGCTCGCGGACGTCCTCCGAAAGCTCCCCCTCGTGCGCGTGCAGATGCGCTTTCAGCTCCTCCAGGTAGGCCCGCCGGGCGTCGAGCGAGCCGAGGCTGCCGAGCCGCAGCTCCACGCCCGGCACGCCGAGCTCGCCGAGCAGGTCGGAGAGCAGCATGATCGCCTCGGCGTCGGCCAGCGGCGAGTCGGTGCCGATGCACTCGGCCCCGAGCTGGTGGAACTGGCGGTAGCGGCCGGCCTGCGGGCGCTCGTGGCGGAAGAAGGGGCCGAGGTAGGAGAGCTTGACCGGCTGCGCCAGCTTGTGCATCCCGTGCTCGAGATAGGCGCGGCAGATCGGCGCCGTCCCCTCCGGCCGCAGGGTCAGGCTGCGGCCGCCCTTGTCCTCGAAGGTGAACATCTCCTTGCGGACGATGTCGGTGGAGCGGCCGACGCCGCGCTCGAACAGCTCGGTGTCCTCGAAGGCCGGCGTCGCCACCGGCTCGTAGCCGGCGCGGGCGAAGATCGCCGCCGCGGCACGCTCGATCCGCGCCCGCCCGCGCGCCTGCTCGGGCAGCACGTCGAAGGTCCCGCGGGGCGCCTGGTACTTGCTGGCCATGGTCGCGGCGACCTTACCGGCGGCGCTCGCCTACCGCGCCAGCGAGGCGAGGAACGGGTTGGAGGCGCGCTCGGCCCCCAGCGTCGTGATCCCCATGTGGCCGGGGTGGACGACGGTTTCGTCGGGATGGGTGTCGAGCAGGCCGCGGATCGACTCGATCAGGGTCGGCCCGTCGCCCCCGGGCAGGTCGACGCGGCCGACCGAGCCCTGGAAGAGGACATCGCCGGAGAAGATCGCGCCCTCGCCGCGAACCGAGTAGGTGACATGCCCCGGGCTGTGGCCCGGCGTGAAGATGACGTCCAGCTCGAGCCCCGCCAGCGCCAGCGTCTCGCCGCCGGCCACGGTCTCCTCGGCGTCGTAGCTCTCGTACGGGCCGAATCCCTCCCAGGGGACGAAGGCCATGATGTCGGCGAGCAGCGGCAGCTCGATCCGCGGGCAGTAGACCGGCGCTCCGGTCGCCGCCGCGACCGGAGCCACCGCGCCGATGTGGTCGAAATGACAGTGGGTGAGCAGGATCGCCTCGACCTCGCCCATCTCTCCTGCGGCAGCGAGGATTCGCTCCGCCTCCTCGCCGGGGTCGACGACGAGGACGCGGTCGGAACCCTGGCGGCGCAGCAGGAAGCAGTTCTCGGCGATCGCGCCGACGGTGAGCATCTCGACGTCGAGGCCCACGGCCTAGTCGCCCTGTGAGCGCATCCGGGCCCGCTCGCGCCGGCGCCAAAGGGTCATGTCGATGAAGTAGCCGGCGGGGATGTAGAAGGCGAGCATGAAGGCGCCGAGGGCTAGGGCGACCCCTGCTGGGCGTTTGAAGATCAGCAGCAGGACGACGAAGAAGATGACGGCGGCGGTGACCCCGCGGATGATCGAGCTGCGCCAGGTCGGCGGCAGGTCGACGCGCGCCGCCGGCTTGCGTTTGGAGCGGGCGCGGGCTTTCGCCTCGGCGCGGCTGCGGGGTTTGGAGCGGGTGTTGGTGTCGATGCGACCACCCTGGGTGCCGCGGCGCTTGCGCCGGCGCTTCTTCTTGGTCTGTGCCATGGCTTGAATCTAATCGGTCGCGGCAGCCAGCCGCCGCTCGATCACGTGCCGCTCGGGGTCGAAGTCGCGCATCGGCACGTCGGCCGGATAGGCGGCGAGGGCGGCGGCGGGAACGAGGCCGACCAGCTCCCCTTCCAGCGGCTGGGCACCGAGCGTGGCCGCCAGCTCCCGCACCCGCTCGACCACGGTCCCCAGCGGCACCGCCAGCGGGTCGTGGACGTTGGTCGAGACCTGGGCGCGACCGCTGGAGAGCAGCAACCCGATCGCCCGCACCCCCGGCAGCCCCCCGCCCGACTCGCGCAGGCCAGCGGCGACGGAACGGGCGACCTCGAGGTCACCGCTGTCGAGCTCGACGTTGAAGGCGGCCAGCGGCGGGCGGGCGGTGACCAGGGTGGCGCCACCGCGCGGATGCGGCAGCTCGGGCCCGAAATCCGGCCGCAGCTCCCCCGCCTGCATCCGCAGCCAGAGCTCGGGCAGGCCGCCGTTGCGAAAGTAAGCGCGCTCGGCCCGGCCGGGGTCGCGTGCTAGCTCCCCGTATAAGAAGACCGGAATCCCGAGGCCCCCGATCTGCGCGGCCGCGGCGACCGCCTCGGTGCGAGCAGCGTCGCGGTCGGCGGGGTCGAGCCAGACCAGCGGGCAGACGTCGAGGGCGCCGACCGCCGGGTGGGCGCCGCGATAGGTCGCCATGTCGATCGTCTCCAGCGCCTCCTCGGCACCGGCGACGAGCGCATCCGTCAGCGGCCCGGCCGGACCGGCAAGGGTGAAGACGGTGCGGTCGTGATCGGCGTCGGAATGGCGGTCCAGCAGGGCGACACCGCGGCTGAAGGCAGCCTCCAGGCCGGCCAGGCGGTCGCGGTCGCACCCCTCCGCGAGATTGGGGACGGCGAGCAGAGGCGGCATCGCTGGAGGCTAGCCGCCGGCCGCGGCGCTCGCCCGGCTCAGAGGATCAGGTCGCCGCCGCGGACGATCGTCTCGCCGTCGATTTCAACCGTCGGTTCGAGGATCACGCAGTCGAGGTGGACCGGCACCTGGACCGCGCCGCCAATCGCGGCGGAGGCGCCGAAGGCGATGTGGCAGGTGCCGAGGATCTTCTCGTCCTCGAGGATGTTGCCGGTCAGCAGGGCCTCTTCGTTGGTCCCGATGCCGAGCTCGGCGACGTTGGTGCCGTCCTCGCCGTGACTGCTCAGCTGCTCCATCAGGGCCGCCCCGTCGGCGCCGGTGGTGTCGGTGAGGTGGCCAGCACGGATCGTCAGCGAGGTCGGCGTATCGAGCAGGCCAACGCCGGCGATCGAGCCGTCGACCACGAGCGTGCCCTCCGCGGTCCCCTCGACCGGCGCAATGAACGCCTCGCCACAGGGCAGGTTGCCGAAGGCGCCACGGCTGCCGAGTTCGCCCGCGTCGACGATCGAGAGCCGGCTCTCGAGGCCGAGCCGCAGGTCGCTGCCGTGCCGGCAGGTGATGCGAGCCTCGACACCGCCGTTGAGAATGCCACTGAGCGCCCAGCCGCGGCGGCGCACCTCCGAGAGATCGCTGGTCATCAGCCGCGTCAGCATGTCTTCGGTCACGCCCGGCAAGCTGCCGATGCGGACCCCTTCCTCGCTGGCCTTGCGGCGGGCGGCGGTGTGGGAGATCGACTGGATCGTCGGCGCCAGCACCACATCGGCCTCGGCCATCGCCGCGGCGACTACGTCCGGCGGCTCGGCGGCCGGCGATTCGCGCTCCGACATCACCGCCAGCGTCGCCATCGCTCCGTCGCCCTGCGCCTCGATCCGCATCAGCGCCCCGATCTCTTCGGTGGCCGGGTTGCAAACCACCAGCACCTCCTCGCCCGGAGACACGCTCATGCACTCGCGGACCACCGTCCGCACCGCCCTGTCCAGCTCCGCGCTCACCCCCGCAACCCTAGCCTTCGCCGCCGATCGATGCGCTGTTTCCCCTGCAAGCGTCGGTCGCGCTGATCCAAATGGAAGAACCAACTCCACCAATTGATGCTGTGCCTGGGGTGTGCCGCGCGTGAATCAGACGTCGTCGTGCCGGTGCCGAATCGCCCACGCCTCGAACCAGAGCAGCCCGAGCAGCAGCGAGCCAAAAGCAATGAAGGGAGGGAGCCAGCCGCCGGGATGGGCAATTGCCAGTGAGCCCACCGCGAACGCATCGACCAGCAACAGGAAGCCGACCAGCACCGGCCGCATGGCCGCCCATCCCGATCCTGGAGTACGACCCGACCCGTCTGCCATGCGATCCAGGATCGCAGGCTCCCGCAGCCGCCGAACCCCACCGCCCCACCGCTACCATGCCCGTCCCCGCCGGAGTAGCTCAGCTGGTTAGAGCAGCGGAATCATAATCCGCGTGTCGGGGGTTCGAGTCCCTCCTCCGGCATCGTCTTCCCGGCATCGCTGTCCGCTTTGGAGGTGCGGATCGAGCGGAAGATCGGCATCGCGGCCCAGCGCACCACCACCTGCGTGCCGAAACCCGCAGCCAAGGCGGCAAGCAGGTCTGCTGTGGTTCCCCAGGTGCTGTCGTAGAGGGGGACGGTGTAGGCGAGGGTGGCGCCGAGGGCGAGGGCTCCCGTGACCAACCAATCGAGCGCCGAGAGGCCCTGGAGGGTCTGCTCTCCCGTCCACTTCTGGGTGCCGAGGCGACCCTCCGCCCCGAGCGGCTCGGGCTCATCGCCAGCGCTAGTCAGGAGGTCCGGGTAGCCCCGCCCGGGTCGGGTCGCGCTCGCCGCGAAGGCATCGAGCGTCTTCGCGCTCGGGTCGTCGGCAGACCAATCGAACTCCGGCGCCAACGCGATCACTTCCCGCATCAGCCTGGTCAGCCTCGCGCCGAGCGGAGCGCGCTGTGCGGGTGTCGGGAAGTCGACGGTGGTGAAGGGGGACAGATCCTTTTCGCCGAGGGCTGTACGGGCTGTGTCCGAAAGCCCGGAATCCCGTTCGGCGCTGGCGATTTTCGTCCACGCTTCCAGCACCAGGGCGTACCACTGCAGGCGATCGTCGCACTTCTTGACCAGCGCGCGGGCGTCTTTGTCGGTCTCCGGGGTCTCTCGACTCAACCCGTCGAGAAATTCCTCGGCACCGGTGGCGATCTCGGTTGCCCGCCATTCGACACCTTTCCTCTCCGGGACACCCGGGCGCGCCAACAACGCATGCAGTTTCTTGGCGCGTTCGAAGACCAGGAGCCAGCGACCGATCTCACCGACCGCCTCGTCCACCGCCGTGCCCAGTTCCTCGAGTTCGTCTTCGCTGCGCGCCCACCTCAATTCGGTGTACAGGCCGGCGACTCCGTCCACTTGGGCTACCGGCCTCCACCCTCGACTGAGCCATGGGCGCTGACCCATCGTCACCGTCATGTCCCAGAGCAGCCGTGGACTGTTCTCGGGGATGTCGTACTGCTCTTCGAGCCGTTCGATGGCGGTCTTCAGCTTGATTCGCAGCAAGGCACGTGTACGCGCGATCGCCGAGAAAGCGGGGAGAAGACCGCCGACCAGCGAGCTGAGCAGGATCAGCCCGATCGCAAGGAAGATGCAGAGACGGGCGTGGAGGGTAATCGGCAGGCTGGGCGCGGACGGTCCCGGACCGAGGGTGAGGGTGCCCGTGTACTCGCCGGGCTCAGCGCCATCGACGGAGAGCTTGCCCGCGACCGTGCCCTCGCCGACCCGCCGGAATTCGTCGATGGTGACCGAGGCCCTGCTCCCTTCGTCGTTGCCGACCAGCACCGTCGCCTCGAAGGACGGGCTGCGGCCGAGAAGCTGCCCGACTCCGGGGCCGACGAGATTGACGGTGCCGCCGCCTTCCAGGTCCCCCCCGGTCACCTGGAGCGTCAGCGGGTTCGGCTCGAAGGTGATCCCGGTCAGAGGGAGGAACTCGGCTTTGACCGGGACGAGGGTCGGAGCGGAAGCTGTTCCCTTTCTCCCGACCTTGCGCAACCGCAGCAGCAGGGTTCCGTCGAGCCAGCTCGCGGGCTCCGCGCCCGGCAGCTGGAACTCGAGCTGCAGGGGACGCAACTGCCCCGGCCGCAGGATCGGCGGCGGGTCGGCAATCGGCGCGGCCGGTCCCACCGGACTTCCTTCGGCATCGGCAAGCGCGTTGAACCGAGCCCCGTTCGCCTGCAGGTAGCCGACCGCGACGCGGCCCGGCCTGGCCCCTTTGTTCTTGACCGTGATCGTCAGGTGGCCGACGTAGTCGCCCGAGGTCGCGGGCAGCGGTTCGAGCTGGATCATCTGCACTGGTTCCGTCGGTGCGACGAGCACGAGGCTGGAGCCGGTTGACCCGGCTTTGGAAGCCGTCTTCGCCGAGGCCGACTCGACGCTCCCGTTCAGGAGGACGGCCGCGCACACCATGACAAGGAGGGCGAACGATGCACACCGGTCCCAGGTGTGACCAATTTGTCTCAGCATTTCCTACTTATATGCATCGATCCTCGTATACCAAAGGATTTGTGAACTAATTTGGAACTGTGAAACTTGGGGCGCAAGTCAGGGTGAAAGTTCGACGAGCGAGCCCAAAAGGTCGTTCTCAGGGGGCCCCTAGGTCAGATCGGCGGTGTCAGCGACAGCCAAGTCCAAGAGCCGACCGGGTGTCAGCTCGACAGCGGCAGCAAGCCGTTCCAGCGTCGAGACCTTCGGGTCGCGCTTGCCCGCCTCGATCCTGCTGACCTCCGTGGCGTGGACACCGCTGCGCTCGGCCACTTCTTCCTGGGTCAGGCCAAGCCGCTTGCGGGCGGCGAGCAGATTCGTGCCGAGGTCGCCCACGGCAGGATCGTCGGGCCTGGAGGCGCGAACTGCCATAGGAAACTTCACAAGTTTTGGAGTACTCTCCCGTGCCTGATGCAAGTGGTTGTCTCTCGTGACGGGCTGCTCTTAGCGGCAGGCAGATGCGACCGGCCCCGAGCCCTTCGCCGAGGGGCCGAGCCGGCACGAACCTGCTGCGCAGGCGCCTAACCGTGCTTACGAATCTGCACGCCGGGAATGGTTGGGCTTGCTCTGCCGACGAAGCGGAGACGGGCGGCCTGTAGGGCCGCCCTCCGCGCCCGCTCGACAGGCCGGGAGAACGATGAGCCTCCATCCGCGACTTCGCCAATCTTGCCGAAGGGACCAGCGGGGGTCAGCCGACACCCGCCCGGCCACCCGCGTGGTGCAACGACCGAGCTCGGAGGTAGACGCGCTGGGCGGGCGCCCACCGCTGAAAGGGGCGACGGAACCCCTGCCGGGCCAAAACCCTGAACTGGCGCTCAACCGCCTGTTTCTGAGCGGAATCCTCGCGGCCGAGCCCGTGCAGGACGAAGGTCGCGACGGCAGTCCGGTGACCCTGTTGCTGGTCGCCTTCCCCGCTCCCGACGCAAGGGACGGACAAGAGCGCCCGGAGACAGCCAGCTGCGAGGTCGAAGTCCCCGACGACGTCGTCCGCCGCCATGGCAAGGAGCTACGGGCCGGCGGATCGATCTTCGTCACAGGACAACTGAGCGGCGGCGGCGGGGTGATCGCCACTGAGATCCACTCGGGGCTGCCGCCCGAGGAGGAGATTGATCCCGCCGACCCGCATCTACCGTGAGGCGGCCAGCGCCGGTGTGGGATAGACACGCGGCTCAGTCGTCCGCGAGAGCGCCGAGCAGATCCGCGACCCGCTGCGGCTCCTGGGCCATAACCGCGTGCGCGCAGCCGGCGAGGATCTCGACTCGGGAACCGGGCCAGCGGCTCGCGAGCGGCTCCACGTTGGCGACCGGGATCACGACGTCGAGATCGCCGTGGACGATCAAGCTCGGCAGCGCGTCGCCGGCACCCCACGCGGGCGACTCGTCCCGGCGCCAGGCGTCCATCGCCGCCTCCTGCGCGTGCAGCGCCTGGGGCGAGAGCCGGGCCTGCGCTGCGGCGACGACGTCGCCGAACTGACGATCTATCTCCTCCGCCAGGCCCGGAGGAAATAGCAGCGAGATCAGCCGCGAGGCTTGTTCGCTGGGAGTGCCGGAACGATCGACCAGGCACGCCCAGTCCGCCGCCGTGGCGGCGACCGAGTCGGGCCCACCGCGGTCGGTCGCGAGCAGGGCCAGCGCCGCAGCCCTCTCAGGCGAGCGCGCTGCGAGCCGCTGCGCGACGAAGCCGCCCATCGACCAGCCGATCAGAACCGCGCGATCGACGCCGAGGGCGTCGAGCAGAGCCTCGAGGTCGGCGGCCATGCCGTCCACCGTCAGCTCGCCGTCACCGAGCTCTGAGCCGCCGAAGCCGCGGTTGTCGGGGCAGATCACCTCGAAGGAGCCGGCAAGCGCCGCCAGAAAGCCCGGATCCCAGTCCCGACCCGTGGCCCCGTAGCCGTTGATCAACAGCAGCGGGCGCCCCTGCCCGACCGCGTGCCAGACGAACCGCCGCCCTTCGATCTCAATCTCTTCAACCGGCTCCGATCCCATCGGCCGCGAACCTACTACGGGCCGCGGGACTCAGACCTCGACCATCAGCGTGACCGGCCCGTCGTTGACCAACGCCACCCCCATGCAAGCGCCGAAGACGCCCTTCTCGGCCTCGAGCCGAGCGCAGAAACGGTCGTAGAGAGGCTCGGCGATCTCGGGCCGCGCCGCCTGGACGTAGCTGGGTCGATTGCCCTTGCGGGCGTCGCCGTAGAGGGTGAACTGGCTGACGCAGAGGATCTGCCGATCGCCCAGCGGCTCGTTCATCCTCCCCTCGGGGTCGTCAAAGATGCGCAGGGCCCGAACCTTGTCGGCCAGCCGGTCCGCCCCTGCCTCCCCATCCCCCACTCCGACTCCGAGCAGGACCAGAGCTCCCGGTCCGATCTGGGCAATCCTGGCGCCCTCGACGTCGACCGCCGCCTGGCTGACGCGCTGTACGAGCGCCCTCAACGAGCGGCCGCCCTCGCGCGAGGCCCGTGACCATGCGCGCGGCGGTGGCGTTTCTTGTGGATCTTCACGCACCGGCGCTTGCCCCGGACCATCTTCTTGCGGAATCCCTTCCGGCATTTCGGCGGCGGTGCTTGGGCGGTCGGCAGGAAGATTCCCTGGGTCGGCAGCGGGTTCCAGCGTGGAAATCCCTCGACTTCGCCATCGATGCCGGTGAGGACGTCCGGGGGTACGACGGTCAGCGGCGTCGCGCCGGCGAAGCTGGTCGCGTTTCTGTAGTACTGCGTGGAGAACCCGTCGCCGTCGAACGGCGACTGGGGGCGCGAGAAGGCGACGACGTAGATGCCGGCAGACTGGCCGCGGAACGCGTAGTCGCCGCCGGCATCGGTGAAGGTCAGCCTGTGGACTTCTTCGGTCCCCGGCGCCAGCAGATCCACCCTGACTTCGGGAAGCGGCCTATGAGTTCCGGCTTCGGTCAGGGTGCCGGAGATTTCGACACCCGGTTTGAGCTCTGCGTCGAACGAGGATTTGGTTTCGTTGGCGGCCGCGATCGGGATCAAGGTGGCCGCCGACTGACTGGCGACACCGTCGTAGTACTGGGTCAGGTAGTTGAAGGTCACCTCGCCGAAGAATTCGACCGCATACTCCTCCGGGGGAAGCCCGTTGACCGCGTATTCGCCATTGCCGTTGGTGTGCCCACAGCGCCCGATTTCCCCGAACATCGTGTTGGCACGCGCGCAGACCGGGAAGTCGGCGACCGGGTTGCCACTGGCGAAATCGGTCACCCTGCCGGCGATCGTCCCACCGGGGTGCATCTCGGCGCCGACCCCGGTCCTGTTCTCGCCTTCGCCGAGATTCACCGGCGTTGCCGAGTTGTATTCGCCCCGGTCGTCGTAGTACTGGTCGACGTAGTTGCGGTTGTTGCGGAAATCGGAGAAGTGCACCTTGTAGGAGCCCTGGGGAAGGCCGTTCAGCGCGTAGGCACCGCTGCCGTTCGTCTCGGCGCAGGTGTCTTCGAATTCGTACGGGGTGACGTGAGAGCAGACTTCGATCCCGCCGATCGGCGTTTTGCCCGGCGTGTCCTCCGTGACCGTCCCCGAGATCGACCCCGCCGCCGCCACCGCGGGCACCAGCGAGCCCATCGCCGCAGAGACGAGCAAGGCGAGCCCGACCGTCGTTACGCGCGTATTTGCCATCCAGTGCCCTCCCTCAGAGACCGTTCGCCGTCGCAACCGGGGGCCATTCAACCAGTTGCGGTGCCTGCCTCCAGTGCCTCGACCAGCGAAGAGGCGTCATAGGCGCCGAAGTGGCGAGCGCCGTTGACGAAGAAGCTGGGCGTGCCGGTGGCGCCGCTGCGCGCTGCCGAGTCGACGTCACGCTCGATACGGTCGCGGTGGAGGCCGGAGTCGATCTCGGCACCGATGCGGTCGGCGTCGAGGCCGAGCTCGGCGGCAACCTCGAGCATCGTCTCGCGGGAGAGCTTGGGCTGAGCCCGGAAGAGGGCATCGTGGTAGTCCCAGAACCGGCCCTGGGCGGCGGCACCCTCGCTGGCCTCCGCCGCGAGCGGGGCCAGCGGGTGGCGCTCGGGGATCGGCAGGTGGCGGAAGGCGAAGAGGAGGCGGTCGCCCAGCCGCTCGTGGACCCGGCGCAGCACCGATTGGGCGCCGAGGCAGAAGGGGCACTGGAAGTCGCCGAACATCACCAGCTCCAGCGACGCCGCCCGCTCGCCGCGAACGTGATCTACGTCCTCCAGCCGGGGTGAGAGCCGTTCGTCCACTGGACGCGATGTTATGTGGTCGTGCACAACGTCGAGTCGATCCTGATCCTGCTGCTGGCGGCGGCGCTGCTGGTCCGGGTCGCGGAGTTCGGCAAGATCCCGGCCCCGATCGTGCTGGTCCTCGGCGGGCTCGGGATCGCCCTGATCCCCGGGCTGCCGGAAGTGGAGCTCGACCCCGAGGTGATCTTCCTCGTCTTCCTGCCACCGCTCGTCTACGCCGCCGGCTGGCGCACCTCGCCGCTGGAGCTGCGGGCGCTGATGCGGCCCCTGGCCCTGCTCTCGGTCGGCCTCGTCTTCCTCACCGCCGGCGCCGTCGCCGTCGTCGCCCACGCCCTGGTCCCCGAGCTGGGCTGGGCCGGGGCCGCGGTGCTGGGCGCCGTGCTCGCCCCCACCGACGCCATCTCCTCGACCTCGATCTTCCGCCGCCTGGGGGCGCCCGAGCGAGTGCGGCTGCTGGTCGAAGGCGAGTCGATGATCAACGACGGCACCGCCCTCGTCCTCTACCGGATCGCGATCGGCGTCGCCACCGGTGGCGCCTTCAGCTTCGGCGGCGCCGCGCTCGAGTTCATCGGCATCTCGCTGGGCGGCATCGCCGTCGGCCTTGCGGTCGGCGCCTTCTCCAATCTGGTCATCCGCCGCCAGACCGACGCCGGGCTCTCCATCTTCCTCTCCGTCCTCACCGCCTACGGTGCCTACATCGGCGCCGAGCAGCTGCACGTCTCCGGCGTCCTCGCGGCGGTGGTCGCCGGCGTCTACGGCGGCTACCAGTCGCCGCGCTCGCTCGATGCCGACATCCGCCTCAGCGCGGTCGCCTTCTGGGGAGTGCTCGTCTTCGGGCTCGAGATCACCCTCTTCGTGCTGCTCGGGCTGCAGCTGCCGGGAGTCGTCGACACCCTCAACCAGACCCCCTCGGGCGTCAGCGACCTGCTGCTGCCGGTGGCGGCGATCGCCGCTGTCTCGATCTCGGTCCGCCTCGCCTTCGTCTTCGCGATGGGCGCCGACGCCGGCGCGACCGCGGGGCAGCGATTCGCGGTCGGCTGGAGCGGGATGCGCGGCGCCGTCTCCCTCGCCGCCGCCCTGGCGGTCCCGCTCAGCGTCGGCGCCCGCCCCCAGATCATCTTCCTCAGCTTCGCGCTGATCCTCGTCACCCTGGTCGGCCAGGGCCTCTCGCTGCCCTTCATCGTCCGTGCCCTGAAGCTGGAGGAGCCGCGGCGCTGGAGCGACGAGGAGGCGGTGGCGCGCATGGAGGCGGCTCAGTCCGCGCTCGACCGCCTCGACCAGATCGAAGACGAGGAGCGAGCCTCCGAGCACCAGCTCCAGCGCCTGCGCGATCTCTACCGCGGTCGCTTCCGCATGTGCCAGGCGGTGCTCGGCGGCGAGGGCCCCGAGGCCGCCGCCCGCGAGCAGCGACTCGCCGACTACGGCGAGCTGCGCCGCGAGCTGATCGGGATCGAGCGCGACGAGCTGCTCAGCCTGCGCAGCAGCGGCCGGCTGCGCAACTCGACGATGCGCCAGATCGAGCGCGACCTCGATCTCGAGGAGGCGCGCATCCGCTCTTAGGACGAGTTGCTCAGTGCAGCGCGGTTGCGGCTGCCTGGCGGAACTCGGCGAGCGTCTCGCTCATCGTCTCGACGTTGCAGGCGACCATTTCCGGCCACTGCTTCTCGGGATGATCCTGAAGCGTCTTCAGGCCGTTGCCGCTGATCACGGCGACGACGGTCTCCTCGGCGCCGATCTTGCCTTCGGCGGCCAACCGTGCCGTGGCGGCGACCGTGGTGCCGCCGGCGGGCTCGGTGAGGATGCCCTCGGTAGCCCCGAGCAGATCGATCGCGCCGAAGATCTCCTCATCGCTCGCGGTCGCCGCCGAGCCACCCCGGGAGCGCACCGCGTCGACCACCAGGGCGCCGTCGCCGGGGGCGCCGATCGCGATCGAGTGCGCCGCCGTGTGCGGCGTCTGCGGCTCGATCTCGCCACCGTCGAGGATCGCCGTCGCGATCGGCCCGCAGCCGCTGGCCTGGGCGATGTTGATCTTGGTCCCGGCGGTCTCCGCCAGGCCGACGATCTCCAGCTCGTTCAGTCCCTTGTGCACGCGCGAGGAGAGCGTGCCCCCCGCCGCCGGGATCACGAAGTGGTCCGGCGAGCTCCAGCCGAGCTGCTCGACGACCTCGAAGGCCATCGTCTTTGCGCCCTCGGCGTAGAACGGGCGCAGGGTGATGTTGGCGAACTCGATGCCGCTGGCCAGGGAGAGCTCGCGGCAGGCCCGGTTGGCCTGGTCGTAGTTGCCGTCGAGCTGACAGACCTGGGCGCCGAGCGCCCGGCAGGCCTTCGCCTTGCCCTTCTCCATGTTGCCCGGGTAGAAGATGTAGGCGGTGGCGCCGGCCTTGGCGGCCAGGGCCGCCACCGCGGTGCCGACATTGCCGGTCGAGACGCAGCCGATCTCGTCCTTGCCCAGCGCCAGCATCCGCGCGATCGCCATGCTGACGACCCGGTCCTTGTAAGAGAGGGTCGGACGGTTGGTCGAGTCATCCTTCAGGTAGAGGTTCTTGAGGCCGAGCTCGGCGCCGAGCCGGTCGGCGCGAATCAGCGGCGTCTGGCCGGCGAACTGGCCGACTCTGCTCTGGGCGCGCTGGGAGAGGATCGGCAGCAGCTCCTCGAAGCGCCAGATGTTCTGGGGGCGCTCGGCCAGGCCGCGCTCGGCGATCAACGACTTGGCGCGCTCGTAGTCATAATCGATGTCGAGGCCCTCGCCGCAGGCCGGACACTTGAAGGCCGAGTCGAGCAGAGGCGTGTGGTAGCCACAATCGCGGCAGACGAGTTCGGTGGCGCAGGAGGTGGTCTGCGGCCCGACGGCCTCCCCCAGGTGCGGCTCGACCGCGTCGCTCATGACTCCTCCTTTGCCGCCGTGCAGCGGGCCATGCGGGCCCGGACATGCGCCGGCGCTCGTCCTTTGGTCGCACGGGTATAACACATGGGCAGCCAGCGCTCAACGCTTTCTGCGTAAATATTCGGATATCGGCGCACCATCCTCGACTGCAAAGTAGCGAAACGCGCAGCCGCACCGGTATGGGGAAACTTTCTGTCTGTAGTGTTCTTGTCTTCAGCCCAAAAGAATCGCCATCGATGACCCCCCAAGAGCGCTTTGCCGCAAATCTTCGCCAAGCCCGCACGAATGTGGGGATCTCCCAGGAAGAGCTCGGCCACCGCTGCGAGCTTCACCGGACCGAGATCTCGCTCCTGGAGCGGGCCGGCCGCGAGCCGCGCCTGGGGACCATCCTCAAGCTCGCGGGCGCCCTAGAGACGACGCCGGGTGAGCTCTGCACTGGCATCGCCTGGCAGCCGTCGAAGCGCCGCTTTGACGTGAAGTCACCGCCCCGAACCGACTGAAGCCGGAACGCAAGATTACGGTGAAGTGAGGCGGGGCCGCGCCGGCCAAGCCGACGTAACCAGGCTCCGTATCCGGTCCTGGCTCACGACTGGTCCTCCTTTGCCACCCCAAGGCGGTTTCCCAGTTCCTGAGAGACCCCGCCCCCTTCACCGGTTATTCGCCCGGCGCGACAATTCATAACACACTCTCGTGTAACAATCAAGTCGATTTGCTTAATCGACGGACTTATAGAGGAGCCGTCAGCCAGTTGCCGCCGGAGCCTGCGCCACCACTGGAATCGGCGCCGACTCGGGCCAGCGAGCGGGCAGGACAGCGGCCTCGTCCAGGCCCGATGCGAGCAGCAGCTCCTCGGCGGTGTGCGGCGCGAACGGAGCCAGGGCCCGCGCCAGCAGGACCAGCGCGGCGATCTGAGCCTCGGCATCGGCTCGGTCGAGCTGGCCGCGGCGCTTGACCACGCGCTTCTCGAAATCCTGGATGCGCTCGAAGAGGCGGGTGATGTTGCGAACCGTCTTGTGCATCTGCAGCTGCTCGGTGTCGTCGGTTATCCGGGCCAGGCCGTTGTCGCACCATTTGCGCAGCCGGTCCCGCATGAACTCGGTCTCGGCCGCCGCCGCCTCGTCGTGCGGCGCATCCTCGAGCGCCGCGAAGCGATCCTGCGAGTAGGTCCAGAGGTTGCGCAGGAAGCGGTTGGCGAAGCGCAGCGACCCGTCGCTCCAGTTCAGCGTCTTCGCCGGGCCCGCCGCGTAGAGGATCGCCAAGCGCACGGTGTCGGCGCCGTAACGCTCGACCAGCTCGTCGGGGTTGACGACGTTGCCGAGGTGCTTGCTCATCTTGCGCCCGTCGGCGATCACCATCTCGTGGAAGAGGCAGCCGGCGAACGGCTCGCCGTCCTCGAGGAAGGAGAAGGGACCGATGTCGCGCAGCGCCTTGGTGACGATGCGCTGGTCGAAGACGAAGCCGCCGCTGTCGCCGCCGGCGACGAGGCGCTCCGAAGGCAGCCACTGCTTCAGGTCGGGGTGCTCGAACATCAGCTCGGCGCGATCCTCGGGCGGAACCGCCGCCGGCACCCAGAGCCAGAGCGCGTCGAAGTGGCAGTCGAGGGTGTCGGTCTCGCGCTTGGCCGGGGCACCGCAGCGGGGGCAGGCGACGTCGACGAAGTCGGGTCGCTCGGCCAGCGGGTTGCCCTCGCCGGTGGGCGCGATGTCGCGCGGCAGCACCACCGGCAGATCGGCCTCGGGCACCGGCACGGCCCCGCACTGCTCGCAGTGGACCACCGGTATCGGGGTCCCCCAAGAGCGCTGACGGGAGATCGAGAAGTCGTTGGCCCGGTAGCGCTTGGCCTCGCGAGCCCCGGGGACCGCACCGGCACCCAGAGCCTCGCCGGCACCGGCATCCGCCTCTCCCCCGTCCTCGCCGGGCTCCGCCGGGGCCGGAACGCGCTCGATCCGCCCCGCGATGTCCCGGTCGGCATCGTCGACGGCGGGGATGCCGAACGCCGCGGTCGGCCCGTAGCGGGCGTCGACCAGCGGCGAGATCAGGACCGCCAGCGCCTCGCCACCCGGGCCGACTACCGAGGCGCCGGTGTCGAAGACGGGCACGGAGCGGGCGTCGCGGGCGCTGCGATCCCAGCCACCGGAGCGCATCTGGTCCAGCTCGTCCCGCACCGCAGGATCGGTGACCCAGGCGTCGATCTCGGGATGGCGCGGCGAGAGCAGCACGAAGCTGGCGAGGCCGACCGCGTCGCCGTGGGGCGTGAAGACGGTCAGCGGGCCGCCGTCGCCCTCGAGATCGACCTCCACCCCGTCGCTGCGGCCGAGGATGTAGCGCTGGGTGGAAAGCGCCAGGTCGTCCCAGTTCTGCAGCTGCTCGGTGTTGCGGTCGTTCTCCTCGAGGTAGGGCGTTATGCGCAGGAACCAGGTCGGGCGGCGGATCAACCGCACCTCCTCGTGACAGCGCCAGCAGCGGCCGTCCTCGACCTGGATCGAGGCCAGCGTCGTCTGGCAGGTGTCGCACCAGTCGACGGTGGCGTCGTCGCGGTAGATCAGGCCGGCCTCGAGCAACTTCAGGAACAGCCACTGGGACCAGCGGTACTGCCCCTCGTCAGAGCTGTAGAAGACGCGGTCGTAGTCGAAGGAGAAGCCGAGCCGCTTCATCTGGCCGAGCATGCGCTCGCCGCAGCGCCTGACCCAGTCAGCCGGCGGCTCCTGGCGCTCGATCGCCGCCAGCTCGGCCGGCAATCCGAAGGCGTCGAAGCCGAAGCCGAGCAGGACGGCGTCGCCGCGGGCGCGGCGGAAGCGCGCGTAGGCATCGCCGATCGAGTAATCGCGGACGTGGCCCATGTGCAGGTTGCCCGACGTGAACGGGCTCGAAGGCTTGACGTAGACGCGGGCCTGGCCATCCGCCGGGCGCGGCGCCTCGTAATCGCCGCGCTGCTCCCACGCACGCTGCCGGCCTGCCTCGATTCTCCCCGCGTCGTAGCTCGGCTTCTGCTTGCTCATCTCGCAGTCAAGGCTAACTTAGCGGTGTCGTGGCCACGAATCGGGGGCGGGCTACTAATCAGGGTCTTTTACGGTACTCAACGTCCGGAACCGACCATACGCTCGCCGGGTCCATGAATACAGCGGCCCCGGCGGTGCAGCCATGCCCCGGGTCCCGGCCGAGACCTAAAAAGGAGGTCCCCACGTGGGAGAGGGTGGAGAACGATTGCTGATCGTTCCCGATGACCGCTATGCGGCCGCCGTCGCCGAGATACACGAGGCGACGGATGAAGCGCCCGAACCGCTGCGGGCGGGCGTCGAAGCGATCGTCGCCATCGCCGAGGCCAATCCGGAGGGCGCCCGCGCCGGGCTGTGGCGACTACAGGCAGACTGGAAGACGTTGAAGCTGCTGGAGCCGCACGTCGGCGGCGGGCCCACCCAGGCGGCGCTGCGCCTCGGCGCCGCGATCCACCTCGCCCGCGCCGAGCTGGCGTCGCCCGCGCCGCAGCTGCGCCGCCGCCTCCCCGAGCTGATGGAGTGGCTGGGACGGCGCGGTGTGGGCGCGGCGGCCTCACCGGCGGACTGACCGCGGATACGGTCGCCCGAGCGGCTCAGGCGAAGGTCCAGAGCTTGTTGCCGAGGAAGTTGAATGGCATCGCGACCGCGACCGCGACCGCCTGCGCGGGCAACTCCCCGAGCGTGCCACCTGCCAGAAGGGCCTCCAGCACGACCAGGTTGAGTCCAAGCGAGGCGAGGCTGACGGCGAAGAAGCGCGCCGCCTGGAAGCCGGCCGAGCTGTCGCCGGGCCCAAAGGTCCAGTAGCGGTTCCAGAGGAAGTTGCTGGTGACGGCGACGCAGAAGGCGCCGATCGCGGCCATCGCGTGGTGGACCTCGAGGCTGCCGGCGAGGATCGCGAATACGACGAGGTTGATCAGGTAGCCGGAACCGCCGACGATCCCGAACTTGAGCAGCTGCCACCAGCTGTCCGGCCGGCGCGCGGCGGCGCCAAGCCGATCGGCGAACTCCGAGGCGCTCACCGCTTTGCTCCGTGCTCTGGAGCCGAGCCCCGGGCCGGTGGCCGGACGGGCCGCCCGTCGATCAGCACGGCGTCTTCGCCGAAGCCGGTCGGCAGGTCGCGCAGGGTGTGGAACCAGATCTTCACGGGGTGCTTGGAGACATAGGTGTTGAGCGTCAGCCGGTCGGCGCGAACTCGCTCTACCTGGTGAAACGAGGGTGGCAGGTTAATCGGCCGCCCGGTTGCCAGGGGCTTGCGGAGAACGGCGACCTCACTTATCGGTTCCCCTCCACCGTACATGCGCACCGCACCCTCCTGCAGGTAATAGCGCACCGGATCGGCAGCGAGCTTCCAGGTGACGATCGCCCGGCGGCCGTTGTCCGGCGCTCCCAAGGCCTCGGTGACAGTGCGGAAATCGGGCCGCTGCAAGTTCGGCGTCTGGGTGATGTGGACGGCGAGAGCGAGCCAGTAGGCGCAGAGCGCCACCGCCAGCAGGAGCCCGAGCCGGCGAGCGCCGGCCGTGGCGAAGCCGATCGCGGCGACCGCCAGCAGGGGGACCAGCGCCGGCAGCAGGTTGCGCTCGACCACGTAGTCCTTGCCGGCCAGGGCTGCGACCGCCGTCAGGGCCGCCACGCCGAGCCCCAGCACGAGCCCGAGCGCCGCGCCGCGCCGCTCGCGGCGACTTCCCCGCCAGGCGAGCAGGGCCAGAGCCACCGCGACGAGGATGATCGGGACCAGCGCGTAGCGCTCCCGCGGCGCCTCGGCGATCACATGGCCGGTTTCGCCGACGAGGAAGGAGACCGCCGTCTCCCAGAGGCGTTCCGACAGGGGGCTGTTCTCGATCCAGCCGATATGGGTCGGATTGGTCTGGGAGTTGGCCAGCGGCAGTAGCGCCAGGCCGGCCGCGCCGACGCCGGCCAGCGCCGGCAGGACCAGGCGCCAACGAGCCCGCAGGGCGACCAGCAGCCAGACCGCCTCGATCGCGACCGCGAAGACGGCGAAGTAATGGCTGCAGAGAGCCAGTGCCGAGGCGAGCGCCCAGAAAGCCAGGTCGCGGCCGCGGCCGCTGTTCAACGCTCGGACGAAGAAGAGCAGCGAGACCGCACCGAAGAAGACGAGCAGAGAGTACGAACGGGCCTCCTGCGAGTACCAGATCAGCATCGGGTTGACGGCGATCAGCGCCGCGAGGACGAGACCGGCGCGGCGGCTCGCCAGCTGGCGACCGATTAGGTAGCCGACCGGCACCGTCGCCGCCCCGAACAGAGCGGTGAGCGAGCGCAGGCCGATCTCGCCGGTCCCGAACGCCTTGGCCCACCCCCAGGAGAGGACGTAGTAGAGCGGCGGATTGGACTCGCTGGCCTTGACCGAGTGCAGCATGTCCTCGAAGCTGCCGGGGATCACTCGCATCGCCGTGATCACCTCGTCGTGGTGGTAACTCTGCAGGCCGAGACTGGCGAAACGCACGGCGACGCCGAGCGCGGTGAGCGCGGCGAGCGCCCAGAGCACGGCCGAGCGCTGACTCACGGGCCGCAGTTGCCCTTCGGCATCGGGCGACCGGGTCCGAACGATGGCGGCGCCGCCGCAGCCGAGGCACCCCAGCGGCGCTTGGGGTGGCGCCCGAGGCGAAAGGAGAGGGTGGCGCCGCGGGCCAGTGCACAGTAGGTCGTCCAGGGCTTGGCATGGAGGTGGCCGTCGATGCGAAGGGACTGTATGTACGGGGCGGCCGCCGGTCTGAGCGAGTGGACCTGTCGCCGGCGCTGCCTGCCGGTGCCGGTCCTCGTCACCTCCCGCGCGGCGGCGAGGATCAGCGCCCGGCGGCGATGCGGGAGGTGAATCACCGCCCGCGCGAAGAGGGGGCTGCCGATCGCCAGCACCCCCACCCCCGGCACCTCGGGGTAGAGGCCGAGGGCGCCGAACACGTACCAGGCCGAGAGCGTGCCGAGGTCGTCGTTGCCCGGGTAGCCATCCGGCGAGGTGTCATAGAGGCTGAGCAGGGCGCGGCGGACCGCGGCCTGGGTGCGATAGGGCCGCCGCATCCAGTCGTACAGCCAGGGCGTCTGCAGGGTCGGCTCGTTGCCGAGCAGTGCGTGGTCGGTGTGGGTTCCCCCCGCCCCGCCGTTGAGCTCGCGCAGGAAGCGGTCGAGCCGGGCCGCCGCCCTGCCCGGGCCTCCCATCCGCCGGATCAGGCCGCCGGGATCATGCGGGACCATCCAGGTGTACTGGACGGAGTTTCCCTCGACGAAGCCGCCGCCGCCGAGGTTGTCGTACGGAGCCGGGAAGCGACCGTCGGCGAAGCGCGGCTCGACCATGCCGCTGGCCGGGTTGTAGAGCCGGCGCCAGCTGGCCGAGCGCCGCATGAAGGCGCGGTAGGTAGGACGGTCGTGCAGCGAGCGGGCGGCGAGCTGGGCGATCGCGAAATCGTCGACTGCGTACTCGAGGGTCGTCGCCGCCGAGCCCCAGACGGCGTCGGGGTCGCCATAGATCGAGTTGGCGTTGCGGGTGTTGGTATCGAGGTCGAAGGGGACGTAGCCAAGCGCCATGTAGCTCTCCAGCCCCTGCCGCTGTAGGTATTCGCCGTTGGCGCTGCGGCAGGGCTGGGTCGCCCCCCTGACCATTGCCTCCAGCGCCGCCCGGCGGTTGAAGCCGACGGCGCCGAAGGCGGCGGCCGAGGCGAGGATCGGGTCGGCGGAGTCGCCGACCATGGTCATGCTCTGGCCGTTGGCGTAAGGCCAGCGTGGCAGGCAACCGCTCTGCTCCGCGTCGGCCAGCAACGACTTCATCATCTCGCCGGCCCGCTGCGGCACCAGCAGAGCCAGCAGCTGCACCTGGGTGCGGTAGGTGTCCCAGCCGGAGAAGTCGGCGTACTGGGTGCGGCCGCGGGCCTGGTGGATCTGGCCGTCCATGCCGGGGTAGGCGCCGCCGACGTCGTTGAAGGTGCGCGGCGCCAGGAAGGCGTGGTAGAGCGCCGTGTAGAAAGTCTCTAGGAGGCGCTTGGGCCCACCGCTGACGCGGACCCGGCCGAGAGCCCGGTTCCAACGCTCGCGGGCGAGCCGGCCGATCGCTCCGAAGCCCCTGCCCCTGCTTTCAGCGGCAAGGTTGGCGCGGGCGCCCTCGACACTGACGAAGGAGATGCCGACCCGCGCCGTGACGAACCGGTTGCGGCGGGTGTCGAAGCTGGCGTAGGCGCCGGCCTGGGCGGTGGTTCGGGGGTTTGCGGCCGGCTCCTGGCTGTCTTCCGCCGTCAGACCGCCGCGGTCGAGCGAGCCCCCCTCCCAGGTCCCGGAGGCATCGAAGCGGCGGTTGAAGACAGCGGCGAAGTAGACCCGGTAGCGCGGGCGTTGGCCGCAGAACAGACCGCTGGAGGCACTGCCGGAGATTTCGCGTCGCGCCGGATCGACCTCGACCGCGGCGAAGTCGTTGGGCTGGGCGCTGCCACCGGCGTCGACCAGGACGCTGGCGTGGGGGTTGGCGGGGAACTCGAAGCGGGCCATGCCGGTCCGCGTCGTTGCCGTCAGGGCGACGTCGACGTCGGCGCCGCGCACGGGGTTGAGCCGGACCTCGTAGAAGCCCGGCCGGCCCGCCTCCTCGGAGTGGGAGAAGCCGGGCTGGAAGCGACCGTCGAGGCCACCGCCGGGTGCGGCCGGGGAGGAGTCGAGCGGCTCGGTCGTCGGCAGGAAGGGAAAGTCGCCGTAGAGGGCACAGCCGGCGCCGCTGAGGTGGGTGAGGCTGAAGCCGCGAATGTGGTTGTCGCGGTGGTCGTAACCGCCCGAGTGCGGCGCCGAGGGGGTCGTGTCAGGACTCCACTGAACCATCCCGAAGGGCAACGCCGCGCCGGGGAAGTTGTGGCCGCCGCCGAACGTGTCCGCACCCGGGCGGGTGCCGGCGAAGGGGTCGACGCGGCCGGCAAGATCGACCGCCGAGGCTACGGGCGGGACGACGGCGAGCAGGAGGGATGCCGTGAAGATCGCGGCCACGGCCCTGCGGATGTGGTTGTGGATGTTGCGCGTAATGTTCCCGCTCCGATGCGTAGGAGGACTGCAACCCTGGCAGCGCTGGCGGCGACCGTGGTGGTCCTGGCGCTGGCGCTCGTCTTCGGCGGTGGTTCCGACTCGAAACACGCCGAGACCAGCGCGGCAGCGGTTCCGGGCCAGCCCAGCGTAGACATCGTCTCCCCCCGCAACGGTGCCCGCCAAACCAGCCATGCGGTCGTCGTCAAGGCGATCGTCGAGAACTTCCGCTTGGCACCGCGCCAGTTCGGCCGCGATCCACAGCTCGGCGAGGGCCACATCCGCTTCAGCCTCAACCGGGTGCCCGACTGCGTGGACCCGGCCAAGCTGTTGCACGCGATCAACAGCCCAATCGGCAACGGCCGCCTGGTCGGCGCCTCCTACGACTACCCGCGCTACTCAGGGCCCAACGGCGTCCTCGCCGAACGGATCGGCAGCGCCGGCAGCTACTCGCCGGGAACGCGACCGGAGATCTTCTACCACGGCCTGCCGCCCGGCTTCTACCGGCTGATCCTCAACTTGGCCCATAACAACGGCGCGCCGACGCCCGCCCACGCCGTCACCAACTTCCAGATCCTCCCCCGCCCCGGCCACGGCCCGAAACCGTGTGCGAAGGGCAAAGTTCCGAGCGCCAAAGCCGCCGCCAGACTCAACGGCTGAGCCCGCTCGCGCGGCCACCGGCTCCGCAGCCAACCGCGGCTTCCCCAATACTTCACTTTGTATAGTGGGTGAGAATGCACACGTACCGCCGTTTGATGGGTTTTTTGCGTCCCTACCGTCCGCAGCTGTGGGGATCGCTGGCGTTCGCCTGGGCGGCGATGGGGATGACGGTGCTGATCCCCTGGCTGATCGGCCACGCCGTCAACGCGATCGAGAGCGGCGACAAGCCTGACCTGCTGCCGTTGGCGCTGGCGATCTTCGGCGCCGCGATCCTGCGCCTGGGGCTGACGGTGGTCCGCCGGCTGGTCGCGGGCAAGGTCTCGCTGGCGGTCGAATTCGACCTCAGGCAGATGTTCTACGCACACCTGCAGCGGCTCGAGCTTGGCTTCTTCGACGGCCAGCAGACCGGCCAGCTGATGTCGCGGGCGACGGTCGACCTCGGCGCGATCCGCTTCTTCCTCGGCTACGGGCTGATCTTCATCACCCAGAACCTGCTGACGATCGTCCTCGCCAGCGCCGTGATGTTCGCGATCAACCCCTGGCTGGCGCTGATCGCGCTGGCGCCGGCGCCGTTCATCGTCTACACCGCCTCGCGCTATAACCGCGTCTCCCGCCCCGCCCAGCAAGAGGTGCAGCAGCGGCTCGCGGAGCTGACCGCGGAGGCCGAGGAGAACGTCTCCGGAATCCGCATCGTCAAGGCCTTCGCCCGCGAGGAATACCAGCTGCAGCGCTTCAGCCGCTCGGTCGCACGGGTCTTCGACCAGAGCATCTACTCGACCCGCCTGCAGGCCTTCTTCTCGCCGCTGATCGGGCTGTTGCCGCAGCTCGGCATCGCCCTGGTGCTGCTGGTCGGCGGCCGCGAGGTGATCGCCGGCAACCTCAGCCTCGGCAACTTCACCGCCTTCTACACCTACCTGGTGATGCTGGCCGGGCCGCTGCGAATGCTGGGCGTGGCGATGGGGATGGCACAGCGGGCGATCGCCTCCGGCAACCGCCTCTTCGAAATCCTCGACCGCGAGCCGCGGATCGAGAGCCCACCAGGGGCGCCGGCGCTGCCCGCCGGCGGCGGCCGGGTCGAGCTGCGCGACGTCAGCCTGCGCTACGAGGGCTCCAGGGAGCACGACCCCGAACTGCATCAAGTTCCAATCCCTAAGGGGTCAGAATTTGATGCAGTTCGGGCGCGTGAAGCCGTTGCCGCGCTCAGTGACGTCTCGCTCGAGGTCGAGGCCGGGCGTACGGTGGCGCTGGTCGGGCCCTCGGGCTCGGGCAAGACCAGCCTGGTGGCGCTGATCGCCCGCCTCTACGACCCCAGCTCGGGGTCGATCCTGGTCGACGGCGTCGATGTCCGCGAGGTCGACGTCGCCTCGCTGCGATCGGAGATCGCCTTCGTCGCCGACGACAGCTTCCTCTTCACCGCCAGCGTCGCCGAGAACATCGCCTACGCCAGCCCGGAAGCCACGCTGGAGGAGATCGAAGCGGCGGCGCGACGGGCCCAGGCCGACGGCTTCATACGCGCACTGCCCGACGGCTACGACACCCGCGTCGGCGAGCGCGGCCTGACCCTCTCCGGCGGCCAGCGCCAGCGGGTGGCGATCGCCCGCGCCCTGCTCGCCGACCCGCGCATCCTGATCCTCGATGACGCCACCTCCTCGGTCGACGCGACCACCGAGGCGGCGATCAAATCCGGCCTGCAGGAGGCGATGGCCGACCGCACCACCTTCATCATCGCCCACCGCCTCTCGACGGTCTCGCTGGCGGACGAGATCGTCGTCGTCGACGGCGGCCGCATCGTCGACCGCGGCACCCACGCGGAGCTGATGAAGGGCTGCGGCTTCTACCGCGAGATCGCCGAGCACGGGCTCGCCGACTCGGTCTTCCTCCAGCGCGACCTCGAGCAGCGCGAGGAGATGGCGCGGCTATGAGCAAGCGCAACCCCGAGCCCAGCGAGAACCGGCTGCGGAATGTCGCCCTGCTGTTCGCCGCCCTCTGGCGGCTGATCCGCGGCGAGGATCAGCGCGGGCGCAAGGTTCGCTGGCTGGTCGGACAGCTGCGGCCCTACCGCGGCCGCGTGGCGTTGATGTTCGTCGGGCTGCTGACGGCGACCGCCGCCGGCCTGGCGCCCCCGTACCTCGCCGGCAAGGCGGTCGACTCCGGCATCCAGACCGGCGACGTCTCCGCTCTGGACCTGATCGTCGTCGCCTTCGTCGCCGTCGCCATCCTCTACGCCGCCGCCACCTACCTGCAGACCTACATGGTCGGCTGGGTCGGGACGCGGGTGCTGCAGAACCTGCGCCAGCGCGTCTTCGCCCACCTGCAGTCGATGTCGATCGGGTTCTTCACCCGCCGCAGCCCCGGCGTCCTGATCTCGCGCATGACCAACGACGTCGAGGCGCTCAACCAGCTCGTCACCGACGGCGTCGTGACGATGTTCTCCAGCACTCTGACCCTGGTCGGGGTGGTCGTGATCATGCTCTACCTCGACGTGCAGCTGGCGCTGGTCACCTTCCTCACCTTCCCGCTGCTGCTGATCGCCAGCGTCGTCTTCCGGATCGTCTCCCAGGGCACTTATCGGATGACCCGGGAGCGGATCGCGGCGATCACCGGCTACCTGCAGGAGACGCTGAGTGGAATGCGGGTGGTGCGCAGCTTCGGCCAGGAGCCGCGCCACGTCGACGTGATGACCGATCTCAACGAGCAGAACCGGGCGATCAACATGAAGACGGTCTACCTCAACGCCTCCTACTTCCCGGCGGTCGAACTGCTGGCGGCGATCGCGACGGCGGTGATCCTCGTCTACGGCGGCTCGCAGGCGATCGACGGTGCGATCCAGATCGGCATCATCATCTCCTTCGTCGGCTACCTGACCGTCTTCTTCGAACCGATCCAACAGCTCTCCCAGCTCTACACGACCTACCAACAGGGAATGGCCGCGCTCGACAAGATCTTCGACCTGCTCGACACCAAGCCCGACATGGTCGACGCCCCCGGCGCGATCGACCCGGGCACGCTGCGCGGGGAGATCGCGATGGAGGGCGTCTGGTTCTCCTACAGCGAGGACGCCGAGCCGGCCGAGGACGAGTGGGCGATGGAAGGCGTCGACCTACATGTCCCGCCGGGGCAGACCCTCGCCCTGGTCGGCGCCACCGGCGCCGGCAAGTCGACCTTCGCCAAGCTCGTCGCCCGTTTCTACGACCCCCAGAAAGGCAAGGTGCTGGTCGACGGCCACGACCTGCGCGGCGTCCAGCAGCGGGCGCTGCGGCGCCAGCTCGGAATCGTCCCCCAAGAGGGCTTCCTCTTCTCCGGCAGCGTCCGCGAGAACATCGCCTTCGGGCGTCCGGAGGCGAGCCTGGAGGAGATCGAGGCGGCCGTGGCCACGGTCGGCGCCACCGAGTTCGTCGCCGCCCTCCCGGACGGGATCGAGACCGAGGTGGGAGAGCGCGGCATCCAGCTCTCGGCCGGCCAGCGGCAGCTGGTCGCCTTCGCCCGCGCCCTGCTCGCCGAGCCCCGCATCCTGATCCTCGACGAGGCCACCTCCAACGTCGACGTCCGCACCGAGAAGACGATCGAGAAAGGCCTCGAGCGCCTGCTCCAGGGCCGCACCGCGATCGTCATCGCCCACCGCCTCTCGACGATCCGCCGCGCCGGCAAGATCGTCGTCCTCGAAGGCGGCAAGATCGCCGAGCAGGGAACTCACGACGAGCTAATCGCGGCGGGCGGGCCCTACTCGAAGTTGTACGGGGCGTGGGCTGAGTCGTCAGCTGCTTGACCTGAAGGCGGGGGAGTCACGCATTTCGGACAGCAAGCAGGCCGGGAGGCATGAGAAGGACATCCGCTGAGGAGAGGTGGGGGTGCCTCTTGCGCAGCGGCGCTCTCTTTTTCGCCTTCAAAGCTCAGCGAGAGAGGCAAGCTCCCCAGCGAAAAAGTCAGCAAGCGAGAGGCACCCCACCTCTCCTCGACCGACAGCCAAATCAGCCCGGCCCAACCCCTCCGGAGCCACCGCCAGTTTCAGGAGCCGATTCTGGCGCCGCTTCTTCAACCCCACCACCCGCGCCCCCGGTTTCCGGAGCCACTTCTTCGGGAGTCACTTCTTCCGGCACCGCTTCTTCTTCGATTTCTTCGGGGGCGACTTCGACGCCGCCTTCTTCGGCTTCTTCGGTCGAACCGGTGCCCGCGCTGCTCGGCGCCGGCGCGCTGGGGCCTTCGCTGCACTCCTCGAAGCCGTATTCGCCGGCCACGCTCTCGAATTCTTCGAGCGCCGGGGTGGCCGCGGTCGCGGCTTCGCCCAGGGCCGCGGTGTCTTCGCGTTCGGCGGCCAGCTTCACTTCGCCCTCGACCTTGGAGAGCTCTTCGGCGGCGGCGATGAATTCGGCGTAGCCGGCGTCGTCGTCGGGGGTGCCCAGGTCCTTGATGCTGTCGACCATGCCCGTGTAGAGGTTGGCGGTCTGGGTGATCTGCTCGGGCACTTCGGCGCCCGAGACCCCCAGCGCCCCGACGGCTTTGTTGATCTCGGCGCAGATCGCATCGCCCTGGGAGATCAGCTCGGCTTTGCTCAGCGCCACCGTGGCTTCGGTCGTCGCCGCGGTCGAGGTCGAGTCGTCGCCACCGCCGCCGCAGCCGGCAATAGCCAGCGCGGCCAGCGGCAGGGCGATCGTCAAAGAGGTCTTGGAGAGTCTGATCAAAAGAACTGCGGCCCAGGGACTCGAACCCCGACTGCCTCTTCCAGAGAGAGGTGTGCTGCCATTACACCAGGCCGCAAAGCGCCATCCAAGGATACCCAGCGGGGCGGGTACTAGCCCTCAGGCGCCGATTTCGGAAAGGTCGCTGCCGGCGTCGGCGATGCGGTCGCGCGCCCCGGAGACGTCGACGCCGTCCGCCAGCATGCGGCGGGCTTCGGCCAGGTCCTCGGAGCGCTCGACGCTGAGGGCGCCGGCGACCCGGCCGTCCTTGAGGTACCAGACCGAGAACTCGCCCTCGTCGCGATCCCCGCGCCAGATCTCCTCGTCCCAGTCCTGGGCCGGGCCGACGTACTCGAGGCCGGCCCAGTCGGCGAGGTCGCTGAAGAAGTAGGGGACGACCTCGTAGTCGCGATCGTCGCCGAGCATGTTGCCGGCGGCGTGGATGCCCTGCTGCATCGCCACGTCCCAGTGCTCGACCCGCAGCCGGCGGCCGTGGACGACGCTCTCGTAGGAGCAGCAGTCGCCGGCCGCGTAGATGCCCTCCACCGAAGTCTGCAGCTTCGAGTCGCAGATGATCCCGTTGTCGACCGCGAGCCCGGCCCGCTCGGCCAGCATCGCGTCGGCCCGCACGCCGGCGCCGACGACGACCATGTCGCACTCGATGCTGAGCCCGCTCTTGGTGACGACGGCGGTGACCCGGCCGTCGCCCTCGAAGGCCTCCAGCTCCTCGCCGCCGTGGAACTCGACCCCCTTGGATTCGATCAGCTCCTGGAACCAGCGGCCGGCGTCCTCGCCGAAGGTCCGTGAGAGCACGACCTCCTCCATCGCGACGATCGAGCACCTGGTGCCCTTTGCCGTCAGCGAAGCGGCGACCTCGGTGCCGATGTAGCTGCCGCCGATCAGGACCACGTGCTCGGCCGCCTCGGCCTCCGCCCGGATCGCGTCGGAGTTGCCGAAGGCGCGCAGGTAGTGGATGCCCTCGTTCTCGGCGCCCTCGACGCGGAGGATGTTGACCATCGCCCCGGTACCGATCAGGGCCTTGCCGAAGCCGACCTCCTCCCCACCCTGGAGCTTCACCGTGCGCGCCTCGGGGTCGAGCGACATCACGTTGCGGCCGCTCAGCAACTCGACGTCGTTCTCCTCGTACCAGGCGGGCGGGTTGACGTAAGCGTCGGCGCGCCCGGCCTCGCCGCGCAGGTACTCCTTCGAGACCGGTGGCCGTTCGTAGGGCGGCTCCGGCTCGCGGCCGACCAGCAGGATCGAGCCCTCGGCCCCGCGCTTGCGCAGCTCGGCGGCGCAGTGGGCGGAGGCCATGCCGCCGCCTATGAGGAGGAAGTCGACCTCGCGGTCAGGCACCGCTGCTGCCGTTGCTCTTCGGGCCGAACAAGGTCTTCAGGTCGTCCTCTTTGCCCGGGTCCAGCACCGCCAGGACCTCATCGCCTTCCTCGAGCACGGTGTCGGCGGTCGGCACGAAGCCCTTGCCGGCGCGCAGGACCGAGATCAGCAGGCTGCCCTCCGGCATCTGCAGGTCGCCGACCCGGCGCCCGGTGACTCCGGAGTCGCTGCCGAGCAGCATCTCGATGATCTCCAGCTGCTCCTCCTGGAGATCGAGCAGGTGGACCAACCCGTACTCGGGCACCTCGTGCTCGAGCAGGCGCAGGATCAGGTCGGTCGCCGAGACCGACGGTTTGATGCCGAGCAGGTCGAAGTGCTGGCGGTTGCGCGGGTTGTTGACCCTGGCGATGATCCGCTCGACCAGGTACTTCTCGCTGGCGACCTGGCAGATCAGCATGTTGTCCTCGTCATCGCCGGTCACCGCGATCACCATGTCGGCGCGCTGGATGCCGGCCCGCTCCAGAACCCAGAGCTCGGAGGCGTCGCCGTAGGAGACGTTGTGCTCGAGCTCCTGCTCGACGGTCAGGTAGCGCCGGCGATCGTTCTCGATCAGGGTCACCTCGTGCTCTTTCTCGAGCAGCTCGCGCGCCAGGTTCCAGCCGACCTTGCCCGCTCCGACGACGATGATGTACATCGGTCCCCAGTCCTCCTAGGCGGCTTCCGCCGCGCCCTCTGGTGGGTCCACGCCCTCGGCGCCCTTGCGGACGGCGCTCTCGAGCATGTCGATCGCGACGCTGGTCGGGCAGACCGTGTTCAGGCCCTGGCGCTGGTACCACTCGGCCCGCAGCGGGTCGAGCACGCGGGCGATCACGGTCGCTACCTCGTAGCGTTTCTGGGCGATCTGGGCGATCACGATGTTGGTGTTGTCGCCGTCGGTGGAGGCGATGAACGCGTCGGCCCGCTCGATGCCGGCGGCGACCAGAGCCTCGGTCTCGAGGCCGGCGCCCACGGTGAACTGACCGCCGAGGTCCTCCCAGCTCTTCTCGAGGCCGACCTCGAGCCGAGCGTGGGACTCCGGGTCCTCGTCGAGGCACGACACTTCATGCCCCTCCCGAAGCATCGCCCGGGCGACAGAGGAGCCGACGCGGCCGCAGCCCACGATCAAAATCAGCATGGCCCGGATACTAGGGCGATTCCGGAGGAGCCGTCAAAAGCACGCGGCAGGGCGCTTTCTTGAGCACGTACTCGGTGGCGGCGCCGATCTCGGCCGGCTTGGCGGCGCCGATCCCGCCGATCATCGCGCCGCCGCGGATCTTCGTCGGCGGCTCGCCGCCGATGACGATCGCCTCGGCGCCGCTGCGGCGCGCCGCCTCGACGATGCCGCCGCCGACCTTGCGGGCGCGGATCACCTCGCTGGTGACGCCGACGTCCGCGTACTCTTCGCCGACCTCGCGGGCACGCTCCAGCGCCCGCTGCGCCTCGGCCTCGCGCTCCGGCGGCAGCGGCGCGTCCAGCGGCAGGGTCAGCGGCACTTCGATCACGAAGACGAGGTCGAGCCGGGCATCGTCTTCTCCGCTGCCGGACTCCGCCTGCTCGGCCGCGGCGAGACGGCCGGCGGTGGCGACGATGTCGTCGTCGAGCTCGGTGCCGAACACGGGCACGAGGATGTTGCGGAATTCGACCTCCGGCACCTGCTTGGTGAGGGCGTGCTCGGGGACCGAGACCCGCTTGGTCAGCGTCGTCCCCTCGAAGACCTTGCGGTAGACGACGTAGAAGACCAGTCCGAAGATCATCCAGCCGGCGCCGACCAGGCGGGCGATGTCGTGGTAGGCGAGGACGCTGACGAAGGCCAGGCCGCTGAGGACCGCGGCGACGATCGCCGGCAGCGGCAGCTCGGCGCCGCGCCAGGGAATCCCGAACGGGACCCGGAAGGGCCGCCGGCGGTCGGGGTCGCGCACGCGCAGGCGGATGATCGAGAGGTGGGCGATCGTGATCGCCAGGGTGGCGCCGAAGGCGTAGATGCCGGCCAGCAGCTTGACGTTGGTCGGGATCACCAGGCCGAGGGCGATGACGCCGCTGATCGTGATCGCCACGTAGGGGGTCGCCTTGCGGCGCTCCAACTTGCCCAGCCAGCTGGGGATCTGGCGGTTGATCGCCAGCGTGTAGATATGGCGGGAGACGCCGAGCATCGACGTGTTGGCGGCCCAGAAGAGGACCGGGGCGGCGACCAGCGCCACCATCCAGCGCATCAGGTCGGCGACCCAGCCGGGGTGGAACGAGGAGACGACCCCCAGCACCGGCTCCTCGACGAACTTGCCGCCGAGCGCGGTCTCGGGCCCCTGCGGGCCGGAGACGACCGGAACCGCCATCAGCGCGATCGCCGCCATCCCCGCGTAGACGAGCGGGACCGCGATCGCCCCCAGCGAGGCGATCCGTTTGAGGTCGCGGCGATCGACGTCGATGTCGGGTGCCAGGTCGGACGCGGCCTCGATACCGGCATAGGCGAGCATCGCCACCACCGCGGCGTAGACGATGTCCTTGAAGCTGGGGTCGGTGAACAGGTGCAGCTCGGCAGTGAGCCGGTCCGGGTGGAGGACGACGAGGGCGCCGACGGCGATCACCGCCAGCTGCAGGCCGAGGTCGGCCAGGGCCAGCAGGGCCAGCGAGCGCCCGCGCCCGCGCCCGGTGACGTTGAGGATGTTGAGCGCGCAGGCCGCCGCGATCACCGCCGCGGCGACGCCGATCTCCCAGCCGGGGTCGGCGAACCCACCCCAGATCGGGGTCAGGTAGTGAGGCACCGAGATCGCCGCCAGGGCGATCACGATCAGGTAGTCGATCAGGATCGCCCAGCCGGCGATGAAGGCGATCAGCTCGTTGAAGGCGTGGCGGGCGAAGGTCGAGGAGCCGCCGCGCTCGCGGAACATCGCCCCGCCCTCGACGTAGCTGAGCGTGGTCAGGCCGAACAGCAAGCCGGAGGCGAGGAAGATCAGCGGCGTCAGGCCGAGGCCGCGATCGGCGACGACGCCGAGCGCGAAGTAGATCGAGAAGCCGACCGCGGAGTAGGCAGCGGCGAACAGCCAGGGTACGCCGAGGCCGCGCTTGAGCAGCGGGTCCGCCTGGCGCTCCGGTGCTGGCGCTCCCGGCTCGCTCATCGCTCCATCCGCGCAGCGACCCAGAGCCGCCCGAGCCCGACCGCGACGAAGGCGATCCCCATCAGCACCCCGACCGAGGCCGGCCCGCCGCCGTTGACCAGCGTCACCGTCAGCACCACCAGCCCGACGGCGACGAAGGTCAGCGAGAACGCCCTCACCGCCCCCTTGTAGACCCGCTCGCCGCGCGGCCCGCCGGCACTCACTCGGCCGCCTCGACGAGCACCGGGACCGGACCGGAGACGGGGTTGCTGGTCGGGTCGGAGACGACGATGACCCGGCAGGGGCGCTCGCCGAGGACCGTCTGCAGGGTCTTGTCGTAGAGCGGTACGCCGGCGCGATAGCGGAGCCCGATCACGATCGCCGCCGCCTTGATCAGCTCCGCCTCCTCGGACAGCGAGTAGCCGGCCTGGCCGGGCCGGACCCGGGCGACGTGGCCGGTAACCCGCTGCCCGCCGATCAGCCTCGCCTCCTCGACCTTGCTCTGCGCCGCGGCTTCCTGCTCGACCATCTCCGCACTCAGCGGCAGGTTGGTGGGGACGGTCAGCATCGAGTGGATGTGGATGCCGCGGCGGCGCTTGGAGGCGAGCTTGACAGCCGTCGCGACCACCTCCGGCGCAAACGGCTGGCCGTCCTCGAAGCCGACCAGGACGCTGCGGTACTCGACCTCCTCGACGCCCAGCGGCTCCGGCGTCACCACCTTGACGGTCTCGGTCAGCGGCAGCTTCTGGTTGCGCCGGTAGAGGACGTAGACGATGATCCCGAAGGCCATCCAGCCGGCGCCGAAGACGAGCGTGCGCGGGTTCAGCGCCATCACCACGAGCCAGGCGGCGAAGGTACCGAGACCGCCCAGCACCGCGACCAGAGGCACGTCGAAGCCGAACGCGCGCAGGTTCAACGGCGCCTTCCAGGAGCGCTCGGCGTCGCCGTGCTTTCGCCGCAGCTGGATCAGCGCCACGTGGGCGATCGTGAACGAGAGCATCGCCCCGAACGAGTACATCGTCGCCAGGAACTCGGTCTGGCCCGGCAGCAGGGTGACGATCGCGATCGCGGCGAAGATCAGGATCGCGATGTAGGGGGTGCGGTACCTCGGATGGACCTGGCGCAGGGCCTCGGGCAGCTGCCGGTGCTGGCCCATCGAGTAGGTGAGGCGGGAGACGCCGATCAGGCCGGCGTTGGTGGCGATCAGCAGGATCACCGCCGCCAGCACCCCAACGTAGTAGCGGAGGATCTCGGTCGGGGCATGGGAGAGGCCGAGGTTCTCGACGATGCCTAGGATCGGGTCGTCGGCGAAGGTGCTGCCGAGCGCCGTCGTGAAGTTGCCGGCCGCGTCCTGGGTGACCGGCATCGCCGAGAGCGCGACGATCGGGATCAGCAGGTAGAGGCCGAGCACGGCGGCCACGGTGAGGCCGACGCTGCGGGGAATCGTGCGGGCCGCGTCCCGGGCCTCCTCGGCCATGTTGGAGATCGTCTCGATCCCGGTGTAGGCGATCATCCCGACCGCGATCCCGAGCGCGAAGTCGCTCCAGGTCGGGGCGACGCCGAGGTGGATGTTGTCGACCAGGACCTGGGGGCTGAAGACCAGGACCAGACCGATCCCGACCAGGACGACCTGGGTGGCGAGGTCGGCGACGGCGAGGACCAGGTTCAGTTTCGCCGACTCCTCGGTGCCGCGGATGTTGATCAGGGCGAGGGCGGCGATCAGCACCGCGCCGCCGACGATGTCGCCGGGGCTGCTGCCCAGCCAGGGCCAGAAGACGGCCAGGTAGTGGGGCACGAAGAAGGCCGAGATCGCGACCGTGATCGTGTAGTTGAGCATCTGCCCCCAGGCGGCGACGAAGCTGACCAGCTCGTTGAAGGCGTGGCGGGCGAAGCTGGAGGAGCCGCCGGCCTCCGGGTACATCACCGTCGCCTCGGCGTAGGTGGCGGCGGTGGCGGCGAAGATCAGCCCGGAGATGACGAAGGCGACCGGGGTCAGGCCGAGGGCGAAGGCGGCGGTGACGCCGAGCGCGTAGTAGATCGAGGAGCCGACGTTGCCGTAGGCAGCCGAGAACAGCGCGCCGACGCCGTGGACGCGGCTCAGCGATTCGTCTCTGGGTATTCGCTGGGCCATCTAGAAGCTGCTGGAACCGGTCACTCAGTCCGAATATACGGACGTCGCCGGTGCCCTCTGCACGTGGGCGCGGCTCAGCTCCGCCGGCGAGGCGCAGCCGCAGAGCGCCAGGGCGAGCTCGAGCTCGTCGCGGAGCAGTCCCAGGACCCGCCCGGCACCGTCCGAGCCGGCGGCGGCGAGGCCCCAGACGGCGGGCCGCCCGACCAGCACGGCGTCGGCCCCGAGGGCCAGCGCGATCGCGACGTCGACGCCGCGGCGGATGCCGCCGTCGACCAGCACCGTGGCACGGCCGGCGACCGCGTCGACGACCTCGGGCAGGGCGTCGGCGCTCGCGAGAGCACGGTCGAGCTGGCGGCCGCCGTGGTTGGAGACGACCACCCCCGCCGCCCCGTGCTCGACCGCCAGCTCGGCGTCCTCCGGCGTCAGCAGGCCCTTGACCAGGACCGGCAGGCTGCATGCCGAGGCAAGGCGCTCGAGATCGGACCAGTCCAGAGCCGGATTCATCAGCGCGAAGGTCTCCTCGATCGTCACCGCCCGCTCGACTCCCATCGCCGCGGCGACACTGGGGACCCCAAGCGCGGCCGGGATCTCGAATCCGGTGCGGCGGTCGCGCTCGCGGTTGCCACCGCGGGGCGCGTCGACGGTGACGACGATCGCCTCGAAGCCCGACCCGATCGCTTCGTCCATCAGCGCCCCGGTGACCGCCTCGTCCTTGAAGCAGTAGAGCTGGAACCAGCGCCGTCCCGCCGGCACCGCGGCCGCCAGCTCGCTGGGCAGCGTCGTCGCCAGGGTCGAGAGGCACATCACCGTGCCGGCAGCGGCGGCGGCCCGCGCCATCCCGACCTCGCCCTCGGGGTCGACCAGCCGCTGATAGGCGACGGGAGCCACCAGCAACGGCATCGATACCGGCCCGTCCAGCACCTCGGCGGCGGTCGTCACCTCGCTGACGTCGCCAACACCCGCGGTCGCAGGCGCCAGCGCGACCAGGCCGCGACGTTGTCGCGCAGCGTCAGCTCGTCGCCGGCCCCGCCGGCGAAGTACCCGAGCGTCCCGCGTCGAGCTTCTCCGCGGCGACGCGCTCGAAGTCGGCGACGTTGATCGAGCCCTCACTCACGGGCGCGACCCTAGCCGGGGTGAGAGAGCCCGACCAGCCGACGTCGATGCACGGTGTCATCCAGGCCGAGCACCAAAGGTTCGTACCGCCCCGGAGGTAGAACGGTTCGCCTGGACCAAGCATGCCGTCACGCGAGCTCGCCGGCATAGACTCGATCGTTCGGCGATCGAGCAGATGATCGCGTGGCACGACGGGGAGAGGGCAATCGCCCGACTTCGAGCGCTATGGCGAAGAACCGGTCGACCTCATCCGGGACCGCGGTCGTTTGTGATCTACGACCAACCCCACGGCCACCGACACTCGGTGCAGCGCGAATTGTGAGCGCATGCGCCCCTCGAACTCCCCATGCACACTCAGCGCTACCGTCGGCGCCATGCGCGCGCACTTCGACCCCGAAGTCGATATCGCCATGATCGTGCTCGAGTCCGGCGACAGCCGTCAGCGAGGAGAACACCTGGGGTCGGATCGACTGCGACCCCGACGACGACCACCTGATGGGCTTCGAGATCTGGGAAGCGAGTCACGCCACCTCCCACCGAGCTGATCCAGCCCTGCCGTCACCAGCACACCCGCGACCCGCCTAATCCCGAGCCCCACCCAGCTAGGCGAACGAGCCGATTCGGCATCATCCCGCTCGTCCACACGCTCGCCCGCGCGGAGGGGCGTGGTGCCCCTCCACGCAAGCGGCGTCCCTGATCGCCCCAGCCAGGCGCCAAGCCAGCGCTCAGCTGCTTCAGGCGAAAAACCCAGCAAGCGGGAGGGGCACGCCGCCCCTCCCACCCGCTAGCCGTTCTAGAAGTGGACGATCGGGATGATCAGGATCGCGACGATGTTCGCCACCTTGATCATCGGGTTGATCGCCGGCCCAGCCGTGTCCTTGTAGGGATCGCCGACCGTGTCGCCGGTGACCGAGGCAGCGTGGGCCTCGGAGCCCTTGCCGCCGTGAGCGCCGTCCTCGATCAGCTTCTTGGCGTTGTCCCAGGCACCGCCGCCGGCGGTCATCGAGATCGCCATGAAGAGGCCGACGACGATGACGCCGATCAGCAGGCCGCCGAGCGCGTCGACGCTGAGCAGGCCGACGATGACCGGGATCACGATCGGGATCAGCGAAGGAACGATCATCTCCTTCTGCGCGGCCAGGGTGACGATGCTGACCGTTTCGCCGTACTCCGGTTTTTCGGTCCCGTCCATGATCCCCGGGTGCTCTTTGAACTGTTTGCGGACCTGCTCGACCACCTGGCCGCCGGCCCGGCCGACCGCCTCGATCGCCAGAGCAGAGAACAGGTAGACCATCATGCCGCCGATGATCAGACCGATCAGCACGTCGGGGCTGGTCAGGTTGAACAGCCCGTTGAGATCGAATCCGGCCGGAGCCTCGTCCGCGAGCTCGCTCTTGAAGGCGGCGAACAGCACCAGGGCCGCCAGGGCCGCGCTGCCGATCGCGTAACCCTTGGTGACCGCCTTGGTCGTGTTGCCGACCGCGTCGAGCGGATCGGTGACGTTGCGGACGTCCTCCGGCAGCTCCGCCATCTCGGCGATGCCGCCGGCGTTGTCGGTGATCGGCCCGAAGGCGTCCAGGGCGACGATCAGTCCGCAGAGCGAGAGCTGCGCCATCACGGCGATGCCGATGCCGTAGATGCCGGCCAGCTCGTTGGCGCCGAAGATCGCCAGAGCGAGCACGAGAGCCGGAGCCGCGGTGGCCTGGTAGCCCTGGGCGAGGCCCTGGATGATGTTGGTCGCGTGACCGGTCTCCGAGGCCTGGGCAATGGTCTTGACCGGGCGGAAGCGGGTCGACGTGTAGTAGTCGGTGATCACGAACAGCAGCGCCGTGACGGCGATGCCGATGACCGCGCAGAGCCAGAGGTCGGTGACGCTGACGGCGGCCGCGGCGGTGCTGGCGAAGCCGAGCCGCAGCGGCTCGCTCATCAGCCAGTCGGTGATCGGGTAGAAGGCGACGATCGAGATCGCGCCGGAGACGAGCATGCCGACGTACAGCGCGCCCTCGACTTTGTCGGACTTGGTCCGGACCGAGAGGGCGCCGACGATCGAGGCGATGATCGCGACGCCGCCGATGACGAGCGGGAAGATCGCAACCTCGCGGGCGTAGTCGGTGGTGAAGGTGAGGACGCCGAGCAGCATCACGGCGACCGAGGTGACCGCGTAGGTCTCGAACAGGTCCGCGGCCATGCCGGCGCAGTCGCCGACGTTGTCGCCGACGTTGTCGGCGATCACGGCCGGGTTGCGCGGGTCGTCCTCGGGGATGCCGGCCTCGACCTTGCCGACCAGGTCGGCGCCGACGTCGGCGGCCTTGGTGAAGATGCCGCCGCCCAGCCGGGCGAAGACGGAGATCAGCGAACCGCCGAAGCCGAGGCCGATCAGTGCGTCGACGGCCTCCTTGTCGGTGCTGCCGGTGATCACGAGAGCGCCGAAGTAGCCGGCGACGCCGATCAGCGCCAGGCCGACGACCAGCAGGCCGGTGACCGAGCCGCCCTTGAAGGCGACGTCGAGCGCCGGCGGAACGCCGCCGCGGGCGGCCTCGGCGACGCGCGAGTTGGCCCGCACCGAGACGTTCATCCCGATGAAGCCGGTCGCGCCGGAGAGGACGGCACCGATCACGAAGCCGAGTGCGGTCTTCCAGTCCTGCAGGAGCAGGAGCACGATCGCGAGCGGTATCGCGACCGCGGCGATGATCGTGTACTGACGGTTCAGATAGGCCTGGGCGCCCTCCTGAACGGCTCCCGAGATTTCCTGCATCCGGTCGTTGCCAGGGGACTTGGCAAGTAGGCGCTGGGTGACGATGAGTCCGTACACGACAGCAGCGCCTGCACACACAAGCGCGACAACTACCCCGTAATCGGTCAAGAAGCTGGTCAAGTTTTGTTCCTCCGGTGGATTTAGAGCGGCGCGGGAGTCTATAGACGGAGACGGCGTTGCCGCCCCGAGACCGCTCTAGGCCTGCTCTCCGCCCTGTTTCGCGCCTGCGTAGGTACGGGTGGTCTCGGCTACGGCGTCGCGATAGATGTCCTCGATCGAGGCCCCCGCGTCGAGCGCCTCGCGGGCCCGCTGAGCGCCGTTTCGGTCCGGCAGCTGGAACTCGATGCCGAGCTGGGAGCGAGCCGGCTCGACCCAGGCGAGGATCGAGTCGAGCATCTCGCGGGCCTCCACCTCGACGCCGCGCCGGAAGTCGATCATCCTGCCGCTGAGGCCGTGGCGGATCGCCCGCCAGAGGTTCTCCTCGATCTCGCGGTCGGCCAGCGGCGCCCCGGCGCCTTCGTAGCCATGCTCGTCGTAGTCGAGCATGGCCTGGGCGATGCAGGCGGAGATCAGCCCGGCCAGCGCGAACGACTCGTCGCCACGGGTCTGGGCGTCGCAGATCCGCACCTCGACGGTGCCGAAATGGTGATGGGGGCGGACGCTCCACCAGAGCTGGGTCGACTCGACGATCGAGCCGGCCCGCTCCAGCGTCTCGACGAAGGTCGCGTAGCTGGCCCAGTCGCGGAACGGCGAGGGCACCCCGCAGCGCGGGAAGGTACGGGTGAAGATCTCCGTGCGGACCGTGTGCAGGCCGGTGTCGCGACGGTCGAGGAAGGGCGAGTTGGCCGAGACGGCCAGCAGCAGCGGCAGCAGCTCGCGCATCCAGTCGCAGACGGCGATCGCCCGGTCGGCTCCGCGCACCCCCATGTGGACGTGGGTGCTCCAGGTGTTGTTGCGCTGCGCCACCCAGCCCAGTTCGTGACGGAGCCGGTTGTAGTGCGGCGTGTCGATGATCCGCTGGTCGAGGTAGTCGGCCCAGGGATGGGTGCCGGTGGCGCCGAGCGCGAGGCCCATGCCGCCGACCAGCTCGAACAGCCGCGCCCGCCGCTGACGCTGCTTCGCGGTCGCCTCGGCGAAGCTCTGCGAGCGGCCGGAGCGGATCTCTACCTCGGCGGCGATCAGCTCGCCGGCGGCCGACTCGGCCAGCAGCTCGTCCTTCTGGCAGGCCGCGTAGACGTCCTCGAAGCGGTGCTCCAGCTCCAGCGTGGCTGGGTCGAGGATCGCGAACTCCTCCTCGAGCCCGATCGTGAAGTCGGTGGAGGACTCGAATCTCTCGCGGACGAGGTCGAGATCGAGGGACAAAGGCTCAGGCCAGGTAGAAGTAGAGCGCGTAGAGCAGGTCGACAGCGGGGCTGGACGTGTGGACCGTCACCTCCGGCGGCACCTGAAGCAGCTGCTCGGAGTAGTTGAAGATGATCTTGACGCCGGCCTTGACAAGGCGGTCGGCGACCTCCTGAGCGGCATCGGCGGGGACCGCGAGGACGCCGACGACGATCTCCTCCTCGGCGACGACCGCCTGCAGGTCGCCGAGGTCGCGCACCGCCAGCTCGCCGATCTCGCTGCCGACGACCGACGGGTCGGAGTCGAACACAGCCACCACCTGGAAGCCGTGGTCGGCGAAGATCGCCGAGCTGGCGATCGCCTGGCCGAGGTTGCCGGCGCCGAAGAGGGCGATGTTGTGCTGGCCCGAGGTGCGGAGGATCTTGCGAACCTCCGCGACCAGCGACTCGATGTTGTAGCCGACGCCGCGCTTGCCGAACTTGCCGAAGCCGGAGAGGTCGCGGCGGATCTGGGTCGGGTTGATGTGGGTGTACTCGGAGAGCTCCTGCGAGGAGATCGTCTCGCGGCCCATCTTGCGGGCCTGGGTCAGCACCTGCAGGTAGCGCGAGAGGCGCGCGGCGACGCCCAGCGAAAGGCGGTCCCCTTCGACGGGGAACCCTCCGGGGGCCTCGAACTCCTCGATCACCTCGACCATGCCCCCACAGTATCGAGCCTGGCGCGCAGTCCGATTTCGTCCAAAACCAGCTCCGAGACGACCACCCCGTCGACCTCGACGACCGGGATTCGCTCCAGATACCGGCGCAGCAACAGTTCCTCGCTCTCGATGTCGACCTCGTGCAGGCCGAAGCGGTAGCCCTCGCCGTGCAGGGCGACGATCGCCGCGATCGCCTCCTCGCAGAGATGGCAGTCCGGCCGCGAGTAGACGACGACGTCGGTCACGCGGCTTGTTCGCCGCTGGCGAAGGCGTCGTAGCCGAGATAGTCCGGGTACTCGAGGGCGGGGGCGAAGCGGGCGGCGGAGCCGATCATCGCGGCGTTGTCGGTGCAGAGCTCGCGCGGGACCAGCTTCAGCCGCACGCCGCGCTCCTCGCAGAGGCCGGCCACGGCATCGCGCAGCGGCCCGTTGGCGGCGACGCCGCCGCCCAGCGCCACGGCCTCCCAGTCGCCCTTCTTCAGCGCCCGCTTCAGTTTCGCGATCAGCTGACCGACCACGGCCGCCTGGAAGGAGGCGGCGAGGTCGGCGCGATGCTCGGCAACCCCCTCTTCGCCGAGGTCGCGGCAGCGGTAGACGAGCGCCGTCTTGAGGCCGCTGAAGCTGAAGTTGAGGCTGGGGTCGCGGGCCATCGCAACCGGCATCTCGAAGGCGGTCGGGATCACCCTCGGCCGCCAGCTTCTCCAACGCCGGACCGCCGGGATAGCCCAGTCCGAGCAGCCGCGCCGACTTGTCGAAGGCCTCGCCGGCGGCGTCGTCGAGCGTCTGGCCGAGCACCTCGTGCCCGCTGTGGTCGCGCACACCGGCCAGCAGCGTGTGGCCGCCGCTGGCGAGCAGGCAGAGGAAGGGCGGCTCCAGCGGCTCCGGCTCGAGGAAGTTGGCGGCGACGTGCCCCTGCAGGTGGTCGACCGCGATCAGCGGCAGCCGCCGCGGCGCCGCGATCGCCTTGGCGGTGCTGATCCCGACCAACAGGGCGCCGATCAGCCCCGGGCCGGCGGTCGCGGCCACGGCCTCGATCTCGTCGAGGCCGACCCCCGCCTCCTCGAGCGCCGCTCCCACCAGCGGCGCCGTCAGCTCGAGGTGGTGGCGGGAGGCGACCTCGGGGACGACGCCGCCGAAGTGCGCGTGCGCAGCCGCCTGCGAGGAGATCAGGTTCGACGAGGATCCGCGGGCCGTCGAGGACGGCCGCGCAGGTGTCGTCGCAGGACGTCTCGATGGCGAGGATCAGTCGAGCCACATGATCAGCGCGTCCTCGCCGTTGTCGTGGTAGTAGCGAGGGCGGACGCCAGCGGAGCGGAAGCCGAAGCGCTCGTACATCCCGATCGCCTGGTGGTTGGAGACACGGACCTCGAGCGTGAATGGAAGCACCCCGCGCGCCTCCTCGAAGAGTCGCGTCAGCAGCCGCCCGGCGATGCCGGCACGGCGCTGCTCCGGGGCCACCGCGATGTTCATCAGATGCCAGACCTGGTCATAGCGTGAGCAGATCACATAGCCGAGCAGCTCGTCGCCGCTGCTGGCCGCGAGGCAGATCCCGGATGGCTTGGACAGCTCCAGCACGAACATCGCCAGCGACCACGGGGTCGGGAAGGAGCGCCGCTCGATCGCGATCACAGCGGGAAGATCGCTGTATGCGAGCCTGCGCACCCTCACCTCGTGGGTCAGATCACTCGGCTCTCTGGAAAGAATTTCGCTCACGCCACCGCTCTGCGTCGGGAGGTCTGAGATAGATCGGGACGAGCGGGCCCCCATCGGCCGAGGCCGCCGCGAGAGCGCAGATGTGCCGCGCGGCGACCCGGTGAACGGGGTCGGCGTCGTCCGCTATCCGGACGCCGTGCCGAGCCAGCTCGTGACGGAATCGTATCGCCCCCGAGCCAGCGGCCGGCGGCGCTGCGGGAAGGGCCGCCACCCGCTCCTCGAGCTTCTCGGGGCGGCAGACCAGCGGCTCCCAGATCCTCTCCCCCAGCCCCGAGTAGAGAGCCGCGAAGACCTCGCCCCGGCGGGCATCGAGAACGGCGAGGCGATCGCCGCCGCCGGCCTCCCCCATCCCCCGCGCGATCGCGTCGAGCGTGCAGACGCCGGTCGCCGGCAGGCCGAGACTGGCCGCCAACCCCCGTGCGGTGGCGATGCCGATCCTCAGTCCGGTGAACGAGCCCGGGCCGAGGCCGACCGCGAGCAGGCTCACCTGCTCCCAGCCGGCCGCGGCGCCGGCGCAGCGCTCGACCTCCTCCAGCAGCGCGGTCGCGTGCCGGGGCCCGCCGTCGGCGGCGGGCCCCAGCAGCGACTCGTGCAGGATCTCGCCGTCGCGCCAGGCGCAGGCGGCGGTGTCAGCGGTAGCGGTGTCGAAGCCGACGACGACCAGCGGAGCGCCGCTTCTAGCCCTTGACCCTGAAGACGAAGGAGCCGACTCTTTTCCCGGCGACGAACCAGGACACCCGGTGCTTGCCGGGGATGGTCGACGTCACCTTGTTCACGTAGAGCGTCCCCTGGGTTGCCTCCTGTGCCTGTGCGCAGAGGTTTTTGCCGCTCGGGAACTTGACGCAGACACTGTAGTTGACGTCGCCTTTGAGGCTTTTGAAGAAGGCACCCTTCTTGCTTTTCTTCGGACAGACGTGTGAGGGAGTGGCGTTGCGGGAGATCCCGCAGCCGACGTAGTGCTTGTACGCCGCCGCCCCGGCCGTGGCGGGCGCCGCGCTAGCCAGCAGCCCGGTGATGACCAACACTGCTGAAAGCGCTTTCAGTCCCTTCATTGGGTCCTTCCCTTCGTGGATCGAGTTCTGAGCCGATGCTACAAGTTGGGTTCGCTGTTCCCCGAACACGGCCTGCCGCCACTCGGTGCGGCTGCCGGGTGCGCTACCAGTCGACCTCGATGGCGCGGCCCTCGCCGCCGGCGTGCTCGAGCCGGATCTCCAGCGCCGGCCTGCCGAGCCGCTCCGCCCCGACCGCCGGCCACTCGACGAAGGCGACGCCGTCCGCGCCCAGGTAGTCGTCGAGCAGGGCGGGGTCCTCGCCCTCGAGGCTCTCGAGCCGGTAGAGGTCGAGGTGGGAGACGGGCAGGCGGCCGCCGCCGTAGCGCTGGCCGAGCGTGAAGGTCGGCGAGGTGATCGGCTGCTCGATGCCGAGCGCCCGGCAGGCGCCGCGGATCAGCGTCGTCTTGCCGGCCCCGACCTCGCCGCTGACGACGACGACGTCGCCCGGCCGCAGGCGCTCGGCGACGCGGGCTCCCAGCGCTTCGGTTTCGGCCGCGGAGCCGCTCTCCACCCGCTCCACGTCAGCCGAACATGTCCAGCTGATCGTCAGTCGGCGGCGGCGAGGTCATGTGCTCGCCGGCGGCCTCGCGTTCGGCATCGGCGATCTCCGCGGCACTCGGTGCCGGTGCCGGCGCGGGGCCGGCCAGCAACCCCGGCACGGTGGCGAGATCGCCGCGCAGGGTCTCCTTCATCGCCGGCGTCCGCAGCGCCGCGGCGGGGTGCAACAGCGGCAGCAGGAAGACCGTGCGGGCGCCCAGCTCGTGCACCTGCGGCGTGCCCCGCACCTTGGTGATCCCTACCGGGCTGCCGCTGAGCAGCTTGGTGGCGAAGTTGCCGAGCGTGCAGACGACCTTCGGCTCGATCAGCCGCACCTGCTCGAACAGATATGGCTTGCAGGCCTCGATCTCCAGCGGTTGCGGATCGCGGTTGCCGGGCGGGCGCGACTTCAGCACGTTGGCGATGAAGACCTCTTCGCGCGAGAGCCCGATCTCTTCCAGCAGCTGGTTGAGCAGCTGTCCGGCGCGGCCGACGAAGGGCAGCCCCTGCCGGTCCTCTTCGGCCCCCGGCGCCTCGCCGACGAACATCAGCTCGGCGTCGGCGTTGCCGGCCCCGAAGACGGTTTTGGCCCTGGTCTCGTGCAGGGGGCATTTGGTGCAGTCGGAGACCTCCTTGTAGAGGTCGACCAGCTGCTCGCGGCGCTGCTCGGCGGTGGTCGTCATTTCGCCTTCTTCTTCGGCGGGTGGGGATTTTCACCCCGGGCCCGCTTCTGGCGCGACTCGGCGATCCGGTCCTGGCGCGCCGCTTCGCGCTCGCCCCGCATCGATTCATTCGAGCGCACCTTGGCCCCGCGCGGCTGCCGCCCCGGCGGCGAGACGCTCGACATCAGCCTCCGCGAGTGCGTCGAGCCGCACTCTGCGCAGGGAATGCCCTCGGCCCCCGCAGCGACAAGCTCCTCGAAGCGAGCCCCGCATCCCTCGCACTCGAACTCATAGATCGGCATGCGCGACCATCGTACGCCGGGAGGAAGCGCTCCAGTTGTCTTCGAATAGTCTGGGATCATGATCCTCGGGAGACGGACTGTGGCCATTGCGACTTGCGCAGCATTCCTGCTGCTCGCCCTGCCGGCCGCCGTGCCGGCGAAGCGGGGCTACTTCTTCCTGCCCCGGGAAACCGACATGCGGTTCGAGGTCAGAAGCAGCGACGGCTATCGGATCAAGGTTGTCGGTACCCGCGTCGACACCCGCCACCGCGCGATGGTCTTGGTCCAACGGGGCAGCACGGCTGCGACCTACCGCGTCCCCGCTCGCATCCGCCCCGATTCGCTGAGAGCGAACCTCGGTGCCCTGGGGCAGATTGACGTTCACTTCCACGCTCGCAAGCGCGAAGTCGAAGTTAGCCAGCCTGGATGCCATGGCCGACCACCGGTGGTCGAAGTCGGGCTCTTCAAGGGACTCATACGGTTCAGAGGCGAGGATGGCTACACGAGGCTCTCCGCCACCCGCGTCCGTGGCGAACTCTGGAACGCCTTCCGCGAAGTTTGCAAGCTCTCCGCCGGGTTGCGAGCCCGCCCCATGCAAAGGAGGGTTCCTCGCAATGCCAAGCTTGTGCCTGGAGCCGTGGGCCGACCCAAGGCCCGGGACAAGAATCAGCTGATCGAACTGGGCGCGGCGTGGACTGGCCGCTCGCGCGCAATCACCGTCAGCTACGCCTCGGTCAAGGTGCCCTTGAAGCGGGACAAGGTGTTCAGCCTCGCGTTCGCCGGAGCCGAAGTCCGCGAACGGCGCGGCCGGATGGATATCGAGCGCTCGGCCTTGGTCGTTCCCGACAACGGCGCCCTGCTGCTCGCCCCACCCGCCGTCGACACGCAGGGTGCGACGCTGACCCTGCCGCCCCCGTTCGCGGGCAGCGCGAGCTACGAGTCACAGCCGGCAGCGACCCCCACCTGGTCGGGATCGCTGCGGGTCCACCTGCCCGGAGCGAACCCGGTGCCGCTGACCGGCAAACGGTTCGTCGTGGCCTTCTGCCAGGGCAGCGAGGCTAAAGAGGTCGAGCGTTGCATGGACCCTGTCAAGGCCGAGATCAAGCGCTTCGACGACTAGGGCAGCGGCTCCCAGTCCCAGGCCTTCTGGGAGGCCAGGCTCTCCTGGTCGAGGTAGCGGCGGAACTCGTCGAGCTCGGCGGGCTCGACGCTGTAGACGTGGTCGGGTTCGGGGAAGTGGCGCGAGCGGACCTCGTCGCCGTACTGCCCGACTGCCGCGACCATCTGCTCGTGGACGTTGGCATAGCGCTTGACGAATTTGGCCATGTGGCCGGTGGTGATGCCGAGCAGGTCGTGGAAGACGAGGACCTGGCCGGAGGTGGAGGGCCCGGCGCCGATGCCGATCGAGGGGATCTCGAGCTTGGCGACGATCGCTTCGGTGACGGCGGCGGGAACGGCCTCGAAGACGATCGCGAAGCAGCCGACCGACTGCAGGGCCAGGGCGTCCTCGCAGAGCTGGATCGCGTCCTTGGCCGTCTTGCCCTGGGCTTTGTAGCCGCCGAGGGCGGTCGCGGTCTGAGGGGTCAGGCCGACGTGGCCCATCACCGGGATGCCGGAGCGGACGATCGAGCGGGCGCGCTCGACGGCGATACCGCCTGCCTCGAGCTTGACCACCTGGCAGCCGGTCTCCTTGACCAGCCGCTGGGCGTTCTGGACGGCGAGCTCGTTGCTCGACTCGTAGCTGCCCATCGGCATGTCGCCGACCATCAGCGGTGTCTTCAGGCCACGGCGAACGGCCTTGCCGAGGACGATCATCTCCTCCATCGAGACCTGCTCGGTGCCGGGATGGCCGAGCACCACCATCGCCGCCGAGTCGCCGACGAGGACGATGTCGACGCCGGCCGCCTCGGCCACGGTCGCCGACGGGTAGTCATAGGCGGTGACCATCACGATCGGTTCGCCATTGGCCTTCATCTCGGCCAGGCGCGGCAGGTTGACCGGGGTGCGGTCCGCGGACGGCGGGGCCGTATGGGAGCGGCCGCCGGAGCTCGATGAGAGCAGCACCTCGGGGTGGCTGTCGACGGCGACGGAGCGGTTGTCCTCGTCGACGTGGACGACGACCGGCGAGTAGCGCTCGAGGTCGCTCTCGTCGTAGGCGCCGAAGGAGGCGACGATGACCTTGTGGCCGGGCTCGGTCAGGTGCGCGGCAGCACCGTTGACCTGCATCGTCCGCGAGCCGGGCTCGCCGTCGATCACGTAGGTGACGAAGCGGGACCCGTTGTCGATGTCCCAGACGTGGACCTGCTCGTTGGTGATCAGGTCGGCTTCGGCCATCAGATCGGTGTCGATCGTGATGCTGCCGATGTAGTCGACGTCGCAGTCGGTGACCGTCGCCCGGTGGATCTTGGACTTCAGCATCTGTCTCTGCATTGGCTCTCCCTCTGCTTTTCTACGTGGTCAGGGTCGGATCAAGACGTTGTCGATCAGGCGCGCGGCGCCGACCTGGGCGGCGACGGCGACGAGCACCGGACGGCCGTCGAGCACGGCGACCGGCTCCAGGTACTCGGCGTCGCGGGCCTCCAGGTACTCGGGCTCGATGCCGGCGCCCTCCAGCTCGCGCCGAGCGGCGGCGAGGCCGGCCTGCAGCGACTCCTCGTGGGCACCGCGCTCGGCAGCCCGCAACGCTCGTGAGATCGCCGGAGCGCGCCGGCGGGCGTCCTCGTCGAGGTAGGCGTTGCGCGAGCTCAGCGCCAGGCCGTCGGCCTCGCGGACCGTGGGCAGGACCTCGATCTGGACCGGGAAGTCGAGATCGCGGGCCATGCGACGTATAACGGCGGCCTGCTGGGCGTCCTTCTGGCCGAAGTAGGCGACGTCGGGAGCGACGCTGTTGAAGAGCTTGGCGACGACGGTGGCGACGCCGCGGAAATGCTCGGGGCCGCGGCGACCCGGATCGCCGTCGAGAACCTCGGTCAGGTTGCCGCCGACCGCGACCGCGGTGGCAAACCCCTCGGGGTAGACCTCCTCGACCGGGGGCGCGTAGACGAAATCGACCCCGGCCTCGCCGGCCAGTTGCAGGTCACGCTCCTCGTCGCGTGGATAGCGCTCGAGGTCCTCGCCGGGTCCGAACTGGGTCGGGTTGACGAAGAGGCTCATCACGACCAGGTCGCACTCGGCGCGGGCCGCGTGCAGCAGCGAGAGATGGCCCTCGTGCAGATAGCCCATCGTCGGCACCAGCCCGATCCGCTGGCCTTGGCGGCGCGGCTCATCCAGCTCCGCGCGCAGCGCAGCCTTGGCGCGCAGGACGCAGGCGCCGTCGGTCAGGGGGGAGTTGACGAGGCTGAGATTCAAATTCATCCGGTCCATGCCCTTCTGGGTCACGGCCATCCGTGGCGGATTATAGGGACTCTGTGTCGGCTCAGCGACGAAATTCAATCGGCTTGATCACACGTGCCGGGGCGCCGGCGGCGATCGTCGCCGGCGGCAGGTCCTGGGTTACCACGGAGTTGGCGCCGATCACACAGCGATCGCCGATCTCGACGCCGGTCGTGACGACGCAGTTGACCCCAAACCAGCAGTTGGCGCCGATCTCCACCGGACCCTTCGAGGTGAAGCCCTGTTCGGTGATCGGCCTATCCGGATCATCGAAGCGGTGGCTGGCGTCCCCGACGAAGCAGCCGTTGGCGAACATCGTGTGGTCGCCGATCGTCACCCGCTCGTGGGCGGCGATCATCGTGTTGCGGTTGAGGAAGCAGCCGCCGCCGATCTCGATCCGCGCCTCGGGCCCCAGGGTAAGCCAGCAGCCGGGCTCCAGCAGGGTCCCTTCGCCGATCGTCAAACGACCCTCGTCGAGCGCCTCCAGCACCTCGCCCTCGACCGGGTAGCGGACGAAGAAGCCGCCGCGGGCGGCGTGGCGATCTATCCGTCGGCGTCGACGCCAGCTGTGATTGCGCTCATACCAGCGCCGCTTCGCCCGCCAGATCCTCCGCCCCCGCTGCCCCCCGCTCTCGCTCATCCCCGTCACGTTACGAAACCGGGGCCGATGGGCCGAAACCGTCCGGCATTTGGACGAAATCGGCCCGTCGGCCCATAGACTGCGCGCGTGGCTGAGCTGCGGGGCGGAATAGACCTGGGTGGGACGAAGATTCAGGCGGCGATCGTCGATGCCGCGGGCAAGGTCAGCGGGGAATCGCGACGGCCGACGCCGACCAGCGGCGGCCCCGAGGGCGTGGCGAGCGAGATGGCCGCAGTACTGCGCGAGGCAGCGGAGCAGGCGGGAGTCGAGACCGCGGCCCTGGAAGGCGTCGGGGTCGGCTCGCCGGGCGATGCCGACGAGCGGACCGGCGTCGTCGCCGGCGCCCGCAACCTGCCCGGCTGGGAGGGCAGCTTCCCGCTGGCCGAGACCTTGAAGGAGGCCTTGGGCAGCGAGGTCAGGGTCGGCAACGACGTCCAGGTGGCGACCGAAGCCGAGTTCCATCTTGGCGCCGGGCGCGAGTTCCAGAGCCTGATTGGGGTCTTCTGGGGCACCGGCGTCGGCGGCGGCCTGGTCCTCGACGGCAAGCCCTGGCTGGGCCGCGGCGCCGCCGGCGAGATCGGCCACATGGTCGTCAAGCGCGGTGGCGCCAAGTGCCCCTGCGGGCGCAAGGGCTGCATGGAGGCCTATGCGGGACGCTCGGCGATGGAAGCCGAGGCGCGCCGCCAGCACGAGGAGGGACACAAGACGGACCTCTTCAAGCTGATGGAGAAGCACGAGAAACCGCGGCTCACCAGCGGCATCTGGGAGCGGGCGATCGACGCCAACGACCACCTGGCCGAGGACCTGATCCACCGCGCGATCGAGGCGCTGGGAACCGGCATCGCCTCGGCGGTCAACCTGCTCGACCCCGAAGCGGTGATCATCGGCGGCGGTCTCGGCGTGCGCTTCGGCGATCGCTACATGGAGCCGCTGACAAAGGAGATGGGAAAGCACCTCTTCCTCGACGAAAAGCCGCCGGCTGTACGGGTGGCCTCGCTCGGCGATCTCGGCGGCGCCATCGGCGCCTCCCTCCTCTTCGCGCGCTGAGGCTGCCTCAGACCCGGCCCGTCGCCGAGCGCTGCTGACGAGCGACTGCGTCAACCAGGACCGCCAGCAGGAGGACGCCGCCGGTGACCATGAACTTGACCGCCGAGGAGAGCGCGAGCAGGTCCATGCCGTTGGAGATCGAGCCGATCACCAGGGCGCCCATCAGCGCCGTCCAGACCGAGCCGCGGCCGCCGAAGAGGCTGGTGCCGGCGATCACCGGCCCGGCGATCGCCAGCAGCAGCAATTCGTTGCCGCCCGAGTTCTGGTTGACGGCGAGCAGGCGCGAGGCGGCCATGATGCCGCCGATCGCAGCCATCGTGCCGGCGATGCCGAAGACGGCGACGCGGATGCCGTTGACGCGGATGCCGGCGCGGCGGGCAGCCTCGGCGTTGCCGCCGACGGCGAAGACGTGACGACCGAACCCGGTGCGCTTGACCACGTACTCCATCCCGACCACGAAGGCGAGCAGGATCAGCACCGCCAGCGGCATGCCGCGGTCGGAGTTGAAGATCAGCGTGGCGGCGATCGTGACCACCGCGACCAGCCCGAAGCGAAGCCCGAGCCTGGCCAGGCTCTCGCTGTCGAGCCCGGCGGCGACGCGGCGGCGGTGGCCGAGGAAGAGCACCGCTCCGTAGCCCCCGATCACCACCGCGGCGATGATCCAGCCGACCGTGTCGGAATAGAAGATGTTGGCGAGACCGGTGATCTTGGGGTTGGTCAGGTTGATCGACCCGGTCGAGCCGAGCACCTGCAGAAGCGCTCCCTGCCAGGCCAATAAGCCCGCCAAGGTGACGACGAACGAGGGCACGCCGAAACGGCTGAAGAGGAATCCCTGGAGCACCCCGATTGCCAGTCCGACCGCGATCGCGGCAGCGATCGCCAGATAGGGGCTCCAGCCGTGCTTGACGTTGAGCACGGCCATCACCCCGGCGGCGAGGCCGCTGACGGCGCCGACCGAGAGGTCGATCTCCCCCAGCAACAGCACGTAGACGACGCCGACCGAGATCAACCCGATGGCGGCTATCTGCAGCATCAGGTTGGTCAGGTTCTGGGCGGAGAGGAAGCGGTCGTTCTCGAACTGGAAGATCGCCCAGATCAGGGCCAGGCCGATCACCACGCGCAGCGAGGCGAGGTCGCCCTGGATCAGCCGCCGGAACGTCTCCTTCGGCCGCGGAAGGCTCTCCTCCGTGTCGGCGGTGCTGGCGGCCGCGTCGCTCATCGCTCCTCCTTTGCGTCGCGGGGATCACCGCTTGCCGGGTCGCCGTTCTTCTCGCTGTCGGAGCCGACCCCGGTTATTGCCGAGACCACGTGCTCCTCGGTGGTCGATTCGGCGGCAAACTCGCCCGCGGCGGCGCCCAGCCGCAGGACGAAGATCCGGTCGGCGACCTCGAAGACGTCGACGAGGTTGTGGCTGATCACGACGACGCCGAGCTCGCGCTCGCGCAGGCGCCGGATCAGATTCAGGACCTGGGCGGTCTGGGCAACTCCGAGCGCCGCCGTCGGCTCGTCGAGCAGCACTACCTTGGGCTCGCCCAGCAGCGAGCGCGCCACCGCCACCTGCTGGCGCTGGCCGCCGGAGAGGGTCCCGACCTCGCTGCGCAGGCTCGGGATCGTCACCGCCAGGTTGGACAGCAGCTCGCCGGTCTGGTGCTCCATGCGCGCCTCGTCGAGCTGGCGCGAAGCCGTGCCGAAGCCGGGCGAAACCTCCTCGCGGCCGAGGAAGAGGTTGGCGACGACGTCGAGGTTGTCGCAGAGCGCGAGGTCCTGGTAGACGGTTGCGATCCCCAGTGCCGTCGCGTCCTGCGGTTTGGAGATCGAGACCTCCTGGCCCTCGAAGCGGATCATGCCCTCGTCGGCGGCGTGGATGCCGGCAATCGTCTTCACCAGCGTCGACTTGCCGGCGCCGTTGTCGCCGACCAGGCCGACGACCTCGCCGGCGCGGACGGCGAAGTCGACCCGGTCCAACGCCTGGACCGGGCCGAATCGCTTGCTGACTCCCTCCAGCTCGAGGAGGGGAGCACCCGAGTTCATGCTCAGCCCGAGATTCCCGCTTCTTTGCACGCGGCGGCGTAGGAGCCGGTGCACAGTTCGGAGGCGGTCACGAACCCGTCCGCGACCACGGTGGACTTGACGTTGTCCTTGGTCACCGCAATCGGGTCCAGCAGCACAGCGGGGACATCGACTTTGCCGTTGTTGAGCTGTTCGGTGACTTTGTCCTGCGGCACTTCCTTGCCTTCGGCCAGGTCGATGGCGATTTCGGCGCTGACTTTCGCCTGCGGCGGGATTTCCTTGTAGACCGTCATGTACTGCTGGCCGGCGAGAATCCGCTGCAGACCCGCCACCGTCGCATCCTGGCCGGTTACCGGGATCTCTTCGGGGTTGAGACCGGCGCCTTTCAGCGCCGCGATCGCGCCGCCGCCGGTGTCGTCGTTGGCGGCGTAGATGCCGGCGAAGCCGTCGTTGCCGAGCGCGGTGATCGCCTGCTGGGCCTCGCGCTGGGCGTTTTCGGCGGACCAGCCCGGGGTGTCGTACTCCTTGGCGACGGTGACGCCGGCGGCGTCGAACCCGTTGTGGGCTCCTTTTTTGAAGAGCGCCGCGTTGGGGTCGGCCGGATCGCCGTTGATCATGATGATCGGACCGCTGGCGCTGCCGTCCTCTTTCAGTTTTTTGGCCAGCGTTTCCGCCTGCAGTTCGCCGACTTTTTCGTTGTCGAAGGAGACGTAGGCGTCGATTTCGCCGTTTTCGATCAGACGGTCGTAGCTGAGGACAGGGACGTTCTGGGCGACCGCCTTTTCGGCGATCGCGGCCGCCGATTTGGAGTCCATCGGGTCAACGACGAGAACTTCGGCGCCCTGCGTCAGTGCCGCTTCGGCTTGGCTCTGCTGCTTCTGGGCGTCGCCGGTGGCGTTGCTGTAGAGGACTTCGCAGTCATCGCATAGTTCTTCAACCGATTTTTCGAAGTCGGGCCGATCGTTGGACTCATACCGGGGCGTCTCGTTTTCGGGCAGCAGGAGGGCGATCTTCGTACCGCCGCTGTCGCTGCTCCCCCCACATCCGACTGCCACCAGGGCAACCGCGATCAGGGCAGCCATAGCAATCGCGGCTCGCTTCGACGTTGCAGAACTCGACATGGTCTCTCCTCCGGTCTTCCCGCCTGTTCCGCCCTTGCCAATACCCACATGGCCGGGTCTTAATCAGGGACCGCTCAGGCGGCGAGGGGCTGGCGGCGCTTGCCGCGTTTCGGCTTCGCCGGCACGACCAGGCTGGAGAGGAAACGGCCGGTGTAAGAGCCCTTGACCGCGGCCACGTCCTCGGGGGTGCCGGTGGCGACGATCTCGCCCCCCTCTTCCCCACCCTCGGGGCCGAGGTCGACCAGCCAGTCGGCGGTCTTGATCACGTCGAGGTTGTGCTCGATCACGACCACCGAGTTGCCCGCGTCGACGAGCCGGCCGAGCACCTCGAGCAGGCGCTGGACGTCGGCGAAATGGAGCCCGGTGGTGGGCTCGTCGAGGATGTAGAGGGTGTCGCCGGTGGCGACTTTGGAGAGCTCGGTGGCGAGCTTGATCCGCTGCGCCTCGCCGCCGGAGAGCGTCGTCGCCGGCTGGCCGAGGCGGATGTAGTCGAGGCCGACGTCGTGCAGGGTGCGCAGGCGGCGGTGGATCTTCGGCACGTTCTCGAAGAAGACGACCGCCTCCTCGACCGACATCTCGAGCACGTCGGCGATGCTCTTGCCCTTGAAGCGGACCTCGAGCGTCTCGCGGTTGTAGCGTTTGCCGTGACACTGCTCGCAGGGCACGTAGACGTCGGGCAGGAAGTGCATCTCGATCTTGATCTGGCCGTCGCCTTTGCAGACCTCGCAACGGCCGCCCTTGACGTTGAAGCTAAAGCGGCCCGGTTTGTAGCCACGCGCGCGCGACTCCTGGGTCTGGGTGAAGAGCTGGCGGATGTGGTCGAAGACTCCGGTGTAGGTGGCCGGATTCGACCGCGGCGTGCGCCCGATCGGCGACTGGTCGATGTTGATGATCTTGTCGATCTGGCTGAGCCCGTCGACGCCGTCGTGGGCCCCCGGCCGCAGCTTCGCCTGATGCAGCCGGTTGGCGACCGAGTGGTGCAGGGTCTCGTTGACCAGGGTCGACTTGCCGGAGCCGGAGACGCCGGTGACGCAGCAGAAGACGCCGAGTGGGATCGTCACGTCGACGTCCTTGAGGTTGTGTTCGCGGGCACCGCGCACCAGCAGCGCCCCACTCGGCTGGCGACGCTCCTCGGGCACCGGAATCTGGCGCTTGCCGGAGAGGTACTGGCCGGTCAGCGAGGCCGGGTCCTTGGCGACTTCGGCCGGGGTGCCGGCGGCGATCACGTGGCCGCCGTGTTCGCCGGCGCCGGGCCCGAGGTCGACGAGATGGTCGGCGGCCATCATCGTGCCCTCGTCGTGCTCGACAACGATCACCGTGTTGCCGAGGTCGCGCAGGCGGTCGAGGGTGGCGATCAGCTTCTCGTTGTCGCGCTGGTGGAGGCCGATCGAGGGCTCGTCGAGCACGTACATGACCCCGACCAGGCTGGAGCCGATCTGGGTCGCCAGGCGGATTCGCTGCGCCTCTCCGCCGGAGAGCGAGCGGGCCGAGCGGGCCAGCGAGAGGTAGCCGATGCCGACGTTCTCGAGGAAGGCCAGCCGTTCGCTGATCTCGCGCACGATCAGGCGGGCGATCGCCTGCTCGGTCTCGGTCATCTCCAGGTTCGCGATCCACTCCGCCGCCCCCCGCGCCGAGAAGTCGCTGTACTCGGCGATGCTGATGCCGCCGACCTTGACCGCGAGGGTCTCCGGGCGCAGCCGCGCGCCCTTGCACTGCGGGCACGGCTGCTCTGCCATGTAGCTCTCGATCCGCTCGCGGTTGGTCTCCGAGTCGGTCTCCTCGTAGCGGCGCTGGAGGTTGTTGACGATGCCCTCGAAGCGGACCTTGTAGGAGCGGCGGCGGCCGAAGCGGTTGGTGTAGGTGACCTGGTGGCGGTCCTCGCCGGTGCCGTAGAGGAAGATCTCCTTCTCGCTCTTCTTCAGCTTCGACCAGGGCTTGTCGGCGTCGACGCCGTACTCGTCGGCGACGGCGGCGATCAGGCGCTTCCAGTAGGCGGTGATGCCGCGGTTCCAGGGCTGCAGCGCGCCCTCGGCCAGCGACAGGGTCGGGTCGGGGACGACCAGCTCGGGGTCGATCACTCGCTGGAAGCCGAGGCCGTGGCAGCGCTCGCAGGCTCCGTGGGGCGAGTTGAAGGAAAAGATCCGCGGCTCCAGCTCGGGGATCGAGGTGCCGCAGTTGAGGCAGGCGAACTGCTCCGAGAACAACATAATTCCGCCCGCCTCCTCTGCTCTTGCTCCCTCCGAAGAGTCAGATTTCGACGTTCGGTCGCTCCCGTGTCCGGGGGCGGACGGGGTTACCTCGACTTCGATCAATCCGGCCGCGAGGCCGGCGGCTGCCTCGACCGACTCCGAGAGGCGGCGGCGCAGGTCGGTCTTCATCACCAGCCGGTCGACGACGACGGAGAGATCGTGTTTGTACTTCTTGTCGAGGACGATCTCCTCGTCGAGCCGGCGCAGCTCGCCGTTGACCTTGACCCGCGAGTAGCCCTCGAGTCGCATCTGCTCCATCAATTTCCCGTACTCGCCTTTGCGCCCGCGCACGACCGGGGCCATGACCATGAACTTGGTCCCCTCCTCGAGGGTCATCAGGCGGTCGACGATCTGCTCCTGGGTCTGGCCGGTGATCTCCTCGCCGCACTCGGGGCAGTGCGGCACCCCGATCCGCGCCCACAGCAGCCGCAGGTAGTCGTAGATCTCGGTCACCGTGCCGACCGTCGAGCGCGGGTTGCGCGAGGTCGTCTTCTGGTCGATCGAGATCGCCGGAGAGAGCCCCTCGATCGAGTCCACGTCCGGCTTCTCCATCAGCCCGAGGAACTGGCGCGCGTAGGCGGAGAGCGACTCGACGTAGCGGCGCTGCCCCTCGGCGTAGATCGTGTCGAAGGCAAGGCTCGACTTACCCGAGCCCGAGAGCCCGGTGATCACGATCAGCGCGTCCCGCGGCAACTCGAGGTCGATGTCCTTGAGGTTGTGCTCGCGGGCGCCCGAGATGACGATTCGCTCAGAGGCAGCCACTCGTCATGAGTTTAGCGAGGCGAACAGATGTTCCCCTGAGACTGCGTACTCAGCCGAGCGCGGCGGCGAGCTTGCGGCGGTAGGCGCGGGCGCTGGGGTCGGCGGGATCGAGCTCGCTGAGGGCGCCGACGATCGCCTGGCGCAGGAGCTCGCGGGTGCCCTCGGGGGAATCGCCGTCAAGGGATGCGAGCTCAGTCAGAAGAGTGTCGAGAGCGGCATCGCGATCGCCGCGATCGAGGTCGGCGAAGGCATCGGCGCCGATGCCCTGGCGTTGCAGGCGGATGCGGGCGGCAATGCCCGCCGCGGCGAAGTCGCCGGCATGGGGCTCGACGGCTGCCAGCGCCTCCTCCTCCGCCCCGCGCTCGAGCCGCGCCCGGCCCAGGCGCACGGCGACGTCGGCGCGGCGCGGCTCCAGTTCGGCAGCCTCGCGCAGCGAGAGCTCGTCGCCTTTCTCCAGCAGCTCGTCGGCCTTGGAGGGCAGCAGCGAGTCGAAGAAGGCTTCGACCTGGGTCTTCGGCACCGCACCGGTGAACTCGCTCACCACGTTGCCGTCGCGGAAGGCCTTCACCGCTGGAATCCCCTGCACGCCGTAACGCGCGCCCAGCGCCTTGTTGGAGTCGACGTCGACCTTGGCCAGCAGCACGCGGCCACCGCGACTCGCCTCGGCCGCTTCCAGTGCCGGGCTCAGCGCTTTGCAGGGCCCGCACCACTCGGCCCAGAAGTCGACCACCACGGGGGTCTTCGCGGAGAGCTCGACGACGTCGCGATCGAAGGTCGCTTCGGTTACGGCGATGGCCACGGGCGGAGATTAGAGAGGAAGTGGAGCCGGTCTCGACTTGTGCCACCGACCCAGCGGCGTTACGTTGGATTCAGGCAGGGTCAAACAGAGGAGGAGAGATGTCGAACGTTGACACTGCCCGATCCGCCTACGACGCCTTCGGGCGCGGCGACCTAAGCGCCCTGCAGGAGTCGTTCGCCGAGGACGCGGTCTGGGTCACCTCAGACGAGCTGCCGCTCGGAGGAGAAGTCAAGGGCCGCGACGCGATCATGGCGAACTTCGCCCAGATCCCCAACTACTGGACGTCGTTCAGCGTCGAGCCGGAAGAGTTCATCGATGCCGGCGAGTGGGTCGTCGTCCGCGGCACCCAGCGGGCAGGAAACGACAAAGGGAGCTTCGAGGCGCCCTTCGCGCACCTGCTCAAGATCAATGCGGACGGGGTGACCGTGCGCGGCGAGTTCTTCGGCGACAGCGCCAAGGCGGCGAAGCTGCTGGCGTAGGGCTCAGGCCCCGGCGGTCATCCCGTCGAGATCGCGGCGCAGCTCCTTGAGCTCGTCGCGGATGCGGCCGGCCTCCTCGAAGCGGAGGTCGTCGGCCGCGGCCAGCATCTCCTCCTCGAGCGCGACGATCGTCTTCTCCAGCTCCTCCGGGCTCTCGAAGTCGTCGCTGCGCTTGCGGCGGCGCTTGGCCGGCGCCCGGTCCTCCATCGCCAGGAACTCGGCCATCTCGGAGATGCCCTTGCGGACGGTCGCCGGGGTGATCCCGTGCTCCTCGTTGTAGGCGAGCTGGATCGCGCGGCGGCGGTCGGTCTCGCTCATCGCCGCCCGCATCGCGTCGGTCTCCTTGTCGGCGTACATCAGCACCCGCCCGTTGACGTTGCGGGCGGCGCGGCCGATCGTCTGCACGAGGCTGGTCTCGCCGCGCAGGAAGCCCTCCTTGTCGGCATCGAGGATCGCCACCAGCGAGACCTCGGGCAGGTCGAGCCCCTCGCGCAGGAGGTTGACCCCGACCAGCACGTCGTACTCGCCGAGGCGCAGGTCGCGGACGATCTGGATGCGTTCCAGGGTGTCGATCTCCGAGTGCAGGTAGCGGACCTTGATCCCGTACTCGAGCAGGTAGGCGGTCAGGTCCTCGGCCATCTTCTTGGTCAGGGTGGTGACGAGGACGCGCTCGCCGGCTTTGGCGACGACCCGCGCTTCGTTCATCAGGTCGTCGATCTGGTTCCTGGTCTCGCGGACCTCGATGTAGGGGTCGATGATCCCGGTCGGGCGCACGATCTGCTCGACGATCCGACTCGATTCGGCCCGCTCGAAGTTGCCCGGCGTCGCCGAGACCATCACCAGCCGGTCGACCCGCTCGAGGAACTCTTCGAACTTGAGCGGCCGGTTGTCGATCGCCGAGGGCAGCCGGAAGCCGTAGTCGATCAGGGTCGACTTACGGGAGCGGTCGCCCTCGAACATGCCGCCGATCTGCGGGATCGTCTGGTGGGACTCGTCGACGAAGACGACGAAGTCGTCGGGGAAGTAGTCGATCAGGGTGTGCGGCGGGCTGCCGGCCGGGCGCCCGTCGAGGATGCGGGAGTAGTTCTCGATCCCGGAGGTGAAGCCGACCTCCTTGATCATCTCCAGGTCGTACGCGGTCCGCTGCCGCAGCCGGTGCGCCTCCAGCTGCTTGCCTTCGTTCTCGAGCTCGGCGGTGCGGGTGTTCAGTTCGTTGCGAATCTCCTCCACCGCCCGCTCCACCGTCTCGTCCTTGGTCACGTAGTGGGAAGCCGGCCAGACCGAGACGTGGTCGATCGTGTCGAGGACTTCTCCGGTCAGCGGGTCGAAATGCTGGATCCCCTCGATCTCGTCGCCGAACAGGGAGATCCGGTACGCGGACTCGGCGTAGGCGGGCATGATCTCCAGCACCTCGCCGCGAACCCGGAAGGAGCCGCGCCCCAGCACCTGGTCGTTGCGCTGGTACTGCATCTTCACCAGCTTGCGCAGGACCTCATCGCGGTCGATCGAGGCGCCGACTTTGAACAGCTGCATTTTTTCGTTGTAGACCTGCGGCGAACCGATTCCGTAGATGCAGGAGACCGAGGCGACGATGATCACGTCGCGGCGGGCGAACAGCGCCGCGGTGGCGGCGTGGCGGAGGCGGTCGATCTCGTCGTTGATCGAGGAGTCCTTCTCGATGTAGAGGTCCTGGGCCGGGACGTAGGCCTCGGGCTGGTAGTAGTCGTAGTAGGAGACGAAGTACTCGACCGCGTTGTCGGGGAAGAACTCGCGGAACTCGTTGCAGAGTTGCGCCGCCAGCGTCTTGTTGTGGGCGATCACCAGCGAGGGGCGCTGCACCGCCGCGATCGTCGCCGCCATCGTGAAGGTCTTGCCGGTGCCGGTCGCGCCGAGCAGCGTCTGGAAGCGTTCGCCGGCCTCGATCCCTTCTGCCAGGCCGGAAATCGCCTTGGGCTGGTCGGCGGTCGGGGTGTAGGCGGGGTTGAGCTCGAACTCGGGCACAGGCTGACCTTAGCTGTCGCGCTGGTTGTGCTTTGCGGCACGAACGCGCGCGCCCGCCCCAGCTGGGAGACTGCCTCGCCGATGACCTGGTCACGCCGCCTCCTCGCCGCTTTCTTCAACCTCACCGGGACGCTTCACTTCGTCATCCCGCGCAGCTACGAGGCGATGGTGCCGGAGCCGGTGCCGGCGCAGGAGGCGGTGGCGATCAGCGGCGTCGCCGAGATACTCGGCGGACTGGCCGTCCTCCACCCCAGCACCCGCCGCTTCGGCCGCTGGTGGCTGCTGGCTCTACTCGTCGCCGTCTTCCCGGCCAACGTCCACATGGCGGTCAGCCCCGAGCAGATCAAGGGGCTGGACCTGAACAGGATTCCGCGCTGGGTGCTCTGGGCGCGGCTGCCGCTGCAGCCACTGGCGATGCTCTGGGTCTGGCGCGCTACGCGCGACTGACGGAACGCCCGCGCCGGCCAGAGGAACCAGGTGCAGGACCTTTCGGAGCCGGGGTGCGCCGAGCTTGAGGGGTGAGAGGCCCTTTTAGGGCAGTAGTTCTTCGAGCAGATCCCCGGCCGGACCGAGGAAGGACTGGACGTTGCCGAGCAGCGAGTCGGCGTTGTTGATCAGCTCGATCGCCTGGTCGAGTGGGATTTCTTCGATCGTCCCCCGCAGCGGGCCGGCGATGAAGGGGCTGAGCGCGCCGGCTTCTTCGGCGTCGTCGATGGCCCGCAGCAGCCCCGCCCGCACCGCCCGCGCCAGCTTTGCGTCGTCGATCCCGTAGCGCTCGGTGAAGCGCTCGCGAGCCTCCGGCGTGGCCAGCGCTCGAGCCAGCGTCTCCCGCGTCACCCCGAGCTGACAGGCGGCGCCGTCGAGGGCCGAGATCGAGAACTGGTTGGCGATTCCCTGCAGCCCTTCGGGATCGCTCCAGGCTCGCGGCTGGCAGGGGTCCTGGCTCTTCTCCGGCGCGTAGGAGGAGCCGCCGGCGGCGAGGTAGACGCCGACCAGCGCCAGCGCCGCGACGATCGCCGCCCCGACCAGCAGCTGCCCCCTCAGCGTCGCGTTCACAGATCCACCCGCCGTGAGAGGCCGATCGGGATCAGCGCCAGCAGGCCGATCAGAGCGGCGAGACCGAACGAGGGGCTGAAGGCGTGGGTGGCGCCGCGATTGAGCTGCTCCTGCAATTCGTCGCGCAGCTGTTCGACGTCGGCGCGGTCGCCGGGATCAGTCGGCAGCGGCTCGAAGGCGGGGCCGAGGGTCGGCACCTTTCCGGTCTCCCCTTCGAGCCGGTCCTCGATTTTCTGCGCCAGGTCGATCTTGATCAGCGGGTTGACCCTGGAGTCGAGGATCACCGCGGTGCCGGCGTTGATCGCGTCGTCGCGCTGCTGGGCGATGTCGGCGGTGAAGATCGGGGTCAGCGCCAGCAGCCCGATCACGACTCCGGCGTGGCGAGCGGAGATCGTCCAGCCGCCGTGGATCGCCTGCGGGGCGCGGCCGCCGAGGGCGGTCTCGGTCAGCGCCGAGAGCACCAGCGCGAGGCCGATCCCGACCAGGACCTGCGGTGGCAGGGTCAGCGCCACCTCGGCCTTGGGCAGCAGCGCCAGCCCGCCGAGACCACCGGATACGAGGATCGCACCGGCCGCGGCCCGGGCCTTGGCGCTCGGCACGTGCGGGTTTAGCCGGCTGCCGAGGATCGCGGCGAGGGGCATCGCGGTGACCACGATCGCGGCGCCGATCGGGGTCAGGCGCCAGCCTTCGATCAAGAGCAGCACCAGCAGGAACAGGGCGGCGGCGATCGCCGCCGAGACCATCGCCAGGGCGATGTTGGCGGCCACGTGCGGGCGACCGGTGCGGCGCAGCTCGGTCTGGAGGATCCCGGTCGCCGCCTCGTGCTTGGCGACGGCCAGGATCGGCACCGCGGCGGCAAGCGCGACCGGCACCTGGATCAGGAAGATCGACTGCCAGGAGACCAGCTCGGTGAGGACGCCACCTACCGCCGGGCCGAGAGCCGCCCCGGTCGCGCCGGCGGTGGCCCAGATCGCCGTGGCGCGGCGCTCCGAGCCGACCGAGGCGGGCAGCAGCTCCAACGCCGCGGTGACCGCGAGGGCGCCGCCGAGCGCCTGTATGCAGCGCGCGAGGATCAGGGTCGAGAGCTCGTCGGCGATGCCGCAGGCAAGCCCGGCGCCGGCGAAGACCGCCAGGCCGACCGCCGCCGCCCGGGCGGGCCCGACCCGGCGTGCCAGCAGCGCCGCCGGAACCGCCGCCAGCGCCATCACCAGGTTGAACGAGATCAGCACCCAGGTGACGCCGGCGATGCTGGTGTCGAGGTCGCGATAGATCTCCGGCAGCGCCAGAACCACGATCGACGAGTCGGCCAGGACCAGGCCGACCGCCAGCGCCAGGGCAGCCACCCTGGGCCTGGGAGCGGCGGCGCTCACCGGTAGCCCAGCTCCCTGGCGTACTTGTCGCGATAGGCCGTGCGCTTGTCGAGAACCTCTTCCACGTAGGCGCGAGTTTCCGGGAAGGGGATGTCGCTGACGTTAAGGCCGGAGCCTCCCCACTTGTCGGCGTTGCCAGGACCGGCGTTGTAGGCGGCGAGGGCGGCGGCCTCGTCGCCGTCGTAGCGATCCAGCAGTTCGCGCAGCAGGAAGGTGCCGTAGCGGATGTTGATTTCCGGATCGGAGAGATCGTCGAGCGTGAAGGTGGTGGCGCCGCTGAGGCGCTCGATTTCTTCGGCGGCTGCGGGCGTGATCTGCATCAGCCCCCGCGCGCCGGCGCTCGAGGTCGCGTCGCTGAACTTCGACTCGGAGTAGATGACGGCGGCCAGCAGAGCCGCGTCGACGCCCTTTTCGGAGGCCTGCTGGCGGATCACGTCCTCGTGCTTCAGCGGCAGCGTCAGCTCCTGCAGGGCATGGTCGAAGGTCCCGCTCGCCACCAGCACCCCGGCCCCGAGCCCGACGATCGCCGCGCCGGCGCCGAGGGCCAGCCAGCGCCGCCGCCGCCGAACCCTGCGATTCATCGCTGCAGCTTCGCGAGCAGGGCGGACAGCGCCCGCTCGAGCTCCTCGACCGAGCCGTTGTTCTCGACGACGTGATCGGCCCGCGCGGCCTTCTCCTCCTGCGAGAGCTGGCGCGCCTCGCGCTCGTCGACGAGAGCGTGACCGCGAGCCGCGGCGCGCTCACGCCTGACCCGTTCCTCGGCGACGACCGCGACCGTCCTGTCGAAGACCTCGTGCCTGCCTCCCTCGAAGAGCAGCGGCACCTCCACCACCGCGACCGCGGTCCCCCCCGGCAGCGCCCCGAGCCACTCGACCATCCGCTCTGCCACCAGCGGGTGGATCTGCGCCTCGAGCCAAGCCAGCTGGTCCGGATCGGCGAAGACGATCTCGCCGATGCGGGTGCGATCGACGGTCCCCTCGGGTGCGACCTCCGGCCCCCAGCGCTCGACCAGGCGCCCGATCAGCGGCTCGGAGTCGAGCAGCTGGTGTACAACCGCGTCACTGGAGAGAGTCGCCGCCCCCAGCCGCGAGAAAGCCGCCAGAGCCTCGGACTTGCCGGCCGCGATACCGCCGGTGAGGCCGATCGTCAGCGGCGCCACGGCCGCTGCTCAGCTCTGCTCTGACTCGCCAGTCTGGGACTTCTCGCCCGCGGCCTCGTCGAGGTCGTCGGGGGAATCGGGACGATCGGCGGCGGTTTCGCCCTCCTGGGCCTCCCCGCCATCCTCGTCCTCGGCAGCGCCGTTCTCCTCGGCCACCGGAGCGGGGTCCGCATCCTCAGCAGCCTCTGCCTCGGCAGGTGCCTCCGGCTCAGCGGCGACCTCCGCCTCGGGCTCCTCGGCAACAGTCTCCTCCGCTGGCGTCTCATCCTGCGCGTCCTCAGCTGGAGGCTCCTCGGAGACCGGCTCGGCCGATCCCTCGGCCTCAGGCGCATCGTCCGCGGGTGGCGTGGAGGATGGCTCCTCGCCCGCAACTTGTGAGGACGAGGAGTCGTCCTCCGCGACAGGACCCGCGGCTGAGGGGTCAGAATCCTCGGGAGTTCCCTCTGCCGCCGCAAGCTGCTCGCCAAGGTCGCCCATCGGCATGTTCTGCCCCTCGACCCGCTTGATGCTGAGGGAAAGCCGCCGCCGCTCTTCGTCGATCTCGAGGATCTTGACGTTGAGCGCGGAGCCGGGCTCGACCACTTCGGAGGGGTTCTCGACGTGGTGATCGGCAAGCTCGGAGATGTGGACCAGGCCCTCGACGCCGGGCAGGATTTCGACGAAGGCGCCGAAGGCGACGACCTTGGTCACCTGGCCCTCGAGCACGTCACCGGGACGGTGGGTGCTGATGACCCGCTGCCAGGGGTCCTCCTGCGTCTGCTTGAGGCCGAGCGAGATGCGCTGGCGGTCGCGGTCGATGTCGAGCACTTTGATCCGCACCGTGTCGCCGATCGCGACCACTTCCGAAGGATGGTTGACGTGGCTCCAGGAGAGCTCGGAGATGTGGATCAGGCCATCGATCCCGTCGAGGTCGACGAAGGCGCCGAAGTCGACGATGTTGGAGATCTTGCCTTCCACGACCTGGCCGGGCTCAAGGCGGCCGAGGATCTGCTCGCGGACCTCCTTGCGCTCCTCCTCGAGGACGGCGCGGCGCGAGAGGACGACGTTGTTGCGGCTGCGGTTGAGCTCGATGACTTTGCACTCGAGCGTCTGGCCCATGAACTCGTCGAGGTTGTGGACGCGACGGATATCGACCAGCGAGGCGGGCAGGAAGCCGCGCACCCCGAGGTCGAGGATGAGGCCGCCCTTGACGACCTCGATCACGCTGCCTTCGACCGGTTCGCCGGAATCGGCCGAGACCTCGATGCGGCGCCAGGCCTTCTCGAAACGGGCGCGCTTCTTGGAGAGGATCAGGCGGCCCTCGGCGTCCTCCTTGGTGAGGACCAGGGCGTCGATCTCCTCGCCCAGCTCGACCTCCTCGGCCGGGTCGACCGACTTGCGAATCGAGAGCTCGTTGGAGGGGATGACTCCCTCGGCCTTGTAGCCGATGTCGACAAGGACCTCGTCTTTGTCGATCCGCACGACCTTGCCGTTGACGACGTCGCCCTCGTCGAAGGAGACCATCGTCGCCGCGTAGTTGGGGACGATCTTGCCGTCGATCTGGAGCAGCAGACCGCCCGAACCCTCGACGGGGGTGGCGGTGGGCGCAGGGGCAGTCAATACGTCGGTCGCGGACACGGCGGCGAATAATGGCAGAATCGAGGCCGATGCCGATTCGAGCGACCAAGCGCGGCGAGGAGCGCACTCCCCTCGACGGAAGCCACGACGTCCTGATATGCGGAGCCAGCTTCGCCGGGCTCGCGATCGCGCGCGAGCTCGCCGGCTCCGGCGCCGACGTGATGATCGTCGATCGCTACGAGATCGGCGAGCGCCAGACCTCGGCCTGCGGCATCCCGACCGAGTGGCTGGCGCGGCTGGGCCTGATGGACTCCGAGTGCCAGCGCTTCGACGAGCTGGTCATGCACACCCCCCACGGGGACGCCCGATACAGGCTCCCCTGGACCTTCTCGACCTTCGACTACCGCGAGATCTGCCAGCTGCTCTGGCGCGACTGCGACGCCCGTTTCGAGACCGCCAAGGTGAACGGGCGCGCGGCATCGGCCGACGGGGATGGCGACATCTCCATCGACACCGACCGCGGCGTCATCTCCGCCCCCCTGGTCGTCGACGCGCTCGGCTGGCGCCGGATGCTGGCCAGCGGCGACGGCTACCAGCCACCCGACGCGCCGCTCTCGCGCGGGCTCGAGGTGCACCCCGCCGGCAGCAGCGAGGACCTCGAGATCTGGATCGACCGCCGCTACGTGCCCGCCGGCTATGGCTGGTCGTTCCCCGCCCGCGACGAGCTGCGGATCGGGATCGGCTCCTTCGACCCGAGGTTCCACGTCAAGGACACCACCGTGCTGCTGACCGAGGATCTCGGCAAGGAGCCGAACGAGTACCAGGGCAACTGGATCCCCCACAAGCTGCGCAAGGCGACCGAGGGCGGCGTCTTCTTCGCCGGCGACTCGGCCGGGCACTGCCTGCCGCTCAGCGCCGAGGGGATCCGGACCGCGCTCTACTTCGGGATCAGCCTCGGCCGCGAGCTGCGCGGTGTCGTCGAGGGGCGCCAGAGCCGCGAGCAGGCGGCCGCCGCCTACGCCGAGTTCAACGACTCGCACGAGTGGAAGTTCCGCTGGATGCTGCGGGTGCAGCGGCTGATCCCGAGAATCCCGCCCCGCCTCCTCGGGCCGATGATCCGCCTGATGGGCACGAAGCGCTTCGTCGACTGGTCCTTCTCGCACTACCTCAACATCGCCCCGCCCGAGTTCGCCGGGTCAGCGGATGACCAGGAAGGTCCCGGCCAGCAGCAAGCCGACGCCGAGCAGGCGCTCGGGGCTGAGCGCGACCTGGTCCAGGCCGAACAGGCCTAGGCGGTCGATCGCCACCGAGGCGGTCAGCTGGCCGGTGACGGTGGCCGCCGCAACCCCGCCGGCGCCGATCGCCGAGACCGCGATCAGGGCGTTGGTGACGTAGATGGCGCCGAGCAGGCCGCCGAGCAGGTAGTACCAGCTGACGTCGAAGGCCGAGCCGAGGCCGCCGGCCTTGCCGCTGAGGACGACGATCGCCGCCAGGGCGACCGAGCCGACCGAGAAGGAGATCAGCGCGGCCGGCAAGCCGCCGGTCGCCTTCCCCAGTCCGGAGTTGATCGGAGCCTGCAGCGCGATCAGCCCGCCCACAGCCGCGGTGACGAGAACCGCCAGGCCCCTATCCATGGCTCTTGCCTCGAATCGGCGTGATCTTCGCGCTGAACGTGTGTTGCATGGTCAGTGGCCGCGGGTAGATGAACCCCCGTGCTGTCATATCAGTACCGCAGTAGATAGCGACCGACGCGATGCCTCCACCACCAGCAGAGCAGCTCGCCACCCGGATCTTCCTCGGGCCGGCGCTGCGTGCCCAGCCCGACCGGCGCCTGGTCACGCTGGTCCGCGAGGGCTACGAGGCGGCCTTCGAGGAGATCGTCCGCCGCTACCGCAAGCCGCTGGACCGCTTCGCCGCCGCGATCGTCGGCGGCCGCTCCGAGGACGTCACCCAGGACGCCTTCTCGAAGGCGCTGCTGGCGCTGCGCGGCACGAGCGCCGAGATCGAGCTGAAGCCCTGGCTCTACCGGATCGTCCGCAACACGGCGCTCAACGACCTCCGCGACGGCCCGCCGCCGACCGAGGAGCTGGGCGAGGCGATCGCGGGCGGGCACAGCGCCGCGGTCGAGGTCGAGCGGCGGGAGGAGATCGGCCAGCTGATGGGACGGCTGCGAGCGCTGCCCGAGCCGCAGCGGGCGGCGATCGTGATGCGCGAGCTGGAAGGGCTGAGCCACGAGGAGATCGCGGCGGCCCTGGGGGTCAGCGGCGGCGCCGCGCGGCAGGCGATCTACCGGGCGCGGCTGGCGCTGCGCGACGGCCTCGGCCTGCTGCTGCCGCTGCCGCTGCTGCGGATGCTGTTCGACCACGGCGCCGAGGCGGCGGGAGCGAGTGCCGGCGGCGTCGCCGCCGCGGGAGCTGCCACCGCGGCCGGCGGGGGCGGCGGCGCGACGCTGGGCGGTCTCGGTGCGGGCGGCGCGCTCAAGGTCGGGGTGGCGACGGTGCTCGTCGCCGGCTCGGTCGGAGCCGGCGTGGCGATACAGCAGGAGCGTGGCAACCGCGGCGGCCCCGAGCCAGCGGAGGCGTCGGCCACGCAACTGCCGGCCGCGGGGAACGGCGCCGGCTCCGCCTCCTCTGGCCCGCCCAGCGAACCGAGCCAGGCGCCTCTGCTCGGCTCCGGCGAGGGTCGCGGGCGCGGCGGATCGGGGTCCGGCGACGAGGGAGGGCGAAGCCAGGGCCCCGACCACCGGAACGGGCACGGCGTCGAGGTCGCCGGCGACGACCTCGACGACTCGTCCCAGCATGGCGGCGGGCCCGGCCCGGGAAGCTCCGCCGGGCACGGGGGCCACGGATCCCGCCACGGCGGGCGCCCGGGATCATCCGGCGACGATCCTGAGGACCGTTCAGGCGAGGAGATTTTGGGAGGGAGCCACTCGGGGCGTCACGGCTCCGACGGCAGGTCCGCCAGCGGCTCGGGGAGCGGCCATGGGGGCACCCGGGACGAGGGTGGCGGTGGCGAGGACTCGCACGGCGATTCCGGCAGCGGCTCGGGAGGGCACGGTGGCAGCGTTCGCGGCGGCTCCGACTCGAGCGATGATCCGGCTGCCGTGGCCATCCCCGCGCCAGCGCCCGAACCGCCTCCAGGGGACGACGGCGACAGCTCCGAAGAGCGCGGCTCGGGGAGCGGCGGCGACGGCCGGAGTGGCAGCGGCCCAGGCGGCGGCGAAGACGATTCGTGATCTTCGCCCCCGGCTCGGGTTGTGGGGGTGAACGCGTCCGATTTTCGACAAGGAGGAACAGCGATGACCAACTTCAAAGGAAAGCGAGCCCGCCTGGGCGGTCTGCTCGTGGCGGCGCTGGGCGCCCTCTCGATCTTCGTCCTGCCCGGCCTGGCCAGCGCCAGGAATGGCAGCGACGACGACAGCAGCGCCAGCGCGACGATTCGGTCCTTCGACCAGACGACCAACGTCCTGGTCGTCGCCCTGCCGGACGAGCAGACGATCAGCGGCACGGTCACGCGTCGGACCAAGATCAAGTGCGAGGACCAGCGCGGGCACAGGCGCGGCGGGCATGGCGTCCGCGGCCGTGAGGCCGAGCCCGGCGACGATCGCGGCGGCCACGGCGAAGAGCGAGGTGACGACCACGGCGATCGCGGCCTCGAGCCCGGCGACGACAACGGCGGCGACAACTCCGGCTCCGGCCGGGGCCCGTCGAGCTCCGGCCCCAGCGGTCACGACGACAACGGCAGCGGCGCCAACTGCACCACGGCCGACCTGATCCCGGGCGCCGCGGTCGAGGAGCTCGAGCTGAGGTTCCGCGGCGACACCGTCGTCTTCGACGAGGTCGAGCTGGACGACTAGCCAGGAGGGTCTGGCTACTTGGCGGTGAGCCAGTCGGGGCCGACGCCGACGTCGACCTCGAGCGGCGGATCGAGCTGGTAGGCGGCGCACATCTCGCGCCGCACCAGCTCGGTCGCCCCGTCCATCTCCTCCGGCGGGCCCTCGAAGAGGAGCTCGTCGTGGATCTGCAGGACGAGCCGGGTGCTGCCACCGGCCGCCGCCAGGGCAGCCTGGCAGCGCACCATCGCCACCTTGATGATGTCCGCCGCGGTCCCCTGGATCACGGTGTTGACCGCAAGCCGCTCGCCCAGACGGCGGGTGTTGGGGTTGCCCGAGCGCAGCTCGGGGATCTGGCGGCGACGGCCCATCAGGGTCGTCACGTAGCCCTCCTCCTGCGCCCTCTCGACGATCTCCTCGCGGAAGGCGCGCACCGCGGGGAAGCGCTCGAGGTAGCGGGCGACGAATTCCTCCCCCTCCTTGCGCGGGATGTTGAGGCGGTCGGCGAGACCGAAGCCGGTGAGGCCGTAGACGATGCCGAAGTTGACCATCTTCGCCTTCGAGCGCTGGCCGACGTCGACCTCGTCGCGGCCGATCTCGAAGACCTCGGCGGCGGTAGCGGCGTGGACGTCTTCGCCGGCGCGGAAGACCGCTTTCAGCACCTCCTCGTCGGCGACGTGGGCGAGTACCCGCAGCTCGACCTGGCTGTAGTCGGCGGAGAGCAGCCGGGCGCCCTGCTCGGCGACGAAGCAGGCACGAACCGGGCGCCCGACCTCGGTGCGGATCGGGATGTTCTGCAGGTTGGGGTTGGTGCTGGAGAGGCGGCCGGTGGTGGTCGACGCCTGATTGAAGGTGGTGTGAACGCGCCCGCTGGCGGGGTCGATCAGGTCCGGCAGCGAGTCGAGGTAGGTGTTCTTCAGCTTCGTCAGCTCGCGCCAGGACTCGATCTTCTCGACGATCGGGTGCTCGTCGCGGATCTGGGCGAGCACCCGGGCATCGGTCGAGAAGCCGGTTTTGCCACGCCGCTTGCGAGACAGCTCGAGCTTCTCGAAGAGGATGCGCCCGACCTGCTGGGGGGAGCCGATCGTGAACTCCTCGTCGGCCAGCTCGAAGATCTCCTTCTGCAGGGTGGCGATGCGCTCGCCGAAGCCGGCGCCGACCTCGGCCAGGCGCGCGGCGTCGAGCTTCAGGCCCTCGCGCTCCATCGCCGCGAGGACGTGGATCAGCGGCAGCTCGACCTCGCGCAGCAGCGTCTCCAGCCCCAGCTCCTCGACGCGCGGGCGCTGGACCGCGGCGAGGGCAGCGACCAGGCGGGCCTCCTCGGGCGGGTCGAGCCCCGCCTCGACCTCCTCGCCGAGCGCCAGCTGGCCGTCGTCTTCATCCGCCGCCGCGGCGGCACCCTCGGCGAGGCCGATGCCGGCGTCGGCCGCCAGCTCGGTCAGCTCGTAGGTGCGGCGCTGGGGCTCGAGCAGGTAGGCGGCGATCATCGTGTCGTGGTCGAGGCGGGGGTCGACGCCCTCGCGCGCGGCGGCGGCAAGCAGCCCGTGGCGACCGCCGCCGAGCGACTTGGCGTCGTGGGCGAGGAACGGCCGAGCGCCCAGCGCCACCGCCAGCTCGTCGTGGGTCGAGGTGCCGGCGAGGATGCGCTCCCCTTCGGCCGCCGCCCAGCGCTCGCCGTCGATCGCCAGTGCCACCGGCCCGTCACCGAGGTCGGCCGCGGTCCCCTCCTCCACCTCGACCCGCAGCTCCTGCTCGACGCTGCGGCCGGGCACCGCCTGGCCCTCCGGCAGGGCTTCTTCCAATCGCTCCAGCACCGCCCGCAGCTCGAACTCGCGCATGAAGTCGCGCAGAGCACCGCGGTCAGGCTCGGAGTCCATCGCCGCCGCCAGGTCGACCCCGGTCTCGATCTCGTACTGGAGGGTCGCCAGCTGCTTCGACATGCGGGCATCGTCGGCATGGTCGACCAGGTTCTGCTTACGTTTGGCGCCGGAGACACTCTCGACGTTGGCCAGAACCTCCTCCAGCGAGCCGAACTGCTGCAGCAGCTGCGTCGCCGTTTTCTCGCCGATCCCGGGGACGCCGGGAATGTTGTCGGAGGTGTCGCCGCGCAGTCCCATCAGGTCGGTGATCAGCTCCGGCGGCACCCCGTAGCGCTCGAGCACCGCCTCGCTGTCGTAGATCTTGGTCTCGGTGATGCCGCGCGAGGTGCTCATCACCCGCACTCCCTCGCCGACCAGCTGGTAGGCGTCGCGGTCGCCGGTGACGACCATCACCTCGATCCCCTGCTCGCGCGCTTGTCTCGTCAGCGCGGCGATCACGTCGTCGGCCTCGTATCCCTCGACCTTGACGTTGGTGTAGCCGAAGGCCTCGACCAGCGGCATCAGGTGCGGCCACTGCTCGCGCAGCAGGTCGGGGCGCGGTTTGCGCCCGGCCTTGTAGAGGTCGTAGGTGACCTCGCGTCCCGACATTCCCGCGTCCCAGGCGACGACGACCCCCTGCGGGTGGTGCTCGTCGATGACTTTGACCAACATCGAGGCGAGCCCGTAGATCGCGTTGGTCGGCCGCCCGTCGCTGGTCCCGATCGACTCCGGCAGCGCGAAGAAGGCCCGGTAGGCGAGCGAGTTGCCGTCGATCAGGAAGAGCTGGGGAGCCTGCTGTCCGCTTGGCACGGACGCGACTCTAGTCGCGCGCCAACCTGATCCGGCGGACGACCTTTTCGGTGCTGCCGTCGTCGGCCGCGAGGCGGATCGTCAGCCTCAGCCGTAGGGGGTGTCGGGCGAGTCTCCTCAGAGCCGCCCGGGAGAGCTTGCAGCGCAGGGTCAGCGAACCGGTGCGGTCGAGGACGACGCGCCTCGCGCAGGCCGTCACCCTGCCCCTCTTCTTCTTCATCGTCCCCCGCACGGACACCGTCCCGGTTTTCGACAGCTCGACCCGGGCCCGGAGGGTCTTGGCGACCCGCCTGGCACCGAGCAGCCGCAACGGCGCCGGTTGGGACAGCGGCGGGGCGGCGACCGGCGTGATCGCGGACGGTTGGGCGACCGGGGTGGGCCTCGGCGTCGGAACGTTCGCCGTCAGCCAGTCGCTCGCTTCCTGAGGGCGATCCGCGATCAGGTCGAGGGTCTCCTCCACCCCGTCCTCGACCTCCGCGGCGTCGAATTCCGGCCGCCCGTCTTCGCGTTCGGCCTGCTCCCACGGCGCCAGCAGCTCGGCCGTGGCGGTCGCGAGGGCGGCGGGGGCAAATGCCGGCATGGCTCTCGTCACCGCCATCAGAGCTTCCCAGTAGGAACGCTGGCATTCCTCGTCCTGCAGGCAGAGGTTGAAGAGCACCCCGCCGTTGCCGTCGAAGGTGACTTCCCTGCCCGGCACGCCCGCGGTCGGGATCCAGGCCTGATCCATCCCCGAGGGCAGCATCAGAAAGCGGCCGGAGGGCTCGCTCAAGAGGTAGTAGTTGTTGGGGCGCAATCCCGCTATGGCGTGGCCCGAGTAACCGTCCCAGTGGCCGATGTACTTCTCGATCGCCCACATCGAGGTCATCTCCGCCAGGTCCGCAAAGGGAGCGAGACGGGTCGACCACGGCGCCACCCCTCCCCCGTTGGCCACGGCTGCCAGCGCCTCGAGATCGCTGACGTCGTCGTCGCCCTCGTCGACCTCGAACGCATCCGCTTCGCCCGGGATGACGTCGTGTCCTTTCTCGCCCTCGTAGAGGTGCTGGCTCGCGTCGTCGAACGAGCCGAAGAGCCGTTTCAGCGAGACGTCGTCGAGAGCCTCGACATTGGCGTAGAGGCCGAAGTCCTCCCCGTTCACGAGCACGTAGGCATAGCCGCTTCGCGGCGCCGGAACCCCGATCTCGCCGAAGAGCGAGTAGGCCAGCGCCTCGTGGACCATCGACGGGTCCTGGACCATGTTGTTCAAGGTCATCTTCTTCAGGCCCAGGCATTTTTTGCCGCTGACGAAATTGCACTTGATCTTGAAGGCCGCCTTGCCGGTTTTGAGGGGCCGGAACGAGCCGCCCATGCTGCCCTTGAGCCTGATGCCGATTTCCAGGCCGTCTATCACCGGCGGCCCCTCGGTTCCCGGCGTCCCGGCGGTTTCACGCAGCGTCATGGTGCCTTTGACGTAATCCTCCGTCGGTTCGGTTTCGAGGATTTCTTCGGATTCCTCGGGCAGCGTCAGTTCGATCACGTCGACGCTGTCGATCCGGTACATGGATTCTGCCGCGTCGGCGCCGGCGGCCGGAGCGGCGACGGCTGCGAAGAAAAGGAAAAGGCAGAGGGGTCGACTCAGGCGCAACATGACAAGGGACGCTAGCGAATCCCCGACGGGGCGCCGGGAAGCCGGGGTGCCGAATCTGGTCAACCTGGTGCCGGTGTGGGCCGAGGGCAAACGGGTGCGTGAGTTCACGATCGACGCCCAGGACCGCAACCCGTGCGAGCCCCCAATCACCCTGTCTCTCCCCGATTTCTAGAAGCCGCACTCGGCGCGGCCACCTGCGCCTTCACCCTGCCAGCAGGAATGGCTGAGGGTGGCGCCGACGCCGGCCGAGGCAAGCGGCACGTTCGAGCGGCCCGGAAGGTCGACGGTGAGATTCCCGGTCCAGCGCTCCGCCGCTGCGGCGCCACGGTGGAAGCTCGCTCGTCCGGAGAACGGCGCCGGCGGATCCAGGGTCGCCGTCTGCAGTAGCGGGTCATAGTCAAAGGCTCCGGCGCCGACCCAAAGGGTGCGGCTGCGTGAAATCGAGATTTGGCCGCTCTCTTCATGGGTCGCGATTTCGAACCGGGTCCCGGCCTTGGGACGGTTCTTGTTCGCCTGCAGGTTGAGACGGAACGAGCCCTCGCGGGAGTGGAGTCTCAATCTGGCGCCTGGGAGCCCGCCGCCTCCCAGTTCCCCACTGGCGGGCCCGCTGCAAAGAACGTCGAGGAAGAACTCCGAGTAGTCGCGGGGCGAGGAAGACGATGCCTCGGCGAACTCCTCCTCGCCATGGAACTCGAACGTTCCACGGAAGAGCGGGCGTTCGAACGAGATGGGCCGGGGATCATCGAGTTGGTGCGGGCACCTGGATCGCAATTTCGTCTTCCTGCCCGGCAAGACGACGTCAAGCGCAACCTCTCCGAGCCGGCCGAGGTCCGCTTCGATTCTGGTGGCGCTCACGGTGGCGGGCGCGTCGTAGACCACCCCGGCACCCTTGCGGCCGACGAACAGCACGGCCTCACCCCGCCCGTCCGCCCTCTGGGATGCGGCGATCGCAAGGATCGAGTAGCCATTGCTGGCCGCGAGCCGGAACACGTAGGTGTGCTTGAGGTCTGAGTCGGTGGCACCGGCGGGGATAGACGCGAACGCAGCGATGCCGAGCACAGCCGATAGGAGGGCCACCGCGACCGCGGTGGCGCGTCGTTTGCCTCCCCCCAACCTCATTGCGCGACCGTACTTGATGCGGTGCCGGTCGCGTGGCACGGTCGAGCCCGCCCCTCGAATCTGATTCGATAGCCGCCATGGCCGTCAGCGCCCAATACAGCGTCACGATCCGGGTCGAGCTCGACGCGCGTCAGGAGCCCCTGGGCAAACTGACCGCGGCGATCGCCGAGGCCGGCGGACAGCTGCAGGGGGTCGACCTGGTGCCCGGTGCCGGGCCCGAGGGCAAACGGGTGCGCGAGTTCACGATCGACGCCCAGGACCGCGAGCACTGGGAGCGGATACTGCGGGCGATCGGCTCGACCCGCGGCGCCCGGGTGCTCGACTACGTCGACCGCACGATGCAGATGCACCGCGGCGGCAAGATCGAGATCCACAACAAGTACCCGCTGAAGACGCGCGACGACCTCTCGATGGCCTACACCCCCGGCGTCGCCCGGGTCTGCATGGACATCCACGAGGACCGCACCAAGGCCTTCGAGTTCACGATCAAGAAGAACATGGTCGCCGTCGTCTCCGACGGCAGCGCCGTGCTCGGTCTCGGCAACATCGGCCCCGAGGCGGCGATGCCGGTGATGGAGGGCAAGGCGATGCTGTTCAAGGAGTTCGCCGACGTCGACGCCTTCCCGATCTGCCTCGACACCCAGGACGCCGACGAGATCGTCCGCGCCGTCGAGCTGATCGCCCCGACCTTCGGCGGCATCAACCTGGAGGACATCTCCGCTCCCCGCTGCTTCGAAATCGAAGACCGGCTGAAGGAGTCACTCGACATCCCCGTCTTCCACGACGACCAGCACGGCACCGCGGTGGTGACGATGGCAGCCCTGTTCAACGCGCTGAAAATCACCGGCAAGCCGATCGAGGAGCTGCGGGTGCTGGTGGTGGGGCTCGGAGCCGCCGGGGTGGCGGTGACGAAGATGATGCTCGCCTCCGGGATCACCCACATAGTCGGCTGCGATCGCCAGGGCGCGCTCTCGACCGGGCGCGCCGACTACGAGTCTGGCGAGATGAACTCGAACAAGCGCTGGTACGCGGAGAACTCGAACCCCGAGCTGATCCACGGCCAGCCCGCCGACGTAATCGAGGGCATGGACATCTTCGTCGGGCTCTCCGGCCCGGGAATCATCGAGGCCGAGGCGCTGGGCAAGATGAACGACGACGCGATCGTCTTCGCGATGGCCAACCCGACCCCCGAGGTGATGCCCGAGGACGCGGCTCCCTACGCGCGGATCATGGCCACCGGCCGCTCCGACTACCCGAACCAGATCAACAACGTGCTCGCCTTTCCCGGCATCTTCCGCGGCGCCCTCGACGCCGGCGCCCCCCAGATCACCGAGGAGATGAAGCTGGCCGCGGCCAAGGGGATCGCCGAGGTGGTCACCGACGACGACCTCGCCGAGGACTACATCATCCCCAGCGTCTTCAACCGCGAAGTGGCGCCGAAGGTCGCCGCCGCGGTCGTCGAGGAGGCGCGGCGCGACGGCATCGCCCGCCTCAGCGAGGAGACCGGGACCTTCGCCACCGTCGAGGACCAGCGATGAAGGGCCGGGCGCCAACGCCGTGAAGGTGCTCGTCACCGGAGCCACCGGCCTGATCGGCACGGCGCTGTGTGACTCCCTGCTGGCCCGGGGCGACGACGTGGTCGGCCTGACCCGCGACCCGGGAAAGGCCCGCCTCGCCCGCCCGGGAATCGCCTGGCACTCCTGGGAGCCGACCCTGGAACGGCCCTTGCCGGATGCCTTCGACGGCGTCGACGGGGTCGTCAACCTGGTCGGCGAGCGGATCGACCAGCGCTGGACCGAGGACGCGAAGAGGAAGATCCTCGAGAGCCGTCGCACCGGCACCCACAACCTGGTGCAGGCGATCGCCGGACTCGAGCGGCGCCCCGCCGTCCTGGTCAGTCAGTCGGCGGTCGGCTACTACGGCGACCGTGGCGACGCGCTCGTCGACGAGTCGGCCGGCCCCGGCGGCAAGAGCTTCGACTCCGAGGTCGTGCAGGAGTGGGAGAAGGCGGCCCACGAGATCGACGGGGCCGGCATGCGGCTGGCGATCCTCCGCTCCGGCCAGATCCTCGATGCCAAAGGGGGCATGCTCGGCGAGCTGCTGCCGCCGTTCAAGCTCGGCCTCGGCGGCCCGCTCGCTGGCGGCGCCCAGTACATCTCCTGGATTCACATCGACGACGAGGTCGGGATGCTGCTCTGGGCACTCGACAACGAGAAGGTGGACGGCGTCCTCAACGCGACCGCCCCGGCCCCGGCCACCAACCGCGACTTCTCGAAGGCGCTGGGGCGCGCCCTGGGACGGCCGGCCGTCGTCCCGGTCCCCGGCTTCGTCCTCGACCTCAAATTCGGCGGCGAGTTCGGGAGGGTGCTGCGCGGGGGCCAGCGGGTCATCCCAAAAAGGGCGCGGGATCTGGGCTATGAGTTCAAACACCCGGATTTGGATGGGGCGCTTGAAGACTTGCTTTAGCGACGGCTAGTTCAGGTTCTTGCGCACGGAGTCCCGGAGCTGGCCAGGGTCGTCCGCTTCCGCAATCGCACGCAGGAGCTGCGCCATCGCAGCTTCCCCGGAGCCGGTGCGGATCACGGCGATGTTGGCGGCTTCGACGATCGGGCGGGAGAAGCTGGGCGTGGTCGGAGGTTCGAGGTAGCCGACGCTGGTCGAGTCCTCGGTCGCGCGGCGGGCATTGGCGCCGGCTTTGGCGAGGTCCACGCGGCCGCCATCGTCGATGGCGGGCAGACAGACCGCGCGGACCCGCACCTCCCCCGCGCGCCCACCCTCGCTCGCCAGCACCCGCTTTGCCCCCGCACACAGCGGCGCTTCGACATAGGCGGTGACCACCGCATCGTCCGCGACCCCCGCCTCCTCTCCACAGCCAGCAATCACGACGACGAGCATGCAAAAAGCTATGACCGAGGCCAGGCGCGAGATGCGAGAGGGTCCGGGGCCCCCTCCCCAAACACTCAAGAGCGGCCTCCGGCCGCTCGTTTGGGGAGGGGGCCCCGGACCCTCCCCCCACCCCGCCTAGCCAAAGAACACCTCGGCCTCGGCGTAAAGCGACTCCGGCACCGTCTTCAGCTCAGCAGTCGCCTCGGTCAGGCGGACCAGCTCGATCTCGGTGCCGCGCAGGGCGGTCATCGTCCCCCAGCGGCGGGCGTCGGCGGCATCGATCGCGTGCAGGCCGAAGCGGGTCGCCAGCACGCGGTCGAAAGCGGTCGGGGTGCCGCCGCGCTGGACGTGGCCGAGGACGGTCGCCCGCGTCTCTTTGCCGGTCCGGCGCTCGATCTCCCCCTCCAGCCAGTGCCCGACGCCGCCGAGGCGAACGTGACCGAAGGCATCGAGCTTGTCGTCCTCGGCGCTCGGCACGCCGCCCACCGGCTGCGCCCCCTCGGCGACGACGATGATCGGCGCGTAGTGGCTGGCGAAGCGGCGGCCGACCAGATCGCAGACCTGCTCGACGTCGAACTGGCGCTCGGGGATGAGGATCACGTTGGCGCCGCCGGCGAGGCCGGCGTGGAAGGCGATCCAGCCGGCGTGGCGACCCATCACCTCGACGATGAGGACGCGGTGGTGGCTGTCGGCGGTCGTGTGCAGGCGGTCGATCGCCTCCATCGCGATGTTGATCGCGGTGTCGAAGCCGAAGGTGTAGTCGGTGGCACTGAGGTCGTTGTCGATCGTCTTCGGCACCCCGATCACCGGGGTACCGTGCTCCTCGTGAAGGCGCGAGGCCGCGCCCAGCGTGTCCTCGCCACCGATCGCGATCAGTCCGTCGACGCCTCCCGCCGCGAGGTTCTCGGCGATCCGCGAGGGCCCGCCGTCCTCGCCAAAGGGGTTGGTCCGCGAAGAGCCGAGGATGGTGCCGCCGCGAGGCAGTATCCCGCGCACCTCGGGCACTCCGAGCGGCTGGCTGTCGCCCTCCAGCGGCCCGCGCCAGCCGTCGCGGTAGCCGACGAACTCGTGCCCGTAGCCGCCGGCGCCCTTGCGCACGATCGCCCTGATGACCGCGTTGAGGCCGGGGCAGTCGCCGCCGCCGGTGAGGACTCCGATCCGCATCGGCGCAGCTTAGAAGCTGTCCACGAGCGACGTGAGGCGCTAAGTTCGTAGCACCACTCAAGGAGGAGAGATGACCGAGCAGCCCGACCTCAAAGCGGTAACCCAGGTCCAGCAGCAGATCTGGTCGAAAGGCGACTTCGCGATGGTCGCCAACATCGTCTACAACGCCAGCGAGAACCTCGCCGAGGCACTCGACATAGTCCCCGACGAGCGGGTGCTGGACGTCGCCTGCGGCAGCGGCAACGGCGCGATCGCCGCCGCCCGGCGGTCGTGGGGAGGCACCGTCGGCGCCGACTACGTCCCTTCCCTACTCGAGCGCGGCCGCGAGCGTGCGGAGGCCGAGCGGCTCGAGGTGGAGTTCGTCGAGGCGGACGCTCAGGACCTGCCCTTCGAGGAGGGCAGCTTCGACGTCGCGATGTCGATCTTCGGGGCGATGTTCGCCCCCGACCAGGAGAAAGCCGCGGCCGAGCTGCTGCGCGTGGTCAAACCCGGCGGCCGGATCGGGATGGGCAACTGGACCCCCGGCGGGGCGGTCGGGACGATGTTCAAGACGATCTCCAAGCACGCCCCGCCGCCGCCGGGCATCGACTCACCGCTGCTGTGGGGGACCGAGGAGCGCGTCCGCGAGCTGTTCGGCAGCGGGATCTCCGACCTGCGGGCCGAGCGCCGCATCTCGCGTCAGCCGTTCCGCTCGGCCGACCACTACATCGAGTTCTTCCGCACCTACTTCGGCCCGACCCAGACCGCCTACGAACGGGTCGGCGCCGACGGCGAGCAGGCCCTGACCGACGATCTGCGCGCTTTCCTCGAAGCGGCGAACACCGCCGGCGAGCGAGCGATGGTGCTCGAGGCGGAGTACCTGGAGGTAATCGCCACCCGGGCCGGCTAGCGGCTGGAGGGCTTCGGCGCGAAGACCCTGATCGCCGCGCCGATCAGCAACACCGTGAAGAAGACCAGGCCGGCGACCGGGCCGCCCTGCCCGAAGGCGTAGGAGACCGTCATCGCGGCGAGGGCCAAGAAGAGGGTTACGACCATTCCCATTGCGGCCGAAACTCTACCCGGCGAGGGCGACGCGCGTCTGGCTGAGGAAGTCGGCGGCGGCGTCGGCGGCGGCCTGCGGCGAGCCGGCCTCGCCGGCGGCACGGACGAGGCGGCTGCCGACGATGACGCCGTCGCTGATCCGTCCCACCTCGGCGGCCTGCTCGGGGGTGCCGATGCCGAAGCCGACCGCGACGGGAATCTCCGCGTCGGCCTTGGTCGCGGCCACCAGATCGGCCAGGGCGGCGGGGATCTCGGCCCGCTCGCCGGTCGTCCCCACGGTGGAGACGACGTAGACGAAGCCGCGGGCGACAGCGCAGATCCGCGCCCGCCGCTCGGCCGACGTCGTCGGCGCCACCAACGGCACCAGCGCCAGCCCGGCCGCGCCGAAGTCCTCCCGCACGTCCTCCGCCTCCCCCAGCGGCAGATCCGGCACGATCGCGCCGGCGGCGCCGGCGGCAACAGCGAGCCGAGCGAACTCTCCGGCCCCACCATGGGCGAGCACCATGTTCGAGTAGGCCATCAACACGACCGGAATCCGCTCGGACACCGAACGACAGACCTCCAGCGCCGTCGCCAGGGTCGCCCCCGCCTCCAACGCCGCCGTCGCGGCCGCATGGATAGTCGGCCCATCCGCCAGCGGATCGGAAAAGGGAACGCCCAGCTCGATCAGATCCGCTCCCGAATCCACATACGCAGCCGCCACCGCCAACCCGGTATCGCGATCGGGGAACCCGGCCATCATGTACGGCATCAACGCCGCCCGGCCTTCGTCCCTGGCCGCTTTAAAAGCGCTGGCAATCCGCTCCTCGCCATCCAGCTCGCCTGCGTTGGGACCCGGGGAGACACTCCCTGGAGCCTCCCCGCTGTTGCTCCGGGGAGTGTCTCCCCGGGTCCCTCCCGCAAGCCCCTCCCCGCTTTTGCTCGAGAGGGTCACCCCCCGGACTCCCCCAACTGAAGGTGTTCCGCAACCTCCGCTAGGTCCTTGTCGCCCCGCCCCGAGAGACAGAGGACATCGAATCCGGCAGCCCCCGGGTTCTCCAGCAGCCACGCAATCGCATGCGAGGACTCGAGCGCGGGGATGATCCCCTCCAGCCGCGCCAGCTCGCCGAAGGCGGCCAGCGCCTGCCGGTCGGAGATCGCCACGTAGCTGGCCCGGCCGGTGTCGCGCAGATGGGCGTGCTCGGGACCGACGCCGGGGTAGTCGAGGCCGGCCGAGACCGAGTGCGCCTCGAGGATCTGGCCCTCCTCGTCGGCGATCACGGCGGAGAGCGAGCCGTGCAGGACGCCGGTGCTGCCGGCCCCCAGCGAGGCGCCGTGGCGGAGCGTGTCGAGGCCCTCGCCGGCGGCCTCGACGCCGATCAGCGCCACCTCGGCGTCGGCCACGAAGGGGCTAAAGATGCCGATCGCGTTGGAGCCGCCGCCGACGCAGGCGATCACCCGCCCCGGCAGCGCCTCCTCGGCCGCCAGCGCCTGCTCGCGAGCCTCTTCGCCGATCACCCGCTGTAAATCGCGAACCAGTGCCGGGTAGGGCGCCGGGCCGACGGCGGAGCCGATCACGTAGTGGGTGGTCTCGACGTTGGCGACCCAGTCGCGGATCGCGGCGCTGACCGCCTCCTTGAGGGTGCGGGCTCCGGCCTCGACCGGCGCCACCTCGGCCCCGAGCAGCTTCATCCGCTCGACGTTGGGCGCCTGGCGGCGGATGTCCTCGGTGCCCATGTAGACGACGCACTCGAGGCCGAGCAGCGCGCAGGCCGTGGCGGTGGCGACGCCGTGCTGGCCGGCACCGGTCTCGGCGATCACCCGCGGCTTGCCCATCCGCTGGGCCAGCAGCGCCTGGCCGACCGCGTTGTTGATCTTGTGGGCGCCGGTGTGGGCGAGGTCCTCGCGCTTCAGATAGACCCTGGAGCCGATCCGCTCGGAGAGCCGATCGGCCAGGTAGAGAGGCGTCGGCCGGCCGATGAAGTCGCGCCGCAGCAGTTCCAGGCGAGCCATGAACGCGGCGTCCTCCCGAGCCTCCCCCCAGGCCGCGGTCAGCTCGTCCAGCGCCGCGATCAGCGTCTCGGGCACATAGCGGCCCCCATAGGGCCCAAAGCGCTCCTCGACCGTGCTCATGGGCCGGGAACGCGGGCCGGCTGGGCGGCCTCGAAAAAGGCGGCCATCGCCGCGTGGTCCTTGCGGCCGGGAGCCGACTCGACGCCGCTGGCGACGTCGACGGCGTAGGGCTGGGCGATCGCGACCGCCGCCGCCACGTTGTCGGGCCGCAGCCCGCCGGCGAGGATCTCCGGGATGTCGGAGCGATGCCCGCGCAGCAGCTCCCAGTCGAAGCTCTCGCCGGTCCCGCCCCACAGCCCCTTGCCGCGGCGGTCAAAGAGGTGGAAGTCGGTCCGGAATGCCTCGGCGGCGTGGATGTCGGCGGCGCTGGCGACGTGGATCGCCTTGATCACCTTGACCCCCGTCCGCCGCGCCACCTCGGCGCAGAGCTGAGCGCCCTCCGCCCCGTTCAGCTGCACCATCGTCAACCCGGCATCTTCAACCGCCTTGTCGACTTCCTCCAAGGTCGGATTGACGAAGACCCCGACGATCTCGCACTTGCGCCGGAAAGCGGCCCCGATCTCAGTCGCGACCGCCGGCTCGACGCAGCGCGGGCTCTTGTCGTAGTGGATCAGCCCGACGGCCCATGCCCCGACCCGCACGGCCTCCGCCGCGTCGTCCAAATCGGTGATTCCGCAGAACTTGACCCTCACCGGGCAAGCGTACGCGACGGGCGAGCCGGGTCGCCTATTCGGACGAGTCGGGCCGGTCGCCGAGCGTGACCGTCGCCGTCTTCGTCGACCCGTCCCGCAGGATCGTCAGCTCGAGCGATTCGCCCGGCTCGGCCTCGTTGACGATTTCGACGACTTCGTCCATCCCCGCCACCTTCTTGCCGTCGACCGCGGTGATGATGTCGCCGCCGAGACGGACTTCGGCCCCTTCGATCGTCGCCGAGGTCGTGCCGCCTTCGATACCCGCCTTGGCGGCTGGCCCGCCCTTGACGACGGACTGGACGATCACCCCTTCGTCGACCGGGAGGTTGATCGCCTTGGCGAGGTCGGGCGTGATCGTGCCGCCGCTGATGCCGATGAAGGCGTGGTCGACTTCGCCGGTGGTTTCGAGCTGGTGGATCTCGGCCCTGACGGTGTCGATCGGGATCGCGAAGCCGATGCCGACGTTGCCGCTGCCGTTGCCGCCGGTGGCGATCTGGGAGTTGATGCCGATCACCTCGCCGGCGGCGTTGATCAGCGGCCCGCCGGAGTTGCCGGGGTTGATCGCCGCGTCGGTCTGGATCACGTCGGTGATCGAGAAGCCGTCAGGCGCTTCGATCTGGCGCTGCAGCGCCGAGACGATGCCGCTGGTGACGGTGCGGTCGAGCCCGAACGGGTTGCCTATCGCCACCACCGGGTCGCCGACTTCCATCTCCCCGGAACGTCCCAGGGTGAGCGGATGCAGCTGGGCGGCCGGCGCTTCGACGTCGAGCAGGGCGAGGTCGGTCGCCGGGTCGGTGCCCACAACCTTCGCCTGGTAGGTCGTGTCGGAGTCGCCGAGCTTGACCTGTATCCGGTCGGCGCCTTCGACCACGTGGTTGTTGGTCAAGAGGTGTCCCTCGGTATCGATCACGAAGCCGGAGCCGGTCGCGGTGCCGCCGCCTTCGGATTCGGGTTCGCCGAAGGGCGAGAACGACTGCGATTCCCGAGCCGGGATGTCCGATTCGATGAAGGCGACGCCATCGCCGTCCTGGCGGTAGATCTGGTTGACGACGTTGGCGTCGTCGTCGGAGCGATCGGCGATCGGCGCCGTCAGCGGCGCCGCGACGGTGGTCGTCGAGCCGCCTTCGGACTGGATCCAACCGGCGGCGATCGCGATCCAGCCGAAGGCGGCGACAACGGCGCCCCCAAGTAGTGCAGAGGCAAAGGAAGAGCGGAGGAGTCGCCGTGGCTTGACCATCACACGATGATGCAGCCCCCTCTTGAGCTTCTCCTAAATACCCTTGAAACGTTTTCTAAATTCGAGGTGGAGCTAAGGCAGCTGCTGCTCACGCGTGATGCCGACCCCGGTGAATTCACGCACTTTGGCACCGGGATCATCGGCAGCCATGAAGCTCGAGCCGACCAGCACGGCGTCCACCCCCACCCTCTCAAGCTCGCGTAGCTCCGACTCAGCAGTAATCCCACTAGCCGAAACGACCGTCTTGCCAGCGGGGACATCGGGCATCAACTCGAACGTGAGTGAACTGTGGATTCGTCCGCTATCGAGATCTCGGTTGTTGATCCCAATGATCTCGACATCCAACTCCAAGGCTTCCTCGAGCTCTCGCTCGTTGTGAACCTCGACCAAGCAGTCGAGATCGAGGTCGCGAGCTTGCTGATACATAGAACGCAGCTCCTCTGGGGCAAGCGCCCTCACGATCAGAAGGACGGCGTCGGCCCCGTTGACCGCCGCCTCATAAAGCTGGTAGGGATCGACAACGAAGTCCTTGCGAAGAATTGGGAGGCCGCAGGCCGCGCGGGCATCACGAAGGTCCTCGAGCGAGCCTCCAAAATGGTCGGTATCCGTCAGCACGGAGAGCGCCGCCGCACCATTTTTCTCGTAGAGAACCACCTGCTCCGTCAGTACCGCCTCTGAGATCCTCCCCGACGTCGGCGACTGCCGCTTGAACTCAGCAATCACTGAGAGGCTCCGGGCGAGTCAGGGCCTCGCCGAATGGTCGCTGAGAGGGACGAGACTCGAGTTGGGCCTGCAGTCGCTCAATCGAAATACTCGCTTGACGGCGCTGCACGTCACGCCTCGCTGCGTCGAGCATGGTCGGGAGCATCTCTTGCATCTTAGTTTCCATGGCCACCGTCATGTTGTCATCCCCAACCCGTCAACCTTCGAGGGCGGCGGAATCCTAAACATAAAGACGACAACGATGGTTCGCAAATCGTTAAGTGCATGCCATCAGGCAGTCAAGGATCTTCGCCGCCGCGCCGGAGTCGATCGCCGCGGCGGCCTTGGCGACGCCCTCTTCGAGATCGGCGGCGAGGCCGCCGACGTAGATCGCCGCGGCGGCGTTGAGCAGGGCGAGGTCGCGCCGCGGGCCCGGCTCGCCGGCCAGCACCCCCCGCACCGCGGTGGCGTTCTGCGCCGGAGTCCCCCCCGCCACCGCCTCCAGATCTGCCGGTGCGATCCCGAACTGGCCGGGTTCGACGAACCACTCCGAGGTGCCGCCGTCGGCGACCTCGATCACCCGCGTCGGCGAGGAGATCGAGAGCTCGTCGAGGCCGTCCTCGGCGGCGACGACCATGGCGCGGACGCTGCCAAGCCCGACCAGCGCCTCGGCAATCGTCTCTTGGTAGTGGCGGTCGGCGACGCCGAGCAGCTGCCGGTTCGCCCCGGCCGGGTTGGTCAGCGGGCCGAGGAAGTTGAAGATCGTGCGCACGCCCAGGGCCTTTCGAGCCGGCACGACGTGGGCCATCGCCGCGTGGTGGCGAGGGGCGAACATGAAGCCGAAGCCGACCTCGTCGATGCAGCGCCCGACCTGCTCGGGCTCGAGCTCGATGCCGACGCCGAGCGCCTCCAGCAGGTCGGCGGAGCCGCACTTGCTGGTGTTCGAGCGGTTGCCGTGCTTGGCGACCGCGCAGCCGGCGCCGGCCGCGACCAGGGCCGCAGTAGTGGAGACGTTGAAGGTCGAGGGCCCGCCGCCGGTGCCGGCGGTGTCGACGAGGTCGGGACGACTGCTGGAGACGGGAGCGGCGAGCGCGCGCATCGTCCGCGCCAGGCCGACCAGCTCGGAAACGGTCTCGCCCTTGGCCCGCAGGGCGATCAGGAAGGCCCCGGTCTGGACCGGGTCGGCACGCCCCTCCATGATCTCGGCGAGCACCGCGGAGGCGTGGTCGGCAGTGAGGTGATCGCCGGCGCAGACTGCGTCGATCGCCCGACTGACGACGTCGTTGGGCATCACGCCGCCCCGAGGAAGTTCTTCAGCAGGTACTTGCCCTGCGGGGTGAGCACGGACTCGGGGTGGAACTGGACCCCCTCGGCCGGCAGCTCGCGGTGGCGGGCGGCCATCACGACGCCCTCCAGCGAGGCGCTCAGCTCGAGCTCGTCGGGCAGGTCGGGGTCGGCGACGAGCGAGTGGTAGCGGCCGGCGACCAGCGGGCTCGGCAGCCCGGCGAAGATCGTCCTGCCGTCGTGCTCGACCTCGGCGTCCTTGCCGTGCACCGGCTCGCCCTGGACGACCCGGCCGCCGAAGGTCTCGACCATCGCCTGATGGCCGAGACAGACGCCGAGCACCGGCGTTCCCGCCTCGGCGAAGGCACGGATCGCCTCGCCCGAGATGCCGGCCTCGGCCGGCGTACAGGGGCCCGGCGAGACGACGAGGCGGTCGGGCCCGCGCCCGAGCAGCTCGGCGACCGTGGCGCGGTCGTTGCGGACCACTTCCACCTCCGCCCCCAGCTCGCCCAGATACTGGACGAGGTTGTAGGTGAAGGAGTCGTAGTTGTCGATCACCAGCACCCTCATCTCAGGCCCAGTCCGGCTGTTCGCAGGCGACCTCGACGGCACGGAAGACCGCCCTCGCCTTGTTGACCGACTCGGTGTACTCGTAGGCGGGCTTGGCGTCGGCGACGGTGCCGCCACCGGCCTGCACGTGCATCTGCCCGTCCTTGACGACGACGGTGCGGATGTGGATCGCGCTGTCGAGGTCGCCGTCCCAGGAGAGGTAGCCGATCGCGCCGCCGTAGGAGCAGCGCTTGACCTGCTCGAGCTCGTCGATGATCTGCATCGCCCGCACCTTCGGCGCCCCCGAGAGGGTGCCGGCGGGTAGGGCCGAGCGCAGCACGTCCATCGCGCTGACGCCCTCGCGCAAGGTGCCCGAGACCTGGCTGACTATGTGGAGGACGTGGGAGTAGGTCTCGACCACCATCAGCTCGTCGACCGCGACCGAGCCGTACTCGCAGACGCGGCCGAGGTCGTTGCGGCCGAGGTCGACCAGCATCACGTGCTCGGCTCGCTCCTTGGGGTCGTTGATCAGCCGCTCGGCCAGGCGGCGGTCCTCGTCCTCGCTGCGCCCGCGCGGCGAGGTGCCGGCGATCGGCCGCGTCTCGACCCGGTCGCCGCTGACCTTGACCAGCGGCTCCGGCGAGGCACCGGCGATCTGGAAGTCGCCGAACTCGAGGAAGTACATGTAGGGCGAGGGGTTAACCGCCCGCAGGCCGCGGTAGATCGAGAAGGCCTCGACCGGGGCGGGGGCGGAGAAGCGCTGGGAGGGCACGACCTGGAAGGCGTCGCCGGCGTGGACGTACTCGACGATCCGCTCGACCGCCGCTTCGAACTCCCCGCGCTCCATGTTGGAGACGAACTCGGGCGCCTCCGAGACCGAGGGGCCGGCCGGCGCCGGCACGGCGCCGCGCAGGCGCTCGCGCATCTCGGCGATTGTCGCGGCGGCGCGCTCGTAGGCGGCGTCGATGCCGCCGTCGGAGTCGGCGAAGGCACAGGCGAGGATCGTCAGCTCGTGGCGCAGGTGGTCGAAGACGACCATCGCGTCGGTCACCATCAGCGCCATGTCGGGCAGCCCCAGCGGGTCGGGATTGGGCTCGCCGAGCGGCTCGACCGTGCGTACCAGGTCGTAGCCGAAGAAGCCGACGGCGCCGCCGGCGAAGGGCGGCAGGCCCTCGACCGGGGCCGGGCTGAAATCGGCCAGGCGGGCGGCGACCGCAGCGTAGGGATCAGGCGCCTGTTCGCTGCGGCTGGGCTGCTCGCCGGCAGCCGCCTCCTCCCCGCTCCATTCCGAGAGCACGCCGTCGCTCCAGCGCAGCAGCGCGCGCGGACGCAGGCCGACGAAGGAGTAGCGGCCGACCTGGCCCTGCTCGGCGGACTCGAGCAGGAAGCAGGGCGCCCCGTCCGGCTCCCCGGCCCGCAGCTTCAAGAAGGCCGAGACCGGCGTCTCGCAGTCGTCGACGAAGCGGGCTCGCACCGGCACCACGTTGCCCTCTCGGGTCAGCTCCCGAGCCCGCTCGAGACTCGGCTCCAGCCTCAGCTCGCTAGCCGCTACGGTCATTCAGCACTTCCATCACCGCTGACTGGGGGACGCCGCGCGAGACCAGCAGCACGCTGAGGTGGTAGAGCAGGTCGGCCGCCTCTTCGGCGACGCGCTCGTTGGACTCCTCGCGGGCGGCGCGGATGACCTCCTCCGCCTCCTCCTCGACCTTCTCCCCGATCAGGGCGCGGTCGTCGAGCAGCTTCACGGTGTAGCTGCCGTCCGGCCGCTCGACGGCGCGGCTGCGCAGCGTCCGCTCCAGCGCCGCCAGCGCTTCGTGGGTGACCGGGAAGGGCTCGCCCGGGGCCGGCGGCGCATCCTTGCGACTGGAGGCCGAGCCCAGCACCTCGCGGTAGAAGCAGCTGCGCTGGCCGGTGTGGCAAGCGGGGCCCGCCGGGTCGACCATCGCCACCAGCGAATCGCCGTCGCAGTCGTAGCGGAGCTGTCGCAAGTGCATGAAGCTGCCCGAGCTTTCGCCTTTTTTCCAGAGTTCGTCGCGGGAGCGGCTGTGGAAGTGCAGGTCCCCCGACTCCAGCGTCATTTCCAGCGATTCCGCGCTGACGTAGGCCAGCATCAGCACCTCGCCGGTGGTCCAGTCCTGAACCACGCAGGGTGCCAGCCCCCGCTGATCGAATTCGATTTCCCCGAACATCGTGCCAATCGTAGTGGCAGGCCGCTACTCGATCCCGAGCCGGTCCAGAAGGTCCTCGTCGCGACGCCAGTGCCGGCGCACGCGGACGCTGAGGTCGAGGTGGACGCGGGCGCCGAGCTCGGTCTCCAGCGAGCGCCGCGCGGCGCTGCCGATCTCACCGATCTTGGCGCCGCCCTTGCCGATCAGGATTCCCTTCTGGGACTCGGTCTCCGCCCAGATCTCGGCCCGCACGGTGACCAGGCCGTCAGCGCGCGGCGCCACCTCCTTGACCGAGACCTCGACCGAGTGCGGCACCTCCTGCCGAGTGCGGTTGAGGACCTGCTCGCGGATCAGCTCGGCCAAGAGCAGCTCGCTCGACTGGTCGCTGTGGTCCTCCGGCGGATACATGTAGGAGCCCTCCGGCATCAGCTCCCCGAGCCGCTCGATCAGCACCCCCAGCCCCTCGCCGGTGCGAGCGCTGATCGGGAAGACCTCGTCGACCCCCTCCATCTCGGCAGCCGCGGCCAGGACCGGGACCAGCTCGTTCGGGCCGAGCCGGTCGGCCTTGTTGACGGCGCAGACGACCGGCAGCTTGGCGCCGGCCTGGAGCAGGTTGCGGACGATGAAGCGATCGCCGGGGCCGACGCCCTCCTCGCCGTTGATCACGACCAGGGCGACGTCGGACTCGGCCAGCTCGCGCTCGACCCGGTGCTGCATCCGCTCGGTGAGGACGTCGCGGGGCCGCTGCACCCCGGGCAGGTCGACGAGGACCAGCTGCCGCCCCGCCTCGACGTCGGTGGCGACGCCGCGAATCGCCCGGCGCGTGGTCTGCGGCCGCACCGAGACGATCACCACGTGCGAGCCGACGATCGCGTTGACCAGGGTCGACTTGCCGACGTTGGGGCGCCCTGCAAGGCCGATGAAACCACTGCGCTGCCTCCTCTGCTCCCGCTCGCTCGCGCTCATAGTCACCGGCGATCTCGCTCGCTCGCTCCCGCGTCCGGGGGCAGCGCTCCCAGAACCCGACACTGGAGGGTAAGCATCTCGCCGTCGTCGACCTCGTGGTCGTAGCCGCAGAGGTGGAGGGTGCCGTGGACCGCGGCCTCGGTCACGTCGGAGCAGTGCTCGGGGCAGATCGCGACGTCGCCGAGCTCGCGCGGGCCGACCACCGGGCCGGCGCCGTCGACCGGGAAGGCGAGCACATCGGTGGGCGCGTCCTTGCCGCGGTGCTCGCGGTTGAGCTCGCGGATGCGATCTGCCTCGACCAGCTCTACCGCGAGATGGCCGTCGGCAACCCCGGCCGCGTCGAGCGTCGCCGCAACCGCCCCGCGCAGCTGCAAGGGCACGTCGGAGAGGTCCAAGCTCAAGAGTGCGGCGTCGGGCCGTGTTCGGTGCGCGCCGCCCGGTCGCGGCTGCCGTGCTGGTCGTAGGCGGCGACGATGCGCTGAACCAGCTTGTGGCGAACCACGTCCTCGCCCCCGAACTCGACGAAGGAGACATCCTGGACCTGGTCGAGGATGTCGCGCACGACGATCAACCCGGAGTGCTGGTCGGCCGGCAGGTCGATCTGGGTGATGTCGCCGGTGACGACCATGCGCGAGTTGAAGCCGAGCCGGGTCAAGAACATCTTCATCTGCTCGGGACTGGTGTTCTGGGCCTCGTCGAGGATCACGAAGGAGTCGTTCAGAGTCCGGCCGCGCATGAAGGCCAGCGGCGCCACCTCGATCACGTCGCGCTCGAAGTACCCGTTGACCCGATCGGGGTCGATCATGTCGTAGAGGGCGTCGAAGAGCGGCCGCAGGTAGGGATCGACCTTGGCCTGGATGTCGCCGGGCAGGAAGCCGAGCCGCTCGCCGGCCTCGACCGCGGGCCGGGTGAGGATGATCCGCTGCACTTTGCGTTCGGTCAGCGCCGCAGCGGCCATCGCCACCGCCAGGAAGGTCTTGCCGGTGCCCGCCGGCCCAATCCCGAAGGTGATCGTGTGGCGCCGGATCGAGTCGACGTAGCGCTTCTGGTTCAGCGTCTTCGGCGCCACTTTGGTGTTGCGGTGGCGCCAGACGACGTCGTCGAGGATCTCCGCCGGGTCCTCGTCTGCATCGAGCGCGCCGGTCACGGCCTCGATCGTGCCGGGTGCGACGTCATGGCCCTGCTCGATCAGCTCGACCAGCTCGTCGACGACGGTGGCTCCCTGCTCGACGTCGCCGGAGTCGCCATCGAGGGTGAGGACGTTGCCGCGCAGGTGCAGGTCGCAGTCGAGCCGCTCGCGTAGCTCTCGCAGCACCGTGTCCTCAGAGCCGGCCAGCTCGGCGGCGACGGTGTTGTCGAGCGTCAGCTGCCTACGCGCCAAGGTGCCTGACCCGGTGGCCGTGTGCAAGTCGGGGGTGACCCTGGCCAAGCAGTCCTAGGACGCAGGGCGCCGCCTTTGGTGGAGCCAAAGGCAAGCCCGAAAACGACGGAATGCGTAGTGCCAGGGGTGCCATCCGGCTGTGCACAGCCACCGGGTCAGGCACCTAACCGCTCACGCACCGCCGCGCTGACCCGCTTGCCGTCGGCGCGACCGCCCAGCTTGGGCATCAAAGCCGACATCACCTCGCCGATCTGCCGCTGCTCGGCAGCACCGGTCTCAGCCACCGCCGCATCGACCAGCTCGCTCAGCTCCTCGTCGGAGAGCTGCTGCGGCAGGTAGCCCTCGATCAGCTCCGCCTCGAAGCGCTCGGCGGCGGCCTGCTCGGCCCGCCCGGCCCCCTCGTATGCCTCGGCTGCCTCGACTCGCTTCTTGCGCTCCCGCTGCAGGACCGCGACCTCGTCGCCCCTGCCCAGCTTGGCGTCCTGCTGGAGCACGTCGACGACCATCCGCAGCGCCGCCGCGCGCTCGCGGTCGCGCGCTTTCATCGCCGTCCGCACATCGCTCTGCACCTGCTCCAAGACAGTCATGGCGCTAAGGGTAGTCGGCGGCGTCCGGCGTCACCGCAAGGCCCTTGGAGACGAGATCGGCGATGTCGGTGCTGACCAGGGTCCAGCCAAAGCGTTCCGCCGCCGCAACGTAGGAGGCGTTGTAGGCGGAGAGACCATGCTCCGCGGCCAGTTCGATCGAGGACTCGATCAGTTCGAGGTCCACCGATACGAGCCGGTCTCGGCAGCGCTTGACGATCAACTGGCCGAGGTGCCGGGCATCTTCGGGACGCCGGCGCCGGACTCCGACTGAATTCGCGATCTCATAGAGCGTCAGGTCCAGGGCCGCGACCGGGCGCTCGAGGTCAAGAACGAACGCAGATGAGGCGGAGTGGAAGCGGTCGCCTGGATCGCTCGCCCCAACCCAGACGCTGGCGTCGACCAGGAACACCTCAGTGCGATTCGCGATCTTCGCGAATCAACCTCGCCGCATCGCCACCCTTGGGACCAGTCGCCATGTCGAGCAATCTCTTGATCTCCGCACGACGAATATCGACGCCGTTGGCGAGCTCTTGCTCCGCCAAGCGCCGTAGAAAACCGCTGCGGGTCTCGTCTGAGGCAGTGGCCTGAGCGTCGATCCGCTCGAGTAGGTCATCCGGGATGGAAATCATCACCTTTGCCATCCAGCGAGTATATACGGTATTGCCAGCAACTGAAGCATGGCGGAATCCTTCCGGACTTCCGCGCATGAGTTACGCGCTGAATGTCCCAACCGAGCGCCAGCTAAGACACGGAACCGTCAGGTGCGGAGATCTCCACCCGCTCGACCTCGCCCAGTGGCATCTGCAGGAAGCGGGTGCCGAGGTCGCGGAAGGAGTTGGTGTCGCCGGTGCAGAGAAAGCTGTAGTCGCCCTCGCCGTCGGGCTCGCGGGCGATGCCACCGCGCTCGAGCGTGCGCTGGACGGCGGCGGCAACCGCGTGGCCGCCGCTGACCAGGCGGATGTCGCGGCCGAGGATGCGCTGCAGCATCGGCGCCACCAGCGGGTAGTGGGTGCAGCCGAGGATCAGGGTGTCGACCTCGGCCCGCTTCAGCGGCTCGCAGTAGGCCCGCGCCATCGCCATCACGCTCTCGTCGAAGGGGGAGCCCTGCTGGATGAACGGAGCCAGCTCGGGGGCCTCGACTTCGGTCACCTGCAGTGGCCGCCCCTCGGCTTCGAGGGCGCGGCGATAGGCGCCGCTCTCTACCGTGTTCGGCGTCGCCAGCACGCCGACCCGGCCGCTGGCGGTGATCGCCGCCGCGATCTCGGCCTGGGGCTCGACCACCGGGACCACCTCCACCCCGCTCTGTTTCGCGGCGGCGCGGGCGACGTCGGTGCCGATCGAGGTGGCGGTATTGCAGGCGATGACCAGCAGCTTGGCGCCGCGATCGAGCAGCAGCTCGGCGATTCGCGCGATTCGCTCGCGCAGGGCGTCGGGATCGCGGGTCCCGTAGGGGAACCACGCCGTGTCGCCGAGGTAGACGAAGTCCTCCTCCGGCAGCGAGACCAGGCACTCGTGCAACACGGTGAGGCCGCCGACCCCGGAATCGAACATCGCCACCGGCAGCGATGCGTCGAGCTTAGCCACCCGCGACAGCGCCGTTACAGGAACGGTTTGTAAGTCATGAAGAAGGTCGTCACGACGACGAGCAGCCCGGCCAGGCCGCCGACTTTGCCGAGCCGCTGCGAGACCGCTTCGAACTCCGGCCCGAGCGTGTCGCCCGCCTCCAGATCGCGCTCGGCTAACTCTTTCGCCTTGCGAGTCTGCGGCTGGAAGAAGGCGTGCTGGAGGGCAAAGAGGGCGATGATCGCGAAGAAGCCGACGCTGACGAAGACGTCATTGACGTCCCAGACGCTGTCGCTGGCCGAGAGCAGCCAGAGGCCGGCCACCAGCAGCACGATCATCCCCGGATTGACCAAGTACTTGTCGACCTTCTGCACGCCCGCGAGGATCGCCGGCGTCGCACTCGGATACTGCGGCGCAACCGAGAAGAAGAACGCGTAACCAAACGTCGGTCCAAACGCCAGCACCACCGCGAGGATGTGCAGGAACAACACGATCTTGTAGCCGGGGTCGACTATCGAGCCGAAGAGCACGCGGAAACCCTATCTCTCACGGCTGACGAAGCAGCAATGCGGCCCAGTCACCGTCCTGGCGCCGGTCGGACTCCCCGAGGCCGACCTCGGCGAAGAAAGCCGCCGCATCGTCCAGCTCGCTCGGTAGGAGCCCAGAACAGACGATCGTGGTGGGAGCCGTGGGAGGACCCGGGCGAGCCTCCCCGCTGTTGCTCGAACGGGTCCTCCCACGGCTCCCCTCAAGCTCCTCGAGCTGGTTCGCTACAGCCTTGAGAATCGGCGAGGTCATGTTGGCGACCACCGTCGGCGCCAGTTCGGGCAGCCGTTCGCGCAGATTGATTCGTTCGAGCTCGATCTCGACGCCGTTTGCCTCAGCGTTCACCGCCGCTGCCTCCAGCGCCGGCGGCTCGTGGTCGTAGGCGCAGATCGGCTCCCAGCCCAACTTGGAAGCGGCAATAGCCAGAACCCCGGAGCCCGTGCCCAGGTCGGTCAGCGGCCCCGACGCCTCTCCCTCCGCCTCGAGCTCCAAGAGAAACTCCAAGCACAAGCGCGTCGTCGGGTGGGCGCCCGTCCCAAATGCCTGACCCGGATCGACGACGACGTCGATCGCTCCCTCGCGCGGCTCCTCCCACGATGGCCGCAACCAGAGCCGCTCGCCGACCAGCAACGGCTTGTGGAAGTCGCGCCAGCGATCGGCCCAGTCGTCGGGGATCTCGGTGGCGCTGACCTCGATCCTCCCCTCGCCGACGACGGCGTCGATCTCGCCCAGCTCCGGCAGCTCCCCCTCGCCGCCGTAGATCGCGTACTCGACGTAGCCGGGCCCGCGCTCCTCCTCGACCCCGTTGGGAGCCAGCACGGTCAGCTCGGCGAGGACGAGGTCCCCTTGCTCCGGCGAACACCGAATCGCAAGCCTGATCAAGCCGCCCCCGGACGCGGAAGCACGGGCGCGAGGCTCCCGGTCATGATGAGCGCGCCCGTGCGAGAGCAGAGGAGGCGGCGCTTGGTGTCACCCGAAGGCTCGGCGCACGCGGCTGAAGAGGCCCTCGCCCTGGCGCGGGCCGAGGTTGCCCTCCTCCAGCGACTCGTCGAGCCGCTCGGTCAGCTCGCGCTGATCCTCACTGAGGTTGGTGGGGACGATGACGTTGAGGATCACCCGCTGGTTGCCGCGGCGGCGAGCGCCGAGCCGCGGCAGGCCGGCTCCCCGCAGAACCTCTTCGTGCCCGGGCTGGGTTCCCGCCGCGACCTCGATCTCGCTCTCGCCCTCGAGGGTGGGGACGGTCACCGCGGTCCCGAGCATCGCCTCGGTGGCGGGAATCGAGACGACGCTGATCAGGTCGGTGCCGTCGCGCTGGAAGCGCTCGTCCTCGCCGACCTCGACCTCGACGTAGAGGTCGCCGGCAGGAGCGCCGACGTCGCCGGCGTGCCCGGCGCCGGAGACTCGCAGCCGCTGGCCGCTTTCGATCCCGGCCGGGATCTCGACCGCGTGGGTCCGCCGTCCGGGGGTGCGACCGCTGCCGACGCACTCGGCGCACGGGGTCTCGGGGACTTTGCCGGCGCCGCCGCAGGCGTCGCAGGCGACGCCCTGGACCATCTGGCCGAATGGCGTGCGGGCGACCCGGCGCAGCTGGCCGGCGCCGCCGCAGCGCTCGCAGGTGGAGATCGGCGTGCCCGGCTCGGCGCCGTTGCCGTGGCAGTGCTCGCAGGCGCCGACGGCGTCGAAGCTGATCTCCCGCCGTACCCCGGCGGCGACCTCCTCGAGGTCGATCTCGACGGTGACGAGGATGTCGCCCCCGCCCGCCCGGCCGCCGCCGAAGCCGAAAGTCTCACCGCCGCCGCCGAAGAAGGCCTGGAGGATGTCGTCGATCGAGCCGAACGAGGAGGCGCTGCGCGGGTCGAAGCCGCCGGAGCGCAGGCCCTCGTGCCCGTGCGCGTCATAGGTGCGCCGGCGCTCGGCATCGGAGAGGACCTCGTAGGCCTCGGCCGCGGCCTTGAACTTCTCCTCGGCTTCGGGATCATGGTCGTTGACGTCCGGGTGCAGCTCGCGGGCGAGGCCGCGAAAGGCCTTCTTGATCTCGGTCTCGCCGGCGTCCCGGCTGACGCCGAGCACGTCGTAGTAGTCGCGTGGCATCTGCTGCTCAGCCGTCGTACACGGTCTCGAAGTAGCGCGAGAGCTCGCGGGCGGCGCCGCGGACCGAGGCGATCGCGGTCGCGTAGTCCATCCGCAGCGGGCCGACCACGCCAACCGAGCCGAGGTTGCGATGCCCAAGCCCGTAGTTGGCGCCGATCACGCTCACCGAGCGCAGCTCAGGCTGCGGGTTCTCACTACCGATCCAGAGGAAGACCGAACGCTCCTCGAGCGAGGAGCGCAGCATCTGCAGCACTCCGGCCCGTCGCTCCAGTGCCGTCATCAGCTCGTCGGCGCGGGGAAGGTCGGAGAGATGCGCTTCGGAGAGCAGCCGCGAAGCCCCGTCCATGTAGAGATCGGCGCCGCTCTCGCGCTCCAGCTCGGTGAAGGCGGAGCCGAGGGTGGCGACGAAATCGGCCTCGACTCGATCCAGCTCGGGGTCGGCGAGGCGGCCGGCGAGCATTCGCGAACCGGTGCCGAGCCCGGCCAGCGACTCGTTGAGATAGCTCGAGGCCCACTCGACCAGGCCGGGATCGACCGGGCGGTCGAACTCGAAGACCCGCCGCGCCACGTCGCCGGTCGAGGCGATCGCGATCACCACCACCTTGGTCGGCTGCAGGCGCAGCACCTCGACCCGGTGGATCGTCGCCGACGCCAGCCGGGGGGCGGTCGCCATCGCGACCAGGTCGGTGACTTGAGCCAGTGCCGCCGTCGTCTCCCGCATCGCCTCGTCGACCTCGCGCCGCAGCCGCGAGAGCTCCAGCTCGACCTGAGTCTCGGCCGGCATCGCCCCCGACGCCATCAGCAGATCGACGTAGCGGCGATATCCCGAATCGGTCGGCACGCGCCCGGCCGAGGTATGCGGATGGGTCAGATATCCCTCGACCTCCAGCAGCGCCAGCTCGGCCCGCACCGTCGAGGGCCCCCAGGCGATCTCCGGCCGGTCGGCCACTTCCTTCGAGGCGACCGGCTTCGCCGACGCCAGGTAGGCATCGACGACCATCTGCAAAATCAGCTCTTGGCGCGAGGAAAGCATCCTCCGAAGTCTAGGAGGAGCGCCGCGTGACCCCTCCCAAACACTCAAGCGAGGCTCCCGCCGAGCGTTTGGGAGGGGTCACGCGGCGCTCCTACAGCTCGACTTCCGCCTCGGCGTTCTTGATGATCTCGGTCCCGCCCTGCGAGGCGACCGTATCGATGACCACCCGATCGCCATCGATCGACTTGACGGAGCCGGAGACGACGATCTCCTGCTCGGGCATCCCCATCCCCCGAAACTGGACCGAGAGCCGCTTTAGGGCTCGCGGGTCACCGCCGGCGACGGCGGTATTGGCGCGGGCGACGAGGCCCATCGAGTAGAGGCCGTGGAGGATGTTGCCCGGCAGGCCGACCGCCTTCGCGAACTCGGGATCGATGTGGATCGGGTTGAAGTCCCCGGAAGCCCCCGCGTAGACGTGCGGCTGGTACTTGCCGGGCGTGACGCTCAGCTCCGCAACCTGGTCGCCGACGTTCAGGTCAGCCATTTCATATCCCCCTGACGATGTTGGTCCAGACGGCGCGGGCAACCCGCTCGCCGTTCTGATTTACGGACACCGACTCGAAGACGTAAAAGCCCTTGCCGCCTTTCTCGTAGATCTCGAGGCACTTCGGCGTGGTCGTGATCTCGTCGCCGGAGCAGGCCGGCTCGCCCCATTCGAAGTCCTGGCCACCGTGGACCATCGTCGCGAAGTTGATCCCGACCTCAGGGTCGAGAATCGCCGGCGCCAAAGCCGGGCCGCTGTAGACCACGACGAACATCGGCGGCGCCACGACGTCGCGGAAGCCGGCTGCGCGGGCCGCCTCGACGTCGAAGTGGACGGGGTTGTCGATCCCCAGCGCTTTCGCGTACTCCTTGATCTTCTCGCGCCCGACCTGGTAGGTCGCCGCGGGCCATTCCTTGCCTATCGCGTCAGTATTCAGTGTCATGGTCGCGGGAGTCTAGGGCTGTTCTCGGCGGGGGGTCGATCGGGCCGCTACTCGTCGATCTGCAGCACCGCCAGGAACGCCTCCTGCGGCACTTCCACCCGGCCCACCGACTTCATCCGCTTCTTGCCCGCTTTCTGCTTCTTCAGCAGCTTCTGCTTGCGGGTGACGTCGCCACCGTAGAGCTTCGCGGTGACGTCCTTGCGCACCGCCTTGACCGTCTCGCGGGCGAGGATGTTGGAGCCGATCGCCGCCTGCACGGGGACGTCGAACTGCTGGCGCGGGATCGTCTTGCGCAGGCGCTCGACCAGGCGCTTGCCCTGCTCGTAGGAGAAGTCGCGGTGGACGATGATCGAGAGCGCGTCGACCTTGTCGCCGGCCAGCAGGATGTCGACCTTGACCAGGTCGGAGGCGCGGTTGCCGATCGGCTCGTAGTCGAGCGAGGCGTAGCCGCGGGTGCTGCTCTTGAGGAGGTCGAAGAAATCGAGGACGATCTCCGCCAGCGGCATGTCGTAGCGGATCTGCACCCGCACCGGGCTCAGGTAGTGCATGTCGACGTGGGTGCCGCGGCGCTGCTGGCAGAGCTCCATCACCGCGCCCACCTGCTCGGAGGGGCAGATGATCGTGGCGCGGATGTAGGGCTCTTCGACCGACTCGATCGTGCCGGGGTCGGGGAGGTCGGTGGGGCTGCGGACTTCCCTGGACTGGCCGTTGGCCAGGTGCACCTCGTAGCGCACGTTCGGGGTCGTCGAGAGCAGATCGAGGCCGTACTCGCGTTCCAGCCGCTCACGCACGATCTCCATGTGCAGCAGGCCGAGGAAGCCGCAGCGGAAGCCGAACCCGAGCGCCTCCGAGGTCTCCGGCTCCCAGGACAGCGCGGCGTCGTTGAGGGCCAGCTTCTCGAGCGCGTCGCGGAGATCTTCGTAGCGATCGGTGTCGATCGGGAAGACGCCGCAGAAGACCATCGGGCGAACCTCGCGGTAGCCCTCCAGCGGCTCCGCCGCGGGGCCGGCCTGTGCGGTCAGGGTGTCGCCGACGCGCAGCTTGGTCACATCCTTGATCCCGGTGATCAGGTAGCCGACGTCGCCGGCCTCCATGCCCTCCACCGCGGTCATCGCCGGGCGGAAGAAGCCGATGTCGTCGATTTCCGCCTCGGTCCCGTTCTGCATCGCGAGGATGCGCTCGTGCTTGCGAAAGCCGCCGTCGACCATCCGCACGTAGGCGATCACGCCGCGGTACTGGTCGAACTCGGAGTCGAAGATCAGCGCCCGGGTCGGGGCCTCCGGCTCGCCCTTCGGGGCGGGGATGCGCTCGACGATCGCCTCCAGCACCTCCGGCACCCCGACCCCGGTCTTGGCCGAGATCCAGAGAGCTTCCTCGGGGTCGCCACCGGTGAGGTCGGCGATTTCGGTCGCCACCCGCTCCGGCTCGGCGCCGGGCAGATCGACCTTGTTGATCACCGGGATCAGCTCCAATCCGGCATCGATCGCCAAGTAGGTGTTGGCGACGGTTTGCGCCTCGACCCCCTGGGCGGCGTCGACTACCAGCAGCGCGCCCTCGCAGGCGGCGAGGCTGCGCGAGACCTCGTAGGAGAAGTCGACGTGTCCGGGCGTGTCGATCAGGTGCAGGTGGTAGGCCTGCCCGTCGGCGGCCTTGTACTCGACCCGCACCGCCTGGGCCTTGATCGTGATCCCGCGCTCGCGCTCGAGGTCCATCGAGTCGAGCATCTGCGCCTGCATTTTCGTCGGGTCGACGGCGCCGGTGACCTCGAGGATGCGGTCGGCCAGGGTCGACTTGCCGTGGTCGATGTGGGCGATTATCGAGAAGTTGCGGATGTGGTCCATGGGCGAGGCGGAAGTATGGCGAGCGCGTTCAGCGCGCGGGTCCTGTCGTCCACGCGAGAAGCGCTGCTAGCGGCACGCCGATGGATCCAGCTTTCCATCTAGCTGGAAGACGACCGTGGGGGGCTTCCTGAGAATTGGCTTTGCTCCGGGGCCTTCGGTCCAGCGGGCCTGGTCGGGGTACGGGGGCTGGCCGGGTTCGAGGCGGTCGCGGGTGGTGATGGCGTAGTCGTAGTCGCCCTCGTTCAGCCCTTCGCGCCAGGCGCGGCAGGTGGATGGGGCTTCGAAGCCGCCGTGGGGGGTCTCTTCGCCGATGAACTGGACGTAGTTGGAGAGGTCGGTGCCGAAGAGGGGGTACTGGCGAGTGCTGGTGGTGGCGATGCGGGAGTCGCTGATGGCGCCGGCCCATTTGAAGGCGGCGTCGAGGCCGGGGGTGGTGAAGGTGGGGTCGGAGTAGCGGCTCTCCAGATAGTGGCGCTGGACCGGATAGCCAATCGCAACCAGAAGCAGGACCAAGGCCGAGGTAGCGGCAATCCCCCACCCCCGCCGCGATCGGTCCCTCCGTTTGTCCTTTGTCACCCTCTGGGTTACAAAAGTCATGGGGAGGGAGAGGCGGGCGAGGCGCGAGCGCACGGATGGCGTCGCAGGAAGCAACGCGAGGGCCAGGACCAGCGCCGGCGCCAAGTAGCGAAGGCCGGACTCGAAGCCGCGCGGCATGCCCTCGGGGCCGGAGGCGGAGGTCGGGGCGACGAGCCAGGCAAGCGCCGTGGCCAGGCCGACCAGGCCGACGACTCGCAGCAGCGGACTCGCGCGGCGGCCGAGGCAGAGCAGCAGGCCGGTGAGAGCGGCGGCCCCCAGTAGCGGCCAGATGATCCAGAGGCCGCTGTGCAGGCCCGGCAGGAACCAGTCCGACCAGACGCCGCCGTCGGTGAGGTAACCGAACGCGCTGTGCGCTTCGCGGCCACCCAGAGCCTGCTCGGGACCCGGCAACGAGATCGGGCCGAGGTCACGCACCCAGGGAAGCGGGTTGCCGCTGTGGACGAGGTTGCGCAGGTACCAGTAGCCGCCGCCCGCCAGAGCCGCCACGCCGGTCGCCGCAAGCGCCTTCCACCTTCCACCCTTTGGCGCGATCGCCGCCAGCCCGAGCACCAGCACTCCAGCCGGCAAGAGGAAGTTGAGCTTGGTCCCCACCGCCAGCCCCGCCGCGAGCCCCACCGCGATCAGCGAACCGGTCGAGAGGCCTTTCTCGCCCTCATCCCTCAGTGACCAGGCATTCAGAGCGATCGCGACAGCCGCGAGCAGGAAGAAGATCCCGACGATGTCGTTCCGCGCCTCCCCGGCCTGGTCCGCGAGCGCCGGCACGCTCAGGGCGATCGCCCCGAGCCCGAGCGACCAGGGAGCAACTCGGTAGGGCCTGCCGACGCACCAGCACCCGACCAGGCAGCCCACGAACCAACCCAGGTTCAGAAGCGGCGAGAGAACATCGCGCCCAAACGCGAGCATTCCCAGCGAGTGGAAGATTTCCCCATTGGCCGGGTAGAACCAAGCCAGGAACTGCGGGGCGATGAAGTGCAGGTCGATCGTGTTGCCGCTCTGGAAGAAGCCCGCCGCGAACGGCCCGTGGTACCAGGTGCTGTCGAACCCGGTCATCCCGGTCGACAGCCGCAACCTGACCCCACTGGCGAAATGGATCACGGCTGCGACCGCGACGAGCAACGAGACCACCGTCATCCAGTCGAACTGCTGCCCGGAGCTGGAGTCGGGACGGGGCGGTGTCCCGCCGGACGGAGCAGATCGAAGTCCAAGGGAGGCCACCCCCTCCCGGCTCCAGCCCCCGAGCATCCCGAGACCAACGCCCACGGCGACCACGCCGACTAGGTACGGCACGGGCTTGAGCAAAGCCACCGTTCCCAGCAGCTCCGCCACCCAGATCAACAGGGCCAGAGCCATCACGGCGGTCGCCAGGTGCGCCGGCGCGGCGGCGAATCGAGGCAGCAGCCGGGCCCTAACGCCCGCCGCGCCCAGCCAGGCGAAGCCGACCAGCAGGCCAATCTCGGCGATTCCCAGCAGGTAGCGGCCCGGGCCGAGCATCTAGCGGCGGCGCAGCAGGCGCGTGATCTGCTCCAGCTCGGCCACCCGCAACAGCTTGGCGGCGGCGACGTAGACGAGCCCGCCCGCGGCCAGACCGGCGCCCAGCGAGACGATCTGGCCGACCAGGCCGCGACCGAGCGCCTCGTCGAGAAGATCCCAGACGACCCATCCGACCCCTGCCAATGCGACGGAGGCGATCGTGATCCGAGCCGCGGTCGAGAACAGGCGACCGAGCTCGAGGCCGCCGAACTCGCGCCGCAGGATCAGCGCCTGGGCGACCACCGCGGCGCTGGTGCCGATGCCGGTGCCGGCGACGATGCCGCCGACGCCGAAGGGCTCGTAGAGCGCCAGCGCCGCCAGGGCCGAGACAACCAGGTCGATCACCGCCAGGGCGGTCGCCTGCCAGGGGCGCTGCAGACTGAAGAAGGTGCGGGTCTGAAGCAGGTAGAGGCCGTTGGTCGGCAGCGAGAAGGCGAACCAGAAGAGCGCCGTCGCCACCACCGCCGTATCCGCCGGGTCGAAGGCACCGCGCTGGTAGACGAGCCGAATCATCGGGTCCGAGAGGGCGAGGATGGCGGCGGCGGCTGGCAGCAGCACGAAGAGGATCTGGCGCATCCCGTTGGCCATCGTCGCCCGCAGGTTTTCGATCTCGCCCTTGTTGGCGAAGCGGGCCAGGGTCGGAAAGAGGACCGTGGCGATCGCGACCGAGAAGATCCCCTGGGGCAGCTGGTAGATGCGAAAGGCTTTGTCGATCGCCGCCGGCGCCTCTTGGGAGACGAGACTGCCGAAGAAGCTGTTGATCAGCAGGTTGAAGTTGATCAGTCCGAGGCTGATCGTCACCGGCAGCATCAGCCACAGCACCCGCCGCAGGCCCGGGTGGCGCCAGTCGAAGCTGAAGCTGAAGCGAAAGGGCGTGTTGCGCAGATCCCAAGCCGGGATCAGCAGCTGGACCAGGGTGCCGACGAGGATCCCGATCGCGTAGGCGTAGATCTTGTCCTGGCCGTGGAACATCGGCTCCAGCACGACCAGGACGAGGATGATCGTCAGGTTCCAGAACAGCGGCGAAATCGCAAAGGCGCCGAAGCGGTCGTAGCTGTTGAGGATGCCGACGACGACGCCGCTGACCCCGAGCAGGATCAGGATCGGGAACATCACCTGGGAGAGGGTGACGGTGAGATCGAGGATCTCACCTTCGAAGCCGGGCGCGAAGATCGGCATCACGACCGGGGCGAGGAGGACGAAGAGGGCGGTGATGACGCCCAGCACCATCGTCACCAGCAGCAGCAGGGTCGAAGCCAGGCGGAAGGCGTCCTTGTAGTGCTTCTTGCCGATCAGTTCGGTGAAGACCGGGACGAAGGCCGGCTGCAGGGCGGCGTCGGCGAAGAGGGCGCGGATCAGATTCGGCACCTGGAAGGCGATCGTGAAGGCCGACATCGCGCCGCTGACGCCGTAGAGGCCGGCGGCGACCACTTCGCGCCCGAGCCCGGCGACGCGGGAGGCGGCGGTGGCGATCGAGAAGAAGGCGGTGGAGCGGGCGATCCGACCCGCCTGGCGCCCCGGCGCGGGCTCGGCGGCGAGATCCTCGCCGGGATCGAACGCCTCGGCCTCGCGCAGGGCGGCGTCGGCGTCAATCGTCTCCCGCTCGTCGCCATCGGGGGTGTCGGGTGCCTTGGGCGTCTCCAAGCTGGTTCCTAGTCGCTATAGTCGGCGGCCGCTTGGGGCTGGCACCGCGTCAGCCCAGGCACTTGACTCATGGCCAACATAGCCTCACAGAAGAAGCGAATCCTACGCAGCGAGCGCGAGCGCGCGGAGAACCGCCTGCTCACGAGCACGGTGAAGACCCATTTCCGCCGTCTCGAGAGCGCCGTCGAGGGTGGGGACGCGACCGCGATCGCGAGCGAGGAACGCGATCTCGTCTCGAAGATCGACAAGGCCGTGCAGAAGGGCGCCATGCACAAGAACACCGGGGCGCGCAAGAAGTCCAAAGCCGCCCGCATCGCCGCCGCGTAGGGCGCTGCAAACCGGCGCATGGCGGTGTCCTCGTTCGGTCGTGTGCGGAGCACATTCCCTCTCTCCTCCTTGGGCTGCGTGGTTTTCGCTGCCCTACGCGGCGGCGCGGCTGGCTAGGAAGCGGCACAACGCTGGAGGGTCAGCGTGAATGCCAGCTCGTCGCCGTAGTCGGCGCCGCCGCGGCACCATAGCTCCAGGTCAGCCAGCGCCTCGGTGGCCAGGCGCAGGTCGGCGAGGTCGGTGTTTCGCAGGCGCCCGACCAGCTGCTTGGCTGCGTAGGGATGCATTTTGAGCGACGACTCGACCTGCTTGGGCGGGATGCCCTCGGCCAGCTGACCGGCGGCGGCGCAGGCGGCGCGCAGGCGCGAGGCGAGGCCGTAGATCAGCCCGGTGACGCTCTCGCCCTGGTCGATCAGCTGCTCGCCGATCCGCTGGGCAGTGGCGGCATCGCCTTCGAGCAGGGCATCGGAGAGCGACCAGACCGCGGCCTCCGACGTGTCGGCGATCATCGCCTCGAGGTCGGCGGCGGCGACCGTGCCCCCCTCACCCGCCCACAGCGCCAGCCGCTCCAGCTCGTGCTGGAGGCGCACCGGGTTGGCGCCCATGCGGTCGACCAGGACGCGGGCGGCGGTCGGCTCCAGACGGAAGCCGAGCCGCTGGGCATCGGCGACGAGCAGGCGCGGCAGCTCTCGGGCCTTCGGCGCCTCGAACTCGTGAAGCTCCCCGCCGGCGGCCTTGACCGCCTTCGCCAGCTTTGCCGGCGCCTTGGCCCGGGCGATCAGAACCAGGGTGAGGTCGGGCGGCAGCTCGCCGACGGCGGCGGCCACCGCCTCGAGCTGGCGATCGCGCCAGCGCTCGATCCCGTCGGCCAGCAGGTAGCGGCGGGACTGCATCAGCGACATCGCCGGGATCGCCAGCAGCAGCGCCTCGTGATCGGGCATCCCCTTGCCCTCGCCGGGCTCGAAGACCTCGAGCGCGTCGGAGCCGGCCTCGCGTTCGGCGCGAGCTCGCAGCCGCACCCGAGTGGCGTCGATCTTCGCCGCATCGGTGCCGGCGATCAGGTACAGCGCTCGCATCTCCTCGGCCACCCGCCGAGTCTAGGCGACGGCCTGGCGGCATCTCAGCCGCCTGTCTGGACCGTGATCGAGTCGCCGCGGAGGTCGATCGTCACGCTGCCATCGAGGTCGGTGCGGAGCGTCCGGACGCCATGCCCGGCAAGGGTCGCCAGGGTAGCGGCGGTGGGGTGGCCATAGGAGTTGCCGGCGCCGGCCGAGATCACCGCCAGCCGCGGCCTGGAGCGATCCAGCAGCGCCGCCAGGCCGGCGTCGTCGCTGCCGTGGTGGGCGACCTTGAGGACGTCTACCGGACCCGGGTCGAGCGGCACCGCCTCCGCCTCCGCGTCGGCGCAGAGCAGCATCGTGAAGTCGCGCCAGCGGGCGAGCAGGACGAGCGCGAGCTGGTTCGGGTCGGTGCCGGGAACGGTTTCGGCCAGCAGCTCCGGCGGTGGCCAGAGGACCCGCAGGCGCAAGCCGCCCGAGCGCAGCTCTGAGCCCGCGGCCGCTTGCATCGGAGCCGCGCCGGCCGCACGGGCGGCCTCGAGCAACTGCCTTCCCAGCCTCGCGTAGACGAGGTGGGCGACCGCAAAGCGGCCCAGCAGCTCTTCCACCCCGCCGGTGTGGTCGGACTCGTCGTGGGTGATCACGGCGGCGCCGAGCGCCTCGACCCCGGCGTCTTCGAGCTTGCCGGCGAGATCGTCCCCCGGCGGCCCGCCGTCGACCAGCACCGCCGCAGCGCCGGCGGGCTGGAACAGGATCGCGTCGCCCTGACCGACGTCGAGGACCTCGATCCGCAAGCCAGGGGCCGGCCCCGCCGTGGCCGAGTCGCCGGCGGAGACCACGAGCGTCGCCGCGAAGCCGAGGGCCGCGAGGACGAGCAGGGCGATCCGGGGCGCGACCCACCCCCCGTTCCGGCGCCGGCCGGGCGCCCGGCCGTCTCGCCGCCTGGCGGTCGCCAGCCTGTGCCGGCGGGCCAGCCGGGAGGCGGCGACGACCGCCACCCCGAGGATCAGATAGGCAGCCGCGAGCGCGGGCCCACCGAGCCTGACGTCGACCTCGGCCCAGCTCGGCCGCCCACACCAGCTCGCCACCTGGGCGATGTAGCCGAGCAGCAGAGCATTGAGCCCGTTCAACGCCTCCACCGGCAGACCCGGGACCTGGGACGCGGCGGCGGCGGCCATCCCCAGCCACATCGCCGGCGCCACCGCCGGCATCGCCAGCAGGTTGGCGAGGAGGGTCGTGGTCGAGAGAGTCTGGAAGTGAAAGGCGATCAGGGGTGCGGTCGCGAGGGTGGCGGCGATCGTCACCGCCGCGCCCTCGGCCAGGGCACGGCGCCAGACGCCAGGGCCGATCCGCCTCGCGATCGCCTCCCGCAAGGGCGAGGCGAGCAGGAAGATCCCGGTGACGGCGGCGAAGCTGAGCTGCCAGCCGACGTCGGCGGCGACTCCGGGGTCGATCGCGAGCGTTATGCCCAGCGCCAGCAGCAGCGCGTAGAAACGCGAGGCCCGGCGCCCGGCCAGCGTCGCCAGGACACCGGCGGCGCCCATCACGCCGGCGCGCTGGATCGACGGGCCCGCCCCGGCCAGGGGCACGTAGATCACGATCAGCCCGAGCACCCAGACCAGGCGCTCGCGCAGCGGGATGCCGAGCGCGCCCAGCACCGGCATCGCCAGCAGCGCCAGCAGCATCACGTTCTGGCCGGAGACGGCGAGGAGATGGCTGAGACCGGCGCGCCGGAAGTCTTCCTCGGTCTGGGGGTCGATGCCCTCGTCGGCACCGAGGACGAAGCCACGGGCCAGCTCGGCCTCGCGGGCGGGCATGCCGCGGCCAAGTCCGGCTTCAGCCCGCTCGCGGATCTCGCCGCTTCGCCCCAGCGCGACCACGACGAGGACGGCGATCGCGATCAGGATCGACAGCGGCGGGCGACGGGAACGCACCGACCCCGCCTATGGCTGCAGCCGGGCGCGCAGCGACTCCATCGTCGCCGGACCGATCCCCGAGACCTGATCGAGCTGATCGACCGAGGCGAGGCCGCCGTGCTGGTCGCGGAACTCGACGATGTCCTCCGCCGTCACCGGCCCGATGCCGTCGATCGTGTCGAGCTGCTCGACGGTGGCGGTGCCGAGGCTGATCGGCCCCTCTTCGCCGCCGCCGGCGGCGGCGAGAGCGACTCCGCCGGGGCCGCGTTCGGGCACGACCACCTGCTGCCCGTCGGCCAGGCGAGCGGCACGGTTGACGGCTTCCAGCTCGGCCTTGGCGCTGGCGCCGCCGGCGCGCTGCACCGCGTCCTCGACCCGGCTGCCGGCGGGCAAGCGATAGACGCCGGGCCGTTCCACCGCGCCGGCTACGTCGACGACGAGGTCGGAGGCCTGGCCGCTGAGGCTGAAGCCGCCGCCCGAGGCGGCTGCGCCGGCCGCCTCCGCGGCGAAGGACCGCTCGCCGCCATCCTCGGCCCTGATCGCCCGGGCACCGACCAGCAGCAGCGCGACGGCGACGGCGCCGTAGACGACGACCTGGGCTCTGCTCAGCTCGGGCATGCCCGAAGCCTGAGTCAATCCCGCGCACGCATGGCGCGCTATTTCAAATGACTCTCACCCGTCTGAGGCGCGAGAAGCAAGCAGGTCGGTGGACGCAGGGAGGGCTGTGAGGGGAGCGCACTCTGTGCGTGACCCGATCAGACCGACCGAGGACGCCGAGATGCGCCGCTTATCGCGCCTCAGACGTCGTCGTCATCGTCATAGCCGGCAACCTCGGCAAGCTGATCGCTGTACAGCTCGGCGGCGGCGACTGGCGGCGACTGGATCGAGACGCAGGAGAACTCCACCTCACCGTCGTTGGCGACGGCGTGCTCGGTCGCCGGCGGGACCAGGATCAGGTCGCCCTCGCCCACCTGCTGGGTGTCGCCGGCCACCGACATCGTGCCGGCGCCGCGGACGACCACATAGGCCTGCTCGGATTCCTCGTGCGAGCGCAGCGTCTGCTCGGCTCCGGCGGGAAGCGAGAGCCAGGTGACGGAGAGATTGCGAGAGCCGAGTTCGCCCGCGTCCATGAGGACGTGCGTGCGCAGACGGTGCCACTCCTCGACTGGTGCGTCCTCCAGACGCCTAACGAGCATCGGCGCGCTTTCTACCAGAACCAGAGGGCGAAAGGAGAGGTCGCCACTAGCGGACCACCAGATTGACCAACTTGCCGGGCACGACGATTTCCTTCACGAGCTCTTTCCCGTCGAGGTGTTTTTCGATCTTCTCGCTCTCCCGAGCCAGGCGCAACAGCTCCTCGCGAGGGGCATCGGCGGCTGCCTCGATCCGGTCGCGCAGCTTGCCGTTGACCTGGACGATCAGGGTCACGGTGTCGCTGGCCAGAAGAGCCGGGTCGGCCTCGGGCCAGGGCTGCTCCCAGACCCGCTCGCCGGTCAGGCGCTCGCTGACCTCGGCCCCGAGGTGGGGGGCGAAGGGGAAGATCAGCGAGGCCGCCGTGGCGGTCGCGAAGCGCACCGCGGCGTCCCCGTCAGGATCGCCGTAGAGCCCGTCCTTGAGCCGGTAGGCGTCGTTGACCAGCTCCATCACCGCCGAGATCGCGGTGTTGAACTGGAAGCCGCGCTCGAAGTCCCGGCTCGCCTTGGCAATCGCCCAATGGGCCTTGGCGAGCAGGTCGCGCGCCTCCCCGGCAGGCACGGCGCCGGGCTCGGCTGCGCTCGTCCGCTCCTCGACCTCGCCACACAGCCGCCAGAGCCGGGCGAGGAACCGGTTGACCCCCTCCACCCCCTCGTCGGACCAGTCGCCGCCGCGCTCGGGCGGGCCCATGAAGCAGACGTAGGTGCGGGCGGTGTCGGCGCCGTAGCGCTCGACGTACTCGCCGGGGCTGACCGTGTTGCCCCTCGACTTCGACATCTTCGCCCCGTCGCGGGTGATCATCCCCTGGGCGAAGAGATTGGCGAACGGCTCCTGCACGTCGAGATGGCCGAGGTCGGCCAGCGCCTTGGTGAAGAAGCGCGCATACATCAGGTGCAGGATCGCGTGCTCGACCCCGCCGATGTACTGGTCGACCGGCAGCCAGTGGTCGGCGGCGGTGCGGTCCCAGGCGGCCTCGCGGTTGCGCGAGTCGAGATAGCGGATGAAGTACCAGGAGGAATCGACGAAGGTGTCCATCGTGTCGGTCTCGCGCCTGGCCGGGCCGCCGCAGCGCGGGCACTCGGTCGCTACCCAGTCCTCGGCGGCCGCCAGCGGGCTCTTGCCCTGCGGCGCGTAGTCCTCGATCTCCGGCAGCTCGACCGGGAGCTGGTCGTCGGGCACGGGAACCGTCCCGCACTGCTCGCAGTAGACGATCGGGATCGGCGCGCCCCAGTAGCGCTGGCGCGAGACCAGCCAGTCGCGCAGGCGATAGTTGACCGAGGCCTCCCCGCGGCCCTCCGACCGCAGCCAGGCGACGATCTCCCCGTAGGCCTCGCGGTTGTCCTTGCCGTCGAAGCGGCCGGAGCCGACCATCGGGCCGTCGCCGGGATAGGGCAAGCCCCGCTCGTCGCGGGCGACGTCGTCGTCCGTCCCTGCGATCACCCGCTCGACCGGCAGCCCGTACTTGCGGGCGAATTCGTAGTCGCGGGAATCGTGACCGGGCACCGCCATGATCGCCCCGGTGCCGTACTCCATCAGCACGTAGTCGGCGACGAAGATCGGGATCTCCTCGCCGTTGACGGGGTTGACGACGCTGCGCCCGAGCGGCACGCCGGTCTTCTCGCGGTCCTCGGCGCCGCGCTCCTCCGCCGACTCGCGGCCGACCCGGTTGACGTACTCGCGCACCGCCTCCTCGGCCGCCGTGCCGGCGACCAGGCGCCCCAGCTGCGGGTGCTCGGGGGCGAGCACGAAGAAGGTGGCGCCGAAGAGGGTGTCGGGCCGGGTCGTGAAGACGGGGAAGTCGAGCTCCAGCTCCTCGCAGCGGAAGACGACCTCGGCCCCCTCGGAGCGGCCGATCCAGTTGCGCTGCATCGTGATCACGTGCTCGGGCCAGGACTCGAGCAGGTCGAAGTCGGCCAGCAGGCGGTCGGCGTACTCGGTGATGCGGAAGAACCACTGCTCGAGCTTGCGCTGCACCACCTCGGTCCCACAGCGCTCGCAACGGCCGTCGACGACCTGCTCATTGGCGAGCACGGTGGCGTCCTTGGGACACCACTGCACCGGCGCTTCGGTCCGGTACGCGAGCCCCCGCTCGAAGAGCCGCAGGAAGATCCACTGAGTCCAGCGGTAGTACTCGGGCGTGTGGGTGGCGAGCTCGCGGGACCAGTCGATCGAGATCCCCCACTCGCGGAACTGGCGCTGGAAGGAGGCGATCGAGCGCTCGGTCGCGGCGAGCGGCGGCTCGCCGGTCTTGATCGCGTTGTTCTCGGCCGGCAGGCCGAAGGAGTCATAGCCCATCGGGTGGATCACCTCGAAGCCATGGCGGCGCCTGAAGTGGGCGATCGCGTCCCCCACCGCGTAGCACTTCAGATGGCCCACGTGCGGCTCTCCCGACGGGTAGGGAAGCATCTCCAGCACGTAGGACTTCGGCTTGCCCTCGTCGAAGCCGGGCTGCCCGGGGTTCGGGACCTTCCAGGTCTTCTCCTCGGCCCAGACCTGCTGCCACTTCCGCTCGATCGCCTTCGGTTCGTATGCGCTCATGGAGCGGCGATCTTACGAGGGGTAGATGTCGAGGGGCAGCCGACCCCTCCGCTCAGACCAGGGGCGACAGGGCGCTGAGGATGTGCGGCCAGACGTAGACCTCGATCGTGGCCGTAGCGAGGAGAGTCGGGATCGCCAGGGCGACGGTGACGACCGTCGCGGCGAGGAGCTGATTCCACTCGCCGCGGCGGCTGGCGATCAGCCAGGCGGCGAGGGGGAGGAAGAGCGCGGTCAGCTCCGGAACGGCGTGCGGGACGACGCTGAGGATCAGCTCGAGGTGGCTGATGCCGAGCTGGAAGGCGAGGGTCGAGCCCTGGAAGCCGAGGTAGAAGGCCTGCGTGAACAGGGAGAAGAGGGTGACGGCGGAGACGAAGAGGATCGCCAGCTGGCCGGCCTTGACGTGTATCCAGCGCGAGAGTCCTTGGCGCTGAGCAGCGGCGATCGGCATCGAGGCGCCGGCGATGAAGCCGGCTATGCAGGCGGTGCCGTGCAGCGCCAGCACGGTTGCGTTGCGCAGCAGGATCGGCAGCAGGTCGGCCGCTTCGGAGGGCTCGGTCACCCCGGGCAGGTGGATCGGGCTCAGGTCCGGCGTCAACTGCCCCGCGACCACCCAGGTCGCGGCAAGGAGAGCCACGGCGATCGCCACGCTCAGCGCCAGCCAGCCGCGTAGGACGGCCCACGGCCGCTCGTTCCAAACCTCGAAAGTCTCCCGCGTGTCCTGCATCCCATGCGAGAACACGTGCTGATTGGCCACGCCCATCGCTGAATCATCGGCAGCGACGGGTGGATCGTTGAGAAGTGGAGCTGAGGGGGCTCGAACCCCTGACCTTCGCGCTGCCAGCGCGACGCTCTTCCAGCTGAGCTACAGCCCCAGATCGGCCTGCGAGTTTATCGCGAGTGCGACTCGATCAGGCGGCGCGCTGCTCGCCCGGGTCCTCGTCGACGTCGAGGATCAGGTTGTCCGGGGCGGTGTGGCGGACCTTGAAGTCGAGCGAAGAGAGCTCCTCCAGCTCGCGCAGCAGCTCGACCGGCTGGTCGAGTCGCACGGAAAGCGTCGCGCGGCCCTCGGAGAAGCGTTCGACCGAGATGTCGGAGGCGCCGACCTGGCCGACGGCGTCCTCGAAGCCGACCAGCTGGGAGAAATCGCCGAGCGGGCCGATCTCCAGCTTGACCAGACCCTCGAAGATCCCGTTGAAGTCCTCGCCGCGGCCATTGCCGTTCGCGCTGGGCGCGTCTGTGGCGGTGGGAGGCTGGACCTCGTTCAGCTCCTGCACCCGGCGGCCGACCTCGACCGCCTCGCGCAGCGCTTTCATCCGGATCCGGGTCGCCTGACCGCGAGCCTGTGCCTGGATCTCCTCCAGTCGGCCGGAGACCGCGTCCAGAGAAGCGATGCTGCGGTCGTGGCGTTCGTTCGCCTCGCGCAGGCGCTCGCTCAGCCCGCGGATCTCGCGCTCGCGTTCGATCACCATCCCCGACAGCGAGGAGAGCTCCCGCTCGAGCTCGGCCATTGTCGCGGTCTGCCGTTCACAGTCCGCGGCCCGGCGCTCGAGGATGCCGATGCGCCCGTCGCGCGCGGATATCGCCGCCTCCACGTCGGAGCGACGGTAGCCGAAAATAACCCGCTTGAAGCTACCCATGCGCGGCACCGTACGGGGGCGCTCGGACGGTACTTCGTCACAGAGCGGCGCCCGCCGGCGCCGCCAATCAGGCACTCGCGGCCGAGGAAGCTTCGGGGGCGTCGAGCACCAGCTCCAGCCGCGGCGCCTCACGCCAGAGATCCTCGAGCTGGTAGCGGTCCCGCGCCTCCGCCGTGAAGACGTGCAGAAAGCAGTCGAGGTAGTCGAGGACGACCCAGCCGGCTTCGCCGGCCCCGTCGACGCCGCTCGGCAGCAGGCCCATCTCCTCTTTCACCTGCAGCCTCACCCCGTCGACGATCGCCTTCGCCTGGCGCTCGTTGCGGACCGTGCAGATGGTCAGGAAGTCGGTATAGGAGACGAGCTCGCGCATGTCGAGGACGACGATGTCCTCGGCCTTCTTCGAGTCTGCGAGAGCCGCCAGGCGCCGAGCCAGAGATTCCGATTGGGGTGCGCTCACGAGTAGATCCCCTTTTCCTCGATGAACCGCGCGACCGGCTCCGGGACCAGGTAGCGCAGCGGCCTGCCCGCCGCCGCCCGGTCGCGCACGGCCGAGGAGGAGACGCCGAACTGCGGCATCTCCAGCATCGTCGCGCCGCCGGCGGCGCCGAGATTGCGCAGGACCGCCGCGACGTCGGCGTCGGCGATGCCGGCGCGTCGCGCCACCGCCAGCCGCGCCAGCTCGACGACGCGCTCGGGGTTGCGCCAGCTCTCCAGGCCCACGGCCGCGTCCGCGCCCATCACGAACACCAGCCCCGTTTCGCCTCGTTCCTTGGCAAGCAGCTCCAAGGTCTCATACGTATAGGACGGCCCCCCACGGTCGACCTCGAGCGAGGACACGGAGAAGCGTGAGTCGTCGGCGGCGGCGAGTCGGGTCATCGTCATCCGCAGCTCGCGGCCGGGGTCATCGCTGATCCGCTTGTGGGGGGCGTCGCCGGTCGGGACCAGGATCACCTCGCTGAGACCGAGCTGCCAGAGCGCCTCCTGAGCCAGCGCCAGGTGGCCCAGGTGGGGCGGATTGAAGGCCGACCCCAGCACGCCGATGCCCGCGCCCGCCGCGCTACTCACGCACTTGGCCGTTGCCGCGGGCGACGTACTTGAAGGTCGTCAGCTCGCGCATCCCGATCGGCCCGCGGGCGTGCAGCTTCTGGGTCGAGTTGCCGATCTCGGCCCCCATCCCGTACTCGAAGCCGTCGGTGAAGCGGGTCGAGGCGTTGATGTACACCGCGGCGGCGTCGACCGCGGCGGCGAACTCCTCGGCGGCCTCCTCGGAAGCGGTGACGATCGCCTCCGAGTGACCGGTCCCGTGCGCGTTGACGTGAGCGACCGCGTCCTCGACCGAGTCGACGACGGCGACCGCCAGCTTCAGCTCGAGGTACTCGGCGTCCCAGTCGGCGGCCGTGGCGACGCCGACCTCGGCCTCGTTCGCGAAGGCGCGAGCGCGCTCGTCGCCGACCAGCTCGACTCCGGCCTCACGCAGGTCCGAGAGCACCGCCGGCACGAAGCGCGCGGCAATCGTGGCGTCGATTAGCAGCGTCTCCGCCGCGTTGCAGACGCCCGGACGCTGCACCTTGGCGTTGACGGCGATCCGCCGCGCCATCTCCAGGTCGGCCTCGGCATGGACATAGACGTGGCAGTTGCCGGCGGCCGCATACATCACCGGAACCTTGGCGACCTCCTTGATTGCCGCCTTCAGCCCCTCGCCGCCGCGCGGGATCAGCAGGTCGACCGTGTCCTCCTGCGTTGCCAGCTCTGCCAGCTCCTCATGGCCCCCGCCGGCCAGCAATAGGACCGCGTCCTCGGGCAGCTCCGCCCCGGCCAGCGCCTCGCGGACGATCGCGGCCAGGGCGGCGTTCGAGCGCTCCGCGTAGTGGGAGCCGCGCAGGACGATCGCGTTGCCGCTCTTGATCGTCAGCGCCGCGCAATCGATCGTCACGTTGGGCCGCGCCTCGTAGACGACGGCGACGACCCCCAGCGGCACCCGGATCTTGCGCAGATCGAGGCCGCTGGCCAACGTCTTGTGTTCGAGCTCCTCGCCGATCGGATCATCGAGGGCGGCGATGATCCGGACCCCCGCCGCCATCGCCGCAACCCGCTCGGCCGTCAGCGCCAGGCGGTCCTGCAGTGCCTCGGAGAGCCCGGCGGCCCGCTCGTCGGCCAGATCGGCGGCGTTCGCCTCGAGGATCTCCCCAGTCCGCTCCTCGAGCAGCCTCGCGGTCGCCTCCAGCGCCGCGTTCTTTGCCTCAGTGGAGGCGCACGCCAGGGCCCGCGCGGCCCGCTTGGCGGCGGCGCAGCTGGCGGCGGCGGAAGTCGTGGTCACGGCCATTGGGACAAGGGTAGCTGGGAGCCGTGCCGCTCCCAGCCCACCCTCAGAGCAGGGCGAAGCGGTTGCGGTGGATGACCTCGTCAGCCGCGTTGGGCAGCAGCTTCCGCACCGCATCGGTCTTCATCCCACGAACTTCCACGAGCTCGTGCGAGGAGTAGTCGGAAATGCCCTTGCCGATGACGTCGCCGGATGCGACGACGTCGACGGTGTCCCCGGCTTCGAATACGCCCTCGACCTCCAGGACCCCCACCGCCAGCAGGCTGGAGCCGCTCTCCCGCAGAACCCGAGCGGCACCCTCGTCGACGGTGATCTTCCCTTTCGCGGCCTTGGCGTACTTGAGCCACAGCTTGAAATTCGACGCCGACGAGGGCTGGGCGGCAAAGCGGGTGCCCACCCCGCCTTCCTCCACCGCCGCCCGGAGGGTCCCCTGCGTCGTTCCGTTGCAGATCACCGCCGGGATGCCGGCCTCGCTCGCCATCTCAGCCGCAGCGACCTTGCTGCGCATCCCGCCCGAGCCGAAGGCAGAGGTACGGTCGTCGATGTCGAGCGTGCCCAGGTGGTCGAGGCTCGCGACGTCGGCGATCAGCTCGGCGTCGGGCACATAGCGGGGGTTGGCGGTGTGGAGGCCGTCGGTGTCGGTGAGCAGGACGAGAAGCCGCGCCCGCAGTGCGATCGCGACCTGGGCAGCGAGGAAGTCGTTGTCCCCGAAGGTGATCTCGTCGGTGGCGGTGGTGTCGTTCTCGTTGACGACCGGCACCACCCCCCACTCGAGCAGGCGCCGCAGCGTCTGCCGGGCATTGAGGTAGTTGCGGCGAGCGGCGAAGTCGCCCGCGGTGAGGAGGACCTGGGCCGCGTGCGTCCCGTGCCCGACCAGTCGCCGCTCGTAGGCACGAAAGAGATCGCCCTGGCCGACGGCGGAGGAGGCCTGCAGCTCGTCCATCGCCCGGGGACGTTCGGGCAGTTCCATCAGCCGCACCCCGCGAGCGATCGCGCCCGAGGTGACCATGACGACCCGCTCGCCGCCCCGCTCGAGCGCGCTGACCTGCTCGCAGACCGAGTCGAGCACCTCCGTGCGCAGCGCACCGTCGTCGGCGGCGACGATCGAGGAACCGAGCTTGACGACGACGGTCATGGTCTCGCAAGTGTATGAACGACCGGGGCCGCGATACCGCCCGTGACTAGGCTGGCCGGGATGAGCCGTTCGGCCCGCAGGCGGAGCTGAGATGACTGCGGCCCTGGGCTGGGGTGCGCTGGCCGCCGGCTCGCTCGTGCTCGGCGCCGGAATCAGCCTGCTGCGCCACTGGTCCCCGCGCCAGGTGGGACTCGTCCTCGCCTTCGGCGCCGGGGCGCTGATCAGCGCCGTCAGCTTCGAGCTGGCGCAGGAGGGGCTCGAGGCCGGCGGGGCGGGGTTCACCGGCATCGGGCTCGGCGTCGGCGCGCTCACCTACTTCGCGCTCGACGGGATGATCGCCCACCGCTTCTCCACCGGCCGCGGGCGGCGTGGCCGCTCCGGGGGAGCGGGCGACGGCACGGCACTGGCGCTCGGCGCCTTTCTCGACGGCATCCCCGAGCAGGCGGTTCTCGGGATCAGCCTCGCCGCGGGACAGGGGGTCGGCGTCGCGCTCCTGCTCGCGATCTTCGTCTCCAACCTGCCGGAGGCGATGGGGTCGGCCGACGAGATGCGCAAAGCGGGGAGATCGTCTGTGGCGATCCTGCGGCTCTGGCTGGTCGTCGCCGCGATCTGCACGGCGGCGACCGTCGCCGGCTACGCCGCCGCCGACGCGGTCAACGGCAACCTGCGGGCCGCGATCGACGGCTTCGCCGCCGGCGCCCTGCTGGTGATGCTGATCGACTCGATGATCCCCGACGCCCGCAAAGACGCCGGCCGCACCGCCGGCCTGGCGACCGTCCTCGGCTTCGCCCTAGCCGCCGCCCTCTCATCTGTCACCTAGAGAGCACTGAGGCCACCCTCCGGCGAGAGTCCGGTGCCCCTCTGGCGCAGCGGCGCTCCCTTTTTCGCCTCCACCCGCAACCTCGGACGGCCGCAATCAGTTCAGGCGAAAAAGTCAGCAAGCAAGAGGGGCACCGGACTCCCGCCCCTGGAAGCCTCAGATGTGCAGCTCGAACTCCTGCTCGCCAACCCGCACGTCGTCCCCGGCCTCGAAGCCGGCCTTGGTCAGGGCAGCGATGACGCCGATCTCGCGCAGCCGCTGCTCCAGATAGGCGAGCGCCTCTTCGTTTTTGGTGTCGTGGCGCTCGAAAAGCAGCTCGACGCCGACGCCGGCGACCCGGTAGGCCCCATCCTCCTCGCGCTCGACCCAGTAGCCGCCCTCGCCCGCCGGCTTGTAGACGCGGTGCTCGGCCTCGAACTCGCCCACCGGCTCGCCGGCCCTCACCGCGCTGACGGGCTGCAGCTTCGGCAGCTCGGCAAGAATCCGCTGACGCAGCTCGTCCAGGCCCTCACCCGTCGCCGACGACACGGCGAGCACGCCGACGACGCGGTCGCCGAGCCGCTCGGCCCACTCCGCCACTGCCGCCTCCACGTCGTCGACGGGAAGCAGATCGCGCTTGGTCAGCGCCACCAGCTCCGGCAGCCCCTCCAGCCCGGCCCCGTGCGCGGCGAGCTCGGCTCGAACGGTCTCGTAGCTGGCCTCCGGATCGCCCTCCAGCGGCGCCAGGTCGACGAGGTGGACCAGCATCGAGCAGCGCTCGACGTGGGCGAGGAACTCGTGTCCCAGCCCGGCCCCCTCGGCGGCCCCTTCGATCAACCCGGGAATGTCGGCCACTACCGCCTGCCGGTCGTCGTCCTCGAGCGTGCCGAGCACCGGCGAGAGCGTCGTGAACGGGTAGTCCGCCACCTTCGGCGCCGCCCGCGTCAGCCGCCCCAGCAAGGAGGACTTCCCCGCGTTCGGCAACCCCACCAACCCGACGTCGGCCAGCAGCTTCAGCCGCAGCTCGATCCAGTCCGCTTCTCCCTTCGTCCCCTTCTCCGCAAACCGCGGCGCCTGCCGGGTCGAGGTCGCGAACCGCTTGTTCCCATGCCCCCCACGCCCTCCGTGAGCGACAACAGCCCTCTGTCCCTCCTCCACGAGGTCGACCGCACTCCCATCCACGGTCGTCGCCTGAGTCCCGGCCGGCACCGGAATCATCCGCTCCTCCCCCCGCGCCCCGTGCTTGTTCGACCCTTCCCCATGACTCCCCCGCTCCCCGCGAAAGTGCCTGCTGCCTTTGAGCGCCCCCAGATCCCGCTTCGAGAGATCGCAAACGAGCACCACATCCCCCCCGTGCCCACCATCCCCGCCATCAGGCCCACCCCTGGGCACATGCGCCTCGCGCCTGAAGCTCACGCAGCCGTTTCCACCGGCCCCGCCCTCAACCCAGATCTTCGCTTTGTCGTACATGGAATCCAGAGACTAGATGCCCTCCGCTTGTCCTTAGCCACCCTCTGGGTGACAAAAGTCAAGAGGAGCCGGACCCTGCGAGGAGGGATTGGGTGCCCCTCTGGCGCAGCGGCGCTCCCTTTCTCGCTCGACCCAGCTCAGCGAGAGCTGCATGCTTCCCAGCGAGAAAGACAGCAAGCAAGAGGGGCACCCGACCCCTCCCCCCACGTCCAAGGAACGTCAGTCGTCTGCGAGAACGCGAATCATCCGCCCCTTGCGGGCGGTCAAGAAATCCACTTTTCCAGCGCGCGTCGCAAAAATCGTGTGGTCGCGCCCTAGCCCCGTGCCCTCACCGGGCCAGAACTTGGTCCCGCGCTGGCGCACGATGATCTCGCCGCCGCTGACCTGCTCGCCGGCGAAGACCTTGACCCCGAGCATCTTCGGGTTCGATTCGCGCCCGTTGCGACTGGAGCCCAGCCCCTTCTTATGAGCCATCGGTCTCCTCCTTCTTCGCAGCGGATTTTTTCTCAGCAGCCGGTTTTTTCTCGGCGGCCTTTTTCTCGGCCGGCTTCTTGGCGGCCGATTTGAGCAGTTTGACCTCGGTCACCTCGAGCTTGGTCAGCTCGGAGCGGTGGCCGGCGCGGCGGCGGTAGCCCTTCTTGGCCTTGTATTTGAAGACTTTGATCTTCGGGCCCCGCAGGTGCTCGGCGACCTTCGCCTCGACTTTGACCTTCTCCAGCTCCTTCGGCGCCGCCAGGACGGTGTCGTCGCGGAACATCACCGCGCGCAGGGCGACTTTGTCGCCCTCCTTGACATCGAGACGATCGACGAGCAGGGAGGTTCCCTGCTCGACCTTGTACTGCTTACCGCCGGTTTCGACTACTGCGTACATGCTCAGCTCACTCGTCCTTGCTTCCTTGATTGGCGCGCGAACGTCCCCGGCCGCCTCGGCGGCCACGACTGCGTTTACGCGAAGCAGCGGCGGAGTCTAGCTCGGCGCCGCCTTCCTCGGCGCCCGCGGCCCCGTTGGGGGAATCCGAGCCCAGCAGGGAAGCGATCGCGGCGGAGCGCTCGACTTCCTCGATCCGGACCAGCTTGCGCTCACCGACGAAGCGACCGCCGCCGGTGATGCTGACGATGTAGGAGTCGATCCGGGCGACGGCATCGTCGGCGTTGTACATGTGCGGCTCGTCGATCTTGACCAGCACCTCCTCGCCGACCTTGAACGGCAGCGCCCGCTCCTCGATCTCCGCCCGGGTCCCCGACTCGACCATGTCGAAGGTGTCGATCGCCAGCGCGTCGCCGCCCTCGAAATGGAACTGCTTGCCGGTTTCGGACTCGAGCTCGGGCAGGCCGCTGTCGGAATCGGTCAGCGCGGCGGCGACTTTCGGGTTGACTCGCATCAGGAAGGCCTCGGTGCCGGCGTGCTCGGCAGCGATGTCGCGCATCTTGCGCAGCCCCTCCAGGGCAACCGTCTCGGCCGAGAGAACGACGCCCTCGCCGTGGCAGGTCGGACAGGGGGCGGTGAGGATCTCGCGGACGCCGTCGGTGACGTTCTGGCGGGTCATCTCGACCAGGCCGAGCGGCGAGACCTCGACCACATAGCTCTTCGACTTGTCGGCGTCGAGCGCTTTGCGCATCGTCTTCAGGACTTTGTCGCGGTTGCTGGCCCGGGCCATGTCGATGAAGTCGATGACGATGATGCCGCCGATGTCGCGCAGGCGCAGCTGCCGCACCGCCTCCTCCGCCGCCTCGGTGTTGACTTTGGTGATCGTCTCCTCGAGGCCGCCTTTGCCGCGGCCCGTGAAGGAGCCGCTGTTGACGTCGATCACCGTCAGCGCCTCGGTGTAGTCGATGATCAGATAGCCGCCCGAGGGCAGGTCGACGCGGCGGTTCAGCGTCGACTCGATCTCCTCGTCGATCTTCCATTTCTCCAGCAGCGGCTTCTGCTCGGTGTAGAGCTCGACCCCGGCAACCAGCTCCGGCGCCGTGCGCTGGAAGAAGTTGGTGACCCGCTCGAACTGCTTCTCGGAGTCGATGATCGCCTTCTCGAACTCGCTGAGGAAGACGTCGCGCAGGACCCGCACCGAGAGGTCGGCCTCCTGGAAGACCAGGGACGGCGCCTTGGTCGTCTCACTGCGCCGCTGCAGAACCTCGTTGAGGCGCTGCAGGTAGCCGATCTCCCGCACGAAATCGGATTTTTTCGCGCCGTGGGCGGCGGTGCGGACGATCAGCCCACCCGGCCCTTTATAGGTGCGGTCGACCATCTTGCGCAGGCGGTCGCGCTCGGAGTCGGTGAGCCGGCGGCTGACGCCGACGCCGCTGCCCTGCGGCGCGAAGACCAGGTAGCGGCCGGCGATCGAGACGTTCATCGAGAGCCGGGCGCCCTTCGTCTTCAGCGGGTCCTTGACCACCTGGACGAGGATCTCCTGGCCGGGTTTGATCAGCTCGTTGATCCGGCGCCCGGAGCCGCGGCCGCGCTTGGGGGCCTGCTCGCCGCCCGGGAGGACGATCTCGTCGACGTGGAGGAAGCCGTTGCGCTCGAGGCCGATGTCGACGAAGGCGGCCTCCATGCCGGGCAGGACGTTGTCGACCTTGCCCTTGTAGATGTTGCCGACGATGGATCGCTTGCCGCGGCGCTCGATGTAGAGCTCGGCGACGTCGCGCTTGCCGCCTTTCGTCTTCGACTCGAGGACGGCCACACGGGTCTCTCCGCGCTCGGCGGAGACCAGGATCGTTTTTTTCATGCTTATCTCAGTTCGGTTGGGTACGCACCGCCGGGGCCCCTTTCAAGAGGCATCACCAGGCGAACCTTCCCCTCTGACTGAGACGCGCTTGGATGTTGATGCTCTGAAGTACTCCGACCGCTAGGAAAGTAGCGATCACTGAGGACCCTCCGTAGCTCATCAACGGCAAGGGGATGCCCGTGATCGGCATGATGCCGAGGTTCATCCCCACGTTGACGAAGACCTGGAACAGCAGCGAGACGGCGATGCCGCCCGCGACCAGGGTCCCGTAGGAGTTCTTCGAGAGTGTCACGATCCGCAGCGCCCGCCAGAAGAGCAGGGCGTAAAGGGATAGGACGAACGCGGCGCCCATGAACCCGTAGCGCTCACCGATCACCGCGAAGATGAAGTCGGTGTGCCGCTCGGGAACGAAGTCGAGCCGCGTCTGGGTGGCACGGTCGCCACGCCCGGTCTTCTCACCGGAGCCGATGGCGACCACTGATTGGTTCTGCTGATAGCCCGCGCCGCTGGCGTGCTCGCTCGGGTCCAGGAAAGAGGTGAGCCTCTGCTCCTGGTAGCCCTTCAGAACGGGCACCCCGACAGAGGGGGCCGCAACGAGGACGAGCGCGATCAATGCGACGAGGGTTGCGCCGATAACGGCGAAGTGGGTCCAGGGAACACCACCGAAGTACATCACGGCGAGGGTGGCGACCGCGAACACCATCGAGGTGCCGAGGTCCGGCTGCAGGAAAACGAGCGCCGCCGGGGCCAGCCCGAGGCAGAGGTAGCGCACCGTGCGCTGCTTGGCCGAGCCCCTCCTGGCGCCGTCGATGACGAAGCCGGCAAGGGCAAGGACGAGCAGGAGCTTGCCGAGCTCCGACGGCTGGAAGCTGAAGAAGGGAAATTCGAAGGCGCGCCGCGAGCCGCGAGCGGCGAAGCCGAAGACGAAGACGAGCGCGACGCTGGCGCAGAGGAAGGTGTAGATCCCGACCCGCAGCTCGCGGAAGCGCGAGTAGTCGATGCGGGTCATCAGCAGCATCCCGACCAGGCCGAGCACGCAGTAGATCGCCTGCCGATCGACGAAGTAGTGGGGGCTACCAGGGACATCGTTGAGGGTCGCCTGGGAGAGGGTGAAGACGCTGAAGGCGGCCAGGGCCACGGTGGCGAGGGTCAGTGGCCAGTCCATATGGGCGAGGCCGAGACGCTCGGCGATCCCGACGCGGATCGCGAACGGCTCGGGGCGGGCTTGCCTCGTGCGGGTGGCGTACGTCATTCGGCGAGCCCCGTCCCGGATGCCGACACCGAGCTCGCGTGCTTGTCGAAATACGCTTCGAGGATCTGCAGCGCGGCCGGCGCCGCGGATTCGGCCCCAAAGCCGCCTTCCTCCATCGTCACCACGGTGACGATACGGGGGTCCGGATACGGGGCGAGGACCGCGTACCAGGACTGATCGGCGTGCGGGGGGCGCTGCGCCGTGCCGGTCTTGCCGGCGACCTCGATCGGGAAGCCGCCGAAGATGCCGTACGAGGTGCCCTCCGGGCCCTGAGCCGCTTGGTGAAGGCCTTCCATGATCGCCGTCCGGGAGGAGGGATCGATCTTGATCCTGCGGCGCGCCGGCGGATCGAATTCCTTCAGCACCCGACCCGCCGCGTCCTCGACTTCCATGCCCACGTGCGGGGTCACGATCGTGCCGCCGTTCCCGAGCGCCGCGTAGGAGATCGCCACCTGCAGCGGGTTGGTCTGCAGGTCGCCCTGGCCGGTCGCCAGCTGGACGTTGTCGCCGGCCGACCAGGGGCGGTCGGTGTTGCCTTCCTTGTAGAGCTGGTTGCGCCAGGTGCGGCTGGGCACAAGCCCTTCCGTCTCGCCGGGGAGGTCGAGTCCGGACTCCTTGCCGATCCCAAGCTTGGCCGCCCAGCGCTGCAGCTGGCCGGTGTCCCACATGTCCAGCCCCAATTCGTAGAAGAAGACGTCCGAGGACACTTCGAGGGCCGGAACCAGGGTCAGCGGCCCGTATTCAGCACCGCCGGCGTTCTGGAAGCTCTGGCTGCCGATCGTGAGTTTGCCGCCGTCGAAGATCGAGGTCGAGGGCGTGATCACCTTCCCTTCCAGGGCTGCCAGGGCAGTGACGATCTTGAAGGTCGATCCCGTCGGGTAATAGCTTTCGGTGGCGCGATCGGTCAGCGGCGCCAGCACCGGGTCCCGAATCAGTTCGTCCACCTGGGCCTGGGTCATCGGTTCGGTGAAGACCGTGGGGTCGTAGGTGGGGGAAGGAGCCGAGCCCGAGCAGCTGGCCGTTGTCGACGTTCATCGTCACGAAGGCCCCGGGGAGCCCTCGCGAGGCGAGCGCGCTCTCGCCGGCCGCCTGCACATCAGGGTCGATCGTCAGCTTCAGATTGTCGCCGGGCGCCGGTGGCTCGGAGACCAGCTGGCCGCCGGGGGTTGGCTGGCCGAGCGCGTTGACCTGGATCTTGGTCAGGCCCGGCTGGCCGCGCAGATAGCGGTCGTAGGTGTACTCGACGCCGCCCTTGCCGACCTCGTCGCCGGGCTCCAAGCCCTCGTACGGCGCTTCCTTCAGCTCCTCTCCGGAGACCTCGCCGACGCTGCCGAGCACGTGCGCGGCGCGGCTGCCGCCCGGGTAGTCGCGGACGAAGACCCGCTGTACGGCGACGCCCGGGAAGCGGCGCTGGTTCTCTTCCAGGTAGTAGACGAGGTCGTAGCCGACGTCCTTGCGCAGCGTCACCGGCGCCCCGGCGGCGACCTCTTCCTGTTCTTTGATCGTCCGCCGCACCTTGCGCAGGGACATGT
>CAWEUG010000005.1:0-382768 GCA_963812145.1 uncultured Solirubrobacterales bacterium
GGGAGCTGCGCGAGGCGATCCGCGGCGCCGACGCCGTCCTGGTGGCGACGCCGGAGTACAACCACTCGATCCCGGGCGTGCTGAAGAACGCGCTCGACTGGGCCTCGCGCCCAGCCGGACAGAGCGCCCTCAACGGCAAGCCGGCAGCGGTGGTCGGCGCCTCGACCGGGATGTTCGGCGCGGTCTGGGCCCAGGCCGAGACCCGCAAGGTGCTCGGTGCCCTCGGCGGCCGCGTGGTCGAGGCCGAGCTGCCGATCGGCCACGCCGCCGAGCAGTACGTCGACGGGCACCTGGAGCTGGAGCCGCAGCAGTCCGAGCGCCTGGAGCAGGTTCTCGCCGAGCTGGTGGCCGCTGCCGAGGAGGTCGAGGAATTCACCCGCGAGCGGGTCGCTGCCTAGCGTCAGGCCTGCGGCAGGGCGAAGAAGGCGATCGCCGAGAAGTGGGCCACGGCGGCGGCGATGACGAGCAGGTGAAAGACCTCGTGATAGCCGAAGATCGCCGGGCTCGGGTTCGGGCGCTGGGTCGCGTAGACGACGGCGCCCGCCGTGTAGAGGAGCCCCCCCACAGCGACGAGGAGGGTGCCGGCGACGCCCATCTCCGACCAGAGCTCGGGGAAGGCGGCGACGGCGACCCAGCCGATCGAGAGATAGATGATCGCCGCCACCCATTTCGGGTGGTCGATCCAGATCATCTCGACGATGGCGCCGGCGATGGCACCGATCCAGACGACGGCGAGGATCGCGTCGGCGAGCGGGCCTTCGAGGACGAGCAGCGCGAAGGGCGTGTAGGTGCCGGCGATGAGGAAGAAGATCATCGAGTGATCCAGGCGCCGCATCCACTGGCGGGCCTGGGGTCGGGTCCAATTGACCCTGTGGTAAAGGGCGCTGGTCCCGAACAGGGCCGAGAGGCTGACCGCGTAGATCGCGACAGCGAGGGTCGCCTTCGGCGTCTTGGCGAGAACGATCAGGGCGACGCCGAAGCCGAGCGATAGGAAGAAGGCCCACTCGTGAGAGACGCCGCGCAGCTTCGGCTTGACCAGCGCGATCGCCTCGGCGGTCGCCTCTTTGGCCGCGGTCGCGCGCTCGCCCATGACCTCCTTGGCGGCGCTGGCGCGATCGCCCATTGCCTCGCGAGCAGCGCTCGCTCGCTCGCCCATCCGCTCCGCGCCCCTACGCAGGTCATCGGCCATAGAGGCAGGGTAGCGCCGGGGCGGCAAACGATTGAGCGAGGCGTCATTTCGGCGTATTGGCGACGCTCTGAAAGGCGTATTCCGTCTGTGTCTAGACTTATTTTTTAAAGGTTTTGCAATTTCTTTCTCAGACGACTTTCCAAGTCCGAAAATCAATTTCTCGCATAGGCCTCGGTTCCGGGACATCGGCCAATAGTCATTTGACTGGAGTTCGCAAATGCGGACATTCGCGTGACAAAAGTCTGTCCGCACCGCGCGAGAGCATCACTGGCCCACAAAGAACGGAAAAGGGCGGAAAAATGGCTAAAACTGCAGAGAAATTTGGAACTGACTCTCTTCAGGGACTAGCCATAGAACGCCGGTTCTCGACGGCCGGCGTGCACCCCTTCGACCAGGTCGAGTGGGAGATCCGCGATGCGGTGATCGGCAATCCCGAGAGCCCGGCCTTCGAGCAGCGCGGGGTCGAGTTCCCCAAGAGCTGGTCCCAGAACGCGACCAACATCGTCGCCCAGAAGTACTTCCGCGGCCAGCTCGGCAGCCCGGAGCGCGAGAGCTCGGTCAAACAGATGATCGGCCGCGTCGCCGGGACGATCTCCAACTGGGGTCGCGAGGGCGGCTACTTCGCCTCCGCCGACGATGCCGACGCCTTTGAGATGGAGCTGACCTCGATCCTGCTCAACCAGAAAGCGGCCTTCAACTCGCCGGTCTGGTTCAACGTCGGCTTCGAGGAGACCCCGCAGTGCTCCGCCTGTTTCATCCTCAGTGTCGAGGACACCATGGAGAGCATCCTGGCTTGGAACACGAAAGAGGGCAACATCTTCCGCGGCGGCTCCGGCTCCGGCATCAACCTCTCCAACATCCGCGGCTCGATGGAGCCGCTGAAGAAGGGCGGCACCGCCAGCGGGCCGGTCAGCTTCATGCGCGGCGCCGACGCCTGGGCGGGCACGATCAAGTCCGGCGGCAAGACGCGGCGGGCGGCGAAGATGGTCGTGCTCGACGTCGACCATCCGGACATCGAGCACTTCATCTGGTGCAAGGCCGACGAGGAGAAGAAGGCCGAGGCGCTGCGCGACGCCGGCTTCGACATGTCGATCGACGGCGAGGGCTTCACCTCGATCCAGTACCAGAACGCCAACAACTCGGTGCGGGTCACCGACGACTTCATGGAGGCCGTCGCCGCCGGCGAGGACTGGCACCTCACCGCCCGCAACGGCGGTGAGTCGGTGAAGACCCTCGACGCCCGCGAGCTGATGAACCAGATCGCCGACGCCGCCTGGCGCTGCGCCGACCCCGGCATCCAGTACGACACCACGATCAACCGCTGGCACACCTGCCCGGAGTCGGGCCGGATCAACGCCTCCAACCCCTGCAGCGAGTACATGCACGTCGACGACTCGGCCTGCAACCTGGCCTCGCTCAACCTGATGAAATTCCGCCGCGAGGACGGCAGCTTCGAAGTCGAGCCCTTCGAGCACGCGGTCGACATCGTCTTCCTCGCCCAGGAGATCGTCGTCGGCTTCTCCAGCTACCCGACCGAGGAGATCACCGCCAACGCCAACTCCTTCCGCCAGCTCGGCCTCGGCTACGCCAACCTCGGCGCCCTGCTGATGTCCGACGGCCTCCCCTACGACTCGGACACGGGCCGCAACGTCGCCGCCGCGATCACGGCGCTGATGACCGGCCGCGCCTACCGCCAGTCGGCGCTGATCGCCGGTGGGGCGACCGGACCGTACGAGGCCTACGAGAAGAACCGCGAGCCCCACAACGGGGTGATGCGGATGCACCGCGACGCCGCCTACGAGGTCGACCCGACCGGGATCAAGGGCGACCTGCTCGAGGCCGCGCAGCGCTCCTGGGACGAGGCCGTCGAGCTCGGCGAGCAGCACGGCTACCGCAACGCGCAGGCGACGGTGCTGGCCCCGACCGGGACGATCAGCTTCCTGATGGACTGCGACACGACCGGGATCGAGCCCGACTTCTCGCTGGTCAAGTTCAAGGAGCTGGTCGGCGGCGGGCAGATGACGATCGTCAACCAGTCGGTGCCGATGGCGCTCGACGCGATGGGCTACTCGGAGGCGGAGATCGACCAGATCAACGCCCACATCGCCGAGAAGAACACGATCGTCGGCGCGCCGGGGCTGAAAGACGAGCACCTGGAGGTCTTCGACGTCGCGGTCGGCGAGCGGGCGATCTCCCACACCGGCCACATCGACATGATGGCGGCGACGCAGCCGTTCATCTCCGGGGCGATCTCGAAGACGGTCAACCTGCCGCAGTCGGCGACGATCGACGACATCGCCGATGCCTACACGCGCGGCTGGAACGGCGGCCTCAAGGCACTGGCGATCTACCGCGACGGCTCGAAGACGGCGCAGGCGCTGCGCACCGACGCCCAGGACGAGAAGGGCGCTGAGGCCGAGGTCGTGGTCCTGCCCCCGGAGCGCAAACGGATGCCCCGCGAGCGCGAATCGATCACCCACAAGTTCTCGATCTCCGGCCACGAGGGCTACATCACCGCCGGCAAGTACGAGGACGGCTCGGTCGGGGAGATCTTCCTCACCGACATTGGCAAGGAGGGATCGACGATGCGGGGGCTGATGAACGCCTTCGCGACGGCAATCTCGCTCGGCCTCCAGTACGGCGTCCCGCTCGAAGACTTCGTGCGCAAGTTCAGCTACATGCGCTTCGAGCCGGAGGGCATCACCGGCAACCCGGAGATCCCCTTCGCCAAATCGCTGCCCGACTACATCATGCGCTGGGTCGCGAGCCGCTTCATCGAGGACACCGACACGCTCGAGGAACTGGGGATCATGACCCAGGAGGTGCGCAACAAGAAGGACGCGGAGACCTCTCAGCTCGGTCTCGGCATCGCTACCGACACGGCTGGCCCCGCCAACGGCGGCAACGGCCACGGCAAGGCGAAGAGCGACGGCCCGGTTCCCGCCGCCACGGCCCTCACCGACAGCCCCCCGGTGCGGCCGGCGAAGATGTCCGGCCTCGACCTCGGCCCCGCCTGCGAGCAGTGCGGCGGCATGATGCAGCGGACGGGCAGCTGCTACACCTGCTCGTCCTGCGGCAACAACACCGGCTGCGGCTGATCTGAGGTCGTAGGACACTGCGCGTTGCCGCACCCGCGGCTTCGCGTCGTGCAAAGCACTGCCGCTCCGCCGCGTGCGCGCCCTCGCTTGGTCCTACGACCTCAGCTAAATTTGGAAGATGCACTTCTTGGCGGCCATCGCGGCGACGTTGGCGCTCGCGGCACCTGCCGAAGCGAACGTCGCGCCATGCGACAAGGCGATCATCGGGCATGGGTCGGCCGACTGGCGCAGCGAATCGGTGGACGCCGGGCCGGTCGGGGTCAGGCGTCAGCCGCTCCGTGAGATGTCGCTGGCGCGGGGCTGGTACACGACCAAGATGCCGATTCTGGTCGAAGGCCGTGAGCCGGAAACGGTGACCGTGAGCGTGCCGCCGCGACTGCGAGACCGGGTGTTCCTGATCTACGGGGAAGTCCGCGATCGCGACGGCAATCCCAGCTCCTCCTTCCGCAACACCCGTGGCTACGGCGAAACCGAGTTCCAGCTCTGCGGCAACAAGCCCCGAACGATCTGGCCGGGTGGAATCAAAGTCAAGGGCGACGAGCCGGTGCACTTGCTCGTGACCGCCGAAGAGCAGGCCCCGGTCCGGCTCCCGCTCGGCCGCCCACAGCCCTACGAGGTCCGCTAGCCGAGCACGACTTCGGCGTCGTGCCGGGGCGTCTCGGTGATCGCGCGGCGGAAAGGACGCTCGGACTTCCGGTTCGCCGGGCGGATCTGGTGGCGCTTGACCAGCTCTTCGAGGACGACGGCCATCTCGAACTGGGCGAAGGCGGCGCCGAGGCAGCGGCGGACGCCGCCGCCGAAGGGGATCCAGGTGTAGGTGCCGGGCGGGGTCTCGAGGAAGCGCTCGGGAAGGAAGCGCTCGGGTTCCGGGTAGGTCTCCGGATCGCGGTGGACGAGGTGGATGCAGGGGGTCACGGCGGCGCCGGCCGGCAGCTCGTAGCCGCCGATCTCGACCGGCTCGGTCAGCTTGCGAATCACCAGGACGATCACCGGGCGCAGGCGCAGCGTCTCCTGGATCGTCGCGGTCAGGTAGGACTCCTCCCCGGCCACGACCTCGGCGCGCAGGCGCTCCAGCTTCTCGGGATGGCGAACCAGGCGCTCCACCGCCCAGGAGAGCGCCGTGGCGGTCGTCTCGTGGCCGGCGACGAGCAGGGTGAGCAGCTCGTCGCGGATCTCGGCGTCGCTCATCGGGCTGCCGTCCTCGTGCCTGGCGGCGACCAGCATCGAGAGGATGTCGTCGCGCTCGGCCAGGTCCTCGGCGACCCGACGGGCGGCGATCTCGCTGTGGATCAGCTCGTCGACGCGATCGATGCGGCGGCGGAAGGCGGCAATGCGGCGGATCCGCTCCGGGCCGATCAGTACCACCGGCAGCAGCACCCGCGGGTCGGTGGTGAGGTCGAGGAAGTCGCGTAGCGCCGCCCGCAGCGGGTCCATCAGCTTCTTGTCGTGGACGCCGAAGACCGTCTCGAGGATGATCTCGAGCGTGATCGCCTGCATCCGCGGCCGCAGCTTGTAGGGGGTGCCGGTGGGCCAGCTGTCGATCTCGCGGGCGGCGATCTCGGCCATCGTCTCGGCGTAGCCCTGCATGCGCTCGCCGTGGAAAGGCGGCAGCAGCAGCCGGCGCTGACCGATGTGCGGCTTCTCGTCGAGGACCAAGACCGAGTTCTCGCCGAGGATCGGGCGCAGGATCTGGTTGCCCTCCCCCGCGTGGAAGATCCGTGGGTCGCCGGTGAAGACCTGCTTCACCATGGCCGGATCGGAGACCATCACCCAGGTCCCTTCGTGGGCGATCCTGATCGTGAACATGTCGCCAAAGCGAGCCCGGCTCTGCTCGAGCATCCACTGCGCCTGCCGCGACCAGATCGCCGTCTGCAGCGCCCGCGGCATTCGCGGGCCCGGGGGGAGGCCCTTGACGGCCGGCGGGGCCGGCATCGCCGGAGCGGTCTCGGTGGTGATCGCCTCCATCGCCCAGACACCGTACTGAGCCTCTGGTCAGGAGCCCTCGCGGCCGCTGCCGTCGCAGCTTCCCCAGAGCCCCGATTGGCACTAGCCTGACTTGCACCGATGGCAGCTCTTCCCCGCCTCCTCTCCTCGCCCGCCGAGCACCATCTCGTGAAGTGGGCCTGCGGACTGCCGCCGCGGGTGCAGCGGCGGCTGTTCGGGACGCCCCCGACCATCGACGGGCAGACGCTGGCCAGCGACACCCACGCGCTGATCCGGATCGCCGAGCTGGTCGAGAGCGACAGGTTCATCAGTGGCATGAGCGTCGAGGCGGCGCGGGCCTCGGTCCGGCGCGAGGCCGAAGTGACCGCCAGCCGGCCGCAGATCCCGATGGCACGGGTGCAGGGACTGGAGATCCCCGGCCATGGTGGGCCGATCCCGGCCCGCCTCTACGTGCCGGGCAATCTCCCGGCCGGCGCCCCGGTGCCCCTGCTCCTCTACTTCCACGCCGGCGGCTGGGTGATCGGCGACCTCGACACCCACGATGGCGTCTGCCGCTTCCTGGGCGCGGCGGCCGGGACCGCGGTGCTCGCGATCGACTACCGGCTGGCGCCGGAGCACCCCTTTCCCGCCGCCGTCGAGGACGCCTGGGCAAGCTTTGCCTGGGCCGTCGCAAACGCCGCCGCGCTGGGCGTCGACCCGGCCCGGATCGCCGTCGGCGGCGACAGCGCCGGCGGCAACCTGGCCGCCGTGATCTGCCTGCTGGCGCGCGCCGGCGGCGGCGCGATGCCGGCGATGCAGCTGCTGATCTACCCACCGACCGACTCGGCCGGGGATCTGCCCTCGCGACGGCTCTTCGACGAGGGCTTCCTGCTGACCAAAGGCGACATGGAAGCCTTCGAGCGGAGCTACCTGCCACCTGGCAGCGACGCCACCGATCCGCGGGTCTCGATCCTGCGGGCGCCGGACCTGCGCGGCCTGCCTCCCGCCTACGTCGCCACGGCCGGCTTCGACCCGCTGCGGGACGAGGGCGAGGCCTACGCGCTACGAATGCGCGAGGCCGGCGTCCAAGTGGCGCTGCGGCGCCACCGCGGCCTGGTCCACAGCTTCGCCAGCCACACCGCCGTCAGCCGCACCGCCCGCGGCGCGATGCTCGAGGTCGCCGGCGCCCTCCGCATGGCCCTCGCCAGGTAGCGGGGCCCCGCTACCTGGCTCTACTCGTACTGGAGGGACTCCAACACGTCGAGGCGAGATGCTCGGCGCGCCGGGACGATCGCCGCGATCACGCCGGCGACGGCGGCCAAAACCATCAGGATCGCCAGCGAGCCAAGCGGATAGGAGAGGACGAAGCCTTCGTCCTTGAGCGGCTGCGCGATCAGCGCCGCGAAGACGATGCCGAGGATCATCCCCAGGAGCGCCCCGATCAGGGCCGTGATCACCGCCTCGTAGCGAATCATCGAGCGCACCTGGCGGCGCGACATCCCGATCGCCCGCAGCATCCCCAGCTCCCGCGTGCGCTCGTGGATCGAGAGCGCGAGGGTGTTGGCGATCCCGAAGAGGGAGATGACGATCGCCATCACCAGCAGCGCGTAGATCAGGTTGAGCAGCAGGTTGACCTGCTTTTCCTGGTTCTCCTTCAGTTCGGACTGGTCGAGCGCCTCGGCGGTGGGAAAGTCGCGTTCGAGCAGATTCTCGAGCCGTTGCTGGACCTCGCCGGCACTGGTGCCCGAGGCGATCTTGACGAAATCGATCGTGTCCTGCCTCTGGCTGAAGTCCCTTGCCATCACGGCCGGGGTGACGACCACGGCGCCGAGCAGCCCGGCCTTGGTCTTGTAGGTGCCGGCGACGCGGAAGCTTGGCCGCCTTCCGGTCTGGCTCAGCAGCCGGAAACCATCGCCGGCTTCGAGCTCGTGGGAGGAGGCGAAGGAGTCCTGGACCAGGGCTTCGCGATTGCCGAGATCGCGAAGCGTCTCCGGGCCGCCCTCGACCCATTCGAGCTCGAAGACCTCGCTCGAATCGCGCGAGAGGCTGTTGATCCGCGACTTGGCGCCGCCGCCGACCAGCTTCGCTTCGGTCGCGCGCAGGGTGGCGACGAGGTCGACCCCGGGCACCGCCCGGGCGGCGATCGCGACGCCGGCCGGAATCGGCGAGAAGCTGTCGCTGTTCTGGACCACCAGGTCTCCGTGAAAGGTGTCGTCGACCGCCTCGGCGATCGAGCTCTTGAGCCCGGCAGCGAAGACGGTGACGAAGGCGACCAGGGCGAGGCCGATCATCAACGCCGCCGCCGTGACCGCGGTGCGGCCCGGATTGCGCTGCGCGTTCTCGCGGGCAAGGCGGCCGATCAGCCGGCGCATCCGCTCCAGGGGCCACCCCGCCACCGCCGCCAGCGGCGGCACCAGGCGGGGGCTGAAGAGGGAGACGCCGAGCACGATGGCGACGGCGCCGAACCCCATCAAGCCGGCTGCGGTGCCCCCGCCGGCGCCGCCGAAGAGCCCGGCGAGAAGCATCCCCAGGCCGGCGAGGCCAAGCAGGACCGCGAGCACGGCGTTGAGCGCCCGGCGCCGCCGAGTCGTCTGCGGCAGCGTCGCGTGCATGGCGGCGATCGGCGGCACCCTGGTCGAGCGCAGGGCGGGGATCAGCGAAGAGATCAGGGTGACGCCGACGCCGATCGCCAGCGAGACGACGATCGTGCGCGACTTCATCACCAGGGCGGTGGTCGGCAGATCGATGCCGATCGCTTTGAAGAGGGCGTTGAGCAGAATTGCGATCAGATAGCCGCCGGCGATGCCGATAACCGCTCCCAGCAGCCCGATCGCCAGCGCCTCGGCCACGACGCTGCGAAGGATCTGGCCGCGGGAGGCGCCCAGCGTGCGCAGCATGCCGAACTCGCTGACCCGCTGGGCGACCGTGATCGAGAAGGTGTTGAAGATCAGGAAGGCGCCGACGAAGAGGGCGACGAAGGCGAAGACGAGCAGCATCGTCTGCAGGAAGCCGAGGTTGTCGCGGATTTCGTCGGAGGCCCGTTCGGCGCTCTCTTCGCCGGTCTCGACCCGAATCGAGGACGGCAGCTCGCGTTCGACTCGCCGCTTCAGCACCAGCGGCGTGACACCGTCGTCGGCTGCAACCAGGATCTGGTCGAACCGCCCCACTTTGCGGGTAATCCGCTGCGCCTCGGGCAGGGTCAGCTGGGCGATGCTGGTGCCCCCGATCGAGGCGCTGCCGAGCTGGGTGAGCCCGACCAGGCGGAAGCTGACCGCCTTCATGCGGCCGACGAGCTCGAGCTCGTCGCCGATCGCGAGGTCCGCGCTTTCGGCGGCGGCCTTGTCGATCGACGCTTCGGTCGGGCCGCGCGGCGGATGGCCGTCAACGTAGGTGAGCGACTCCAGCGGCGGCGGCTGCGTCGAGGAGATGAACTTGAGGTTGAGTTTGCCGCCGATCGCCTCGCCCTTGGAGTCGAAGAAGGCGCCGGACGTGAAGATCGCCCCGGAGGCGATGCGAACGCCCGGCGTCCGCTCCACCTTCGGCAGCAGCTTGGCGGAGATCGTCGGCGTTTCGCCGCTCTGCTGCTGGACCAGGTCCTCGGCGCTGACGACGACGCTGGTGCCCTTCAGGGAGTCGTTGAAGATCTCGTCGAAGGCGGCGAGGATCGTGTCGGTGAGCACATAGGAGCCGGCCATGAAGGCGACCCCGATGACGACCGCGAAGGTGGTGGTGAGGGCGCGAACCTTGCGAGCCCAGAGGCTCTTGAGGGCGAGGCTAGTCAAGCTGCTTCATCAGCTCGATCACGTCGCCCGCCGAGCCCGGCGCGCCGTCCTGGACGAGCTTGCCGTCGCGGAGCGTGATCAGGCGGTCGGCATGGGCGGCGGCGACGGGGTCGTGGGTGACCATGATCACCGTCTGGCCGAACTCGTCGACCGCCTGGCGCAGCAGGTCGAGCACGTCGGCGCTCGCCTTCGAGTCAAGGTTGCCGGTCGGCTCGTCGGCGAAGACGACGGCCGGCTTGGAGACCAGGGCGCGAGCGACGGCGACGCGCTGCTGCTGGCCGCCGGAGAGCTCGGCGGGGCGATGGGTGCGGCGGTCCTCGAGGCCGACGGTGCGGATCAGCTGCTCGACCCACTCCCGGTCGGGCTTGCGGCCGGCGATCGAGAGCGGCAGCACCAGGTTCTCCTCGGCGGTGAGGACCGGCAGCAGGTTGAAGAACTGGAAGACGAAGCCGAGCTTGTCGCGGCGCAGCTTGGTCAGCTCGCCGTCGTCGAGCGTGGTGATCTCGACCCCGTCGAGCCGGACCGAGCCGCCGGTCGGTTTGTCGAGCCCGGCGAGGATGTGCATCAGGGTCGACTTGCCCGAGCCCGAGGGGCCCATGATCGCGGTGAAGCGGTCACGCTCAAAAGCGGTGCTGACCCCGGCCAGCGCATCGACCGCCGCGTCGCCCTCGCCGTAGCGGCGGGTGAGGTCGGTGGCGACCACGACCTGTCCGTTGATACTCACTATTCGACACCGTATCGAGATGAGTCAATAGCCTGCGGCCCGTGCCTCTCGCGGACGACTTCGACGGACTTCTGATCGACCTCGACGGGGTCGTCTGGATCGGCCCCGAGCCGGTGCCGGGGTCCGTCGAGGCGCTCGCCGCGCTGCTCGAGGCGGGGAAGCGGATCGTCTTCGTCACCAACAATCCGGGCCGCCCGCCCGCTGCCTACGCCGAGCGGCTGACCGGCATGGGCATCGCCGTCGGCGCCGACCAGATCGTCACCGCCGGCGTGGTCGCCGCCCGCCTGGCCCGCGAGGCCGCCGGGCCCGACGGCAGCGCCTTCGTGGTCAGCAGGGCGCCGCTGAAGGAGATGGTCGCCGCCGCTGGAGTCACCGTGCTCGAGGGCGAAGCGGGGCGCGATGCCGGGGTCGTCGTCGTCTCCGGCCACCGCGACTTCGACTACGAAGCGCTGCTGACGACGAAGCGAGCGCTCGATCGCGGCGCCGCCCTGATCGGCACCAGCCGCGACCCGACGATGCCGATGCCGGGCGGCGAGTGGCCCGGGACCGGCGCCATCCTGGCCGCGGTCGAGACCGCCTCCGGGCGGACCGCCGAGATCGCCGGCAAGCCGGAGCGCCACCTGTTCGAGATGGCGCTCGCCGCGATCGACGGAGCCGAGCGCGTGGCGATGGTCGGCGATCGCCTCTCCTCCGACATCGAGGGTGGCAACCGGGCGGGGCTGGCGACGATCCTGATCCGCAGCGGCACCGACAGCGAGGACGCGGCCGACGCCAAGACCCGGCCGGATCACGTCGTCGACAACCTCGCCACGCTGCTGTTTTGAGCGCCGAGCCCGCGGCGCCGGCGATCTCCCGCCCCGGGGTTGCCTTCGCCGGCGTCTTCGCGGTCACGTTCTGCGGCCTGGTCGCCGTCGGCGCCGTCCTGCCGGTCCTGCCCCGCTACGTCGACGGACCGCTCGGCGAGGGCAACGTCGCGGTCGGGATCGTGGTCGGCGCCTACGCGATCACCGGCTTGCTGCTGCGGCCCTTCGCCGGCCGCTTCGCCGACCGCCGCGGTCGCAAGCCGGCGGTCCTGGTCGGCTCGCTGCTGATGGCGGTCGGCGGCTTCCTCTACCTGCTGCCGCTCGGTGTCGGCGGCTTGATCGTGGCGCGGTTGGTGCTGGGCGCCGGCGAGGGCACCGTCTTCACCGCCGGCTCGGCCTGGATCGTGGACCTCGCTCCACCCGAGCGGCGCGGCCGCGTGATCGGCCTCTACGGGCTGGCGGTCTGGGCTGGCCTCAGCATCGGGCCGCTGATCGGCGAGCTGATCCAGCACAGCGCCGGCTACACGCCGGTCTGGATCTTCGCCGGGGTGCTGCCGCTGATCGGGGCGCTGATCGCCATCCGCGTCCCCGACCCCTTCCGCCCCGGCAAGTGGCTCGAGCACGAGCACCGCTCGCTGATCGCCCGCGAGGCGGTGGTGCCGGGAGCCGCCCTCGCCCTGGGCTCGATCGGCTACGCAGCGGTCGCCACCTTCGTCGTCCTCCACCTCGACGACCGCGGCGTCGGCCACGGGGCGCTCGTCTTCGGCGCCTTCGCAACGATGGTGGTGCTGACCCGGCTTGTCGGCGGCGACCTGCCCGACCGGGTCGGACCGGGTCGCGTCGCTACCGCAGCCGCCCTGGTCGAGGCGATCGGGCTGACCGCGATCGCCTTCGCCCACAGCCTCCCGGTCGCGATCGCCGGGGCGCTGGCGATGGGCGCCGCCTTCTCGCTGCTCTACCCGTCGCTCTCCCTGATCGTCGTCAACCAGGGCTCCGAAGCGCGGCGCGGCGCGGCGCTCGGCACCTTCACCGCGTTCTTCGACGCCGGCGTCGGCTTCGGCGCGCCGCTGGCCGGCGCCGCGGCCGCCCTCAGCAGCTACGAGGGCTCCTTCCTGCTCGCCGCCGCGATCGCCCTCGGCTCCGCCACCCTGATCGCCCTGGCGATCGCCCCCCAAAGCCGCGTCCTGATCGCCCAGCGCTAAACAGCCGCCGACGGGCCGATTTCCCACCTCATACGTGGGTTTTCGGCCCATCGACGCGCTGTCTAGCGCTGGGCGATCAGCAGCGTCTGCAGGGCGCGGCCGATCCGGCCGCCCCGGTCGGAGAGCACCGACTCGGCGGTGCCGTTGCCGGTCGGCTGCGGCAGCGTCTGGGCGTCGACGCAGACCCACTCCCCCACCGGCATCCGCTCCAGGTGCACGGTGAGGTCGACGTTGATGAAGAGATAACGCCGGTAATCGAGGCTGGCGCTGACGCCGTTGCCAACGTCGGCGGCGACCAGCACCCGCTGCAGCGGCGAGGGCTCCTCCCCGGCGACGAGCGGCTGGCGCATCCGCAGCCAGACCCTCGCCGGTCCGGGCTCGACGAAGCCGCCGGAGAGGAAGCAGACCTCCATCGCCGTGTGGTACCCGAGCTCCTGCCCGGTCGGGAAGAACTCGACTTCGGAGCCCTGCGCGGGCGCGGGCGGGGGCTCGGCGGCGGCCATCGCCGCGGGCGGGATCTCGACAGCCGCGGCGCGCAGGCGCCAGGCGCTGGCCCGCATCAGCGGCTCCCCGGCCTCGTCGCTCAGCTCCGCCTCGACCAGCTGCACGCGGCGGCCGGGGCGGAGGACTCGGGCACTGACGCGTACGGGCGCGATCGGCACCGAGCGCAGGATCTCGCAGGTGACGCGGCCGACCTGGAACTCCTCCGCATCGGGCAGCCCCTCGATTGCCCGCCCCAGCAGGGCCGCGGGCGGCCCTGCGTGCTGGGCCCCCGGGTCCCAGGGACCGCGGGTCAGCTCGGTCGCGAGGTAACGATCGCCATCGGGCTCGTAGAAAGCGTCGGGCACGCCGCAATCCTAGGCGTGTCAGCAGGGGCTGCCGAAGTCCTGAGTCCAGACGTGGGCGCCGGCGTTGCCGTCGAGCGACCCGATCCGCAATCCGATTCCGATCTCCTCGTAGGGGCCGAGGATGTTCTCGCGATGGCCGGAGGAGTGCATCCAGGCGCGGAAGATCGCACGCACGCTGCCGAGGCCGCCGGTCCCCCAGGCGATGTTCTCGGCGCTGGTGCAGCCGTCGTAGCCGAAGCGCTCGATCCAGTAGGTGAACTCGCGCCCGCAGGCTTCGTGGCTGAAGCTGTCGCAGCGGAGGATGTCGGCGGACTTGTGGCCTGCGGCGCGCTCCAGCGCCGCCGTGGGGGCGAGCACGGGCAGCCCTCGACCACGCCGGGCGAAGTTGGTCAGGCATCGCATCGCCCGCACCTGCACCCCGGGCCGAGCGGCGGGATCGGTCTGGTTCGGGCAGACCGAGGCGGGTGCGATCAGCCACTCCAGCCCGGCCGCCCGCGCCGGCGACACCTGGGTGAACGCCCCTGCCGCGGATACGGCGACGACCAGAATCGCGAGAGCTGACCTGCCCTTCATCCCCTCAGAGTAGGCCGCCGAGGTCGCCGGCCCGTATGGAAGGGGGCGTACCCTGGTAGCAAGAGACGAAAGGAGAACGATGGCGACGAAGGTCGAGAAATCCGAGCAGGAGTGGCGCGAGCAGCTGACGCCGGAGCAGTTCGAGGTGACCCGCAAGGGCGGCACCGAGCGCGCCTTCACCGGCCCCTACGTGGACGAGAAGAGCGAGGGCATGTACCGCTGCGTCGGCTGCGGCGCCGAGCTGTTCTCCTCCGACACCAAGTTCGACTCTGGCACCGGCTGGCCCAGCTTCACCGAGCCCGCCAACCTCGAGCGCGTCGAGCTGCGGCCCGACAACAGCCTCTTCATGAAGCGGACCGAGGTCGTCTGCAAGGCCTGCGACGCCCACCTCGGGCACGTCTTCGACGACGGGCCGGCGGAAAAGGGCGGGCAGCGCTACTGCATCAACGGCTGCGCCCTGGAGCTGGAGAAGAAGTAGCCGGGAGGCGCGGCGGCGCTACTGCTGGACGGCGCCGCCGGCGCCGAGGTAGTTGAAGCGCACGGCCAGGGCCACCGCCTCGGTGCGGGTGTCGACCTCGAGCTTGCCGATCGCGTTGCGGACGTGGGTATGGACGGTCGCCGGGCTCAGCGCCAGCCGCTCGGCGATCTCTTTCACCCGCAGCCCCTCGGCCAGCAGCTCGAGGATCTGGCGCTCGCGCGGGGAGAGCTCCAGCAGTTTCTCGACCTCGGAGGGCTTGCCGCCGGCGAAGTCGCCGCCGAGGAAGGTGCCACCGCCGGTGACGGCTTTGACGGCGCGGGCGATGTCCTCGGCCGGAGCCGACTTCAGCACGTAGCCGGAGGCGCCGGCCCGCAGCGCCAAGGCCAGCAGGTCCGGCTGGGCGTGGGCGGTGAAGATGATCACTTTGGTCCGCGGCCGGGCCCTGAGGACCTCCTTGGTCGCCTCGATCCCGTCGCGCTTTGGCAGCTCGACGTCGATGATCAGGACGTCGGGCTCGAGCTCCTTGACGACGTCGACGACGTCGCGGCCGTTGCCCGCCTCGCCGACGATTTCGACGATGCTCGAGTTCGCCATCCGTGACTTGATCGCCTCGCGGACGATCTCGTGGTCGTCGCAGAGGACCACGCGCTTGGCTTCGCGCACGCTCGAGCTCACGACGCCGAGCCCCGCTCCGCGCCCGGCAGGCAATACCGGGTAGGGATGCCGGTCTGTTCCGCGCTCATTGCGGCGAGATTCTCTCAGGACATCCGTACTTATGCAAAGTTTTGGGTAGCGTGAAGCCGCCGTCCCGGTCCTGTCTGTTCTCGATCAGGGCGATCATCGTGCGTCCCACGGCGACCGCGGTCCCGTTGAGGGTGTGCACCGCTCGGGGAGATTCGCCGTCGGCGGCCCGATACCTACAGCCGAGGCGCCGCGCCTGGTAGTCGGTCGTGTTCGAGCAGGAGGTCAGCTCCCGGTAGCGCTGCTGGCTGGGTATCCAGGCCTCGCAGTCGTACTTCTTCGCCGCCGGGGCGCCGAGATCGCCGACCGCGACGCTGACCACCCGGTAGGGGATCTCCAGCTCCCCGAGGATGCGCTCCTCGATCGCCAGCAGCCGCTCGTGCTCGGCGCCCGACTCGGAGGGCTCGACGAACGAGAACATCTCGACCTTGTCGAATTGGTGGACACGGAAGATCCCGCGGGTGTCGCGGCCGGCGGCGCCGGCCTCGCGGCGGAAGCAGGTGGAGAAGCCGCAGTAGCGCAGCGGCAGGGCGCCGGCGTCGAGGATCTGGTCGGCGTGGAGCCCGGCCAGCGCCACCTCGGAGGTGCCGGTGAGGAAGAGCTCGTCCTTGGGGATCTCGTAGATCTGGTCGCGGTCGCCGGGCAGGAAGCCGGTCCCCTCCAGCGCCTCTTCGCGGACCAGGACCGGCGGCACGACCGGCTCGTGGCCCTCGGCCCGGACCAGCTCGATCGCGAAGCGGACCAGGGCCAGCTCCAGCATCACCAGGTCGCCCTTGAGGTAGGCGAAGCGCGAGCCGGAGAGGCGGGCGCCGGCCTCCATGTCGATCAGACCCAGCTCGGTGCCGATCTCGAGGTGGTCGCGGGGCTCGAAGTCGAACTCGGTGCGAGTGCCGACCTCGCGCAGGACGGCCGCGTCCTCCTCGGTCATCCCGTCCGGGGCATCGGCGGCGGGCAGGTTGGGGAGCGAGACGACGATGCGGTTGAGGTCGGCCTCGACCTTCTCCAGCTCCTCCTTGCCGGACTCGATCTTCTCCTTCAGCCCCTGCACGGCCGCCATCAGCTCCTCGGCCCCCTCCCCGGCTTGCTTGGCTTCGCCGATCTGCTTGGAGAGGGTCTTGCGCTCCGCCTGCGCGCTCTCGACCTCGGGCAGGAGCTCGCGGCGGCGGGCGTCGAGGGCGAGCAGCTCGTCGACCTGCTCGGCGGCCCCGCGGCGGGCGAGCGCCGTCTTGACCCGCTCGGGTTCGGAGCGGATCAGCTTCAGGTCGAGCATGTCGCGTCCGCGCTAGGGCGAGGTCTGGCCGGGACGAGGCGAGGATTCGGCTTCGTCGCCGGCGTACTCGGCGACGAACCTGGCAACCGCTTCGGCCTCGTCGCCGACGACGATGTTCTGGGGCATGATCGCCCCGGAGAAGCCGCCGTTCTGGATCGCGTAGAGCGCATCGTCATAGCTCTCGGTTCGCTGGTTGAGGTTCGGACCCTGCGTCCGCTCGCCTCGATTGCCGCTTCCCTGCGTGCCGGCGGCGCTCAGCGTGTGGCAGCCGGAGCAGTGCGTGGCGAAGAGAACGGCGCCCTCGTGGTTGGGGTCGTCCTTGGAGACCGAGATCCCTTCCTCGCCGAATCCGCAGGCCGTGAGGCCGAGGGCGGCGGCAACCACCATGCTTATGAGCAGTACAGGGCGCACGCGGCGCGCATCATATTGTCTGGAGCCGATCCCGATCGTCTGACGATGCCGCCGCCCGACCCAGCCCGATTCCGCGCCGCGATGGCGAGCCTCCCCACCGGGGTCACGATCGTGGCCGCGAGCGGCGCCGACGGGCCCGCCGGAGCGACCGCCAACGCCGTCTCCTCGCTCTCGATCGAGCCGATGCTGATGCTCGCCTGCCTCGACCGCGGCTCCCGCACCCTGCTCGCCGTCCAGGCCGCCGACCGCTTCGCCGTCAACGTCCTCCACGCGGGCCAGGAGCAGACCGCCCGCGCTTTCGCCACCAAGGCGCCGGTGCCGGAGAAGTGGGTGGGCGTCGCCTGGAGCGAGCGCGACGGCGTTCCCGCCATCGATGACGCCCTCGCCTGGATCAGCTGCGACCTCCGCGACGTCATCGCCGCCGGCGACCACGTGATCGTCACCGGCGAGGTCCGAGACCTGGAGACGAGCGGGGGCGACCCGCTCGTGTTTTACGGCGGCGAGTACCGGCCGCTGCGCTGATGCGATTGGCTTTTGTCAGCTCAGGGATGACAAAAGCGCCAATGATTCAGTCGGGCGGGCGGTGGCAGACGGCCTCGACGTTGTTGCCGTCGGGGTCGAGGACGAAGGCGCCGTAATAGCCGGGGTGGTAGATCGGGCGGGGGCCGGGAGCGCCGTTGTCGGCGGCGCCAGCGGCGAGGGCGGCAGCGTGGAAGGCGTCCACGGCCTCGCGGTCGGCGGCCGCGAAGGCGACGTGGGCACCGCTGACAACGGCGTGGCCGCGGGAGTGGATCCAGAAGTAGGGCTTCGGCCCGTGCTCGGTGTCCTCGCCGAAGCCGGCCGTCGCCGACCCGAGCTCCATCAGCAGACCGACCCCGAGCGGGGCCAGCGCCGCTTCGTAGAACGCCTTACTGCGCTCGTAGTCGCTGACCTCGATGCCGAGGTGATCCAGCATGGCCCGCAGCCTACCGGTGCCACAATCAACCCATGAGCGACGCCGCGCCGCGCTTCCAGGAGCCGGGCTGGTTCACCAAGAACGTCTTCAACCGCTTCGTCGCCGGCCTGGCACGGCTCGGGATCAGCATCGCCGGGTCGCAGGTGCTGGAAGTGCAGGGGCGCAAGAGCGGCGAGTGGCGGCAGACGCCGGTCAACCCGCTCGAGTTCGAGGGCGACCGTTACCTGGTCTCCCCGCGCGGCAATACGCAGTGGGTGCGCAACATGCGGGTCAGCGGCCGCGGGCGCCTGGTGCGCGGTCGCAAGGTCGAGGAGTTCGCCGCCACCGAGGTCCCCGAGGCCGAGCGCCCCGCGCTCCTCCGCGCCTACCTGGAGAAGTGGAAATGGGAGGTCGGCGCCTTCTTCGGCGGCGTCGGCCCCGACTCCAGCGACGAGGAGCTGCGGCGCATCGCCTCGGATCACCCGGCTTTCCGCATCACCTCGTAGCGCCGCTGCGCGCGAGTCGCGCGGTAGCCTGCTCGCCCATGGAGGCGGCAGTCGCACCGCGGGCGCAGTGGACCTTCGCGCAGAAGGGGATCGTCATCCTCGCCGCGCTGCAGCTGCTCTGGGCGCTGGCGGGGTTCATCGCCGAACCGAACTTCTCGCTGGGGGAGGACGCGCCGACCGAGCGGGTGCTGGGGGTCGACTTCAACGGCTACCACGCGCTGGCCGGGCTGCTGCTGTTCGCCCCCGCCTTCTACTTCGCGCTGCGGCCCAAGTGGGCGCTCTACTACGCGATCTACGCCGCGGGCGCGCTGTTCCTCACCGGCATCTGGGCGCTGTTCGACAAGCAGCCCGCCTGGGTCTTCACCTTCCCCAACAACAACTCCGACGCGATCTTCCACCTCGCCACCGGCGCCCTGTTCGCCCTCGTCGCCCTGATCCAGATCGGGCACGATCGAACTGCATCAAGTTCCGACCCTCCAAGGGTTAAAAGTTGATGCAGTTCGGATCTGGCTAGAAGAGGTGGCCGCTGGTGCCGGCCGCGCGCAGGGCGAGGAAGAGGATGACGCCGCAGCTGACGGTCATGATCCCCATCTCGCGGCGGACGATCTGCAGGGCGATGGACTGCTGGGTGTCGGCGTCGAGGGACTCGAAGTCGGTCTCGCCGAGCTCGCGCTGAGCGGCGCCGGTGCGGGCGCCCTCGGCTAGGAACGAGACCAACAGCGGGAGGATTCCGTAGAGGTAGTGGAGGCTGTCGGGCGCCTCGTGGTTGGTGAAGACGAGCAGGCCGCCGAGCGTGACCTGGATGAAGACGGAGACCTGGGCGGCACGCAGCAGGTACCAGAAGGGGATCGAGGCACGGGCGCGGAACCAGGCGATGCCGCCGACGACGAAGGCGACGAGGTTGAGCAGGATCACGGCGACACCGACGACGAGATGGACCTCGGGCATCAGCCAGCTCCCCCGCCCGGGGCGCCAAAAGCTGCCGATATCCGCCCAGAAGGGTCGGGATTCGGCTTGTTGATGCGGAAAAGCACTATGTAGCAAGTTGTCACAAGGTGGGTGTATAACAGCGGCTACGGGCGTTGAACGACGGGCGAAGGACGCCTGGCGCCGTCCGCACCAGAACCCCCCACTCGCCAGTGCTCAAGAGCTACCTCCCGATCCTCGTCTTCGCCGTCCTCGGAATCACCGTCGGCGGCGCCTTCGCGATGCTCAACCACCTGATCGGCCCGAAGAAACCGGTCAAGCCGACGGCGGCGAGCCGACGCCAGGGCGAGCCTTACGAGTCCGGCATCCCGGTCGAGGCGATGAAGGGCTTCAAATTCGGCGTCAGCTTCTACCTGCTGGCGATGCTCTTCATCCTCTTCGACATCGAGGTGGTCTTCCTCTACCCCGTCGGGGTGATCCTGAAGAGCGCCGACAGCGTCTTCGTGCTCGGCGAGCTGATTACCTTCGTCGTCCTGCTGCTGGTCGCCTTCGTCTACGTCTGGCGCAAGGGGGCCCTGGATTGGAGATAGAGCGCCGCACCCTGGCTTCGAAGCAGCGCTCGGCCCGCGACATGCTGCGCGGCGACCTCGAGGGTGAGGACCTCGAGCGCTACGTCGAAGAACGGGTCGTCACCACCACCTTCGAGAAGATGCAGAACTGGGCTCGGTCGAACTCGATCTTCCCGCTCACCTTCGGGCTCGCCTGCTGCGCGATCGAGGCGCCGATCTCGATCGTCACCGCCCGCTATGACCTCGCCCGCTTCGGTGCCGAGGCCCTGCGCGCCTCGCCGCGCCAGGCGGACATGATCATCCTCTCGGGCCGGGTCTCGATCAAGATGGCGCCGGTCGTCCGCCGCCTCTACGACCAGATGCTGGAGCCGAAGTGGGCGGTCTCGATGGGCGCCTGCTCCTCCTCCGGCGGCATGTTCTCCAACTACGCCGTGGTCCAGGGCGCCGACAAGTTCATGCCGATCGACCTCCACATCCCCGGCTGCCCGCCGCGGCCGGAGGCGGTCCTCTACGGCTTCACCAAGCTGCAGCGCAAGATCCAGGGCAACCCCGATCAGGGCTGGCGCGGGCGCTACAACGCCGCCGGCACGGAGGAGTGGGCACGCGGCGGCCCGGCCAGCAGGCCGAGCCCCGAGGCCGCGGCCGCTTACGAAGAAGCGCGAGAGCTGAGCCTTGCCTGACGCCCCCGGACTGGAGCTGATCCGGGGGGAAATCGAGCGCGACCGCCCCGGGGCCGTCCTCGCCACCTCCTTCGACCGCGACCAGCCGGCGCTGATCGTCGACCCCACCCAGATCCTCGACGTCCTGCGCTGGCTCCGCGACACCCCCGGCCAGCGCTACAGCTTCTTGTCCAGCCTCCACGTAGCTGACTACCTCCCGGCCACCCCCCGCTTCGCGGTCCACTACGAGCTTCTGAACCGTGATCGCGTAGAGCGCATCAGAGTCAAAGCAATGCTGGCCGACCCAGCCGCTCCAAGCGCCTCGGGTAGTGGCTCGGGGCCGGACGCCCCCGCCGCGAACTCGGGAGCGCCGGGGCAGAGTCCGAGAACGGACGCCCTCGCCCGCCCGCAGGACTCTGCCCCGGCGCTCCCCGCAATCGACTCGTGCGTCGACCTCTTCCCCACCGCCAACTTCCAAGAGAGAGAAGCGTTCGACTTCTTCGGGATCATCTTCCAGGGCCACCCGGACCTGACCCGCATCCTGCTCCCCGACGACTACGTCGGCTGGCCGCAGCGACGCGACTTCCCGGTTGGCGGCGAGCCCGTCACCTTCACCTACAACGAGCGCAACTATGGCTGAGCCGCTGCTGACCGAGGACCGCACCAAAGAGGTGATGACGGTCAACATCGGCCCGCATCACCCGGCTACCCACGGCGTGCTGCGGCTGATCGTCGACCTCGAAGGCGAGGTCGTGCGCGACCTGCGGCCGGTGATCGGCTACGTCCACACCGGGATCGAAAAGTCCTGCGAGGACAAGAGCTACTGGAAGGTCATCCCCTTCGTCGAGCGGATGGACTACGTCTCCTACTTCTTCCAGATGGAGGCCTACTGCGGCGCCGTCGAGCGGCTCGTCGGGCTGGAGATCCCGCCGCGGGCGAAGTACCTGCGCACGCTCTTCCTCGAGCTCAACCGGATCCACTCGCACCTGGTCTGGCTGGGGACGACGGCGCTCGACCTCGGCGCGATCTCGATGCTCTGGTACTGCTTCCGCGAGCGCGATCGCATCCTCGACCTGTTCGAAATGGCGACCGGGCAGCGGATGCACACCCGCTACTTCCAGGTCGGCGGCGTGATCGAGGACATCCCGCTCGGCTTCGAGGCGAAGTGCCGCTCCTTCGCCGAAGACATGCCGGTCCGGGTCGGCCAGTACGAAGCGCTGCTGGACCGCAACGAGGTCTTCCTGCAGCGGACCAAAGGGGTTGGCATCGTCTCCCGCGAGCGGCTGCTGGAGCTGGGCGTGACCGGGCCGCTGCTGCGGGCCGCCGGCGAGCCCTGGGACCTGCGCAAGACCTTCGACTACCTCGCCTACCCGGAGATGGAGTTCAACGTCCCGGTCGGCACGGTCGGCGACAACTACGACCGCTACCGGGTGCGGGTGGCGGAGATGGTCGAGTCGGCGCGGATCGTCGAGCAGTGCCTCGACGCCCTGCCCGAAGGCCCGTTCATCGCCGACGACCGCAAGTACGTGCTGCCGCCTCGCTCGGAGCTCTCGACCTCGATGGAGAGCCTGATCCACCACTTCAAGCTCGTCACCGAGGGCTTCCGGGTCGGCCCCGGCGAGGTCTACTACGCGATCGAGTCGCCGCGCGGGGAGCTCGGCTGCTTCGTCCTCGCCGACGGCTCCGCCAAGCCCTCGCGGGTCCATTTCCGCGACCCCTCCTTCGTCAACCTGCAGGCCTTCAAGGACATGGCGCTCGACAGCTACGTCGCCGACATGATCTGCAGCCTCGGCATGCTCGACCCGATCCTAGGGGGGGTGGACCGATGAGCCCCGTGGACGGCGCGGGCTCCAGCAATCCCAACCTGCCCGTGGACGTCGCGGTCACCGAGGGACGCGTCCCCGAGCGCGCCTCCGAGGGCATCCCCGAGCTGCACGAAGTCGGTTGCCCGGAGGAGCTGCGCGAGCGGATCGAGCTGCTGATGTCCCGCTACCCCGACCGCCACTCGGCCTCGATCCCGGCCCTGTGGGCGGTGCAGGAGCGCTACGGCTGGTGCACCCCGGAGGGGATCCGCCAGGCCGCCGCGGTGATGCGGGTGACCCCGGGCTACCTGGAGTCGGTCGCCAGCTTCTACGACCTCCTCCACACCGAGGCGATCGGCTCGCACCGGATCGAGGTCTGCACCAACATCAGCTGCTGGATGCGCGGCGGCGACGAGCTGCTCGACGCCTTCAAGGCCGCGGTCGAGGGCGAGGACGACTTCTTCGTCACCGGCTTCGAGTGCCTCGGCGCCTGCGACATCGCCCCGATGGCCTCGATCGACCAGCGCTATTACGGCCCGCTCGAGGCGGCCGAGGCCGGTGTCGCGATCAGCCAACTAAAAGCTGCCGAGCCGGTCCTCCCCAACAAGGACCTCGCCGCCCGCCCCCTCGCCGGCGACACCGAGGGGCCGATGGGCCTTAGCCGTCCAAATGGCGGACGCCTGAGGCCCACCGAGCAGGAGGGGAACTGATGGCGCACGAGTTGGAGACGCGGGTGCTGCTGGAGCACGCTGGGGACCCGGCGCTGCGGACGATCGACGGCTACAAGGGCTATGGCGGCTACGCCACCCTGGAGAAGGCCTACCGCGAGATGGAGCAGGACGAGGTGCTGAAGGAGCTCGAAGACTCGGGCCTGCGGGGGCGCGGCGGCGCCGGCTTCTCGATGGGTAAAAAGGCCTCCTTCCTGCCCCGCGGCGAGATGGCCAAGTATCTCTGCTGCAACGCGGATGAGTCCGAGCCCGGTGCCTTCAAGGACCGCGAGCTGATGCAGCGCAACCCGCACCAGCTGATTGAGGGGATCGCGATCGCCGCCCTCGCCGCCGACGCCGGCCACGCCTTCATCTTCATCCGCGGCGAGTACGACCTGCAGGCGGACATCCTCGACGCCGCCGTCGCCGAAGCGTACGAGGCGGGCTACCTGGGGACGAACATCCTCGGGTGTCATAGAGACCTGGAGCTGGTCGTCCACCGCGGCGCCGGCGCCTACATCTGCGGTGAGGAGACGGCGCTGCTGGACGCGCTCGAGGGCAAGCGCGGCAACCCGCGCCTGAAGCCGCCATTCCCGGCGGTCCAGGGCCTCTACGGCGGGCCGACGCTGATCAACAACGTCGAGACGCTCTCCAACGTGCCGGGGATCATCGCCAAGGGCGCCGAGTGGTTCAAAGGCTTCGGCACCGAGCAGTCGCCGGGGACCAAGGTCGTCTCGATCTCCGGCAGCGTCCGCCGCCCCGGCAATTACGAGGTCGAGCTGGGAATCCCGACCCGGGAGCTGATCTACGGCCTCGCCGGCGGCCCCGAGCCCGGCCGCGAGATCAAGGCCTTCTACCCCGGCGGCTCCTCCTCGCCGGTCCTCACCCCGGCCGAGCTCGACCTCCCCTACAGCTTCGAGGCGATGGCGGAGGCGGGCTCGATGCTCGGCTCCGGCTCGATCATCGTCGCCGACGACCGCGTCTCGATCCCGCACATGGCGCTACGCACGGCGCGCTTCTACCACCACGAGTCCTGCGGCAAGTGCACCCCCTGCCGCGAGGGCACCAACTGGACGGTGAAGATGCTGGAGCGGGTCGTCCGCGGCGAGGCGACGCCGATGGACCTCGACATCATCAGCTCGGTCCAGGAGAACATCATGGGCCACTGCCTCTGCGTGCTCGGCGACTCGATGGCGATGCCGGTCAGCGCCATGGTCCGCAAGTTCCGCCCCGAGTTCGAGGAAGTGATCGCCAACGCCGGCTCGCCGCTGGAGGAAGCCGGCCACCTGGCCGCCGTGCAAGGCCCGGCCGAGACCCTGGGGGCTTCGGTATGAGCGGGCGCGAGATCACTCTGACGATCGACGGGCGCGAGGTCACCGCGACCGAGGGCGAGATGCTCCACGACGCCGCCCGCAAGGGCGACGTCGAGATCCCGGTCTTCTGTTACGAGCCCAAGCTCGGCGAGCCGGTCGGCGCCTGCCGCATGTGCCTGGTCGAGATCGAGGGGATCCCGAAACTGCAGACCTCCTGCTCGACCCCGGTGCGCGAGGGCATGGTCGTCCACACCCGCACGGAGCAGGTCAAGCACGCGCAGAGCGCCGTGGTCGAGTTCCTGCTGGTCAACCACCCGCTCGACTGCCCCGTCTGCGACAAGGGTGGCGAGTGCCCGCTGCAGGACATCACGCAGGGCTGGGGCCCGGGCAAAAGCCGCGTGATCGACGAAAAGCGCCACTTCGAGAAGCCGATCGAGCTCTCGCCGCTGGTCGCGATCGACCGCGAGCGCTGCATCCTCTGCTACCGCTGCGTGCGCTTCAGCCAGGAGGTCTCCGAAGACGCCGAGCTGCAGCTGCTGGACCGCGGCGACCGCACCTTCGTCGGCACCTTCGACGACCGCCCCTACGTCGCCCCCTTCCACGGCAACATCACCGAGCTCTGCCCGGTCGGGGCTCTGACCAGCTACACCTACCGCTTCCGCGCCCGGCCCTGGGACATCGAGCAGGCCGGCTCGGTCTGCACCCTCTGCCCAAGCCAGTGCAACGTCAGCTTCACCGTCCGCGACGAGAAGGTGAAAAGGGTTCTCGGGCGCGACAACGCCGAGGTCGACGACGGCTGGCTCTGCGATCGCGGCCGCTACGGCTTCGAGATGTTTGCCGACGCGACGCGGGTCGACGGGCCGCGGCTGAAAGGCGGCGCGACGAGCTGGAACGAGGCGATCGAGGCGGCGGCGGCAGGGCTGCGCGCGGCCGGCAGGGCCAGCGCGGCGCTCGTCGGCGACGCCTCCAACGAGGAGGCCTACCTGGTCCAGCGCCTGCTGCGCGAGGCGCTCGGCTCCCCGCACGTCGATTCCCGCCCCTCGCGCGGCCCGGCCCGTGAGGCGCTGGTCCGCCTCGCCCAGCCCAAGCTCTCGGCGCGGGTGCGCGACATCGACGAGGCTGACCTGATCCTCGTCCTCGGCACCGACCCTCTGCACAGCTCGCCGATCCTCGACCTCCGCATCCGCAAGGCGATCCGCCGCAACGGCGCCCGGCTGGCGCTGGCGACCGAGCGCCCGACCGCGCTCGACGGCGGCGCCGAGGCGATCGCCCGCTACGCCCCCGGCGAGGGCGCCCACTTCCTCTACGAGCTGGCGGCCGCCATCGGTGGCGCCGAAAATGTCGCCACGCCGTTGGCCGAGAGTCTGCGCGACGCCGGCAAGGTCGTCGTCGTCTGGGGCGAGCGGGTCGCCCGCGACGGCGATGGCGCCGAGGCCCTGCTCGACCTCGCCGCCGCGCTGAACATGGAGAGCACCGACGGCTCCGGCCTGCTCGAAGTCCCCGACTTCGCCAACGCCCGCGGCCTGCGCGAGGCCGGCTGCCTCCCCGACGCCGGTCCCGGCCTCAGCGACACGAGCGCTACGTTTTCCGGTCCAGCGACGGAAAACGTAGCGCGCGTCGGCAAGTCGACCGAGGAGATCCGCGCCGCGCTGGAGTCGGGCGAGCTCAAGGGCCTGATCCTCTTCGGGGTCGACCCCCTGCGCGACTTCCCGGACACCGCGGCCTGGGAGTCCGCCCTCACCGCCGCCGAGTTCGTCGTCTGCTTCTCGATGCACGAGAACGCGACCACGGCCAAGGCCAACGTCGTCCTCCCGCTCGAGACCCACGCCGAGAAAGACGGCACCGTCACCCACCCCGACGGCCGCCTCCAACGCGTCCGCCCCTCCGCCGGCCGCCCCGGAGAAATCCTCTCCAACATCCAAGTCCTAGCCACCCTCTCCGAGTCCCTCGGCCACGACACCGGCATCGACTCCCAACCCTCGGCTTTCGCCACCCTGACCCAGGCGGTCCACTTCTACACGGACATCACCGACGCCGAGATCGGCGGTCGCGGCATCCGCTGGCAGGACACCCCAGCCGCCGCGTCCCTTCCCACTCCAGGAAGCAAGGACCTCGGATCTGAGCGGGCGTCCGACCCGGGGTCGCCGGACACTCAGCGCGTAAGCGCGTCCGCCGACCCCCGGTCGGACGCCCCCCAGCCTTCGAGCCCCACGCCGTCCCTCGCGTTGGGCACCTACCGCGACCTCTGGGCCGGCCCCATCACCGAGCTCAACCCGCCCCTGAAGTTCTTGACGCCGCAGCAGCGCCTCGAGATCTCCCTCGCCGACGCCGAGCGCCTGAACTTGAAGACCGGCGACAAGGTCCGCGTCGGCCAGAGCGGCAGCAGCGTCGAGGCCACCGTTCAGATCCGCGAACGCGTCGCGGAGGGCGTCTGCTTCCTCGCCGAGGGCGTCTCGATCGGCAACGCCAACGCCCTGCTCAACGGCGGCCCGGTCCGGGTCGAGATCACCAAGCTGAACGTGGCCCCAGCCTGATGCTCGCCCTCCCCCTCGCCGACGTCAACTACGTCGAAGCCACCTGGATCATGATCGTCAAGTCGCTGGTGATCTTCATCGTCATCTTCAGCATCCTGCCGATCCTGACCGTGGTCGAGCGCAAACTGATTGGCCGCTTCCAGCACCGCTACGGCCCCAACCGCGTCGGTCCCTTCGGGCTGCTGCAGCCGCTTGCCGATGTCGGCAAGCTGATCTCCAAGGAGTCCTTCCGGCCGTCCAATGCGGTCTCCACCCTGTTCATCCTCGGCCCGTTGCTGCCGGTCATCTCCGGCGTCCTCGCCCTGGCGATCATCCCCTGGGGCGACGTCCAGGACGGCGTCGGGCTCTACGGGATCGACGTCCCGATCGGCATCCTCTACTTCTTCGCTGTCGGCTCGATCGCCTTCTACGGCCTGCTGCTGGGCGGCTGGTCCTCGGGCTCGAAATACAGCCTGCTGGGGGCGATGCGCTCGGCCGCACAGCTGATCTCCTACGAGGTCTCGATGGGCCTGGCCCTGCTCGGCGTGATCATGATGAGCGGCTCGCTCTCGCTCGTCGACGTCGTTCACGCCCAGGGCGAGGTCTGGTTCATCCTCCCCCAGTTCGTCGCCTTCCTGATCTTCATGCTGGCCGGCTTCGCCGAGACCAACCGCACCCCGTTCGACATGCCCGAGGCCGACGCCGAGCTGGTCCAGGGTTTCATGACCGAGTACGGCGGCATGCGCTTCGGCTCCTTCCTGCTGGTCGAATACATGGAGATCCTGGTCGTCTCCGGGATCGCCGCGGCGATGTTCCTCGGCGGCTGGATGGGACCGGGCCCCGGCTGGCTGGACCCGATCTGGATGCTGGCGAAGATGCTCGGCCTGGTCTTCGTCTTCATCTGGGTGCGGGCGACGCTGCCGCGACTGCGATATGACCAGCTGATGACCCTCGGCTGGAAAGTGCTGCTGCCGCTGGCGACCCTCAACGTCCTCGTCACCGCGATCCTGGTCGTGGTGACGTGAGCGCGGCGAGCCAGCCCGACGACGGCTTCGACCCGAAGGCCGTCGCCTACCTCAGCTCGGCCGACGTGGTCTCGGTCCAGCGCGGGCCCGAGCCGGGAGGCATGGGCGGCGCCTACCGCGCCTTCGGCGAGACCCTGCGCGGGTTGAAGACGACGATGGCGCGGCTGATCGAGGGGCCGCTGACGATCGAGTACCCGGAGGAGAAGACCCCCGTCTACCCGCGCTTCCGCGGGCGCCACAAACTGCACAAGTTCGAGGACACCGGCCTGGAGAAATGCGTCGGCTGCTCGCTCTGCGCGGCCGCCTGCCCGGCCGACTGCATCCGCGTCGTCGCCGCCGAGAACATCCCCGGCGACCGCGTCTCCGCCGGCGAGCGCTACGCCGCGGTCTACGAGATCAACCTCAGCCGCTGCATCTTCTGCGGCTACTGCGAGATCGCCTGCCCCTTCGACGCGATCACGATGGGCCACGACTACGAGATGGCCGACTACGACCGCAGCAACCTCATCTTCACCAAGGAGATGCTGCTGGCCGAGCCGATCGAGCGCACCCCGCTGAAAAGCGAGGGGGAATAGATGGAAGCGGTGCTCTTCTTTCTCGCCGCGATCGGCGCGCTCGGCGGCGCCATCGGCGTCGTCGCCATGCGCAACCCCTTCTACAGCGTGCTGGCGCTGATAGCTCATCTCTTCTCGCTGGCCGTGCTCTTCCTGCTGCTGACCTCGGCCTTCGTCGCCGCCGCCCAGGTGGTCGTCTACGCCGGCGCGGTGATGGTCCTCTACGTCTTCGTCGTCGCCTACGTCGGCGGCGGCGGCGAGTCCGCCTGGGAGCCGATTCCCGGCCAGCGCTTCCTCGCCCCACTGCTAGGCATCGCCCTCTTCATCGAGCTCTCCGTCGCCGTCCTCTCCTCCGCCCTGCTCGCCCTCGGCACCCACGGCCCCGACGTCCCCGCCGGCTTCGGCGACCCAGCTGCCATCGGCCGCCTCCTCCTGGAGAAGTTCCTGGTGCCTTTCGAGGCTTCATCCATCCTGCTCTTGATCGCCGCCGTCGGAGCAATCGTTCTAGCTGGCCGCCGTCGCGACGGGGAGGGCGCGGGGGTCTCCGGACACTCAGCGCCGAAGGCGCGTCCGGAGACCCCCGCGCCCTCCCCGCCCCCGGGAGCCCCCTCGTGAACATCGAGTGGTACATCGTCCTCTCCGCCCTGCTCTTCACCACGGGCGCCGTCGGCATCCTCGTCCGCCGCAGCCCGATGGTGATCCTGCTCTGCCTGGAGCTGATGCTCAACGCCGGCAACCTGGCGCTGGTCGCCTTCAGCCGCATGGTCGGCAACCAGCAGGGGCAGGTCTTCGCGATCGTGGTGATGGTGATCGCCGCCTGTGAGGTCGTCGTCGGGCTCGGCCTGATCGTCGCCCTCTTCCGCCGCAAGCTGCCGCTCAACGTCGACGACCTGCGGGAGCTGCGCGGATGACCGCCACCAGCTGGGCCTGGCTGGTCCTGCTCCTCCCCTTGCTCGGCTCGATCTTCATCGGGCTCGGCTTCAAGCTGCTGCCGGCGAAGGTCGCCGGCGTCATCGGCACGGCCACGATCGGGGTCGCCTTCCTCTGCGGCATCGGCGCCCTGCTCTGCCTGCTCGGGGAAGACCCGGAGGCACGCCACCACGCCTCCTCGCTCTGGGACTACGCCAGCGCCGCCGGGCTCGACATCAAGCTCGGCATCTACGTCGACCCGCTCTCGGTCTTCATGGTCCTCGTCGTCACCGGCGTCTCGACCCTGATCCACCTCTACTCCTACGGCTACATGCAGTCCGATCAGGGCTACCACCGCTTCTTCAGCTACCTCAACTTCTTCGTCTTCTCGATGCTGCTGCTGGTCCTCGCCGGCAACTTCGTCCTCCTCATCGTCGGCTGGGCCTTCGTCGGCTTCGCCTCCTACGCGCTGGTCAGCTTCTGGTACCGGCGCACGACGGCGACGCGGGCGGGGATGAAGGCCTTCGTGATCAACGTCGTCGGCGACATCGGCCTGACCCTGGCCGCCTTCCTGATCTTCCGCGAGCTGGGCACCTTCGATTACGGCCCCGTCTTCGAGAAGGCGCCGCAGGTCTTCCAGACCAACGAGTGGACGATCACCGCGATCTGCCTTCTGCTCCTGGTCGGCGCCTTCGCCAAGTCGGCGCAGCTGCCCTTCCACACCTGGCTGCCGGACGCGATGGAGGGCCCGACCCCGGTCTCCTCGCTGATCCACGCGGCGACGATGGTCACCGCCGGCGTCTACCTGATCGCCCGCACCCACACCCTCTTCGTGCTGGCCCCGACCGCCGCCGACGTCGCCGCCTTCGTCGGCCTGGCGACGCTGCTGGTCGCCGGCACGATCGCCCTGGTCATGACCGACCTGAAGCGGGCGATCGCCTACTCGACGATGAGCCAGATCGGCTACATGATCATGGGCGTCTCCATCGGCGCCTACAGCGCCGGGATGTTCCACCTGATGACCCACGCCTTCTTCAAGGCGCTGCTGTTCATGGCGGCCGGCTCGATCATCGCCGCGATGGCCAACAACCAGAACATCGACAAGATGAGCGGCTTCGGCAAGGCGATGCGCTTCACCTCGATCACGATGCTCTGTGGCGGCCTCGCCCTCGCCGCCTTCCCCGGCACCTCCGGCTTCTTCTCCAAGGACGAGATCCTCGCCTACGCCACGGCCCGCGGCGGGATGTACACGATCTTCACCGTGCTGGGCTACTTCGGCGCCCTGCTGACCGCCGTCTACACCTTCCGGCTGATCTTCCGAGTCCTTCCGGGCAAGCCCTGCGAGGAGGCTCAGGAGCTGATCGACAGCGGCCACGTCCACCACGCGCATCCCTTCAACCCGGCGACCGGCGAAGAGGAGGACACCGAGGTCGGCTTCCCCGGCTCCGAGCATCACATCGCCGAGCAGACCTGGCCGATGCGGGTGGCGATGGGCGTGCTCGCCTTCCTGGCGCTGTTCGCCGGCCTGGTCCAGGTGCCCGGCGTCGACGAAGTGATCGGCCACTTCCTCGACCCGGTTTTCGAGGACTCGCCGCTGGCCGCGATCCACCCGACCGTCAGCGCCGAGTGGTTCGGCCTGGCCATCGGCGCCGCGATCTCACTCGCCGGCATCGGCATCGCCTACTGGCTCTACGTCCTCCGCCCGGAGACGCCGGCAGCACTGATCCGGCGCCTCGGCCCGCTCCACACCTTCCTCGTCAACAAGTGGTACTTCGACGAGCTGATCGACGGCCTCATCGTGCGGCCGGCGCTGGCGATCGGCCGCTTCGCCAACCGCGTCTTCGAGCGCTTCGTCGTCGACGGCCTCGTTAGCGGCACCGAGGAGACGGTGCGCGGCGCCGGCGGCGTCGTCCGCGCCGTCCAGAACGGCTTCGTCCGCAGCTACGCGCTGCTGCTGATCGCCGGCTTCGCCGGGCTCGCCCTCTACTTCTTACTGGCCAGCTGATGATCAACTCCCTGCTCTGGACCCCGCTGGCCTTCGGCATCGTCGGCCTCTTCCTGCCGAAGCGGGCGACCGGCTGGTGGGCCACTCTGGGGGCGCTCACCACCCTGGGGATCGCGATCTCGATGGCGCTCGGCTTCGACTCCGGCAGCTCCGGCCTGCAGGACACCGTCGACGTCGCCTGGATCTCCGGGCTCGGCGTCGACTACAGCCTCGGCATCGACGGCCTCAACCTCTTCCTGGTCCTGCTGACGGCGGTGCTCTGGATCGGCGGCATCGCCTTCGCCTCCTTCCGCGAGCGTGAGCGCCCGCAGCTCTTCTTCTTCCTGATGCTGGTCGCCGAGACGGCGACGCTTGGGGCGTTCCTCGCTCAGGACCTGCTGCTCTTCGTCCTCTTCTTCGACTTCATGCTGGTCCCGTTCTACTTCCTCTTCGGCTCCTGGGGGAGCGACCGCGAGGGCGGCCCGACGGCGGCCGCGGCGACCCTGAAGATGATGATCTTCACCCTGATCGGCTCGCTGCTGATGCTGGTCGGGGCGATCGCGGCGGCGATCATCTCCGCCGACGGCGGCCACCTCACCTTCTCGATCGCGGCGATCCAGCAGCAGGGCCTCGATGTAGACAGCCAGCGCTGGATCTTCTGGTTCTTCGCCGCCGCCTTCCTGGTCAAGATGCCGGCCTTCCTCCTGCATGGCTGGATGCCCGACGCTTACCGGGCGGCGCCGCTGCCGGTCCTGGTCGTCTTCTCCGGGGTGCTGGCCAAGGTCGGCGCCTACGGCTTCCTGCGGGTGGTGCTGCCGCTCTTCCCCGACGCCACGATCGAATTCCAGGAGGTGGTCCTGGTGATCGCCCTGGCCTCGATCCTCTACGGCTCGGTGATGGCCTTCACCCAGACCAACATGCGGCTGATCGCCGGCTACTCCTCGGTGGCCCAGCTCGGCTTCATCACCGCCGGGATCTTCGCCCTGCGCGCCGACGGGGCCGACGGGGCGATCCTGCAGATGGTCAACCACGGCCTCGTGGTGGCGCCGCTGTTCGTCATCGTCGCGATCCTGGTCGAGCGCACCGGCACCGAGGACATCCGCGAGATGGGCGGGATGGCGCTGCGGGCGCCGGTGCTGGCGGCGCTGTTCCTGATCGTTGCCCTGGCCACCCTGGCGATGCCCGGCTCGGCCAACTTCATCGGCGAGTTCTACATCCTCAACGGCCTCTTCCAGGCGAAGATCGTGTTCGCGGTGATCGCGATCAGCGGCGTCGCGATGTCGGCCTACTACGCACTGCGGCTCTACCAGCACGCGATGCACAACCGCCCAGCATCTCGACAGAGCAACGGGACCAGCTCCCGTGAGATCAGCCTCCGCGACGGCGTCGTCCTGGCGCCGCTGGTCCTCTGCATCCTCGGCCTCGCGCTCTACCCGCAGCTGATCCTCCACCGCACCGCCCCGACCGTGCAGCAGACGGTGGCGAGCGTGACCCGGGGCGACGCTCCCGAAGCCCAGCTGGCCGCGGGGCCGACGGGCCGAAATGCCACGGATAACGTGGGAAATCGGCCCATCGACACGCTAGGCGGCAGTTTGCCGGGTGAATCGCCGTGAACTTTCACGACCCCGTCATCGACTACGCCGGCATCGCGCCGATCATCGCCCTCACGGTCGGACTCTGCGTCGTCCTCCTTTCCGCCGTCTTCAAGCCGCTGAAGCGTGCCGCGCCGGGGCTGACCCTGCTGACCCTGGCGAGCACGGCCGGGCTGCTGATCTGGCAGTGGGGCGAAAGCAAGAGCCTGGTCACCGGCGCCCTGCGGCTCGACGACCTGGCGATCTCGATCTCGCTGATCGCGATCCTCACCGCCGGCTTCTGCGTCCTCATCTCGACCCGCGAGCGGGCGGTCGAGGAAGCCGGCAGCGGCGAGTACCACGCGTTGCTGATCGGCTCGGTGCTGGGGATGGTGCTGCTGGCACAGGCGCAGAACCTGATCACCTTCTTCGTCGCGATCGAGACCCTCTCGATCCCGCTCTACATCCTCTGCGCCACCAACCTGCGCCGCGAGGGCTCGCTGGAGTCGGGGCTGAAGTACCTGATCGTCGGCTCGCTCGGTTCGGCGACGCTGCTCTACGGGATGGCCTTCCTCTACGGCGGCACCGGCTCGACCGGGTTCGAGGGGATCGCAGCTGGGATCGCCCACGACGGCGTGCTCGGCGACCCGCTGATCCTGATCGGAATCGCGATGTGCGCGGTCGGGCTCGCCTTCAAGACCTCGATCGCCCCCTTCCACCAGTGGACCCCCGACGTCTACGAGGGGGCGCCGACCCCGATCACCTCGTTCATGGCGGTGGCGACCAAGGCCGCCGCCTTCGCCGTCTTCCTGCGCTTCTTCGACGTCGCCCTCGGCCCCCAGGTGGAGGAGTGGCAGCCGGCGCTGGCGGTCCTGGCGGCGATCTCGATCGTCGTCGGCAACGTCGGCGCCCTCGGCCAGGACTCGCTGAAGCGGATGCTCGGCTACTCCGGCGTCGCCCAGGCCGGCTACATGCTCGGCGGCATCGTCGTCGCCTCCGAGGCCGGGGTCAGCTCACTCGTCTTCTACCTCGCCGGCTATGCCTTCATGAACCTCGCCGCCTTCACCGTGATCGTCGCCCGCGAGCGCGAGACGCCCTTCGGCGACTCGATCCGCTCGGTCCAGGGCCTCGGCGCCGAGCGGCCGCTGCTGGCCTGGCCGCTGACGATCGCGATGCTGGCCCTGGCCGGGCTGCCGGCGACCGTCGGCTTCATCGGCAAGCTCTACCTGATCGAGGCCCTGGTCGAAGGCGACTACACCTGGCTGGCGGTCTTCATCGCGATCGGGACGATGATCTCGCTCGCCTACTACCTGCGGGTGGTGGCGGCGATGTGGATGCGCCCCGGTGGCGAGCCCGTCGCCGGCGCGACCCCCGCGATCGCCGGCGCCGCCCCCGAGGCCGACCCGATCGACCCCGAGGCCGGGCGCCGCTGGTACCTCGTCGGCCCCGCCCTACTGGCTGCGGCGGCGACCGTCTTCTTCGGCGTCATCCCGCAGCCCCTGGTCGAGTTTGCCGCCCGCGCGGGAACTTCCCTCTTTGGCTGACCAGCGAACTGCATCAAGTTCTGACCCCCACGAGGGTCAGAACTTGATGCAGTTCGATTGAGGGCTGCCGGTATCGGCGTCCTCCTAACCACTGCTGCGATCGTCGCTGCCGTCGCCGTCGGCGTCTGGTCGGAGGGACGCTGGCCGCAGGGAGCCGCGAACGCGGCCCGCAAAGCCCTGGTGCTGCTGCTCTACGTGCTGCTGCCGCCGGTGATCTTCTTCAACATCGCCGCCAGCGAGATCGATCTCAGCCACGGGGTCGGGCTGGTGCTGGGGATCATTGCCTCCTCGCTCGGCGCCCTGCTCGCCTGGTGGGTGGCGAGCCGGGTGCTGAAGCTGACCCGTCCCCAGACCGGCGCCGTCGTCTGCACCGTGCTCAGCGTCAACACCGGCTACCTCGGCTACCCGCTCGCCGTGGCGCTGCTCGGCCGCGACCAGCTCTCCACGGCGGTGCTCTACGACGTCCTCGTCACCGGCCCCTGCCTGCTGCTCGGCGCCTTCGCCGTCGGCGCCGCCTTCGGGACCAAGGCCGGCGAAACGCCCCGCCAGCGGGTCGGCGCCTTCTTCACCCGCAACCCCCCGCTCTATGCCGCGATCGCGGGGCTGCTGGCGCCGAGCGCGCTGGCACCGGAGGTGCTCGTGGACCTCTCGCAGGCCCTGATCGTCGCCATCCTCCCGATCGGGTTCTTCGCCGTCGGTGCCACCCTGGCCGAGAACGCCGAGCACGGCGAGCTGCCGATCCCGCCGCCGCTGACCCGGCCCGTCGCCCTCGCGATCGGGACTCGGCTTGCCGTCGTCCCCGCCCTGCTGATGCTGCTGGCGGCGGCGCTGATCGATCTTCCCGCCGCCTACCGCCTGCTCTCGGCGATGCCCTCCGGCCTCAACTCGCTGGTCATCGCCCACGCCTACGGGCTCGACATGGAGATCACCGCCGAGGCGGTCACCTGGTCGACGGCGATCGTGGTCGCCGCTGCCCTAGTCTCGTTGCTGTTCTGATGCTTCAGCACGTCGGGATCGAGATCCAGCCCCGCGACGTCGACCGCGCCGTCGAGTTCTTCTCCCTGATCGGCTTCGACCAGGTCGAGCCGCCGGCCGCGCTCGCGATCGGCTTCACCTGGCTCGAGCGCGACGGCACCCAGGTCCACCTGATGCACGAGGAGCGGCCGACGGTCCCGTCCCGCGCCCACCTCGCCGTGGTCGTGCCGGACTTCGAGGCCACCCTCTCCCGCCTGCACGAGCACGGCTTCGAGACCCGGCCGGGGCGCCGGCATTGGGGCGCGCCGCGCGCCCACGCCGTCGCCCCCGGCGGCCACCGGGTCGAGCTGATGGCGACGCCTCCCGCTCTGAGCTGAGGTCAGCTCAGGCCACGCGGCGCCGGCGCTTGGCGGTGAAGAGGTCGGAATCGGCAAAGCCGAGCAGGGCCTCGGCGCTGGCGCCGTCGGCGGGGAACATCGCGAAGCCGGTGGCGGCGGTGACCGGCCGCGCCCGGTCCGTGCCGAAACCGCGCCGGGAGACCCTGGCGCGCAGTCGCGCCGCGACTTCCTCCGCCTCTTCCGCGTGGGCCTCGGGAACGATCACCGCGAACTCGTCGCCGCCCTGGCGGAAGACCGAGTCCTCGGCGCGGAGCTCGTCGCTGAGCGCCATCCCGATCTCGGCGAGCAGGCGGTCGCCCTCGAGGTGCCCGAAGCGCTCGTTAACCGCCTTGAAGCCGTCGAGGTCGAGCAGGACCAGGGCGAACTCGCGCGAATGGCGGCGGTGGCGGGCGATTTCCTCGGCCAGGCGCTCGTGCAGGCCACGGTAGTTGCCGACCCCGGTTAGCTCGTCGCGGCGAGCCAGCGCCCAGAGCGCCCGGTGGCTCGCCTGTAGCCGCCGGGCAAGCAGGAGGATGCCCGCCGCGACCACCGCCAGGCAGACCGCCTCGACGATGGCGAGGGTCAAAGCCTGGCTCTCCGAGAAGGAACCAAGCACGACCGGCAGCAGCAGACCGGCAGTGATCGCGGCCAAGCCCGCGACGAGGAAGCCGGAGCCGATCGGGGGCTGGCCGCTGTGTTTGGGTGAAGGGTGTCGATCCATCGTGAGAATTAGGTAGAAGTCTCGACAATACCCGCAGGCTATGCGGGTATGCGCGGCCCGTCGTCGGTCGCCACTACGATGCCCCGGTGCGCTATCCGGTCGAGCAATTCACCGCCGAGGAGCGAGCGATCCTCGCTCCTCACTTCACCAACCTCGACCGTCCTGTCTTCGCTCTGGTCAACCTGCCGGAAACCGTCAAAGGCGCCCTTTTTGCCCGCTATTCACGCTACTCCGGGACCGTCAGGCGCCTCTACCTGGAAGAGTTCGCGGCCGACGCGCCGGCTGCCGGCCGCCCCTTCGACGCCGACGAGGGAGCGCGGGCCGCGCAGCTCTACGAGCGCGTCTTCGTCGGCTACGGCGACGACTCGATCGCCCAGGTCGGCGGCGCCCACGTCGCCTGCGAGTGGGTCTCCAACGTCCTCACCAAGCTGCTCCAGCGCGGCCGCCTGGCCGCCTACCTGGAGCAATCGACCCGCTATATCCCCTACGACAAGCCGCTGCCGGACGGCGGCTACCGCTTCTACCGCAACGAGGAGCTGGGGCCGCAGTTCGGGCAGGCGATGGACGAGATCTTCGCGATCTACTCGCGCTCGCTGCGGCAGGTCGAGGCCTGGGCGGCCGTGCGCTGGCCACGCGCCGACGGCGAGCCGGAGGGGGCCTGGCAGCGCTCGATCCGCGCCAAGGCGCTGGACCTGCTGCGCGGCCTGCTGCCGGCGGCGACGCTGAGCCACGTCGGCATCTACGCCTCCGGCCAAGCCTACGAGCAGCTGATCCTGCGGCTGATGGCCTCGCCGTTGCCGGAGGCGCGCGAGTACGGCGGGATGATCCTCGACGAGCTGAAGCGGGTGATGCCGAGCTTCGTCTCGCGGGTCGAGCGGCCCGACCGCGGCGGCGAGTGGGTCTCCTACCTGGAGCAGCGGCGCGAGCAGACCGAGGGCTGGGTCGCGCGGCTCGGGCTCGATCGTCGCGGCAGCGGCGAGAGCACCCCCTCGGTCGAGCTGATCCACGTCGACGGCAGCGAAGAGAGCCTGCTCGCCGCCTGCCTGCTGGAGGCTGCGAGCGTCCCCGAGACCGAGATCCTCGCCCGCATCGACGTCCTCGACCGCTCCGAGCGGGCGCAGCTGCTGGCGGCGCTCGTCGGTGAGCGCGCCAACCGCCGCCACCGCCCCGGCCGCGGCTTCGAGGCGCTGCGCTACCGCTTCGAGATCGTCTCCGACTACGGCGCCTTCCGCGACCTGCAGCGCCACCGGATGCTGACCTGCCAGTGGCAGCGGCTTGGCCCCGACCTCGGCGCCGGCGTCCCCGACGAGGTGCGCGAGGCGGGTGCCGGAGACGAGTTCGAGCGGGCGCTGGAGGTCTCCCGCGTCGAGTACGAGCGCCTGGTCTCCGCCGGCCTCGCCGAGCAGGCGCCCTACGCGCTCAGCCTCGCTTACCGAATCCGCTACACGCTCGACCTCAACGCCCGCGAGGCGATGCACCTGATCGAGCTGCGCTCCGGCCGCGAGGGACACCCCGGCTACCGCGCCGTCGCCCAGGCGATGCACGAGCGGATCAGCGCCATCCACCCCGGTGTCGCCGCCACGATGAGCCACGTCGACACCTCCGCCGAGCCGCGGCTGGAGCGGATCATGAGCGAGATCCGCACCCACCGCAAGCAGGCTCACGCGGCCGAGCAGACCGAGGCCCCTCCCGGTCTCAACCCACTGGGCTGAGACCGCGGGCAGGAGGGTTCGCCCGGACCCTCCTAGTCGCGCTGCTTGCGCTTGCGCCGTTCCCCGCCCGGCTCGGGGTCGCCGTCCGGCAGCTCCGGCTCCGCGGCCGAGGGCGAGAGTTCGGCGGCCGCTTTCTCGCCCGGGGTGGGCCAGGGGATCGCTTCGCCGGCCGCCCAGGCAGGCGGCCGCCCGCCCGGGACCCTGCCGATCACGAGCAGCGCGAAGTAGATGAACCAGACCAGCGTGAAGATGATCAGGCCGAGCAGGGCAGCGATGCCGAGCGCCATCCCCAGGGAGCCCCAGAACCGGCTCAGCACCCCGGTCCTCATCGCCCAGAGGCAGCTGTAGAAGAGGGCGATCACGAACCCGAGGCCGCCGGCGAGGCCAAGGCCCGACGCGAGCGAGGCGAGCGAGGCTTCGCCGATCGCGTTGGAGGCTTCGTCGTCTTCGACCTTGCGGTCCTCGCAGGCCGCCAGCGCGTTCCCGCCCTCGGGTGCGAACTCTTCGCCGAAAGCCTCGTTGCCTTCATCCTTGCGGTCCGCGAGGCACTTCTCGTTCGCTTCCTTCGCGGAGAGGGTCGACTTGGCTTCACCGGCCACGAACTGATCCGCGGCTTCGTTGCGAGCCCCGGAGGCGACGCCCGCCGCCAAGCCGAGGAACACCGGGGCGATGATGACCAGGCCGATCAGCTGGGTGCGAACCTGGTCGCTGCGGGCCCGGACGACGCGGAACAGGTAGACGAGCGGAATCGCGAGGAGCGCGAACCCGATCGCCTGGAGGATTCCCGAGAGCATCACCGAGCCGCTGTGCGCGTGCACCGAGCGGAGGATCTCGGCGTCGCCCTCCCCACTCACCGCGCTGACCAGCCCCGAGGCGATCATCAGCGCAACCGCCAGGATCGTCGCGCTCGCTACGGGGACGGCCCAGCGAGCCTCCCAGGCGATCGCCTCTTGCTTCTTCTGCACGCTAACCCCTCTCGTGGGAATGGAACTGGGGCAGCGCCCCGTCGATCGCTTCGCGGGGTCGTCTTCCGCCGCGCGGTCGTACGCTACCGGGCATGAGCAGCGCGCAGCGCACCCCCGTCGTCCCGCTCGAGGCCGGTGCCGGTCCCGAGAACCCTCCCTGCCCCGCCTGCGGCGAGCCCCTGTTCGGCTGGCTGTCTCCACAGCCGGGCCTGGGCGGTCCGGTCAGCCGCTGCGAGAGCTGCGGGCTAGGGGTCGTCGGCCGCCCGGGCGCGCCCGGGGAGGCGCTGCGCGAGCTGAGCCGCCTCGAGGGCGAGGGCAGGCCGCGGATCGCCAACCGCGCCAGCTACGCCGCCGCGCTCGGCAGCGCCGGCTGGGCCGGGCTCGAGCCGGGCGCCCATTACTTCTTCACGGTCGAGTCGGTGCGGCGCCTGGTGGCCCGTCGCGACCAGGTGGTGAAGTCGCGTCGCTGGGCCCCCGCGGCCGGGCTCGCGTCAACCTGGCAGACGCTGCTGAACAGCGTCACCTTCGGCCACAACGTCGCCCTGGCCGCGCTCGGGCGCGGCAAAGCCGCCAAGGCGAGGCGCCGATGGCAGCGGCGGATCGACGCCCTGGCCAGCGTCGTGCTGGCGATCCCGGCCCTGCTGATCGCGATCCCGATCGAGCTCGCCGGCGGCCTGACCGGCCGCGGCGCGGTGATCTCGCTGCGCTTCGAGCTGCTTTAGATCCAGCACCCAGCTGAGGTTGCCGGGGCAAGCAGCTCAAGGACGCAGGGAACGCCGCGTGCTCCGCACACAAGTGACCGAGGACACCGAGATGCGCCGCCTCGGTGACCTCAGCTGAGGCCTTCGCGGGCCTCGCGGACCAGCGTCACGGACTCGGGGAAGAGGACGCGGATCGCGTCGCGGACCTGCATCGCCTGCTCGTCGGCGCTGCCGGTGAGGTCGAGCCGGTTGATCGAGGCGACGGTCATCTCCACCGCCAGCTTGATCGCGTTGTCCGCCCAGGCGACGCGCTGGGACGACTGCATCTGCTCCGAGAGCTCCTCCATGCGGGCGCGGAACTCGTCGGGGTCGCCGAAGAGGTTGAAGGGGCTGCCCTCCATGCCCCAATGTAAGCAGACCCGCGACCCCGTTGGCGCAGAGTCTTGACATTCAGCGCGCAACCCGTGCGCCCGGGCGACCTAGCGTCGTGGGAGTGCGGAACCGGGAAGATCGGGAGAGGGGGTCGGCGAGCGTCGAGCAGGCGAGCCTGGCGGCGCTCGTCGCACTGCTCCTCCTGGCCGCGATCGCCGCCGTCGCGGCCGGCGGCGAGGTGGACGCCGGCCGCCGCCTGGCGGGGACGATCGGTAAGCGGCTCGCCTGCGGCCCACGCCTGCCCGACAGCTGCCGCCACCATCCGCTGGTGCCGGCCTACGGCTGGCCCCTGGCGCGGACGGCGCGCGCCCTTGCGCCGGCGCCGAGCGCACGGCCCGGCCCCTCCGGCCTGGCGCTGGTCCCGGTCGACTTCCGCCGCTGCCGGCAGCCGAGCTGCGCCGTGGCGGCCGGGCACCGCCTAACCGCCTCCGGCCGCCGCACCACCGCCTTCACGGAGCTCGTCGATCGCCGCCGCTCCCTCGGCTGGGTCGAACTCGTCTACTGGCTCTACCGCCCCAGCCTCGGCTGGGAACGCCTCGTCCGCCGCGCCGACCAAGCTCAGATCGACGCCGCCGCGGGCGTCGAGGTCCTGCTCGGCGACGACCCCGCCCTGGTCCCGCTCGAGACCCTTCCCGGCCGCAATCACTACGAGTTCCCGGCGACTGAGCGCCCGCCCTGGCAGTGGCGCGTCTCGGGCCTCTATCCGGGCTGGTCAAGCTGAAGTGGGGGCGGCCTTTTCCTGGTCGGCCTCGTCCTGAGCCTGGCGAATCAGCCCCCGCCAATCGGTGGTCCGGAAGACCAGGACGATCGCGGCGAAGCCGAGCACGATCGACCAGGCGGCCATCGCGATCTGGGTGCCGACCGAGAAGGAGAGGACCGCGGTGCGGGAGGGTCCGGTCAGGGTCGCGACCAGGAGCGCCTGCTGGGCACCGGCGCCACCGGGGGTGAAGGGAATGATGTTGGCGATCGCCTGGACGCTCATCACCAGCATCACGTTGCCGACCGAGCCGCCGATCCCGAAGGCGTCGAGGAAGAACCAGAAGGCGGCGAAGCGGAAGATCCAGCCCAGCCCCTGCCACGCCGCGACCTCGCGCAGGTAGCGGCTCGGCTCGGCGAGGATGATCACCCCCTGGCGGACGCGGGCCCAGAAGCGCCGCACCCGGTGCGCGAGGAGGTAGATGCCGACCGCGATCGCCAGCAGCAGCCCGAGCGTGGTGAAGGCGAGCGCTTTCGGGTGGTCGGCCCAGAAGGAGATCTCGAAGGCCGGCAGGTTGGGGATCTGCGGCAGCGGCGGCAGCAGGCCCTGGCTGATCGCGTAGAAGAGGACGAGGATGCCGACGCTGGTGTCGAAGACGGTCTGCACGAGGAAGGACGAGGTCACGGCCGGGTAGGAGGAGCCGGGGATCTGGCGCTTGACCAGGAAGACCTTGGTGACGTCGCCCGCGTGGGCAGGCACCACGGCGTTGATCCCGGCACCGGCGAGATAGGCGGCGCTGAGCGGCAGGAAGGGGATGCGGCGCTCCGGATAGGCGGCCAGCAGCACGTTGCGCCAGGCCCAGGCTCGAGCCAGCTGCATCGCCAGCAGGCAGAGCAGGGCGGCCCCGAACTGGGTCCAGCTGATTTCCGAGAGGTGGCGGAAGAATTCCGCGGCGCTGTTGAAGAAGAAGGTGAAGCTGGATCCGAGATCGGCGAGCGGCATCGCAGCTACACTAGCCCGCTCGTGCCGGAGATCGACACGCATATGCCGCCCCCCGTGCTCCCCCCCGATCCCGCCGACGAGGCGATGTGCGCGCGTGCCCGCGAGCGCTACGCGGCCGACCGCAAGAGCCGCCTCCGCCGCCGCCGCAAACAGCACGCGCAGCTGCCCAGCCTGATCATCGTCGGCGGGCTCAAGTGCGGCACCACGAGCATCCACCACTACCTCGGCCTGCACCCCGAAATCCAGATGTCGAAGCCGAAGGAGCTCAACTTCTTCGTCGAGGAGCTGAACTGGGACCTCGGGCTCGACTGGTACGCGAGCCGCTTCGACGACCGCTTCAAGGTCCGCGGCGAGTCATCCCCGCACTACACGAACCTGCCCCGCTTCGAGGGCGTCGCCCAGCGCATCCACGAGCACTGCCCCGACGCCCGGCTGCTCTACATGGTGCGGGACCCGATCAAGCGCATCCTCTCCCACTGGGTACACGCGACCGGCGCCGGCTACGAGACCGGCGACCTGGTCGAGACCCTCTCCGAGCCCAACAGCTCCTACGTCAACCGCTCCAAGTACTGGATGCAGCTGCAGCCCTACCTGGAGCTGTTCGAGCGCTCGCAGATCGAGGTCATCACCCAGGAGGAGCTGCAGAGCGAACGCGAGGAGACGATGCGCAGGGCCTTCGCCTTCGCCGGCGTCGACGCGACCTTCACCTCCGAGCAGTTCGACCGCGAGTGGGAGAAGTCGGGTGCCAAGGAGGGCGACAAATACCAGCTCATGGAGAAGCTGATCAAGCTGCCGGGCTTCCGCTCCTTCGACCGCAACTTCGACCGCCTGCCGGAGCCGTTGCGGTGGCGCGTCGAGAAGCTCGTCCATGATCCCGAGAAGCCGCCGGCGCCGAAGCCGAAGCTGCCCGACGATCTCTTCGAGACGATTCGCGGCCACTTCGGCGCGGACGTCGCCGGGCTGCAGAAGTTCGCCGGCCGCGAGTTCGCCGGCTGGCACGACTACACCTAGACGCGCCCCCGCCTCACTAGGCTCTGGCAGGTGCAGCGCCTGCTTCCAGATCCCGCCCCGACCACGGTCGAGCAGCAGCTCGATGGCTACCGCCCCTGGGAGCACCCGCATCAGGAGCGGCCGTGGGTGGCGATGAACTTCGCCGCCACGGTCGACGGGCGGGCGACGATCGGCGGGGTCTCCGGGCCGATCGGCTCGGCCACGGACACGGCGATGCTGGCCGGCCTCCGCACTCGCTTCGACGCGGTGATGATCGGCGCCGGGACGATGCGTGCCGAGCGCTACGGCCGCCTTGCAGGCGACCGCGAGCAGCGCCGGCGCCGCGAGCAGATCGGCCTCGCCCACGACCCGCTGATGGTGATCGTCAGCGGCCGCCTCGACCTGCCCTGGGACGCGCCGCTGTTCACCGCGGGCGGCGGCCGGGTGCTGATCTTCACCGCCTCCGAGGCGGAGCCCCCCGAGACCCCGACCTCGCTGCGGGTGGTCCGCCACGAGGGCTTCGTCGACCTCGCCGAGGCGCTGGGTCAGCTGCGCCGGGAGGACGGCATCCGAGCACTGCTCTGCGAGGGCGGCCCCGGCCTGCACGGCGAGCTCGAGGGCGGCGGCATGGTCGACGACCTCTTCCTCACGATCGCGCCGACGCTGAGCGGCGGCGAGGCGCCGCGGATCATCGAGGGCGAGCTGCCGTCCGCCGCCGCGCTCGACCTGGCCTGGCTGCTCGAGGAAGACGGCGAGCTCTTCGCCCGCTACCGCCGACGCTGAGCGAAACCCCCCGCCGACGGGCCTCAAACGTCCATATATTGGACGCAATCGGCCCGTCGGCCCCCGAGGAGAGGAAGCACAGCATGGACTTCAGCCCCAGCCCCCAGGTAGCGACCCTGCGCGAGCGGGTCCTCGACTTCATGGACGCCGAGATCTACCCGGTCGAGGCCGAGATCATGGCGGCGCTGGACGCCGAGGTCGGCCCCGGCGTCCCCTACCCCGAGCTTCTCGTCGAGATCCGCGAGAAGGCCAGGGCGGACGGGCTCTGGAACCTCTTCATGCCCGACGAGCGCTTCGGCCCGGGCCTGGCGAACTGGGAGTACGGCCTGATCTGCGAGGAGCTGGGGCGCAGCCCGATGGCGGCGGCGATGGCCTTCAACTGCGCCGCGCCGGACACCGGCAACATGGAGATCCTCGCCGAGCACGGGACCGAGGAGCAGCGGCAGCGCTGGCTGGAGCCGTTGCTGGAGGGCAGGATTCGCTCCTGCTTCTCGATGACCGAGCCCGAGGTCTCCGGCTCCGATCCGACGCTGCTGCAGGCGCGGGCGGTCCTGGACGGCGACGAGTGGGTGGTCGACGGCCACAAGTGGTTCACCTCCGGTGCCGTCGGCGCGGACCTGGCGATCGCGATGGTCGTAACCGACCCCGAGGCCCCTCCCTACGCCCGCGCCTCGATGATCTGCGTGCCGACCGACGCCCCGGGCTTCAACCTGGTGCGGGCGATCCCGGTGATGGGCCATGACAAGGGCCCGGGCCACTGCGAGATCCGCTACGAAGGCTGCCGGGTGCCGAAGGACAGCCTGCTCGGCGAGCGCGGTGCCGGCTTCGCGATCGCCCAAGACCGCCTCGGCCCCGGCCGCATCCACCACTGCATGCGCGCAATCGGAACCGCCGAGCGAGCGCACGAGATGATGTGCCGGCGGGCCAACGAGCGGGTCGCCTTCGGCGGCCCCCTGGCCGACAAGCAGTTCGTCCAGGAGTCGATCGCCGCCTCGCGGATGGAGATCGACCAGGCCCGCCTGCTGACCCTCTACGCCGCCTGGAAGATGGACACCGAGGGCAAGCGCGCCGCCCGCCAGTCGATCTCGGCGATCAAGATCGTCGCCGCCAACATGGTCATGGACGTGCTCGACCGGGCGATCCAGATCCACGGTTCGCTGGGGATGACCGACGACACCCCCCTCGCCGCCCTCTGGCGCTTCAGCCGCATGCTGCGCCTCGCCGACGGCCCCGACGAGGTCCACAAGATGGTCCTCGCCCGCCGCGAGCTCAACCGCTGGGCCAAGCGCGACGAGGCCGCGGCGGCCGGGGAGCTGGAGACGAAGCACGCGCCGCGCATGGTCTGAACCGCAGCAGGTATGTGCATACCTGCTGTTAGGCTATGCACATGCTCAATCGACGGCTCCAGATACTGGTGGACGACGCCCGCTTCGAGCGGCTCGCAGAGGAGTCCAGGCGCAGCGGGGCGCCGGTCGGCGAGCTCGTCCGCCGCGCGATCGACCATGAGTTTCCGGCCGTGGGACGCCAGGCAGAGCGCGAGCGCGCAGGCCGAGAGCTGCTGGCGATGCCGCCTCCGCCCGGGGAAGGGCCGGAGCCGGATTGGGACGATCAGAAACGGGAGATGCTCGGTGCCCCGCTGCGCAGATGGCCTGGCGCGTGAGGCGCTTCCTCTACGACACCTCGATCTTCGTCTACGCGCTCGGCAGGGAACATCCCTACAAAGAGCCCTGCCGCGAGATCGTGCGCAAGGCGGCCGCGGGCGGCCTGCAGGGTGAGGCCAGCGGGGATCTGCTTCAGGAGCTGATGCACCAGAGAGAGCGCCGCACCGGGGACCGGCTCGAAGCGGCAAAAGCAGCACGGAGCGTCGCCAAGCTCGCCTGGTGGCACCCTGTCGAGCCGAACGACGTGCAGCGGGGAATCGACCTCTTCGAGGCCCACGCCGGCCTCAGCGCCCGCGATGCCGTCTTCGCCGCGCTGGCCCTCAACCGCGATATTGGCGCCATCCTGGCCACGGATCGCAGCTTCGACGGGATCGATGGCCTGGAGCGGATCGACCCGGCCGACGAGCGAGCCGTCGCCGATCTCGTCGGCTGAACAGGGCCAAGCGGCGGATGTTGCGAGGGACCGCTGGCCGCCTTGGATGAATAGGGGCCCGGCGAGAGCCGGGCCCCGACATCCAGTGCAGTCGCTAGAGAATCAGGTCAGCTGCCCGGGACGAACAGCACCATTTCGAATTCCCGATCGGCAGCGGCTCCGGCAGCGCTGAAGGTGTCGACCTGTGGGTTGCCGCCGGCGCTGGCGCGGCTGATCTGGCCCGCGGTTCCCCCGCCAAGAGTCGCCAGCATGATGGAGCTGTCGAAGAAAGCCTGTCCTTCGAGGCCTGGAAACGACAGGTTGTAGATGCCCGTCCCGCCTTTGGTCACGGTCGGGGCTCCACCGAATCGGTTGAACGATTTACGCACGGTGCCATCGGCGGCGACATTTGCACCCGCCACCGGAACTCCGATGGTGGCGGCCGGCAGGTACGCCGTGGCCAGCTTCTCGTTGGTCACCGCGCCATTCTCGATCTTCCCCGTCGTCACCGCGCTATTTCCCAGTTTCCCGGTCGTCACCGCAGCGTTGCCGAGCTTGGAGGTCGTTACGGCGTTGTCGCCCAGCTTTCCGCTCGTTACGGCGTCGGCACCGAGCTTCGCGGTGCTGACCGAGCCGTCGACCAGATTCGCGGTGCCGACCGCGTTGGCGGCGAGCTTGTCGGAGGTCACGGCGGCGTTGGCAAGCTTGCCGGTAGTGATCGCACCGGCTTTGATCTTGGCCTCGGTGACGGCTTCTTTTTTGATCTTGCCGGTGATCACCGAGTTGGCTTTAAGTTCGTTGGAGCCGATCTTGGTCGCCGCGAAGGCGGTGGCGCCTCCGAGGATGAAGAAAACGGATATCGACGACATCACGTTTGCGTACGTGAGTCGCTGGCGAATCTGCTTCAAGGGGAGCTCCTTGTTAGTCGGGCAGGCAGCGACCTATCCACAGGATGGGGCGCATGTTTGTACTTCGGCCTGGAAACCCCAACACCTTCAGCTAGCTCAGTCCAGACTCGTGGACGAGTGTTGTCGGGCAGTTGACTCGCCCGGACAGAAAGAGGGCCGGGCAAATAGCCCGGCCCTCGCAATGCTTCAACTCGCTGCAGTTACTCGCTAGCTACCAATCGCGTAGCCGTTGAGAACACAGTTTTTGCCGGCAACGGAGTCCTCCTCGTGGAAGAAGACGTCGACCTCGTTGAAGGTCCCGCCCCCGCTGGTGTAGCCGATGCGACCCAGGATGTCGGTGTGATCGGCGCCATTGGCGGCAAAGCTGTCGCCAACGTTGAACGTGTCGTCGAACTGGCCCCAGGAGAATGCGGCAGGGTTCGCCGTCGCGTTGGTGTTCTCAGCCGAGATCTCACTGTCGTTGACAGTCGTCTGGGCGGTCAGCACCACCGACCCCGCCGGGCAATTCGCAATCAGCTGCAGCCCGTTCAGACTGAGAATCTGGGTCGGCCCTGCGGGAGACGACTGGTTGAAGGCGAACCGGACGAGCCCGTTGCCGCCGACTTTGTCGGCGTTCTGAGCGTTGACGGCGTTGGTCGCGTTGACGGCGTTGGTCGCGTTCGGAACCGTTCCCACGGTCGTCGCATCGATCTTGGCGCCGGTAACCGCCTTGTCGGCCAGTTTATTGGTCGTGATCGCGCCGTTCTTGATCTTGCCCTCGGTCACGGCTTCCTTTTTGATCTTGCCGGTGAGGACCGAGTTGGCCTTCAGTTCGTTGGCGCCGATCTTGGTCGCCGCGAAGGCGGTGGCGCCTCCGAGGATGAAGAAAACGGATATCGACGACATCACGTTTGCGTACGTGAGTCGCTGGCGAATCTGCTTCACGAAGAATCTCCTTGATTGGAACGATTGGACAGGGGCGACACTGGACAGGCAAGACGCCCTACTTACTTTTGTTCAAATTTGAGCCTTTCAGCCCAAAAAGAAGGTGTCAAGCGGGGCGGACGAACCGTGACCGGTTCAGCCGTCGCGCCCCTCGGCCTCATCGGCCGCCGCGGCCAGGCGCTCCACCAGGCGGGCGAAGGCCTGGATGCCGTCGTCGACCTTGCCGTAGCCGCCGGCGGCATAGCGGGCGTAGACACCCTCGAGGATGATCGCCAGCTTCCAGTAGCCGAGGGCGAGGAAGAAGCCGAGGTCGGAGAGGTCGCGGCCTGACCGCTCGGCGTAGCGGGCGGCAATCTCCTCCCTGGTCGGGAAGCCGGGGGCGAGGTTGGCCGGCTGGCCGAGGGCAATCGTCTCCTCGCCCCGCTCAGGCCAGTAGGCCATCAACAGGCCGACGTCGGCGAGCGGGTCGCCGAGCGTGCAGCAGCTCCCAGTCGACCACCGCGGCGACCTCGCCGGTCGGGGTGAGGATCATGTTGTCGAGGCGGTAATCGCCGTGGACGATCGTCGCCGGGCCCTGCTTGGGGATGCGCGCGGAGAGACGCTCGTGGACGGAGTCGATCGCCGCCAGCTCGCGCGTCTTCGACTTCTCCCACTGGCCGTGCCAGCGGTGGAGCTGGCGGGCGACGTAGTCCTCCTTGCGGCCGAGGTCGCCGAGCCCGACCGCGTCGGGGTCGACGGCGTGGATCGAGACCAGGGTGTCGGCGACGCGCTCGCCGATCGCCCGGCGATCGGCCTCTTCGGGGAAGGCGGCGGCCTCGGCCAGGCCGCGCAGGATCGGGCCGTCGACGAACGACATCACGTAGAACGGGGCGCCGTTGACCGACTCGTCCTCGCAGAGGCCGACCACCGGCGCCACCGGCACCTCGGTGGGACCGAGGGCGGAGACGACTTTGTGCTCGCGGGACATGTCGTGGGCCGAGCCGAGCCGCTTGCCGAGCGGCGGCCGGCGCAGCGCCCAGCGATTGCCGCCCGAGTCGCTGACCCGGTAGGTCAGGTTCGAGTGGCCGCCGGCGATGCGCTCGAAGGTGAGGGGCGGCCCGGCGCTGGGAACGTTGAGTGCGAACCAGGCTTCGACGCCGTTGGGGTCGATCCCATCCGGCGGCGCCGGGGCGGAGCCATCGCCGCTGCCTGTAGCCTCGTCGCCCATAGCCGCGCAAGCATATTCCCGACGAGGCCGCCGCCTGAGCCCATCGCTTGCCAACAGGCTGAGGATTGGCTTTGCGATCGGCTTTGCCGTGCTCACGGCGATGGCCGTGATCGGCGTCGGCCGCTTCATCCAGCAGCGCCAGGACTTCGAGGACGCAATCGCCCGCTCCTACCAGGTGGAGATGGCCGCCCGCGTGCAGCTGGCCCGCGGCGCCGACCCCGCGGCCGCGCGCGCCGCCGTCACCGCCCAGGCCGACCGCCGCGAGGAGCTGCGCGACCAGATCTCCTCCGACACCCGCGACACCACCCTGCTCGTCGCCGCCGGTCTGATCGCCGGCCTGACCGGTGCCCTGCTCCTGTTCAGCGGCCTGATCGCCTCGATGCGGCGACCGCTGGAGGAGCTGGTCGAGGCGTCGGGGCGGCTCGCCGGCGGCGATCGCAGCGCCCGGGTCGAGGTCGGCGGCCTCTCGGAGACGGCGACGCTCGGCGCGGCCTTCAACGAGATGGCCGACGAGCTGGAGCTGGAGGCGAGCCAACGCGACCAGCTCGACCGGCTCAAAGACGAGTTCGTCCTCACCGCCTCGCACGAGCTGCGCAGCCCCCTCACCTCGGTCCAGGGCTTCGCCGAGCTGCTGATGCTGGAGCGGGAGACGCTGACGCCGAAGCAGGTGGACACGGTCGAGATAATCCTCGACAACTGCCGGCACCTGGCTCGCCTGCTCAACGACCTGCTCGACCTCGCCCGCAGCGATACCGGCCGCCTGGTGATAACGCCGCAGCCGACCGAGGTGGCGCCGCTGATCGACGACGCGGTGCGGACGATGCGGGCGCAGACGGAGGCTGCGAGCCAGACTCTGACCCAGCGGATCGAGCCCGCTCTCCCCCTCGTCGACGTCGAGGCGGACCGCATCCGCCAAATACTGGTGAATTTGCTTACCAATGCGCATGAGTACTCGCCCCCCGGAGCGTCTATAGAGGTCACCGCGCGGGTAGATGGTGCTGGAGTGGAGATTGCCGTGACCGACAACGGACCGGGGATACCCGAGAGCCAGCTGGAACACATCTTCGAGCGCTTCACCCGCGGCGACGCGGGCCTGACCCAGCGCGTCGGCGGCACCGGCCTCGGGCTGGCGATCTCGAAATCCCTGGTCGAGCTGCACGGCGGCACGATCGTGGTCGACTCCAGCGTCGGCGTCGGCACCACCTTCAGCTTCCGCCTCGCGGCGGCCGGCGGGCCATCCGGCGGCGGCCCGAGTCGCGCGACCGCAGAGGCAAGCTGATGACCAGGGTGCTCGTCGCCGACGACTCGGAGACGATCCTGCTGCTGATGCGGACGCGGCTGGAGCTGGCCGGCTACGAGGTCGAAACCGCGGCCGACGGCGAGGAGGTGACCGAGCGCCTGCACGACGGCGAGCTCGGCCGGTTTCCCGACCTGCTGCTGCTCGACGCGATGATGCCGCGCAAGTCCGGCATCGACGCCCTGCGCGAGCTGCGTGCCGCCGGCGTCGACACGCCGGCCCTGATCGTCAGCGCCCACCAGGACGCGACCGACGCCGACGCCCCGAACGACCTCGAAGTCAGCGGCTACCTGACCAAGCCGATCGACTTCGAGCGCCTGCTCGAGAGCATCGCCGAGCTGACCTCCTGACGAGCTTCAGCTCTTGGCGATCTCGAGGCGGATCTCTTTGCCTTTGAGCTTGGTGCCGTCGAGGAACTCGACCGCCCGCTCGGCTTGATCCGGGGCGACCTCGACGAAGGAGAAGCGGTGCAGCACGCGCACCTCGTGGATCGCCTCCTCGGACAGCACCGCGCCCTCGCGCAGAGCCCAGCGCAGATCCTCCTCGCTGATCCCGCTGCGCTCGCCGCGGTTGACGAAGAGCTTGACCGTGTCGCGCTCGGGCTTGCCGTCCGCCACGACCTCCTCGGCGGCGGGCTCCTCCGCCTCGACGCGATTCAGCTCGGGTCGCTCGGCCGCAGGCGGCTCGGCGCGCTCGCTCGGCTTGCTGCGCTCCGAGCGTTCCGGCCGCTCGCGGCGGCGCGGGCGGGGAGCGTGCTCGAGCCGCTCCTCCGGGCTCTCCCACTCGCCGATCGTCGTCTTCACGTCGCTCTCGATGCGGGTGATCTCCTCACGCTGGGCGGGGGTGACGAAGGTGATCGCGCGGCCGGTCCGTCCCACCCTCCCGGTCCGCCCGATGCGGTGGACGTAGGTCTCCGAGGAGTTGGGGACGTCGAAGTTGATGACATGGGTGACGTGCTCGATGTCGAGGCCGCGGGCGGCGATGTCGGTCGCGACCAGCAGCCTCACGCGGTGGTCCTTGAAGGCGATCATCACCCCGTCGCGGACGCCCTGACTGAGATCGCCGTGCAGCGCCTTCACGTCCAGCCCCTTGTCCTTCAGCGTCTTCTCCAGCTTCGAGGCGCCGATTTTGGTCCGGGTGAAGATGATCGCCTGCTCGGGTTCTTCGGTCTTCAGCAGCTCGATCAGGCGCGCCGCCTTGTCTTTGGCCGGAACCTCGACGAAGGCCTGGGAGATCGCGTCGACGGTGAGCGTTTTCGGCGTAATCGAGATCGTCGTCGGGTCGTACATGTAGCCCTCGGCGAGCTTCTGGATCGGCGGCGGCATCGTCGCCGAGAAGAGCGCCGTCTGGCGCCCGCTCGGACACATCCGCAGGATTCTCTCGACGTCCTCGATGAAGCCGAGGTCGAGCATCTCGTCGGCCTCGTCGAGGACGACGTAGCGGGCCGCGGTCAGGACCAGCGAGCGCCGCGCCATCAGGTCCTTCATGCGGCCGACGGTGGCGACGACGACGTGGGCGCCGGAGCGCAGCTGCGACTGCTGGGAGCGGATCGGAGCACCGCCGAAGACGGCGACGATCTCGATCTCGAGGTGCTCGGCGTAGGTGCGCAGCGCCTGCGTCACCTGGATGCAGAGCTCGCGGGTCGGGGTGAGGACGATCGCCTGCACCTCGTTGTTCTCGGGATCGAGGTACTGCAGCAGCGGCAGTCCGAAGGCGGCGGTCTTGCCAGTCCCGGTCTGGGCCTGGCCGATCACGTCGTGACCGCCGAGCAGCTCCGGGATCGCCTGCTCCTGGATCGGCGTCGGGTCGGTGTACCCGAGCTCGTCGAGGGCCTGCTGGATTTTGGGCGAGAGGCCCAGGTCTTTGAAGGTGGTCACTTGGAGGGGTCCAGGAGAAGCTTGCCGCTGGTGCGGCGGGCGATCAGATCTTCGTGGGCTCGCGCCGCGTCGGAGAGAGGGTAGACGTCGCCGACGGTCACCTCGATCTCGCCGGCGGCGACAGCGCCGAGCAGCTCGCCGATCATCGGCGCCACGAGGTCACGGCGAGCCAGCAGGTGCAGCAGCCAGAAGCCGACGACGGCCTTGGAGCCGCGCAGCAGGGCAGCGGTGGAGACCTCGCACTGTTCGCGCGAGGCGATGCCGAAGACGACCATCCGGCCCAGCGGCGCCAGCACTGACATCTCGGCGTCGAAGGCGGCGCCGCCGCTCATGTGCAGGACCGCGTCGACGCGGTCGCCGCCGTTGGCCTCGCGGATCGACGCTCCCAAATCCTCGGCGCGGGAGTCGATGCAGACGTCGGCGCCGAGCCGCTCGACGAGGGCCCGCTTCTCCTCGCTCGAGGCGAGGCCGATCACCTTGGCGCCGGCGCTCTTGGCGAGCTGGACGGCGATCGTGCCGGTGCCCCCGGCCGCGGCCTCGACGACGATCGTCTCGCCGGGCTCGATCCTGGCGCAGCGCCGCACCAGCGCCATCGCGGTCAGGCCCTGCAGCAGCATCGCCGCCGCCCGGTCGTCGTCGACCTCGTCGGGAATCGGGATCAGCTGCGACTCGGGGACGAGGACCTTCTCGGCGTAGCCGCCGCTGCCCAGCAGCGCCGCGACGCGCTGCCCGTCGGGGGTGCGACCGGAGATCTCGGTGCCGGGAACGAGCGGCAGCGCCTGCTCGGCGAGGTAGTCGTTGCGGGTCGCGTGGGTGTCGGCGAAGTTGATGCCGGCGCGCGCAACCTCGACCACAACCTCGCCCTCGCCGGCGGTCGGATCATCGAGGTCGACGTACTCGAGCATGTCCGGCCCGCCGAACTCCTGAATCTGAATCGCTTTCATCGGCCGCTGAGTCTCGCAGGGCAGGCGCTAGGCTGCCGTCCGCATGGCACTCACCGTCGTCGGATCGATCGCCTTTGACGCAGTCAAGACCCCGTTCGGGGAGCGCGAGCGCATGCTCGGCGGCGCCGCCGTCCATTTCTCCCTCGCCGCCAGCTTCTTCACCGAGGTGCGCCCGGTCGGCCCGGTCGGCGACGACTTCGGCGCCGAGCAGTTCGAGGTGCTCGAGCGCCGCGGCATCCTCACCGACGACATCGAGCGGGTCGCCGGCGGCAAGTCCTTCTTCTGGCGCGGCCGCTACGAGTTCGACCTCAACGTCGCCCACACCGAGGACACCCAGCTCGGCGTCTTCGCCGAGTTCGAGCCGAAGCTCTCGGAGAGTTCGAAGGCCGCCGACACCCTCTTCCTCGCCAACATCCAGCCCGACCTGCAGCGCCAGGTCCGCTCCCAGTGCCCGGGCGCCAGCTTCTCCGGGCTCGACTCGATGAACCTCTGGATCGAAACCGCCAAGGACTCGTTGCAGGCGGCGATCGCCGAGGTCGACTGCCTGGTCGTCAACGACGCCGAGATCCGCCAGCTGACCGGCGAGTCGAACCTGGCCCGCGCCGCCCGCGCGGTGATGGAGCTGGGGCCGCGCGCCGTGATCGCCAAGCAGGGCGAGTACGGGGCGGCGCTGTTCACCGAGAGTGGCTTCTTCGCCCTGCCGGGCTTCCCGCTCGAGGAGGTGCGCGACCCGACCGGCGCCGGCGACAGCTTCGCCGGCGGCTTCTTCGGCTACCTCGACGGCCAGGGCGGCGACCTCGACGAGGCTCAGCTGCGGCGGGCGATGGGCTACGGGACCGTGCTCGCCTCCTTCAACGTCGAGGAGTTCGGGACCGAGCGCGTCTCCCGCCTCAGCCGCGAGGAGATCGACGAGCGCTTCGAGGCGCTGCGGCGGATGACGCAGTTCGACGCGCTGCCGACCGCGTAGCTCCACAGCCTCTTAACGGCCGGCGGCGGCTAACTGAAAGAATGATCGCCGCATGAGCTCCGAGTCGCTTACCGTCACCGACAACCGCACCGGCAAGTCCTACGAGCTGCCGATCGAGGACGGGACGGTCCGCGGGCTCGACCTGCGGCAGATCAAAGTCGACGAGGGCGAATTCGGGTTGATGTCCTACGACCCGGCCTTCAACAACACCGCCTCCTGCCGCTCCTCGGTCACCTACATCGACGGCGCCGCCGGCATCCTCGAACACCGGGGCTACTCGATCGAGCAGCTCTGCGAGCGCTCGACCTTCCTCGAGACCGCCTACCTGCTCATCTTCGGCGAGCTGCCGACCGGGCCCCAGCTCGACCGCTGGACCTTCGACATCACCCACCACACCTTCGTCCACGAGGACCTGAAGCAGTTCTTCGAGGGCTTCCGCTACGACGCCCACCCGATGGGGATGCTGCTGGCCGGGGTGGGCGCGCTCTCGACCTTCTACCCGGACGCGAAGCAGATCGACGACCCGGAAGAGCGCTACATGGCGGCTGTGCGCCTGATCGCCAAGGTCCCGACCCTGGCCGCCTTCTCCTACCGGCACAACATGGGCCTGCCCTACGTCTACCCGGACAACGACCTCAACTTCGCCGAGAACTTCCTCTCGATGATGTTCAAGAAGACCGAAGACAAGCACATTCCGAAGTCGGTTCTGGCCCGGGTCCTGGACGTCCTCTTCATCCTCCACGCCGACCACGAACAGAACTGCTCGACCAACGCGGTGCGCGGCGTCGGCTCCTCGGGGGTCGACCCCTACTCGGCGGTCGCGGCGGGCGTCGCGGCGCTCTACGGCCCACTGCACGGCGGCGCCAACGAGGCGGTGCTGCGCATGCTGCGGCGGATCGAGTCGCCGGAGAACGTGCCCGACTTCCTCGCCCGGGTCAAAGAGCGCGAGGAGAAACTGATGGGCTTCGGCCATCGCGTCTACAAAAACTACGATCCGCGGGCGCGGATCATCCAGCAGCACATGGATGAGGTCTTCGAGGCAACCGAATACAACCCGCTGGTCGAGATCGCCCGCGAGCTGGAGAAACGCGCGCTCGAGGACGAGTTCTTCACCTCGCGCAAGCTCTACCCGAACGTCGACTTCTACTCGGGGATCATCTACGAGGCGCTGGAGATCCCGACCAACATGTTCACGGTGCTCTTCACGATCCCCCGCACCGCCGGCTGGATCGCGCAGTGGATGGAGATGCAGGACGACCCGGAGCTGAAAATCGCCCGCCCGCGTCAGATCTACACCGGCGAGCGCGAGCGCGAGTACGTCGCGCTCGACGACCGCGACGGGCCCGAGAAAATCGTCGGGCCCCCCGCACGCCGTCCCAAACGCCCGCGCCGCGGCGCCTGAGCCGATTCATCGAAGCATCTCCGTTGCCATAGGCACGGAAATGCTTCGGGTTCTAGCCTGCGGGACGTGTCCCGCTGGAAGCTGACCGTGCGGCACGGGTCGGAGGTCGACCATGCCGGTTTCGATGACCTCGCCGAGGCGGTGGCCGAGATGCGCCGCCGCGCCCTGGCGATTCGCGCCGAGGGGCCGGTCAAGGCGGCCTCGCTGCTGCGCGACTACGCACCTGCGGACCAGGTCAAGGCGCGCCTGCAGCTGAAGGGCAAGGGGCTGCTGCGCAAGCCGACCGCCGGCGTCGACGTGCGTGGCGACGGCACCTTCGTGCCCTACTGCGGCGGGGTAGGGCGGGAGGAGCTGGACCCGAGCGACCACGACACGCCGTTCGACCTGGTGCGGGAGACTCTGGAAGCAGAGGGACGATGAGCGACGCCGTCACCGAGATACCCAAGGGCAGCTACGCGGCCGGCGAGCGGGTCAAGATCCCCGCCGGCGCCGAACCCCCCTTCACGGTCTTCATCAACGGCATCGAGCAGAGCAAGGGCGCCGACTACTCGATCGAGGGCGCCGAGATCGCCTTCAACCGCCCGATCGTGAAGGAGAAGATGGGCACCGGCCGCTGGCTGGCGATGTACCTGGGGCTGTTCGGCACCTACCGCAAGGACGAGACGATCGACCTCCAGTTCAGCCGCGACGGCAAGGTCGAGCTGCTTTCGGATCTGGCCGTGATCCCCTACCCCGAGGCGCCATGAACATCGGCTTCCTCCTGCTTGCCGACCACAGCGAGGCGGTCAACGGCAAGCTCTACCTCAACGGCGGCGGCTGGAACGTGCTGCGCCTGCCCGAGCTGCCCCACGAGTGGTCCTTCCACATCGGCCTTGGCATCGACGTCGCCTGGCACGAGACCAACGACCCCCACGAGCTCGTCGTCAGCATCCAGGACCCCGACGGCATCGAGCTCGGCGAGGGCCTCACGGCCAGCTTCGAGACCGGCCGCCCGCCGGGGATGCCGGCCGGCCAGGAGCAGCGCCTGGTGATGTCGATCGGCGCCACCGCCAACTTCGAGGCCTCCGGCCCCCACGCCGCCGTCGTCCAGATCGACGGCGAGGAGCTCGGCCGCGCCCGCTTCTACCTGATGGAGGCAGAGCCCGAAGAGGGCCTCGTCTAGCGACGACCCGGCGAGTTTTAATCGGCTGCTTTGTCGCTCTTACCCGAGAAGAAGAACTTACCCAGAGCGCTCGCTGGCATTGAATCTTCGGTAAGCATTTCTTGAATCCGTTCAACTGGATTGGCCATCGTCACCGCCAAATTCGTTACAGACGGCGCCGCTTGGGTAGCGGACAGGCCGCTAGATACCTGGTGAAGGTATCCAAAAGGATGCTCACGTATGAGCTTCTCCCGCGAGAACGAGTAGTTAAGAGTCTGACCAAGAATCGTCGCACCCCCCTCCACCGCCCGTACTGGATCAACTGGCGCCATCGCAATGGCCGTGGCGCCCAATAATGACTTGACGAAAAAACGAATTTGGCCCTCCTTCAGCACGGCCTCTAAGTCACCCAGAGCTGGAACAACACGATTACGATAGGTATCTCTAGCGCTGGCTAGCAATTGAGTGGGACTGTCCTCTTGACGAAGCCCTTCTGAGAGATCAACCAAGCTAGCGCGAAATCTTCCGAGTGATGCCTGATTCTTTTCTCGAAATCGGACAATCTCATCCACTGGCGTCGCCGGATCTAGCTCAAAGGCCTGCACGGCAGCCGAAAGAATGGCGGCCTCCGAGCGTGGGGCCCCAGTTGGCGCCCCAATAATCGACGCAACGTGGGAAATAGGCGACCGAGCAACCGGCGCTAGGCGATGATCGTTTGACAGCTCAAATGCATCTTGCATCCGGCCGAGATAGTGCTCCGCCGCGTATTGGGCCATGCTCTTGAACATGTTCCGCACCGCGGTAGTTGCCTCGTCCGGATGCTCCTTCACATATTTTCCGACTTCGTCCTGATCTAAGTCGTGAAGCTCTGGAAGCGAGTCCATAATCGGCAGGGCAATCCATTTCAACACCCGAGCGATTTCATCCTGATCTGGCCTACCGTGCTCACCATTGAAGTCATCTCTGTCGAGCTGCAGCTCGACAGGTAAATCGGTTGGATCGGTAATGGGAAGATCGATAGCGCGCTTCCATTTACTAATAACCCCGGCCTCTTCCAGCGTCAGAAATGCATCGGTAGGCTCCGAAAACTCGGATACTCCCGGCCCAACAGCGCGCTCGGTGTAGTCCGGAACAACCAAGTTGTCCCAGTAGATTGCGAGGGTCTTCAGAAGCCCATCGTCAGGAACTTGGACATCGGGCAACAGGAGCGCGTTTGAGACATCCGGCATTTCCCGAGTGTTTCGAGAAAGCGAGTGACTTTCAACTGGTCGCTTGAAGCTCTGGCCCCACCATGAGATAGGGCCAGGCGTCAGTTGAAGACGTAGAGCAGCAGGAAGGCGACGAGCGCGTAGGAGGCGCCGGCGGCCTGGATGCCGCGGTCGCCGGCGACGATCTGGGCCATCGAGCGGTCGTCGGAGCGGTCGTAGATCAGGTACAGGTAGCGGAAGATCCCATAGACCACGGGCGGGATCGTCAGCATCATCTGGTTGCCGATCAGAGGCGAGTTAACGGTGTAGATCGCGTAGCTGATGACGGTGCCGGTGGTGACCAGAGAGACCATCTGGTCGAGGAAGGGAAGCGAGTAGTGCTCGAGGACGGGCCGGGTCGAGGTCCCCTCGTGCAGCTCGGAGACCGCCTCCTGGCGGCGCTTGGTGAAGCCGAGGAAGGCGGCGAGGAAGCCGGTGCAGAGGATCAGCCACTCGGAGGCGTGGGCGTCGACGGCACTGGCGCCGGCGGCGACGCGGAGGATGAACAGCCCCGCCAGCGTCATCACGTCGATGATCACGATCTGCTTGAGGCCGAGGCTGTAGGCCATCTGGGCGGCGCCGTAGCCGATCACCATCAGGCCGACCTCCCAGTTGACCGTGGCGAAGGCCAGCGCGATCGCAACCAGGGCGAGCACCGGGGCGATCGCCTTCGCCGTGCTCTCCGAGAGCTCGCCCGCCGCCAGCGGGCGGAAGCGCTTCTTCGGGTGCTTGCGGTCGAGCTCGACGTCGATTAGGTCGTTGACGAAGTAGCCGGCGCTGGAGATCAGGCAGAAGGCGACGAAGGTGAGGACGGCCTCGAAGACCTCGTGCGACTGGTTGAACTTGCCGGAGAAGAGCAGGCCGGCGAACACGAAGACGTTTTTGATCCACTCCTTCGGCCGGCCCGTCTTGATCGCAGCGCGCAGCGGCGAGCGCCGGGGCACGACCGGCTCCTGAGCGTCGGCCTGGCCGGGGTCAGCCGGCACGGTCGGTTGTTCCGAGGTGATGGTTTCCATCGCGGGAGGGGGCTGGCGGCCTGAAACCGGCCTGACCAGGGAGTTCGAGTCGCGACAGGGTAACGCCGGGAGGGGTCATTTCCCCTTCTGGTCCTCCTTCTGAACCACCTCCAACGCCGCCAGATCCTCGCGGTCCCTCGGCCGCTCGCTCGAGCGCTTCATCTGGATCAGGTGCTCGAGTGAGCAGACCCGGACGACGAGGCCGTCGAGGTCAACGTCCTTGGCCTTCTCCTCAAGCGCGGCAAACGCAGGTACCTGGGGAAGGCCTTGGAGGACGTCGACCTGACCGAGCTCGGTTGCGACCAGAGTCCGATCGCCGGTTCGCAGAAAGGTGGAGATCGCGCTCCCGGCGAGCAGCTTGCCGTCCACGTCGACCTTGCCGCCGAGACTTTTGAGGAGGCCGTCGAGCCGAGCGAGGTTCTCCGGGTCCGGATCGGGCACGAAATCCACGTCGCGGGTCGCGCGTAGGTACCCCCAAGCGTTCACCGCGAGGCCGCCGACCAGGACGAACCGCACGTCGGCCTCGATCAGTCGTGCCAGCAGCTCCCGCAGCCGAATCGGAGCCGGCGTCAACTCTTCCGTGCGCTTCCGGTGAAGGTGGAGAGGAATTCGCTCAGCGCCAGGCCCTCGGCGAGGTTGACCGCCAGCGGCCGACGAGCGTCTTCCAGCAATTGTCGCCGCCGCGAGACCTCGTTGTGGCGCCAGGGGTCGTCGATCGGCCGCTTTTTTGGCTCCGCACTCACGAAAGCAGGGTAATCGCAAAGTCCCTAGCCGGGCAATCGAACCGTGAAGCGGGCGCCGCTGCCCGAAAGTTCGGGTTACTGGACGAGTCGATCCTCGAGCCGCGATGTTCGGCGCTGGTCAGCCGCTTGTAAGCCTAAGCCTGCCGATGGGCCGGAAACCCACGCATGTCGTGGGAAATCGGCCCATCGGGCCCGTCAGGGGTCGATCAGGACGCCCGGGTTGAGGATCGCGGCGGGGTCGAGCTCGGCCTTGGCGGCACGGAGCGCGGCCGCGAAAGGGGCCGGGCGCTGGCGGTCATACCAGGGGCGGTGATCGCGGCCGACGGCGTGGTGGTGAGTGATCGTGCCGCCCCCGTCGATCAGCGCCTCGGAGACCGCGGCCTTGATCTCGTCCCACTGCTCAACCTCGCCCCCGCGCACCGCCGGCGCCAGGACCGTGAAGTAGGGAGCGACGCCGTCCGGATAGACGTGGGTGAAGCGGCAGCTGACCCGCGGCGCGCCCGGGCCGTCGGCGGCCGCCCCGCTCACCGCCGCCACCGCTCTCCGCGCCGCCTCCATCACACCCGCGTGAAACTCCTCGAAGCGATCCCAGGTAACCGCCGTCTCGAAGGTCTCCGAAAGCACCCCACAAGCCACGAACGTGTCGCGCAGGTACGGCGCCAACAAAAACGCCCCCCGCCAAGCCCCAACCCCGCCGTCCTCACCGCCGGCGGGCCGATTTGTCGAGCCTAACTCGACATTTCGGCCCGTCGGCGGGCTGTTGGGGATGCCGCCGTGGGATTGGGCGATTTCCAGGGCCAGATTCATTGAGGCGTCCACGGGGTGATGGGCCGACTCGAAGCCGAGGATCAGGAGGTTGGACTCGCCGCGGCCGGCGCCGGTCAGCTCCGCCTCCGAGGCATCGAGCAGGCGACAGTTGGCGGGGTGCAGGCCGGACTGGGAGATCTCGCGCACGGCGCGGGCGGCCGCCGAGAAGTCTCCGAACTCGACCCCGCAGGAGGTCTTGAACTCGGGCCGGGGACGCACCCGCAGCCAGGCCTCGGCGACGACGCCGAGGGTGCCCTCGGAGCCGATCAGCATCCGGTCGGGCGAGGGCCCCGCTCCCGAGCCCGGCAGCCGCCGGCTCTCCCAGGTGCCGCGCGGCGTTATCGCCCGCGCCGACTCGACCAGGTCGTCGATGTGCGTCTCCAGCGTGGCGAAGTGGCCACCGGCCCTGGTCGCGATCCAGCCGCCGAGGGTCGCGTACTCGAAGGACTGCGGAAAATGGCGCAGGGTCAGCCCGTGCTCGCGCAGCTGCTCTTCCAGCCCCGGCCCGGTCGCCCCCGCCTGGATCCGCGCCGCCAGCGACTCCGGGTCGACCTCCAGCACCCGGTCGAGCCGGCGCAGGTCCATCGTCACCACCGGCCGCTCACCCAGCCGCGGCTCGACCCCGCCGCAGACACTGGTCCCACCCCCGAACGGGATCACCGCTGCACCCTCGGCCTCCGCCCAGCTCAGCACCGTCTCGATCTCCGACTCGTCGCGCGGGAACGCAACCAGGTCCGGCGGGTTCTCGAACTCCCCGTGGAACCCTCGCACCACATCCCGGTACGCCTTCCCCAACGCATGCGACACCCGCTCGTAGCGCCCATCGGAGAAGAGATCTCCCAGCCGCTGCGGCGCCTTCAGCCGCGACTCGCGCAGCTCCACCTGCTCCAGCGGTACCGGCTTGCGCACCTCGCCGCCGAACCCGAACCGCGCCCGGATCCCTTCCGCCGCCTCCCGCATCTGCGTCGCGGTCGGCGCCTGGTCCTCGTATCCCCACCCCCAGTGCTTGAGCCTGCGCCCCGAAGTCATCAGCTCATCGGCCCAACGGGAGCGCGGCCCGCGACAGGACCCGCGGGCCACCCACTACCAGTGCACGCCTTTCATCAAATGCGCAAAGGCGACCGCCTCCGTGGACGGCGCCTTGTCCCGCGCCTCGTCCCCTTTGCCTTTCGCCGCCTGCGAATCGGGGAAGAGCTTGTAGGCGGTGTTGAGGATCGTGTCGCTGGCCTTCGGCGCCACTGCGTAAAGCAGCTCGCCGAAGTTGCCGAGTTTGGTCGCGACCTTCTTCGGCCGGTTGACCATCGCCTTAGAGATCATCTCGGCCGCCTCCTCGGGGGTGATCGCCGGGAACATGTCGTACATCCGGGTCGGCGCGATCATCGGCGTCCGCACCAGCGGCATGTTGATCGTGGTGATGTGGACCTTGTCTTCGACCATCTCCGAGGCGATCACCCGGCTGAAGGCGTCGAGCGCCGCCTTCGAGGCGACATAGGCGGAGAAGCGCGGTGGGTTGGTCTGGGTGCCGATCGAGCTGATGTTGATGATGTGGCCTGACTTGCGGGCCCGCATCGCCGGCAGCAGCGCCAGGATCAGGCGCAGGGCGCCGAGGTAGTTGAGCTGGATCGTCCGCTCGTAGTCGTGGAAGCGGTCGTAGGAGAGGGCGACCGAGCGGCGGATCGAGCGACCGGCGTTGTTGACGAGGATGTCGACGTGGCCGTGGTAGGCCAGCACCTCCTCGGCCATCCGCTCGATGTCCTCGATGTCGGCCATGTCGCAGCGGTGGATGTGAGCGGAGCCGCCGGCGTTGACGATCTCGTCACGGGTCTCCTCCAGCTTCTCGACCGAGCGGGCGACCAGGAGGACCGTCGCGCCGGCGTCGGCGACCTTGACCGCGGTGGCTTTGCCGATCCCCGAGGAGGCGCCGGTGATGAGGACGATTTTTCCGCGCACCGCGCCAGAGAGCGAGCGGTCCTTGAAGAGGTCGGGGTCGAGGTTGCGCTCCCAGTAGTCCCAGACCCTGGCCGCGTAGCTCTCCAGGGGCGGGACCTCGATCCCCGACCCTTTCAGCGCTTTCTGGGCCTGGGTCGAGTCGAAGCTAGTCGGGTAGTCGAGGTAGGTGAGGACGTCGGCCGGCAGGTCGAGCTGGCTCAGGGCGAGCTTCACCCCCCGCTTCGCCGGCGGGAAGAACTTCAACGCAGTGCGGGCCAGGCCCGCCGCCGGCTCGGTCACGTCGGTGCCCAGCCGCACCGCCATCTGCGGCGCGTCGGCAGCCTTGGCGAAGAGGTTGACCAGCTCCCCGACCCGCTTCGGGTTGGGGTCGGTGAGGGAGAAGGCGCGGCCGTCGAGCTTCGGCTTGTGGGCGATGTGGTCGATCGCCGCGGCGACGTAGTCGACCGGGACGATGTTGATCTCGCCGCCTTCGACCCCGAGCGTGGGCAGCCACGAAGGCAGCACCCGGCGCGCCCGCTGCAGCGCCTTGAAGAAGTAATAGGGCCCGTCGATCTTGTCGATCTCGCCCGTGCGCGAGTCGCCGACCACGATCCCCGGCCGGTAGACCCGCCAGGGCCGCGAGCACTCCTCGCGGACCAGGCGCTCGGATTCGTGCTTGGTGCGGAAGTAGGGATTGGTGTCGAGCCGCTGCGCCTCGTCGAACATGTCCTCGCGCCACTCGCCCTTGTAGAGACCCGCCGCGGCGATCGAGCTGACCTGGTGGAAGCAGCCGGCCTCGATCGCCCCCGCCAGCTCGATCGCGTGCCTGGTGCCCTCGACGTTGGCGACTTCCTGCGCCTCGGCATCGGCGGTGATGTCGTAGATCGCCGCCAGGTGGAAGAAGTGGTCGACCTCGCCGCGCATCGCCACCAGGTCCTCCTCGGAGACGCCGAGGCTGGGCTGGGAGAGATCGCCGGCAACCGGGACGACGCGGGCCCCGTCGGCCCCCCAGCCGGTGCGCAGCTCCTCCAGCCGCCCCCGCGAGCCGGCCCGCACCAACGCGTAGATCGTGCCCTCGCGCTGCAGCAGCCGCTCGACCAGATGGCGGCCGATGAACCCGGTTGCTCCGGTGACGAAGTAGCTCATCGCCATCAGCCTACCTCGACAGGGAAGCTCACTCGCCAGGTTTCATAGACTCAGAAGCAGAAATGGCAGAGACGGCCACCGTGCAGATCGCAATGCCTGAGATGGGCGAGTCGGTGACCGAGGGGATCGTCCTCGAGTGGCACGTGGCGGAGGGTGACTCCGTCAACGAGGGGGATACGGTCGTCGAGGTCTCGACCGACAAGGTCGACGCCGAGGTGCCGGCGCCGATGGACGGCGTGATTACGAAACTGCTCGTTGCCGTGGACGACGAGGTGCCGGTGGGGGCTCCGATGGCTGAGATGGAAGCCGGCGAGGGTTCCTCCGAGGGTTCGCAGGCCTCAGCTGCGGGGCCTGGCCAGGGGGGGAGTCCTGCGGGCGAGGACGTGGCTTCGTTCTCGGACTCCCCCCCTGGCCACCCGCAGAGTGGCGCTGGAAACGGTGGAGGGACCAAGGCTGACTCAGGCAACGGGAGCGCTGACGTCAGAGCAACGCCCGTGGCGCGGAGGGTTGCGGAGGCGACTGGCGTCGATCTTGCTTCGGTGAGTGGGAGTGGCCCTGGGTCCAAGGTCACCAAGGAGGACGTGCTCGCGGCCGGGAACGGCGAGGTGCCGGCGGCTGTCGCCGCTGCCGGCGAGGCGAAGCAGCTGCGGGGCCCCGCGGCGATGCTGGCCAGGGCGATGGACGAGAGCCGGGCGGTGCCGACGGCGACGTCGTTCCGGACGATCGCGGTGGACACGCTGGATGCGAAACGGAAGGCGATCAACGCGGTGCTGAAGGAGCGCGGGTTGAAGGTCTCCTTCACTCACCTCGTTGCCTGGGCGATCGTCGAGGCGGCCAAAGACTTCCCGGTGATGGTGCGGACCTTCGCCGAGCGGGATGGCAAGCCGTTCGCGCTCGAGGGCGGGCCGGTCAACCTCGGGATCGCGGTGGACGTCGAGAAGAAGGACGGCTCGCACAGCCTGATGGTGCCCGCGATCAAGGGCTCCGACGGACTCGACTTCGCCGGCTTCCACTCCTATTACGAAGAGCTGATCGCGAAGACGCGCGAGAACAAGCTCACCGCCGACGACTTCCAGGGCACCAACATCTCCCTCACCAACCCGGGCGGGCTCGGCACCATCGCCTCGGTGCCGCGACTGCTGAGCGGCCAGAGCGCGATCATCGCCACCGGCTCGATCGCCTATCCGCCGGAGTGGCTGCACGCCTCGCCGGAACGGCTCAAGCAGCTCGGCGTCTCGAAGGTGTTGACGATGACCTCGACCTACGACCACCGGGTCATCCAGGGGGCCGAGTCGGGCGCCTTCCTGCGCCGGATCGAGCAGCTGCTGCAGGGCGAGGACGAGTTCTACGAGAAGGTCGCCGCCGACCTCGGCATCGACGCCGTCGGCGTCACCTCCGCCCACCCCGCCTCGGCCTCAGCGCCGCCGCTCGGCGGCGCGGTCGCCGCCGCCCCCAGCGCCGAACCGAGCACCGCCCCCGGCGAGGTCGACGAAGAGCTGCTGCAGGCCGTGCAGGCCGCGACCTCGGTGTTGAAGGCCTACCGCACCCACGGCCACCTCGCCGCCCACCTCGACCCGCTCGGCTCCGAGCCCAAGGGCGATCCGGCGCTGCAGCCGGAGAACGTCAACCTGACGCCGGAGCTGATGGCGCGGATCCCGGCCTCGATCCTGCGCATCGGCGTCCCCGGCGAAACGCTGCTGGAGGCGCTGCCGCGGATGCGCCATACCTACTGCGGCACGATCGCCTACCAGGTCGAGCACCTGTCCTCGCACCAGCAGCGGATCTGGCTGCGCGAGATGATCGAGACCGGCGCCCACCGCCAGCCGCTCACCGACGCCGAGAAACGCCGCCTGCTGGAACGCCTGATCGACGTCTTCCAGTTCGAGCGCTTCCTCGAGAAGGCCTACCTGGGCCAGAAGATGTTCTCGATCGAGGGCCTCGACGTGGTCGTGCCGATGCTCGACGAGCTGGTCACACTCTCGGGTCGCGCCGGCGCCGAGGAGGTCGTCTTCGGCATGGCCCACCGCGGCCGCCTCAGCGTCCTCGCCCACAACCTCGGCCGCCCGGTCGAATCGATCCTGGCCGAGTTCGAGGGCTCCAAGCGCCTCACCGCGGTCAAGGCGGTTGCCGGGATTCCCCACGGCGGCACCGGCGACGTCAAGTACCACTACGGCCACCGCGGGGTCTACGAGACCTCCGAGGGGGAGAAGATCTCGGTCCGCCTCTACCCGAACCCGAGCCACCTCGAGTTCGTCGACCCGGTCGTCACCGGCGGCGCCCGCTTCCTGCAGTCCGACTTCGAGGGGCCCGAGCTGAGCCACGACCCGAAGCGGGCGGTGCCGGTGCTGCTGCACGGCGACGCCGCCTTCCCGGCCCAGGGGGTCGTCGCCGAGACGCTCAACCTGCAGTCGCTGAAGGGCTACAGCACCGGTGGCACGATCCACGTGATCCAGAACAACCAGGTCGGCTTCACCACCGACCCCGAGGAGGCGCGCTCGACCCCCTACGCCGCCGACATGGCGAAGGGCTTCAACGTGCCGATCGTCCACGTCAACGCCGACGACGTCGAGGCCTGCTCGGCCGCGGTGCGGCTGGCGATGGCCTACCGCGAGCGCTGGGGCCGCGACATCGTCATCGACGTGATCGGCTATCGCCGCTTCGGCCACAACGAGACCGACGAGCCCGCGTACACGCAGCCGACGATGGCGGCGAAGATCAAGTCGCACCCGCCGGTCTCGGAGATCTACGCCGAGAAGCTGATCGGCGAGGGGACGATCTCGGCCGAGGAAGTCGGCCACGCCTCCGAGCAGCGGCGCGAGGAGATGGCGACGGCGCTGAAGCAGCTGCGGGAGAAGATGGAGTCGGGCGAGTACGAGGACCCGACGGTGACGACGACCAGCAGCACCGGCGAACTGCTCGACCGCACCGCCAGCCCGCCCGTCCACACCGCCGTCGAGGCCGACAAGCTGCGTGAGCTCAACCGCGAGCTGCTGACGACCCCGGACGGGTTCAACGTCCACCGCAAGCTGCGCCGCCCGCTATCGAAACGGACCGAGGCGATCGAGCAGGGTGGGGTCGACTTCGGCCAGGCGGAGGCGCTGGCCTTCGGCTCACTGCTGACCGAGGGCGTCCACGTCCGCCTCACCGGCCAGGACACCGAGCGCGGCACCTTCTCACACCGCCACCTCGTCCTCCACGACGAGAACACCGGCCTCAAGTACTGCCCGATGCAGAACCTCGAGGATGCCTCGGCCCCGTTCGAGCTCTACAACAGCCCGCTCTCGGAGATCGCCTGCCTCGGCTTCGAGTACGGCTACTCCGCCGCCTCGCCGAGCTCGCTGGTGCTGTGGGAGGCGCAGTTCGGCGACTTCGCCAACGCCGCCCAGGTGATCATCGACAGCTTCATCGTCTCCGGCGAGTCGAAGTGGGGCCAGACCAGCCGCCTCACCCTGCTGCTGCCGCACGGCTACGAGGGCTCGGGCCCCGAGCATTCGAGCGCCCGCATCGAGCGCTTCCTTGCGCTCGGCGCGGAGGGCAACATCCGCATCGCCTACCCGACCACCGCCGCCCAGTACTTCCACCTGCTGCGCCGCCAGGCGCTGATCCGCAAGCCGCGGCCGCTGATCGTCTTCACCCCCAAGGGCCTGCTGCGGCTCGAGGGCGCCGCCGCCAGCCTCGAGGAGCTGACCGACGGCCATTTCCACTTCATCCTCGACGACCCCAAGGCGACGGACCGGCGCGAGAAGGTCGAGCGCCTGGTCCTCTGCACCGGCAAGGTGTATTACGACATCGACGCCAGCGAGCGCCGAGCCGAGGCCGAGAGCGTCGCGATCGCCCGGGTCGAGATGCTCTACCCGTTCGCGAAGGAACAGCTGGAAGCCCTGATCGCCTCCTACCCGAACCTGAAGGAGATCGCCTGGGTCCAGGAGGAGCCGCGCAACATGGGCGCCTGGAAGGTGATGTCGCGGCGGATGCCGGGGCTGTTGCCCGAGGGCGTCGTGCTCACCTACATCGGTCGCCAGGGCCGGGCCAGCACCGGCGAGGGTTACTCCGGCGCCCACGCGCTGGAGCAGGAGCGCATCGTCCTGACCGCGCTCACACCCGGCACCTAGCCCGCGATGCCAGGGTCGCCGTTCGAGAAGCCCGTGCCCGGGCGTCTGTTCGTCTGGGTGAAGCGGCTCTCCTGGATCGAGCTGGCGATCTTCTCCGGCCTGATCGTCTTCTGGCTGTTGCCGGGATTCGATACCGAGACGATGCTGTTCGGGTGGGCCCACGGGCTCGGCTTCATCGCCCTCTGCATCGTCATCTGGATCGCCGCAGTACGGCGCGAGGCCCCCTACACCCTGCTCGCCGCGACCCTTACCCCGGTCGGTCCGGTCGGCAGTGTGATCGGGATCGAACTGATCGAGCGCAAGGGCTGGGGAGTGGCCGAATCGGCTCATGAGGACTCCGATCGTGCCCAAAGCGCGGCCGATCCGCCGTAAACCAGTCGATTGCGCTTGACCACAGGGGTTTCACGCGGTATAGCTAGGAAGTGACTGTTCCTTCTGGGCAGTCCCGTCCAGGGGAACGGCCGCGTCGGCATCCCTCCCTGGCTACCGACGCGCAGGTGCAGTGAGGGTCGCGCGGACCCCCCTGCCTCCCGCGACCCCACTGCACCCCTTCGTCGCGTTTGGCGGCGTTGGGCTGGCGCGGGGCGTTGTCCTCGGTCGCGCCAATAGCGCTGCTATTGGCGCTCCCTGCGTCCTTGCGCTGCTGGCCCAACGCTCGCCAAACGCGACGAACGACTGGTACTTATCGCTGCTTACTTCAGGTTGCGGAGGACGGTTTGGAGGATGCCGCCGTTGAGGAGGTAGGTGATCTCGTTGGGGGTGTCGAGGCGGACGGTTGCTTTGAACTGGGTCGTGGAACCGTCGTCGGCGGTCGCGGTGACCGTTACCGATTTTGCCTGGCCGTCTTCGAGGTCGCCGAAGTCGAAGGTCTCTTCGCCGCTGAGCCCGAGCGAGGCTGCGCTCTCGCCGGCCGGAGAACTGCAGGGGCAGCACACCCATCCCGATCAGGTTGGAGCGGTGGATGCGCTCGAAGCTCTCGGCGATCACGGCGCGGACGCCGAGCAGCTTGGTTCCCTTCGCTGCCCAGTCGCGGGAGGAGCCGGACCCGTACTCCTTGCCGGCCAGCACCACCAGCGGCACCCCTTCCTCGGCGTAGGACATCGCCGCCTCGTAGATGCTGGTCTCCGCGCCGTCGGGGAAGTGGCGGGTGAAGCCGCCGGAGCGATCGACCAGGAGGTTGCGGAGGCGGATGTTGGCGAAGGTGCCGCGGATCATCACCTCGTGGTTGCCGCGGCGGGCTCCGTAGGAGTTGAATTCGCCCGGTTCCACGCCCTGCTCGACCAGCCAGCGGCCGGCCGGGCCGTCGCGCTTGATCGCCCCGGCCGGGGAGATGTGGTCGGTGGTGATCGAGTCCCCCAGCAGCGCCAGCGCCCGGGCGGCGGCGATCGGCTCGACGCCCGGCGGATCGGCCGGCATCTGCTCGAAGAAGCTCGGCTGCCGCACGTAGGTCGAGTCCGGCCAGGTGTAGCGGTCGCCCTCGGGCACGTCGACAGCGCTCCAGGTCTCGTCGCCGGAGAACACCTCGGCGTAGTTGCGGGCGAACATCTCCGAGGCCACCGAGGCGCCGACCACCTCCTTGATCTCCTCGGCGCCGGGCCAGACGTCCCGCAGGAAGACCGGCTCGCCGTCGGAGCCCTCTCCCAGCGGCTCGTCGGCGAGGTCGAGGTCCATCCGCCCGGCCAGGGCGTAGGCGACGACCAGCGGCGGGCTGGCCAGGTAGTTCGCCTTCACGTCCTGGTTGATCCGCCCCTCGAAGTTGCGGTTGCCGGAGAGCACCGCGCAGACCGCCAGGTCCTTCTCGGCGATCGCCGCCGAGATCTCCTCCGCCAGCGGCCCCGAGTTGCCGATGCAGGTGGTGCAGCCGTAGCCGACCAGGTTGAACTGCAGCGCATCGAGGTACTCGGTCAGGCCGGCGCGCTCGAGGTAGTCGGTGACGACGGTGGAGCCGGGCGCCAGCGAGGTCTTCACCCACGGCTTGCGGGTCAGGCCGCGCTCGACCGCGTTGCGGGCGAGCAGGCCGGCGCCGACCATGACGCTGGGGTTGGAGGTGTTGGTGCAGCTGGTGATCGCGGCGATCACGACCCTGCCGTGGTCGAGCTCGAAGCTCGTCCCGTCCGCCAGCGTCACCGCGATCTCGTCGCCGCTGCCGTGCGCGACCGTCGCCGCCGGAGCGCCGCTGAGTGCCGGGCGCGGCTTGCCGCGCTCGTCGTCGTGATCCTCGGCCGGCGGGTCGGAGGCGGGGAACGACTCCTCGATCGCCTCGTCGCGGCCGTTGCCCATCCGTTCTGCCGCCTCGGGGTCGAATTCCCCCATCACCGAGAGGAAGGACTCCTTGGCCTGGGAGAGCGGCACCCGGTCCTGGGGCCGTTTCGGGCCGGCGATGCTGGGCACGACCGTCGCCCAGGTCGAGCTCCAGCAGGTCGGAGAAGACCGGGTCGGGGGTGCTCTCGTCGTGGAACATGCCCTGCTCGCGGGCGTAGGCGTCGACCAGCTCGATCGTCTCGGTCGGCCGCCCGGTCAGGTCGAGATAGCGCAGGGTCTCGGCGTCGACCGGGAAGATCGCGCAGGTCGAGCCGAACTCCGGCGACATGTTGCCCAGCGTCGCCCGGTCGGCGAGGCCCAAGGTCGCCAGGCCGGGACCGAAGAACTCGACGAACTTGGAGACGACGCCGCGCTCGCGCAGCATCTCGGTCACGGTGAGGACGAGATCGGTCGCGGTCGCCCCCTCGGGCAGCTCGCCGCCGAGCTTGAAGCCGACCACCTGGGGCAGCAGCATCGAGATCGGTTGGCCGAGCATCGCCGCCTCGGCCTCGATCCCGCCGACGCCCCAGCCGAGCACGCCGAGGCCGTTGACCATCGTCGTGTGCGAGTCGGTGCCGACCAGGGTGTCGGGATAGGCGCGCAGCACGCCCTCGGCCTCGCGGCTGTAGACGACCTGGGCCAGGTGCTCGAGGTTGACCTGGTGGCAGATCCCGGTCGCCGGCGGCACCACGCGGAAGTTGTCGAAGGACTGCTGGCCCCACTTGAGGAACGAGTAGCGCTCGCGGTTGCGCTCGAAGTCGCGCTCGGCGTTGACGGCGAAGGCGCCGGCGTTGCCGAAGGCGTCGACCTGGACCGAGTGGTCGATCACGAGGTCGACGTCGACCAGCGGGTTGATCGCCGCCGGGTCGCCGCCGATCTCCTCCATCGCGTCGCGCATCGCCGCCAGGTCGACCACGGCGGGCACGCCGGTGAAGTCCTGCATCAGCACCCGCGCCGGCTGGAAGGGGATCTCGACGCTGGGCTCGGCGGCCGCGTCCCAGCCGGCGATCGCCTCGACGTCGGCGGCGCTGACGGAGACGCCGTCCTCCAGCCGCAGCACGTTCTCGAGCAGGACCTTGACCGAGTAGGGAAGGCGGGCGACGTCGAAGCGCTCCTGCAGAGCGTCGAGCCGGAAGACCTCGTAGTCGCGCCCGCTCACCGCGAGGGTCGAACGGGCGCCGAAGGAATTGCTGCTGCTCATCGGCCGCCTCCAAAGTCGTCGTCTCTACCTCTTGTCCTTCGAATGCCCGTCGGCGATCTCGGCCGCCGCCTTCTGTCCGGCGCCGCCGCTCGACGACCCGCACCGCGAAGGCGGGGGTGGCGAGTCCGAAGTGGGCGAGGAAGCGCTGCCGGGCCGGCGCCACCGCGACCTCGACCTTGTCGGCCTCGATCGCCCGCAGGGTGCCCCTGGCGACCTGCTCGGGGGTGGAGGTGCCGAGACCCGGCGGCGGGCTCGCTCCCGACTCGGCGAACATGCCGGCCTCGCGGATGAACCCCGGCGAGACGATCGAGACGCCGACGCCCTGCGGCGCCAGATCGGAGCGCAGGCCGAAGGCGAAGCCGCGCAGGCCGAACTTGGTCGCGTTGTAGATGGAGGACCGCGGGGCTCGGCGACTTGCCGGCGAGCGAGGCGACGAAGACGAGGTGGCCCGAGCCCTGCGCCAGCATCGCCGGATAGAGCGCCTGCGCCAGGATCATCGGCGCCTCGAGGTTGACCCGCAGGGCACGCTTGACCTCCTCGGGGCTGAAGTCCTCCATCCGGCCGGCGCCGGGCAGGCCGGCGTTGGCGACCAGGAGGTCGACCACGCCTGCCTCGGCAGCGAGCTTCTCCGCGGCGCCCGGCTCGGCGAGGTCGGCCGGGATCGTCGCGGTGGCCGTCGCCGGGCAGCTCGGCGGCGAGCGCCTCCAGCGCCTCCGCGCTTGCGCCCGCTCAGCTCGACGCTGACGCCGCGCTCCGCCAGCGCCTTCGCGATCGCCCTGCCGAGGCCGCCGGTGGCGCCGGTGAGGAGTGCTGTGCGGCCGGCAAGTTCCATCCCACGACCCAAGCTAGCAGCCGTGCTGCCGACAGGAATCTGGGATGAAAGTGCGAAAGGCAACTAAATATTTGCGTTTCGTGAGCAAGCTGCCGGCCGATGGTCTAGACTGCCGCCGGTCCGTAGAACCGAAACGCCGAGTCCCACTCGCTCATAGGCGCCGTGGGAACGGGGGAACCACGTTTTCGGGGCTAACCCGCCTGGTTCAGGTGGGAGCGCAGGCTCCTTTTAGCGCTAGCCCGACAGCTAACCCCGTAGGCCGACAAGAGGAGATCGGTTTGCTGTCTGACAAGTTGAAGTTCAAAGCGGCGTTAGCGCTATCGGCGGCTTTCGCCGTCGTCGCTCTCGTCGCCCCCGGAAGCGCCTCCGCCAAGTGCGTCACCGGAGGCCTCACCCCAGCCGCTGTCGATGTCTGTACCCCTACCGCAAAAGCAAAGCTTCTAACCACCGGGGAACTGATTCCCCCGAAAAGCGCCCCGCCCACGGGTCGTCGCGGTAATCGAAGCGGCAAACAAGATCCGCACCAAGCCCTACATCTAGGGCGGCGGCCACGGTCGCTGGTGGGACAAGGGCTATGACTGCTCCGGCGCCGTCAGCTTCGCGCTGCACGGCGGCGAATTCATCGAAGGCCCGCTTCCCTCGGGCCCGATGGAAAAATGGGGCCTCGCCGGATTGGGACGCTGGATCACCGTCTACACCAATCCCGGTCACGCCTACGCCGAAATCGCCGGCGTCCGCTGGGACACCTCCGGCGACTCCGAAGAAACCGGCCCGCGCTGGCACACCGACCTGCGCGACAACGTCGGTTTCGTAGCGCGTCACCCAGCCGGCTACTGAGAAGGCCGCGGAGAGGAGGGGCGGGCACCCCCTCCTCTCGCCGCGCCGACTCCGTACTCCATCTCGGCCAACTAACGAACCTCGAGTTGTCCTTGATTTCCTGAGCGCCTCGGATAACGTCACGGTGTAACCGCCTCATCCCCTGACATCCGCCTGGTAGGCCTCACCAAGCACTACGGCGAGGTGGTCGCGGTTGCCGGAATTGACCTCGAGATCCAGCGCGGCGAGTTCTTCACCTTCCTCGGCCCCTCCGGCTCCGGCAAGACGACGACGCTGCGGATGATCGCCGGCTTCGAGGATCCCAGCGCCGGCACGATCGAGCTCGCCGGGGAGGAGGTCAGCGGCGTGCCGCCCTACGACCGCGCCGTCAACACCGTCTTCCAGGACTACGCCCTGTTCCCGCACATGACCGTCGGCGAAAACGTCGCCTACGGGCTCAAGGTGGCCGGCGTGGACAAGGCCGAACGCGCCGAGCGCCGCGACGAGGCGCTGAAGATGGTCCGCCTTCCCGACTACGCCGAGCGCAAGCCGGGCGAGCTCTCCGGCGGCCAGCGCCAGCGGGTGGCGCTGGCGCGGGCGATCGTCAACCGGCCCAAGGTGCTGCTGCTCGACGAGCCGCTCGGCGCCCTTGACCTGAAGCTGCGCGAGCAGATGCAGGTCGAGCTGAAGATGATCCAGAGCGAGGTCGGCATCACCTTCGTCTACGTCACCCACGATCAGGACGAGGCGCTGACGATGAGCGACCGGATCGCCGTCTTCAACGACGGCCGGATCGAGCAGGTAAGCCCGCCCGAGGAGCTCTACGAGCGGCCGGCGAACGAGTTCGTGGCCGGGTTCGTCGGCGTTTCCAACTTGATCGAGCGCGACGGCCGGCGGCTGACGATCCGGCCGGAGAAGATCCAGCTGCTCGAGCCGGACGCCGACGGCGACGAGCCTCCACAGCGAGCGCGGCAAGGTCGCCGAGGTCGCTTACGCCGGGATGGTGACGCGCTACACGGTGGCGCTCGACGCCGGCGGCGAGCTGCAGCTAGTCAGGCAGAACTACGAGGGCGCGTCCGCAGCGGCGTCGCCCCAGCAGGGGAACGAGGTCCTGGTGGGATGGCGTCCGGAGCACGCGGCGGCTGTCCAGGGGAAAGCAACCAACAAGGAGGATTCACCATGAGGAGAAGGGACGCTCACTCCGCCCGCACGGCTTGGCTCGTCGTCGCCGGTCTGGTCGTGTTCATGCTCGTCCTCGCCGGCTGTGGCTCCAGTAGCGACAGCGACAGCAACGGCGAAGAGCTACAGAAGCTCGGTCAGGGCGAGGGTCAGGTCGACCTGATCTCCTGGGCGGGCTACGTCGAACCGGAATGGTCCAAACCGTTCGAACAGAAGACTGGCTGCAAGGTGAACAACAAGATCGCCGGCACCTCCGACGAAATGGTGCAGCTGATGCAGAGCGGCGAATACGACGGCGTCTCGGCGTCCGGCAACGCCTCCGCCCGGCTGGTCGCCGCCGACGCGGTGGACCCGGTCAACGTCAGCCTCGTCCCCAACTACGAGACGATCTTCAGCGACCTGAAGAACCAGCCCTACAACACCTTCGACGACAAGCCCTACGGCATCCCGCACGGTCGCGGCGCCAACCTGCTGATGTGGAACTCCGACGACGTCAAACCGGCCCCCGACTCCTGGAACGTCATTCTCGACCCCAAAGTCGCGGCCAAGTACAGCGGCAAGATCAGCGCCTACGACGACCCGATCTATATCGCCGATGCGGCCGTCTACCTGAAGACCCATCAGCCCGACCTCGGGATCGAAAACCCCTACGAGCTCAATGACGAGCAGTTCGAAGCGGCGGTCGACCTGCTGAAGGAACAGCGTCCCAACGTCGGCGAATACTGGTCAGAAGCGGCCAAGCAGATATCGGCCTTCGCCAACGGCGACGCCACGGTCGGGACCACCTGGCAGTACCAGTACTTCGAACTGAAAGGGGAAGGGGACCCGGTCGCCGCCAGTCCCGCCAGCCAGGGCTTCCTGCCCAAGGAGGGCGCCACCGGCTGGTCGGACACCTGGATGATCAGCTCCTCCGCCAAACACCCGAATTGCATGTACGAGTGGATGAACTGGATCATCGAACCGAAAGTCAACGCCGAAGTCGCCGAATTCTTCGGCGAGGCGCCGGCCCAGAGCCTTGCCTGCGACGAGACCGCGGACAAGAGCTTCTGCGAGAAATACCACGCCGACAACCCGGCGTTCTGGAAGCGCGTCTACTACTGGGAAACCCCGCTGGCGGACTGCGGCAACGGCAACGACGATTGCAAGGACTACAACGATTGGGTCCAGGCCTGGACCGCGATCAAGGGGTGAGCGAGCGGTCGTGAGCGATGGCTGCTGAAGCCGTCGTGAGGAAGAGGTCGGCGGGCCGCAAGCTCGCCGGCCTCTTCCAGGGCCGCCCCCGCCTGCAGGTGGGGGCGCTGCTGGCCGGGCCGGTCGGCTGGCTGGTGGTCGGCTACCTGGGCTCGCTGGCGGTGCTGCTGATCGCCGCCTTCTGGTCGGTGGACCCACTCAGCGGCGAGGTGGTGCGGGGCTTCGGCCTCGAAAACTTCGAAACGCTCTTCGACGAACCGGTCTATCGCACCATCGTCGGGCGCACGGTCCTGATCGCCGCCCTGGTGACGATCACCGACGCGGTTCTCGCCTTCCCGATCGCCTTCTACATGGCCAAGGTCGCCAGCCGCCGCGGCAAGGCGATCCTCGTCGTCGCGGTGCTGCTGCCGCTCTGGTCCAGCTACCTGGTCAAGGTCCTGGCCTGGCGCACGATGCTCTCCAACGACGGGATCATCAACTGGGCGCTCGAGCCCTTCGGCCTGCACGGCCCCGGCTACGGCAACGTCGCCGTCTGGCTGGTGATGAGCTATCTCTGGCTGCCGTACATGATCCTGCCGATCTACGCCGGGCTGGAGCGCATCCCGAACTCGCTGATCAGCGCCTCCGAGGACCTCGGCGCCGGGCCCCTGACCACCTTCAGGCGCGTGATCCTGCCGCTCGCCTTCCCGGCGGTGGTGGCCGGATCGATCTTCACCTTCGCGCTGACCCTGGGCGACTACATCACTCCCAGGCTGATCTCCAACAACCAGTTCATCGGCAACGTCATCTTCAACAACATCACCAACAACCTGCCGCTCGCGTCCGCCCTCGCGCTCGTCCCGATCGTGGTGATGATCGCCTACCTCCTGGTCGCCCGGAAGCTCGGCGCCTTCGAGCACATCTAGCCGATGAGACTGTCCAAGCGCGCAACCGTACTGCTGCGAACCGGGGTCGGGATCGGCCTCGCCTTCATCTACATCCCGCTGATCGTGGTCGGGATCTACGCCTTCAACGCCAGCAACATCCTCAAGTGGCCGCCGCCCGGCCTGACCTTGGACTGGTTCCCCAAGGCGATCGAAAACGAGGCCGCCCGCGAAGCCTTCCTGACCTCGATCAAAGCCGGCCTGGCGGCGACGGCGATCGCGATCGTGCTCGGCACCCTGGCCTCGCTCGCCGTCGCCCGCCACCGCTTCTTCGGCCGCGAGACGATCTCCTTCCTGGTCGTCCTGCCGATCGCCCTGCCCGGCATCGTCACCGGCGTCGCGATCAGCAACACCTTCACCCAGGTGCTCGGGGTCAACCTCGGCCTCTTCACGGTGATCGTCGGCCACGCCACCTTCTGCATCGTCGTCGTCTACAACAACGTCGTCGCCCGCCTGCGCCGCACCTCGGCCTCCTTCGAGGAGGCCTCGGCCGACCTCGGCGCCCACACCTGGCAGACCTTCCGCTTCGTCACCCTGCCGAGCATGAAAACCGCGCTCGGCGCCGGCGCCCTGCTCGCCTTCGCCCTCTCCTTCGACGAGATCATCGTCACCACGTTCACGATCGGAGCCGGCGAGGAAACGCTGCCGATCTGGATCTTCCGCAACCTCTTCCGGCCGACCCAGCTGCCGATCGTCAACGTCGTCGCCCTGATCGTCGTTCTGCTCTCGATCATCCCGGTCTACCTCGCCCACCGGCTCAGCCGCGAAGAGGGCGCGCCGGTGGCCGGCAAAGGTGGCCGCGGCGTCGAAGCTCCCGAGGCAACCGCGGTTCCGTAGCGCCGCCGACTTCGACCACATCCTGCCGGGGTGGAAGTCGGCTATCCCTGGCGCGCCAGCTTGGCGGCTTCCTCGCCGCCGAGGTACGGCGCCAGCGTCAGCTCGACCAGGTCCGGCAGCAGCTCCTCCAGCTGCTCGGTGCGGCCGGCGTTGATCTCGCGCACGACCAGCGAGACGATGCCGCCGACCAGGGTCGCCTCGGTCGCCTCGGGGAGGGGGCGCTCGCCGCTGTGCTCCGGCCGCCCCGCCTTGAGGATCTCCACGAAGCCCTGCATCGAGGCCCGGTGCTTGGCGGCGATCTCGCCCCCGGCGGCGATCGGCTCGATCATGCAGACGCGGGCCAGGTCCGGCTCGCCGGCGAGGAACCGCAGCATCGTCCCCAGCGCCGCCCGTACCTTCTGCGGCCATTCCTCGAAGGCCTCGGCGGCGACCTGCATCGAGTCGCGGATGTGGTCGGCGACCATTTCGTACGCGGCGAGGAAACAGGCTTCCTTGTCGGCGAAGTGCTCGTAGAAGGTGCGGCGGGAGACCGCGGCCGCCTTGGTGATGTGGGCGACGGTGGTGGCGTTGTAGCCGCGCTCGGCGACGGTGTCGACCAGGGCGGTGATGATCCGCTCGCGCTGGTTCTGGGCGATGAACTCACGCGGCAGCCCATGCCGGCCGGCGGGCAGGCGCGGGGTAGCATCGGCGCTCGGCGCTGCCACTTTTTTTGCCTTGCTTTTCGCCGACGCCTTGGCCACGCATCGACCATACCCGACGCCCCCACGGGGCCGATGGGCCGATTTCCCACGGCACGCGTGGGTTTTCGGCCCATCGGCCCGTCAGTGCAGGGGCTGGACGAGCAGCTCGTCCTCGGCGGCGCGGGCGCCGAGGTAGGGCATCATCGCCATGTAGACCAGCTCGGAGAGGAATTCCTCGCGACGCTCGATCGCCCCGCCGCGGACCTTGGTCAGGATCGTGCCGTAGATCGCTCCGCTGACCATCTCGGCGGTGCTGCGGGAGACGGACTCCGGTTCGTCGAGCTGCTCGCGCCCGGCGTCGATCATGTCGGCGAGGCCCTGCAGCACCCGGTCCCGACGGGCCTGAGCGCGGCTGCCGGCGCCGTTCACGGCGACGACGAAGAAGCGGGCCCGCACCGCGTCCTCCTGGAGGAAGCGCATCGCCGCCCAGGCCCCCGCCCAGATCCGGTCGTGCCAGGCGCGCGGCCCGGCATAGGCGCCGCCGACCCGCTGGCAGAATTCCATCGCGATCTCGCCGTGGACGCGAAGGAAGCAGTCTTCCCTGCCGGTGAAGCTGCGGTCGAAGGCTGCCCGGCCTACCCCGGCGCGTTCGCAGACCATCGCGATCGTGGTCGGCTCGAGGCCGTGCTCGGCGGCCAGCTCCATCATCGCCATCGCGATCCGCTTGCGTACCGGGTCCTCGCCGATCGCGGGCCCGGGCTCGGTTCCAACGCTCACATTCGCCCGGCCCTGCCCCCTGCGCTCGTTGGTCTCAGGCGGCCACCCGCGCCTGAGCTGCGTCGGCGGCCCGCCCCGCCTCGACCTCGCCGATAAACGGGGTGAGGGTCACCTGCAGCATCTCCGGCAGCAATGCCATCAGGTCGTCGACGTCGTCCGCGACCAGGCGCTGGTGCACCAGCCAGACGATGCCGCCCGCGATCGCCACCTCGAGCCCGTCCGGCAGCCGGCTCGCCCGCGGGTTGAAGTCGCGCCCCTCGCGCAGCTTCGGCGCCACGCTCTCCAACATCTCCTGGTAGCGCTCCAGCGAGGCCGTCCCGGCCGCCTGGGCCTCGACGATGCAGAGCTTCGCCCGCGCCTGCTCCTTGACCACCATCTCGAGGAAGATCTCGAGGCCGGCGGAGATCTGCTCCTGCCAGGGCTGCTCGAAGTCCAGCAGCTCGGCGAAGACCTCCCTGGCGGCGATGACGCTCTCGTCGAAGGCGGCGAGGAAGCACTCCTCCTTGCTCGAGAAGTGCTCGTAGAAGGTGACCAGGGCGACGCGCGAGGTTTTCGCGATCAGCTCGATCGTCGTCTTCTGGTAGCCACGCTCGGCGACCAGCTCGGCCATTGCCAGCAGCATCCGCTCGCGCTGGTTCTGGGAGACGAAGTCGCTCGGAATCAGGTGCCGGCCGGGAGGCATCTTCGAGAGCCGCTCCGACAATGGGCGCTGCTTCGCCATACCGGCAAGATACCAGAACGTTCACCTGGTGTCTAGTTTCCTTTTCTCTAAAAACTTTGACGTTCTGGTCATCGGTGTCTCTGAAAGCTGCTATATCTAGACAAAAGGAGTTTGTTTTCGAAAGGCATGAGCGATGCACGATCAGACTTCCGCAGCCATCGACGACGATGAGGCGACAACCCCGGTCGTCCCCTTTCCCGGCCGCCGCGTGCGCCGCGCCCGCGAGCGTCTGCTGGAGGCGATGCTCGTGGTCAGCGGCGAACGCGGCTACGAGCAGATCTCCGTTCAGGACGTGATCGAGGCCGCCCAGGCGAGCCGGGCGACCTTCTACAAGCACTTCAAGGACAAGGAGGACTGCTTTGCCCAGGCCTACCATGACGCCGCCGACTGGCTCTACAGGCGGCTGATCGGCATCGCCAAACGGCAGCCGACCTGGCGCCAGGGCCTGCGGGCGGGCATGGCGGAGCTGCTGGAGTTCTGCGCCAACCAGCCCTCCCTGGCCCGCGCCCTGATCGTCGAGACGCACGCCGCGGGGGGCGCTGCGCTTGCCGAACATGATCTTTTGATGGAGCGCCTCTCCCGCGCCATTGACGGCGCGCGCCGCGAGGTCCCTTCTCGCCAAGCTCCACCTCCGGTGACGGCAACCTTCATGGTAGGGGCTGTGGAGACTCTTGTGCGGACCAAATTGATGAGCGACGAACCGGAGACCGCCCCGGAGATGCTCCCCGGCCTGCTCCACTTCGTGGTGATGCAGTACTTCGGCGAGGACGCCGCCTGGGAAGAGATGACCGCGGCGCCGCTGGCGACGTGGAGCTCGCGGCGGGAAGCTGCCACGCGGATGCCGTGAATTTCGGGAGGTTGGAGGGAGAGGTCGGTGCCCCTCTCGCTTGCTGACTTTTTCGCCTGGAGCCCGCCATCTCTCGCTGACCCAGCGGTGCGAAAAAGGGAGCGCCGCTGCGCGAGAGGGGCACCGACCTCTCCAACTCGAAGCGCTCCGAACTTCAGGTCATCTCCCAGAAGCATCGCGCCGTGAGCTCAAGCGCCCCAGAGTCCGGGGCGGTTCATCTCTTCCTGGGAGCGGCGGAGATGGTTGCTCCCTCGGAATCTCCGCTCGGACTCGGAAAGGCTCCGCTGTAGCTGGTCCCTGCGAGGGGAGGTCGGGGTCCCTCTTGCGCAGCGGCGCTCCCTTTTTCGCCTTTAAGCGCAGCGAGAGACGCGTAAGGGACCCCGACCTCCCCTACCACGCCCGTCCCTAAAGCGGAATGTTTCCGTGCTTCCGTTTCGGCTGCGCCACGCGCTTGCTCTGCAGCATCCGCAGCGCCTTGACCAGCTTCGGCCTGGTCTCCCGCGGCTCGATCACGTCGTCGATATAGCCCCGCTCGGCCGCCGAATACGGATTCGCGAAGTGCGCTTTGTAGTCGTCGATCAGTTTCTGGCGGCGCTCGTCCGGGGTCGGCGAGGAGGCGATGTCCTTGCGGTAGATGACGTTGACGGCGCCCTCCGGGCCCATCACCGCGATCTCGGCCGTCGGCCAGGCGACGTTGAAGTCGGCCAGCATGTGCTTGGAGGCCATCACGTCATAGGCGCCGCCGTAGGCCTTGCGGGTGACGACGGTGAGCTTCGGCACGGTCGCCTCGGTATAGGCGTAGAGCAGCTTGGCGCCGTGGCGGATGATCCCGTTCCACTCCTGGTCGGTGCCGGGGAGGAAGCCGGGAACGTCGGTGAAGGTGAGGATCGGGACGTTGTAGGCGTCGCAGGTGCGGACGAAGCGGGCGGCCTTCTCGGAGGCCTCGATGTTGAGCACCCCGGCCAGGAAGGCCGGCTGGTTGCCGACGATGCCGATCGGGAAGCCGTCGAGCCGCGAGAAGCCGCAGACGATGTTCTTGGCGAAGTGCTCGTGGACCTCGAAGAACTCCTCGTCGTCGACGACCCTGGCGATCACCTCGCGCATGTCGTAGGGCTTGGACGGGTCGTCGGGGACGAGTCGAGTCGAGCTCCTCGTCTTCGCGCTCGGGGTCGTCCGTCGGCTCGAAGCGCGGCGGCGTCTCGAGGTTGTTGGAGGGCAGGAAGCTGAGCAGGTAGCGGGCGTCCTCGAGGCAGCTCTCCTCGTCCTCGGAGGCGAAGTGGGCGACGCCCGACTTCGAGTTGTGGCTCATCGCCCCGCCCAGCTCCTCGAACTCGACTTCCTCGCCGGTCACCGTTTTGATCACTTCCGGGCCGGTGATGAACATGTGCGAGGTCTCTTTGACCATGAAGATGAAGTCGGTCATCGCCGGCGAGTAGACGGCGCCGCCAGCGCAGGGGCCCATGATCAGGCTGATCTGCGGGATCACGCCGGAGCATTTGACGTTGCGGGCGAAGACGTCGCCGTAGGCGCCGAGCGAGACGACGCCCTCCTGGATCCGGGCCCCTCCCGAGTCGTTGATCCCGACCACCGGCGCCCCGACCTGGGCGGCGAGGTCCATCACCTTGCACATCTTCTCCGCCATCACCTCGCCGAGGCTGCCGCCGAAGACGGTGAAGTCCTGGGAGAAGACAAAGACGGTGCGGCCGTCGATCGTGCCGTGGCCGGTGACGACGGCGTCGCCCCAGGGCCGTTTCTTCTGCATCTCGAAGTCGTAGGTGCGGTGGCGGACGAAGGTGTCGAGCTCCTCGAAGGAGCCGGGGTCGAGCAGCTTCTCAACCCGCTCGCGGGCGGTCATCTTGCCCTTCGCGTGCTGCTTCTCGACCGCCTCCTCGGAGGCCGAGTTGATCGCTGCCTCGCGCAGCTCGCGCAGGTAGGCGAGCTTCTCGTCGTGGGTGACCGGGTTCTTCTCGCGCATCAGCGGTGGTGGCACTCGTGGCTCAAGGGCGGCGCGGGATTCTATTTGCGCCGGCCGCCCGATGCCCCCCGACACGCGGAGGACCCGCATGAGCGGGCCCTCCGGACGGCTTGGATACGCGTTGGGAGACCTAGAGTTCGGCGCAGATCGCGTAGGCGACGACCTGCCAGTTGCCCGGCTCCGGCGCATACTCGCGACCGCCGGCGACCCAACCGACGCGGCTGTTGGTCGCGCTCACGACCGGGGCCGATTCGCTCGGCACCACGTTGACGGTCGCGGCCGAGTTGATGCGGGCGCCGCCGCCGATCACTTCCTTGCCGACCGGGCAGGTGGCGGTGGTCGACTTCGAGGTTTCGGTGTCGTTGACGCTCGTTTCGGTCACGTAGGTGATGTTCTTCAACAGCTGGCGCCAGACGGTCGACGAGACCTTGGCCGAGGTGATCGCTTCGTTGTCGATCTTGCCGGTGCCAACCGATTCGGCGGCCAGCGTCGCTTCCGTGACCGACTTCTTGGCGAGTTTGCCGGTGCCAACCGATTCGTTGCCGAGCTTGGCGTTGGTCACGGCCTTCTTGGCGAGCTTGGAGTTGATCACCGCGCCGGTCGCGAGGTCGGCGGCGTTGACGTTGCCGTTCTTGATTTTGCCCGAGGTGACCGCCTGCTTCTTCAGTTTCGGGTTGGTCACCGCTTCCTTGGCGATGTTGGTGGCCTTGACCGAGTTGGGGCCGATCTTGCCCGCCGCCACGGCGACGCCGCCGCCGAGGGCGACGAAAAGGGCCATGCAGGAAAGGACGTTGGCAAAGGTCAGGTGCTGCTTCAGTCGGTTCACTCGGTTGCTCGCTTTCCGGGCGGGAACCGCCCATGTCTTGTCGCTCGTTTGAGGTTTGGGGCGGCGCCGCTAGACGCTGCCGAACGGCCGCCGCTGCGGTTCCGCCAGGCGGTCGAGGAAGGCCTCGAGGTCGGCCGCTTCGAGGCCAGTCTCCTCGTCGGCGCGGATCGCGACCCGGGTGCCGAAGCCCTTCTCGGCCATCGTCACCTCGACCCCCTCGACCGCGTCGAGCAGCTCGGTCAGCTCAGGCTCCGACTTCATCAACGTCCGCGATGCCTCGATCATGGAACCCGCTTCGCCTAAGCCCAGGCAAATCCTCTAGATGGTCGACGCCGTGTAGACGTGCCGATACGCGGTGGCGGCCCCTCTAAAAAAACGCGCCGCCCTTGTATTCGCCGAAGACGTCGCGCATGGCGCCGCAGACCTCGCCGATCGAGGCGTCGGCGGCGAGCGCGGATCGGATCGGGTGCAGGAGGTTGCCGTCGCCGCGGGCGACGTCGCGCAGGGCCTCGAGCTTGGCCGTGACGTCGGCCTGATCGCGAGCCTCCTTGAAGGCCTTGAGCCGGGTCAGCTGGCGCTGCTCGGACTCGGGGTCGACCTTGAGGATGTCGACGTCGTCGACCTGGTCGGTGACGAACTTGTTGACGCCGACGATGACGTCCTGGCCCGACTGGTAGCGCTCGTGGTAGCTCTGGGCCGACTCCTCGATCTCGCGCTGCATGAACTCCAACGCCTCGACCGAGCCGCCCATCTCGCCGACCTTGTCCATCAGCTCCCAGGCCCGCAGCTCGATCTCGTCGGTCAGCGACTCGACGAAGTAGGAGCCGGCGAAGGGGTCGACGGTGTCGGCGACGCCGGACTCGTAGGCGAGCACCTGCTGGGTGCGCAGGGCGATCCGGGCCGAGCGCTCGGTCGGCAGCGCCAGCGCCTCGTCGAAGCCGTTGGTGTGCAGCGACTGGGTGCCGCCGCTGACCGCGGCGAATCCCTGCAGGGCGACGCGGATGATGTTGACCTCGGGCTGCTGGGCCTGCAGGGTAACGCCGCCGGTCTGGGTGTGGAAGCGGATCTGCATCGATTTCGGGTTCTCGGCCCCGAAGCGCTCCTTGACGATCTTGGCCCACATCCGCCGCACCGCCCGGAACTTGGCGATCTCCTGGAAGACGTTGTTGTGGCAGTTGAAGAAGAAGGCGAGGCGGGGGGCGAAATCGTCGATCTTGAGGCCGCGCTCCAGCGCCGCCTCGACGTAGGCGATCGCGTTGGAGAGGGTGAAGCCGACCTCCTGCACTGCCGAGCAGCCCTTCTCGCGGATGTGGTACCCGGAGATCGAGATCGTGTTCCATTTCGGCACGTGCGTCTGGCAGTACTCGAAGATGTCCGTGGTCAGCCGCATCGTCGGCACCGGCGGGTAGATGTAGTTGCCGCGCGCCATGTACTCCTTCAGCACGTCGTTCTGGACGGTGCCGCGCAGCTTCTCGGAGGGGACGCCCTGTTCCTCGCCGACCAGCTCGTAGAGCAGCAGCAGGATCGCCGCCGGGGCGTTGATCGTCATCGAGGTGGAGACGCTGTCGAGCGGGATCTGATCGAAGCAGATCCGCATGTCCTCGATCGTGTCGATCGGGACCCCGGTGCGGCCGACCTCGCCGTTGCAGAGCGGGTCGTCGGAGTCGCGGCCGAGCTGGGTCGGCAGGTCGAAGGCCATCGAGAGCCCGGTCGAGCCGTGCTCGATCAGGTAGCGGTAGCGCTCGTTGGTGTCCTCCGGCGAGGCGAAGCCGGCGTACTGGCGCATCGTCCAGAGCCGGTCGCGGTACATCCGCTCGTGGATGCCGCGGGTGAAGGGCGGGGAGCCGGGCTCGCCGAGCCGCTCCTCGAGGTCGGGGGCGACGTCGCTCTCGTCGTAGAGCGGTTCGATCTCGATCCCGGAGTCGGTGAAGATCCGCTCGTCGTCGGGGCCGACGACCGGCGCGATCGTGCGGTGGGGGTCGTCGGCGAAGGGCTTGTCGTCGCTGGGCATCGCCGGCAGGATATTGAGGGGCGGGGGTCTAGGCGCTGGCGAGCCGCGTGCGCCAGTGATCGAGCAGGTCGGCGAGGGCGCGTCCAGCGGGATCTCGGGCGCGAGGCCGGTCGCCTCGCGCAGGCGAGCCGGGGTCGCCGACCAGCGCCGGCGGATCGGCTGGGCGGGCAGGCCGGGGTCGTTGGCGCACCGCCACCGGCACCCGCGCCGCTCGCGACAGCTCCTCGACCAGCTCGGCGATCGTCGTCCCCGCGCCCGAACAGAGATTGAAGGTGCCGCAGAGCGCGGCGGCGGGAGAGCTCGAGCAGGGCCCGGGCGGCGTCGCGGACGTCGACGAAGTCGCGGGCGGCGCCCGGAGTTGCCGAGCGCCAGCTCGACCTCGGCCTCGCCCGCCCGCTCGGCCTCGGCGATGCGGCGGGCGAAGCCCGGCGACGGCGAACTGCGGCGACTGGCCGGGGCCGATCAGGTTGAAGGCGCGGGCGATCCGCGATTCCGGTCCCCGGCCGCGGCTGTACTGGCCGCAGAGCACCTCCATCGCCGCCTTGCCGGCGCCGTAGGGGGTGACCGGGCGCGGCTCGCGACTCCCTCGCCGAGGGGCAGCTCCTCTCGCTCCGGCACGCCATAGACGTCGGCCGAGGAGAGGCAGAGGACGTGGGCGCGCAGGGGCCGCGCCGCGCGACCGCCTCGAGCAGGTTGAGGACGCCGGTCGCGTTGACCGCGAAGGTCTCGGCGGGCTGCTCCCAGCTGCGGCCACCGAGGCGGCGCCCGCCGCGTTGACGACCAGGTCCGGCTGCGCGGCGGCGAGGCAGGCCTCGACCGACGCGGGATCGAGCAGGTCGCAGGGTGGCGCCGCCTCAGTGCCGTCCCGCGGGCTGCGACGCCGTCAGGCCCGAGCCGCGGCGGCGCGGCGCTGAGGTGGCGCGCCGAGGAAGCCCGCGGCGCCGATCAGCAGCAGCGTCGGCTTCTCGCTCATCCGCCCGACTCGCCGGATCCGGTCCGACCGGCACGCCGGCGATGCCTAGTCGGTGGCGCCGACGAGGCGCTCGACGCCGGTCTGGTCGATCGTCCGGCGCAGACCCGTCGATCAGCTCGATCGTCGGCTCCCAGCCGAGCAGCTCTCGGGCGCGGCCGATGTCGGGGCGGCGCTGCTGGGGATCGTCGGTCGGCAGCGCCTCGTAGACGATCTCCGAGCGTGACTCGGTCACCTCGATCACGGCCTTGGCCAGCTCCAGCAGGGTGAACTCGTTGGGGTTGCCGATGTTGACCGGCGAGTGCACGTCGGACTCGGCGAGGGCGACGATGCCGCGGATCAGGTCGTCGACGTAACAGAAGCTGCGCGTCTGGCTGCCGTCGCCGAAAACGGTCAGCGGCCGGTCCTGCAGCGCCTGGCGCAGGAAGGTCGGGATCGCGCGGCCGTCGTGCGCGCGCATGCGCGGGCCGTAGGTGTTGAAGATGCGGACGATCGCCGTGTCGACGCCCTGCTGGCGGTGGTAGGCCATGGTCAGCGCCTCGGCGTAGCGCTTCGCCTCGTCGTAGACGCCGCGCGGGCCGATCGGGTTGACGTGGCCCCAGTAGTCCTCCTTCTGCGGGATGGACCTTGGGGTCGCCGTAGACCTCGCTGGTCGAGGCGATGAGGAAGCGGGCGCGCTTCCACTTGGCGACCCCGAGCATGTGGTGGGTGCCGTGGGAGCCGACTTTGAGCGTGTGCAGCGGCAGCCGCAGGTAGTCGATCGGGCTCGCCGGCGAGGCCAGGTGGTAGACGAAGTCGACGTCCTCGGGAATGTCGACGTAGTTGGTGATGTCGAGGTGACGGAAGTCGAACGCGTCGTCACGGATGTGGGCGATGTTCTCCAGCGACCCGGTCTCGAGGTTGTCGATGCAGATCACCCGGTGCCCCTTGCCGAGCAGGTGCTCGCAGAGGTGGGACCCGAGGAAGCCGGCGCCGCCGGTGACTACGCAGGTGCTCATCGGGACCGATGCTATCGGGGCCAACGCGGTGGATGCAGGCGCGGGTGCTTCCTGCAATTTCCGAGAATCGCGACTGGAAAATCGTCCAGTTGGGGGGAGAGAACCGCTCAGGCGCACGACTGGCGGTGCCATGTTTGGTGAGAAATTGAAGCGGGCAGGGGGAATCAGAGTGGTGAGTTCGAGCGAGCCGGAGAGGAGGCGCCGCGGGGACGGCGGCTGTTACGGACGCGTCACGCAAGCGTGCCGCGATCGAGACGTATTCGCGCCATGAGGAGTGCCCTGCGGCGCACCGCCCGCCGCTACTCGCTCTGCGCCGACGACGCCGACGACGCCCTGCAGCGGGCGCTCGAGATCCTCCTCGTCAAAGCGCCGACCGACGACCCGCGGGAACTGATCCGCTGGACCCAGACCGTCGTCAAGCACGAGGCGCTGGCCGTGCGGCGCGACCGCGAGCGAATCCTCAGCGGCCCAGCCGCTGCCGCGACCGAGCCCGGGCGCGAGGACTGGGTGGCGCTGCTCCCCAGCGACGCCGACGGCCCGCCCGAGCGGGCCGAGCGCCACGAGGCGATCGCCCGCAGCCGCGAGGCGCTGCAGACCCTGAAGCCGCAGGAGCTGCGAGCGCTCAGCCTCCTGGCCGAGGGCTACTCCTACCGCGAGATCGGCGAGATCACCGGCTACTCGCATACGAAAATCAATCGCTCTCTGGCCGAGGGCAGCGAGCGGTTCCGGAGGCTGCTCTCCCGCAGCGAGGACGGCAGCCGCTGCGAGGAGATGCGGCCGTTGCTCTCGGCCTTCTGCGACGGCGAGGCCGGTCCCGAGGAGGCGGCGACGCTGCGCGAGCACCTGCGCGCCTGCGCCAGCTGCCGGGCGACCCTGCGCGCCTACCGGGCGGCGCCGGGCGCGGCGGCGGCTCTGGCTGCCGGCCCTGCCCGCTCAGCCGCTCCCTTCTCGATCGCGCCCACGACGCCGCTCGCCGGGCTGGTCGCTCGCTTCGGCGGCGGCGCCAGCGACTCGGCGCTGTCGCAGGTCGCGGCCTCGGGCGGCACTGGCGGCGCCGGCATGGCGGCGCTGGCGAAGGTGGTGGCGATCTGCGTCGGGACCGCCGGAGGCGCGGCGGCCTGCGTGGCGACGGGCGTCGTGCCGGCGCCGTTGGAGATCGGCCACGACCGCCGCGAGGCACCGGTCATGGAGCGCCAGATCGACCCGGATCGTCGCGTCCGCGTGGAGCGGCGACAGCGGCGCGAATACGAAACGGCGCCGCACCCGCCTCGCCGGCGGCCGGAGGCTCCGCCCGATCGCGAGCCGGAGCCGGAGCCCCGAGCCGACCCCGAGCCCCGCCCCTGAAGCCGCCGCCGGAGCCGTCGAATACGCGCCGCCGCCTCAAGCCGCAGCCGTCGCCGAGCCGGCGGCCGCAAGCGGCTCGCCGAGCGCCGCGCAGTGGCAGTCCCGCCGGAGAGTTCGGCCCATGAGTCCGCGCTCTCGGCAGGATTGCCGCAACGCTTGGTGGCGGCTCTCGCTACGACGCTTCCCGGCGTCGGCGTGGCGGTCGCCGACCAGGCCTCGCAGCTGCGCCCGGTCGATCTCCGCGTCTTCGGCGGCGAAGACGCCTGGCACCCCGACAACGACTTCCGGCTCGACTGGGATCGGCCGCCGGTAAGCCGAGCAGGGCTTCCCGGTCAGCGCCGTCCACTACCGGGTTCGCGACGCGACCGGGGCGGTGGCGATCGCAGCGACCCTGCCCTGGGAGACGACCCAGATCGAGAACCTGCGCGTGCCCTCGGGCCCAGGCGTCTACACGGCCGACGTCTGGCTGGAGGGCCCGGGCGGGCGGCGCGGGCCCGAGGTGAGCGCGACGCTGCGCTTCGACGACGCGCGTCCAGGGCTCGCGCGGCCGCTGACCCCCACTCGGTGGTTCGCGGGCAACACCGTCGGTCGTCGTCGAGATCGACCCCCCGACCGGCCCGCAGCCGATCTCGGGCATCCGCGGCTACGCGGTCTCGGTCGACCGCGGCGACGGCAGCATTCCCTGCGCATGGACGGGATCGCTGCAGCCTGGCCGAGACCGACCTGCGCGGCGGCATCGGGGCCGACACGATCTCGCTCGGGGTGCTGCCGGAGGGCGCCAGCGTCGTTCGCGCCGTGGCCGTCTCGGGCTCGGGGATGCGGTCGGCTGGAAAGCCGAAGCGCAATCGTCCGCGTCGACGCGACCCTCCCCGAGGTGCGCTCTCGAAGGAGCGCCGCGAGGCTGGGCCGCCGGGCCGGTGCAGGTGACCGCGGCGGCAACCGACGCGCTGTCCGGGATGGCCGCGGACGGGCCCGGCGGCCCGTTTACCGCGATCGCGCTCGACGGCGGTGTGCCGAGGACCGAGCCCGGCGGCTCGGTCACGGCCACGGTGGCCGGAGAGGGACCGCACCGCGTCGCCTTCTACGCCCGCGACGGGGCCGGGAACGTGCGGCGAGGAGGCACCGTCCCGGACCACGGTCCGCATCGACGAAAGCCCGCCGCAGGTCGCCTTCGCCGCTTCCCAGGATGCGGCCGATCCGGAGCGGATCGAGGCCACCGTCAGCGACTCCCTCTCCGGCCCGGACCCGGCGCGGGGATCGATCGCGGTGCGACCGGCGGGCTCGCGCCAGCGCTTCACGGCGCTGCCCACGGTGGTGTCCGGCAACCGGCTGATCGCCCGCTGGGACTCCGACGCGTCCTCGCCGGGGACCTACGAGTTCAGGGCGACCGGCTACGACGCGGCGGGCAACGTCGGCCGCTTCCGACCGCCGCGGCAACGGCACCCGGATGGTGCTGGCGAACCCGCTCAAGACGCCGACTGCGATCGTGGCCGGATTCGGCGGCAAGCGGCTCGGCCTGGCAGCGCTGCGCGCAAAAGGACGATCGGCGCCGCTGCCGGCGCGAGGAGATCGAGTCGCTCGCGCGCCGGCCCACGACCCGGGCGACCCCCTACGGGCGCGGCATCTCCTACAGCGGACGGCTGACCTCTGCCTCCGGCTCCCCCCTCGGCCGGCCTGGCGGTGCAGGTAGTCGAGACCTTCGCGGCCGGCTCCGACTCCCCTCAGCGCACCACCACCCTCCAGACCGCGGCCGACGGCACCTTCCTCGCCCATCTCGCGCCGGGGCCCAGCCGGCGCGTCGAGGTCGCCTTCGCCGGCAACCGCACCCTCGGCCGCAGCAGCGGCGGCGAGGTAAGCCTGCGGGTGCTGGGCGGCGTGCACATGCACGCGTCCTCGGCCTCAGCCCGCATCGGCGGAGCGCCGGTGCGCTTCAGCGGCCGCATCGGCGACCTGGGCGCTTCCCTCCCCGCCGGCGGCAGGCCGGTCGAGCTGCAGTTCCGCCTCCCCGGCAGCGAGTGGTCCGAATTCCGCACCGTGCAGACCGACGCCCGCGGCCACTTCCGCTACGCCTACTCCTTCAGCGACGACGACAGCCGCGGCGTCCGCTTCCAGTTCCGCGCCTTCGCGCCAGCGCAGGACGAGTGGCCCTACGAGCCGGCCTTCTCGCGCCCGGTCTTCGTCACGGGTCGCTGAACGACGACCGCCCCGGGTTGCCGGGGCGGTCGGTACTGCGGAGATGCGTGGTGCGTCTTAGCGCAGAGCGGAAAGCTGATCCGTAACTTGATCAACCAGGCCCTGGGCTCGCGAGGTCTGCTCGTCGATCGCGCGGCGGACGCGTGACTCGACCTCGTTGCGGTTGCGCTTCAGCGTGGTCTCGACCGTGCGCTGGCGCTTGCGTGCCTCGCGCTCGACCCGGTTGCGGGTCTTGCGCGCCTCGGTGGTCGCTTTGCGGCGGGCGGTGGTGCCGCGACGCTCGGTCCGCTTCACCGTTTTGCGCAGCTGCGTGCGGTAGGACTTGAGCTGCTTCTCGGCGCTGCTGCGGCCGGTCCACGGCTCGACCAGGTCGGAGAGCCGGTCGCTGACATTGAGGACGATGCCGACCGGTACGTCGACCGCGGTCTCGGCCACCGTCTGCACCTGGTTCTTCTCGGCGACGACCGTCTTGGTGGCGGCCCGTTTGGTGGCTTTGGCGGTCCTGGTGGCCGATTTCTTGGCTTCCGTGGTCGCGCGTTTGGCCTGAGTTTTGGATTTGCTGCCGTTTTTCGTGTCTGCCATGAAGATGCGTTCCCTTCGAATTATGTTTGCCTGCCTGGGCGTTCGCCGAGTGTAACGAACATACGTTCTTTTGCGAACACACGTTCTTAACCTCTTTCGCGCGGCTGGTTACACGGCGGCGGCGGCAACCTGCGCGGCGCGCACGGTCTCCAGGGCTGCAGGCCCGCAGGCAGCGGCGATCGGGTAGCGAGCGTCGAGGTCCAGGGTCGCCTGCGCCAGCGCCAAGTCGCCGAAAGCAACCGCCCCGCCCGCCTCGCGGACGATCAGCTGGGCCGCGGCGGCGTCGACCGAGCGGCAGGGGCGCAGACTCAACATCGCGTCGAAGCGGCCGCTGCCAACGTAGGCGGCGGTGATCGCGATCGAGCCGACGACCCGCAGCCGGTAGGCCTTCCCCGCCAGGGCCTCGAGGGCCGGCAGCGACCACCGCGGCTCGGCAGACTCCAGGCCAACCACCTCCAGCTTCTCGGTCTCGGCGCCGACTCGGGCGACGCCCTCGCCGAGCATCGCTCCCTCCCCGCGCCGCGCGACGAACTCCTCGTCGGCGCCGAAGTCGTGGACGAAGCCGAACTCGACGTCGGCCATCGAGGGACCGGAGGCGACGGCGATGCTGAGGCTGTGCGAGGGGATCGTGCGACGGGCGTTGAGCGAGCCGTCGATCGGGTCGATCACCACCCGCGCCGCGCCGCCGCGGCCGAAGCGGACCTCCCCCCGCTCCTCCGAGACGGCGACGAACGACGCCCCCTGGGCCGCCAGCTGGTCCAGCTCGGCGAAGACGACGTCCTCGCAACGGCGGTCGATCGCAAGGGTGCGGTCACCGCCCTCGCCGACCCCCTCGTAGACGGTGCGCTCCTCGCTGCTCGCCGCAGCCGCGAAGATCGCCCGCTGCGCCGCCACGACGCGACGGCAGATTCCCGGCCAGTCTGCGGAGAAAACGTCCATCGGCCGAATGCTATGGCGCGCTAGCGTTGGACGATGCGCGAGGAGCAGACGACGGCGACGGTGGAGACCGGTGGACGGGAGCAGGCGATCGCCCACGACGGCGGCCCGCTGCTCGTCCTCGGGGCCGCCGGGACGGGCAAGACGGAGCTGCTGGCGCGGCGGCTGGCGCGGCTCGCCGCAAGCGGCACCGCTCCGGCTCAGATCCTCGTGATCGGCTCCACCCGCGCGACGACGCGGAGGTTGCGCGAACGGGCCGAGGCGCTGCTGCAGCAGCCCTTCGAGGAGCTCTGGATCGGCAGCTGGGACACGATCGGCGAGCGCCTGCTGCGCGAGCATTCCGAGGCCGCCGGCCTCGACCCCTTCTTCGCCGTCCTCGGACCCGCCGAGCGCCTGGCGATGCTGCTCGACCGCCTCGATCAGCTGCCGCTGCGCCACCACGAGATCCGCGGCAACCCAGCCGGGCTGCTGGCCCGGCTGCTGGCCCGGATCGATGACTTGAAGGCGGAGCGAGTCGGGCCGACGCGGCTGGAGCAGCGAGCCCGCGAGGCCGAGAAGGACGCCGGCGACGATGCCGCGAGGGAGGCGGTCCGCCGCGATCTCGAGTTCGCCGAGCTCTACACAGCCCACGACCGCATCCTCGCCGGCGCCGGCAGCCTCGACCGCGGCGACGTCTTCCTCGCCCTCGACTGCCTCTTCGCCGAACGCCCCGACGTCCGCCACCAGATCGCCACCCGCTTCGACTACCTGATGGTCGACGAGCTCGAGGAGGCAACCCAATCCCAACGCTCCCTCCTCAAGGCCCTCTCGAGCGATAACCCCAACCACCTCTACGCGCTCGAGGACCCGGACCCGGACCCGAGCGCGGCGTCGGAGAGGGGCCCAGCCCCCGCCACTTGGTTCCGCCACCTCCATCCCTCTGGAGACGTGATCGTTCTGGAGCATCGTTTCCGCGAGCCCGCCGTCCGCTTCTGGCGCTGCGCCAACGAGCGCGCTCAATCGCAGGCGGTGGCGCGCGAGGTCGAGCACCTGGTCGCCGGCGGGGCCGAGCCGGAGAGGATCTGCGTGCTGGTCGCCGACCCGGCCCGCCAGGGCGGCGCCGTCGCGGCAGCGATGGAGGAGCGCGGCATCCCCTTTCACCTCTCCGGCCCCGCCGCCCTCTTCCAGCGGCCCGAGGTACGCGACGCGATCGCCTGGCTGCGGGCGCTCGCCGACCCCGACGACTCGCCGGCGGTGGCGCGGGCGCTGACGCGGCCGCCGATCGAGCTGCGCCCCGGCGACCTGGCCCGGCTGACGACGATCGCGCGGCGCCGCAAGCAGGACATGGTCGCCGCCTGCGAGGCCGCCCTCGACAGCCCCCAGTTCCAGCCCGAGGCGCGGGAGCGGATCCAGGCCTTCATCAAGCTCTACAACGCCGCCTCGGCAGCGATGGAGGAGCGCCGCGCCGACGTCTTCGTGCGGCGGCTGATCGAGCGGGTGGGGCTGCGGCGCCAGCGCCTCTTCGCCGCCCAGCCGGAGGTCGCCGAGCGGCTACTGGGACTCTCGCGGCTGGCTGAGCTGGCGACGGCCTGGGCGCGGCGCGAGCCGCACGGCTCGACCCGCGGCTTCGTCGCCTACCTCAGCGCCGTCGCCGAGGCCGGCGTCGAGCCGGCCGGTGGCGAGGAGCCACCCGCGCCCGCCTCCGTCCAGGGGATGGCGATGGACGCGGTCAAGGGAATCGGCTTCGACCACGTCTTCGTGCTCGGGCTCGAGGGCGAGGCGGAATGGGCGCGGATCGGTTGGCCGGCGCGCACCGGCCTCGTCCTCTCCCGGGTGGAGCGCAGCGACGAAGGCGAGGCCCGCCCGTCGCACTTCTACGAGGAGGCCCTGGCCGCCGCGGCGGGCGAGGAGGAAGAGCACGGCGAGGAGCTGTTCGGCCCGGCCGAGGGGCTGCACGCCACCTATCGCACCCTGCGCGAGCAGGTGCTGGAGGCTTCCTGGCGGGCCGGTCGCGAGCTCTCGGAGCCGCGCCTGGACACGGCGATCGACGTCAACCGGGCGATCGCCCGCTACCTGGAGCTGCTGAAGCTGGCGGCACTGGCGCAGCGCCCTGGCGAGGAGCCCACGGCCGATGCGATCGACGCCGTCAACGGCCTCCTGCGCCAGGTCGCGACCCCCGAGCAACAGGCGGAGCTGGACGCCTCCTCGCTCGACTCCTATCTGCTCGACGCCGAGGACGAGCAGGGCCGGCGACGGCAGCTGATCGCCGCGCGCGAGGAGCCGTCGCTGGAGGCCTTCCTCCCCCGCCGCGGCGACGGCATGCTCAGCCTCTCCGCCTCCGACCTCAGCCTCTACCTAACCTGCCCGCTCAAGTACAAGTTCGCGCGCGTCTTCGGGATTCCGCAGGAGCCGACGATCAACCAGCGCTTCGGCATCCTCATCCACAACGTCCTCGAGCGCTTTCACAAAGAGCCCCCGGAGAGCGACGAGGACGGCCTGCGGCAGCTGACCCACCTGTTTGAGACCGGCTGGCGGCGCACCGGCTTCGGCTCGACCGACGACGAGCTGCAGTTCCGCGACCGCGCCCGCGAGGCGCTGCGGCTCTACTGGGATCGCGAGCGCGTCGCCGAGGGCGAGCCGGTCTGGCTGGAGCGCAAGTTCGACTTCAAGGTCGGCGAGCACCACGTCCGCGGCCGGGTCGACCGGGTCGACCGGCTGCCCGACGGCGACTACGAGCTGATCGACTACAAGACCGGCGAGCGCCGGACCGAAGCCCAGCTGGAGAGCGACCTGCAGCTGGCGCTCTACCGCCTCGCCGCCCGCGAGGCCTGGCAGGTCGAGGCCAGCACCGGCAGCTACTACTACGTGCTCGACGCCGACAAGGTTCCGGCGCCGACCAGGCCCGACGACGCCGAGCGGGTCGAGCGCACGGTGCTGCAGGTCGGCGAGGGCGTCCTCAGCCAGGACTTCGAGCCGCGCCCCTCGCCCAGCGTCTGCAGCTGGTGCGACTACCGCCTGATCTGCCCGGCGGCAGAGTCCTGAAGCGGCGCCTCAGGACTGGTCGCCGCGCTGCCTGAGGAACCGCTGGAACTCTCTCGCGATGGTGTCGGCCGAGGGCAGGTCCTCGCCCTCCTCCGTCAACAGGTCGACCTGTTCGGCCTCGATCCGGGCGACCAGCTCCTCGATCTCCGGGTTGGCGGCGATGGCGCGGCTGATCTGCTCCTCGTAGTCGCTCGTTTCCTCTTCCAGCTCGGAGGCCTCGACGGCGATCCCGGTCAGACCCTCGAGCCGGCGCAGCAGCGCCAGCGCTGCCTTCGGATTGGGGACGGCGGCGACGTAGTGGGGGACCGCCGCCCAGAGCGAGGCCGAGTTGATCCCCGCCTGGCGGCAGAGGTCGTGGACGATCCCGACGATCCCGGTCGGGCCCTCGTAGTTGGAGTGCTCGAGTTCGAGCTCGTCGACCAGCTCCTGGTCGGAGGCGAGGCCGGTGATCGGCACCGGCAGGGTGTGGGAGACCTCGGCGATCAGCGCCCCGAGGGTGATCACCAGCTCGACCCCGAGCGCGTCGGCGGCGGTCGCGATCGTCTCCGAGAAGGTGCGCCAGCGCAGGTTCGGCTCGGTGCCGTCGAGCAGGACCAGGTCACGGTCGGCGGTCGGCACCCGGACCGCGATCAGGTTGTTCTCCGGCCAGTCGATCCGGCGCGTCTGGCCCGCGACCATGCTGATCGTCGGCCGCGTCGACTGGAAGTCGAAGTAGTCCTCGGGATCGACCCTGGCGATCAGCTCGGAGTCGAGCGAGGAGGCGACGGCGCCCAGCGCGGTCGACGCCGCCGCGGCCGCGTCGTTCCAACCCCGGAAGGCGCAGACCAATACGGGGGATCGCAGATGCGGCAGGTCGCCTTCCCAGGTGAGCGAATCCACGCTTTGAGCGTAGACGATGGGCGCAGCCGCGCCCTCGGATTGCGGACGCTAGTGCGAGTGCGGCGGGCGCCGCTCGTGCCAGCGGCGGCTCTGCTCCAGCTCGGTCGCCAGCGAGAGCAGCAGGGCCTCGCTTTCGGCCGGGGCGACGAGCTGGGCGCCGATCGGCAGGCCGGCGCCGGTAAAGCCGGCGGGGAGGCTGATCGCCGGCCAGCCGACGACGTTCCAGGGCCAGGCGAACGGACAGGCGGCGCTGGCGGCGGTGCTCGTCGCCCAGTAGCCGCGGCCCTTGAGATGGTCGATGCGGGGAGGCGGCTCGGCCGTAGTCGGGGTTAGGACGAGGTCGACGTCCTCGAAGATCGCCCCCATCCGGCGCCGGAACGGCAGCTCGGCGGCGCGGGCCGCACGCAGGGGCGCGCCGCTGAGCAGCCGTCCCATCCGCGCGTGGACCCGGGTGCGCGGTTCGAGCCGAGCACGATCGATCTCGTGCTCGCCGAGCCAGGCCTCGACCGCCGCCATCCCGCGCGGGATCAACGCCGCTCCGACCAGCCCGTAGTCGGGGTCGCGCTCCTCGACCTCGTGGCCGAGCTCGGCGAGGGTGCCGGCCAGTGCCTCGATCGCCGCGCGGTGCTCCGGGTCGACCTTGCCGGGGGCACCGACCGGCGTCGAGAAGGAGAGAGCGATGCGGAGCCGCTCGGGCGGGCGGGCGGCGGCGGCCGCGAAGGGCTCGGCGGGCGGCAGCACCTGGTGGCGATCGGCGGGCACGTTGCCCGCGAGCACGTCGAGCAGCAGCGCCGCGTCGGCGACGTCGCGGGCGAGCGGGCCGTAACAGCTGAGGCCGTTGAAGGCCTCGGCGTCGGGCCAGGTGGAGACGCGGCCGCGCTGTGGCTTGAGGCCGACCAGATTGGTCCAGGCGGCGGGGATGCGGATCGAGCCGGCGCCGTCGGAGCCCATCGCGCCGGCGATGATCCCGGCCGCGACCGCGGCGGCGGCACCGCCGCTCGAGCCCCCCGGCGTGTGCTCGGGGTGCCAGGGGTTGCGGGTGGCGCCGAAGGCCTCGGTCTCGGAGAAGTGCCACTGGCCGACCTCGGGCGCGTTGGTCTTGCCGACGACGATCGCGCCCGCCTCGCGCAGGCGGCGGACCGGCTCGGCGTCGCGCTCGGCCGGCAGGTGCTCGCCGGCGCAGCCGAACGGGGTCCCGTGGCCGGCGAGGTCGACGTCGTCCTTGATCGCGACCGGCACCCCGAGCAGCGGCGCTCGCTCGCCGGCGCCGAGGCGGCGGTCGGCCTGCTCGGCAGCGGCCATGGCCTGCTCGGCGCAGACAACGCGGAAGGCGTTCAGGGTCGGCTGCGTCGCCTCGATCCGTTCGAGCGAACGCTCGGTCAGCTCCCGCGAGCTCACCTCCCCCTCGGCCAGCGCCCGGGCCTGCCCGACCAGCCCATCCAGCCGGTCGACGGGCCGGGGGCGTCCGCTAATTGGACGTTTGAGGCCCATCGGCTGGGTGTTCATGCCGGCTCCACGGCGATGCGGCCGCCGTGCTGGGGGGCAAAGGTGACGGCGCGGCGGGTGACGCGCTCGTCGGAGCCTTGCTGCGGAACGAGGGTGGCCCGATCGAGGATGGTCTGGAGCACGATCTTCATCTCGAAGAGGGCGAAGCTGGCGCCGAGGCAGCGGCGGACGCCGCCTCCGAACGGGATCCACTGGTAGGTGCCCGGCGGGTTGTCGAGGAAGCGCTCGGGGCGGAAGGCCTCGGGCTCGGGGTAGAGATCGGGGCGGCGGTGGAGCAGATAGATGGAGGGATTGATGCTGACGCCCGCCGGCAGCAGACGGCCGCCGACCTCGAGCGGAGTGGTCAGGTGGCGGCCGACCGCGGACACGACCGGGCGCAGGCGCAGCGCCTCCTTGATCGTCGCCTCGAGGTAAGGGTCGGTGCCGTCACCCTCGAGCCGCTCAGCGCGCAGCCGTTCAATCACGGCCGGATGGCGGACGAGGCGCTCCAGGGTCCAGCTCAGCGCCGTTGCCGTGGTCTCGTGGCCGGCCAGCACCAGGGTCATCAGCTCGTCGCGCAGCTCGCGGTCGGTGAGCGGCCGCCCGTCTTCGTCGCGGGCCTCCAGCAGCATCGAGAGGATGTCGTCGTGGCCCGCCCCGTCGGGCTGGGCGCGGCGATCGTGCAGCTCGCCGTAGATGACCCGGTCGGCCGCGGCGACGAGCTTGTTGAAACGGCCCCAGGGACTGCGCGGACGGGGCTGCTGGGAGCTGGTGATCTGCAGGGCGAGCAGGCGCAGCGAGCTGGCCGAAGCGTCGAGCAGGCGACGCAGGGGGTCGCCGACGCGCTCGATCCGCTCCTTGTCGTCGAGCCCGAAGACGGTGCGCAGGATGATCTCGAGCGTGATCGCCTGCATCGAGGGCGCAACGGCGAACGGGGCGCCGTGTGGCCAGGCGGCGACATGGCGCTCGGCGACCGCGCGCATCGTCTCGCCATAGGCCTTCATCCGCTCGCCGTGGAAGGGGGGCAGCATCAGGCGGCGCTGGCGCAGGTGGGCGGCGCCGTCGAGCAACAGCACCGAGCGGTCGCCCAGCAGGGGCCGGAGGATCTCGTTGTTCTTGCCGGCGAGCATCTGCTCCGGGTCGGCGGTGAAGACCGTTTTCACCGCCTCGGGGTCGGAGGTGATGACCATCGTGCGGTCGTCGGAGAGGCGCACGGTGAAGTAATCGCCGTAGCGCCGCTCGCAGTCTTCGAGGAAGGAGGTCGGCTGCAGGACGAAGCGCCCGAGCAGAAGCGGCCGCGGCAGCGTGGGGCCGGGCGGCAGCGCCGGGGCGGCGGTCGGGGGCGGGACGGCCTGCTCCGCGGCGGTGCTTTTGTTGACCATCAGTTCAATAGTGCCGGGATTTCTAGCAGCTATTGAACTCTCGGTCAATAGCGAATAGCCTGGCGGTCGTGGAGCTGACCAGGAAACGCCGGCTCAGCACCGACGCCCGGCGCGAGCAGCTGCTTGCCTCCGGTGCCCGCCTGCTCGCCGAGCGGCCCTTCGACGAAGTCTCGATCGAGGAGATCGCCAGGGCCGCCGGCGTCTCCAAGGGGCTGCTCTACCACTACTTCCCGACCAAGAAGGACTTCCTCATCGCCGCCCTCGAGCGCGGGCAGGAGGAGCTGGCGGTGCTGACCGCGCCCGACTCCGACCTCCCTCCCGCCGAGCAGCTCGCCGCCAGCCTCGACCGCTTCCTCGACTTCGTCGAGGAACACGAGGCCGCCTATACGGCGATCTTCCGCAGCCGCGGCGGCGGTGATCCCGAGATCCAGGCGGCGCTGGAGGCAGGGCGGCGGCAGCGGATGGACGCGGTGATCGAGTCGCTGGCCTCCTGGCAGCCGGCCCCGGCCAGCGTCGAGCGCACTCCCACCCTGGAGACCGCTGTGCAGGGCTGGTTCTTCTTCATCGAAGGGGCGGTGCTGCGCTGGCTCGAGCACCGCGACATCGGACGAGACGAGCTGCGCGAGCTGCTGGGACTGGCGCTGATCGGCTCGCTGCAGGCGGCCGACGCGGTCGGGCGCACCTAAGGCGGCCTACGCCGAGGAGCGGGCGCGGCGCACCAGCTGCGCGGCCATGAACAGGGCCAGCGCCGCGAACGAGAGCTGCAGCACGCGTTCGGAGACGTTGTTGGCGACCGCCACGCCGATCAGGACCCCGAGCGGCGAGAGGGCGGCGATGATCAGCGCCTGGCGCAGGCGGACGTTGCCGTAGCCGTTCTGGCGGTAGGCGCCGACCAGGGCGACGATGACGATCATCAGCAGCGAGGTGGACTCTCCCTCGACCTGGGTGAGGCCGAGGAAGATCGTCAGCGCCGGCACGAAAAGGACGCCGCCGCCGACGCCGACCAGGCCCCCGGCGATGCCGCCGGCGACGGCGATCAGGATCGCCATCAGCTCGTTCACTGAATGCGCTCGCTCCGCACAGGCGGCAGGGAGTCAGATCGCGCTGGGCGCGGCGCTGGGCTCACTTGAGGATCAGCTCGATCGCGATCGCGACCAGCAGCGCCGCGAAGAGGTAGGAGACGGCGCGCTGGGGAATCCGTTGCTGAATCGCGGTCCCCATCACCACCCCGGCCACGGCCGGGATCGCCAGCAGCAGGCCGGTGGTGACGTCGACGTTGCCGTAGATGCCGCCCTGCGCGAGCGCGCCGAGCAGGGCGATGAGGACGATCGCGGCGAGGCTGGTGCCGGTCGCCAGGCGCTCGCCATAGCCGAACCAGAAGATCAGCAGCGGCACGATCACGGTGCCACCGCCGACTCCGAAGAGGCCGCTGAAGATGCCGGCGAGGGTGCCGATTGCCGCCAGCCGCAGGGTCTCGTGCGAGGGCATCGGCCCGAAGGGGGACGGCATGCGGCGATACTAGATGCCGTGCCTCGCGAATTTGAGACGGGGGAAGGCGCCTGGGCAACGTTGCTGGAGCCGCTGCGAGACGACCCGACGCGGGCGGCGATCCTCACCGACGTCGACGGCACCCTGGCGCCGATTGCCGAGCGGGCGGAGGACGCCGCCGTGCCGGCGGCGGCGCGGCGGGCGCTGGAACGCCTGAACGAGCGCTTCGGGTTGGTCGGCTGCGTTTCCGGGCGCCAGGCAGAAGAGGCACGGGCGCTGGTCGGCCTCGACGGGATCAGCTACGCCGGCAACCACGGCTTGGAGCTGCTGCTGCCGGGCGACGAGGCGCCGCGGGCGGACCCATCGCTCGCCGGGCGCGAGCACGAGGCCGCCGACTTCATGACAGGGATCGACCCCGCGACACTGCTGACGGCGGGACTGCGGCAGGAGGACAAGGGGCCGATCCAGGCGCTGCACTGGCGCGGCGCCGGGGACGAGGCCACCGCCGAGGGCCGCGCGCACGAGATCGCCGTCGCGGCCGGCCACGCCGGGCTCGAACCGCGCTGGGGGCGCAAGGTGCTGGAGCTGCGCCCGGTCGGCGGTGGCGGCAAGGACGTCGCGGTCGCCTCGCTGCTGGCCGACGAGCGGCTCGGCGCCGCCGTCTACGCCGGCGACGATCGCACCGACCTCGACGCCTTCCGCCGCCTGCGCGAGCTGGCCGCGGCGGGTGAGCTGGCAACCGCGGTCTGCGTCGGCATCGTCTCCCCGGAGGCACCGCCGGAGCTGCCCGAAGAGTCCGACCTGATCGTCGACGGCCCGGGGGGCTGGCTGCAGATCCTCGAGTGGCTGGCGGCGTAGCGCGTGCCGTATACCGACCTGCTGCGAGTCACCGTCTTCATCACCGCTGCCGAGGCGACCGCGTTGGGGGCGATCACGGCGCTGGGCGCCAACCGCAACGGCGACACGACGACGATCCTCGTCGCCGTCGCCTGGTGGCTGGCCTCGCTGGCGATCGGCGTCTACCTCGGACGCCCCGCCCGCGCCGCCGACGACGTCCGCGACGCCCTCTCGCGCGCGCGCACGGCGACCTCGCTGCCGCAGGAGTCTCCGGCCCGGATCGCCGCCGGCCGGCTCTGGCCGATCGCGCTGACCGCCGTGATCGCCGGCGGGCTCGGCTTCTTCTTTCCCGGCGTCGCCGTGATCGGCGCCGGCTACGCCCTGATCGTCTCGCTCTCCTGGCACACCCGCGAGGCCGCCGTCCTTGGCATCGAGCACCGCGACGGGGTCAAGTTCTACGTCGTCCCCACCTCCGCGCTGCGCCCGGTCGAGCTGGTGCGGACGCCGGGCCTGCGCAGCGACCGCCTCAGTCGAGCTTGATGACTTGACCCACCCTCGGTCGGGTCAAGTCATCGAGAAAGGCCAGCGAGCTTCTTGAACTCGGCCCAGCCCCGGGTGTTGGCGACATCGGCCTTGGTCAGCCAGGCGCGACGGGCGGTGGCGACTCCGTAGGCCATGTTGTCGAGCGTGTCGACGCCGTGGGCGTCGGTGTTGAGGACGATCTTGACCCCGGCGTCCACCGCGAGGCGGGCGTGGCGGTCGGAGAGGTCGCGGCGATTGGGGTTGCCGTTGATCTCGATCATCGTGCCGGTGCGGGCGGCGGCCTCCGCCACCGCCTCGACGTCGATCCCGTAGGGCTCGCGGCGGCCGATCAGGCGGCCGGTGAGGTGGCCGATGCAGTTGACCTGCGGGTTCTCGATCGCCGTCAGCACCCGCGCGGTCATCTCCTTGGCGGAGATCGAGAAGGAGGTGTGGACGCTGGCGACGACCCAGTCGAGCGCCGCGACCAGGTCGTCGGGGTAGTCGAGGCCGCCGTCGAGGCCGATGTTGATCTCCGAGCCGGCGAGCAGGCGGAAGCCCTTTTTTCCCTTGTTCCAGGCGCGGATCTCCTCGATCCGCTCCCAGAGGCGGTCGGGGGTGACATGGTCGCCGAAGCCGTGGCTGGCCGAGTGGTCGGTGATCGCCATGTAGGCGTAGCCGCGGTCGCTCCCGGCCGCCGCCATCTCCTCCAGCGTGTTGCGGCCGTCGGAGAGGGTGGTGTGGGAGTGCAGGTCGCCCTTGATGTCGCCGAGCTCGATCAGGTCCGGCAGCTTGCCTTCGCGCGCCGCCTTCAGCTCGCCGCGACCCTCGCGCAGCTCCGGCTCTATATATGCGTAGCCGAGGCGCTCGTAGACACCGGCCTCGCTCTCGCAGAGGTCGACCACCCCGCTCTCGGTGTCGGTGATGCCGTGCTCGGAGACCGAGAGGCCGCGGCCGACCGCCTCTTCGCGCAGCTGCACGTTGTGGGCCTTGGAGCCGGTGAAGTGCTGCAGCAGGTTGCCGAAGGCGGCCGGCGACACGATCCGCAGGTCGACCGAGACGCCGTTGTGGGTCTGGGCGCGGACGCCGTTGGGACCGGGGGTTCCGGCGGCGGCGATCAGCGGGTTGGCGGCCAGCGCCTCCGACAGCGCGGTCGGCTCGTCGGCGGTGGCGATGATGTCGATGTCCTTGCAGGTCTCGGCCCAGCGCCGGGCCGAGCCGGCGACCTCGACCCGGTTGGCGGCCGGGTGCTCGCGCAGCGCCGATGCCAACTCCTCGGCGATCGGGCGGACCTTGGAAAGCAGCAGGCGGCCCGGGCCCTCTCCCGGCTCGCCGAGGCGCTCCAGGGCCGCCAGCACGTTTTCCTCGGCCTTTGGCCCGAGGCCTTTGAGGCCGCGGATCTGTTCCGTCTCGGCGGCGACTTTCAAGTCCTCGACCGTGGCGATTTCAAGTTCGTCGTAGAGGCGGCGCGCCGTTTTCGTCCCCAAGCCCGGCACCCGCGTCACCTCGATCAGGGTGGTCGGGAACTTCGCCTTCAGCTTCACCGCCGCCGGGATCTCGCCGGTCGCCAGCAGGGCGTCGATCTTTTCCGCCAGGGTCTTGCCGACGCCGGGGATGTCCGTCGCCCTGCCCTTGGCGGCCAGCTCGGCGACGGAGACCGGGCTCTCGCGGATCGCCTTGGCGGCGGTGCTGTAGGCCAGCACCCGGTATTTGACCGCGCCGTCGAGCTCGTAGAGGACTCCCAGCTCTTCCAGCGCGGCGGCGATCTCGGCGTTGGTCACCTCTCCAAGTTATCCCCTCGCAGCGGATCTTCAGCCGCCGTTTCGGCTGCCGAATAGCATCGAGGACGATGCCCGAGCCCGACAGCGGCCCAGCCTGGCTGGTCCTCCCCACCTACGACGAGGCCGAGAACATCGAGGCCTTCGTCGAAGCCGCGCGGGAGAAGCTGCCGGCGTCTGCGCAGGTGCTGATCGTCGACGACAGCTCCCCCGACGGCACCGGCGCGATCGCCGAGCGGCTGGCGCAGCGGCACGACAACGTCGCCGTCCTGCACCGGCAGGTCAAGGAAGGCCTCGGGCCCGCCTACATAGCCGGATTCCGCCGCGCCCTCGCCGGGGGCGCCGGGCTGGTGCTGGAGATGGACTCCGACTTCTCGCACGACCCCGCCTACCTGCCGCGACTGCTGGAGGCGGCGCGGCGGGCCGACGTGGTGCTCGGCTCGCGCTACGTGCCGGGAGGCGGCGTCAGCGACTGGGGCCCGTTGCGCAAGGCGATCAGCCGCGGCGGCAGCGCCTACGCGAAGCTGGTGCTCGGCGTCCAGGTCCAGGACCTGACCGGCGGCTTCAAGTGCTTCCGCCGCGAGGTGCTGGAAGCGATCGATTTCAACTCGATCCAGGCGCGCGGCTACGCCTTCCAGGTCGAGATGACCTATCGCGCCCTCCGAGCCGGCTTCAAGGTGGTCGAGGTGCCGATCGTCTTCCGCGACCGCCAGGCCGGCAGCTCGAAGATGGACCGCTCGATCGTCGCCGAGGCGGTCTGGCGGGTGCCGCTGCTGCGCTTCGGCCCACGGCACGTCGAAAAGCCCGAAACAGCCTCTGGAGAGGTGGTGGATCAGTTCGAGTCGAAACGCTGACCTGGACTGGCTTCGCTGACTCTGCGGGAGCGTTTCTTGAGGCGATCTGCGGCGTTCCGATACGCTCGGCCGTTCCCAATCCACGGCAGGAGGAACCCAATGGCACTTGACCAGACGAAGCTCGGCGAGCACATCAGCGCCCAGATGGAGGCCATCGAACAGGACCCGGGCATCTCCGACGACGCTCAGATTGGGGACATCGTCACCATCGTCGAGGTCCTTGTCCCGAATCCCGACAATCCCGAAGAAGTCGCCCGAAATGTCCGGGTGCGCGCGACCGGAATGCCCCACGTGGGCATCGGGCTACTCGAGGAGGCGAAGGCGATGCAGATACGAATGGGGCATGGCGGATAGAAGGCGGGAACCGCAGCCGGCGCAACGCCGGCTGCGACGCTGCGGCTGCCACGCCTTCCGCGACCGGGTTCAGCTCCCGAACAAGGGCGCTATACTTTCTGAAGTATTGAGCTACGAACCTCGATTTCGGGAGACGGATATCCAGTGACTGGGAAACTGACCGACGTAAGCGACGCCACCTTCAAAGCCGACGTCCTCGACGCCGACGGGCCCGTTCTCGTCGACTTCTGGGCTCCCTGGTGCGGTCCCTGCCGTGTCGTCCATCCCGTCCTCGAGGAGATCGACGGCGAGCGCGACGACCTCAAGATCGTCAGCATCAACGTCGACGAGAACCAGCAGACCGCGGCTCAGTACGAGGTGCTGTCGATCCCGACGATGATCCTCTTCAAGGACGGCGCGATCGCCAAGAAAGTTGTCGGGGCGATGCCCAAGCGCCGCCTCGAGGCCGAGCTGGAGCCGGCGCTCGCCTAGGGCGACGCCCCCTCCCCTCCCAGCCATGCCGTTCGTAGAGGTGCACTGGTTCGAGGGCCGCAGCGACGAGCAGAAGGCCAAGGTCGCCAAGCGGATCGAAGCGGCGCTGATCGAGGAGGCGGGGGTCGTGCCCGAGCACTGCTGGGTGAAGTTCTCAGACTCGGCCAAAACCGACTTCATCATCGGCAAGCCCAGCGACGAGTAGCTGCCGGCGGCATAGCGGGTGGTGAGCCGACCTCCGCCTCACCACCCACCGAAACGCGACCTCAGCTAGCGCAGGTCGCGGTCGCGTGGAAACTGGTCAAGGGCACTTCGCTCCAGTTCGCGCCGCCCACACTCCAACCGTTGCCGGAGGCGAAGCTGAAAAAGTCTTCCCCGGTGTAGAGACCGCCGAAGCCACCGCTGATCACCCGCGTGCCGGCGGGGCACTCGGCGTGCGCGGCACCGACCGAGCAGGAGAATTCGAACCCACAGAGGGTTACGTTCGGTCCGGTCACCTGGGTGATGGTCCCGAAGCTGCCCGCCGGTCCGGCTGGGCCGGTCGCCCCTTTCGGCCCCGGTGCCCCGTTGGAGCCCTTTGGCCCTCGCAGTCCCCTTGGCCCGCGGCGAGCAGCGGAAGCTGCGGCTCCCAAACCGGCGCGCGTGGCCGCTCGTTCCTGGGCCTTCATGTCCGCGACCTTCGCGCTGCTCTGGTCGAACATCCCGCTGGCCTTCGCGACGCCGGCGAATGCGAGCAGCGCGAGTGCGACGAGACCAATGATCCTCAACTTCATGACACCCCCCTTTAGATTTGAGGCGGCATCGTAACCTGAGTACCCACTTCGGTACTAACAGGGGTTTAGCGCCTCGGGTGTGTCGCCAGAAGCCGTTGCTGCACTCAGTTGCGAGTGACGGAGATCGTCAGCTCTTGGCCGTCGATCTTGGCTGTGGCGCCGTCGGTTGCGTCGTAGGCGACTGAGGTCGCTAGGACCTCACCTGCCAGGTATTGCTCGTGGGCGCGGGCGGCGGAGAGGAGGTCTTCGTCGCCGCCGAGGGAGAGGGCGATGCGGTCGGTGATCTCGAGGCCTGCCTCTTTGCGGGCGATCTGGACAGCATGGACGATCTCGCGGGCGAGGCCCTCCTGGCGCAGCTCGTCGTCGAGCTCGAGCTGCAGGGCGACGGCGTGGCCTGCCTCGGCCTCGACCTCGTAGCCGTCGAGCGGCTGCAGGGCGAGGGTGATCTCGTCGGGGCCGAGGGTGTGCTCGTCACCCTCGATGTTGATCCCGACCTCGCCGCCGTCGGCCATCACCGCTGCGACGTGGGCGGCGTCGAGCGCCGCGACCGCGGCGGCGACCTGCGGCATCCGCTTGCCGAAGCGGGGCCCGAGGGCGCGATAGTTGGGCTTGGCCGTGTAGCTGACCAGCTCGCCCTCGTCGCTGACGAAGTCCAGCTCCTTGACGTTGAGCTCGGCGGTGACCAGGCCGGCGCGGGATTCGATCGCCTCGCGCTCGGCGTCGTTGGCGACGATCACGGCGCGGCGCAGCGGCTGGCGCACCTTGGCCTTGGCCTGGGCGCGCGCCGCCCGTCCCAGTTCGACGGTCAGCCGCACCGCCTCCATGCCCCGCTCCAGGGCGGGGTCGGCCAAGGCCGGGTCGGCCTGCGGGTAGTCGCGCAGGTGGACCGAGTCGTGAAGCTCTCCTGCCTGCCCGAGCACACCACCGGCGAGGTTGAGGTGGATCTCGTCGGCGAGGAAGGGGGTGAACGGGGCGAGCAGCGCCGCCGTCTCCAGCAGGCAGTGGCGCAGGGTCGCGAAGGCGGCGCGGTCGCCGTCCCAGAAGCGCCGCCGCGAGAGGCGCACGTACCAGTTGGAGAGCTCCTCGACGTACTCGGCGATCGCCCGGCCGGCGGCGGTGCAGTCGAACTCGTCCATGCGCTCGCGCACGGTGGCGGTGGTCGCCTGCAGGCGCGACAGCGCCCAGCGGTCCAAATCATCGGCGGGCCCGGGAGCGCCGCGGAAGTCCAGCGGCCCGAGGTCCTCGGCGTTCGCGTAGAGCACCCAGAACGAGTAGGTGTTCCAGAGGGTCAGCAGAAACTGGCGCACCGACTCCCCCACGGTGTCGACCGAGAACCGATACCCCGCCCAGGGCTGCTGCGCGGTCAGGTAGTACCAGCGGAAGGCGTCGGCGCCGTGGGCGGCGAGCACGTCCCACGGGTCGACCACGTTGCCACGGCTCTTCGACATCTTCTGGCCGTCGGGGTCCTGGATGTGGCCGAGGCAGACGCAGTTGCGGTAGCTCGACTCCCCGAACAGCAGCGTCGACTCGGCCAGCAGCGTGTAGAACCAGCCGCGCGTCTGGTCGATCGCCTCGCAGATGTAGTCGGCCGGGAAGCGCTCCTCGAACTCCGCCTCGTTCTCGAACGGGTAGTGGAACTGGGCGAAGGGCATGGCGCCGCTGTCGTACCAGGTGTCGATCACGGACTCGACCCGGTGCATCTCGCCGCCGCACTTCTCGCACTCGACCGTGACCGCGTCGATGTAGGGGCGGTGGAGGTCGGCGGGGACCTCACCGCCGGAGCGCTCGCGCAGCTCGGCCACCGAGCCGGCGCAGAAGCGGCCGTCGCAGTTCTCGCCGGAGCACTCCCAGATCGGCAGCGGCGTGCCCCAGTAGCGGTCGCGCGAGAGCGCCCAGTCGACGTTGCTCTCCAGCCATTTGCCGAAGCGCCCGTGCTTGATGTGCTCCGGGTGCCAGCCGATCTCCTCGTTGTTGGCGAGCAGCTGCTCGCGGGCCCGCGAGGTGGCGACGTACCAGCTCGACTTGGCGTAGTAGAGGAGCGGCGTGTCGCAGCGCCAGCAGTGCGGGTAGGCGTGCTCGTAGGACTGCTCGCGGAAGAGCAGGCCCCGAGCCTCGAGATCGGCGATCAGCGCCGCCGTCACCGCGGGGTCCTTGACGAAGCGGCCGGCGAAGCCGGCGACGCGGCGGTCGAACTTGCCGTCGAGCCCGACCGGGTTGTAGAGGGTGCCGTGCCGGGTCGGGTCGAAGAGGCCGTTGGCGGCGGCGACCGCGTAGTCGTCTTCGCCGAAGGCCGGGGCGATGTGGACGAGGCCGGTGCCGTCCTCGGTGGTGACGAACTCGCCGGCGAGGACGCGGAAGGCATCGGCGGGGCCACCGTCCTCGAGCGCGAAGACCGGGCCGCGGTAGCGGCGGTCGACGAGGTCGGAGCCGGGGAAGCGGGCGAGGATCTCGGCGCCCTCCCCCAGCACCTTCTCGACCAGCGGCTCGGCCAGGATCAGGGTCTCGCCGGCGACGCTCGCTCGCACGTAGGTGACCCCGGGAGAAACCGCGACGGCGACGTTGCCCGGCAGGGTCCACGGCGTCGTCGTCCAGACCAGCAGCGACTCCCCCGCGTCCTCGCCGTCCTCGCCGAGCAGCGGGAAGCGCACGTATATGGAGGGGTCCTCGACGTCCTTGTACCCCTGCGCGACCTCGTGCGAGGAGAGCGCGGTGCCGCAGCGCGGGCAGTAGGGGACGACCTTGTGCCCCTCGTAGAGACGGTCGTCGTCCCAGAGCTTGCGCAGCGACCACCAGACCGACTCGATGTAGTCGTCCTCGAGGGTGACGTAGGGGTTGTCGAGGTCGATCCAGAAGCCGATCCGCTCGGTCAGCCGGTTCCACTCCTCGACGTACTCGAAGACCGATTCGCGGCAACGCTGGTTGAACTCGGCGATGCCGAACTCCTCGATCTCCTGCTTGGAGGCGATCCCGAGCTGTTTTTCGACCTCGAGCTCGACCGGCAGGCCGTGGCAGTCCCAGCCCGCCTTGCGCGGCACCCGGTAGCCGCACATCGTCTTGTAGCGCGGGTAGACGTCCTTGAAGACGCGGGCGAGGACGTGGTGGGAGCCGGGACGGCCGTTGGCGGTCGGCGGGCCCTCGTAGAAGCTCCAGACCTCGGCCTCGGCGCGGTTCTCCAGCGAGCGCTCGAAGACGTCGCCGTCGCGCCAGCGCGCCAGTACCCGCTCCTCCAGCTCGGGGAAGGACTGCTTGGGATCGACTGGGTTGAATCCGGGCACGAACGAGCGATTCTAGGAGGGGCCGGTCACTCCCAGGGGCGCGGGGCTCACCAGACGAGGATGAACTCGGCCGGGTCCTTCGGGTTCGCGTAGGCGGGGAGGGTCAGGCCCGCGTCCATGCGGCTGGCGATGAAGACCGGCATCAGCTCGCGGCGGCTGACCTCGCGGCGGCCGACGCCGGGGATGTCAAGTTCGAGCTTCAGCTTCATCAACGGCATCTCGTTGACGGTGGTGTGCGAGTTGCCGACCTCGAGGATGGTCGCGCTCCCCCTGATCCCGTTCTGGAAGATCCAGTCCTGGTGGGCGGCCTTGGCCTTGGCGTGGCGCGCGTACCAGGCGAGGCCCGCGGCGACGAGGACGAAGATCGCGCCGGTCGAGGCGACGATCAGCGAGGTTTCGAGGTCGGCGCCGAGCAGCGGCGGCCCGGCGCACATCGCCAGGCCGAGCAGGCCGAAGAGGGCGATCAGGAAGTAACCGGTGCGGTTGATCTGCATCGCTACTCCCCGCACTCCCGGGCGATTCGCTCGGCGACGTGGGCGGTGGCCTCGCAGAGCGCCGCCAGGCCGTCGGCGCCGGGGTCGTCGTCCTCGACGCTGCCGAGCAGGGCCCCGTAGGCGAGCTCGAAGGAGAAGTCGGCCGGGGGCTTGGTCGCCAGGTAGTCGACCAGGGCCGGCGAGAACAGCTGCCGCATCCAGTTCGGGTCCTGGTAAGGGCTGGTGCTGACCGTGTAACGCTCGTTCAGCACCGCGCTCTCGGTCCAGAGCTTCGAGTGGCGCGCCTCGAAGCCGTAGAACTCATCGTCGCGGGTGCTGCGCCCGTTGCGGATACAGAAGAGCCGCGGCGCGAAGGCGGTTGCGGCGGGGACCTCGGCCAGGGCGACGTTGAAGCGGAAGGTCTTGTTGCGGGTGTAGGCGAGGTGGCCGACGACCCCGTCGACCCCGTCGACCTCGCCGCCGAGACGGCCGCGGGCGGCCGGGGAGACCTGGCAGTGCTTGGACTCGACCAGCAGCGGCGTCAGGGCGCCGAGCCCGAGCTCCGGAACCGGCTCGAGCCCGCGCGCGGCGGCGAAGGCCGCGTAGGTGGCTTCGGGGTCGGACACGGGGCGCAGCCTAGCCTCCGTTTGTCCTTAGTCACCCTCTGGGTTACAAAGGACAAACGGAGGGCTATACGTTCCCTGGTCGATGGCTCGCTACGACCTCAACGGCAAAGTTGCGCTCGTCACCGGCGCGGTCCGTGGGATCGGCTTCGAGACGGCGCGGCAGCTGCACCTGCGCGGCGCCTCGGTGGCGGTGCTCGATCTCAGCGCCGAGGAGGCGCGCGAGGCGGCCGAGCGGATCGGGCCACGGGCCTTCGGGGTCGGCGCCGACGTCACCGACGAGGGCGGGATGCTCGCCGCCATCGCCGCGGTGGTCGACCGCTTCGACGGGCTCGACATCGCCGTCGCCAACGCCGGGATCGCGCCGCCGACGGTGACGACGGCGAGGACGATGCCGGCCGAGGAGTGGAAGCGAGTCGTCGACGTCAACCTGATCGGCGCCTGGCACACGGCACGGGCCGCCCTGCCGCAGATCTCCGAGCGCGGCGGCCAGCTCGTCTTCATCGGCTCCATCTACAGCATTGCCAACGGCCTACTCGCCAGCCCCTACGCAGTCTCCAAGGCGGGAGTCGAGGCGCTGGGACGGGCGCTGCGAGCGGAGCTGGCGCCGCTGGGCGCGAGCGCCAGCGTCGTCTACTTCGGTTGGGTCGACACCGACCTGGTCCGGGACTCGCTCGACCGTCGGGACGACGGACGCGGCAGTCGCATCCTCGGGGAAATCCTCCCCGCCTTCCTGCTGAAGCGGATCACACCCGAAGCCGCCGGCGCCACGATCGTGCGGGCCCTGGAAGAGCGGGCGCCACGGTCCTTCAACCCCAGCGTGTGGCGCTACATCTCGGCCCTGCGCGGATTGATCAATCCGCTGCTGGACCGTCGCATGGACCATGACGCCGAGATCGCCGCGGTCGTCTCCGAGGTGGAGGCCGCGGCCGGTCAGCGGCCCGCCTGAGGCCGCGGGTCCCCAGTACGCTCCCCAGCCGATGGACCGCTACGACCTCAACGGCAAAGTTGCGCTCGTCACCGGCGCGGCTCGGGGAATCGGATTCGAGACCGCGCGCCAGATCCACCTGCGCGGTGCCTCGGTCGCGGTCGTCGACCTCGATCCCGAGCGGTCGCGAGAAGCCGCCGAGCGGATCGGCCCGCGGGCGATCGGCATCGGCGCCGACGTCACCGACCAGGGGGCGATCCAGCAGGCGGTGGCCGAGACGGTCGAGCGCTTCGGCGGCCTCGACGTCGTCGTCGCCAACGCCGGCATCGCCCAGTCGACCGTGGCGACGATTCGCGGCATCGGCGCCGAGGAGTGGGAGCGGGTCTTCGAGGTCGACATGCTCGGGGTCTGGCGCACGGTCAGGGCGGCGCTGCCGCAGATCGTCGAGCGCCGGGGGCACGTCGTCGTCACCTCGTCCGCCTATGCCTTCGTCAACGGCGTCCTCAACAGCCCCTACGCGGTCGCCAAGGCCGGGGTCGAGTCGCTTGGCCGCGCCCTGCGGGCAGAGCTGAGGCCGCTCGGCGCCAGCGCCAGCGTCGCCTACTTCGGCTGGGTCGACACCGCCCTGGTCCAGGAGGCGCTGGAGCGTCCCGGCTCGGCACGCCTGGACGAGAACCTTCCGGCCTTCCTCCGCAAGCGGATCCAGCCCGACGAGGCCGGCGCCGCCGTCGTGCGCGGCATCGAGGAACGGGCGCCGCGGATTTTCGCGCCCAAGTGGTGGCGCTACGTCTCCGCCCTGCGCGGCCTGATCAATCCGCTGATCGACCGCGGCATCGAGAGAGATGAGGCGATGACACAGACGCTGCGCGAGGTCGAGTCCGCGGCCGACGAGCAGGGCGCCGCGGCCGTCTCAGCCGCTTCGCGTTAACCGCTCGAGCAGGACGATGACCGACTCGTAGGGCTCGCCGACGGCGCGCTCGAGGCCGATCTCGCAGGTGCGGTTGCTGGAGACGCGGGCGTCGAAGCGGCGGCCGGACAGCTCGCCCGCCTGGGGACGGGTGGCCGAGTCGGTCAGCTCGGGGTGGGAGATGCCGCGGTCGCCGGCGAACCCGCAACAGGTTGCCGTCGGGGGGACGAAGACGTCGTCGGCGAGGGCGCCGGCGAGGGCTTCGAGCCGGTGGGTGAGACCCATGTGGCGGGTGGCGCAGGTCGGGTGCACGGCGGCGGCGCCGATCTTCTCGCCGACCTCGAGCCAGGGCAGCAGGCGGTCGTGGGCCCAGGCGACGGAGTCGAGGATCTCGAGCTTGGCCAGGCACTCGGCGTTGTACTCGGAGAGGACGCCGTCTCCGGGCGCGGCGATCGAGCTGGTGCAGGAGGCGGCATCGACGACGATCGGGAGCGCCCCGGTGCCGCTCCAGAGCCAGAGCCGCTCGACCATCTCGTTCGCCTTATGGCGATGCGCCTCGCCAAACCCTTTCGAGCTCCAGGGCAGCCCGCAACACGACCCCACCACATCCTCCGGAATCCAAACCGGCAACCCCGCCCGTGCCGAAACCTCCACCAACGCCTCCACAACCCACGGCCGATGGGCCGAATCCGTCCGAGATTTGGACGCTTGAGGCCCATCGGCCGCGGTGGTGGGACCGAAGATGCGGTTGGTGCAGGAGGGGATGTAGACGGCGGCGGCGCCCGTGTGGATGGTCGGGGGGAGGGTGCGGGGGGCTGGCGGGGGCAGGGACCTGCCGCGTTTGGTGCGGTGCGCCAGGGGGCCGAGGCGGAGGCCGGCGCGGCTGGCGCCCTCGACCGTGCCCCAGCGCTTCGCCGCCGCCAGCGCCACCTTTTCGGCTCGCGCGGTATGCCTCGCCTTGCGCATTTCCTTGACGAAGGCGCCGGTGTCGATCCCGACCGGGCAGGCGAGCTGGCAGGAGCCGTCGGCGGCGCAGGTCTCCAGCGCCTCGTACTCGAACTCCTCCAGCAGCGCCCGCTGGACCGGCGAGCCGGTCGGCTGGCGCGCCATCTCCCGCCGCAGCACGATCCGCTGCCGCGGCGTCGTCGTCAGGTTGCGGCTGGGGCAGACGGGCTCGCAGAAGCCGCACTCGACGCAGGTCGTTGCCGACTCCTCGATCGGCGGCGTCGTTTTGAGGTTGCGCAGGTGGGCGCCGAGGTCGCGGTTGAGGACGACCCCCGGGGAGAGCACGCCGTCGGGGTCGGCGAGCCGCTTCACCCGCCACATCAGCTCGGTCGCCTTCTCCCCCCACTCGCGCTCTACATAAGGGGCCATGTTGATCCCGGTCCCGTGCTCGGCCTTGAGCGAGCCGTCGTACTTGTCGACGATCAGCTCGACGAGGCCGGACATGAAGGCCTCGTAGCGGTCGAGATCCTCCTGCTTGGCGAAGTCGGGGGTGAGCATGAAGTGGAGGTTGCCGGCGGAGGCGTGGCCGGCGACGCCGGGCAGGAAGCCGTGAGCGCCGAGCAGCGCCTGCAGGTCGCGGGCGCCCTCGGCGATCCGCTCCGGCGGCACGCAGACATCCTCGACGATCAGCGCCGTGCCGGGCAGCCGCAGCTTTCCGATCAGCCCGTGCAGCCCCTCGCGCACGCGCCAGGCGAGCTCGATCCCCTCTGCCTCGCGGGTGAAGTCGATCGGGCGGATGACCTCGCGCGCGGTGAAGATCTCACCTGCCGCGGCAACGTAGGCGTCGAGCTCCGCGTCCGTGTCGGCGCCGAACTCGACCAGCAGCACCGCCGACTCCGGCGGCAGCTCTTTCCACTCCTCCGGTGCCCCGTGCATGTTCCAGGCGGCGGTGATCAGGGCCGGGGCGACCATCAGCTCGACCGCGGTGGCGCCGACGTCGACCAGCTCGCGGACCGGGTCGATCGCCTGGTCGATGTCGGGGAAGTGGACCCAGGCCGTGGTCGTGCGGGCCGGCAGCGGCACGGTCTCGAAGACCGCCTCGGCGACGAAGGCGAGCGTGCCCTCGGAGCCGACGACGAGGCGGCGGAAGATCTCTAGCGGCCGCTCGGCGTCGAGGAAGGCGCAGAGCCGGTAGCCGGTGGTGTTCTTGATCGCGAACTTGCGGCGGATGCGGGCGCTGAGCTCCTCGTCGGCGCGGATCTCGTCGCGGATCGCGGCCAGGCCCGCCGCCAGCTCCGGCTCGGCGGCGGCGAAGCGCTCCTCCGCACCGGGGGCGGCGGTGTCGATCGTCGTCCCCGAGGGCAGGACCAGGGTCATCGCGCGCACGGTCGAGTAGGAGTCCTTTGTGGTGCCGCAGCGCATGCCGCCGGAGTTGTTGGCGACGACGCCGCCGACGCAGGCGATGTCGGTGCTGGCCGGGTCGGGCCCGAGCTTGCGGCCGTGCGGCGCCAGCACGCGGTTGGCGTGGCCGAGCACGGTGCCGGGCTTAACCCGGGCGGTGGCCGCCTCGATCTCCGCCCCGCCCTCGCGCGGCACCCCGGGCTCGACCGCGACGCCGCCGAAGTGGCGGCGCACGTCGACGAGGATGCCGTCGCTCTGGCCCTGGCCGTTGAGGCTGGTGCCGCCGGCCCGGAAGGTCACCGGTATCCCCTGCTCGCGACCGTAGGCGAGGACCTTGGCGACATCCTCCACCTCGTGCGCCATCACCACCGCCTGGGGGAAGAGCCGGTAGGGGCTGGCGTCGGAGGCGTACTTGACGATGTCGCCGGCCTTGGTGAGGACGCGCTCGTGGCCGAGCAGCCGTTCGAGGTCCCCGCGCAGCGGCTGCGCCACGCCGACGGCGATCGCGTCGGGGGCACGGTCCGGGGCCGGCTCGTCGACCAGAGGGGCGAGCGACTGCGGGCTGCGCTCGAGCAGTGCCATGGCTCTCTTAGAAGAGTGCCATGCCCGGGGTGACCGGGACTTCGACCAGCTCCGGCTTGGAGGAGGCGAGGGCTGTAGCGAGCGCCTCGCGCACCCCGTCGCGATCCTTAGCCCGGTGCGCCTTGACGCCGTAGCCCTCGGCGACGGCGGCGACGTCGAGCTTGGGCAGGTCGAGGCCAGGCGCACCGGTCACCTGCTCGACTTCGGCGAACCACTTGAGGATCGCGTACTCCTCGTTGCGCAGGACCAGGAAGGTGACCGGGGTGTCGTAGGCGACGGCGCTCCAGAAGGCGGTGATCGCGTACTGGGCCGAGCCCTCGCCGAGCACGCAGACGACCGGCCGGCTCGGCTGCGCCAGCTGCACCCCGACCGAAGCGGCGAGGCCGAAGCCGAGACCGCCGCCGGCGCTGAAGTAGTAGCTGCCCGGCCGCGAGATCCGCAGCTGGTTGCGCAGGGCGAGGGTGCTGGAGGGGGACTCGAGGACGACGATCGCCTCCTCGGGCAGGACCTCGGCCAGGGCGGTGTGCACGGTCGAGGGGTTGAGCGGATCGCTGGGCGGGATTTCCCCGGGCCCCGGGTTCGGCTCCGGCACTGGGCGGGCCGACTCCGGGACCGCCGCCAGCAGCGCTTCCAGGGTGAGCTTGACGTCGGCGACGATCGCGTCGCCCATCGGCGCCCGCACCGCCTCGTCGGGGTCGCTGGTGATCGCGACCAGCTTCGCCCCCTCGGGCAATAATGGCCCCGGGATATAAGGGTAGTAGGGGAAGACGGAGCTGCCGACGACGAGGATCAGGTCGTGGCCCTCCAGCGTCTGCCCGACCGGGCCGATCGCCGGCGGCAGCACGCCGCGGAAGTTGGGGTGGTTCTCGGGGAAGCCGAGGCGGACGCCGCCGGTCGCCGGCGAGGCCCAGACCGGCAGGCGCTGGCGCTCGGCGAGGGCGATGCCGAGGTCCCAGGCGCCGCTGGCGTCGACGTCGGGGCCGGCGACGAGGACGGGGTTGGTGGCGGCGTCGAGCGCCGCCGCGAGGGCGCGGACCGCCTCCGGGTCCGCCGTGGCGCGGCCGGTCACCTTGCGGTCGATCGCGGCCTGGGCGTCGCCCGCGTCGACCTCCACCCCCCAGTCGTCCATGGGCAGCGAGACGAAGACGGGGCCGCGCGGCGGCAGGCCGGCGAGGTGGGCGCCATGGGCGAGCGCCAGCGGCACGTCCTCGGCCCGGGGCGGCTCGTAGGACCACTTGACCAGCGGGTGCGGCATCCGCGTCGCGTCGCGGTTGGTCAGGTTCGCCTGCAGGGTGATCTGCGCCCGCGCCTGCTGGCCGGCGGTGACGAGCAGCGGCGAGTGGTTGGCCTGGGCGTTGAAGATCGCCCCCATCGCGTTGCCGACGCCGGGCGCGGTGTGGAGGTTGACGACGGTGGTCTTGCCGGAGGCCTGGGCGAAGCCGTCCGCCATGCCGACCACGACCGCCTCCTGGAGGCCGAGCACGTAGCGGAAGTCGGCGGGGTAGTCGGCCAGCATCGGCAGCTCGGTGGAGCCCGGGTTGCCGAACATCGTCGTCATCCCGTGGGCGCGGAAGAGATCGAAGGTGGCGTCGCGGACGGTGGGCATGGGAGCGAACCCTATCCGGCGGGATTCAAGGCCGGTGCGGGTGGCTGACGATAACCCGGGGGATGGGGAACCGACCCTTCATCTCCAGGCTCCATCTCGAGCACATCGGCCTCGCCGTCGCGCTCGCCTGCGCGGCGCTGCTCTGCGTGGCGGCCTCAGCCTCTGCCGGCCCCACCTCGACCCGCCTCGTCTACGCCCCCGGCAAGATCGTGCCGATCCCGGCCTCGATCCCGCACGAAGTCGGCGACATGGTCGACAAGCGGATCATCCCGGACCTGCGCTGGATCAGCCAGCGCTACCCGATCTACGTCACCGACGGCTACTCGGGCCCGTTGCTCAGCGGCGAGCATGCCGGCTGCGACGAATGCCACACCAGAGGCTCCGATCACTACAACGGCCTGGCCGTCGACCTGGTGCCGCTCGGGGCGGGGACGAAATGCGACGCCGCCTGGGCCCCGATCACCCGCCTCGCCCTCTGGGCCGAGCCGGTCCAGGGCGAGCCGAGCCTGCCCTTCCGCTGGGTCGGCTACGACGGCGATGCCGGCCACGGCTGCGGCAACCACCTCCATCTCTCCTGGAACCACGCCGTGGTGCCCCAGTTCCTGCTCGCCGAATGGGTCGAAGTCTTCCCGGTCGGGCCGCTGGACCCCGTCGTCGAAACGCCGCGCGGCAAGAGCTCGCCCGCCCCGAAGCCCCCGCCCGGTCCCTCCGGTGGCATCTCCACGGTCCGCACCGGCGGCCTCGGGCCGCGCTTCCACGACTGACGGCCAGCCATTGATCAGTTGGCGTTGCCATAGGCCCGTCAACCGATCACGGAATCCGGCACCCGCCGCTCCATAGGATGCGGGCGATGCGTGCCTCGATCGCGATCGCCTGCGCCTGCCTGCTGGCGGCCCTCGCCGGCGGCTGCGGCAAGGAGGACGACTCGACCCCGGTCGCCTGCCTGCAGGGCCACGATCTCTACCTGGCGGCCCTGGCCCACGCGCCCGGCGCCGTGAAGCTGGCCGGCGAGACGCCGATCGGCGAATGCCTGGCCGAGAACCAGCAGGGCGGCGACCTGGCGACCGTGGGCGAAGCGCTGGTCGAGACCGCGACCGAGCTCAACGGCGAAGCCAGGAGCGTGCCCTCGGGCCCCGCTGCGCTGCGGCTCGGCTACCTGATCGGCGCCGCCCAGCGCGGGGCCGAGCGCACCGAAGGCATCCATGCCGACCTGCTCCGCCGCCTCACCGTCGCGGCCCGCTACGCGCCCGGCCGCGAACCGCTCTCCCCCGCGTTCCTCAGCGCCTACCGGCGGGGCTACGACGCCGGTCACGCCAACGGCTGAACCCGGGGAGCAGCTATTCCGGTGCCGCGGCCAGCTCGGCTCGCGCCCGCTGGGCGAGCTTGACGGTCGCCTTGCGCAGGCCCTCGGGCCCCTCGATCGGCTCGTCGTAGGGGACGCGGACCTCGGTCTCGCCGGCGGGCGTGGTGGCGAGGAGGTCGAGGCCGGTGCGGTCGGCGTCGATGCAGCGGGCGGCGCTCGCCTGCGGCCAGCCGCCGATCGCCTGCGCCATCTCCAGGAGGGCGTCGGCGTGATCGTCGTTGAGGTGATCGATGGCGCCCTCGGCGCCACGGCTGACCGGGTCGTTCGGCTTCACGTTAGGTAACCCTAATTCAAGACGACTCGAATACGCTGCCTGGTCCAACGATCTTCGATGGAGGCCGACTTTGACTGAGCAGCTCTGGGGTGGCGAGACCACCAAGGCAGTCGACAACTTCCCCGTCTCCGGCTCGCCGGTGCCGGTGCCGGTGGTCCGCTGGCTGGGCCGCGTCAAGGCCGCCGCGGCCGAGGCCAACGGCGAGCTGGGCCTGCTCGACGCCGACCTGGCCGAGCGCATCGCCGATGCCGGCAGGGCGGTCGGCGAGGGCGAGCACGACGACCAGTTCCCGGTTGACGTCTTCCAGACCGGCTCCGGCACCTCCTCCAACATGAACGCCAACGAGGTGCTCGCAAACCTCGCCGGCGAGGGCGCCCACCCCAACGACCACGTCAACATGGGGCAGTCCTCCAACGACGTCTTCCCCTCCGCCGTGCACCTGGCGGCGCTGGACGAGGTGACCCACGACCTGCTGCCGGCGATGGGCGCGCTGGAGTCGGCCCTCGAGCGCCAGGCGGAGAAGCTCGCCGACGTCGTCAAGGCCGGCCGCACCCACCTGATGGACGCGGTCCCGGTCACCCTCGGCCAGGAGTTCGGCGGCTACGCGGCGCAGGTCCGACTCGGCGTCCAGCGGGTCGAGGCGACGCTGCGACGGGTCGGCCAGATCCCGCTCGGCGGCACCGCCACCGGCACCGGCCTCAACACCCACCCCGAGTTCGCCGCCAAGGTCCGCGAGCGGCTCGCCGCCGACACCGGCCTGGCGATCTCCGAGCCGCTCGATCCGTTCGAGGCGCAGGGCAACCGCGACGCGCTGGTCGAGCTCTCGGGGGCGCTCAAGGTCTACGCCGTCTCGCTCAACAAGATCGCCAACGACCTGGCGCTGATGGGCTCCGGGCCGCGGGCCGGCCTCGCCGAGCTGCGCCTGCCGGAGCTGCAGAAGGGCTCCTCGATCATGCCCGGCAAGGTCAACCCGGTGATTCCGGAGGTGGTGATCCAGGTCGTCGCCCAGGTAATCGGCAACGACGCCGCGGTCACGATCGGCGGCATGCAGGGCCAGTTCGAGCTCAACGTGCGGGTGCCGCTGATCGCCCGCAACCTGCTCGACTCGATCAAGCTGCTGGCCTCCGCCTCGCGCTTGCTCGACGAGAAATGCGTCGCCGGCCTCGAGGCCAACGAGGAGATGACCACCCGCCACGCCGAGTCCACCTTGGCGACGGCCACCGCCCTCAACCCCCACATCGGCTACGACCGCGCCGCGGACATCGTCAAGGCCGCGGCCGAGTCGGGCCGCTCCCTGCGCGAGGTCGCCCTCGAGCAGGGCGTCGAGCCGGCCGTGCTCGAGGAGGCCCTGGACCACCGCCGCATGGCGCGCCCGCACGAGTAAACGCAGGGCCGATGGGCCTAAAACCCTCGCATGTCGTGGGAAATCGGCCCATCGGCGGGTGGTTCAGCCCTGGAGGGTGACGAAGCGCTCCTCGGTCAGCTCGAGGACGGCGAAGGCGGGCCCCTCGCGGGTGTTGCCGGAGTCCTTGACGCCGCCGTAGGGCTGCTGGTCGGCGCGGAAGGTCGGCACCTCGTTGATGAGGACGCCGCCGAACTCGAGCGTCTTGGCGGCCTCGAGGCCGCGGCCGATGTCGCGCGTGAAGACGCCGGCCTGGAGGCCGAACTTGGAGTCGTTGGCGAGCTCCAGCGCTTCGCCGAACTCGGCGTAGGTGTCGATCGTCGCCACCGGCCCGAAGATCTCCTCGCACCAGACCTTGGCGTCTTTGGGCGGCGAGCCGAGCAGGGTCGGGGCGAGGCAGCGGCCCTCGTCGACCAGCTCTCCCCCGGTCAGCAGCGTGGCCCCGGCGGCGACCGCCTCGTCGATCCACTGCTTGACCCGGTCGCGGTCGTCGGGGGTGATCAGGGGACCGACGTCGGTGTCGGAGTCGAGCGGGTCGCCGACGGTCAGCTTCTCGATGTTGGCGACCAACCGCGCGGTGAAGGCCTCGGCGACGTCCTCCTGGACGAGGATGCGCTGGATCGAGATGCAGCTCTGGCCGGCGTGGGAGAAGGCGTGGATCTGGGCTTTGTCGGCGGCCGCCTCCCAGTTGCCGTCGGAGTGGACGATCAGCGGCGCGTTCGAGCCCAGCTCCAGGTTGACCTTCTTGTGAGGGACGCGGCTGCGGATGTCCCAGCCGACCCCGGCAGAGCCGGTGAAGGTGATGGCCTTGGTCAGCTCGTGCTCGACGATCGCGTTGCCGACCTTCGACCCAGGCCCGGGGATGACGCTGAGCCAGCCGTCCGGCAACCCGGCCTCGCTCAGGATCGCCGCCAGCTTCAGGGCCGAGATCGGCGTCTGGCCGGCGGGCTTGAGGACGATCGCGTTGCCGGCGGCGATCGCCGGGCCGAGCTTGTGGGCGACGAGGTTGAGCGGGAAGTTGAAAGGGCTGATCGCGCCCACCACCCCGTAGGGCACGCGCAGCATCACCCCGAGCTTGCCGGCGCCGCTGGCCGAGGCCTCCATCGGCACGGTGCCCCCGGTCAGCTTGCGCGCCTCGACCGCGGCGAAGGTGAGGGTGTCGACGCAGCGCTGCGCCTCGACCGTGGCGGTCTTGATCGGCTTGCCGGCCTCGGCGGCGATCGTCAGCGCCAGGTCCTCGACCCGTTCGCCGACCAGCTCGGCGGCGCGGTCCAGGGTGGCGGCGCGCTCGTGCTGGGGGAAGTCGGCGGAGAGAAAGGCCTCGTGGGCCGCGGCGACCGCGCGCGCGACCGTGGATTCGTCGCCGAGCGCAACCCGCCCGACCAGGCTGCCGTCGTAGGGGCTCTTGACCTCGCCCCACTCGCCGGTCTCGACCCACTCGCCGGCGACGAGCAGCTTGTGATCGACTGCGTTCACCGTCTGACTAGCCACTCCGAACCTCCTCCAGTCGCTTCAGGCCAGCGTAGCGCTCGGCCTGCGCGGGATTCGGCCTTTCTCAGCTCGACTGGGCCTCGGGTAGGCCGGACAACGAGCTGCTTGCGTCCCCCCTGCCCAGATAAGGGATCAGCAGCTGCTCGACGAGCGCGGTGGTCGCCTCGGGCAGCTGCTCCGCCCGGTCGGTGTCGACGTAGCGGGCGATCAGCGCAACGATGCCGCCGACCAACAGGTCGGCGAGGTCCTCCGGCAACTCGGCGCGGCCGGGGTCGTCGCCGCGAAGCGCCTCCGCGAAGCGGTCGAGCAGCGCCTGTTGGCGCTCGCGCGCGGCGGCACCGGCCTGCAGCGCCTCGACGGCGATCAGGTGGGCGACCAAGGGGTTGCCGGCAAGCAGGCGCAGTGCCTCCGAGGCGCCGGTGCGGATGCGCGCCGGCCACTCCCCCTCCCCTGCCACGGCGCGCTCGACTCGCTCGCAGAACCAGCGACTCGCCAGATCGTAGGTGGCCAGGAAGCAGTCCTCCTTGCTCCCGAACTGCTGGTAGAAAGCGGCGCGCGAGACCCCGGCCTCCTGCGTCACATGGCCGATCGTCGTCGCCGGGTAGCCATGCCGAGGCAGCACCCGCAGCATCCCGGCGACGATGCGCAGGCGCTGGTTGTGTGTGATGAAGGAGCGCGGCAACCCGTGGCGACCGGCGGGCAGGCGCGCCAGGGCTAGCTCGGCCGGCAGGCCGGCGAGGGAGTCGGGCTCGAAGCGGGGCGGCTCGCCGTCGCCGGGCGGCGGCTCAGCCGGCGCCATGGCCGGGCCTAACCGCGAGCGACGTGCCGCTCATCGGCGCCACGCGACGCGGCCGGGAGCGAGGGCGCCAGTAGATACTGGAGCAACAGGTCGTGGGACTCGGGCAGGCGCTCGGCTTCGCCGGCGAGGATGCGGCCGGAGAGATGGGAGGCGAGGCCACCGGCGAGCAGCCGGGCGGTCTCATCGGGCGCCCCGGCGACAGGGTCGGCGGGCAGCGGCTGCAGGGCCCGGGCCAGACGGACGAGTGTGCGCTCGTGCTCGAGCCGGGCGGGGCGGGCCGCGGCGAGAGACTCGACCAGCAGCAGGTGTGCCAGCGGCGGATCGGCGGCGAGGAACTCGAGGCCTGCGCCCAGCCCGGCCGAGAGACGAGGCGCCCACCCTCGCTCACCCCGGGCCGCGCCTGCCGCAGCTTCGGATAGCCGCTCGATCCCGTCGTCATAGGCGGCGGCGAAACAATGCTCCTTGCTCTCGAAGTGCTCGTAGAAGGTCGGGCGCGAGACCGCGGCCAGTTCGACGATGTCGGTGATCTTCGTGTCCTCGTAGCCGTGATAGGCGAGAGCGGCGGCGAGAGCGGCGAGGATGCGGCGGCGCTGATCGGCGATCACCTCGGTCCGGGAGAGCCCGGAACGCGGTCGTATTCGCTCCACCTTCGGCGGCGGCAGGTCCGGCCGACGGCGTGAGCTACGCGGCTCGCGGATCGGCAGCTTGATATCTCCAGTGCCCATCTGCCCTATTCCTCTGGAATCCCACGCATACCGGCTCCGTTCTAAAGCGCTGATGGCTCGGGATATAAACAGTTCAGTTCATGTTTGTCAAGATACGCACGTGGTATAGATGAGATCTTTAGATAGCGTCGGGGCGGCTACTGCAACGAAATCTGCCTACCTCCCCGACCCCTTCTTGCCGCCCTTCTTCCCCTTCGCCCCCCGCTTCTTCGCCTTCTTGCCGCAGTCGTTCTTGATCAACGGCTGGGCCGAGTAGGCATCGCCGTTTTGAGCCGTGAAGGAGACGATCGCCTTCTGGGGCTTGCGACAGATGTTTTCGGAGTTGACCAAGAGGCCCTTCTTGCCGCCCTTCATTTCCAAGGTGAACTTGGAGACCGGGGCGTCGGGGACCGCTTCGAAGGTATTCCTGATCCCGCCGCCCTTGCCGGTGTCCACGCGTCCGGCGAGGTCGACATTGACCTGGCCGTCGAGGGAGGCGACCAGGTCGGGCAGTTCGTGGCTTGAGGATCTGAGGTAGACCGGGCCTTCGACCGGTTTGTCGAGCAGCGGCGTGATCGCTTTGGCAAAGCCGTAGACGGAGGCCTTGGGGCACTGATCGGCGGCGAACTGGACCCGGGTGCAGACGGTGCCGATGTGGCCCTGTTCGAGGAAGGCCGAGTGCGGCAGGGTGACCTGGGCCGAGGCGATGTTGGCGTAGGAGCCGCCCTTGGGGTAGGTGACGACCGCTTTCAGGGCCGGGTACTTGTTGCGCTTGGTCCCGCCCTTAAGCGAGATCGCGATCTTCGGCTTGAACTTCAGGGCCGAGCAGCCGCCGACCTGGAAGGGAGAGGTCAGAGCTGCGCTCTGACCGCTTGCCGCCAGGGCGTTGCCGGTGATCTGGGCCGGATCGCAGGAGGTCGGGTTGAGGGTGAACTCGGGACGGGCGAGGTTGACCGTGACCGACCTTAGATCCAGGGGGATGCCCTGGAGGATCGTTGGGAAGGGATCGGAGACCGCGTGGATCTGAGCGGTTTCGGGATCTACCTGCAGGGCGGTTCTGACCATCACCGAGCCGAGGTCGAAGGGACCGGCCACCGCTGGGGTGATGATCGCCATCGAGATCGGGGCGCCTTTGTAGGGGCCGGCTAGGTAGGCGTGGCCACCGACGTAGAGGGGGGTGATGCCGGCTCCGGCTCCCACCGTCACCGTGCCTACTTCAGTGGCGGCGGGACAGCTTGGACTTGCTTGCTCGAGCGCGCCCTGGTTGGGGGCTTCGCGGCTCTTGGCGACAGCAAGCTGGGCCTCAGAGCAGTAGGGGATGCCGGCGAGCTTGCCGGTCAGGCCCTTGGGCAGCTTGGCGTCGAGGCCGGTGAGGCGCTGGGTGCCGTCGGCGCGGGTGAGCTTGAGGACGAAGGGTGAGTAGGCGCCTGCCTGGGGGGCGACGGTTCCCGCCGTGAAGGAGGGTTTGTTGGGGGCAGAGGCTTCTGAGGTTGGGCAGATACCTGAGCCCCCTGCCGCGACCGAGGTTTCGAAGGAGTCAGACGGATTGGCATCTGCACCTTCGGGGGTCGACCAGGGCACCAGGGTCGTGGTGGTGGTGTATTTGCCGCAGGTCAAGGAGGTCTTCAGAGCCGCCCGTGGGCCTGCGAAGAAATGCGTTTCGATGTCTTCGATCGGCAGCTGCGGGTTGTCCTTGAAGGTCGCGGTCAGCTGACCGGTGGCGGGGTCGGCCTCGACCTTGCCGGCGAGCTTGGCGATGATGCCGGTCTTCTTGTCTTCGATCGCCAGGTAGATGGCCAGGAGCGAGCCGAAGGGGTTGGCGTAGGGCTTGGCGAGATAGATCGCGCCGCCGAGCCTGTCGGGAAGCAGCGGCGTGTTGACTTCCAGCGTTCCGACCTTGGCCGCGTCGGGGCAGCTCTGAGGCGCCTTGGAGAAGTGAATCTCCCCCCCGGAGGGCTGGTAGCCGATCTGGGCCTCGCTGCAAGCGGCGAGGCCGTTGCCGGCTGAAGGGTTCACGCTCATGCCCGGGGGCAGGGTGACCTTGACGTCTTTGAGTGCGGCGGTGGAAAGACCTTCATAGGAGTTGCTCTGGGGCTGGTGGATGTTGACGTCCAAGCCCGTCGGGCTGTCGGCGAGGTTGGTGGTGGGTTGCGAGGAGATCGTCGGTTTGAATTCGAGCGCGTTGCAGCCGTCGATGCCGATCGGGTTGCCATCGGAGTCCTGGGTGAAGGAGGAGCCGCTGACAGGGTTGGCCCGGTCCTCCCAGGAAGTGAGGTCAAGCGTGGTCGTAAGCGGACTTGCCGAGCAGGCGGTTGGCATCGTCAGCAGGGGCGCGTCCACCCGTTCGGTCGTGCAAGCGGTACCAAATTGGTTCGGATAGGCGCACTGGCCTCGCCGGTAGTCGTGGCTCGGATCGGAAGGATTTCCCCAGAGATCGATGCTGATGCCGGAGATCTGGCCGTACTGGAGGATGTCCTTGGTTTCTGAAATGAGCGCAAAGTCGCCGGCTGAGTCGACGCCGGCGAGCAGGTGGGCAAAGATGCCGAAGCTGGACGCATTGAAAGCGAAGGCGGCTGCATAACCCGGTGGTGGAACCATGTTGTAGACCGGTTCGCTGAACCCAGGATTGGCAAAGCCGAGGCCGTTGATAATGGTGTGAACTACACCGACGGCGGCGCCGTCGGGGCACTCGCTGAAGGTGCTTATCTCGAGTTGGGCCTCCGTGCAGCGCACGGTCGTCGCGTTAGGGTTGACGACCATGCCGACAGGGAGCTTCGCGAGCACATCCTTGATGGAGCCGGCGATCGGGTTTCCCCCCGCCGCTTTGTCGAGGACGGAGTTCGTCTGAAAGCCGATGTGGAACTGGTAGGGGTGCCCGCCGGCCTGGGTGTAGGGGGAGCCGTCGGGCCCCGTGATCCCGCTTTCGAGGCTCTGGAAGCCGAAGCTGGCGGGGTCGGGGGTAATTGGCGTGCTCTCGGTGGCCGAAGCATCGGAAGCGCCGCCGCCGGAGACGCTGACCTGATTGACAGCCGTGCCGGAAGCATTGGCGGGAACATCCACCGGGATGAACATCATCAGCCTCATGCCCGGCTGCAGGGTGCTCGCGGGGGCGGTACAGGTGACGACCGGTGGCCCGGGTTCGCACGTAGAGCCCGGCACCAGGTCCCCGAGCTCGTCGATCAGTTTGAGGCTGTCAAGCAGACCGGAGGGGGCCGGATTGACGCTGATGCCGGCCGGCAGGGTGTCAGTGAGCGTGATCGAGGAGCCGTCGGTCGGCGCCCCGCCAATGTTGGTGACCGTAACCGAGTAGGTGGTGACGCCGGAGTCTTCTCCGGGGACCAGGTGCGTGGGTGAAGCGGTGGAGGTGATCCTCAGGGTAGGTACGGCCGGCGCGGCGGCGGCTGGGGCGGCGGGCAGAAGGACGCTCGGGAGAGCAACCATGGCGAGGGGCAAGAAGGCGCGGCGAAGCCCACGCGGGAACAGTCGCTTGGCGGTAATCACTTCGAACCTCCGCGGTTGTTGTGGGCTCCTCGAGACTGCTTGGACTGCGACTTCTTCTTCTGCTTCTTGGACTTCTTGCACTTCTTCTGGCTCTGCTTCTTGCAGCGCTTGACCGGCTTCTTGGCCTGGTTGCCAGGACCGCTGAAGCTGGCGCTGCCAGGAGATGACTCGTTCGGGGCGCTGGAGGCCGAGCCCCTGCAGGCTTCTCCGAGGCAGGAGGGTGAAGCGTCCGGGTGCTGGGAGGCCAGGCCGCCTCCGACGCGGGCGTCGTAGACGTCGTAGAGCTGGTCTTCGTCGGCGGGGACGAGGGGCTGAACAGTGAAGATGAAGGCGTCGTTCCCCGATGCCGAAACGTCGCCCAGATAGGAGGGATCAGGGCTACCGCCGCCGCTGAGCAGGTACAGGCAGCCACCGTTGACCACTGCCGAATGACAGGAGCCGGTTCCCTCGGCCTCCCACTCATAGGGATCGACGACGCCGTTGACGTCGGCGGCGACGAGTGGGTCGGGGGAGTCGAAAAAGGCCCGGTTGCCGTCTGGGGAGAGGTTGCGGGTCAGGAGCCCGGTCTGGGGCTTGCCTTCGATGGTTGACTGGCCGGACACCAACCTCGCGGGCCCGGTAGGCACGGCTTCGGTGGGGGCGCAGGAAACACAGTTCAGTTCGTCCTCGGTGGGGCTGTAGCGGTAGAACTCGAGGCAGCGGCCGACTGCGCAGACGGAGTCGTTCGTCACGGTGTTGTCATAGCCGGTGAGGCTCTGGGTCGAGCCAAAGAGCAAGACGCCGTTGGCGGCGACACGGGATTCCTTCGATTTGCTTAGACCCGAATCGAAGCGCGGTATCCAGCCCTTGAAGTCGTCGGTGCTCGCCTCGACCGGTGCGATGAAGGTGACTGCACCGCCATGGGAGAGATAGAGGTTGCATTTGCCTTGCTGGCCTCCTGGACCCCCCATCGCGCAGCTCCCCGGGGAGGCGCCGGCGGCGAGGACGCCGTTGGCGACAAAATAGACATAGGAGCCGTCGCCGGACGCACCCAAAACGCCCACTACACCGGCGCGCTGCGGGTCGCCGACGTTGGGGTCGACGCTGAGGTCAGTGAGATCGCCGGAGGCCGTGTCGTACGAGTAGAGATCCTGCCCCTGTCCGCTCCCGATGCAGCCTTCGGCGGCCGTGGAGACGGCAGTGGAGTCGTCGGTCAGCTTCTCGCAGCTGCTGAAGAAGACTTTGGCGCCGTCTGGGGTAGCCGCCATGAAGGCAGCCGGCTTGGGGCCGTTGGGGTCAGGGGTGGTCGCCTGGGAGGCCGAGACCTGAGTGGTTGCAGTGCCGCCTTCGCGGAGGTAGAGCTGGCCGCTGCCGGCGGCGGTGAAGAAGATCCTGGAGCCGTCGGTGGAAATCGTCCTCTGGGTGTAATAGTTGAGCGAAGCACCGCCTTCGGCCGTCCTGGAGTTCGTCGTGTCATAGGAACCCGCAAAGGAACCTTCTGGGGCCGGAACGCAGGCGGGAGTGCCCGCGTCGTCGCAAGACATGGCGGGAGCAACGGGGATTCGAGCGACGGAGGTGACCTCACCCCCATCGAGATCGTAGAGATTCGGCCTTCCCGCGACGGCACCTGGCGCAAGGTTGGAGAAACTCTCGAAGGTGAGGTGGGCGGTGTCGGCGGCGAAGCCGGCCAAATGCGGAAAGGGGTAGCTGGAAGTCGGAGCGCCGAGCGGGAAGGTGCCGGTGGCGGTGTCGCCGAGATATATGCCGCCGCTGTAGGGGCTGCTGGCAGCAGTGGCGATTTCTTCGTCCCAACCCAGCATTTCAGCCCTTTCTCCCGGTTTCGTCAGGGGCAGGAGGCCGTTGGAGCTCCAACCGCCGGCGCTGCGGCTGGCGAGGTAGACGACCTGGGTCGAGCTTCCGCCGGTGGTCGGCAAGCCCGCGGGGTTGGCGAAGGTGATGCGGTTGCCGGCACTCGAAGCTTGGTTGAAGTTGAATCCCCCCAGAGAATTGGCGCCGTGCTTGTCGGCGGGCGTCGCCCGCTCGTAGGCTCGGCAGTCAGGAAGAACAGCACCGGGCCCGGTGCGGAAGACCTGGTTGGGACAGCTGGTGTCGGGCGCCACGGGCAGCGCGTAGGTCGTAAAGGTGCGGTCCTGCCCCTCGCTGACCCCGACCGAGTTGGTGGCGACGACGCGCCAGTGGTAGGTGGTCGCCGGGGCGAGGCCGCTCAGGGTTTCGGTGACGGTTTGGCCGACGTTTTCGGCGCCGATCGGAGTCTCCGCGGTGCTGGTCCCGTAGGAGGTGTCGGTGCCGTATTCGATCCGGTAAGTGGTTTCGGTGCCTTTGGGGTTGATAGTCGCTTGCAGGGTCGCCTCATCCATCGCGACGCTGACGACCCGCGCGGCTTCGATCGCCGCGCCGACGGTGATGAAGCTCTGATCGGCGCCTCTCGAAGTGCCGTCGGCGTTGGTCGCGACCAGGCGGTAGTGGTAGGGGACCCCGAAGGTGAGGCCGGAGAGGACGGCGTGGACGGGCACCGGGCCGGTGCCCGTGCCGATCGAGGCCGGGGACTCGGTGCAGGGGAACGAGCCTTCGTAGGGGCTGTTGGTGGTGTTTTCGTTGAAGATGGCGAAGGCGGTGGTGCGACCGTATTCGAAGCTGCAGGCCGTGTAGGGGATGCCTTCGGGGTTGAGCGTGCCTTCGACGCTCGCGGTCGGGGGCGAGATCGCCGAGGCGGCACCGGTGAGGACCGTGGCTTCGGTCGTGAAGCTTTTGTCCACCCCGGGGATGGCGCCGCTGCCGCGGTTGATGACGAGGCGGAAGTGGACGGGGGCGCTTGGCGTCAGATGGGTCAAGGCGGCGCTGACCGCGTGTTCGCCTTCGTCGGTCGGGATCGCGCCGACGCAGGGAGCGGTTTTGCCGTAGCCGAAGCCGGCGCCGTATTCGAAGAAGCATTCGCTGACCGCTTCGCCTTCGGGGAAGACGGTTCCGTTGAGGGTCGCTTTGGTGCCTTTGACTTCAGTCGCTTCGCCGGTGATCGAGGGCTGGTTGGTGGTGAAGGTTTCGTCACCGCTTTTGTTGGTCCCGTTGGCGTTGGTGGCGGCGATCCGGAAGTGGTAAGTGGTGTTTGCTTTGATGCCGGTGAGCGCGGCGCTGACGGGGTGGTCGTTGCCGTCGGTCGGGATCGCCCCTTCGCAGGGTTTGGTCGATCCGTAGGCTTTCGTGGTCCCGTATTCGAATTTGCAGTCGCTGACCGCGAGGTTGTCGGGGTTGACGGTCCCATGCAGGGTCGCTTTGGTTCCAGTGACACCGGTGGCGGATTCGATGGTGAGACCGGGAAGGACGGTCAGGCTGAAGACCTCCACCGCGGATTTACCAGAGTCAGAGACGTAGGCTTTGCCGTCGGCGCCACGCACGGCGACGCCGGCGGGGTTGGCGATGTCGCCGGAGCCAAAGCTTTCAACCGCAGTGCAGGGAGTCGAGCAGCCACCGGCGTAGCGCTTGACCTGCGAGCTTGACCCACCGACGTAGAGGTCGTCGCCGGCGGGGTCGATCGTGAAGGAGATCGCTTCCGCGGATTCGTTGGCTTCGCCGAGATCGCTCCCGGTCGAAGTGAACTTCTCAATGTAAGGGGTGCCGCGAGCGACGTAGAGGTTGGTGGCCGAGTCGACGGCGATGCCGATCGAACTGACGCCATAGCCCGAGTTCCACTGGGTGAGGAAGGCCCCGGCGGAGTCGAACTGGCGCATCTGGGCGCCTCCGTCATAGGCCCAGAGGTTGCGTGAGGCGTCGACGGCGATCCCGGCCAGCGGGCCGAAGGCCGTGCCTGAGCCGCTGCCGTCGTTGGCGGAGAGGAAGGCCCCGGCGGAGGAGAACTTGTCGACCACGTTGGTGCCGGTGTCGGCGACGTAGACGTCGCCGTTGGTCGGGTCGACCGCAATGAAACGCGGGTTGGAGAAGCCGTTGTTGGTGTCAAAGCCCGAGCCGCCGGAGCCCTGGGTGCCGGCGCCGCAGGTATTGCCGGAGGCGGCGGTGCAGATGTCGCCTGAGGTCGTCTGATTGACGTCCTTGCCGAAGGCCAAGACGAAGTTGCCGGCGGCGTTGAACTTCTGCACCCGGAAGTTGCCGGCATCGGCGACGTAGACGGAGCCGTCGGACTGGTCGATCGCGATGGCGCGGTTGGCCGAGAACTGACCGGGGCCGGAGCCGGCGCTGCCAAAGGCGGAGGAGAACGAGTGGATTTCCACCGCGAGGGCCGAGGACGCGAAAAGGGCGCCGATCAGGATCGACAGGCCCAGTGCGGCTGACATCGCCTTCGCGTGGCGTCTCACGTATTGCTCTCCTTGTCCCGTGAGCCTCTGCTTGCCGCTTCCCTTAGCGGCGTTCCCGCGAGGCTCGGTTGTCCCTGTGGTGCTGCTGAGCTTCTTCCCTGCTGCTTCAGCCATACCATTGACGTTCCCAATGAATGACAAGCGAGACTGTAAACAGGTAGGTACCTGGTTGTCAAGATACGCACGTGGTATTTCTGAGACGAAGGCCTTCGGCAGGCACTTCCTTCAGGGTTCAGACGAGGCGGGAGCGCTGGGAGGCGTTGAAACGCTCAGGCGCCGGCTTGCTTGCGGCGCTCTTCGGCGTACTCGGCCGGCGTCTCGGGCTCGAGCGCGAGGACGTTGATGCCCTGGGGGTCGGGCTGGCCCGAGCCATAGAAGGCGAGGACGTAGTCGACCAGGTATGGGGTGAGGACGCGCAGCTGGGCCGCCCGGCCCTGCAGGACTTCGCTGGCGACGCGGGAGGCGATGCCGCCGACGATCACCTGGTCGATCTCCACCGCCAGGCTCGATTTGGACGCGGCCTGGGGGACGGCGGCGCGCAGGAGGACGCCGTAGCGTCGCAGCCACTCGTGGTAGCGGATGGCGCTCTCCTCGCCGGCCGAGGGCGCCTCGACGAAGAGCAGGCGGGCGACCTCGGGCTCGGCCGCGAGCATGTCGAGGCCCGCCCCGAGCGCCGTTTCGACCCTTTCTTCGACCGTCGAGCCGCGGTCGCAGGGCTGCTCGAGGATCGCTAGCAAGCGCTCGTGGCAGACCTCGTGGGCGGCGGCGAAGCACTCCTGCTTGTCGCCGAAGTTGCTGTAGAAGGCGTTGCGGGAGACGGCCGCGGCCTTGACGATGTCGGCAACCGACATCGCTTCGTAGCCGTGCTCGGCGACCACGCGCGGCACCGCGTCGACGAGCCGCCGACGCTGGTCGGCGAGGACCTCCTCCGGGGCGAGCGCGTGCCTGCCGCGGGGGAGGCGGCGGGGCTCATCTTTCTTGGTCCCGGTTCGAGCTGTGGCCATCGTGGCAGGCAGTGCGGTTCCTTATACGTACAGCTTAGTTCCTAAATATGCGCCGGGTCAAGCGCAAGAGCTTCTCCCGCGCCGTCCCCTGCACAGGGCGCGACTCGCGCACGGCGAACCTGTTCCCTCAGAGATGCCCCGACCCCACCGACACCCAGCGCTTGCCCGCGCCGCCGCCGCGCTCGCCGCGCTGGCGAGCCTCGCCGCCTTCGCCCCGGCCGCCGAGGCAGGGGTCAGCTGGGTCGTCCACGGGCGCGGCTTCGGCCACGGGGTCGGGATGAGCGCCTACGGCGCCTACGGCTACGCCCTGCACGGCAAGAGCCACCAGTTCATCCTCAGCCACTACTTCACGGGGACGACGATCGGAACCCTCTCCGGGCCGCGGATCGTCCGCGTCCTGCTCGACATCTCCGGCGACGACGTCGGCTTCAGCGGCGCCACCAGCGCCTGTGGCAAGGCGCTCGACCCGGCCCGCAGCTATCAGGCGCACCGCTCCGGCAACGCCGTCGTGCTGCGCAGCTCGGGCGGCAAGCCGCTCGCCGACTGCGGGCGCAAGCTGCGCGCGGCCGGCAAAGGGCGGGTCGAGATCGCCGGACTCGGCAGCTACCGCGGCGCGCTCGAGACGGTGCCGACCGAAAGCGACCCCGGCGCGCTCAACGTCGTCAACGCCCTTGCCGTCGACCAGTACGTCAAAGGCGTGATCCCGAACGAGTCGCCGCCGTCCTGGCCGGCCGAGGAGCTGAAGGCGCAGGCGATCGCCTCGCGCTCCTTCGCCCTCACCGCTGGCGTCGGCGGCAACGGCTTCGACCTCTACGCCGACACCCGCAGCCAGGTCTACGAGGGACTGGAAAGCGAGTACGCGAACACCAACGCGATCGTCGCCGAAACCCGTGGCCAGGTGGTCGAATATCAGGGCGAGATCGCCGAGACCCTCTTCTCCGCCTGTTCCGGCGGCCACACCGAGAGCATCGAGAACGTCTTCGGCTCCTCGATCCCCTATCTCGTCGGTGTCCCCGACCCCTTCGATTATTACTGCCCGCTGCACACCTGGACGCTGCGCTTCAGCGGCCCGGAGATCAGCTCCAAGCTGAGCGCCTACCTCGACGGCCGCCTCAAGCAGGTGGTGATCACCAGGCGCGGCGTCTCGCCGCGGATCATCGCCGCGAAGCTGGTCGGGACCGGCGGCGTCACCACCGTGACCGGGCCCCAGCTGGAGGCGGCGCTGGGCGGCTACGACACCTGGATGAGCTTCGAGAAGGTCGTCGGCGGGCCGGGCCGCTAGGCGACGATCGCATCGACCGACGAGCGAGGAAGGCGAGATGAAGATCGAGATGCTGAACGTCGGCTGGATGACCGCCGCCGCGGGCGTCTGGCGCCAGGGCGACGAGGAGCCCGAGCAGCCGCTCCGCCTGCCGGTGCCGGCCTACCTGGTCGAGACCGAGACCGAGCGCATCCTCATCGACACCGGCCTCCACCCCGGTGCCGTCGCCGACTCGGAGGCCCACTACGGCCAGCCCGGCGCCCTCGCCTACTTCGGGCTCGAGCAGGAGCAGACGATCGCCGAGCAGGTCGACCTCTCCACCATCACCCGGCTGGTGCTCACCCACCTGCATTTCGACCACGCCGGCGGCCTCTCGCTGATCCCCGCCTCGGTGCCGGTCGTGGTCCAGCGGGCGGAGTGGGAAGCCGGTCGGGACCGGGCGGCGGTCGAGCGCAACTTCTTCCTGCCCCGCGACTACGCCGACGCCCGGCCCGGCCTCGTTCTCGTCGACGGCGACCACGACCTCCTCGGCGACGGCTCGATCGAGCTCCTCAGCACGCCCGGCCACACCCCCGGCCACCAGTCAGTCCGGATCGGCGACCTCGTCCTCGGCGCCGACGTCGCCTACTTCGCCGGCGGCCTCGACGACCGCCGGTTTCCGGCCTTCGGCGACGACCGCGAGGAGCAAGGCCGATCCGCCGATCGGCTCCGCGCGCTGCGCGATTCCGGCCTCACCGTCCAGCCGGGCCACGACCCCGACGTCCTCCGGCCGGGCCCGCTGGCGCCTCCGAATCAGCCGTCCGGGTAGGGCTCGATCGGGATGCCGTGGTCGGTCTCCCGCATCCCCAGCTCGTAGGCGGCCCCGCCCGCGAGGGTGAGCCGGCGGCTCGGCAGGCCGGGGCGCTCGACGGTCAGTTCGAGGTCGGCGACGGAGCAGTTGACGGTGTTGTGCTCGGGCCCCTCGGGGTCGGCGTAGACCCAGCCGACGAAGTCCTTCTCGGGGGCGGAAACGCGGCCGCGGACGACGACGTCCTTGCCAGGGAGGACGAAGGAGCAGGCGCCCGGCGTCTCCTCGATCGAGGCCGAGCGGATCGCGCCGAGGCCGCCGAGCCGGTGCGGCTCTCCCTCCAGCATCAGCATCCCCGAGGGAATCCAGGGGCTGGAGCGGGGGCCGAGCTTGACCCGGGCGGCGCCGGCGTCGAAGTAGGTGCCGGGCGAGTCGGCGAAGCCGGTGCCCTCGAGCCAGACCCAGCGCTCGGCGTGCTCGCTGCCCCAGTTGTGGCCGATCATCCCCGGCCAGCCGCCGAGCTCGATCGTCTCGTCGTCGATCTCGAGGCGGCCGTCGAAGTGGGCCAGCGGCACCGGGGCGACGAACTTGGTCTTCGGCAGCGGCGCCTCGTAGAGCCAGTCGGCCGGCAGGTACTTGCAGGGCTCGGCCTCGGCGGTGAAGGTGAGGGACCAGGCGGCGCTGACCGCGTCGGTGTCGACCGAGCCCTCGGCCCGGCCCGGCCCGATCTCGGCGTCGCCGACCCGGATCCAGGAGCCCGTGGGGGCCGACAGCTCCGCGGCCGGCACCGTGACCTTGGTCGCCCGCGGACCGTCGGCGTCGCGGTCGAAGAGGACGAACCAGATCGAGGCATTGGGCTCGGCGCCGGGGCGCTTGTGGACGGTGTGGCGGATCCAGAGCCCGCGGCCGCCGCCAGGCTCGCAGGCCTTGACGTAGAAGCTCTCGTAGTGGCCGACCTTGGCGGCGACCCGGGGGAACCTCGCGCTTTCGTCCATTACGGCCACTTTAGGCTGTACGCTCGCGCCCGTGTCCGCCCTTCGCCGTCTTCTCCTTGCCGTCTGCGCCCTGGCGCTGCTTACCGCCCCGGTCGCTCTCGCCGACGCCGTCGACTCCTTCGACGCCGCCGCGAGCAAGAAGAAAGGCAAGCACTGCAAGAAGGGCTACAAGCTGAAGACCGTCACCAAGAAAGGCAAGAAGGTGAAGGTCTGCCGCAAGATCAAGCCGCCGATGCCCGCCCCGGCTCCCGGCCCCGGTCCCGGTGCGCCCGGCCTCTTCGAAGCGCCCGGCAAGCAGCTCGAGGGCGAGGCGGCCAAACCCTTCCTGACCAAGTACCTGCTCAACTCGCGCTTCACCGACTGTCCCACCGGTTGGCCGAGCTGCGGCGGCTTCGAGAACCGCTACAGCCACACCGCCGACAACACCTTCTACAAGTGCCTGCTGCGACCGACCTCGGGCTCAGACGTCAAGAGCGTCGGCGAATACGGCGTCGACAACGCCCGGGTGGAAGCCGACGGCTCCTGGATCTTCCACGAGGTCGTCTCCTGGTACAGCGAATACACGGCGTTCGAATGGCACGTGGCGGCGAACGGCGTCGTCGAAGGTGCCGTCCAGGGCCACCCCGGGGAAACCCCGGAAAAGATCGGCCCGCTGCAATACGTGGCCGGCGCCCGCGACTGCAGCTACTAGCCAGCCCCTAGCGGGGCCTGCGACCAAGCAGGTCGGTGGACGCGGGAGGAAGGCGAAGCGAGCGCACTCCGGTGCGTGAGCAAACCGACGACCGAGGACGCCGAGATGCGCCGGTCGCAGGCCCCGCTAGACCTTGATGGTGATTACGTCGCCATCTTGGACGACGTAGTCGCGACCCTCGATCCGCAGCTGACCCTTGTCGCGGGCCTGGGAGTAGCCGCCGGTCTCGACCAGCTGCTCGCAGCCGACGACCTCGGCTTTGACGAAGGCTTCCATGATCTCGGTGTGGATCGTGCCGGCGGCCTCCAGCGCGGTGGCGCCGCGGCGCAGGGGGCGGGCGACGGCCTCCTTGTCCTCGCCGGCGGTGAAGAAGGTGATCAGCTCCAGCAGGTCGTAGGCGGCCCGGACCAGGCGCGCCAGGCCGGAGCCCTCGACGCCGTAGGACTCGCGCATCTCCTCGGCTTCGGCGGGGTCGAGCTCGGCCAGCTCGCCCTCGATGCGGGCGCTGACCGCGACCGCGCCGGCGCCGACCGCGGCGGCATGGGAGGCGACCGCCTGCGGTACCTCGCCGTCGCCCTCGTCGACGTTGGCGACGTAGAGGATCGGCTTCGTGGTCAATGCCTGCAGGTTGACGACGGCGTTGGGGGCGGCATCGGGAACCGGGATCGAGCGGGCCGGGCGGCCGGCGGCGAGCGCCTCGAAGACGGCCTGCAGCCAGCCGTGCTCGGCGATCGCTTCGGCGTCGCCGGACTTGGCCTGCTTGCCGACCCGGCCGAGGCGGCGCTCGACCTGGTCGTAGTCGGAGAGCACCAACTCGGTCTCGATCGTCTCGATGTCGGCCAGCGGGTCGACGCGGCCGTCGGGGTGCGGCACGCCCGAGTCCTCGTGGCAGCGGACGACGTGGCAGATCGCGTCGGTCTCGCGGATCGAGGCGAGGAACTGGTTGCCGAGCCCCTCTCCTTCAGAGGCGCCCTTGACCAGGCCGGCGATGTCGTGGAAGGAGATCGTCGCCGGTTCCAGCTTCGAGCTGCGCACCGTCGCCGCGATTTCCTCGAGCCGCTGGTCAGGCACCTCGGCGATCGCCACGTTGGGCTCGATCGTCGTGAACGGGTAGTCGCCGGTCTGGGCCCCACCCTTGGTCAGCGCGTTGAAGAGGGTCGACTTGCCGGCGTTGGGCAGCCCGACGATGCCGACCTTCATCGCTTCCCCGCCCTCATATGGAGAGCGGCACGATCAGGCCGAGCAGGACGCCGAGGAAGGCGCCGGCCATGACGTCTGACGGGTAGTGCATCCCCAGATAGGGACGGCAGAGCGAGATCGCCAGGGCGACGACGAGCGCGCCCGCCATCGCCGGGTCGACCCGGACCATCGCCGTCGCCACCGCGAAGGAGGAGAGGGCGTGGGCGGAGGGGAAGCTGAGCGAGCTGGGGGCGCCGCCGAGCGGCGGCAGGCCCTCGAGCACCGGGCGCGGGCGGCGGACCGCCAGCTTGATCCCGTAGTTGAGGACGATCGCGACCGGGCCGAGCACGGCGCAGATCAGCCATGCCTCGTGCCGGTCCCAGTCGAGCAGGGCGAGGGCGACGCCGAGGACGATCCAGACGGCGGCGTTGTTGCCGGCCTTGCCGAGCGCCTTGGCGGCGGACTCCAGCCCGGGCGAGTGCCCGCGGGTGCGCATCAGGCGCAGCAGCTTGAGATCGGCTTCGTGCATCGGCGGAGGAGGATAAGGGTCGGTAGGTCAGTATTCGGTCGTGCCCTCCGTCCCCGGCTACGTCCACACGCCCGGCAACCACTGCGGCTCGACCGCCCTGCGCAACCTGCTCGGCTTCCACGGGATCGAGCTCAGCGAGGAGATGGCCTTCGGCCTTGGCGCCGGCGCCGGCTTCTACTACCTGACCCTGGAGGACGCCTCGCCGAGTCGCTGGTTCAACGGCCGCACGGCGCGGCTGGAGGAGAGCTTCCGCGACCTCACCGGGGCGGCGCTGGAGCTGCGGACCTTCACCGAGGGTGATGGCGAGGCCTGGGAGGCGGCGCGGGCCGAGGTCGACGCCGGCAACCCGGCGCTGCTCCTCACCGACATCTATTACCTGGACCACTACGGCAACTCGGCCCACTTCCCCGGCCATGCCGTGGTCCTCGCCGGCTACGACGACGAGGTGGCGCAGCTCTCCGACACCGGCTTCGAGGAGCTGCAGACGACGCGGGTCGAGAACCTCGCCAGGGCCCGTCACAGCGGCCACCCCGCCTATCCGCTCGAAGGCCACATGTTCACGGTCTCGGATGCGGTCGACCGGGCGCAGCTGGAAGCTGCGGCCCCGCGGGCGATCGCGCGAGCGGCGAAGGAGATGCTGGAACCGACCTTCGGCGAGTACGGCGGCCTGCCCGCGGTCGAGCGCCTCGCCGCCGAGGCCGGCAGCTGGCCCGAGACGGCGCCGGACTGGCAGTGGTGCGCCCGCTTCGCCTACCAGGTGATCGAGCGCCGCGGCACCGGCGGCGGCGCCTTCCGGCTGATGTACTCGCGCTTCCTCGAGGAGGCCGGCCGCCCCGAGGCGCCCCTGGCGGCCGCGGCCGCGGCGCGCTGGACCGAGCTGGCCGGGGCCTTCAAGGACGCCAGCGCGAGCGACGAGCCGACCGCCGGGCTCTGGAACCGGGTCGGCGCGGCCGCCGCGCACGTGGCCGAGGCCGAGGCCCGGCTCTGGACCACGCTGGCGCGAAGCGGTTGAAGTTTCGGGGCCGCGTGTTCACGGGGTGCGACTACCCTTTCCGCAAGGTTCAGAACGATCGGCGCAATATGGTTGGCCGATGAGCCAGTTGGGCCCGACCAGCTCCGCCCTCGATCTCGCCGCCGCCCTGCGCGCCCGCGAGCTCTCCGCCGCCGAGCTGCTCGAGTCCTGCCTCGCCGCGGTCGACGAGCGCAACCCCGAGCTGAACGCGGTGACCTGGCGCGACGACGAGGCCGCCCGGGCCGCGGCGGCCGACGCCGACACCCGCCTCGCCGCCGGCGACGAGGCGCCCTTCCTCGGCGTGCCGATCCCGATCAAGGACCTCACCGCGGTCGCCGGCTGGCCCCTCACCTACGGCTCCCACGCGGCGCCCGAGGGAGCGAGCGAGGAGAGCGAGCTCGTCGTCGAGTCCCTGCTCCGCGCCGGCTTCGTCCTCTGCGGCCGCACCAACACGCCCGAGTTCGGCACGATCACCGTCGCCGAGAACAGCCGCTTCGGCCCCTCCCGCAACCCCTGGGACCCCAGCCGCTCCCCCGGCGGCTCCTCCGGCGGCGCCGCCGCCGCGGTCGCCGCCGGCATGTTCCCGATCGCCCACGCCAACGACGGCGGCGGCTCGATCCGCATCCCCTCCGCCTACTGCGGCCTGGTCGGCCTCAAGTCCAGCCGCGGCCGCATCCCCCGCCGCGCCCAGGCCTGGATGGGCGCCGTCGTCGAGGGCGTCACCACCCGCACCGTCGCCGACGCCGCGACGGTCCTCGACCTCACCGCCGGCCCCGATCCGCTGGCCTGGAACAACGCGATCCCGCCGGCGCGCCCGTTCGCCGAGGAGCTCGGCGCGGCCCCGGGCCGCCTGCGCATCGGGCTGATGGCCGAGGCGCCGCTCGGCCTCCCCACCGCTCCCGACTGCATCGACGCCGCCCGCGACGCTGCGACGCTGCTGGAGGAGCTCGGCCACGAGGTGGTCGAGGTCGAGGTGCCGACCATCTCCGCCGAGCTGGTGCCCGCCTTCACGGTGATGGCGGCCGCCGGCCTCGCCGACTACGAGGGCGTCGACTGGGAAAAGGTCGAGCCCCACAACCGCCACAGCTACGAGACGGCGACCAGGGAGATCAGCGCCTACGAGTACGTGATCGCCGCGCAGCAGCTGGAGAAGATCTCCCGCCGCGAGGTCGCCCGCTGGGGCCGCGACTTCGACGTCATGCTCACCCCCACCTCGGCGATCCTGCCGCCGCTCACCGGCGCCGTCCTCGAGGCCCAGCACGCTGCCCCCGAGCAGGCCGGCTTCGACACCGTCGCCTCGGTCGTCTTCGCCGCCTTCGGCAACGTCACCGGCCTGCCGGCGATCTCCCTGCCGCTCCACTGGACGCCCGAGGGCATTCCGGTCGGGACCATGCTCACCGGCGGCCCCTTCGACGAGGCGACCCTGATCCGCCTGGGCGCGCAGCTGGAAGCGGCGCGGCCGTGGGCGGATCGTGTCCCGGCGACCGCGAGCGCCTAAGGTCACTTCGGTGACCACCGAGAAGAAACAGGTCAACTGGCGCGCCTGGATCGTCGGCATCCTCGTCGCGCTGGTCGCCATCGTCGCCCTGCAGAACTCGCAGCAGGTCCGGGTCGACGTCCTCTTCGTCACCGTGGACGCGCCGCTGATCGTGATCCTGCTGGCCGCCGTCGCGATCGGCGCCCTGATCGGCTATGTCGCGCCGCTGATCCGGCGCCACCGCCGCGGCGAGCGCGATCAGCGCAAGGCAGGCTGAGCGGGACGACGGTACAGCTCGGCCGACGGGATTCCGATCACCTCGCCCTGGAAGCGCTTGCTGGTCCCGTAGACGACCCAGGTGGTGTCGATTTCGCCGATCTCGAGGTCGAGCCGGAGGAGGTCGGGGTGCTTCTCGAAATGCTCGAGGTGGGTCAGGCCGGCGTCGTAGTCGCCGCGCAACAGCGCCTCGGCGATCAGCGGCTTCGATATCTGCGGGATCACTTCCTCCCACTGGTCGAGGTCGACGTAGCCCTCAGTGGCGGGGACGATGCCCAGCGAGCGCGGCCGCTCGACGTCGCGACGGCTCAGCACCGCCAGCGCCTTGGTCGGGTAGATGAAGGTGTCGACGACGAAGACCTCGGTCCAGTGCTTCTCGGTGATCTTGTGGACCAGCGGGTGGGCGCTGCACTGGATCAGGAAAGCGTCGTCTCGCCCCCGGATCAGCTCCAGCCCGGCGAAGAAGTCGGTGATCAGCTCGAACTCGTAGTTCTCGATCCCCTGGAAGCGCGCGTACTCCCCCACCGCCCGCTGATGGCAGGTTCCCTCCGGCCCGAGCGTGACGAAGGTGATCAGCCGCTGTTCGTCGCTCGTCTCCATGCCGATGCACAAGAGTAATCGACTAAACAAGCGGGGTCAATCGCGGCGCGGGTGGCTCAGGACTGCGGAATCACCATCGCCACCAGCTCGTCCTCGAGCCCAGGGAGCTCGCCCGCTTCGCCGGCCATGACACGTTTTCCGATCAGGATGCTGATCCCGGCGACGAGAGCCCAGTCCCGATCGGGACCAGGCGGGGCGGGGCCCGGGTCAGGGCCTCCACGCAGTCGAGCCGCGAAGGCCTCAATAGCGCTGTTGTTGCTTGCCACGCCGGCCGGGCCGATTGCGAGGATCTCGACGGTCAGCAGCCGCGCCGTCGGCGGATCGGCGGCAAGAAGTTCCAAAACCGTGTGGACGCTGGCACGCAACCGAGCCGCTCGCCCCCGCTCGGTCGCGCAGCCACGATCGACCTCGTCCAGCAATCGCTCCAGCAGCTCCCGGTGCGCCGCCAATGCGCACTCGCGCTTGCCGGCGAACAATTTGTAGAAGGTTGCGGTCGAGATGCCGGCGCGGCGGGTTAGGTCGGCGACGGACGTATCGGCGTACCCGTGCTCAGCGCAAGCCTCAGCCACCGCCGCGATCAGCCGTTCCTGTTGATTGCGGGCGACGACGTCCGGTGGGATGCCGTGGGCTCCCGCCGGCAAGCGCCGAGCCCCATCTCCCCCAGCCCCGCTCAAACTGATCCTCGGGTATGACGGTCGGCGCGGGTCACGGGAACTCTCCGATCACGGTAGCCCCAAAGCCAGTGGCGTCAAGGCGAACGCCGATCGAGCCGGGTCGAGTCAGGCTTAGAAGGGCGGCAGCGGACCGCTTCTGAAGTCTTTTATACGGGTGATATTGCCCGAGCCCTCGAGCCCGGTGTAACCGCTGTTGAAGGTCGCGTCGGTGGCAGAGAGGATCTGGGTGTATTCCGCGCCGGGCTTGGTCCAGACCGTGACCGTACTCCCCTTGTCGACCAGGGCGAATTTGCTGTTGAGCGGGAGCGAGTAGCCAGTTTTAGAGTTGAGGATCGTCGCTGCTCCGCCCTGCCACCGCCTGAGCACAACTTCGTAGATTCCGACAGAAGTTTCGGTGAACCTGAGCTCGTAACCGGTTCGTTGACTAGCTGGGGTGGCCAAGTCGAGCCACAGGGAGAAGTAGCGACTGACGTTGGTTGGGCGAACTGAAAGCGTGGCGGCGACGCCAACTCCTGCCCCAGTGTCGGGGAAGGAGGCTTTCGTCCAATAGGCACCATTGAGCGCAGGGTAGGCGTCGATTGGGGCCCAGCCTCCCGAGACATACCCCGGTTTCGCGTCCCCGCCGAGCACGGCCCAAGCGCCGCCGCCGGAAAGGGGATTTTCGTTCGTCGCGAATGGATCATTTAAGGCGAGGTTCTGCAGAGCGGCGTTCATGTTGGCGACGGGCGACAGCAACGATCCGACCTTGAATTTGAGCAAACGCGTGCTGTTGCCCGCGGCCTCTAGGCCCGCATTGCCACCTCCAAAAGCGGCGTCGCTCGCGCTCAGGAGTTTGGTGAATTCCCCACCGGTCTTGGTCCACACACCGACCGTGCCCCCCTGGTCGAGCAGGGCAACGGAATTGCCAATTCCAAAGGCATAGTTCGAGACCGAAGCAAGCGAGGTCTGGACGCCCGCCTGCCACTTCGAGAGCGTGACGTTGTAGTTGCCAGTAGCCAGGTAGGTGAACCTCGCTTCATAGCCGGACCGCGTGCTGGTGGGGCTGGCCATATCCAGCCAGACAGAGAAGTAGCTTTCTGCGCTGCCCGGATTTGCGCCCATGTTCACAACCGCGGCGATCCCAGGCCCCGTGTCAGTAATACTGGAGTTATAGAAGGCTCCACTAACTTTCGGATATGCAGAAACAGAACGCCACCCGGTGGTCAAGTCTTCTCCTTTTGCCGGACTGCCGTTGGCCCATCCGAGCGCCGACCAGTTGGTGCCGAAATTGGCGATCGACGTCGCGCTTCCGTCAAAGGGCTCGGTCGTCGCCATGCCACCCAGCTGCGCGGCCGTCGAGGGTCCAGCTTCAGTTTTAAACGTTTTGTCGGCTCCATTGGTCGTACCTGCCGCACTCGTGGCGACGACGCGAAAGTGGTATGTCGTGTTGGGTGCCAAGCTGCCGATCGCCTGTTTGACCGCGACGTTGCTGGTGCCAGAGCCAGCGGACACGGGTGAGGCGGGAGCTTTGCTCCCGTAGGAGATCGTGGGGCCGTATTCGAACTGATAGGTGGTACTGGTGCCCTGTGGGTTGACCGTGGCGTTGAGAGTCGCTTCGGTGGATTTGACGCTCGTGGCTGCTTCGGTGGTGACTTGAGGAGCCGCACGCACCCACTTCTCGACCCGGCTGAGGGCGCCATTGATAATCCAAGGATTGCCGCTAGGGTCAAACGCCACGCTCAAAGAATAGAAGGGAGGGGATGCACTGAGCTGGGATATTTTTTCGCCTGTTGAGTTAAAGATCTTGAGAACATCTTCTTCTGCGAAACCTGCGAAAGCCCAGAGATTGTTTTCGGCATCTATCGTGAGTGCGTCTCCTATGGGTTCATGGAGTTGGCCTCCGGCCACCTGGCCAAGGTAGGAGCCTTCGGAGTTGAACTTCTCGATACGACCACCTTCAACTTGCCAGTCGACTACCCAAACGTTGCCCGTCGAGTCGGTGGCAATACCCGTCATGTAGGTGAACTGGCCGTTACCCGTTCCTTCTTTGCCAAATTGCCGCAGGTATTTACCTTCGGAGTTGAACTCCTGGACACGGTAATTGGATTCATCGGTGATCCAGAGGTTGCCTTTGGAGTCGATCGCGATGTGCGTCGGGTACCAGAACTGGCCATTACCGGAGCCCAGTTCGCCAAATTCGCCGAGGTATTCGCCTGCCGGGTTGAACTTGACTATGCGCTGGCCGCCTCTATCTACGACCCAAACGTCACCTTTGGAGGTGACCGCGATATCGGTCGGCTCGATCAGCCCGAATTTTCCTTCGTCGAACTGACTCAGATATTCGCCTTTGGAGTTGAACTTCTGGATACGGTCGTTTTCGGTATCGGCGACCCAGACGTTGCCTGAAGAGTCGGTGGCGATCGCCGAAGGGATTTCAAATTGGCCGTTGCCCGTACCCGAAGACCCAAAGGAAGAGGAGTAGACAAAATTTGGAAAGGCGCTCGCCGAAGCGGCGAGAACCCCGGCGGCCAGCGCCGCTATTGCGAGAACGATCGAGATCCGGCGCATCCGTTTCATGCTGAGTTTCCCCTCCCATCCGACGGCCTTGCCACCGGGATTGCCGAGACTGGTACCAACACAGCGATGTTCTCAGGGGGGACGAACGCCCGCCTTGCCAATGCGGGATGATGCGCTCATGGAGATTTCTCAGGTTGTGCTGTTGGGAAAAGTGGAGTTTGATCGAGTTCGTGGAGTCCCAGGGCCGCCTCCACCTCTGCTGTACAGCTGTCCAGAGGGCGGCCCAGACGTTCCTCGATGACATGGAGGCGATTGGTGACGGTACGGCGACTGACACCAAGGCTCGCGGCGGCTGAGGATACGTTGCGTCCAGCTGCGAAGTAGGCGCGTAGTGTTTCGCGGGCGACCTCGCCGCCGCCGCGCTCGTGTTGGAGCGGTGCGAGGTAGAGAGCCCGCAGGGAGGTGGCCAGCAGATCGTCCCGGGAGATCGAGGCGAGCAAGGCCACATCGGCGTAGCGGATGAGGCCGCGGCGGCCGCGCAGGGCTATCGGCAGGGCGGCGCGCGCTTGCTGGTGGGTGAGGCGCCAGCCGCCGAGGCCCCGACCGGGCTCTCCCAGCGCTATGGATACCTGTGGGAACGAGGCCGGAAGGTAGGGCATCACATCGAGGGGGTCGATGGACCCCCTACCGCCTAGCCAAGCCCAGACCGTGTCCTCGCCGCGGTGGACCAGGAGCAGGCGGCAATCGAAGGCGTCCGCGATCGCGCGAATCGCCTCAGCGGCGTCGGAGCCCTTGGCGATCATGCCAAGGTGATTGGCCTCGAAATCGTATGCGAGCCGGGAGGTGTCGAGCAGCTCGCCGGCCAGCAGCCGCTCGACGTGTTCCTCGCGCTGCTCGGCGGAGGAGCGATGGCGGTTGACCTCGCGGGTGTGCTCTTCGCTGATTGCGACCAAAAGGCGATCGAGGAGGGCAGCCTGGACCCTCAGCAAGCGCTGCAACGCACCGGAACCAAGGCCGGCGACCTCGGCCTCCTCGACCAGGAAATCGGTGAGCAGAGCCTGGCCGGCGATACAGCGGCGCAGGACCGTGTCGAGGCCAACCCGATTGTTGGCCGCCAGCCGGGCCTGTGCGAGCAGTGCCGGCGGGAGCGGCGGGAATCGCTCCTCCCCCAGCCGGACCCCGGCGAGCCCGTGGTCGACGGCAGCGCAGACGGCACCGCGCAGACCTTCTGCGTATTCGGGCCCTAGGGCTTCGGGAGGTTCGGAGACGGCAAAGACACGAGTCAAAACCGCGTCTTCGATCTCCGGGCGACGGGCACACAGGCGGGTGTGGAGGTCGTCGCGAGCTTGCTCGGGGGATCGTCGTGACATCTACTGATCCCGAATCGATCCATCACCGTCCTGGCATTCAGATGCCAGGGTATGAAGCAGGGGGCTGCCTCATCCTCCAGCCCTACTTCCCAGAGCCCTTCTTCCCCTTCGCCCCCCGCTTCTTCGCCTTCTTCCCACAGTCGTTCTTGATCAGCGGCTGGGCCGAGTAGGCAGCGCCGTTTTGAGCGGTGTAGGAGACGATCGCCTTCTGGGGCTTGCGACAGATGTTTTCGGAGTTGACCAAGAGGCCCTTCTTGCCGCCCTTCATTTCCAAGGTGAACTTGGAGACCGGGGCGTCGGGGACCGCTTCGAAGGTGTTCCTGATCCCTCCCCCCTTGCCGGTGTCGACCCTGCCGGCAAGGTCGACATTGACCTGGCCGTCGAGGGAGGCGACGAGGTCTGGGAGTTCGTGGCTTGAGGAGCGCAGGTAGACCGGGCCTTCGACCGGTTTGTCGAGCAGCGGCGTGATCGCTTTGGCAAAGCCATAGACCGAGGCTTTGGGGCACTGATCGGCGGCGAACTGGACCCTGGTGCAGACGGTGCCAATGTGGCCCTGTTCGAGGAAGGCCGAGTGCGGCAGGGTGACCTGCGCCGAGGCAATGTTGGCGTAGGAGCCGCCCTTGGGGTAGGTCACGACCGCTTTCAGCGCCGGGTACTTGTTGCGCTTGGTCCCGCCCTTGAGGGAGATCGCGATCTTCGGGGCGAACTTCAGGGCCGAGCAGCCTCCGACCTGGAAAGGACTGGTCAGAGCTGCGCTCTGACCAGTTGCCATCAGGGCGTTGCCGGTGATCTGGGCCGGATCGCAGGAGGTCGGGTTGAGGGTGAACTCGGGACGGGCGAGGTTGACCGTGACCGAGCGCAGATCCAAGGGGATGCCCTGGATGATCGTTGGGAAGGGATCGCTCACCGCGTGGATCTGAGCGGTTTCGGGATCTACCCGCAGGGCGGTGCGAACCATGACCGAGCCGAGGTCAAAGGGACCGGCCACCGCTGGGGTGATGATCGCCATCGAGATCGGGGCGCCTTTGTAAGGACCTGCGAGGTAGGCGTGGCCCTGGACGTAGAGGGGGGTGATGCCGGCTCCTGCTCCCACCGTGACGGTGCCGACTTCAGAGGCGGCGGGGCATGAGGGGCTTGCTTGCTCGAGGGCGCCCTGGTTGGGGGCTTCGCGGCTCTTGGCCACGGCCAGTTGGGCCTCGGAGCAGTAGGGGATGCCGGCGAGCTTGCCGGTCAGGCCCTTGGGCAGGACGGCGTCGAGGCCGGTGAGGCGCTGGGTGCCGTCTCGGCGGGTCAGCTTGAGGACGAAGGGTGAGTAGGCGCCGGCCTGGGGGGCGATGGTGCCGGCGGTGAAGGCGGGTTTGTTGGGGGCGGCTGCTTCGGAGGTCGGGCAGATACCTGAGCCACCGGCGGCGACCGAGGTCTGGAAGGAGTCAGACGGGTTGGCGTCCGCGCCTTCGGGGGTGCTCCACGGGACCAGGGTCGTGGTGGTGGTCTTGGTGCCGCAGGTGAGCGGCGTCTTCAAAGCTGCTCGTGGGCCGCCGAAGAAATGGGTTTCGATGTCTTCGATCGGCAGCTGCGGGTTGTCTTTGAAGGTCGCGGTGAGCTGGCCCGTCTGCGGGTCGGGCTCGACCTTGCCGGCGAACTTGGCGACGATGCCGGTCTGCTCGTCTTCGATCGCCAGGTAGATGGCAAGCAAGGAGCCGAACGGGTTTTCAAAGGGCTTTGCCACATAGATCGCCCCAGAGAGTCTGTGATCGAGCAGGGGCGTGTTGGCTTCCACGGTGCCGACCTTGGCCGCGTCCGGGCAGCTCTCGGGGACTTCGGAGAAGTGGATCTCACCGTTCGAGGGCTGGTAACCGATCTGGGCGTTGGCACAGGAGCCGAGGCCGGCACCCGCAGATGGGTTCAGGGTCATGCCCGGAGGCAAAGTGACCTTGGCGTCTTTGAGCGCGGCCGTAGCAAGACCTTCGGGGTCGTTGTTTTGGGGCTGGTGGATGGTGACGTCGAGGCCGGTCGGGCTGTCGGCGAGGTTGGTCGTCGGCTGGGAGGAGATCGTCGGTTTGAATTCGAGGCCGTTGCAGCCGGCGAGAGTGCCGGGGGCTTCTTCCCCATCGAGTGAGAAGGCGCTCCTGCTATCGAAGATGCCCGGGTTCTGGAGGGAGTCGCCGCTGATCGTCGTCTTCAGCGAGCTCGTGCAGGAGGTTGGCAGGGTGATGAAGGGGGCTGGGGGGATGGTGCTGGCGCAGCCTTCGATGAAGGTGCCCTCGTCGTTGAAGCATTGGCGCTCGGGGTCGTGGCCCGGATCGCCCGGTACTCCCCATACCGTCTCCGTGATCGACTGGATGGCAACGCCGGTGGGAATCGTGATGTCGGAGACGGTGACTCCATAATCACTACCAGTGCGGACCGAGGCGTCCTGGAAGCTGTTGGCGCCGATCGCGCTGAAGCCGAGGCTGGCCGCGACGCCGAGTGGAGGCTCCCGAAGATATAGAGGAAGGTGGACTAAGCCTAGGCCGTAAATAGAAATGTCGACGACGCCGACCTGGGAGTCGCCCGGACACTGTGGAAGTTGTCCCTCGAAAGCCGCGGCCGTGCAGGGGGGCACCGCCTCCGGGTTGCCGATCAGGCCCGCGGGCAGTTCGACGAAGAGGTCGCGCAGCGTATCTTCGGGAATGCCGGCGGGATCTTGGTTCATTTTGAGCCCGATCGTCAGGTCATAAGGGTGCGAGCCGGCCTGCAGATCAGGGGTGCCGTCGGCTTCGGTCGCCGTGGCGGTGATGCTCTCGATCCCGAAGGCAGCATGGGCGGCCGCCGGGATAAGCAGGCCGACGCAGAGAACGGCGAGGCTCAAGCAGGCGGCCAGGTTTCTACGGGCGTTCACTTGGAGCCTCCACTGTTGTGCTTTGCCGATCGCTTCTGACCTCGTTTGTGCTTTTGCTTTTTCTTATGGCGCTGCTTGTGCTTGTGAGCCTTTTGCTTCTGGTTGCCGGGGCCGCTGAAGGTGGAGCTTCCCGGGCTCTGCTGGGCTGGGGCGCTCGAGTTCGGGCCCTTGCAGGCTTCCCCGAGGCAGAGCGGAGCCACAGCTTCATCGAAGCCACCGCCGACGCGGGCGTCGTAGAGGTCGAGCAACTGGTCCCGGTCCCGCGGTACGAGCTGCTCGCGGGTGATGATGAAGGCGTCGTCACCGCCGGGAGTCGCGTTGGCGAAGTGGGAGTCATTGGCGCTCTTGCCGCTGGAGATCAACGAGAGGCACCCGCCCGGACGCTCGCAGCTGCCCACTCCACTCGGCTCCCACTGATAGACGTCTTGGATGTGGCCGTTGGCGTCGGCCGAGGAGAGCACGTCCTGGCTCTCGAAAAAGAGTCTCCCCTGGCCGTCCGCGGGAAGGTTGGCCGGCGGTGCAAGGTTGGCATGAGTTCCGAACAAGCTGAGGTTGGCCGGGCCGAGCGGCTGCTGACCGGCCGGGTTGCAGGAGGCGCAGGTCAGGCTCGCCGAGTCGGCGTCGTACTCGAAGACCTCGGTGCAGGCCGAGGTACTACTGCTCCTGCATTGGCCACCGCCCTTGAGACTGTTGTCATAGCCGGTCAGAGAAGCCGCGGACATGAAGGCCAGGTATCGTCCGTCACGACTTGCTTGCGCCGTGCGGTCCGTCAAAGACGGTGCCCAGATTCCGACCCCGAAACTGCCTTGGCTGTCTCCCGCCGCCAGGGTAGCGATGAAGGTAACGGCACCTTCGTTCCAAGCGTAGAGGTTTTCTTCGCCTGCTTCGGCCCGTTCTCCGTTGGCGTTTTCCTCGCTCCCAGTGAGGACAGCGGTGTCGACGAAGTAGATCCGTGAGAAGTCCTCGCTGGCGCCAACCATGCCCACAAAGCCACCTTCGCCAGCGGTGAGATCTTCACAGGTTTCCGCTTGGAGGTCATAGAGGCAGCCGTCGTTGAGGAGGATTTTGGAGCCGTCCGTGGAGGCATCGAGAAACACGCCAGAGTCGTGGATTTCTCGGGTTTCTTTGCCCTCGATGCGGACGAAAGCCTGGCCGCTTGCATCGCTCCAGAAGATTCGTAGGCCGTCGGCCGAGATCGCATGATCGACTTGATTGTTCTGGTAATAGCATCCCGTAAGCAGCGCTGCCGACGGGATGCAGCCGGAGCCGAGCACGGCCCCGGCTGCAACGGCGGTGTTGCCCGGCAGGACGTTGATAAGACGGAGCTGACCGTCGACCCACTCATAGAGGTTGCAGTTTTGGCCCTCTTCGCAGTTTTCGCCTTCCGCGATTTCAGGGGCAGGGGGGGCAAAGGGGGTTGTCTCGGTGAGGGCGTCGTTAGCTTCAAAGATCACGTGGCCGAAAGCCGGATTCGAGACAGTGCCGGAATTACCGCCTCCATAGATGACCGTGAAGGAGCTATACCGACCAGGTGAGCGGTGCTGCGGCGTGTCGGCGACGAGCGGCTGCAACATCCCGCTGGCGTCCGTGAAGTAGAGGTTGGGAAAATCAACGGGCGCATCGGAGGAGAGCGTCGGTAAGAGCTGGGCGAACACACCGCGGGAGAGGTCAGGAGTGAAAGCTTTGAAGCCCTCCTTGGGCGAGTGGCCGAAGGTCGGTCCGCTGAGGTTCTGAGTTTGCCAGCCGTCCGGGCCGCGGCGGGACAGGTATTGATCCACGTCCGCGGCCAAGCCGACGGAGAAAGGCTGGCCCCCATAGACGATTGCTCCCCCGTCGGGAGTGCTCTGCGTTGGGGGCGGCGGAGCATTGATTCCAGGTATGCATTCGTTGCAACTGCCACCCAGCGTAAGACGGCGCGCTGGGAAAACCTCGCCGACCTTCTTCGGCGGCGAGACCATCTCGTACGCGCGACCGTCGGGGAGACTGGCGTCCGGTGCGCCGAAGGTGGTGAAGAGTCGGCCGAGGCCCTGAACGGAAGGAGCAACGAGGTTGGTCGCAACAAACCGGAAACGGTAGCTGGTCTCCGGAATCAGGCCGGTCAGCAGCTGGGTTACTTCGGTGTAGTCGGCGCTCGCGCCGATCACCTCGCCGCCCGCCGGCACACTGGTGGCGTTGTCGAAACCGGTGACGTCGTAATCGGCAGCCGAGACATATTCGACGACGTAGCTGGTTGCTTCTCCACCGGGGTTGATCAGGCCGGTGACCGTTGCTTCAGTGGGAGTAACCCCCGAGAACGATTCGCCTTCGATCCGCGGTGGACCATTACTAGGGAAAACACTGTCGGCGCCCTTGCTTTCGCCGAGCGAGTTCTTGGCCGCGAGGCGGAAATGGTACGGAGTATTGGCGCTGAGCCCGGAGACGTTGGCGTGGACCGGGACCACGGATTCGCCGCTTCCGATCGTCGCCGGGCTCTCGAGGCACGGCAGAACCTGGCCATAGGCTTCGGTTTCGCCGAATTCAAAGAAGCATTCTTGGAGTTCGATGCCTTCGGGGTTAACCGTGCCGTTGAGAGCGGCCCCAACCCGGGTGATGTTCGAGGCCGTGCCGGTCGTGATGTTGACCGGGGGGAGGGTTTTGAAGGTGAGTGGTTGACCTGGACTGATCCCATTTTCGTTGGTCCCCACGACTCGAAAGCGATAGGTCGTTTCGACACTGAGGCCGCCGATGTCGGCTTTGACGGCGTTTGCCGAGGTGCCGGTGAAGGGGCCCACCGGCGCGCAGGGAGCCGAGGTGGCGCCTTTGAAGCCTTCGGACTGAAAGCTCGCCTCGGGCGTGTACTGAAACTGGCAGCTCGCCTGCGGCCCGCCGGCGGCGCCGACGGTGCCTTTAAGGGTGGCGCTCGTCCGCTGGACCTGGCTTGCCGTTTCCGTCGTCGCGTCGGGGGCGATCGCGGCCGGCCCGAAGACGGCGACTTTGCCGCTCGCCCCGTCACCAACGTAGACCTTCCCACTGGCTCCGTTAATCGAGACCCCATTGGAGCCGGCAAGCTGTTCGAAGCCGAAGGCGCCGAGCAGGGCACCGGAGGAGCTGTATTGGGCGACCGAGTCGCGGCGGTCAGCGTAGAGGTCATTGGTGGATGGATCGATTGCGAGCGTGGTCGCGGTGGGATCGACCGCCACTGCGCTTGGGTCACTCAAGCCTTCAAGCTTGAACACCCCGCCGCTGTAGGTGGCTGCGTAGAGGTTGCCGAGGCCGTCGGCGGCGACGTTGCAGATATTCTTCAGGTCGGCACTGGAGGTACCGGACAGATCACCCGGGACGGGGGGGTTGGCAGAAGGGGTGTATTCCCTGATCGTCCGGGGGTAGACGCCGATGAAGACGTGGCCGGCCGGGTCGGTGGCGACGCCGCAGGTTTCCCCGCCTTTCAGTTCACCGAGCTTTTCTCCAGCGGGCGAGTAGATGGAGACCCCAGAGGGGTTGGCGACATAGAGATCGCCAGCGGTGCCCCCGGGGGAGCCGCCGGGGGCAACGGCGAGCTCCCCTTCGCCGGCGCCGGCGCCGCCAGCGCCTTCGATCGCGTTGCCGGTGAGAGCCGAGAAGTTCACCGGTTCGCCGGCAGAGTCGAACTTGTAGACCTTGCCGGCGCCGGCGTCATAGGCGTAGACGTTGCCGCTTGCCTGATCTACGGCGACGCCCTGAAGACTCGAGAAGGTTTCGGTGCCCGCGGCGCCATCGGGGCCGAAGGAGGTGCCGGTGTAGGGATGGGTTTTGGCGGCGAAGGCGGGTGCGGCGGTGAGTGCCATTGCCGCAGTGACGACAAGGCAGAGAAGGACGAGGAACTGTGAGCTACGGCCCCGGTATGCGGGCGCACCACTCCCGCCGATGTCACCGGAGGCGCCACGGATGGCGAAAGCTCCACGGAAGAACGAGCCGAGGCGGCTTGCCTGGCCCGAGTTCGATCCCGCGGACATCGCCTTCGCGTGGCGTCTCACGTATTGCTCTCCTTGTCCCATGAGCCCCCTGCCGGCCGCTTCCCTTAGCGGCGCTCCCGCGAGCTCGGTTTTCCCTGATGCAGCGTGTTCCTGATCGCTCGTTAGATGAGGATAGTTCCTAAAAGGTGCTATCCGTACCAGCGAGCGACGCCAGTGAAGCAGTGACACGGAGGTTTGTCAAGAGAGAGTTCCCAAAAGAAAATGGGCGTTCCTATAGTCGTTCCCGAGGATGGATACGGGGGTACCGAAAGCTCAGGAGCTGGCGGCGAGGCGTTCGGCCTCGTCGGGGCCCAGGTACGGCGAGAGGATGAACTGGGTGAAGTCGGGGAGCAGCTCGTCGAGGCGATCGGCTTCGCCGGCGGCGACCTTGCGGGCGGCGAGGGAGACCAGGGCGCCGATCGTCGAGTCCTCGGTGTTGGGGGGCAGCGGGCGCTCGCCGGAACGCTCCTCCCTTCCCCTCTCCAAGGGCGGGACCAGCTCGCGGACCGCGGCATGGAAGCGGGCCGCGACCGCGGGCCCGGCGCTCTGCGACTCGACCAGGCAGAGGCGGGCCAGGTCGGGCTCGGAGGCGAGGAAGGCGAGCACCTCGCGGGCGGCGGCGACCGCTTGGTGTGGCCAGTCGGGGGCCGACTCGACAGCGCCGTCCACCAGCTCGCGAACGTGGTCGACGACCACCTCGAAGGCGGCGAGGAAGCACTCCTCCTTGCCCTCGAAATTCGCGTAGAAGACACGGCGCGAGACCGCCGCCGCCTTGGTGATGTGAGTGATCGTGACCGCGTTGTAGCCGTGCTCGGCGACCGCGGTGGCGAGGCCGGCGATCAACCGCTCGCGCTGGTTGTGGGCGACCTGCTCGCGACTGAAGCCGTGGCGGCCGGCCGGCAGCGGACCGAGCTCTTCTTCGGGCACAAGCAAAGGATATGCCGCGCGGTCTGCAGAATGTCATGAGATAGTAACTTCTATGTAAATTGCTATCGTTTCAATACTGGATCGCTATCGACTGGGAGCGTGATCACGGTGCCCAAACGCAAGACCTCGTTCGAGATCGATACCGAGAAGGTCGAGGCGGCGAAGAAAGCCCTGGGGACGAAGACGATGACCGAGACCGTCGACGCAGCCCTTGACGAGATCGTCAAACGACAGGGCCGGGAAAAGCTGCTCGAGCTGCTGTCCACCCCAGGACTGCTGGAGCTCGACGACCCCGAGGTCATGAAAGGCGCCTGGGGGGAGTAGGTGCCGACTTTTCTGGTCGACAAGAGCGTGCTGGCCCGGCAGGGAACCCGCGCCGAGGTCCGGGAGGTTCTCGACCCACTGCTCTCTACGGGCGAGGTTGCGACCTGCGGCATCATCGACCTCGAGGTGCTTTACAGCGCCAGCAGTCGCAGCGGCTACCGAGCTACCGCAGAGGCTCTTCGAACCATGCCCCGGGCCCCGCTCGACGAGGATTGCGTGGAACGCGCGCTGTCAGTACAGGCGGCGCTCGCCGAGCGCTCCCAGCATCGAGGGGTGAACCTGCCAGACCTGCTGATCGCCGCCTGCGCGGAGCGCGCCGGGCTGGTGGTTCTCCACTACGACGCCGACTACGACCGGATCGCGGAGGTGACCGGGCAGCCGACCCGCTGGGTCGTGCCCCGCGGCAGCGTCAGCTAGACGCCGCGAGCTCGGCCTCGCGGGCCGCCTTCTGCTCGCCGACGTAGGGGCGGAGGACGAACTCGATCGTCTCCGGCAGGAGGCCGCGCAGCGCCTCCGCTTCCTCGGCGATCAGGCGCTGGTTGATCACCCAGAGGACGCCGCCGGTGAGCGTGTCCTCGAGCGTGTCCGGCAGCTCGGCCCGGCGCGGGTTGAGCTCGCGCCCCGGCTTCAGCAGCGGCGTGAACCGCTTCAGCAGCGCCTCGTGGCGGGCCACCGCCTCGGGACCGGCGGTGAGCGCCTCGACCAGGCAGGCGCGGCCGATGTTGGGATGGGCGACGATCTGCTCGAAGAGGGCGCCGAGGCCGGCCGCGACCCGGTCGGGCCACTCCTGCTCGCGGTCGTAGGCCCGCTGCACCCGGTGGAAGGTGACGCCGTAAGCGGCGTCGAGCAGGGCCAGGTAGCACTGCTCCTTGTCCTCGAAGTTCTTGTAGAAGGTCGCGTAGCCGACCTTGGCGGCGCGCACGATCGTCTCGATCGTCGCCCCCTGATAGCCATGCTCGGCGACGAGGTCGGCGGTCGCCTCGAGGATGCGGCGGCGCTGGTCCGCGGCAGCGGCGGTGCGGCTCACCGGCTGTGGGCCGGGAGGCTGCCGAGAGGCCTTTCCGGGCAAGGCGCGCACGCCACTAGGATAGCGCGGGTTCCCATAGGTACGGACTCAGTACACAAAGTGATGCGAGTTCCCAAAAATGGGCTAAAGTACCTCAGATGGAAGGGCCTCGCACACTCCGCGCCGTCAGGTCTTGGCAGGAGGCCATTCCGGACCGCAGCAGCGAGAGCGGGGTGCAGGAAGCGATGCTCCTCACCGTCGGCGCCCTCGGCTACGAGCAGGCGACCGTGCAGGAGGTCGCCGACCGCAGCGGGATCAGCCGCGATCAGTTCCAGCGCCGCTTCGGCAGCAAGGAGGAATGCTTCGGGCAGGCATACGAGGCGGCCGCGGACCGGCTTTGCGAGGAGCTGCTGGAGGCCGGCCGCAAGGCGGGCAGCTGGCGGCTCGGCTTCCGCGCCGCCCTGGCCGGGCTGCTGCGCACCGTCGCCGAGCAGCCGCTGCTGGCGAAGGCGCTGCTGATCGAGGTCCGCGCCGCTCGCGGCCAGGCCTGGGCCAAGCACCAGCAGGTGGTGGAGCGCTTGGTCGCCGCCGTCGACAGCGCCCGCGACGACCCCGACGCGCTGCCCTCGATCTCGGCGATGACCGCCGGCTTCATGGTCGGCGCGATCGAGGAATCGATCGGGCTCGAGATCGGCGCCGGCCGCACGGCCGAGGTCGAGCGGTTGCTGCCGGACCTCTCCCACCTCGTCGTCCTCAACTACTTCGGCGAGGACGAGGCCTGGTTGGAGCTGCGCTCCGGCGACGTCGCCGAGGCCCGCTAGCACCGCTTCGGCTTTCGTACCTCACCGTTTATTCAAGAAGTCTTGCGTTAAGCGCCCGGGTGTGTCAGTCTGCACCCAGATGTTGGCCAAACATCGGCGAGGCGCGGGCGAATACGGCGGCGCCAGCGGCTACTGACCGCGACCCAGGTGGCGCTTTGCCACCGCCGTAGCGCCCGTCGCCTCAGCCAAACTCAACCGCCTCGGCGGTTGAGTGGATCAGCCCTCGCGGGCGACCTTGGCGGCTTCGTCGCTGCCGAGATAGGGCGTCAGGGTGAACTCGACGAGGTCCGGGAGCAAGGTCTCCAGCTCGGCGGTCTTGCCGGCGATGATGCGACGGGAGATCAGCGACATCATGCCGCCGACCAGGGCCTCCTCGGTGGTCGCCGAGAGCCGGGCGAGGACTTCGGGGGAGCGGCCTTCGCGGCCGGTCTGGAAGTAGGGGACGAAGCTCTGGATGGCACTGTCGTAGCGCTCGACCACGACCGGCCCGGCGACCAGCGCCTCGACCATGCAGAGCCGGGCAAGGTTGGGCTCGGCGGCGAGGAAGTGCAGCATCGCGCCGATCCCGGCGCGGACCGCGTGCGGCCAGTCGGCCTCCTCCTCGAAGGCCTGGGAGACGCGCTCGCGCAGCTCCGCCATCACCGTGTCGTAGGCGGCGACGAAGCACTCGTCCTTGCTGGCGAAGTGCTCATAGAAGGTGCGGCGGGAGACCGCCGCGTGGCGGGTGATGTGGGCGATCGTTGTCCCGGCGTAGCCGTTTTCGGCGATCGCCTCGGCGAGGCCGGCGATCAGGCGCTCGCGCTGGTTGTGGGCGACGAACTCGCGCGGCAGGCCGTGTCGCCCCGGCGGGAGGCGGGCTAGCTCGGGGGGATACTCGCCCGCTTGATCGACCGAGGTATCGGCAGGTTCTGCGGCCACAGGGCGACGATACCGGTCGGGCAAATTTGAGCTACGGTCGAGCTCTTCGAGGGCGGCCTCGACCCCCAGATATGGCATCACGGCCGCCGACATCAGCTGCGGAATCAGCTTCGGCAGCTCGTCGGTGTCGCCGCGCACGACCTTGGCGTAGACCTGGCCGTAGGCGGAGCCGGCAAGCGCCTCGGCGGTGGTGTGGGGGACCGACTCAGGGTCGTCCATCTCCTTGCGACCGGCGTCGATCAGCGAGGCGATCACCCGCATCGTCATGTCGCGGCGGGCGCGGGCGGCGTCGCCGGCGGCCAGCACCTCGACCCCGAAGCAGGCGCGGCTGGGCTCGTTGCAGAGCGAGCCGACAACCTCGACCGCGACCGCGCGCAGGCGGTCGGGCCAGTACCGCTCGCTGTCATAGGCGCGCATCAGCGATGCCATGCATTCCTCGTTCATCTCCTGCCAGGCGCTGAGGAAGCAGTCGTACTTGCCGCGGAAGTGGCGGTCGAAGGCGGGGCGGTCGAGCCCGGCGTGGGCGACCACTGTCTCGATCGACGTGTCCATGTACCCCCGCTCGGCGGCGATCTCGATCAGGGCCTCGATCAGACGCGCCCGCTCAGAGGAGGCGGAGGTTCGAGTCTCGGTCTCGAGCACTAGGTCACGGGGCCCCCGATCCCTGCCTTCGCTGACTCAGCCGCTGGCGGCTTGAGGTTGCTCGGCCGCCGCCCGCTTCGCTGCCTCGGCGCCGAGGTAGGGGGTGAGGGAGAACTCGACCAGCTCCGGCAGCAGCTCCTCGATCTGCTCCGTCTGCCCCATGATGATGCGCTGGTAGATGATCCAGAAGATGCCGCCGATGATCGTCTCCTCGAGCGTGCCCGGCAGCTCCTCGCCGTGCGGGGAGACCTTGCGGCCCATCCGGAAGAGCGGCACGAAGGCCTGGATCGAGCGCTCGTAGCGCTCGACCGCGGCGGGGCCGGCGGAGAGCGCCTCGACGATGCAGGTCCGGGCCAGGGCCGGCTCGCTGGCGACGTAGTGGAGGAAGGCGGAGAGGCCGGAGTTGACCCGGGCGGGCCAGCTGTCGACCTTGCTGGCGGCGTCGACGACGCGGCGCAGCGCCTCCTTGACCGCGAACTCCGAGGCGGCGAGGAAGCAGTCCTCCTTGGAGGAGAAGTTCTCGTAGAAGGTGTTGCGGGCGATGCCGGCGCGGCGGACGATGTCGGCGACGGTGACGGCGCGGTAGCCCTTCTCCACCGTCTCCTCCGCCAGGGCCGAGATTATGCGAGCCCGTTGATGCTGGGCGATGAACTCTTTGGGAAGGGGATGCCGACCTGGCGGGGGTCGCATCGTCGATGCGTTTTCGGCCACGAACGCCAGAGTACCTTGATCGCAAGTGGCTTACAAGCTGGACGGCGGCGCTATATACCGCTAAAGTACCGGAAACCAGACAAGCGGTTCCCTTGATCGACCAAAAGGAAGGGCAGATGGGAAAGCGCGCCGACACCAAGGCCCTGGCAGGGGCCGCGAGGGCCGGCGTATCGGGAGTCTCGAGCTCCCGGATAGACAACGCTCCCGAACTCAAGCTAGTGACCTCCCCGAAGCGGCAAGCGATCCTCGACGGGGTGCTCGAAGCGGTCGGGGCGGAAGGTTATGAGCGGACCTCGGTCCGCACCGTGCTCGACCGTACCGGGGTCTACCGGCAGGCCTTCTACGACAACTTCGCCGACAAGGACGACTGCTACCTGCAGGCCTACGACTCAGGCCTGGAGCGGGTCGAAGCGCTGATGCTCGCGGCCGCCGCGGGGGAGACGGCCTGGACAGGGAAGCTGCGGGCCGGGCTGGGGGCGCTGCTCGACTTCCTCGACGCCGAGCCCGAGGTCGGCCGCGCCCTCGTCGTCGAGGTCCACGCCGCCGGGCCGGCGGCGCTGGCGAAGCGGACCGCGGCGATGCAGCGGATCAGCTCCTTCCTCGACCAGGCCCGCGAGGCCAGCGGCGAGGCCGAGTCGCCGCCGCCGATCGCCGGCGAGGGGATCGCCGCCGGGATCCACGCGGTCATCCACTCGCGGCTCGCGACCGGCAGCGACGGCGGCTTCCGCCAGCTGCTCCCAGAGTTCATGTACTTCGCGGTTCTGCCCTACTTCGGGGCCGAGGTCGCGGGGGCCGAAATGCAGGCTGCGAGCGTCTAGAGGCGCTCGAGGCCGTCCGCCTCGATGCCCCGGGTCACGCCGCGGAAGTCGATCGAGCGGGAGGCTTTGACAGCCACCTCGGCGTAGTCGATACCGGGGTGGGCGGTGACGATGGCGACGAGGTCGGTGGTGGCGAGGGCCTGGTCGAGATCGACCGAGGAGAGTCCGAGGCCGGGGAGCTCGGGGACGAAGGGGTCGTGGTAGGAGACGTCGGCTTCCAGGGCCGCGAGCAGGCGCAGGATCACCAGGGCGGGGGACTCGCGGGTGTCGCCGCTGCCCGCCTTGTAGCTGGCGCCGAGGACGAGGATCTTCGAGCCCTTGACCGGCTTCGAGGCCTGGTTGAGGATGCGCTCGATGCGCTCGACGCAGAAGGCCGGCTGGGCCTGGTTGACCTTGCCGGCGAGCTCGATGAACTCCGGGTAGAAGTTCTGTTCCCGCGCCCGGAAGGCGAGATAGAAAGGGTCGACGGGGAGGCAGTGGCCACCCATTCCCGGCCCCGGCTCGAAGCGCATGAAGCCGAACGGCTTGGTCGAGGCGGCGTCGATCACCTCCCAGACGTCGATGCCGAGGCGGTCGCAGAGCTGGGCGAGCTCGTTGACGAAGGCGATGTTGACCGAGCGGAAGACGTTCTCGAGCAGCTTCGAGAGCTCGGCCGCCTCCGGGGTCGAGACGACCACCACCTCGTCGCAGACCAGCGAGTAGAGCTCGCGGGCGCGCTCGGTGCAAGCGGGGCTCATGCCGCCGACGAGCTTCGGCGTGGTCTTGATCGTGTAGTCGGTGCGGCCAGGGTCGATCCGCTCCGGCGAGAAGGCGACGAAGACGTCGCTGCCGACCTTCAGGCCCGACTCTTCGAGGATCGGGGTGAGGCGCTCGCGGGTGGTCCCGGGGTAGGTCGTCGACTCGAGCACGACGAGCTGGCCGCTCCTGAGGATGCCGGAGAGCGAGTTGGCGGCTTCGAGCAGATAGGTGAGGTCCGGCTCGCGCGAGCTGGTCAGCGGCGTCGGCACGCAGACGACCAGCGCCTCGCAAGCAGCCAGGTCGGCGTAGTCGGCGCCCGCCCGCAGGCGCTCGCCGAGCGGTGCGAGGACGCTGTCGGGAACGTCCTCGATGTAGCTGCGGCCGGCGTTCAGCGCCTCGACCTTGGCCGGGTCGAGATCGAGGCCCCTGACCTCGTTCCCGGCCTCGGCGAAGGCGACCGCGAGCGGCAGGCCGACGTAGCCGAGCCCGATGATCCCGATCTTCGACATCAGGCTTCAGACTCGGCCGGTGGCGGGGAAAACCGGGCTTGGACGCTTGCTAGTTCGGCGCTCACCCGCGAAGCATAGGCACAGTTGGACAGGCTGCCGCTGCTGCCCTACGCTGGTTGGGATGGATTCATCAGCCTCGAATCCACGGTCCGAGTCAGGTGCGAGCCAGGCGCTCCCCCGGGCTTACGCGGTTCGCTCCGAGCGGGAGCGGCTGCTGGAGGCGATGGTCCGGGTCGCCGCGGCGAAGGGCTACGAGGCGACCACCGTCGCCGACGTGATCGAGGCGGCGGGGGTCAACCGCGAGACCTTCGACGAGATGTTCGCGGACAAGGAGGCCTGCTTCCTCGAGGCCTACGACGCCGTCATCGACGTCCTCGTGGCCCACGTCTCGACCGCCTTCGAGAGCACCGTGGGGCAGCCCTGGCAGGACCGGATCTGCACCGCCTTGCGCGCCTTGGTCGACCTGCTGGCGACCGAGCACGACATCGCCCGGATGGCGATGGTCGAGGTGACCGCGGTCGGCGAGGACGCGAGGATCCGCTACCGGGCGGCGCTGGGCCGGTTCACCTACTTCCTCGAGGAAGGCCGGAGCGCCTCCGCCCAGGGCGACGAGCTGCCGGCCGACACCGCCCGCTTCGCGATCGGCGGCGCCACCTCGATGATCTTCGACGAGGTCCGCGCCGGGCGCGGACCGGAACTGCGCCGGCTCCTGCCCGACCTGCTGTTCGCGGTGCTGATGCCCTACATCGGCCCGGAAGCGGCCGAGGACGAGATGCGCCGCGTGAGGGAATAGAACGCCCCTTTGCTGCTCCCGCACGGGCGCGCTGATGGTGACTGGAGTGCTCGCGCCCGCCCTTCCCCGTCCGGGGGCGGCTTTGGCTTAGTTAGACGCCGCTGCCGCCGCGGCCCTCGCCGGCGGCGAAGCGGGCGGCGCCTTCGACCGCAACGGCGAGCGTCTCGCGGCCGAGGCGGTGCTCGAGGGCGAGGCCCTCGGCGAGCGGCAGGCCGGCGCCCTCGATCGCCGCCCGGCGGTCGGCGAGCATCGTCTCTTGGGGGAAGCCCGCGATCCGCTCGGCGAGCTCGAGGGCGCGCTCGAGATGGGTGCCGGGGGCGGCAACCTCGTTGACGAGCCCGATCCGCAGCGCCTCCTCGGCCGCAACCGGACGGCCGGTGAGGATCAGCTCCAGGGCCCGTCCCATGCCGACCACGCGAGGCATGCGCTGGGTGCCGCCGTCGACCAGCGGCACGCCCCAGCGACGCTCGAAGAAGCCGAAGGTCGAGCCGGGGGTGGCGATGCGCAGGTCGCACCAGAGCGCCAGCTCGAGGCCGCCGGCCAGGCACCAGCCGTCGACGGCGGCGATCGCGGGCTTCGAGGGGGTGAGGCGGGTGAAGCCCTCGGGTCCGGCGGGGTCGTCGACGTCGAGGTCGAGTGCCTTGAGGTCGGCGCCAGCGCAGAAGGCCTCGCCGCCGGCGCCGGTGAGGACGAGGACGCGGGCGCCGCCGTCGGCCTCGAAGTCGTCGAAGCCCTGGCGCAGCAGCTTGGCGGTGGCGCCGTCGACGGCGTTGCGGCGTTGCGGCCGGTCGATCGTCAGGACCGCCGCCGCACCCACCCGCTCGTAGCGAACCTCGCCGCTCATCGCCGCCATCCTCGCATAGAGGCCGGGAGCCTCTCGCCGCTTCGAGGAACGACACGATGAGAGGTGGGAGCAGGCGGGCTAGTCGGCGCGAACGGCGCTCACGGGGTTCGCGGACGACGCCGGCTCCCGGAGGTGCGCCCCGGTCGCGGGCCAAGGAGGGCAGGTCTCCCAGGGCCGGAACCAAAGCTAGGCATAGCCGCGGACGACAGGGGGAGAAGTTCTTGAGGTCGATGACTTGACCCCACTATGGGTGGGTCAACTCATCAGCCTTGGGCAGGGGCCGTGTGGCGGCTGGAGAAGCGTCAGCACGGGGTGGTGACCAGGGGGCAGTTGCTGGCGCTTGGAATGGGGCCGAGGTCGATCGAGCATCGGCTCTCGAACGGTCGCCTGCATCCGCTGATGCGTGGGGTCTACGCGGTCGGGCGGGCAGAGGTCGGGAAGCGCGGATGGTGGATGGCCGCGGTGCTCGCCTGCGGGCCGGAGGCCCTGCTCAGCCACCACAGCGCCGCGGCTCTCTGGGGCATCCGGCGGACTGAGCCAAGGGGTGTCCGGCGGGCGGACGTCCATGTGGTCGTGCCCAGCGGGAATGCCAAGCGGCGACCCGGCATCCGCGCCCATCGTCGCCGCGCCCACGAAGTGTTGGGACGGCGCGAAGTCGACCGTATCCCGGTCACCCACCCCGTCGCCACCCTCGTCGACCTCGCGGCCGGCCTGCCCGACGGCCAGCTGGAAGCGGCGGTCAACGAGGCGGACCATCTGAAGCTGGTCAACCCGGAGCGACTGCGCCGTGCGATCGACGGCCTGCCCCGGTGGCCGGGGGTGAGACGGCTGCGCGGACTGCTCGATGCGCCGACCATCACTCTCAGCACCACCGAGCTCGAGCGGCTCTTCCTGCCACTCGCCTTCGAAGCCGACCTGCCCGCTCCGCAGACGCAGACCTGGCTGGACGGGTACCGGGTCGACTTCTACTGGCCAGATCTCGGCCTCGTGGTCGAGGCCGACAGCCTGCGCTACCACCGCACGCCCTTCAAGCAGGCCAGCGACAAGCGACGCGACAACGCCCATGCGGGCTCCGGCCTGACGACGCTTCGTTTCACCCACGGCCAGATCTGCCACGAACCCTCCTACGTGCGGGCGACCCTGATCGAGGCAACGCGGCTTCGGCGGCGAACTCGTCGATGACTTGACCCCACCACTATGGGTGGGTCAACTCATCAACTTTGGAAGAGAGGAACGAAAACACGACCGGTGATGACGCTCGTCGCCTGCCTCGCGCGTAGCCTTCGCGCTTAGAAGCTCGGTTGCGCCACCTTCGAAACCGCTCCCCACTTGGCTTCCGTGGGGACCGATCTCTCCCGGTCGCAGGGCGAATCTAGCTCCTTCGCCGGCCTCGGTCCAGGGGCGGCGGAACGCCGTTCCCGCAAAGTCCGCATAGAAGGCTCCGCGACCGTCGTCGGCGTTCGTCCGCGAGCCGAGATACGTTCCCCGTGGGATGAGCTCGGGATCGGAGGCGTCGGCGCGGCGAGCGCGCCGCAACGTAGTCCTCACCGCCGCGATCGCTGGCCTCGGCGGGCTGCTCTTCGGCTACGACACCGGGATCATCGCCGGTGCCCTGCTCTTCATCAAGCAGGACTTCGACCTCGGCAGCTTCGCCCAGGGGGTGGTGGTCGCCGCGGTCCCGATCGGAGCGATCGCCGGAGCCGCGATCGCCGGGCCGGCCGCCGACACCTACGGCCGGCGGCTGATGATCCTGCTGGCCGCCGCCGTCTTCATCGTCGGCGCCGTGGCCAGCGCGGCGGCGCCCAACGTCGAGGTGCTGGTCATCGCCCGGATCGTGATCGGCGTCGCGATCGGGCTCGCCTCCGCCGCCGCCCCCGTCTACATCTCCGAGGTGGCGCCACCCGAGAGCCGCGGCCGCCTGGTCAGCTTCTTCCAGCTAGCGGTGACGATCGGCATCCTCGTCGCCTATCTGATCGGGCTCGCCTTCGACCACAGCGAGGGCTGGCGCTGGATGCTCGGGCTCGGTTGCGTGCCGGCGCTGGCGCTGGCCTTCGGGATGCTGCGAATGCCGCAGAGCCCGCGCTGGCTGGTGATGAGCGGCGACGACTTCGCGGCGCGGGCGACGCTGGCGAAGATCCGCGTCGACGACCCGGACACGATCGACCGCGAGCTGGAGGAGATCAAGGAGAGCCTCGACGACAAGCCGGGGGGCCTGGAGCGAGCTCCTGCAGCCGGTGGTCAAAGCGGCGCTGTTCGTCGGCGTCGGGCTGGCGATCCTGCAGCAGGTGACCGGGATCAACACGGTCATCTACTACGCGCCGACGATCGTCGAATTCACCGGCGTCGACTCCTCCGCCGGGGCGATCCTGGCGGCGGTCGGGGTCGGCATCATCAACGTCGGCATGACCGTGCTGGCGCTGCGGCTGCTCGACCGGGCCGGGCGGCGGACGCTGTTGATGGTCGGCGTCTCCGGCATGGTGATCTCGCTGTTCGCCCTCGGCGCCGCCTTCATCGGCGGTGGCGGCAGCACGCTCTCGTCGGTCGTGGCGATCGTCAGCCTGATGACCTACGTCGCCTCCTTCGCGATCAGCCTCGGGCCGATCTTCTGGCTGCTCAACGCCGAGATCTACCCGCTGGCGGTGCGCAGCAAGGCGGCCGGCCTGGGGACGATGGCGAACTGGACCTTCAACTTCATCGTCTCGCTGACCTTCCTGCTGCTGATCGAAGCAGCGGGTCGCACCGGCGCCTTCTGGATCTACGGCGGCATCGGCATCCTCACCCTCTGGTTCTGCTGGAAGTTCGTCCCCGAGACCAAGGGCAAGCACCTCGAGGACATCCAGGCCTACTTCCAGGACCGGGTGGAGAAGCGCAAGACGCCTGCGTAGGCGGCGGGGCGGCTACCCTCCCCGGATGCGGATCGACGAGATCATCGCCGCGCGGCGGCCGACCTTCTCGGTCGAGTTCTTCCCGCCCAAGACGGCGGAGACGACGGCACAGTTGTACGACACGGCGCGCGAGCTGAGCCACCTCGAGCCCGACTTCGTCTCGGTCACCTACGGCGCCGGTGGCGGCACTCGCGACGGCACGGTCGAGATCACCGCCGCGCTGAAGGACGACCTCGGCTTCGAGACGATGGCCCACCTCAGCTGCGTGGGGGAGACGACGGAGGGGTTGAGCGCGACGCTGGACCGGATCGCCGCGGCCGGGATCGAGAACGTCTTCGCCCTGCGCGGGGACCCACCGCGCGGGGAGGGAGACTTCGTCCAGGCCGAGGGCGGCCTCGGCAGCGCCGCCGAGCTGGCGGCCTTCATCACCGCCGGCTGGGACTTCGCGGTCGGCGGCGCCTGCTTCCCCGAGGTGCACCCCGAGGCGCCCGACCTCGAGACCGACCTCTCCTACCTGAAGACGAAGATCGAATCCGGCGCCGGATTCCTGATTACCCAGCTCTTCTTCGACAACCAGGTCTACTTCGACTTCGTGCGGGCGGCGCGGGCACGGGGGATCGAGGTGCCGATCCTCGCCGGGGTGATCCCGGTCGCCAGCTTCGCCCAGACGAAGCGGATCTGCGACCTCTGCGACGCCTCGATCCCGGCGCCGCTGGAAGCTGCCTTCGAGGCCGCCGGTGGCGACCCCGATCGCGAGTTCGAGCTGGGCGTCGCTTTCGCCGCCCAGCAGTGCGCCGAGCTGCTGATCGCCGGCGCGCCGGGCATTCACTTCTACGCCCTCAACAAGGCACCGGCGACGCGGGCCGTGCTCGGCGCGCTGCGGGCCTCGAAGCCGTGGGAGCGGGTGCGCGGCGACGCCGCGTCCCTGACCGGCAGCGCCGACTAGGCTGCCGAGCAGCGATGGGTGAGAAGAGCGAGCGAGAGAAGCGGCGCCAGGAACGGGTCGAGAGCGAAGGCAGCGAGGCCAGCTCCAGCCGCAACCGCCTGATCGTCGGCTACGCGATCGCCTCGACCGTCGTGCTGGCGATCGCGGTCCTGGTCTTCGTCCTCGCCAGCGGCGGAGAGGGAGCGGGCGCTTCCGAGGGCGACGCCCACATCAACCTCAACGCCTCGATCGGCTCGACCAACGGCGTCGAACCGGACAACCGGGCGGGGACCGTCCCGGCCGTGGCCGAGGTCACGAACCTGGCGGCGGCGGCCAAGGCCGCCGGCTGCGACCTGCGCCTGAAGCTGAAGGACGAGGGGCACGACCACATCCCGGTCGGATCGGAAACGCCGAACTACAGGACCAACCCGCCGACCTCCGGCGACCACGTCGACCCGCCCTACCAGCAGGCCGACGGTGCATACACGGAAATGCCGGTGGAAATCGACATCGTCCACTCGCTCGAGCACGGCCGTCTGGAGATCCAGTACGCGCCGGACCTGCCCGAAAGGGACCAGCTGGCGCTGAAGGGCCTCTACGACACGATGTACGGGGCGACCCTGCTCTTCCCCAACGACGAGATGCCCTACGAGGTCGCGGCGACGACCTGGACCAATTTGCTGGGCTGCCCGACCTACAAAGGCGCGGCGACCCTCGACGCGATCCGCGCCTTCGGCAAGGCGACCTGGGGCAAGTACGGGGGCGAGGCGGCGGAAGCGTTCCCGTTCACCGGCCCGACGCCGGCCGAACCGGCCGCCGGCTGATCAGGTTCGGTAGGCGGGGAAGAAGCCGGCGGGGTCGCGGTCGGCGCTGAGGCGGGCGTAAGCGGCGGGGTCGCAGACGATCTCCGAGGTGCGCCAGGTCTCCTGGCGGTTGGCGAAGCCGCGCTTGAACTCCTCGAGGGCATCGCCGGCGGCGATGCCGCCGCCGAGGTTGAGGGGGAGGTCGAGGTCGGCGGCGTGCTCGATCAGACGGGCGACGACGTTCTTCATCGGCGAGTCGCCCAGGTAGGAGTCGGCGCTGCCGGAGAGGTAGTAGTGGAGGAAGCCGTCGCTGACGACGGCGATCGAGGCCGCGCCGAGCTCGCCGCCGGGTGCGGTCGCGAGGGCGAGCCAGGTGCGATCGGCATCGAGGATGCGATCGAAGTAGGCAGCGGGGAAGAAGTAGTGGTCGGCGGCGCCGGTGCGGCGCATCGTCTGCTCGTAGGCGTCGCGGAAACCGGTGCGCTGGGCGGGAGTGGTCTCCGGGCCGGGCACCAGCGCCAGCTCGTAGCCGGCCTCTAGATTGCGGCGGATCTGGCGGCGATCGCTGGGTCGGCTCTTTGGAGGAAGGCCTGGGTCGGCAATCTGGACCACATTGCGAGCGGTGGTGCCGGTCAGCGGCGGCTCGCCAAGCGTGTGGCGAATGAACATGCTGACCAGGCCGGTGCCGGAGATGTCGATCTTCGAGAGATCGAGCGCGTCGGGAGTCCGGGGCATGACCGACGGAGCCTCCCCGCTGTTGCGACGGCGGTCATGCCCCGGACTCCCGTCACCTTCAGCCAATCCCGGATACCCGTAAGGCGACACCGCGTCGCGCTCGCCGGTGCCCTCGATCTCGCGCACGATCAGCGGAGCGAGCAGCTCGATGCCCTCTCCCTCGATTCGCAGGGTGTGGGTAACTCCCTCGGCATCGAGAAAAGGGCGGGAGCGGAAGAACTGGTCGGAGGCCGCGGCTTCGCCGCGGTCCTCGAGCAGCTCGGCCCTGGCGGCCAGGGCGCTCACTCGAAGAGATCCGCGGCGGCGGCGCGGAACTCCTCGGGGAGCACGCCCCAAACCTCGCAGTCGTCGGGCGGGGCGCCGTCGCGGGCGAGGTGGGCGCGCATCGTCCCCTCGTGCCTCCAGCCGAGGCTGGTCACGGTCTTCTTGGCGATCTCGTTGCGGGCGGGGATGCGGCCGTAGACGCGGTGGGCGCCGTACTCGTCGAAGGCCTTGGCGATCGTCAGCGCCTCGGCGCGGCGGCCGACGCCCTTGCCGCGCACATCGTCGCCGATCAGGGCACCGAGCTCGGGCGCGGTCTGGCGGAAGAGCCCGTAGAGGGCCGTGAAGCCGACCGGCTCCGCGTAGCCCTCGACGACGATCGCGAACTTGCGGTCCTCGCCGGAGTCGTCCATCGCCCTCCTGGCCCAGCCTTCGGCCTGCTCGAGCGAGAAGCTGTCGCGCTGCTCCATCAGCGATGCCGTCGCCGCCGGGTTGTTGAACCAGCGGTGGACGGCCCCGGCGTCGGCGGGCTCAAACCGCCGTAGAGACACCTCGGGTCGATCGCTCATATCCCCAACCCTAAGACTTCGCGCCCCCACCCCGAACTGCATCAACTTCTAACCCTTCAAGGGTGAAAACTTGATGCAGTTCGGTCAGTCGGGGGCGAGGCCCTTGCCGGTGACGACGAGCCAGAGGGTCTTGGCGAGGATGCGGGTGTCGAGGGCGGCGGAGCGACGGTCGACGTACTCGACGTCGAGCTCGATCCGCTCCTCCCAGGGGATGCCGGCGCGGCCCTGGACCTGGGCCCAGCCGGTGATCCCCGGCAGGACCTCGTGGCGGCGGTTCTGGTGCGGGGTGTAGTCGTCGACCTGGGCGGGGATGGTGGGGCGCGGGCCGACGATCGCCATCTCGCCGCGGAGGACGTTGACCAGGTTGGGGACCTCGTCGAGCGAGGTGCGGCGCAGGAAACGGCCGGCGGTGGTGACGCGGGGGTCCTCGCGGGTGACGATCGTGCCGACCCCGACCGGGTCGGACCCTTGCACCATCGTCCGCAGCTTCCACATCTCGAACTCGGCGCCGTCGCGGCCGACGCGGCGCTGGCGGTAGACGACCGGTCCGCGGCTGCCAAGCTTGATCGCGATCGCCGCGGCGAGCAGGAAGGGCGAGAGGACGATCAGGGCGACGGCGGCGAGCAGCAGGTCGAGGGCGCGGGGCATCAGCGGGTCCCCTTTGCCTTCTCCCAGCGCCCGCTGGCCCCGTGGCGCCAGCGGTCCCAGAGGCCGGCGGCGATCGAGGCGGTCGTCATCACGTAGTAGCGGGCGATACGCAGCGGGGCGAGCGGGTAGCGGCGGGCCAGCAGCGCCGCCGCGATCAGCGCCAGCTGGGCGGCGAGGGTGGCGACGTAGATCGCGCCCTGGCCGAGCAGGGCGACGTTGGTGGCGAGGACGACGAGGTGCAGGGCCGGGCTGAGGTAGCGCAGCAGCCGGTGCGAGGCGAGCTCGAAGGCGAAGAGGGGCGAATAGCCGCGAGGCGAGACCATCCCTTCGCCGATGACGATGTCCCAGAGCCCGACCATCATCCGCCGTTTGCGGGCGAACTCGCCCTCCATGGTCGGGACCATCTTCTCCTCCGCCCGCGCCGCCGGGGAATAGAGGGAGCGCAGGCCGCGCTTGGCCAGCTCGAAGGGGAAGGAGAGGTCGTGGCTGCCAGAGGGGGGAAGCGGCAGGTAGGCGTCGCGGCGGACCGCGTAGATGGCGCCGTTGCCGGCGGTGACGCCGCCCAGCGCCGACTCCATCTCCCGCACCGCCATCTCGTAGCGCCAGTAGGCGCCCTCGAGGTTGTCGCCGCCGGCGTCGACGAAGCGGACCTGGCCGCAGACGTAGCCGACGGTCGGGTCGGCGAAGGGCCCGACCAGGCGCCGCAAGGCGTCCGCCGCCCAAGCGCTGTTGGCGTCGGAGAAGGCGAGCAGCTCGCCGGTCGCCCCCTCGGCGGCGGCGTTGAGGGCGGCGACCTTGCCACCGGGCGGGAGCTCGAGGACGAGGTCGGCGCCGGCGGCGCGGGCGCGCTCGGCGGTGGCGTCGGTGGAGCCGTCGGAGGCGACGACGATCTGCAAGCGCTCGCGCGGATAGTCGAGGGCGAGCGCGTTGGCGACCTTGGCGGCGATCACCTCCTCCTCGTCGTAGGCGGGGACGATCAGGGTGACGCTGGGAAGCGAGCTCGCGCTTTCCGAACCCGCGACCTCCGGCGTGACAGGCCGGCGCTCCCCGTCGCCGCCGAGGCCGGGCCAGGTCTCGACCGGGTGGCGCCGCAGGACGATCAGCAACCGCAGGGCCAGCGGGTAGCCGGCATGGGTGTAGACGATCAGGCCGGCGCAGAGCCAAAAGAGGATGGCGACCGCGGTCACGCGCGCGCCTCGATCAGCTCGCGGTAGAGCCCGAGGGTGAGGCGGGCGGCCTCGTCCCAGGAGAAGGGGCCGGCGGCGGCACGCTCGGCGGCTGCGGCCAGCTCTGCCCGGGCGGCCTCGTCGCCCACCAGCTCGGCCAGTGCTCGGGCCAGCGCGGCGCTGTCGCCGGGCGGGACCAGGCGGGCGGCACCGGTGGCAGCGACCTCGGGGAAGCCGCCGACGGCGCTGAGGACCAGCGGCTTGCCGAAGGCGAGGCCGGTGTAGAGGACGCCCGAGTGCTCGGCGTCGAGGTAGGAGAGGGCGAGGAGGTCGGCGCGACGGAAGATCGCCGGGATCTCGGCGTCCTCGACGAAGCGGCTGACGAAGCGGACCCGGCCCGGGGCGGCAGCGGCGAGCGCGTGCAGCGGCGCCACGTCCATGCGGGGGTTGCCGATGATCCAGAGCTCGGCTCCCTCGACCCGGCGGAAGGCCTCGAGCAGAACCTCGACGCCCTTGTAGGGGCGCAGCAGGCCGAAGTAGAGGATCACCGGGCCCTCGGCCCCCTCCAGCTCGACCGGCAGGGGCTTCTCCGTGGGGGAGCTCGGTCAGGTAGTCGAAGGCGCCGTGGGGGATGACGTGGACCTTGGCGGGGTCGAGGCCGAGCTCGTCGCGGAGGCGGACGGCGCTGTGCTCGGAGTGGGCGACGACGGCATCCATCCGCTCGAAGCCGCGGCGGGCGCGGGAGACCTGGCGGCGGCTGGGGCTCGGGGGCAGGATGTAGTGGGCGGTGATCACCCGCGGGCGCAGCTTCGGCAGCAGGTGCGCGTCGAGGGCCGGCATCGTCAGCCACTGGTAGTGGACGATGTCGGCGGGCGCGTTCTCGCCGGACCCGAGCCGTCGGTCGAGGTCGCGGCGCAGGCGCAGCATGTCGGGGACGTGCTCGGCCGCCTTGAAGGGGAGGCGGGCCCGGGCATCGAGCCCGCGGGCGGCGCTGCGGCGGTAGAAGCGCTCCTCGACCCGGTAGCCCTCGACCGGCGGCACGGCGCCGTAGAGGAAGCGGCTGGTCAGCAGCTCGACCTCGGCGCCGCCACGAGCCAGCGCCGCGGCAAGAGCGCGGTCGTAAGGCGGCGTAAACGCCGAGGGGTCGACTAGCTGGACTTTCATGGAATGCAGGTCGCTCATGAAATTGACATCGATCGCGAATTACCGTCACTCCCGATTTCGTGAGCGGGCCGATTATCGTGACCCGCTTGGCGCCCACGCTCTCCTACTGCGTCGTGAACACGAACGGCCGCGAGTACCTGCTCGCCTGCCTGGCCGCGATCGAGCGCACGCATCCGGCCGGGGTCGAGCGCGAGATCCTCGTCCTCGACAACGCCTCCGAGGACGGCTCGGCCGCGGCGGTGCGGGCGCTCGGCGGCGAGATCCGCCTGATCGCGCTGGAGCGGCGGACCGGCAAGGCGGAGAACGACTCGACCCTGATGCGGGAGGCAAGGGGCCGCTACTGCCTGCTGCTGAACGAGGACTCGGAGCTGCGGCCGGGAGCGAGCGAGGCTCTGATCGCGGCGCTCGACGCCGACCCGAAGGCGGCCGCGGCGACGCCACGGCTGCTCGACGCCGCCGACAAGCCGGTTCCCTGCGCCTGGCGCTTCCCCGGCGTCGGCACGGCGCTCGCCGGGGCGCTCTTCCTGCACCGCCGGCTGACTGTGCAGAGCAAGGGATCGGCTACCAGCCGCGTCGACTGGGCTCAATCCAGTGCCCTGCTGGTCCGCCGCGAGGCTGCCGCCGCGGTCGACTTCATGGACCCCGCCTTCTTCGTCTACTACGACGAGTGCGACTTCGCCAAGCGCCTGGCCGACTCCGGTTGGCACTCGCTCTTCGTCCCCACCGCCGAGGCCGTCCACCACGACCAGCTCTCCACCGACCTCGCCGAGGGCCTGCCGCGGATCGTCGAATTCCACCGCAACCGCGACCTCTACATGCGCAAGCACCACTCGCTACCCGCTGCCCTGGCCGTCCGCGCCTTCACCGCCTGGTCCTACGCCGTGCGAGCGCTCGCTGCGACCGCCTTACCCAAACAACCCGCGGCCGTCTACTGGGCCCACGCCCGCCAAGCGCTCTTCCCCCAGCGAGGCGAATCCATTCGCGACCGGGCCTAACAGCCCGCCCTGGTTAGGGGCGGCTGTCCTCGTCCATGCGCTCGGCCTCGTAGGTCTCGGGGATGCGGCCGTCGACCGCCGCGGGTTCGCGGCGCAGGCGTTGGAAGGAGGCGAGCAGCTCGCCGGGGCGGCGCAGGCGGGCGAGCCAGACTCGCTCGCCGGGGGTGAAGAAGCCGCTGGCGAAGAGGGCGAGGGGGTAGGCGACGAAGAGCAGCGCGCGGCCGAGCAGGCCGAGGGCGCCGGAGGTCGGCATCAGCAGCTCGCCGGCGCCGACCAGGACGGCGGCGGTCAGCACCACCCGGGTCAGGCGGCCCCACTGGTAAGGGACCGGGAAGAGACGCTGGGTGAACCCGTACATCAGCGCCAGTACGACGATGTAGGAGGCGACCAGGGCGAGGCCGGCGCCGACGATCCCCAAGGGCGGCACCAGGATCAGGTTGAGGGCGACGTTGGCGGCGAGGGCGGCAAGGGTCGCCGGCAAGTTGAACTCGGTCCGCCCGGTGCGGCCGAGGATGACGACCAGCACCATGTAGACGGCGTAGAGGGTGACCGCGGTGGAGATCAGGCCGACGGCTTCGTAGGAGTCGAAGAACTTCGGCGCGGCCAGCGCCCGGACGATCCAGCGCGAGAACAGCCACATGCCGGTGACGACGAAGGCGCAGCCGGCGACGAAGAGGGTGACGACGGTGGCGTAGGCGCGGCGGGCCTCGCCGTCGTCGCGGATCGAGTAGGCCAGCGGCGGCCAGGCGAGCTGGAAGCCGCGGACGAGGATGTTGACCGCCTGCGCGAACTTGATCGCCAGCGAGTAGAGGCCGGCCTCGGCGAGGCCGACGGTGCGGACGATGATGATCCGATCGACGAAGTTGAGCAGGTAGAGCGAGACCTCGGCCGGCATCGTCGGCAACCCGAAGCGCAGCAGCCGCCGCAGCAGGGCGCGGTCGAAGAGGAGCGAGAGGCGGCGGCGCTGCAGCACGATCAGCCCGAGCACGAAAGTGGCGCCGCTGGCGTAGCTGCCCAGCAGCAGCCCGCGGGCGCCCTCGCCGGCACCGACGACGAGGACGATGGTGAGCGCGATCGTGACCAGGACGTTGACGATCGTCGTCGTGAAGAAGGCCCGAGCCCGCTCTTCGAGGCGGAACAGGGTGAGCATGAACTCGAACATCGTCAGCACCCAGAGGCCGCCGATCGAGATCCGCACCAGCTCGGCCATCTGCCCCACTTCGGCCACGGTCTTGGGGTCGAGCAGCGCTTCGGCGATCGGGGTGGCGAACGGCAGTGCGAGGAGGGCCCCGATCGTGGCGAACCAGAACAGCCCGGCGAAGCTGCTGGCGACGACGCGGTCGGGGTCCTCGTCGTCCTTGTAGTAGAAGCGCAGCACCGCCTCGATCAGGCCGAAGCGGACGACGATGCTGGCGGAGACGATCGCCGCGAACATCACCTCGGCGGCGCCGTAGTCGGCCAGGGTCAGGTAGCGCGTGTAGAGCGGCAGCAGCGCGACCGCGATGACCTTCGAGAGGATGCTCGCCGCGGTGTAGGCGGCACCGGTCGTCGCCAGTCGGCGCAGGTATCCCGACATGCGGGGACCCTACGCGGGGTCGCGGACCGTCGGCGCTGCTAACGAAGCACCGACGGCGAGCAGGACCCACGTGATCGGGTCCTCGAAAAATCCCGCGTAGGCCATGGTGTGCACCAGCAGAGCGACGAAGGCGGCCAGTACGGCGGCACGGCCTGCGAGCAGCGTCGGAGGTCCGCGGATGCCCGAGGTCAGGGTCCAGAGCGCCACCACGATCAGCCCGACGTAGAGGAGCAGTCCTAGGAGTCCTTGCTCGGCGAGGATCGTGACGGGCTCGGTGTGGGAGACGGAGACGGGGACGTCCTTGTTGGCGCGATGGTCGCGGTAGGCGTCTTGAAAGGAGCCGGAGCCGTAGCCCTGGAGCGGGCGTTCGGCGAAGAGGTCGAGGCCGCCGGAGACGAGGTTGCCGCGACCGCTGAGGTCGACGTTGAGGCGGTCGGTGGTGAGCTTGCCGGAGCCGCCGACGAAGACGATCGCCAGCGCCGCAGCGACGATGCCGACGGCCACCGCCGCCAGCGTCCACTTCCAGCTCCAGCGGATCGCGGCGAGGACCGCCAGGCCGGCGAGCAGGGCGATGAAGCTGGACTGCGAGAAGGTCTGCGCCAGGCCCAGCCAGAGGACGGCGACCAAGACCGTCAGCAGCGCGAACGCCCGCCGTTCCCTGACCCACAGCAGCGCCGCCGTCGCCACCACGATCACCAGCGCCAGGTAGCGCCCGTAGACATTGGGGTCCCAGAAGACCGAGTTGACCCGGAAGTAGGTGTGGAATTCGTTCGAGCGGATCACCTGGTCGTTCCAGAAGAGGCTGCGGGTCAGATACTCGACCGAGCCGATCAGGACGAAGGCCGCAGCCTCGACCCCGACGACGACCAGCACCAGGGTCAGCAGCCGGCGGTCCCACTCCACCTCGCGCAGCAGCCGGTAGGCCACGGTGAAAGGGACGAGGAAGAAGCAGACGTTCTGCAGCCCCTTCGAGAAGTCGCCCGAGTAGAGGGTCTGGACCGCGTAGAGGACGACGAAGGCGGCCAGCAGCCAGGCCAGCGGGCGCGGAGTCCAGGTGCTGGGCGGCGAGGACCAGTCCCGGAGCAGGGTGAAGACGACTCCCGCGGCGATCACCAGGTAGAGCGGGACCAGGAGGTTGGCGGTGTCGCCGCCGGCGTGCAGGGGCACCCGGAAGGGCAGCGCGGCGACGATCGCCAGCGGCAGCAGGATCGGCCAGCGGCGGAACGCATAGGCCAGCGCCCCGACCGCGATCGCGCCGCCGGCCAGCAGCAGCGCGATCCGCGCGTCGTCGTGGCGCAGGTCGACGATCTGGTGGGTGTGCCACTGGTCGCCGAGGATGAGGATCGGGAAGAGGCCGATCGCGACGAGCATCGCCAGCGAGCGCCGGCGTCCGGGGGGGAGCAGGATCGAAGCGGCGCAGGCGGCGGCCGCGAGGAGGACGCCGGACGCCGCCAGAAAGTCGCTCAAGACGAGCTCTCCGCCGACGACCTCATCACCAAGCACGAGACCCGGGGAGGCCGGTGCGGCGCCCGATGCAGGTGGATCGTCCCCGGCGGCACCAGGTTGCGTTCCTGTCCGAGTAGCTTCACCCGCAGCTTGTAGCGGCCCGGCGGGGCGATGCCGCCGGGCCGCTGGCGGCCGTCCCAGTAGAAGCTGAAGTAGTGGTAGCGCTTGAGGAAGCGGTCGCGGGCGAGGGTGAGGACGACGCGGCCGCCCGGCTTCACCACCTGCACCGTGGCATGGTCGGACTGGGTGACGCGGAACTTGATCCGCACTTCGTCATAGCGGCAGTCGGCGTTGGGCGTGAAGCTGTGGACCGGGTTCTTGGGATGAAGCACCGGCGCCCCGACGAAGGTGACGCGGTCCAGCACCAGCGGGTCGCGCTTGAGCCGCTGCGCCCAAGCGAAGGCGGCGACCGTTGCGAGGACGAGAAGCGCGAAGACTAGGGCCGCCGCGGGCGCCTCAACCCGCCGCCGCGGCATTGTCCTCGCCGACCACGACCGCGACGTTCGCCCCCGCCGAGGCGGATCCGACTTCCGAGCTCATCAGCGCCAGCTTCGATATCCCCAGCTGCCTGGCTACCGTGCGGGCTTCCGGGGCGTGTCCGCGCTCGAACATGACCACGCTCGATTCGAAGCTCTGTTCGGTATTGGAGACGGCGCCGAGCCGGAAGCCCTTGTTCTCGACTTTGTCGCCATAGGTGCCGGCCAGGCCGTCGGTGGCGGTGCCGTTGAGGACGGTCACCTCGATTTCGCTCGGCTGCACCTTTGCCGCCGCCTGCCTGCCCTTCTTGCCGCCGTCGCCGTCGGAGTCGGAGGCGCTGACCACCATGTAGGCGACGCCGCCGACGATCACCAGGGCGACGACGAAGGCGGCGATCAGATAGCGGGGCTCGGCGAGGCGGGCGCGGAAATCCGAGGTGCTCTCGCTGAAGCGCTCGCGACGGCTCCGTTCCGGCAGGCCAGCGTCACGGCGCCGGCGTCGCTCCTCGCGCTTGCTGACCGCCTCGTGCTCGGCGGTGCGCGACTCCTCCAGCTGGCGCAGCTCCTCGGCCCGCTGGGCGGCGATCGCCGAGGTCGACTCCTTGCGCTCGGCATCGCGCTCGGGGGCCGAGCCGGCCCACTCGCGCAGGCGCCGGATGTCCCGCCCTTGCGTAAACGAGAGCAGGGCGAGCACGGCGAGCCCGATGAACGCGGCCAGGCCGGCGAAGGCGCCGATCTGTTCAATCACCTTTAGCAAGCTGCGAGAGACTATTCGCCAGAGACGACTGTCGCCGCATCGCCACCCGGTGCGGCGATCATCTCGACCACCCGCACGGCCAGGTTGGCCTCGTCGCCGGCCATCACCAGGTCTTCGAGCGAGCTCAGCGTCGACTCCACCCAGGCGGAGTCGATCGGCACCGCCCGCACCGCCCGGTTGATCCGTCTCGCCGCCGTCGGCTGCAGCTCCTCGGCCGACCCGAAGAGCTCCTCGTGCAGCTTCTCGCCGGGCCGCGGCTGGGTGAACTCGACCGCGATCTCCTCTTCCGGCTCGTAGCCAGCGAGGCGGATCATGTTGTGGGCGAGGTCGACGATCTTCACCGGCTCGCCCATGTCGAGGACGAAGACCTCGCCCTTGCCGGCGCCGATGTCGCCGGACCGGATCACCATCTGCACCGCCTCCGGGATCGTCATGAAGTAGCGCGTCATCTCCGGGTGGGTAACGGTGACCGGGCCGCCGCGCTCGATCTGGTTGCGGAAGATCGGCACTACGCTTCCCGAGGACGCGAGCACGTTGCCGAAGCGGACCGAGGCGAAGCGGGTGCCGGGATGAGCCTCGCCGGCCTGCTCGACGATCCACTCGGCCATTGCCTTCGAGGCGCCCATCACCGTCTTCGGGTTGACCGCCTTGTCGGTCGAGATCAGGACGAAGCGCTCGACCTTGGAGGCGGCCGCGGTCTCGGCGGTGATCCGGGTCGCGATCGCGTTGTTGCGGACGGCCTCGAGCGGATTGGCCTCCATCAGCGGCACGTGCTTGTAGGCGGCGGCGTGGAAGACGACGCTGGGCTTGAAGCGCTGCATCACCTCCAGCATCCGGTGCGGCTCCTTGCAGTCCGCCAGCACCGACTCGACGTTGGTGAAGTGGCGCAGCTCGACCATCTCGCGGTCGATCTCGAAGAGATTGTCCTCGGCGTGGTCGAGCATCACCAGGAGACGGGGCTTGACCTGGGCGATCTGGCGGCAGAGCTCGGAGCCGATCGAGCCGCCGGCGCCGGTGACGAGGACGATGCGGTCGCGCAGGTAAGCGCCGACGCGATCGAGCTCGCGCACGATCGGGTCGCGGCCGAGCACGTCCTCGACCCGCACCTCGCGCAGCTGTTTGTTGAGCTGGACGCCGCCGCGCAGCAGCTCGAAGACGGTCGGCAGGGTGCGGACGCGGATCTCACGCTCGCGGCAGGCGGCGACTACCTGGCCGCGCAGCTGACCCGGCGCCGAGGGGATCGCGATCACCACCTCGTCGGGCTCGGTCTCGTCGAGGATCGCGACGATCTCCTTGGTCGAGCCGAGCACCTTCAGCCCCAGCATCCGCATCCCCCGCTTGCGCGGGTCGTCGTCGACGAAGCCGATCGCGGTGGCGCCGAGGTTGGGGTTGAGCTGCAGCTCGCGGACGACCATCTGGCCGCCGGAGCCGGCGCCGACCACCAGCACCTCGTGCTTGGGCAGGCGCGAGCCGCGCGAGGGACGCTCGACGAGCAGCCGCACCGCCAGGCGGGCGCCGGCGATCAGCATCATCGTCAGCACGAAGTCGGTCACCTCGACCGCCCGCGGCAGCGTGTGCGCGAAGGGCTTGGCGACGGCGAAGAAGACGACCAGGATCGCGCTGGCGATGGCGACGGCGCGGAAGATCAGCAGGAAGTCGCGGCCGCTCACGTAGCGCCACCACTTCTGGTAGAGCCCGCAGGCGTAGAAGACGACGAGCTTGCCGACGACGACGAAGCCGACCGATTGGGCGAAGAGCGTCTGGTAGCGCTCCGGCCAGCCGTGCGGTTCGTCGAGGAAGCGCAGCTGGAAGGCAAGGAAGTACGCGAGCGCGACGAGGACCGCGTCGGCCGCCAGCTGCAGCATCCGGTTGCGGTAGACGGGGTGATTCAACCGGCCCATTAGATGGAGCAGTTTAGGGCTAGGCGGTGCGGTTAGGCCCCACTTCCCTACGATGTGCCGCTCGATGCACGCCCTCCTCTTCGCCAGCGTCACCGACTTCTTCCTCGACCCGATCGTCAACTGGGGCACGGACTTCATCAGCGCCACCGGGCTGCCGGCCGTGTTCGTGCTGATGACCCTGGAGTCCGCCTGCCTGCCGGTGCCGAGCGAGGCGATCATGCTCTTCGCCGGCTCCAGCGTCGCCGCCGGCGACCTGACCCTGGTCGGGGTCGTCGCCGCCGGCGTGCTCGGCAACCTGGTCGGCTCCTGGATCGCCTACGCGGTCGGCTACTACGGCCGCATCGACCTGCTGGAAAAAAACAAGCTGATCCACGTCAACCCCAAGCACCTGAAATGGGCCGACGACCTGTTCGCGCGCCATGGCGATCCGATCGTCTTCTTCTCACGGATGCTGCCGATCATCCGCACCTTCATCTCGCTGCCGGCGGGGGTGGCGAAGATGCCGTTCTGGCGCTTCACCGTCCTCACCCTGCTCGGCTGCATCCCCTGGGTGCTGATGCTGGCGCTGGTCGGCAAGAGCGTCGGCGACAACTGGGAAGAGTGGCGCGGGCACCTGCACTACCTCGACTACCTGGTCGTGGTCGCCGTCGTCGTCCTCGGGGCCTACTTCCTGATCAAGCGGCGGCGTGGCGGCGGCCCGGGTGCCGATGCGGACGAGCCGGCCGCGGCGCCCGAGGCAACCGGCACCACCGGCGCTTGAGCGAAGCGGGCGAGGGAGGGCTGCCGACCCGGCGCGCGGTGGCGCTCGGCGTCGTCCAGGGCCCGGCGGAGCTGCTGCCCGTCTCCAGCTCGGCCCACATCGTCCTCGTCCCCTGGCTGGCCGGCTGGGACTGGGACTCGATCGACCCCGAGCTGCGCAAGAGCTTCGAGGTCGCCCTCCACAGCGGCGCCGCCCTGGCGCTGCTGATCGGCCAGCGGCGGGTGATCCGCGAGGAGCTGCGCGAGCTCGACGGTCGCAGGGTCCTGTTCCTCGGCCTCTCCTTCCTGCCGGCGGCGATCGTCGGCTACGCGCTGGAGCGACCGATCGAGCGGCGGCTGGGCGGGCCGCGGGCGACTGCCTACGGCCTGCTCGCCGGCGCCGCGGCGATGCTCCTCGCCGACCGGCGGCCGCAGCGGCGCGGGCGAGGCGAGGCGACGGCTGGCGACGGTCTCGCCCTCGGCGTCGCCCAGGCGGCGGCGCTGGCGCCCGGCGTCTCCCGCAACGGCGTCACCCTCGCGGCCGCCCGCTGGCGCCACTTCTCGCGTGACCAGGCGAACCTGCTCTCGCGCACGATCGCGCTGCCGATCATCGTCGGCGCGACCGCCCTCAAGGGCACCCGCCTCGCCCGGCGCGGCACCACTCCCGAGCTGCGCCGCACGCTCGTGGTCGGCGTCGGCGCCTCCTTCGCCTCGACCCTCGCCTCCCAGCGCCTGATCGGCCTGGTCGAGCGCGACCGGGCGCTGTGGCCCTACGCGGCCTACCGGGCCGTGCTGGCCGCCGCCGTTCTTGCGAAGCTGAAAGGAGCATGACGATCGACACGGTGACTTCCGGGTGCTCGAATCCGTGGCGATCGGCATGCGAACGCGGGGTATTTCGATGAACGACGCCTACGCCAAGGCCGGGGTCGACCAGGGGGCTGCGGACGCCGCGGTCGCCGGGCTGGTTCGGGCCCTTGGCGCGATCAAGCTCGATCGCCCTTCGCTGCAGGTGCCGCTGCCGGGGCACTACGCCAGCGTGATCAAGCTCGACGAGCGCAGCGGGATCGCGCTCTCGACCGACGGGGTCGGGACCAAGCTCTTGGTCGCCGAGGAGCTGGGCCGGTTCGACACCGTCGGGATCGACTGCGTGGCGATGAACGTCAACGACGTGATCTGCGTCGGCGCCGAGCCGCTGGCGATGCTCGACTACATCGCCGTGCAGAAGGCCGACCCCGCGGTCTGCGAGGAAATCGGGGTCGGGCTGGCGCGGGGGGCGGAGCTGGCCGGGGTCGAGATCCCCGGCGGCGAGCTCGCCCAGCTCGGCGACCTGGTCTCCAGCGTCGACGTCTCCGGTGCCTGCTTCGGCACCGTCGCCCTCGACGCGATCGTCGACGGCTCGGCGGTCCGCCCGGGCGACGTGGTGATCGGGCTCCCGTCCTCGGGCATCCACTCCAACGGCTACACGCTGGCCCGCGCGGCCCTGGCCGGCATCGCGCTCGACGACGAGCGCCTCGGGCGGCCGCTCGGCGACGTCCTGCTAGAGCCGACCGAGATCTACGTGAAGCCGGTCGCCGAGCTGCTGCGCTCCGCCGTCGACGTCCGCGGCCTCGCCCACATCACCTCCGGCGGCACCGCCAACCTGCTGCGGCTGGCGGCCGAGGTCGGCTACGAGATCGATGAGCCGCTGCCGGTGCCGCCGATCTTCGCGCTGATCCAGGAGCAGGGCGAGGTCTCCGAAGAGGAGATGTACGACGTCTTCAACATGGGCTGCGGCTTCTGCGTCGTCGTCCCGGCGGAGGACGAGGCGGCGGCGCTGGAGCTGCTGCGGGCGCACTACCCGGGCGCGAAGCGGATCGGGCGGGCGACCGAGGGCGAGAAGGCGGTCCGACGCCAACAAGGTTGATCACTTGGCGGGCCCATAGCCCCACCAAGTGATCAAGGAAGGCTCGAGTGGCGGGCGAGACCGCCCATTCCCAGGCACGGGCAGGCGGGCACAGGGTAGTAGCGAATCTGTATTTAGCCCTCTGCATTTACACCCGTGGAATTTCACGTTGAGACCCTCGCAATTGCCCCATAACGTTTGCCTCCGCCGATGAACTCCCGACCAACCAGCTCGCAGATGATCGGCACCGTGCTCTCCGGCCGCTACAAGCTGGAGGCCAAGCTCGGCAGCGGCGGCATGTCGACCGTCTACCTGGCCAACGACGGCACCCTCGATCGCGCCGTCGCGGTCAAGGTGATGCACCGGGAGATGTCCGAGCAGCCCGACCAGCTCGAGCGCTTCCGCCAGGAGGCGCGGGCGGTGGCCAAGCTCTCCCACCCGAACGTGGTCGCGGTGATCGACGCCGGCGAGGACGGCGGCCACCCCTACATCGTCTTCGAGTACGTCGAAGGGGAGACGCTGAAGCAGCGGATCGCCCGGCTCGGCGCCCTCGACACCCAGGAGGCGCTGGCCTACGCGATCGAGATCGCCCGCGGCCTCACCGTCGCCCACGCCCGCAACATGGTCCACCGCGACATCAAGCCCCAGAACGTCCTGATCGACGCCGAGGGGCGGGCCAAGCTGACCGACTTCGGGATCTCGCGGCAGCTCGAGCAGGACGGGATGACCGCCACCGGCCGCGTCCTCGGCACCACCGACTACGTCGCTCCCGAGCAGGCGATGGGCCATCCGGTCGACCCCCGCTCCGACATCTACTCGCTCGGCGTCGTCCTCTACGAGATGCTGGTCGGGCAGGTCCCCTTCCATGCCGACAGCCAGGTCGGGGTGGCGATGAAACACGTCAACGAAGAGCTGCCCGACGTGCAGCAGCGCCGCCCCGAGATCTCCGCGGCGACGGCGCTGGTGGTCGAGCGCTCGACCGACAAGGACCCGGCCCAGCGCTACCAGGAGGTCGGCGAGATGATCGACGACCTCTCGACCGCGCTCGAGGTCGAGGCGGCGCGGGCCGGCTCCACCACCGGCGAGGCGACCAGCGTGCTGGACGCGGTGCCGGCGCCGGAGCGCAAGCTCTCCAGCCGGCGCTGGTCGTGGGCGGCGGTCGTGCTCGTGGTCCTGGTCGGCGGTGGGGCGTTGCTGGCCGTGCTGTTCATCAGCGGAGGCGGTGGGGGCGGCGGTGCGCTCAAGGACAAGGGCACGGTCGTCAGCCTCTCCTCGGCCACCGACTTCGACCCCCAAGGGGACTCCGAAGAGGGCCCGGAATCGGTCAGCCTCGCGGTCGACGGCAACCCGACCGGAACTGCCTGGAGCAGCGAGCACTACGACACCGACGACTTCGCCGGGACGAAGAGCGGGCCCGACCCGGGCGTCGGCCTCTACGTCACCGCCGGCTCGGCGGCGACGCCGGCCGAGATGGTGGTCCGCGGCGCCCCCGGCTGGAACGCGCAGATCTACGCCGCCGCTTCCGGGCCACCGGAGGAACTCGCCGAGTGGGGCGAGCCGGTCGGCGAAATCAGCGAAGCCGGCGAGAACGCCGAGATCGAGCTCGCCGTCCCAGCCCCCGCCAAGTACTTCCTGATCTGGTTCACCAAAGCCGCCCCGTCGCGCGACCAGGCGGGCCGCTACCGGCTCGAGATCGACGACGTGAAGCTGATCGAATGAGCCGCTGAGGCTCTAGAACTCGTGGGAGCGGGCGCGCTCGTAGCGCTCGACCGCGAGCTCGACCAGACGGTCGCAGAGCTCCGGGTAGCCGATCTCGCTCGCCTCCAGCAACTTCGCGTAGACGCTGGTCTCGGTGAAGCCGGGCATCGTGTTGATCTCGTTGACCAGCACCTCGCCGTCGGGCTCGACGAAGAAGTCGCAGCGGGCGAGGCCCGAGCAGCCGGCCAGGGCGAAGGTGGCGGCGGCCAGTTCGCGGACGCGGGCGGTCTCGGACGCGGTGATTGGCGCCGGTACCAGCAGCTCCATCCCGCCCTGCTCGTACTTGGCTTCGAAGTCGTACCACTCGGCGTTGGCGACGATCTCGCCCGGCGACGAGGTCAGCGGCGACTCGTTGCCGAGCACCGAGCACTCCACCTCGCGGCCGCGAGCCGAGGCCTCGACGATGACCCGCGGGTCGTGGCGCCGGGCCAGCTCGACCGCCGCGTCCAGCTCGTCGAGGTCGGTGACGCGGGTGATGCCGACACTGGAGCCCATCCGCGAGGGCTTCACCCAGAGCGGCAGCCCCATCGCCTCGCAGCGCGAGCGCCAGCCCTCCTCGCCGACGGTGGCGAAATCGACCTGGGGGATGCCGCGCTCGGCGAAGAGCCGCTTCAGGGTCAGCTTGTCCATGCAGGTCGCCGCGGCGAGCACGTCGGAGCCGACGTAGGGGACGTCGAGCAGCTCCAGCAAGCCCTGGACGCTGCCGTCCTCGCCGAAGGCGCCATGCAGGGCGGGGAAGACCGCGTCGGCGCCCAGCAGGCCCCCGGCCGGAGCCAGCTGGAGCGAGGAGCCGTCGCAGAGCCAGCGCCCGTCGCGCTCGATCGTCACCGCGACGACCCCGTGGCCGGCCGCGGCCAAGCCGCGGGCGACCGAGGCGCCCGAGCGCAGCGAGACGTCGTGCTCGGAGGAGCGGCCGCCGGAGAGCACGGCGACTCTCATTCTTCTGCTTCCGGAAGCGTCGCGGCCTGCTTGCCGACGACGATCGTCACCGAGTCGCCCGGTTCGAGCTCGGAGCCCGGCGGCGGGAACTGGTCGACCGCCCGGCCGACCTTGCCGGCGACCTCGGTTTCTTCTTCTTCGACCGTTGGCTCGAGCCCGGCTTCGCGGACCGCCTGCACCGCTTCGGAGCGCAGCTTGCCGATCACGTTCGGCACCTCTGCCTGCTGCTTGCCGGAGGAGACGACGATCGCGACGGTCGCGCCCGCTTCGACCTCGCTGCCGGCGCTCGGCGACTGGCTGACCACCTCTCCCGGCGCTGAGCTGCTTTCTTCTTCGGAGACGCTGGGGGTGAGGCCGCGGCCGCGAATCTGCTGCACCGCGAGGCGGCGCTGGCTGCCGACCAGGACGGGGACCTTGGTCAGCTTCGGGCCCCGCGAGACGACCAGGATCACGGTCGAGCCGTTGGTCGCGGTGCTCCCGCCCGACGGTTGGGAGTGGATCACGAAACCCTCTTCGACGCTGTCGGAGTTGGCGCTTTCGACGTCGGCTTCAAAGCCCGCGGCTTCGAGCCGTTCGCTCGCTTCCTCCTGGCTGAGGCCGGCGGTCGCCGGCACCTTGCCGCTGCCGGGCCCGGAGCTGACCGTCAGCGTCACCTTCGGCTTCGAGCAGAAGAAGGTAAGGAAGGAGCAGTCGAGTTCGGCTTCGTCGCCGGGGGGTGAGGCTGCGGGGTCCTGCTCGAGCACGGTGTTGGGGGCGGCTTCGCGCTCGACCCGCTTCACCTCGCCGACCGAGAAGCCGTCCTGCTGGAGCAGGGCGATGGCGACGTTGCAGCTCGTTGCCGGTCACCGCCGGGACTTCGGTGCTGGTGTCGCGGGTCAGCGCCAGGCCGACGAGGATGCCGATCAGCACGGCCGCGATCGCCGCGGCGATCCAGCGACGGCGACGCTTGCGCGCCTCCTCCTCTGGGTCCACCTCCTCGTCCTCGATCGGGACCGCCACCACCGGCGGCAGCGCCGCGAAGTCAGCCGTGCCGTCGCCGGCGCCGGGCTGCTTCAGGGCGGCGTCGAGGGCGGCGATGAAAGCGTCGGCGCTCTGGAAGCGCTGGCCGGGCTCCTTCTCCAGCGCCCGCATCACGACGGCGTCGAGGGCGGGCGAGACGCGGTGGTTGATCGAGCTCGGGCGCTGGGGCGTCTGCGAGACCTGTTTCATCGCCACCGCCACGGCGGAATCGGCCTCGAACGGAACCCGGCCCGTCAGCGCCTCGTAGAGGATCACCCCGATCGAGTAGAGGTCGGAGACGGCGGTGACGTCGAAGCCCTGGGCCTGCTCGGGCGAGAGGTAGTGCGGGGTCCCCATCACCGAGCCGGTCTGGGTGATCTCCGAGACGCCGGCGCGGGCGATGCCGAAGTCGGTCACCATCGCCTTGCCCTCGCCGTCGACGATCACGTTCTGGGGCTTGAGGTCGCGGTGGACGATGCCGTGGCGATGGGCGAAGCGGGCCGCCTCCAGCACCTGGCGGATCTCCGTCACGGCCTGTTCCGGCGTCAGCCCGCGGTCGATCAGCTGCTTCAGCGTCGGGCCGTCGACGTACTGCATGGCGATGTAATAGGTGCCCTCGAACTCGCCGCGGTCGAAGACGGAGACGATATTTGGGTGCTGCAGGCCGGCCGCCGACTCCGCCTCGCGGCGGAAGCGCTCGACGAACTCGCGATCCTGGGCGAAGCGACGGTGCAGGACCTTCAGCGCGACCCGGCGCTGAAGGTGGGTGTCCTCGGCCAGCCAGACGTCGGCCATGCCGCCGCTGCCAAGCCGCCGCAGAACCTCGTAACGCCCATCGACCACGCTCCCCTCGCTCACATCAGGCACTCCGGCCTCCATTCTTGGATCGATGGGCCGATTTCCCACGGCATGCGTGGGTTTTCGGCCCGTCGGCTGGCTGTTTCACGTCATTCGCCATTGAGGATCGTTTCGGCGACGTCGCGGAAGATCGGCGCGGCGACGTCGTTGCCGAACTGTTCGGTGCACTCGACCGAGGCGGCGATCGCGATCTCCGGGTCGTCGGCCGGGGCGAAGCCGATGAACCAGGCCTGGTTCTCATCGACGCCGCCGCCGCAGGCCTTGTTGCCGGGGGTTTCCGCGGTGCCGGTCTTGCCGGCCACCGAGACCCCGGAGATCGCCGCGTTGGTGCCGGTCCCTTCGGTCACCACCCCTTCCATCGCCGTCGTCAGCTCCGCCGCCGTCTGCTCGGAGACCGGCTGGCTGTACTCGGAGGGGTCGAGGCGGTCGGTGACGCGGCCGTCGGGGTCGATCACCCGGTTCCAGATCTGCGGCTTCATCAGCCTGCCGCCGTTGGCGACGGCGGCCGCGACCATCGCCATCTGCAGCGGCGTCGCCAGCAGCCGCTCCTGGCCGATCGCGAGCCGGGCGAGGTCGACCGGATCGCGCACGGTCAGCAACCCGTTTTCCCCCGAGATGCCGCTCTCGTAGACCTCGTCGTCGGGCAGGTCGATCGGCGGGGTCGAGTTGAAGCCGAACTTTTCCATCGTCTCGAACAGCTTCTCGTTGCCGAGCTGCTGGCCGAGCTGGCCAAACCAGGTGTTGACCGAGTTGGTCAGGGCCGTGTCCAGGGTGGCGCCGAAGAAGTCCTCGTTGAAGTCGTTCTGCAGCGGCGTCCCTTCGACTTCCAGCGTGCCGGGTGCGTCGATCGCCGTCTCCGGAGTGATCGTGCCGCTCTCCAGCCCCGCCGCCGCGGTCACGACCTTGAAGGTCGAGCCCGGCGGGTAGAGACCCTGGGTGGCCCGGTTCAGCAGCGGCGTTTCGATTTCGTTGAGGCGCAGCTCTTCGTATTCGTCGGGCACCCGGTTGGGGTCGAAGGGCTTGTTCGAGGCCATCACCTTGACCGCGCCGGTGCTCGGCTCGATCGCGACGACGGCGCCGAAGCCCTGTTCTTCGAGATCCGCCAGCGCCACCCGCTGGGCTTCCGGATCGATGTTGGTGACGATGTCATTCCCTTCCCGCGAGTGGCCCAGGAGCTCCTCGAGGATCGAGCTGAATTCCGATTCTTCGCCGATCAGCTCGTCGTTGTGGAACTGCTCGAACTCGGTGTCGCCGTAGCGGACGAAGCTGTAGCCGATCGGGTGGCCGTAGAGCGCGCCCTCGGGGTAGCGGCGGACGAAGCGCTTGGAGTCGCCCCTGCCCTTCCTGACCGACTTGGCGATCACGGTGCCGTCGGCGGCGAGGATGCGGCCGCGACGGATCTGCTGCTGCTCCAGCAGCGGCCGCTTGTTCGCTTCCTCTTCCTTCAGCGCCTTGGCGTCGAACACCGACCAGTAGGACGTGAAGCCGACCAGGACCGCGAAGAGGACGACGATGAAGGCGAACAATTGGACGATCTGGCGATTCATGCACGCTCCAACGAGAGCGCGCGGCCACCGGGCTCCACCGCTTCACGGCGGGCCCGGTCGGAGATCAGCAGCAGCAGTGCCAGCAGCACGAAGTTGGCGACGATCGAGCTGCCGCCGTAGCTGATGAAGGGCAGGGTGACTCCGGTCAGCGGGATCACCCGGGTGACGCCGCCGATGATCACGAAGGCCTGGATCGAGAAGACCGCGGTCAGGCCGGTCGCCAGCAGCTTCGAGAACCCGTCCCTGGCCAGCAGCGCGATCTTGAAGCCGCGGGCGGCGATCAGCAGGTAGATGAGGATGACGCCGCAGGCGCCGAACAGCCCCACCTCGTTGACGATCAGCGAATAGATCGTGTCGGTCTGGGCCGCCGGCAGCAGCGGGTCGCCGCCGGTGCCGGGGATCGTGATCAGCGACTGGCCGAACCCCTTGCCGAAGAGGCCGCCGTCGGCCTGGGCGAAGATCGACTGCAGGATCTGGTACCCGGTTTCGGTCGGGTCCTGGTAGGGATCGAGCCAGATCTCGACCCGGTCGTGGACGTGGGGCACGGTCGAGGCGAAGAACCAGGCGCCGACCGTGAACATCGCCATTCCGATGACGACGAAGGAGAAGCGCCCGGTGGCGACGTAGAGCAGGGCGAGGAAGGCGGCGAAGAACATCAGCGAGCTGCCGAGGTCGCGGATGAAGACGAGCATGAACATCGATGCTCCCCAGACGACCAGCATCGGCCCGAAGTGCTTCAGCGGCGGCAGCGTCACCCCGAGCACGCGCCGTGCCCCGACGATCAGAACCTCGCGGTGCTCGCGCAGATAGCTGGCGAGGAAGACGACGATGCAGATCTTCGAGAACTCGGCCGGTTGGAAGGCGAGCGGGCCGATCTTGATCCCGAGGTAGGCCCCGTTGACCTGCTGGCCGATCCCCGGCAGGCGCGGGGCCAGCAGCAGCAGCAGCCCGACCGCGGCGATCGTGTAGCGATAGCGCTCCAACAGCTCGTAGTCGCGCAGGAACTGGATCGTCAGCGCGAAGAGGACGAGGCCGAGCACGAACCAGTTGGCCTGGTCACGAGCGAGGCTGTCGTCGATCCGGTAGATCATCACCAGCCCGAAGGCGGTCAGCAGGGCGACCAGCGGGAAGAGGTAGGGGTCGGCGTCGGGGAGCCGTATCCGCAGGTAGACGTGGGCGGCGACGCAGACCGCCAGGAAGTAGGCCCCGTAGATCAGGCTGAGGTTGTCAAGGCGGGTGCCCTCCTGGGCGAAGACGGCGGCGAACCCCGCCGTCAGCAGCAGCGCGACCGGAACCAGAGCGGTTAGCTCCCGGTTCCTGGCGGAAGTCAAGGAACCCCCTGGCTCTTCTGGATGTCTTCGACCAGGGATACGGCGTCATCGCGCGAGCGCAGGTCGTGGTCGGTGACGGCGGCGCCGCGCTTGGGCGGCAACGAGTCGGTCTGGATCGGGCTCGCATAGCGCTCCTCGTAGAGCTCGATCCCGAACGGCAGCTCGTAGGGAGCGCCGCGGTAGAGGGCGACGCGGCCGGCGTCGTCAGTGCCGAGGAACCAGATCTGGCGGTTGCCGTACCAAGCCCCAAAGGCGAGGGCGCCGACGAGGACGAGCGCGGCGAGGACCTTCAGCGCAGTTCGCAGCCGCCGCCGGCGCGGCTTGCCGGCGAGCTCCTCGCGACGATTCCTCGCCGCCTCGGCGGCGGCGCGGCGGCGCACCTCGGTCGCGGTCAGCCCGACCTCCTCGGCGCTGGTGCCGATCAGGGTCGCCCCCTCCCCGGGAGCTGCCGCGGGCGTCGCGGCGCCGGCGCGCGCCGAGGCATCGCCGAGGCGGAAGGCGACGACGGTGATGTTGTCGCGGCCGCCGGCCCGGTTGGCTTCGTCGACCAGGGCGCGGACCGCCGACTCCATCGAGGTGGCGCGGGCCAGCAGGCGGCCGATCTGCTCGTCGCCCAGCATCGTCGTCAGGCCGTCGGAGCAGACCAGGAAGACGTCGCCGGCCTGGGCGGGCACGGTCTGCAGGTCGACCTCGACCTCGGGTTCGGGCCCGAGGGCCCGGGTGATGATCGAGCGCTGCGGGTGGTCCTCGGCCTGGGCCTCGGTGAGCTGGCCCTTGCGGCGCATCTCCTCGACCAGCGAGTGGTCGCGGGTGAGGCGCTCGAACCTGCTGCCGCGCAGGCGGTAGGCGCGGCTGTCGCCGACGTGGCCGATCGCCACCTCCTCGGCCTCGAGGTCGACGATCGTGGCGGTGATCGTCGTCCCCATCCCGGCCAGGTCGGGGTCGTTGCGGGCGTGCTCGTGGATCGTCCTGTTCGCCGCCTCGATCGTCTCGCGCAGAACCTGCTCCGGCGGGCCCTGCGGCAGCTCGCGGTCGAATGACTCGGCCGCCGTCTTCGAGGCGACCTCGCCCGCCTGCGCCCCGCCCATCCCGTCGGCGACGACGAACAGCGGCGCTCGCGTGAAGAGCGAGTCCTCGTTGGCGTTGCGCTGGCGCCCGGTGTCGGTGCGGGTGGCCTGATCGTCGATCCGCAGCGTCATCTCACACCGTCTCCGCGCCTGCTCCGCTCTCGCTCAATCAGATACGGGCGTTCGCTCCGCATGCGCCTCACTGGGCCTCGAGCCTGAACACCGTGTCGCCGATCTGAACCGTGTCGCCGTCGATCAGCTCCGCCTCTCCCTTCAAGGTGGCACCGTTGAGCAGGGTGCCGTTGGTCGAGTTCATGTCCTCGACGAAGAAGCGACCGCCGCGCTCGAAGAGGCGGGCGTGGATGCTGGAGGCGTAACGGTCGTCGATCTGCACGTCGGCGTCCTTGGAGCGGCCGATCGAGAGGCCCCCGATGAGGTCGAAGCGCTCGTCGGCTTCGAGACCGCCGCCGCGCTCGGTGACGAGCCAGGCGTCGCCGCTGCGGGGCGAGCCGGAGTAGGCCGGGGCGGCGTGGAAGCCGGTCGCGTCGGGCGCCGGGGAAACCGTCCGCCGCAAGTCCTTCATCGCGCTGCGCGCGATCACGAGCAGGAAGAGATAGAGGACGGCCAGGAAGCCGAACTTGAGCGCTACGGATATGGGGTCGTAGGCCACGCGCCCAGCAGATTACGGCCAGCGCCCGTCACTGCTCGATGTCGAAGAGGAAGGTGGTCGTGCCGACGGTCACCTGGTCCCCCGGCGAGAGCCGGGTCGAGGCGACGCGGCGGCCGTTGACCTTGATCCCATTGGTCGAGCCGAGATCGACGATCTGCCAGTCGCCCGACTCCGCCCGGCGCAGCTCGGCGTGGCGGCGGGAGACGTTGGGGTCGGAGAGCACGCACTCGACCGCCTTCGAGCGTCCGATCGTCGCCCGCGGCCCGTCGAGCACGTAGCGGCGGTCGTCGAGCGAGACGACGGCGCGGGTCGAGACCAGGGCGCCGACCGCCTCCTCGGGCCGTTTGGGGCGGGCCCGGTCGCGCTCGCGCACCGCCGAGTAGACCATCGTGTGGCCCTCTTCTCCCTGCTTGGGAGCCTCGCCCTCGTGAGCGGGCGGCTTGACCAGGCGGGCCTGAATCCCGAACTCGCCGAGCCGCAGGCGCTCGTCGGTGTCGAAGCCGACCGCGGGCCGGGTCAATAGGTCGTAGCCGCGCCGGCGCGCGTGCTCCAGCAGGTAGCCCGACAGCTCCTGCTCCAGCGAGCGCTCGTAGCCCTCGAGCTTTGCCCGGTCCTGCTTGGAGAGGAAGACCATGTACTCGTTCGGGACGTAGACCCGTTCGACCGAGGCGGTCTTGTGGGCGTCCATTTCCTTCGCCAGCTTGCGGGCGAGTTCGACCGGCTGCACCTCGGAGCTGAAGGCGCGGCTGAAGACTCCCTCGACGAGGCCTTCGATGCGGGACTCGAGGTTGCGTAGGACGCCGATCGGAAAATCCTAGATGTTGGCCGGCATCAGGGAAGCAGGATGCCGTGGCCGAGGGCGAGCCAGGCGCCAAGGGCGGCGGCGAGGGCCAGGGCACCGAGGCGGGGGCCGAGGTGGCCGTGGCTGGAACGGGCCTGATCGGCGAGCAGGTCGAGCGAATCCTCGATCGCGGTGCCCAGCTGCTCCAGCGAGGAGCGCTGGTTGGGACGGGCGGCAAGACAGGCGTCGATCTCCGCCGTCAGCTCGCGCGGCAGGTCGGGCCGCAGGCGTCGCAGCGGCCTGGTGCGGTCGCCGATCGCCCGTGCCGTCGCGGCCGGGCTGGAGCGGCGGTGCGGGTTCTCCCCGCTCCAGCACTCGTAGAGCATCAGGGCGAGGGAGTAGACGTCTGCCTCGGGACCGGCGGGACGGCCCTCGGCCTGCTCGGGCGACATGTAGGCGAGGGTGCCGACGATGTCGCCGGGAGCGGTCAGCGCGGCGCCGTCGGCGAGGTGGGCGACGCCGAAGTCCATCAGCTTCGCCCGCGACTCCCCTTCGCAGTCTCCCTCGGTCACCTGCACGTTCTGGGGCTTGATGTCGCGGTGGACGACGCCGCGCGAGTGGGCATGGTCGAGCGCCTCACAGAGGTCGGCGCCGATCTCGCCGATCTCACGGTCTGAGAGCTCGCCGGCGTGGGCGAGGCGAGCCAGGGTCGAGCCCTCGACCAGCTCGGAGACGAGCAGGGCATTGCCGTCCTCCTCGCCCATCTCGTAGAGGGTGACGATGCCGGGATGGTTGAGCCGAGCCGCGGCCTGGGCCTCGCGCAGCACCCGCCGTCCCGCCTCGCCGCGCTGCTCGATCGCCTTGACCGCGACCGGGCGCTCGAGGCGGCCGTCCCAGGCCTCGTAGACGACGCCGAAGCCGCCGCTGCCGATGCGGCGCTCGATCAAGAAGCGGTTGAGCACGAGAGAACCGACCAAAGCTCCTTCGATTTCGCTCCCAAAGCCGATTCTCCTGCGCCGGTCGGCCTGGGAGAAACGCACCGCGAGCCGCCTGTCCCAGCGCTCCGACCCCCCCAGGCTTCATACTCTTCGGCCACCCAACCAGCTTGGAGAGCCGCTTCTTGGAGGATTCACCAGTACGCGGGCCGCGACGTCGCGAGCGGCCGCCACGCCGACCCGAACGCCAGCAGATCATGCTGCGGCGCGGTCTCGCGCTCGGTGGCGGCCTGATCCTCCTGATCCTGGTCGTGCTGGGCGTCAAGGGCTGCCTCGACGCCCGAGCCAACCGCGAGCTCAGCGACTACGCCCGCGACGTCACCCAGATCGTCGAAGAGACCGACCAGACGAGCAAAGCCTTCTTCGGCAAGCTCGCCGAACCCGGCAGCCTCTCGGTCACCGACTTCACCGCCGAGGTCAACGCCGATCGCAGCGCCATGGACAACTACGCCTCGCGGGTCGACGGGCTCGGCGCGCCGGGCGACATGGGCCGGGCCCAGAATGCGCTGGAGCTGACCTACGAGCTGCGCAGCAGCGCGATGACGGAGATCTCCGACGAAATGCCCACCGCGCTGGGCGATGCCGGCGCCGCCAAGGCGACCGCGGCGATCGCCAAGCAGATGCAGAAGCTGCTCGCCGCCGACGCCCTCTACGCCGTCGTCGTCCGGCCGGAAATTGACGGGGTCCTCGCCGCCAACGGGATCGAGGGCAGCGACGTGCCGGAGAGCGTCTTCCTGCCGGACGAGACCAGGTGGCTCGAAGAAAGCTCGGTCGCCGAGGCACTCGGCACCGTCAGCGGCTCCAGCGCCGGCAGCACCTCCGGCGTTCACGGCCTCGGCCTCAGCGGCGTCAGCGTCAACGGCACCGAACTGGGCGAAGAAGCCGTCGGGGTGGCCGCCGAAGAAGGGGCCGAAGTCGAAGTGACGGTCGAAAACCAGGGCGAATCGACCGAGAACGGGGTCGGCGTCACGGTCTCAGCGGACGGCACCGAAGTGCAGGGGGACATCGAAACCATCGGCGCCGGCGAAACCGGTACCGCCTCGATCCTGCTGACCCCGACTCCGAGCGGCGAAGTCACGCTCGAAGTCAAGGTCGACACCGTCCCCGGCGAGCAGGTCTCCGAAAACAACGAAGCCAGCTACACCGTCGTCTTCGAATAGGCCGCTGAGCGCGATGCGAATCGCCTACCTCGGCCCCGCCGGCACCTTCACCGAGGACGCGCTGGGGGAAGCGGCGAAGGGCGAGGGCTTCGAGCCGCTGCGGACCGCCACCATCCACGACGCGATCCTCGCCGTGCAGAGCGGCGAAGCCGACCGCGCCCTGGTCCCCTTCGAGAACTCGATCGAGGGCTCGGTCCGCGGCACCCTCGACACCCTCGCCTTCGAGGCCGAGTCGGTGACGATCGTCGGCGAGCACGACTACGCGGTGCGAGCCCATCTAATCGTCCGCGAGGCGGTCGAGCTCGGCGCGATCGAGGCGGTCCTCTCCCATCAGCAGCCGCTCGCCCAGTGCGCCCGCTTCCTGCGCGAGGAACTGGCGGGAGTCGAACTCCGCAGCGTCAGCAGCACCGCGGCGGCGGTGCGCATGGTCGCCGAGTCGGTTCGGCCCTGGGCGGCGATCGGCTCCCGCGCCGCGGCCGAGCTCTACGGCTGCGAGATCCTCCGCGAGGGGGTCCAGGACGAGGCCGACAACGTCACCCGCTTCGTCTGGATAGCCCCCGCCGGGACCGTGCCCGCCGGCGCCGGCCCCTGGAAGACCTCGCTCGTCTTCTCGGAGCTGGGCGAGGACCACCCGGGGGCGCTGGTCAACGCCCTGCGCGAGTTCTCCGACCGCGGCGTCAACCTCAGCCGCATCGAGTCGCGGCCGCTGCGCAGCGGCTTGGGTCGCTACATGTTCTTCTGCGATCTCGAAGGAGCCGCCGGCGACGAGGCCGTCGCCGAGGCGATCGCGTCTCTGCGCACCAAGGCCGAGTCGGTTCGCCTGCTGGGTTCCTACCCGGTCGGATAGCGATTCTCGGCGTCAGGCGTCGACCCCCCTACAATTCCGGGGCATGGCACGGGTCCTGGTGCTCAATGCGACGTACGAGCCGATCAACGTCTGCACGCTGAGACGTGCCGCCGTGCTGCTGCTGAAGGAGAAGGCCGAGCTGCTCGAGCAGCGCGCCGGCGCCCTTCACTCCGAGCACATGACGATGGAGCGACCCGACGTGATCCGCCTCGTCAACTACGTCCGCATCCCCCGCGAGGCGCACCGCCGGAAGATCACCCGCCGCGCCGTCCTCGCCCGCGACTCCTGGACCTGCCAGTACTGCGGCTCGACCAAGTCCGGCCTCACCGTCGACCACGTGATCCCCCGCAGCCGCGGCGGCAAGTCGGTCTGGGAGAACATCGTCGCGGCCTGCGCAACCTGCAACCGCCGCAAGGGCAACCGCCTCCCCCGCGAGATCCAGATGCACCCCAGGAACTCCCCCAAGGCACCGCCGGCGACGGTCTTCATCCAGGTGGCGAGCCCGAAGATCCCGACGGCTTGGCAGCAGTACTTACCGCAGGCCGCGTAGGCGCGAGGCGATAGGAGGGTTGGGGGTCCCTTCCGCGGAGACCGTCGCGCAGCTGGGTCGCATCCCGAGGGTCCCAGCGCGGTTCCTTGAGCCTCCGCGGAAGGGACCCCCAACCCTCCGTCCCGACACGTCTCCGGAGACGGCCAGGAACAAGGCGGCTCCCAAGGTTCGGCTGGCTCCCGGTACGCGGAAGCTGAGGCACGGGACGGGGCGCTGGTGGTTCTTCTGCTCTCGTGTGTGGACCGTCCCTGGTTCGGAGCTTGAAGTTCCCGTGAACCGATGCGCTGCGTTGGGGGACGGCGGGTAGACCCCGCTCTAGCCTCACAGCTCGCTGCGTATATCTCGGCGCCGCCAGGCGCCGTTCAGATTGCACCGGCCGTCAGGCCGGTGCTAGGCGTAAGCGGGGTCTACCCGCCGTCCCCGTCCACAGAGCCATCGTCAATTGCGGGAAGTTCATCTGCCGCCGGCTCGGCCGATCCACTCTCGGCACTGTCGGACTCGACCACCAGCGCCACGGCGCTGACCACGTCGTCGTCCTTGATGTTCATCACCTTCACCCCCTGGGTCGAGCGGCCCATCTGAGAGATGCCGCCGACCGAAGTGCGCTGGACCATTCCGTTCTGGGAGATGAAGAGCAGCTCCTGGTGCTCGCCGACGATCAGGGCGCCGGCGAGGCCGCCCTTCTTCTCGGTCAGCTTCGCGGTCAGCACGCCTTTGGTGCCGCGCCCCTTGACGGGGTACTCGGAGACGGGCGTGCGCTTGCCGTAGCCGTTCTCGGTGACGACGAACAGTTCGGTGTCGTTGCGGGCGATGTCCATCGCCAGCACCCGGTTGTCCTTGCCGGCGACGTTCATGCCTTTGATGCCGCTGGTGTCACGGCCCATCGACCGCACCAGCTGCTCCGAGAAGCGCGAGGCGTGGCCGGAGTGGGAGACGATGAGGATGTCGTCTTCGCCCGAGGTGAGCCGGACCTGAACCAGCTCGTCGCCGTCGCGGACCTTGATCGCGATGATCCCGTCGGCGCGGATCGGCGTGTTATAGGCGAGGAACTCGGTCTTCTTGACGAGGCCCCGCGCGGTGGCGAAGGCGAGGTATTTGTTCTCCTTGAAGTCCCGGGTCGGGATCACCGCCATCACTTTCTCGCCTTCGCGCAGCGGCAGCAGGTTGTTGAGAGAGCTGCCTTTGGCGTTGCGCGAGCCCTCCGGCAGCTCGTAGACCTTGAGCCGGTAGACCTTGCCGCGGTTGGTGAAGAAGAGCAGGAAGTCGTGGGTCGAGCAGATGTGGAGGTGGGCGATGTAGTCGTCCTCCTTGAGGTTCATCCCCATCACGCCGACACCGCCGCGATGCTGCTGGCGGTAGGTGGCCAGCGGCAGCCGCTTGACGTAGCCGGAGGCGGTCAGCGAGATCACCATCTGCTGGTCGGCGATCATGTCCTCGATCCCGACGTCACCCTCGAAGTGGGCCAGTTCGGTGCGGCGCTCGTCGCCATAGGACTCGACGACTTCGGCCAGCTCCTCCTTGACGATCGCCATCACCTTGGCCTCGTCGCCGAGGATCTCCCGCAGCTCGCCGATCCGCTCCATCAGGTCGGCATGCTCGGCCCGGACTTTGTCCGCCTCGAGCGCGGTCAGGCGCTGCAGGCGCATGTCGAGGATCGCCTGGGCCTGCTCGCGCGAGAGCTCGAACTGCGACATCAGGCCGTCGCGGGCGGCGTCGGGGTCGCTCGAGGCGCGGATCAATTTGATCACCGCGTCGAGGTTGTCTAGGGCGACCAGCAGTCCCTCGAGGATGTGAGCGCGGGCCTCGGCGCGGCGCAGTTCGTACTGGGTGCGGCGGGTGACGACCTCGCGCTGGTGATCGACGTAGTGGTGGATCAGCTCGCGCAGGCTCAGCGTCTTCGGCACCCCGTCGACCAGCGCCACCATGTTGGCGCCGAAGGTCGTCTGCATCGAGGTTTTCTTGTAGAGGTTGTTGAGCACGACCTTGGCCGGCGGGCCGCCGCGCTTGAGCTCGATGACCAGGCGCATGCCGGAGCCGTCGGACTCGTCGCGGAGGTCGGAGATGCCCTCCAGTTTCTTGTCGCGGACGAGGTCGGCGATCTTGGTGACCAGACCGCCATCGCCGAGCTTCTTCACCGTGAACGGCAGCTCGGTGACGATGATCGCCTCCTTGCCCCCCTTCAACGGCTCGACGTGAGCGCGGGCGCGGACCTTGATGCTGCCGCGGCCCGAGGCGTAGGCGTCGCGAATGCCCTCGCGGCTCATGATCCCGCCGCCAGGGAAGTCGGGGCCTTTGACGTGCTCCATCAAGCCCGCCATGTCGATCGCCGGGTCGTCGATGTAGGCGGCGACCGCGCCGGCCACCTCGCGCAGGTTGTGCGGCGGGATGTTGGTCGCCATGCCGACGGCGATCCCCGAGGTGCCGTTGACCAACAGGTTGGGGAAGCGGGCCGGCAGGACCAGCGGCTCCTGGGTCGATTCGTCGTAGTTGGGGCCGAAGTCGACGGTGTCGGCGTCGATGTCGCGCAGCAGCTCGGTGGCGAGGCGGGTCAGCCGCGCCTCGGTGTACCTCATCGCCGCCGCCGGATCGTCGTCGATCGAGCCGAAGTTGCCCTGCCCGTCGACCAGCAGGTAGCGCAGGGAGAAGTCCTGCGCCATCCGCACCAGCGTGTCGTAGATCGCCGAGTCGCCGTGGGGGTGGTACTTGCCCATCACCTCGCCGACGATGAAGGCGCACTTGCGGTAGGCCCGCGTCGGCTGCAGGCCGACGTCGTGCATCGCGTAGAGGACGCGGCGATGGACCGGCTTGAGGCCGTCACGCACGTCCGGCAGCGCCCGCCCGACGATCACGCTCATCGCGTAGTCGAGATACGACGAGCGCATCTCCTTCTCGAGCTCCCGCTCCTCGATCCGCCCCGTCAGGGCATCAAGTGCCATTAGGCGCGGCCCCTGCAAACCGGCGCATCTCGGCGTCCTCGGTCACCGAGCTGCTTGGTTTTCGGAGCCGTTCTATACATCAAGGAAACGCACCTCCTTCGCGTGGGCCTCGATGAAAGCGCGGCGGGGGGCGACCTGGTCGCCCATCAGCATCGAGAAGATCTGGTCGGCGGCGGTCGCGTCTTCGAGGGTGACCCGGGCCAGGGTGCGGCTGGCGGGGTCCATCGTCGTCTCGCGCAGCTGGTCGGCGTTCATCTCGCCCAACCCCTTGAAGCGGGTCAGTTGGACACCGTGGCGGGCCAGCTCCAGCACCGCTCCGCGCAGGGCTTGGAAAGAAAGCGCCACGTTGCGACGGCCGCTGAACCGGATCTCGAACGGTGGTCGCCCAACCTGTTTGAGCAGCGCCTCGTGGACCTCGGTGAACTTGCGGTAGTCGAAGTGCGAGAACAGTTCGGCCGGAAGCCGGTGGGTGCGGGCAAGGCCGCTCTTGCGTTCCACGGCCTTGACCACGAGCAGCTGGTCGTTGGCCTCGAGCACCTCGGTGTCGAAGGGGGCCCCCTCGGGCGCGTCCGCACGGAGCAGCGCAGCGGCTGCATCGACGCTGCTGACGCCCTCGTCGAGCAGGTTCGACTCCTCCAGGAAGCGCACCGCCTCGTGGCCGAACTCGGCCTGCAGCGAGGAGCCCCAGCCCTCGTACTCTTTCGAGCGTCGCACGTAGGCCTGCCAGCGGCTCGAGGTCAGCTTCTTGGTGTTGCCGGTGGCGTCGGTCAGCTCGAAGTCCTCGAGCTTGTCGCGCAGCAGCAGCTCCTCCAGTTCGGACTCGCGCTCCAGGTAGGTCTCCTGGTTGCCCTGCTTGACCCGGTAGAGCGGCGGTTTGGCGATGTAGACGTAGCCGGCGTCGATCAGCGCTGGCATCTGCCGGTAGAGGAAGGTGAGGACCAGGGTGCGGATGTGCGCGCCGTCGACGTCGGCGTCGGTGGCCATGACGATCTTGTGGTACCTGGCGCCCTCGAGGTCGAACTCGTCGTGGACGCCGGTGCCGATCGCCGTGATCAGGGCCTGGATCTCGTTGTTGGCCAGGACCTTGTCGATGCGGCTCTTCTCGACGTTGATGATCTTGCCGCGCAGCGGCAGGACCGCCTGCGTATTGCGGTCGCGTGCCTGCTTGGCCGAACCGCCGGCGGAGTCGCCCTCGACCACGAAGATCTCGGCCAGGCTCGGGTCCTTGACCGAGCAGTCGGCCAGCTTGCCCGGCAGGGTCGAGTTCTCCAGCGCCGACTTGCGGCGGGTCAGGTCGCGTGCCTTGCGGGCGGCGTCGCGTGCCCGCGAAGCCTCGATCGCCTTGCCGATGATCCGCCGGGCGTCGGTGGGGTTCTCCTCGAAGTACTCGGCGAGCTTGCGATTGACGGTCTCCTCGACCAGCCCGCGGATCGGCGGGTTGCCGAGTTTGGTCTTGGTCTGGCCCTCGAACTGCGGGTCGTGGAGCTTGACCGAGATCACCGCGGTCAGCCCCTCGCGCACGTCCTCGCCGGCCAGATTCTCGTCTTTCTTCTCGTGCAGAAGCCCTTTGCTGCGCGCGTAGGCGTTCAGCGTCCGGGTCAGCGCCGAGCGGAAGCCGGAGAGATGGGTGCCGCCCTCGTGGGTGTTGATGTTGTTGGCGAAGCTGAAGATCGACTCCTGGTAGGAGGAGTTCCACTGCATCGCCAGCTCTACTTCGCCGTCCTCCTCGGCGCTGCCCTCGAAGTAGATGACCTTGCGGTGCAGTTCGTCCTTGTTCTCGTTGAGGTGGCGGACGAAGTCCTCGATGCCGCCGTCGTACTTGAAGACGACGCTGTTGGTCTCGCCGCGCTCGTCGACCAGCTCGATCCTCAGGCCGCGGGTGAGGAAGGCGGTCTCGCGCAGGCGCTCGGCGAGGGTGTCGAAGTCGAAGCCGATCTCTTCGAAGATCTCGAGGTCGGGCAGGAAGGTGATCTGGGTGCCGTGCTCCTTGGTCGCCTCGCCCTTGGTCAGCTCGGTCATCGGCTTGCCGCGCTCGTAGTCCTGCGACCAGACGTTGCCATCGCGGCTGATCTGCAGATGCAGGCGCTCGGAGAGGGCGTTGACGACGGAGACGCCGACCCCGTGCAGGCCGCCGGAGACCTTGTAGCCGCCGCCGTCCCCGAACTTGCCGCCGGCGTGGAGGACGGTCAGCACCACCTCGGCCGCCGGGCGCTGCTCTTTCGCCATCGTCTCGACCGGGATGCCGCGACCGTTGTCGGCGACCGTGCAGCTGTTGTCCGGGTGGAGGACGACGCGGACGCTGTCGCAGTGACCGGCGAGGGCCTCGTCGACGGAGTTGTCGACGACCTCGTAGACGAGGTGATGAAGACCGCGTGGACCGGTCGAACCGATGTACATGCCGGGACGCTTGCGCACCGCCTCCAGTCCCTCGAGGACGGTGATGTCCTTGGCGCCGTAAGACTCCGAGGTGGCGCTGCTGGATTTGTTCTCAGGCAATGAGTCCCTTCCGGTTGACACAGAAAACCCCGCTGCCTGGAGGCTCACTCCATGCAGGTCGGGGTCGTAACGCGAGTTGCCATAAGAATACCAGTTGAGTGCCGCGGAAGAGCGGGACGTGCGATACAAATTCCCTGCAAATCGTGGATAAACTGGGACTAGAAGCGATCGCTGTTGACTCGGAATCGCAGGGCTGAGGGCGCCAGCTCCCCCAGCTCACTCCCGAGCCGCTCCAAGAGCTGGGCCTGCATCAGGTCGAGCTCCTGGGCCCAGACGCTGTCGGCGCACTCGATCGTCAGCGTCCCCGCCCGCTCGGAGACCGGTGCGGCGGCGGCGGCCAGCTGCTCGCCGACGATCCCGGTCCAGGCGGACTGCACGGCCGCGAGGCCGGTCCGAGGGGCGGCTCGCTCCCGCGCCGCCCGGATCGCCTCCGAGGCCTGACGGGGGGCGCGGCGGCGGCTCATGCCGCGAGGGCGGCGGGGCGGGCGGGAAGTGGCATTCGCACCACCGCTGCCAAGGCCGGCCGTGGCAGCGACTCCTCGTCGGCGGCGGTGATCAGCGCCTGGCCGCCGTCGCCGAGCCGCGCCACCAGGCGCTCGCGGCGGCCAGGATCGAGCTCGCTCATGACGTCGTCGAGGAGAAGCAGCGGCGTCACCCGGCGGGCGACCAGCAGCGCCTCGCGCTCGGCGAAGAGGAGGGCGAGGAGGGCCGCTCGCTGCTGGCCCTGCGAGCCGTAGCGGCGCAGCGAGCGACCGTTGCGGGCGAGCTTGAGCTCGTCGAGGTGCGGCCCCCAAGAGCTTCGCCCCATGCGGATGTCCTGTTCGCGTCGCTCCTCCAGGCCGAAGCGGATCTCCTCGGCCGAGCCGGCGGCTCGCGGCGCGTACTCGAGACTCGCGCCACCCTCCAGCCCAAGCTCGGTCGACGCCGCGGCGAAGGGTCCGCCGAGCTCGGCGATCGCCTCGTCGCGGGCTGCCACCAGCGGGGCTGCCGCCTCGGCCAGGCTGGTGTCCCAGACGTCGAGCTGGGACGGGGGGCCAAACCCGGCGGCCAGCCGAGAGAGCAATGCGTTGCGCTGGGCGAGCGCCTGGCCGTAGCGCTTGCGCAGCTCCGCCCGGGCCGGCCACCGCGCCGCGACGAAGCCGTCGAGATGGGCGCGCCGCTCCGAAGGCGGGCCCTTGATCAGGGTCAGCCGGTCGGGTGCGAAGACGGCGACCGGGGGTCGGTTGCGGGCCAAGGTGGCGGGATCGGCCGGGCTGCCGTCGAGCAGGTGGCGGCGGCCTTCGGACCGGCTGACCGAGGCGAGCAGTCGCCGCTCGAGCCCGTCGCCGTCGCGCACGGTCGCCTCCGCCCGCGCCAGCGAAGCGCCGAAGGGGATCAGGTCACGACGGTCGGAGGTACGGAAGGATCGCCCGGTGAGCGCGAAGTAGAGCGACTCGACGAGGTTGGTCTTGCCGACGCCGTTGGGCCCGACGACGCTGACGATGCCGGGCTCGAGCTCGACCCGGGCCTGGTCGAGACTGCGCACCGGCCTCGCTTCGATCGCGGTGACCAGCACCGGCCAGCAACCTCAGACGTTGAGCCGGATCGGCATCACCAGGTAGCGGAAGTCTTCGCCCTCGACCGGCTGTAGCAGGCCGGGGCGCAGCGGCGAGATCAGCCGCAGTAGAACCTCCTCGCCCTCGACGCTCTCGATGCCCTCTTTGAGGAACTCGGGGTTGAAGCCGATCTCGAGCGGCTCGCCCTCGAACGCCGCCGGCATCGTCTCCGTGGCGTCGCCGACGTCGGGAGTCTCAGCGGCGATCGTCAGCTCCCCGGGGGCGAAGGAGAGTCGCAGCGGCGCATTGCGCTGAGCCAGCTGGCTGACCCGGCGGGTGACGTCGAGGAAGTCGGTGCGCGGCAGGCGCACGTCGTGCTCGTAGGACTCCGGCAACAGCTGTCGAAAGTTGGGGAACTGGCCCTCGATCAGCCGCGTGGTGAGGGTGATTGCCCCTGCCTGGAAGATCGCCTGGTTGGCGAGCAGGAAGACCGTGGCCTCCCCGACGCCCTCGGAGGCGAGGATGCGACCGAGCTCGCGCAGGGCCCGCGCAGGGATGTTGGCGTCGATCTCTCCGCCGAGCTCATTCTCCAGCTCAGTCCGCTTGACCGCCAGCCGGTAGGAATCGGTGGCGACCATCGTCATCTCGGAGCCGCTGGCGGCGACGAAGACGCCGGTCAGAACCGGACGCATGTCGTCGCGCGAGGCGGCCCGGGCGACCAGGTCGATGCTGGCACCCAGCTCTTTGGCCGGGATCTTCAGTCCCGCCTCCTCGCCCGGCCTCGGCAGCGCCGGGAAGTCCTCCGCGGGCAGCACCCGAAGGTGAAAGCTGGAGCTGCCGCTGCGAATCTCGACGTCCTGCTCGGCCTGCCGCGATTCGATCTCCACCGTCGAGTCGCCGAGCGAGCGGGCCACCTCCGCCAGCAGACGACCCGGCAGCAGCACCGAGCCCTCGGCTGAGACGTCAGCGTCCAGCGCCGTCTCCAAGCCCATGTCGAGGTCGGTGGCGGTCAAGGTCACGCGTCCCTCGGCGGCGCTGAGAAGGACGCCAGAGAGAGCTTGGGTCGCGGCGCGAGTCGATACGGCCCTGGAAACGATGGAGAGCTTGGCGACGAGTTCTTCGCGTTTGGTCGTGAGCTTCAAGTGATAGATGCCTTCTTGAGTTGGGTTAGGACTTGTGGAAAAGGCTGGGGCCACGGAGGAAACGGCGTTGGGACGCGGTTTCGGGCCTGTGGAGGCTGCTGTGGGAAAGGAGCGATTCTTGCAGTGTCGTCGGCCGTCAGCGCTGCTCGCCGACGGGATTGTGGATAGCGCCGCGTAAGTCCTTGACGCGATCGGCGAGATCGGAGTCGTCGGCGAGCCCCGCCTCGATGCGCCGCAGCGAGTTGAGGACGGTGGAGTGGTCGCGGCCGCCGTAGAGGCGGCCGATCTGAGGCAGCGAGAGGTCGGTCAGCTCGCGGGTGAGGAAGATCGCGACCTGCCGGGCGCGGAGCGGAGTCGCGGCGCGGCTGGAGCCGATCAGCTCGGCGCGGGAGATGCCAAAGCCCTCGGCTACCCGCTGCTGGATCTCCTCGACCGAGGTGGCTTGGGCCGAGCGCCCGTAGGGGATCACCTCGGCGATCAACTCGGTGCTGAGCGGGCGAGCCATCAGCGAGGCGTGGGCGAGGACTCGAGTCAGGGCGCCGTGCAGCTGGCGCACGTTGGCGTCGATCCTGTTGGCAAGCTCCACCAGGGCGTCGGCGTCGGCGATCTCGACTCCAGCCTCCTGGACCAGCCGCCGCAGAACGGTTAGTCGGGTCGCCAGATTGGGCGGCTCCACCGGGACGGTGAGGCCCCACTCGAAGCGGTCGCGCAGGCGCGAGGCGAGGGTCGAGAGCTCGCTGGGGATGCGGTCGGCGGAGAGGACCAGCTGGCTGCCGGATTCATAGAGGGCGTTGAAGGTATGGAAGAACTCCTCCTCGGTGGCCGGCTTGCCCTCGAGGCACTGGACGTCGTCGATGAGGAGCACGTCGATGTCGCGATAGCGGGCCTTGAAGCCCTCGGCCCCGGCCGACTTGAGCGCCCCCACGAACTCGTTGGTGAAGGACTCGGCGGTGGTGTAGCGGACGCTGAGCCCCGGAGCGTTGGCCCGCAGGTAGTTGGCGATCGCTGCCAGCAGGTGCGTCTTGCCGAGCCCCGGGGGACCGTGGAGGAAGAGCGGGTTGTAGGCCTCGGAAGGCGCCTCCGCGACGGCGAGGGCGGCGCCGTGCGCGAGCCGGTTGCCGCCGCCGATCACGAAGCGGTCGAAGGTGTAGCTGGGGTTCAGCTCGGCGCCGTCGACAGCCGTCGCCACCCCGCCGGGACCCTTTTGGTCCGCTGCGAAGCTGACCTGCCGCAAGGGCGTGCCGGCAGCGGCAAGCGCCTGGGCGATCAGGGCGGAGTAGCGGCGCTCGGCCCAGGCGCGAATCCCCTCGGGGCCGCTCAGATAAAGGGTGTCGGAATCGGCGCCGACCGCCCGCAGCGGCTCCAGCCAGAGGCGGAAGGTCGACTCGGGAACCGAGGCCCGCAGCCGGTCCTGGGTCGCCCGCCAAAGGGCGTCGAGTTCGTGTCGTGAGGAGTCATCTTGCACCGAGCGGGCGACCATAGCGGCGTGCCTGGGCGAGCATCCCCGACCCCCCGCAAATCCCGCGGAAAAGATTTCAGGGCGCCGTCCGTATACTTCCGCCGGCATGAAGCGCACCTATCAGCCAAAGAAGCGGAAGCGCGCGAAGACGCACGGCTTTCGCGCACGAATGAGCACCCGCGGCGGCCGGGCGATCCTCAAGCGACGCCGGCGCAAAGGGCGGAAGCGCCTCACCCCGTAGATGGCGCCGAAGCGACGGCGCCTCTCGCGTAGCGGTGAGTTCGACCGCGTCTATCGCGACGGCTCATCACATGCGACCCGCTATCTCGTCCTCTACACCTTCCCCCGCCGTGACGAGGAGCGCGAGGACGTGAGGCTGGGCGTCTCGGTGAGCCGCAAGGTGGGTGGTTCGGTCGACCGCAACCGCGTCAAGCGGGCCTTGCGCGAGGCTTTCTGGGCTCTCTCCGAGCGGCTGCCGCCGCGCCACGACTTCGTCATCGTCGCCCGCTCCGAGATCGGCGACCTGATCGACCGCGAGGGCAGCGGCGGGGTTACGAAGAGTCTCGAAGAGGCGCTTGCGGGAGGGCGTTCCACGTGAAACGCCTCCTCCTCGCCCCAATTGCCGCCTACCGACGCTGGATCTCCCCAGCCCGCCCGCGCCGCTGCCGTTACGAGCCGACCTGCTCCGCATACGCCGCCGAGTCGATCGAGCGCTTCGGCGCCGTGCGTGGCCTGCTGCTGGCCGCCTGGCGCCTGCTGCGCTGCAACCCCTTCAGCCACGGCGGCTTCGACCCGGTGCCTGACCGGTTCACGCTGCGGACCGGCGGCCCGGTCGATCCGGCCGAGTACCACCGTGGGGCCAGGGCCTGATGCTGCCGATCGCATTCCAGCTCGCCCCGCAGTTCCTGGTCGACATCGCCGACAAGGTCCTCGTCTTCTTCCACGACTCCGCCGGTCTTTCCTGGGGCGGAGCGATCATCGCCCTGACGATCTGCATGCGCACCCTGCTGATCCCGCTCACCTACAAACAGCTGAAAGGGATGCGGGCGCTGCAGGCGCTGCAGCCGCAGATCAAAGAGATCCAGGCCAAATACAAGAACGACAAACAGCGCATGCAGCAGGAGATGATGCGCTTCTACCAGGAGAACAAAGTCAACCCCTTTGCCTCTTGCATCCCGCTGATCGCGCAGCTGCCGGTCTTCATCACCCTCTTCTACGTGCTCCAGCACGACCTGCGCTTCGACATCTGCGGGCAGACCGCGGAGACCTGTAGTGAGTTCGCGGTCACCCAAGGCCATTCGGCCGGTTTCTTCGGCGAAAGCTTCCTCTTCATCCCCGACCTGACCGCGAAGGCGGAGGGCAGCGTCCTGATCGCCCTGCTGGTCCTCTACGTCGGCACCCAGCTGATCTCCGGCCTGGTGATGTCGGTCACGGCTGACAAAAGCCAGCGGATGATGATGTTCGTGCTGCCGCTGATCTTCGTCCCCTTCATCATCAGCTTCCCGGCCGGCCTGATTCTCTACTGGATCACGACCAACATCTGGACGATCGGGCAGCAGTACACGATCCAGAAGATCATCCCGATGCCGGTGGCGGCCACCCCTGAGGGAGCAGCGGCGATCGCCGCTACGAAACCACCACCTCCGCCGCCTAAAAAGAAGAAGAAGCGGCGTTAGGTCGGTGGTTGGGAGAGGGACCGGTACCCCTCTCCACTTAACTTGCTCGGGTGGAGAGTCGCCGGCCGGCGCCGCAAGGCGGGTGACCGAGAAGTTGAAGACGTTCCGAGGGGTACCGGCCCCTCTCGAAGCGCCGCCTTTCGCTCAGGTGATTGACCTCAGCCCCGGGGGCGCTTCTTGGCGATGCCGGGGCGGCGCGGTAGGTCGGAGGGCGTGGGACCGGACTTGCGGATGACGTGGAGGTGGCGGTGTTGGCTGCCGGCGCGATTGCCCACGTCGAGGATCTGCTCTGGGTGCATTGCGAGGGACTCCGAGGCACGTTCCAGCTGCTCCTCTTCCCCGGCATCGCGTTTGCCCTTCCAGGCTATGAGGACGCCATTTGGCTTCAGGAGTGGGGATGCGAGCTCGGCCAGGGTCGAGAGGCGGCCCACGGCGCGGGCGGTGACGGTGTCGTAGGCCTCGCGCCCGTCCCCGGATGCCCAGTCCTCGGAGCGGGTGTTGCGGACGGTGGCGTTGGCGATCCCTGCCTCCCCGACCGCGTGCTGCATGAAGGCGCACTTGCGGCCGACCGACTCGATCAGGTCGACCTCGGCGGCGGGGAGGGCGACTGCCAGAGCCAGGCCGGGGAAGCCGGCTCCGGAGCCGACGTCGGCGATGCGGCCCGACGCCGCCAGCTCCCCCACCTCGAGGCCGGTGAGGCTGTCGGCGACGTGGACCTTCCAGGCGCGATCGTCGACCACCGAGCTGACCGAGGCGCGCTCCTCAGCCAGCAGCTCCAGAACCTTGCTCAGGGCCTCGCGACCGGCCGGGTCGAGCACCGCGGTGGGGTCGGAACTCACTCCGAGACGAGCGGAGCGACGATCACGCAGCGACTGGGCTCGTCGCCCTCGCTGTAGGTCTCGACCCCGGCGCGCTCTTTGAGGCGCTCGTGGACGACGCGGCGCTCCTGGGCGCTCATCGGGTCCATCTCGACGATGTGGCTGCCGCTCAGAGCCTGCTCCGCGGCCCTGTCGGCCCGCCCCTCGAGGGTCTCGCGGCGGCGCTCGCGATAGCCAGCGGCGTCGACGGTGACCCGCTTGCGCTCGCGCAGGCCGCGGAAGGCGGCCTGGTAGCAGAGCAGCTGCAGGGCATCGATCGTCTGACCTCGTTTGCCGATCAGGAGGCCATAGTCGTCCTCGCCCTCGACGCTGACCGCGATGCGCTCGTCGTCCTCCTCGATCTCGACCTCTCCGTCCAGGTCGAGCTCGTCGAGAACGCCCTCGACGAGCTCTTGCACCCGCTCTGCGGGCTCCTGGGGCCAATCGGCGGTCTCGTTCACCAGCGGGCAGGCTATCCGACCTCTCGCCGCTGCGCGCGGGTAACTAGGGTGGCTGCGACATGGGCACGGTCTATGCGGTGGCGAATCAGAAGGGTGGCGTCGGCAAGACGACGACGGCTGTGAACGTAGCCTCCTGCGTGGCGGTGGCCGGCGCGCAGACGCTGCTGGTCGACCTCGATCCGCAGTGCAACGCGACCGTGGCGCTGGGCGGGGGCCGTGAGATGCACCCCTCTTCCTACGACTGCCTGACCGGCGACGTCTCCGTCGCCGAGGCCGCGAGGCCGGCCGGGCCCGACAACCTCTGGCTGGTCCCTGCCAGCCGCGATCTTGCCGGCGCCGCGGTGGAGCTGCCGCGGATCGACGGCTCGGAGACGCGCCTGCGCGAGCGCCTCGGGCCCGTGCGCGAGCGGTTTGCGGTGACCCTGCTGGACTGCCCCCCCGCCCTGGGGCCGGTCAGCGTCAACGCCCTGACCGCCGCCGACCGGGTGATCGTGCCGGTGCAGGCCGAGTACCTGGCCCTGGAGGGCCTGGTCCAGTTCCTCGAGACGCTGGGCATGATCCGGCGTGAGCTGAACCCCCAGTTGCAGGTCGCGGGACTGCTGATCACCATGCACGACGAGCGCACGCGGCTGGCCCAGGACGTCGAGTCGGAGCTGCGCCAGCATTTTCCGGAGATGGTCTTCGAGACGGTGATCCCGCGCAGCGTCCGAGTCGCCGAGTCGCCGAGCTATGGTCTTCCCGTGACCGAGCACGCCCCTTCGTCGCGTGGGTCCGTCGCCTACCAGGCGCTGACCAAGGAGCTGGCTGCCCGTGGCTAGCGGCACCAAACGCGGCATCGGCCGTGGCCTCTCGGCGATCTTGCCGGAAGCCGCCGCCGGCGACGCCGGCGAGCTGCGCGAGCTTCCCGTCGGGCTGATCAAGCCCAACCCCGACCAGCCGCGGACCAATTTCGACGCCGAGGCGCTTTCGGCGCTGGCGGCCTCGATCGAGGCCAGCGGCATCGTCCAGCCGTTGCTGGTGCGCCCCCTCCCCGACGGCAGCTACGAACTCGTCGCCGGCGAGCGCCGCTGGCGCGCTGCCCAGCAGGCCGGCCTCGAGAAGGTGCCGGCCGTGGTCCGCGAGCAGGCCGAGGCTGAGCGGCTGCAGGCGGCGCTGATCGAGAACATGGTGCGCGAGGACCTCAACCCGGTCGAGGAGGCGAAGGCCTGTGCGGCCCTGGTCGAGGACCTCGGCCTGACCAAAGAGGAGCTGGCTCGCCGGGTCGGGCGCAGCCGGCCCGCGGTCTCCAACCTGATCCGCCTGCTCGAGCTTCCGGACGAGACCCTGCAGCTGCTCGAGGCCGGCGAGCTGAGCGAGGGCCACGGCCGCGCTCTGCTCGCCGCCGGCGGCAACGACGTGCGCCGGCGGCTCAGCCGCGACGCCGTGCGCGGAGGCTGGTCGGTGCGCGAGACCGAGAACAGGGTTCGGCTGGCTGGCCAGCCAAAGACCAGGGCGAGGCGACAGCCGGTCGACCCGGAGCAGGCGGCAGCCCTGGAGCAGGCCGGGGATGCCCTGGAGGTGGCACTGGGCCACGAGGTCGTCGTGCGGACCAAGGGCGACGGGATCATCGCGGAGCTGCGCTTCGACAGCCTCGACGAGGCTCGGGCGCTGGCCCGCGGCTTGCGCAAGCGGAGCCGCTGAGCCGGGGTCAGACCATCGAGCTCGGCGCCGCTATCATCGCCGGCCGCGGGCGATTAGCTCAGTTGGTTAGAGCGCGTCTCTGATAAGGACGAGGTCCCTGGTTCGAATCCAGGATCGCCCACTCGCCCGACCTATACTTGGCCGTCCACCACGGTCGGGAGCCCCTCTCGTGCAGCAGATGCAGATCTATGGCGTCAGCTTCGACATGGTCGGCAAGCAGCCGATCGTGTTGCTGAAGACGGTCGACGGAAACAGGTTCCTGCCGATCTGGATCGGCCATCCCGAGGCTGCCGCGATCCTGATGAAGCTGCAGGGCGCCTCGACGCCGCGGCCGATGACCCACGACCTGCTCTCCGAAGTGCTCGAGCAGCTCGACGCCAAATGCGAGCGGGTCTCCGTGACGGAGCTGCGCGACAACACCTTCTACGCCTCGATCACGGTCTCGATCAACGGCTCCGAGGTGGAGATCGACTCGCGCCCCTCCGACGCCCTCGCCCTCGCCGTCCGCGTCTCGGCCCCGATCTTCGCCGCCGAGGACGTGATCGAGGAGTCGGCGATCGAGTTCGAGCACGAGGTCGAGGACACCGAGGAGGTCGTCGACAAGTTCAAAGACTTCCTCGATGAGGTCACCCCCGAAGACTTCGCCTCGGGCACGGACGACTAGACGGCAGCCGGCTCGAGCGCGAGCTCGAGGATGCGCTCGACCAGCTGCTCGAAGGACATGCCCGCGGCCTCGGCTGCCTGGGGGAGGAGGCTGGTGTCGGTGAGGCCGGGGATCGCGTTGGCCTCGAGGACCTGGGGGCCGCCGGTGGCGAGGATCAGGTCGATGCGGGCGACGCCGGAGCAGCCGAGCGCGCGGTAGGTGGCGAGCGCTGCGTCGGTGACGGCGGTCTGCTCGGCCGAGTCGAGGTCGGCTGGGCAGACGAAACGGGTGCGTCCGATCTCGTAACGGGCTTCGAAGTCGTAGCTGTCGCCTTCGGCCGGGATCGCTTCCACCACCGGCAGCGCTTCCCCGCCGAGCACGCTGACCGCCAGCTCACGACCCGCGACGAAGCGCTCGAGCAGCACCCGGTCGTCATAGCTGAAGGCGGAGACCAGGGCCTGCGGGACCTCGCCGCCGCCCGCGGCGAACTTGACGCCGAGGGAAGAGCCACCGCGGCTCGGCTTGACCACCAGGGGGAAGCCGAGGCCCTGCTCGAGCCGCGCCAGCGCGTCGGCGGCGCCGAGCTCGCGGAAGGCGGTCTGACTGAAGGCAAACCAGTCCGGGGTCGGCAGGCCGGCCTCGCGGATCAGGTGCTTGGCCAGGGACTTGTCCATGCAGCGGGCGCAGGCCGCCGCGGCAGGGCCGGTGAAGGGGATGCCGAGGATCTCGAGCAGCTCCTGCGCGGTGCCGTCCTCGCCGCCGACGCCGTGCATGGCGACGAAGGCGACATCCGGTCGCTCGCCGTCGAGTCGCTTGACCAGATCGCCGCCGACGTCGAGAGCGACGACGTCGTGGCCGAGCCTTCCCAAGGCGTCCTCGACCCGAGCGCCCGAGCGCAGCGAGACGCCGCGCTCCAGCGAGCGGCCGCCCTTGAGGACGGCGACCTTCATCCCGTCCCCTCTTTCCGGAACGGCAGGACGTCCCCACCTTCCTCGCGGCCGGCAGGGTCCTCATCCGGCCCTGGAGGAATCATGTCCTCCGCTTCGCGTCCGGGTATGCCGGGCGGCTCCTCAGCCACCCCGTGGCCCCCGGTGAGCGCCTCGTAGAGCTCGACCTGCTCGGCGACCACGGTGCCGATGCGGCGGATGCCCTCGCGGATCTCAGCGTCGTCGACGCCGGAGAAGTTGAGCCGCATCGAGTTGCGTCCGCGCTCGTCGACGTAGGCGGCCTGGCCGGGGACGAAGGCGACGTCGGCGCGCAGCGCCTTGGCCAGTAGATCGCCGGTGTCGATGTACTCCGGCAGCGTCGCCCAGATGAAGAGGCCGCCCTGCGGTTCGGTCCAGGTCGCCGCCGCTGGGAAGTGCTCCTCGAGAGCCGCCAGCATCGTGTCGCGGCGGCCACGGTAAAGCTCGACCAGGTCTTCGACGTACTGGCGCCAGCGCCCTTCGGCGAAGTACTCGCGGACGAAGTACTGGGTCAGGGTCGAGGTGCAGAGGTCGGCCGCCTGCTTGCCGAGCACGATCTTCTCCATCACCGGCGGCGGCGCCACCGCCCAGCCGAGGCGGATGCCGGGGGAGAGGATCTTCGAGAAGGTGCCGATGTAGATGACGAAATCGCCGCCGTCGAGCTGGTAGAGCGGCGGCAGGATCTCGCCGCTGTAGCGCAGCAGCCCATAGGGGTTGTCCTCGACCACCAGCAGCTCGTGCAGGCGCGCCAGCTCGACCAGGCGCTGGCGTCGCGCCAGCGACATCGTCACCCCGGCCGGGTTCTGGAATGTCGGCACCGAGTAGATGAACTTCGGCCGCCGCCCGTCGCGCCGCAGCGCCTCCAGCAGCTGCTCGAGCTCGTCCACCCGCATTCCGTCCTCGTCGCACTCGACCTGGATCACCTCGGCTTGGTAGCTGCAGAAGACCGGGACCGCGCCGGGGTAGGTGGGCGCCTCGCAGATGACGACGTCGCCGGGATCGACCAGCACCTTGCAGACGAGGTCGATCGCCTGCTGGCCGCCGGTGGTGACGATGAGGTCGTGGGGATCGACCAGCATCCCCTCCGCACCCATCACCTCGACGATGCAGTCCTTGGTCTCCTCGAAGCCCTCGGTCGGCCCGTACTGCAGCGCCTCCGCGGCGGACTCCTGGGCGATCCGGGTCATCTGCGCGGCGAAGCTCTTGGGCGGGAAGGTCGAGGTGTCCGGCAGGCCGCCGGCGAGCGAGATCACTTCCGGCCGCGCGGTGATCGCCATCAGGTCGCGCATCGCCGAGGAGCGCATCACCGTGGTCCGCTCGGCGAAGAGGCCCGCGTAGCGCTCGAGGTCCCTGGTGCTGGTGTGGGCTCGGCGTCGGTGGGGCGGTGGCGGGACCTCGCTCATGCACGGAAGTGTGGCGGATCGACGCCGCCGCGCCCGGAAGGCTAGGTTTTCGCATGTGGACTTTCTCACCGAGGTAGGCATCGGCATCGCGATCGGCATGCTCGCCGGCACCACTGGCCTTCACGGCTCCGCCCGTGGGCGGATGACCCTGCTCGCCGCCGTAATCGCTCTGGTCGCGGGCTTCCTGCTCGAGGGGGCGATCGGTGCGCTGCTCGCTCTGGTCGGCGCCGTCCTCGCCTGCCTCGTGATCAGCGACCTCGTCGCCGGCGCCAGCCGGCGCGAAGGCAGCGGCAGCGGCGCCCTCGCCTTCATCGTCGCCCTGGCGGCGCTGATCGTGATCGCCGCGGCGCTGCTGGTGCCGGTGCTGATCGTGCTGCCCATCGTTGCCCTCGCCTGGCTCGGGATCTCCCGCCATCGCCGCGCCCAGCGCAAGCACGCCGGGCTCCGCGTCCTCCGCTAGGCGCCCGGCCGAGCTCCTCGGTCGAGCATCATTCGGGCCATGCCCCCCGCCAAGAAGCTCGTCCTCACCTACGTCGACTCGCTGCGCACGGACATGCTGCGCCGCGCGATCGAGGAGGAGCGAGCGCCCACGTTCGCGGCGCTGCTGGAGCGCGGCACCCTCGTCGAGGACTGCGTCTCCAGCTTCCCCTCGGTGACGCCCGTCGCCTGTGCGGAGATGGTCACCGGGGTCGGCTCCGACCGCCACTGGATCAGCGGCATGAACTGGTACCACCGGCTCGAGCGTCGCTACGTCGAGTATGGGTCCTCGCTCGACGCGACCCGTGCCTTCGGCGTCTTCCGGGCGCTCTACGACCTCGTCTACAACATGAACCTGGCCCACCTCAGCCCGGAGATCGAGACGGTCTTCGAGAGCCTCGAAGACGCCGGCAACCGCACTGCCTGCACGCCCTTCCTGATCTACCGTGGCCGCCAGCGCCATGAGGTCTCGCTGGAGGGCCTGATGCGTCGCGCCGTCGATGCGACCAGGCTGAAGTTCCGCCACCACACCTGGGGCCCGACCGAGCTCTTCTACGGCGACCTCTACGCCAGCCGCGAGGTGCCGTGCAAGTCAACCTCGATCCCCGGCAGCCGCGATGGCTACGCGGCCTGCTGCTCGGCGGAGCTGCTGAAGGACGACCTCTACGACTTCCTCCTGCTCTCGCTGCCCGACAACGACAACTACTCGCACCGGCACGGGCCGGAGGCGAGCGTCGAGTCGATCGCCAAGGCGGACCACTGCTTCGCCAAGTTCACCGACGCCGCGGGCGGTCTCGACCCTTTTCTCGAGGCCCACGCGCTGGTCCTCCTCGCCGACCACGCCCAGACGCCGGTCCATCGCGGCCTGCCGCTGGCCGAGCTGCTGGGCCACGAGTGGACGGTGCTGCAGCCATCCGACGACCGTCCCGGGCAGGCCCAGCTCGCGGTCAGCCCGACCGGCCGCGCCGCCCACGTCTACCTGCTGCCGTGTGAGGCCGAGCCGGCCGCGCCGCTGGCGGTGGCAAGGAGGCTGACCGAGATCGAGGGGGTCGACCTGGTCTGCCGGATGGAGACCGCGGCGGGGCTGCCACTGCCCCGCGAAGACCCGGGCCCGCCGCCCGGCGAAGGCGAGTGGGCGGTGGTCGAGCGGGCGGGAGAGAGGCTGCGCTTCCGCCCCGGCGACGACGTCGGCGACCTCCGCGACGGGCGCTGGGAGCTGGAGGGCGAGACAGCGGTGCTGGAGGCGAGCGTCGAGGGGGGGCGGCTGCGCAGCGCGACCTACCCCGATCCCCTGGCCCGGATCTGGTCGGCGCTCACCGCCCCGCACGCCGGCGACTTCATCGTCTCGCTGGAGCTGGGCTTCGAGGCGGTCGACTGGGGCGGCGTCACCCATGCCGGCGGCGGCAGCCACGGCTCGCTGCACGCGGGCGACTCGCTGGGGCCTTTGCTGTTCGTCGGCTGCGGGCCGGAGTCGGCGGAGGAGAAAGAGCAGTGGACGCTGCGGGATGTGGCGCCGGTGGTGTTGGAGCACTTCGGACTGAAGGCGAAGGTGTGAGCGACAAGGAGTCCTGCGGGCGGGCGCGGGCGTCCGTTCTCGGACTCCTTGTCGCTCCACTCGGCAGCCTCGTGTTGCTCGTGGTCCTGGCGGGTTGCTTGCTGGCCGGTACTGCTGGCGCGCAGGGCGGGCAGGTGTCTGAAGCGGAGGCGGTTCGAGTCGCGAACCGTGATCCCAGCGCGGTGAAGGAGCGGGAGCTCGAATGGGCCTCTCGCGCCGGTTGCGAACGTGGTCGACGGCAGGTGGGAGGTCGCTTACTTCGTCGATGGGGAGGAGGTGGCGCTGGTGATCGTCGGTCGCGAGAGCGGCGAGGTGGAGGAGTCGTGGACCGGGCATCAGGTGGCGTGGAAGATGGCCCGCGGCTACTCCGGCGCCTTCGGCCACAAGCTCAACGCGCCCTACGTCTTCCTGCCGCTATGCCTGATCTTCCTCGTCGGGCTGGTCGACTGGCGCCGGCTCTGGCGCGTGGCCAACCTCGACCTCCTCGTCCTGCTCGGCTTCGGCGTCTCCCACTTCTTCTTCAACCGGGCTGAGATCGGGGTCTCGGTGCCGCTCCAGTACCCGGTCCTGCTCTACCTCTTGGGCCGGGCACTGTGGATCGGCTTCCGCGGCAGGGGGGAGGGTCTGCGGCCGGTCTGGCCAGCGGCCTGGATGCTGGTCGCCGCCCTCTTCCTGATCGGCTTCCGGGTCGGGCTCAACATCGCCGACTCGGGTGCGATCGACGTCGGCTACGCCAGCGTCGTCGGCGCCGATCGGATCACCCACGGCGAGCCGATCTACGACAACTTCCCCGACGACGTGTCCCAGGGGGACACCTACGGCCCGGTCAACTACCTCGCCTACGTCCCCTCCGAGCTGATCTGGCCCTGGTCGGGCAGCTGGGACGACCTGCCCGCCGCCCATGGTGCCGCGGTGACCTTCGACCTGCTCACCTTCGGCTTCCTGCTGCTCCTCGGCATCCGGATTCGCCCCGGACCCGCCGGCCGCCGTCTCGCAGCGATCCTCGGATTCGGCTGGGCGGCATATCCCTACACGGCATTCGCCCTGGAGGCCAACTCCAACGACACGCTGGTGGCGATGCTGCTCGCCGCCATCCTGCTGGCGCTCGCCCGTCCGTTGGCGCGTGGGGCCCTGGCGTCCCTGGCGACCTTCGCCAAGTTCGCCCCGGCGCTGCTGGCGCCGATGCTCCTGACCTACGAATCGAGAAAGCGATCGATGCTTCTCTTCGCCGCTGCCTTCGCGTCGGCGAGCGCCGTCGTCATGCTTTGGCCGGCGATCGACCCCGGGCTGCACACCGTCTACGACCGCACCATCGCCTACCAGGCAAGTCGCGACTCCCCGTTCAGCATCTGGGGCCAGGTCTCGGCGCTCGAGCCCCTGCGGATTGCGATCCTCGCCGGGACGGCGGCCCTATCCCTGCTCCTCGCGTTCCGTCCTCGCGAGAAGTCCCTGCTCCAAGTCGCGGCTCTGGGGTCGGCTCTCCTGATCTCGCTCCAGCTGACCATGCAGCACTGGTTCTACCTCTACATCGTCTGGTTCTACCCCCTGCTGCTGGTCGCGATGGCGTCCCTAGAAGGCGGGCCCGATGCCCCTCCGAACGTTTTGCGCTTCTCGCCCGACAGCCATCGCGGACAGCCACAGACGACCCAGCGAGCAAGCGAGTGAGGAGGGGTATCGGGGCTGCCTAGGCGCTACGGATCTGCGGGAGGAGCCGGCACCATTATCTGCTGGAACGAGTCCGCCAGGCCCCGCTCGTTCACGTCGACCAGGGCTCCCATGATCCAGACGTCGTCCTCGGCCGTCTCGAACCGAGTCGGCATCTGGGTGATCAGGGAGGCGAGGGCCTGCTCCGGTTTCACGCCGAGCACGCTGGTCCGCGACCCGGTCATGCCGACGTCGCAGATGAACGCGGTGCCCTTGGGGAGCACCCGCCCGTCCGCCGTCGGCACGTGCGTGTGAGTGCCGAACACGGCCGCCACCCGCCCGTCGAGGTGCCAACCCATCGCCACCTTCTCGCTGGTCACCTCGGCGTGGAAGTCGACGACGATCGCGTCGGCCTCGAGGCGATCGAGGATGGCGTCGACGGTGTCGAAGGGCGAGCGGGCGACGTTGAGGCCGACGGCGCCGCTGAGGTTGACCACGGCTACCCGCATGCCGCCCGTCTCGACCACGGTGTGGCCACGGCCGGGGTTGCCCTGGGGGTAGTTGGCAGGTCGTACGACGCGCGCCTCGCGATCGAGGAAGTCGTAGGCCTCGCGGTGACGGTAGACGTGGTTGCCGCTGGTGATCACCCCGGCGCCGACGCCGAAGAGGTCGTTGGCGGTGCGCTCGGTGATGCCGACGCCGCCGGCCGTGTTCTCGCCGTTGACGACGATCAGGTCCGGGGAGTGGCGCTCGCGCAGTGCCGGCATCGTCTCGCGCAGCCCCCGGCGACCGGGGCTGCCGACGACGTCGCCGATGAAGAGGACGCGCATCGCCCGACCTTAGACTGTGGCGAAGCGCTTCAGGGCGAGGCGGGCGATCAGGCCGTAGGCGGCGATCAGGATCAGCAGGTGAACCAGCGGCCCGCCGATGCCCGGTCCGGCCGAGTCGAGCGCCGCCGTCATCGCCTGCAGGGTCGGCTTGAAGGGGAAGATCGCGGTGACGATCCTGATCAGGTCGAAGATGCCGCCGCCGACGGCGCCGGAGGGGACCAGCGAGAGGAAGGCGATCGGCAGGGTGACCATGAAGGCGAGCAGGGAGACGGTGCGGACTTCCCTGGCCGCCGCCCCGAGTGCCGCCCCCGCCGCCGCCAAGGCCGCCCCGCCGCCGAGGATCGCCAGCAGCCAGAGCCCGATGCGGCTCCACTGCAGCGGTACGAACAGCTGCATGCCACCGAGCATCAGCAGCGTCACCACCAACCCGACGGCCATTCCCAGCAGCACCTTCTCTCCCAGCAGCGCCGCCGGTGAGACCAGCCCCCTGGTCAATCGCGGGAAGGCGTTCTCCTCCCGCTCCAGGGCCAGCGAGCCCGCCACCAGCAGCACCGTGACGAAGGCCAGCGTCAGCGTCGCGGCGACCGCGATCGCGAAGATTTCCAGCGGCGGGACCGAGCCGCTGACGGACACCTTCCTGACTTCGATCGGCTGCGCGATCCGGTCGATCAAGGGCCCGGCGACGTCGAGGTTGTCGCGGGCCTGGGTGGCGAACCCGGCGACCTGTTTGAGCGAGTCGCGCAGCGGCCCCGCCGGCAACGCCGGTTCCAGCGCGGTGAGGATCTGGGCGCTCGCGCGCAGGCCGAGGATGTTGAACGACTGGCCGATCAGGTTGAACTTGCCGCCGTCGATCAGCAGCTCGAGGTAATGGCCGCCTTCGGCGGCGACCCGGCGCGCGATCGCCAGGTTCGCCTGCGCCAGGAGGGTCGAGATGCGTTCGTCGACCAGCTGCGCCTTGACCGGGTCCTCTTGGTTGACGAGCACTTCGACCTTGGGCGTACCCGGGGTGGGAGTGGCCAGCGAGTTGATCTTGTCGACCAGGTCGGCGGGGAGGATCAGCGCCGCCAGCACGTCACCGGACTCGACCTCGTCGAGTGCTTCCGCCCTGTCCTTCACGGCGACGCACTCGACACGGCTGCAGATCCGGTCGCTGACCCCCGCCGCCGGCAGCTTCTGGCCGCCGACGCTGACCCGGGTGTCGGCCGGGACCTCGTTGAGGAAGGCGATTCGCGGCTTCTCCGGGCTGCGCGAGATCGCGAAGCCGACCAGGATCGCGATCAGCACCGGGTAGGCGACGAGCAGGAACGCCTGCAGGGGCGAGCGCCGCAGGATCTGCAGGTCCTTGAGCAGCAGCCAGCGCATGCGCGTCAGTGCCCCCGGTGCTGGAGGTAGGCGACGAAGGCGGTCTCGAAGTCGCGGTCGGCAGCCTCGGGCGCCTCGTTGCGGACCGCTTCGCGCAGCTTCTCGGCCGACCCGTCGAAGAGCGACTCGCCGTCGGCGAGGACGAGCAGCCGGCGCCCGTAGCGCTCGGCCTCCTGGATGTCATGGGTGGAGAAGATCACCGTGGTGCCGCGCTCGGCGAGGGCGGAGACGAACTCCCACAGCCGCGCTCGCTGGCGCGGGTCGAGGCCGACGCTGGGCTCGTCGAGCAGCAGCACGACCGGGCGGGAAAGCAACCCGATCGCGATGTTGATCCGCTGCTGGTTGCCGCCGGAGAGCCGAGCCACGATCTCGCCGCGCCGCTCGCCGAGACCGGCCAGCCCCAGCATCTCCTCGGTCGAGGCGTGCGGGTCCGCGTGGCCCTCCAGCCGCGCGAACAGCAACAGGTTCTCCTCCACGGTCAGCCGCCGGTAGAGCGCCGCCTGCTGTGGCACCCAGCCGACGGCCCCGTCGTCGACCTCCACGGCGCCGCCGTCGGGCTTCAAGATCCCGGCGAGGATCGAGAGCAGCGTCGTCTTCCCGGCCCCGTTGGGACCGATGATCGCCACCAGCTCGCCAGGATCGGTGACGAGGTCGACCCCTCTCAAAGCGTCCCGGCTGCCGTACTTCTTGACGAGCCCCCGTGCCTGCACCCGGCGAACGCTACTGGCCGATGGGGAAGGGAGGGGGACACCCTCGAACGGGCGGATACTCAGAGCGGCGAAGCGAGCGAGTCCGGGCGGGGGTGTCCCCCTCCCTTCCCTAAACTCGCCTCCAATGGCCTTCCCGAGCACCCGCCTACGCCGTCTGCGCCGAACGGACACGCTGCGTGCCCTCGTTCGCGAGACCGAGCTGTCGCCGGGGCACCTGATCCAGCCCGCCTTCGTCGTCGCCGGCGAGGGGATACGCGAGGAGGTCGAGTCGATGCCGGGAATCGAGCGCTTCTCGATCTCGGGACTGGTCGAGGAGGCCGGCGAGATCGTCGCCGCCGGCATCGGCGCGGTCCTGCTCTTCGGAGTCCCCGCCGCCAAGGACGAGTCGGGCTCCGGCGCCTACGACGACGAGGGCATCGTGCAGATGGCGGTCCGCGCCCTCAAGGAGGCCCACCCCGACCTCGCCGTGATCACCGACGTCTGTCTCTGCGAGTACACCTCGCACGGCCACTGCGGCTTCGTCCGCGAGGGCGAGGTCGACAACGACATCACCGTCGAGCTGCTGGCCAAAGTCGCGATCTCCCACGCCGAGGCCGGCGCCGACGCGGTCGCCCCCAGCGACATGATGGACGGCCGCATCGGCTCGATCCGCTTCCAGCTCGACGAGGAGGGCCACTCCGGGGTGCCGATCGTCGCCTACAGCGCCAAGTACGCCTCCGCCTTCTACGGCCCCTTCCGCGACGCCGCCGGCTCGACCCCCGACTTCGGCGACCGCCGCGGCTACCAGATGGATCCGGCCAACGCCGCCGAAGCGGTGCGCGAGGCCGAGCTCGACCTCGACGAGGGCGCCGACATGCTGATGGTCAAGCCCGCCACCGCCTACCTCGACGTGGTGCGCCGGATCAAGGACGCCACCGGCGCCCCGGTCGCCGCCTACCACGTCTCCGGCGAGTACTCGATGCTGAAGGCCGCCGCCGCCAACGGCTGGATCGACGAGCGCGCCGCCGTGCTGGAGACGCTGACCTCGATCCGCCGCGCCGGCGCCGACGCGATCGTCACCTACTACGCGAAGGAGGCCGCTCCGTGGCTTCGGTGAAAATGCCCCAGTCGAAGGCGCGCTCGCGCAAGGACGGCTCGGCGATCCCGCTGGATGAGACCGACAAGCGGCTGATGAACCTGCTGCAGTCGAGCTTCCCGATCGACCGCGAGCCCTTCGCCCTCGTCGCCTCGGAGGCGGAGCTGGAGCTGGACGACGTCCTCGCCCGCACCCAGCGCCTGCTCGACGGCCGCATCATCCGCGAGATCACGCCGATCTTCGACACCCGCGCGCTCGGCTACGAGTCGATGCTGGTGGCGGCCAAAGTCGACGGCGAGCATCCCCAGCGCGCCGCCCAGATCGTCAACTCGCACCCGGGCGTCTCCCACAACTACCTGCGCACCCACGACTTCAACCTCTGGTTCACGATCGCCACCCCGCCCGACTCGGAGCTGGGCCTGCACGGCACGCTCGAGGTGCTGATGCGCGAGACCGGCGCCGAGTCGATGCGCGAGCTGCCGACCCTGACCCTGTTCAAGATCAACATGAACCTGGAGATGGAGAAGGGCACCGAGGCACTGGCCGCCGCCGCGGTCGAGGCGGCCCCGCCCCGCGAGCTCGACGCCCAGCCTTACGACGAGGACGACATCGCCCTGATCAAGGCCCTGCAGGGGCCGATGGCCGCGGTCGAGCGCCCCTACGACGAGGCCGCCGCCGAGCTCGGGATCGCGACCGAGGCCCTGCTCGAGCGCCTGCGCTCGCTGGTCGACCGCAAGATCCTGCGCCGCGTCGCGGCGATCCTCTACCACCGCCGGGCCGGCTTCTCGGCCAACGGGATGGGCGTCTGGAAAGTCCCCGACGAGCAGATCATGGAGGTCGGCGCCCGCATGGCCTCCTTCCGCGGCGTCTCCCACTGCTACCAGCGGCCGACGTATGAGGACTGGCCCTACAGCGTCTTCACGATGGCCCACGGCCGCTCCAAGGAAGAGTGCGACGCGGTCCTCGACTCGATCGCCGAGGACTGCGGGATCGGCCCCGACGGCCGCGCCACCCTCTACTCCTCGACCGAGTACAAGAAGATCCGCCTCCACTACTTCACCGACGACTACGCGCAGTGGGAAGCGGAGCACTCGTAGTGCCTACCCCGGTAGGGGTTCCAAGCGCAAGACGTTCCACCCCTACCGGGATAGGCACTTAGCGTCCCGATGCCCCCCGGGCTGTACCAGCGGGCGCTGAAGGTTCTCCCCGGCGGGGTGAACAGCCCCGTGCGGGCGATGCGGCAGATCGGCCGCGAGCCGATCTTCGTCGAGCGCGGCGAGGGCTGCGAGCTGGCCGACGTCGACGGCAACCGCTACCTCGACTGGGTCGGCTCCTGGGGCCCGTTGATCCTCGGCCACGCCGAGCCCGCGGTCGTCTCGGCGGTGATCGAAGCGGCCAAGCGGGGCACGAGCTACGGGGCCGCGACGGCAGCCGAGGTCGCCCTCGCCGAGGAGGTCGTCGCCCGCGTCCCCTCCGCCGAGATGGTGCGGATGACCAGCTCCGGCACCGAGGCGGCGATGAGCGCGGTCCGCCTCGCCCGTGCGGTCAGCGGCCGCGAGGTCGTGGTCAAGTTCGCCGGCGCCTACCACGGCCACTCCGACGGCCTCCTGGCCGACGCCGGCTCGGGCCTGGCGACGCTCGGCGTCCCCGGCAGCCCGGGGGTGACCGCGGCGCAGGCGGCGGCGACGGTAGTGGTGCCGTGGAACGACCGCGAGGCGGTGGCGCGGGCCCTGGAGGCGCACGAGGTGGCCGCCCTCCTTGCCGAGCCGATCGCCGCCAACATGGGCGTCGTCCCCCCGGCCGACGGCTTCCTCGAGTTCCTCCGCGCCGCTACCGAGGCGAGCGGCGCCCTGCTCGTCTTCGACGAGGTGATCACCGGCTTCCGCGTCGCCCGCGGCGGGGCCCAGGAGCTCTACGGGGTCGAACCGGACCTGACCGTGCTCGGCAAGGTGATCGGCGGCGGCCTGCCGGCGGCGGCCTACGCGGGGCCGCGGGAGACGATGGAGCAGATCGCCCCCGCCGGCGGCGTCTACCAGGCTGGCACCCTCTCCGGGAACCCCCTCGCGGTCGCCGCCGGGCTGGCGACCCTGGCCCAGCTCGACGCCCCCGCCTACGAGCGGCTCGCCGTCCTCACCGACCGTCTCGCCGGCGGCTTCGCGGCGCTCGCCGCCGAGCGCCCGCTCCAGGTCACCTCCGCCCCCGGCCTGACCACCCTCTTCTTCAGCGCCGCGCCGGTGCGGAACTTCGACGATGCCCGGGCCTGCGACCTCGAGGCCCACGCCCGCTTCTGCCGCGCCATGCTCGACCGCGGCGTCTACCCGCCGCCGTCGCAGTTCGAGGCCTGGTTCGTCTCCCTCGCCCACGACGAGGCGACGGTCGACCGAACCCTCGAAGCCGCCGCCGAGTCGCTCGAGGAGGCGCTGCGATGAGCGAGCCCGCCGCGGCCCTGCGGGATCTCGCGCGGCAGCTGCGCGAGGAGGACACGCCGATCTCCCCGCACGTGGTCGAACCTGCCGCTGCGCCGACGCTGGGAACGCTCGCCGCCACCGGCCCTCGCGCCGCCGCCAACCCCGGCGAGTACGCGCTGGTGGTCGAGGCGGTTCACGAGGGATACCTCCTCCACTACGGCGAGCCGCGCCTGCTCGCCGGCCACGACGCCGACCTCGCCCTGCTCGCCGGCGACTACCTATACGCCCTCGGCCTCGATCGCCTCGCCGCGCTGGGCGACGGGGCCGCCGTCGGCATCCTCGCCGACCTGATCAGCCGCTGCGCCCAGCTCCATGCCGACGGCGACCCCGGCCCGATCCCGGGCCTGTGGAGGGCCGCCGCCCACGAGATCGCCGGCGCCCCGGCTCAGACAGACTTCGGGCTCAGCTGAATTTCGAAGAGTCGATCAGGCAGTAGTCGAAGTCGAAGCCGAGCACCGCATTGTTGGCGAGGTTGCCGTTATGGGTGAGCTTGACCGAGAGGGTCTGCGCCTTCGACTTCTTGCCGGCCTTCAGCGCCTTGCCGATTTCGCCGAGCAGCTTCTTCTCGTCTTCGAGGTAGCCCAGCCACTTGCCCAGCTTGGCCTTGTCGGCTACCGGCTGCGGGACCGCCGCGAGCTGCTTGATCGTCTTGCCGAAGGCGGCTGAGGCCTGAGTGAACTGACCCGCGGCGACTTTGAGCTTGCCTTCTTTGACTTTCTTTTCGGCGCCGCGGAGGATCCGTTCGTTGGCCTTGGTGTTCGTCTTGCAAATCGGTTCCACGGCGGTCACGTAGCTTTCGCGGGTCTGTTCCGCCGAGGTCACTCCCAGCGCCCCTGCGGCAAGCAGACCGGTGGTAAGCGCCGCGGCGATCGCGGTCGCGAGGACCTTTGAACTGCGGCCGATGGTCTTCATCCGATCTGCTCCCCTGTCTCTCGTCGACTGTCTCTCCATTACTCCCATGACCATCTAACCCGATCCTAGCGCCGGGAGTTGCGGCGGCGACGTCGGCGCGGTCGCCAAGGCAATAGACTGCATGGCCGAATTCCTCGAAGCACGTGGCTGACGACACGGACAAGATGAACGGAGCCGAGGAGGCTCCCCGACAGCAGCGGGAGAAACCCGACCCTCCCGGCTACTTTGAGGGCGAGTCGATGACTCGTCGCCGTGCCTTCACGATCGCCGCCCAGGGCCTCGGCGGGGTCGCCGGCGCCGCGATCATCCTGCCCGCCGTCGGCTTCGCCGTGGCGCCGATCTTCCACCGCGGCAAGGAGCGCTGGGAGGCGGTCGGCCCGGTCGGGGACTTCGTCGAAGACACCTATCGCCAGGTCGTCTTCACCGAAACCGAGGGGATCGGCGACGCCGGCAAGACCACCGCCTACCTCCGCAAAGGCTCGAAGCAGTTCGACGAGGACCCGAGCTCCTTCGTCGCCGTCTCCAACCGCTGCGTCCACCTCGGCTGCCCGGTCCGCTTCGTCGAGGCCGCGGGCAACTTCATCTGCCCCTGCCACGGTGGCGTCTACGACTTCCAGGGCAAACGCATCGGCGGTCCGCCGGTGCGCCCGCTCGACCAGTTCCAGACCCGCATTCGCAATGGCCAGGTCGAGGTCGGTCCCCGTTACAGCGTCACCTCCCAGCTCGAGCCGGTGCGCGCCCGCGACCCCGGCGAGTTCACCGGCGGCATCTGGGAGTACCTCTATCCGCCGCGGCCCTCTACCTTCCCCGCGCCCTGATGCCGAAAATCCCCCTCCCCAAGATTCCCGACTCGGTAGTTCCGGCGCCGCTGCGCAAACCGGCCAAGCCGGGCACGGGCGGGGTCGCCAAAGGACAGGCGCCGGCGGATCTGAAGACCTCGCCGCCGGAGCGGCAGACGCACGTGCAGAAACTCGGCGGCCAAGCCAAAGAGGCGCCTGTCGACGTACTCGCCTGGGTCGACCAACGCACCGGCGCCAGCGGCTTCCTGACCGGGATGCTCTACCGCAAGGTGCCGAAGGGGACCAACTGGTTCTACACGCTCGGCTCCGCCACCCTCTTCGCCTTCATCGTGCAGGCCGTCACCGGCGTCTTCCTGGCGATGTTCTACACGCCGTCGACCACCCAGGCCTACGCCTCGATAGCCCACATCAACAACGAGGTCCCGCTCGGCGCGCTCGTGCACGGGATGCACAAGTGGGGATCGAGCCTGATGGTGATCCTCGTCTTCCTGCACATGGGCCGCACCTTCTTCTTCGGCGCCTATAAGTACCCGCGCGAGCTGAACTGGGTGATCGGCGTCGTCCTGCTGATCCTGACCATGACGATGGCCTTTACCGGCTATCTGCTGCCGTTCGACCAGCGCTCTTTCTGGGCATCGGTCGTCGGCATCAACATCAACGGCACCGGCCCGATCGTCGGCCCCTACCTGAGTGACTTCCTGCGCGCCGGCCCGGAGCTCGGCGCGACCACCCTCTCGCGCTTCTACTCGATCCACATGCTGCTGGTGCCGGGGGCGATCATTGCCCTGATCGGCGCCCACATGTACCTCGTCGTCAAGCTCGGCACCACGGCACCGCCGTGGGTGCGGGCCGAGAAGCCCAAGGTCGCCGCCCCCGTCTCCCAGCTCGACGCCGGCGTCGAGAGCAACGGCACGGGCAACGGAGCGTCCCCCAGCCAATGAAGCCACAGGACAAGCAGGCATATCTGGAGGAGTACGAGCTCCTCAAGAAGAAGGGAAAGCCGTTCTTCCCGTACGCCGTACTGAAGGACTCGGCGATGGCGCTGATCGTCGTCGCCGTGGTGATCGCGATGTCGCTGATCCTCGGCGCCGAGCAGGGCCCGAAGGCGGACCCGACCTCGACCACCTACGTGCCGCGCCCGGAGTGGTACTTCTTCTTCCTCTTCGAGGTCCTGCGCGTGATCAAGCCGCCGGAGCTGGTGCCGATCGCGACCATCGGCATCCCGACCATCTGCATGGTCCTGCTGTTGCTGCTGCCGTTCTACGACCGCGGCCCGGAGCGCCGTCCGGAGCGCCGCCCGCTCGCCACGACCGCCGGCTGCCTGACGATCGCCGCGATGGCCTACCTCACCTTCCTCGGCGCCACCGGCGGCTCGCCGACCGAGATCGAGATGGAGGTCGCGCCGCAATACGAGGCGGGCAAGGAGGTCATCGCCGGCGCCGGCTGCCTCGCCTGCCACAAGATCGGCGAGAACGGCAACAACGGCCCCGGCCCCGAACTGACCCACATCGCATCCCGCATCCCGCGGGCGGCGATCCTGCGCTCGGTCGAAATCGGGCCGGGCATCATGCCCTCCTTCCGCGACCTGCCGCCGAAGAAGCTCAACGAGCTCGCCGATTTCCTCTCCTCACTCGACTGAGGCACTCAGAGCCGGCGCATCTCGGCGTCCTCGGCCTCGTGGGTCTACTCACGTAGCTCCGCTACGCTCGCATCCCTACTTCGACCTGCGTCCACCGACCTGCTTGGCTCTGAGCACCTCAGGAGGCAATTGATGGACACGATCAACGACAACCGCCAATCGCCGGACTTCGCGGGGCAGGTCAACCGCATGTTCGACCGCGTCGCCGGCAACTACGACGCGCTCAACTCGGTGATGACGGCGGGAATGCACCATCGCTGGCGCGAGCGAGCGGCTGCTTGCGCCGAGCTGTCCGCCGGCGACTCGGCGCTGGACGTCTGCTGCGGCACCGGCGACCTGGCGCTGGAGCTCTCCCGCCACGTCAGCCAGGGTGGCCACGTCGTCGGCTGCGACTTCTCCGAGCCGATGCTCGATCTGGCCCGTGAGAAGGCCGCCGAGCGCCACTCCTCCGGGGTCCGCTTCGAGTGGGCGGACGCTCTCCAGCTGCCCTACGACGGCGACCGCTTCGATGCCGTCACCGTCGGCTTCGGCGTCCGCAACCTCGCCGACCTCGATCGCGGCCTGAGCGAGATGGCGCGGGTGCTGAAGTCGGGCGGGCGGGCGGTGATCCTCGAGATCACCCAGCCGACCCGGCCGCCTCTGTCCGTCTTCTACTCGCTCTGGTTCGACCGCATCGTGCCCCTGCTGGGCACCTTCTCGAGTGACCCGGAGGCCTACTCCTACCTGCCCGAATCCGTCCGCAGCTTCCCCAGCCCCTCAGGGCTGGCGGCGAAGATGGACCTGGCGGGGTTCGAGCGCATTCGCTACACGGTGCTTGCCGGCGGGATCATCGCGATCCACAGCGGCGTCCGCGGGTGACCCGACGCTCCGCTGTGCCGCCGCCGGTGACGGCGGTCCTGGACGCGTCCAGCCGCTGGTTGCCGACCCGCTTGGGTGAGGTCGAGGAGCGGCTGCGGGAGACCGTCGCCGGCCACGGCACGCTGCTGGGCGAGGACGCCGCGGCAACCCTGTCGGCGGGGGGGAAGCGGCTGCGACCGATGCTGGTCCTGCTCTGCGCGGGCGAGGCTGGCGGCGGCGCCTCGGTCCGCGCGGCGACGGCGATCGAGCTGATCCACATGGCGACGCTGGTCCACGACGACGTGCTCGACGAGGCGCCGCTGCGGCGCGGTCGCCCGACCGTCGCCGCCAGCTCCGGCCGCAGCCGCGCCCTCGCCACCGGCGACCTGCTCTTCTCGCGCGCCTTCGCGCTGCTCGCGGACGCCGGCGACGGTCGCGCGGTCGCGCTGCTCGCCGAAGCCGCGGTCGCTCTCGCCCGCGGCGAGCTGGCCCAGCGCCACGACGCCTTCGACCTGGCGATCTCCGAGCAGCGCTACCTCGACCGCTGCCGGTTGAAGACGGCAAAGCTGTTCGAGTGCGCCTGCCTGCTCGGCCACGACGACGAGCACCTCCGCAGCTTCGGCGGGGAGGTCGGCCTGGCCTTCCAGTTGCTCGACGACGTGCTCGACGTCGCCGGCCCTCCGGAGCGGACCGGCAAGGCTCGCGGCACCGACCTGCTCGACGGCACGGTCACCCTGCCGCTGATCGAGGCGGCCGCGGCCGACCCGCGAATCCGCGCGGTCGACCTGCACGGGCTCGACCCCGCAGCAGCGGCGGCGCTCTGCGATCGGATCGCCGCCACCGGGGCCCTGGACAGGGTCAGGGCGCGCGCCCTGGAGATGGTCGCGGCAGCGAAGCGCCAGCTCGACGACGCCGACTTCGCGGTGGAACAGCGCCAGCTGCTCGGCCTGGTCGCCGACGGCGTCGTCCAGCGCTACAGCTAGATGCTCTAGCCGAAGTCGTCGGCCGTGATCAGGTCAGCGGCCAGGCCGGCGACGAAAGCATCGGCCATGTCGGCCATGTTCGAGTGTTCCAGCGCCTTCAGCTCGTCGGCCAGCTCATGGGCACCGAGGTCGAGCTGCTCGTCGAAGTCGTCGATCTCGCGCTCGCCGTGAACCCCCTGGCAGAACCACTCGCACTCGGGGCAGCGCCGCCAGACCCGCCAATGAGTGCGATCGCCCGCCTGCTCCCAGCAGGTCGGCTGCACCAGGCAGGACCCGCACTGGGGGCAGATGTGCAGCTGTTTGGCCTGCTTGGTCTGTTGGCGGCTGGGCTCTGGCATCCGTCACCTATCGAACCCAACTGCCGCGCACTTGATCCGCTCTTTTAGAAAGATCCGCGACAAAACCCAACTACCGGGTATCCAATTGCGCAACTCAAGCTGGTCCGGACGCGCTCCGACCCCGTTACCATGGGTTCAATGCTCGGAAACATCGGCCCCCTGGAGATCATCGTCGTCCTGATCATCGCGCTCGTCGTCTTCGGCCCGAAACGGCTGCCGGAGCTCGGCAGCAGCCTCGGGCGCGGCATCCGCGAGTTCCGCAACACCGTCACCGGCGAGAAGGGCGAGGACGACGAGGAGGAAGTCAAAGCGATCGGTTCCACCAAACCGGTGGCGACCCCCGTCGAGCAACCGGCCGACCCCGAGGTCGCACACGACAAACACAGCTGAGGCGTGCCGGGATGCCCAGCCGCGTCAAAGCGGTCTCCCATGAGGATCAGCTCAGCCTCGTAGAGCACCTCGATGAGCTGCGGTTTCGCGTCATCGTCTGCTTCGCGGTCTTCGGCGTTGCCCTCGCTCTCTGCTTCTGGCAGAACCACCTGTTGCTGGAAATAGCGGGCGGCCCACTGCCCGGAGACCACAAGAAGCTGCTCACCTTCGGCATCACCGAGCCCTTCACGACCACGCTCACCGTCACCGCCTATGGCGCCCTGATTCTCTCGATGCCGTTCCTGCTCTACCAGGTCTACGCCTATGTCCTGCCGGCCTTCAGCCAGGCCGAGCGCAAGACCGTGCTGCCGATCCTGCTGCTCTTTCCCCTGCTCTTCCTGGCCGGGATCGCCTTTGCCTACTTCGCGGTGATGCCGGCCGCGGTGAAGTTCCTGCTCAACTTCAACGACAGCCAGTTCAACATCCAGGTGCGGGCCCGCGACTACTACAGCTTCTTCGCGACGACGATGCTCGCGGGCGGCCTGATCTTCCAGCTGCCGCTGGCGATCCTCGCCGTTACCCGGCTTGGCATCGTCAAGATCGAGCAGCTGCGCTCCAATCGTCGCTACGCCTATCTGCTAATCGCCATCGTCGCGGCGGCGCTGCCCGGAGTCGACCCGGTTTCGATGCTGATTGAGATGGTTCCGCTGCTTGTTCTGTATGAGTTGAGTATCTTGCTCGCGCGGGCCTTTGGCCGGCCGGGAGAATCAGGCGAGGCTGCGAAGCCCTCTACCCAGGAGCTTTGAGAACCGATGGCGAAGAAAGACGGCGAGCGCAGAATGGTCTTCGACACCGGCGGCCGGCGCCGCGGTGTCGTCAAAGTCGTCTACGCGATCCTGGCCGTGTTGATGGGCCTCAGCCTCCTGCTCGTCGTCGGCCCAGCCCCTCTCGAAGAGATCTTCGGGGTCGAGGACAGCGTCAGTAGCGCCGCCGATCAGTTCGAAGAACAGGCCGAGCGGACCGAACAGAAACTGAAGAAAACTCCGGAAAGCGAAGCGCTGCTGCTGATCCTGACCCGCGCCCGCATCAACGCCGGCAACGCGCTCGCGGTCGCCGACCCCGAAACCGGCGCGGTCGCCTACACCCCGGAGTCCCAGCAGCAGCTCCAGGCGGCGAGCGAATCCTGGTCCAAGTACCTGAAGGCCAGCGACGAACCGGACGCCGGCGGCGCCCAGGTGGCGGCACAGGCCTTGTTCGGCCTGGCGCAGGCGTCCCGAACCGGTCCCGAAGTCGAGCTCAACGTCCGCGCCGCGGCGCGGGCGCAGGAGATCGTCGCCGCGGCCCGCCCCAGCCTCGGCAGCCTCAGCACCCTGGCTATCTACCGCTACTACTCCTTCGATTTCGAGGGTGCGGCCGAAGCCCGGAAGAAAGCCCTCACCTACGCCAACACCAAGTTCGAACGCGAAAACCTCGAAAACGAACTCGACCAGACCGCCAAACGCGGCCACGAATTCCAGAAACAGCTGGCCGAACTCGAAAAGGAAGCCAAAAAAGCCCGGGCCGAAGGCAAAGCGGGCGTCGCCAACCCTCTGGGCGAAGGCAATCCCCTCGCCGCGCCGTAGCCGGTTGCGAGTGGGCCGCGAAGGACTCGAACCTTCAACCTTGAGCTTAAGAGGCTCCTGCTCTAACCAGTTGAGCTAGCGGCCCAGAGCCGGGAAGTATAGGAAGCCGGCGACCCGTGTGGACGCCGCCGTCTAGCGAGACTGACAGGCCTTTTCGACGCTGCCGTCGATGATGGTGCCGTCGGCGAAGCCGAAGCGGCCGTGGGTCTGGAGGATCCCGTCGGAGCAGCGGGCGGAGACGTAGCTACGCTGCTGCCCCCCGACGCTGAAGCGGCGGCCGACCTTAACCTCGACATGGGTGATGGCGCCGAGGCCGGCAGCGATCGGGGGCAGCTGGAGGGTGGCGCGATAACGGAACGGGCCCGGCCGCCGCTGGATCGGGACGACGATCGCGAAGGTCTGGCTGGCGGGCACGGTGATGTGGGCATGAAGGACCACCGTCGGCGCGCCTTCCAGGCGCGGGCCGTTGAAGATGGTCAGCGGCGAGCTCGCCGGGATCGGGCCGCCGCCGAGGTCGATCAGCGCTTCGACCTGGCCGCTGCCGACGATTGCCCCGCCGCAGACCTGTCGTGCTTCGTCCGGCCCGGCGTTCGCCACCTGCTCGGGCGGGCAGACCGGCAGCCCGCCGGCGCTGAGGCGACCGTCCCTGTCGAAGTCGACGACGACTTCGTTCAAGACCACAGGCTTGCCGCCGCCTTTGGCGGCGATGTCGAAGTGGCCCCGGAACTCGATCGGGACAAACTCGCGGCGGGGCAGCGAGCGTGGCTGGAAGCTGCCGTCGGCGCGCAGGACGATGCTGTTGACCTTGACCAGCGCACCTTCGCCGGCCGCGGTTGTCGCGAGCAGCAGCGCCGGTATGCAGCAGAGAGCGGCCGCCGTGCTCAGCCGGGCACGTGACATGGCGAAGTCAGGGTGCCGGGGAAGAAGCTGCCGTCGGCGAAGGAGAGGGTGCCGTAGACCTGGAGCCTGCCGCCATTGCAATGGGCGTTCGCGTACCCGACCGTCTTTCCCGCGACCTTCCAGGTCTTGCCCAGCGTCGCCTTGGCCAGCGTCGCAGCGCCAAACCCTTCGGCGATTTCAGGCATCTGGATTTTGACCTGAAAGCCGTAGCGGCCCTGGTGTATCCGTTCGATCGTGATCGGGACCAGGATCGTCTTCGGCACCGGCACGGTCTCGTAGCCGTGAGCGATCAGGCTCGGCCGCCCACCTACGGGCGGGGCGTTGAAGAAGGTCAGCGGCGAGCTGATTTCGATTGCGGGCCTGCCCGGGAGGTTGACCTCCGCCTTGCCGACCCCTTCGCCGACGACGGCGCCAGCGCAGCGCTTCCTCGCCGCGTCGGGGGTCGTTCCGGCGAGCCTCGCCATCGTGCATACCGGCAGGCCCTTGGTGTTGACGGTGCCGTTGCTGTCGAATTTGAAGGCCAGTTCCTGCAGCGTCGGCGGCGGCGCGCCGTCTGTCGTCTTGATCCGCGTCACGTTGCTGACGCTGACCGGCGCGTTTCCCTGTGAAGGCAGAGCGCGTGGAGAGATGCTTGCGGTGGCGCTGACCGCCGTGCCGTCGATCTCGCTCTTCAGCGCGTAGGCGCTGGCGCAGGCAACCAGCCCGGCGAGGCCCACGGCGGCAATGGCTCTGAACAGTGTTTTCTTCCTCATCTCTCTGCAACCCGCCTCACGGTCGATTGCCGCGGTCCTCAGCCGGCGGCTTTGCACGGTTTGAAGACGTTGCCCTGTAAGAAGGTGCCGTCTTTGAAGGTGAACTGGCCTTTGGCCTGGAGGCGGCCGTCGGGACAGCTGGCGTTGATGTAGCTCAGGGTCTCGCCCCTGTAGCTCCATTCCCTGCCGATCGTCAACCGCCCGTAGGTCGGGGTCCCGTAGCCGCCGGCGATCCTGGGGATCTGGGCAACCGTCTTGAAGCCGTAGCGACCGTCGTTGACCTTCTGGATCTCGATCGGGACGACGAAGGTGGTCGGTCCGGGAACGGTCAGGTGAGCGTGGACCAGAACGGTCGGGTTACCGTGTTTCGTCGGCCCGTTGAAGATCGTGAACGCGGACGAGGCGGGGATCGGGCCCTGTTCGGGGAAGTTGACCACCGCTTTGCCGAAGCCGGTGCCGACGATCGAGCCGGGGCAGAGCTTGCGCGCCTGCGGCGTGGTCGTCGCCGCGAGCCTCCCCTCGCTGCAGGTTGGCAGGCCACGGGTCTCGACCTTGCCGTGCTTGTCGAACCAGAACACGATCTGATCGAGAATCGGCGGAAGTCCCCCGTCGGCGGTTTCGAATTTGGCGAAACCGTGTGCTTTGATCGGCGCGAACCGATCTTTGGGCAGCGTCGTCGGCGAAAAGCCGCCGTCGGTGACGACGACGATGTTGCCGAGCTGCAACCGCAGTGCAGAGGCGGATCCGGCCACCGCAAGCGCCAGCAGGATTACCAACGCAAACGTTCTTAACACAGTCTTCCGCATCTGTTCGCTCCCTCTCGCGCCCCGGATCGCCAAACTACCACGGGTGCCAAGGAGGAGGAGCAGGGGCCAGCCGGATTCCGGGGGAGCGGATTCGGGCCGGCGCCCACCGTTGACGCTGCGCCATCCGCGAGCCGTTTTGGCCGTCGCGGCGCTGGTCCTGGTCACGCTCGGAGCGATCGGCACCGGGGTCGAGGAGAGGCTCGAGCCGACGACGCTGAACATCCCGGGAACCGAGTCCTCGCGCGCCAACGAAGTCCTGCGCGAACACTTCGGTGCCGCGATGCCGTTCGCGATCCTCCTGCGCGGCCCGGCAGCCGCGCTCGACAGGCAGGGCCCGGCGTTGATCCGGGCGCTGCGCGAGGACCCCCAGGTAACCACCCTCTCTCCCTGGGATCGCGGGTCCGTCGTCAACCTGCGCCCGACCCCGCAGCGGGCGCTGATTCTCGCCGACTTCCACAACGAGATCAAAGAGGCGGTCAACGAGACCGTCCCCAAGCTCAACCGCACTCTCGAAGAACAGATCCACCCCCCGGTGCGGGCGACGCAGACCGGCTTCGCCTCGATCTCGAGCGCCCTACAGGAGCGCTCGATCGCCGCCACCGAGCGCGGCGAGCTGCTCGCCTTCCCCTTCCTCCTGCTCGTCCTCCTGCTCGTCTTCCGCTCGCCGATAGCCGCCGCGATCCCACTCGGGTTCGGGGCGCTGACCGTGATCGCGTCGCGGGGGATCCTCTACCTGGCCGCTTCCTGGTTCGACATCGACGCCTTCGCCCTGACCGTCTGCTCGATGATGGGGCTGGCCCTGGGGGTCGACTACGCCCTGCTGATGGTCTCGCGGTTCCGCGAGGAGCTCGCGGCGGGGCTGGAGCCGGCCGAGGCGGCGCGGGTCACGCGGCGCACCGCCGGCCGCACGACGTTGTTCGCGGGCAGCACCCTGATGCTCTCGATGCTGGTCGCGATCTTCATCCTGCCCGGCTCGCTGCTGGCTTCGCTGGCGGGCACGCTGGTGATGGTCGTGATCCTCACCGTGATCATCTCCACCGTTCTCGCCCCCGCGGTCCTGTCTTTGCTCGGCCACAACGTCGACCGCTGGCGAATCGGCGCGGCGCCGAACGGCCGGTCGCGGTTGATGACGGGGGTGACGGCGGCGCTGAGACGACCGGTATTGGCATCGGTGCTGATCGGTGGGGTGGTGCTGCTGCTGGCCGCGCCGGCTATCGGGCTTCGGACTGGGCCCCCCAGCCCCGAACAGCTGCCCAAGGACGACGCGGCTCGGAAGGACAATGAACTGATTGCTCGGATGGCGGCGCCGGGGTATGACGCTCCCTACGCGGTCGTGGCGGTGACCGACGAAGGTGCCATCACCGACGCCAAGTATCTCGACGCGCTCGATCGCTTCCAGCACCGGCTGGCCGATCTGCCGGGCGTGCAGGCGGTGGTCGGTCCGGGGCAGGTCTCGAAACGGGTCGCGCCGCTGCAGGAAGCCGGCAACGCGCTTTTCGCCTCCGAGGGCAACATCGGCCCGGTCAAACAGCTCGGCAAACTCGGGCGCAGCCTCGGCGCCATCGCCGGTGGGGTCGAGCAGCTGCGCGGCGGCATCTCCGAAGCGAGCGCCGGAGCGGGACTGCTGGCGCAGGGGTCCGATCGAGCGGCAGAGGGCGCGGAGATGCTCGCCAACGGCCTCGGCCGGGCGACCGCCGGCAGCCAGCGGGCGATGGATGCGCTGGACAAACTTGCGAGCGGGGCCGAGCGGCTCTACGAAGCCCAGAAGCAGGCCGCTCTCGGCGGTCTGCAGCTAAAGCTCGGAGCGCGCGACCTCGGCGGCGTCAACCTGCGCGTGAACGGGCTCAACCGCTCCCGCAAGGTGGAAAAGTCCCTCGAAGCGGAGGTGAACACGACGCTGCCGCGCCTGCTCGGCCCGGCGAAGGTCGCCGAAGAACAGCTGAAGGCGGCGCTGGCCCAGCTGGGGGCGATGACCGTCGGCAAGGAAGACCCGAGCTATGGGCCGACCCTGGATGCGGTCCGCCGCGCCAGCGCCGCGGTGAGCGGCACCGATCCGGCCACCGGCGCACCCTACGCCAGCGGCTACACCGGCCTGCCCTCCGAACTGGAAGCGCTGCAGGCGCGACTGCTCGAGGACATCGACAACTCCAAGCACGTGACCAGCTGGCTGCGATCCAACCTGATCAACCTGAAGAAATACGCCAATTCCGCCGAGCGGCTTTCCGACGGGCTCTACCGGATTCAGGCGGGCGGCAGGAAACTGGCTGAAGGCTCCGCGCGCCTCGCCAAAGCCGCCCATGACGTCAACGGTTCCCTGGCCCAGCTCAGCAACGGCGCCGTTGCCCTGGTCGGGGGCCTCGACCAGCTCGGGGATGGCACCAAAGCGCTGGAAGTGGTCCTCGCCGAAGCCTTCGACCGCTCGGCACCGCTACAGAGCGGCGTCGAGCGCGCCCGTGTCCAGGTCATCGCCGGCAAGGACAGGGTGAATCGCCAGGCGCGCCGCGCCAGCCGGGGCTCGCCGAACCTGTTCAACTCTGGCTACTTCGTCCTCTCGGCGCTCGACGGGGCGCCGCCGAGGACCCGCGAAGCGGTGGCCACGACGATCGACCTGAGGCACGGCGGGCAGGCGGCGGCGATGCTGGTGATCTCCCGCTACTCGTTCAACACACCGGGCTCGATCGCGCTCAACAAGGAGCTCGACAAGGAAGCCGCGGCGCTGGCCGAGGAAACCGGCCTGACGACCGGCGTCGCCGGCGGCGCCGCCCAGCTCAACGACTACAGCCGGGTCACCCGGGAGACGATCCCGATCGTGGTGGTGGCGATCACGCTCGCCACCTTCCTCGTCCTCGTCCTCGTCCTGCGGGCGGTGCCGCTGGCCGCGCTCGCGGTCGCGCTCAACCTGCTCACGGTCGGGGTCGCGTTCGGCATCCTCACCCTGCTTTCCAACGTTCCCGCCGATCTGCCGCTGGGTGGCCACGAATACATCGACGCGGTCGGGGCGGTGATGATCTTCGGGATTGTCTTCGGGCTGTCGATCGACTACGCGGTCTTCCTGCTGATCCGCATGCGCGAGCACTACGAGGTGCACGGCGACAACGCCGCCGCGATCGAGTTCGGCTTGGAGAAAACGGCCCGGGTGATCACCGGCGCGGCGGTGATCATGATGGCGGTCTTCATCGCCTTCGCGGGCTCGTCCTTGGCGACGGTCAGCCAGCTCGGTGTCGGCCTCACCATCGCCGTGATCCTCGACGCCACGGTGGTGCGAATCGTGCTCCTGCCGGCGCTGATGCTGCTGATGGGCGATCGCGTCTGGTGGTTGCCGCGCAGTCTCGATCGGCTGCTGCCCAAGTTCGACGTCTGAGAGCAGCGCGTTGACTTCCAGTTAAGTACCCGCTGGTGGCGCTCTTCTCCGGGGACGGCTCGGATACGATTCGACGGCTCGTTCCGTCGGGTCGGAGGGCCGGGGAACGTTCAAGCGACGACCCGTGGCTGCTAATTCTTCAGGCGAGGAGAAAAGCTCGGCACCAAGCCGTGGGTTTACCGCCGCCCGAATCGCCGTAATCGCAGCCTTGGCAGTCGCCGTCATAGCCCTCGCGGTCGTCTACTTCAGCGGCGGCGGCGGCCATAAGTACACCCTCGTGTTCCAGAACGCCAGCCAGCTCGTCCCGGACAACCAGGTGTTGATCGGGGGCTCGCCGGCCGGATCGGTCGAAAGCATCGAGCTCAGCGACGACAACCTCGCCGAGGTGCACGTCGAAGTCGAACAGGAGCTGCACGAGGGGACGACGGCCGTGGTCCGCGCTACCTCGCTCTCGGGGGTCGCGAACCACTACGTCTCGATCAGCCCCGGGCCGAACAGCAACCCGGCTCTCGACGAAGGCGCCGAAGTCGGCCTCGGCTCGACCACCACGCCGATCGACATCGACCAGTTCTTCAACACCTTCCCGCCGTCGGTGCGCAAGGGCCTCAGCAACTTCATCAAGGGCAACTCGGCGATCTACGCCGGTCAGGGCCCCGCCGCCAACGACGCCTACAAGTACTTCGGCTCGGCGCTCAACCGCACCGACGCCTTCGTCAAGGAACTCAACGCCGACCAGCGCCTGCTCGAGCGCTTCATCGTCAGCTCCAGCAGGCTCTCGACGACGGTGGCGCAGCGGGGCGAGCAGCTCTCGAGCGCGATCTCCAACGCCAACACCGCCTTCAGCGCGATCGCCACCCAGAACGTCGCCCTCGACCAGACGCTGCGGCGCCTGCCGCCGGTGATGCGCCAGGCCAACACGACCTTCGTCAATCTGCGAGCGGCGCTCGACGATCTCGACCCGCTCGTCGAAACCTCGAAGCCGGCGACCAAGAACCTGGCGCCGTTCCTGGCCGAGCTGCGGCCGGTGCTCTCGAAATTCGTCCCCTTCACGCGCAACCTGCGCCTGACCGTGAGCAGGCCCGGTAAGGCGAACGACGCCAGCGAACTGCTGGCCGTGCTGCCGACGGTGCAGGAACGGGCGTCGAATGCCTTCCCGCACGCCGAAGAGGCGATCACCGCCTTCCAGCCCAACCTGAACTTCTTCCGTGCCTACACGCCGGATCTCTTCAACGGCATCGGCAAGATCGGGCAGGCCGCCGGCTACTACGACGGCAATGGCCACTACCTTCGCGCCGCGACCGCCGTCCAGAACCTCTTCAAATACAACGCCGGCACGCTGGAAGCGATCCCGAGGAGCCAGCAGTACGACGCCTTCGGCCCTTCCGCGCCGGTCCACCGACGCTGCCCGGGAGGCGCCACCCAGCCCGCCGTCGACGGCTCCAACCCCTTCGTCGATCCGCCCAACAGCGGCAGCATCAGCTCCTCCGAATGCAACCCGGCCGACGTGCCCCCCGGACCATGACCAGGCGGCTGATAATCGCGGCAGCATTGGTCGCGGCCGTGGTCGCAGTCGTCCTCATCGCCTCCAGCGGGGGGAGCGGCAACAACGGCTACCTGGTCCGGGCCGTCTTCGACAACGGCGGCTTCATGGTCACCGGCGAGCAGGTTCGCGTCGCCGGCGCCAATGTCGGCACGATCGAATCCGTCGACGTCTCGATGCCGGGGGAGACGGTCGCCTACCGCGACGGCAAGCCGGTCGCGGTCCCCGGCAAGGCGATCATCGTCATGAAGATCAGCGACCCCGGGTTCCAGGACTTCCGCAGCGACGCCAGCTGCCAGATTCGCCCCCAGTCGCTGATCGGCGAGAAGTTCGTCGACTGCCGGCCGACCCTGCCGCGGGCGCCGGGCTCGCCGCCGCCGCCGGCATTGAAGAAGATCCCCGCCGGCCAGACGGGCGAGGGGCAGTACCTGCTGCCGCTCGGCAACAGCGGCACCAGCGTCGACCCCGATCTGATCAACGACATCCAGACCCTGCCCTATGCCCAGCGCTTCCGGCTCATCTTCAACGAACTCGGCGCCGGCCTGGCGGGTCGCGGCGACGATCTGGAGGTGCTCGTCAAGCGCGCCAACCCGGTCCTCCGCGACGTCGACCGCCTCTTCGGGATACTCTCCGCCCAGCGTGATCGCCTCGCCCAGCTGACCAGCGACTCCGACGCGATCCTGCGGCCGTTTGCGCGCGAGCGCGCCCACGTCGCCGGCTTCTTCGCCAATGCCGGCGCAGCGGCGCAGGCAAGCTCCGAACGCGGCGCCCAGCTCGAAGCCTCGCTGCGGAAATTCCCCACCTTCCTGCGCGAGTTCCGCCTCACGATGGGCAGCCTGCAGGAATTCTCCGACGCCGCCGCGCCGGTCTTCTCCGACCTCGGCCGCGCCGCGCCCTCGCTGACCGACGCGACCCGGACGCTGACCCCGTTCTCGGAGGCGACGACGGTGGCGCTGAAGAGCCTCGGCGAGACCGGCGAAGCCTCGGGCCCGATCTTCCAGGAAGCCGAGCCGGTCGTCCGCAAGGCGACCGTACTGGCGAAGTCCGGCGTGGTTCCGACGACCGAACTGGCGAAGCTCTTCACCAACATCGAACAGACCGGCGGCTGGGATGGCCTGGTCGAACTGATCTACAACACCACCGCCTCCCTCAACGGCTTCGACCAGTACGGCCACTTCGGCCGGACTCACGTCACGCTGACCAACTGCACCGAATACGTGGCCGAACGAGCCGGCACCACCGGCTGCTCGGCACGGTTCACCGGGCCGAATCACAGCGAAGGCGGCGCCAGCGCCAGCGCCGCCTCCCTGCTCCGCCTGCTCCAGGGCGAGCTGGTCGAAAAGACCGGCGGCACCGCGCCCGACCCCGCCAGCAGCGCCGGCCCGACCACTGGGCTCGGGCCCGCCGGAGCGGTCGGTGGCGATGCCGCGGCCTCGTCCAAGACCGGCGGCACCGCTCCGCTCCTCGACTACCTCCTGGGACCATGAGAAACCGCAGCGGAATACAGGGAGTCGCGAGCAGCCCGGTCCTGGTCGGGGCGGTGACGATCCTGGTCATCATCGTCGCGGTCTTCCTCGCCTATAACGCCAATAACGGCCTTCCCTTCGTCTCCACCTACAACCTCAAGGTCAAGGTGCCCAACGCCAACGCCCTGGTCAAGGGCAACGAGGTGCGGATCGGCGGCGTCCGCGTCGGCATCGTCAGGTCGGTAGTCCCGATCCAAGAGCGCGATGGCCGAGTTGCGGCCGAACTCGCCCTCAGCCTCGACAAGAACGCCGAACCGCTGCCGGTCGACTCGACGATCACGATCCGGCCGAAGTCGGCGCTCGGGCTGAAGTTCCTGCAGGTGACGCCCGGCGACTCCTCGCAGGGCTTCGCCGCGGGGGACACGGTCCCGCTCTCGGCCTACACCCCCGAACCCGTCGACATCGACGAATTCTTCGACATGTTCGACGAGCCGACCCGGCTGGCGATCCGCCAGAACCTGGCCGGTTTCGGCAACGCCCTGGCCGGCCGCGGTCCGCAGCTGAACGAAGCGATCGGCGCCCTGCGGCGGCTGGTCGTAAACGGCCAGCCGGTGCTGCGGACGATCGTCGAACCGAGCACCAACTTCGCCGGCTTCTGGCGGGCGCTCGAGGACCTCTCGGCGACGGTGGCGCCGGTGGCGGAGACGCAGGCCAGCCTCTTCGTCGCCCTCGACCGCACCTTCGCCGCCTTTGCCCGCGTCTCCCGCCCCTACATCCAGGAAACGATCGAGAAAGGGCCCGCCACGCTCGACGCGGTCAACGCCGACCTGCCGGCGGTGCGCCCCTTCTTCCGCGACTCCGCCCGCTTCTTCGCCGCCCTCAAGCCGGGAGCCAAAGCCCTCGGGGACACCTCGCCGGTGATCGCCGAAGCCCTTCATGCCGGGGTGCCGGCGCTGAACGCCTCGCCTGTCCTCAACAACCAGCTGCAGCCGACTGCCGAAGCGCTGGTCGACTTCCAGAACGCCTCCGGCGTCTTCAACGGCCTCGACCTGTTGATCGACACCAACAACCTGCTGAAGCCGGCGATCAGGTTCATCGCACCGTCTCAGACCACCTGCAACTACATCACGCTCACCTTCCAGAATCTGGCGAACTCCAGCAGTGAAGGCAATAGCAAGGGGCGCTGGCTCAACTTCATCTCCTACGAGCCAGCGGAGGGCCCCAACAGCGAGGGAAGCCCCGCCTCGGCTCCGGCAAACGGGCCCGATCGGGGTAACCACCTCCATTTCAATCCCTTCCCCAACACCGGCGCTCCGGGACAGCCGAACGGCTGCGAAGCGGGCAACGAGCAGTACACCCCCGGCAAAACCGTGATCGGGCAGGCTCCGGTCTTCGGCACGACTACCCGTGGGCAGGTGAGCAAATGACCCGCCTTCCCGAGCGCGACACCAGGCAGGGGGCGACCAACCGCCGCTTCAGGTGGCGTCCCAGCAACGTCACGATCGCGTTCATCTTCATCCTCATCTTCACGATCGGGCCCTACCTCGCCTTCACCGGCCACGTCCCCTTCACCAGCTACGGCTACGAACTGAACGCGACCTTCGCCAACTCGGCCAACGTCGCGCTCAGCTCACCGGTGCGGATCGCCGGCGTCGAAGTCGGCAAAGTGATCTCGACCGAGCGCGATGGAAACGCCACTACCGTGACCTTCACGGTCGACGGCTCCGGCCGCCCGATCCACACCGATGCCTTCGCCGCGATCCGGCCGCGGATCTTCCTCGAGGGCAACTTCTTCATCGACCTCGACCCCGGCAGCCCCAGCGCCCCGGACATGGACAGCGGCGCCACGATCCCGGTCAGCCACACCTCCACGGCCGCCCAGCTGGATGAAGTGCTGACGGCGCTGCAGTCGCCGACGCGGGCCGACCTCAGCCGCCTGCTGGAGGGTCTGGGCACGGCCTACACGCATAAGCCGACGGCGGCCGAAGACGCCACCCAGCTGCCGGAGGTGAAAGGCAGGACTGGCGCCGAAGCCCTCAACGGCGCCTTCAAATACGGTGGCGACGCGGGTCGCTACAGCGCCCAGGTGACCAACGCCTTCCTCGGCACCCAGCAGCGCGACCTCTCCCGCCTCGTCGCCGGCGCCGGCCGCACCTTCGGCGCCTTCGCCAGCCGCGAGGCCGACCTGCAGGGGTTGATCGACAACTTCAATGTCTTCACCGGCGCTCTGGCGGCGCAGTCGGCCAACCTCTCGACCACGGTCAACCTGCTGGCTCCGACTCTGCGCACCGCCCGCGCCTCGCTGGCCAGCCTCAACCGCACCCTGCCGCCGCTGCGCACCTACGCGATCGAGCTGACTCCCGCCGTGGCGGAGCTGCCTGGCCTGATCAGCGCCTCCAAACCGTGGCTGGCGCAGGTCCGCCCGTTGCTCTCCGGCAAAGAGGGCGGCGGCGTCGCCAGGCTCTTGGCGGAATCGACCCCGGGCATAGCCGGAGCCGCCCAAGCAGGGAAGGAAACGACGCTGCCGCAGCTCAACCAGCTCAGCCTCTGCACGACGCAGGTCCTGGTCCCGACCGGCAACCAGACGATCAACGATCGCTTCAGCACGGGCGGTCCGAACTACCGCGAGTTCCTCTACAACCTCGTCAACTTCGCCGGCTTCAGCCAGAACTACGACGGCAACGGGCCCTACATTCGCACCCAGGCAGGCGGCGGGCCACTGCTGGTCGGGGAACCAAGGCCGCAGGGCAATCCGGAAACCCTCAGCGACCAGATCAACTACTCGCGGGTGACCGCCGAACCGATCGGCAACCAGCCGCAGCTCGCCGGGCAGCCGCCGTTGAAGCCGGACGTTCGCTGCCACACGAACCCAGTTCCGGACGTGAACGGGCCCCTTGGACAGGTCGGGCCTCCGACTCCATCGGTCGGGGGTGTGGGCGGATGAGCGAGCCGACCCCGAAGACCAATCGCTGGACCCATTTCCGCGCCTGGCTCTCCCGGCAGGCACGCGGCCACCGCAAGGACACGATCGCGATCTTCGTCCTGGCGATCGCCGGCATCGTGATGATGCTCGGGATCTTCACCCAGCAGAAGGCCTCGCTGCCGTCCTGGCTGCCGTTGGTGGGTGAAGAATTCGAGCACATCACGGCGGAGTTCACCACCGCGCAGGCGGTCACGCCGGGCCAGGGCCAGTCGGTCGATATCGCCGGCATCCAGATCGGCAAGGTCACCTCTGTCGACCTCGAAGACGGCCACGCCGTGGTCGGGATGGACATCGTGCCGGAATACATGCAGCTGATCCACCCCAACGCGACCTTCCTGCTGCGCCCGAAAACGGGGCTTAACGACATGATCGTCGAGGTCGAGCCGGGCAGCGGCAAGGAGTCGATCGAGGATGGCGCCAACTTCACCCTCGCCCAGACCGAACCGAACACCAACCTCGACGCTTTCCTGGCGACCCTCGACGGCGACACGCGCCAGTACCTGCAGTTGCTGGTCGCCGGCGGCGCCCAGGGCATCGGCGGCCGTGGCAAGCAGCTATCCAACGCCTTCCGCCGCTTCCAGCCCTTCGTCCACTACACGGCAAAGCTCAACAAGGTCATCGCCGAGCGCCATGTCGCCCTGGCCAACGTGATCCACAACTTCGGCCAGCTGACCACCGAACTGGGCCGCCACGATGCCGAGATCAAGCGCTTCGTCACCTCCTCCGACGCCGCCTTGGGCAACTTCGCCAATCAGCAGCAGGCGATCCAGGAGTCGCTGCGCGAATTCCCCGCGGCGCTGCGCGCGGGGAACACCGGCCTCGCCAGCTCCAAACGCTTCTCCGACGTCGCCTACCCCGCTCTGACCGGCCTGATCCCGCAGGCTCAGGCCCTGACGCCCGCCTTCAAGGCCACGGAGCGCATGTTCAGTCAGACCGCGGCACCGATCCGCGATCAGATCAGGCCCTTCACGCGCCAGATCCGCCCGCTGCTGACCAAGACCAACGAAGCCTCGCAGCCGTTCAACAAGACGGTCCGCGGCTTCGGCAACTCCCTCGGCGCCTTCAACACCTTCCTCAACGAGCTGGCGTACAAGCCAAAGGGCTCACAGCAGAGCTACCTCTTCTACCTGCCATGGCTGAACCACGATTTCAACGCGGCCTTCAACCTCCAGGACGCCGGCGGCCCCGTGCTGCGCAGCTTGGTCTCGATCAGCTGCACCGGGACGTACATCGCCTACGGGGCGGTCGCTCCCATCAAGCCGTTCCTGAAGACGCTCCTCGAAACGATCGCCGTGCCGCGCCCGGAGGAAATCCCGCTCGCGAAATCGTCGACCGGCAAATGCCAGCTGGTGCCTAAATGAGCAAGCGCGCGCCCAGCACCGGGCAGCTCCTGGTCATCGCCGGCTTCGCACTCTCGTGCTTCGGCATCCTGCTGTTCCTCTGGGTCACCTTCGGCGGGCCGACCCCGTTCCGGGCCAAGCCCTACGAGATCAAGGTCCCCTTCAACGAGGCGACGCAGCTGGCCGAACAGTCCGACGTGCGCATCTCGGGCGTCAACGTCGGCAAAGTCCGGAACATCGCCCTGGCACCGAACGGCAGGCAGGCCCTGGCCACCGTGGACATCGACGACAAGTACGCACCGCTGCCAGAGTCCACCCGCGCCATCCTCCGCACCAAGACGCTGCTCGGAGAGACCTACATCGAATTGACTCCCGGCGACAACGCCGGCCCCGAGCTCGCCGACGGCGGCACCGTGCCCGAGGCCAACGTCGCCGAATCGGTACAGCTCGACGAGATCTTCCGTACCTTCGACCCCGAAACCAGGGCCGCCTTCCAGAGCTGGATGCAGGAAGCAGCGGTGGCGATCAACGGCCAGGGCCAGAGCCTCTCCTACGCAATCGGCGAGTTTGAACCGACCTTCACCGATCTCGACAAGCTCTTCCGTGTCCTCGACACCCAGCGCCTCGCGGTCGGCCAGCTCTTCCGCAACGGCGCCACCACCTTCGAGGCGCTGCGCGGGCGCGAAGGCGAGCTGGCCGACCTGATCCAGAGCTCCAATGCCGTCTTCCAGACCACGGCCCAGCGCGACCGCGACATCGAAGCGCTCTTCCGGGCCTTCCCCACCTTCCAAGACGAGTCGAGGCTGACGCTGAACCGCCTCAAAGCCTTCGCGATCAACACCGATCCACTGATGCGCCAGCTGGTCCCCGCCGCGGAACAGCTCTCGCCGACCTTGATCGCCTTCGCCAAGCTGGCCCCGGAAGCGAAAGGGTTCTTCGACGGCCTCGCCACGGTCATCGCCCGCGCCCCGACCGGCTTCCCTGCCCTGCGCCGGCTGTTCCGCGACGACTTCCCGCCGTTCCTGCGGGCCATCGACCCCTTCCTGCGCAACCTCAACCCGTTCCTCACCGGCCTCAACCTCTACCGGAGCGAGATCACGTCCTTCTTCGGCAACCTCGCCGCCGCCACCAACGGGGAACTGCCGGAAATCAACGCGAACGGAGAGAAAATCCACTTCCTGCGCGCGATGGGCCCGATCAATCCGGAATCCGTGGCGACCTTCAGCAACCGCTTGACGTCGAACCGCAACAGCGCCTACAGCCCGCCGCGCTGGGCCGAGGGGCTCCTCGCGGGCCTCCCCGGCTTCGACACCCGGCAGTGCAGCTCCGGCATCACGGCCGTCCTCTCGCCGACCGCGGCTACCAGCATCGGGCTCAAAGAACGCACCGCGAAAGGCGAAGCCAAAGAATCCGAAGACCTCTTCAATCGCCTGAAGAAATACGCCTTCGCGGAACAGACCAGCACCGGCTCGGTCCCCGCCCCCGGATGTACCCAGCAGGCTCCGTTGACGCCGATCTTCGGCAGCGGGCCCGCCACTACGTACCAGCACACCTTCGAACAGCCGGGCCCGTAGGCCCTGCTGCGGCCGCGCAGCGCGAGCCGTCCGTCTACGCCTGCTGGGCCAGGGCTCGGCCAGCGCCTCCGGACGTAGGAGCCGCCTCGTTGTTCCACCGCGACGCCGTGGGAGTCGTAGAAGGCGACGGCTCGCCGCAAAGGCGCCGCACCCCAGCTGCGTCGGTGCGGGTGGCGGCCTTCTTGGCCCCAACTGCGGCCGAGCATGCGGTGGCCGGCTCCATGCTGGCCGATCCGCCCTAGCTTCTTGACGTCGATGTGGATTAGCTCGCCCGGGCGAGCGCGCTCATAACGGCGCACCGGCTCCTCGGCGCCCAGGCGGCCGAGCTTGCCGAGGCCGATCCGCTTTAGCACCGCGGAGACGGTCGAGATCGCCATCTCCAAGCGCTCTGCCGCACAGACCCTGCCGCGGGCTCGGGTTTCGCCACGCCGTTCAGAGCAAAGAAGAGGGGCGGCCTCTCGGCCGCCCCTCTTCGAATCCTTGCCTTTCCCGTGGAAAGGCTGTGGCTGGAGCGTTAGCTCACTTGCCGGTGCAGGTGCGGACGATCTCGGCCTTGGCGACCGTGCCGTCGGCGAACTTCGCTTCGCCCCTGGCCTGCAGCTTGCCGTCGGGACATTTCGCGAGGAGAACGCCCTTTTTGTTGACGGAGAGGTTGAAGTCCGTCACCGAACCGCTGCCGCCGGCGATCTTGGGAATCGTGGCGACCGATTTGAGGCCGTAGCGGCCGTTGCGGATTTTCTTGATTTTGACCGTGGTGACGATCGCGGCCGGCGTCGGCACGGTCAGGTAGGCGTGGATGTACAGCGTGGTGGTGCCGCCCGAGAAACCGCCGTTGAAGGCGATGATTTTGCTCTTGGCGGGAATCGGCGCCTGTTCTGGGAAGGCGATCTCGGCGGTTGCCTGGCCGCTGCCGATGATGGCGGACCTGCAGATGTCTTCGGCGTGCTTGGTGTCCTGCGACTGCAGCTGGCTCGATTTGCAGACCGGCAGGCCCTTGACTTCAATCGTCCCGTTCTTGTCGGTTTCGGCGATGAATTCTTTGAGCGCCGGTGGGTGCGTGCCGTCGATGGTCCGCAGCTTCCCCGAGACGTTGAACGTGATCGGCGTCAGTTTGGTCTTCGAGAGCGTCTTCGGTGAGAAGCCGCCGTTGACAGTCAGTTCGAGGTTGCCCGCCCGCACCGTGACCGGCTTCTCCGCGGCGGCGATGCCAGCCACGGTGAGTGCGATCAGGGCCCCGAGGGCCATCGTTAGTACCAGGTATTTGCGCATATCCCTATATCTCTCCTTTTGCGGCCTGCCCGTCCGAGCCGTAGCCGTCGAAAGCTTGCGTGGAACTATCCCTCCAGCGGCTCAAACTACCACCCTGGGCTATTAGATAAACCCAGGATGCACCCGAAAAGAGCGCTGAGCAAGCAGCAGAGGGCGCTAGTGCTCGAGCATCGACAGCCGCACGCGCTCGCGCTCGGCGGCCGCACCGTCGGCGCCGAGGAAGGGCAGGGCGATCCAGAACATCAGGTCCGGCAGCCGGCTGGGGAGCCGGGCGGCGGCCCCGTGGAGGATCTCGCTGTAGAGCAGCTCGTTGACGCCGCCGGCCAGTGAGAGCGAGGTGATCCCCGGCAGCTCGACCGAGGTCTCGGCGCGGCCCGACTCGAGGAAGCCGGTGAACTGCCGCAGCGCCGCATCGCGGCGAGCGAGGGCCTTGGGCCCGGCGGCCAGGACCTCGACGATCGCGAAGCGCGCCTCGTCCGGGTGCTCGGCGAGGTGCTCCAGCAGTGCCCCCAGCCCGGCGGCCACCCGCTCCGCCCAGGGCGCTCCCTGCTTCGTCTCGAAGCCCCCGGCGGTGTCGCTGAGGAGGTTGCCGAGCAGCACGTCATAGGCGGCGAGGAAGCAGTCCTCCTTGCTGTCGAAGAGTTCGTAGAACGTCTTCCGGGAGACCCCGGCGACGCCGATCACGTCGACTACGCGGGTCTCCGGGTAGCCTCGCTCGGAGACCACCTCGATCATCGCCTGATGGATGCGGTTGCGCTGGGATTCGGTCACCGCCTCCCTCGGTAAACCGTGTCTCCCCCGCGGCAGCCGCTCGCTCAGCTTGGCCGCACGTTTGCTGGAAGCCACCCCAGTGACTGTAGAGCAGATGTCGGTTTCTGCATAGAATCCTCGGTGGCTATGAGGGGGGTCCCAAAACTGCTGCTTGCAAGCGCGATTGCGGCGCTGCTGGCGATCGGCCTCGGCGCCTGCGGCAGCAGCGGCTCGGACGATTCGACCGCCGCTACGAGCGGCCAGACGACGGCTCCGAGCACGACCGGGGACCAGGGCGCCGACGAAGCGGAGAAGGAGCAGAGCGGCTCGGGAGAGGACTCCGACGACGCCTCCTCGGAGTCGAGTCCGTCCACGGCCAAGGGAAGCGCGGCCTTCCTCACTCCGGGCGGCGACAACAGCATCCAGAACTTCGGCGAGGAAGCTGATTCCGAGCAGCTCGAATCGGCGACGACGACGCTGGACGGCTATCTGCAGGCACGTTCCGAAGGTGACTGGGCCGGGAGCTGCGTCCACCTGGCCAAGACCACCGTGGCGCCGCTCGAACGCTTCGCCGCAGCTTCCCCGCAGCTCAAGGGCAAGGGCTGCGCCGCGATCCTCGCTGCCCTCCAGGGCAGGACCCCGGCTTCGACCCGGACCAACACCATGACCGTCGGCCTCGCCAGCCTGCGGATCGAGGACGACCATGGCTTTGCGCTCTACCACGGCCCCGACGGCGTCGATTACTTCATGTCGATGGTCAAGGAAGACGGCGAGTGGAAGGTCGGCGCCCTGGCGCCGAGCGAATTTCCCTAGACCAACCCGCGAGCGACCGGCCTAGGCGCCGATCCAGACGACCTGGTCGCGGTCCGGCCCGACGCCGACCAGGCGGACCGGGACCTTGACGAACTCGGAGATGAAGCGAAGGTAGTCGCGCGCCGCCTGCGGCAGGTCGGCCTCCTCGCGGCACTCCTCGATATCGGTGTCGAAGCCGGGCAGCTCCTCGTACTCCGGTGTCGAGGAGTGCAGGATCGACTGGTGATAGGGGAAGCTGTCGAGGACGGCGCCCTCCTTCGAGCGGTAGCGCACCGCCACCCGCAGCGGCCCGATCCCGCTCAGCACGTCGAGCTTGGTGATCGCCAGCGAGTCCATGCGGTTGAGGCGCACGGCGTAGCGCAGGGCGACCAAGTCCATCCAGCCGCAGCGCCGCCGCCGGCCGGTGGTGGTGCCGAACTCGTGGCCGCGCTCGACCAGCTGCTCGCCGACCTCGTCGTCGAGCTCGGTGGGGAAGGGCCCGGCACCGACCCGGGTCGCGTAGGCCTTGGCGATTCCCCAGACCTCGGTGATGTCGGTGGGGCCGACCCCGGCGCCGACGGTGGCGGCGCCGGCGATCGGGTTGGAGGAGGTGACGAAGGGATAGGTGCCGTGGTCGAGGTCGAGCAGGGTCGCCTGGGCACCCTCGAAGATCACCGTCTTGTCGGCGTCGAGCGCGTCCCAGCAGAGCTTCGCGGTATCGGCGATGTGGGGCTCGAGGCGGTGGCCGAAGTTGACGTGTTCTTCGACCATCGTGTGCAGGTCCAGGCGCGGGTCGGGCACCCCCGCCGCTGTGCCCTCCGGCGCTGCCTTCGCCTCCTCGCCGGCTTCCTTGCGCAGCTTGCGACGCTGCACCGAGAGCTCGCGCAGCGCCTGCTGCTTGGGCTCCAGGGCGGCGCGGATCTTGGTCCGCAGGATCTTCTCGTCGAGTAGGTCCTGGACCCGGATGCCCAGCCGCAGCGCCTTGTCGGCGTAACAGGGGCCGATACCGCGGCGGGTGGTGCCGATCGAGAGCTTGCCCAGTTTGGTCTCTCCCGCCGTGTCCAGCAGCACGTGGTAGGGCATGATCAGGTGCGCGTTGGCGGAGATGCGGAGGTTGCCGACGTCGATCTGGCGCCGTTTGAGGCCGTCGATCTCGCCCAGCAGCACGCTCGGGTCGAGGACGACTCCGTTGCCGATCACGCAGGTCTTCTCCGAGTGGAGGATTCCCGACGGGATCAGGTGGAACTTGAACTCCTTGCCTTCGCGGACGATCGTGTGGCCGGCGTTGTTGCCGCCCTGGAAGCGCACGATCACCTCGGCCCGCTCGGCGAGCAGGTCGGTGACCTTCCCCTTCCCCTCGTCGCCCCACTGGGCGCCGACTATGACTACGCCTGGCATGAGCGCTGGATTGTGACTGGTTCTACTCGCCGACCGCGTGTGCCTCGCGCCGATCCTCGCCGAAGACCGGAATCGGGTCCCCGCCGCAGATCTCCACCAGACGAGACACCGTGCGCGAGCCGATCTGATCTTTGAGTTGCTGGAGGCCTTCCTCAATGGATCGATCAGCGTTGCTGGTTATCAGCATCGATCGCTGGCTCTCATAGCGCTCGTTGACAACGGCGTAGAGCTGCTCCACGACCCAGTCAGTGTGGCGCTCCGATCCTAGGTCGTCTAGAAAGAGCAGGTCAACCGAGGTGACGCGGCGGAAAAACTCGCCGTAGGCATTGTTGCTTTCGGCCTCTTGGTAGGTCTGGCGGATGCGAGTGAGTAGTTTCGGGGTGAAGTAGATGCCGACCGTCTTGCCAGCGGCCAGCGCTTCCTTGGCTATAAGCATGCCCAGGGTCGTCTTGCCGGTGCCCGTGTTACCCATCAGCCAAAGACCGGCCCCTTCGCTGAGATTCTTCTCCAGTCCCTGAATGTAGGTCTTAGTGGCCTGGACCACGTGAGCCATTTCTCGTGCCATGTCGCTGACGGGCGGGCGATCAAAGGAAACACCTCGATAGCGGGAGGGGATTGCCGAGGCAACCCCGCGGTTCTGACCGCGGCGAAGCCGCTCCTCACGGCACACGCAGGAACTCGCCACATCGTCGTCTCCGAGGATCCAGCCGGAGCCGTCGCAGACCGCGAGCGGGCACGGGCCCTGACCGCGGAACGGCTCGCTGCGGGCGATCGCCGGCATCAGAAGTCAGGCCCCGCGGGGACCGGCGGCTCGTCGCTGGGCTGCTCGATCGGCTGTTCCTGGCCGGAGAAGTCGGCGAATTTCGGGAAGCGGTCGAGGAAGACCAGCTTCCTGGTCCCGATCGGGCCGTTCCTGTGCTTGGCGATGATCAGATCGGCGAGGCCGTCCGGCTCGTCCTCGGGGTCGCGGTAGTAGTCCTCGCGGAAGAGGAAGGCGACGACGTCGGCGTCCTGCTCGATCTGTCCCGACTCGCGCAGGTCCGAGAGCTGCGGCTTCGGCGGCGTCCGCTGCTCGGGCGCGCGCGAGAGCTGGGAGATCGCCACCACCGGCACCTCCAGCTCGCGGGCAAGGATCTTCAGTCCGCGGCTGATCTGGCCGACCTGCTCGACCCGGTTGGCACGGTGGTCGTCGGAGCGCATCAGCTGCATGTAGTCGAGGATGATCAGGCCGAGCCCGCCGCGGTCCTGTTCCTGGGCGTGCAGGCGCCGCGCCTTCGCCCGCAGGTCGAGGATGCCGAGGTCGGAGGAGTCGTCGAACCAGAGCGGCGCCTCCTCGAGTTCGTTGCAGGCCCGCACCACCTTCGGCCAGTCGCGCTGGGAGACCTGGCCCTTGCGCAGCTTGTCGCCGGAGATCCGCGCCCGGCAGGCGATGAAGCGCTGGGCGAGCTCGACCTCCGACATCTCCAGCGAGAAGAAGGCGACCGGCATGTCCTTCTTGACCGCCACGTTTTCGGCGATGTTGGCGACCAGGGCGCTGTTGTGGACGATGACGTCGTCGGCGACGAAGTTCCGCAGCCCGGGAACGTCGAGGTCGTAGGTCTCTTCTTCCCCCGCGTACTCCACGGAGACGGCTTCGTCCCACCAGATATCAGAATCGCAGAGCTCTTCGAGAGTGGGGGAGGCGGTCGCGGTGGCAAGCTCGGCGACGAGGCCACGGGAGGGGGAGCGCTTGCCGACGTGCCAGTTGTGACCGCGCGGCCGCCCGGTGAGCTCACTGATGGCGGCCCAGACCCGATCTCCCTTTGCCAGCAGCACGTCGTCCCAGATCTCGACCGGGAGCGTGTCGGTATTGGTCGACCGGGGGGCCGCGTCGAGTCGCGCGATGACCTCGGCCTGTTTCCCCTCCTTCCCCGGAATGGGGACCAGCTCGCAGAACCGCCGCAGGCTCTCCTGCGAAGTGATCCTGATCTCCCGGGCGACCTTGTCGGTGCCGTCGTAGACGGGGCGTTTGAGCGTGCGGATGGTGGCGACGATCCCCAGCCTGAGCAACAGGTGCTGGACGTCATGCGCGAGTCGCTTGCTGATCGTCGTGTAGCCGATCTGAGCAAGCCGATCGCTGCAATAGACGTGCCCGTCGCAGGCATACATGACGCCGAGGAAGCGAGCGAGCTGCTCGTCGCCAAGCCCGAAGACCGCATCGGGCACGAACTTCTCGGCCGAGCGAAGGCCCATGAGCCCGTGATGGCGCAGCATGTCGGCGACAGAGTTAGATCTGGAACCCGGTCCACCGCTGATCAGCCCGTTTCCATGCTTGCGCCCCCCGGTGACCCGTAGCCGAAGGCCATATGCATGTACGGCTTTCTCGACGACCGGGAGAATTTGGGACCCAGCCCCGAAGCAGAAGCGCGGCGTCTTTTGGCTGAGGGCGCCATCGGCGATCAATGCGCCTAGCAAGACGACCTCCTGATCTGGCAAGGGGTTCGGATTGCCGAGGTCGGGCAATCGACGCGGAACTGCAATCCGAGCCCCCGGTGCGACCTCGCCCAGCTCTTGCCAGCCGGAGCTGGTCAGGATCGGATGGTTTGAGGTGGCCTCCAACTCGCGGCCGAGCCGAGTCGTAAGTCTGTAGACCGGCTTCCGACCGTTTGCCTCTACCGTCGCCGCCTTTGCACGCCGCATCCTGAGATCGGGACCAAGCGAGGCGACCCAGACGTCCTCACCTCGTCTGTGGGCTTTATAGAGGTCACCGATCCTCTGCCTCGCACCAGAAGATGGATCATAGATCAGCCGATTTTGACCAATGCACTTTCCCATAGCGGGCCTGGCCGCGACGATGATCAGGTTGCCGGGCTGGAAGCCGCCGGTGATCGCGTCGATGTCGCGGAAGCCGGCCGGGGTGCCGGTCATCTCGATCTCCCCGGTCGAGAGCTTCTCGAGCCGGTCGACCTCGTCGTGGAGGATCTCCGAGAGCAGGCGGAAATCGCTCGCCTGCTCTTTATGGGCGACGTCGAAGAGCAGCTTCTCGGCCCGCTCGGAGAGCTTCGCGCGGTTCGCCCGCACGGTCGTTTACCCAGCCCTGGATCTCCTGGCCGGCGCCGAGCAGGCGCCGCAGCAGCGAGTTCTGTTGGACGATCTCGGCGTAGTGCTTGGCGTTGCCGGCGGCCGGGACCTTGGCGGCCAGCTCGGAGACGTAGTGCTTGCCGCCTGCCTGGTCGATCTTGTTGCGCTGGGTCAGGGACTCGCTGACGCTGAGCTCGTCGACCGGCTTCGACTCGGCGTAGAGGTCGTGGGCGCATTCGAAGATCGCCCGGTGGCGGTCGAGGTAGAAGTCGGCGGCGTTCAGCTTCACCTCGTCGATCACCCGGGTCAGCGCCGGCTCGGCGACCAGCATCGCCCCGAGAACGGATTCCTCCGCCTCGATGTTCTGGGGCGGGACGTGGGTTGAGGTCGGCTGGGGCATCGGTGTCTAGTTAAGGCCCCGGAGCGGCGGCATCGGCGCGCGGGACCCCAATCGCTCAAGCAAACCAGAGGCCTGACGCGAGCAGGTCGCTGTTATGTGCAAATGGCGGGAAAGAAATTGACACTTCGGTTACGCCGGCGTGCCGGTTGCGGCAGAAAGACGATCGACCGTGGGGATCAGCCCCGCCTCCTCCTGCTGGCGCTCGCCACGGCGGAGCATGCGTTGGGTGAGGATCGCGAGGCTGAGAATCGCGGTGGCTCCGAGGCTGAGCTGGACGCTCAGCAGGCCTTCGCGAGTCCAGTAGACATCGCGTAGATCGAGCAGCAGCGCTGCCTCGTCGAAGGTCAGGCCCATGCCGATCCCCATCGGCACCGCGAGGTGGTCCTCGAAGTCCTCGTTTTCAGTCAGCAGGGCGGCCGTGCCCGAGGCGAAGGCGATCAGGATGCCGGGCACGAAGTGATGGATGTGGCGGCCGCCGATGCTGACGTTGCGAAAGGGCCCCCAGTTGTCCCGGATTCCCAGGGTGGACAGCCGGACCAGCGTGAACGAGCCGAGGAAGCCGGCCAAGAGGTTGAAGAGCACGGTTTCGCTGCGGGGGGCCTCGCTGTAGCCGCGCACCGCGACGCCGACGGTATCGGCCGCCGCCGCGGGTGCCGCTTCGATCAGAGGCTCGTGGTTGTCGCGCTCATGCGCCCGCCGCCGCAGCAGCCGGCTGAACTGCCCCGCCACCACCGCTCCTGCACCACCGATCGCGACCACCGCAAGCCCAACCGTCTCCCGCTCCGCCCGCGCCCACCCCAACCGCGTCCGGGCCTTGGCACGACGTTTGATCCTGGTGGGAAGTCTCAAGGTCGACACCTGCTGAGCCTACCCAGGCGCCGAGGGGCTGTACCTGAGACACCGTGGCGCTGATGAGCGGTCCGTTGGGAGATGCCGAGAACGGAGCCTGTTTGCCCCGCCCGCAGGCATCTCCCAACGGGACGCCCACCTGGCCGAAGTAGTCCTACTTCTCCTCGGAGATGATCGTCTTTACCGCGGCGACGGTGCCGTCGGCAAGCTCGATCTCGACCATGAAGGTGCCGACTTCGCGCAGCGGCTGCTCGAGCCGGACGCGTTTTTTCTCGATGCGCAGGTCACGCGCATCGCGCAGGGCGTCGACGATCTCCTTGGCACCGACCGAGCCGAACAGCTTGCCGTCCTCGCCGGCGCGCTGGTGGATCGTCAGCACGGTCTTGCCGAGCAGGCCCGCGGCCTGCGCTTCGCGCTCGGTCCGCGCCTTCTCGGCCTTTTCGGCAGCCTCGCGACGGCGCTGGGCTTCCTCGAGCGCACCCGGGGTTGCCGGGGCGGCCAGCTTGCGGGGGATCAGGAAGTTGCGCAGATAGCCGGGGGCGACGTCGATCGCCTGACCGCGCTCGCCGAGGGACTCGACGTCCTGGAGCAGGATGGCCTGTGCCATCAACGCTCTCCGACGTAAGGCAGCAGGGCGATCTCTCGCGCCCGCTTCACCGCCACCGAGAGCTGTCGCTGGTGACGGCGGGAAAGCCCGGTGACGCGCCGGCCGCGGGTCTTCCCCTTGTCGGAGAGGAAGCGCCGCAGCAGGTTGAGGTCCTTGTAGTCGACGACGTCGGCGTTGACCCGCGTGTACTTGCGGGGACGAGCGCGATCGGCGCCGCGGCGCCCGCGCTTGTTGTCTGAGGAAGTCTCTCGTGCTCTGGCCATAAGGAGGCAGGATGCTACAGACCGCGCGCTGATGAGGTCCAGGGGTCGTCATGCGGCGTCCTCGGTCGGCCGAATAGCGCTGCTATTCGGCCTTCCTGTGTCCTTGCCTGCCGACCCCTGGAGGCGCCCGCTTTAAAAGGGAATGTCGTCCTCGGAGCTGCTGCCGCCACCGCCACCGCCGGCCGCGGCGCCTTCGAAGTCGGAGGTGTCGGCGGGAACGTCGCTGGTCGGGGTGAAGCCGCCACCGCCGTTGCCCCCGCCGCCCTGGCCACCACCGGAGCCGTCGCGCGAGCCAAGGAACTGGACCGAGTTGGCGACGATCTGGACCGCCTGCCGTTTGCCGCTGCCGTCTTTGGCCTCCCACTCACGCCAGTCGAGGCGCCCCTCGATCGCCACCGGGCGCCCCTTGGCGAGGTAGTTGGCGCAGTTCTCGCCCTGCGCCCCCCAGACGGTGACGTTGAAGTAGTTGGGCTTGTCGACCCATTCGCCGGTCTGGCCGTCCTTGCGGCGGGTGTTGACCGCGACGCGAAGCTCGCAGACGGCGGTGCCGCCGCCGGTGTGGCGCAGTTCGGGATCCTGCGTCAGGTTCCCGGTGATCACCACTACGTTCACGTTCGAAGCTGCCAAAGCGCTCACTCCTCTGAAGTTGGTTGCTGAATTCCAGTCTAAGAGTGACGGCGGCGCGACCTCTCCCCCCGGAGAGGGGCATTCCTCGCAAAGAGCGGGGCCGAGGCGGCGCTACTCGTCGCTGGAGTCGTCGGGAGAGTCGCCGCGATCGTCGCGGGCTCCCGTCGCACTGCGCTCACGCGGGCCGGGGGCGGCGTTGGTCGCCGGCGGCACGATCACCGGCGCATCGGGGTCGACCCTGAAGATGCGGAAGCGGAGGACGCCGTCGGCGATCTTCAGATTGTGGTCGAGCGAGTCGAGCAGCTCGGGCGGCGCCTCGAAGCGGAACCAGCGGTAGTCCGCCTCGGTCCGCTTGTTGATTTCGAAGGCCATCTTGCGCAGGCCCCAGCTGTTCTCGTGCTTGAGGCTGCCGGTCGCCTCGATCTGGCCGCGGGCGTCGCCGACCAGCCCGTCACGTGCGGGGGCATCAAGTTGGGGGTCCAGCATCAGGACCAGCTCGTATTCGCGCGGGGCTGCCAAAACGGCGAGGGACTATAGCGGCGCGATTCGCACGAGTCGCGCCCGGTCAATGCGGGGCGAACTCGGCCGAGCCGTCGTTCGGGGGGGAGGGGACGACCGCTGATGGCACCGGCGCCGGCTCCGGGACGGGCGCCGGCGGAGGTTCGGACGAGGGTGGCGGGGTCGCCACGGGGGCAGGGCCGGGCGACGGCACCGGCTCCCTCGTTGGCCGCCGCCGCTCCCGGTGGGGCCTGGGCTTGGGGTCGGGGGCTCCCTGCTGCGGCCGGGAGCGCGGCTCCGGGCCCGGTTCCGGCGGCCGCCTCCGGTCCGGGTTCGGCTCTCGACCCGGTCGCGGAACGACCGGCTCGATCTCGACCCTGGGCAGTCCCACGTCCGCGGCCAGCGGCGGCGGCTCGGGCGGCTTCAGCAGCGAGGGGAGCAGCTGCACGGCGAGCATGGCGGCACCGGCGAGGAGCACCAGCTTCCCTGCCGCCGACCAACGAACCCGGACTCCGCCCATGCGAGACCAAGGCCGGGAGCGCAGGGGCTCTCCCCCCTAGGCGACTTCTGCGCGCAGCTCCTCGATATCGCGGAGCTGGTCGTCCACCCAGTCCCCGGGGTTGCGCGAGTAGATGATCTCCTTCAGCCCCTGGGACCGCTCGTGCCGCTCGGCGGCGGGCATCGTCAGGGCCCGGTGGATCGCGTCGGCCTGCTCCTGGATGTCGAAGGGGTTGACGGTGAGGACGTAGTCGTCGAGCTCCTGGTGGGAGCCGGTGTTCTCGGAGAGCATCAGCACGCCGTCGCGGGTGTTGACCGCGGGTGCCTCCTTGGCGACCAGGTTCATGCCGTCGAAGAGCGAGTTGACCATCAGCAGGTCGAAGTGCTTGTAGCGGGCGACGGCGTCGTGGAAGTTCTCGTAGATCTTGAGGTCGATCGGCATCCAGTCGGTGGTGCCGTGGCGGTGGTTGACGACCGCGACCAGGGCCTCGATCCGCTCCAGGTACTCGGCGTACTCGGGGACGTCCTGGCGCGAGGGCTGCAGGTGGGCGATGAAGGTGACCTCTTCGCGGAACTCCGGATGCTGGGTGAGGAAGGTGTCGAAGGAGGTGAAGCCGCGCAGCACGTTCTTGGAGAGGTCGGCGCGGTCGACGCGGATGATCAGGTGCTTGCGGCGGCGCTCCAGGACCTCGCGCTCGGCCTCGGCCACCTCCGGCGACTCCGCCGCCCGCCGCAGGCGCTCGGCGTCGATCGAGAGCGGGTAGGCGCGAGCCAGCGTCCTGCGGCCGTCGTGGCGGACCTCCGCCTTGACGTAGTCGACGTCGACCCCCTCCAGCAGTTCGTCGCAGCAGCGCAGGAAGTTGATGCAATAGGCGTGGGTGTGGAAGCCGATGATGTCGTTGGCCAGCATCCCCTCGAAGATCGCTTCGCGGATGCGGCTGGGGAGGATGCGCCAGCTGTCGGGCTGAGACCAGGGAATGTGGACGAAGTGGTGGAGGAAGACGTCCGGATGGTCCTCGCGAATCATCCCCGGGGCGGTGTAGAGGTGGTAGTCGTGGAGCATCACCAGCGGCCGCTCCTGGCCCTCGATCTGCTCCAGCACCGCCGCGGCGATGTCGCGGTTGACCGACTGGTAGCCGAAGTCCCAGGCGTCGAGCTCCTCCTGGCGGATGTCGGGTGCGTTGGAGAGATCCCAGAGGTAGTGCTGGATGAACCAGAGGATCGGGTTGGCGATCACGTTGTAGAAGCGGTCGTAGGCCTCGGCGTCGCTGCCGACCAGCCGCACCCGGTAGTCGATGCCGTCGATCGAGAGCTCGACCGGGCCGCCGTGCTCCTGCGAGACGGCGACGTCCTCGTCGGTCATCGCCGAGGCGATCCAGAGTGCGTCGCGGTGGGAGACCAGGCCCGAGAGGGCCGTCACCAGGCCGCCGCCGCCGCGGCGCAGGGTGCGCTCGCCGTTCTCGTCGCGTTCGAACTGGAGTGGCCCCCGGTTCGAGACGATGATCAGCGGCGAGGAGTCGGGCACCTATCCACCCTACCGCCGCCGATGGGCCTGAAACGTCCGCATAGCGGACGTTTCAGGCCCATCGGCAGAGCTAGGTGTCGAGGTCGGTCAGCAGCCCGAGCCAGTCGCGCAGCAGGCGGGGCGAGAGGAACTCGCGCCGGGCATGCTCCTTGCCGGCCCGGCCGAGGCGCTTGCCCAGCTCCGGGTCGGCGAGGATCTCGAGGCTGCGCTGGGCGCACTCGGATGGCGAGTCGACCAGGAAGCCGGTCTCGCCGTCCTCGATCTGCAGCGGGATGCCGCCGACGTTGCCGCCGATCGTCGGGCGCCCCTTCCAGAGCGCCTCGGTGACGGTCAGGCCGAAGCCCTCGCGGATCGACTTCTGCAGGCAGACGTCGGACTGCGACTGGAAGGCGTTGACCTCGATCGCGCCGACGTTGTTGAGGTTGCTGAGGATCTTGATGTCGGGGTCGTTGTCCGCGTATTCGTAGGTTTTCTGGAAGTACTCGCGGCCCTCGGGGTCGTCGCTGGCCATCGAGCCGACCATCGCCAGCTGCGCCTCCGGGACCTGCTCGGTGACCTCGCGGTAGGCGTCGATGACGCCGATCGGGTCCTTCCAGGGGTCGAAGCGCGAGACCTGGGTGATCAGCGGCCGGTCGGGGTCGATCCCGAACTGCTTGCAGACGAAGGCCGCGTCCTCGGGCGAGAAGGCCATGTTCTTCGGCGAGAGCGGGTCGATCGCCGGCGGGATGATGTTGACGCCGTCGCGGCCCGCGTTCATCGCCGCCGGGACGTACTGGGGCAGGTGCCAGACGCTGGCGTCGTATTCCTCGATCAGCGGCAGCAGTCGCTCGATCGGTGCCGGGTTCGGGGTCGAGAGGTCGATGTGGCAGCGCCAGATCCAGCGCTTGCCCTTGGCCAGGGCGCCGCGGCGCAGGCCGATCGGCTGCGGGTCGTGGACGATCACCGCGTCCCATTCGCCCTGCAGCCCCTCGGCGTTGATCTGGTTGATCTCGTCGAAGATCGCCCACTGCTCGTCGCTCAGCGTCTCCTCCGCGCCCTGCAGCGAGTTGTGGAGGAGCTTGGTGGCGTTGAAGAACTCCTCCTTGCCGAAGATCACGTGCCAGTGGGCGTCGAGGCCGATGTCCCGCATCAGCGGCACGATCGTGTAGAGGATCTCCGAGACGCCGCCGCCGAACGCGGTGGCGCTGACGTGGAGGACGCGTTTGCCTTTGAGCGGCTCGGCTAGCTCGCGGATGCGCTCGATCGTCTCCTTGCCGACTATGTGCTGGTAGTCGGTGAGGGACTTCTGGCCGAGTGCGACTTCCTGAAGCAAGGCCGGAGTTCTACACCTCCGGGCGGCGCAGCGGCGTCTAGCCGCCGGTGACGGAGTCCGGGCGCTTGCCCAGAGTGACCTCGATCTGCTTCTTCTCGCCGTCGCGGAGGACGGTCAGCGTCACCTCTTCTCCCGGCTTCTTCGAGGAGACGAGACGGGCGAGATCGTTGGGGGTGACGACGTCACGGCCATCGACCTCGAGGATCACGTCGCCGCCGGTGCTGTAGCGACCGGCCTGGAATTTGAGCTCCTTGTCGCCGCCCACGAGGCCGGCTTTCTCGGCGGGCCCGCCCGGGACGACTTCGGCCACCAGGCCGCCGAAGGCGGTGTCGAGGCCGAGCTTGGCGGCGAGCTGCGGATAGAGCGCCTGGCTGGAGACGCCGATGTAGGCGTATTCGGCGCTGCCGTCCTCCTTCAGCTGGGCGATCGAGCGCTTGATCGCCGAGACCGGCACCGCGAAGCCGACGCCGTCGTTGGCGCCGGAGTTGGTCTCGATCTGCTGGTTGATCCCGACCACGCGGGCGCCGGCGTCGAGCAGCGGACCGCCCGAGTTGCCCGGGTTGATCGAGGCATCGGTCTGGATCGCGCCCTCGATCTGGAACTGGGTCAGCGATTTCACCGAGCGGTCGGTCGCCGAGATGATCCCGCTCGAGAGCGACTGCATCTCCCCGAAGGGGCTGCCGATCGCCGCCACCGGCTGACCGACCTCGAGCTCGGCGTCGTCGCCGAGCTCGAGCGGGTGCAGGGGGAAGCTGTCGGGGTCGACCTCGAGCAGGGCGACGTCAGCGAAGGGGTCGAAGCCGATGATCTCGGCGGCAACCACGTTGCGTTCGGGGAACTCGACGAAGACTTCCTTGGCCGGCACCCGCTTGCCGCTCGATTCGTCGGTGACGACGTGGGCGTTGGTGACGATCTCGCCGTCGGTGTCGAGGACGAAGCCGGAGCCCTCGGCGGCACCGGAGCTGCCGCCGAAGATCGAGCGGATCGTGACCACTCCCGGCGAGGCCTCGCGGTAGACCCGGGCGGCGTCGAAGCCGCTCTCGGCCGTCTCGACGACCACCTGGACGGGCTCCGACTTCGCCGTGGCCTGGCCGGCGGCGCCCGTCTCGTCGCTGTCGCCGGAGCCGCAGCCGGCGAGCAGCGCCAGGCAGAGCAGGGCGGCGACCAGAGCCGCGCGAGCGCTCACGCCGGAGCCTTGCCGAGGCTGCCTGCGGGGCGAGCTTCGGCGTCCACCTGCGCCGGCGGCAGGTCGAGCGTGAAAGCGGTGAAGCGGCGGCTGGAGCTGATCGTGATGCGGCCGTCCATGCGCTGGGCGAGCTCGCTCGCGATCGCCAGGCCGAGCCCCGAGCCGCCCGCTTTGTCGGCCGTGTAGAAGCGCTCGAAGATCCGGCTCTGCACCCGCTGGGGGATGCCGGACCCCTCGTCGGAGACGGTCAGCTCAGCTCTGCGATTGACGGAGTAGGTGGTCACGGTGACCTTGGTGCCCTCGGGAGTGTGGGTGAGGGCGTTGTCGAGGAGGATACGGATGATCTGACGCAGGCGGTCGGGGTCGCCGCGGGTGATCGCCGGCCGTTCGGGGGTGCGCAGCTCCAGGCGCGAGCCACGCAGATCGGCGCGGGCGCCGAACTCTCGGGTCACCTCCCGCGCCAGGGCGCCGAGGTCGACGCTCCTGGCCCGCATCACCATCGCTCCCGCGTCGAGCTGGGAGAGGTCGAGCAGGTCGACGGTCAGCTTGGTCAAGCGCTCGATCTGCTGGCGCATCGTGCGCACGAACTCGGCTCGCTCCTCGGGGCTCGGGTCCTCCTCTTCGAGCAGCTCGACGAAGCCGCCGAGGCTGAAGATCGGCGTGCGCAGCTCGTGCGAGGCGTTGGCGATGAACTGCTTGCGGGCGCTGTCGAGCTCGGCCAGGCGCCGCTGCATCTCGTTGAAGGTGCGGGCCAGCTGCCCGAGTTGTCCTGCCGCGGCGACCGGGATCGTCGTCTCGAAGTTGCCGTCGGCGACCTTGCGGGCGGCATCCTGGAGGCGGCTGATGTTGCGAGCCGCCATCTGCGCGTAGTAGAGGCCGAGGGCGGTGGCGACGAGGACGGCGATCAGGCCGCCGACCAGGATCTGGCCCTTGACCGCGGAGAGGCCGCCGGCCGCACCCCCGATCGTGACCGCGTAGAGGTAGATGATGACCACGGTGCCGACGCTGATCGCGATCGCGGTGACCGTGATCCGATTGCCCAGATTGGTGAGCCTGAGGCGGGGCATCCGGGCGCTACTCCTTGAACCGGTAGCCGACCCCGCGCACGGTGAAGAGGAATTCGGGCTGCTTGGGGTCGCTCTCGAGCTTCTCCCGCAGGTGCCTGATGTGGACGTCGACGGTGCGCGGGTCGCGGTACTCGGAATCCCCCCAGACGTGCTCGAGCAGGGTCTCGCGGGTGAGCACGCGGCCGGGGGAGCGGGCGAGCGCGCCGAGGATCTCGAACTCGACGTAGGTGACCCGGATCTCCTGCTCGCCCAGGGTGACCATGCGGCGGCTGAAGTCGATTGTCAGCTCGCCGCTCTCGATCGGCTCGTCCTCGACGGCCTCGCCGCCCATCCGCGAGCGCCGCAGCGCCGCTTTGACGCGGCTGCGGAACTCGCGCATCGAGAACGGCTTGGTGATGTAGTCGTCGGCGCCGACCTCGAGGCCGGCGACCTTGTCGGTCTCGCTGCCCTTCGCGGTCAGCATGATGATCGGGACCTGGCTGCGCGAGCGCAGCTGACGGCAGACTTCGACCCCGTCGATGCGGGGCAGCATCAAGTCGAGGATGACGAGGTCGAAGCGGCCCTCTTCGAAGCGCTGCAGGGCTTCGCCGCCGTCCAGCGCCGAGGTGACGTGGTAGCCGTCTTTGCGCAGGGGGTAGCTCAAGAGCGTCTGAATCGACTGCTCGTCGTCGACGAGGAGAATGCGGGCCGTCCCGTTAGCCACAGCTGAAGGGTAGTGCCCGGGGCCAGGTTGGACGCATGTGCGAGTACCCAGAACTAAGGATCTATGACTCCAAGCCGATAAAGGGAGCGATGCAGCAAGAGGAACTGAAGACCCTGGTCGAGTCCGGCCACTACAAGCCAGACCCCTCGCGGGTCGCGGTGGCGATGCTGCAGCGTCGCGGCGTACGCGAGCTGCTGATCGGCGGCAGCGCGGCGCTCAGCCGAGCTGGTCGAAGCCCGTCGCCTCCAGAATCCCCCCGCCGGGCAGCCTGATCTCGACGCCCCCGCCGGCGTAGACCTCGCCGATCCGCGTCAGCGTGGTTTCCGCGCCCTCGCCGAACCCAGCGCCGGCCAGGCGCTCCGCCGCCAGCGCCGCCAGCAGCTCGTAGTCCTCGCCACCCGACGTGGCCAGCTCGAGTGGGTCGCGACCGGCCGCGGCGGCGATCTCATCGACGCCCGGGGCCAGCGGCAGGGCGGCGGCCTCGATGCGGACGCCGGCGGCGCTCGCCGTGGCGAGGTGCGCGGCGTCGCCGCCGAGCCCGTCGCTGAGGTCGATCATCGCCCGCGCCCCGGCCGCCGCCAGCGCCTGCCCGGCGGCAAGTCGTGGGGTGGGGTCGAGCTGGCGTCGCCGCAGTCGCTCGGCGGTCTCCGCTGGCACGGATGCGGCCAGCTCCGGGTGCTCCAGCAGCAGCAGCCCCGCCGCCGCCCCGCCGAGCTCCCCGGTCAGGACCAGGGCGTCGCCGGGCTCGGCCCCGCCGCGTCCGACCAGCTCCTCGGCCGTCGTCGCGTGGCCGACGACGGTGACGGCGAGAGTCAGGAGCGGGCTGCGGGTGACGTCGCCCCCGGCCAGCGTCGTCCCGGTCTCGGCGGCCAGCGCGAGGACCCCGTCGAACAGCTCGAGGCAGCCCTCCTCGCCGAGGTCGGCCGGCACGCCGATGGCCACGTAGGCCTCGCCGGCCTCGGCTCCCATCGCCGCCAGGTCCGAGAGGGCGGCGGCGAGGGCCTTGCGGCCGATCTGGGTCAGGGTTGCCGTGGCGCGCCGAAAGTGGACGCCCTCGACCAGCGCGTCGATCGAGGTCGCGGTGGCCCCGTCGGGGACCGTGATCGCCGCGTCGTCGCCGCTCCCCAGCCGCACCCGCGCGCCCAGCGGGGGCAGCCGTTCCCGCAGCCTTGCCAGCAGCTCGAACTCGCCCATCGGCTGACTATCCCAAACCGGCTCTCCCGTGTGGTGGGGGCTGCCGCGGCGGGTCAGCGCTGCCCCCGTCACTAAGGTGCCCCAGACGTGGAGCGCCGCCAGCCATTTCTGCACCGAGTCGGTGAGGCCGGAGCGAAGTTCGGGACGCGCCCGCCGCGCAGCCGCCGGGTTCGCCTCGCCCTTCAGGTCGGCCTTGCCGTCCTGATCTTCGGCTTCCTGGTCCTCACCGTCATCGACCAGTGGTCGGAGATCCAGAGCGAAGGCGTCCACTTCCACGTCGCCTGGCTGGCTCCGGCGATCGTCATCCTGCCGCTCTTCTACGTCTTCAGCGCGCTCGGCTGGGAGATCATCCTGCGCTTCCTCGGCAACCCGATCGGGTTCGGGCGGGCCCAGGTCGCCTGGGGGCAGCCGCTGCTCGCCCGGTACGTGCCGGGCAGCGTCCTCTACGTGCTCGGGCGGGTGCTGCTCTCCGAGCGAGCGGGTGTGCCGCGCCGGCTGACGATCGCCAGCATCGTCTACGAACAGGCGATCTCGGCGACGTCGGCGATCGTCGTCGCCGCCTACTTCATCATCAACCACCCCGACCTCCAGGGGCAGCCATTGCGCTGGGCGGTGCTGCTGCTGATCCCGGCGGCGATCGTGCTGCTGCACCCGCGCATCTTCGGCCCGCTCGCCAACCGCGCCTTGAAGGCCTTCGGCCGCGAGCCGCTGCCCGCCGTGGTGCCCTTGCACGGCATCGTCGCCCTGATCGTCTTCTACTCGCTGAACTGGGTCGTGGTCGCCTTCGGGATCTACTGCGTCGCCCGCTCGGTGACCTACATCCCGTTCGACGACATCCTCCTGGTCGGCTCCGCCCAGGCGATCGGCTACTTCGCGGCGCTGGTGACGCTCGTCGCTCCGGCAGGGCTCGGCGTCCGCGACGCCGCCTTCGCCTGGGGGCTGAAGGCGGCGCTGCCGGGCAAGAGCTTCGCCCTCGGCTCGCTGATCGCGATCGCGGTCCGCGGCGTGATGACGGTGGGGGAACTGATCTACGTCGGCGCGGTCACCCTGCTCGGTCGGCGTGAGGGGTGGAGCGTGGCGACGGGCATCCTGCATGCGACGCCGGAGGAGCAGGAGGCCGGGCCGGAGGGCGGCGGCCACTCGCCCGAAGTGCTCTAGGCGCGCTCCCCTTCAAGAGGTGGACGTTCTCCATTTTTGCGGAGAGCTGATTTCTAGAGGGGGATGCGGGCTCCCAGCTGGTAGGCGGTGAGGGCGAGGGTCAGGAGCTGGAGGGTGCGGTCCCTCGAGATCGCCGCCAGGGGGAGGGGCCAGATCAGGTACCAGGGGAGGAGCCAGGAGGTGGCGAGGAGGAGCCCGAGGCCGGTCCAGGCGGCGGCGCGGACCCAGTCGTAGCCACGCCAGGTCCAGAGCAGCAGCTGGAAGAGGAGGGTCAGGAACAGGGTGAGGGCGAGGACGCGAACCGCGTCGACGTCGAGGCCGGTGAGGCGGGCCACGGTGATCGGGATGCTCATGTAGCTCGTCCGCCCCTGGTTCTCGCCGGCGAGCCCGAACGCCTGCAGCCAGTCCCAGCCGAAGCCGAGGTAAGCGGCCCCCCCAATCACCACGATCGCCACCGTCCCTCCCGCCAACAGCCGGCCGACGGGCCGAAGGCGTCCGCCATTTGGACGTTTGAGGCCCATCGACCCCCGTTTTGCCGTGGCGAGGAGGGCGAAGGGGGCGATGAAGGCGGCGGAGGCCTTGGTGGCGATGGCGGCGGCGAGGGTGGCTCCGCCGGAGATCTCGCGGGCGCTGAGGATGGCGGCGACGGCGAGCATTGCCAGCAGCATCGTCAGGCCGTCGTTGTGGGCACCGCCGACGACGTGGACGAGGACCAGCGGGTTGAGGGCGACGAAGGCGGCGGCGCGGAGCGGGTCGACGCCGCGCCAGGCGGCGATGCGGGAGACGACGAGGGCGAGGCCGAGCACGGAGAGTGCCGCCACGGCCTTCAGCGCCGCGATCGCCACGCCGACCGGCAGCCAGGCGAGGGGATAGCTGAGGAGGGTGAAGAGCGGGCCGTAGGCACTGGTCGCTTCGGTCCAGGCGACGTCGGCGAAGACCGGGTCGGCCGGGGCGGCAAGCGGGGGGTGGACGTAGGGGTCGAGGCCGTGGACGACGCCGAGGCGGGCGTAGTCGAGATAGCTGTAGACGTCGTGGGAGAGCAGGACCGGGGCGACGGCGAAACCCGTGACCGCGACTGCGATCGCCGCCCAGACGAAGCGGTGGCCGAGCCTGGGGGCGGTGGCGAGGACGGCGAGGTAGGCGGCGAAGCCCACCCACATCAGGGCGAAGGCGACTGCTGGCGCGATGCTCAGCTACCCACGTGCGTTGGGTGGGGGACCGGGGAATGACTCGACGGAGCAACAGCGGGGAGGCTCCGTCGAGTCATTCCCCGGTCCCCTTGCCACCGCCGAGGGATGGTGGGGGTGCCGGCGCCGGCGCTGGTTCTTGGCCGGCCCCGGGGGCGTAGGCGTCGGGGTCGTATTGGCTCGGGTCGTAGCCGCCGACCGCGGCGCTGCCGGGTGGGGGCGGCTTGCTGCTGCCAGTGTCGCCGGCTGCGCCGGACTTGTCGCTGGGGCTCGCCTGGGTGAAGTGGCCGTAGTAGGGGGCCCAGGAGATCTTCTGCTCCGGTTCGGTGAATTCCTCGCAGGGGACGCCGCCGTCGGAGTACAGCGAGTGCCAGATTTCGGCCGGGAAGGTGCCGCCGAAGACGGTGATCCCGTGCACGCTGGACATCGAGACGTCGTTGGACTCGGGGTAGCCGACCCAGACCGCGGTGGCCAGGTTGGGCTGGTAGCCGGAGAACCAGGCGTCGGTGTATTCGTCGGTGGTCCCGGTCTTGCCGGCCTGTCCGGCGCAGCCCGTGTAGGCGGCGGTGCCGGTGCCTTCGGTGATGTTGTCGTGGAGCAGTTTCGTCACCTCGTAGGCGACCGCTTCGGGCAGCACCCGTCTCGGCTCCGCGGCCTGGGGCCGGTCGACCTTGCCGCCCGGGAAGGTCACCTTCTCGATCGAGACCGGGTCGTGATGGACGCCGCCGGAGGCGAGGGTCGCGTAGGCGTCGGTCAGCTCCAGCGGGGTGACGCCGAGGCGGAGGCCGCCGATGCCCTCGGCCGGGATCCCGTCCAGCGGCGTCGTGATCCCCATCGATTTCGCCGTCTGGGCGACGCTCTTGGGGCCGACGTCGAGGTCGAGCTGGGCGAAGACGGTGTTGTCGGAGCTGACCGTCGCCTGCTGCAGGTTGACCGTCCCCTGGTAACCCTCGTCGGCGGTGGAGACGGACCAGTGGCCCCAGTGCGGGAGGTCGAGATCGAGCGGTTTCGACGTGTAGTAGGTCGAGTAGGGATCGATCCCTTGCTTGATCGCGGTGGTGAGGACGAAGGCCTTGAAGGTCGAGCCCGGCTGGCGCCGCCCCTGGGCGGCGAGGTTGAACTGGCTTTCGGCGTAGTTGGAGCTGGAGACCATCGCCCGGATGTGGCCGTTGCGGGGGTCGATCGAGACCAGCGCCGAGGAGGGGTCGGTCGAGTAGGGGAGGGACGAGCGCATCGCCGCCAGGCCGACTTCCTGCAGGTCGGGGTCGATCGTCGTCTGCACCTCGAGCCCGCCGCGGCGCACGGTGTTGACCCCGTACTCGCTGATCAGGTCGTTCTCGACGTAGTCGAAGAAGTAGGGCTGGCGATGCTCGAAGTAGTCGCCGCTGACGCGCAGGCCGAGGCCGGCGCGCTCCGCCGCCTCGGCCCGATCGCGGGAGACATAGCCGAGCTTGGCCATCTGCCTCAGCACCGCGTTGCGCCGGGCGAGCGCCGCCCCTGGATTGAGGATCGGGTTGTATTCGGAGGGCGCCTGCGGCAGCCCGGCCAGCAATGCGGCCTGCGGCAGGGTCAGCTTCCAGACCGGCCGGTCGAAGTAGATCCGCGAGGCCGCCTGCACCCCCACCGCGGTGCTGCCCTCGATCGTCCCGTAGGAGGCGATGTTGAGGTAGGAGCCGAGGATCTGCTGGCGCGAGTGCCGCTTCGCGTACTCCATTGCCAGCTTCGCCTCGACGATCTTGCGCTCGAGGTTCTGCTGCGGGTTGGAGATGCAGAGGTTGCGGACCAGCTGCTGGGTGATCGTCGAGCCGCCCTCGACCGCCTTGCCGGCTTCGAGATCCTTGACGGCGGCGCGGAGGATGCCCTCGGGGTCGACACCGCCGTGCTCGTAGAAGCGCTGGTCCTCGATCGCCACCGTCGCCAGCTGCACGCTCCTGGGGATGCGCTCGATCGGGACTGGCGTGCGGGCTTCGTCGGAGGCGATCACGCCGAGCTTGCTGCCGTCCGCCGCGTAGAGCGCCGAGTTGCCGCCCTTGTCGATCGGCTTGCAGGTGGCGAGCGAGGGCGCGTCGGCGGCGACGTCGAGGACCCAGGAGGTGACGGCGATGACGGCGATCGCGATGACGGCGAGGGCGGCGCCGCCGACGATCAGGAGCTTGCCGCCGATCCCACCGCGGCGTCGCTGGCGTCGCCGGTTGCGCTGCGTCATCGGGCAGAGGTTACGCCGCGGGGCGCGCGCTCAGGCCTGCGTGTCTTCGGTCGAGTGGTTGTGGACGACGCCTTCGACCAGCAGCTGGTTGGGGATCACGAAGTGGCTGCCGTCGCCGGGGTCGATGTAGGTGTAGGAGAGGGTGATGTCGGTGACCCGGCCCTCGTTCTCGTCGAAGGTGATGCGGTCGCCGATCCGGAACGGCTGCGAGACCGCGATCTGAACCCCGGCGACGAGGTTGCCGATCGTGTGTTGGGCGGCGAAGCCGACGATCAGCCCCAGCACCGCGGTCGAGGCGAGGATGCCAGCCGCCAGCCGCTTCAGCTCCGTGAACTGGCTCAGCGCGATCATCGCCAGGACGACGAGGACGACGACGAAGACGAGGCGGCGCAGGAACCGCAGGCGGGTCTTGGTCGAGCGGGAGACCTGTGAAACTGCCGGCGACATGGAGGCCAACCTAGCCGTCGAGGGGGTCGAGCAGCAGCCGCAGCGGTTCCCGTACTCGAACTGGGGGCCGTGGGTTGCGCTCCTCGGCGTCTTCCTCGCCCTCGGCACCGGGATCGTGATGAGCATCCCGGCGGCGATCGTCGGCAACGAGCCGAACGGCGACCTGACGACGTTCGGCAACGTCGGCGTGCAGCTGGCGACGGCGATCGGGTTCCTGCTGGTGCCGATGGCGATCGCCGCCCAGCGCGGGGCGGCGACGATGCGCGAGGTCCTGCTGCGGCTGGGTGTGCGGCGGTTCAGGCCCTCGACGGCGCTGAAGTGGACGGCCGCGGCGATCGGCGCCTACCTGCTGTTCGCCTTCCTCTACTCGACGCTGGTCACCGTGCCCGAACAGGAGGACATCGCGGACGGGTTCGGCCCGATCCCGGTCCAGATCCTGCTGATCGTGATCGCGGCGCCGATCAGCGAGGAGATCTGCTTCCGGGGGATGCTGTTCGGCGGCCTGCGCGAGCGGCTGCCGCGGCTGGCGGCGGCGCTGCTTGCCGGCCTCGTCTTCGGCGGCCTGCACGCCCTGACCGGGGTGACCGCGGTGCCGCCGCTGATCTTCTTTGGCTTCGTGCTGGCGCTGCTCTACGAGCGGACCGGCTCGATCGTGCCGTGCATCGTCCTGCACATGCTGAACAACTCTGTCGCCCTGTTGGCTCAGTAGCATCCAGCCGGTGAGTCGTCGTCTCGCGTTCTTCCTCGCCCTCGCGGCGCTGTTGGCCCTTCCCGCCTTTGCCACCGCGGCGCCGGGCGGGCCCAAGGGCGCGGCCACCGCGGTCGTCCCCGACGCCACCGTGAAGATCAAGCTCGGCCATCTCGACGGCGGTCGGGCGGAGATCTACGGCAAGGTCCCGGTCTTCGGCACGATCAGCCCCTACGTGCCGGGCCAGCGGGTCGAGGTCACCTTCTTCCTCGACGGCAAGGAGCTGGTCAGCCACAGGCTCGCGGTCGGCAAGGGCAAGGGCGGCACCGGCAGCTTCCGCTCCAGCGTGATCGTCCGCGAGGACGGCCGGTACGCGGTCAGCGCCAGGCACGAGGCGACCGCCGTGCTGGGGGCCGACAGCACCGTCCGCAAGGGCTGGAAGGTCAGCTTCCCGGCCCTGCATCAGGGCCAGTGCGGCGACGTCGTCGTCGGCTTCAAGAAGGCGATGCGGAAGATGGGCTACATCGCCAACAGCGGCCGCTGCTTCGGCGGCAAGACCAGCCGCGGCGTGCTCGCCTACCGCAAAGTCAACGACATGGCGCGCAGCTCGCGCGCCGGCAAGGGCGTCGTCAAGAGCATCTTCGCCGGCCGCGGCGGCTACAAGGTCCTCCACCCCGATGCCGGCGAACACCTCGAGGCACCGCTCTCCAAGCAGGTCCTGGTCTTCGCCAAGGGCGACAAGCCGTTCGCGATCTACCCGGTCTCCTCGGGCAAGCCGTCGACCCCGACCGTGACCGGCCACTTCACCTTCATCCGCACCGAACCCGGCTACAACTCGCACGGCATGTACTACTCGTTCTACTTCTACGGCGGCTACGCGGTGCACGGCTACGAATCGGTGCCGGACTACCCCGCCAGCCACGGCTGCATCCGCACCTTCATCGTCGACCAGCCGGAGATCTACGAGCGGATTAACTACGGCGAGAGCATCTTCGTCTTCTGAGCGTGTGTGACGCGGCGCATCTCGGCGTCCTCGGTCGCTCACGTGCGGAGCACGCTTCGCTCCCTGCGTCCTTGATCTGCTTGGTCACACACGCTCAGGGGGCGGGATCGATGAGCTCCGCCAAGGAGATCCTGCTCGCCGAGCTGCGCGAGCACTCGCTGATCCTCGGCGAGGTGACGCTGGCGAGTGGAGCGACGGCCCAGTACTACGTCGATGCGCGGCGGACGCTGATGCGCCCGGCGGGGTTCCGGGCCGCCGGCGAGCTGATCGCGGCGGCAGCCGCCGAGCTCGGAGCCGAGGCGGTGGGCGGCCCGGCGACGGCCGCGATTCCGCCCGCCTGCGCCGCGATCGCAGTGCCGTCCGGAGCCGATCTGGTCGCCTTCTTCGTCCGTGGCGAGCGCAAGGAGCATGGGCTGCAGCGCTGGGTCGAGGGGCCGGTCAGGCCGGGCCTGCGCTGCCTGGTCGTCGAGGACACCGTGACCAGCGGCGGCTCGACCGCGACCGCGATAGGGCGCATCCGCGAGGAGGGGCTGGAGGTGGCCGGCGTGGTCGCGGTCGTCGACCGGCTCGCCGGCGGCGGCGAGCGGATCGAGGCCGCGGCCGACGCCCCCTACCGCGCGCTCCTCAGCATCGACGAGATCTACCCAGATCGCCCGGACCGCGGCTGAGGCGAGGTCGATGGAGCCGGACGCAGTCGAGATACGCGTCGTCGGCTGCCTGATCGAGAAGCGGCGCACGACGCCGGACGCCTACCCGCTCTCGCTCAACGCCCTGCGGCTGGCTTGCAACCAGTCGACCAATCGCGACCCGGTCGTCGACTACGACGAGGCGGCCGTCGCCGAGGCACTGCGCCGGCTCGCACTGCGTGGCTGGACCCGCCTCGCCAGCGGCGCCTCCAGCCGCGCCCGCAAGTACCGCCACCTGATGCCCGAAGCGCTCGGCGTCGACGACGCCGAGCTGGCGCTGCTGGGGGTGCTGATGCTGCGCGGGACGCAGACCCCGGGCGAGCTGAAGCAGCGCAGCGAGCGGCTGCACGGGTTCGATGACCTCGGCGCCGTCCAGGAGACGCTCGAGCGTCTCGTCGAGCGCGGCTACGTCGTTCGCCACGAGCGCCAGCCGGGCCAGAAGGAGCTGCGCTACCAGCAGCTTCTCGGCGGCCTTGAAGAGGCGCCCCAGCCCCCAGCCGAAGCGGCCGATGCCCCTCCGGGCGACGCCGAGGCGGGAGTGGCGGCAGCCGCTGCAACGCCCGCGCCCCCGGATCGGCCGGCCGAGGACAGCGACCTGGTGCCCGCCGAGGATCGCCTCACGCGGCTGGAGCGTGAGCTCGCGGAGCTGCGCTCCGAGCTGGCATCCCTGCGCGAAGCCCTCGGAGAGGGCTCCGAGGGCTGAGGCTCTGTGGTGGCCATAGGCACCACGAGTCTTCGGTGACGCGAGCTACCCGGCGGGGTGGCTGAGGCCGAGGACGGCGACGCGGCGGCCGCCGGGGATGGCGGCGATCAACTGGGTCCTGAGCCTGCCGCGCTCCCTCAGCAGGGAGTGGCCCCCGGCGCTGAGGGGGACCGTGAAGGCGTGGGCACGCTCGCCGGTGAGCTGAAAGCCGCGCCGCCCGAGCGAGCGGGTGACGCTGCGGATTCGCGGCGGGGTGCCGCGCCTGTGCGGGAGCGCGACCTTGATCCGGGTGCGCAGCATCAGCTGGCCCGGGCAGGCCGTTCCCGCCGGCCATCTGCAGCTGATCCACACCCGCACTCCGTTGGGGGTCGCCTTCAAGTGGGAGAGGGTGATCGCGACCGGGATGGTCGGGGTCCGGCAGCCCAGCAGCAGATCGGCCCCGCCGCCGGCGTTGAGGGCGTAGACGCAGACCGGCTGCGGCCCGGACTTCAGGGTCGGGAAGCGGGCATCGAAGCCGTGCCCGGGCCCCGCCTGCGGGTACTTGGCGACGATGTCGGCGCGTGGCCTGGTCGCGATCGGGCCGAGCTCGTACCCGAGCGCACCCGGCGCCCCAGCCTTGCCGCCGACGTAGGCGCGGATCGCCAGCGGCTGCGTCGGCACGTTCGGGTCGAAGGCCCAGCCCTTCACCCGCACCTGTCCCGGCGAGGGCGAGCCGGTGAGGTCGAGGAAGCCGATCGGGTCTTCGCTGCCGGGGGTGAAGGTGGCGGCCCCGACGGTCGCCGCGTCGACGTAGTTGTTGTCGATGTTGATCGTGACCCCGCCGTAGCTCTCGTCGTGACCACCGCGGTACTGGCGGATGCGCTGGTGAGCGGCCCAGGCGGTGGCGGGGAGGTAGGGATCGGCGCTGGTGGCCTGGCCGTTCCAGTTGGCGACCCAGATGTCGTCCGGCAGGACGTAGCCGCTGCCGATCTGGCCGACGAGGTCGGCGATCCCGGAGGCGCCGCTGCTGTAGACGCCGGAGACGTAGCCGAGCGAGTGCAGCTTTTCCGTCCAGGCCTCGAGGAAGGCGAGGGTGGCGGCGCTGGCGCTCGAGGTGCGGGTGTAGGACTCCATGTCGAAGTAGATCGGGCTGCCGGGGCCCATCGCGACGGCGCCGGCCTGCTCGACCGCGTCGACCGCCGATGCCACCCCCTGCGCGGTCGCCTGGCTGGCGCTGAGCTTGGCGCAACTGCTGCAGCTGCTGGTTGGGGCCTGGAGCCCGACGTAGGTCGGGATCAGGTGCCAGCCGCCGGCGGTTTGGGCGCTGACCCAGCTCGCCGTCAGGTTCGGCTGCGAGCAGCCGCGGTTGAGGCCGCCGATGTAGACCCCGATCGCGCGGTAGGGCGAGGAGCCCCAGGCGGACATCGACCGCGACGAGGGCGCGGTGCAGGCGTCGAAGCCGAGTCCGGTGAAGACACCGTTGCCGGCCGAGGCGGTGGCGATCCGCCGCGCCGGGCTTGGCAGCGCCGAGCGCGAAGAGCGAGCGGCGGAGCGCGGTTCGACCAGAATCGCCCGCCGGCGCCCGAGAACCTCGGCCGGGCAGCGCTGGTTCGTTCCCGGCCTGCCCAGATAGACCGCCCGGCGGTCGAGACGCACGCACATCCGCGGATGCTCGCCGAGCCGGTAGACCGGCCAGGAGCTCGGCACCTCGACCCTCTGGTCACCGAAGTGAACGACGCCTGCAGAAGCCTGGACGGGCGCCACCGAGCCCGCCCAGCCGGCCAGCAGCGCCAAAAACAGGCAGAAGGCGCCCCAGGCGAGCAGCGCTGGGGCGCGAGACGGTCGGTGGCCTGGTCGGCTCATTCGCTGCACTCTCGCTACAACCGGCCCGAGACCGGAAAAGTTGCTCCGCCGCGGGCGCAGCCTTGCAGCCCGACGCGCGCAGACGGAACCGAAAGGCGCCGCCGATGGCCGGGATGGACAAGATCAGCAGCAGCTTTGTCCATTCCGATTGACAACGCTCGGGCCGATCGGCGAGGGTGGGCCGAGGCAGGGGATCAGGATCACGGCCCCGGCGCCACATCGGCTTTCCCCGGTGGGCGCCAGGGCCGCGCACTCAACGAAACCAACGCCCAGGTATGCGCCTGGGAGAAGGAGTTCGCATGGCAATGGTTAGCAAATCGAGAACATCCCGGCGGGCGATATCGGCCTTCGGCATGGCTCTGGTCGCCTCGCTCGCCCTCAGCGTCGTGGGGGTGGCTTCCGCCTCGGCCGCGACGCAGTACTGGTACGGCGAAAAAGGCAAACTCTCCGAAGGCAAACCGTCCGGCTTCACGATGGCGGGCAGCTCCACCTTCGTCATGTATTGGATTGCCCCCGCCGGCACCCACCCGGTCACCTGCACGGTCCAGAAAAGCGAAGGCACGGTCGAAAACCCGGTCGGAGGAGCGGCCGGCACCGCCAAAGCCAGCTCGTTCGTTCTCAGCAACTGTACGATGACCACGCTGCCTGGCTGCAAAGTCAAAGAAGGAAAAATCGAAATGGTGCCGCTCAAAGCGGTCACCACTGAAGCCACCTCCGGCCTCAAAACCTACCCCGCCGTGGAATTCTCACCTCAGGAAGGGACCCTGCTCTTCTATCTCACCCTGACCAGCTGTTCCCAGTCCGGGTACAACATCTCCTGGCCCTTCTACGGGAGTTTCATCGCCATCTCGAAAACCGGGTTTGCCCTCGAATTCCTCAAACAGGGCACCATGCACTGGTCTGCAGGACCAGCCCAGCTCACGGGAACGAGCAAATTGCTGACCACGGGCGGCGAAGGCCTTTACATCGCCCCGTAGGTAAGTAGTCAGGCAAGGGTGCCGGGCCGCGGGCCGTGGCCCGGCACCCCCCTTTAGTGCCCCGAGCTGGATTCGAACCAGCGGCCTATCCCTTAGGAGGGGATCGCTCTATCCAGCTGAGCTATCGGGGCGGAAGGCCCCATCGTAGATCCAGCGCTAGCTGTAGAGGCTCTCGGAGGCGAGCTCCTGGGCGCGGCGGCTCCAGAGCTTGACCTGCATGAAGAACTCGTCGCCGTAGCCCTCGAGGGCATCGAGGGCGATCAGGGTGAAGCGATCCTGGGAGATCTCCTCCTGGTCGACGGTCTCGCCGTCGAGCTCGGCGGTCGCGGCGACGGCGTTGCGGAGCAGGGGGCGTCCCCAGACGAGGGTGACGGCGCCGGCGCGGCCGTTCTCCCCCCGCCAGCGGCCGACGACGTCGTCGTTGAGGTCGATCCGCCAGTCCGGGTTGTCGGCGGCGAGGACGTCGGTGAAGTCCGCCTTGGCCTGGAAGTCAGAGGGGTCGCCTCCGGGGGGCTGCACATAGGAGACGTGGCCGAACAGCTCCAGCGTCCCCTCGGCGCTCTCGGTGTTGGCGGAGCAGGGGACCCAGACGCGGCCGCCCCAGGCGCGCTCCGGGAACCAGTCGAGCTCCGCCGGCGTCGCCGCGCCCTCCGGTAGATCCTCGATCCCCTCGACCGCCTCGCGGAAGGCCGTGGTCAGCCGTTCGGCGAAGCGCCCGTGTGGAATTCCCTCCTGGGTGCTGTCGGCGATGAAGCGTGGGATCGGTCGCGGGTTCGGCGTCATGCGCTCAGTCTTCCAGGGCTTCGCGCAGGTCGGCGGCCGCCCGCTCCGGCGGGTAGATGTTGATGTCCACTCCGGTGCCGAGCTCGAAGCCGGCCTTGATCGTCAGGCGGGGGGCGATGTCGACGTGCCAGCCGAATTCATCGGCACCGCGGGGGGCGGTGCGGACCCAGAGGTTCAGCTCCGGCGGTCCGTCGAAGCGGGCGGCGAGGACGCGCATCGCGGTGCGGATCATCGCCGCGCCGCCCTCGTCGTCCTCGAAGCGGGCGGAGGCGCGGCGGGGGATCACGCGGCAGCTCGAACGGGGAGCGTGAGGCCCAGGGACAGATCAGCGCCGCCTCGTCGTCGATCGCGACCAGGCGCTCGCTACGCCGCACCTCCTCGACCAGGATGTCGCCGAGCAGGCCGGAGCCGGCGGTGCGTTCGGCGTAGGCGCCGGCCCGCTCGCGCTCGCGGGCGACCGCGGCCGGTACGAAGGGCAGCGCGTAGAGCTGGGCGTGGGAGTGCTCGAGCGAGGCCCCGGCGCCGCCGCCCTCGTTGACGATCACCTGCACGTAGGAGGCGTCGGCGTGGGCGCGCATGCGCTCGCGCCAGGTGGCGACCGCGGCGGCGAACTGGTCCTCGCTCAGCTCCGCCATCGCGGTCACGTGGCGGGGGGAGTTGACGATCACCTCGTGGGCGCCGCTGGCGGGCCGGGAGGAGAAGAGGTCCGGTTCGCCCGCCTTGCGCGAAGCCAGCAATGGGTCGCCGCTGCTGGCGAAGGCGCCGGCTTCAGCGCCGGTCGCAGCAGCGGCGTCCCCGCCCTCGCTTCCGCCCAGCGCCGGGTAGAGGTTCGGCACCACCCGGGTCAGCCAACCGGGGCTGTCGGGCGGGCCGCCGCCCGGGCGCAGGGCGTAGCTCTCCGGCGGGGTGCGGTCCTCGTGGCCCTCGCAGAAAGGGCAGTTCTCCGGCCCCTTTGGCTCCGCCGCCCTGGCCGAGAAGTTGTCCGGGCGCTCGGCGCGGCCGGGGGCGAGGATCGTCCTCAGCCCGCTCAGCTGGTCGATGCGTATCTCGGGGGAGCTCAGGACCGCGAGGGGGGAAGGTCGTCGGGAATCTCAGGCGGCGGCGTGGCCGGGGCCGGGGGGGCCGGCGGCTTCGCTTTGCTGCCGCCGGCTTTGTGATCGCCGCGACCGAGGAAGGGCTCGATGATGTCCATCGGCAGCGGGAAGACGACGGTGGTGTTGTTGGTGCTGCCGATTTCCAGCAGCGTTTGCAGGTAGCGCAGCTGCAGCGAGGCAGGGTTGGTGCTGATGATGTCGGCCGCGTCGGTGAGCTTCTGTGCCGCCTGGAACTCGCCCTCGGAGTTGATGATCTTGGCTCGCCGCTCGCGCTCGGCCTCGGCCTGGCGGGCGATCGCCCGCTGCATCTGCTCGGGGATCTCGACGTCCTTGATCTCGACCGCGGTCACCTTCACGCCCCAGGGCTCGGTCGACTCGTCGATGATCGTCTGCAGCTCTTCGTTGAGCCGCTCGCGCTCGGAGAGCAGCTGGTCGAATTCGGCCTTGCCGAGCACCGAGCGCAGCGCCGTCTGCGAGATCTGCGAGGTGGCGAGCAGATAGTTTTCGACCTCGACGATCGCTTTGCGGGGGTCCATGACGCGGAAGTAGGCGACCGCGTTGACGCTGGCGGGGACGTTGTCGCGGGTGATCACCTCCTGCGGCGGGATGTTCAGGGTCACCGTCCGCAGGTCGACCTTGACCATGCGGTCGATGAACGGGATCAGCAGGATCAGGCCGGGCCCCTTCTGGGCGATCAGGCGGCCGAGCCGGAAGATGACCCCGCGCTCGTACTCGCGCAGGACCCGGACCGAGGCGCCGATCGCGATCAGCGCGAAGAAGCCGACGATGACGATGATTCCGAGTGCGACCTCCATCAGCCTGCTCCTTCTCTGGACTGCTCCGCGGACGGCGGCTGCGCGCTGACCACCAGCGTCAGTCCGTCGATCGCCTCGACCCTGACTCTATCCCCCAGCCGCACCGGCGCCGCCGCGTCTGCCAGCCGCGCTCCCCAGATCGTGCCCTGGGCCCAGACCTGCCCCTCGGGGTCGATCGTCGAGCGGGCCTCGGCGCTGGCGCCGATCAGCTCCTCGGCACCGGTCCGCACCGGCTGGTCGCGGTGGGCGGCGATGACTTTGCGGGTGACGACGTAGAACGTGATGCCGGAGAGGACGCCGAGCGTGATCAGGGCCGGGCCGATCACGTCGGCGCTGTCGTTGTTGGAGTCGAGGGCGACGATGCCGCCCGCGACCAGGCCGGCAGCTCCGACGAGGGCGAGCAGGCCGCCGGTCGGCAGCAGTAGCTCTGCGAGCAGTAGGGCGAAGCCGACCAGGGCGATGAGGACGAAAGCTTCCATCGTTCGATTATCCGCCCTTTAGCGCGTACTCGCGAACATCGGCTTCGAGTTCGGAATCGTCGACGTAGGGGCCCTGCTTGAGGTAGACGAGCTCTCCGTCGCGGTCGTAGAACGCAGTATCGGGCAGGCCGCCGCGGCCGCCGAGCGATTCGATCAGCCCCGTGCCGGGATCGGTGTAGCTGGGATACGGGACCGGTGCTTCGGCCAGGAACGCTTCGGCCTGGCCGTCGGAGTCCTGTGAGTTGACGCCGATGAAGGCGACGCGCTTGCCGTAACGGGCGGAGAGCTTCTGCAGGGTCGGGAACTCGAAGCGGCAGGGACCGCACCAGGAGGCCCAGACGTTGGCGACGATCGGGTAGCCGCGCAGCGCTGCGATCCGCTTCTCATAGGCCTCGGTGCCGCCCGGCAGCAGCTCGTTGGCCTGCCGGTGGAGGGCGGCCAGCGGCGCCGGCGAGCCGGCCAGGGCGGTGGCGTAGTCGGGGTGCGTTCCGCCGTAGTCGCCGCCGTCGGAGGAACCGCATCCGGCCGCCGCGAGCGACGCCAGCAACAGGCCGAACAGTGCAATGCGCAATCTGAATCGCGTGGTCATCCGTTCCGTGATTACAATACGTACGTTCGGTTCGTTGGTATGCGAACCGCTGAGATCTGCGGGGGGAAGGGATACCGACTCCCGCGAGCCCTCGTCTACTTGCCTCCAGCCGGCTGTCTCGTGTTCGGCGGGGGCGGACCCAGAAGCCTCTCTATGGCCAAGACCAGCGACGTTGCCGCGGGAGCGGCAGTTCTCTCAAGCGCCGACATCGAGCGCGCGGCGGCGTTTGCCCGCGAGCCGTTCCTGCTCGACGGCGAGGGACCCGAGGCGCTGGCGCCCGGCACGGCGCGCCGCCGCGCGCTCGATGCGGCACTGAGCGAGCTCGACGTCGGGGCCGAGTACCCATCGATCGAGTGGCGCCGCGACTTCTCCCTGCTGCTCGGCCTGGAGCGCTTCCTCGCCGACGAACCGCCGAAGCTGCTCGACGGCGCCGAGCTGAACCCGCATCAGGTCGACGCGCTCTCGGGCACCCTGGCCGAGCTGATGGCGCAGCAGCAGGTCATCTCCGACGACGAAAGTCGTAACGGCGACCTCGAGGACGAGGCCGGCGACGAGGCCGGGGAGGGCGACGAGGCCGCCGACGACGAGTCCGGAGCTGACGACAGCGAAGCCGAGCCGAGCGACGAGGGCGATGTGGAGCTCGAGGAGGACGAGGAGGATGTGGAGCTCGAGGAGGAGGACGAGGAGCTCGCTCCCGACGAGGAGCCGCAGGACTGGGAGGAAGCGCCTTCCGACGAGGACGAGGAGGTGGTCGAGGAGGCCCCGGAGGACCCCGGTGCCGCCCGCCGCTTCTGGTTCGAGCACGCGACCGGCGCCGGCAAGACGGTCGCCGCGGTCGGCTTCATCGAGGCGACCAAGACCGGCGGCGTCCTCATCCTCACCCACCGCCGCAACTTGGTCGACCAGTTCATCGGCGAGATCTCCGACCGCGGCTACAAGGAGCGCCTGCGCCCGCCCCTGCTCGACGGCCGCGACGACCCCGACGGTGCCATCACCGTCGAGACCTACCAGTGGTTCGTCCGCAACCACAAGAAGGTCTCCGACGCCTACGCGGTGGTCATCTGCGACGAGGCGCACACCGCGCTGGGGGAGAAAACCAGCGCCTGCATCCGCGCCTGGGACGGGCCGGTCTTCATCGGCATGACCGCTACCGGGGCGCTGATCGCCCGTCACGTCGCCGACCTCTTCCCGACCCAGACCTCGCGCTTCGACCTCGCCCAGGCGGCCCGCCGCGGCGTCATCTCGCCGCTGCGCTGCCTCCGCATCCCGCCCGGGCCGGGCGTGCGGACGATCGCCAAGGTGCCACTGCGCAAAGGCGAGGTCGACCAGGACTTCGACCAGGAGGAGCTGGCGGCGCTGCTCGACCAGGAGCCCTTCAACGTCGCCATCGCCGACCTCTACCGCTCGCGCTTCCGCAAAGTTCCCGGCGTCCTCTACACGGCCGGCGTCCAGCACGCGAAGAACGTCGCCAAAGCCTTCCGTGCCGCCGGGATCAACGCCCAGGCGGTCTCCGGCGAGACGCCCAAGCGCGAGCTGGCCGAGATCCTCGCCGGCTTCGAGCGCGGCGAGGTCGACGTGCTCTGCAACGCGATGCTGCTGGCCGAGGGCTGGAACTCGCCGCGGGCGACGATCTGCATGCACCTGGCGCCGACCGCCTCGCGGCGGATCTACCAGCAGCGGGTCGGCCGCGTCACCCGGCGGGCGCCGGGCAAGGAGGCCGGCCTGGTGATCGACTTCGTCCACCCGGCGACCACCCACGACGAGACGATCATCACCCTGCACAGCCTGCTCGACCGCGACGTCTACCGCGGCGGCGCGATCGTCGTCGGGCCGGTGCGGCGCGGCCGCGGCCGCAAGGTCCGGGTCGAGCGCCGGATCGTCCCGGTCTCCGACGTCGAGGAGAAACGGATGGAGGTGCTGGAACGGGAGATCTGGCGGATCGCGGTCGAGAACCTCGACTACCCCGAGCAGCACGCCTGGGCGGCGCTGGCCGGGGCGCGGGTCAACACCCAGGGCTGGCGGCGGGCACGGGCGATGCTGCAGAACGACAAGACCAAGGAGCTGCGCCGCCGCTTCCTGCTGACCTGCGTGCAGCGCAACCGCAACGCGCAGCTGCGGCTGAAAGCGCTGAGCGAGATCGCCGACCTCGGCGACCCCGACGCCTTCGACGACGCGATCGACATCGTCGGCACCTGGAGCCGCGAGGACAAACGGGCCGGGACCAAGACTTTGCTGCAGGCGCTGGTCGACAAACGGATCGGCCGCCGCGACCAGGCCCAGGCCTGGGTCTGGCGCCTCGCCTCCTACACCCGCGAGCTGCACGAGGAGTACGCGGTGCAGCGCTGGCCGGAGACCAAGCGCCTGCTCGGCCTGCTGGTCAACTCCTCCGGTCGGGCCCACGGCCGCAACGCGCGCCGGCTCGTGCACGCCGGTCGCAAACAGGACCGGCGCCTGGCCGTCTCGGTGCTCGCCGCCGCCGTCTCCCACACCCCTGAGGGCGAGGAGGTTCTGCGCGGGGCGCGGATGCGGATGGCGCGGAAACCCTCTGCCGTCGCCCGCGAGCTGCTGCGCAACTTCCCCAAAGGCGGCAAGCGTCGGCGCAAACGCGGCAAGCGGAATGCGGGGCAGGGCGAGAACGGCGGCGCCCCCGAGGGCGGCGCCAACGGCGGCGAAGGCGAGGCGAAACCGCGCAAGAAACGCCCGCGCAAGCGGCGTAAAGCCGGGCCGCGGGCGGAGGAGAAATCAGGAGCGGGTGAGGTGGACCTCGCCGGCGCCAACGGCGACGCGGTCGCCGCCGGGGGTGACGACCAGCAGGTAGCCCCGGTCGTCGACGCCGTCGGCGACGCCTGAGCCGCCGTCCCAGGCGACCTCGCGGCCACGAAGTGCGTCGCGGTGACGCCAGGCGGCGAGGACCGTATCCGGGTCCGACTGGACCCAGCGCTCGAGGTGACGGTTCAAGACTTCGGCTGCCGAGAGGGGGGTCAGGGGAAGCCTCGCCGGAGCAACAGCGGGGAGGCTCCGTCGAGACTTCCCCTGACCCCCCATATCCGAGCTGGAGATCGAGACCGCTTTGTCCTGGAGGTCGGGGGGGAACTCCTCGGGGGCGATGGTGAGGTTCAGGCCGACGCCGACTACTGCCCAGCCGTCCTGGGGGCGCGCCTCCACCAGGATTCCGGCCAGCTTGCGTTGCTCGACGAGGACGTCGTTGGGCCACTTGACGCCGCAGCGGAAGCCGGCTGTCTCGTCGCCATGGGTGGGATCGCCGGCGAGCTCCTCGGCGGCTTCGCAGACGGCGAGGGGGGCGGCGAGGGGGAGCATCAGGTGGCGGTCGTCGAGGGGGCGGACGATCGCGGAGTAGAGGAGGGCTTTGCCCGGGGGGGCGGTCCAGACTCGGCCCTGGCGCCCGCGGCCGGCGGTCTGCTCGTCGGCGGTGACGACGGTGCCGTGCCCGGCGCCTTCCGCGGCCAGCTCACGGGCGCGCGTGTTCGTCGAATCGATGCGCTCGAAGTGGTGGTGCGGCTCGCCGAAAGTCATCGGTCGTCCCTCCCTTTGCCTTTTGTAACCCTGTGGGTGACCAAGGACAAGGGGAGCGTGGCCTTCACTGTCCGGCGTCCTCCAGGAGGGCGGCGAGGAGGCCGTCGACGTCGTGCTGGTCGGCTTCGACGTCGACCGTGAGACCGGCGGCGCGGACGGTGTCGCTGGTGACGGGGCCGATCGAGACGATGCGGGCGTTGGGGGGGAAGCGGTCGCCGAGCGCCGCGGTCAGGTTGGTCACGGTCGAGGAGGAGGTGAAGGTGACGTAGTCGGCCTTCTGGGCCGCCTCGATCGCCTCGGCGTCGGGCTGCTCGCGCACGGTCTCATAAAGGGAGACGACGTCGACCTCGGCGCCGCGCTCGCGCAGGGCGTCGGGGAGGAGGTCCCGCGCCTCGGCAGCACGGGCGACGAGCACGCGCTTGCCCTCGACCTCGACGCTGGCGAGGGCCTCGACCAGAGCCTCGGCGACGAAGTGCTCGGGGACGACGTCGGCGACGATCCCGTGCCGCCGCAGCGCCCGCGCGGTGCCGGGACCGATCGCCGCCACGGTCGCACCGGCGAGGGCGCGCGCGTCCAGCCCGCTGGCGCCGGGAGCGGTGTCCGCGCCGCTGGTATCCGCGGCCGGCGTCCCCGGATCGCGCAAGGCGTCGAACAGAAGCTGGGCCCCGTTGGGGCTGGTGACGCAGACGAGCGCGTACTCGCCGATCGACTCCACCGCGCGGCGGACCTCCTCGCTCTCGATCCGTGGCTCGATCCGGATCGCCGGCAGCTCGACTACCTCGGCGCCGAGGTCGCGCAGGATCGCGGCAAGGCCGCTCGCCTGAGCGCGGGCGCGGGTGACGACGACGCGGCGCCCGTGCAGGGGGCGGCGCTCGAGCCAGGCGAGGTCCTCGCGACGGCCGGCGACCGCGCCGACGACGATCAGGGCTGGCGCCTTGATCTCCTCGCGCGCGACCGTGTCGGCAATCGTGCCGAGCGTCCCGACCACGGTGCGCTGGCCGGGCCAGGTCCCGCGCTCGATCGCCGCCGCCGGCTCGTCGGCATCGCGCCCCCCGGCGATCATCGCCGCGACATTCTCGGCGAGCAGTTTGACGCCCATGTAGAAGACGAGGGTGCCGGGGAAGCGGGCGAGGGCGTCCCAGTCGAGTGCCGACTCGGCCTTCTCCGGGTTCTCGTGGCCGGTGACGAAGGCGACCGCGGAGGCGTCGTCGCGGTGGGTGACGGGGATGCCGGCGTAGGCGGTGGCGGCGACGCCGGCGGTGACTCCCGGCACGACCTCGAACTCGACCCCGGCCGCGCGCAGAGCTTCCCCCTCCTCGCCGCCGCGCCCGAACACGAACGGGTCGCCGCCCTTGAGCCGGACCACGCTCTTGCCTTCCTTCGCCGCCGCGACCAGCCGCTGATTGGTCTCCTCCTGCGGCACCGAACTTCCTGGCCGACGGGCCTGAGGCGTCCGAGATTTGGACGTTTGAGGCCCATCGGCGGGCGGTTCGGGCTGCTTGCCGACGTAGACGAGCTCGGCGTCCTCGCGGGCGCCCGATAGCGCCCCCGGCGGGATCAGGCGGTCGTAGAAGACCGCGTCGGCGGAGGCGATCAGGTCGAGCGAGCGCGCCGTCATCAGCCCGGGGTCCCCCGGCCCAGCGCCGACTAAATACACGACCCCATTTCGAGCCCCCATCAGCCCCAGTCCTCCTGGGGTCGATGGGCCGATTTCCCACGATATGCGTGGGTTTTCGGCCCATCGGCCGGCAGTTCGGTGCGGGCGCTCATGCCATTGCCTCGGCCCGGTCGAGGAGGTCGCGGGCGCCGGCGCCGAGCAGGCGCTCGGCGAGGAGGACGCCGGCGGCTGCCGGCTCGGAGGCGTCGGCCTCGATCCGGTCTCGCAGCCACTCGCTGCCGTCGGGGAGCCCGACGAAGGCGTCGACCTCGAGGCCCTCTCCCCCGACCCGGGCGAAGACGCCGACCGGGGTCGTGCAGCTGGCGTCGAGCAGGCGGACCGCGGCGCGCTCGGCGGTCAGCTCGCGGGCGGCATCGAGGTCGAAGATCCCGGAGACGGCCTCCGTCGTCTCCTCGTCGCCGGCGCGGATCTGGAGCACCAGCGTTCCCTGCCCGGGGGCCGGGACCATCGTCTCTACCGGGACCCGGAACCCGATCTCCGCCTCGCGACCGAGCCGGCGCAGGCCGGCGGCGGCGAGGACGATCGCGTCGAGCTCGCCCTCGGCGAGCTTGCGCAGGCGGGTGTCGACGTTGCCGTGCAGCTCCTCCACTCGCAGGTCGGGCCGGGCGGCGAGCAGCTGGGCGCGGCGGCGCAGGCTGGCGGTGCCGACGCGGGCGCCCTCGGGCACCTCGGCGAGCGAGGAGCCGGCACCGATCCAGACGTCGGCCGGGTCCTCGCGCGGCGGCACTGCGGCAATCTCCAGCTCTGGCGCCATCTCTCCCGGCAGATCCTTTGCGGAGTGGACGCCGACCTCGGCCTCACCGGCCAGCAGCGCCCGCTCGACCCCGCGCACGAAGCGCGACTTGTCGCCCGGCTCGCCGTCGGACGAAGCCTCGACCAGCTCCGCCCCTCCCAACAGCTCGGCGACCTGACGGGCTTGAGTCAGCGCCAGCTTGCTCCCCCGAGTGGCGATCCGGATCATCGAGCAGGAAGCCTCGCGTCGCTGAGAAGCGACCCCGATAGGGGTGAAGCGTCTTGCACTTTTTCGCCGCGAGCCATCATCGGTAGCCGCCAGCGCGACTCGAAAAAGTTAAGCGGAACCCCTATCGGGGTCGCTTCTGCGCAACTCGGTAACGGTGCCCTCCTGCTCACCCTCGACCTCGGTCTCGACATCGAGACCGAACAGCTCGCGCAGGGCACTGATGAAGTAGTAGGACTCCCCGGAGCAGGCTGAGCGGCGGATCCGCAGGGTCGGGTCGTGCAGGAGGCGAGAGGCGATCGCCCCCGCCATCTTCTCCACCCGCTCGCGGTCGGCGCCAGAGAGGCTCTCCCAGCGACCTTCGTTCTCGGCCAGCACTCGCCGCACGACCTCGTCGCCGTGCTCGCGCAGGGCGCTGATCGTCGGCACCACCTCCTGCAGGCCGAGCCAGCGCTCGAAGCGGTCGAGCTCGGCCTCGATGATGCGCTCGGCCGGGGCGGCCTCCGCCTCGCGGCCGCTGGCGTTGCGTTCGACGATCGCCTGCACGTCGTCGATGTCGTGGACGCTCACCCCGGTGACCTCGCGGCAGGCCGGCTCGATGTCGCGAGGGACGGCGATGTCGATCATCAGCAGCGGCCGCTCGGAACGCTCGGCCATCACCTGGGCGAGGCCGTCGCGCTCGACGATGTGGTGCGGGGAGTTGGTCGCGCTGAGGACGATGTCGGCCTCGGCCAGCTGCTCGGGCAGCTCCTCGAAGCGAACGGCACCGCCGCCGAAGCGTTGCGCGAGGCCGATCGCGCGGTCGTAGTGGCGGTTGGCGACGAAGACGGTGCGGACGCCACGGGCGACCAGGGCGCGGGCAACCAGCTCGGCGGTCTCGCCGGCGCCGATGACCAGCACCCGGCGCTCGGAGAGGTCACCGAGCGCGCGGCGCGCCAGCTCGACCGCGACCGAGGGAATCGAGACGCCCTTCTCGCTGATCCCGGTCTCCTCGCGGGCGCGGCCGCCGGCACTGAGGGCGCCGCGGAAGAGGCGGTTGAGGATCGGCCCGGTGGCGCCCTCGACCATCGACAGCTCGTAGGCCCGTTTGACCTGGCCCTGGATCTCGGCCTCGCCGACGATCATCGAGTCGAGCCCGGCCGTCACCCGCAGCAGGTGGCGTGCCGCCTCGGTCGAGCGCAGCGAGTAGAGGTGTCCGAGCAGCTCGGTCGGGCGGATCTCGGCCTGGCGGGTGAGCACGCCGAGCGCCGTCGACTCGGCCTCGACCGGGTCGGAGACGATCAGGTAGAGCTCGGTCCGGTTGCAGGTCGAGATCGCCGCCGCCTCGTGGATCCCGGCGGCGGCGGTGAGCTCGTGCAGGGCGCCGACGGCGCGGCCCTCGGTCAGCGAGAGGCGCTCGCGCAGGTCCAGCGGCGCGGTCTTGTGGGAGACACCGAGGGCGAGGAGCTCACTCATCAGGCGAACCTCCGACGCGATCGGGCAGGCCCGTGGCTGCCTCCGAGGGAGTCAGATTGCGATCGGAGACAGCCACGGGCTGAGCTTGGACATCAGCCGGCCCGTCCTCCGCTTCGCGTCCGGGCGTGCCGGGCGAACCCTGCTCGGCAAAGTTGGCCAGTTCTTTCAGCTCCCGCTCGATCCGCTGCAGTTTCGCCGCCATGATCGCGACGTAGACGACCAGCAGCACCATGAAGACGATGAAGGCGCCGGCGACGTACTTGCCCGCCTCGTCGAGCGGCAGGGCGGGGGCGCCGACCGGCAGCAGCGTGGCGAGGAGCGAGTGCATCAGTTCACCTCCGGAGCGATCCGCGAGCTGCCGCCGGGCGCCGGCGCGTCGAGGGCGCGGCGCAGGCGCTTGACCTGGCCGGAAGCACTCTTCGCGGTCAGCTCGAACTTGACCAGGGTCACCCAGAGCAGCGCCATCGTCGCCAGGCTGCAGAGGAAGACGAACATCATCTCGCCGGGCAGGCCGCCGTTGGCGGTGGCGAAGGTGCGCGGGTGGACCAGGCTCTCGGCCATCCGCACGGCCATGAAGTTGAGCGGCACAAAGGCGCCGGCGGTGATCGCGAAGACCGAGGCATAGCGGGCCTGGCGCTCGGGGTCCTCGATCGCGTAGCGGAAGGGGTAATAGGTCGCGTACATGAGGAAGACGATCAGGAAGCTGACCAGGGTCGGCTCGTCCCAGACCCACCAGTGCCCCCAGGAGGCCTTGGCCCAGATCGCCCCGGTGATGAGGACGGCGACGCCGAAGATCACCGACATGTGGATCGAGACGTAGGAGTAGGCGTCCCACTTACGGTTGCCCGTGCGCAGGTGGGCGATCGCGAAGATGCCGCCGATGACGAACCCGACGAGCGCCACGATCGCCAGCGGCACGTGCAGGTAGAAGATCTTCTGGATGAAGCCCTGGTCGGCGTCGAGCGGGGCGTAGAAGAAGACGAGGGAAAGCGACACGGCGAGCATCGCCACGGTGGCGATCGAGAGGGGTCTGAGTCCTTTGCCGTACATGCTTCGCGGGGGTGAGGGTGGGGGCCGGGCGGTCAGTCCTCCAGGAGGAAGTCGAATACCGCATAGCCGACCAGGCCGAAGATCAGATCGTATAGGCCGAGCACCATCAGCCAGGTGCCGAAGCGCTCGTAGCCGGGACCGCCCAGGGCCAGCAGCGGCTCGGTGGCGCCGGTGGCGGCGATCATCAGCGGCACCACCAGGGGCAGGAGGACGAGCGGCACCAGCAGGTCGCGAGCGCGCGAGTTGACCGCCATCGAGGAGATCAGGGTGCCGGTCACGGCCAGCCCGAGGTCGGCCAGCAGCAGGATCAGCGCCAGCGGCGCCAGCCCGCCGAGGTCCTGGAGGAAGAAGAGGGCGAAGATCGGCACCGCGATCAGCTCCAGCGCCAGTAGGTAGACGAGGAGCGCCGCCGCCTTGGCGGCGAAGAGGACGCTGCGGTCGATCGGGGCGAGGCGGATCGCGTCGAAGCCGCCCTCCTCGCGCTCGGCGACGAAGAGGCGGTTGATCCCCAGCACCGCGGCGAACAGCAGCGTCGCCCAGAGGACGCCGGCGGCGAGGCTGCCGGAGAGCTGGGTGCGATCGAGCCCGAAGCGGAAGATGACGAAGGTGGTGACCGCGAACAGGGCCATCGCCGGCAGCGACTGCAGGGTGCGCAGCTCTGAGCGTAGGTCCTTGGCGAGGATCGCCGCGAAGGCGGCGCGGGAGGGGGTCACCGGGGTGCCTCCGGCGTGCGGCGGGCGCTCACGAGACCGCCGCTGTCTCGCCGATGCCGAGTCGCAGCACCTGGTCGGCCTCGGGCAGGAAGCGCTCGGGATCGTGGGTGACGACGACGCGCGTCTGGCCGCCGCCGGGGCCGATTAGCCTCCGAGCCAGCTCCCGCCCCTCGGCGTCGAGGTTGGAGTCGGGCTCGTCGAGCAGCAGCAGCTCCGGCTCGTGCAGGACGCAGCGGCAGATCGCCAGCCGCTGCCGCATCCCGGCCGAGAGCTCGGCGACGCGCTCGTCGGCGCGGCGCTCCATCCCGGCGGCGGCGAGCAGTGCCTCGATGCGCGCCTCCGCCGGCGCCCCGGAAACCCCATGCAGCTTGGCGTGGAAGCGCAGGTTCTCGCGGCCGCTGAGGTCGCGGTAGAGCAGCGGCTCGTGGCCGAGGTAGCCGATCCGCCCGCGCAGCTTCCAGGCCTCACTGGGGAGTGTGCAGCCGAGCACGACGGCTTCGCCGGCGCTCGGGCGCAGCAGCGTCGCGAGCACGCGCAGCAAGGTCGTCTTGCCGGCGCCGTTGGGGCCCAGCACGACCAGCGACTCGCCGGCGGCGACCGTCAATCCGACTCCCTCGAGCGCCGTGCGTTCTCCGTAGTCGCGCCGCAGGCCGGCAAGGTGGATTGCCGGCTCGTCGGGTGGCGTCTGCTCCGGGCTCACGCGGGGGATTGTGAAGGTCCGGCGCCGAGCGGCGCGACTGGCACTAGGGTGGCGCGGCACTTTCGACTACCCAAGGAGAGCTGGATGACGAAGAGGAACTGGACCGCGGTGCTGGTGGCGATCGGCGCGACGATGGCGTTGGGAGTCCCGGCGGCGATGTCAGCGAGCGGTGACGTGAAGACGACGGTGACGATCGGCTCCGTCGGTTATCAGGGCAAGGTCAGCGCCGCCGACCCGAGCTGCGTCGGCGAACGGACCGTCGTCCTCAAGCAGAAGGGCAACGGGGTCCTCAGCCGGGTTAAGTCGAAGGCGAACGGCAACTGGAAGGCCGATCTCGACGAACTGAACCAGAACATCAAGATCCCGGCCATGGTCTACGCCGAAGTCAAGGCCGCGAGCCCCCCGGGACCGGTTGCGACCTGCCTCAGCGCCGTCTCGAAGACGGTGGAAATCGCCGGCGGCTGATCCGTCGTCGTAGAAGGGAGTGGCGCTTTTGTCGTCGTATAGCCGACTAAAGCGCCACTCCGTACCTCAGCGCCGCTTCTTCAGCGTGCGCTGGCCGACCTTCAGCAGTGGCCCCATGCCCTCGCGCAGCGCTCGGGTCCGCGTCTCCCCCCTGCCGTAGACGATCTTCGCCGCGGCCTGCACCGCTTCGCCGAGGGTGCGGTCGTAGGGGTGCCACCAGAAGTCGCGGGTCAGCCCCGGCTCCCAGGCGTTCATCTTGATGTTGACGCACTCGTAGAAGCCGAATTTGGAGTGCGAGCGGCCGACGCCGGAGTCCTTGACGCCGCCCCAGGCGCACTGGCAGGCGCCGTGGCTGAAGGAGTGGTCGTTGATCCAGACCATTCCCGACTCGAGCCGGCGGGCAATCCGCTCGCCCTTCTGGCGGTCCTTGGTCCAGACCGAGGCGCCGAGGCCGAACTCAGAGTCGTTGGCGAGGTCGATCGCCTCCTGCTCGGAGTCGACGACGACGATCGGCAGCACCGGGCCGAAGATCTCCTCGCGCATGATCCGGGTTTCATGGGTGACGTCGGTGAGCACGGTCGGGGCGACGAACTTGCCGGGCAGGCCGGGGACGTCGACGGGGCCGCCGCAGAGCTTGGTGGCGCCGGTGGCGACCGCGTCCTCGATCAGGTCGACGACGATCTCGTACTGGCCGTCGGAAGTCATCGGGCCGATCTCGGTCTCCCACTCGAGCGGGTCGCCGAGGCGCAGCTTCTCGGCCTCGCGGGCGACGCCGGCGACGAAGCGATCGGCGACCTCGCGGACGACGTAGACGCGCTCGATCCCCGAGCAGGTCTGACCGGCGTTGGAGAAGCCGCCCCAGACGGCGCCGGAGATGGCGTTGTCGAGGTCGGCGTCGGCGCAGACGATCATCGGGTCCTTGCCGCCGAGCTCCAGCACCGACCCCTTGAGCGCGCCGGCGCAGACCTCGCCGACCTTGCGACCGACCTCGACCGAGCCGGTGAAGAAGATCTTCCCCGCGGTTGACCGAGCGAGCGCGTCGCCGACGGCACCGCCGCCGTGGACGACCCGGACGAGGCCCTCGGGCAGGCCGGCCTTCTCGAAGACGTCGCGGATGCGCTCGCCCAGCAGCGGCGTCAGGCTGGCCGGCTTGAGGACGACGCCGTTGCCGGCCATCAGCGCGATCGCGACCTCGCCGAAGGGGATTGACCAGGGGTAGTTCCAGGGGGCGATGACGCCGACCACGCCGATCGGCTCATACGAGAAGTGGCCGCTCTTGGAGAGCGTGAAGGCCTGGGTCATCCGCACCTTCTCGTCGGCGAGGATCTTGGGGCCCGCCTTGGCGCACCAGTGCAGGGCGTCGACGGTCGGCAGCAGCTCCATCGTGTAGGCCTCGGCGCGCGGCTTGCCCTGCTCGCGGACCAGCAGCTCGGCGACCTCGTCGATGTCGTCGAGCAGGCCGTCGGCGGCGCGGCGCATGTAGGCGGCGCGGGCCTTCAGCGGCAGCTCGGCCCAGGCGGGCTGGATTCTCGCGACGTCGTCCACCACTCCCTGGACTTCATCCGGGGTGATGGTTGGAACCGAGCCGACCAGCTCACCCGTCGCGGGGTTGAACGACTCGAGCGTTGACAGGGCTGCGGGTTTGACCTCGGTGGTAGCCATGAGTCGATTCTACGCGGGGTGGGAGGGACCCGGGGGAGGTCTCTCCGTCACGAACAGCGGGAGGTTCCGGAGAGACCTCCCCCGGGTCCCTCATACTCGGCCGCAGTGGACGAGCAGCTGTTCGATACGGGCGCAAGCGAAGCTTCGGGACCGAAGCGGCCGGATGTGAATGCGCCGTTGGCGGTGCGGATGCGGCCGCGGGATCTCGATGAGCTGGTGGGGCAGGAGCACATCCTGGGGGAGGGGTCGGCGCTGCGGGTGGCGATCGAAGAGGGCAAGCCCCATAGCTCCATCCTCTACGGCCCGCCCGGGGCAGGGAAGACGACGTTGGCGCGGATCGCGGCGGCGGGGGCAGAGGGGGCGTTCGAGGAGCAGTCGGCGGTGGTCGTCGGCAAAGCGGAGATTCGGGGGGTGATCGAGCGGGCGCGGGAGCGGCGGAAAGGGTCGGGGCGGCCGACGATCCTCTTCCTGGACGAGATCCATCGCTTCAACAAGGCGCAACAGGATGCGTTGCTGCCGGCGGTGGAGGAGGGGCTGCTGACGCTGATCGGGGCGACGACGGAGAACCCGTACTTCGAGGTGAACTCGGCGCTGATCTCGCGCTCGCAGGTGTACGAGCTGCGGCCGCTGGACGCGGGGCAAGTCGAGGAGTTGCTGCGCCGGGCGCTCGCCGATCCGGAGCGCGGGCTCGCCGAGCCGCCGCCGATCGAGGACGCGGCGTTGGCGATGCTGGCCGAGCGCAGCGGCGGCGACGCGCGGGTCGCGCTCTCCGGGCTGGAGCGCGCGGTCGAGCGCGCGCAGGGGAAGCCGATCGACGTCGCCGCGATCGAGGACGCGCTGCAGCGCAAGGCGCTCGACTACGACCGCCAGGGGGACCGCCACTACGACTTCGTCTCGGCCTGGATCAAGGCCACCCGCGGCTCCGACGTCGACGCCTCGCTCTACTACCTGGCGGTGATGCTGGAGGGCGGCGAGGACCCGCGCTTCGTCGCCCGCCGCATGGTCATCCTCGCCTCCGAGGACATCGGCAACGCCGACCCGCAGGCGCTGCTCGTCGCCGACGCCGCCGCCCGCGCCGTCGACCGCGTCGGTCTGCCCGAGTGCGCGCTCAACCTCGCCCAAGCCTGCGTCTACCTCGCCCTCGCTCCCAAGTCCAACGCCTCCTATAAGGCGCTCGAGGCCGCCCGCGCCGAGGTGCGCGAGCACGGCGCCAAGACGCCGCCCGACTACCTGCGGGACGCCCACTATCCCGGCGCCAAGAAGCTCGGCCGCGGCAGCGGCTACCGCTACGCCCACGACGAGCCCGACGGCGTGGGCGACCAGCAGCTGCTCCCCGACGGCCTCGCGGACCGGCGCTTCTACGCCCCTACCGAGCGCGGCTTCGAGGCCGAGCTGGGAAGGCGCCTGGCGGACCTGCGGATGAGATTCGGCCAGTCCAAGTGACGGGCGCAACTTCCTAAAGACGTCGGGGTTTCAATGGGCGGCTTTCCAAGCTAGAGCCAGGGAGAGCCGAATACCCACCGGGGGCCTGGACTGGGGGCCTCCGGTGGGGACTTAACACAGGGGGGAGAGGGCGTCGAGTGGGACTGGACTCGGCGCCCTCTGTACGTCCGGACCCGTGCCTCTGCGGGGGGCGTGTCTGACCTTAGGGGCGCATAGGACCCCGTCAGGTCAGACACCCCATCGCCTAAGGTGATCGCATGGCTTCGAAGGACGCTGAGCGGCTGCGACTGGGAGGGATGGCGCTGCGCAACGGGCTGCTGATCCATGGGCCGACCCACTGGTCGGCGGCGGTGCGCGATCACGACGGGGCGATCCAGGTCGCCTCCGAGCGCAAGCCCGAGCTCGCCCCCAGGCTGGTCGCCCGCCTGCCCGGCCTGCGCGGGCCGCTGAAACTGGCCGAGGCGATGGCGGTGTTGCCGCTGGCGCGGCGGCGGCTGCCGGCGGTCCGACTCCCCTTCGAGAACTGGCGGGTGATCGCCGCCACCGGCGCGACCCTGGCCGCCACCGGGCTGCTGCGCAAGCGGGCGCCGGCCTCGGCCGTGCGCGAGGGCCTGGCCCAGGTGGTCGGCGCCGTGCCGGCGGTGGTGGCGCTGATGGACCGCGACCTCGCCGCCTACCACGGGGTCGAGCACAAGGCGATCGCCGCCTACGAACAGGGCGTCGAGGACGTCGCCTCGGTGCCCAAGGAGCACGACCGCTGTGGCTCCAACCTGCTGGTCCCGATGATGCTGCTCTCGGCCGGCGGCACGGTGCTGCTGGAGCGCCTGGTCGAGCGCCCGAACGCTGCCGCGCGCGCCGGGGTCGGCCTCGGCGGCGCCTCGATCGCGGTCGAGATGTTCGCCTGGAGCGACCGCCACCACGGCGACCCCCTGGCCGAGGCCTTCCACACTCCCGGCCGGGAGATCCAGCGCCACTGGGCGACCAAGGAGCCGACGCCCGAGCAGCTCGAGGTCGGCCTGGCGGCGATGGCGGAGATCCTCCGGGTCGAGCACGGCAACGGCGACGACGGCCTGCCGCCGGCCGCATAGACTCACCGCCGATGTTCGGAAGGATCGACCACATAGGAGTCGCCGTCGAGGACCTCGACGCCGCCATTGCGCTCTACGAGCAGAGCTTCGAGATGACCCTCGCGCACCGCGAGACGGTCGAGTCCCAGGGCGTCGAGGCGGTGCTGCTGGATGTCGGCGAGGGCCACGTCGAGCTGCTGGCGCCGCTCGGCCCCGACACCGCCGTCGGCAAGTTCCTCACCCGCAAGGGCGAAGGCCTGCACCACGTCGCCTACTCCGTCGACGACATCGACGCCGCCCTGACCGCGATCGCCGCTACCGGCATCGAGCTGATCGACGCCAAGCCGCGGGTCGGCATCCGCGACAGCCGCGTCGCCTTCCTTCACCCCCGCTCCACCGGCGGGGTACTGACCGAGATCGTCGAACCAGCAGGAGGGCATTGATGGCTGACGCACAGCGAGTCGAGATCGGCTTCGAGGGCGGGCAGGTCGTCTCTGCCCGCCTCGTCGAGGAGGACCTCAAGGACCTCCGCAAGCAGCTTGAGAAGGGTGGCTGGCACGACCTCCACACCGAGGACGGCGTCATCTCCCTCTATCTCGGCAAGGTCGCCTTCATCCGCATCGAGTCCGGCTCGCAGCGCGTCGGCTTCGGCGACTGAAGCGCGGCGCATCTCCCGGCGGGACCCGACGCGGAGGTCCGGCCCGGGCGGCTCGGGGAGTAGTTTCGGGGCATGCCTCGGATCGACGTCGAAGAGCATCCGCTTGGCCTGACCTGGGTCGTAGAGGAGCCGATGGAGCGTGCATTTCATGCGCTCGTCGACGATGGGCGGGTCTGGCTGGTCGACCCGCTCGACGGTCCGGAGCTGGAGGACGCGGCGGCCCTGGGGGAGCCGGCGGCAGTGCTGCAGCTGCTCGACCGGCACAACCGGGACTGCGCAGCGATCGCCGATCGGCTCGGGGTCCCGCATCTGAAGGTGCCCGACTCGGTCCCTGGCTCGCCCTTCGAGGCGATCGCCGTGGTGCGGCTGCCGCGCTGGCAGGAGACGGCACTGTGGTGGCCGGCCCGCCGGGCACTGGTGGTCGCCGAGGTGCTCGCCGCCAACCCGATGCACACGGGCGGCCGGCAGCGGGTGGGGATGCACCTGTTCCTACGGCCCTGGCCGCCGCAGTCGTTGCGCGGCTACCGGCCCCAGCACCTGCTTCTCGGCCACGGACGGGGCGTGCATGGATCGCAGGCCGGCGCCGCCGTGGAGACGGCCCATTCGCGCGCTCGCCGCGACCTGCCGCGCGTCCTCGTCGGCTTGCCCGGCGCGGTGCGCGGCGGTTCCCTGCAAACTTAAGGCCGTGAGCGAGAAGGAGATCCAGATCCGCCGCGCCGGCCTCGAGGACGCCGCCGAGATCGCGCGGCTGCTGCACGATTTCAACAGCGAGTACTCCGAACCCACTCCGGGTGTCGAGCCGCTGACCGAGTACGTGCGGCGCCTGCTGGCCGCGGGCGAGATGACGGTCCTGCTCGCCGGTGGCGCCAGGGCGGATGGGCTCTCCCTGATCCGCTTCCGGACCTGCGTCTGGACCGGCGGGCCGGAAGCACACCTGCAGGAGCTCTACGTCGTCCCGGCCCTGCGCGGTCGCGGCATCGGCAGGGCCCTGCTGGAAGCGACGATGGCGGCCGCCCGCGAGGCCGGCGCGACCGGGATCGACCTCAACACCGGCGCGACCGACACGGCGGCGCGCGCCCTCTACCAGAGCGCCGGATTCACCAATCGCGAAGGGTCGCCGGACGGCCCCTCGATGCTCTTCTACGAGCGCGATCTCTAAGCGGGGCCGCCGGCCTTGGGCCGGAGCACGAGGATGCAGAGGTCGTCGTCGAGCGGCTTGTCGGCCCAGCCGAGCACGGCCTTGTGCGCCTCCTGCACCAGCACCCGGGCGGGCAGCCTGACCAGGGGAGCGAGGAGCCGGGACAGTCCGTCGCTGCCGAGGCGCGCCTCGCCCTGCTGCACGTCGGTGGCGCCGTCGGTGTAGACGAGCACGCCGTCGGTGCGGTCGAGGGCGATGTCGGCGGTGGTCAGGGGCAGCTCGTCGCTGACGCCGAGCAGAAGGGTCGCACCCTCGGGCTGGAACTCGTCGAGGCTGGGCAGGTGCATCGGCGGCGGGTGACCCGCGACGGCATAGGAGAGCGTCGAGCTATCTGCCTGAAAGCGCAGGCAGACGGCGCTGACCAGCTCTTCGTCGCGCCCGGGCCGCTCGATCAGCGCGGCATTGGCGAGGGTGAGGATCTCGGTCGGGTCGCTGGTGTTGGCGGCGAAGGCGGCGAACCGGGCCCTGATGAAGGTCGCCAGCCGGGCCGCTTTGGGACCGTGCCCGACGACGTCGCCGACGATGGCGATCGTCGAGTCGTCGGGACCGTTGGTGAGCAGGTAGAAATCTCCGGAGACGCCGTATTCGGAGGCGACGAATGCCGCCCCGGCGTCGATGCCCGGCAGCTCCGGCAGGCTCGACGGCGTCAGCGCCGCCCTGATCGCCTCCAGTTCCTCGGCCGAGTGCTCGAGCACGATCAGCCGCTCCCGCAAGATCGAGACGACGGCGACGACGGCGATGAAGGCGATCGCCCGCACTGCCAGCGAGAGGCCGAAGTTCGGCACCGGGTCGATCTGAGCGCCGATCGCGTACAGGCCGCAGCAGGCAAGCACCGCGACGGCGCCGGCCCGGCGCCCGAACCACCAGGTCGTGAGGCCGACCGGAATCGCGTAGAAGAAGCCGATGCCCGCGTGAGCATTGGCGTCGATCAGCAGCCAGGCGACGAAGACCAGCAGGGCCGTGGCACCGACCGAGGCGATTCGAACGATGCGGGATGAGCCCCTGGCCACTGCGGGCCAGCCTAGTGGAGCGGCGCGAAGCCGATGCCGCCGGGTGGGTCGGCGAGATCGGGGTGGAGGAGGTGGGCGAGCAGCTCGGTGCCGTCGACCAGGCGCGGGCCGGGACGTGAGTAGGTCGAGGCGGCATCGACGGCGAAGACACGTTCGGCACCCAGCGCCTCGATCCGCGCCCAGTGCTCTTCGGCCTGCGCCCGCGACTGCTCGAGGTACATCCCGCACGGCATCGCGACCACGAGGTCGGGATCGAGCGCCGTCAGCGCCTCCCATCTGACCTCGGGCGACTTCGCCCCAGCCGGGCCGGCGACGTCGATGCCGCCGGCGAGGGCGACCATCTCCGGTATCCAGTGGCCGCCGACGAAGGGCGGGTCGAGCCACTCCAGAGCGAGGGCTCGGAGCGGGGGCGCCCCGGCGACGGCGGTGCGGACGGCTGCCAACCGCTCCTCCAGCCGGCGGCGCAGCTGCCGCGCACGATCCTCGATCCCCGCCGCCCCGCCGAGCCGGGTCACGTCCTCCAGCACCTCGCCGAGGCTGCTCGGGTCCTGCTGCAGCACCCGGGGCCGCCCCGGCAGCCGCGCCGCGACCTCGACCACGTCCTCGAAGGAGACCGCGCAGACGTCGCAGATCGCCTGGGTCACGATCAGGTCGGGAGCTAGCTCCGCCAGACGCTCCTCGTCGAGGCTGTAGAGGGCCCTGCCTTCGCCGACGACCGCCTTCACGGCGGTGTCGATCTCGGCCGCGCCGAGCCCGTCGGGGAGGACGGTCGCGGTCAGCTGCGGCAGCTCCCGCGCCGCCACCGGGTAATCGCACTCGTGGGTGACGCCGACCACGTCGCCGCCGAGACCGAGCGCGAACAGCATCTCGGTCGCCGACGGGACGAGGCTGGCGATGCGCATCGGTCGACTATTTCACCGTCGCCACCAGCGCGTTGGCCCCCCCGGCCATCCCCGCTTTGTTGGGATGGATCGGGGCGGCCAGGGTGCCCGGCACGAGCGGTTCGACCCAGCGGGTCGAGGTGCCCTTGCAGGCGTCGTGGCCGATGCTGGCGCCGTACCAATTGACGAGCGTGGCTTCGTTGGCCGCGGCCTGGGTCGCCAGCATCGTGTTCAGCCGTTGCTCCGTCGCCCGCAGGTAGGGAGCGTCGGTGAAGCTGATCGGCATCTGCGGCCAGCAGCCGTTGCCGGTCTCCGGGAATATCGCCGGGTAGTTGACGACGTAGATCTTCGCCGCCGGCGAGCGGCTGTGGATGCCCTGCAGGACCGCCGCCACTTTGGGCGCCGTCGCCGCGATCCGTTCCGCCAGCTGGTCTTTCCCGCCCGGGGCGTATTTGTTTTTGCAGGGCGAGCTGAACGGGTTGTAGGTGATGCAGCTCTGGGCGACTTCCGAGAAGCCGATGTCATTGCCGCCGATCGTCAGCGAGACGACGGTCGTGCTTGCGTCCAGCGAGTCGAACTGCGGTGGGTTGGGACCGTCGGGGTCGACGCTCTGCGGGCTGGTCATGTCGCCGGTCTTGGCGCCGCTGCAGCTGGCATCCCGCAGCGCCAGCCCGATGCTGGGAGCCGCGACGTGCGCGTAGTTGTTGCTCGATTTGAGACAGCCGAGCGGCAGCACCGGGTTGGGGATCAGCGGCCCGGCGGCGTAGGAATCGCCCAGCGCCACGTAGTTCGCCGCCCGCGCTCCGGCGGCCGTGACGGCAAGCACCGCCAGCACGGCGACGGCAAGGATCAGGGTCCGCAGCCCCAGCCGCGGACGGGTCAGAGTCAACGCATTCATTTGCCTCTCCTTCGCTAGTCGTCCCCGCCCCCTTCCCTGACGCTCATAATGCTCAATTTCGTTGTGTTCTAAACGCGGGCTGGACTAAAGCTCGATCGCCGAGCCGAGCGTGACGGTGCGGTCGCCGGGCAGGCGGAAGTAGTCCACCGGGCTGGCGGCATTGCGGGACATCGCCACGAACAGGCGCTTGCGCCAGCCGGCCATGCCGGGCGCGGCGGTCGGGGTGACGGAGACCTGGGAGAGGAAGTAGACGGCGCCGCCGACGTCGACGTCGCACTCCAGGCCGGTCTCGGCGGCCAGGGCCAGCAGGCGCGGCACGTCCGGCACGTCCTGGAAGCCGAGCCGGGCCGTGAGGTGGGTGATGCCGTCGTCGGCGTAGCCGAGGTCGTCGACGACGAGCCGTTCGGCCTCCGGCACGTAGGGCGCTCGGGTCGTCTCGATCGAGATGATCACGACCGCCGCGTGGATGGCGCGGGTGTGCTCGACTCCGGCCCGCAGCGCCAGCGGCGTCGTTTCGCGGCGGGCGTTGAGGTAGACGGCGGTGCCGGGCACTCGCGCCACCTCCGGCTCCATCGCCCGCAGCTCCTCGACGAAGGAGCGCAGCGACCCCTCCTCCTCGACCCTGGCGGCGTGGACCCGGGCGCTCCCTCGCTTCCAGGTGCTGAGCACGGTGAAGACGGCGGCGCCGACCCCGAGCGGGAACCAGCCGCCGTGCGCGACCTTGGTCAGGTTGGCACCGAGGAAGGCGAGGTCGACGGTGAAGAAGACGGCGGCGCCGAGCGCCACCAGCCAACGGGGTTTGCGCCAGAGCACGCGGACGACGACGAGGAAGAGCAGGGTGTCGACGGTGATCGTGCCGGTGACGGCGATGCCGTAGGCCGAGGCGAGGCCGGTCGAGGACCCGAAGCCGAGCACCAGCAGGACCACGGCAACGAGCAGGAACCAGTTGACCGCCGGCACGTAGACCTGGCCGATCTCCCGTGCCGAGGTGTGGCGGATCGTCAGCCGCGGCAGGAACCCCAGCTGGACCGCCTGGCGGGTGACCGAGAAGGCGCCGGAGATGACCGACTGCGAGGCGATCACCGTCGCCACGGTGGCCAGCGCCACCATCGGGATCCGCCCCCACTCGGGGATCAGCAGGAAGAAGGGGCTGTCGATCGCCGCCGGGTTGTCGAGGATCAGCGATCCCTGGCCCATGTAGTTGAGGGTCAGGGCCGGGAAGACGACGAAGAACCAGGCACGCCTGATCGGCTCGCGGCCGAAGTGCCCCATGTCGGCATAGAGCGCCTCGGCACCGGTGATGGTGAGGACGATCGCGCCGAGCGAGATGAAGGCGATGCCAGGATGGTCGGCGAAGAACTCGACCCCGTAGTGGGGCGAGAGCGCCTTGACGATCGCCGGGTGGGCGATGATCCGGCCCAGGCCGGCGGCGGCGATCACCGTGAACCAGACCACCATCACCGGGCCGAAGACGCGGCCGATCACGTGGGTGCCGAAGCGCTGGATCGCGAACAGGGCGACGAGGACCGCGATCGTGATCGGCAGCACCAACGACTCCAGGCTGGGCGCCACCACCTCCATCCCCTCGACCGCGGAGAGGACCGAGATCGCCGGGGTGATGATCCCGTCGCCGTAGAAGAGGGCGACGCCGAACATGCCGAGCCCGATCAAGACCGCCTTGACCCGGTTGCTGCGCAGCGGCGCCCCCTCGACCTTGGCGATCAGCGCCAGGATGCCGCCCTCGCCGTCGTTGTCGGCGCGCATGATGAAGAGGACGAACTCGATCGAGACGATCAGGGTGATCGACCAGAAGACCAGCGAGATCACCCCGAAGACGTCGCCCTCGGTCGGCTTCACCGCCTGGTGGTCGGCGGAGAAGACGGTCTGCAACGCGTACAGCGGGCTGGTGCCGATGTCGCCGAAGACGATGCCCAGCGCCCCGAGCGCGAGGGTCGCCATGCCGAGCTGGCGACGGGAAGGCCGGGAGGCCGGCGGCGATGGGGGCGCGGCCGGGGCCATGTCGGAGCGCGATTCTCACAGGCGGCGCGGTCGAGCGCGCGGCGTCAGCCCGGTTCCGCGTCGGCGTCCGTGTCCGACGCGCCGTGCCGGTCTCGCGGCGGGTGCTGCATCTCGTCCTCGGCATTGGCTGAGGGCCGGATCAGCTACAAAGAGAGGGATGGGCACCGCGCAGATACCCGACCCGACCGAGTCCGTCCGCCACCAGCTGCGGCCGCTGTTCGACCAGATCGTGATCAAGGAGCTCGATCAGGACCGGGTGCGCCGCTCCGGCCTCGTCGTTCCCCCTGGCACCCACGAGCCGCCGCCGGAGCAGGGCATCGTGCTCGCCGTCGGCCCCGGGCTCGACTGGTGGGCGCAGGCGGGGGTCGAGATGCCGGTCGAGCGCGGCGACCACGTCGTCTTCCCCGCCGCCGCCGGGGCCTGGGTCGAGATCGACGAGGAGCGCCTGCTGGTCTGCCGCGTCACCCAGCTGCTCGGCGTGCTCGAGTCGGCGTCGATCCAGCAGTAGGCGCCCGCTTCAGCCTGCCGAGCGCGAGTCGGTCTGAGTCAGCCGGCTTCGGAGTACGCCGGCTCGCCGGCGCGCTCCTCCGGCTCCGGCTCGGGCGCCCCATGGGGGGCGCCGGCCGGGGCGACGTCGCGCAGCACGAAGACCGCGATCGCCACCGAGATCGCCGCCAGGCCGGCGCCGATCAGATAGGCGACGTGGTAGCCGGAGGTCAGCGCCGAGGCGTTGGAGACGCCGTCGTCGAGCAGGGCCTGGGTGCGCTCGGTCGAGAGCGTCGCCAGCACCGCCAGCCCGATCGCGCCGCCCACCTGCATGCTGGTGTTGACAAGGCCCGAGGCCAGCCCGGAGTCCTCCGGCGTCGCCCCCGACATCGCCAGGGTCATGATCGCCGGGAAGGAGGAGCCCATGCCGACGGCGATCAGCAGGAACGGCGGCAGCAGGTCGGTCAGGTAGTTGCCGTCGACCGGCGTGCGGGCGAAGAGCAGCAGCGCTACGACGGTCAGGCAGACGCCCGGGATCAGCGTCCGGCGCGGGCCGAAGCGCATGATCAGCTTTTCGGAGAAGCCGAGCGAGAGCGTCCCCATCACCACCGTCGTCGGCAGGAAGGCGAGGCCGACCTCGAGGGCGCTGTAGTGGAGCACCTTCTGCAGGTAGAGGGCGCCGAGGAAGAACATCCCGAACATGCTGGCGACGATCAGCGCCTGCAGCACGTTGGCGCCGGCGACGTTGCGGGAGCGGAACAGGCGCAGCGGCATCAGCGGGTTGGCGATCGTCGCCTGGCGGTGGATGAAGACGGCCAGCAGTGCCGCCGAGACGGCGCTGAGCGCGAGCGTTTTGGTGTCGACCCAGCCCCACTCGGTGATCTGCAAGATCGTGAAGACGCCGATCATCAGCGAGCTCGTGATCAGGGCGGCGCCCGGGAAGTCCGCGCCTTCCTGGAGGCCGAGCCCCTCCCGCCTCGGGACCAGGCGCATCGCCAGGTAGGCGACGAGGATGCCGATCGGCAGGTTGATTAGGAAGATCCAGTGCCAGCTGATCGCATCGGTGAGGATGCCGCCCGCGAGCAGCCCGATCGAGCCGCCGGCGGAGGCGACGAAGCCGAAGACCCCGATCGCCTTCGCCTGGGCCGCCGGCTCGGGGAACATGGTCACGATCATCCCCAGGATCACGGCCGAGGCCAAAGCGCCGCCGATCCCCTGCACGAAGCGGGCGCCGATCAGCATCTCCTGGCTCTGGGAGGCGGCGCAGACCAGCGAGGCGGCGGTGAAGACGGCGAGGCCGACGAGGAAGACGCGGCGCTGGCCGACCAGATCGCCGATCCGTCCCGCCAGCAGCAGCAGGCCGCCGAAGGGGATCATGTAGGCGTTGACGACCCAGGCCAGCTTGCTCTGGGAGAAGCCGAGATCCTCCTGGATCGTCGGCAGGGCGACGTTGACGATCGTCGCGTCGAGGACGATCATCAGCATCCCCGCGCAGAGCACGTAAAGCGCTATCCAGCGGGTGCGGTCTTCGGTTTGCTCAGCGGTAGCGGTAGTCATGCAAGTAGAGACTGCGGGGCGGCCGAGAACTCATCGCCGCGATTCAATCCAGGTGGTCCGGTAGGCCGAAGCGATCGAAAACCGAGTGGACCCTGCTGGTGTCTGCTGCGTACTCCGGCCACCGAGAATAGCCATCCGGAGTGTCGGCCGTCCGCACGACGAAGGCGGTGATCTCCTTGATCTTCTCGCCCTCCATCGTCAGCACGTCGAGCGAGAACGGGATGTGGGTCTGGGCCGCCTCGACCCAGGTGTAGGTGCCGACCGCGAGCTGGCCGTTGGCGCGCCCGGGGGCATGGCGCCAGCGCCAGTCGCCGGAGAGCGGTCCGCGTCTGAGGAAGACCTCGATCTCGGCCAGGCCCCCGTACCAGCTGGCCAGCGGCGGCATCGACCAGGCGGCGTCCTCCGCGGCCAGCATCGAGACGACCCGCTTGACGTCGCCGGTGCGCATCGCCTCCATGTATTCCTCGACGATCTCGGCCATGCGGGCGTCGCCGAGCGTGCGCAGCGTCACCTGCTGGCTGCGCTCCGGCAGCCGCTCGTCGACCGCCTTGCGGGCGCGCTGCAGGGCGCTGTTGACCGACGGCACCGAGGTCTCCAGGGTCTCGCCGACCTCCTTCGCCGAGAAGCCGAGCACCTCGCGCAGGATCAACACTGCCCGCTGGCGCGCCGGCAGCTCCTGCATCGCCGCGACGAAGGCCAGCTCGACTGCCTCGCGCTGCTCGTAGCGGGCTTCGGGAGAGGCGTAGCCGTCCTCGACCGCGAGCGTCTCGTCCGGGTAGGGCTCGAGCCAGACCTGCTCTCCGACCGGGTTGCCGGGTGGCTGGCTCGGGTCGGCGGCGGGCGCGTACTCGACCGGCAGCAGGCGCTTCTTGCCCCGGGCGACGATGTCGAGGCTGGCGTTGGTGGCGATCCTGTAGAGCCAGGCGCGCAGCGAGCCGCGCTCGGTGAAGGTGGCGAGCCCGCGCCAGATCCGCAGCAGCGCGTCCTGGAGTGCGTCCTCGGCGTCGTGCAGGGAGCCGAGCAGCCGGTAGCAGTGCGCGTGCAGCTCGCGCCGGTAGGGCTCGACCAGCTGCTCGAACGCCCCTTCGTCGCCGCCCCGCGCGGCCTCGAGCAGCTGATTCTCGGATGCTTCTCCGGCGACCCGGGAGGAGGTCATCCGGCAAGGGTAGGGAGGAGCCGGCCTGGGCCGGAGACTCAGAGGCCGATCGCGCCGTGATGGAGCTCCTGATCAAGCTCCCGGCCGACTCGATGGAGCAGGGGATGCGCCAGAGGTCGTCCAATATCTAGCTAGATAACTAGCTAGATGAGCTAGAATGGGCTCATGGCCAGGGTCGGAATGCATGAGGCGAAGACGCACCTCTCTCAGCTGGTGGAGCGGGCGCTGGAGGGCGAGGAGATCGTCCTGACCCGGCGCGGCGAGCCGGCGGTGCGGCTGGTGCCCGCGCGTGCGGGCGGCGGTTTCGCGGCGTTGGCCGGCATCTGGCAGGGGCGAGTGCGCATCGCCGACGATTTCGGCGAGCTGCCGGACGATCTCGCCGAGTCCCTCGGCATGAAGCCTTGAGGCTTCTCCTCGACACCCATCTGGTGTTGTGGTGGATGGGCGGCGAAGCGAGTCGCATCAGCAAGAAGGCGCTTGCCGCTCTCGGGTCCGAGGGCATCGACCCCGTCGTCAGCGCGGTCACCATCTGGGAGGCCGCGATCAAGCGCGGGCTCGGCAAGCTCGAGGCCCCCGGTGACCTCCTGCCCCAGTTGGAGGGTGCCGGCGTCGAGCTACTTCCGATCACCGCCCGCCACGCCGAGCTCGTCGCTGTGCTCCCGCTTCACCACCGTGACCCCTTCGATCGTCTGCTGGTGGCCCAAGCGACACTCGAGGGCCTGGCCCTCGTCTCCGACGACGAGGTGCTGCGCCGCTACGACGTCGAGATCGTCTGGTAGCGCGGCCGCTCAGCTGAGGCTCATGTGGAGGCGGATCGCGGTGCCCGTCTCCCCGGAGCGAATCCGCACCAGGTCGCAGACCTGGTTTGCCATCCAGAGGCCGCGGCCGCTGTCTTGGGTGAGCGCCGGCTGCACCCGGCCCGCCAGCGGTTCCACGATGCGGCCGGCGTCGGCGACCTCGACGACCAGTGCTCCCCGCTCCCGCCAGAATCGCGAGGTGCCGGTGCCGCCACCGTGGCGGACGCTGTTGGCGGCGAGCTCACTGGCGGCGAGGACGAGGTCCGTGGTGCGCTCCTGCGAGAGGCCGGCGCCGGCGCTCTCCTCGGCAACCAGGCTGCGAAGCTCGTGGAGCCCGTCGCGGTCGAAGGCGAGCTCCCGGGCGCTCGCCGGGCCGCGCTCGAAGCTGCCGGCGAACGGGTCCGCTGTGCGATCTTGCGCCCGGCACTGGCCGTTCTCGGAGCTGGTGCCGTCCGCGGCCAGGTACGGGTGGCTGTGCGCGGCCGCCTCCAGGACCTCGTCGTCGAGCGACTGGACGTCGTAGGGGCAGAGCAGCGACCAAGCCGGCTCTCCCCCGAAGGCGACGTTGAGCAGGGACTCGTGGCGCTGGCACTCGTCGATCTCGATCGGGCTGCGCCCGGGCCAGATCGGTTCGCCGATGCCACGGGCCTGCAGCCCGGCGGAGACGTGTTCGTCGACGAACTCGCGCCAGGCGGGGATGATGCGGGCGGGGTTGTGGCCGAGCGCCTCCATGTCGGCGAAGCCGACCCGCTCGGCGTCAGCTCCCAGCTCGCCCTTCAGCAGCTCGATCTTGGCGGCGCCGACCGCGACCAGCGCCGGTTCGCCGGCCTCCAGCGCGCCTGTGACGAAGGGAACCGTCCCTGCCAGGAACCGCTCGGCGCTGTCGAAGAACATCACTTCATGGCGAAATTCGGACTTGCCCACATATGAGTTGTACCCGTCTGGGTGGGTAATTCAAGCGTCCGTCTAGTCTGGGACCGATGAGGGCCGTCGTCCTGCACGAGTACGGGCCGCCGCAGGTGCTGGCGATCGAGGAAGTGCCACGGCCACAGCCGATCCCGACCGAGGTGCAGGTGCGGGTCCACGCCGCCGGCGTCAACCCGGTCGACTTCAAGACGCGCGCCGGCAAGGGCGTGGCGGCGCTGCTCGGCGAGCCCCCGGTCCGCATCGGCTGGGACGTATCCGGCGTCGTCAGCGAGGCCGCCGCCGGCGTCACCAGGTTCAGGGTCGGCGACGAGGTCTTCGGGATGCCGTGGTTCCCTCGTCAGGCCGGCGCTTACGCGGAGTACGTGACGGCGCCGTCAAGGCACTTCGCGGCGAAGCCACACGCGCTCTCCCACGAGGAAGCCGCGGCCCTGCCGCTGGCCGGGCTGACCGCCTGGCAGATCGTCGTCGACACGATCCAGCTCGAGGCCGGCGCCGACATCCTCATCCACGGGGCCGCCGGGGGCGTCGGCCACCTCGCCGTGCAGGTCGCCAAGGCGCGGGGCGCCAACGTGATCGCGACCGCGCGGGCCGAGCAGGCGGACTGGCTGCGCGATCTCGGTGCCGATCAGGTGATCGACTACAGGAGCGAGCGCTTCGAGGACCTGGTCTCCGACCTCGACGCGGTGGTCGACTTTCCCGGCACGTACGGCGAGCGCTCGCTGCCGGTGCTGCGCCCGGGCGGGATGCTCGTCTCGGTCCCCAGCGGCGTGCCGCAGGAGGTCCTCGACCTGGCGGCCCACAGCGAGCGCCGCGCCACCGGCATCCTGGTCGAGCCCGACCCGGTCGGCCTCGCCGGCCTCTCCCACCTGGTCGAGGCGGGTCACCTCCAGGTCAAGGTCGACCGCGTCTTCGACCTCGAGGAAGCCGCCGAGGCCCATCGCCAAGCGGAAGCCGGCCACGCCGGCGGCAAGCTCGTCCTGCGCGTCGCCTAGCCGCGGCGGATCCGCGCCGATTCGGCCAGGAGCTCCGCCAGCTCGTCGCGATCGACGGCCTCCAGGCGGACGAGGACGTTGAGGTAGCCGTCGTAGTGCGGCGTCGTGAAGAACTTCTCCGGATCGCCTTCGATCAGAAAGTCCTTTTCCTCGAGGCTCTCGCACCAGACGACCAGTACGCCCGCTTCGCGGATGCGGGCGAAGAGCTTGTCGCGGACACGGAAGCCGGGAGTGCCGTAGGACGGCTTCTCGACCGTGTCCGGCAGCGCCAGCGCCAGCTCGCGGACGTCATCCTCGGAAGCCATCCGCCTTAGGGCCGAGGCGAGGTCCGCCGTGAAGCCCTCATCCATCTGGGCGTTTCGGTCGGTACCGGCCAAAATATTCCGATTGCGGCTCCGGAGATCGTTACGACCAACGCGAGAACCGCAACGGCAACACTCGATCTCGCGTCAACAGCATTCAACAAAGTGACCGTGGCACAAGAAGCCACAACGGGGCAAACCGAGAGCATCACCTTAATTGCCATCGTCCCTAGTGTATTCAGTCGAAAGTGTCGAATAGAAGTAGACCGATACCGCAGGCCATACCGATAAAGAAGCCCACTCCGGTCATGAACTCTGCGTCGCGCTTGGACTTTCCGGCTAGTACCGATCCATAGTGAGCCGCTCCGCCAGCCAGCGTGGTGCATCCCGCGAGGATCGCTAAGGCGCTTGCGAGAGGCTCGGCCAGAAGGCCAAGGGCGGACGATATTAGTGGAGTGGAGGTCGTTGACAGCATCCACTGACCGTATGGAGTGGAGTGTCACAAATGGCAGACTTGTGTAACTAGTGTGCAACACACTTCAGACATGTCTCAGCGCCCTCGCCGGCCGAAGCTGTGGCCGGGTGGGGCGACGGTGCGGAGCTCGGCGACGGCGAGCTCGCGGGTGCGGCGGGATGGGCGGGGTGGATGCTTCTTGGCGGGGGAGTCGCGCCGCGGCGGCGCCGGCTCCTTCGCCTCGGTGCGCTCCAGCTCGCCGACCGTGGAGACGAGGACGTTGACGACGCCTTCGCGGCGCTCGAGGCGGCCGCCGGCGCGGACCATGACGGCGGTGCGGACGAGCAGGCGGTGGCGGTCGTAGACGCGCTTCGGCACGACCAGGTTGACGACGCCGCGCTCGTCCTCGAGCAGCATGAAGACGATCCCCTTGGCGGTCCCGGGACGCTGGCGGGCGACGACCATGCCGGCGACCTCGACCGTGCGGCCGTCGTCGACCCGCTGCAGGTCGGTGCTGCGCATCAGCGTCGGGTCGAGGCCGGGGCGCATCAGCTCCATCGGGTGCTTGCCGGCGGCGATGCCGGTGGAGCGGTAGTCGGCGATCAGCTTCCCCCAGTCGCCCAGCGGCTCCAGCTCGGGCGGGGTGGGCGGCTCGATCGGCAGCGCCAGCTGGGTGCCGCCGCGGGCGCCGCGCCCGCCCGCGGTGACGCCGACGCGCCAGAGGGCCCGGCGCCGCTCGCCGCCCCCGTCGGCCGGCACCCCGTCCAGCGCTCCCGCCCAGGCCAGCCGTTCCAGGCTGCTCAGGCCGGCCCCCGAGCGCGAGGCCAGCTCGGCGATCCCCCCGTAGGGCCCGCCGCGCTCCCGCTCCGCCACCAGCGCCTCCATCTCCTCCTTGCGCACCCCCTTCACGTACCCCAGGCCGATCCGCACCACCCGCCCGCCGCGCTCCCGCTCGACGTGGCAGAGGACGCGGCTGCGGTTGGCGTCGGGCGGGGCGATGCGGAGGCCGCGGCGCTGGGCCTCGTGGACGAGGGAGTCGGGCGGGTAGAAGCCCATCGGCTGCTCGTTCAAGAGCGCGCAGAGGAACTCGGGGCCGCGGTGCACGCGCAGCCAGGCCGACTGGTAGGCGAGCAGGCCGAAGGCGGCCGAGTGCGCCTTCGGGAAGCCGAAGCCGGAGAAGCCCTGGATCTGGCCCCAGACCCGCTCGGCCACCTCGAGCGGCACCTCGTTCGCGCCCACGGCGCCGACCAGGAAGCGGTCGTGGTGCTCTTCGATCGCCTCCTCGGAGCGCTTGCGGCTCATCGCCCGCCGCAGTCCCTCCGCTTCGGCCGCGGAGAAGTCCGCCAGGGCCATCGCCACCTCGATCACCTGCTCTTGGTAGACGATCGTGCCGAGCGTCTCCTCCAGCACCGGCTCCAGCAGCGGGTGCTCGTAGGGGATCTCGTAGGCGCGGTCCGCGCGCTGGCGCTTGCGTCGCTCGATGTAAGGATGCACCGCGCCCCCCTGGATCGGGCCGGGACGGACCAGCGCCACCTGCACGGTCAGGTCGTCGAGGTTCTCGGGATGGGTGCGGGGCAGCATCTGCATCTGCGCCCGGCTCTCGATCTGGAAGACGCCGGTGGTCTCGGCCCGCTGGATCGATTCGAGGGTGAGGGGGTCGTCGAGGCTGATCCGCGAGAGGTCGATCAATTCTCCCCGCGTCGTCTCGACTTCCTCGACGCAGCGCTCGACCGCCGAGAGCATCCCCAGTCCCAGCAGGTCGATCTTGAGGAAGCCGGCGTCGGCGCAGGAGTCCTTGTCCCACTGGACGATCTGGCGCCCCGCCATCGCCGCCGGCACGACCGGGCAGACGTCGACCAGCGGCTGGGTCGAGATCACCATGCCTCCGGAGTGCTGGGAGGCGTGCCGGGGCAGGCCCATCGCCTCGCCGGCGAGCCGCAGCAGCGCCCGCCAGCCGGGCGAGGCGGCGCGCTCGGCGCCGATCGCGGCGACGACGTCGCGCTCGATTTCGTCCTGCGACTCGTGGAAGCCGACCGTCCGGGCCACCTTCTCGATCTCGCTCGGCCACAACCCCAGCGCCTTGCCGAGGTCGCGGACGACGCCGCGCGGGCGGTAGGTCGGGAAGGCGGCGACCAGGGCCGAGCGGTCGTCGCCGTAGCGCTGGTGCACCCGCGGGATCAGCACCTCGCGGATGTCGCGCGGGAAGTCGAGGTCGATGTCCGGCACCGATTCCACTTCCGTGTTGAGGAAGCGGCCGGAGAAGAGCTTCGCCTTGACCGGGTCGATGTGGGAGAGGCCGGTGAGGAAGCAGACGATCGAGCTGACGCTGGAGCCGCGGCCGCGGCCGGGGGGGAGGACCGCCCGGGCCGAGGCGGGCCCGCGCACCTCCGCCGCCACCTCGCGCGCCAGCTCCAGCAGGTCGTGGTGGAGGAGGAAGAAGCCGGAGAGGCCGAGCTCGCGGATCGTCTTCAGCTCCTCGTCGAGGCGGCCCCGCGCTTCCGCTCGGGCCGGCGCTGGCTCCTTCCGGTAGCGCTCGGCGAGCTTGTGGTCGCAGAGCCGGGCGAGATCGCCGTCGGCGTCGGGGTCCTCCGACTTCGGGTAGCGGTAGCCGAGCTGCTCGGTCAGGTCGAACTCGAGCCGCTCGGCGAGCCGCAGCGTCTCCGCCACCGCCTCCGGGTGCTCGGCGAAGCGCGCGGCCATCGCCGCCGGCGGGGCGAGGACGGAGCTGCGGTTGCCGCGCCGGAACGGCTCGCACTCCTCCAGCATCTCGTTGCGCCGCACCGCGACGAAGGCGTCCTGCAGGTCGGCCCGGCGGGGGTGGTGGGAGTGGACGTTGCCGGTCGCCACGCAGGGGACGCCGAGGCGGGAGGCGAGCAGGGTGAGCCAGCGGTTGCGGGCGCGGTCGTGGCGCCAGAAGGGCCGCTGCAGCTCGACCCGGAAGCGGTCGCGGCCGAAGGCGCCGAGCAGGCGCCGCCCGAGCCGCTCGCCCCGCTCGGTCTCGCCCCGCTCGAAGGCGCCCGCCAGCAGCCCGTCGCGGGCGCAGCCGGAGAGGCAGATGAGCCCCTCGGCGTGCTCCTCCAGCTGCTCCAGCGTCGCCCACGGCTGTCCGGCGGAGCGGTCGGGCCGCTCGCGCGTGTGCGAGTGCGCGGCGGTCAGCAACCGGCAGAGGTTGTGGTAGCCGCGCTCGCTCTCGACCAGGAGGGTGAGGTGGGTGAGCTCGGGCGATGCCGCCACCGTCAGCTCCGCCCCGGTGATCGCGCGCAGGTCGAGGCTGCAGCACGACTCGGCGAACTCGCGCGACCCCCAGACGCCGTCATGGTCGGTGAGGGCCAGCGCCGGGTAGCCGTGGCACTCGGCGGCGACGGCCAGCTCCGCCGGCGTCGAGGCCCCGTCGAGGAAAGAGAAGGCCGAGTGGGCGTGCAGCTCTATATAAGGAGCGGCGCCCATCAGGCCCGCTGCCGGTACCAGCGCCCGGTCAGAGCGCAGTGGAAGACGACGACCGAGCGCCCGTCGGCCAGGGCCAGCTCGAAGTAGCGCCGTCGCAGCGGCTTCAGCGCCCACCAGCGGTCTTCGACCCGCCATTCCTCCCGCACCGACGCCACCGCGACGCCGTCGACCTGGTGTGGGGCGCCCGCACCATCGACCGCGACCGTCACCGGCCGCGGGGCATAAAGGTGGCGCAGGCCGGGGGTCACGGCGACTGCCTCAAAGCTCCGGGAAGGGAGTCAGCGCCGCCCACCGCTCCGGCACCCGCGAGTCGAGGTCGACCGGCAGCACCTTCAGCAGCGCCTCGGTCCCCTGCGCCGAGCGGACCTCGCGCACCGCTGCCCCGAGCCGCCGCCGCCGCGGCTCCTCGCCGCCGACCGAGAAGCTCGAGCTGGTCGGCGTCGGGCGGCCCCAGGCCGATCGCCCGCAGCCGCAGCGCCGTCGCCGGGCCGGGCAGGGATTCCAGCCGTGGCATCAGGACCGAGCGCAGCACCCGCGCCGAGGCGCTCGGCCGCCCCAGTCCCTGTTCGACGCTCCAGCTGCCGCCGGCGGCGAGCAGGGCGCCGAGGCGGAGGCCGAGCAGCGTCCGGCCGCGCCGGCGCGGCGCCGCCAGCAGCCGGTCGACCAGCAGCCCCAGGGCGCGGTCGAGCTGGCGCCCGGCGGTTCCCTCCGGCAGCTCGACCTGCGCGGCCAGGTCCTCGTGCGGCTGCCGTGGCCGCAGCGGCTCCTCTTCGCAGCGGGCCAAGCGCAGCGCCCGAAGGCCCAGCTGCCCGAAGCGGTCGGCGATCTGGTCGGCCGAGATCGCGGCCAGGGCTCCCAGCGTCCCCACCCCCAGCCGCTCCAGGGAGACGACGAGCTCCGCGGCCGTGTCGCCGGGGTCGAGGCGGAGCGGCAAGATCGCGACCCGTAGCGGCGCCACGAAGGGGCGCAGCGAAGCCGCCGGGACGACCGCGGCGTTACCGGGCGCGTTCGGGCGCCGCGGCGCCTTCCAAGCCGCGGCGAAGGCGGCTAGCCGGGTCGGCGCGACCCCGATCCGCGGCAGCGGGCCGACCGCCCCCCGCGCCGCCGTCGCGACCCCGCCGCTGTCGCCCCCGTGGATGCCTCGCAGCCCATCCACCGCGAAGAAGGCCTCGCCGACCCGCTCCGTCTCGACCGCGGCGCCGATCCCCTCCAGCCGCCGCACCATCGCATCGGTCAGCTCCGCCGCCTCGACCGGATCGGGAAGAGCGTGGCGCCCGGGCCGGAGCCCCCCGGAGCGGCCCGGGCGCGTAGGAGACGCCAAACGACTGTCGATGACGCAGGCGATCTCCATACGAACATATGTTCGTATAACCAAGGGACGGAGTCAAGGCCCTCGGTCGAAAACACCCAGTTATGCAGGGCGAAACTCCCGTCGAACCAGGGACAGCTTGCAAAGCGGTATTCGATCACACATAATCAGACAAGGTTGACTATTGCTCAACTCAGACAGAGAGAAGAACCCGCGGGCAGGGCCGGCACCCAGGCCTTGTCCCTCCTCGCCTCGCCGCTCAACGCTGCTCTCATACGAGCCCTGGCCGAGCAGCCGAAGGCGCTGATGGACCTGCGCCGTGAGCTCGACTCGCCGCCGCAGACGACCACGCGTGCCTACTTGCGGACGCTGACGCAGACAGGCGTGGTCGAGAGGCGGCGCTGCAACGACTTCCCCGGCAACGTCGAATACGAGCTGGCCCCCGGCGGCCGCGAGCTGCTGGCCGTGGCGGACGTGCTCGCCGCCTGGCTCGCGACATTCCCGGAGGCACCGACAGCCCTCGGCAGCGGCGGCGCCAAGAGCACGATCAAGGCGCTGGTGGACGGATGGTCGACGAGCATGATCCGCGCTCTTGCCAGCCGTCCGCTCTCCCTCACGGAGCTGGACTCGGTCATCGCCGCGGTCAGCTACCCGTCCCTGGAGCGGCGCCTGGCCGCGATGCGACTGGGCGGCCTCGTCGAGCCGCTCGCCTCGGAGGGTCGCGGCACGCCCTACGGAGTCTCCGACTGGCTGCGAAAGGCGATCGCCCCGCTCGCCGCCGCGGCGCGCTGGGAGCGCCGCCGCCTCCGCGCCGAGTCCCTCGCGATCACCAACCGCGACGCCGAGGCCGCCTTCCTCCTCGTCCTGCCGCTGCTGCGCCTGCCCACCAGCCTCTCGGGCACCTGCCGCCTCGAGGTGCGGATGAACGGCGAGAAGAACGGGGCCCAGGCCGGCGTCATCGCATCGGTGCGAGACGGTCGGGTCGAGACCTGCGTGACCAAGCTCGAGGGCCCGGCGGACGCTTGGGCCCTCGGTACCACCGGCGCCTGGCTGGCAGCCGTCATCGAGCGCGATCCCGCTTCCCTGGAGCTGGGCGGGGACGCCGAGCTCGTCGAGCAGGTGGTCGGGAGGCTGCACGAGGCGCTGTTCGGCACGCAAGGCCAACCCGGCCCGGCCTCCCAATAGAAGCGCATTGGTTAGAGCGGAGATCCTCTTCGACTCCGCTTCGAGCTCACTTAGCCCCGACGTTGTCGCCTTCCTTGGGGGCGGGATGCTGAACATCCTCAATGGGTCTGAGGCGATCACCACCTCCTCGGCGACCTCTTTGTGGAAGCCCCATCCCGAAGTTGCGATCTAACCATTGACCGCAGACAACACAACACTGCACTGTGCCCTGCCTGAATAGAAACAATAGTAGGACCCTGGAGTTCCGCGTTTCCACCTTGACATTCTCTGATTGCGCCGTAGATTTGGGTTATGAGTTCGAAGGACTCATATCGGCTTGTCTAAGTTCAGCGCGGCATTCTGCTTGCTGTTCCTCCCCGCACAGGGCGGTCGTGAAGCACGCGATCGTCACTTCTCGTGCGGGCTCGATGCGCTGACTCAGTTCTAGACAGCGCCTCAGGGCCCGCTTCCGTCGTCCACAAGGAAGTGGGCCGATTGCGGTGATCCTGTCTATCTCCCAGGAATCGCTTTCCGGCCCTACAGGGCAGGAGGGTTGAAGATGCGAAAGAGATCACCAAGTAAGTCCAAGCATCATTCCCAGACCGACCATCAGCTAGGCCGCAGTACGAGCACCCAGCTTGAGGGGCGAGAGCGGCACACGAGGCATTGGAGGGAACGCGAGAGACCAGACCCTTCCGTGGTTTGGCAGACCGTAGCCATCGTGATCATCGGTTTCGCCTTCGGAGTTGCGATTGCTGCACTTACTGTCTCTGATGATGGCGCGGTCAGTAGCGGCGAGCTGTGGGTTGGCACTGGTGCACTGAGCATTTGGGCGGCTACGTGCTTACTCGCGCACTACGACGTCAACCGGGGCCGTCGGAGCAGGCAGTTCGAAACCGAAGAGTTAGCTCGGGGGAGAAGACAGGCTGCCGGTAGCTAGCTGACAGCTCCGCCGATGACAGCCTCTCACCATGTCCCGGCAGGTCTTGGCCTAGGGCCACAGGGCAGCTCCAACAAGACTTCCAAAGCGTCCTCCGCCAAAGCCGTCACGAAATAGTCGGTTATCGAGTCGCGGTCAGCTCACGGCCGTGAGTTAGAGTGGCGCAAAGTCCGACTACGAGGGGAACCTGACATGCGCCGTTTTCTCGCCCGCCGTCCCTCGCCAGCGATGGTGGTCGCCCTGGTCGCACTCTTCGTGGCGCTTGGCGGCGCCAGCTACGCAGCCTTCAAGCTGCCCAATAACAGCGTTGGCACCTCGCAGTTGAAGAAGGGAGCGGTGACCGGAGCCAAGGTCAAGAGCGGCTCCCTGCTCGCCAGCAACTTCAAGGCCGGGCAGCTGCCGGCCGGCCCCAAGGGAGCGCAGGGCGCCAAGGGAGCGCAGGGCGCCAAGGGCGAGCAAGGTGCAAAGGGTGAGCAGGGCAAAGAGGGCGAGAAAGGCCCGCAGGGGCCCGGCGCCACCACGCTCACCTACGACGCTGCCGCCAGCGCTAGCCCGACGCCGACCGTCGTCGGCACGGTGCTCGGCGTCACCTTCTCGGCCGAATGCTCGATCCCCGGGGCTGGCGAAGCCGAGGCAAAGCTCTTCGTGCTGCCGAGCGATGGCTCGCTGCGCTGGGATGTCGGCACCGAGGCCAGCGACAACGGCACGAACGAAGGTCGCTCGACCAGCGTCAACCAGCCGGCGGGCACGGTCTTGGTGCCCACTCAGATCGCCGGAGCCGCGGCGACCTCGGGCGGAAGCCGATCCGACCACCACTCCCAGATCGTGCAGCTTGCCCCGGCCCGGGGCTACCTGAACATCCACACCACGGCATCGACCCAGAGCTCCACCCAGACCTGTCACGTCTCGGTGATGGCCTTCCCATCAGGCTGAGGTCAACCGGCCTAAGGTCAGCTCCGTCGGTTTTTCAATAGGTCGCAGGTCGCTACTGGGAGATCTGGGCTCCCGCGGCTGCCTCGAGCTCGGCGGCGACATGTGGGACGCAGGGGCTGGCCAGCCGGATCAGTCGCAGCAGGGCCACGACGACCGCGTCGCGGTCCAGCGGACCCAGCTCGTCGGTGTCGACGCAGTGCTCCTCGAAGTGGCGGACTTGCTTCAGGAACAGCATCAGGTCGAACGTCGCCTGGTGCATCTTCAGCCGCTCGAGGCTCTCTGTGACCTTGGCTTCGCCCACCTTGCACCAGGCCGCGAGCCGCCGGCGCGGGCGGGTCGCGCTGTCGATCTCGAGAGGCAGGGGGAGCTCGCGGGAGGCCAGTCGCGGCTGGGCGTAGTCCCGCAGCTCTTCCAGGAAGCGCTGGGAGTGGCGCAGCGCGCCCGGCGACCAGCTCACCGGTTTGTGAGTGGAGGCGGAGTGGAGGATCGTCAGCCGAATCACGTCCGCTCCCACCTCCTCGAGGAGCTCGTCCAGCTCCTCGACACTGCCGACCCCACCCTCTCTGCCGGCGCCGACAGCCCCGCACAGCGAAGCTCCCGCGAAGGGCTCCGGCGGGTCGATCCCCGGCAAGGCGCCGAGTTCGCCCGCGACTCTCCCCACCAGCCGCTCGTCGAGGAGCCGCTCCGCTCCACTCGCGCTCCAGACGACCTGCCGGGCGGGAAGCCAGCGCTCGAGCTCGGCATGCGCCAGCGAAGACGTCCCTCTCTCATCCACTGGGATCGGGATCGCCGACCATGCCCACATGCCGTCGAAGCGCCCGTCGATGACTTGCCGGTCTGGCGCCGCCGGCTCGCCGCAGCGGGGACACTGGGACTCGACGGGCGGCTCCTCGACGCTGGCCGGGACCGGCCCGCAGCCGCCACAGTGGACGATGGGTATTGGAGCACCCCACTCGCCGATCCGGGACAGCGGCAAGTCCGAAAGGCGAAACCGCGCCGCGGCGCGCGGCTTGGAGCTGTTGCCGCTCGTCCTGAACGGCAGCCCCGGTGGCGTCGTGAGCCGCGCGTCGATCTCGCGGTCGGTCTCGTCCCGGGCCGGGATGCCGAGGCACAGCGTCGGGCCGAACCGGGCGTCCACCGACGGCGTCACGACGACCGGGAGCAGGCCCTCGACGCCGGGAATCGCGCCTTGCATCTCGGTCTGCGCCAGCTTCACGGCGCCTGGATCGCGGCGCAGCTCCTCGAGATCCGAGGGCGAGGCGATCGTCTCCACTTCCGGGTGGTGCGGCGAGATCGCGATGAAGGTCGCATCTCCTATGGCATCCACGTGGGGAGTGAAGACCGGGACCTGGCCAGCTCCGAGAAGCACCGCGTCGACCTCGACGCCCTCCACCCGCCCCAGCGCCCGGCGCTGGGCCTCGACCGCCTCCGCGCTCCAGCCGGGCAGGTCGTCCAGGCCGCGACTGCACGCCTCCGCAAAGGCGGCGCGCCGGAGGAGCCAGGGACGCTCGCCGTCGCCCTCGGCGGGGAGGTCGCCCTGGTGGACGAGACCTCCCTCGAACAGCTCGAGGAAGATGCGCTGGGTGCGGCGACGGTGCTCGGGCCGTGAGGCAACCACGCTCTGCGCCCAATCGCAGGAGACTTCGAGCAGCTCGCACCGCTGTCGCAGCTCCTCCACGAAGCTCTCGACGAGGTCGGGCGGGGAGGAGCCCCGCCGAGCGGCCTCCAGCTCGGTCTCCTCGTCGATGGCCCCGATCGCCGACGCGAAGAGCACGGTGTCTCCTCGGCCGCGGCGGAAACGGGCGTAGGCGTCGGCGACGACGAAGCGACGAGCGCAGTCGAGCCTGTCGCTCCCGGTCGGCGCGACGAGGTCGGCGTAGACGAAGACGTCGCTCCTCTCGGGCGAGTCTGCTTCAGCCCCGTTGCTTCCCGTCAAGATCCCCGCTTGCACCCGATCTCCTTGGCAGCTTGCGCTATATTCCCATTAATAATAAGCAGACCTTGTGTATTGGAGAGTCGGCGTGGGCGATCGGGTGGAGAATGTCTTGGACACGGTTTGCGCCGTGCTCGAGCGGCACCAACTGGCCGACGACGCGCGCGTCTCGGTTCCGCACCACCCGGGTCGTCGTGAGCTGAGCCTCTTCGGCCTCGCCCAGGCTTCCTCGCCGCGCGCCGCGAGCGCCTTGCGGGAGATCGCCGGGCTCGAGGAGATCGGCAACGTCTCCGCCGGCCAGCGGAAGAGGGTGGGCATTCGACTGTCGGATCAGTGTGTGTGCGACCGCGGCGAGAGGCTGGAGGCTGGCGACGAGGAGCCGGTTTGGACCGGCAACCTCGCTTCGGAGAGGCAGGTCGTCGTCGACTTCTGCGACCCGAATGCGACCAAGGCCCTGCACGTCGGCCACCTGCGGAACATCGCCCTCGGCAACGCGGTCGCGGCCATCCTCCGGACCTGCGGGGCGACGGTCGTCACCCAGAGCCAGGTCGGCGACGTCGGGCGGAGCGTCGGCGAGGCGATGGCGGGATACGAGCAGTACGGCGGCGGCGAGGGCCCGCTCGATCGGCAGCAGAAGAGCGACCACTTCGTCGGCTCCTGCTACTCGAGCTACGTGAGGGCCGCGACCGACGACGGCGCGGCCGCCGCGGGGCTGGCCAGCGATCCGGCGCTCTCTCGGGAGGACGAGGAACGCGACGATCTGGCCAGCGACCTGATCGAGCGCTGGCACCGGGGCGACCCAGATGCGGTCGCCCTGTGGCGAAAGGTTCGGGACTGGGCCGTCGAAGGGCACGAAGAGACCCTGGCGCGCCTCGGTGTGCCGATGGACAGGCTGCTCTTCGAGTCCGACTTCCTGGCGGACATCGAAGCGGTCGGGGATCGACTCGTCGAGAAAGGGGTCGCCGAGGCCACGCCCGGCGGGGCGGTCCTCTACTCCACCGGCGACCCCAGCTATCCACAGCTGGTGATCCGCCGCCCCGACGGTCACTCGACGCAGTACCTGCGCTATCTCGGGCTCTGGGATGCGACGCGGTCGCTGCTGAGCCCCGGCGACTCCATCCAGGTCATGGGTGACGAGTGGCTCTCCCTGGCCAAGGCGAACGACACCCTCCTCGGCTGCCTCGCCGGCGGCGGCGAGATCCATCCCTCGGACTGCCTGGTGCATGGGATGGTGGCGGTGGACGACCAGGTGGTGAAGTCCAGCCTCACCACCCCCTGGCTGGCCGACGAGCTCCTCGACGAGGTCGCCGCCCACCCGGAGATCGACCGGGTCTCGGCGGGTGACGCACAGCTGGCCGAGCGGCTGAGTGCGACGACCGCGCTGGGGATGTTCATCGCGGACCCGCCGGGAAAGAGCATCTCGATCTCGAGAGAGGGGCTCTTCGACTCCGCCGCGAACCCGGGCTGGGCGATCGTCCTGGCGACGTTCAGAGCATGGGATGAGCAGTACGACGGCACGCCCGACCCGTCGGCCTCGGACCGCGACTACCGGTTCCTGGTCGCCCAGTCCCAGGTGCACAGGCAGCTCGTGCGGCGCTCCTGCGAAGAGCTCAACCCGGTGCACCTGGCCCGTTTCCACGGGCATCTCTGCCAGTGGTTTCTCCGCACCCCCTGCACGCCCAGGCTCGCTCGCGCGATGCGGACCGTGACTTCGAGCGGGATCTCGAGCCTCGGGCTACCCGCTTCACATGGTGCTCCAGCCGCCGCCCGGCCTGTCTGAGCTTCCCGGCTGTCGAAGCGCCCGACGGGGCTCGAACCCGCACCTTGCGGCTTAGAAGGCCGCTGCTCTTGAGTCGGACATCGATTTGCGGGTGTCAAGAGGCGAAACGTCCGTTGCCGGCAATCAACCGCCGAGGGAATCGTCCGAGGTTCGAACGCCTTCGGCTTCGTGGCTGCGACTCCGCATCTCGAGCCCATCGAAGCATGACCATTTCCATTTGAGCTACGGGCGCAGGATCTGACATTTCCTGCTCACTCGGGGCAGGATATCAAGCTTTGATTAGTAATCAAGTATCACTAATTATTAAAATATCCTGGTACCATCTAGGCGTGAACAGGTACGAACCCCGACAGCTGAGCTGGATCTGATTGGCATCGGGATGGCGTCGAAGCTCAACCTGGACACGGCACTCGTGGACAGCTGCCGGGAAGCTGCCGAGGAAGCGGCGCAGGGGGTTGCGGAACGGATAGCCGGCGCGACGACGGTATCCGTGGAGCGGATGGTCGTGAGGCTGCTCGGGGTCGACGGGATCGACCGCTTCGAGGTCCCGCTCGCGAACGTTGTGGTGGATCAGGTCCACCACCAGGGGAAGCTGGACCGGGGGATCGCCTTCTGGCTGGGCAACGCGATGGCCCGGACCGGGCGCTCGGCGCAGTCGCTCGCCGAGAGCGTCGCCGCCGGCGAGCTCGACCTCTGCGACTTGGAGGGAGCCGACGCCGAGCAGGGCGCGAAGGCGGCGATGAGCGCAACCGCGGACGCGCTCGCCCGGATCAGCCAAGACCGGGCGAAGCGCCAAGAGTGGAGCGAGTCGTTCGAGCACGCGTCGGCCACCGGGACCGAGCGCTATGTCCTCACCGCGACCGGCAACGTCTACGAGGACATCCGCCACGCGAAAGCGGTCGCCGCGCACGGCGGCGACACCATCGCGGTGATCCGGTCGACGGCGCAGAGCCTGCTCGACTACGTGCCGTTCGGCCCGACGGAGACCGGTCACGGCGGGACCTTCGCCACCCAGGAGAACTTCCGCATCCTGCGCGAGGCGCTGGACGAGTGGTCCCGCGACCACGGGCGCTACATGCGCCTCTCGAGCTTCTGCTCGGGGCTGTGTATGCCAGAGATCGCCGCGATGGGGGCGCTCGAGGGTCTCGACAACATGGTCAACGACGCCCTGTACGGGATTCTCTACCGCGACATCCACATGCGTCGCACCCTGATCGACCAGAGCGTTTCGCGCCGCGTCAACGGCTACGCCGGGATCATCATCAACACCGGCGAGGACAACTACCTGCGGACTGCGGACGCGGTCGAAGGCGCTCCCTCGGTCGTCGCCTCGCAGCTCATCAACTACTACCTCGCCCGCGATTGCGGGGTGCCGGACAAGCAGATCGCGGTCGGCAACGCGTTCGAGATCGATCCCACCGTCACCAACGGGCTGCTCTTCGAGTGGGCGCAGGCGCAGCTGACCCGGGAGCTGTTTCCCGACTGCCTGGTCAAGTACATGCCGCCGACCAAGCACATGACCGGGAATCCCTACCGCACCCATGCCTGCGACACGCTCTTCAACCTCGTCACCGTCGCCACCCGACAGGACATGCAGACGATCGGGGTGCCGACCGAGGGGGTCTTCACGCCCCACATCCACGATCGGGTGCTTGCCCTCGAAGGCGTCGAGTACACGGCGACCACGGCGCGAGACCTGGGGGACGAGATCGAGTTCAAGCCCGGGGGAATAGTCCAGTCGCGGGCCGACGGGGTGCTGCGCGCGGCGGCGGGGCTGCTCGAGGAGGTCGCGTCGGATGGCCTCTTCGCCGCGCTCGAACGCGGCATGTTCGGGAACATCGAGCGGGCCGAGGAGCAGGGCCGCGGCATCGAGGGAATAGTGCAGTGCAGCGAGGACTACTTCAACCCGGTCGTGACCCAGATGAAATCGGGCGCTTATGTCTAGCCTCGACCTGACCGCCGTCCGGCCCTATGCGGACCACCTCGACGACGGCCTCGTCCAGGTCAGCTTCACCCTGCCGGTCCCATTCGCGGCGTCGGCCAAGAAGGCCGCCGCCGTCCTCGTCGAGGCGATGGGAATCGAGGCTCCCGAGGTGGTTCACTGCGAGGAGCTGACGGAGGGCTTCACCTACGTCGTGCTATACGGTCGCTGCCCGCACGTAGTCGACTACGCCGCCATCGACGAGGAAGAGTGCGAGCCCGAGGCCCTCTCCGAGCCTGAGGTCGAGGCCTTCGCCGCCGTCCATCTGCCGCGCAAGGTCGTCGTGGTGGGCGCCAGCGTCGGCACCGATACGCACACGGTCGGCATCGACGCGATCTTCAACCTGAAGGGATTCGACGGCAGTCACGGCCTGGAGGCCTACAGGGCCTTCGACACCCACAACCTGGGCGGCCAGGTGTCGGCTGAGTCGCTGATCTCGAGGGTCGTGGAGCTGGAGGCCGACGCGCTGCTCGTCTCGCAGACCGTCACCCAGCAGGAGCTGCACGTCGACACCCTGCGCCAGCTCGTCGAACGGGTCGAGGCGGCGGGACGCAGGGAGAGCATGATCCTGATCTGCGGCGGGCCGCGGATCACCCCCGATCTGGCGCGTGAGCTGGGCTTCGACATCGGCTTCTCCCGGGGCACCTACCCGCATCAGGTCGCCTCCTACATCGTCAAGGAGATGGTTTCGCGGGCAGGGATGCCGAGTGCCGAGACCACGTCCGCGGCGCTGTCGAACGGTTAGCGACTCCGATGGCTGGAGAGGCGACGGCGCACGGGACTCTGGAGGCAGCGGCCCAGACCGCGCCGGTCGTGTGCTCCTTCAACGAGTGGGATCCGCTGGAGGAGGTGATCATCGGCACAGCCGTGGGCGCGGTCCGATCGCCCTACGAGCCGGCCATGTCCCCCTTCATCGCCCCTGACGACGCGGCGCGGCGGTTCCGCGGCGCGGAGTATTTCGCCGAGGAGATCGCGCGGGCACAGGAGCAGCTCGACGGACTGGCGGCGATGCTCGAGGGTCAGGGCGTGGTCGTGCGGCGACCGGACCCGATCGATCAGGGCTACGGGGTCGTCACCCCGGACTTCGAGTGCTCCCTGGGCCACGCGCAGACCTGCCCCCGCGACGTCCTGCTGGTTGTGGGGGAGGAGATCATCGAGGCCCCGATGGCGCAGAGGTCCCGTTACTTCGAGCACCGGGCCTACCGGTCGTTGTTGAAGGAGTACTTCGCGGCCGGCGCCCGCTGGACGGCGGCCCCGAAGGCGACCATGGCCGACGAGCTCTACGTCGAGGGCTACGAGACCGTCTCCGAGCCATATGACTTCGCCTCCCATCCAAGCCTGACCGAGTTCGAGCTCTGCTTCGATGCCGCTTCCTTCGCCCGGATGGGGAGGGACATCTTCTGGCAGCCAGACATCGTCAGCAACGGCCTGGGAGCGGAATGGTTGCGGCGCCACCTCGGCAGCGACTTCCGTATCCACCAGGTGGAGTTCAGGGACCCGCATCCGCACCACATCGACGCCACCTTCGTCCCGCTGCGCCCCGGCCTGGCGCTGACCAATCCCGACCGCCCGCCCAAGCACGACTGCCTGCGCCTCTTCGAGGAAAACGACTGGCAGCTGGTCGACGCGATCCCCTCGGCGCGGCCGCAACGGCAGGCATCGGTCGAGGAACCGAGCAGCTGGATCTCGATGAACATCCTCTCCCTCGACGAGCGGACCGTCGTCATCGAGGAGGCCGAGCAGCCCTTCGCCGAGCTCCTCTACACGCACGGCTTCGAGGTTCTGACCTGCCCCTTCGACGCCGTCTACAAGTTCGGCGGCAGCTTCCACTGCTGCTCGCTGGACGTCCGCAGGCGCGGGAGCTTGGAGTCGTACTTCCCAACCCTTGAAGGCTGATTGTTTTTGCCCGATGCCGGCTTGCGCGCACGAAACAACAGGCCTCTGCGATAGCGGAGCCCTAGCACTTCGGTTACAGAGGAGATGAAGCCTCAAAGACGCGACAAAGAACCCAAAGGAGCGAAGACATGATTCGCAATCTCAAGACCCTCGGGGCCGCCCTCGCAGCAGTGCTGGCAATCGGCGCGATGATCGTCTCGGCCGCGCAGGCGGCGGGGGAACTGGAAGTTCACACCGACGCCAACGGTCGTGCGAACCTGACAGGTTCGAGGACGGGGCCGGAACATGCTGAACACATGTTTGTAAGTGCCGGAACTACACCAAGCGGAAAAATTACCGTCAGATGCAAAGTTGCGACGTTTGAAGGCACAGTGTCGATGGGTCCGGCAAACGGGAAAACAAACGTAATTGAACTGTCGGTTTTACCGACATATGCGGAATGCTCTGCGGCGAGCCTCACGGCTCATGTGACAATGAATGGCTGTAGGTACCAATTCAAATGGGTAGCCGAAAAAACAGCAACTGTCAACATCACCGGTTGCACAGCCGGTAAAACGATTGAAGTAGACGTTACAGCGTACGGTACCTGCAAACTTACCATTGGTGAACAGGGTCCTATAAATCACGCCAAACTCGTCAACAAAGGCGGCGGCGGCACAAACGAAATGCACGTAACAGTTGAAATGGCGTTGACCGGTATTACGTACACGGAGAGCGCAGCCTGCCCAGACCCTGGTGTGCACAGTAGCGGCCCCTACACCGGCAATTTCACACTCAAAGCCTTTAAAGACGCAGGCGGAAAAGAAGTCACCAAACACAGCCACACCTACACCGAACTGATCTGCGGCACCCAACTCGGCGTGACAGCGAATTAGCGGGATGCGGGGACCACGATCTCGTGGCCCCCGCCACCCACTGACTGCCCGGGCTCCAACGATGCAACTAGGCCCGATCTGTCGAGAATTGGACCAGCCAAGATCAATCGGTCCTGCACGGAGCCTGCCTACAGTCAGGTAGAGGCCCGATCGCTGCCTGGCACCACTCGGCGCGCGCGGGTAACCGCATCTCCGCGATAGCAGGGGAAAGCCACCGGCGCATATGGAGCAAGGGCTCGAAGAGAGCCAAAGACCCCAGCGTTCTTGCGCAGCGACGATGTTGCCTTTAGGAGTTGCACGACCGCCCCGTGCGGCGCAAGGTCAGTGCCGTGACTCTGGGGCACGACAACCAAAGGAGCGAAGACATGATTCGCAACATCAAGGCCCTCGGGGCCGTCCTTGCCGCGGTAGTGGCAATGGGCGCCGTGATGGCGACGGCGGCGCAGGCGGCCGGGGAACTGGAAGTTGACACCGACGCCAATGGCCGTTCGAACCTGACAGGTGTCAGAACGGCCGGGGAACACCGAACATCTACTCGTAGTCGACGGGACGACACCATCCGGGAAAGTCACTACAAGATGCAGAGTCGCCACGTTCGAAGGCACAGTGTCAGGAGGCCCGGCGAACGGCAAAACAACCGTGAGCGAACTGGTGGTGACACCGACATACGCGGAATGCTCAGCCGCTAGTTTAGCGCTGCACTTTAGAATGAACGGGTGCAAGTTCCTGTTTAAAGGGGTAGCCGAAAAAACAGCAACGGTCACCATCACTGGTTGCACAGCCGGTAAAACGATCGAAGATGAAGTCACAGCGTTCGGTACTTGCAAAATCACGATTGGTCCACAAGGCCCTCTCAACCACGCCAAATTCGTCAACAAAGGCGGTGCCGGCACAAACGAAATGCATGTGACAGTCGAAATGGCGCTGACCGGTATTACGTACACGGAGAGCGCAGCCTGCCCAGACCCTGGTGTACACAACGACGGTACCTACAACGGTAGCTTCACACTCAAAGGGTTCAAAGACGAAGGTGGAAAAGAAGTCACCAAACACGGCCACACCTACGTAGAACTGATCTGCGGTACGCAGCTCGGGGTCACAGCTAAATAGCTAGAGGCGGGGGCCATGATCGTGGCCCCCGCACCACCGATCACCCCAAGGAGCTCACAGCCAGAGGCCAATGGCGAGAGCGCGCTTCGTACCCAATTCCTGCCCGGCACCGGCTCGCGCGCGCGAAACGGCGCCCCTCGGCCGTAGCGGGAGAAATGCTCGAGCGCCTTGGATTAGGGATCTGAAGAGGACTAAAGACCACAGCGTTCTTGCGCAGCAACGTCCTCACCTATAGGAGTGACACGACCCGCCTCGTACGGCGCAAGATCAGTGCCGCGACTCTGGGGCTAAACAACCAAAGGAGCGATGACATGACTCGCAATATCAAGGCCCTCGGGGCCGCCCTTGCCGCGGCGATGGCAATGGGCGCGATGATCGCCTCGGCGGCGCCGGCGGCCGGGGAACTGGAAGTCGACATGGATGCTAATGGCCGCGCAAGCCTGACAGGTTCCAGGACGGGTCCGGAACATGCTGAACACACGTTTGTAATTGACGGAACCACACCAACCGGGAAAGTCACCAGAAGATGCAAAGTCGCTACCCTCGAAGGCACAGTGTCGGGTGGTCCAGCCAACGAAAAAGCAACCGTGACCCAACTGGCAGTTGCGCCGACACTTGCGGAATGCTCCGCGTCCACCCTTACGGCTCATGTGAGGATGAACGGATGTCAGTACTTGTTCAAAGGGGTTGCCGAAAAAACAGCAACCCTCGACATCACTGGTTGTACAGCCGGTAAAACGATTGAAACCGAAATCACAGCGTTCGGCACCTGCAAAGTCACGATCGGTGAACAGGCTAATCTCAACCACGTAAAATTCGTCAACAAAGGGGGTGCCAGCACAACCGAAATGCACGTGACAGTCGAAATGGCACTCACTGGCATTACGTATACGGAGAGCGCGGCTTGCCCAGACCCCGGCGTGCACAACGACGGTACCTACACCGGTAACTTCACATACAAAGCCTTTAAAGACGCAGGTGGAAAAGAAGTCACCAAACACGGCCACACCTACATCGAACTGGTCTGCGGCACCCAGCTCGGTCTCACAGCGACTTAGCAATGCGGGGCCACGATCTCGTGGCCCCGCATCACTACCGAGCGCTGCGGCCCCTGAGAAGACGAAGCTAGGCTCGATCTGTCGAGAATCCGCCCGGCCCCGCCGGCACCTGGGCTTCTCTGCCTCGGAGTCCAGCGCCTCAGCCAATTAGGACCGATTGTTGCCTGGCACCACCCAGCGCGCGCGAAACGACATCTCTCGGCAGTAGCGGCGGAAATGCTCGAGCGCCTTGGATTAGGGATCTGAAGAGGACTAAAGACCACAGCGTTCTTGCGCAGCAACGTCCTCACCTATAGGAGTGACACGACCCGCCCCGTGCGGCGCAAGATCAGTGCCGCGACCCTGGGGCTAACAACCAAAGGAGCGATGACATGACTCGCAAACTCAAGGCACTCGGAGCCGCCCTTGCCGCGGTGATGGCAATGGGCGCCGTGATCGCCACGGCAGCACAGGCAGCCGGGGAACTGGAAGTCGACACCGATGCCAACGGCCGCGCTGCCCTGACAGCCAGCAGGACGGGCCCAGAACATGCCGAACATCTACTCGTAGTCGACGGGACGACACCATCCGGGAAAGTCACTACAAGGTGCAGAGTCGCCACGTTCGAAGGCACAGTGTCAGGAGGGCCGGCGAACGGCAAAACAACCGTGAGCGAACTGCTGGTGACACCGACATACGCGGAATGCTCAGCCTCGAGTTTAGCGCTGCACTTTAGAATGAACGGGTGCAAGTTCCTGTTCAAAGGGGTAGCCGAAAAAACAGCAACGGTCACCATCACTGGTTGCACAGCCGGTAAAACGATCGAAGATGAAGTCACAGCGTTCGGTACTTGCAAAATCACGATTGGTCCACAAGGCCCTCTCAACCATGCCAAATTCGTCAACAAAGGCGGTGCCGGCACAAACGAAATGCATGTGACAGTCGAACTGGCGCTGACTGGTATTACGTATACGGAGAGTGCGGCATGCCCGGACCCAGGTGTGCACAACAACGGTACCTACAACGGTAGCTTCACACTCAAAGGGTTCAAAGACGAAGGTGGAAAAGAAGTCACCAAACACGGCCACACCTACGTTGAACTGATCTGCGGTGCGCAGCTCGGGGTCACAGCTAAATAGCTAGAGGCGGGGCCACGATCGTGGCCCCGCCTCCCCGCTGATCGTTGCGCGACGCCGCTTTGCGCACGCGGAGAAGCGATGGACGTTGTTTGCAGGAGGATTTGGAAGGGTGGGCCCGGAGCCAAGCGTCGTAGCGGCCAAATAGATGGATTGGCTTGACCAAATTGGAGCGCTGACCTATTGATGGCGCCGCACCGCTCGACAGGCAGCGTGGGCTCGGCTCACGCAAGGCTGCGAGCAACAACTATCAAGGAGCGAAGAGATGATTCGCAACATCAAGGCCCTCGGGGCCGTCCTTGCCGCGGTAGTGGCAATGGGCGCCGTGATGGCGACGGCGGCACAGGCGGCCGGGGAACTGGAAGTTGACACCGACGCCAATGGCCGTTCGAACCTGACAGGTGTCAGAACGGCCGGGGAACATGCTGAACATCTGTTTGTAATTGACGGGACTACACCAAATGGAAAAATTACCGTCAGATGTAAAATCGCGACGTTCGAAGGTACAGTCTCGGGAGGCCCGGCGAACGGCAAAACAATCGTGACGGAACAGTTGTTTCGGCCGACATATGCAGAATGCGGCGCGTCTAGTCTCACGGCTCATGTGAAAATGAATGGTTGTCAATACCTATTCAAAGGGACCGCCGAAAAAACATCGACTGTCACTATTCAGAATTGTACAGCCGGTAAAGAAATCGAAGTCGAAGTTACAGCGTTCGGCACCTGCAAAGTAACCGTTCCTCCACAAGGTCCCCTCAATCACATTAAATATGTGAACAAAGGTGGGGTCGGCACACAAGAAATGCACGTCACAGCTGAAGGCGCAGTGACCGGCATTAAATATACGGAGAGTGCGGCATGCCCGGACCCAGGTGTGCATACCAATGGTACCTATAACGGTAACGTGACACTCAAAGGGTCCAAAGACGAAGGTGGAAAAGAAGTCACCAAACACGGCCACACCTACGTTGAACTGATCTGCGGTGCGCAGCTCGGGGTCACAGCTAAATAGAGCCAAATTAGTGCCATGTTGATCCGGTTGGTTGCAAGTCGATCGGAAGCATAGGCAACGGGGCCACGAGAAATCGTGGCCCCGTTTCTTTGCCGCGAAGCCATTACGGAGTGTCTTGACAAGTACTGGGAAGTACCGATATGATGCCTTCGTCTGCTAGAGGACTCAGGCGGGACGAGACCCAAGGGGGAAATGAGTGAATGCCGGCAGGGAAATAGGGATTGGCCGCCAGCTGGCCGGAGTTGGGATTGCGCTTCTACTTTTGGCGCTGATCGTCTTCTCGGGTATTCGGGCGGGGCATGCAATCGCGATAACCGATGGGGAAGAGCTAACGCGGTTCGCTGAAGGCGGCGTCGGCGCGGGTCAGCTAGATAATCCTCAAGGCATCGCGGTTGACCCTGTTACTGGCCACGTTTACGTTGCCGAGCGCGATAGTGGTCGCGTCAGCGAGTTTACGCCCTGGGGAAACTTTGTTAAGAGCGTCGGTTGGGACGTGGCGCCGGGCTCTGTGAACGAGCAGCAGGAAGTGAGGGTGAGGGCCTCGTCGGGCCAGTTCCGACTCAGTTTCGGTCCGTCAACCAGTGCGGATCTGCCCGCCGGTGCGACGGAGGCAGAAGTGGAAGCTGCTCTAAATGACCTAGCGACGATCGGCGCAGGAGGCGTAAGCGTTACGGCGGTGCTTGGTAACCCGGGCACCGTTCCCTATATCTACGTCGTCGCGTTCAATGGAAATGCGCTGGAACAGACCAATGTCGCACAGATCGAAGCGAGTAACGGAGCGGTACCGCTCGATGGCGGAATCCCCTCCACGAGCCTTCTGGTGCGGACGCAAGCTGATGGAACGACTGGAGGCGCAGGCCTCGAGTCTTGCACGGCGGAATCCGGTTGCCGAAAGGGATCCGAAGGTCCGGGACCAGGACAATTCAACGAACCGGCGAGTGTTGCCGTGGATCCTACCGGCAATGTCTACGTGAAAGAGCTTGGCAACAATAGGGTTCAAAAGCTCGACTCGGCAGGGCGCTTTGTCCTCATGTTTGGCGGGGGGGTCAATAAAACGACGAGTGCGAACCTCTGTACCGCCGCCTCGGGCAATGAATGCGGCAAAGGCACCAGCGGAGTGGCTCCCGGCCAGTTCAGCGGCGGGCGTGGCATCACGCTTGGCCCCGGCACGGTCTTCGTTGCGGACGAGGAACGGATCCAGCGCTTCAGCGAAGAAGGGGTCTTCGTGGAAGCGATCCCTGTTGCCGATGCCACCGTCGGCGAATTGGCGCGCGATCCTTTAAGCGGCGACTTTTACACGATCTTGGATGTCGAAAACGGCAGCAAACCTGACGTGCGCAGGATCGATGCTGACACCGGTGCTGAAGTCGACAAACTCGAGGAAACTTCGAGGGGCGGGGTCGCCACCGGGCCGGCCGGCAACGTCTTCGGGGTGGGGTCGGCAGACCCGAACCGGGTCTTTGAATTCGACCCCGCCGGTACGAAGACCTCGGAGTTCGCGACGGTGGAGGCGCTGCCGCCTCCTAACTCTGTAAACCATTTCCGCATCACTGGCCTCGGGGCAAGCGATCTCGGCACCGTCTACGTCGTCAATTCCTTCCCGGGCGTCGGCAGCTACATCCGCGTCTTCGGCCCACCTCCGGTCGCCTTCGAAGCTCCGCCACCGGCGCCTCCGGAGATCGACGCCCAGTTCGCCAGCTCGGTGTTGCGCGACGAAGCAATCCTCGTCGCCGACATCAATCCACACTTCTGGACCAACACCAAATATTATGTGCAGTATGGGACCGGCAAATGCTCGGAAGGAGGCTGCGGAGAAGAGAAGCCTACGGCGCCGGGAGCCATCTTGAGCCCGAGGATATCTGGCCGGGCGCTGCGCAGCGCCGGGATCGTTCTGGAAGGCCTGGAACCTGGAACCACCTACCACTATCGCTTTGTCGCAGAGAGTGCGGGTGGGGGACCGGCCGTCGGCCCGGAAAAGACTTTCACCACCTACGCTGAGTCACTGGCGCACCCCCCTTGCGCGAACGAATCTCTTCGCAGTGGTACCGGAGCAAAGCTGCCCGATTGCCGAGCCTATGAGATGGTCAGCCCGGTCGACAAAAACAACGGCGACATCAAATCGCTCCGCGATGATCCGGAATACTTCACCGACCTGAGCCAGAGCGCCCCGGACGGCAACCGCTTCACCTACTCTTCATATCGCAGCTTCGGCAATCCTGAAGGCGCTCCCTTCACCAGCCAGTACATCGCCTCTCGCGATGCAACGAGCGGCTGGGCAAGCGATGCGCTCTCAGCGCCACAGGGTCCCGCGACCGGCCTTGTCCTCGAGAATCAGTACAAAGCTTTCTCGGACGACCTCTGCGATGGCTGGCTGGTTTGGATCGCCGACGCGCCGTTGCCACCGCCGGGGACGGAGGGATACGCGAACGTCTACCGTCGCGATACTTGTGGAAAAGAAGGATATGAAGCCCTGGTTCATACGCAGCCAACCTTAGGCCCTGAATTCCTACTCGAATTACAGGGAAGTACGGTCGATGGCAAAGCAGCGATCATACGGGCCAACGACAAACTTACGCCAGAAGCGGCAAGCGGCGTTTACCAAGCCTATTACGCGAGTGGAGGGGATTTGCAGCTGGCCTGCATTCTACCCGACGGGACGCCTTACCCAAGTAACTGCACGGCAGGGATGGCGAGGAACGGAGATAGTTCACTGGGCTATGCCATAGCGGATCTGAACCGGACTGCGAGCGTGACGGGCGCGTTCTCCGGGGACGGATCACGTCTCTACTGGACTGCCTCGGAAGCGACGTCTGGAGTAGGCAAAATTTACTTGCGGGTCAATCCAGGAAAAGGGCAGAGTGCGATCGCCGGCGGCGCATGCATCGAACCCGATAAAGCCTGCACTACGAAAGTCTCCGAGACCAAATCGAACAGGGCGTCGCGTTTTCTCCTGGGCAGCCCGGATGGATCGAAGGCGCTCTTCGAGGTGGTCGAGGGGCCGTCGGCGGGCAAATTATTCGAGTTCGAGGTCGGATCGGGATCGACCGAAGTGGCGGGGGGACTGGTGGGACTGGTGGGTGCAAGTAAAGATCTCTCACGGATATACCTGGTTTCCGAGGAAGCACTTGCAAGCGGCGCTGCGCCGGGAAAACCAAACCTCTACCTGAGCGAAGGAGGGACGGTTAGTTTCATCACGACCCTAGCGGATACCGATGTCCACGGCATCCAGTTTCCCTCTAACGCGTCGCCAGAAAACGTTTTCCAAGTAGCGCGGGTTTCAAGCGATGGAAGTGCCGTGGCTTTTGTTTCGAGCGGCCAGCCGACGGGCTACGACAACACTGACCTGCAAAGCCCTCCAGAAGCGGGCGAAGCACTCTCGGAGGTTTATGTCTATAGAGCTGGTTCGACCGGGCCGCTTTGCGTGTCTTGCAACCCGAGCGAAGCGCGACCGACCGGGCAGCAGGTGCAGGGGAACGCGACGCATGACAAATTCGCAACGGCGGGGTCGATCCCTCCGGGTCATTACCAGTTCTACCTCTCGCGCGCGCTCTCTGCAGATGGCAGTCGCCTCTTCTTCAACAGCTACGACTCTCTGCTCCTGGGAGATACCAACGGCGCCGAGGACGTCTATGAGTGGGAGGCTGCGCCGAATCAGGGAGCGTGCGCGCAGATGGGCGCCGAGCTCTACGTGGCGAAGGCGGGAGGCTGCCTCAGCCTGATCTCTACCGGCCAGAGCCCGGAAGACTCAGAATTCTTGGACGCGAGCTCCAGCGGAAACGATGTTTTCTTCACGACCAGCGCCAGGTTGGTGCCGCGAGACCCGGGCCTGATCGACGCCTACGATGCCCGTGTCGGCGGCGGCATCTCCGAACCGGGAATCGCACCTTCATGTCAAGGTGAAGCCTGTCAGCCTGTTGTGTTACCCCCAAGCAGCCAACGCCCCGCGAGCGCAGACTACAAAGGCCCTGGCAACGTCAAGGAAAAGTCCAAGAAGAAAAGTAAGAAGAAGCATCACAAAAAGAAGAACAAGAAAAAACATCACAAGCACGGGAGGTCGGGACGATGAGGCCGCTCACAAGATCTCTCGGAGCGATGTTACTGTTGGTGCTTTTGGCCCTGATCGGAAGCACTCCCGCGCAGGCAGATTTCGGCGTCACTAACTTCAAGTCTGGCTTCGTTGACGCAAACGGATTTCCCGCAACCCAGGCGGGTTCCCATCCCTTCGCGATAAAGACCTCCTTCAGCTTCAACACTCGAATCGATCCCAACCAAGGAGTAGTACCCGACGGGGAAGTCAAAGCCGTGCGCCTGCAGCTGCCCGCGGGCCTTGCCGGTAACCGGACGGCCGTGCCGCGCTGCACGGCTGCGGACTTCTTGGTGGTTAGCGGCGAGGGCTACCCCGCCTGTCCTGACAACACGGCCGTAGGGGGAGTCGAGGTCGAGATCTTCAACTCAGGCAATTTCCTCGCCGAGCCCCTCTACAACTTGGTGCCGCCGCCCGGAGTGCCAGCCAAGCTCGGCCTGATTGCTGCTAACACGCCGATAACCTTTGAGGTAGGGCTCAACCAAAATCCGCCCTACAATCTCACCGGCTTGAGCCTGAATACGGTTCAGGCGGTTCGCGTCTACGGCGTAGGCGTCGAAATCTGGGGAAACCCGGCCGCCCCAGTCCACGACCCCTTCCGTGGTCTCTGTCTCTCTCATGTCGGTGGGGTGAATCTCGAAGCGGAATTCGTCTCCAGGGGCACCTGCAAAGCGGACGTCGAGGAAGTCCCGCTCCTCACCTTGCCCCGTTCCTGCACCGGTCCGCTCACCACGAGCTATGAAGCGACCTCCTGGCAAAATCCCGGCGCGCCACCGGACAAAGGCTCCGCGCAGGCGCCGGGGATGATCGGGTGCGCCAAACTGGGCTTGTCGCCGCAGGTCAAAGTCCAGCCGACGACCTCATCCGCAGAGTCGGCTTCGGGCTTCGACATCGACATCGACATCAACGATGAAAACTTCACCAGTCCGACTGCGGAAGCCCAGTCGGACATCAAAAAGGCCGTGGTGAGGATGCCGGCTGGGATGACCCTCAATCCATCGGCCGCATCGGGCCTCGCTGTCTGCTCCAGAGCTGGCTATGAAGCGGAGTCGCTGACCTCGCAGCCCGGCCAAGGCTGCCCGCAGGCCTCCAAGGTTGGCGAGGTGGAAGTGGAATCGCCACAGGCGGAAGGCGAAGTGCTGAAAGGCTCGGTCTTCCTTGCCAGTCAGGACGACAACCCCTTTGGCACCCTGGTCGCTCTATACATGGTGATCAAGGACCAGGGACTGGGAGTACTGGTCAAGCTAGCCGGCAAGGCCGAGGTGAGTGAAGAACAAGGCCCGGGAGCAGGGCGGATCGTGACCACCTTCGACGACCTTCCCCAAGTTCCGCTCTCCCATGTCCACGTCCATCTCAACGAAGGTCCTCGCGCCCCGCTCGTCTCTCCGCCAGGGTGTGGTACTTACGCCACCGAGGCCGAGTTCACTCCCTGGTCAGAACCAAGTAAACCGCTCACTGCCACGGCCACCTTCAAAGTCACCTCCGGCATAGGCGGTGGTCCCTGTCCGGCCGGTGGGCCGCTACCTTTCCGCCCGCAGCTGAGCGCCGGCACGACCAACAACAGCGCCAGTTCCTACTCCCCCTTCAATCTCCGCCTGACTCGACAAGATGGTGAACAGAACCTGACGCGCCTCGGGGCGGCTCTGCCGCCCGGTGTGAGTGGCAAGCTTGCCGGCATCCCCGAGTGCTCAGATGCGGCGATCCAAGCTGCTAGATCAAGGAGTGCTCGAGCTGAGCTGAGCACCCCTAGCTGCCCTGCTGCCTCGCAGATCGGCCATGTGCTGGCTGGGGCCGGAGTCGGAAGCTCACTCACCTACGTTCCAGGCTCGATTTACCTCGCGGGCCCCTTCGGTGGCGATCCGCTCTCGATCGTCGCCATCGTCCCCGCACTTGCCGGCCCCTTCGACGTCGGCACCGTGGTCAATCGTCTGGGATTAAACGTCGATCCGATCACTGCGGTCCCGCAGGTCGACAGCGCACACGCAGATCCCGTCCCGCATCTTCTCAAGGGCATTCCGGTAAGGCTGCGTGATCTGCGCACTCCCCTCGACCGTTCCCAGTTCACTTTCAACGCGACGAGCTGCAAGGAAAAGAGCACCAAGGCGACCCTGTTCGGCAGCTTCCTCGACGTCTTCAATCCCGCCGACGACGTGCCAATAGCTGTCAGCGATCGCTACCAAGCGGCCGATTGCGCAAACCTCGGGTTCAAGCCGAAGTTTGCTCTGCGGCTGAAGGGAGGGACGAAGCGAAACGACCACCCTGCGTTCCGCTCGACCGTCACCTATCCCTATCCGTCGGGCCCCGGCTATTCCAACATCGCCAAGGCGGTGGTGATCCTGCCACCGAGCCAGTTCATCGATCCGGTCCACATCAATAATCCCTGCACCCGGGTGCAGTTCAACGCCAACTCCTGTCCAAAGACCTCGGTGCTAGGTACCGCCAAAGCGGTCACTCCGCTGCTGAACAAACCGCTCGAAGGCCCTGTCTACTTCCGCTCGAACGGTGGCGAACGGCCGCTGCCCGACCTCGTCGTCGACCTCAAAGGCCAATTCGAGGTTCTCTTGATCGGCCAAGTCGACTCAGTCGTCAACTCGAAAAATGCCCGTATCCGCACCACCTTCTCGACCACCCCCGATGCCCCGGTGACCAAGTTCACGCTCGACCTCAACGGCGGCAAGAAAAAGGGCCTCCTGGTCAACAGCGCCAACCTCTGCGCTAAAGCTCAGCGCGCCACGGTGAATCTCACCGGCCACAACGGCAAGACCTACAACACCAACCCGGCGATCAAGACGGACTGCGGCAAGAAGAAGGGCAACAGCCGCCGCCGCTAACCGGCCATAGCCATCAGGCTATCTCGTCGTATCTTGACAAGTACTTAAGCGTTCCGATAGCCTTTGTCGATCCTGGATGGGTCCAGGACGAGGGGTAGAACTACAGGGAGGGAACGAATGTTCGCACGTATACGTAGTCAGTTCGGCACCGCTGGATTGGTCATTGCAGTCGTAGCACTGGTCGCTTCTCTAGCTGGTGTAGCCGTCGCTGCTTCCGGGCTCACCGGCAAGCAGAAGAAGGAAGTGAAGGCGATAGCAAAGAGCTTTCAGGGCACGGGCCCAGAGGGGAAACAGGGTCCTGCTGGCCCCACCGGAGCTACGGGCCCAGTTGGGCTAGCTGGCGGTGCCGGACAAGCCGGAGCCCCCGGCGTGAATGGGAAAAGCGTGCAGGTCGGGACGACTGATTCCTCAGAATGTAAAGGATTGGGCGGCGCCACTGTTCAAGTTGAAGGCCAGCCGCCGAAAATAGCCGTCTGCAACGGTGAGACCGGCTTTACTGAAACCCTTCCAGGAGGGAAAACCGAGACCGGTAGTTGGGTGGTCGGCACCGCCCAGCCAGGAGCGACTTTCGACTCATTTGTTTATGCCGCGATTTCCTTCCCGATCCCGCTGAGCGATCCCTTGGATGGAAGCCACGTCCATTACGTTAAAAATGCTGAAACTGCGCCCGCGGGCTGCACTGGTGGCACGGTCAGTGTGCCAGCCGCCGATCCGGGTCATTTGTGTGTTTATCAGGGATCTCCAAATGACGAAGAAAACGCCAAATTCCAAGTTCTCAAAAAGACGGATCAGGCGGATGCAGCTGGTGCGACCGAGACTGGTGCCCGCATCGGGGTCTCTCTGATGCCAGAATTCAGCATCTATGGCACCTGGGCAGTAACGGCCGAAGAAGAATAGCCGCGGGATCTCCTTGAAGCTGGCTACGCCCAACCCGGTCGGGGTGTAGCCAGCGCTTTCAGTGGCGGAGAAAACTTTCAAGGGTTCCTTGACAAATACTCGTCTGTTCCGATACGGTCGCGCGGAGAGATCGCTTCGGTGGGGAATCGGAGCTGTTTCCGATGCAAACACAACGGTCGGTCTGATCAGAGACTGAAACCAGTTAGGGAGAAAGCCATGAATTCGAAGCATGCTTCAAGGTTGATCGGGGCTGCTGCGACGGCGTTTACCGCCGTCGCTCTGCTGGCGCCGATGGCACAGGCAGACACGCCGGCTCCGGGCTACACGCAGTTCGCCGGTTGTCCCAGCGCGAACGAAAACCCGAACATCACGACGTGTCTCCGTTCGGTGGTCAAAAGCGGCAATTTCAAAATGGGCAACAAAAACGTCCCGATCACGAATCCGATAACGGTCAGCGGAGGATCGAACGGAGATCTGGAAAACTTCGCCGCCACCTCGAAAGGTGGGATGCCTCCCGTCAATCAGAAAGTACCGGGCGGGGTTGTGGGCCTTACCGGCCTGACCTGGTTGCTCGAATTGCTGGGTAGCGAAGCGCTGACTCTGTACGCGGCAACTGAACTCGCCGGCGTACCCACTTTCAAAGGCGTGGAAGAAATCACGCTGCCGATCAAAGTTCATCTGATCAACAACACGCTCGGGAAAAATTGCTACGTCGGGTCGGTATCGAGCCCGATCACGCTCCACCTGAGCACGAAAGTGAGCCCCGGGCATAACCCCGAAGAACTCTTCCAGGATGGACTGGAAATTCTTCACGCCAACAAAGCCACGTACGTTGACAAAACGTTCTCGGCCCCAGGCGCCAGCGGCTGCGTGCTGACGCTGTTCGGCTTCATCCCGATCAGCATCAACGGCCTGGTGAACACGGCGTCCGGCCTTCCGGCCGCGTCGGGCAACGAAACGGTGCAGAACATCGACACCGAAATCGCGCCTGAGGAATACGTCTACCCGTAGGTAGGGAAGGCAGCAGGTTTAAAGCACGCGGCGCTAATGCGCCGCGTGCTTTTCTTTTATCAGGTATAATTGCGCAATGTTTGCTCATCGCGCAATTCTTATGGCCATCGCTGCACTCGCGATCATCCCGGCGGGCTGCGGTGATAGCGACTCCGCGAGTTCGGCTTCGAATAGCCCGGGCCCGCCGCCAACCAAGGCGCGGTTCGTCGAAGAAGCGGAGACGATCTGCACTCAGACCGACATAGAACAGCAAACCGCGCTCGATGAGTACGTGGAAAAGCATCCCAAAGCCAAATCGAGTGAGGCTGGAGAAAAAGCCTTCGTGCTCGCAGCCGGACTGCCGCCGGTCCAGGAAGAGGCGGAAAGGGTCGGTGACCTGCAGACGCCAAGCGGCGACGAGCAGCGGGTGAAAGCAATCGTCGAGGCGATCGAAGCGGCGGTCGAAAAGGTAGAAGCGAAGCCGGAGCTCTTGTTGGAAACCGGCTCCCAGGCCTTCGCCACGGCAGAAAAGCTGGCGACCAAGTACGGCCTCGAAGCCTGCGCAGAACCGCTCTGAGCTTCGCCTCCTCGCTTTGTCCAGGTCGCCCTTGATGGGTACTTAGTGCTGTTATAATCAAGATGACTTGATCATTGACCGGGTCGGACAATCGGGGGAGAATGGTGCGCGAGCCGGCACGCTGGCGCTCTCCCTGCTCGCGACCCCGATCAACGTCCACGTGCTGGAAGCGCTCGCGACGGAGCCGAAGTCGCTGATCGACCTCCGCCGCGCGACCGGATTCTCGCCCGAGACCACGATGCGCGGCTACCTCCGGGCCCTGGACCAGACAGGCGTGTTGACTCGCCGCCGCCGCGATGACTTCGCCGGCGGCCTGGATTTCGAGCTGACGGATTCCGGCCGCTGCCTGCTGTCGGTCAAGGAGGTCCTGCAGATCTGGCTGGCGGCGGCGCCTGAAGGGCCGCTGCTGCTGGGCAGTGCCGCGGCGAAGAGCGCGGTGAAGGCGCTGGTCGAGGGCTGGGACACGAACATGATGCGCGCTCTCGCCGCCGGGCCGCTCACCCTGACCGAGCTCGACAGCCTGATCACCGGCCTCAGCTATCCGTCCCTCGAGCGCCGCCTGGCGGCGATGCGGCTGGCCGGGCAGGTCCAGAAAACGCCGGGCCGGGACGGCGGCGTTCCGTATGCCGTGACCGAGTGGCTGCGCCGTGCGGTGGGCCCGATTTCGGCGGCGGTGCGCTGGGAGCGCCAGCATCTGCAGGAGCTGGCCACTCCGGTCGCCCACCGCGACGTCGAGGCTGGATTCCTGCTGGCGATGCCCCTGGTGCGCCTGTCGGCCGAGGTCGAGGGCTCGTGCCGGCTGGCGGTGGAGCTGGGGAGCGGCGAGGGCGACGGCCTCGCCGGGGTGACGGTAGGGGTGGAGGAGGGCAGGGTGACGCGGTGCATCGCACGGCTGGAGGGTCGCTCCGCCGCCTGGGCCGCCGGGTCCGCGCAGGCTTGGCTGGCAGCCGTGATCGAGCGCGACACCAAGAGCCTGGAGCTGGGTGGGGACTGCCACCTGGCGGCGGCGCTGATCGAAGGCCTGCACGGGGTGCTGTTCGGAGCCGCGGGCTCATCCCGCAGGCAAGGGGTGCTGAGGAGCTAGTTGTAGTTCCTAGCCACGTTGTTCATCCGGACCTCCTTGGAGGCTGGCGGTGTCGAAGCCCCAGCAACAAGGAGGAACCGGATGAAGCTGCACGCTAACGCTCCCCTCGGCCCGAAGGGCAGGGCGACCATGGTCAGACGAGTGCTCGAGGAAGGGGTCGCACTCACGGAGGCGGCCGAGGCCGCCGGAGTGAGTGCGAGGACCGCGGGCAAGTGGGTGCGCCGCTACCGCGCCGAGGGCGAGGCGGGCCTGCTCGATCGCAGCTCCGCCCCTCACACCGTCCACAACGCTACCCCGCCCGAGCGCGTCGAGGCGATCGCCGCCCTGCGGCGACTGCGCCTGACCGGCCCTGAGATCGCCGAGCTCCTGGAGATGGCGACCTCGACCGTCTCCGCGGTGCTAAAGCGGATCGGCCTCGGCAAGCTCAGCCGCCTGGGCGCCGAGGAGCCGGTGCGCCGTTATGAGCGCGCTCGCCCAGGCGAGCTAATCCACATCGACGTCAAGAAGCTAGGGCGGATCGGCCAGCATGGAGCCGGCCACCGCATGCTCGGCCGCAGTTGGGCCAAGAAGACCGCCACCAGCACCGACGCAGCTGGCGTGCGACGCCTGCAAACCGGTTGGGATCGGGTGCACATCTGCGTCGATGACGCCACCCGGCTCGCCTACGCCGAGGTTCTGCCCGACGAGAAGACCAAGACAGTGGTCGCCTTTTTGCGGCGAGCCGTCGCCTTCTATGGCTCCCACGGCGTCGCGGTCGAGGGGCTGATGACCGACAACGGCCCCGCCTACCGCTCCGCCGCTCACTCACTGGCCTGCAGGGCGATGGGGATCAAGCACATCCGCACCCGGCCCTACCGGCCCCAGACCAACGGCAAGGCTGAGCGCTTCATCCGCACGATGTTGCGCGAGTGGGCCTATGCGGCCGTCTACGGCAGCTCAGCCGAGAGGGCCGCGGCCCTCTCGGGCTGGGTCGAGCGCTACAACTTCAGGCGACGACACGGCGCCCTCGGTCACCGGCCGCCCATTGCGCGGCTGCGGGAGCTGACCGGGAACAACGTGGCTGGCATCTACAGCTAGTCCTCTTTCCCCTCCAGCCACTCGAGCGCCTCTTTGGCCACGTCCCCCATCTTCTCCATGTACAGGCCCATCAGCTCGGCCTCGCAGGTGCGGTTGCCGGCCATCCAGGCCTGGTGCAGCAGGCCCCACATCGTGATCGTCGCCGGCAGGCTGAGGTTCAGGGTGTCGGCGGATTGCTCCATCAGGCCTTTGAAGTCCGCTTCGAAGTGGGCGACGGCGACCGCACGGACGTCGGCTTTGCTCTCTGTCGCCCGCGCGTTCATCTGGGCCTGGCCCGAGCGGATGCCGGAGAACCAGGCGAGGTTGAGGAAGTCCTCGATCGCCTCGCCCTGGTCGTAGTCGAGGTCGAGATCCTCGCTCTCTTCCAGCAAGGGCTTGAGGTCCCGCTCCTTGGCTGCCAAGAGGTCGTGACCGAAGTCTTCCCTGTCAGGCGACGACACACTTCCAGTCTAGCTATTTAGAAATACACTGGTATTTCTTTATGTACCTTCCGGGTTTCAAAGGCCCGGGTGGGCGGCGTGGGGTGCCCTCGCCGAGACTGATCTGTCAGAGCCCGGACGGGTGGCGCACGGCGAAGTTGCGGGGGTCGACGGCGGCCCTGTGCCAGCGCGGCCCGCTCACTCCGGGCGGGGCGTCGCGGGTGTCGAAGCGAAGGCCGGCGACGACCATGAAGACGTGGTCGGCGTTGGCGTAGACGCTGATCCAGCGACCGACCCCGCCCTCTCCCCAGCGGGCCAGCTGGCCGGAGACCATCGTCACCTCGAGCAGGCCGGCCCCGTGGAGTGCGTAGCCGACGGCGCCCGAGCAGTCGTAGCCTCGGGTGAACCAGCTGGCGTGGCCCCCGCCCCACACATAGGGCCGGCCGTCGATCCGGTTGGCGGCGGCGATCACCTGCTTCACCGCCGCCGGGGCACTGGGAGGCGCGATCGCGCGGCCGTCGACGAGGCTCGCCCCGCAGGTCGCGCTGGTCCGCTCCCCGCTCGGCGGGAGCGAGGCGCAGCCGGCGCCCCAGGGCACGGCCGCCTCCGCCGCGGCTGGGCCCGCGGCGAGCGCCAGCGCCAGCGTCGCGCCCGCCAAGGCCAGCTTCTTCCTCATTCCCCGCAAGACACCGAGCAGGCTAGTAGCCCGGCGGGTGGCGCGCGACGTAGCCGCTGCTGGCGGCCATGTCGGCGTGCCAGCGGGGTCCGGTGCCCCTGCTGTTGCCGGAGGTGTCCCAGCGCAGGCCGGCGATCACCGCGAAGGCGTGGCCGGCGTTGGCGTAGACGGTGATCCAGCGGCCCGGCCCCGGGCTTCCCCAGCTTTCCATCGGGCCCGACGGGAGCGGGCTGTCGATCAGCTCGCCGCCGTGCAGCGCGTAGCTGACCGAGCCGGAGCAGTCGTAGCCGCGATCCCACCAGCGGCCGTGCCCGCCGCCCCATACATAGGGCTTGGTGCGAATCCTGTTCGCCGCCGCGATCACGCGTTTGACCGTTGCCGGCGCGTCGACCGGCGCGATCGCGCGGCCGCGGACCAGGGCGGCGGTGGCTGGGGCGGTCGGCGGTGCGGCGGTGGGCGGTGGGCTGGGATCGAGGCTGAGGGCGGAGATCCCGCCGTAGGGCTGGGCCCACGCCTTGCCCGTCGCGCAGACCGAGGCCACGGCCAGCGCCGTGAGGAACGTGCAGATGGCGGCAAACCGCGCCGCCCTTTGGGCGATCGTCATCGTGCCTCCTTCGTCGGCCGGCGGGGTTAGCTGTCGGGCTGGCGCTGAAGGAGCTTGCGCCCCCACCCGAAGGTGGGCTCGCCCCGAAAACATGGGTCCCCCGCTCCCCGGCATCGGCCGGGGATTAGGCATTCCCCCCTTAACTCGGCTGGGGCCTCAGGGTTGCGGCGTGTGTCGCTCAGGCACGCTCGTAGGTGAGGATCGCGATGCCGTCGCCGACCGTCCTCGAGTCGGTCAGCTTCAGGGGCTTCTTGTCGGCGGTCTCGCCGAAGAGGCGCTTGCCGCTGCCGAGGACGACTGGGAAGACCATCAGCCGCAGCTCGTCGACGAGGTCGTGCTCGACCAGTGCCTGGACGAGCTGGGCGCTGCCGGCGATGAGGATGACGCCGTCGACCTCCTGCTTTAGCTTCGCCACCGCCGTGGCGACGTCGCCGCTCAGCACCGTCGAGTTGTTCCACTCCGCCTCCTCGAGGGTGGAGGAGACGACGTACTTCGGCATCGAGTTCATCTTCTCGGCGAAGCCGGCCTCGTCTTCCATCTGCGGCCAGGCTGCGGCGAAGCCCTCGTAGGTCCGCCGGCCCAGCAGCTGCGCCTCGGCCTCGACCAGCTCGTCGAGCTTGAACTTGTCGCCCTCGGCGCCGCGCTCGATCTCGAAGGTCCAGCCTCCGTGCTCGTAGTCCTCGCCCCCGCCGGGAGCCTCCATCACACCATCCAGCGAGACGAACTCGGTAACGACGATCTTGCCCATGTTTCCTCCTTCGCAGTCTTCTGACCCAGGCGATCCCGAGTCCCTTTACCGGGACGACGAACGCGCCGCCGCGAAATCGACATGGATTCTCCCGCGAGGGCGGGGGCGTTGCAGAGATTTTGCAGAGACGCGTCTCCTGCGCGATGTTTTGTCTGCGACCATGCCATCATGGATTCGATGCGAGAGAGCTGGACCGACGAGCGCCTCGACGACCTCAACCACAAGGTCGACGCGGGCTTCGACCGCATCGACAGGCGGTTCGAGCGCATCGACCAGCGCTTCGACCGGATCGACGAGCGCTTCGAACGGATGAACGACCGCTTCGACGCGTTGCACCGCCTCCTGGTTCAGTCCGCCGGCGTTCTTCTCGCGGCACTGGTCGGCCTGCACTTCGTCTAGTCGGCGGCGCACCTAATTGTGGCCGAGGTGCCGCAGCGCCGACTGCGCTGCGTTGAAGCCACCCATGCCGTGCACGCCGCCGCCGGGCGGCGTCGCGGCTGAGCAGATGTAGAGACCGGGGACGCCGGTCGAGTATGGGTCGCGGGCGAGGCGGGGGCGGATCAGGATCTGGACCGGCGTGTTGGCGCCGGCGACGATGTCGCCGCCTATGTAGTTGGCGTTGTTGGCCTCCAGCTCGGCGGGCGAGCTGACCGCGGTGGCGACGATGCGCTCGCGCAGGCCGGGGGCGAAGCGTTCGATTTGGTCGATCACGGCGCGCTCGCCGTCGCCGTCGTAGCCGTTGGGCACGTGTGCGTAGGCCCAGATCGGATGGACGTCGCCGGCGGAGCGCCCTGGGTCGGCGAGGTACTGCTGGCCGACCAGGACGAAGGGCCGCGCCGGCATGCGACCGCGGTTGGTGTCGCGCTCGGCGGCGACCAGCTCCTCGAAGGAGCCGACGACGTGGACGGTGCCGGCGCGGCGGCAGGCCGCCGCCGTCCACGGCACCCCTCCCTCGACCGCGAGGTCGACCTTGAAGGCGGCGGGGCCGTGCTTGTAGCGGCGGTAGGCACGGGCGACCCGGCTGGGGAGGCGCTCGCCGACGATGTCGGCGACGGCGCTGGGGGTGAGGTCGAAGGCGACGACGTCGGGGGAGCCGAGCTCGGCGAGCGTGCGCACCCGTACTCCCGTCTCCAGCTTCCCCCCGTGCTCGCGCAAGACCGCGGCGAGCGCGTCGGCGATCGACTGCGAGCCGCCCGCCGCCACCGGCCAGCCGCCGCTATGGCAGGCGGAGACCAGCGCCATCCCGACCGAGCTGCTCATCGGTTGCGTGAGTCGGCTGAAGGAGTGCGCGGTGACGCCGCCGAACAGCGCCCGCGCGCCCGCCGACTTCCAGCTGCGGGTGAGGAAGGTCGCCGGTGCCAGGCTGGGGAGGCCGAAGCGGACGAGACGAACCGGGTGCCGCGGCAGGTGCAGGATCGGCCGCAGCGCGTCCTCGTTGAGGGCGTCGAAGTGGGCCGCCTGGGAGCGGAACAGGCGCTCCCAGGTCGGCCCGTCCGCTCCCAGGCCGGCAGCCGTCTGCTCGAGGGAGTCGACCATCGTCGCGGCGCTGCCGTCGTCGAGCGGGTGGGCAAGGGCGACCTCGGGGAAGCGCCACTCCAACCCGTGCCTCTCGAGGCCGAGCGAGCGGAAGAAGGGGGAGGCGACCGCCATCGGGTGCACCGCCGAGCAGACGTCGTGGACCACGCCCGGCACGGTCAGCTCGGCGCTGCGGGTGCCACCGCCGATCGTCTCGGCGGCCTCCAGCACCGTCACCTCCACGCCCGCCTGCGCCAGGGCCACCGCGCAGGCCAGCCCGTTGGGGCCGGACCCGACGACCGTCGCCGTGCTCACGAGACCGCTACGCCCGAGTCGACGGGCTCCCGCCGCAGCGTCACCTCGACCGGGAAGCTCCCACGACTCTTCCAGCCACGGCTGGCGCTCGACCATGTCGGCGACGGCGACGGAGCCCTCCTCCAGCAGCCCCGTCGCGGCGTCGTAGATCGCGTAGCGCTGGCGGCCGCTGCCGACGGCTTCGGACTCGAGCTCGATCACCCGCACCTCGCCGGGCCCGAACTCGCAGCGCTCCTGCACCGCCTCCAGCAGCTGATGGCCGTGGAAGTGGCCGTCGCCGAAGTTCCAGCCGTTGACGACGTTGGAGATCAGCTCGCCCTCGCGCACGTCGTAGGCCTCGACGTCAGCGACGGCGTGGGGGAGCAGGGCGTTGAGCGCCCGCCCGTGCGAATGCATGGAGCGGAAGGCCAGTCCCTTGTTGAGCAGGAAGTCGGCGGTCTCGGGATCGTAGATCTCGCCCACCTGCTTGCCGACCACGTGCGCCGGCTTGGTCATGCGCTCGTCGAGCCTGTCTTCGGCGCCGCTGCCCTTGCGGAAGAGCCACTGCGTGGTCGCCCAGTTGCCCGCGTAGTAGCGCATCGAGGGCAGGAAGGAGACCTTGTCGGGCCGGAAGTTGCCCAGCACCGGCAGGCCCAGGCAGACGATCGCGAGCCCGGCGATCAGCAGCGGGTCGTCGAGCGAGGTGAGCGGCACGTCGCCGTAGTGGCCGAAGAGGAAGAAGGTGCCGAAGATCATGAAGATGTTCCACTCGAGTGGGACCGCTAGGGGGAACATCGAGGTGATGTTGAGGTGAAAGAGGACCATGCCGACGATCGCGATCGTGCGCACGACGTCGTTGTCCACGGTGAGCAGGAGCAGGGGCCAGCCGAACTCCTGCACGGTGCCGGAGTGGGAGATGCCGGCGGCCAGCTTCGAGGGCCGCATGTCCTCCGGGTAGTCGCGCCAGAGCTTGCGCTTGAGCGCCTTCGGCCCGACCAGCGGCGCGTTGCTGATCATCACCGAGACGACGAAGGGGAAGTGGCGGTTCAGCTTCGAGGAGGCGGCGCCCCACCAGATGAAGATGAAGACGAACTGCCAGGCGATGATCCACTGGTCGACCGGGAAGAGGCCGACGGCGAGCATCGTCGCGTAGATCTCGGGGCGGGCGGCGAGGAAGGAGACCTTGTCGCGCAGCCCCAGCAGGGCGAGCAGCCCGAGCAGCACGGCGATGCCGGCGGGGGCCATCCGCCCCGCCCCGGGGCCGACCGCGTCGACGCCAGCGGCGAAGAGGAGGTAGAGCCCGGTGGCGATGACGCCGGCGTAGAGGGCGACGTCGAGCACCGTGCGCCGGGCCCCCCGGGTGAGCGGCACCTTGTCCGGCCAGGGTGGCAGCCGCACCGTCCCCGGCCGCAGCCAGTAGAGCGGCCCGCCGATCGGCGGCAGGAAGCGGAAGCTGAGCGGCAGCGAGCCGGCGCCGAGCCCGAGGATCTCCCAGAGCAAGGTCCAGACCGCGAACTTCTGGAAGACGATCGGCTCGGTCCACCAGTCGCCGAAGTCGCCGATGCCCCCCAGTCCCGGCGTGGTCGAGATCGCCAGCAGCGCCCCGCCCGCGTAGACGACCAGCTTGAAGGCGTAGAGCAGGTAGACGAACGACGGCGAGCCGAACCCGTTCTCCCCCCAGTCCTGCACCAGCGGCTTGATCCGCGCCAGGTGGGGCTTCTGCTTCCAATCCTCGAGCTCGAACGGCGGCGGAGCGGGAGAGAGGAAGCTCATCGGTTGACCATGCTCTCATTGCCGGGGTAAGGGGGGCAAGTTCGTCTCTGTTCGCAACGATGAGCCGGAGACTATATACCCGGGTATACTAGCGTCCATGGCCAAAGTGATGGTTTCGATGCCTGAAGAGCTGCTGGCCGAGGTCGACGCCGAGGCGCGTCGGCTCGGAACTAGTCGCAGTGCCGTTCTGAGGGGCTTCGCCGATGCGGCACTTCACCGCCGGCGTGCCGACCGGGCGGACGCGATCCGGGATTTGCTGCGCGGCGCCTCTGGCCACGGGGGAGATGTAGCCGAGCTGGTGAAGGCGACGAGGCCCGACCCTTGAGCACGCTGCTGCTCGACGCCAGCGTTGTGCTCGCGGCCTTCGATCTGAACGACGCTCACTGCACTCCCGCCACGGCGCTGCTGGGCGACCCCTCCGCGACCCTGGCGACCCTGGATCTCGCTCGCTACGAGGTGGCAAACGTCGCCGTTCGCGCATGGAGGAATTCCAGTGCAGTGGCTCCTCTGCTCGCCGTACTCGAGCGAATCGCTGACGATGGTGGCGTCATTGTCTCCACGGGGGTACTCATGGCCCGAGCGGCCGAGCTGGCCGAGCGCCATTCGATCTCTGTGTATGACGCTGCCTATGTCGCAGCGGTCGAAGAAGGCAACCGGCGCCTCGTCAGCTGTGACCGGCGGGATCTGGTCTCGAAGGGCCTCGCGGTGCTTCCGGGCGCGCACTAGTGTCATGAAGGCCAGCCTTGCGATCGTCCTCACCGCTGTGCTGACCGCCGTAGGTTGGCCGCCCGTCACAGATGGTCAGGTTGCCGAGGCGCAGCCGTTCCACGGCAGGGCCGAGCGCATCGACGCGGCCACGCGGGAGCGCATGACCGGCGTCTCCTGGCATCGCGGCTGCCCGGTCGGGCTCGGCGAGCTGCGGCTGCTCACCGTCACCCACTGGGGCTTCGACGGCCGCGTCCGCCGGGGAAGGCTGGTGGTCAACCGCGATGTCGCGGCGGACATGCTGCGGACGATGCGCGTGCTCTATCGGCTCCACTATCCGATCCGGCAGATGCGCCTCGTCGACGCCTACGGGGGCGACGACCATCGCAGCATGGCGGCCGACAACACCTCCGCCTTCAACTGCCGGTTCGTCGCCGGCAGCGGCGGCGTCTGGTCCGAACACGCCTACGGCAGGGCGATCGACGTCAACCCGATCGAGAATCCGTACGTGACCGAATCGGGCTACGTCTCGCCTCCCGCGGGCGCTCCTTATATGGACCGGTCGATCCGAGCCCACGGCCTGATCCATCGCGGCGGCTCGGTAGTGGACGCGTTCGCCGCGGTCGGCTGGGAGTGGGGCGGCAACTGGTCCTGGCCGCGGGACTACCAGCACTTCTCCGCGACCGGCAGCTGAGACGGACTAGCGGAGGGCGATCACGTGCGCGGTTCGCGGGTCGACGCGGCCCTCGAGCACGTCGAGGTAGGCGCTGCGGACTCCTTCGAACCCCTCGTCCCGGATCATCTCGAGCCAGCCGCTCGTCCACTCGCAGAAGGGGTGCCAGGCGTCGGCGACCTGGTTCTCGAGTCCGGCCCGGCCCCAGTCCCGGGCGCGCTTGGTGACCCGGGTGGGGGCGAAGAAGATGACCGGCCGCGGCCCCGGCAGCTCCGCCCCGCCCGAGCCGAAGTCCTCCCAGTGGGTGACCCCCACCGCCAGGCTCTGGATCAGGTCGTCGCCGTAGTGGGAGTGGATCGCCTGGCGAACGTCGCCGTCGCCCGAGAAGTCGACGTAGGTGGCGGGGGCGTGCTCGAGCGAGTCGATCGCGTCGTAGGCGACCGTGTGGTCGTAGATCCCCAGGCCGGCGACGAACTCGGTGCTGCGCGGCGAGGTGAGGCCGACCAGCTCGACCCCCTGCCGCCGGGCCAGCAGGAACGCCGCCGCGATCGCGGTCTTGCTGGAAGCGCTGGAGATGACGATCGGCCCCCGTCCGGTCAGCCCGTCGTCGTCGAGCTGGTCGTCGATCAGGAACGAGGTGAAGAAGAGCGGCCGCAGCAGCATCTGGATCTCCTCGCTGGCGGCCCGGTAGAAGGGGTCGCTCTCGCTGGCCAGGTAGCGGTGATAGGCCGAGGGCAGCGCCGCCCGGTGTGGTGAGCCGTCGACGAATCCGGTCGCATCGGCGTCCACCGGCGTCACGACGAGGTGAGAGGAGGGGGGCAGGTACCCGTAGATCCGCGTCCCGGCCTCGACCTCCTTCGCCTCGCTCCGCTCCACCTCTCCGAACCCCCACACCGGCACCCGCCCCCAGCCGTCCCCGGCCGGGAAGAAGTCCCAGTAGGACATCGCCTCGCCCATCACCGCGTAGGTGACGTTGTTGGCGGTCATGCCGAAGCGCTCGACCCGCAGCAGCGCCTGTCCCGGCTCGAGCTCAGGCACCGCCGACTCGGCGATGCGGCACTCGCGCAAGTCGTCGCGCTTGACGAGGAAATCGCTCACGGCCCGATGGTCTCACGGCAGGTCCCGATCGCGAAACCGCACGGCCGCCCACGGTTCGATCCCCTCTCAGCCGGGTACCAGTTCCCCGGCAGGATCTCGCGGGAGCAACCAGGAGGAGCAAATGGACACCAGAGCAAACAAGGGTCCCAGCCTCGGCATTTCCTTGGGTGGGATCATCGTCATCGTCGGCATCGTCCTGATGTTCGTCGTCAGCTTCTGGCTCGGCCTGATCGTGACCCTCGTCGGCCTGCTCGCCTTCGGGGGATTCGCGCGCGGCAAGTGGTACTGACGACGCTCATCCCGCCTACTCGATGTCCTCCTGCTTGCCGCCGGGCATGAGGAAGCGGGTGGCGATGTAGCCGAGGCCGAGCATCGCGGCGCCGACGTAGAAGGCGGTCTGCATCGCGTCGGCGAAGTCCTGGGGGCCGGAGGCGCCGGTCAGGTCGGTGGCGCCGGCGACGATGCTGCCCATGATCGCCATCCCGATCGCCGAGCCGAAGTTGCGAAAGGTCTGGATGATCCCCGAGCCCTGGCCGCGCATCGCGTCGGGCAGCCGGTTCAGCGCGTCGGTGTTGAGCGGCGAGAAGACGAGGCCGAAGCCGGCGCCGGTCAGCAGCATCCCGATCAGCGTTTCCGAATGACTCAGGTTGCTCAGCTCGCCGGCCCAGACGATCATCCCGATCGTGCCGAGGAGGAAGCCGATCGAGACCGGTTTCTTCGGCCCGAACTTGTCCATCCAGCCGCCGCCGATACGCGCCGCGACGAAGAAGGAATAGAACATCGTCAGGATCGAGAACCCGGCCTGGGTCGGTTCCTGGCCGACGGCGATCTGGAAGTACATGCTGCCGAAGAAGAAGACGGCCAGCCAGGGGCCGAAGACGAGGAAGGTGAGCAGGTTGTCGACTGCGAAGGGCCGGTTGGCGATCATCGCGTTGACGTCGATCAGCGGGTTCTCGGTTTTGCGCTCGACGGCGACGAAGGCGGCGAGGACGATGACGCCGGCGGCGATCGAGCCGATCGTCGCCGGGTCTCCCCAGCCCCATTCGGTCGACTGCTGGATGCCGAGGACGGTCAGGCTCATGCCGAGCACGATCAGGAAGGCACCGCGCCAGTCGACCCGGGCCGGCCGCTTGACATCGTTGAGCTTGGCGAAGGAGAACTCGATCAGCGCGAAAAGCGCCACCGGCACGTTGATCCAGAAGATCGCCCGCCAGGTCCAGAACTCGGTCAGGTAGGAGCCGGCGATCGGCCCGATCGCGGTGAAGAGGCCGGCGACGATGAAGAAGACCGCCAGGCCTTTGCCGCGCTCGGCGGGCGGGAAGGCGTCGAGGACGAGGACCGTCGCCGAGGGGATCAGAAGGCCCGCGCCGATGCCCTGGAGGACGCGGAAGCCGACCAGCCAGGGAACGGCGATGGCGCCGCTGTCGGGCACCAGCCCGCACATCAGCGAGGCGCCGGCGAAGAGGATGACGCCGCTGACGACGATTCGCTTGTGGCCGAGGATGTCGCCGAGCCGGCCGCCGAGGGCGACGAAGGCGGCGGTCGAGAGCGCGTAGGCGGTGACCAGCCACTGCACCGCGGTCTCCGAGAGGCCGAGGTCGTCCTGGATCGTGCTGGCGGAGATGCTGACGATCGTGAAGTCGATCATCACCATCGCCATCGCGGGCACCAGCGGCCAGAGGACGCGGTAACGCTGGAATTCACTCGGCATGCTCTGCTCCTTCGGCCGGGGACGATCGACTAGTCCTGCGTTCCCTCCGCGAAGGCTTTTTCCTGCCGCCGCGCGAGCCTCAGCGCGAGGGCAGCGTGAACACCGGCAGCGGCTGGTCGAACGGCTCGCAGAGCGCCGCCGGCGCTTCCTCTTTGCTGAGCGTGCGGCGCAGCTGGACGAAGGCGACCGAGCCGAGAATCGCCGGGATGCCGAGCTGGACCACCCGGTAGGCGAGCACGGCCGCGGTGGCCTGGGAGAGCGGGCTGCCGTAGAGCGTCAGCGCCCCGATCAAGCCGCCGTCGATGCCACCGATCCCGCCGGGCAGCGGGATCAAGCCGCCGAGCTGCCCGATCACGTAGGCGAAGACGAAGGCGGCAAACGGCGGCGTGCTGCCGAAGGCGGCGAAGGCGGTGGCCAGAGCGGCGACGTCGAGCGCCATGTAGCCGACGGCGCCGACCAGCGCATATGGCTGGCGCGCCCGCAGCAGGCCGGCCGCGTCGTGGACGCCATCGGCGACGGTGACAGCGGCGCGACGGACGAATCGGCCGGCCCTGGCACGCCGGCCCTGTCGCTCTGCGCCGTCGGCTTCCGGTCCGACCCGGTCGAGGATACGGGGCAGCACCGCGACCAGCATGATCGCCGCCACCGCGAGCCCGCCCAGCGCCCAGGTCAGGATCAGCGGGCCGCCGCCGGGCAGGACGCCCGTCGCGAGCGCGAGCCCGAACAGGGCGGCACAGGCGAAGTTCGGCGCGCTCGTCAGCACGAAGAAGGCGACGCTGCGCCGAGCGATCCGGTCCGTGTTCATCCCGCCCTGCCGCAGCGCCCAGGCCCCGAGCGCGAGCCCGCCCACGCCCCCGGCCGGCACCAGCACGTTGGTCCCCTGCTCCGCCATCCCGATCTCGTAGCTGAACCGCCAGCCGAGCCGGGTGCAGAAGACCCCGCGGAAGGCGACTACATAAGAGAGGCAGGACGCGACCTCGAGGAAGAAGAGCGCCACCAGCCAACCCGGCTGCGCATGCGCAAACCGCTCCCTGACCTCGTCGAGGCCCGGCAGGGTGCTGATCAGCAACGCCACGACCAGCCCGACCAGGACGAGTCCACCGGCGCGGCGAGCGAAGCCACCGGCACTCAGTTCGCGCGGGAGCGGTTCCGGCACACGGACGGACATCTGCCAACGATCTTCGCAGCCCGCTGAGGCGGGGCCGCGGCGGGACTCCGCTAGGTCAGGGCGACTCGAATCCAAGCAGGCCGAAGGTGGCGCGGATCGGCTCGCCACCCGGCTCCTTTGCGGCACGGGCCTCGCTTTCGCCGCCGATCTTCATCACCCCGTCGAGCGTCTCTTTGAGGAGGCTGTTCGCGTCCGTCCAGCCCTGCTCGTCCAGGTTGAAGGTGAGCACGGAGGCGTGCCGGTCCTTGCGACGGTCGAAGATGCCGGCCTTCACTGATTCCCTCGCCGCGCCGATCAAGACCCGGAGCGCGGTCACGCTGATCCCGTTCCTGACCGCGTTGGAGAGCTTCGCCCAGAACTCGTCGTCGAGGTAGCGCAGGGCGACGCCGCGGTAGTAGTGCTCGGTCGCGCCGCGCCGCTGTGCGGTGCGGACCAGCTCCACGCAGCCGAGTTTCTGCAGCACGTTCACGTGGTAGCTGACCGTGCCCACGGGCAGATCCAGCTCGTTGGCGATCTCGCTCGGGCTGGCGATCCGCGCGTTGAGGGTGGTCAGGGCTTCAGCACGCACCGGGTGGGCAAGTGCGCGCACCAGCTGCCGGTCTGCGCTGGTGGTCTTGGCCCTGCCAAACGATTCGGACATTGTCGCTCCTAATTTGCGAGTGATTAAGCAAAGGGGATCACTCAACTGTATTAGGAACAAATGGGATTTGTGTCCCGACGTTGGGAGGAAATCGTAGAGGCCGTCAGATTGGTGGATCTTTTTCCACTAATGTCGATTCCGGGATAGCGACGGCGACAGCCGCCGCCGCGCGAGACGGGGAAGGGGGTGCAACCCGTGGCGATTTCCAAGGCAGAGCAGGTCATTCCGGCCGTTTCCGTAACCAAGGTCGGCTAGCGCCAGCCGACCCCTGCGTCGGCTGACCGATGTGTCCGGCGCGTCTGAGCCACGCACTCGAGTGCCAGGTCTACCTCGATACATATCGCGCCGCGCCAAGAACCCGGGGACTTGGCGCGGCGATCGAGGTTTTGTCGCCACGGTGTTTCGACTCCCGCAAATCCCTCAATACACAGAATTATTTTGAGTGCTTTATCCTTTGAGGATCGGGAGTTCTATTCGGGAGGTTGAGACCTTGGCGTCACCATCACATCTGGGACCTGTCATCTACGACTTTCCGGGAGATGGCCTGAGGCCCGGCGAATCCGAAGGAGTGTTTATCTCCGGCGTAGGCATCAACCACCAGGTAACGGTCACGATGACGGCCGTTCCGTTTCCCGTGGTGTCAAGCGCCGTCTCCTCGTTGTCGGTGGGAGACGTCGCCATTACGAGAGAACCAGTCCCGGGCTCGGCAGCGCAAGTCATCTACGCGGGGACGTTCATCAAGAACATCGGCAATTCGCCGATCCGGACCGCAGCCGTCTGGGTCTCCACCATCAATCGATAGAGCGGCACGATCGAAAGGACACGCAATGAAGCTGACCGCGATTCACGACGACGCCGGGAATATCGCCCGTCTGATCGCCTACCCCGAGGACGTGCTCTCGGTGCGCCCCGAATTGAAGGAGGGCGAGCAGGCGACCGAAGTCGATGCGCAGCTCGACGACCCGGAGAACATTCCCGAGCAGCTCGCTGACCTGAGTGACAACTATCGCCTCGAATCGGACGGCGATCGCGGCCGTCTGGTGCGACGCGACTGAGGCCGCGCCACGCCTACGGCGCGAAGTTGGAGTCGGATTGGAACCAGACGGTCCGACCCGAGAACTTCTTCGGGATCGTGATCCGCTTCGTGTAGTAGCGCCCGCAGCTGCGCGGGGTCTCGGCGATCTGGAACCGGACCTTGAAGAGCTTGGCCGTCCGGACCTCGCCGAACACCTCGCTGCTCAGGATCTCGGGGTCGCGGAACACTCCGACGGTCACGAAGTCGGCGGAGGTACTGCCCAGGCTGGTGACCCCCTTGCTGCCAAGGAGCTCGTAGGAGACCTCCACCTGCGCCGGGCGGTATGACGTGTAGTGGATCACGAGCCGGACCTTGTGCTTTTTTGGGGCCACGAAGATGCGGGCGCGAGCGACGCGCAGCACGCACGCTCTGGGCAGGCCGATCGTCCAGCGGTAGCTCGCGGCGGGGCCGGTGAGGCCGGCAAGGGTCTCGCGCACCCGGAAGAGATGGTCGCCGGGAGGAAGAGGCCCGAAGGTTCCTCCACTGGCGCATGGTGCCCAGGCGCCGCCGTCGATCGAGCACTCATAAGCCCCGCCGGCTACGCCCCTGAAGGTGAAGGTCGCCGTCTGGTTCGCGGTCTCCGCCGGCGGACCGCTGAGGATCTTCACCACCGGCGGGCCGATCGGTGAGACCGCGCCTGGGCCTGGGCCGGGTCCGGGGCCGACGACCGGCGGCCCCGCGGGGGTGCCCACGACTACGTCGCCGATCAGATCCACGATCACGCAAAGGGACGTCGAGGCACAGGAGACGGCCTCGAAGACGCCGGCTTTTTCCACGTGGTCGACGCTCCAAGCTGCCGCCCCGCCGGTCGGATTGGTCGAGGTAGCCACGCCGTCGTCGTAGTCGACTGCGACGCACAGCGACGCCGACGGACAGGACACGGCGAGCAGGCCGACGTTGATGCCGGTGCCCGGGCCTCCCACATGGGCAACCGCCCACGCACCCGCCCCGCCGGTCGGGTTGGTCGAGGTCACCACATCGTCGCCGGCCGTCGCGACGCAAAGCGCCGCCGAGGGGCAGGACACCGCCTGCAAGCCGCTGATGCCCGCCACATGGGCAATGGTCCACGCACCCGCACCGCCAGTGGGATTGGTCGAGGTAGCCACGCCGTCGTCGAAGTCGACGGCGACGCACAGGGATGCCGACGGACAGGACACCCCGGTGAAGCCGGTGCCGGGTGCCCCCACGTGGGTGACGGTCCAAGCGCCGGCTCCCCCGGTCGGGTTGGTCGAGGTCACCACGTTGCCAGAGAAGTCGACGGCGACGCACAGGGTGGTCGACGCACAGGACACGGCGCTGAGAACGGCGGCGCCCGCGATGTCGGCGCTGGTCCACGCACCCGCACCCCCGGTCGGGTTGGTCGAGGTCACCACGTTGCCGGCGGAGTCGACGGCGACGCAGAGCGACGCCGACGGACAGGACACGCCGTTGATGGTGGTGCCGGACGCCCCCGCCTGGGCCACAGTCCACGCACCCGCCCCGCCAGTGGGATTGGCCGAGGTCACCACGTGGCCGCCAGTCTCACCCGCGACGCACAGCGATGCCGACGGACAGGAGACCGCGGTCAGGTCGTTCGAGCTGTCGACGTTGGTCGGCGCCCACGAAAACGGGCTGGCGGCCGAGGCCGGCATCGGTGCGGCGAGGCAGAGGAGAAGCACTCCCGCGAGGAGAAGCGCGGTACTCGGCAAGGGCCGGCTCGAGGCGCGGAACCGGGATACGCGGGCGGGGACGGACACGATGGGGCCTCTCTACTAGCTGCCGGGGCTCCCCTGTCCTCCACCCAGCGCACCACCCCGCCTCGCTGGATCGCGAGACCGTATCAGCGACCGAGGCTCAGGGCTCCAGTTCCAGCACCACCTCGAACTTCTCTACAGCGACGCGCTCGCCCATGCTGTTGTCTCCGCCCGGAGGCGACATCGAGTTCAGCGTCTCGTCCCCTTGGCGGTAGTCCTCTTCGCTCTCGAAGAAGGCGATCGCCAGCGTTTTGCTGCCCTCGGAGTCGTTGAGGATCAGGAGCTTCTTTGCCGGGAGCCCTGGCGGCGGTCCACCCTGGGCCTCGTTCTGAGCGCTGATCTCGGCGGCAGCCTTTGCTCCGTCGCCGCCCTCGAAAATTGCCACTCGTGCATACATATCGTTCTCCTTCGCTGGGTTCTCTCCGTTACGAGGATGACCTCAACCTCGCGTCGAGGCAAGGTTGACTTTGATGATCCGCCCGAAGGTGCTCGGGGTCAGTATCTGCTGGGGCTTGAACCAGCGCTCCCCGAACAGCGCGAAGCGCCCGGCGAGCTCGTCGTCCCTTGCCGCAGCACGAAAGAAGAGTCTCTCTGGAGGATTGAGCTTGCGCGCCTTCGAGAAGCCCGCGCTGACCTTGTCGTGGCTGGCCAAGGCCTTGCGATGCCGGCGGGCGTAGCTCTTCAGGGCGCGGTCCATCTTCGCCCGGTCGCCGAGCGCCGGGCCGGCGGCTTCGGCAAGCCACTCAGCGGACTGCAGAGCCCAGCCGCAACCCACCCCCCAGAGTGGATCGGAAGCGAGAGCGGCATCACCGACCAGCGCGACGCCCGCCCCCGATGGACTGCGGCGTTCGGTGGGATAGTCGAGCTTGCCGAGGATCTTCGACTCGCGCTTGGAGGGATCGAGCTGTGGCCCGTCCGGCAGCAGCTCGTATACCCGGGCCATGGCTGCCTCTGGGTCCTCCTTGAACTCGGCGAGCCGGTCCTTGTGGGGAAGGCAGGCGAGGAGCGTGAGCCCCCCGTCGGTGGGGAAGGCGTAGGCCATGTCGGGGTCCAAGAACCACACCTGCGCGCTACTCCCGGTCACCAGCGGCGTGTCCCGGTAGTAGGCGAAGTAGGCGAACCGGTTGTTCGGCTTCGACTTGGTCTGCTGACCAGCGAGCTCGGCGATGCCGGAACCGCGCCCGTCCGCCCCCACGACCAGCTCGGCATTCAGCGTCTGCTCGAGGCCGTCGCGGTCGCGTACCGAGACTCCGCTCGCCCGCTTGCCTTCGCGTAGAACAGCGGTCGCAGTATGGCCCAGCATCAGCTCCACTCCATCGGTGTTCGCCGCCAGCTCGCGCAGCATCGGATCGAACGTCTCGCGCCTCAGGTTGAGCCCGTGATATCCCGAGGACTCCAGTCGCTTGGTGTAGTTGCGCGACGGCGAGATCCAGCCATAGCGCGACCATGCATTGAGCTCGCTTTGCATGCCCACCCGCGTGACGGCGTCCAGAAGGCCAAGGCGCTCCAGCGTTGGCGCTGCACTTGCCTGCACTGCGTGCGTGCACATCCGCTTGTGCACCTTGGGGTCGCTGTGACTCTCGATCAGCGCGACCCGGGCGCCCTGCCGCCCCAAGAACGTCGCCGCTGCGCACCCCGCGATGCTGGCGCCGACAATCGCCACGTCGAAGTCTCGATCGGGCATCTTGCCAATCCCCTTAGGTGTACAGCGCTTCGATCTCCGCCGCGTACTTCTCGGCGATCGGCCGCCGTTTCAGCTTCATCGTCGGGGTCAGCTCCTCGCCGCCGGGGGTCCACTCCTCCTCCACCAGCTCGTAGCGCTTGATCTGCTCGACCCGCGAGAGACGCTCGTTGGCGGTCGCCACCGCCTGCTCGATCTCGGCCGCGACCTCCGGATCGCCGGGGGCGAGCCCGCGCGCCGCCAGGGTTTCGTGGTCGAGTGCGATCAGCGCCACGTTGTAAGGGCGGCGGTCGCCGATCGCGACCGCCTGGGCGATCAGCGCCGTCGCCGTCTTCAGCTTCGCCTCGATGCTCGCCGGCGACATGTTCTTGCCCGCCGCGTTGATGATCAGCTCCTTCTTGCGGTCGACGATCTTCAGGTAGCCCTCCTCGTCGAACTCGCCGATGTCGCCGCTCAGGAGCCAGCCGTCCTCGGTCAGGGCCTCCGCCGTGAGCTCGGGCATGTTGCGGTAGCCCTTCATCACGATCGGCCCCCTCACCATCACCTCGCCGTCGTCGGCCAGCTTCACCTCGATCCCGGGCAGCGGCGGGCCCACCGTTCCGATCCGGATGCGGCCGGGTGGGTTCAGCGTCGCGGTCGCGGTCAACTCCGACATCCCCCACAGCTCGCAGATCTCGATCCCGATCGCGAGGAAGAACTCGATCACCTCGGGCGGGGTTGGAGCGGCGCTGACGGCGAACAGCTCGACCTGGTCGAGGCCGAGCATGGTGCGGATCTTCGAGAAGACGCGCTCGTCGGCCTCGTCCCATTCGGCCTGCAGCTCGTCGGGAATCTCGCCCTCCATGTAGGCGGCGACCCAGCGGCGGCCGATCTCCAGCGCCCCCTCGGTGTCCGCGCGTTTCTCCGCATCCGTCTCGACGGTCATGCCGATCTCCATCGCCGCCTTCAGTTTTTCGAAGACGCGCGGCACCCCGGTCCACACGGTCGGCCTCACCTCGATCGAGTAGGCGATCATCTGGCGGACGTCGGGGCAGCAGTAGGCGCAGCCGCCGTAGACCATCTGCGCGTACAGGCAGGAGTAGCGGTCGGCGACGTGGGCGCTCGGCAGGTAGGAGATCATGCGCACCTCCGGCGTCGGCGTGTAGACCTCGCTCGAGGCCCGCCAACCGCTGAGGACGTTGGCGTGGCTGAGCTGCACGCCCTTGGGTGCGCCGGTCGTGCCCGAGGTGTAGATCAGGCAGAGCACGTCGTCGGGCTCGACCGCCCGCCAGGCGCCTTCGAAGTCGAAGCCGGGGTCGCCCATTCCCTCCAGCTCCTCGATCGAGATCGTGCCCTCGGGAGCCTCGCCGCCGATCACGACGACGTGCTCGAGGGTGTCGACCCGCTCGCGCACCTCCAGCACCCGGTCCAGGAACTGCGGCTCGGTGACGATGACCCGGTTGGCCGCGTCAGCGACGACGTACTCGATCTGCTCCGGCGAGGAGGTGTTGTAGACGGAGAAGCAGGCCGCGCCGAGGTGCATCGCGGCGCAGTCGGTGAGGAAGAATCCGGGGCGGTTGATCAGCATGAAGCCGACCGTGTCTCCCCGCTCCACTCCCAGGGCGGCGAGCCCGGCGGCGCGCCGCCGCACGGTCGCCGCGTACTCCGCGAAGCTCGCCTCGAAGTCGCTGTCCTTCAGCCGCAGCGCCGGCGACTCCGCCCACTCCGCGGCGGTCGTCTGGAACGCCTCGCACAGCGTCGAGGCGGAAAGCGCCTTCGGTCCGGTGCCCGCGGCAGAGCCCGCGGTGCCCACTGGCTTCACTGAATCTCCCTCGGTAGTTGACCCGACCGCCATCGTCTCGGATCAGGGCGGCTGGCGCAAGGAATCGGGCCTACAGCAGGCCCCCACGACGGCGCTAACGGGTGGCCGAGCGGTGGGGTTGCCTTCGCAGCTTCAGCGGGATCGAGGAACGGGACGTTTCGCTCGCCCCTTCGACCGAGGCATGCGCCGTCGCGTAGATCGTCGAGCCGGCGCGCAGGGATCTGAGCGCCCTCTTGTCGGTGATCCTAAGGGTGGTGCGGCGGCTTTCTTCGGCGCCGATTTCGTAAGGGGCTTCGGCCACGGTCGCGGTCCGGCGCGGGACGGCAGGATGGTTTTTATAACGGGGGAACCCCTGGAAGAAGACGACCAGGCGGAGGACGCCGCGGCAACCGCCAGGGAGGCTGCAGATAAGTCCCAGGTCGGTCTTGTCGCCCACCACGGGTTTCGGACGCGGGCCGATCCCGATACCCGGCGGCGGCGGCACGAATCTACCGACCTTGCCCGGCTGCAAGCTGAGCGCGATCTCGGTGCCCCCGCCGCAGTAGCCGGCGCAGTGTTCGGCGCCGGAAGCAAACCAGAGGGCCCCTTCCGGTCCGAAGGCGAGCGCTTCGGCGGGGGCGTTGCAGTACGTGATCATGCACCCTGGCGCCGAGACCCGGCCGTTGGTGGAGATCGAGCCGATTTCCGGTCCGGCGGCGAACCAGAGGTCGCCGTTTGGAGCCTTGGTAATGGCGCCCGTGCCTTCCACGGTCGGGACCGGGAACTGAGTGACCGCGCCGGCCGGGGTGATGCGGCCGACCCGGTGCCCGCGCTGCTGGGTGAACCAGAGGTTGCCGTCGTCCCCGGCGACGATCGAGTTGGGGCGATTGTCCCTGCCCGGCAGGGAGAAGTGAGAGATTTCGCCGGCGATCGTGATGCGGCCGATCCGGTTGGCGGTGTACTCGGTGAACCAGAGGGCGCCGTCCGGGCCGGCGGTGATCCCGGCCGGGTGGCGGCCGGAGGGCATCGGGAACTCGGTCAGCTCGCCGGTGGAGGTCATCCGGGCGATCCTGCTCGCGCCTCCCTCGGTGAACCAGAGATTCCCGTCTGGCCCGACCGCGATCGAGTTGGGCCGGCTGCCGGAGGTGGCGAGCGGGTACTGGGTAACTTCGCCGCCGACGGTGACCCGGCCGATCGCGTCCTCGCCGCGCTCGGTGAACCAGAGCGCCCCATCGGGGCCGACGATGATCGACGCCGAGGCGGGGTGATCGAGAGAAAGGGGGAATTCGGTCACGACACCGTCCGTCGTCACCTTGCCAATCACCGAGCTTTCGCCGCCGGTGAACCAGAGGTTGTCGTCGGGGCCCGTGGTCAGTGAGGTGGCGTGGACTCCGCTGCCGAGCGGGAAGAGGGCCGTCTCTTCGGCCGCCGTGGCGGTGCCCGCGCCGAGCGCGATCAGCATCGAAGCGAGGGCGAGAGCGAGGAGCAGTTTGGTTCGTCCCATATGCGGTCTCAAACTAGCCGGCGCGGGGGAAGTTGCGCACAGCGTTCGAGAGGCGGATTGTGCGCGCGTCATCCAGAGCGAGCCGGAATCGTCCTCGATTCCGAAGCTGGGTCTACCATGCTGCGGTGGCACCCGCTCTCCGGATCGCGATCGTCGCACTGCTGGCTCTCTGCGCGCTCGCATTTCCGACCGCCGCGGTCGCGAGCAGCTCCGGGGGAGCGAACGCCTCGATCGGCTTCGAGCCGGTCCCACTCTCCGTCGCCGCCGACGCCGCGGGCCACGTCTACCTCTCGCATCCCCAGCGCAGCAGTCAGATCCAGCAGTACTCCTCCGACGGAACCCTGCTGGCGAGCTGGGGCAGCTTCGCCCGTTCCGGCAGCGCCCTGCGGCCCCGCGACATCGCCACCGACGCCGCCGGCAATCTCTACGTCGCCGACAGCAGCCGCGGCCTGCTTTCCGTGCTCGGGCCGGATGGCGCCATGCTGCGCCAGTGGAAAGCGGACGGCCGCGATCTCGCGGTGGGCGCCGACGCCGCCGTCTATCTCGCCGGCTCCCACGAAGTCCAGCGCTTCGCCTCCGACGGCACCCTCCTCTCCAAGTGGGGAGCGAGCGGCGACGGCGATGGGCAGTTCGGCTCGACCTATGGCCTCGACACGAGCCCCGCGGGCCTCGTCTACGTCGCCGACACCTACTCGAACCGGATCCAGGTCTTCGCCTCCGACGGCACCTTCCTCACGAAGTGGGGCAGCTACGGCAGCGGCGAGGGGCAGTTCATCTACCCCTACGGCATCGCCACCGACGCCGCCGGCAACGTCTACGTCGCCGACACCGCCAATGCCCGCATCCAGAAGTTCACGGGGAGCGGGGTGTTCCTCGGCTCCTGGGGCGGACACGGGCGAGGGCCTGGCCGCTTCTTCACCCCGACCTCCGTCGCCACCGACCCCGCCGGGTTCGTCTACGTCGCCGACGCGGGCGAACCCTACCCCGACCCCGGCGGCGCCCGGGTGCAGAAGTTCACCGCCACCGGCGAGTTCGTCACCGAGTGGGGGGACATCCCCGAGCGGCGTCCGCCGCGACCGCGCCTCTCGGGCACGGTCGGGCGGCGGACCACGAAGCGCTCCGCCACTTTCCGCTTCGATTCCCCTCAGGAAGGTGCCCGCTTCCAGTGCCGGCTGAGCGGCGAGGGCGTCCCGGCCAAGCTGCGCCAGTGGCGCGCCTGCTCCTCGCCGAAACGCTACGCCCAGCTCCGCCCCGGCCGCAAGCTCTTCCACCTGCGAGCGCTCGCGGCGTCCGGGAAAAGCGGCGAGGCCCGCCGCTCCTGGCTGATCGTCGGCTAGCTGCCGAGAGATCTAGAGCTGAGGGGCAGTCAATTCCGCTCGGGAGCTTCCTCGCCTGGCCAGGTGCCGGTCGTCTTGGCGAAGGTGCGGCGGGCGCCGTGGTCGGTCAGGCCTTTGACCAGGCGGAAGATCGCTCCCTCGATCAGCAGCGCGGCAACCAGCTTCGGCCAGGAGAACTCGCGGTGCTCCGGGCTCGGCGGCTCCTGGTCGTCGACCAGGCCCCATAGCTTCTCGAAGATCTTCTGGCCGATGATCCCGGCGATCAGGCCGAGGACGATGCTGACCGGGGTGAAGACGATCTTCATGAGGCGCTCCCGTCCGAGCCGTTGCCGCTAGCCGGCTCCGAGGAGATCTCCTCGCCCAGCGCCTTGGCCGAGCCCAGCACCGACTCGCGCAGATCCTCGTTCAGCGCCAGGGCTGCCGCGGCCGCGGCGCCGGTCACGGCCAGCACCGTCAACACGACCTTGCGGCCGGTCCGCTGCGGCTTCTTGCGGCTGCTCGCGAGCGCCGCGGAGCCCTCGTCGAGCGCCGCGATCGCGGCCTCGAACTGACGCCTCAGCTTGCGGTCCCGCGACGGCTTCACCCGCCGCTTCTGCGCCCGCCCGTAGGCGTCGCGCAGCTTCTCGGCGCCTTCGCGCAGGTTCTCGCGGGCGTAGCGGTTGTCGAGCAGCTCCTCTGCCAGGGGCAGCAATCGTGATGGTGCGTCGGTCAATGCCATGTCGTTCCTCCAGTTTCAGGTGGTCTTCTGTTGCTTGGGCTCGTCGCGCGGTTCGAGCTGGATCTCGCGCTCGGCCCGCGGTCGCCCTTCTTCGATCTCGAGGCTGCGCTCGCGCTCGGCATTCAGCTGGTGGCCGAAGAGGATCGCCAGGTTGCTGATCCAGAACCAGACCAGCAGGGCGATCATGCCACCGAGCGTGCCGTAGGTCTTGTCGTAGGAGCCGAAGTTGGAGACGTAGAAGGCGAACAGGGCCGAGGCGATGATCCAGACGACGATCGCGACCAGGCTGCCGGGCGTCACCCATTTGAAGCCGCGCAGCTTCACGTTCGGCGAGGCGTAATAGAGGAGGGCCAGCATCAGCAGGAAGACGAGGATCATCACCGGCCACTTGGCGATGTTCCAGACGTCGACCGCGGTCGAGCCGATGCCGATCGGCTCGGCGACGGCGGAGACGACCGGCCCGGTCAGGACCAGCGAGACCGCCAGCAGGGTCATCATCACGATCATCAGGAAGGTGACGAGGATCTGCAGTGGCCGCAGCTTCCAGAACGGCCGCCCCTCGGGGGTCTCGTAGATGATGTTCGAGGCGCGCATGAAAGCACCGGTGTAGCCCGACGCCGACCACAGCGCGACGGCGAGGCCGAGGACGAAGGCGATGCCGGCGGTGCCACTGCTTTCGGTGATCGATTCGATCGGCCCCTTGAAGGTTTCCGCCGCCGAGGCGGGACCGAGTTCGGTGATGATTTCGGTCAGGCTCGAGGTCGTCGATTTGGGATCGCCGAAGATCCCGATCAGCGAGACCAACGCGATTAGCGCCGGGAACAGCGAGAGCAGGCCGTAATAGGTGAGCGCCGCCGCCCAGTCGCTGAGGTTGTCCTCCTGGAACTCGGTGGCGGTGCGCTTGATCGTCGGCCACCAGCCGCTCTGCGCGGCGGCACCCTCCGGCGCGTAGTCGCGCCGGGGGCCGCCGTCGTGGTCACGGAACTCGGCGTCGGTCTCGGTCCGCTGCTCGGTCATCGGCGCAACAGCCTCCGCAGCACCAGCAATACGACCAAGGCCCCAGCGACCGCCACCGCCGGGTTCCGCTTGGCGAAGGATTGAGCCTGCTGCACGCCCTCCGCCGGGGTTTCAGGGGCAGCGGCCTTGGCTTTGTCGCCGAGCTCTTTCGCTTTCAGCTTTGCTTCGTCGGCTTTTGCCGAGGCCTGCTCTTTGACGTCGTCGACCTTTGCTTTCGCCTGCTTCTTGACATCGGTCTTCTCGGCGACGGCGGCGACGGTGTCGCCGAGCTCCTCGCGGGTCTCCTCGATCTCCTCGCGAATCTCCTCGGGATTCTTTTCCTCGGAGCCCGTCGCGCCGTTGCTCACCGCCGGTTTCGATGCGTTTTTCTCGCTCATGCTCTGCCTTCTTTCGCTCGTAGCTTGGTTTGCTCGACGTCCTGCTTGACGCTCGCCACCGCCCGCTCGGGTAGTGGGGGCGTCGCGCTTTCGACTTTCGACTTGCCGACCAGAGCGAGGACACCGGCGACCGCCAGGTAGACGACGGCGACGACCAACGCCGCCAGCCAGGCGGTCATCGCGGTCGCCAAGAGCAGGATCGCGGTCGCGGTCAGGGCGCCGAGGCCGAACAGGGCCACGAGCCCCGCACCACCGAAGGCGCCGGCGCCGATTCCCAGGCGCTTGCCCTTGGTGGTCATCTCCGCCTTGGCCAGCTCGACCTCCTGCCGTGCCAGCCGCGACGCCTGCTCGCTCAGCTGCTGGATCAACTCGGAGACCGAAGCGTCCTCGGCGCTCGCCTTGCGGTCGGTGATCGGTGGGTTTTCTGGCATCGCTCTTCCTTCGTCGGTTAGGGGTGATCACTGTTTGTGTGCCCCCAGTTCGGGAACTCAATCCGGTGATGCTCCAATTGAGACCAAGTGCGACACGAGAGCGCGACAGCTCGTCGCATTACCGCCGGAATAGCCGGTGAGCGCCGTTTCCGGCGAGCGCCGGCGAGCCGACTCGCTGCGCAACGAACGCCGAATCCTCGAAGCGGCGCGGCGACTGCTCGAGCAGTCGCCAGAGGCGACCTTCTCGGAGATCGCCGCCGCCGCGGGCCTCTCGCGCTCTACCGTCTACCGCCGCTTCGCCGACCGCGGCCAGCTGATCGCGGCCCTCGAGGCAAGGCCCGAGGACGGCCCCCTGCCGCCGCCGGAGGAGCCGCTGCCGGCCGGCCGGCTGGGCCGCCGTCGCGGCGTCGAGCTCGACGCGATCCAGGTCCTGGACGTGGTGCCGCCGGCGCTCCTGCCCGAGCAGCTCGTCGCCGAGGCGCAGCGGATCGCCGAGGTGCCGGTGGCCCTCTACGTCCTCGACATCGACGGCAGCCACCTGCTGCACATGGCGGGTCCGGACCGGCTCGGAGTCGAGCTGCCGGCTCCGCTTGCGATCGGCCCCGAGCTCGACGCCGCCGGGGTCTCGATGCTCCGCGCCGACCTCGCCCGCCTGCCGGGAGTGGAGCTGTTCGCGCTCTGGCTGCGCGGCCGCGCGATCGGCGCCCTGGTCGCCTTCGGCCGGCCGCGGACGCCGCTGACGGAGCTGGCGCGGCAGGCGACGGCGGCGATCACCCTCGCCGACCGCTACACCGACGCGTTTGCCGGCGCCCAGCGTCGCAAGCAGCCGCACCCGGCGGCCGAGATCCAGCAGAGCCTGCTGCCGCCGCGGATCTCGCGCGTCAGCGGCGGCGAAGTCGCCGGCAACGTCCTGCCCAGCTACGAGGTCGCCGGTGACTGGTTCGACGTCGTCGAGAACGCCGACGGCGTCTGGGTGACGCTTGCCGACGGTCTCGGCCCGACGACGCGCTCGGCCGCCAGCAGCGCGATCGCCCTCGGCGCGCTGCGCGCCAGCCGCCGCAGCGGCGCGACGATCTCCGAATCCCTCATGGTCATGCATCGCACGCTCTTCGAGATGCCGGGGCCGAAGGCGGAGATGACCGCGGTCATCGCCCACTGGGACGCGACCAACAACGAGCTGCGGATCGCCAACTGCGGACACGTCCCGCCTCTGGTCCTGCGCGAGGGCGGCGATGCCGAGATCCTCACCTTTGCCCGCAGCCGCGGCCTGGGCGGGCGCTCGACGCCGAAACCGGCAGAGCAGCACTGCCGCCTGGCCTCCGGCGACCGCGTGCTGATGGTCTCCGACGGCGTCGTCTCCAGCAGCGACGGCGGCGCTGGGATCGGGATCGAGGCGACGATCGAGGCGGCGCTCCGCGCGCGCGAGGGCTCGGCTTCCGACACCGTCCGCGAGGTGCACCGCGCCGTCCTCGCGGTCAGCGCTGGGGAGCGCCTCGGCGACGATGCCACCGCGGTGTGCTTGGCAGCGGGATGACCGACCTTCTCGGACTTTAGGAGGACTCGAAATCCGCGGCGGCCCTCAGAGCCAGACGTGCTCGAAGACCAGGCCCGCCTCGCCGACCTCCACCAGCCCCATCGATGGCCGCGGCGCCCGGCGACGTTCGGTGGGGCTGCCCGGGTTGAAGATCTGAAAGCCGCCTTCGTCTTCGTGGAGGGGAAGATGGCTGTGGCCGAAGACGACGGCAGCCGCGTTCGGGAAGCGGCGGCGCAACCGCGCCAGTCGCCCCCGCGCCGGGCCGGCGTCGTGTATCGCCGCCAGGGATTGGCCACCCAGCTGGACCTCGATCGTGAGGGGCAGGGCCCGCCGCAGCGCCGGCTCGTCGACGTTGCCATGGACGGCGTGGACCCGCGGACAGAGCGCCCTCAATTCTTCGAGTGCCGAGAGAGAGAAGAAATCCCCAGCGTGGACGACGGCCTCCGCCGCGGATACCAATTCGACGCAGCGGGCAGGCAGCCGGCGCGCGCCTTTCGGCATGTGGGTATCAGCGAGGATCGCGATCATCTGCCGCCGCTCGACGAAGCGATCCGGCTCTTGGGCATGCGGGTGATGCTATGCGCCTCGCAGTACCGTCAGCTCGATGCGCATCGCCACCTGGAACGTGAACTCGGTGAAGCAGCGGCTGCCGCGGTTGCTCCCGTGGCTGGACGAGCGGAGCCCGGACGTCGTCTGCCTGCAGGAGACGAAGCTGGCCGACGATGCTCTCCTCGATCTGGTCGGGGACGAGCTGGTGGACCGCGGCTATGAGGTCGCCGTGCACGGCGAGGCGGGCTGGAACGGCGTCGCGATCCTCTCGCGTGCCGGCCTGGAGGACGTCGTTCCCGGCCTCGCCGCTGCCCCCGGCTTTCCGCATCCCGAGGCGCGGGCGCTGTCGGCCACCTGCGGCGGCATCCGCGTGCATTCGGTCTATGTGCCGAACGGGCGCGAGCCGGGCTCGGAGCACTACGAGTACAAGCTTGCCTGGCTGGCCGCGCTGCGCGACGTGGTGGCCGCGGGGCCCGAGGCGGCGCTCGTCTGCGGGGACGTCAACATCGCCCCGGCCGACGAGGACGTCTTCGACCCGGCGGCGTATGTGGGGCAGACGCACGTGACGCCGCCCGAGCGCGCCGCGCTGGCGGAGCTGCAGGCGCTGGGCCTGCGGGATGTGGTCCGCGACCGCTGGCCGGACGAGCGAATCTTCACCTACTGGGACTACCGGGCCGGGATGTTCCACCGCGACCTGGGGATGCGGATCGACCTGATCCTCGCCGCCGCACCGGTCGCCGCCCGGGTCCGCGCGGCTTGGGTCGACCGCCTCGCGCGCAAAGGAAAAGGACCGAGCGACCACGCACCGGTCGTCGTCGACCTCGACGAGGCCCCCGACGGGGACGTCGGGCCCGTCGTGCCGCCGCCGTCGGCGCCGGTCACGAAGCGCGGCGCCAAGCTGCCGCAGTCGCCCTAGGTCGCGCCGCGCTCGCGCGCGGGCGCCGTGCTAACCTGCAACCAAATGGTTGTAGGTAAAGAACCGGTGCGCGGCGACGAGAAGGCCGCCGACCTGCTGTTCGGGGCGCTGGCCGACCCGACCCGCCGCGACATCTTCCGCCGCGCCCGCGAGGGCCGGCTCTCGGTCTCGGCCCTGGCCCGCGAGTACCCGATCAGCCTGGCGGCGGTGCAGAAGCACGTCACCGTGCTGGAGCGGGCCGAACTGGTGAGCAAGCACCGGGTCGGCCGCGAGTCGATCGTGCGCGCCGAGACCGACGCTCTCCAACGCGCCCACGCCGCGCTCGACCGGCTCGAGTCCGAGTGGCGCGGCCGGATTAAGCGAATCGACTACATCCTCGACGAAGACAAAGGAGACAGCTGATGCCCGTCACCGACGTGAACAAGGACCTCGACGCCCTGACCATGACGATCACCGCCGAATTCGATGCCGGCGCCGAGCGGGTCTGGGAGATGTGGTCGGACCCGCGGCAGCTGGAGCGCTGGTGGGGGCCGCCGTCCTACCCGGCGACCTTCGTCGACCACGACCTTTCGGCCGGCGGTCGGGCCGCCTACTTCATGACCAGCCCGGAGGGGCAGAAGTACCACGGCTGGTGGCGGATCGAGGAGGCCGAGCCGCCCAACCGGCTGCGCTTCGAAGACGGCTTCGCCGACGACGAGGGCAAGCCCAACGCGGAGATGCCGACGACGATCGCGACGGTGACGATCGCCGAGGCCGACGGCACCGCGACGATGTCGATCGAGTCCAAGTTCGGCAGCCGCGAGGGGATGGAACAGGTGATCGAGATGGGGATGGAGCAGGGCATGGTCGAAGCCCTCGGCCAGATCGACGCGCTCCTCGCCGGCGAGAGGGCGTGAGCCTCTGCGGGGCTTGGCTTGGCGAGTTAAGTGAGTCGGTGCTCGTAGGACGGCAGCAGGGCCTGGGCGTCGGTCTCGCCGGGCGCGGTCCGCTCGAGCCGCAGCGTCGCCTCGTCGCCGTCAAGAGTCAGGGTCGAGACCTGGTTGTCGAAGCAGGGCCCCTCGAGCAGTCGCCAGCGGCAGCCCGGGTCGGGAGCGCCGGCGAGTTTCGCCAGGCCCGAGCAGAGCGAGCCGAGTACGCGTCCGAACGCCGCTCGCACGACCCGCCGCTCTTTCTCTTCGAGAGGGTTGCGGTAGGGAGAGCAGACGGCCTGGTAGATCGGGCTGCGGCCTGAGTCGCCGCCGGGCAGTCCCAGCTCGCAGAGGTAGGCGTGGTGGACGTCGCCGGAGAGGAGGACGATCGACTTCGGCGGCTTGCCGTGCTCGCCCTTCGCCACCTCGGCAAGCAGATCCCTCATCTTGGCGAAAGAGTCCTGAAACGCGGCCCAGTGGTCGAAGTCGACCTCGCGCCGCAGCAGCTCGCTACCCCTCGCGATCGCCGAGCCCCAGGCGCCTTCGCAAAGCCGCTCGTTCCAGGCCTCGAGCCGGTCGAAGGCGGGGGAGAGCAGAAAGGGCACCGTCGTAGCCAGCAGCAGGTGGTCGAAATCGCCGCTGCAGTGCTCGACGATCCAATCCCACTCCTCCTCGTCGACGATCGCACGCTTGTCTGCTTCGAGCACGCGACCGGCGCGCGAGTCGATGAACACCGCCCTGGTTCGGCCGAAGTCGCGATAGAAGCTCCACCGCGAGCCGGATGCGTCGACGTCGATCCGATCGGCCCAGGCTCGAAGTACCTCCGACGCCTGCTGATTGCCGCGGACTTCCCGGTAGACCTCGCTGTCGTCGAGCTCGTCCGGCGCGAGATTTCCGAGGTGCTGGTAGATCCAGTAGCTGGTGATGCAATCGACGGCGCGGCGGTGCCACCAAGAGCGGCCGCGCATCTCTTCCAGCCACGAGTGGGAGATGTTCCAGTCGTCGCTCATGTCATGGTCGTCCCAGAGCATCGAGACCGAGACCGTCGAGAACAGCCAGCGGATCAACGGCTCCCGCCAGCTCTCGCTGTAGAGCCAGGTGTACTCCTCGAAGTCAAGGATCTCCTCGCCTGGGGGCGTTCCGGTGCCGCGCCGTTCCCTGATCTTGGCCCGAGTCTTCGGCGAGCCCTCGTCGACGTAGACCTGGTCGCCGAGCAGAAACAGCTGGTCGGGACGACCGAAGCGCTCGTTCTCGACCATCTGCTTCGCCAGCACCCACAGCGCGTCCGGCTCGAAGCCGTTCTCGTGGTCGGCGCCGTCGGTAAACGGCGGTTCGTGCGGTAGGGCGACGCGACAAGAGCCGAAGGCGATCTCCAGCGGACCGGAGCCGCCCAGGGTGCTGATTACGCTCGGGGGCATGCCCTCCAGCGCCGGCCAGACCTGGCGGCCGTCGAGGGCCACCTCGTACTCGTAGGTGGAGTTTGGGTCGAGGCCTTCGAGTCGCACCAGCGCGTAGTGGTGGTCTTCGAAACGGAAGGTTGGCTCGTGGCGGCCGAGGATCTCGACCTCGCACTGCTCGCTGGTCTCCACCCAGATCGTCGCCTCGGTGTCCGAGACGTAGCGCAGCAGCGGGCCTATCAGGAGCTCGGGCATCGGCCCGGACTCAGTCATTCGTCACACCTTGCGGTAGCGGGCGTCGGCCATCGAGTAGATCGCGAACCCTGCCAGGCCAGCGGCGACTACGCCCAGCAGCGCGGGGCCGTAGGACGAATCTGCGAGCTGGCGCAGGGCGCCATCGAGCCCGATCGCCGCCTTCGGGTTGTAGTCGATCGCGGCCTTGATCAGCCCGTAGCCGACAAGCGCGAAGATGACGGCCCGCGCGACGTGCCCGAAGACGCCGAGCGCGGTGTAGCCCTTGCGCACGCCCGGGCTCATCTCGCTCGTCTTGGCATCGTCGAGGAACTTCTTCCGGAGGCCCTTGTAGGCCTGGTAGGCGGCGACGCCGATCAGGACCGCGCCGGCGATCGCGACGATCGCCGTGCCGCCCGACCATCCCAAAACACCTCCGGTCGTCTCCCTCGGCGTCCCCGAGCCGGTGCCGGAGCCGCTGATGATCTCCACCGCCGTCACGCAGAGGATTCCGTACGCGATACCGCTGGCGAGCGCCGCAACGCGGTCGCTGCCGCTGTCGCGCTGTTCGGCGCCGTGGCCGACGGCCGCGCGGACCAACCTCCACAACGCGTAGCCGGCCAGTCCGATCGCGACCAGGATGAGCAGCGTCTTGCCGAACGGCTGGTCGGCGATCGTCTTCAGCGCGTCCTGCTGGTTGGCTGCCTTGCCGCCTTCGTCGAACACGAGCTGCAGCGCGAGGACGCCGATGATGAGGTAGACGAGCCCGCGGGCGACGAGCCCCACTCGCGCGAGCCAGCCGAGCGGCTTCGCCGCCGCGAGATTGTCGCCTTCGCGTTTCGCCTTGTCGCCCAGGTCCTTCACCGGCCGCTTTTGATCGATCATTTCGCTCCACTTTCTGCTCGCACTTCGTGCGGGACGCATACCGTGATCGCGCCAGGTTCGACGTCGACCTTGAACGACTTGACCTTCGTGCGGTCGCCTCCGTCGAGCTCGTAGGGGACCTTGCGGCCGAGCTTCACGCGCACCTTGCGCGCCTGGGTGATCCGTACGAACGGCGACTTCTCCGCGCTGCCGAGGGCCGTGCGGGTGGCCGCCCGCGCTAGCTGCACCGGGCCCTCCGAGGTGAGCACGCCGACGTCGAGCAGACCGTCGTCGGGCCGCGCGTCGGCGAACACCTCGATGCCCCCGAACAGGCTCCCCACGTTGCCGACCAGGATGCAGCTCGTGGGGCCCTTGTACCAGCGCGTCCCGTCGATCTCGATCTTGGCCTCGAAGCTCGGGGTGTTGAGCTGCGCCGCCCCGCCGAGCACATAGGCCCCGCGGCCGAGGCGGTCCTTGAGCTCGTCGGCGCCCTTGATCATCGCCGCGTCGAAACCGGCACCCGCCATCACGGCGAAGCGCTCGCCCTCGAAGCGGCCGACGTCCAGCCGGCGGCGCTCGCCGAGCAGCGCGACTTGCACGGCTGCGGCGATGTCGTGCTCGATGCCGAGGTTCGTGGCGAACAGGTTCGAGGTCCCCGCCGGGACGATCGCAAGCGGAACCTGGGAGTCCTCGAGCGCGTTGATGCAGCGCCGCACCATGCCGTCACCGCCCCAGGCGAGGATCAGCTCGGCGCCTTCCTCCAGTGCCCGCTCGACCGCAGCCGGCGCCCGCTTGCTCTTCGGCACCTCGGTCCACAGCGGTTCCGGGATGCCCGCCTCCGCGAGCGTGTGCCGCAACTCTGAGAGTCCGCCTCCGAGCGTCTTGCCCGCGTGGGCGACGACCGCCACCTTCATGCTCGCCTCCGCCTCTCCGCGGCCGCGCCCGCCGCGCGGCAGGCGAACAGCGCCACCAGGATCGCCCCGATGCCGACGAGCACGCCACCGGCGACGTCGAGCGGGTGGTGCATGCCCTGGTACAGGCGCGAGAGCGCGACGAAGGTGACCAGCAGAACCGCCGCGGTCCAGGCCAGCGCCTTCGACAAGCTGCTGGTGAAGCGGCTCGTGAGCAGCAGTACGAGACCGGCATAGACGGCGACCGTGGCGGCGGTGTGGCCCGAGGGATAGCTGGTATCCGGCTCGAGCTTTTCCAGCCGGGGGACGGATGGGCGTTCGCGGGGAACCGCGAACGAGGTGACGTAGTAAGTGGCCGACTCGACCAGCAGCGCGAAGACCGCGAACGCCCCGAGGCGCCAGCGACGGGTGACGACGCAGGCGATCGCGATCAGGACGACAAGCGTTACGAGGACCGCGGCGCCAAGCTGTGAGCCGACTTCGGCGATCGTGGTGAAGGTGCCGTTGCGGTGATCGGCCAGGGTCTGGTTGACGCTCTCATCCGTGTCGCCCAAGCCGAGCCCGCTGCCGCTGACCAGCACGTCGACGACGAAAAGGCCGAGCAGGATCGAGGTGGCAAAGAGCAGCAGGAGGCCGCTGAGCAGTGCCAGCGCGAAGACGAGAGCGGGGTGGCGGTCGCCGAGCGCGGCGGCGAAGCGGTCTGCGTATCCACCGGGGCGCGCGGCGAGTGCAGTGACCGGGCGGCGTGCCGGTTTCCCGGCCGTCGACGTCGGCGCTGGAGCGGTGCGAGATTGTTGGTCAATCGTCACGGCACCGACCTATTGCCCGATTGGCGGCTTCCTAAGCCCCCCGGCTAATCAAGATTGCGCGCGCCGCTTCGCGGGCACCCTCTAGTCGATGCCGCTTCTCCTGCTCCTGATCATCGCCATTTCGTCGGGGCTTGCCGCCGCCTTCCTGACGCGGCTCTATCCGCGACGCACCGTCGTGCCCCCCGTCGTGGAGACGGCACACGAGGCCGGGCGACACGCCACCGGCCCGGCCGCGCGGCGTGCGCTGCGGGCCGCGCGCCTCGACCCGGAGAAGGCCACGGGGCTCGCGCTTACCCTGGCGGTGGCGGTGGTTCTCATGGGTGGCGTGGTCCTTGCCCTGCTGACGGTCGTCGTGCGCAGCACCGACGTGTTGGCAGGCCTCGACACGAGCGCGGCCGAGTGGGGCAACCGTCACGCAACCGCTTGGTCGCACGACGCGATCACGCTGATCACGGGTCTGGGCGGGACGTGGGCGGTGGTCATCGCCGCGGTGGTGGTGGCGGCGGTCGAGATCGCGCGCACGCGCAGCCGCTGGGTCGTGCCGTTCCTGCTCGCAGTCATGGTCGGAGACAAGCTCCTCACGGAGGCGATCAAGGCGCTCGTCGATCGCGCCCGCCCGGAGCTCGAGGCCGTGGCGGCGACGCTCGGGCCGTCGTTTCCGAGTGGCCACACCTCCACCGCTGCCGCCTCATGGGCGGCCTTCGCTCTCGTCGCCGGCCGTTGGTGGGGGCCGCGAGCCTGGCCGGCGCTCGCGGGCGCGGCCGTTGGCATCGCGGTTGCAGTCGGGGTCAGCCGCGTGTTGCTCAACGTTCATTGGCTGACCGACGTGCTCGCAGGCCTCGCCCTCGGCTGGGCCTGGTTCGCTGTTTGCGCGATCGCCTTCGGCGGCCGCGTCCTGCGCTTCGGCGCCGCCGCGCAGGCCGCGGGACGTGGCGGCATCGAGGTTGCGTCGGGCGACTGCGGTGAGGCCGCCTGAGACGCTCAGGTGAATTCAGCCGATCCTGGAGTGAACCAAGTCGATAACCCTTTCTGCCAAATGGTGCCCCTCCTCCTGTTGGGCATCATCGTGTCCAATGCCAACCAGAACGGCGATGGTGGTCTCTCCCGATGGGAAGAACGCAGTTAAGCCCACACCAGCTTCTGGGTCTTCGAGCGCGAACGCCCCGTTCCCCAGATCAGAACGGTTGATGATCACGAGCTGCGGGCTCCCGACTGAGACGTCTGGCGAGGATTCGTAAGTTTCTTTGGCTTTAGCGAGCGATTCGTCTGATCGAATGATCAGCACGCCAGGGTCGGAGGTCGGGTCTTGTACGGCCTCGAAGTTGCAGATGATCTCCGGCGCATTGCTTTCGAGGTCGGCCGGGGCCAACTCCCGATTGAAGATAGCGCTGAGTTCGGCAGCGTCGACCGGACAGTCAGCGCCGAGTTCGACAGGTTGGTCGGTCGTGTCGCCGGGTTTACTCGACGAAGAACGTTCCGCGGAGTCCTGCGCCGTCTGCTGTGGCGGAAGCCCGTCTCCACGGTCGCTACCTCCACAGGCGGTGAGGAGCGCGGCTGCGAGGAGACTCAGACCAAGCACCCGCACTGCCCATGATGGACGTTGTACGCCACGCAGTGCCCCTGCGATGCTCCCCATCATCCCCGCCACCGGGCCGACCATATCGCGTATTGGTTCGGACGCAGCCTTCAGTTCGATCCTCGAACTGCACGCTTAGAGCCGGCAAGTCCATCAGCGTCGGCGCCTCACCGCCGCGCCCGCGCCGCCTGGCGGATGAGGTGGTCGCGCTCGGCGACGGTCGTGGCGCGGCGGGCGGCCTCGGCGTAGGCCTCCGCGGCGGCGGGGAGGTCGCCGTCCAGCTCGTGCAGGTGAGCGCGGACGGCGTGCCAGCGATGGCGCTCGCCGAGCACGTCGCGCAGGCGGTCGCTCTCGCTCAGGCCGGCGGCGGCGCCGTGGACGTGACCGACCGCGACGGCGCGGCCGAGGACGGCGGCGGGGTCCTCGCGGACCGGGTCATCGGTGAGCGCGACGAGGTCGTCGTACCAGGAGAGGATCTGCGGCCAGTCGGTCTCCTCGGCGCTCGCTGCGTCGTCGTGCAGGGCGGCGATGGCGGCCTCGAGCTGGTAGCGGCCCGGCGGCCGCGACTCCGTCTGCAGCGCCAGCGCCGACTGCAGGACGCGCACCCCCTCGGCGATCTCGCCTCTGTCCCAGAGGCCGCGGTCCTGCCGGTCGAGCGTGACGAGGCGGTCCTCGACGTCGACCCGTGCGGGCAGGCGCGCGTGGCTGAGCAACATTAGGGCGAGCAGGCCGCGCGCCTCCGGCTCCTCGGTCGCGAGCGTGAGCTGGCGGGCGAGGCGGATCGCCTCACGGGCCAGGTCGACCCGGCCCGCGTGACCGGTCGTGTAGACGAGGTAGAGCACCCGCAGCACGACGGCGAGGTCGCCGGGCCGGTCCAGCCGGCGCCCCCGCACCGTCCGCTTGGCGCGGCTGATCCGCTGCGCCATCGTCGCCTCGGGGACGTAGAAGGCGTCGGCGATCTCGCGCGTCGTTAGGCCGCCGACCGCGCGCAGCGTCAGCGCCACCTGCGAGGCCGGCGCCAGCGCCGGGTGGCAGCAGCGGAAGAGCAGGAAGAGCGTGTCGTCGCCGACCTCCTCCGGCTCGACCTCGGGCCGCGGCTCGGCCTCCGCCTCCTCTTCGCGCCGGTGACGGGCGACCTCGCTGCGGCGAGCGTCGACCAGCCGCCGGGTCGCCACGGTCGTCAGCCACGCGCGCGGGTCGCGCGGGGGATGCTCGGGCCAGACCCGCAGTGCTTCCAGCAGTGCCTCCTGGAGCGCGTCCTCGGCGGCGTCGAACTGCTCCCCCCGCCGCACCAGCCCCGCGAGCACTCGCGGGACGAGGGCGCGCAGCGCGTCCTCGTCCCACGCCGACACCGGCTCGCCGGCCACGACCTGGTCAGTCCTCAGACGACGACTTCCCGGACATGACCTCGCGCACGTCGATCCACTCATGCAGCGGCCCACCGCCCGGGCCGGGCTCGGAGGAGATGTACGCCGCGAGCTCGATCGCCCGCTCGCGCGACTCGACGTCGACCATGTACCAGCCCGCCACGAGGTCGCTGGTCTCGGGCAGCGGGCCGTCGGTGGTGACCGGCGCGGCGTCCGGCCCGCCGTAGCGGACCCAGGTCTGCGCCGGCGTCAGCGCCTGCCCGTCGACGTACTCGCCGTTCTCCTGCAGCAGGGCTTTGACCTGCCGCAGGAAGGCCATGTGCGCCTCCACGTCCTCGGGCGCCCACTGGTCCATCGGCGGGAAGGGATGGTGCGGCTCCGGGCCGCCGCTGTAGTGCTTGAGGAGCAAATACTTCGGCATGGTGGTCTCCTGGCGTCGGGGCCGCGCTTGTCGCGGCCTTCACTTGGTGAGCGGAGCCGGTCACGGCTTCTCGACATCGAATCTGGAGGTCCCCGGTATGGAACTCCCCGGTAGTTCTGGAGGCAAACGTCGCTGCGACTACTCAAACGGGAACTGCCACAGGGCAAGCCAGGTGGCCACCAGGGGGAGGAAGGTTAGGCCGAGCCCGGCCAGGAACGGCCACCCCTGCTGTTTCGCTTTCGAGACCACAGCACCGACGATCACCGCCGGCACGGTTAGGAGCGGTCCGACGACGACGGGCGAGTTCGAGCAGGAGCCGCTCAGGTTCGGCAATGGCCCCCAGCCGCACGGGGCCGTGCCGATCCACCAGAGAAGCCCCGCCAACGCCGTGCAACCGACCGCGGCGGCCATCAAGGCGGCGAAGGGAAACGGTGGTGGGGACTCGGACATCCCGCTACGAAGCTCCCGGTGGTTCACAGGTACGCCCATTAAGTCTCACAATCGGTTCTCCTTCCGCGCCGTTGCCTGATCGCAGCTTCCCGAATACGGGATGACGGTACCCAAAGCGGGGTCGTCACCGTGCGATCACGAAAGCCAGGACGCACCGAGAAGCGCGTCGCTCAACATCGGCGGCCCCAACTGCCGCTGCTAGCATCGAAAGATGAGCCGCGCCGTGGAGGTTTCCGATCCAAAGCTGGCGGATCTCCTGCAGCGGGAGGACGAACGACAAGCGCAGTCACTGTGTCTGATCCCCTCGGAGAACTACTGTTCCGCAGCGGTTTTGGAGGCCAACGGAACCGTCCTCGTCAACAAGTACTCCGAGGGATATCCCGGGCGTCGCTATTACGAGGGGAACGAGGTGATCGACGAGGTCGAGCGTCTCGCTATTTCGCGTGCGAAAGAGCTCTTCGGTGCTGAGCATGTGAACGTGCAGCCCTACTCGGGATCGCCGGCGAACCTGGCGATCTACCTTGCGTTCCTCGAGCCCGGCGACACCGTCATGGGCCTCTCGCTCCCCGCCGGTGGTCACCTCACCCACGGCTGGTCCGTTTCGGCGACGGGCATCTGGTTCAACGCGGTGCACTATGGCGTCGACCGCGAGACCGGCCGAGTGGACATGGACGCGGTGCGCAACCTCGCGCTTTCCAGCCGCCCGAAGATCCTGTTCTGCGGCGGCACCGCGGTTCCCCGCACGATCGACTTCGCCGGCTTCGCTGAGATAGCGGGCGAGGTCGGTGCCCTGATGGTCGCTGACGTGTCTCACATCGCGGGCTTGATCGCAGGTGGCGCGCATCCCTCGCCCATCCCCCACGCGGATGTGGTGATGACGACTACCCATAAGACCCTTCGCGGTCCTCGGGGGGCATTGCTGATGTGTCGTGAGGAGCACGCGAAAGCGATCGACCGCGCTGTATTCCCCGGGCTCCAGGGAGGACCTCACCAGCACCAGACCGCGGCAATCGCTGCGACCCTGGGAGAGGCGCTGGCGCCGGAGTTCAGCACCTATGCGCACGGCATCGTCGCCAATTCGAAGGCGCTCGCCGAGGCGCTAATCGACCGCGGGTTCGACCTCGTCTCGGGCGGCACCGACAACCACCTGATCTTGCTGGACGTGACCACGAAGGGGCTGAGCGGGAAGCAGGTGGCCACCGCGCTCGCCCGAGCGGGGATCGTCACCAACGCGAACTCGATCCCCTTCGATCCCCGCAAGCCCTTCGACCCGTCAGGGGTCAGGATCGGCACCCCCGCGGTGACGACCCGCGGTCTCCAAGAGGACCATATGGTGCGGGTCGCGGAGTGGATGAACGAGGTCGTCGCCTCCGCTGACGACGACACGGTCGCGGACAGGGTGCGGGCAGAAGTCCACGAGTTGATGGGGCGCTTCCCGGCGCCCGGCTGCCGCACGCTCAGCGGCGAAACCGTTTAGCCCCCCGCCCCACCAGTGGGAATTAGCCGGACCCTGGGGCCGCATAGTGTGCCGGCGCTTTGCCGCGGATACGCGGGAGTCGGGCACTCCTGGCGAGAAATGCCCGAAATCGGCGCAGGGCGGTTGGAACGCGCCAGCTAAACGACCGTCGCTTGCAGAAGGACCCCGATCAAGCCTGCGGCCGCCATCACATAGATGACGGTCAATTTCGAGTGCCAGCGCTGGAGCGCGGCGAAGGCGCCCAACGCGATCAGCCCGGTCCACACGTCGACCACGCTCGTTTCGAGGATCGTCACCGTGACCGCGGCGATCAGTCCGATCACCCCGGCGGCAACACCGAGCAGGAACGGGTGCAGCCGGTCGTTCTCGGCGATGGCGACGAGCTGGCGGTGGAGAAAGATCGGGAACAGGAAGGCCGGGAGGAAGATGCCGAGCGTCATCACCAGGGCGCCGGTCATCCCGCCGGCGATGTAGCCGACGAAGGTGGAGAAGATGATCAGGGGCGCCGGCAGGATGCCGCTCATCGCCAGCCCGTCCACGAACTGGCCGTCGGTCAACCAGTGGTGACCGCCGACCGCACTCTCTTGGAGGAAGGGGATCACAGTGAAGGCGCCGCCGAAGGTGAGGAGCCCCGCCTTCAATCCCTCGATGAAGATTTCCGCCGTCAGGGAGACCGTGATCGCCCCGGTGGCGACGGCGAGGACCGCGAGCGGACTGACGCTGAACGAGCTGGCCCGATGGGTCCAGCGGCGGCCGTTCGTCCAAAGCTCGTAGACGATGCCGGCGCCGAGCAGAACGAGGACGAAGCTGGCATCGAGGAACAGCGTCAGGGCAAGCGCGGCGACAGCGATGATCACCAGCGGAACGTCGCTGAGGAAGTTTTTGGAGAGGCGGACCAAGGCGCGGGCGACGAGCGCACCGACCGCCGCGGTCAGCCCGTAGAACAGCTCCTCGAGGTGACCGGAGAGGTTCGCCTCCACATATAGGACCGAGAGGCCGAGCATGAGGATGAAGCCGGGCAGCATGAAGCCGAGGCCGGCGAGGAAGCCGCCGAGCCTGCCGCCGCGGAGGCGACCGAAGTAGACGCACAGCTCGTGAGCCTCCGGGCCGGGGAGGATTTGGTAGACGGCGAGCTGCTTCTTGAAGCCCAGCTCGGAGACCCACCCTTCTTCATCGACGCACTCGCGCTTGACCATCGCGATCTGCGCCGCCGGGCCGCCCCAGGCGAGGCAGCCGAACTTGAGGAAGCGCCAGAAGATCGCGGCGCGCGATTCTTCGGGCTCGGTGGTGGGCAGCGCGCCGACCGGCTCGGCCGTCAACGCCAAGTCCGCCCGCTGGCGGCGCTGTCCATTCGCCCATCGTCAGCCGGCAGCCGCTGATCGCCCTCCCGGTGCTCGAAGTGGTGGCGCATCGCGGCGAGCAGATCGGGGACGTGGTGATCGTGCAGCGCGTAGAACGCACGGCGCCCATCGCGTCGCACGCGCACGAGCTGGGCCTTTCGCAGCACCCCGAGCTGCTGGGAGGTGGCGGGCTGGCTCATCTCGTTCTCGGCCGCGAGTTCCTCGACGGTGCGCTCCCCCTGGAGCATCGACCACAGCAGGCGCAGGCGGCTGCCAGTCGAGAAGGCGGCGATCGACTCGGCCAGCAGCTCGGCCTCGCGGCGGGGCAGCGATCGGCTCGCGGGTTTGTGTTCGGAGGGCCGGGCCACGGTGGGAGGATATCTTGTATGCATATATGTGCATATATCCACGCCCGAGCAGATGTCTACGTCAGCTTCGCGGTGGTCGCCAGCGCCCTCGCGGTGGCGCTCGGCGCGCAGATCGCCGACCCCCTAATCGGGCTCGCGATCACCGTCGTCATAGTCAAAATCACCTGGGATTCGTGGTGGACCGTGCACGGCGGCCTCCCTCACGAGCACTAGGAGGCGCGATACTCGGCGTCCTTTCGACCGCGATGAAGTCGGCCTTCCAGCCCAGCGCGCTCGGGGTTCGCGCGTCCGGCCACTGGCTGGGAACAAGCCCTGCGGCATACGCTGGTCTCGATGGGCCGACGTCAGCTCAACCTTGGCATTGAGCCGCCAGCCGCCTGGCTCGGGATCATGGCGACGATCGCCGCAGTCGCGGTCGGCACGCTGATCGTGTACCCGCTCAAGTCGGTGGCGCCGGTGGTCTCGCTCGGGGTCGTCTACCTGCCGGCGATCTTGCTGATCTCGACGGTGTGGGGATTGCGGCTGGGGCTGTTCGCCTCGATCGCCAGCGCCGCGGCCTTCAACTTCTTCCAGATCCCGCCGCTGCATCGCTTCACGATCGCCGAGGAGGAGAACTGGGTCGCGCTCATCGCGTTCGTGATCGCGGCAGTCGTCAGCAGCACCGTCGCCGGCCTCGCCCGAGCCCGAGCCCTGGAGGCGGAGCGGCGTCGTGAGGAAGCCGACCGAGCGCTCGCCGAGCTGGAGGAGTTGAGCCGCGAGCGGGATCGGATGCAGGCGGAGGCGGTGCAAGCCGAGGCGGTGCGGCGCAGCGACGAGCTGAAGACGGTGCTGCTGCGCTCGATCTCCCACGACCTGCGGACGCCGCTGACCTCGATCATCGCGGGGGGCTCCGCGCTCGGCTCGGAGACCTTGACGGCCGAGGAGCGCGCCGAGCTGAGCGAGGGGATCGTCGGCGAGGGTAGGCGACTCTCGCGCCTGGTTGAGAACCTCCTCGACATGTCCCGGCTGGAGGCGGGGAAGGCCGAGCCCCACCGAGGGCCGGTTGATCTCGCCGAGGTGCTGGAGGCGGCGCAGCAGGGGCAGGGCAAGTCGGAGTCGATTCGGCTGGCGCTCGACCCGGAGCTGCCGATGGTCAACGCCGACGCCGCCCAGCTCGAGCGTGTCTTCGCGAACCTGCTTGAGAACGCGCTCCGCTACGGGAACGGGCGTCCGGTGCAGGTCCGCTCGCGGGTGGTGGGCGGCAATATCGTCGTCCGCGTGGTCGACCAGGGACCTGGCATACCCGAGAGTGAGTGGGAGCGGCTCTTCGAGCCCTTCCAGCACGGCGACACCACCAACGCCGGCTCCGGACTTGGACTGGCAATCGCCAGGGGGTTCGCCGAGGCCAACGGAGGCGAAATCGCGATCGAGTCGCTGCCAGGGCAGGGGACCAGCTTCGTCGTCACCCTGCCGCCGCACGACGGAGGCAAGGCATGAATGGGGCGGCCCGCGTCCTCGTCTGCGACGACGAGCCGCAGATTCTCCGCGCCCTGCGGGTGATCCTGCGCGATGCCGGCTATGAGGCGGTCACCGCCTCCACCGGCGAAGAGGCGCTGGACCGCGCGGCGGTGAAGCCGCCGGCAGCGGCGATCCTCGATCTGATGCTGCCCGACATCGACGGCGTCGAGGTGACGAAGCGGCTGCGCGAGTGGAGCGAGATGCCGATCATCGTCCTCTCCGCGGTCGGCGAGGAGGAGGCGAAGGTGCGGGCGCTTGCGGCCGGTGCCGACGATTACGTGACCAAGCCCTTCGGGCCGCCGGAGCTGGTGGCGCGACTCGAGGCGGTACTGAGGCGGGCCAAGCCCGAAGCCTCCGAGCCGGTGATCGCCGCCGATGGGCTGGAGATCGACCTCGTCGCCCGCGTCGTTCGTCGCGACGGCGACGAGGTTCACCTGACCCCGACCGAGTTCGAGCTGCTGCGCACGCTCGCGCAGAACCGCGGGCGCCTGATGACGCATCGCTCCCTGCTGGTCGAGGTTTGGGGCGTTGAGTACGAAGACGACGTGCAGGTGCTGCGCGCCCACCTCGCCAACCTGCGGGGCAAGATCGAGCCCCTGGACGGACCCCGCTATATCCGCACCGACCCCGGTGTCGGCTACCGCTTCGCGGGCTAGAAGAGACCTTTACGAAATCTGTATACGGAGGCCGCGTTTCTTCATGCGGCCTTGACGGGGTGAGGCGCACGATCACTGCATGGATCTCGTCTCGATCGCCCTGGCCCTCGCCGCCTTCGGGTTGATCTACCTCTTCATCGGAGCGCTGGACCGGGTATGAGCGCCGCCGAGCTGCTCGGACTGCTGGTCGCGGCGGCCGTCTTCGGCTATCTCGGCTATGCGCTGTTCCGCGGGGAGAGGCTCTGATGGCGCAGGGCTGGCTTCAGTTCGCTGTCTTCATCGTCCTGTTGACCGCCCTGGTGCCGCTGCTCGGCACCTACCTCGCCAAGGTCTTCCAGGGCGGACGGGTCTTTTTGTCTCCCGTCGTCGGGCCAATCGAGCGCTTCAGCTACCGGCTGTTTCGTGTGCGGCCCGGCGAAGGGCAGGACTGGAAGGGCTACGCGCGCTCGGTGCTTGTCTTCAGCCTGCTCTCCTGGCTGCTCCTCTACCTGATCCTGCGCACTCAGTCGATCCAGCCCTTTAACCCGGAGGGCTTCGGCTCGGGGCCCTGGAACCTCAGCTTCAACACCACCTCCTCGTTCGTCACCAACACCAATTGGCAGTACTACGGCGGCGAAACGACTCTCTCCTATTTCGCCCAGATGGCCGGCCTCGCGGTGCAGAACTTCGTCTCCGCTGCGGTCGGGATCGCGGTGCTGGCCGCCGTGATCCGCGGCTTCGCGGCGCGCAGCGCCAGCTCGCTCGGCAACTTCTGGAGTGACCTCACCCGGATCACCCTTTACGTGCTGCTGCCGATCGCCTTCGTCGGGGCGCTGGTTCTCGTCTCCCAAGGCGTCGTGCAGACGCTCGGCGGCTCTGAGCTTGTCCACACCCTGACCGGCGCCGAACAGACCCTCTCCTTCGGGCCGGTCGCCTCGCAGGAGGCGATCAAGGAGCTGGGCACCAACGGCGGCGGCTTCTTCAACGTCAACAGCGCCTTCCCGTTCGAGAACCCGAACGGTGCCACCAACATCTTCGAGATCTTCCTGATGCTGGCGATTCCCGCCAGCCTGCCCTACGCCTTCGGCCGGATCATCGGCAACCGGCGCCAGGGCTGGGCGATCTACGCGGCGATGATGCTGATGTTCGTCCTCTCGGTCGCGGTCGTCTACGTCGCCGAGCAGCACGGCAGCCCCGCTCAGCACACGGCCGGGGTCGTCACCCATGCCTTCGATGGCTCGGTCGGCGGCAACATGGAGGGCAAGGAGGTCCGCAACGGAATCGCGCAGTCCTCGCTGTGGACGGCGGTCACCACCGTCACCTCGACGGGCGCCGTCAATGCCGCCTTCGACTCGCTAACCGGGATCGGCGGGCTGGTGCCGACGGCCAACCTCTCGACCGGCGAGGTGATCTTCGGCGGCGTCGGCTCCGGCCTCTACGGGATGCTGATGCTGGTCCTGCTGACCGTCTTCATCGCCGGGCTGATGGTCGGCCGCACCCCCGAGTTCCTCGGCAAGAAGATCGAGGCGCGGGAGGTGAAGCTGGTGCTGGTCGCGGTGCTGGTGACGCCGCTGCTGGTCTTGATCGGGACCGCCTGGGCGGTCGCCAGCCACGACGGCACGATGTCGATCTACAACGCCGGCCCGCAGGGCTTCTCGGAATCGCTCTACGCCTACATGTCGCAGGCGAACAACAACGGCTCGGCCTTCGCCGGCTACACCGGCTTTCTGCAACCGAACGCGCCCGGCAACGTCAGCTCCGAAGCGTTCGACTTCGCCAACCTGCTCGGCGGCTTGGTGATGCTGTTCGGCCGCTTCTTGCCGATGATCGCGGTGCTCGCGGTTGCCGGCTCGATCGCCGGCAAGCGGGTCGCGCCGGTCGGCGCCGGCACCTTCCGCGCCGACTCACCGACCTTCGTCGTCCTGCTGCTCGGCGTCGTCGTGATCGTCGCCGCGCTGACCTTCTTCCCCGCCTTCCTCCTCGGCCCCGTCGTGCAGGGGCTGACCGACCAACTCTTCTGATGAACGGACTGCGCAAAGACCTCACCACCGCGGCGATCGCCCTCGTCTTCTTCACGCTGCTGCTCGGGATCGCCTACCCGTTGGCGACCACCGGCGTCGCCCAGGTGCTCTTCCCCGGCGCCGCCGACGGCAGCAAGATCGAGGTCGACGGCAAGGTCGTCGGCTCCGAGCTGATCGGCCAGGACTTCGGCGGCGATCCCCGTTACTTCCAGGGCCGCCCCTCGGCCACCGGCTACAGCGCCAACGTCACCTACTTCAACAACCTCGGGCCGAACAACAAGGAACTCTCCGAGCTCTTCGCCGAAGAACTCGACACCTACCTCGCCCGCGAGGGCCGCTACGACAAGGGATTGACCGCTGCTGAGGTGCCGGTCGACGCGGTCACCACCTCAGCCTCCGGCGTCGACCCGCACATCTCCGAGGCCAACGCGCGAATCCAGGCCCACCGGGTGGCCGCAGGGCGCGGGCTGCCGCTCGACCGCATCCTCGAGCTGGTCGCCGAGCACACCGAAGGGCGCTTCCTCGTCTTCGGTGAGGCAGGAGTCAACGTCTTGGCGCTCAACATCGCCCTCGACCAGGAGGAGGAGCAGTGACCGACGAGACCCTCCGCAACCAGCCGCGCTCGCCCTTCGACGTACCGTTGATGACGCGGGCGGCGCTCGACTCGGTGCGCAAGCTCGACCCGCGCCACCAGGTCCGCAACCCGGTGATGTTCGTGGTTGAGATCGGGGCGCTGATTACGACGCTCGGCTGGCTGATCCAGGTGTTCGGCGGTGCCCCGCTCGGCGGCGGCGACGATCCGGCCTGGTTCTCCTTCGCGATCGCGGTCTGGCTCTGGCTGACCGTGGTCTTCGCCAACTTCGCCGAGGCGCTCGCCGAGGGGCGGGGCAAGGCGCAGGCCGACGCGCTGCGCTCGATGCGCACCGAGACCGTCGCCCACCTTCGCGACGGCGGCGAGAAGCTCGCCTCGGAGTTGCGGCGTGGTGACGTGGTTGTGGTGGAAGCAGGAGAGACGATTCCCGGCGACGGGACCGTGATCGAGGGCATCGCCTCGGTGGACGAGTCGGCGATCACCGGCGAGTCCGCGCCGGTCGTCCGAGAGTCAGGCGGCGACCGCAGCGCCGTCACCGGCGGCACCCGTGTCCTCTCCGACCGGATCGTGGTCGAGATCACCCAGGAACCGGGGCAGAGCTTCCTCGACCGGATGATCGCCCTGGTCGAGGGCGCCGAGCGCCGCAAGACCCCGAACGAGATCGCCCTCAACATCCTGCTCGCCGGGCTCACCTCGATCTTCCTTCTGGTCGTCGTCACCCTGCGGCCGTTCGCCGAGTTCTCCGGCACCGACGCCTCGATCGTCACCTTGATCGCGCTGCTGGTCGCGCTGATCCCGACCACGATCGGCGCCCTGCTCTCGGCGATCGGAATCGCCGGCATGGACCGTCTCGTCCGCCACAACGTGCTCGCTCTCTCGGGGCGGGCGGTCGAGGCTTCGGGCGATGTGGATGTGCTGCTGCTCGACAAGACGGGCACGATCACGCTCGGCAATCGCGAGGCGACGCAGTTCATCCCGATGCCGGGGATCGAGGAGTCCGATCTGGCCGAGGCGGCCCAGCTCTCCTCGCTTGCCGACGAGACGCCGGAGGGGCGCTCGATCGTCGTCCTCGCCAAGAGCGAGTACGGAATCCGCGAGCGCGAGCTGGACACGCATGTCGCCACCTTCGTCCCCTTCTCCGCCGAAACCCGGATGAGTGGGGTGGACGTGAACGGCAATCAGTACCGAAAGGGCGCCGGCGACGCGATCATCCGCTACGTCGAAGAGCAGGGCGGCCGCCCGCCCGCCGAGCTGCAGGAGCAGCTGGACCTGATCGGCCGCGAGGGCGGCACGCCGCTGGCCGTGTGCCGCGACAACCACATCCTCGGCGTCGTCTACCTCAAGGACATCGTCAAGGACGGGATGCGCGCCCGCTTCGATGAGCTGCGGGCGATGGGGATCTCGACCGTGATGGTGACCGGCGACAACCGCCTCACCGCGGCGAAGATCGCCGAGGAGGCCGGGGTGGACGACTTCCTGCCCGAAGCGACGCCCGAGCAGAAGCTGGAGCTGATCCGGGGGCATCAGGAGGAAGGCCGGATGGTCGCGATGGCGGGCGACGGGACCAACGACGCTCCGGCGCTCGCGCAGTCAGACGTCGGGGTGGCGATGAACACCGGCACCCAGGCCGCCCGCGAGGCGGGCAACATGGTCGACCTCGACTCCAACCCGACGAAGCTGATCGAGGTCGTGGAGATCGGCAAGCAGCTGCTCATCACCCGCGGGGCGCTGACCACCTTCTCGATCGCCAACGACGTCGCCAAGTACTTCGCGATCCTGCCGGCGATCTTCGCCTTCACCTACGCCGCGAGCCCGGGTGAGCGCGGACCGCTCGACGCGCTCAACATCATGGAGCTGGGCACGCCGACCTCGGCGATCCTCTCGGCGATCGTCTTCAACGCCCTGGTGATTCCGCTGTTGGTGCCGCTCGCCCTGCGCGGCGTCCGCTACCGGCCGATCGGGGCCACGGCGCTGCTGCGACGCAACATGCTGATCTTCGGCCTCGGCGGCTTGATCGTGCCCTTCATCGGGATCAAGCTCCTAGACCTGGTGATTCACAACCTGCTCGGAGCATGAGCCGATGGCCGGCCGCCTCAAGGTCTTCATCGGCATGGCGGCCGGGGTCGGCAAGACCTACCGGATGCTCCAAGAGGGCCATGCCGAGCAGGAGGCCGGTCGTGACGTAGCCATCGGCTACATGGAGCCCCACAAGCGCCCGGAGACCTCGGTGCTGGCGGAGGGGCTGGAGACGGTCCCGCGGCGGCGCGTCACCTACCGCAGCACCGACCTCGAGGAGATGGACCTGCGGGCGCTCTTGGCTCGTGCGCCCGAGCTGGCGCTGATCGACGAGCTGGCGCACACCAACGTCCCCGGCGCTGAGCACGAGAAGCGCTACGAGGACGTGCGCGATGTGCTCGCCGCGGGGATCGACGTCTTCTCCACCGTCAACGTCCAGCACCTGGAGTCGCTGAACGATCAGGTCGCCGAGCTGACCGGGACGCGGGTGCGGGAGACGATTCCCGATGCGGTGCTCGGCGAGGCAGACGAAGTGGTGCTGATCGACCTCACTCCCGAGGCGTTGATCGAGCGGCTGCGGGCGGGCAAGGTCTACCCCGGCGAGAACGTCGAGGCGGCGCTCGGCAACTTCTTCACCGTGGAGAACCTGTTGGCCCTGCGCGAGGTCGCCTTGCGCCAGGTCGCCCAGGAGGTTGAGGCGAAGCGACTCGTGGTCGAGGCGCCGCTCGGCACCCGCACCGAGCGGGTCGCCGCTGAGGTGCCGAAGGCGGTGGGCGAGCGGATGCTCGCGCTGGTCCGGCCGCAGCCTTCCTCCCAGCGTCTCGTGCGGCGTGCCTGGCGCTCCTCGCAGAGACTCGGGGCGCCACTGGACTTGCTGTGGGTGAAGCCGCCGGGCCAGCCGATCGAGGGGGAGGTCGAGCGCCAGGTGACGGCGCTGCGGCACCTCGCCTCGGTCCTCGGCGCCATCTTTCTGATTGAGGAGAGCGACAACCTCGTCGATGGCGCCGCGCGGGTGGCCCGCGAGCGCAGCACCACCTACATCATGGTCGGGGAGTCCGAGCCGCCGCGGGGCTTGGCGAGGCTGCGGGAGCCGTTGCCGCAGCGCCTGATGCGAGCGACCCCGGCCGGGGTGGATGTGCGGATCGTTGCCCGCCGTGAGGGCAAGGAGGAGCGGTGACGTTGAGGATCGAGCATGTCCTGATCGCCGTCGCGCTCGTCGCCGGCCTGATGGGTGGCTACCTGATCGCTCGCTCGCGGCTTCGCGGCCGGCGATCCGAGCGGCCACAGGCAATCCACCAGATCCTCCTTCCCTTCACCGGCACTGAGATTTCGCGGCAAGCGCTCGATGCGGCGTTGCGCTTGGCGCGGGCTGAGGAGGCGACGTTGATGCCTGCCTATCTGGCGGCGGTACCTAAGCGGCTGCCACTCGATTGCTCGATCCCGGCCGAGGCGGCAAAGGCGATGCCGATGCTCGAGGCGATCGAGCAGCGCGCCGCATCCCAGGATGTCTCGGTTGACGCCCGCATCGAGCGGGGGCGCTCCTATCGCCATGCCCTGGAGCGGCTGCTCTCCCACGAGAGCTTCGATCGCGTCGTCGTGCCGGCGACGGCCGAAGCCGGCGCTGGCTTCTCGGGCGACGATCTCGTCTGGCTCCTGAAGCGGGCTCCGGCTGAGGTGCTGATCTTGCGGCCGGGGCCGGAGGACAGGCGGTTCGTGACCGCCAACGGACGCTCGGGGAACCACTCCTGAGAAGTGGTTCAAATCGACACAGGTAGCTCAGGGGGTGACGCTTCCTTGTCGCTCTTGGGTTGACGGATAGGCTGGACTGAAGCGTCGCAAAGGTCGTTGC